>JADKFX010000001.1:1252500-3937500 GCA_016717265.1 Saprospiraceae bacterium
AGCGGTAGGAGTCCTCTATATGGGGATGACTGCGTGCCTTTTGCATAATGAGCCTACGAGTTGCTCCTCACTAGCAAGTTTAAGCTCCTCAGGAGCGGAGGCGTAGCGAAAGCGAGTCTTAACAGGGCAAATAGCTAGTGGGGGCAGACGCGAAACCGTGTGATCTACCCATGAGCAGGTTGAAGGGGCGATAATCTCGCCCTGGAGGACCGAACTAGTTGACGTTGAAAAGTCTTTGGATGACTTGTGGGTAGGGGTGAAAGGCTAATCAAACTCGGAGATAGCTCGTACTCCCCGAAATGCATTTAGGTGCAGCGTTGGAGTGGAGTGTCACGGAGGTAGAGCTACCGATAGGGCTAGGGGGTTTCACCACCTACCAACCCCTGACGAACTCCGAATGCCGTGACATATATCCAGCAGTGAGGCGGTGGGTGCTAAGGTCCATCGCCGAGAGGGGAACAACCCAGACCATCAGCTAAGGTCCCTAAATATACGTTAAGTTGAATTAAACGAAGTGGAGATGCTATGACAGCTAGGATGTTGGCTTGGAAGCAGCCATTCATTTAAAGAGTGCGTAACAGCTCACTAGTCGAGCGTTTCTGCGCGGAAAATGATCGGGCATCAAACGTATTACCGAAGCTATGGATTGATACCGTAAGGTACCACTGGTAGGGGAGCATTCCAGCGACTGTGAAGCTATATCGTGAGATGTGGTGGAGTTTCTGGAAAAGAAAATGTAGGCATAAGTAACGATTAATACTGCGAAAAACAGTATCGCCGTAAGAATAAGGTTTCCTCGATCTATGCTAATCAGATCAGGGTTAGTCGGGTCCTAAGGTATAGCTGAAAGGCGAAGCCGATGGAAAGCCGGTTAATATTCCGGCACCTATACATATTGCGATGGGGTGACGAAGGAGCGTAAAATCCGCCAACTTACGGAATAGTTGGTTGAAGTGCGTAGGTGTTGATCCGGTAGGCAAATCCGCCGGTGAACTGAAACACGATAGTACACTGATCCTTTCGGGGTGATGTGATAGTGATTCCAAGCATACTTCCAAGAAAAACCTCTAAGCTTCAGATATGTACAGCCCGTACCGCAAACCGACACAGGTATTCGAGGAGAGTATCCTCAGGCGCTCGAGTGAGTCATGGCTAAGGAACTAGGCAAATTAGTCTCGTAACTTCGGGAAAAGAGACCCCCTGAGCAATCAGGGGCGCAGAGAAATGGCCCAGGCGACTGTTTAACAAAAACACAGGACTCTGCAAAATCGAAAGATGACGTATAGGGTCTGACACCTGCCCGGTGCTGGAAGGTTAAGGAAGGAGCTCAGCGCAAGCAAAGGTTCTGACTGAAGCCCCAGTAAACGGCGGCCGTAACTATAACGGTCCTAAGGTAGCGAAATTCCTTGTCGGGTAAGTTCCGACCTGCACGAATGGTGTAACGATCTGGGCACTGTCTCAGCCATGAGCTCGGTGAAATTGAAGTATCGGTGAAGATGCCGGTTACCCGCCACGGGACGAAAAGACCCCGTGCACCTTTACTACAACTTCACATTGTGCTTGAATATAAAATGTGTAGGATAGGTGGGAGACTTTGAAGCGGTCACGCTAGTGATCGTGGAGTCGTCCTTGAAATACCACCCTTTTTATATTTAGGTTCTAACCCTATACCCATAGGGGACAGTGTGTGGTGGGTAGTTTGACTGGGGTGGTCGCCTCCTAAAGAGTAACGGAGGCTTGCAAAGGTGCCCTCAGCATGGTCGGTAATCATGCGAAGAGCGTATTAGTATAAGGGCGCTTGACTGAGAGACGGACAGGTCGACCAGGTACGAAAGTAGGCTAAAGTGATCCGGTGGTTCCGCATGGAAGGGCCATCGCTCAAAGGATAAAAGGTACGCCGGGGATAACAGGCTGATCTCCCCCAAGAGCTCATATCGACGGGGAGGTTTGGCACCTCGATGTCGGTTCGTCACATCCTGGGGCTGGAGAAGGTCCCAAGGGTTCGGCTGTTCGCCGATTAAAGTGGCACGTGAACTGGGTTCAGAACGTCGCAAGACAGTTCGGTCTCTATCTGTGGTGGGCGTTGTAACATTGAAGGGAACTGACTCTAGTACGAGAGGACCGAGTCGGACGTACCGCTAGTGTATCTGTTGTGCCGCCAGGTGCAGCGCAGAGTAGCTATGTACGGACTAGATAAGCGCTGAAAGCATCTAAGCGCGAAGCTATCCTTAAGATGAGTGTTACTGGGGTCGTAGAAGACGACTACGTTGATAGGCTATAGGTGAAATCATAGTAATATGTTCAGCCGAGTAGTACTAATTACCCCTAAACTTCCTTTTTTTTTATCTTCTGCTCTTTTTCTCATCCAACCTTTTTTTTTTAAAAAACCTTAATTCATTTTAAGGCCAATTGACAACGGTCAATTAATTTTGCTATGCTAAATACACTTTTAGTATTCCTAAAGAAATACGAGTCTTGTACTCAAAAGAATTAGGTGGCTATAGCGAGGGGGTTCCACCTCTTCCCATTCCGAACAGAGAAGTTAAGCCCTTCTGCGCCGATGGTACTGGACGCAAATCCGGGAGAGTAGGTCGCTGCCGTTTTTTTTCTAAAAGCCCTGCACGTAAGTGACAGGGCTTTTTTTATTTGCAAAATTTCAATATCAAAAATTCAAATAGAGAAATCTTTCTACTACATTTCTGTAATAACCCTTCGCCCATAATTAAAAAATAAGAGAATAACTAGTCGCCAATCCGGGAGTCCTGCAAAAAGGCAGGATAAAATCCGGTCGCTGCCGCTTTTCCTAACAAAAATTATACATGCAAATTTGCTCATCGTTTCAATTGAGAAATTAGAGTTTTGCAAACTACTATTTCATTTTTCTTATATTTGACTATCAAATTGCCTCCAATGCATCGCACCGATCTCAAATATTTACTCGTATGGTTGGTACCAATATTTGGCTTTGCAGGCTTCTATTTCCAATCCTGGATGTCCCCTGGAAGTTTTTATCTTGCATTTATAGGCATCCCAATTCTAGAATCCTTCCTGCCTGTTGCACATCTTAATTTTAAGGAAAACGATAAAGTCATCAGAGCGCAATCTAAGCTGTTTGATGTGCTGCTTTATCTAAACCTTCCAATCCTTTATGCCCTACTATGCTATTTCGTTTATATTTTGACTACACAGTCAATCCATGTTAGCACCTGGATATTTTTAGTATTAAATATGGGTATTTTAATTGGCGTTATCGGGATCAATGTAGCACACGAATTAGGCCATCGCAAACATTGGTTCGACCAACTCATTGCACAATTATTGTTAACGCCTGCACTCTACATGCATTTTACACAAGAACATAATTATTGGCATCATAAATATGTTTCTACACCAGATGATCCATCGTCAGCTCGTAAAAACGAAACCGTTTATGTATTTTGGATTCGAAGTATTTTTGGCGTTCTAAAAAATGCTTTCAAACTCGAAAATAGACGATTAAAAAGTAAAGGATTTCATTTTTTTCATTGGAGTAATAAGTTATTTATTCAAATTTTAATTCAATCAACGTATTTAATCCTGGTTCTCTACTTTGCAGGTATTACCCCTTTAATTTCAGTTATACTCGCAGCATTCATAGGAATTCTTCTTTTGGAAACTATTAATTATATTGAACATTATGGCCTTGTACGCCACAAGCAAATAAATGGATTATACCAAATCCCAGATAATAGCCATTCCTGGAATTCCGACCATACGCTTGGAAGAATATTCTTGTATGAACTGACTCGCCATGCTCATCATCATGAAAAAGCAGATGTAAAATATCAAAATCTGGATAGTTTGAAAAGGAGTCCGCAATTGCCGTATGGCTACCCTGCTTGTTTATTGATATCATTGATTCCGCCCTTTTGGTTTAAACTAATGAACCCGCGAATTACCAGTACTAAATAATGCTATTGAATCCTGTTTTTATGCTTTGATGAGCTACTCTTTGGAGATGTAAATACATTCAAAATTTACTGTGGTAAGCACTCGAATTCTAACTGTTTGGTAATGAAAATAAAATCTTTGTAAGTCTGCAAACTATTTTTTGTTTTTTTCGTTTATTATCTCGTTAAGAAGCTTGTAATCAACAGCTTATTTTATATAAATTATTTAAATACCTTTGCAAAAAAATTTTAAAAATATGGAGCAAGTAGCAATGCATCTAAAGTATAGAGTGAAAGATATCAGTTTGGCTGATTGGGGACGTAAAGAAATCGAATTGGCAGAAGCAGAAATGCCTGGATTAATGTCATTAAGAGAAGAGTTTGGCAAGACGAAACCTTTACAAGGAGCTAGAATTGCAGGCTGTCTTCACATGACAATTCAAACAGCCGTTTTAATAGAAACCTTAATAGAATTAGGGGCTGAAGTAAGTTGGTCATCTTGTAATATATTTTCAACGCAAGATCACGCGGCCGCAGCAATAGCAGCTAAAAATATTCCTGTATTCGCTTGGAAAGGAATGAATGAAGAAGAATTTAATTGGTGTATCGAGCAAACAATTTTTGCATTTAAAGACGGACAGCCATTAAATATGATTTTAGATGATGGCGGGGACTTGACCAATATGGTTTTAGATCAATATCCTGAGTTAATTTCAGGTATTAAAGGTATTTCAGAAGAAACGACCACAGGAGTTCTTAGGCTCTATGAGAGAATGCGCAATGGAAGTTTGCCTTTGCCATGTATCAATGTGAATGATTCTGTTACAAAATCAAAGTTTGATAATAAATACGGGTGCAAAGAATCTTGTGTGGATGCAATTCGTAGAGCTACGGATATTATGATGGCTGGAAAAGTTGCCGTGGTAGCTGGATATGGGGATGTTGGTAAAGGTTCAGCAGCTTCCTTGCGGGGTGCTGGTTGCAGAGTAATTATTACAGAAATTGATCCAATTTGCGCCTTACAAGCTGCAATGGACGGTTTCCAGGTGATGAAAATGGAAGATGCTGTTAAATTGGCAAATATCATTGTGACTGCAACAGGAAATTGTGATATTCTAACAGAAAAACATTTCCGTAAAATGAAAGATAAAGCAATCGTTTGCAATATTGGCCATTTTGATAATGAAATAGATGTTGCCTGGTTAAATAAAAATTATGGTCAACAAAAAATAGAAATTAAACCGCAGGTAGATAAATACACAATTGACGATAAGGATATTCTGCTCTTAGCAGAAGGTAGACTCGTAAATTTAGGTTGTGCAACCGGTCACCCATCTTTTGTTATGAGCAATTCATTTACCAACCAATGTTTAGCTCAATTGGAATTGTGGCATCATGCAGAGCGATATGAAAATAAGGTTTACACTTTACCAAAAAGTCTGGATGAGAAAGTAGCCAGACTTCACTTAGCTAAAATTGGCGTTGAACTTGAAGAGCTAAATACAAAACAAGCAGATTATATTGGGGTACAAAAAGAAGGTCCTTATAAACCTGAGTATTATAGATATTAATCAAATAGATTTTTTTGTGGAAGGATTTCACCGAACGAATTATTTTAAATGATTTTACAGCAAAGATTTAATAAAATTTTATTAAGTCTTGTTGTTTCATTTAGTCTTTCTGCTACGGCATATTTGCAATCCAAGGTTCAATCCTTTTTAACACCAGCGGATTCCTTTAATTCAAAACGCGCTTGGTTAGCTGGCAGCTTTGGTGCAGCAACGTATACTGGTTTTTCATTTGGACTCTATAATGCGTGGTATAAAAAATCTAAATTAACAACATTCCATTTTTTTAATGATTTTGGTGAATGGAATCATCTCGATAAAGTAGCGCATAGTTATAATAGTTATATTCAAGCATCCAATAGTTTTGATGGCGCAAGGTGGTGTGGATATTCAGAAAAAAATGCGCTGGTTTGGGCCGGTACAATTTCTTTTCTTTTCCAATCCACCCTCGAATTTATGGATGGACTAAGTCCCGATTACGGCTTTAGCTGGGCAGATATGAGCTTTAATTTATTAGGTTCTGGTATGTTTGCAGGACAACAATTGCTATGGCATGATCAAAAATTAAAACTTAAAATATCCGCATTTCCAAAATCTTATCCAACACAACAAATTATAGGTGATTTGGGTACTCAAATTTCAATTAAGGATCGTGTAAAAGATCTTTATGGTGAAAATTATTTTAGTCAATTTTTAAAAGATTATAACGCACAAACATTTTGGCTTTCCTTTAATCCTCGTTTATTGTATCCAAAATTAACTTCGAAATGGCCGCTATTTTTAAATTTGGCTATTGGTTATGGTTCCGATGGATTATACGGAGGTTTTAAAAATGAATGGATAACAAATGGCGAACGATTTCAATTACATTCGATCTCTCGGGTTCATCAATATTATCTTTCTTTAGACCTGGACTTAAAAAAGATTCGCACAAAATACAATTGGCTAAATACAGCTCTTGGAATTTTAAATATAATTAAAATTCCGGCTCCAACTATAGAATTTAATTCAAGAGGTCATATAAAAGGCCACTGGTTGTTCTTCTGAAACAGCGAAAGAAAAGTTTATTGTATGCAAAATGAATGCATTTTTGTTCAATATAAAATATCCCAAGTAAAATTATTTACAGGAATTGGGTTCTGTTAGGATTTAATAACAGGAAAGTTTTAATCCCCAATATAAAGCTAATTTACAGTAGCAAATTTTGATCTAACACATCCATTTCCATCTGTAACGGTGACGCTGTATTTGCCGGGTTTAATGACATCAATTGAATTACCACCGGACCCCGTAGACCAAACAATTTTAAATGGTCCCAAGCCATTAAAGGTTTGGACAGTTAATAGATTGTCCTGGGTATCATGTGTTAATTCAATATAGAAATGAGCACATAATGGACTTTCTTCTTTTTTACAAGTAAATGAACTTATACAAAAGTAAATAAGCATTGCAGAGATTATTTTAATTTTCATAGCCCAGATTTTGAAAGGAAGATTTAAAATTATTCATAAATTTCGGTGCGACTTGATCGCCAATCAAATATAGTGAGTATTTAAATAAAAACAAAATGCAGGAATTACAAAGTTAGGCTACTATCCGTCCTGAAACTTCTCCAAAGCCAATGCGATATTGATCATGTTGTGCAAATCCCTTAATGAGCACGGTATCTCCATCCTGTAAAAAACTACGGGTAGTGCCGTCTTTCATCAATAGAGGTTTTGTGCCTTTCCAGGCAAGTTCCAACATAGATCCAAAAGAATCTGGAGTCGGACCGGAAATCGTGCCAGATGCACAAATATCCCCAATTTGCATATTGCAACCATTACTCGTATGGTGTGCCAACTGTTGAGAAATACTCCAATACAAATACTTCGTATTGGATTTGCAAATCAAATTTTCAAGGCCATCTGATGTAATTAAATAAACTTCAAGTTCTATATTAAAATTAGCTGCTTTTTCGATTTTTAAATAATCCAATAGGGGTACTATAGGCTCAGGTCCTTTAATTCTAAAAGGTTCTAATGCATCCATATCAACAAGCCATGCAGAAACACTGGATGCAAAATTTTTGCCTAAAAAAGGTCCCAGTGGAACATATTCCCATTTTTGAATATCACGGGCAGACCAATCATTAAAAATAAGCAATCCTTGAATATGATCTTCCGCATTTTCAATTGGAATTGGATGCCCCAATTTATTTTCTTTTCCAATTACAAAAGCCATTTCAAGTTCTATATCCAATTGCTTTGTAAGTCCAAAAATGGGTGCTTCCCCTTCCTTTAATTGCATTTGTCCATGCGGTCGTTTGATATCTGTTCCAGAAACTACGATAGACGAAGCGCGACCATGATATCCAACAGGCAAATGCAACCAATTTGGAAGTAGCGCATTTGCTGGATCGCGAAACATGATGCCAACATTCGTCGCATGTTCCCGGCTACTATAAAAATCCGTATAATCACCGGCCTTAACAGGCAAATGAAGTTGGACATTTTCCAAAGGGTATAAATGATTTTGGATATTGGTACGATCAATACTATGATTACTTTCAGAAAATACGTTTGCAAGATCTTTGCGAATTTCTCTAATTGTAGACTTACCTCTTGCCAATAAGGTATTCAAATATTCTGCTCTCAAATCAGATATTTCTAAATCCTGACAATAAATAAAACCATCTGAATACATACCAAATAAATCAATCACCTGATTGCCAATAATCGAACAAACTTTTTTTAATCCATCTTTATAAGTGAAAATTCCTAATGGAAGATTTTGGATTGGAAAATCACAATCAGCTGAATATTGGATCCAGGATTTTAATTGTGGATCTATGATGAGCGGTTTATTCAATTTATTTAGATTCATTTTTTAAAGCACTTTTTCAACAATCTTTCGAATGGAATGACTATCCCCCATAGTATAAAAATGAAGACAAGGTACACCTTGCTTTACAAGTTCCCGACATTGAGCAATACACCATTCAATACCTATTTCTTTTACCGCCAAATCAGTTTGCGCTTTTTGAATTTCTTTTACTAGTTCTTCTGGTATATTGATGTAAAAATGTCTTGGTATGGAAGCTAACTGATATCTTTTTGTCAGGGGCTTAATACCAGGAATTATAGGCACATGAATTCCTTCTTTTCTGCATTGATGGACATATTCAAAATACTTATTATTATCAAAAAACATTTGTGTGACGATGTAATCAGCACCAGCTTCCATCTTTTTGCGCGTAAACTTTAAATCGGATTTCATATTGGGCGCTTCAAAATGCTTTTCAGGATATCCAGCCATTCCCACACAAAAATCTGTCCGGCTACCATTTTCTATCGAAGGGTCTAAGTACACTCCTTGATTCATTCTGCCGATTTGTTGCACAAGGTCTAATGCATATTCATTACCTCCTGGTTCAGCAATGAATTTTTCATCAAATTTTCGGGCATCTCCGCGCAAAGCCAATACATTTTTTATATTTAGAAAATGAAGTTCGATTAAAGCATTTTCAGTGTCTTCCTTGGTAAAACCTCCGCAAATTAAATGAGGAACCGCTTCGACTCCGTAATGATGCATAATCGCAGAACAAATTCCAACGGTACCTGGCCGCTTACGGATTGCTATTTTCTGGTAATATCCACTTGGCTGTATATTATATAAAAACTCCTCTCTGTGATAGGTTACATCCACAAATGGTGGTTTAAATTCCATTAATGGATCCAAACTTTGAAAAATAGCATTGATACTCCCACCTTTTAATGGGGGTAATACTTCAAAGGATATGAGGGTTTTCCCCTGGGTCTGTTGGAGGTGGTCAGTGACTTTCATTCAAAACGATGATGATTGCAAAAATAACAAATAATGGACATTTACTTCAAATAAGTATTTAAGATGTAAATGCCTATTTTTCAATTGCTTGACTAAGATTATTTGAAGTATCTTTCGATCCAGATAAAGTGTGATGCCCAGAGGAATGAAATGGCTGATTTAACTGCAAATTGAATTCATCCTAGATTTCAAAATTTGCTTAAAAAAGCTTTACAATAATTTAATCATGAGTTAACTATTCATCTCAGATTTCGTATAGTGAATTATATTTGTTGTTGTCAATATGTATTTAGAATACCTTTATTTCAGTCTGATTTCATTTTTAGAGCATTTTTTAACCGCATCCTTAATATTTTTTGATTATGCAAAAAGCAATCTTTAGGTTCCTGTTTCTAATCCTTTCTTTAAATGTAATAGCCCAGGATGATTTTTATAAAATAGATAAAGTTCAGGAAATTAAAATTGTATTCGGATATAATGACTGGGATTATCGATTGGATACTGCGAAAGCTGGGAAAGAAAATTATATCATTGCAGCCTATTGCACTGTGAATGGTGTCCGATTTGATAGTGTCGGCGTAAAATATAAAGGGAATAGTTCATATCGTGCTTCAAATGTTAAAAATCCATTGCATATTAAATTGGATTTTGTCAAAAACCAGGACTATAATAAAATTACAAGTATAAAACTTGGAAATAATTTTGCCGATCCATCTGCAGTCAGAGAAGTTTTATCTTATAAAATTTTATCAAATTATATGGATTGCTCGCGCGCGAATAATGCAATCGTTTATATTAATGGAAGCAAGATAGGATTGTATACGAATGTTGAATCTGTAAATAAGAAATTCTGCAGTGATCATTTTGGTTCATCAGATCATGTTTTTGTAAAAGGAAATCCAGATCGTCCGGGCACAAATTCTACTAGCAATCTTAAATTTATAAGTTATGATAGTACGAAGTATTATACTTATTATGGTATGGAAAATACCTATGGATGGTGGAAATTGATTGCGCTTATAGACAGCTTGAGAACAAAGCCAGATGCAATTCCAAAGATGGTGGATGTGGATCGGAGTCTTTGGATGCATGCTTATAATAATGTATTGGATAATTATGATAGTTACACGGGTTCGTTTTCACAAAATTATTATTTATATGAAGATAATTATGGTAGATTCTTACCTATTGTTTGGGATTTAAATATGTCTTTTGGTGCTTTTCCTGGGATTTCTGGAGGTGCCACATTAGATAAAATTCCAATCTTATATCAGTCCACAAATTTAGACAGACCACTTATTTCAAGTTTATTGAATAATGCCACTTATAAGAGAATGTATCTCGCACATTTAAAAACAATAGCGGAAGAAAATTTTGTGAATAATCAATATGAAACAGATGCAAAGGAGATGCAAAAAATCGTGGATACTTTAGTTAAAAATGATCTTAATAGTTTAACAACTTATGCTGCTTTTCAAACCTCTTTAACAGCAGCTATTTCTGGTGGCGGTGGAGGTTCTACACCAGGTATAGTAACTTTAATGAAAGCACGTTTAGCGTTTTTTAATACAACCAATGAATATAAAGCAGTTTCGCCGAATATCGGTAATTATGTTTTATTTCCGGAAAAGCCCAGTGTTAACGATAGTGTTTGGGTTCAAGTTTCAATTTCAAATAGTAATTCTGCATTTGTCGGATATCGTAAGAATAAATATGCAATATTTGAGAAAAGAATTTTATTTGATGATGGAAATCATCATGATAATTTAGCAGGTGATGGAATCTTTGGTGCCTATATTATTGCCGACACCCGGAAAACTCAATTTTATATATATGCAGAAAATAATAATGCCGGTTTGTTTTCACCACGCCGCGCAGAATTTGAATATCATGTGATTGAAGCAAGTGATTTGATTGCAGATATTCAAGCTGGCGAATTGGTATTGAATGAATTTATGAGTTCTAATCAGTCGACTGTGAAAGATCCAAGCGATGATAAATATGAAGATTGGTTGGAAATCTATAATAACAGCAACAGAACCTTGGATTTAAGCGGACTGAATTTAACAGATGATATTCATAATATTCAAAAGTATGAATTTCCAGCGGGTATTACCTTAGCATCTAAAAATAGAATGATGCTTTGGTTGGATGAAGATAGTAAGACACCCACAGAACTTCATGCTAATTTTAAGCTTTCTGCATCCGGAGAAACTTTAATACTTTCTAGACAAGATGGGCTGGTTTTGGATAGTTTAACGTTTGGGGCAATTCCAACAGACAAGGCTATGGAGCGCTGTCCAGATGGTACAGGATCATTTAAAATTACAGCAAAGCCAACTTATAATTTACCAAATTGCGGGATCGTACAGAATACAGATGTGGTATTACAATCTCATTTTAAACTAAATCCAAATCCGGCAAGAAATTTTGTTGAACTGATATCAGAGGTTCATTCAGAAATACAAAATATTAAAATTATAAATCAATTGGGTAGTATCGTGATGAAAAATCAGAATGCAATCATGAATATATCCAACTTGCAAAATGGTTTGTATTTTGTCCTAGTTCAGGATGGAACGAATACAACGCATATATTAAAACTGTTAAAACAATAATTTGAAAATTTTATTTAGAACTATCCATTTACGGGAATCATAAAGGTTTGCTATTTTTTATTTTAAATAAGTGCAAATCCGATTTTTTTTTGAAAAATAGTTTAATTAAATTGGGAGCATGGGATTTACATTTTCAACGACCAATATAGATTGCGCTGTTAAATTGCAAAAAAAGATTGTTGTTACAAATAGCGTAGCTTATTTTTTCTCTGGCTCTTTCTTTTTCTTCTTTTTAAAGTCACCTCTTTTTAAAGCTTTAAAAAATTCAATCCAGGCGATAGGACTAAATATCAATTGCGGTTTAATTTGTCCATCATAATAGGCTTTTTGCGCTTCTTGAGCAAAATACAAGCTTACCGCTGATCGGCCATCGGAAGGCACACCAGGAGCAATTCTAGCCAACACATCTGCTGCCAGATTTTCATTAGCAATTTCATTCATTTTATTGCGAACGTCCATTTGTAAAAACTCCTGTTTGAAATGTTCTTTAGAGGGTATGGGGTAGACGATAGCACGCTCCAGTGTAAAGGTGTCTTGCTGTAAAGTAAGTTCGATAAAATAATTTTCAGAAGGCAGCTGAATAGGTATTGCATGGTACTTTAATTTGTATCCAAGTGCATTGATAAGAACCGTATCCCCGGTTTGGCTAGCCATGGAGAAAAAACCATTTTCATCTGAAAAACTACCGCGATGTGTTCTTAAAATGCGGATACCGGCATAAGGGACAGGTGTTTTTATTCCTTTGGATTCTGAGTATACAAAACCGGAGAATTGAATCATTGTTTTTTCCTGTGCATTTACCAAAGACACTATACACAGAGCGTAAAAGATCCATAAGATTCGTACCAGACTATTCAGATTTTGACGATTAGTTAATTTCACTATTGTTTAACGATAAGCGAAGATAAATGAATACCTATTTATAATTTAATTATTAAATCTTCCAAATCCGATTTTCCATTCTAAATTAGGAGCTACCTTTGAATAAAGATTGAAAGATGTTAAAAAAGTTGCATGCAAGTTTGGTTTTGTTGTTATTTGGAGCCATCGTATTTGGACAGTTAAAAAGTGGGCCGATGCTGGGTGCCATTGAGTTGAGAACCGCTTATATATGGTGTGAATTGAATGCAGCATCTCAAATCAAATTAGAGTATTGGAAATTGGGTGATCGCAGAAAAGTCTTCCATTTAATACCAAGCAATTTTGATCGGTTTAATTTTAAAATAAGAGAATTTTTCCTTACTGAATTAGAGCCTGGTACAAGTTATGAATATCAAATTGTGGTAGATGGAAAATTTAGACCCAATCATGCCGCCGGTACATTCACCACTCAAAAACTTTGGAAATGGAGAGAAGATGCTCCGGATTTCAGCTTTTTAGCAGGTAGTTGTGCATATTTCAACGATTCGATTTTTGATCGGCCCGGAAGAGCTTATGGAGGAGATTCTAATATTTTTTTATCGATGGCAAAGGAAAATGCTGCAATGATGCTTTGGTTAGGGGATAATTGGTATTACCGTGAGGTTGATTTTGATAGCGAATGGGGTCTTTGGTATCGCGCTTCAAAAGACCGAAGCTTCCCTACTCTTCAGCCCTTTCTAAAAGCAATGAGTCATTATGCAATTTGGGATGATCATGATTATGGACCTAATAATGAAGGTGTCGCTTATATTTTTAAAAATGAAGCAAAACAAATATTTACAAACTATTGGTCAAATCCTGCAAAAACACAATTGCAAAAGGGTGTTTACACCAAAATGAGCTATAGCGACGTAGATTTTTTCATGATGGACGGAAGAAGTTTTAGATCTTCTGATGATATGAACGATAGCCTAAAGGCGAATCCCAATCCTAACAAAGTAATGTGGGGTCTTGAACAAATGAACTGGCTCAAAAATCAATTATTGAATAGCCGGGCAACTTTTAAATTAATAGCAAATGGAAGTCCAATATTAAATCAGTACAATAAATATGATTGTATGGTTCATTATATAAACGAGTTTCAAGAATTAATAGACTTTATTATAGAAGAAAAAATTTCTGGGGTCCTGTTTTTTACAGGAGATCGGCACCATAGTGAAATAACATCCCGGAAGCTTTCAGATTCCTATACTACCTATGATATTACGTCCTCCTCATTAACCTCTGGTATTTATAAGTTGAATGATTATGAAAAATCAAATCCGGATTTATTGGTAGACCTGTTGATAGATCAGAATAATTATACAAAAGTGAGTGTTCATGGGAAGCCGAAAGAAAGAAAACTTAAAGTTGAATTCATGGATATAAAAGGAATGAAACTTAAAGAATGGGAAGTACATGAAAACCAATTGAAGTTTTTAAAATATTAAAGCGAATACTATGGATTCTAGACGGCTTTATTTTATAAACCATATAAAATCAATTTAAGTCTTCTTCAAGAATTTCAAGTTCTTTGGGGACGAGCTGATCCAAATCTGTTCGTAAATTTTCAATTATAAATTCCTGACGATCTCCTGTGTTTTTTCCCATATAATATTCAAGTATTTTTTCAATATGAGAATCTTCATTTATAATCACAGGTTCCAAGCGAATATCTTCTCCGATAAAAGCAGCAAATTCATCCGGACTAATTTCACCTAATCCTTTGAACCGTGTAATTTCTGCTTTGCCGCGCAATGTATTTATAGCTTGTTGTTTCTCTTTTTCAGAATAACAATAAAACGTTTGCTTTTTATCACGTACCCTGAATAGGGGTGTATCCAAAATAAACAAATGACCTCCTCGTACTAATTCTGGAAAGAACTGTAAAAAAAAAGTAAGCAGCAATAAACGGATATGCATCCCATCTACATCTGCATCGGTAGCAATTACAACTTTAGAATATCTCAAATTTGCAATTCCATCTTCAATGTCTAATGCATGTTGAAGTAAATTTAATTCTTCATTTTCATAAACCACTTTTTTGGACATACCAAAACAATTTAGTGGCTTTCCACGAAGGCTAAAAACAGCTTGCAATTCTGGATTCCTTGATTTCGTAATCGATCCACTTGCAGAATCACCTTCCGTGATAAACAAAGTAGTTCTTTCTAATATTTCTGGTTTTACTTTAGTATCTGTCAAATGATATTTGCAATCTCTTAATTTTTTATTGTGAAGATTGGCTTTTTTGGCGCGTTGGTTTGCAAGTTTTTTTATTCCGGCGATTTCTTTTCGCTCTCTTTCAGATTGTAATATCTTACTGAGTAATTCTTTTGCAGCTTCAGGATTTTGATGTAAATAAAGATCAAATTCCTTACAAATAAAATCTGATATAAAGGTTCGTAAAGAGGATCCTTCCGGTGCAATGGTAGTAGAACCTAATTTGGTTTTTGTTTGAGATTCAAATACAGGTTCTTCAATTCTTACAGAAAGGGCTCCGATAGCACCTGCATGAATATCTTTTGAGTCGAAGTCTTTTTTATAAAAATCACGAATGGTTTTTACAATGGCCTCGCGAAAATAATTTAAATGCGTGCCTCCTTGAGACGTGTATTGTCCGTTTACAAAACTGTAATATTGTTCGCCATATTGTGCACCATGGGTAAAGACACATTCAATATCTTCACCTTTTATATGTATAATTGGATAATTCAAAGTTTCTCCATCGGTGCGTCGTTCCAACATATCCTTAAGGCCATGTTTGGAAACATAAGTTTTGCCATTGTAATGTATCCTTAATCCGGCATTCAAATAAGCATAATTCCAAATGCGACTCTCTACAAATTCTTGAACGAAACGATGTTTTTGAAAGATTTTATCATCGGGTCTGAAAGAAATGATAGTACCATTTACCTCATCTGTGTTTTTTAAATTGTAATCTTTAATGAGGGTGCCTCTTTCAAATTCAGCAATTTTGGTTTTCCCATCCCGGATTGCCTGTACTTTAAAATAATAAGAAAGTGCATTTACAGCTTTGGTACCAACGCCATTTAATCCCACCGATTTTTTAAATGCTTTACTGTCATACTTGCCTCCTGTATTAATTTGAGAAACACATTCAATCACTTTTCCTAATGGGATTCCACGGCCATAATCACGGACCGTTACAATCCCATCTTTTATATCAATATCTACTTCCCTGCCATAACCCATGACATATTCATCAATACAATTATCGATTACTTCTTTTAAAAGAATATAGATTCCATCATCAATGGAAGTGCCATCTCCTAATTTGCCAATATACATACCAGGCCGAAGTCGAATATGTTCTTTCCAGTCGAGGGAACGGATATTTTCTTCTGTATAATTATGAGCCTGAGCCATGTGTTCCTATTTTCTGATAAAGTGTAAAGATAAAAACATATTATGATTAAGTTTAATTTGAAAATTAATAATTCAGAAACTTCTTTTCAAACTCTTTTAAATTTATAAAGCGGTATTAGCTTATGCTGGCATCCCCGAATAGCATATGAAACCTGGAAATGCCTTTGTGGTAACTGGAATATCTGTATTTCTGAAAATTCAGCTTTTCTTCGGATGCATGAAATGAATACGTAATAATCTTGAGCATTCAACTAGAATTTGTATCGATCCTGAATGTCCATTGCCTGGAATTGTGGAATGTCAATATTGCGGTACCATTATTCTTAAATAGAATCCTTACCTTAGACAGGATGCTATATAAATACAAATGTTGATGGAGGAATCGGATAGGAGACTTCTTATATCCAGAGATTATTCAGCTGATCTGAATTTCCAAAGGAATAACTTCTGGTAATGCTTCATTTCTTTCCGGTCTCTTTTTTCAGGAGTGCGATCTCAGCCAGCATTTCAATTTTAAAGGCTGCAAATTCGTTGGATACAGAAACATAGTTTTCCGGTTTTGTTTCTGCGTCAAATTCTTTGATACTCGCTAATTTATTCAGTATAATTTTCTCATTGCGTATCACATTAATATAATTGCTGAGCGTTTCTGATTCAGCCTTTTTCTGTAATATTTCTTCCTTACTTACGCGAACCACCTGATCTTTTAATTCTGCATTATATACTTTTGGTTTATCCTCACCAGCGGCAGGATTTGTTGAAGGATTAGTAGAAGCAGGAGGCAACAATTTTTTACTTCTTTCAGAAATCCGATTGTTTAATTCAGCATGTTCTTTTTCAAGTAACTTAATTGTCTTTTTAAAAACGATATTTAAATAATCGGGATTTTTTTGTTTCACTGCACGATTCCAGTCTTTAAATTGCGCATCGACAGTTTTAATATCTTTGAGTTCTTTTTTAAGTTCTTTTTTTGAATATTTAATTTTTACTTTTACCGAGGTGTCAGCAGGAAAAGCAAAGGCATTCACGGAATAAAAAAAAGCAAAAAAGACAAAAAGTAAATAGGAATATCTCATTTTAATTTTCATTGCAATAAGTTGAAAATGCAGATGCTAAATTATCAGCAATCATTTGTGCAGAACGACCTTCTATATGATGTCTTTCTAACATATGTACTAAGCGTCCATCTTTGAATAAAGCAATTGCTGGTGATGAAGGCGGGTATGGAATTAAAAATTCTCTGGCTTTAGCTACAGCTTCTCTATCTACGCCAGCAAAAACAGTGACAAGATGATTTGGTTTACTGCCCTGTTCCAATGCAATTTTTACACCTGGCCTGGCATATGCAGCAGCACATCCGCAAACTGAATTTACAACTAAAAGCGTTGTGCCTTTTTGATCTTTTAATGCCTGATCAACCGCTGAAGCATCTGCTAAAGATTGAAACCCAAGATTTTCTAATTCACGGGTCATTGGAGCAACTAATTCTGGTGGGTACATAAACTTGATATTTAATTGATTTTCAGCTTTAACAACGCTAAAATGCAAGATTTTGTTCTGTTGACTTAGCGAAAAAATATAAAATTTAAAGTTTTGGTGCTACCAGGATACTGCAAACTTGATCCTAGGTGTTTTTTATAGCACGTTCATTTTGATTAAACATGTACCAAGATTATTTGTTTTAATGGCTTGTATTCAAAATTGACAAAAGAGCGCTATAATTGAGTATCGTCTATTATTATTCCATTTCTTAAATCCTTAAATTGCTACACATGAAATCTTATATAGAAACCACTAAAAACGTTTATAAAGAGGCTGCTTTGGACCCTGAAGTAGGTTTATGCTGTACCACTACGCCTATTTGGAGGTTTCCGGAGCTGGAAATCCCCCAAAAAATGCTTGAAATGAATTATGGTTGCGGTTCAACCGTTTCTCCCCGGGACTTAGTTCACAATCCTTCAATATTATATGTAGGGATTGGAGGTGGAATGGAACTCCTTCAGTTTGCCTATTTTAGCAGAAAAGAATCTGCAGTTATAGGACTTGATGTTGTCGATGAAATGATCGTCGCCTGTAAAGAAAATTTGCAAGAAGCGGCTCGTTTGAATGCCTGGTTCAAACCTGAATTTATTGACATAAAAAAAGGCGATGCTATGGACCTCCCGGTTCCAAATGAATCCATTGATATTGCCGCTCAAAATTGCTTGTTTAATATTTTTGATAGGGAAGATTTAAATAAAGCGCTTAAAGAAATGTATCGCGTTCTAAAACCGCATGGTAAGTTAGTGCTTTCGGATCCAATTTCTGATACCGAAATTCCGGAATTTCTTAGAAATAATGAATACCTAAGAGCCATTTGTTTAAGTGGCTCTTTAAGTTTAAAAGATTATATTAAAATGATTACGGATGTAGGATTTGGCACCATTGAGATAAGAGCTAAACGACTTTATCGCATCCTAAGCACACTTCAATATCCCGAATTAAAAGAGAACATCATTATTTACAGTATTGAATTGTGTGCCATTAAAGATCCTATGCCAGCGGATGGGCCTTGTATATTTACTGGAAGGTCTGCAATTTATTTTGGAAATGAAGATTTTTTTGATGATCAGAAAGGGCATATTTTAAATAAAAATCAAGCTTTATCCGTTTGTGATAAAACGGCCATGGCATTGCAAACATTATCAAATCCACATATCTTCGTTTCTGAATCTACCAATCATTATGATGGTGGAGGATGTTGCTGATTAATACCTGAATATGAATCGTGAAAATATGAGTATTCGTCGGGGCATTTCTGTTGCTTTATTGTTTTTGTTTTCTGTTTTGATTTTGAATCCATCAAACATTTCAGCACAGGATAATATATTTGATTTACCCGCAATAGATACAGTATATGAACCGGCAGTAAAAACCGTTTTATTTTATAAAAATTCACCTGAAGAAACCCTCCCGGTTTTAAGCTTTTCACAAACAGATTATTTGCAACTTGAATTTGATTTGCTAGAAGGGAGTCCAAGAGAATTGTATTATTCCATTTTTCATTTTGATCAAAATTGGAATCCTGATGAATTAAGACCTGAAGAATTTTTAAAAGGTTTTCAAGAAGAACAAATTATGCAGTTTGCTTCCTCCAGAAAAACACGGATTCCTTATATCCATTATCAACTTACACTGCAATCAGAACTCTTTAATTTAAGTGGAAATTATTTAATTTGTATTTCAGATCGGTTTAAAAATGTTTTATTTACCAGGCGCTTTTACCTTTCTGATAATAAAATTCTCGTGAGTGTAAAATTTAAAGATCCAGCGGATGCATCAAAATATAGAAGCCATCAAGCGCTGGAATTGGCTATTAACACAAATACTTTAAACATTCAAAATAACAGTAAAGAATTAGCGGTTTATATTTTTCAAAATGGAGATCCAAACTCAAAGGTTTTTAGAAATATTCCAAACAGCAATATTGGAAATTTATTTTATTTCAATAAAACGGATGATATTTTGTATAAAGGCATAAAAGAATTCAGACATAAGGATATTCGAACGCTTCGTTCCACTACACAGGATATTCTATATTGGGATGAAAAAAGTGATTACTACCATTGTTGGTTATTACCAGATGAAAGCCGACTCTACAAATCATATCTAACGGATTCGGATATAAATGGACGTTTTATTAGTTTAAATCGAGAGGAGGCAAATGCAGCGCTCGAATCTGAATATATTTTAGCACATTTTGTTTTAAACAAAAAGGAACCTCTTGAGGAAGCCGTTTATATTTATGGAGGAATTACAGATTGGCAACTAAAACCTGACTTTCTAATGGATTATGATCCTACCCGAAAGGCATACTTTGCGAGTGTCTTAGTTAAAATGGGCTATTATAATTTTATGTATGCAATCAAAGATCAAAATCAAATACCCGATACAAGTCCACTGGAAGGGGATTGGTATGAAACGGAAAACGATTATAATGTGCTTATTTATTTTAGACCATTTGGTAGCCGGTATGATCAACTTTTATTTGTCGGAACCTTTAATTCTAACCAATAGATTCATTTCTATCTGTTAAACTACAGTTTTCGTCTGAATTTTTAGTTAATTTCTCGATTCCTTTAAAACCGTATTTACTGAAACCGTAATATTGTAATCATTTTTAATTATTATGAATGTATTTCGTGAGAATTTATGGATCCTATTATTCTGTTCCGTTTTACATGCTCAGGAGCAATGGAGTTTGGCCAGTTGTATTGATCATGCCATAAAAAACAATGTGAGCCTTCAACAAACCAAGTTGACAGTTGACCTGGCAGCAATCAATGTTGTAGAAAGCAAACATAAAAGACTTCCCGATCTTGGTGGAAGTTTAGGTGGAGGTATTAATTTTGGTAGAGGTATTGATCCAACTACGAATAGTTTCACCACGGAAAATATAGTATATACCAACTACTCCCTGTCATCAGGAGTTGTGTTGTTCCAAGCTGGATTCGTCCGAAATTCAATAAAACAAACTAAATTAGATTATCAAGCAAGTGAAAAGGAACTCCAACAAGCTCAAAATGATCTGGGTTTAGCAATTGCTACGTACTATCTGAATGTGTTGTTGTCACAAGAGCGATTAGACATTGCATCTAAAACTGTTGAAAGTGTAAAATTGCAATTAGTTCAAATTCAAAAATTGATCCGGAATGGTATGAAGCCAGAAGCGGATGCAATTGAAATTAAATCTCAATTGGCAAGAGCTGAACAATCTTTTGTCGTTGCAGAAAATTCATTAAACCTTGCATGGCTTAGCTTAAAACAAGCAATGCGATTAGATCCGGCAGGAATCATTTCATTAGAAAAACTTACACAGGAGCAATTAAATTCGATTCAATTGAATAGCTATACTTATGAAACTTTATACGAGAATGCAAGTAAAACGCTTCCTGGATTAATCGCTTCAAAAATTCGATTGAAATCTGCAATAGTAGGTGAGAAATTAGCAAGAGCCATTTATTTTCCTTCTATCTATTTAAGTGGAAGTATCGGTTCGAGATTTTCAAATGCCGCTATCAGACCTGCGGAATATGCACTTTCAAAAGTATTAGTTCCAGGCGTTTTTATTGACGGAAACCCAGCCAAATTTGAACAAGAATACCTGCTTGTAAAATCTACAGAAGTAGTACCCTTTGCAACGCAATTTGATCAGTTTTTAGGATATGGCGCCGGACTTACGATCAACATACCCATTTATAAAAACTATGCTACAAAGGCAAATGTTCAACGAGCCAAATTAACAACTAAACAAAATGAACTGAGGGTTCAAATTGAGGAAGAAAATTTAAATCAGAATATTTATCAGGCGATTGCTAATGTAAGTGCAGCGAGAAAAGAGTTTGAAGCTTCACAAAAGGCATATGATGCATCAAAATCATCTTATGAAAAAACGCAAAAAAGATTTGATATCGGAGCAGCAAATACATTTGAATTAAATCAAACACAAACAAATATGCAAAATGCAGAAACAGCTTTAATTATTTCAAAATATGATTTGGTATTTAAACAAAAAGTATTGGATTATTATGCTGGAAAACAGATTCGCTTATAATGCTAAATAGATTGTAGGATCATTGTATGATAGAAACATTCATTCAGGTGTTTAAAGGAAGTAGAAACAGTCCATTGAAAAATTTATGTTCCATGGCAGATGTAGAAAATGTATAGTATATAAAATTAATTTGTAACATATTTTAAAATAGTTGGCCTTGAATCTAAAACGGGTACCAAAAATTACGATATTCATATGAGTCAAAAATCAAAATTAAGGTGGTGGTGGTGGTTGGTAATTGTACTAATCCCAATACTCGTTATTGCTGCTATATTTAAGGCAAAAAGCAAACCAAAAGGAGCGGAAGTTAATATTGAAATGGTCCAAAGCAGAGATCTTATAGAGACTGTTTCAGCAAGTGGTAAAATATTTCCGGAAACAGAAATTAGAATTTCTTCAGATGTTTCTGGAGAAATTGTAGAACTCTATGTTAAGGAGGGAGATAGTGTGAAGCTAGGTCAAATTTTAGCTAAAGTAAATGCAGATGCTTATACCTCAGCGGTTGAACGAACTACTGCAGGTGTCAATGTAGCACGCACTCAAGCAAAGGCATCCGGAAATTCAATTGAGAATGCAAAACAACAATTGGCGCAGGCAAAATTGCAGTATGAGAATGCAAAAAAAATGTATCAGCGCAATCAGCAATTATATAAGGATGGAATTGTTTCCCAAGTAGATTTGGAAGCTTCTGAAATTTCTGTAAAAAATCTTGAAGCTGCATATCGTTCTTCTGAAACCAGTGTTAGCACAGCAATGAAAAATACGGAGTCAGCAGGATATCAGGTGATGGATGCTGAAGCCTTATTGAAAGAACAGAGAACTAATTTGGGTCGTACCATTATCAAAGCACCTGCAACAGGAATTGTTTCTAAATTAAATGTTGAAAAAGGAGAGCGCGTTGTTGGAACGATGCAAATGAGTGGCACTGAATTAATGCGAATAGCGGATCTTCATGCTATGGAGGTGCAAGTAGAAGTTAGTGAAAATGACATCGTAAATGTAAAAACTGGAGATGAAGCAGATATTGAAGTCGATGCATATCAGAATAAAAAATTTAAAGGAAATGTCACAGAAGTTGCAAATAGCGCAGCGAATATCAGTTCGATAGCTGGTAATAACTTATCGACAGATCAGGTAACTAAGTTTATCGTCAAAGTTCGGATTGATAAAGCATCCTATCAGGACATTTTACTGAAAAATCAAGCACCTTTCAGGCCCGGAATGTCAGCAACAGTTGAAGTTAAAACCAATCGGGTTGAAAAAGCTTTAAGCGTACCCATTCAATGTGTAATCGCCTATGATCCAAATGAAGAAGCAAGAAAAAAACAAGAAAAATTAGATGCAGAAAATAAATCTCAAAATGTCGCTAAACAAGAAGACAAAGCCAAAATAGAGGAGAATCAATTCAAGGAAGCTTTATTTATTATGCGAGGTGATACGGTTTCGCGGGTTGATGTATTAACTGGAATACAGGATGAAAATTATATAGAAATTAAAAGTGGTGTCAATTTAGGTGATGTCGTTGTGACTGGACCCTATGTAGCATTGTCGAGAAAATTAAAGAATGGAAGCAAGGTGCATAAAAAAGTTGAAAGCAAAGAAGAGAAAAAGAAAACGGAAGAATAAATCTAAATTTTTTTAGAAATTAGTTAGAGACTGCATCCTTACTTGATATCATTTTTTTCAAATCTTCAAGATATTCCCTGTGGTTTGCTAATCTTGGAACTTTTTGTTGTGCACCAATTTTATTTCGGGATTTCATCCAATTAAAGAATGTAGAAGGCGCAGCAATATTTAATTTTAAGCGCTCTAGAGCAAGATCATTATATCGTTTTGCTTCGTAATCAGAATTTACTTTTTTAAGATTTTCGTCAAGTATTTCTGCAAATTTATTTGGGTCTGAAGGGTTTTCATTAAACTCAATGATCCATTCATGACCACCTTTTCCAGATGCTGTTAAAAATATGGGAGCTACTGTATAATCTATCACTTTTACGCCAAATTCCAAACAGGTTTTTGAAAGTGCAGCATCTGTATTTGAGACCATTACTTCTTCTCCAAAAACATTTATAAATTGTTTTGTTCTACCTGTTATAAGAATTTTAAATGGAAACGTAGATGTAAACTTAACAGTATCTCCAATTTGATATCTATATAATCCAGAATTGGTTGTGATCACCAGAGCATAATTTTTATCTACTTCAACGTCTTCTAAGGAAATCGTTTTTGGATTTTCCTTATCCCATTCTTCCATCGGAATAAACTCATAAAAAACACCGTTATCCAAAAGCAGCAACATGTCATTTGAAGACTTGTCCGATTGCACTGCAAAATATCCTTCGGAAGCATTGTAGGTTTCGATGTAACTAAAATCAGAAGATGGAAAAAAATCTTTAAAAGGCTGTCTGTAGGGTACAAAACTCACAGCTCCATGAACAAATACCTGCATCTTAGGCCAAATTTCCAGGATATTTTGTTTGCCTGTACTTTCCAATATTTTCTTGAATAATACAACAGCCCATGTTGGTGTACCTGCAACCATACGAATATCTGCAGACACACTTTCTTTAGCTATAATATCTAATTTTTTTTCAAAATCTGGCAGTAGGGCAATATCCTTGTTTGGATATAAACGATTTACTACAATTGGGTTGATCTGTTGGTAGATTATTGCAGAAACATCTCCTACAATACTACCTGGGAATTCTTTTAAATCACAGGAAGAACTACCCGCTAATAAAATACTTTTCCCTTCAATAATTCTCGGATCTGCCACATTATCATAAATGCAGGTGAGTAACCTCCAGCCTCCTTTACTATGACAATTCTTGTGATTTACGTCTGTAACCGGAATGTATTTACTTTTATCACTTGTTGTACCAGATGATTTAGCAAAATAGCGTACTCTTCCAGGCCAAAGTACATCTTGTGCGCCTTTCATCATTCGATGAATATCAGATTTAATACTTTCGTAATCCTGCAAAGGAAGCATTTGATTCCAATTTTGAGTTTTTTTAAAACTACTAAAACCGTATCTTTTACCCCATTCTGTGTCTTTAGCTGTTTTGATTATTTTTTGTAACTCTTTTTGTTGGCTTTCAATGGGATAATTGATGAATTGCTCCATCTGTGCACGATGAATTTTGAGATATTGACTCCATAAAGAATTAAACAACTTGTTCATATTATTGAAATGGCTTCGAAAGCAAAAATAACAAATATGAACACAGATAGGATGAGGATCTGGAGTAGATTAAAAGATTCCAGGAAAATCAACAAAACTTTATTATAAATTTTAGCTTAATTGTCTCTTTATTAATAAGATAAATATTAAATTTATTTTTAATATGAGTTAATTTAAATGTCCGCTCTTATTTTGGGATTTTAATTATATACTTTTTTCCAACTGGAACGATTAATTCTGATTTTAAAAGCCAGGGATTAAATAATTTTAACTGCCGGTAGGTAATATTTTGTTGGTGAGCAAAATCTGCAAGATTGCTTATGGATGTATCAATTTCAAGGGTTTTATAGTTGTTTAATTCTGAATAAAACTCATTTTTTCGAATATAGAAGCCAAATTTTTCTGGATTTTTCATAATCTCCTTAATCGCGATTATGCGAAAAACATAACGGTTTGTTTCTTCACTTAAGTTAAGGTCGAAATAATTTGTTTCTTTTTGTTCATTCAGAGCGCGTTGTAAAGCGGTTGGGCCCATATTATAGGCTGCGGCAGCAAGTGTCCAGTTTCCAAATCGTTCTTTTTGTTTTTTGAGATATTTACAAGCAGCCAAAGTAGCTTTTTCAGGATTATTTCGTTCGTCAACAAAAGCATTAATATCCAAATCTAATTCCTTTGCAGCTTCTTCTTTAAATTGCCACATCCCTTTAGCACCAGCCGAGGATACAGCATTTCTTAAGGAACTTTCAGCAACCGCAAGATATTTCATATCATCTGGTACCCCTTGTTCTTTAAATACTTTTTCAAACAATGGGAAAAAACGCATCGCGAGTTTGAGATGCAATATTGTGCTGCTATGTTGATATGTATTTAACAAGAGTTCCCTTTCTAATCGTTCCGTAATATCAAAATAATCCATTGGGATGGCTTCTCCTGCAAAATCATACGAGTCTGCAAGCTTTACAGCATGTATGGTTTGTGGTAGAGGGTCATAACGATTATTAAAGGGAAGGTCTCCTGAAAAATTTAATACAAAAACAGCCATAGCACCTAAGCAAATGCCAAAAGAAACTAAAAAGACTTTCATCCAAACCGGTTTTCGCATAAAAATTAAACGTATTAATACAAACTTAGGTATACTCTATTACTTAAATGTTGCTTTTTAAAATCTAAACTTAATTAAATACAGCAATAGAATGCACTTTAAATTTTAGTAATTTTTTATATTTAAATATTATAATGTTTCTGGCAATGTATACTTTCTGCCTTTATTTACTTCCTTTAAATACACCATCAACGGTTCAAAATATCGCAACATTGCTTTTGCATTTAAATCTTCACCTGTATTATCTTTCAAAAGTTTTTTCCAATCCTGTGTTGCACCTTGTGAAAGTATATGATGTAGAAATTTTCCTACTTCTTTATTTCCAAAATAATTAGTTGCTTGTGGTTCTTGTTTTAAAATAGTTCGCGCTATATGATCATGCATTTGAAATAATAAGACATACGATAATGCATAGTCATAATATTGTGCAGCATCATCATTGATATGTGTTTTTGTTGCAGCATCGCAATACTTTTCATCCCTTGTTGAAGGCGCAGCGATACCTTGATATTTTTGCACATAATCCCACCAGGATTTATTCCATTGGTCTGGATTCAAATTATGATG
Source organism: Saprospiraceae bacterium (assembly GCA_016717265.1). Lineage (NCBI taxonomy): Bacteria > Pseudomonadati > Bacteroidota > Saprospiria > Saprospirales > Saprospiraceae > Saprospiraceae bacterium. The sequence continues at coordinate 1,279,177 of JADKFX010000001.1, forward strand.
GTACAAATCATATTCGAAATGTGTCATTACACCAGCGCTCCATGGAATAAATACAATGTAATTTAAAGCTTCTTTTAACAGAAGTTGTGTATGATCTACCTTCGTTTTTTCATCCACCAATCCTAAGTTTTCCAGAAATGGTTTTTGCATTGCAGCAAGTCCCAGCATACTTCCAATCGCTTCATGATATGCTCGATTTGCACCTTTTCGAAGTACCGGTGGAATTTCTGATTTGGAATATTCTAAATAATAATAAATATGTCCTAATTCATGATGTGTTGTTTCATACCATTCTGCATTTGGGATAATGCTCATTAAAGATCGAACATCCTGATTTAAATTCATATGCCATGCAGATGCATGTGTATTTTTTTTATAGGGTGTACCATTTGCCAATGCATATAAATCAGATTTTTGATAAAATGTTTCTGGTAATGTGTCAAATCCTAAACTAACATAGAATCGTTCAGCTTGTTCGACGCACCAAACATCTCCTTTTTGTTTAATAATTTTATCTAAATCAAATCCAGAAACATTCACCAGAGAAGACCAATCTTGTCCCCAACGATTTGGCATCCAATGCGCTGGGAGTAAATCAGGAACAGCCTGAATTCCATATTTTTTAGCATATTCATATCGTGCAAACGTATGTAATTCCCGATAAAGAGGCCAGGCATCGCGGATCATATTTCTACAATCAACCAACATTTCATCAGCATTCATTCCATATTCTGATACTTGATAACTAAAAAAATCAGCAAAGCCAAGTGCTTGTACTGTTTTATTTCTTAGATCTCTAAGATTTGTTAATCCAGGTTTTAATTCTTTCCCAATTTCTTTTGATGCAGTCCAGGCATTTAATCGTTCATTTAAATTTTTACTTTCTTTTAAGATATCATCAATCTTATTTGGATCTACTTCTTTATTATTAATTTTAAACTTATAACCATATAATTTTTCAGTTTGTGCTGCTTCTGCTGCAATGCGTTGTTTTACTAATTCTGCAGCAATTGCTGGTTTGTCACCTGCATAAAAAAGGATGCTTTCCAATTGTAAAACTTGTATTGGTTCCAGGGAATCTTTAATTCCAAGAAATTTTTTACAGTATGAAATGTTCTTTTCACTTCCCGTAAATTTGGCCAAAGCTTCATTAGCCGCTTTCGTTCGAATCGAATTTGTTGAATCCCCTTCGACGATATGTGTTTGAGAAGCCCACTCAGCATCTTGAGCAGTCGTATATAATTTTACATATTCCTGATTGTATTCTTCAAGAAATGTTTGTGCTTCTGTTTGAATTGAAGCTTTTGATATTTTTGTTTCTAATGGCTTTTGATTGCAAGAAAATAGAATACTAATTAAAAAGAATGAAATTATAGTTTTCATATTCATAAATTATTTCAGTAAAATTAACTGAAAAACAGTACTTCACAAAATCGGAGTTTGATCTTTAATAATGAAGATCTCCTGTTCAATTAAAAAATACATTTTTTAAAGTGACCCGCCCATGCTTTTGCTTCATTTAAAACTGGCATTATAGAACTGGATCCTGCCTTTTGATTTAGGTTGTGTATTTGTTTAAAGGAAATTCAAAGAATATTCTATTCTTAAAAATTACAGTTTAAACTGGCTATTAAATCCTGGCTAAAATACACTTATACTCTCACCAAAACATTCACTTCATTCTTCATGACTTCTACAAATCCATTATGGATTTCAAAGGAATGTTTCTCTCCTTTGCTATCTGTAAGTTTTACAGTACCTTTTGAAAGTGCAGAAACAATGGGTGCATGTCTATCAAGGATTTCAAACTGGCCTTGTAATCCAGGCACTTTAACAGTTTTAGCATCCCCTTCGTACAAGGTCTTTTCCGGAGTTAAAATATACACTTTCATGGCTTAGTTATTGGCTTCTGCCATTAATTTTTTACCTTTTGCGATAGCATCATCAATAGTTCCTACAAGATTGAATGCTGCTTCAGGATATTCATCAACTTCACCATCCATAATCATGTTAAATCCGCGAATCGTTTCATCGATTGGAACAAATACCCCTTTTATACCGGTAAATTGCTCAGCAACATGGAAAGGTTGTGAAAGAAAACGTTGAACTCTACGAGCTCTATGTACCACTAGTTTATCTTCTTCAGATAATTCTTCCATTCCAAGAATCGCAATAATATCTAGCAATTCATTATATCTCTGTAAAATTCCTTTGACCTTTTGTGCTGTATTATAATGATGGTCGCCAATAATTAAGGGGTCCAAAATTCTGGAAGTAGAATCCAATGGATCTACCGCCGGATAAATTCCTAAAGCTGCAATTTTTCTGCTTAATACTGTGGTTGCATCCAAATGGGCAAAAGTTGTTGCTGGTGCTGGGTCGGTCAAGTCATCTGCAGGAACGTAAACTGCCTGAACAGAAGTGATGGATCCTCTTTTTGTTGAGGTGATCCGCTCTTGCATTAAACCCATCTCCGTTGCAAGTGTTGGTTGGTAACCTACAGCAGAAGGCATCCGACCTAAAAGTGCCGATACTTCTGATCCAGCTTGTGTGAAACGGAAGATATTGTCAATAAAAAATAAGATATCTTTTCCTCCAGCAGGATCACTTAAATCTCCATCACGAAAATATTCTGCTACCGTCAATCCTGATAAAGCAACTCTGGCACGGGCTCCTGGTGGTTCGTTCATCTGGCCAAAAATAAAGGTAGCTTTGGATTCTTTCAGCCCTTCCATATTGACTTTGCTCAAATCCCAGCCTCCTTGTTCCATACTATGTTTGAAATCTTCCCCGTAATTAATAATACCGGCTTCGATCATCTCTCTTAATAAATCATTTCCTTCCCGGGTACGTTCTCCAACGCCTGCAAATACGGAAATACCACCATAACCCTTCGCAATGTTATTGATTAACTCCTGGATTAATACCGTTTTTCCAACTCCTGCACCTCCAAAAAGTCCGATTTTACCACCTTTTGAATAAGGTTCAATCAAATCAATTACTTTAATCCCGGTAAATAATACCTCAGTTTCTGTAGATAAGTCTTCGTACGTAGGTGGTTTTTTGTGGATGGAATATTTATGTGCCATAGACACATCGCCTAAGCCATCAATAGCCTGGCCAACTACATTAAATAATCTGCCTTTGATATCTTCACCAACGGGCATAGAAATCGTTTCATTTAAATCAATGACTTCAGTACCTCTCGCTAAACCATCTGTTGAATCCATTGCTACTGCCCTCACACTATCTTCTCCAAGATGTTGTTGGACCTCCAGAATTAAGTCTTCTTTACCTGGACGCTTGATACACAATGCAGTATAAATTTCTGGTAGGAATGAATTCTCACCTGAAAAACTAACGTCCACCACCGGACCGATGATTTGAGATACGCGACCTGTATTTGCCATGATATATTTTTTCTATGTATTTTTAAAAAGACGCGCAAAGATATGTACATCTTTGTGTAGAAACAAAAATATTGACAATCCCTTGACAGTTCCAGAGCAAGAAAATATTCCTGAAAATGAATTAAAGTTCCGACTTTTAGGAGATTTAAAGGAAGAATTACTATATGGCGTGCCTGAGGAACAGAGAGAAACGATAAAAGCCCAATTACTAGAACTCGGTTTAGTTTATAAAGCTGCAAGCTTTATAAAGTCAAAAAAGGAACCTAATCCGGAAGCCCCAGAACAATGGCATTGGCCTCAAGTGCATTTTTTTATAAAGGCCTTAATAGCTTTAAATGAAAAAAGCGTTTTCTATGAATGGTCTCATGTATTGGAAAAGAGACAAGCTTGTTTTCCAGGGAATTGTATCTATGAACTCCTGGAATGGGGCTCCAAAGATTTAGATTTTGCAGAGATGATCCTCCCTAGTTTGGGTGAATTATGTCAGTTTTTAGCTCCCTTCTATTCGGAATTTAGTATTTTCTCTAGAGATCTTCAAAAGCAAGCGTTTTTATTTCCTAAAAAGGAACAAAAATTATTTGCATTTAAACAATTTAGAAAGCAGAATCCAAAGGAGGCATTTGAATATTTTAAATTGCAGTTTCCAAATTTAAAAGGAACCGAAAAACAAAATGCTTTATGGATTCTAAAGTATGGATTAACAGAATCTGAAATTATAGAATTGAGAACGGTCTGTGATACCAAAAAACAAGTCATTTTATTGGAATTGATCAAACTTAATTTATGCTTGCCTGAAACTGCTTTTTATAAAACCACCAAATCTAATTTTCAAACTAAACTTGCTCAGGGCAATCTGGATCAATTTCAATTTGAAAATTTTTCTATTAAACAAACGGAATGTACCATTGAGCAAATCATTAAAGTACTCCCATTAAGCCTTATCCAAAATGAGGAAGAAGCCTTAAAATATATAGATTGGATTGAAAAAAATGATCAGGAAAATGCACTTTTAAATGCAATGAAAAGCTATCCTGATTCTAATTTTTCATATTGGTATTTTAATATTTTACTAGCACAAAACCGTTTGAATGAAAACTTTCCAACAGCCTTGTTATCAAGCGGCTTAGATCATATTAAATTTACGAAGGCATGTATAAAGTGGATCGATGAAACAGGAGATGCCCTGGATGTTGAAGCATTTCTCCATTTTATAAATTCTGAAAAACACTTTTGGTCTGATGAACTTTTAGTAAAAATAATTGGTTTGCGAAAAAATCTAGCATTAGATCGGAAATATGATTTTGATATTTTTTGGCAATTATTACCTTACAAACTAAATCCAAATTCAAATTATGTTATAAGTATTCCTTCTGAGTGCAAAATACATTTTAATAAATTGATTCATTTTGATACGATCATTTCTTTTCGCAAATTAATTCGGAATATGAAGTCAAATTAAAAATCTAATTTGAAGGGATCTATTAGCATTTTATCGGACATGCATAGGTCGATTTCTAGAAGATCTATTAAAACGAATAGTGTCGGCAAATTTAATAATATCTTAATACGCTATGAAAGCAAAATGGAATTGAATTTATTAAACTACTTTTGCTAAATGCGACGGTGCATTTAGATGGAATCAACCAATAGCCAATAAATTTTCACTGTACTATTTTGCACTTTCCAACATGAAACTAGAGATTATGAAATATTTGTCCATATTGATTTTATTTTGTGCTTGTTCAAATGTGTCATTTGATCAGAAAGCTTCAACATTCAGTAATAAAGGTATTACCAGCGATGCATTGCTTGATGCTAAGGGTAACTTTTATATTTGTGGAGAAACCTCCGTATTTACTTCTGGAAAACCAAGCCAAGCTGTCAATAAAGATGCATTCTTTGTATATTCAAATGATTTTGGAAAAACATTTCATGGTTATTCCTATGGGGAAGCAAATCAAGCGGAGCGTTTCGAAAGAATCTTGACCTATGATAATTCATTGATACTTTCAGGTTTTTATGGAGATTCTAAAAGCAAGTTCCTCTTGCGGGTTTTACCGGAGGGCAAACCTGTTTGGGCAATCCAATCTGAAATCTATAAAACCTTCGATCAAGGTGATGTTGCTGTTGATCCTACAGGAAATATTTTGTTAAGTTCTAAAAATCCTACCGATGATGCTTATTTAGGATTTATGCATCTTATTGATAAAGAGGGAAATTGTAAATGGTCAAAGCGAATGTCAGCTATGGAAATTATGCAAGATATTATTTGTACCAGGGATTCCCAGTTTATTATAAGTTATAAACAGAAAGGTGCATTTATCGATGGTTCTACAAGGAAGAAATATTGGATGAATAGCTTTCATAAGATCAATAAGGAAGGTTCCTTTATTTGGTCTAATAAGTTTCATATTGAAGTGGATCAGGCAAGTGATTGTGTTTTTAATAAAGTACTTGAAGACCAAGCAGGAAATTTGTATTTTATAGGAAGAATAGAATTGTTAAAATCTAAAGGGCACGATTTGTTTATCATTAAAACCAATTCAACCGGAACTATTCTTTGGAGCTCAATCTATGCTACCTCAAATGAATTTGCATTTAAGAATGCATGTTTTCATGAGTCAGGCAATTTACTACTCGTTGCTGATGGATATGGTAAAAATGGTGGGTTGGTGTATATGGAAATGAAACCAGATGGTGTTATTTCCTGGTCAAAAATTAAAGCTACTGCAAATTATGAGCAAGTCATTAATATTTTGCCAGGAAAAAATAAGTATGCAATTGTTTGGGATAAATTATTGAATTTTTCAACATTCACCATGGATGCCAAAGGAAATTCTTGTTATACTGATGTCAAAGAGCAAATTATTGAAAGGCAAAATTTTCCAGTACTTTTAGATACCTATCATGGTTCCTGGGATCCAGCTGTTTCAGATTGGAAAAAAATAGAAATTAGCCTCCTTCCACATTCGGAAATTCCATTGACTAATGAATGCAAATAAATGGACGAATAAGCTTCATTTTATATCAAAGGAATAGATATTTTTAGGATTTCAAGCATATCCAGAAGGACCTCTAAACGAGTGCATTAGTATTTTAGAATTGAGTTTATATTTGGGTTTAAAATTTTCAGCTTCGCTATTTTTGGAGAATCTTTTTTATATTTTATAATTTTAATCATTGTAAATCTCTTCAATAGTTTCAACTTTGTAGAACAAATGGGTATGACATTAAATGCTATTTTAAGACCCCATGCAGAAAATGCATATGCTGTAGAATTAGAAGCCCTAAAGAATTTAGATACCCGGGACAAACCTGCAAGTTGGAATTTATCGCCCTGGAGTGTTTTGTTATATATAATGGGTGGCAAATTGGAGGATGGGACGCTTATCACACCAAAGTATATCGGGTCTAAAAATTTAGTAGAAGTTGCCATTGCAACCTTATTGTCAGATAGAGCTTTATTATTAATTGGAATTCCTGGTACAGCTAAAACCTGGATGTCAGAACATCTTGCGGCAGCGATCAGTGGGGACTCTACACTTTTAGTGCAAGGTACTGCGGGTACAAATGAAGAATCTTTACGTTACGGATGGAATTACGCACAACTTATTGCAAAAGGGCCGAGTCGGGATGCATTGGTTCCAGGGCCTGTAATGAAAGCTATGAATACTGGCAAATTAGTCCGAATAGAGGAACTAACCAGGATACCAACGGAAGTTCAGGATGCATTAATTACAATACTCTCTGAAAAAACCTTACCAATTGCAGAATTGAATGAAGAAGTGCAAGCGATCCAGGGATTTAATGTAATTGCTACCGCAAATGATCAGGATAAAGGCATTCATCCACTGTCTTCTGCATTGCAACGACGATTTAATACCCTGGTAATGCCATTGCCTGAAACGCTGGAAGATGAAGTTCGAATAGTGCGACAAAGAATTCATCAAATGGAACAAATGATGCAAATAAATTTAGAAAAATTAAAAGATCAGCATACTGAAAAACTAGTCCGGATGTTCCGGGAGTTAAGAGAAGGTATCAGCCATGACAAGAAACAAAAAATTAAGCAAAGTAAAGCTACACTCAGTCCGGCAGAAGCAATTTCTATTGTGCATCATGCACGTATTCAACATCATTTTTTTTCGGATGCAGCAATTGGTCCAGCTCAAATTGCATCAGGATTTGTACATTCTGTAATTAAAAATGATCCTGAAGAAAAACTAATTTTACAAGAATATACGGAAGCCATTCTAAAAAAGCGACCAGAATTTAAAGATTGGTATGAAGCAATGCACCATTTATTATTGGATACTAATAAACGTTTGTAAGTTATAATCTATCAACATTTGTTATTGCTATTTTGACACAGATTAAAATATTTGGAATTCGGCATCACGGAGCTGGTTCAACGAAACGATTACTGCAAGCTCTTGATCAATTTCAACCCGATGTATTAGCAATAGAATTACCGGAAGAAGCAAAACAATTAATTCCATTAATAAATGAACAAACCATTGTGCCTCCAATTGCTTTTCTTTTTTATGATGCGAATAATCCGGACCATTCAATATATCTTCCTTTGGCTGTATTTTCTCCAGAATACCAAGCGATTTTATTTTCAATAAAGCATACTATTCCAATTTTTCCAATAGATCTTCCTGCAGGAATTTCAATGCAGCATTCAAATTTTAGTGCAAGTCCGGAAGCAGATTTAGATAAAAGGCAAAAAAGTATGATCCATGATCCTATCGGTTTTTTAGCAAAACAAGCTGGTTATAAAGATAGTGAGCGATGGTGGGAAATTCACTTTGAACAATGGACAGATCATGATAAACTATTTGATTTTATTCAGAATTTAATGGGCGAATTGCGCCATAAAAGTCTTGGATTGGATGATTCGGAAACATTGATTCGCGAACAATTTATGCGAATCCAACTCCGAAAATTAATTCAAAAGAAATTTAAGAAAATTGCTGTCATCTGTGGCGCATGGCATGGTCCGTTACTAATAGAAGAGGAACTTAAACGAACAGAAGAAGAAACCCTCAAATCCTTAAAATCGACGAATATAAGAACTTGCATTATTCCCTGGACCTATAAAAACATGAGTCTTGAAAATGGATATAGTGCAGGCATTCAATCTCCTATTTGGCACGAAGCATTATTTAATAATGCTCAAAATGCTAGTTCTGAATTTTTAGTAAAGGCTATTCATTATCTTCGAAAAGAAGGTATCGATTTAAGTCCAGCTTCTGCAATGGATGCAGAAATGCTTGCAACAAATCTGGCATTAATACGGAATTTACCGTTTCCCGGACTGGAAGAATTATTGGAAAGTGCAAACTGTGTTTTTGGCAAAGGAAGTTTAAAGAATAGTGCTACCATTCGGGAACATATTTTATGTGGTGAAGTAACTGGAAAAATAGAAATTGGAAAACAATCCCTTCCATTTATAATTTGCTTTCATGAAGCATTGAGAAAATTGCGGTTGACTCGATTTTGGAAAGATGGACATCAGGAACACCTAGACCTTGACTTAAGAAAAGAGAATCATTTATTGATTTCACAATTTCTGCATTTTACCCAGCTGGTTGAGTTAAATTGGGTTAATACCAAAGTGATAGAGGTAAATGCACTTGGTAATTTTCATGAAAACTGGTGGTTTCATTGGAGACCAGAATTGGAAATTCAGCTTATACAAATAGCATTGTGTGGAAATAGTTTGAGAGAGGCGGCATTAAAATATCTGATCCGGAAATTAAATGGTCCAATAGAATTTTACAAAATTGGCCAATTTTTAGATAGCGCTTTAAAATCAGGTTTCCATGAAGTCTTGCCATTGTTAAAAACTAAAATTGAAAACATCATTTTGCAAAATGCAGATGTTATTCAGTTGAGTACGATGATTCGTCCATTATTATCGGGAATGGATTATGGTGCGATCCATCAAACGGATTTAGATTTTATTAAATCGGTACTTGAAACATTAATTTCAAAAATCGTAATTGCTTTTCCAGAGGCAGTGCATTTTGTAGACGCTAAAAGGAGTAAAATGCTCCTGGAGGTGTTATTCGTTATTCAATTGTATTTTGATAAATTTAAGCAACACGATTTAGCAAGTTTTTGGAAGGAACAACTGGCGCATATTATTTCAGATGACTTGGCACATCAACTGATAAAAGGTAAAATATGGAATTTAATGCTTGAACGAAAATGGACTGGAATGGATGAATTTATCCATGCGTTTGATTTGCAATTTTCATTACATTCTGAAATTCCACAAGCAGCGCAATGGTTTGAAGGTTTTTTATATAATCAATCTGCTTTTTATTTAATGCATCCTGATATACTTAGAAGTCTGGATTTCTGGATTCAATCATTAGATGAAATTCATTTTAATGAACATCTGCCATTGTTAAGAAGAACATTGGATAGTATTACACCTGGCGAGCGTCAGCGTATTTTTAAGCTTTTAAAAAATCAGACTACAATTAAAATAGAGGAACCGGAAGTTGAATTGTTTATCGATCTGAGAAGGGTAAGTTTAATTGAAAAATATCTTGAAAAACTTAGCAACTAGTTTACAGATCTTATTTATATTACTGTGATGATACCTATTGTGCTTTGAATACCAATGGAATAAAATTGAATTTACTCCTCTTCTCCGGATTCATCAGAAGGCTTTTCTTGTAACCAGAAAGTATTCATAGATTCTCCTTTTAAAAGATGTAATTGCTGAAGATTGATGAGTTCTAGAATTCCAAGAAAAATTACAATTGCATGAATTCTATTTTCACATCCTTCAAATAACATATCAAAACTTGCTTTCCCGTAATTCTTGATTTTCTGAATTACCTTTTCTTGTTCGTCAACAATTTCATATTCATAATTATAGATCTGATGAACAATTGCTTTAGGTCCTTCCGCAAAACGCATCATGACTTTTTGAAAAACCTTCATAAGGTTAAACAAATTCAAAGTTTCCCATTCTGCATCTACTAATGCTTTGCTGGCAAGAGATTCAAATTCTTTTTTAATATTTCCTCGGGGAATTCTAAAATAACGATCATCCTCCATGAGGCTCATTTCATCAATTACCTCGCGGATTGCTTTATATTCCAATAATTTTTGAACGAGCTCACGACGGGGATCGATTTCCTGATTATTTTCATCCAACTCCTTTCGAGGAAGTAACATCTTTGCCTTAATTCTAATGAGGGTGGCAGCAACTAATATAAATTCGCTGGCCAAATCCAGATTCATGGATTCCATTTGACGAATATATGCAAGAAAATCTTCCGTAATTTTGGCAATCGGGATGTCAGAAATTTCAAGTTCATCCCTTTCAATAAAGAATAACAGAAGGTCAAAAGGACCTTCAAATTGTTGAAGCTTAATTGTATATGTATTCATAATGACTCGAAAGGGCCTGCGAAGGTACGGCAAAAGGTTTTCCTTTCAAAGAATACATCCATTTTATTGATTTGGGTATTTAGAGCGAAACAACTCATCCAGATGGAGTGTCTAAAAGATATTCTAATTGACTTTTAATGTATTCAGCAGAGGGCTTTTTTAAATTCTTATGATGAAGTTCACTGAATTTTGGTTTTTGATAAGTTTTAGGTCTATTTTTCAAAGAAAGCAAACAGACAATCATCGAAGCGATTAGCTTATGATACAAAACAATTCTTCATTTTTAATTCTTCAATTTTAATTTTTCTTTTCCCTTACCTTCGTCCCATGAATAAAGGTATTCTTCATTTAATTCCGGTTCCATTAAGCGGAGGGAATTCCACCTCACTATGTGATGCATCTATTCAAGCAGCAAGGAGTTTAAATATATTTGTTGCAGAGCGGGCAAAAACTGCCAGACAATTTCTAAAAGAAATTAAGCATCCTGTTCCATTAAATGAATTGACCATTTATGAGTATCCACAAAAGGAAGTTCCAGAATTTGAAAAGGGTATTATAGATTTAATATTATCTGGAAGTAATATGGGATTGGTTTCAGAGGCTGGACTTCCATGCATTGCAGATCCAGGTTTTGAATTAGTCCAATTAGCACACGAACATCAAGTTCAAATAGTGCCATATGCAGGACCAAATTCAATGATAATGGCATTAATGGCCAGTGGTTTTAGCGGACAAGAATTTCATTTTCATGGTTATCTTCCTGCAAAGAAGGAAATTTTACGAAGCAAGTTAATACAGCTAAGTCAGGAGTTGAAAAGATACGGAATACCTCAAATTTTTATGGAGACCCCATATAGAAATAAACAAGTTTTAGAATTAGTAAAGCATAATGTTCCGGCGGATTTAAAATTATCAATTTCCTGTTCGTTAACAACGGATGTTCAATCCATAAAAACAAAGCGGGTTAGGGATTGGAATATGGCAGATTTTACAATCTATTTTGATCAACCGGCGATTTTTATTTTGGGCAAATAAAACAACTATGAATTCAATTCAATACATTTTAGTTCTTGTTTTTATAAATTCAATTGTAATTGCACAATCAGCAAATATTTTGGAAATAAAATCAAAGCAAAATTCTGTTTGTAATGATCAGACATGGAATTTAGTTTGGCAAGATGAATTTGATGGGAATCAATTAGATGTTTCAAAGTGGTTTAGTTATTATCCATATACTAATACTGGGATGGATACCTGTCTTCAATGCAGATCACTCGGTGGCGATCTTTTTATTTCAGATAGCAACCTGGTTTTTGAGGATGGAGTTCTAAAGATTATGGCGAAAAAACAAAAAGCTTCTTGGTTTGGAAAAGAATTTGAGCATACTTCTGGAAATTTGTTTTCAAAACAAGGATTCCTATATGGTAGATTTGAAATACGTTGTAAACTTCCAAAAGGACTTGGTTTGTGGCCTGCGTTTTGGACTTTAGGCGAAGGTGTAATTGAAGAAATTGATGTTTTCGAGATTAAAGGGAATCGAATGCGCAGATTTCAATCTAATTATCATCATTGTTATGATAAAGATAAAAAATGTCAAGACCTCGAATGGCACAGTTCGCCAGATTTAAGTTCTAAATTTAATGTTTTTGCAATTGAATGGGATCCTTATTTTATAAAGTGGTTTATAAATGACAAATTAGTAAGGACTTTAGGAGGTTATCAATCGATTAAATCAGAAAAGAGAATAAAAAATTGTACCCTTAAACCAGGAAATTATGTCCTCATAGAGAATTATCCAAAACATAAAGCGAGAATTATTGCCGGATTGGGAATAGAAGGAACAGGCCGTAAGAAGAAACTAAAGGATTCTTTATTTCCTGCTGCATTAGAAATAGATTATATCAGGATCTATCAAAGACCTGCCATAGAATAAACTAAATCCTGTGTTGCTGGACTTAAAATTCGATGATCAAGTGCTTTAAATGTGTAGCCCTGTAAAGTATAGTATTCTAAAACCTGAGGCAAAACAGCATATAATTTTTCAGCCGATTTTAAAGAATCATGAAATACAATTATAGAACCCGGTTTTGTATTTTTAAGTACATTTTGAAAGCAGTCTTCCGCGCTAATATGCGGGTCAAAATCACCACTCAAAACATCCCACATAATAATTTTATAATGATGTTTTAAAAGTCTTGTTTGCGAAGGTCTTAGTCTACCATAAGGGGGTCTGAATAATTTAGAACCGGATATCGCTGCTGCTTTTTTAACATTATTGAGATATACAAGATTGTCTGTTTTCCAACCCGATAAATGGTTATAAGTATGGCTCCCTATACTATGGCCACTTTCTATTATTTGCTTAAAGATTTGCGGGTGTTTTTCAATATTTTGACCTACACAGAAAAAACTGGCTTTTGCATGATATTGTTCTAATTGCTTTAATACCCAAGGAGTTACTACAGGTATTGGGCCGTCGTCAAAAGTTAGATAAATATCTGCTTCTTGGCTATCGACACGCCAAATCAGATCAGAAAACATATTCTGAAGAAACCGAGGAGTGAAACTCAGATACATGGATAAGCACAGGTTTATAGGTACCTACGTGTAAAGATGGAAAACGGATTCCAACTTTTTAACATTATTTTCATGATTAACAATATCTTATGAGCTGGAGTACAGATATTTGCAATCAATTATAATAATTTCTATGGATAGTTCTGTGCGATTGCGATTTGCCCCAAGTCCTACTGGTCCCTTACATATAGGTGGAATCCGGACAGCTTTATATAATTATCTTTTTGCAAGGAAGTATGGCGGAAGCTTTATTCTGCGGATCGAAGATACAGACCAGGGACGTTATGTTCAAGGTGCAGAACAATATATTATAGATTGTTTAAATTGGGTGGGTTTAGTGCCAGATGAAGGCCCTGGATTTGGAGGACCTTATGGACCGTATAGGCAATCGGATCGCAAACCTATATATGTAGAACATGCCTTGGCATTAATTAACAAAGGAGAAGCCTATTATGCCTTCGACACAGGAGAAGAATTAGAAAATTTAAGAGCAGCCAACGGAGGGAATCAAAAATATGATTTTGTTACCAGAAATCAAATGCGCAATTCATTGGTTCTTTCAGAGGATGAGACAAACCGATTGCTTAAGGCAGGATTGTCTTATGTGATCCGATTGAAAGTTCCTGAGAATCAAGAAGTGCAAATTGAAGACATAATTCGAGGGCAAGTAATTTTTAAAACGACGGAGCTTGATGATAAAGTTTTAATAAAATCAGATGGAATGCCAACCTATCATATGGCAAATGTGGTAGATGATTATTTGATGAAAATAAGCCATGTAATTCGAGGCGAAGAGTGGTTGTCTTCTACGGCACATCATGTTTTATTATACAGAGCATTTGGTTGGTTGGATCAAATGCCAAAATTTGCACATTTACCTTTAATTATGAAACCTACAGGAAATGGTAAATTATCAAAACGAGATGGTGCTCAATTTGGATTTCCTGTTTTTCCAATAAGCTGGCAGCCAAAAGAAGGGGAGTCTTTACTAGGTTTTCGCGAATTTGGATTTGAACCGGAAGCTTTATTAAATTTTTTAGCCTTACTTGGTTGGAATAATGGTACAGAACAAGAAATCTATTCAATGGAAGAATTGATTCAGGCTTTTTCATTAGAAAAAATTGTAAAATCAGGAGCTCGTTTTGATTTTGAAAAAGGAAAATGGTTCAATCAACAATACTTGCATCAAAAATCCGGGTTTCCTTTTATTCAAAGAATCAAAGACGATTTTATAAACAATGGAATTCAAGTTTCAGACGAGATCGCTGTGCAAATTTTTGATTTATTTAAAGACAGAGTATTGTTTTTTAAAGATTATTTGCAATTAGGAAAAGTATATTTTTTGGAATTAGAGTCCTATGATTCTGAATTCATAATAAAAAAGTTTAAGCCAGAATTTATTTCAGTTTTGCAATCCGTTTCTGAAATTTTAAATCATTTGGAATTTTGGAATCCGGAGCAAATTGAAGTTGCATTAAAAGAATTTTTAAAATCTGCTGCGATTAAACCTGGAGAATTGTTTCCGTTATTACGTGTTTTAATTAGTGGTATTCCAACAGGACCTGATGCTTTTAAAATGATTTCATTTTTAGGTCGGGAGAAAATGGTTATCAGAATTTATAAATTTATTGAGTTCATAAATACTAAAAAGCAAGAAGCATGAAGATTAAATTTTGTGGAGCGGCACGAGAAGTAACTGGTTCGTGTCATTTAGTAAGCTTGGATAATGGTTATAAAATTTTATTGGACTGTGGTTTGTTCCAGGGAGGTGTTGAGAATATTGATGAGTTGAATGCGACCTGGAGTTTTCAGCCTGCTGAAGTGGATGTCTTAATTTTATCACATGCTCATATTGATCATTGCGGTAGAATCCCAAAGTTAGTGAAAGATGGATTTCGGGGAAATATCATATGCACCCATGCAACGCGTGACCTGGCTTCGATTATGTTGATGGATACAGCACATATTCAGGAGCGCGACGCAGAGTATAAAAATAAACGAATAGACAAAAAGAGACAATTTCATCCAAATTCGAATGCGCCAAAAGTGAAGCCAATTTATAATGCAGCCGATGTTGCATTAGCAATGAAACTATTTGTATCTGTTTCATACGATCGTTGGATTGATGTGGCGAAAGGGATTAAAGTTTTATTTACAGATGCGGGTCATATCTTAGGCTCAGCAAGTATAAATCTTGTAATAAATCAGGGAGGTGATGATTTTAGACTTGCATTTTCTGGAGATATTGGACGGCCCAATAGACCTATACTAAGAGATCCTCAGGATATGTTACCTGCAGATGTGATTATTACAGAATCAACTTATGGCGATAAATTACATCTTGAGAAACCTGCTGAAAAAGAACGATTCTTAAGTATTATACAACAAACATGCTTTCAAAATAGAGGTAAGTTAATTATTCCGGCCTTTAGCTTGGGAAGAACGCAGGAATTGGTTTTTATTTTGGATCAATTAGTGAATGAAGGTAAACTGACGAATTTACCCGTATTTGTGGATAGTCCATTGGCAGTAAATGCAACGGATATTTTTAAAGCCCATTCTGAATGTTTTGATGATGAATTGCACCGATATATTATTAAGGATCCCGATCCATTTGGGTTTAAACGTTTGAGTTATATAACAGATGTAAATGAATCAAAAAAATTAAATACAAGTAAAGAACCCTGTATCATTATTTCTGCTGCTGGAATGTTAAATGCAGGTAGAATTCAGCATCATGTTTATAATACTATTGAGAATCCTAAAAATACGATTTTGTTAGTAGGGTATTGTTCTCCTCAAACTCCAGGTGGGCAATTGCAAAGAGGAGCGGATACGATTCGATTATTTGGGGATGATATGAAAGTCAATGCAAAAGTTGAAATCATGGATTCTTTTTCTGCACATGGTGATCAAAAGGAAATGCATCATTTTTTAACAAATCAAATGAATACTTGTAAACAATTATTCCTTGTACACGGAGAATATGAAACACAAAAAGTTTACAAAGATTATTTAAATAATCATGGGTTTGCGAAGATTGAAATTCCTGAATTAAAACAAGAAATCGCGCTCTAGTTATTTAATTAATTTGCTGTGTATTGTAATAAATTGGATTGACTTGAATAGGTAGCAGAAATATTTTCTTTTGTAAACACCTTTTGGGTGTCGCCATATGCCATTAATTTTTGATTAATTAATATGACTCTGTCAAAATAATTTAGAACGCTATCTAAATCGTGATGGACAACCATTACCGTTTTTCCATCTGCAGCCAATTGTTTCATAATTTCGATAATCTTTTTTTCCGTTTTGATATCTACACCTACAAAGGGTTCATCCATTAATAAGATGTCCGCTTGCTGGCATAAAGCACGAGCAAGAAAAACGCGCTGTTGTTGGCCACCTGATAATTCTCCGATTTGTTTGTCTTTTAATTTTACAATATCCAATTGTTCTAAAGCATACGAAATGATTTCATGATCCTTGGTATGCATACGTTCTAATAGTTTCTTATGTGGAAATCTACCCATGGAGACAATATCATAAACAGTAGCTGGAAATTGCCAATCTACATCATCTTTTTGTGGAACATATGCAATATGTGTCAACATATCTTGTGCTGGGGAACCTAAAATTTTTATTTCTCCAGAGCTTATTGGAACTTCTTGCAAAATAGATTTAAAGAGTGTAGATTTTCCTGCCCCATTGGGACCAATTAATCCATAAATTAAACCTGCTTCAATTTTAAGATAAATATTACTCAGGACCCTTTTATGCTCGTAAGCAACGGACAATCCATTGACTTCAATTGAAAATTCAGCGGGATTTTTCATTTGCGTCTTTTAAGAATTAAAATAATTAATAATAGAATTGTCAATATACCAGGAATCCAATAGAATAAGATTTTATTTGAATCTGATTTTGCAGGTATAACATTTTCTTGTATACTTTTGCTGAGAGCTTCTGCGATCGTATTTGCATTATTTTTCAACATCTGGATATACGTTCCAGCGGGTCCAGTGGTATCGCCAAGGGAGTCTGCAAATAATTTACCTCCGATGGTAATATTATTTTCTTTACTCATTTGCTCCATGAGTTTAGGATTTATGGTGCTTTCGATAAAAATAGCGGGTATTTTTTTCTCTTTTATTAAATGATTTACTCTTATAAAATCTCCAGTCTGCACATCAGCTTCTGTGGAAGTACCTAATAAAGATTCCACTTGTAAACCGTACCGATTTCCAAAATAATGAAATGCATCATGCGAAGTTATTAAAATGCGTTGTTGTTCAGGAATCGTATTTATTTTTTGTTGAATATATTGATTTAATTCTTGCAATTCCTTTTTGTAAATATCTAAATTGAATTGGTATTCTTTATCATGTAAAGGATCTAAAGCGATGAGTGCTTTTGTTATGTTTTCGGCATAAATAATTCCATGTAAGGCATCCATCCAGGCATGAGGGTCTGTAGAATTTTTAAATTGAGGATTCGTTATGGGAGTGATCCCTTCTGTTATAATGATAGATTTTGCTTTTGATCCGGAGGAAGTAATTAATTTTTGAAGCCAGCCTTCAAACGTAAAACCATTAATTAAAATCAGGTCTGCAGCATTCACTTTACGAATATCATTGGGTGTAGGTTCATATAAATGTGGGTCCGACCCAATGGGCACGATCACTTCCACATCAATCAAATTGCCTCCAAGAACGCTTGCCATGTCCGCCCACATAGATGCGGTTGCAAGAATTTTTGGTTTCGCCATTCCAGTTGTATAGAAAATTAAAATAAGGATAAAAGAAATATATTTTTTCATACTAAAATAATATTATGGTTTTACGAAAATATCTTGAGAAACTTGATGTGTAATTAAAACTTCTTGCTGATTATCTACTGAAAGCTTTAAGGATTGATCATATGCGCCAATTTCAAGAATTTGAATCATGGATCCAGGCTTTAATTGAATACTATCTAAGTATTTTAAAAAATCAGAATGATGCTTTCGAACGCCAAGCATAAGCACTGTTTTGCCGGGTTCTTTAACAGAAGCAAGGGCTACCTGATTTCTATATGTAAAACTCCCATTTTCGTTTGGAATTGGATCGCCATGAGGATCAAATTTTGGAAACCCAAGAAAAGCATCCAGTTTTTCAATTAATTGAATAGAATGAATATGTTCTAATTGCTCCGCCACTTCATGGACTTCATCCCAGGTAAAGCCTAATTTATCATGTAAAAATGCTTCCCAAAGTCGATGTTTTCTCAACAACATAATAGCAGTTTTCTGACCATCACGGGTTAAGTTTACGCCGTAATATTTTTCATAGGTAAGCATATTTTTATCAGAAAGTTTCTTAATCATATCTGTTACAGATGCACTTGTAGTGCCTAACTCATCAGCAATCGCTTTTGTATTAACGTTCTGATCTGCACTGTTTTGGGCAATTTTGTATATTGCCTTCAAATAGTTTTCTTCTGATTGGGTAAACATAGAGTAAAATTTAGGCAAAGCTAAAATAATATTTAAATATAACAAAATAAAAATAATAATGAATCAAAAATTTACAATTTTAACTGAAGTGATACGGTCGAGAAGGGCTATTTTTCCTCAATTTTATGAATCCGGGCAGATTTCTGATGATATTTTGGATTCAATTCTCGAGAATGCTAGGTGGGCTCCAACCCATAAAAAAACGGAACCTTGGCGTTTTGTAATTATTAAAAATGAAAAATTACAAGATTTATCCAATTTCCTGGGGGCATTTTATAAGTCAAAAACTACCGATGAAACGTTTGATCCTATTAAAATGAAAAAAGCAGGTGAAAAAGCACTTCAAGCTGCCTGTGTTATAGCAATATGTATTCACCGGAGTCCGGAAACATTGATTCCAGCCTGGGAAGAAACAGCTGCACTTGCTTGTGCTGTTCAAAATATTTGGTTAAGCTGTGCATCACTTGATATTGGCTCGTATTGGAGTACACCAGAGGCAATTCAGTCTTTGAATTTATTTTTAAATCTGGATCCCAATGAATCCTGTCTAGGTTTATTTTATATGGGTTGGTCAAAATATCAACCACCTGCTTCAATTCGGAAACCCTTATCTGAAATTGTAAAACGAATAGGCTAATCCAAATTGATTTAATTTATAGAGAAATTTTTACTTCGATATTATTTTCATTAAGGAGGAAGTTTTAAAACTGAAATAGGAAGTAATTTTACAAACTATTAAACGTTTCATAGTTTATTTGGTCTAATTGTATGATCCCTGATTTTATGAAATATTTTATTCTTAGTATCCTACAGTTGGTTTTGCATAGCTTTATAGAAGCACAATCATTGTATGACCTGTACACGATTCAAGAAGTTAAAATTACCTTCCCATTTAGCAATTGGGATCAAAAATTGGATTCTCTACATACGGTGGATTCGGATGCTCGGTTAATTGCAACAAAGCTCGAACTCAATGGAATAGTATATGACAGTGTTGGCATTCGTTATAAAGGAAATTCTACTTATAATGCAAACAGAAATAAAAATCCATTTAATATTAAACTGGATTTTATTAAGTCAAATCAAAAATACGATGGGCACAATACTTTAAAACTCTCCTCAGGGTTCATGGATCCAAGTTTTTTACGGGAAGTCATGGCGTATAAAATTGCAAGACAGTATCTTCCTGCATCCCTGGCAAATTTTATCAATGTTTATGTAAATAATATACTTGTCGGATTGTATTCAAATGTAGAAGATGTTGATAAGGATTTTTTATCCAATCATTTTTATTCTTCAAATAATGCATTTTTTCAATGCGATCGAATTGATAAGCAAATACAACTTCCTGGAAGCTGTCCGCCAGGTATGGTTGGATCTGCTTTGAAATATGTGACCCCAGATTCAGCTTGTTATTTTAATAATTATGAAAAAGAATCCGAAACAGGATGGAATGAGTTATTAAACATGATGTTTCATTTGAATCAGGATCTTGCAAACCTTGAAAATTACCTCGATGTGGATCGCGCTTTGTGGATGCTTGCTTTGAATAATTTTTTTGTAAATCTGGATAGTTATAGTGGATCTGGGCATAATTATTTAGTATATGAAAATAAATTGGGGCGATTTAATACGATACCCTGGGATTTAAATGAGTTTTATGGAGCTTTTACAAATGCTGGTGTTGGAGGGCAATTAACGGTGCTTCAAATGCAACAATTGGATCCATTACTTCATTTAAATAATTTAGAGCGCCCTTTAATTTCGAAGTTATTTTCTATTCCTAAATGGAAAAAAAGATATTTAGCACATTTATTTACAATCTTAAATGATGCAAAAAATGCAAATGCTTATGAACACGATGGATTGGTTTTGCAAAATCAAATTAGCGCCTCAGTATCAAATGATCGGAATAAGTTTTTTACAGATGCAGCGTTCATTGCAAATTTATATACTGATTTCACAAATTCAGGTGGAATGGGTGGGGCAAAGACCTATCCGGGATTAATTTCTTTTACAAATGCAAGAATTTCATTTTTATCAAATCATCCAAGCTTAATTGTAACAAAACCAAGTATCGAGCAAATACATAGTTTTCCTACAGAAATACATAAAAATGAAATCGTTTATATTGCTGCCAAGATATCTAATGCAAGCCTTAGCAGTTTATTTTACAGATATGGTCCAGAAGAAATTTTTAAAGAACTTATGATGTTTGATGATGGATTGCATCAAGATGGGATTGCCGGAGATAGTATATTTGGTGCAGCCATAAATATGCTTAACTATAGTTCTCTGCAATATTATTTATATTCTGAAAATGCAAATTCTGCATCCTTAATGCCTCCTAGAGCAGAGTACGAATTTTATACTTTGCAAGTGCAAACGGATACTTTTATAAAAGGAGATATTCTTTTGAATGAATTGCAAGCTTCAAATACGATTCTTAAAGATGAACATGGTGATTTTGATGATTGGATAGAGATTTTTAATAGCACAGATCATGCAATTTCTCTCAATGGCTTGTACTTAACGGATAATTTCGATAATAAATTAAAATGGAAATTTCCAGATACTGCGATTAATGCTAATTCTTTTTTGATTATTTGGGCCGATGAAGATGGTGGAGATGAAGGCTTACATGCAAATTTTAAATTGTCAAAATCTGGTGAACGCCTTGGCTTGTTTACTATAGATAGTGTTTCATTAGATGAAGTTGAATTCCCTGCATTGAATGATAATCAATCGTATGGCCGTTGTTTAAATGCCTGGGAGTATACAAGGAATCCAACATTTGGAATTCCAAATGATTGTAACATAACATGGGTTGCAGAATCGCCAAAATTTGAATATGTATTCTGTTATCCAAATCCTATTGATCAGCGTATTCAATTAGTGTTTAACAATGCAATTCCAAATTTAATTATTGCAACTGATATTTTAGGAAATATTATTTACAAATCTAAAACTATAGATTCTAAATTATTTACAATTATTTCTGATTCTTGGAAGCCCGGTCTGTATAATTTGCATTTCATATTTTCGGACATTCAAACATTTCAGAAAATAATTAAAAAATAAGGAAACTATATTTTAACGATTCCTTATTTTTTTGATTCATGTTCTATCAACCACATTGCATCTAATACGACCATGCTATCTATGGAAATACCTTTTTCTAGCGCTTTTATTCTTATTTTCTGAATCCAGGCTGAATCAGATGGAATATATTTTATTAAATTCGCTAAACGTTCTTCAAAATCTAAGTTTTGATATTCATTATTATCTACTAATCGACTTGTCCATTCAATAAATCCCCAGCCAAGATTTGTAAGATTTGCATCTGTTGAAATTATAATAAACACATCTTGATTGCGCAGTGCCTGTTTAAGTAAAACCTGATTTGCAAGCATGGACTTCTGTTTGTCTGGGCTATAAATTTCTCGATAATAATACCAAAAAGAACTATTTCCAAACGCATTTGGCAAACCCATTTTATAAATTGTCCAGTAATAGCTATCTGCAATTACCATGATATTAGATTTATTTTTTGTAGCAAAGTTTTCAAATGCTATTTGAGGATAAGCCAGCGCAGGACCTTTTAAAGGGAATATCAAATTGAGCCCTTTTTCAATATCATTATCTTCAAATCGCGCTTGTTCTTTGTCAATCTGATTCCATGACAATTCCGGAAGGTCAATATTTCTTGCGGATTCAATATAATGGATCAGTGAGTCTGCTACTAAACAAGCGCCATAATAACTCCAGTGAATGCCATATTTTGTATATAATGGATATGGTGCAGTGTTTTTATTTTGTAAAAAATAAGCATTAAAATCTATAAAATTAATACCAAGTTCATTCGCTAATTTTAAATGCCGTTCGTAATTCGTAGTAGTTCGAACAACATTTGAAGAATCTGGAAAATATTCTGGATAAAATTGACCTTTACTAGCAGCAAATACCAGGAGTACCAATTTATTTTTAGACGCTAAAGAATCTTGAATTTTTTTCAGATTTAACATTCTCGTGCGAATGCTATCTTCGCCAATAAAATCCTTACCAAAGTATGCTCTTAGGTAATTGATTTCAAAAAGATAATTTTCTTTTCCTCTGATTACAGAATTTGCATTCACTTTATCAAAAAGCGAAAAATCTATTTGATTGTTCAAACGAACAAAAGAGGGCTGGAATCCAAATTTGCTATTTAAATAGGATGCTTTTGCATTTTGAAAATGGCCATCAAGCCAACTTTTTTCATTTAGTATTGGATTGAATTTTTTTTCAATACTGCCACTTAATTCACGAACCTTAATAAATTGAAAACTACCTTGTAACCAAGGTATAAAAAGGATCGTTAGGATTACCCAAAATATCACTTTTCGTGGATCTGATTTTTTAATATCCATTCTTAAAATCTGAAATAAATAAATGGATTAAATCCAGTTGAACTAATCATAGCAATGCAAATACAAAATAAGATTAAGCTGCAAATCATCCAGATATAATGCATTTTTATAGAATATGTTGTAAAAAATATTTTATGCTGAATATCTTTTCCTGATTTGGTAATTGTAAAAAATGCAAAAATAAAAGCTATCATTGTGTAGAAGTAAAATTCTACATCCAAAGGAAGCGTATTTCCGGTTTGAAAACCAAACATATTTTGTAAAAATAAAAATGCATCTTGAATATCTTCTATTCTAAAGAATACCCAGCCAATCATTATTAAAAGAAAAATAATTGGGATGGTAATCCAATATCCAAGTCTGGCATAAATCGTAAGCAAGAAGCTTCTTTCTAAAATGAGAAACAAACCATGATAAGCACCCCACAGAATGAAACTCCAGGACGCACCGTGCCAGAGCCCGGAAGCTACAAATACTACCCACAAATTAAAGTATAAACGACTTGGCGTAACTTGATTTCCTCCTAATGGAATGTATAGATAATTTCGCATCCAATTTCCTAAACTTATATGCCACCGCCTCCAAAAATCTGTGATACTTTGGGCGGTATACGGGTTGTTAAAATTTTCAGGAAATTTAAAACCGATCATTTTTCCAATTCCAATGGCCATGTCTGAATATCCACTGAAATCAAAATAAATTTGAAATGTATAGGAAAGGATCCCTATCCACGCCATTTGAGTACCCATTCCTTCATAATTTGATTGAAATACCTGATCGGCATAAGCACCTAAATGATTTGCGATAATTACTTTTTTAGATAAGCCCAATACAAATCTGTAGAATCCTGTTAGCCGATTTTCATAGCATTCATTTTCGGAGCGATCTTGTATTTGATCTGCTAATTCATGATATCTGATGATAGGACCTGCAATGAGTTTTGGAAAAAGTATGATATAGGTTTGATAATCCCAAAAGTGATTTAAAGGTTTATGAATTTTTCTATAAACATCAACAACGTAGGTAATTGTTTCAAACGTATAAAATGAAATCCCAATGGGCAGTATTAATTTTGTCCAGTGAATGGATTGTGTGCTCACCAAACCGAGGACAGCATTCAAATTTTCAATAAAAAAATTTGAATATTTAAAATAGATTAATAAACCTAAATTCAAGGATAAAGAAACAATCAATAAAAGTTTTCGCTTCATTTCATTTGCGGATGAATCCATCCACTTTACAAGATGAAAATCGATATAGGTTGTAGCTAAAATTACAAAAATAAACTTTGGAGCTCCCCAACTATAAAAGAAAATACTAAAAATTAATATGATAAAATTCTTATAAGGCTTACTAACTAAATAATAACACAGTAAAAACAGTGGCAGGAAATAAAGCAAAAACACTACACTGCTAAAAACCATAAATGAATAGGAAGTTTAAGATTTATAATTTACTTTGTTCATAAGCTAGGAATTATTTTATTACGCGAAGCTTTTAAAATAGTTATGTTGCGTTATTTTTTCTTAGTGGATACCGTTTCATTTCCTGCAATACAGATCACCCATTCACCAACTATTTTTTCACTTTTAAGTTGCTCTTTTATTTCTAAAAAACTACCTGTAAAATAGCGTTCATAGATTTTAGAAATTTCTTTGGCAAAACAAGCTAGATGTTCTGGTCCAAAATGTTCCATAAGTTCATCTAAACATTTAAGGAGTCGATGCGGAGATTCATATAAAATTATTGTACAATTTAAATTAGCTATGAACTTTAATTGACTACTTCTACCTTTTTTTTGTGGAAGAAATCCATTAAAAAAAAATTTATCACAAGGTAAGCCAGAAGCAACAAGCGCCGGAACAAATGCGGTAGCACCCGGCAATGCAATTACAGGAATGTTTTCTTGCCTACAACTTCTCACCAATAAATAAGCAGGGTCCGAAATTCCTGGAGTGCCAGCATCGGTGACGATTGCTATGGATAGACCTTGTTTTAATTTATCGATGATGGCTTGAAGTGATTTATGTTCATTCTGGCTATGGAAACTTTTCAAAGATTTGTGAATATTAAAATGCAATAAAAGTTTATTGCTAACGCGGGTATCTTCAGCTAGAATTAAGTCAACTGATGATAACACGCTCAGTGCTCGAGGTGTCATATCAGTTAAATTTCCAATCGGTGTTGGAACCAGGTATAAACAAGGTTTAATTTCTTTTTTTTGTTCCATTCTGGAAAATCTCGTTTCCCTAATTATGATTGTTCAGATAGAGAATAGGTAAAAGTTTCTGTTATCATATTTGTGAGTAATTTCTTACAACTATTTTCTACAAGTTCTTTC
Source organism: Saprospiraceae bacterium (assembly GCA_016717265.1). Lineage (NCBI taxonomy): Bacteria > Pseudomonadati > Bacteroidota > Saprospiria > Saprospirales > Saprospiraceae > Saprospiraceae bacterium. Next base: position 1,304,824 of record JADKFX010000001.1, read on the forward strand.
GCAGCTGCTTCACTTTGAGCTTCAAATTGCATTTCTATATGTTTTCCGATACGCACATCAAGAACTCCCTGAATATCCAAATGCTGCATATTTTTTGCAACGGTTTTACCTTGGGGGTCTAAAAGCTCTTTATGAGGTAAGATGTCAATTTTTGCTTTATAAATTTTCATGTATTTTATTTTCGTTTTGAATAATATTATAATAGATGCTAACTAAAATATGAATAAGAATAACAACACTTAGGGCGACTGGACCAATCCAAATCCAACTTCCTAAAGCGATCAATTCAAGTACCAGAAGATAGCCATATTGGCGTAACCAGATTTTTGAAAAATGAATTTTTAATATTTTAATTTGACTGATCATTAAAAAGGAAAAAAGCAATAGAATACTGGTAAAGATATAGGGTTGCATTACCATGGATTGCAATTCATTTTTTTGCAAATTTAAAGCGTACAAACCTAAAAAAAACAAGGCATTTGCTGGCACCGGTAAGCCTGTAAAGAACAAATCCGTTCCTTTACTTTCTACATTGTATCTGGCCAATCGAAAAGCAGCCATAATTGCTACTAAAAATCCGACGTATGCCATATAACCCTGGTGTGGAAACCCGATGTTTAGGATTTGAAAACAAATGAATGCGGGAACAACTCCAAATGAAACGACATCAGATAATGAATCTAATTGAACCCCGAGTGCCGAAGCTTGATTTAATTTCCGGGCAATAAACCCATCAAAAAAATCAACCAGTGCAGCTGTCAAAATTAGAAAAATCGTAGCTTCAACCTGCCCTCGGTGAAGGCTCACCAAGGCACAACATCCAAAAAAGAGATTTAAAGCTGTTAAGATATTTGGTATCGTAAACATTTTATAAGCATAACGCGCAAATTTAATAGATAAAGCCGTGATAATGAAGCTGAATGGAATTCATCCTTTGACTAAAGTGGAATTTTCTTAGTTTTAAGCTGGAATTCAGCAATTTTAAATCACTTTTTTTATCTTAAAGGTGTCTTAATTGTATAAAATTGCGTTAATATTCTATAAATTCTTCGAATGACCAGGTTTTTAGTTTTAGTTCTATTCCTACTTATTTCAGGTTCCCAGCTATTTGCGCAACCCACCAATGATAATTGCAATACCCCTATTACTTTAACAGATATTACGAATTATTGCAGTAGGGTTGGTGAATTTACAAATGTTGATGCAACCCCCTCAGGATATGGTGCTGCCACCTGTTGGCCTAGTACTGGAAGAGATGTTTGGTTTAGATTTAGAGCTTTTTTCACAGATGTTAATATCACCATAATTGGTATAAATAATAGAAGTGGGGTTCCGGGAGGTACCTTATCCCGCCCGATGGTAGCATTATATCGGGGTGTATGCGGTGGAACTATATCAGAATTAAGATGTGGTGCCGATCTTGCTGGTAATGGAGCTTTAGGAATCTATCAAGGTGGACTGGTTGTTGGAGTTGATTATTATATCCGGGTGGATGGGATAAATAATTCAATGGGTACTTTTCAATTGTGCTTAAATAATTTTAATCCACCGGCACTACCTGGTCAAGATTGTAATACCGCTGGTGTACTTTGTGATAAAACGCCATTTGTTGTTCAAAAAGTTACAGGTGGGGGTAGGGATCCAGATGAAGCTGCAGCCTCCTGTCTTGGTGATAACAGTGCTAAAAATTCAGAGTCTTCTTCTGTTTGGTTTACCTGGATCGCTGCAAATGATGGGACCTTGACGTTTACTTTAAAGCCTTTAAACCCTTCTGATGATATAGATTATGCATTGTATGAATTACCCAGTGGTATTCATAAGTGTTCTGATAAAATACTTTTACGCTGTAATGCAACTGCACCACCATGTGCCGGACCAACGGGCTTAAATCTGACAGATCCTGATATTTCAGAGAATTTAGATTGCAATTCCGGAGAAAATGGGTATTGTAAATTTATTGATATGCAAAAAGATCATACCTATACGCTAGTCGTAAATAATTTTACCGATACCGGGATAGGCTTTTCTGTAGAATGGGGTGGGACAGGAGAGTTTGCAGGTCCGGTTGCAAATTTTGGAGTTGATCCACCTACCGGATTAAAATGTGAAACCGATTTTGTAGTTGCAGACTCCTCGACATTTGTTTCCGGAAGTATTCTTCGCTGGACATGGAATTTTGGTAAAGATGCAATACCTCAAACTGCTGTCGATAATGCAGCGGGTGTAAAACATTCGGTCAGATATAATTCCTTTGGTGAAAAATATATTTCGTTAACGATTATTACAGATATTGGTTGTCAAATAACAGAAATCAGAAGAATTTATGTGGAGCCATGCTGTGAAGATTTACCAACCCTTAGGATAGGAATTGATAGTACCAGAAACCTGAGTTGTTTTGAATCAAATGATGGAATGATCGCCTTCAATGGGAATCAAGGAACTCCTTTTGATGAAGATATAAATGGTGTTAAATCATTTTATTACCAGTATAGTTTAAATGGTCAAGATTTTAGCCCAACCAGCCGTTTTATTAATTTACCAGCAGGAACCTATACCGTTTACATACAAGATAGAAAAGGATGTACAGATTCTATTCAGGTGGTTATAACACAACCCGACAAAGTAGTTCCAAATGCTGGTTCAGATCTAGAAATTGATCTGGGAGATTTTATTGATTTAAATGCGACGGTAGTACCTGGAGGGATTTATAATTACAATTGGGAACGGGGTACAAATATAGATTGTATTAATTGTCAAAATACCAAGGCGTTGCCGATCAATGATGGCTATTATACAGTCAGAACTACAAATGAAAATGGATGTACTGGATTGGATTCATTTTTTGTGCGAGTGCGAAAAAACTATGATGTTTTTACACCGAATGTATTTAGCCCAAATGGGGACAATATTAATGATTTCTTTTTTGTAGGTGGAAGTAAATCCATTGCAAATGTTGACTTGCTTCAAATATTTGATCGTTGGGGAAATTTAATTTATGAAGGTAAAAATTTACAACCAAATAATCAATCTATCGGTTGGAATGGACGATTTAAAAATCAATCCTGTAATCCTGGTGTTTATGTTTATTTAATAAAAGCCCGTTTTTTAGATGATCATGTTTTAACTGAAAGCGGCGATCTTTCTTTATTAAAATGAGCAAACTTAAGTTTCCGTATTTATTTTCATTTTTACTAATTTTTCTCTTTCATTGTACGGAGGAACGCAAAGAAATGTCTGATAATGATGCAGGAAAATTGATTAATAAAGAAGTCCTAAATGATGTAAATGTTATTTACAGTGATTCTGCAAAAATCAAAATTCGCATTGTTGCAACAAAGATGATTCGCTATACAGAGACAGGACAAGAAAAAGAAGAATTTCCAGATGGTTTTCAAGCATTTTTTTATGATGATCAGCAACAATTAGTAAATACCTTAGCTTCAAAATATGCAATGAGAGTGCGAAGTGAAGGAAAAACATATATGAAAGACAGTGTAGTTTTTACAAGTATAAATCAGGAAGTCTTAAAAACTTCAGAACTTATTTGGAATGAAACCTTAGGACATATCAGTACTGACAAATTTGTACGAATTATTAGAAAGGATGAAATGTTACAAGGCTATGGTTTTGAAACCGATCAAAATTTTAGATCGGGTACCATTAAATCTATTGATGCAATTATTCCTTCTGAGAAAATGTACAAAGAAGAAGACAAGTAAACCAATCAATAAAGTCTTCCAGACGATTAAGAAAGGAACATAAAATTGTAAACAACAGGCTTTTAGTATTGCATTTTATGGTTCTGGGATTCAATCGTTTTTAATATCATTTGGTATCCAAATTAAGGTACATTTTTGTATTTAAAATTGCTTTCTAATGGAATTCAGGTTTTTTAGACATTTGGATACACTCATTCAGAGTTCCTTGTATCTTTGCTTCGAGTCATGATGATCTTTTATATTCTACTTTTTCTATTACTAATTGCCTTATTTTCAGGAGCGGAAATAGCGTTCATTACAGCTAATAAATTAGCTGTGGAAATTAAGAAAAGCAGAGGCAGTGGAAGTGGTTCCATACTCTCCAAATTTTTTGAACGTCCGGATGACTTCATAGCAACCTTATTGGTTGGAACGAATATTTCAATCGTAGTACTCACCTATTTACTTACGGATTATTTGCATGGACCCTTGACTTTGATTGGTTTGAGTCCGGGACTCTATATTTTTATAAATACCCTGATTGTTACACTCATTATTTTAATTTTAGGTGAATTTCTTCCAAAAGCATTTTTTCGATTATATTCTAATAGCTTTTTGCAATACACTGCTTATCCTTTATTATTTTTTTATAAACTACTTTTTATACCATCTCGTTTTTTATCGAAGATTGCGAATTATGTAATCGTTAATTTATTAAAACAACCCATCAATAAAGTTCGTCCCAGATTTAGTTTGATTGATTTAGAAAATTACTTGCACGGGCCGATTAGAATGGCAGATGATGAAATTGATACCGACATTTTCAAGAATGCTTTAAATTTAAGGCAAATTCGAGTGATAGAATGTATGGTTCCTCGAACAGAAATGGTATATGTTGATTTAAATGATTCATTGGATACTTTAATTAACACATTCGCCGAATCCAAATTGTCGCGCATCATTGTAATAGATGGAGATATTGATTATGTAATGGGCTATATTCATCATCAACAAATGTTTAAGAAGCCAAAGGATATTAAATCCATTGTAATGGATTTGCCTTTTGTACCGGAAACATTGAATGTATATGATTTAATGTTGCGAATGAATAAATTGCGCTTATCCGTTGCTTGTGTGGTAGATGAATTTGGGGGTACTTCTGGTATCATAACTTTAGAAGATATACTGGAAGAAATTTTTGGAGAAATTGAAGATGAGCACGACAAAGAAGAATTACTAGAGCAACAAATTTCTGAAACAGAGTTTATTTTTTCTGGTAGGTTGGAATTGCAATATCTAGAGAATGAATACAATATTAAATTGCCAGATGGGGAATATCATACACTTTCCGGATATTTGGTCACTACCACAGGTTCTATTCCAGAGCAAGGTGAAGAAATAGATCAGGATGGATATAAATTTATACTGGAAATGGTAAGTGATACTAAAATTGAAACGATTCGGATGATTCAAAATTCTTAATTCCTCTTGGATCCTTTGATTTAGATTCAATAATTTTATTATTTAGCCATTCTCAGGCAGATTGATTCTTTAAGCTTATAATACTTTGCTTTAGGTCGGATTGTATTTGATTCGTTTAATTCGTTTTCCCTTTTTGTCAAACCAAAGTTCATCCTTACAATCTGGATCTCCATGATAGTTAAAGGTAATTTCTTTTCCAGCTGGAATATTTTTTATAGCAACAACCTCAATCGCTTCGTTTTCAAAATCAAAGATATATTCTGCATTGGGTTTGTAAGAATGGTTATAAAGGGAACCATAACCAAGGGCAATGGCGGCCTCTTCATCCTGTTCACCCCAAACAAAATAATAATCGTGCAATTCTGTTTCATGAATGATATCCACTTCATTTTGAGGAATTCTGAGAATAGGACACACTTCAATTAAAGATCCAGCTGGAATATCAATAGCTGAAAACACAGCTCTTCCTTTGTTTTTGATTTTAGAAATGTAGAGGCCCTGGATTCTTTGCATACATATATTTTTTTTGTATACAAAAGTATTAGCTTTGTGTTACTTTTTCATTAAGGTATGCAAGACGTAAAATTATTTTCAGGAACTTCGTCCAGATATCTGGCGGAAAGTATAGCGGATTATTATGGCTATTCATTGGGGAATCTAGATTTGATGCGGTTTAGCGATGGTGAAATGCAACCCGTGATCAATGAATCTGTGCGGGGTATGTTTGTTTTTTTTATTCAATCTACCTATGCTCCATCAGAAAATCTATTTGAGCTACTTCTCATGATTGATGCTGCAAAGCGGGCATCAGCAAATTATATATCGGCAGTAATTCCATATTTCGGCTATGCACGGCAGGATCGGAAAGATAAACCAAGGGTCCCAATTTCTGCGAAGTTGGTAGCCAATTTGTTGCAAGCTGCCGGAGCAGATCGCATTATGACTATGGATTTGCATGCGGATCAAATTCAAGGATTTTTTGATATCCCTTTAGATCACTTAAAAAGCGAGGCCATATTTATGCCTTATCTGGAAGAAAATACCCATTCACAAGTAGTTTTTGCCTGCGCTGATGTTGGTGGTGTAAAACGGGCTCGATCCTACTCCAAACATTTTGGCAGAGACCTGGTAATTTGTGATAAGTATAGAAAAAAAGCAAATGAAGTCGAAAGTATAACGGTTATAGGAGATGTCAAAGGCCGGGAGGTGATTCTTGTCGATGATATTGTCGATACAGCAGGTACCTTATGTAAAGCAGCAGATGCATTAATCGAAAAGGGTGCTATTAATGTGAAGGCTATTTGTACACACCCAGTACTTTCTGGAAAAGCATATGAAACCATTGAGGCATCCAGGATTTCAGAAATGATTGTAACCGATTCTATTCCACTGCGAAAGCAAACGCCAAAGATTAAGGTATTGAGCTCAGCAAAATTATTTGCCAAAGCAATCCGAAATACACATGAACATCGTTCGATAGAAGCGCTATTCGTTGATAAATAAGGCATTATCTATTATTTATCGTCAGTTTTGAAGAAAAAATAGGGATTTATTAAATTCTGTTAATATTTTACAGGTTTTCGGATTTTTCTTATCTTTGCGCTCCCTTTTCGGGATTTTAGTTTAATTTGAATCTATATGGAAACAATTGTATTGAATGCTACGCCAAGATCAGCTTTTGGCAAATTTGCTTCAAATAGTCAGCGTAAAGAAGGTTTAGTGCCTTGTATTTTATACTCTAAAGATGAAAATATTTGTTTTAACGCTTCTCCTGCGGAATTAAGGCATTTGCTTTATACTCAAGACTTTAAGACTGCAGATATTCATTTGAATGGGCAAGTTCATCGTTGTATATTAAAAGATGTGCAGACACATCCCGTTACGGATAGTATTGTTCACCTTGATTTTTTAAAATTAGTAAAAGGAACCACAGTTAAAGTTCAGGTGCCTTTAAAATTGACTGGATCTGCTACAGGTGTAAAATCTGGTGGTAAATTAGTTCAACGAATGAGAACTGTTTTAATTAAAGCAAGCTCAGAGGATATTGTCCCAGAAGTTAAATTAGATGTAAGTAAATTAGATCTTGGACAAACCATGAGGATTAAAGATATTTTGCCAATTTCCGGCGTTGAAATTTTAAATCCAGGTAGTACCCCAGTAGTTGGTGTCGAAATCCCTAGAGCATTAAAGAGTGCTGCTGCTGAAACAGCTGCACCTGCAAAAGGTGCTGCCCCAGCAAAAGCTGCAGCGCCAGCTAAAGCAGCGGCTCCAGCTGCAAAAGCACCTGCTAAGAAATAAGCTATTATTTAAAGATTATTATATAGAAAAGCCAACCCTAATGTTGGCTTTTTTTGTTTCTGTTTTAATTTTGTTAGGCTTATTTTACTATTTTGAAACATGCTTTTATTCTAGCTGTTATTTTATCGACTATGATCTATCAAGACTATAATTTTATAATTCTGTGGGTAACTTGCGAATAACTTTATGTCAATCTGATATCATTTGGGAACAAGCAGAAGCGAATTGTTTACATCTGGATTTGTTATTTGACAATTTAAAAAAGGATGAAACAGATTTGATTATTCTTCCAGAGATGTTTTTAACAGGATTTTCAATGAATTCAAAGCTCCTGGCGGAACCCATTTTAGGACCTGGATTTCAATGGATGAAAAAGCTTGCTCAAATGAAAAATGCTGCTGTTACAGGGAGCTTGATCATTGAAGAGGATGGTAAATTTTATAATCGATTACTTTGGGTAGAACCAGAAAATGAAATGCCTGAATTTTATAATAAAAAGCATTTATTTACTTTGGCTGGAGAGCAAAACCATTATAATTCTGGAAATCAAAAGCTTATAGTATCTTATAAGGACTGGAAAATCTCCTTTTTTATTTGTTATGATCTCCGGTTTCCTGTTTGGTCCAGAAATACAGATGCTGTGGATCTAATAATCTATGTAGCAAATTTTCCGGAACGAAGAGAGCAAGCTTGGAATTGCTTGTTGCCAGCCAGAGCCATTGAAAATCAATGTTATGTAGCGGGCGTAAATCGGGTTGGATTGGATGAAAATGATATAAAATATAGGGGTGATTCTGCTGTTTATAACTTTGAAGGCTCGAAAATTCTTGATTTAGAAGACCGTGAACAATGGTTAACAAGCACTTTAGATTCTCAATCATTGAAGGCTTATAAGCGGGCTTACCCGTTTTTAAAGGATCGGGATCTGTTTGATTTCAATTAGTTTAACCTTAATTAAATAGTGAATATTTTAATTAAACCATTGTAAATCATTGGTCTAGCTCATTTTCATATTATAATATTTTATAATATGAATAATTTACCTTACTTTAGCGTTTTATGTCGGAGTATGATTTGACTAACTCTGATTTAAAAGCTGCATTCGATAAACAGCGATGAAAACTACGAACTTTAATCGATGGATTCTGTATGCCTGGATTGCAATCCTGCTGAGTGGTATTGTCCTCTCCTGTGCGCCTGAAAGGCCTTCATTACAAGCATATAGACTAAAATCTAAGGATTCTAAACTAACAGAAAATTTCCGAAATGAAATTGTAGAATTTGCCAGAAAGCAAATGGGTACAAAATATAAAAAAGCGGGCAAAGGCAATGAGGGTTTTGATTGTAGTGGTTTTGTAGGATTTGTGTTTCATGAATTTCGGATCCAAATGGGTTCTTGTGCTCTTGAACAAGCTGAACCAGGGGCAGAAATTTTAACAAAAGAAGCCAAATGCGGAGATCTTATCTTTTTCGGTACACCAAAAAGAATTTCTCATGTTGGAATCATTACACAAAATAAAAAAAACGAACTTTGGGTAATTCATAGCACTTCTTCACGCGGTGTCATAGAAGAAAATATATTAAAGTCCGATTATTGGGTTCGAAAGATTATAAAGATTGTAGACTTGAATTCATATTTAAAATCGGGAGATATTTCACAACTTTAAATCGAATTTTTATTTTGATTGAAGCAATTCATTTAGGATGTCATGATTTCAATTTATAGATTGGTTAAATTTTTATTTCTTTAATCTTTGTATTTAAATCTTACATGATTAATTAATCAATCGGTCAATAAATCCTGTTTGAATTGTTTTAAGTATATTAATTTTTTCGGGTGCTAAACAGGCCTATTTGTTGATTCGTTTTGAAATACTTGTTAATCCATAGTTAGATTTATGAATTCAGTGCGTTGATATTTACCTTAATGTATCTTTGCGCCTCAAATAATTTTATGATTCATTTGATATTATTCGGACCACCAGGAAGTGGAAAGGGAACGCAAGCTGTTAAACTTGCAGAAAAATATGATTTATACCATATTTCCACGGGTGATTTATTCCGTTTTGAAACTTCTCAGAAAACCGAATTGGGTTTAAAAGCGCTTGAATTCATGAGCCAGGGTATGCTTGTCCCGGATGAAATTACCATTGGCATGCTAAAAAAGAAAATGGAGTCCATGCCTGAGGTTAATGGATTTATTTATGATGGCTTTCCAAGAACACAGCCACAGGCAAATGCTTTGGATGATCTATTAAATGAAACTGGACAAAGCATTAGTATCTTATTATCTTTGGATGTTCCCGAGCAAGAAATTGTAAAACGAATTCTGAATCGGGGCCTGAGTTCTGGGAGAACGGATGACAATGATGAATCCATTATTAGAAAACGGATTCAAGTATATTTAAAAGAAACATCTATCGTTTTTGAACATTATGCATGTACAGGTAAATCTAAAAGCATAAATGGAATTGGGAGTATTGAAGAAATTTTCGAACGACTCTGTATGCATCTCGATCTATTATGTTAAACACTCAATATGGCAGAGCAAAATTTTGTTGATTATGTAAAAATTATGTTTCGTTCCGGCAAAGGAGGGGCTGGATCTGTCCATTTTTTTAGAAGTAAGCATAACCCAAAAGGGGGTCCCGATGGAGGGAATGGAGGGCGTGGAGCGCATGTGATTTTAAGAGGCAACGCACAATTATGGACATTGCTCCATCTTAAATATAGAAAACATATTTATGCAACCGATGGTGAAAATGGTAGAGAAAATAATTCTACTGGTGCTGATGGGCAAGATATGATCGTAGAAGTACCATTAGGAACAATCGCTATTGATGCTGAAACAGGTGTTAAAGAATTAGAAATCACACAAGATGGGGAAGAAAAAGTACTGATGTCTGGTGGCCGGGGTGGTATGGGAAATACTTTTTTTAAATCTCCTACCCAACAAACACCAGATTTTGCACAACCCGGTGAACCTGGCCAGGAAGCTTGGAAAATTCTTGAATTAAAGATTCTTGCAGATGTTGGTTTAGTTGGATTTCCAAATGCTGGTAAATCAACTTTATTATCCGTTTTAACGGCGGCTAAACCTAAAATAGCAGATTACGCCTTTACTACTATCGTACCTAATTTAGGAATTGTTTCATATCGTGGAGACCGCTCCTTTGTAATGGCAGATATTCCAGGGATCATTGAAAATGCACATCTGGGGAAAGGACTCGGAGTGCGATTTATCCGGCATATAGAACGCAATAGTGTGCTGTTATTTATGATTCCTTGTGATAGTCAGAATATTCGTCAAGATTATCAGATATTATTAAATGAACTCGAACAATTTAATCCGGAACTCCTTGACAAACCTCGTGTTCTCGCAATTACGAAAATGGATATTGTGGATCCTGAATGGAAAGAGTTAATTCATAAAGACCTTCCAGAAGGTATACCCTTTGTATTTATTTCATCTATTACACAACTTGGCCTTGATGAATTAAAAGATTTATTGTGGAAAAACTTACAAACTCCTATGAATTATTAGGGTCTTATTTTTTAGGTATTTCAGATTCAACCTTATTCAAAGCTTCTTGTGTTTTTTGCCAAAATTCAAAAAATATTGGTTTGCATTTATCTATTGCCCATTTGGATTTAGCAGGTACAGCTTCTAAGTAATAATAAGACACTGACTTTTCTTTAGTTTCTCTTCCAATTAGATTTAATTGATTAAAAAACCAAATTACAGAACTGTATATGACAAGCGCAATGATCGCAGAAGTTATACCTCCGGCAAGTTGGTTAATAAAATTAATATGCGCCGTTTCTAAAATTTTTTCAAAGCCTCTTCCAATAAGCCGGATGCCAATCATGATTAATAAAAAAGTCAAAACAAAACCTATCATAATGGTCAACCTTGGATCCACAACTAGAATTTTTTCAACCAGGTTGATCATTAGAAATGAGAATTTTAAAGTAACCAGAATTGCCAAAAGAATACTGACGATTCCGAATACAGATTTAATGATCCCTTTCGTATACCCTAAATAGAAACTACCACCCAAAATAATTGCACATAGAATATCGATGAACATGGCTTGATTTTTGATTATTAGAAAGCACTGCAAGATGCTAAAAAGTTTCAAAGATCTAATCAAAAAGTTTAAAATCTTAATAAATACATCATGAAACAGTTTTCCTAAATAGTATTAGATTTGTATTATAAAATGTATTGCTTTAACCCACTTTTCTTGGTTTTTTTATTTTATACCTATACCGGTATAGCGCAACCCGCGTTTAGTAACAAGAATTTTCAAGGGGAGGTGTTGCCAAAAGTCTTTTTGATAGGTGAATATGAAAAACCATTTGAAGAAATGTCTTCAAATTATAGCACCCTGCTATTGAATAATTATCAGGATGATTTGGATAAAGCGTTTAATGGTTGGACTTCTGTATTGGTTGGAATGGAAGATTATGCGAATACGATTTCATTTGATCTAAGAGGATTAAAGCTTTGGGTGAATATTTTTTTTAATGTGGACGGCTCCATTCAACATTTAGTATATTATCCAAAACCAAATTCTAAAAATATGGATTTTGAATTACTGACAAATTTTTTTATTAGTTTTTGCAATACCTATCGATTTAAAGATCCTATTTCAAAGAAATGTTCACATATTGGAAGTGCATCTTTTCCAACATTTTCAAAAAGAAATTGAATTTGAATTCTTTCTATTTTAAGATTCTTTTTATTCTAACACTATTTTGTGTTTTTACTTCCTGTACAAAACAAGAAGCTATTCAATTTCAAAGCTATTCTGTTCTTACCAAAGATGAATTGACCGGCATTTATTTTGCAAGTCCGGATATTGCGTATGCAGTTGGTGGAAATACCTGGCTTCGTGGGATTATTTGTAAAACTACAGACGGTGGTCAAAATTGGAAAATCGATTCTGTATTCGATAAAGAATTATTCTGCATAAGTGGACGTGAATCTGGTTTAGTCATCGGGATGGGAATCGAGTTAATGTTTCATGCAATCACCCCAACTACCATCACTACACATAAACTAAAGCATGCCGGAAGTTTCAAATTTGTTAGAGGTGTATCGGTTTTTAATGCCGATTTAATGCTGGCAGTAAATGGTAATGGAACCGGAAGTATTGAAAAGTTTTCTATACATTCTGATACCACCAGGACTATTTTGGAACTGGATCACGAATTAAATGCCATCCAATTTATTGACAGTTTACATTGGATTGCAGTTGGTTATGGTATCGTTTTGCGATCTGTAGATGCTGGAGAACATTGGGATACTTTAGATATTAGGGGCGATCAGTTTTTGGATATTTCTAAGACTGATCAGGGAAATTTATTTTTTTTAGGTGCCGGAGGAAGTGTATATAGATCCAATGATAAAGGCGCTACATTTGAAAACATTAAATCTGGAGGCATTATTAGTAACAATCCCCCTATGCGTGCCATTTGTTTTATAAATGATACGAAAGGGATTATTGCAGGCGAAAATAGTTCAGCATACATTACCCGGGATGGCGGTTCAGAATGGATCCAATTAGAAGGTCTTCCGGATTTTGATATTAAAGATATTTTTTACGATGGCGATTTATTTTGGTTATGTGGATCAATGGGTACAATAATTTCACTAAAAATATAATGGCTTTTACCTACACCTTGATATTTGAAAATTATCCTTAGTCACTCATAAACGAACATCTTAGTATTGCAGAATTTAATTTTATTAAAATTAAGAAGTCTTGTTATTAATCTATTCCTGGCTCCTGGTTTTAAGCTACAAAAAAAAATAGCCCTCCTTTCGGAGAGCTATTTTATAGAAAGATTTTTGGGCTATATTAATATTTACATTGTTAGACGATTAATACTCTTTCCGATATAAGTTCCTTGTTTCTGGCCAGCCTCTAAACTAAAGCGATAATGAATTCCTCCATATAAGCTAGACATATTGATTTCGTCTGCCATTTGTTGGAATGTTTTATAAGATCTAGGAGATCCATTGATGTCTTTTCTAAATTCATGGGTACGATCTGTAAATGCATAATTGAATCCAAATAAGTCACTAAAAATTTCAGCACTTGTCATTGCAACAGAAGATGGACTTGCTGAATATTCTGGAGTAGCTTGTGAATTAATTAAAGATATGAAATCACCATCAATGTTTTCTTTAATATAGGTTTCGGGTCTTTGCATATTGTATTTATATTTTACTCTCCAAGCAGTTACAGTTGCATCATGAATTCCAATGCCTAATTTCACAAATGCTTTTGCAGTAAAGGCAAGATCTTTATTTTCTTTAGTTAAAATACTAATCATAATGGCCATCATGTGTCCTGATGTTGAGATAGAACGATCTTGATCATCATTCCAATACTTCACCATATTTTCAGTCAATTCATCTAAATTTTTAACCCGATTTCTTACATCTAAAGCATATGCATAGAAAACAGAATTAGTAGAGGTAGAATAACTTGGTGGTGTACCCATTTCTAAATCATTTGATGAACTTAAAAAAGTACGTACTTCACCCCAATAAGGAAGTAAAGGCTTTTTAATCTGGCTGGAAGTAGGTGACCATAATCCTTGTCCTTTAGGAGCAGAATATGAAGTTGGATAATTATTAAGATATGCTTCATCTTGACCATCTGTCATAGAATAGTCGTGAATAGCTTTTCCCATCATTTCACCAAACTGGCTAGATTTTTTGAAAATAGCTGGACTTATAATTGTTGAGAATGCATTTACATTTTCCTTATATAAATCCTGAATTTTTTTAACACCTGCAGGTGGTGCGTTTCTGTAATACCTTGTTAAAAGGTAATTCATACTCTCATTCACAGCAACTGACCAGTTGACTTCACCACCTTCATAAATAATTGGAAGGCTGTTTACAGGAAGGCCGTTTAATTTACCTTGCAAGCTAGCTTGTTGATCAATTCCTAAAACAACAGTTTCATAAATTGCTAAACCGAGATAAGCATATACACGGGATGCAATTGGAGAGGTGTATCCAGGCGTTTCAGAAGTTAATTGTAAACTGAGATTCATCCAGTCTGTGGCAATTTTACCACTTTCTAAATTCGTTTTACTCAATTCACTAATGACAATTGTTCTGTCGTCCTTAGTACAGGCAGCTAAAAATAATAGAGCTACCATTAAGCAGAAGTTTACTGGGGATGCTTTAAATTGTACTAAATGCCTCATGATAAATAGATTTAATAGTTTTCTAAATGAATAACTAAGAATCTGACTTAATCTAAAATTATCTTAAGTCCAGATAATATGATTGAGGCAATAGATCAGACCTGATCTAAAGTTAACAAAGGGGAGAATACGACACGAAGTTAAGAAGTCCTTTCAATAGTTACCAAATTTATTTTCACTTTTCAGTAAAATTCAGGGTTTACCCTGATAAATTATGTACTGTTAAGTAATTAATATTTTAATAAAATAATTTGTAAATAATTGATAATCAATTTAATAGACTATTGATTTGTATATATACATTTTTTATGTTGGACTAAGTCGTTTTCAAAATTCATTCTCCAGCTCTATAATTTATTTGTAATGTTGTTGATTATGAGGCTAATAGATGTAAATAAGGGTGGAATTTATCGAGGATCGGGATCCTAAATTAATTTTTGATATAATTTAGCCAATTCAAATAGTAAACTAAGTTTCAGAATTTCAAAGTGTTGTATTTAACTTTATAATTCTACCAATAAATTAAATTTGCAATACGTCGTTGGAGGGTTTGTATTTGCTGTAATTTCAATATCTACTATTTGAGGACCGATTTTATCCTTGCTATTATAGATGATTTTAATCGGACTTCTGGTGCCCGGTTTTATTGGGAGTCTTGACCAATCTAAGCTAGTGCATTCACAGGCAGACATCAATTCAATTACCAAATCACCAGGTCCAGGATTTGTAAAATAAATTTCTTTCTTTAATAAGCTACCTTGTTTTAGGCTTCCAAAATGGTAATTTGTAGAATCAAAAACAAGTTTTGCAATTTTACCAATCGTATCCGGAGATTCTATTTTCTGACTGTTTATTGAATTTGCTTTGCCAGCATCTTGTGTCTTTTTTTGAGCTATGGAACATGCTACACATACACCAAGTAAAATCAAAAGAACTGGTAAAACGCAAATTTTAATTTTCATAAACCAATTTATTTATATAAAAGGTAACTACCTATATTAAAATTGAAAATCAGCCTTTTAGTTCAAGTATATTGAATAGACTTCATACATTTCTTAAAATTGAACAGCCCTAATCGATTAAAACCAGGGCTGTCTGAAATTGTGAACGAGATATAATTTAATTATTTCTTAGGAGCTTTTGATTTCTTGTTTAAAACTTCTTTTTTAACTTCAATAGTGGTTGGTCCGGAAAGTATTTTAAATTCGGATCTTCTATTAAAACGGTGTTCTTCTTCAGTACAATCTTCACCATTTGTACAATTATTTAAAATTTTATCCTCACCATATCCTTTCGCCACAATTCTGGCAGCAGTCACGCCTTTTCCAACTAACCATTTCTTTGCTGAATTTGCACGTCTTTGAGACAATTTTTCATTATAGTTATCATCGCCTCTGGAGTCTGTATGCGAACTTAACTCAATAACCATATCAGAATATTTATCCATAAGTCCTTTTAATACCATCAAATCTTTTTCGGCATCTAATAAAATTTTATCATCATCAAAATCATAGTAGATATTATTCAATCGGATAGGTTCATTAATAGTTATAATTTCAACATCTGATTCTGGAGGCATCACTCTCAGAATGACTTCTTTTTTCATGGATTGATCCGATGTAATGCCTACTGTATTGACTTGAAAATCGGCTGGAAAATAGCCTTCCTTGCTGACTACAATTTTATAGGATCGATCTTTGTCCAATAAATGGCTTATTTCATTTCCTTCTGAATTCGTTTTAGATTGAATTGAACCTTCTTTACCAGCCATCACCTCAATTAACTGAGCGGTTGCAGCTTTAATTGGTTTTTTCTTTTCGTCTAAAACAATTGTCGTTAAATCAATTACTAATTTTCGTTTATCGACAAAGTAAATATCATCACAACAGGTTTTGCTTTTTAAGGATTTAGATTGTTCATCCGGCCGATTAGAGATTAAATATGCGCGATCACCACCTGGACTTAATTTATAAAATAAATCATCTGTACTACTATTTAACGGTAATCCTAAGTTTTCAGGGATTGACCAATCACTTCCATTCCACTTACTTTTAAAAATATCAAAACCTCCTATTCCAGGCCAATAATCTGAACTAAAATACAAGGTTCCCTCAAGCATATATGGGGTCAATTCATCTCCGACTGTATTTATAGATCCAATATTTACAGGAGAGGCATATTCTCCTTCAGAAACTTTATTAGCATAATAGATATCATATCCTCCTTTTCCTCCAGGAATGTTGGCACAAAAGATGAGTACTTTAGTCCCAAATAATTCTCCTTCTACAGGATGTCGGGCCATATATTCACCATTGATCCCTTTAACTTCGAGTGCAGGACTCCAATCGGTTGCTGTTCTGGAAGAGATATAAATTTTACTTTCTTCCATATGACCTCCCGTGGAAATGGTTCTGGTAAAAAACATGGTATTCCCATCTTTTGAAAAACTTACATTCGCTGTATGATATCCATTTCTATTAATTAACTCCGGAAGTTCAGCTGCTTTTGACCAGCCTTTTCCTTCAGAATAGCTACTATTATAGATCTTTGAAAAATCACTTGCATCGTCTTTAGATTCTTTATTTTCTTTTTCTTCTTTAGCTGTTTTACCTTGAAGCGAACTAAAATATAAAACACCTGCTGGATCGGATGCCGGGCTATTTTGTGATTCGGGTGTATTAATAGAATTTCCTGCATTTTTTACAACCAATGCAACATTTTCTTTCATTGTGGCACGCAATTCAATTCCTTTTAATTCGTTTGTTGCTAATTTTTTTAAATCATCATCAATCCCGGTTTCAATATATTTTTTAAACTCTTCAGAAGCTTCTGTATAAGAACCATTCATCTTAAGTGCCTTGCCAAACCAATAACGAGATTCATTATATTTATTTGCCTTATCCCGCGCTAATACCCGATTGTACCAATTTGCTGATTTTGCATAATCTCTTAATAACAAATGTGCATAGGCTATTTTAACTGCAATATCTTTTTCTTTTGCATCTTTATATGCTTTTTCATATTGCTCAAGAGCTCTATAATATTGTCCTTTTTCAACTTGTTCATCGCCAGATTTTAGGAGCGCATCTTTTGTATTTCCATTTGCAGGTTGCGCAAACGTTGTTGCAGAAAATAAGATAGAAACTGCGAATAGGTATATGAATTTATATTTCATGGATAACAATTTGAAATCATTCATTTATTTAGAATCAAAAATTAAAATCGTGGACAGAATATTTTTGGTTTTGGATTTGGTTTCTTTGTTACTGCACCAATATAGCTTACACCTAATTCTATTGCACCATAACCCGATGGATCCTGCGCTTTAGTCAGTCCAGACACCGTTTGATCGTATCCGATTTGTGCTTTTATTTTTCCATAGTCCATCCCGACCATAACTTGCAAAGCATCTCCAAAACGATAGCCTAAACCAGCATTTAAACGAATTTTCTTTTCTACATTAAATAAATAGCTAAGCATGCATTGGGTAACAGTTTCATTTGCTTTTTCCAAATTTCGCAGCCAAACCATAGGAATTAAGTCTGTTTTTTCATTCAAATGATATTGTAAAGAACCATGTGCACTCCATAACATTTTTAATTTATAGGCTGCACCGCTGCCAAGAATTCCAATGGTAGGTAGGGTAATATGTCCGGAGGATAGCCCAACTTTTAAAACATGTTTTGAAGATGTAATTGGAGCTGTATATGCTAATCCACCTGCGATATCCTGATAATTTGCTTTCGCTTGTTGTAATTTCATTTCATCTGCGCCAGAAGCACCGGTACTTATTTTTTGAAAAGTATTGGCTTTCTCAGGATTTTTAACATTTAAACTCACACTTCCAAATTGAGCTCCAATAGATAAATCGCCTTTACCAAGTGCCAAATGATATGCACCTGAAGCAAGAAATCCGCCTTTTCCTAAATTGATTTCGCCAGAACGGTCCTGAAAAAAACTAATCGACAAAGAAGTCCAGTCTTTTGGCCTGAATGCAAAGCCAAAATTTACATCAATGGCTAAAAACGGAGTTCTATAGTCCGATCCAAAGCCACTTATAGAAGCTGCCTGATCTCGATAAACACCGCCAATCCGATAGGTCCCTAGAAAACCACCTGTATTGGCAGGATTCACATGAATAGGCGTGAATTCATATTGAGTAAAGTGTAAATCCTGAGCTAATAGTTGATTAAAACTACCCAAGATTATAAAAATCCATAACTTTTGTAAGGTTTGTTTCATGTTGAGAAACTTTAAAGGCGAAATATACTGATTATTGTCGGATGCATTCATATCAGGGTTCAAAGATTAGAATTTTTAACGTTTTGCTAATCCAATTTCTGATTATTTTGAAATTCTTGGAAGCGATTCCATTCTTCCTGAGTGTCAATATCTTCAAGCTCTTCTAACATTTTAAAGCGTTTACCAAGCTGATTTAATGTTAAAAGGGTCTCTTTCAATAAATTTGAGCTACTCCAAGTTTTATTTTCAAATAGGGAAGGGAGCCATTCTCTTAAACCTAATAAATAATATCCCCCATCTTTTGCAGGACCGATCACACAATCTTGAGATTCAAGTAGCTGATATGCTGAAAAGAAAGTTTCCATTCTTAAATAAGGGCAATCACTACCAATAATTAAGGCTTTTTGGTGTTCCTTTAATATCGATTGCATTGCCTTAGACATGCGTTCCCCTAAATTGTTCCCTTCCTGCAATCTTTTGTTATATTCTAAAGAATTCCAAGTGTCGTTTAAATCTATAAAATCACTGTAGTAAAGGTATTTTTTTTCCAACGAAGCCAGAAGCTAGCGTTTGTGTAATTTTAAGTAATTCAATGTAAACGTTTAACGCTTCGGCATCGCCAATGGATTTAGCCAGCCGGGTTTTTACTTGTGATCGGATTGGATTTTTAATAAAGATTATTAAGGCTGAATCCGTATTCAAGGGTGTATTAATTAGTCGCGAATGGTAAGTTTGAACGAAATTTAGTTTTGAATTTATCGCAATCGATCCATAGATTTAACTAAGGCTTCATCTCTTCGAATGGCACGGGTTGCTAACCAAATTAATACGATCCCTGCCATGCTTAAAAATAAGCCTGTATCTGGCACAAATTCATTTAATTTATTACTTTTTGATAATAATAGAAAGGGACTGCCAACACATAAAATCAAATGAAGTAAACTGGAACCAGCAGATAATAATATTTGAAATGTGCGTTCCTTATACAAAAAAATTGAAATGAACACCAAAATGCCGGTTACACCAGAACCAATTAAAATAGACATACTCTCATTTGCATAGAGTTTAAGATCACTAAAAACACCTGCTGAAGCTGAAGTTGTTTTTACAACACTCAAGGAAGGTGCCCAAAGTCCTAAAAAACAAAATGCTGATAAAGTTAACCAAATGGTTTGTATGCGTTGAATCATAAAAATCAATTAAAGCCGAAAAATAGAGAGAATATTTAACTGTCTGAAATAAACATTGAATTTATGGCATTCTTATTCATTTTTTAACATCAAAAATATGCATTTGAGATAGTCGATTTAATAAAATTGAAAGTTTTATTTTCAATTGGAGTCTTCATTTTATAATGAATCGCTTTTTAAAATAGCACAATAAATTTCTTAATTCCTTATGAGTCAGGTGGTTTAACAGAATTTCTGCGTTTTTCGAGCTAATTTTGCATTAAATTAGGATATACTTATCATGTCACATCTAAGCTATTGGGAAAAAAGTATTTATTTTAATGATGTAGATATTGTAATCATAGGTGCTGGTATAGTTGGCCTTTGTACAGGAATTTCCCTTTTAGAAAAAGATCCAACGCTCAGAGTACTCATCCTTGAGCGAAATTATCTTCCTCTAGGCGCAAGTACAAAAAATGCTGGATTTGCTTGTTTTGGTAGTCCTTCAGAATTATTGGAGGATTTGGAGCACCATAATGAAGAAAAAGTATTTTCACTGTTTAAAAGACGTTTTGATGGAATCCAGAAATTAATTCAGTATACACATTCATTTCCAATTGAATTTGAGCACATTGGAGGATACGAATTACTGCATGCTAATCGGTCAAAATTTCTTTATGAGGAACAGGATTTAAATTATTTAAACAAACATATTCAAGAATATACCGGTTTAAAAAATTTCTTTTATTTTGAGGATGAAAAATTAGCCTCTTTTCAACTGTTTGGTTTTAAAAATTTAGTTGCAAATAAATATGAAGCAAGTCTTCATCCTGTAAAAATGATCTCGGCTTTGCAATCAATTTACCAATCGAAAGGCGGTAAAATTTTATTTGGAGCTGAATTAAAATCTTGGCATGAAGAAGAAAAATATGTAAAATTAGAGTTATCAGATTTTACGAAATTTCAAACCCGGAAAATAATTTTTTGTGTAAATGGCTTTGCGAAAAAATATTTTCCAGACATTGAAGTAAAGGCAGCTAGAAATATGGTTTTATTAATACAAACACAATCAAAAATTAAACTGAAAGGCTGTTTTCATATGGATCGTGGATATATTTACTTTCGCAATGTAGAAGATTATTTATTGATTGGCGGGGCAAGAAATGTGGATCTAGAGAATGAATACACAGAACAATTTGGATTTAACGAAACAATTCAAAGCTATTTAATGTCTTTTGTAAAAGAATGTATTTTGCCAAAGCAGGAAATTGAAATAAAAGAGCAATGGTCGGGAATTCTCGGATTGGGACACGAGAAAAAACCAATCATAAAAATGGTTTCAGATCATACTGCGGTTGCAGTTCGTATGGGCGGTATGGGAATCGCAATAGGCAGTTTAGTAGGAGAAGAAGCTGCTGACATTTTATATCAAAATTTACAGCTTTTACGTTGATTACACGATGTTTCAAAAAATGAGAAGGAAACTGCTATTTTTGTGCATACTATGCATCAGTCTTTCCAAGCTGTATAGTCAACAAGATACTGGGTCGACTAAAATTCAAGTGATCCATGCTGATATTTTTCGATTTGAACGGATTGGCGGAAAGGAATTTCAGTATTTATCCAAAGATGTTTTAGTAAGGCATAAAAACACCTATCTCTTATGCGATTCCGCAATGATAGATGGGAATAAAATGATTGCTATCGGACATGTGAGAATTGTGGAAGGTGATAGTTTACAAATTTATGGAGATAGTTTGAAATATGATGGGGATAAATTAACTGCAGATTTTATTAATAATATTGTTTTAAAACATAAGGATCAGGAATTATTTACAAATCAATTGCAGTATGATCTTAAAAATCGGATTGCAAGTTATTTTCAAAAAGGTGTTTTGTTTTCTGAAAATACAAAATTGCAAAGTAATCGAGGTTACTATTATGCACAAACTGGAAATGCCTATTTTAAAGATAGTGTTATCGTTTTAATGCCAGACAGTATGACTTTATTGTCAGATTCCTTAGTGTATGAGACTAAAAGTAAATTTGTCAGATTTACAGGACCCACCTTAATTGAACAAGATAGTTTGAATATTTATACAGAAAAAGGATATTATGATGTTGGCTTGCAAAGATCTTATTTTGGAAATAACCCACGTTACAAAAAAGGTACACAAATAGCAGATGCAAGAGATATTTATCACGATGCTAAAAATAAAATTATCACTTTAGTGCATGATGCCTATATCCGGGATCATAAGCAGGAGGCTAAAGCAGATAGTATTATTTTTAATGAAGCAACGAATGATGTGAAGCTTTATAAGCGGGCAAGTTATAAAGAGGGTGATCGCTTTTTAACAGGAGATAAAATAGAATATAACCGGAAAACAAAATCATTGAAAGTATCTGGAAGATCCAGTGTAACAGAAGCTGGGCGAACCATTGAAGCGCAACAATTAACCTATGATGGTGTGAAAGATCAGGGGATTGCAATTGGTGAAGTAATTGTGCAGGATACTTCCAGTGGATATTCAATAGTTTGTGATACCTTTTTGTACAATAAAACAAGTTCTAAATATCGGGCAATAGGTGGACGTAAAAGAGCCTATATCGTAAGCGCATTTGATAGTGACTCCCTCTATTTATCTGCTGATAGTTTGCTTTCAGAAAAAGTATTTGAAATTGCAGATACATTTCAGGTTTTATTTGCTTGGGGAGATGTGAAAATTTGGAGTAAACGAATGCAGGGACTCTGCGATTCCTTATTTTTTTCTGGAAAGGATTCCACCTTTTATTTATTTGAAAATCCTGTGATGTGGTCTGACACTTCTCAATTTTCAGGAGATACTATTTGGATTGTAATGGCAAATAAAGTATTGAAAGATATTTTCTTGAAACAAAAGGCATTTGTTATAAACCATGATAAAAGTAGTCTTGAAAATCAACTAAAAGGACGGGAAATTCAAACGCATTTTTTGGAAAAGAAACTCCATTCTATGGATGTACAAGGAAATGCTGAATCTGTTTACTTTATATTGGATGATGAAAAAGGCTATATAGGGACAAATTTTATTCAATGTAGTAGTATGCATTTGATTTTTAATGAGCAAGAAAAAATAGAGACTATTGATTTTTTTACAAAGCCAAAAGGAACGATGATGCCGCTTCAAGATGGTAAAAAGAAATTTCTGGAAGGTTATTTGCCACGAGATCCGGAAAAACCATTTTCATTAGAAGATATCATAACAAGACATTCAAAATGAAGCCAATTATTATATCTTGTTTTTGTTTACTATTTATTTTGGATTTGTGTAGCCAACCAAAAAAGGCTTTAGAATTTTACAAAGATTCAAATTTTGAAGCTGCTTTAAATGAATGGAATATTTTATTGCATGCTGGTGCAAAAGGGGAAGATTTGTATTATAATATAGCAACTAGTTATTTGCAACTTGAGAATTATCCGAAAGCTATTTTATTTTATAATAAAGCATTGAAATGGAATCCTCATTGTAAATCCTGTCATCAAAATCTTAGGATCGCAAGGAACAAAGCGGGTGTTGATAATTTTGAAATTCCTGAATTTTTCTTAAAGCGTTTCTGGCATTCTATTTTATTTCTAATTCAACCATTTTATTGGTTTATTGGTTTTTGTGTATTTCTAAGTATAGGAATCGCTTGTAATTTATTTTTCAACTATTTACCAGAATTTTTAAAGAAAAGAAATTCTATTTATTTAGTATATTTCATTGGATTCGTGTTTTTTATTTTTGCCTGGGAAGGAGATGCAACCCGAAATGAATCGAAGCAGCTTATTATCATGCAAGTATCTAAATTATATTCCTCTCCAGATCAGAATAGTGAATCTAAACTTGATTTACCTGCGGGTCAATCAGCGCGATTTGTGGATCAAATAAAAGATTGGATTAAAATAGAGACACCAGAATTAGATCTGGGTTGGGTAGAGAAGTCATCGGTGGAGTTTATTTCATTATAGTCATACTGAAAAATAGTTAAACCCAGATCATGCATTAGACTTTCTATTACGAACCAAAATATCTTCAAATACGGGCACTTACTCATATTTTTTTCCTCACCATAGTGTTGACTATGATTGCGGAAAAAATACTCCGTGAGCACCCATCTTTATTGATCTTTTTGTTCTCATGACGAAACCTAATGCATGATCTGGGTTAAATGAAATTTAGTTATGCACCTTGTTTGCGTTTTCTTCGTTCCTCAAAGAAACTTTTAAGTAACTGACTACTTTCTGTTCTCATTAAACCAAATTCAACTTTTGTGCGAGGATGTAACAATTCATTACCAAACCGCAGGTATCCCATTTTTTCATCTTCAGCAGCATATACTAATCTTGATAATTGAGCCCAACGCAATGCAGCAGCGCACATTGGGCAAGGTTCTAAGGTTACATATAAGGTACAGTTTTTTAAGTATTTACTATTTAAGTTTTGGGAGCCTGCGGTAATAGCAAGAATTTCAGCATGTGCCGTTACATCAAGCAAAAGTTCGGTTTGATTGTGTGCTTTCGCTAATATTTGATTCCCATGTACTAGAATAGCGCCAATAGGGATTTCGCCGGCCAGAGATGCTTTGTTGGCTTCCTCGAAGGCCTTCTTCATAAAATAGGCATCATTATAAACTTCAATCACGGGTAGCTTATTTTGAAAATAGTTGAGCAAAGTTAAGATATTGTATTAGGATCCTATTGAATTTTGATATCCATTTAGGGCCTATAGTCGGGTATTTTAACCGGATTATACAAATTCCCATACTGATGAAAAGGATTCTATCGGAGTTCTAAATTTAATTTTTGTAATAATTATTGGGAACGCTTGATTACCCTATTTTAATGCAATTCATGATATTTTTTATTGAAATTGATAAACTCATATCAAAGGACAAGCGGGATGCATTGCCGGATGCACATTTAGTATTTCTAATGAGCCTGTTAATTTGGCATGTTTCTTAAAAAATAGGATGCATTGGATTATCATTTTTTGGAATTTTTAAACAATGTTATATCTTTGCACATGGAACTACATTTCTTCTCATCGCAATTTCCTGCACAGGAAGCCCTTACTTTTGATGATGTACTTTTAGTGCTGGCATACTCTGAGGTTTTGCCTAGAGATACCGACATCAGCACCCAATTAACCACAGACATACGAATCAATGTGCCCATCATATCTGCCGCGATGGATACGGTTACGGAGAAGGATTTAGCAATTTCGATGGCACGTTCTGGTGGAATTGGTTTTATTCATAAGAATATGAGTATTGAACATCAGGCGAATCAGGTGCGCAGTGTCAAACGTTCAGAAAGTGGCATGATCATCGATCCCGTGACGCTGGATGCAAAATCCAAAGTCAAAGATGCCTTGCAATTAATGTCACACCATCGCATTGGTGGAATTCCTATAATTGATAATGCAAAAAAGTTAGTTGGAATATTAACGAATCGGGATCTCCGTTTTGAAGCACATCCAAACAGACCTATTGAGGAGATTATGACCAAGCAAAAGTTGATTACAGCTCCTGTTGGCACTACGCTCGAACAAGCAAAATCGATATTGCAGAAATATAAAATTGAGAAATTACCCGTAGTAAAAAAAGATGGAACGCTGATCGGACTTATAACCTATAAAGACATTATGAAACTGGAAAACTTTCCTAACTCATGTAAAGATAATTTAGGTCGGTTAGTAGTTGGGGCTGCTGTTGGCATTGCTAGTGATACGATGGATCGGGTGGAAGCACTTATGCATGTTGATGTTGATGTTATTTGTGTGGATACTGCCCACGGACATTCAGCAGGCGTTTTAAATATGATAAAACAATTGCGTAAAAAGTATAAACAGCTTCAAATTATAGGAGGAAATGTTGCAACTGGAGAAGCTGCCTTAGCATTGGTGGCGCATGGTGTGAATGCAGTTAAAGTGGGGGTAGGACCCGGGAGTATTTGTACAACCCGTGTTGTTGCAGGGGTTGGAGTACCGCAATTGACAGCGATTGCTTTGTCTGCAAGTGCTTTGGAGAAAAAAGGTATTCCAGTCATTGGAGATGGCGGTATTCGTTATACCGGTGATATTCCAAAAGCTATTGCCGCTGGTGCCAGTTCGGTTATGGGTGGTTCTTTGTTTGCAGGTACAGAGGAAGCCCCTGGTGAGACCATTATTTTTGAAGGTCGGAAGTTTAAAGTTTACCGTGGAATGGGTTCTATTGGAGCGATGCAACAAGGTAGTAAGGACCGATATTTTCAAGATGTAGAAGACGATATTAAGAAATTGGTACCAGAAGGTATTGAGGGAAGAGTACCATATAAAGGATTAGTTTCCGAAGTTATGGTTCAATATATTGGAGGCTTACGGGCAAGTATGGGATATGTTGGCGCAGCTACCATTAAACAAATGCAAAAAGCAAAATTGGTACGGATCACCAATAGTGGAATCACTGAATCCCATCCTCATAATATTACAATTACAAAAGAATCACCAAATTATACCAGAAGGTAAAACAAACATAGTATTTTATTTGAGAATTAATTTGCATTGAATATTTTTTGAGTTTCAATGAATTTTTGTTTTGTGAATTGAAATTAAAGAATTGCTTTCGATGGAATTATATTTTGGTTTGAAATCAATTCAACCTTGTTTTTATTTGGCTTGCTTTTTTTTTATGAACACGCTGACTATCAAAATTTTTTAAAATGAGAAGTTTTTCCTTGTATTTTAATGCCTTTGGTGGATATGAAATACCGAAATATTGATGCTGCTAAAATGGATCAATAGGATAGATAAATTCTCCATTTTAAATTCGAGTATATTTTTTAAATTTTATTTCCAATGCTAAGAATACTTAATTGGCTAATAGAGTTGAAAGCCTTTTATTCTAGTTTGGATTCTTTACCCAATCGTTCGCATTGGAATTTAAAAATCTTAGGCTTGCGATTGTGTAGTATTGATTAAATACATTCAGTTTGAAAACCAATAGGATATTTTTTAAGTTCATTTGCTTTAGTTCTTTGAATAACTTATATTTGTAACAACAATATTCGCAATTATTGCGCATAGCAAATTGTTATGCACAAGGTTTGACAAAGCCACAAATGAGCAAAATAGCAATCAATGAAAACATCTTTTTGGATATTACTTTGTTTCTTCAGCTTGAGTAAATCAATGCTTGGACAAAATCATATTGAAATTGAGGGCAAAATACTTGATAAGGAGACAAAAGAACCTATTCCATTCGCAAATATTTACAACAAGAGTTCAAAAAAAGGGACAATAAGTAATGCAGACGGTTATTTTAGAATTTTAATTAATGAAGTAACTGACACAATTACTATCTCCTTCATTGGGTACAAGGAGCAAATTATTAAAATTAAAGCAGACAAAAAGAACTATCTTATTTATCTAGAGGTAAACATTCTTTTATTAAACGAGGTAACAGTAACACCAAAAGATAACTCGTATTTGTTTGAACTAGTACAAGCAAGCAAGAAATCCATTTCAAGTATTGAAAGAAAATCTAAAGCGTACTACGAGTTAAAAAGTTATGTAGATGTCAGCCAAATTGAACTTGTAGAAGGATATTACAACATTGATGTGAAAGGCTATAGTCTGATGAACTTACATTTGAAGGCAGGAAGAATAGCATTAAGCACTAATAGAAACAGCTTTTTTGTTTCTTTAGAAAGTTCAAGAGCATTACTTATGTTAAACTTATTTGATCGAAATGATTATTTCCCTATAAATCCAATGGAATTATCTAAATCGAAATTAAGAAAAAACTACTACTTGGATTTGGAAAGCAAGTATCTTGATGGAACTAATGACTCAATATATATCATTGATTACAAACCCAAAGATACAACTGGATTATTTTTTTATGGAAAGATATGGATTAATAAAACTAAGAATCATCTCATAAAAATCACATTGAACTGTGCTAATACTCTGAAACATCCATTCCTGCCTCTAAATCTAATGGACAAAATCTCCAATGTCAGTTTTAATATAACTCAATCTTTCAGTACATCAAACGGCCAAGTAGTATTTAATCACACCGACTTTATTTACAAAACTGATTATGTAAGCAGAATTGGAATAACGGAAGAGCAAAAATATACTGTTCTGACTAAGGCTGTTTTATATGCATACGATTATGAGAACTCCTTCAATCTGCCTTTTTTTAATTTTAAAGATTTCAACATTGGCGACTATCAAAAAATAAATGCAATGCCTTACAATGATTTTTTTTGGACATATAATGATGAGTACCGTCTGAACGATAGTATCAATACCAATGAGCTTTTTTTTATCGACAGTTCCTCTCTAACTAATAAAACACTTTTCAAATCCAATACTTTTTTCAAATACGGTCTTTTTGAGCACCCTTATATTAGCTGGTCAAGAAACAGGATAAAATTCCGTGAAATTTTGTCAGACACTTCTGTGGCTTATTCGGCAACGGGATTTAAGTCAGAGCAGTACAAACTTGCCGTTAAAATTTATTTAGACATTAATTCTTACAGGGATTCAACTCATATTATTACTTCCACTATAATCGACCCTTATGAAAGTTACTATCATCTTCCAATGAATAATCAAACTCTTTGCTTCATAAACATTTACTTTGACCTATGCGAAATTGCAAGACGAGAATTGGAAGAAAAATTAAAAGCCCAAACAAATAATGTTTATCGACTAAAAGAAATCTATAACAACTTTTTGACCCAGTTTGAAACTAAAAGAAATGAATATCTAAAAGCTGTTGAACACGGCACGATTGAAAAAGAAATGATAAAATACAACAACATTGTTTATGAAATATTGCGAATTGACAATATTGAATTATTTCAACCATACAAAAATGAAAAATAACCTTGTGCATAACCTGGGCTTGGTGCAAGTGGCGGTAAAGTGCTTCGCAGGACAGATTTTCGTAAATTTGAACTTTAGTACTTCGCATGAAAGTGGATGCTGAAAATCGCCAACTTCTTTTAGCTGCAATCCGTTACCTCGGATTAAATGGAAAAAACAATGTTTCACCAAAGTGAAACATTGTTTATCTTTGCCTAATGAAGAATAAGAAGTTCAGAAATGTCATTTATTATAAGGACTATTTCAAAGATTTCTTTTCAAAGCAACCATTAGAAGTCAAAAGAAAATCATTTGGACACTTGAACTTATTGAAGATCATGCACTGATTCCAGAAACTTACTTTAAACATATAACTGGATCAAATGGGCTTTATGAAATAAGAATAAGTTTTGGCTCTAATATTTATAGAATATTTTGTTTTTTGGATAAATGGAAGTTGGTAATATTGATGAATTCCTTTCAAAAGAAGACGCAAAAAACTCCTATTGAACAAATAGAACACGCATTAAAAATAAAACAAGAATATGAGCAAGAAAATAAATAACATTGGCACTTTAGATGACCTAAAAGTAGAATTCTTTGGAAAACCAGGTACAAAAAAGCGCGAAGAATTAGAAGAAGGATATATTAATTTCAAAATCGGTAATATGCTTCAGGAAGCTAGACTTAAAAAAGGTTTGACTCAACAAGAACTTGCAGATAGAGTAGGCACAACAAAATCATACATTTCGAAACTTGAGAACAGTGTGAAAGAAGCCAGATTTTCGACACTTGAAAAGATTATAAGATATGGTTTTGGAGGAGAATTGGAACTGAAAATAAAAATGAAATAAAACCCAAGATAACAACGCACTGGACGGAGAGACTCCCTAACAGTTGTCCATCGTCAGTGGATTCCATCAGCGGTCAAGGTAGGACGACGCCGTGCAATCATCAAAATCTGTACTGACCGTGGACAACAAAATGCCAACGCTTCTCAAAATTCAAAGAGCTGCAAGCCGATATGCATGCCAGTTCCATTTCTGCACATTTAATTTTACCCAACCGCACCTCAGCTTCGCGGACCGTTTTATAGCCAATTTTTGAGTTTCTGACACCTTAAACAAAAATATTTTCACTTTTTTTGTAAAGTTAGGAATCCTTACTATGTTTGCACTGACAATAATATTTTAACTAATTTAAAAATTAAAAAATGTCAGAACAAATCAAAGGATACGCCTACGGGCAAGTAGGGCAATCACCTGTAAGCATTGCCGATTTAAACCTTCTCAAAAAAACAGTATTGTTTACAGAAGAAGACGAAAAAAACCTACGCCTTGCAGGCGAAGTGCTAAAAGACCAAACAAACGAAGTGCTTGACCTTTGGTATGGTTTCGTTGGTGGCAACGAACATTTGTTGCACTACTTCGCTAAAAACGAAAAGCCAAATATGGATTACCTTACAGCGGTTAGGGCAAGATTTGGGCAATGGATTATGGACTTGTGTAACAAACCGTATGACCAAACATGGCTGAACTATCAACACGAAATTGCTTTGAGGCATCACACAAGTAAGAAAAACAAAACGGACGAAGTAGACACAGTTCCAATAATCCATTACCGCTATATGGTAGCATTTATTTTTCCTATTACGGCAACCATCAAAGGTTTTTTAGCAAAAAAAGGACACGATGCAGAAACAGTTGAAGCCATGTATTCAGCTTGGTTCAAGGCAGTAACGCTTTCGGTTATTCTGTGGACATACCCTTACATAAACAAAAACGAATTTTAATTGAAACCCTACCTCAAAAAATTTGGAATAGCTGGATTTTTGTTCTTTCTCATAAAAGGACTAACTTGCCTATTCTTTTTTCTCTTCATTAAATCAAAAATTTGAAATTATGCAAGTAGCAGTTTGGGACACCTATGTAACTAAAAAAGATGGTAGCGTAATGCATTTTGACATTATTGCTCCCGACCATATAAAAGATGAAAAAATAATTTATACCTTTGGTAAGGATTACTTACAATCTAAAAATCAAGAAAATCAGCCTTTGGCTGCAAAGGAATGTAAATTTTGTCACATTGAAAAAGCAACAGATGTAATGGTTTTAAGTATTCAACAAAAAGGGTATTACATTGTTGAAATGCAAAACTGCAAATAAAAGTGTCGGTATTTAATTTAGAAAATCAAAACGCCAATCTTGACAATAAAATAGTTGCTGGGTTGGAACGCTTATCGCAAGTGTTCCGTATTTTGCTTTGGGAGAAAGCAAAAGAACATAGTTTAAGTCCTATTCAAATTCAATTGTTGATTTTTATTCAGCATCATTCGGCAGACAAGACAACTATTAGTTATTTAGCACAAGAATTTAATTTCACTAAACCGACAATTAGCGATGCGATAAAAGTGTTGGAACAGAAAAAATTAATCAAAAAATTGACTGACAGCAACGACACCAGAAGCTATACTATACAACTTACTGTAATAGGAAAAAAAATAGTAGCAAAAACAGAAAATTTTGCCAATCCATTGACTACTATTATTGCAAAGTCTAGCGAAACAGATAAAAAAATATTATGGCAAAATATTTCAAATCTTATCATCCAACTTAACAAATTAAAAGTATTAAGTGTGCAACGAACTTGTTTCAATTGCATACATTATGCTACCGAAAACAAAACACATTTTTGCAATTTGCTTAACCAAAAATTGGAAACAAAAGATATAAGAATTGACTGTGGAGAATTTGAAATTGCTTAAATTGATAACGCTTTTGGTGGCACATTTGTATTTTTTCCAACGCATTGACCAACACTATAAAATTCAAAAGAGCCACCAAGCAAACGCACCAAAAAAAGCAGAAACAATGGACAGTCACGCAACCAAAGACAATGTCTTGTCCTAAAAATACCTGCCCAACTGCAGGCGGGGTTTACAAATGTAGTTTGTTTTTGATAATAGTTCTTCCATAATTTTTGTGGTTTAATGGGTCTTATTGATTGATGAATTGCTTCTGGAGTAAAGTTTCCAATGCTCATGTGAGGTCTTTCTAAGTTGTATAAATCTATAATTTTTCTAAGTAAATTCTTAGCCTCTTTCAAAGTACTGATTTCATAGGTTTCTAAGTATTCATCTTTGATAATTCCATTTACTCTTTCTGCAACTGCATTTTCAAAAGGATCTCCATTCTTAGTCATGCTTATTTTAATTTCATTATCCTGCAATAATTTGACATACACTTGACTACAGTATTGAATTCCTCTATCACTATGGTGGATTAAATTCAAATGGTCTTCTAGTTTTAATTCAGATAGAGCCATTTCTAATGCATGAATACTTTTCATTGTTTCCATTGTTTCTCCTACCTGATATCCAACTATTTTACGAGAATAGGCGTCCGTAATTAAGCTTATGTACAAATGCCCTTGGTTTTGCTTCCAATATGTGATATCACTTACCCATAGCTGGCTAATAGCTGTTGGAATCATCTCTCGAATTAAGTTGGGATACTTCCGCAATCTATGATACGAATTTGTTGTTTGAATCTTGCGTTGTCGTTTTCTCACTAATAGATAATTAGATGAAAGTAAATCAAACAAGCTATCTCTGCCTATTTTAATCTGTTGTTCCAATATAAATGGTTGAAGCATTTCATAAAGCTTTCTTGTTCCCATTCTACGATGATCTTCTCGGATATGCTTTACCTGTTTCAAAATCATTTCTTCTTCTATTGTTGTTGATATAGCTTCCCAATTATATTGATTATAAGCCTGTCTGCTCATACCAAACCATCCACATAGCTTGGCTAATCCTATTGGTTTAAAATTACTTATCATGGTCTCTATGGCTTGGTATTTAGCTTTTTTCTAATTGGAATTTTAAATTCCTTCTCAGCTTTATCCACCATTGTAAAAAATGCAATCGCTTTTGAGTTTTGCATCTTTTAATTGCTTTTTAAGTTCAAAAATCCATTTTTCAATTGAAGATTTTCAAATGATTCCTCGGATGTTTTATGGAGTTTAGCTTTCTTCTTTTTAACTGCCATATCTGTCTCTTTTTTGCTCAATTTAACGCTCATTGGCCTTCCTGAGACTGAATATCCTAATTTCTTCATCCATCTCAGTAATTGTCCATGCTCTTCCTCTTGACCTGTGTACTTCTTCCAGATCTCTTTTATTGTACACCCATTAGTAATCATCTCTTGAATGATTCGATGCTGATCTTCTTGACTGAAGTATTTCCCCGCCTTTTTTACAATTTTTTTAATCATATTTACACTAGTTTTGTGTAAACCTATTTTAAGACAAGACAGAAAGTTTTGAAATGAAATTTGTTGACGGTAGTGCCTTTTTAAATCATTATTTTGTTAAGTTAGGTTGGCTTACAACTTGGATTGGTTTGTTTCCTAAGTTCGAATTGCAAGGACTATTTTTTGCTTTAGAACAGAACTTAAATGATTATTCAATGCAAAATAGTGGACTGACTTTAACAGTACCAATGGTATTTATTGAAGGGGAGAAAATTTAATGGATATGAACTACTTTGCCCCAATTACAGTAGCCGAAAGATATGCCAATGGCAGGCCTAACTTTCATAGCAACACGATTAGTCATGTTAAAGGGTTTCTTAAACTTGAACATAAATTTAATTCGGCACTGGACATTGCTTGTGGAACAGGACTCTCCACTCAAGCCTTATTAGAAATAGCTTCTCATGTCTATGGGACAGATAGTTCAAAAGCCATGTTGGACTTTGCTTTACAAAAAGACAAGATAAATTACCAAATTGCGAAAGCAGAGGAACAAGCTTTTGAAAACAATTTCTTTGATTTAATTACCGTTTGCTCAGGTGTTCACTGGTTTGATATAGATAAATTTTTAATGGAAACGAGCCGACTTTTAAAAAATAGGGCATGGTTAATTCTATACGACAATTTCTTTTTAGCTGAAATGGAGGGCGTTCCTAAATTCAAAGAGTGGTATAAAACTAATTATCTAAAAACATTTCCAGCACCGGCAAGAATTGTTAGTTACAACTGGACAAATGAAAATTTGGATAAAGTGAAATTCAACTTTTTTAAGGAAGAAAAATTTAGCAATGCCGTTTCATTTACTAAAAATGAGTTAGTACTTTATTTTACAACACAGAGCAATATTATCTCAAAAGTAGAAAATAATGAGACAAACTATAGGGATACTGAGATTTGGTTAAACGGTGAACTTAATGCATTTTTCATGAACGAAAATGATACTAAAACATTTCTTTTTGGTAATTGGATAAAATATTTACAAAAGATATCATGAATATCATCAAAACAAAAACACTTGCAATTCTACAATCCTCGCCAATCAATCCATTCTGGAATGATGAATATCCTCTAATTTTGAATGATAGGTTTCCAATTTTATTGGATGGAGTTGAAAAATGCAACCATTCTTTGATGGAAGATAAAAAAACCAAGATGTTATTGATTCGGATGTGGATTTTGAAAAGGAAAATGAAATTCGATTTTCAATATTTGTAAACATTAAACATAAAGAAGAAGATATGGGAAGTATGCATGTTGAAAGACTAAAAGCTGAAAATCAATTGTTTTTTGTTTGGGTGATAGACCGTAACAATGATTTAAAGTAACAGAGAATATTACCTAACACCAATTCTATTTTATTTTTAACATGGTTTGGAAACGCGGCATGATGTAAAAATAGAAAGTGAAATGATAAAGCGATTAATGTTAAATATAATATGGATCAATGAAAATAGAAACTTTAGAATTCAAAGAGTTTAAACCGATTGCTCCTTTAGTCGAGGAGGTTCTAAACCTCCACTTGGATTTATTTCCGAATGTATATAAGATATTTGAATATGATGGAATTCAAAAAGCAACGGGATCTACACTTTTAATTGAATTCTGTAAAGTTTTTATTACCCAGATGCGTGATGTAACTATAGGCTATATCATGATTTTGATTAAACTATTTTCGGAAAATGCCTTTCATTATTCCTTCAGTCTTAAACAGATTACTCGGCTGTCAGTTGGAGAAAGTTATAAAAGAACAGGAATAGATGCAATCTTGACTGGAAAGGCAGAAGCAGCTGTAAAGGAATTGAATATTAAGCGATTGGAACTTGACCACTTAGATAATAAATGGTTAGCAAATTCTTATTTTTCATAGTTAAGGGTTACTTCTTTTTTGAAGTAACTTGTTGAAACTGTTAATTTAAAGCATGAAAATAGCAGCAGCTCAAATAAAATCATATAAAAATAATACAGAGGCAAACATTCAAAATCATTTGCGTATGATTGAACTGGCTGCACAACAAAATGTTGGGTTAATTCTGTTCCCTGAGATGTCGCTAACCGGCTATGAAAGAGAATTGGCAAAGGAGTTATCGTTTGATGCCAATGATTCACGGCTCAATATTTTTTGCAATAAAGCCATTGAAAACAATATGATCATTCTTGTTGGAGCACCAATCAAAATAAACTCGCAACTATACATTGGTTCATTTATCTTTTTACCAGATGGTTCAAATACTATTTACACCAAGCAAAATTTGCATGAAGGAGAGGAAAAATATTTCTCTCCTAGCTCAAAATTCAACCCATTAATTCATTTACAGACCCAAAGAATATCAGTTGCTATTTGTGCTGATATTGCAAATCCAGGGCATCCGGCAAATGCAAGTCAAACTAAATCCACTTTGTATTTAGTCAGTTTTTTTTACACACCAGGCGGAATTGCAAAAGGTTATGAACTTTTGAGTATCTACGCAAAAAAGTATTCAATGAATGTCCTCATGGCAAATTATACAGGTTCATCTTACGGACTTGAGGGTGCTGGGCAAAGTGGATTTTGGAATAGTGACGGGAAGTTAAATGCTCAATTGAACAACTCAGAAGAAAATTTATTAATTATTGTAATTTAACATTAATACTTAAATGTATAACAATTTTGAGATACGCTTCATTAACGAAACAGATACCCAAGCTGTTCTTGATATTTACAAATATTATGTTGACCATACTATAATTTCATTTGAATATGAAGCACCAACTCTTGAAGAATACAGAGAAAGAATCCGAATAAGCACTGAGAAATACCCATGGTTGATTTGTTTGTGTAACAATAAAATTATTGGCTTTGCTTACGGAAGCACATATCGTTACCGCAACGCCTATCAATGGAGTTCTGAATCAAGCATTTATATAGCTCCTGATTTTCACACAAAAGGAATTGGAAGAATTTTATATATGACTCTCTTAGAACTCTTAAAACTGCAGGGATATTTCAATGTTTTTGCTGGAGTGGCTTTACCGAACGAAAAAAGTGTTGGCTTTCATCGGACATTAGGATTTAAAGAAATTGGATTTTTTAAAAAGGTTGGCTATAAACATGGCAATTGGCACGACATACATTGGTTTCAGCTTCACTTAACTGATAACATTTTAAATCCACCAACTCCAAAAACAATAAATGCAGTTTTAACAAGTTCAGCATTTCAAACTATTTTGACAAATGCAAACGAAAGAACAAAAAACATAAAATGAAATCAAAGATAATAATTTTAACTATCATGATATGCTTTGGTACTCTTTTTACCAAAGCTCAAAACATGGACAGTGTAAAATACATTCTGGATAGCATGTATTCATGTTCGCCATTCTTTGGTAATATTTTAATTACCAAAAGCAACAAAATACTTTTTGAAAAAAGTTATGGATATGCAGATGCCATCCATAATATACCACTTACCAATCTAAATTCGTTCCAAGTGGCTTCTATTTCAAAACAATTCACAGCTTACGGAATTATGATTTTGAAGAGCAAGGGGTTTTTGAATTACGATAGTTTTGTATGCAAGTACATTTCAACTTTTCCATACAAGAATATTACAGTTAGACATTTACTTAAACATACATCGGGGCTTCCAAATTTTTGGGATGAGATCAGACCCAACATGGATACTACCAAATCAAACGGCAACAAAGAAGTTTTAGCATATTTAATTCAACATCAACTTACAATGCAATTTGAACCAGGCACAAAATTTCAGTATGTTGATATTGGTTATGATTTTTTAGCAAGCATTATTGAAAATATTTCGGGCTTGACTTATCAGGATTTTATGTACCAAAACATTTTTGAACCATTAAAGTTGGAAAGTACGGTTGCTTATATGGTTACAGACATTCGTAAAATTCAAAATAAAAAATTAGCCATTGGACACATATTTGAAAATGGAAATTTTGAATATGCACATCTGCATCCAAAATATAACTTCGTATCTTACTTGGGCAATTTTTATGGTGATGGATCGGTTGTAACAACTGCAAGAGATTTGGCTAAGTGGGATAAAGCACTTAAAGACTGCCAACTATTGCCTTGCGAAATTCAAAATGAATCTATAACCGAAACAACATATAACGGACAGACAATTTATGCCAAAACAAACCCAAACATCAGTTATGGTTTTGGTTGGTTTATAAAAGAGAAACCTTCAGGAAAATTGGTTTATCACACTGGCGGACATCCCGGAAACTCACATGTTATGTATCGTTTATTGGATAAGGACATAACTTTTATTTTTTTATCTAATTCAGAAACATCAAACTTGAAATTTTTACGAAACAGGATACTTGAACTGTTAAATTAAATACTAATATAGAAATACCACAATGGAAAACTCCATTTATACAATAGTATATGTTCAAGCAAAGTCATTGGCAAAATCATTTTTATTTTTTGAAATTTGTTTTTTTATTTGTTGTTGGAGTTTATTATCCGTAAATCTCCAAACCACAAGTATTTTCGTATTCCTTAAGTCAAGCTGCATTTTTGCCTTGTTAATTTATTTAACACCTATTTTTTTTATTTGTAGTTTTCTTTTTGAGGGGTTCTTAATAAAGCAGAGTAACAAAAAAGGCATTCTGAAACCTTTCATCGATGGAATTCCTGTAAGTTTAAACCTGACAATGATTAGTTGATATTTTTTAATGCATAAATTATAAATGAGTAATCAAACGGCATATTGGAACAAAATAGCGAATGAAAAAACATTCACACATCCACTCAATATTTCATTGCTTGAAAAGTTCGTGGACAAAGACGCCTGCATTGTAGATTATGGTTGCGGTTATGGGCGTTTGATTGAAAAACTTAATGAAGAAAAGTTTACCAATGTGAAAGGTTTTGATATTTCGGCTGAACTAATTAACAGAGGAAATAAAAATGGCATAGAATCCATTTTTCAAATTGATATGCCACATGGTTTGCTAGTTGAAAATAATTCCGTTGATTGTTTCCTTTTGTTTGCGGTACTGACGTGTATTCCAGAGAATGCTTTGCAAGTGGAATTAATTCAAACTTTATATTCTAAACTTAAAAGGGGTGGAATCATTTATATCAGTGACTACTATTTGCAAACCCAATCCTCCGAAATGGACCGTTATGATTACCTGGATAGCAACAAAGAAAACTATGGTGTGTTCACATTAGCAGAAGGAGTGACATTTCGGCATCATACCAAAGACTGGATACAGCATTTACTCAACAATTTTGAAATTATAAATGAAAGGTTGATTGAAGTTAAAACAATGAATGGAAATCATGCGGAAGCATTTCAAATAATTGCTAAAAAGGGATAAGGAAGATTATGAGTCCAGAAAGTCACACACAAAAATATCATGACGGCAAGGCAACAGGCCAAACGATAATGGCTATTTTATTTGACCACTTACAGAGTTAACATCGCTTAAAAATTTTAAATTTATGAGACAGAGACTATTTACAATTTTCTTATTTATCAATTTTAATTGCATTTTTGGACAAAATATTTCAAGGCTTGACAATAATAAAATTTCAACTATTGAAATAGACAGTATGGTTGAGAAACTCATAGATACTGCGAATGTTCACGGGTTAAATCTATCAATAATCAACAAAAATAGGCTTACATATATTAAATCATATGGTTTCAGAAATAAAACAAAAGAGGAGTTGTTAGACACCTCAACAATTATGTATGGTGCATCATTCAGCAAAGCTGTTTTTGGTTTTTTAGTTACCAAATTGGTTGAAGAAAAGGTACTGAAATTGGATAGACCATTGTATAAATATCTTGCAAAGCCCATCCCTGAATATGATTATTTTTCCGATTTAAAAAGCGATGAAAGGTGGAAATTAATAACAGCACGAATGTGTTTAAGTCATACCACAGGACTTCCAAATGTGAGATGGTTTCATCCGACTTCAGGAATTCAAGATACATTAGGAGTAATGAGAATATATTTTAAACCAGGAGATAAATACGCCTACTCTGGAGAAGCTTTTAAACTATTGCAATTAGTAGTTGAAGAAATTACGCACAAGAATATTGATGAATTGGCTCAAGAAAAAATATTTAAGCCGTTTAAAATGACAAGAACTGGTTTTATTTGGCATAATTCATTCGGAGATGATAATGTTGCTGTTGGTCATATGGATAATGGAGCTATCGATATTAAGAAAAAACGGACAGAACCAGTCGCAGGCGGTTCATTAGTAACTACAATTTCTGATTATTCAAAATTTATTGAGAATGTAATGCAAAAAAGCGGGCTTAATATAGAAAGTTACAATAAAATGCTCTCACCGCAAATATCCATTCATTCAGTAACCCAATTCCCTCCAATAACAACTGAAACAACCAGCGAAAACGACAATATTGCTTTAACCTATGGCCTTGGTTGGGGGCTTTTCAATTGTGATCAAGAAAAGGCTTTTTTTAAAGAAGGAAATGGTGGTTCTTGGAGAAACTTCAATATAAACTATCCTGAAAAAGGAATATCAATAATTATTATGACAAATAGTGAAAACGGTGAAGAGATATACCAGCCTTTATTGGAATTTATACTTGGCAAAACCTGTATACCTTGGAAATGGGAAAGTTGGATACCGTACTACAATAAGATAAAAAAATAGCAACATTTGAAAATGCAGAGTTCCAAAAATTATAGATTCTTGTTGATTCCAATATTTGGAGCATTCATTTTTATTATACTTTATGTTTTTGCATCATTTTTATATCCCGGTGGCTGTCAGGTTTCTAAAAATTCTATTGGGTTTAGTTGGACAAATAATTATTGGTGCAACTTACTAAATGAGAACGGTATTAATGGACAATATAATCCTGCAAAACCAATTGCAATGTTAGGAATGTTAGTTCTTAGTTTAACGCTTTCTTTTTTTTGGATTTTATTTCCAATACATTTTAGTACTAAAAGAATGGCACTTACAATTCAGATTTCAGGGACACTTGCAATGATAATTCCTTTGTTTTTATTTTCAAATCTCAACCACGACATTGTAACAAACCTTGCAGCAATATTTGGAATTATAGCCAGCATTGGTACTTTTATAGTGCTTTATAAAGCTAAATGGTATTGGCTTTTTGTTTTTGGTCTATTGAATATTTTGCTTGTCGGACTAAATAATTACGTCTACCATTCAAAAGAACTTATAGTTTATTTGCCTGTAATTCAGAAAATTAGTTTTGCAATTTTTTTAATATGGATATGTTGCCTATGCATAAATATATTTATAATGGCGAGGAAAAACAGCCAATAATGGCCGTAATACAAAAACGGAGGTTCCGTGCTTTTATAACAATGTACCTCTTCCTAAAACAAGTTAACATTTTTTAAAAGCTAATTTAAAAAATAACTCTTAAATTTACTAAAACTTATGAAACTTACAAGGAAGATAAATGGAATGAACTTAACGAGGCATTGCCGGAAACATATGGTGCAAATAGAAGTTTAATTCCGGTTGAGACTTTTGTATTTGTGGCCTATTACAAAAAATAAAATTGGGATTGGATTTTAAAAACTGGTTTGTTTAATACAAGAGCCGGTAGCAGTCGCGGCTCATTAAGATTGGGGCTTCACGAAACTGAAGCTAAGTACATATTATTGCACAAAAAAGGAGAAATCCAAACCGGAAAATTATTTTAAGTCCGAGAATCAGGACCCAGAATTTTCTCAAGGAAAACTTTAGAAAGAATAAATTACCTTAAAAACACTAAAAACAAGCACAATATTATTTGGTTTACAAAGTAGAAGAAATTAAAGACGAAGAATTTTTAAATTTAAATTGGGACATGACAGAATTGGATGGCTATAATAAAGGCTGAGGGTAAGCGCTACCCTTTTCAGCAACAATGACCGAATTAATGAAAACAAAAAAGAAATAGAAACCAGCTCATTTTGCAAGCACATTTAGAACCCGCACAAGCAACTGCAAGACCAAAGTTTAATAGAAAGTTTACTTCCAGTCTTAGATTAGCTCCTAATAATAAAATTAGCGGGGACAATGTATTGCGTAATCAAATTGGAAGGTGGGCCAATCGTTTTAAGATAGCACTTAGATGGGCTGCTAATTGTATAGCAAAATCATTAAGTATATAAAAAAATAATTGAATAGCTTTGCCTTTGTCAAGAAAGAACAAATATTCTCTAACATGCCGAAACAATTGGAATTGTATTAAAACTTATTTCGGACTATTATTTAACACAAGCATCATTGACAACAAATGACGAAAAAAAAAGGAATGTACAACATCGCTTGGCAATATGGTGGCAGAGGTGCTTTCTGGAGACATTTTTGCAAGGTTTACCATTTCTGCTCCGTATGAACTTTAATGCTAAAATCCACCACATCGCCAAGCCAATCCGTTAGCTGTTATTATAAATGACCTTGACTAATGAAAAGAACTATTTTAATATTTGCCTTTTGTAATTTCACAACGATTTCATTCGGACAATTTCCTGGCTCGGTAGACAGCCTATATTCTTTTATTAAATCAAACTCCATTTTACGGAACAAGGTTGACTGGAAACCAATTGACCAT
Organism: Saprospiraceae bacterium; assembly: GCA_016717265.1. Taxonomy (NCBI): domain Bacteria; kingdom Pseudomonadati; phylum Bacteroidota; class Saprospiria; order Saprospirales; family Saprospiraceae; species Saprospiraceae bacterium. The sequence continues at coordinate 1,346,720 of JADKFX010000001.1, forward strand.
AATTTCAACTATCAAATCACGAATTCTAAAAACATTCAAGACACGATGAAATGTTTTGTATCTGTCTTAGAAAGTTTGAATGATGTTCATTCTCAAATATATTTGAAAAACCAGTATTTTGGTCACTATCCACAATTTGATGATACAACATTAGCTTGGATTATACCATTAAATGACAAAGCCATATTGTCAACCAATCAAATCTACACTTCTTTTCTTCCGAATAGAATTGGATATGTGAGAGTTCCTTCATTTCAGGTTTATGACCCTAAACAGATAAACTATTCTGCTCAATCCTTATATGATAGCATCAACAATATTGCAGTTAAAAAACCAAAAGGTTTTATTATTGATCTAAGACTAAATGGTGGTGGAAATATTTACCCAATGCTTTCGGGACTTAGTGTTTTATTAGGAAACAATATTATTGGATACGAAACAGATATAAATGATAGCATTGTGAGAACTTGGGAAATCAAAAACGGAAACTTCATTATTGGAGGTTATCAGGCTACCAATATTTCAACGAAATTAAGACCAAAGTTTCAATCAATACCAATTGTAGTACTAATAGGTCCAGTATCAAAAAGTTCTGGTAGTATGATGGCAATTGCATTTAAAGGAAGACCCAATACATACTTTATTGGAGAGCCAACAGCAGATGGATATACAACATCGAATGGATATTTTCAGTTTGCCCCAAATTTGACCTTAAACTTTGCAACCAACTTTGTTGCAGACAGAAATAAAACGGTTTATAAAACCGTAGTTAATCCAGACGTAATTGTTCATCACGGTGACAATTTTGAAGACTTAATGAAGGACGAAAAAATAAAATTAGCCATTCAATGGTTGACGAGAAAATAAGAGTATAACATAGGACGGGTTTGGCAAAAGCGGCGGTTCCGTGCTCCGCAAACACATTTGTGGTTAATCAAACAATTGGTTCTTCTAATCAATATTTATGTTGAAATTGAGACCTTCGCCAAGCTTGAAAAAGTTAGCGGTAACGCTGGTGAACCTGAAAACGGAGAAAATAATTTGGAATAACAAAAAAGAGATGAGTAGAAAAATTAAGCTTTTGGGTGGTCTATTTTTATTGGTCACTATTTTTATATTAAGTTGTCATAGCAATGGAAATGTGCAACACTTTTCTTTGAAGACCCTTTCTCCTATTGTGCTAAAAATAAATGGAGTAGAAATCTTTCAATATTGGGAATTCAAGAATGACTCTTTTTTATGGGACACGAATTTTGTTCAACCACCTTCCATAAAATTATATAAAGATTCAGTAAGTGAAATACTTGGCAAGGACACCTTTAAACTTATTTTACGAAAACTAGCATATCAAGACATTTCTTACAAATCTGTAGATACCGAAAATGGAGATTCTATGAATGCTCAACTTATTCATTCTAAAACCTTAGGAAAAATAAGACCAATAAACTATTTGGAGTCGCAATTATTAGATTATCAAATAAGCAGGTATCCTTTATTAAGTCATCCAACAGAGTTTCATGGGTTCGTTTTATTTAACGATTCTTTAAAACTTGTCAAGGTTTATTTTGCCGCAAGCGATCAGCCTTGGCCTCCTAAACCAAATATTATTTTAAAAGCAGTAAAAAATGATTTAAAGAAAGGATGGACTTTTAAATACCACTTACATAATCATTATGAACCAAAATCTAATCACTATTTAGGAATACTTGCCCCTAGTATGACGGATGTTCAGTATTATTTATTCTTAACGGAAGAGTTTAATTTAGAGCAAGCATTGATAACTAATGGATTTAATACGGTTGAAATTCAAAAAGGAGAATTTCCGAAACTAAAATCCCCAGAAAATAATTGAACAAACAAATAGTAAAATAGGAAAAGTCCGAACCGCTTGAACAGCACATTTGCAATAAGCGAGGTTTCGTGCTCCGCAGACAGTTTTGTGGGTATAGAAAGTGTAATCAGAAGAAAATTGATAGACATTTAACTTACATAGACGAGCAATGAATTTTTAAATCAACTTGATCAAAACGATATCCAAGAAGATTTAATTGAGGTATCTAATATCCAGGAAAAGCTAAATTGTCTTGTCCTGAAATAGCTTGTCACAAAAAAAATTCAATATGCACCACCCAAAGAGTACCTAATGCTAATTCAAAAAAGAAAACAAGGCATAGTCAGTAGAATTCGAAAATCCATAGCTAAATTTGATCTAAAACCAGCTGATTTTTGATTTTCAACGTGTTGATTTTTAGTCTTGACTGGTGACGTTAGTCAGAAGCATATGCAGACTGACAAGAAATTTAAAATATAAAAATGTTACAACTATTAGGACTATTCTCAATTTCTTGGTTACTAATTTGGCTTTTTGAAAAAGGGAACTTATCAGTTTTGGGTTTGACACTTACAAAAGACAGGCTGAAATATTTCACAATCCTTTTTATTGTTTCGGCCATACTTTCTGCGACAGCTTTTCTTTTGAGAATGTACTTTGCAAAAGAAGAATACACAATATCACAATCTTTGACGATTCAGTCAATTTTAATTGAAACCTGGTATCAATTCAGGACAGTTTTGACAGAAGAGTTAATTTGCAGAGGGGCATTACTTTACATTCTAATTAAAAAAATCGGACAGGCAAAAGCTGTACTTATTTCATCTATAATTTTTGCGGTATTGCATTGGATAAATGCAGGAGTTTGGGGCAACCTGACACAAATGATTATGGTGTTCATTTTTACATTTTCAATGGGACTTTTATTGGCTTACTCATACGCAAGAACTTTTTCATTACTGATACCTTTTGCAATACATTTTGGTTGGAACTTGACGCAGAACTATATTTTTCCAGGCACTCCAACAGGCAGCCACATTTTGACATTAACAGCTCCACCGCCAACAGTGACAATTTCTTACTTTGCTTTTTTTACAATGCTTTTACTTCCGAAAATATCTGTAATTTTAATTGACCTTTTAATTGTAAAACGCCATCGACAAGTTGACTTACCTTAGAAAAATGCCAGTACATAATAACACATTCGCAATAGGCTCGGTTGCATACTCCGCAGACAGTTTTGTGGTTATAGAAAGATTAAAACTTATTTCGTACTATTATTTAACACAAGCATCATTGACAACAAATGACGAAAAGGAAAAAAACGAATGTACAACATCGATTTGGCAATATGGTGGCTGAGGTGCTTCCTGGAAACATTTTTACAAGGTTCAGCATTTCTATTCCGTATGAACTTTAGTCCTAAAATCCGCCACATCGCCAACCAATCCGTTTTAGTTAACACTATGAATACCTTACTAAAACAAATAGACATAGAAGCGACAGACAAAAAGTTTATTATTAATAATTTTAAAACACAGATAGAATGAAGCAAACAACAACATTAGGACACAGTGCTCTACAAGTGAAACGAATTGGACTTGGTTGTATGGGTATGTCAGAGTTTTATGGTTCTTTTAACGAAGAAGAATCTATGAATACTTTGCATAAAGCCATCGATCTAGGAGTAAATTTTTTCGACACAGCCGACATGTATGGTTGGGGAGCAAATGAACGACTATTAGGGAAAGCGTTTAAAGGACGTTGGGGTGAGCTAATTTTAGCGACCAAGTTTGCTGTGATGCGAGGATCCAAAGGTGAATTTCTTGGACTTAACGGTAAGCCAGAATACATAAGACAAGCGTGCGAACAAAGTCTTAAAAATTTGGGAGTTGATACAATTGATTTGTATTACATGCATCGGCAAGACCCGAAAGTAGAAATTGAAGAAATTGTTGGTGCAATGAGTGACTTGGTAAGACACGGAAAGGTAAAGCACTTAGGCATCTGTGAAGCGAATGTAGAAACAATTCGAAGGGCACATGCTGTGCACCCGCTTACTGCCGTTCAAAACGAATATTCTTTGTGGAGCCGCGAACCTGAATATGAGATTTTGGATGTGTGTCTAGAACTTGGAATCACCTTTGTCGCATATAGTCCATTGGGTCGGGGTTTCTTAACAGGGGCTATTAAAAGCCGAGCAGATTTAGAAACAAATGATTGGCGTCTAACACTACCTCGCTTTCAAGATGAAGCAATCGAAGAGAATTTAAAGTTTGTTGAAGTTATTGAACAAATTGCACAAGACAAAAAAGTTTGCAAAGCGCAAATTGCTTTAGCGTGGGTATTATCTCAAAACGATGAAATCGTGACTATTCCAGGCACTAGAAAAATTCATCGTCTCGAAGAGAATTTAGGAGCATTTAAGGTGGAGTTAACAGATTCTGATCTGGCTATTATTCAAAATTCTATGCCTTCGGTAACAATTGGAAATCGTTATTAGTAATATACAGCGTTTTGGAATCTAATAAAGTTTTAGATATAATTAAAAGATAAATTCAAAAACTAATTATTGCCAACAAAGCGTTTATACACTGATGGGTGTTCAGTGGTTCATTGAACATGCAAGCGCGCATCAACATTTTTGGTGGCTTGACAGTTTTGTGCTCCCCCGCCTGAATGGTGCAGTCGGGCAGGGAAATCGCCAATTCTTAATTCCACAAACCGTTCGTTAACAGCTATATTAAGAAAAAATTCTACATCAAAAATTTGATTGATTTATGATAAAACAGATTTATCGATTTTTAAATCCAAGATTTCAGAACTTATTTCTTGAATACAAAGTCGATCTTAAACCAAGATACGGACATGGAAAGCCCGCACATCAAGAATTATTAAATATTATTAATTTAAATAGAGACAAATACAAAGAATTGATATGTAAATCACTTTCTTTGAAAGAGCGAATTTGGACAATTCAGGATTCAAGTAAAGAAGACAACCCGATTAATCCACGGTGGAATAATGGCTTTTTACCTGGACTTGATATTATTGGCATTTATACATTATTGACTATGTATAAGCCTAAAAAATATATCGAGATTGGATCCGGAAATTCAACAAAAGTTGCATATAAAGTTAAGAAAGATTCAAATTTGACTACAGAGATAATTTCAATTGATCCTATGCCACGCGCAGAGATCGATAATCTTGCAGATAAAGTTTTCAGGGTTCCATTTGAAAATATTGATTTTAACATCTTGGAAGCTTTAAATGAAAATGACATTCTCTTCGTTGATAATTCACACAGAATATTGCCAAATTCAGATTCTATGGTGTTTTATCTTGAGATATTGCCCAGACTTAAAAAAGGGGTTATTGTTCATATTCATGATATTTATCTTCCCTATGACTATCCACAATTTATGTGTGACAAATTCTATTCAGAACAATATGGATTGGCAATGTATTTACTAGCAAACTCAAAAAAATACGAGACCATTTTGCCGAATTATTTCATATCGGAGGACAAAGAATTATCAGAAATGATTTCACCAATTTGGGAACATGATAACCTTAAGAATGTTGAAAAACATGGAGGTTCATTCTGGATTAAAATAAACGAGTAAATATACTCCGGTTGCCAAACACAGGGTATTGTATATGCAGGTTTCAAAGGTTTGTAGCTCGTTAAAAATGCCAAGCTAATTGGATCAGAATTCGGGTTTGTAAACCCTCACAACACCATACTATCAAAGCTTAGCAGGGATGCCATAACGACAAAAATAACATTGACATAGAAACAAATATTTATCTTTGACACCGCTAAATATTTTAAAAATGGCAGACAAAAAAGCGATCTCTTCAGCAACAACTTTTGAAATGCAAACTTTCGTTGCAACCAACATTAAAGCACCAGCTGACAAAATTTTGCGGCTGTTGACAGAAGCTAAGAATTTCACAAAATGGAATTCAACCCAAGTTTCACTTCAAGGTGAAATGAAGCAGGGTGAATCAACCAGACTTGTTTCTAAGGTAGACCCAACGTGAATTTTCAAACTCAAAGATGCTGAACAGACATCGATTACACTTGTTTGGAAAGATATTTTTGCAACGCTGTTTGCGAGTGTTAGGATTTTTAAATTGTAATCTAAATAAGATGAGTCAACAGATTTCTCAAGGACAGAAATTTTTAAGGAATAATTCTACCGATGATTAAAAGTTCATTTCCTGACTTCAAAGAAAATTTTCAAAAATATGCTGTGGATTTGTAAAAGACCGCAGAAAATAATTAACCAATAAAATTTATAAAAATGGCACAAGAAGGAACAAAAGAAAATCCATGGAAGCTAAAAACACCTCCTTTGACTTCTGATTACGAAATGTACAAAGACGAAAAGGATGGAAAAGAAGTAATCGTTTGTGTTGTTGGCAAAACCACATTGCTTTATGACTATCGCTGCTTGACGGACCTTCAAACTATGCTTAAAAAACACGGCGATTGGTTGGAGCTTGGTAGCGCAGACGAACAGAAGCCTGCTAAAGAAGGGACGGTTGAAGCCTGGGGGCGTTCCGAGAAAAATCCTGTTGGTGGTTGGTATGGACTAAAGAAAGGGCTTCGTGGACGCTTTGGAATGTATGTTCCACCTTTGATGGAAAAACTTGGACTTGCAGAAGTAACACACGATCCCAAGGGAAACAAAATGAGAGCAAAGTAACTACCGTCGAATAAATACTTAAGGTGAATACGCAATTGTTATTCCGTTAAAGCTGGATAAATAGACGGGGTTGTGTTGCTGAAATGCCACAAGCTAGGTTCTGCAACCGGTATTGTGGATAATGAATATTATAGTTTTGACAATATGAATCACAAATTAAATCTTCGGATTACAAAAAAATAAAAATTATCCAGCTTATTTTAGTGAAACAAAGCAATCAAACATTTTGATTGTAACAGATGAAAGTTTGTCGTTTTTATTTTGAATTTACTTTGACAATTTTAAACTGATGGTTCAAGAGGGTGCTTTTAAATTCGGTTTAGGATTATATGGCGGTTTAGCCGATTAGTATATTATTGGAGATGAAGACATTTTACGGTTTGACAAACCAACTTTTGGACAAAGATGGAATCCACTGTAACCTAAAAATAAATTATGCTACCTAAACAATACAAAATACAAACCAATTATAATCTTGTTGGCGGATTTTTTAAATTGTATTTTGCAAATAGAAATCCAAAACTTTAGTATTTTCACACGATGCCCTAATCTGTCAATGTAAAACAACAAAGCCAAATACGAATGATAGTATCAGTAACTAAAATCGAGTTAAATTCTTATTCAAAGTTTATTTCCTTTTTTAAGTTTAATGGGCAAATTATCAAAGAGTTGAAACACTCAAAGTGTATAAAATATAAAATAGCCGGCAATTGGAATTTGAAAGTGTGGTACACCATGACATTATGGGCAAATGAAACTGAGCTTAACGAGTTTTATCGGAATGGTACACATTTAGAAGCAATGAAACAATCGAAGACATTTTCTTCTAAAATTCAATCCCATCGGATACAGAATGAGGATTTGATAAGTTGGAAGGAAGCTAAAAAACTATTTGTTTAAAATTAATTCCATAATTAAGGACGAATGGACAAATTGAAAGTATGGACTGAAAACCAGAATTCAGAGAAGTTTTATTATGCCACAAAGGCAAATTTGAAACTCGAACAGTTGATGGAACCTGGCTTTAATTCAAACTATAGAAAAAGAAATATGGCAAGTACGGATTGTGTAAGTCTTGGATGATCCAATATTACCAAACCAACTTCTTCAATGGGAAGAATAGCTTTTCTGATATTGCTACAAAATGGTTAGCAATTTAAAACCTAATGTAAAATTAAACATTTAACTTGAGCATATTCCAAAATTTTAAATCAGCATTTTTAAAAAAAATCTGATATCTCAAACTGAATTATCTAAAAAATTTTCTAATCTCACTCTTGAAATAATGCACAACATGCACCTGCAGGATCTTTAATGATTGCATACCGGGCACCTCCACCATAAGATTTTGGTCCGGATAGGATTTCCCCACCTTTTTGTTTAAGGATTTCTAAGCTTGCGTCTAAATCGGCTACGTAAAAATATACTAACCACATAGGCGGTATATCTTTATTGCCGCCTCTTGCATGACAAATACCAGATTTAGTTTGGTTGTCATCAGGAGAATTCATACAATAATCAGAATAGCCACCCATGTCCATTTCTGTTATTGTATAGCCTATTACAGAGGCATAAAAATCTTTGATCTCCGATGCATTTTCAACGGTAAGATCAGCCCAACTAAAAGAACCGATTGCTGCCTTCATGATTTTTTTTTAAAAGAATTTATAATTAAAATAGTCTAAATGTCCTGATTGTAAAACCATATGCCTAATAAGCTGTGCTCCATGAGTAGGCTCTGGTAATTTATTTCGCTCACCCAAAAGCATGCTAGAATTACAAAAATAACTGAAATATTGGAAATTATTTTTCAGGCGTAGTGAATTTTAAACCAGGCTGGTGATTCCTATGAACACCCATATTATTTATAAACAAACACCCTGAAATGGTCTTAAATAGCAATTTTATATATAAAAAACCTTCATATGAACCATCTGGCTTATATTTGCAGGAATTTAATTTTCTGAATGATCCATTATAAAAGACATCTGGTCACTGCGGCGCTTCCGTATGCTAATGGACCCTTGCATGTTGGTCATCTGTGTGGTGCCTATTTACCAGCTGACGTCTATGTTAGGTTTCAGCGATTAATGGGAAAGGATATTTTATTAATTTGTGGTTCTGACGAACATGGTGCTGCAATAACTATGAGGGCGATAAAAGAAAACAAGTCGTCACAAGAGATTATAGATACCTATCATTCGTTATTTCAAAAAACGTTTAAAGGCATTGGTATTTCATTTGATTATTACCACCGCACTTCGGATCCCCTACATCATAAAACTTCGCAAGACTTTTTTCGCGATTTATATAATCAGGGAGAATTCCAGGAAATAGAATCAGAACAATATTATGATACCAAAAACGAACAATTTCTTGCAGATCGATATATCGTTGGGACCTGTCCTAAATGTGGAAATGAAAATGCTTATGGTGATCAATGTGAGCAATGTGGTAGTTCGTTAAGTCCTACAGAACTTATAAATCCAAAATCAGTACTCAGTGGTGAGACACCAATTCTTAAGAAAACTAAACATTGGTATCTTCCTTTAAATCTATATGAGTCCTGGCTTAAACCTTGGCTGGAAGAAGGTTTATTAAATGGTCAAGAACATCATGATCCAGCGGCTTGGAAAAATCATGTATTGGGTCAATGTAAATCCTGGATAGAAGGCGGATTGCAAGCAAGAGCCATGACACGGGATTTAGATTGGGGTGTGGATGTTCCTCCTGAAATTCCTGGAAGTGAAGGCAAAAAATTGTATGTCTGGTTGGATGCTCCCATTGGATATATTTCGGCAACAAAACAATGGGCAATCGACCATCACAAAGACTGGGAATTATATTGGAAAGATCCGGAATCTGAACTCATCCATTTTATAGGAAAAGATAATATTGTATTTCATTGTATCATTTTTCCAGCAATTTTAAAAGCTCACGGTTCTTATAATCTTCCAAGTAATGTACCTGCAAATCAGTTTATGAATTTGGAAGGAAATAAAATTTCAACTTCCAGAAACTGGGCAGTTTGGGTACATGAATATTTGGATGAATTGCCAGGATTAGAAGATTCCCTCCGGTATTATTTGATTAAAAATATGCCGGAACAAAAAGATAGTGAGTTTACCTGGAAAACATTTCAGGATGCGCATAATAATGAACTGGTAAATAATCTATCTAATTTTGTACATCGCGTTTTATCCTTAGTTCATAAATTTTATAAAGGAAAAGTACCAGATTTTGATCCAGATGAAAGTATTGAAGGAGTTGCAGGCGATGAATTAGGTGGATTCCATGATGCAGAAATGATTTATCTTTTTGATATCCTGGATGAATTAAATCAACATCTCCGGGAATTTGATTTTAGGTCTGCCCTTAAATCATTAATGCAAATATCGAGTTCTGGAAATCAATTATTACAAAATAATGAACCCTGGAAAATGCAAAAGTCCAGTCCGGAAACGGTTGAAGTCGTTATGAATTTATGTGTGCATTATGTGGTTGCATTGAGTGTTGCAATGAAACCGTTTTTGCCATTTACTTCTGACAAATTAAGAATCATGCTGGATCTTCCTCCACTAGAGGAAAAAGGGGAATTGAATGAAATGTTAGATAAAATTGCTGAGGGTGAATTTTTAATTCAAGCAGGTCACCAATTAAAGGAAGCTACTTATTTGTATTCCCGGATTGAAGATGACTTAATTCAAAAACAAATTGACAAACTCCATAAGCCTGAAAATAAAATGACGCATATTGAAATTGAAGAGAACAGCAATACCGTTTATCATCCCTTGAAAGAAACGATTAGCTATGATGATTTTGCTAAAATAGATTTGCGCACAGCTAAAATTATCGCTGCTGAAAAAGTAGCAAAGGCAGATAAACTTTTAAAACTTAGTTTAGACTTAGGTTTCGAAACTCGAACGGTAGTTAGTGGTATTGCTCAACATTACAGTCCGGAAGAAATCATTGGTAAAAATGTCTTAATCTTAGCGAATCTTGCACCCCGATCTTTAAAAGGAATAGAATCTAATGGAATGATCCTCATGGCAGAAAACGCAGAAGGCAAACTAACGTTTGTTAGTACTTTGGAGGAGTGGCAAAAAGGGAGCATCGTTAAATAAATTAAATATTTTTTAGCGGGTCTTAGCCTTCCGTTTTAAATCGCAGCATAGTATTTTCTAATGACTTCAGCTTGTTCTATGACGCGTGCTTGTACAGCTATAATAGTTGCCAGAATTCAACGAGCGAAGCGAAAATAGTAAGCTAGAATGTGTATTATTCCAGTTTTAAAATTCTTCGATTACCGAACCAATGTAACGCCGCCTCTATAGACTTTCACTGCACCACAATCTGTTGCTTTTACCGTAGCAAAATAAGTGTAAGTATCAATTGGGGCAGGTGCACCTTTAAATTCACCATCCCATCCTAAATTGACTTGATTACTGGTAAATACTTTTTGACCCCAGCGGTTATATATTTCAAGATTATAATCTGTTAAAGTACTTGCAGAATCTTTAACAAAGGGTTTGAAAATTTGATTTTCTTTAATGTCAGAATTTGGTGGAAATACATTTGGAAAAACTAAAAAATCACTTAAATCTTTAACAATGAATGTATTGGTATACGTATTCATGCAATATTTAATTTCAACCGTATAGGTTCCGGGCTTTGGAACAGCAATTACACTTGTTGTTTCTCCGGTATTCCATTTATATGAATCACCATTATCAATTAAAGCGGTAATGAGAATTGGAAAATTACTGCATGAATCTTTGATTTCAACTGTTTGATTACTGCGAATATCTAAACTAACATTGAAAGTAGTTTTAAATGTCGACTGACAATAAGTGTTCGTAACTACGTATGTTCCTGGTCCTGTGATGGCTCTTGCACCATTTGTAGAACCATCATCCCATAAATACCGGACAGCTGTTATACCAGGTCCTTGATATCCATATAATGTAAACGGATAATTGCAAATGGTATAATTAATAACTTCATCTTTAAATTGCTTTAAAGAGACATTAAAGGTCAAGGTAAAAGGGCTTTGGCATTTTGTAACGGTAACGGTATAAGTGCCCGGACCCGTTATATTTAAAAAATCAGTGCTATCTCCAGTGGCCCATTTATAACTGGCGCCTGGCCCTCTGTTGGCATCGAGTTTTCTCGGGTATTCACATTCTTCAATGGCGATAACTTCATTGGCATAGCTGATGTAAAAAACTTTATAAGTAATGGTTACAGTCTTTCCGCAATAGCTTATTTGCAATGAATAATTACCCGCTTCTTTAACATAAGTGCCGCTTTGCATTGAGCCATTGCTCCAAACGTAGGTTGCATTTGGTATGATTACCCCTGCTAAAAATATGGAATCTCCCTTGCATAAAGGTGTTGGGACTTCACCATCTTTCAAATCAAAGACTTCACAAACTCTGAAAAGTTTCATGCTGTCTTCAATAATACTGAATTGAGGCGTTTGAATTGTCAGCGCAGAATCTGGTAAATTGACCAGAATTAAGCTATCCATTATAATGTTGTGAATTTGTTTATTTATAAAGGATTTCGTTTCACAAGCTTCATATTGCATACTGGTTTTAATATTCAGGAATGCTAATGGATTTTTTGATGAGTCAACATGGTTTGCTACCACAGCAAAATTACCATCATCTAATAAAGCAGATTTATAATCCGATATTAAGTGTTGACTTGACCAATATTTAGAATTTACGATTCTGCCACTATCATTTAAGGTGTGCGCAAATATTGCAGTCTTTGGATCTCCATCTACCGTATCAACAGTGTTTAATATAACGTTCTTTTGACTGTTAAATAATAACCTGGAATTAAATTCCTGATTTAAATTTACATTTCTTAAACTCCGGATTCTATCAGATTGCCAGATAAGCTTACCTGCAAAATTTAAACAAATTACTTTTTTATAACGTGGTTTAAGAATGGTGCTCGTATCAAAAATAGGATTTACATAATCCATAGCAAAAATGATATTGCTGTCTTTTACTAAAACACTGTTATACATCATGAAATAGTCCACAAAATATTTTGACCAAATATTCTTACCGGTGGTATCATATTTCATAATGTTAAATATATCACCTACAACAAATTCTGTATCATTAATCATTTTTACCCAACGGATATGGCTTTCTTGTTGAATATGTTTTGACCATCTCACATTAAGCTGTTTGTCTAATAACACCACCCTGCTGCTTCCAAAAGACCCTGAAACATAATTAAATCCTAATAGTATTTTATCATCTTTATAAACTGAAAGTACCGGATTATAATTTCTGGTATTATTTGCAGCACCGATCACTTTAGCTTGTGAAATGACTCCATTTTCATAATAAAAAAGAATGATTCCAGAACTCGTAGAATTCTCAATGGTACCTGCAATCAGATATTTGTCTTGACCTATATATGCGAGCTGTGGTGTACTTAATTTCAAAGAAGCCTGGATATTTAATTTTGTGCAAGCATCTACTTTTCCACAATGATCAAATACTGTAATCTGAAAATTGGAATCTTTTGTTTGACTTAAAGTAAACCAACCCCCTTTATTATTGCCTACAAGGTCAACAGCGTTAAAAGTTGTTGAATCGGCTTTGTCTATAAATTGAAGAGGTTGTGCTTGAATTCCTGTTAAAAACAAACAAACCAAAAAGAGTACTTGAATGTAGCGCATGTGCTTATGAATTTACGAAGCAACAAATTTAGAGAATATTGACCAGCCCAACTGTTAAAATTTTATGAAATCCTGAAGCATGAAGATATCTTGACGAACTTTACCTTTTCATCTAAAGTTATATGGCAAAAGTATCCAAATATTTATTATATAATTTAAAAATTATATATATAATTCTACTCATTAATAATGTATTATATTCTCAAATATCAAATCATATGGATTTGGTATCCCAGGTTAAAATTCCAGAGCATGCCAGCAGTATCTGGGGTTATACCGATTCTTCAGGTATTGAGTATGCAATTCTAGGTACTGAGCAAGGAGTTAGAATTTATTCTTTAGAAGTTCCAAGCAGTCCTCTTGAATTGAAATTTATACAATGTACACCCTCAGCCTGGAGGGAATTAAAGACAGCAAAAGAGTATGCCTATGTTGTAACAGAAGGTGGAGATGGCTTACTTATTATAGATTTAAGAAACCCAATGGATTCCATACCATATCAATTTGTTAAAACCTTTAAGAATCTTAATGGGGATACTTTTTTTGTTCATTCAGCGCACACCTTGTATGTAGATGAAAAAAATTATATATATCTATCTGGTGCCCGGACGATTGGGGGCGGTTTTATTATTCTGGATCCAAATCAAGATCCTTTTAATCCCGTAATTATAAATTCAAATGAAGACCAATATATGCATGAAGTGCATGCTTATCATGACACTTTATATGGTGCAGAATTATTTAATGGGGTATTTAGTATTTGGGATCTTAAGGATCGCACTAAACCAGTTCGGATTTCTGATCAGATCACCTCAAAAACATTTACACATTCTGTATGGATTGAAAAAAATCGTCCGATTTTATACACTGCAGATGAAGTAGAAGCAGCCGTTATAGAAGCCTGGGATATTTCAGACCCTTTGAATATTAAAAAAACAGATGAGTATAAAGTTAAGGATGGAAAATCACCTTTTATCATACCCCATAATGTATTTCATTATAATGATAAACTATATGTTTCGTATTATACAGAAGGGGTTCGCATTTTAGATACGAAGGATCCTTATAATTTAATTGAAGTCGCATATTATGATACACAAGAAAATTTTGAATCAGGATTCCATGGATGTTGGAGTGTTTATCCTTTTTTCGATTCCGGAATTTGTATCGCTTCGGATATTGAAAATGGTCTCTTTGTGCTGCGGTATGATGGAAATAAACCAGCTTATGTGGAAGCGCTTATTGTTGATAAAGCGGATGGTTCACCCATCTCCAATGCGGTATTGAAAATTGAACAAAAGAATCGTTCTGTAGAAGCATTTTCTAACTTAAAAGGTATTGTAAAAACGGGATTCCCGGAAGAGGATTCCGTAAATATTGAGATCACTAAAAAAGGATATTACACGCAAACTCTGCAAATTAAATTAGATAAAGGGATTCCACTCAGTTTAAAAATTGAACTTATAGAATTACCGAAACATTCAATCCAAATTTTAGTAAAAGATCAATTGAGTAATGAAATTATTCAAGATGCTAAGATCGCATTATATAATACTGATTTTAAATACTCCATTTCAACAGATCAAAATGGCTTCGCCCAGATTCAAGATGTTTATGAGAATCAATGGAGTTTAGTGGTCGGAAAATGGGCTTACCAACAAAAAGCATTATTAGATTTTAAATTGAATCAAAATCAAATTATTGAAATTGCATTATCGAAAGCTTATGAAGATGATTTTATTCTGGATCTGGGTTGGACAACACAGAGCCAGGATCCAATGGTTAAATGGAAGATTGGAGATTTCACAGAGTTTCCTTTTCCATTCAGCAATTTTCCATCTAAAGATATTGATTCCGATTTTGGTAGCTCTTGTTATTATACAGATAACTATAATGAAAGTGATATCAATTATCGAATCCATGGAACCGTTAGTTTGATATCACCACGAATGGATTTGTCTGGTTTTGAAAGTATAGATCTTAGGTATCATGCATGGGCCTATGGTGGATTTATAGCTACTAAAGAAATTATTTTACAAACACAAGATACCAGTATATTGCTTGAATCAGTTTCCGAAAATTTAAGTGGATTGTTTAATCCAGAATCGAATATTCACCTGGAATTAAATAATCTAAAGAGGGATTCGGTTAATTTTATTTTCAAATTGTATAATGATTCAGCAACTGCGGATATGGCAATTCGATTAATGGGTGCTATAGATGTATTTCGGTTGACTGGAAAGGAAATTGTAGGAACGGTTACTTCAAAATCGAAAAGTGCATTCCAGATTTATCCGAATCCTGTTTCATCTAAATTACATCTGAAATATAATGAAGAATATATAAATAAAACAGTTTCAGTTTATTCACTTACGGGTCAGTGTATTCAAAAGCTAGAAATAAACTCAGCAGGAAATATGCAAATTGATATCAGCCATTATAATGGTGGAATTTATTTGATTAGAATTGATGGAGACCCTTTGATTTATCAATTTGTTAAAATGTAAAGGATCCCTGTTTACATATTCATTTGAATGCATGGTGAAGCTTATCAGCGGCTTCAATTCGAAATTCAATTTGAAACGGTGAATATATTTTTCGTGTTTTAGACGATGCAATCATTAATACATTGCAAGTGATACAATGAAGGTTATGTTATATACACATTTCATTTTGCAATCCTTTGAATCTTTACTATAGGATCCATAAAATAGACTCTTCAGAATCCCTTTTACCCAATTCCAAAACATATCTTCTATTACCTTTGCGGAAAGAAATTAAGCATATGCAATACCGGAAGGAAAAAGATACCATGGGCATCGTTGATGTGCCTGCCCTTGTTTATTGGGGAGCGCAGACCCAGCGATCCATTGACAATTTTAAAATTGCAAGGGAGACTGATAAAATGCCGATTGAAATTATCAGGGCATTTGCATATTTAAAAAAAGCTGCAGCCCTTACCAATTTGGAAGCAGGTGTGCTCCCGTTGGCGAATTGCCAGTTAATCTGTGCTGTTTGTGATGAAATCCTTGAAGGTAAACTGGATGATCAGTTCCCATTGGTTGTATGGCAGACGGGTTCTGGTACACAATCCAATATGAACGTAAACGAGGTCATTGCATATCGGGCCCATGTAAATCAAGGGGGGTCCTTATTAGACGAGAAAAAGGTAATTCATCCAAACGATGATGTCAATAAATCACAGTCGTCAAACGACACCTTTCCAACGGCAATGCACATAGCAGCCTATAAAATGTTGGTCGACCTTACTTTACCAGGAATAAAGCAATTGCGGGATACCTTGGATGCTAAGTCAAAATCCTTTCAGCAAATCGTCAAAATAGGTCGTACCCATCTCATGGATGCTACACCATTGACGCTCGGACAAGAATTTTCTGGGTATGTATCTCAATTGAGCCATGGAATAAAAGCGATAGAACACACCCTGGCTCATTTATCAGAATTGGCACTTGGAGGAACTGCGGTCGGCACAGGAATTAATACACCTCCAGGATATTCAGAAAATGTAGCAGGGCATATTGCAAATCTTACAGGATTGCCATTTATTACTGCAGAGAATAAATTTGAAGCATTAGCTGCGCATGATGCCATTGTTGCTGCTCATGGAGCCCTAAAATCAGTAGCCTGTAGCCTCATGAAAATTGCGAATGACATCCGCTTATTAGCTTCTGGTCCCCGCTGTGGTATCGGTGAATTATTTATACCAGATAATGAGCCAGGATCTTCCATAATGCCTGGTAAAGTGAATCCTACTCAGTGCGAAGCGATGACGATGGTAGCTGCACAGGTATTGGGGAATGATGTTGCAATCAATATAGGGGGGAGCCACTGGACATTTTGAGTTAAATGTCTTTAAGCCTATGATGATTTATAATTTTTTACATTCTGCAAAACTAATAGGCGAAGTTTGTATCTCTTTCAATGATAAATGTGCGGCTGGGATTGAAGCCATTCCTGAAAATATTCGGCGAAATCTTGATAACTCTTTAATGTTGGTGACTGCTTTGAATACTAAAATTGGGTATTATAAAGCAGCTGAAATTGCGCAAACCGCGCACAAACAAGGAAAAACACTGAAACAAGTTGCCCTGGAATTGGGTTATCTTACAGCCGAACAATTTGATGCGTGGGTGATACCCGAGCAAATGGTTGGTAATCTTTAAAATCCAGAAAACAAATTATCCTGAACGAATCAAAGTCTTCTATCATTCCTCCATTCCAGAAATATTATTTGGATAATGGTTTGACTGTTTTATTACAGCAAGATAAATCAACTGCTATGGTTGCAGTTTGTGTTTTATATAAAGTAGGCTCCCGGGATGAGCAAGCAGATAAAACAGGCATTGCGCATTTATTTGAACATCTCATGTTTTCTAATTGCGGACCCGGAATTGATTTTGATGAAGTCTTGCAAAATGCAGGTGGTGAATGCAATGCTTTTACTACAACAGATACAACCCAGTATTATTCGATTGCTCCTGCTTCCCAACTTGAATTATTGTTAGCACTGGAATCAAATCGAATCAGTGGTTTTCATGTCACCAGGAAAGATTTTAAAACCCAGCAGCGGGTTGTGATTGAAGAGTTTAGCGAAATTTATCTCAACAATCCATATGGTGAATTTACGCATCATTTGATGGCCCTTGCATACAAGACACATCCATATCGTTGGCCGGTCATCGGATTCAATCAAAATCAATTAAAAGAACTAGACATTTCAGATGCGGAACATTTTTACAATACCTATTATAATCCAACGAATGCAGTATTAGTAGTGAATGGAAATATCGATTGGGAAGAAACAAAAGCACTTATTGAAAAACATTTTGGAAAAATAAAAGCAGGATTAAGTGGCATCCGTTTTTATCCAAAAGAAAGTGAATTAAATACTAAAAGAAGTCTCACCATTTCAAAAGAATTACCGGAAGAAGGTTTTTATTTTGCATTTCCTTATTGTGGCCGTATGGATCCTGATTTTTATGCTGTAGATTTTATGACGGATATGCTTTCCGAAGGAAAATCATCGATGTTGTATAAACGATTGAAAAAGGAGAGCCTCCTGTGTTCAACTATAGATTGTTATATAACCGCAACTACAGATCCTGGTTTGATAATTGTGGAAGCCAAACTGAGTCAGGGGCGTATCATTGAAGAAGCGGAGCAAGAATTCTGGACCATTATTCAGGAATTAAAAAACAATAAGATTCCGGATCATACCTTTGAAAAATACATGAATAAAAATGAAAGTGCTTATTTGTTTTCTCAATTAGGAGTTATGAATCAAGCGCTTAACCTATCTTATGCAGAATGGCTAGGAAATCCAAATCTGGTATATACAGAGTTAGATAATTATTTAAGTTTGACAAAAGATCAAATCCACGAAGCTGCAAATAAATATTTTATGGAAGATCAGTTTTGTAGTTTGTATTACCGGCAAAATAAATAACACCGCAAGCAGCAAATTTATATTTATGAATTTTTTGCTAGATCAAATTTTATAAATTGAATATTTTCAATTAGAAATAGATGAATTTAGCTTAAACCCTGCAATTTTATCTTATAAATCAAATTCCAAAGTATCCCCTGCTTTATAGGAAGTGCCATTTGCTTTTGTTGGTGTTTTAAGATCTTTACTTTGATCAACTACCCGAATCAAGGGTAGATCTTCTATGCGATTTCCAATTGCTTTCCAACCTTTGACATCTACAAATTCGTGAATCGTTAAAATCTCATCGATTTTTTCTTTTCCTCGTTTATAAGTAAATAAAACTTCGGGTTTTGGATGGGTGGTTGCAAAGTAGACTTTTGAATCTTTATGTTCGGTAATAAATAAAAATTTAGAATTAAGCGTTGAGGTTTCAATCACAAAACGCTTCGCCATAGACCACGCTTTTTCACCTTCATAATAGACTACAGAAATAATCATTTCTGGAAAAAATTTTGCAATATGGATAAGATCTTCATAACTATAGCGATTATTTAAATCATATTCTGTGATTTCATAGTTGCCATTTTTATAAAGTGCAATGATTTTATCACCCCGATTCATGCCACCTAGAAACTTTCCGCGTTCTTCTGTATTTAATCGGCCAGTATTTTCATCATACCAAATTTGTTGTGCCCCTAAGGTAGATTTCCCTTTTTCCTTTAAGCTAATTTTACGTACAGGATATTTGGTGATGATATTTCCCTGACTACTGCGTCCTTTGATTTCAAGTTCTGTAAAATCAAAATCAAAAGTTTTTAATTTGGCTTTGCAACCGGGTGTTAAATAAACACTTACAACTTCTGCTTCTCCTTCTGCATTTGCAGTAAAATAGAGACATTTACTTTTTGGATGACCTTTTGTTAAATCATATTCTTTATCCCGTGTGATTCCTGTTACATTAAATCGTTTAGCCATCGCGCGACCACTTTCGCCATCCAGATAAATCATATTATAGGTGGTGCGTTCGTCCGCTTTTTTCCAGACATCCACATGCAAGATATCTTTACCTACAAAAGTTTTTTCTGAGATCCGACTTACAATCATCTTTCCATCTGCGCGAAATACGATGATATCATCGATATCACTGCATTCTTTGATAAACTCATCTTTTTTTAATCCAGAACCAATAAAACCATCTTCTCGATTAACAAATAACTTACTATTGTTAGCAACTACCTGAACAGCCTGGATGGATTCAAATTCCAGTAATCGCGTTTTACGCTCCTTCCCTTTACCATATTTTTCTAAAATTCTTTCGAAATAGGCAATTGCATAATCTGTCAGATTTTCCAAATCATGTGCAACTTGTTTTAATTCAAGTTCAAGTGCTTTTAATTGTTCGTCGGTGTGAAACTTATTATATTTTGAAATCCGCTTTATTCGAATTTCTGTTAAATGCAAAATATCTTCTTTGGTTATTTCACGGGTTAGTTTTATTTTCCCTGTAGCCGATTTAAGATTCATCGATGGCGTGTGCACATATTTTTTTAAACCGATTTCAATAACCTCTAATACTTGTTCGAAACTGGTACATTCTTCAATGTCACGATAGATCCTTTGTTCGATAAATATTTTTTCCAATGAAGTTAAATGCCATTTTTCTAATAACTCATTGCGTCTTATTTCTAATTCTTTTTGTAATAAGTCCTTTGTATGGAATGTGGATATTTTTAAAATTTCATTTACTTGTAAAAACAAAGGTTTATCATCAACGATTACACAGGCATTCGGAGAAATACTCACTTCACAATTTGTGAAAGCGTATAATGCATCGATGGTGACTTCTGGAGATACTCCGGGTTGTATTTCAATTCGGATTTCTACATCTTTGGCGGTATTATCGGAAACCTGTTTGATTTTAATCTTTCCTTTTTCGGAAGCTTTTACGATGCTTTCTATTAAATTTCCAGTAGTAACTCCATATGGAAGTTCTCGGACGACTAAGGTTTTTTTGTCTTCGATTTCCACTTTTGCACGCACCTTCACTTTGCCACCGCGCAATCCTTGATTATATTCGGCTACATTAATAGAACCCCCGGTTTCAAAATCTGGGTAGAGTTCGATTTTTTTTCCTTTTAGAATTTGAATAGAAGCTTTAATCAGTTCGATAAAATTATGGGGAAGGATTTTAGTGGCTAGTCCGACGGCTATACCTTCAACGCCCTGAGCCAATAAAAGTGGAAACTTCATAGGTAAGGCAATGGGTTCTTGATTTCTGCCGTCATATGAAAGTTGCCAATCCGTGGTATCTGGATTAAAAGCGACTTCGAGAGCAAATTTCGTGAGCCGGGCTTCAATATATCTTGGTGCGGCAGCAGAATCTCCGGTGCGGTAATCTCCCCAGTTTCCCTGGGTATCTATGAGTAAATCCTTTTGGCCTAAATTCACCAGAGCTTCCCCAATGGCAGCATCTCCATGTGGATGAAATTGCATCGTATGCCCAATAAGATTTGCTACTTTATGATATCGTCCATCTTCTTTTTCATACATACTATGGAGGATCCGTCGCTGTACTGGTTTTAGTCCATCCTCAATGGCAGGTACTGCCCGTTCAAGAATAACATAGGATGCATAATCCAGAAAATAATCCTGATACATCCCATCCAGCGTAACGATATGGTCCATTTGGTGTCCGTTGGAATCCGTTGTCATTTTTAAAATTTAATGCAAAGATACGAAATCCAGACATATTAAATAAAATCTATATATAATATAAATTAAGATGCTCGTATGGAGACTGTTAAAATAAAACATAGTTGTGAGAGGATGAAAGTAGGAATAATAAAAACATTAAATTATTAAACTCAGAATTGTCATTAGGAATCTAAAATGAAAGGCGATTTGATCTGGTTAGTTTTCTTTCATAGTCCGGCTAACCATTCCCTTCGTTTCATTGTTAGAGTTAGTTTTAATATTCTCTGGTATCCATTTTTAATAGTATAAACCCTATCTCTATTGCTGGTATGAAATTTTTAACACTACTTATTGATAAGTTCAAATTGCTTTGACGACATACATTATTTATCTTATAATTTACTATCTTTGGGCAAGTTGATTCTTGCCCAAAGATTTAATTTAGATATATGAGAAAATTATTAATTATACTAAATTCATTTCTAATAAATTGTGCTAATTCTCAAATAGATTCATTAGCGGATATTTTTATTAATCCTAAACCCATTTGGTCCCATGTAGCAATTGACAATTCGGCAATTGGCTACAAAGGACGCACCGGAATGGATTATTACTTAACCCTAGCCGAACGTAAATTATTAATACAAGATAGTTTTTTATATATAGTCTACAATAATCACTTTGAAGATCTTTCAGGATGCTTCATAGAGAAAATTGAATTGCGAACTGGCAAGGTTATTTGGAATAATGGATTTGATTTACGAAATTCAACAAAGCGAGAGTATACCAATCATTTTTTTATTAATTCAAAGAATCAATTAGAATTGTTAGATTTTAGGTACTCGTTCGATACTGTTGATATTTTTTTCCCAAATTGGGATAGTGGAAAGTTAAGTATCAGAAAATACGATATTTATTCTGGGATGGAAGTGTACAAGTACCATTCTCCTATAAATGACACAGATTATCCTACCTTTAAGGCTAGTTTCAATACATATTCATACCTTAACCAGAATATTAAACATGGCTATGATTGCTACACTAATTATATCAACCGCAACATACCGCAATTCGGAATTGCTAAAACAAGATTAGACACTTTAGGTAAGAAAATTGATATAGATGGTTCCTATGATATTATTGGTAAGTATAAAAACAATAATCAGTATGAGGAAATTCCATTTTTATTAAACGAAAATTTCGACACAATTGTTCGGATGATTCATACCTATAAAACCAAGCCGTATATTACAGGCGATTCCATGGAACTTAGTCTCTACTTTCTAGATAGCCAATTAAAATTATTAAAAAATACTGAAATCTCGAATACTATCTCGAAATTAAGAGAGTTTCAAATCTTAACTTTAAAAAATAATTACATTGGAATACTTGGAACTGAATACTTTACTGATAATTCCTATCCAAGGGAACACATTTTGGTAGTTAATTCGAAGGGTGAATTATCAGAGGAAATTATTTATCCTAAACGAACGAATTCAAATTTCGGCACATGCATTGGAATATTAAAACTTAAGAACGAACCTGGGGTTTTAATTTTAAACAGAAATGCAAGAAAGCTCGATAGTCTAAATTTAATATTTTTCAAGAGTGATGGCAAAGGAAATTTGTCTCTCGTTTCAGAGCTTAACATGAGAGATTATTATAATTTGGCTATTGAAGGCTACTTGGCCGAAATGGAAGATGGAAATATACTTCTCGCCGGATTATTCAGACAATTGAATTTAAGTGTCTCCCAGTTTCCAAAAACTGAAAGATTTATTACCTCAGTATGGGATTTAAAAAGTATTACTTCAAGTAATAAACAGATTAAATTAAGTACTTCAATAGCCATCTATCCGAATCCCGCTTCAGATTATATTTCAATTCAAGGACTTGAAAATGAAAATTATCAAGTATATATTTTTGATGAAAGTGGCAACTTAGTTATTAATAAAGAAGTAAATAGTAGCTTCAGTAAAATATCATTGAACCAAAAAAACAATTCATTATATTTTGTAGAAATTTTAAATACAAAAAATCAATCTGTATATATTGGAAAGTTAGTTAAATTAAATCCTTAAAAACATCAAAATTTTGCATTCCACTATGAAATTAGAAAAGAACCTTATATTCCTATTTTGCGCTCTTGTTCAATTCAGAACCATTTCTCAATCAATTATCAATGGCGATTTTGAACTTCACAATTTGAGTAAGTGTGAGTTGAATCAAACTGATACAGATTTCAATAAAAAAATGCCAAATGTATATGCTTTTGGCAAGACATATATTTATTTAAAATATCAAGGAGAAGTTGATATTCAAAAGAAAGGGTGTTATGTTAGTCCATATAGTGGTAATTGGTGTATTGGATTAGGAAGCGATTATCTAACTAATAAAACATCTGATGCTATTGCGTTAGAATTGACTTCTGCCTTAATTCAGGGTAATAAATATAAGCTTTCATTTTATATTCTTGGGAATACGACTTTCTCAGACTCTTTGGGATATTTGTTAGTTGGTGAGTCTGTTACTAATTCTGATTTTGGGAAGGTGATAGATTCTATTTCTCCCATTGCAATGACATGGAAAGAGATTAATATTGAGTTCATTGCCCAGGAAAATTCGAATTTTATTACTATTAAAAATGAAGTCGGAATCAATGCTTGGAATCAAGTTGATAGTTTTTCCATAAGCGAAATAACAGGAACTTCTGAATATGAAAAAGGGAAAATTGATTTTACCATTTTTCCCAATCCAACTGAAAATAATATTACTATTGCTTTTAATGATCCAATAATTTTTAGATTTGCAAAAGTTTATAATATTTATGGTGAATGTATTCTTAATTCTGAAAGTTGTAAAATTGATTTATCTGATGTGTCTCCAGGGTATTATTTGATTTATGTAATAACTGAGGCGGGAATTGCTTCAAATAAGCTAATTAAAAAATAAAGATAACTGGATTTCTGAATTTAGCAATTAATTCAGAATTGTTACACCACTAAATGGATTATTTGGTTTGCCATCAATCATCAGCTTTAAATAAATTTTATAGTTTGGTAAATTAATAAAATCCTCAACATCAAATTCAGGATACATTTCTTTTGACATGTGGACTGCATATGGAAAGGTAGACAGTATTGTAAAATCGAATAACCAGCGGATAAAGTATGAGTATGATGCGATGGATCACCGGATAATGAAGAAGATAAATTATGCCGGAGGAAGTTTAGACACGTTGACGTATTATATTTACGATGCGCAAGGAAATGTTTTAAGTACGTATCAAAAAGTAAAACAAACGAGTGGGGGAAGTTATGCGCATGTAAAGTTACAAGATATAAACTTGTATGGAAGCGAAAGATTGGGAAACATGAAAGTGGATAGTTTTATGTATGCTTCCGCGAGACTTGGAAGTGCAGGAGTGGCAAGAAACTATTCAATGGGTAAAAAAAGATATGAACTTACTGATCATTTGGGTAATGTATATTCTACTATAACTGACAGACGATTGGGATCGGGCACAGCAGGGCAAGTGGTAACTGTCTGGAATCCCGATGTATTGACAGCACAGGATTATTTACCCTACGGGATGCCAATCTATGATAAACTGTATAAAGCAACCAGTACATCTTATTATAAATATGCATTTAACGGTAAAGAAAAGGACGACGAAACCAAAGGGGCGTTTAATAGTTATGATTATGGATATAGAATGTATGATCCTAGGGTATGTAGATTTTTGAGTGTTGACCCGTTAGCAAGCCAAGCACCTAGTTGGAATCCTTACCGTTATGGGTTTAACAATCCGATAAGAATGATTGATCCAGATGGACAATTTGAAACTGAGGCAGAAGCAAAAGCTTATGCTAAACTTGAAGGTATACGAACAGGATGGTTTAGCAGTAATAAAATTGTTTCAAACAAAGATGGAACATTTTCTATTGATAATAAAAAAGCTGGGTCTTCTACTTATAATGATAAAGAATTCGGTATTCAAAAAGCAGCTTTAGTTACGGCAAAGAAACAAGAAACCCATGTTAAATTTGCAAATGCTGTGGGAAATATTTTAGGAATGGATCCAACAAAAATGAGTGATCCTAAAGAAGGGGCTGAACAAGCAATGAATGCTGCTTCCAGAATAATTAATGTGCTTTCATTAGTTGAAGGTGGTGCTGCAATTCAAGGGGCAAAAGCTTTGGGTAAAGGAGTAATATTGTATGGGATGGCCAATGATGCTAATGATTTAGTAGATGATTTAACTGGATTCGATGCAATTGAAAGTGGATTAGGAGTAAAAGGAGCTGCGATAAATTCAACTGTTAATTCAGTGCTTGGTTTGCGTCAATCAGTAAAAGACAAGCATGGCAATATTGGTAATATTGGTGATATTAAGGATTTGATATTTGAAACGCCAAAGTTATTTTCAAAAGATAAGCCTAAAAAATAATTAAATGGCAAGGACTTTTAAATTGACTTATACATATGGAAGTCATATCATAGTAATTGCAGGGATTGCTTTAATTTTAACCTATGGCATCCAAAGCAACCCCGTTTTTGTAATTTGTGCTACAATAGTAATGTTTGTGATATTATTTTTAGATTTAAAAGATATTGCACTTATTGAATTAAATGAATTGTCACTAAAATTAATATATCGCCCATTTTATAAATCAAAGCACTATGAATATTATCTTCAAGAATTAGAAAAAGTTTCTGTATATTATAGTTTCACAAAAGGCCATACAACTGTTATTTTTGTTAAACTTAAAGATAAAGATACAACGATTGAGCACGTGGTTGCTATGAGTGTATTTAAGGCACAGGAATTAATAACTGTATTTCGAAATTTATATGTGAAAGTTGAAGAGCTAAATCAACCTATGGTTCCAGGGAAAATTATATCTTTACCTTGATGAAAAAGTTCATCTACTATGATGTGGAATATTAATAGTGGTATGTTGTTGACCCGAAAGCAAGTAAGTTTCCTGCTTGGAGTCCATATGCTTTTTGTTTAAATAATCCAATACTCTTAATGGATCCCGATGGGCAAGAGCCAATAAAGCCACAAGCAGGCACAGTTGGTGGTTTTATTGCATTTTTGAATAATACCAGTACGCGAATGGGGACATTAACTGGCGGTAATGCTCAAGATGCTATGCGTAGGTTAGCAAAAATAGACTGGAGTGGCAGGAAACCTAGACCTGCAACAACAGCACCGTTTAACCTTCAAGCCGATAGATATATCTATACTGAAAAAGGCGGCTGGATGGATATGTCACACTTTATGTTCTATGCAGGTACAGCATATAAGTACAAAGAAGAAAAACCACAGGCACAAAGTTTAGTACAATCAATGAAAGATGCAGGTATCCCATATTCTGAAATTCCGAAAAATTTAATTTCAAGTTCTATGATGGATCCAGTAGGGGAAGCTGTTCAAGGTGGCTATCATCAAGAAATGGGAGATAAATTATTTGCGAAATGGTCTTCTTATAGTTATGAAGATTTACCAACTGATAAATTTGCGGCTGATTTTGGTGCTAATTATTTTGACCCAAAAAGTAAATTAAGCTTAGGTGAGCAAATTCAAAATTATTTAAACAATAATTTGAAAGCTACTATGCCCGATAAAGCCCCTAATTATAATAGTCTGCCAATGGTTGAACCGACAGAAAAGCATTCAAGAACAAATCATTCCACAAAACCTGTTTACACAAAGGATAATCCATAACCTATGAAGCCATTTGTTAGTTTAATTATAGCGGTATATTTTTTGTTGAGTTTATTTGGTTGTAAGAGCAACCGAGAAAGAAGTTTAATGCAACAGGGTAACGAGTTTATAGAAAAAATTGAGAAATACAAGAAAGATAATAATAAACTTCCTACATCATTATCCGCTATTGGTATAGCTATAAAAAATGAGTCCGACCCACCTATTTATTACGAAAGAAAGGATAGTATTCATTATACAGTATCATTTGGAACTACATTAGGAGAGTCTAAAATTTATTATTCCGATAGTAAAAAATGGGAAGATAGATACCGAGAAATGAAATAAGCCTTGCAGAAATGCAAGGCTTATTTCATTTACAGCATAGCCACATTTTTATTAAAGAAATCTTTGAACTTCTTTTTAGTGAGAGTAATCTCAATCAGAATATGATGCCATGGATCATCGCGTAATGAAAAAAATAAACTATGCCGGAGGAAGTTTAGACACGTTGACGTATTATATTTACGATGCACAAGGAAATGTGCTTAGTACGTATCAAAAAGTAAAACAAACAAGTGGGGGAAGTTATGCACATGTCCGGCTGCAGGATATAAAATTATACGGAAGTGAAAGATTGGGAAACATGAAAGTGGATAGTTTTATGTATGCTACGGCGAGACTTGGAAGTGCAGGAGTGGTAAGAAACTATTCAATGGGTAAAAAAATATATGAGCTTACGGATCATTTGGGTAATGTCTATTCTACAATAACGGATAGACGATTGGGATCTGGCACAGCTGGGCAGGTAGTAACTGTCTGGAATCCAGATGTATTGACAGCACAGGATTATTTACCCTATGGAATGCCGATTTATGATAAGCTTTATAAAGCAAATATTACTTCTTATTACAAATATGCATTCAACGGAAAAGAAAAAGACGATGAAACTAAAGGAGCATTCAATAGCTATGATTATGGATATAGGATTTATGATCCGAGGGTTTGTAGGTTTTTGAGCGTAGATCCATTGAAATTCTACCCTAGCCAAGTGGATAAGTCGCCATATGCATCGTTCTGGAGTAATCCTATTAAGTATAATGATCCTGACGGTAGATGTCCGCAATGTTTACCTGGATTTATCATAGGTTTTGTTTCAGATGCAATTATCCAAATTGCATCAAATAAAATTCAGGGTAAACCAGCATTTGAGAATTTTTCTTTTTCATCAGCTACTATTTCTGGTGGAGCAGGTATGCTAAGTGGTGGTGTTTCATCTCTTGCTAAGTTAGGCAAATTTAGTCAGATTGCACTTAATACTACTATTGATGCATCTGAATCAGTAACAAAGCAAGTAGTACAGAGTGGTAGCATCTCTGCAACCCAACTAATTTCAGATATAGCCTTAGGTGGTTTAGGTAATCAATCTAAAGTTGTTAATAATTCTAACATTAAAATAAAAGAAAATGCACTTAATAGGTCTCAACGAATTGGAAAAGAAAATAAAATTAGATTAGCTAAAAGTGATTTGAGTTTTGCAAATTTATCAAATGCAGCATCTGGTAGTTTAATTGGAGACGCCTTGCAAAAAACATCAGATGAATTCAGAGATAAATTAAAGCCAAATGGATTAGGAATGTATATGATGAAGCCAGTAGAAATTGCAAGTGATAATACTAGGGTTGTTTTGCCGCTTTTGGAAAATAAATAATAATGCGAAGCAGAATTGCATATTTAGTGTATTTTTTATTCTTCATTTTTGTTGCAATCTATTTTTATAGAGAAGCTTCCTTTGATCATAAAGTAATGATAGATGGAAATTTAATCACTGTTGAAATAGCCGAGCAACCAGTATTGGGAAGAGAGTGTTTTTTGTATGTCAAGTATGATGATAAAATTTATTCTGTGAAGGTTTCGAAAAATGAGTGTATTGAAGGAGTATATAAAGTAAAGGAAAATATTACTTTAAAATATTTAAGAGAAATTGACCATTTTGTGTACCCAAAAAGAAAAACTGAAATCATATATTATTTAAGTTTATTATTTTTTATAATTCCAATATTTTGTTTAATTCAACTAATGAAAAAACCTATGCATAATTAAGTGAATAAATTTTTTGTTATCATTTTAAGAATCAAATCTAATATAAAAAGCGTTTTAGATTTTAATCTCTTTCTGGCAACTATAACAGTTTAATTTGTAAATAATTTTTAGCTATTGTCAAAAATTTAATCACCATAAAAATTACTTTATGAGATCTCTCTTTTATTTTTTAATTCTCACAACGATTATTGTTTATTCTTGCCTGCCTGAGGATAAGCAAGTTCCATCTGATTTTGTTGTCGATGCCAATCTTAAAGGATCGGAAAAATATTTACATGACCAGGCAGCAGAAATACTATTTGATTCTTGTTGTCAATGCCAATTAAAGGTGGTAAGAATTCACGATTGTAATAATTGCGCTGACACATTAATTTGGTTTCTTCGCTCTAATGGTTTTTCGCCCAATGTATATGTAAGCAATTCAACTGTAGTATTTAATACCTGGGGGGATACTATTTGCATACCACATACTGCAGCAATTAAAACTCTTTGTTTTTATTCACGATATGGATACAATCATTATGGAGAAACATTTATTGATTGTGTTCTTCGATGCAAACAAGCTGATGATATTAATTGGAATACTAGAAATATTAGAATTGCTTCTTCTTTTGGACTAGATACCTGCAGTATTGATTCAACAAGTGCCTGGGGTTGTAGAAATATTAAGAATGATTCCATTTGTGGTTTCCTTTTACCTGAGCAAAACGATAATTTTTTAGATTATCCTTGTGATGTTTCAGCATGTTGTCTTGATGAACTATAGTAGAACCATCTTATTTTATTTATGAACGAAAGAAGAGAATTTTGCTTAAGTAGAGTTCGCTTTGATGCCTGTAATAGGTTAGTATTAAAAGTGAAACAAATGAGTGTAGTTAGTGATTATTCAGAAATAGGAATTATAAACCTATTTAACAATCATTGTCGTAATCGCACTAAATGGCCTGCTCGGCTTTCCATCAATCATAAGTTTTAAATAAATTTTATAGTTAGGAAGATTAATAAAATCCTCAACATCAAATTCAAGATACATTTTGATTAGCTTAATTTATCGCAGTTCACTCTGTTCCATCACTTGCAGCACTGTCGTGCTCCATCCGGCTATTGGCGGAAACGTTCTTTCATACAGCATCTTCTGTACCTATTCTATAAGAAATAACAGTTCCGGCATTTCCAAGTACAGCACTTTTAATATCATCATCCTATTGGTTCATGTATTGATGAGTTAAAGTCATTCCAACTTTGAATTTGCGTAATTCAGAAAACATAATGACCAAAGATTACGCAGTAAAGTTTTGAAACTCGTCCATAGTTTACAACTATAAGAACAAAACCCTAATGCTTATTTATGTATCGGAATATATTCTGGTTTGCTAAAATCCAATGAGAATAATAATTAAAAAAATTATACATTTTATCGATTTTCATTCAAGAAATCTAAGTATAAGGATTAATTGTTAGAACAATAAATTGTCTGATTAATAGGGGGCTATTCCAGACAATAGCTCTTGCTATATAACTTCTGATTTAAAAGATTATTTGAAAAATAGCTATTATATGGACCAGATACATGGAAGACCATTCCATCCTCAAACGCAAGGCAAGATTGAGCGATATCATAGGACAATGAAAAACGTAATATAACTTGATAATTATTACTGCCCTGAGGAATTGGAAAGAGCTTTAGAAAAATTTGTGGAAACTTATAACAATGAAAGATACCATGAATCACTAGAGAATTTAACTCCTGCAGATGTGTATTTTGGCCGTGCCAAATTCATTATAAAAGAAAGAATTAAACTACAATGTATTAGGGATAGAAAAATTGAATATGAAAAATTATATCCTATTAAAATTATTAATTATAAGCAAAAAGAATTAGCTTTGAATTAATTAGAAACACTACTTAGTGAGAAGTTCAAATTACTTTGACGACATACATTACTGTTCAATGGGTAAATTCAGTTGACTATAATGGATTTACCCATCTTTTTCAGTTACTTATTTTTATTTGGTTCTTATTGGTTTTTATGCCATTTTTGCTTAAAAAATTCATAATTATGAAGTATATACTTTTTATCTTAATCCTTTTTCAATCGTTATCCTTTTCAATCGTTAAAAGTCAAGATTGTTCATTTGCTAAGATTTCTAACGACACATTTTTTCAAGACTACGTAGAGTTTATCTATCCTCAAAGTAATTCAGATAAAATTATAACAATAGGAAGCAGATTTGTGAGAGGATTTTTTGATGATACGACATTCAATGCTCCAATCTTTGAAGTATTTGATTATTGTGGAAATTCAGAAATTAAAATAATTTACAAAGTAATTGATAGATTCCGACTTGCACACAATCGTATCGCCAAAAGTAGTTCTTATTTAACTGAGCCTATAGGAAATAACGCATTGTCGATCTCAAATAATTCATTCTTATTAGTTGATAAAGCCAGTGATACTTTATCAGGTGAACCTTTTCTTCTTTTTATTCCCCTTAACGAATTAGGTAATATCGGCTCTATACATTCATTTCCAATTACTATTGATGAATTCAATTTTAATATTAAGCATGTATTGAAGCTCATTAATGAAAATATTTTGATTATTCTTTGGGATTACCCTTCGGAGAATTATTATTTTTATTATTTTGATAAAGAGTATAATTTTATTTCTAAGAAAGCAGTTGTTTTACCACGAGGTGTTCGCGCTATTAAAGAAATTAGTAATAATGAATTTATTTGTACTTCTTTAAAAAATGATAGTTCAGGGTTTCAATTTTATAAATTAAGCAATTCATTGGAAATAGAGTGGACGGTAAGTCCATACGTGTCCTATGGTTCCGCGAGAGATATCCTTATTAAAAATGATACCATTTATATAGTAGGAGGAATTCATGAAGGAGGAATTCTATTGATATCTGATTTTACTGGAAACGTGCTAAAAGAATACAAGATAAATATTTTTCCTGAGCAAAGATTGTCTGGGATTTTGTTGGGTGAAAACAATGATTTTTTTCTATCTGGTTATATTATTCATCCAAATTCAGATAAACGCGGTGAAGACATTGCAATCATCAAACTTGGTGAAGACAGTATCATAAAGGAGATAAAACTATTTGATTTTAGGAATTCATCGGGCACCAGTGGTCATCAAGGGTATTATACCGACTTCGGAGGTTTCGGTATTGCCAAAGCAAATGATGGAGGCATAATTACTTACGGTGTATCAAAATACGAGAGAACGAGAAACGGCGGAGTTGCGCATGAAGATGCAATTTTGATTAAAACCGAACCTATGATTATTACTTACAATAAAGATGAACCTAAGCTAGAATTTCTTAAATTTGTATTGAAAAGTAATCCTGTTACCAGCTCATTGGAATTAATTGGAAAGACTGAGTTTATTGAGCAATGTTTTGTATATGATATTCACGGTCGACTTTTATCTGTGTATAATCAAAACAGCAACATAATTAATGTATCATTATTAAATTCGGGTACTTACATTTTAAAATTATTAGATAAATCTAATAATTGCCATCAAATTAAATTTGTGAAGATTTAGTGCTTCATTTGGTTGATAAAGTAACGGCGCTAAACCCCCTACTCGGCTTCCCATCAATCATGAGTTTTAAGTAGATTTTGTAATTTGGAAGATTAATAAAATCCTCAACATCAAATTCTGGATACATTTTGATTAGCTTAATTTATCGCAGTTCACACTGTTCCATCACTTGCAGCACTGTCGTGCTCCATCCGCCTATTGGCTGAAACGTTCTGTCATACATAGCATCTTCTGTTCCGATTCTAAAAGAAATAAAAGTTCCGGCATTACCAAGTACAGCACTTTTAATATCATCATCTAATTGATTCTTGTATTGATGAGCTAAAGTCATTCCAACTTTGAATTTGCGTAATTTAGAAAACATATTGACTAATGACAAGTTTTGAAGTTTTGAAACTCGTCCATAGTTTACAACTATAAGAACAAAACCCTAATGATTAATTATGTATCGGACAGTATTCTGGTTTGCAAAAAAGCAATGAAAATAATAACTAAAAATTCGCATTGAACCTTTGTTTCTTAAAGAAGTTTTCTGTGGTTTGTTTCTTCTTTGTTTCCATAATTTGTAAATTTAATTGATCTTGGAAACACTAACTAGTTTTTAGTTATATTTGGTCTACTTTATGCTGACGATTTACAGTTGCCGGATATGGAATTGTTTTATTAATTGAAAAATTAGATCATTAGTAAACGAGTTTTTAAAATATTATGATGAATATAATTAATCTCTTACTTTCGGTAGTATTTTTACTAATTTCACTCATTAAATGTGCAGGTCAAGAATTATGGATGCCGAAAAGGACTAGAAATGTTTCAATTGATGATTCCTTATTTTATCGAAGCTACTTAATTAGAGGTTTTTTAGAGTTACGTAATAATGAGCAAGATTACACTTTGAATAATATAGCCGCTAATTATGCTCATGTTTATGCTTCACCAGATACAGTCTTTAGATACTTGAACTTAAGTATTGAGCATTATCCTCAAGAGGAATGTTGGTTATTATTTGACAGCTTGCAGCATAATATATTTGTGAAAGCTGTGTATGATTTATATTCTGCAATTGATAAAACAAGTTATGAGATGGTAAGAAGGAAGTGTGATAGTATATTAAGTTTAATTAATAAGGATCTACAGTCAAAATTATTAACAATGAGTGTTAATGATCAGGAAATAAGGAGCCACCTCGACTCACTTTATGGTTCTCGACAATTTGATAAGAAAAATATTAAAGCATTACAATTGTGGTCAATTCAAAACAAACGAGATTCTTTAAATCAACATGAATTAGAACTAATTATTAATAAATTTGGCTATCCTGGTAAAACATTAGTTGGACCTAATATTTGTAATGTAGGATTTGATATTATTCTCCATGCCCCGCAAACTTACCAGGAAAAATATCTTCACCTCATAGAAGATGCGAGTACTAAAAACGAATTGGATAAACGATGTTATCCTTTTTTAGTTGATCGAATATTAATGAATAAAGGCAAGAGACAGATTTATGGCACTCAGTTTAAATATAATAATGTTAGCATGAAGTTAGAGCTATACCCAATTGAGGATGCTAAAAATTTGAATCAGAGGAGAAGTATATATCATCTACCACCTTTAAAAGAAGACGTAAATTATATCAATGAAATGGAAAAGAATTCCGATAAATGAGATAAATATTATTTCTTATTATTATTTTATTGTCTCCCCACTAAACGCTCTACTAGGCTTCCCATCAATCAACAGCTTTAAATAAATCTTGTAATTCGCAAGATTAATAAAATCCTCCATATCAAACTCAGGATACATTTTGATTAGCTTAATTTAAAGCAGTTCACACTGTACCATCACTTGCAGCACTGTCGTGCTCCATCCGCCTATTGGCGGAAACGTTCTGTCATACATAGCATCTTCTGTTCCAATTCGGAATGAAATAACAGTTCCGGCGTTACCAAGCACTGCACTTTTAATGTCATCATCAAGTTGATTCATGTACTGATGGGCTAATGTCATACCTACTTTAAATTTTCGTAATTCAGAAAACATGTTGACTAATGACAAGGTGGTGAAGTTGTGAAACTCGTCCATAGTTTACAACTATCAGAACAAAACCCTAATGATTAATTATGTATCGGACAGTATTCTGGTTTGCAAAAAAGCAATGAAAATAATTACTAAAAATTCGCATTGAACCTTTGTTTCTTAATAAAGTTTTCTGTGCTTTGTTTTTTCTTTGTTTCCATAATTTGTAAATTTAATTGATCCTGGAAACACTAACTAGTTTTTAGTTATATTTGGTCCACTTTATGCTGACGATTTACATATAGATTGAACTGCTTTTATTTGACTAACAGATTTCCAAATGGTATCTTGTTATTGATATATTATTTGAAATATTATTGTTAAATTAAATTCATTGAAATGAAAATCTTGTTTTATTTATTGATTGCCTTAACAGGAGTCTCAGGCTTTTTATTCCCATCTATTGAGTCCTTAATTTTGCAAATCGTTGTCCATCTGGGATTATGTGTAGCCTTATACAAAATGAACTACACTGTCGAGGGGATAAGGGTATTGGTTTTATTAATTTGCTTTTCTGTGATTTTTGGATATTTAATTAAGCAGGATTATCTGCAAAAAATTTCCTTCATTACAGGAATAATGAACGCAGTTTTTGGTACGCTTCTGCTTATTATATACGCCACTCCAAAACTCATTAAGGAGTATATGCAAAAAAGGGAACACATTGATTTTTCTCCTATTGATATTTAGGGGATTAAATAGAATTTAACTTCACTTCTGGCAACTTTGTCGGAAGTGTTTTTTTTATATAAAAACACCCTGTCAAAATTGACAGGGTGTAGGTTAAAAACCCGATTATTTGTTTCCTAATTTTTCAAAATACTTTCAGTTTTAATTTCATTTCCTTTTTCTAAAATAGAAAGAAAATAAATTCCTGAATACAAAGACTTAACATCAACAACATTACTGCCTTGACGAAGCTTTTGAATAAGTGCATTTTGACCTAGCTCATCATAAAGACGCAAAATCATTTTTTCTGGATTGTAATCAACAACATTTACAACAAGAAAGTCTTTGCATGGGTTTGGAAAGGTATTTATTTCTACAGCTATCTTTTGATTTATAGTAGAAACTACATTTCCGATTTTAATTGTCCGACATAAAGTATCTGCACCATTTTTGTTTTTCACAATTAGGCATACATTGTAGATACCATTCGCAGAAAATTTATGCAATGGATTCTTCTCCATACTCGTGTTATTGCTACCACTTACAGGGTCTCCAAAATCCCAGCACCAAGTTTCTACTTCATACGCAGACAAATCAGTAAACAGAAAGTCTAAGTAATTGACTGTATCTTGATTGTACCGCCAGTGGCACCAAGGGATATTATCTATCCCAAGAGTATCACATATACTTCCATCTATTGGACCAAGTCTATAATTAGGAAAACTAGGTAGAATTGTTTTTACTGTAATTGACTTTAAGGAATGAGGCTTAAAGCTACAATTGAGACCATTTTCATCTGGCTTGTCAATTACGTCAATTGACCTGCAAGAACTTGATACACCTGCCCCATATATTCTTCCATCAGGGGCTTGTTGCAACATTCCAAAATAAGTAGACCAAAATGAACTAGGCGGTACCACTAATTCTGCATAGCCATCATATTGTGCTATCAATTCCTTTTTAGTTAAACTTTTATCTGATATCGAGTACTGATATAGATTTTTAGCTGTAACTACATAAATTAGTTTGTTATCCGGAGAAAAGGAGCATCCCGTTGACCATGTTTCCTGGAAGGGCAATTGGACGTAGCTTAAATTATCAAGCATACCAGAGCATCGATCAAAAGTGAAAAAATACAGATTATCATATTGAATTTGTCGGTTATCAGATGAAGTGGAAGTGGCAAAATAATTTCCGTTATTTGAGAAAAAGGAATGCCCGAAACCTCCACCCTCTTTTTTCCCAACAAATACTTGCTTATGATGAAGATTGATTCCGTATTTTGTTAAGAGAAAAATATAGTAACCTATATTGTTTCCTTCGGAAACAATCACCCACCAATCTCTTCCATTTGCGTGTTTTGTAGCAGTTAAACATGCATCGTCAAGCGTATCTTT
The DNA here is from genome assembly GCA_016717265.1 of Saprospiraceae bacterium. NCBI lineage: Bacteria > Pseudomonadati > Bacteroidota > Saprospiria > Saprospirales > Saprospiraceae > Saprospiraceae bacterium. Next base: position 1,383,642 of record JADKFX010000001.1, read on the forward strand.
AACAAGACTCACTCTTCGCTTTATAACACTACCCAAAGGATTACTGCTATTGTACTCCACAATTGAATATAACAGTTCATTGCAGGATGCACCGTAATTTTGATACAAACCAGCTGTCTTATGAAACACGATATACTTTTGTGCATAACCCGGATAAGGAACTATTAAAGCTCCTTGATTAATAGACTCACCAGTAGGATAATTATCAACGCCATTTAATTGATTAGCATTTTTCATCAATTGATTTGAAGAGTCCTCTATACTTACACCATTGCACGAGAATAAATAATTGCCTTCATGATCACATATATTTGCTGATGTAACATGAAAATCAATTTTTTTGTACCCATCATAATACATCAACGGATTACCATCTGGAGTTTCAAAATCTAGAAAGGTAGAACCCCATGCAGTATCTAAAGGATTATCCCGGTGACTGTATCCCAATAGCCATTTGAAATCTTCTTTTTGGCTGTAGAGATTTCCTATGAAAATAGGAATGAGTAATAATAGTAAAAGATTTTTCATATTTTAAGATTTAAAAGGTTTAAAAATATGGTTATCTCAATCTTCCAAATAGCCTGAAAGGCTAGGAAACCATATTTTCAAGAAAACCTAGAATCCATTTTTCAAAGATACATATTTCAATTGATTATAATTCAAAATACTACACTTGTACAGTTCCATTATTGGCTTAATCCTTTCTCTAAAAATACATAAAAATGAACAGCCCGTAGAAAAATTCCGCAGGCTGAAATTAATAATTTGGAAAGATTTTCATGAAATCCTTTGTGGAATGAATTGTTATCAATAACACCACCAGATTAGCAAGCGAAGCTGTCAGTGCGACTAACATAATAATCATACTGATAAGCCCAAGAAAGAATACGCACAAGGCAAAACCTGTCCAAAGGACCACTAAAACCATAAAGGATTTTAGTAGCACCATTAAATGTTTACTTTTAATGATCATGGGTCTGAATTTCCGTTTTGTATTGCATAAATGTATTATGAATTTATGAAAGCAAAAAAAAGTTTGAACGAATAAAAAAAATACATCGAGATGAGATATTTCTGTTAAAGAGAAAAAGATATACTCAATGGGAGATAGCGGATTGTATAGGTAAGAATCAATCATCAATATCAAGAGAGTTGAAGAATCGTTTGGTGCGTGGAAAATATATTCCAGAGAAAGCACATCACAAAGCATATGTAAAAACACACAATGCAAGATTACAATTCTCGGCAATCCATAGGAACAAAGAATTAGAAAGGTATGTCATTAAAGAGTTAAAAGAAGGACTACCACCACTTGCCATATCAGGTAGGATGAAGCAAGAGAAGCAAGCATTCTACGCGTCTAAGACAGCCATCTATGATTGGCTCTACAGCTCGTATGGACAGCGATATTGCAAACATCTACCATACAAGAGATATGGCAGAAAAAAGAGAGGGAGAAAGAAGGTAAAAAAAGAATTAATTCCATTTAGAATCAATATTTCCAAGCGTAAAAAGCTCACCGTATTTGATTACGAAGGTGATGCCATGGTATCAAAGAAAAGCAAGGTGGCCCTCATTGTGATACACAATCTAAAGACTATGTATGGTGATGTGAGAAAAGTTCCAAATCTAAAACCACACACAGCTTTTCTGGCTTTTAGAGAGATGCTTGGTTATGTAAAAGCTAAATCAATCACCTTCGACAACGGACAAGAAAATCGTTTACATCGTAATTTAAAAATACAAACATTCTTTTGTGATCCTCATGCTCCGTGGCAAATGCCTGGAGTTGAGAACATGAATCGATATATTAGAAAGTATATTAAAAAGAAAACTGATATCGGAATGTATTCAGAGAAATTCATTAAAGATATAGTGGAAAAATACAACAATACACCCAAACAAAAATTTAAATGGAAAACTCCAAATGAATTGATGCAAGAGAAAAAACTATTTAAAAAACAAAAAATCCGCTCTCGCGGAATTATGCAATGACGGGCGGAATATCAGGGTTGCAATTTTGTTTTATATAAACATATCCAAGATACAAAGTCAAGAAAGCATTGCTTTTAAAAGGTAAATGCTTAGATACACTTTGTATTTTTATCTGCTACAATAATAATATGAATCCAAAGATAAGTATTACCCATTTTTTAATGGTCTTAGTCATCATAGCGGTTTTGGTAGTAGGTGGAGGAACATACTATTTTATCCATGAAAATAGTACAAAGCAAAAACAAGCTATTTTGAAATTGGATGAAAATGCAAAAAGTGAAATCTGGAACTTGATTTATTCTAGCCTCATAAACGATTTTAAACCTCTTGCAAACTACAGCGTCTTTGAGCCAGATAAAAACAGAATTATAATAAATCTTAAAGGATCAATGGTTGTCGTAAAGGTGGGAGTGTTTTTTAAACTCCCTACAGGAAGTATTAGTACAGAAACGGGGAAGGAAATAAATACCGAAGGAATTGATTATTATGATTATGAAATAACTATAGTAAACAGTGCTTATCAAATTTCTAAAAAATCAAAAACTCCAGCTTTTTCAGAAGACAATTCACAAATTAAAAAATAAAGTTGAATAAAAAAACTCGCCAGTTTCCCAACAAGTTCTGTTTTAATACCTATCTCTTAATTAGTATCTCCTTCTTGAGAAGCAAGTTGTTCTCCTCTATTGAAAGAAAATAACTTCCGAAAGATAATGGCCTTGTATCAATGATATTACTTCCTTGATAAAGCTTCTGTGTTAAGATGCTTTGCCCAAGTTGATTGTAGAGATGAAGCACCATTTTTTCTGGATTGTAATCGAGGACATTCACAACCAGAAAATCTTTACATGGATTCGGAAGTGTATTTATTTCTATACCTATTTTTTGATTTTCAGTAGAAACAACATTTCCAATCTTGATTGTCCGACATAAAGTATCTGCACCATTTTTGTTTTTCACAATTAGGCATACACTGTAGATACCATTCGCAGAAAATCTATGCAATGGATTCTTCTCCATGCTCGTGTTATTGCTACCACTTGCAGGGTCTCCAAAATCCCAGCACCAAATTTCTACTTCATAAGCGGACAAATCTGTAAATACAAAGTTGAGATAATTAACTGTATCTTGATTGTATCTCCAATGGCACCATGGAATATTGTCGATACCCAGACTATCACAGCCACTTCCATCAATTGGTCCAAGTCGATAATTTGGAAAGTTCGGTATACAAGATTTCGGACTTGTGGAACTAATACCATGCTGTACATAATTACATAATACGCCTTCTTCATTTGGATTGTTAATTATATGCAGGGCATTAAAAGTATAATTGGTAGATGAATTATATATTCTGCCATCCGGAGCTTGTTGCATTAACCCAAATTTTGTTAGTATGTGCCAATTAACAGGATGAAGTTCTTTATAACCATCATATTGGGCAATTAACTTTTGGTCAGTTAGTTTATTATCTTTTATACTAAACTGATAAAGATTATCAACTCCAGCCACATACAAGAATCGATTGTCAGATGAAAATGAGCACCCAGCAGACCAATCATCTTGCTCTCCGAGCTTAATAAGCTGATAGTTAAAAAGATTTCCTTCACATCTGTCAAATTGGAAAAAATTAATACTATATCTACGCCTTACCAAATGATCGTCTAATGCGCTTACAAAGTATTCACCATTGTTTGAAAAAAATGCTTGACCGCTTTCACCTCTATTTCTAATTCCGGGAAATAAAAAGTATTTATGGAACTTAACACCTGCAGGAGAAGCGATGTAAATATAATAACCAACCCTCGTGTCTTCTGATACAATTATCCACCAATCACGTCCATTTGCGTGTTTTACACCAATCAAACAACCGTCATCAAGAGTGTCTTTTAGTATGGAGATTCTTCTTCCAGTCATTTTTCCCTCACCATTATTTTTAGTCATGTCAATAGATGAATACCAGAGGCCAGTATTGGCTAATCCGTAATTCTGAATGTAATCGTAGTCAACAAAGAAAAGCAAATATTGATTGGATTTTTCGGGATACGGAATAATGAAAGATCCTTGTGATTGGGCAGTTCCAAGCTCTGGGTATTTAGTACCATCATTACTTAGTGCATCAGCATTCTGCATTAATTTGTCAGTTGGGCCTTCGACAAATGCTCCATTGAAAGCAAAAAGATAATTACCATCTGAATCACATATATTGGCTGAATTTGTCGAAAAATCAATCTTCTTGTATTTTTCTTCGTAAAAGATTGGATTGCCATCAGCTGTGTTGAAATCCATAATACTAGAGCCAAAGCCTGTATCCAAAGGGTTGTCTGCGAAACTATATCCCAATAGCCATTTGAAGTCATGCTTTTGAGCTTCTACATACAAGCAAACGAAAGTAAAAATTGAGAGTAGAAATAACTTTTTCATAATATTATGATTTAAAAGGTTTAAAAATATGGTTATCTCAAACCTCCAAGCAAATTGGAAGGCTGAAAAACCATATTTTTTAAAAACCCAGAATCCATTTTTCAAAGATACATATTTCAATTGATTATACTATAAAATATCACCCTTGTACACTGCTATTCTTAGCATAATCCTTTCTTCAAAGGCACCTAAAAATAAACAGCCCGTAGAAAAATTCCGCAGGCTGAAATTAATAATTTGGAAAGATTTTCATGAATTCCTTTGTAGAATGAATAGTTATCAATAACACCACCAGCTTAGAAAGTGAAGCTGTCAGTGCGACTAACATAATAATCATACTGATAAGCCCTAGAAAGAATACGCATAAAACAAAACCTGTCCAAAGGACCACTAAAACCATAAAGGATTTTAGTAGCACCATTAAATGTTTACTTTTAATGATCATGGGTTGCAATTTTGTTTTATATAAACATATCCAAGATACAAAGTCAAGCAAGCTTTATAATTCAATTATTATTGATGGTAAATTTACGAAGTTCTGCTATACTTGTTTTTACGAGTGCATGGAACATTATTAGTTCGGAAACCCAAACACTACGCCCGCTAGAGTTTGTCAAGACTGTATAAAATGACAATGTGACAATTTTTGAAATAAAAAAAAGCGAATGAACTAGGTTGCTCATCCGCTTTAAACTGAACGTTTAATTTAATTCTTAATGATAATTTCTTTTTTCAATAGGGAATTCTGTTCCTGTATTGAAAGGAAGTAAACACCTTTTTCATATTCTTTCATTCCTATCACATTGCTTCCCTGATAAAGCTTTTGTGCTAAAACTATCTGTCCAAGTTGATTGGACAAATTCAATAACATTTTCTCTGGATTGTATTCCAAAACATTTACTACTAAGTAATCTTTGCATGGATTTGGAAAGACATTTATTTCTACCTCTAATTTTTGATTTTCAGTAGAAACTACATTTCCGATTTTAATAGTCCGGCACAAAGTATCTGCACCGTTTTTATTCTTCACAATAAGACAAACAGTATAAACACCATTTGTAGAAAATTCATGCATAGGATTCTTCTCCATACTCGTGTTGGTATTTCCACTAGCAGGGTCTCCAAAATCCCAACACCATTGTTCAACTTCATAAGCACTCAGATCGGTGAATTCAAAATTCAAGTAATCGCTTGTATCCTGATTGTAACTCCACCAACACCAAGGTACATTGTTGATGCCAAGAGTATCGCAACTACTTCCATCAATTGGGCCAAGTCGGAAATTTGGAAAACTTGGAATAGCTGTCTTAACTGTAGGTGACCAAGCAGAATGCGGTTTAAAATCACAATCCTTACCTATAAGATTGGGATTATTAATAACATCAAGAGAACGATAAGAACCCAAAGGTAGCATTCCATAAATTTTTCCATTCGGAGCTAGTTGAAGCATTCCAAACTCAGTTAAATATCCTGAATTTGGAGGGGCAACTAATTCGACATAACCATCATAACCAGCTATTTTTCTCTGGTTTTTTAATTCATTACCAGAAATCTCGAATTGGTAAATTGTATCTGCGGTAGCAACATACAACAATTTGGAATCAGTTGAAAAAGAGCAACCGGTACCCCAGGTGGGTTGATAAGGGAATCGCTTGTATGTTAAGTCTCCTAACTTGCCAGTACAACGATCAAAAGTAAAAAAATACAAATAATTCCAAGCAAGTGCAAGACTACTTCCTGCTGATACAGCTGTTGCGAAATACTTTCCGTCATTACTGAAAAAAGATAATCCAAATCCACCGTTACCTCTGAAACCTTCAAAGGTTTGCTTTGACATTAATTCTAATCCTTTGTCAGAAAGTAGATAGACATAATATCCGATATGATTGCCTTCGGAAATAACTATCCACCAATCTCTGCCGTTCGCATGTTTAACAGCTGATACATTTTCAGCGAGTGTGTCTCTTAGAAAACTTTTTCTCTTATGTATTACTTTTCCCTTAGGATAATTAGAGGATAGTTCAACAATTGAATAGAAATACTCCGGATTTGTTATCCCATAATCTGGTAAAGAAGATTCTAGGGTATGAAATAGAATATACTTCGATTTATCACATGGATATGGCAGAATCAAAGCGCCTTGAAGGGCAACTTCTCCAATATCATTATATTTCCTAGCACCATCTGAAAGTTGATCTCCATTTTGCATTAAATGTCCTGAAGAATCCTCAATATAAGATCCATTACAAGAGAACAAATATTCTCCGTCATCATCAGAAATTATTGCAGATGTAATAGCAAACTGAATTTTTTTAGCACTATCGTATCGAAATACAGGATTTCCATCTGGTGTATCAAAATCTATTATCGTGATACCCCAGTTAGTGTCAATGGGGTTCCATGTTGAATATCCGAGCAACCATTTAAAGTCATTCTTTTGACCAAAAGAAATTGTAGCGAGAATGAAATTAAAAACAAGCGTTAAAAGAAGAAATAATTTTTTCATGATATAAGATTTAAAAGGTTATAAAATATGGTTATCTCAAACTTCCAAGCAAATTGGAAGGCTGAAAAACCATATTTTTTCAAAACCTAGAATCCATTTTTCAAAGATACATGTTTCAATTCATTATACTATAAATTATTACACTTGTACACTGCTATTCTTGGCCTAATCCTTTCTCCAAAAATACATAAAAATAAACAGCCCGCAGAAAAATTCCGCAGGCTGAATGTAATTTAATCAGGATAGATTTTCATAAACTCTTTCATGGAGTGAAGTATCACCATAAGCATGGCAAAACCAAAAAGGGAAGCAAACAGTGTTGTAAACATAATAAACTTACCTATCAATCCACAAAAGAATACACATAAAATAAATACTATCCAGACTGCCACCAAAGCCATTAGAGCTTTAAGGAGGAGCATTAATTTTTTTGATTTCATCTTTGCTAATTTACTTTATATAAACATACCTAAGATATAAAGTCAGCAAGCCGTTTATGGTTCAAATATGTTGATTCATTCCTTTACTTTCCCAATATTCATCTATATACTTATTAGTATTAGTATTAATAAATAATTTAATAATTATATGAAGAAATTTAGTTCAAAAAGTATTTTAATAACACATAGCGGATTTGCTTCTTGGTATGTTTTACAATATAAATATGACCATATTCCGTTTGTTACAAAAATTAGAGTTAATGCAACTATTTCTGGAAATATTAATTAGTGTATGTTGTCATACGAAGAAATTTAATCTAAAACTATTAATATATTTTTTAATCTTATTGAGTTGCAATAGTCTTAGTTGGAATAAACATAAAAATGAGAATCAATTTTTAAGCTTTGAATATTTCGATTTTTTAAGCAGGTTGGATAGCTTTAAAGTAAAAAATAAAGATACTAATCAACTGAATTATGTAAGAATGGATTATTATTTAGTTTCTGGAGTTACAAATGTTAAAACTATCGGGCCAAAAATAGATAGTTTTGTTTGTAATTTGTTAGACACAATGAAATTCGAAACTTATCACCAATTTTTTATTAGTTTCTATAAGAAAACTGATATTACAAACAAGGAAAATTTATTTAAGTATAAAGATGATTTTTATCGTCACTCGGAATATAATGATAGATTAATAGTTTATGAATGGCAACAAAAAAGTATTCACTTAAAGCATGTATATCCGGAAGGTAATATTAACGAAGTTGAAACAATTAATAACTTTGATTGTGGCAAATCAAGATTAGATAAATACTAAAACTTTTACATAACATTACATAGTGATTATAGGCAATTAGCTGTATTAGTACTAAAAGGCCTACTCGGCTTCCCATCAATCATAAGCTTAATATAAATCTTGTAATTGGGTAAATTGATAAAATCTGTAACATCAAATTCAAGATACATTTTGATTAGCTTAATTTAAAGCAGTTCACACTGTACCATCACTTGCAGCACTGTCGTGCTCCATCCGCCTATTGGCGGAAACGTTCTGTCATACATAGTATCTTCTGTTCCGATTCTAAATGAAATAACAGTTCCGGCATTACCATGCACAGCACTTTTAATATCATCATCAAGTTGATTCATGTATTCATGGGCTAATGTCATACCTACTTTGAACTTAAATAGTTCAGAAAACAAATTGACCAAGGATAGAGTTGTGAAGTTGTGAAACTCGTCTATAATTTACAACTATCAGGAGAAAAACCTAATGCTTATTTATGTATCGGAATATATTGTGGTTTGCAAAAAACCAATGAAAATAATAACTAAAAATTCGCATTGAACCTTTGTTTCTTAATGAAGTTTTCTGTGCTTTGTTTTTTCTTTGTTTCCATAATTTGTTAATTTAGTTGATCTTGGAAACACTAACAAGTTTTTAGTTATATTTGGTCCACTTTATGCTGGCGATTTAAATATATTTGACCATAGACTCGAGATAAATAAGGATTGGTTTATTGATTATTCAAAACTCCAGTCGATTAATATTTACAATCTGACAGGTAACCTCAAATTAAATTTACCAAGCACAGGTAACTTTGATTTGAGAAGTCCTCTAAATGGATTAAATTTGCCCGAAGGTATTTATTTAATAAAATACCAGGTTCTTGACTGCTCAAGCAAAATAGATAAAATATTTGCTCCATGATTAGTAAAATATTTCAACTTGTGTTTTACATTGCAATCTTTCAGCTTAGCATAAATGCACAACGTCAGAACATGAATTGGGTGATTGGCTATAACAACATTTCAGAGCCATCAATATATGGAAGAGTACTTTTAAATTTTACTCAAGATACACTTTCGATCATACCAACTCAAGGAGGCCATCGATTTTATATGGGCTTTGAAAATGCATCCTATTCTAATAAATTTGGAAATCTTCTATTTTATTTTGATGGCTTTAACTTAGGAAACAAAGAACATAAAATCATTGATAATGGTGATACTTTGAATCCAGGAACGTATTGGGATGACTATCAAGGAGCATTTTATCCCATAGCAAATGCATCTTGCTTTTTGACTATAGAAGGAAACCAGGATTTAATTTATTTAATTCATAAAAGGAAGATTTGGGATAGTAATTTAAATCTTTTCTATTCAGATAAATTATATTATACATTAATAGCTACAAAAGAAAATGGTGGCTTGGGTAAAGTGTTAACTAAAAATCAAGTTATTCTTGAAGGTAATTTTGTGCCAAGCCAGATGGCAGTTTGTAAACACGCCAATGGAAAATTTTGGTGGATCATTAATCACGATTATTGGAATTCTATCTATTATAAAGTCTTGTTAACAGATACTGGATTTGTAAAATTTACTCCACAAGCAATTGGTGTTTCTTTAATTGATAGAACTGATAATGGAAATTTAATTATTTCTTATGATGGTAAAAAGCTAGTAAGAACATCCCTTAAAGATCACTTGCAAATTATGGATTTCGATAGATGTACAGGAGAGATAAGCAACTTTAATCAATATTCAATACCAGACTTAGATTCGTTTAGAACGATTAACAGTTGTTTCTCTCCAAATAGTAAATACTTGTATGTTATATCAACTACAAATATTTACCAATATGACTTGGAATCAAATGATATTGAGCATTCATTCATTCAAGTAGCAAAATGGGATGGATTTATTTATGATAAATATTTTTCTACAGCTTACTACGATATTCAAAATGCACCAGATAATAAAATGTATGTTAGTTGTATATCCGGTAATATTTATTTACATGCAATTAATAAGCCAAATGAGCGTGGATTAGACTGTGATTTTCAGCATCGAGCTATAGAATTACCGGTTTATAATGGGATTGGACTGCCTAACTTCGCCAATTTTGATCTTGGAGTCGAGCAGGGAAGTATTTGTGATAGTCTGACTGCAACAAATGATTTTAATTCGAAACTGCCCTTCAAGATTTATCCAAATCCCTCGGATGGAATATTGCAAATTGTAAATCAAAATTTTAACAATAATAAATCGTTAGAGGTTCATCTAATAGATATTTCCGGAAATATAGTTTTTAAAAAGAGTCTATTGCAATATAAAAAACAATGGAACTTTGAATTAAATTTCTTAAATCGTGGTTTATATTTTGTTCAACTTTACAGAGATCATAAGTTAGTCCAATCTACTAAGTGGGTATTAAATTGAGGACATTTATATTGAAAGCGTTGAAGCACTAAACTGTCTACTCGGCTTCCCATCAATCAACAGCTTTAAATAAATCTTGTAATTCGCAAGATTAATAAAATCCTCCACATCAAATTCAGGATACATTTTGATTAGCTTAATTTATCGCAATTCACACTGTTCCATCACTTGCAGCACTGTCGTGCTCCATCCGCCTATTGGCGGAAACGTTCTGTCATACATAACATCTTCTGTTCCAATGCGGAATGAAATAACAGTTCCGGCATTACCAAGTACAGCACTTTTAATATCATCATCCTATTGGTTCATGTATTGATGGGCTAAAGTCATTCCAACTTTGAATTTGCGTAATTCAGAAAACATATTTACTAATGACAAAGTGGTGAAGTTGTGAAACTCGTACATAATTTACAACTATCTGAACAAAACCCTAATGATTAATTATGTATCGGACAGTATTCTGGTTTGCAAAAATCCAATGAGAATAATTAAAAAAATTATACATTTTATCGATTTTCATTCAAGAAATCTAAGTATAAGAATTAATTGTTAGAACAATAAATTGTCTGATTAATAGGGGGCTATTCCAGACAATAGCTCTTGCTATATAACTTCTGATTTAAAAGATTATTTGAAAAAGAGCTATGGTATGGACCAGATACATGGAAGACCATTCCATCCTCAAACGCAAGACAAGATTGAACGATATCATAGGACAATGAAAAACGTCGTAAAACTTGATAATTAATACTGCCCTGAGGAATTGGAAAGAGCTTTAAAAAATTTGTGGAAACTTATAACAATGAAAGATACCATGAATCACTAGAGAATTTAACTCCTGCAGATGTGTATTTTGGCCGTGCCAAATTCATTATAAAAGAAAGAATTAAACCACAATGTATTAGGGATAGAAAAATTGAATATGAAAAATAATATCCTTTTAAAATTAAAAATTATAAGCAAAAAGAATTAGCTTTGAATTAATTAGAAGCACTACTTAGTGAAAAGTTCAAATTACTTTGACGACGTACATAATCTAAATCCAACAGTCGATGGTTTGATAGCATCGGGTGAAGACCCCTATGATTGCTCGGATAATGAAGGCACTTGTGAAACAGGTTGCCCTTCATTTTCATGCACAAGGCAAGTTTTAGATCCTTGTGATTATGATGATATGGGAGATTATGCACAAGCTGTAGTTTGTATGCTTATTAAACATGCAAATCCACCATGCGGAACGATGCCAGGAGTGCCTCTCGGCTGCGAAGATCTTGTCACTATTTGTTTTAAAAATCTTTTTACTCCTCGAGACCTAATTGAATATTTGGATATGGGTTATATTAATTCTTGGAGATATTGTGCGTATGCTGATTGTACTGAATATCTTTGTCCATCCTTTTTAGGAGATATTACCCATCATTTATATCTGGACACGACTGCTCAAAACATTTTAATAGATTATGCTTGGGATTTGGCTGAAAGGAAGAAACCAGATGAATGTGTATTTGGGGACGCGATTCCTTATCAAATAAGATTCATGTTTTGTTATGATATAACTACTAGTCCACCAGTTCCCACCCAATGCTGTGAGGGCAGTAGTTCATTTTGTACCAATATGAGTATTAAATTACAAGTTGACTATATGTGTTGTGAACCAAATTAATTCACATGATTACTCGTTTTGGAATAATAACTCTAATTATATTTTGTAGCGAATTAATTTTTTGCCAATCTGATTGGCAAAAAATTAATTCCGAACAGTTTCAAAAATGTGAGGACATTGCAATATCGAATGATGGTAAGATATATGTCGCCCTTCGTTATAAAAATATAATACTTGAATCAAAGGATCAGGGCAATTCGTGGCTAAACATAGTCAACGATACATTTACATATAATCCCCTTCATTATTCAAAAGAATTGTATATTGATGACAAGAATAGACTAATACAGTTTTTTAATGATGGTGGATTATTTTTTGGCAGGTTTTATGAAGAAAATGAAGGTTTTAAGTTATTAGATAGTGTTATCCAACATCAACTTTTGTATAATGCAATTAAATATAATGAAAATGGTATTTCATATACATTCCAAGGTAATCGTATAATAAGATATAATAGAAATTGGTCTGAAGTTAAAGATATTATTGTTCTTCCGGATAAAATTGAAGCCATATTCCCATTTACGGAAGATATTAATTATGCACTATGTTACGCCAATAATGAGTACATTATTTATAAATTTAACACCACTAATTTAAGCTATGTCAAAGTTAATACACTCTTAATCATAAGCAGCGTAAAGAATTTTTATATCTCAAAACAAGGACATGTATTTGTGGGTAATGCAAATGGTCTGTTTATCTCTAACAATCCTGCAGGAATACCGAAAAGAATTCAAATTGATCCTAAATATAGCATTTCTGATCCCGTTAGAAATTTGGTACTGACTAAAATGAATCAAGTAATAGTCAGAACGGATAATAGTTGTTTTATTACTTATGATGAGGGGCAATCATGGACTGAAATCAGTGACTTTAATATTAACTTTCCTTCCAAAATCTCCAAAATCGAAGCTTTAGATTCTACTTTAGCAATTGCTATTGTTAATGAAGACAATTGTGGCCACATTGGCATGAGAATATTTAGATCAGGAAACTCTGGATGGACTGAATTGAAACTTGATTATTCCCTTTGGAATTTTTCAAATGTATTTAAGAATGCTGGTGAAAGGCTATTCGCTAAACCAGATTATTGTTCTTTCTTATATTCAGAAAATGAAGGCGCAACATGGGACAATCTAATGCATGATGGAGCCGAACTAAATAATGTTTTTCCACTCCATAATAAAGAATTAGTTGGCATAGATATTAATAGCAATATCCTAATTTCAAATGATAATGGAAATAAATTTCAAGTAATAAATTTTTCTGCGCCAGCAATTCATTATATTGGTAATGTTCTAAATAAAAATCATTATTCATTACTGTTTTTTGGAATAAAGGATGTCGCAGGTGATTTTATTGATACAGTAATTGCATACAAGTATGAGAATAATAACTGGGCACTCCTCGGAGGAGGAAATCTGCCAAATCCGCAAGTTTTAAGATATTATTTATCACCAACGGATAAATTATACGCTTATTCGTATACAACTTCAGGTGTATACGTCAGCACTAATGAGGGAATAAGCTGGAGTATAGATACAACATTTAAGGATTTCAAAAGGATTGTGGATTTAAGGATAGAAAATAATGGCACTATATTAGTCAGTGGCGAAAAATACAATAGGGAAACCAATCTATTTGAATCAAATGGAGGTTCTGATTTTATTTCTACTTCCTCTTATTTTGAAAATAAATTCATAGGAATTTATGATAAATATTATCCAAAAATAATTGCCATTAATAATATTGGAGGTATAAGCATTTCAAATGACGGTGGGCATATTTGGAACGATTTTAACAGTGGATTACCGATTTTTGGTAAAGAATTTGTCATCTATAATTCATTGTTTTGGGATTCGGAGGATTATATTTTTGTTTCAATAGCTTATGATGGATTGTATAAAAGCGTTGACAAAATAACAAAAGTAAACGAATTGATAAAATCAAATCGGCATTCCGTATTTCCAAATCCATTTAATGATTACTTGTCCGTGGAGCTAGACACACAGATTAATGCAAAAGGGGCTGTCTTAAATATATACACTCTTAGTGGCATTGATGTTCAAAGATATAGTTTAGCCAGTAGCAAAAATAGAATTAAACTTGAAGGCAATTTAAATCCTGGATATTATCTATATAATATCCGCTTACCGGATGGCAAATTACTTAGTGGAAAACTTGTAAAAATTTAGGAAAGTTGATTTATTCTGATTGATTTCCTGATTATCGATAATGTAATCGCACTAAACGGCCTACTCGGCTTCCCATCAATCATTAGAGTTTGTTAAATCTTGTAATTCGCAAGATTGATAAAATCTTCCACATCAAATTCTGGATACATTTTGATTGGTTTAATTTATCGCAGTTCACACTGTTCCATTACTTGCAGCACTGTCGTGCTCCTTCCGCCTATTGGCGGAAACGTTCTGTCATACATTTAATACCCAATATTTTGGTTTACTTAAATGTTACAGGTCTTTTAAAGTTTAGTTAAGGTCAGTTCTTGTTTAATCTTCCACAGGATTCAATAGTCATACTTATAAATTGCTTATTTAATTCTAAATTAAAAAAAATGAAAACAAGAATTTTAAGTTTATGTGTGTTGTTCATTGCCTTTCTTGGAATGAGTCAGGCACAAACAAAGTTCAATCAAAGACATCGTATCCAGGAAGGTTGGAGATCTGGTGAATTAACCCCTCGCGAAATGAGGTATCTTGGAATGGAACAAAGAAGATTTCATCATGAAAAAAGAAGAATGCTGCGCGATGGTAAATTAGATCGTTGTGAAAAACGAAAACTACATCGCATGAAAAAACATTCCAACAGAGATATCTGGAGAGAAAAACATGACGGCGAACGAAGAAGAAATTGGTAATGTAAGGATTGTCTTAAAATAAAAGTCCTGGTTTTTATTCAGGACTTTTGTTTTATATTTTACCTGTTATGAATGGTTGAAATACCCAGGTCACAAATACTAATTTCTGAAAATTTCAAAATTCTTTAAACACTTTATCCGTTTGTAATGTTAAAATTAAGCCTTCCATTAAAATTTGAATTTACATAAGGATTTGGGCCTTCTATTGCCAATTTATCGTCAAATTGCTTAAATTAATCTTAAAATACTCACCGGGTGTCGCATTTTGGCATTTCATAACCCATGGATGCCTTATCTTTGGAATCTTAAATTAACAATTAATAAAAAAGATGAAAAAACTAGTAACGGTTTTATGTTTTGTATTGGGTTCTCAAACTTTGTTTTTTGCTCAAACGGCTGATGAGATTATTGACAAATATGTTCAAGCACTTGGAGGAAAAGATAAATTAACCAGCATTCAATCCATTGTAATGCAAGGAAAGGTGAGTGCACAAGGAATGGAAATTCCTGTATCCACAACTATTTTAAATAACAAAGGCTCTAAAGTAGAATTCTCAGTCATGGGAATGGATGCCTGGATTATCACAAGACCAGATTCCGGTTGGATGTTTATGCCTTTTCAAGGACAGACAAAACCAGAAGCTTTGCCTGCAGACCAGATTAAAGAAGGCGCTGACCAGTTAGATTTATCCGGGGAGTTATTTGATTATAAATCCAAAGGTCATATGGTAGAATATCTTGGTATGGATGATGTAGAAGGTACAGAATGTCATAAATTAAAAGTTACTGCAAAAGGGGGCAAGATTACATATTACCTAATTGATCCAACAAGTTATTACATTGTAAAAACGGTTTCAAAATTGAAGGCGGGTGGTAAAGAAATGGAAATGGAAACGAAGTTTAGCAATTACAAAGAAATAGAAGGGGGTTATTTATTTCCTCACATGGTGGAATCTCAAAATGGTCCAGTTGAAATGACAAAAATCACAGTAAACAGCCCAATTGAAGAATCTCTATTTCATTTGAAATATTAAGATAGATTTTTAAATTCAGAAAAAGCCACAGCCAAAAACTGTGGTTTTTTTTTGTGCCAGATATTAAGTTTATAGCTTTGAAACTCTTTTGTAATTCCAGATTACTACCTTAGCCAGAATATCCTATTTATGAGCACCATTGAATATATAAAAACAGAAAAAGAACTTCATACGTTTGCTATGGAAGTTTTACCCTTGATAAAAAAGTATTCTATTATCTGTCTGGAAGGATCCATGGGGGCTGGTAAAACTCGTTTTGTAAGAGCCCTCGGAGAACACCTTGGTATTGAAAGTGAAGTGAGCAGTCCGACGTTTTCTATTATTAATGAATATGTTTGTAGCCAGAATTCATGGGCAATTAAACAATTGTTTCATATGGATTTATATCGGCTTAAAAATATTCAGGAAGCTATTGATATAGGGATTCGGGAGTATTTTGATAGTGGGACGCTTTGTCTCATTGAATGGCCTGAATTGGTAGCACCATTACTGGAGCAAGAAATGCTCTTAAGAATCCGGATCGAAGTGTTGGATAATAATCAAAGAAAGTTTACCTTAACCCTTTGATTTATGCAGGATCCTATATATTATACTTCCGCTCAACAGGAATTTCTGACACAACCGGAAATGCTTGAATTATATAAAGCCAAATCCTCCTTGCGCATTGGAATTACTAAAGAAACCACCTTGCAAGAAAACAGGGTCGCCTTAGTACCGGTATCAGTGAGTAATTTGGTGGCAAGAGGCCATGAAATTGTAATTGAATCTGGAGCAGGCAAAAAAGCACATTATAGTGATCGGGATTATTCAGAAGCAGGTGCAATCATATCCCATGATCGCAAAATGGTTTTTGATTGTGATATTATTCTTAAAGTTGCACCGCCAACGCATGAAGAACTACAATGGTTTCATCCAAATCAAGTCTTGGTTTCTCCATTGCATCTTCCGGTAATCGATTATGAATATATACAAGCACTGCGCCAGAAAAGGGTAATGGCCATAGCAATGGAATATTTACAAGCGGATGATGGCACCTTTCCTTTAGTACGAATTATGTCGGAAATTGCAGGGATTTCTGTGGTACAAACGGCTGCAGAATTATTAAGTAACCCAATCCATGGGAAAGGTTTGCTTTTAGGTGGAATTTCCGGTGTACCTCCAGCTAAAGTTGTAATTCTAGGTGCTGGGGTGGTAGCTGAATTTGCAACCCGGGCAGCATTAGCACTTGGAGCCTCCGTTCGAATTTTTGATGATAATATCCATAAATTAATTCGGATTCAAAATAGGATTGGAAGACAACTTTATACCTCTTCATTGAATCCAATTACGCTAACTCAACAATTAATGACGGCGGATGTCGCGATTGGAGCCATTCATAGTAAAACAGGTCGTACCCCTTTATTGGTTTCTGAAGAAATGATCATGAAAATGAAATCAGGTTCTGTCATTATTGATGTGAGTATTGATCAAGGTGGCTGTTTTGAAACGAGTCAGGTAACTTCCCATGATAATCCAACTCGAACTATCCATGGAGTCCTCCATTATGGAGTTCCTAATATTCCATCTAAAGTGGCAAGGACCGCATCTATTGGGATTAGTAATATAATTACCACCATTCTTCAACAAGCAGGAGACACTGGAAGCTTTGAGCATTTAATTTACACCCATAAAGGTTTGCGAAATGGTATTTATACTTATAAAGGATGTTTGACAAATGAATACTTAAGTCAACGATTTGGAATTAAATATACAAATTTAGATTTGTTATTGACGTCCACTATTTAAATCAAATTGGACCTTATTTTATTGGAATAAATTAAATTTCATAACAACTAGGATGTTTCGTTTAAGTAAACATGCATTCGTTTATTTTTTTCGTTCTGTGACAAAATAACATAATTTAGTTAAGGCAACATTCGCTTCATTTTGGGGTAGGTTCTTTAAAATTGCCAGTGCTTCATCACGGTATTGATCCATTTTAAATTGAGCCGTTTCGATTCCTTTATAATCATGTATAAACTGTATCACTTCTTGGATTGAATTTTGATTTTCATTTTGATTTCGAATCAATGAGATAATTCTGTTCTTTTTAGGCATAGGAGCAGCAGATAAAGCAGCAATTAAAGGCAGCGTCATTTTCTTTTCTTTAATATCGGCAATTTTAGGTTTACCGGTAAAGTCATTCGATAAATCCATAAGATCATCTTTAATTTGAAATGCAATTCCTATTTTTTCTCCAAAATGAAACATATTATTCAAATGGCTTTCATCCTCAGTATTACTTTTAGCTCCACAAACACATGCTGAACGAATTAAAGAAGCTGTTTTTTGTTTTATTATCTGGAAATAAATCGCTTCTGTGATATCTAATCTTCGGGCTTTTTCCAATTGCAGTAATTCCCCTTCACTCATTTCACTGACGGCAGTGGAAAGAATTTCAAGCAAATCGAAATGTTTTTTTTGTAACGCGGTTAAGAGTCCTCTGGATAAGAGATAATCACCAACTAACACGGCAATTTTATTCTTCCAAAGCGCTTTAATTGAAAAAAAACCTCGGCGTTGGTAGGATTCATCAACTACATCATCGTGCACTAAAGTGGCAGTATGTAATAATTCCACTAAGGTCGCTGCAGCATATGATTTTTCATGGATTTCGCCAAATAACTTTGCAGATAGTAATGCAATCAAAGGCCGGAATTGTTTTCCTTTTGTTTTAACTAAATAATAAGTGATCCGGTCAAGCAAAGGTACTTTACTACTCATCGCTTGTTTAAAATGGCGGTCAAATTCAACAAGTGCCTGATTTACAGGCTTCTTGATTTCGTCCAGGGTAATAGCTGCATGCATGGCGGGGTAAATATAGAGAATGCTCTTTAGAGGATCTCTATTATAAAAACCAGAATGAACAGCTTTCTGTTTAAAAAAACTTAATTTTGATCTAAGATTCGATTCATTTGTTAGAATTATTTAAGAAAAATACCTTTTTTAGCATCTTGCTATTAATTCCTTATGCAATCGTATTGCATGCAAGTGCCTGGTTTTCACAAATAACATATAAGAATTCAGAGAATTGTTGGATCTATAATCAAATTTTTAAAAATCAATGGCTGTCGTATTCTACAGAAACCATGATAGCCATTGCAATGATTGCAATTCAGGCTATTATAATTGGCCGGATGGTGAGTTCCTATAAAATGAATTCTGAAGGGCAATTATTTGGAGGCTTGTTCTTTATTTTATTTTGCGGCTTTCATCCTTCAACCTTAAGTTTAAATCCAGTACTTTTTGCAAATTTATTTTTTACAGTAGGCTTATATCAATTATTTGGAATTTATCTCAAAAAAACTGCAACCACACAGTTATTTAATTTTGGTTTCTTGGTTGGACTTGCAAGTTTATTTTATACACCCTATTATATTTATTTATTACTTGGTGTCATAGGAATTGTAATCTTAAGAGGTTCAAAACCGAAGGAGTTTCTGCAAATAATTGGAGGTTTTATAAATATTTACTTTCTTGCGTATGTGATTTTGTACATTTTCAATCTTCATTTAGAATTTTGGGATCAGCAGATAACAGGCTTTTTTAGTCCGTTTATATTTTCATTTAAATTCAGTTCCTATGGTTGGGTTGCTTTTACGTTGCTCCTGTTGTTTTTGATTTTAATTTTATTTCAATATCCTTATTTTCAATTTAAGCGAACCATGATGGTTCAAAAACAGTTTGATATTTTATTTTGGTGTTTATTGGTAGGATTATGGAGTACTTTATTTTTAAAAATAGAGCAGGTTAATCATTTAATGGTATTATTTACACCATTGGCTTTATTGACCGGTTTATTGTTAACTAAATTGAAAAATCCTTTAATTCAAGAGACAATTCACCTGTTTTTAGTAATTGTATCGCTATTTTTGCAGTTTCAAAATTGGTAGAAATGAAATTTGGAGTCGTTGTTTTTCCCGGATCTAATTGTGATGATGATATGGTTTACGTCCTGGGCGATGTATTCAAAAAAAATGTAGAAAAGATTTGGCATAAAGAAACAATATTAGCAGGCTTTAATCCAGGGGATTGTATTTTCTTACCGGGTGGTTTTTCATATGGAGACTATTTAAGATGCGGTGCCATAGCAAGATTTTCTCCGATCATGAAAGATGTAATCAGATTTGCAAATGAAGGTGGATTGGTGATTGGAATTTGTAATGGTTTTCAAATTCTTTGTGAAGCAGGATTACTTCCAGGCCAATTATTGACAAATAAAAGTGAAAACTTTATTTGTAAAAACGTTTATTTAAAACCTCACACTATAGATTCTCCACTTACTTGTAATCTGGAAAAAGACAAAACCTATAAAATTCCGATTGCACATGCAGATGGTCGTTACTTCGCAGATGAAACAGTTTTAAAATCCTTGGTTCAAAATGATCAGATTTTGTTTCAATATGCCCATGAAGATGGCCGAATCGACGATTTATCAAATATCAATGGTTCTTGTCTGAATATTGCAGGGATTTGTAATCTGCAGAAAAATGTCTGTGGTATCATGCCACACCCCGAGCGCGCTGCAGAATCTGAGCTTGGAAATACAGATGGAAGGCAAATTTTGGAATCCCTTTTCGTTTGGATAAGCCAATATTCTATGAGTATTGCTTGATTTTAAGCTTTAGAAGTTAAACATAGGTTAAGCCCAACTTAAGAAGGTTTTAAAGTGTCCACTAAATCAATTGCTTTGTTCTATTTTTGTATCCTATAAAATTGAATCACATGCAGTTTAAAGGCCTTTTTTCTTTAGTTTTAGCTTTAGGGTTTAGTCTGACTTCATTTTCCCAGATATTGGAGCCAGTTCACTGGAGCCATGAAGTAAAGCGTTTAAGTCCGAATACCTTTGAAATTATTCTAAAAGCCAAAATGGATGCGGGCTGGGCAATATATAGTCAAAGCTCAGACCCAAATGCAGCGCAACCTACTGAAATCAGTATACAAAAAGCACCTGGCTTGGAACTTATAGGAAAAGCCGAGGAAATTGGCAAGAAAAAGGAAGGTCCAGAACCATTATTTGATAATCTGATAGTTTCTAAATATTATGATCATGTAGCGTTTGTTCAAAAAATAAAAGTTAAAGATCCATCTAAACCGATTCAAGCTTCAGCATATTTTATGAGCTGTAATAGCGAAAAGTGTATTCCACCAACTAATCAGGATTTTGCAATTTCTTTAAATGGGGAAGCACTGGAAGAAAAATCTATGGGAGGAATGCCTGGATCTATGCCGCAAACAAGTGTCGGACTTACAGGAAATCCAATTCAATCAGAACCAAGCGGTTTACTGGATCCGGTAAAAGTAAAATCAGAATTGATATCCAAAGAAAATGGAGTTTATGCCTTAAAATTTATTGCAGATATTCAAGAAGGTTGGTATATCTATAGTCACGACATTGGAGAGGATGGACCGCTGCCTACGAGTATAGAATTCTCCGATTCTGCATCCTTTGAAAAAATAGGAGCTATCTCAGAAAATTCAGAACATAAACTTGAAGGTTATGATGAAATATTTGAAATGAAATTAATCAAATATAAACATCAAGTTTCTTTTAGTCAGGATATAAAAGTTAAAGATAATAGTAAACCAATAAAAGGATTTTTTACCTTTCAATCTTGCGATGCTACAAAATGTTTACCACCAAAAGATATTAATTTTGTTTTTGATCCATCTACAAATAGTTTAAAACTTGAAACAGAAGGTATCGGAATTATCACACCAAATATAATTGATGGAAATTCCATTGATCTAACAGTACCCGCTTTGATTGAAACACAGAAAAATCCTGCAGGTCAATGTGGAGAGGAAAGAATTGAAGGAAAGAATCATTTCTGGACATTTATTTTTGGTTTTCTTGGTGGATTATTAGCGTTATTAACACCCTGCGTATTTCCTATGATTCCATTAACCGTTTCTTTTTTTACGAAAGAAACAAAACGAAAGGGATTTAGAAATGCTTTAATTTATGGACTTTCTATTATTGTTATTTATGTTGCTATTGGTATTTTAATTACAGCTGTTTTTGGTGCCACGGCATTAAATGAATTATCCACAAATTGGATTGCAAATACTTTATTTTTTATCATCTTTATCATATTTGCTTTTTCATTTTTTGGTTATTATGAAATCACCTTACCGAGTTCATGGGCAAATAAAAGTGATAAAATGGCTGAATCCGGAGGACTCATTGGAATCTTTTTTATGGCATTTACTTTAGCCATAGTTAGTTTTTCTTGCACAGGTCCAATAATTGGATCTGCAATTGTGCAATCGGCTACTTCCAAAATGGGACCCTTTATTGTAATGCTTGGATTTTCTACAGCGTTAGCAATTCCGTTTGGATTGTTTGCTGCATTTCCAGCTTTTTTAAATTCATTACCTAAGTCAGGATCCTGGATGAATAGTGTGAAAGTAGTCTTGGGTTTTTTAGAATTGGCATTAGCATTTAAATTTTTATCAGTTGCTGATATGTGCCAGCATTGGGGAATATTAGGGTATGAATTATTTATGGGATTTTGGGTACTCATCTTTGCTTTGATGAGTTTGTATTTATTTGGATTTATTAAGTTTCCTCATGACAGTCCGCTAAAAAAGCTTTCGGCAACTCGTTGGATGTTTGCACTTGCTTCATTAGCAGCAACTATTTATCTGTCTACAGGGTTTATGTATAACAAGGAATTGCAATCTTACAATTCTTTAAAATTGATGAGTGGTCTGGCACCACCTGCAAATTATAATTATTTTTTAGCAAGTGCAAATGTGAATCAAGATATTAAGAATAAATATCCATCCTTTACAAAATGTGCAAATAATCTTGACTGTTTTAAAAATTATCATGAAGGATTAGCTTTTGCTAAGGAAGTGAATAAACCTATGCTCGTAGATTTTACAGGATATGGCTGTGTAAATTGTAGAAAAACAGAAGAGCATATTTGGGTTGATGTTAAAGTGCGAAATCGAATAGCGAATGATTATGTTTTAGTCTCTTTATATGTAGACGATCGTTCACCACTAGACAAAGAATTATATTCAGCAGTACGCAAAACACCCATTAGAAATATTGGGAATAAATGGGCCGATTTTCAAATTGTAAATTTTAATCAGAATAGTCAACCACTTTATGTGCTTGTGAGTCCGAAAGAAGAAGTTTTGGCGAAACCTCGAGGTTTTAAAGAAGGTGTTGAAAGTTATGAAGCTTTTCTTGATTGTGGTTTGGATGCTTTTAATAAAATTAAGTCCGTAGGATTTGGACATTAAATTTGAATCCAAAACAGAAAATCATATTTTAAAGTATTTTAATGAATTTGTCATTAAATACACCATAAACTGTGGAAGTTTTTAAAAATCAGGGATTATAAAATCCTTTTGTAAAATCTTTTTTGATAAGTCAAGTATTATGAGCGTTCAATTTGTTTCATCTTTTGTTTTAATTTTTGGAGAAAGGGGGATGCAAAAATAAATCCATCGAGAATTTCATTTGTACTTGTGAGCACTTCATCCTTATTTCCTGTCCAGGCTAATTGTCCTTCATGGAGCAGAAAGATATTATCTCCTATTTCCATAACACTATTCATGTCATGGGTATTAATAACTGTAATTATATTATCTTCTTTTGTTATAGCATAAATTAGTTCATCGATAACTAAAGAAGTTTTCGGATCTAAACCGGAATTTGGTTCATCACAGAAGAGATATTTAGGTTTTAAAACGATTGCCCGTGCAATGCCTACACGTTTTTGCATTCCTCCTGAAAGTTCAGATGGAAATTTTTTATTGTTCCCTGTTAAATTAACACGTTCTAAACAATAGTTAACCCGGGTTTCTTTTTCTTTTTTAGTCATATTTGAAAACATATCCAATGGAAATCGGATATTATCTTCAACATTCATAGAATCAAACAATGCAGAACCTTGAAATAACATTCCGATTTGCATTCTTAATTCGCGGAGTTGTTGTTTATCCAATGCATAAAAATCAACATCATCATACCAAACTTTGCCAGAACTGGGTGGAACTAATCCAATTAATATTTTCAATAAAACGGTTTTACCAGCCCCGGATCGTCCAATAATTAAATTAGTTTTTCCTGGTTCAAATATACAAGTGACATCATTTAAGACGATCTGTTCACCAAAATTTTTAAAAATGTTTAAGGCACTTATCATGAGGTCATTAACATAGCTATGATATAATCTGATAGCAGAATTAAAATATTAGAATAAACAACGGCTCGGGTACTTGCTTCTCCTAATTCTATACTGCCACCTTTTACAAAGTATCCCTGATAACAGGAAACAGAGGTAAGTATAAAAGCAAAAACGATTGCTTTAACAAACATCATAAATACGTTATAAGGCTCAAAAAATGATCTTAGCCCACGAATATATTCAGCATGAGAAAACCAATGTGTAGGCACAACTGCTAAATAACCCCCTATGATACTTATAAAAGCGCCAACACAAACTAACATCGGTACAACAAATAAAGCGGCAATGATTTTTGGTTGAACCAAATATGCAGTGGTATTTACACCCATAATTTCCATTGCATCAATATGTTCTTTTTGACGCATACCACCTAATTCTGCTGCAAGGTTGGATCCTACTTTTCCTGCGAGCAACATACAGGAAAACGTGGGTGCCAATTCAATGATCGTCATGTCTCTTACAATATATCCAACATAAAATCTGGGGATTAATGAATCTCCCATTTGATATGCAAATTGAACTGCAGTAACAGCACCAATAAATATGGATATGATTCCAACGATAACAAGGGAACCAATTCCAATACTATTCATTTGACGCAAAGTTTCTTTCCAGTACATATTAAATCGTTCTGGTTTGAGAAAGGCTTGACGCAGCCATTGCATATATCTTCCAATATGAAAAAGTGTTTTCAAAATAATTAATTATGGTCTTCTAAATGAATGCAAACATTTTTTGTTTCTGTAAAAAAACGCATGACGTCCCAACCACCTTCACGACCAACGCCGGAATCATTCATGCCTCCAAAAGGGGTCCTTAAATCGCGAAAAAGCCAACAATTAATCCAAACTATTCCGGTGTTCAAATTTTGTGAAAGCCGCATTGCTTTATTAAGATCTGTCGTCCATACAGTGGAAGCTAAGCCATATTGACTTGCATTCGCTAAATACAATGCTTCTGCTTCAGTTTCAAAAGATTGGAGTGTTATGACAGGTCCGAATATTTCTTCTTTATTGGTGCGGCATTCCGGTCCTAAACCTTCAATTATTGTGGGTGCAAGAAAAGCACCATGTTGGCATCGACCCTCAAGTTGAATCCGATGACCACCAGTTAAAATAGTACCTCCTTCTTGTTTTGCTAATTCTATATAGGATATGACTTTTTCAAGATGTTGTTGTGAAATGACTGAACCCATCCGGGTTGATACTTCCAATGGATCTGATGGAATCAATTTTTGTAACAATTCGATTAAATCATTTTTAAATTGATGGTATATTTTATTTTCAATCAAAATTCGACTTCCACATAAACAAATTTGTCCGCTATTAGAAAATGCTAAACGCAAGACTTGTTTTAAAGTACTATCATAATCACAATCTGCAAAAACCAGGCAGGGATTTTTTCCTCCTAATTCTAAACTTAATTTTTTGAATTTAGGTGCTGCTATTGCAGCGATGTGCTCTCCGGTTTTTGTGCCACCAGTAAAGGAGATGGCCTTTACTAAAGGATGCTTTACAATTTCTTCACCAACCTCATTCCCAAGTCCTTGGAGAATATTTAATACACCGTCTGGCAATCCGGCTTCTTTAACAATTTTTCCTAATAGAAAGGCAGTACTCGGACTTAATTCAGAAGGTTTAGCAAGAACACAATTACCAGCTGCTAACGCAGGAGCTATTTTCCAGGTAAATAAATAGAGCGGTAAATTCCACGGTGATATACAGCCAACAATTCCGATTGGATGTCTTAAAGTATAGTTAATAGCCTTACCCGGAGACTCATGCGATTCGGATGCAAATTGCATGGCGGCAGTTGCAAAAAATCGGAAGTTAGTAGCAGCCCGGGTGATGTCAATATTTTCGGAATGCGTAATAGGCTTTCCGGTATCATTTGTTTCAGCTAAAGCAAATTCCTGGAGATTCAATTCAATTAAATCTGCAATCCTGTTTAAAATTTTAAATCTGGATTCTAAAGAACTTTGCCTCCATTGTGGAAATACGTTTGTTGCTGCTTCCACAGCGAGGTTGACGTCCTTCACATTGCTTCTCGGTATGAATGAGATTAGTTCTCCAGTTGCTGGATTGACATTCTCCAGATATAGCCTGTCCAAAGGCTCCTGATACAAGCCCCCTATAAAATTTTGCAAATGCAACATCGGCTGTAAAGATACATCGACAAGGCGGTATTTTTTGGAGTTTGGACATCACATCCTGCAAGCGGTTCAAGCAATTACACCCTTCCTGTGGTAAGTTAAATTGGGATCCAATGAAAGTATTGAATTAAAATCTTGACTTTCTTTCTTTTTTCTTTCTTCTCCATTTATCTCTCCATTCATCAAACCGATCCGTCAAATCGTCAATTTCTTCTTCCACTTTATGAGCTATATTTTGAATGTTAATTGGCTTGCCTTTCATGGCTAAACGATCAGCAGATGTTATCGGTTCTGGAACTAAAATCATCAGAATGATATATAATAAGATACCGAAACCCCAAATTCCAAAAAAGATAAAAGCTACCCGTATCCATAATGGATCTTCAACTCCAAAATAATGTGCAATTCCCGAACAGACACCACTGATTTTTTTATCAGTTGGATCCCGAAATAATCGTTTACCTGTATAGTATGTATGCTCCGGTTGCTTAAAGGCTTCTTCACTTTCAGTGTGCGTTTCTAAATTTTCAGGTGTTCCCATAATTTGAATCATTTGATTCACATGCTCGATGCTAACAATGGATCCTCCATTGAGATAATCTTTAAAAAGTTCTGCAATCCGGGATTCAATATCCTCCATGATTTCTTTGCATCCTTCAGATCTGGAAAAGTGGATATCAAGTCTCGAAAGATATTGATCTAATTTTAAATAGGCATCTTCATTTACAGAAAACGGATAGCCGCCAATATTAATGTGTTGTATTTTATTCATGGTCATTTTTGTTTTGTAATGATTGATTGACACCTTGTACAAATTGCATCCAGCTTGTGGATAAAATCTGCAATGCTTCCTTTCCGGAATCTGTTATTGTAAAGTATTTTCTAGGTGGACCGGCATTGGATTCTTTCCAATGGTATTCCAAAAGTCCAAAATTTTTTAAGCGGGTTAAAATGGGGTATAAGGTACCTTCAACTACAATCAGATCGGCAGTTTTTAACTTCTGAATAATATCAGAAGGATAGACTGCTTCCTTGCTTGCAATAGATAAAATACACAGATCCAAGACACCCTTTTTCATTTGTGCTATTGAATTTTCTATTTTCATGATACAAAGTTAATACAATAACAAGTACTGTGCAATACATAGTTCTAAGTTATCCAAACTATTTGCTAAATGAAATGATTTTACCTACGAATTGCCTAAAATTCCTGATAAGCCATAATTTTGGACCTAGCATGAATTTAAACCCTACTAAATACCTTTTTGTCATTAATCCTGGTTCTGGAAATCAACAAATGAGAAATTGGAATGAGCTGATTACCAATAATTTAAATGGATCAGATTTTGAAATTCTGATCTCTAAAGACCCTGGACATAGTAAAAGTGTAATCGCTCAATATCAAGATGCCCCAAATTTATGTATTGTTGCAGTGGGTGGGGATGGAACGGTTAGTGCCCTTGCAAAAACTGTTTTTAGCAGAAAAGCGAGTTTGGGAATTATACCAACAGGATCTGGAAATGGATTAGCCCGTCATTTGAAAATTCCCATAGACCCGGCAAAAGCAATCCGTAAACTATCGAAAGGTACCGCGCAAAAAATTGATTTGGTTCAGGTGAATGATCAATATTGTTGTAATACTTGTGGTATCGGTTTTAGTGCATTTGTTACCAAACATTTTGGCAAAGCTGGTAAAAGAGGATTTAGTACCTACTTCAAATTGGCCTTTACATTATACCAAAGTAGTAAGAATTTTGATATTCAAATTAATGAAAAGATATTTCAAAATGTATGGTCTGTTGAGATTGCAAATTCATCTCAAATGGGAAACAATGCAGTAGTCTCTCCATTAGCTTCTGTAAGTGATGGGCTGATGGATATATTAATTATGAGCAAACCCAAATTCTGGCAAATACCAGGTTTAATATTAATGGTCTTTTCAAAAAATATAATGCATTCGAAACTAAGTAGCTTTGTAAGAGCGACGAATGCGAAAATTACTTTGAAAGAAGATTTTGATTATCATATTGATGGAGATTATAAAGGGCAAGCCAATGTTTTTGATTTCAAAGTATTGCCTTCCTCCTTAACTATTATTTTTTAAATAAACGAAGTATGTCAAATTTATTATGGGGTATTGATTTAGGCGGAACTAAAATAGAAGGCGTTGCAATCAATACGTTTCCAAGTTTGCAAATTATTCAAAGAATGCGCGTGCCAACGGAAGCAGATCAGGGTTATGATCATATTTTATCACAGATTAAATTACTCATAGATCAGATCCGTGAAAAAACAGGAAGTAATCCGACGCATTTAGGAATTGGCACACCAGGTATTGTGGATAAGGAAACCCATTTAATTAAAAATAGCAACACCCTTGGATTAATTGGTCGACCGATGAAGGAAGATCTAGAGTCTTTGCTAGGCATTGAAGTGCGAATGGCAAATGATGCTAATTGTTTTGCAATTGCCGAAGCAAATTTAGGTGCAGTTCCGGACATTGTAAAAAATCCAGAAGTTGTGTTTGGTGTCATTATGGGAACTGGTGTAGGTGGTGGTATTGTAGTAAATGGAAAAGTGATTCATGGTAAACATGGAATTGGTGGTGAATGGGGACATAATATATTAGATGATTCAGGAGACGCTTGTTATTGTGGTAAAAAAGGTTGTGTAGAAACTTTTATATCCGGGCCAGCATGTGAACGGTATTATAGTAAAATTAGTGGAGTTAAATTGCCAATGGCCGAAATTTATAAATTGTATTTAATAGATGATCCAAGAGCAAAAGAAACAATGGATCGATTGGTCCATTATTTTGGAAAGGCATTGGCAATTATTATAAATATTATAGATCCGGAAGTCATTGTATTTGGTGGTGGTTTGGGTAATCTGGATGTACTATATAAAGAAGGGAAGGAAGAAGTTCGCAAGTATATTTTTAATTACGAATTAAAAACACATTTTATTAAGCCTAAGTTAGGTGATAGCGCTGGCGTGATCGGTGCGGCGCTACTGTAACAAATAAAATTGGCAGCAGACATTAATTATTCAACCTGAATAAAGTTAAAGTTTTGATAATTATTCTTGTTGATATGCAAGAATGATGATTCTTTTTCGTCTATTAACGAAAAGTAGAAACTAATTTTTAAAACAGATTGTTACTTAAAAAACATTTCTTATGAATATAAAATCCATTTTTCTTATGAGTTTATTTGCTACCTCATTGCAAAGCCAATCTGTAGTGTCTTCTGAAATCAAAGAAGTAAACGTTTATTTGCAAGGTGCTCAAGTGCGCAGGCAAATTGAATTAAAATTAAATCAAGGCTTGCAGGAAATCAGCATCAAAGGGCTCGCACAATTTATAGATCCGAATAGCATACGGGTTATTGGAAGTCCGGATTTTATTATACAAGGAGTACGCCATGAATTAAACTTTATTCAGACTGCCGAAGAGAAGACGCTGGAATTAAAGAAGAAAAGAGAAGGTTTGTTGGATGATGCTGCAAAGTTGAATCAACAATTGTCAATTCTTAAATTTGAAAAAACAAGTTTAGAAAAGAATCAGGTACAAATCATGGGTGTGCCAAATTCAAATCAGAAATTAGAAGATTTGAAAACGCTTATTGATTTTCAAAAATTAAGGTTGCAAGATCTGCTTCCTAAAATATATGAATTGGATAAAAAACATACAATAGTTCAAATTGAAATCGAAAAAGTAAATCGTCAAATTCAAGATTTCGACCAGAATCAAACGCCACCATCTAGTGAAATTGTTTTAAGTATTTTATCCAAAACTGCTGGAGTCCAAAAATTTTCAATATTATATTATGTTTCCAATGCGAGTTGGTCTATGAATTATGATATTCTGGTTAAAGACATTACTTCGCCGCTCGAATTAATTTATAAAGCTACTATTTTTCAAGCCACTGGAGAAGATTGGAAAAATGTAAAACTTAGTCTTTCTACGGCCAATCCTTTTGAAGGAGGCGTTCGACCAGAGTTGAACCCCTGGTATCTAAAAAATCAGCCCCCAATTGTATATACTAAGAATCAACGAGGCGCTCCGAGGGCGCAGAATCAAGCTATGGAAACTATGGCAGATGGAGCTGCTTCTGTAATGGATGTAATTACAGAATCTGAACAAATAACGAGCCGGGTATATAGTATTGATTTACCGTATACCGTTTTATCAAATAATAAACCATTTTTAGTTGAAATTAAAAAAGCATCTGTACCAGCAAAATACACATACTTTGCGGTTCCAAAATTGGATCGCGATGCATTTTTGACTGCAGAGGTTCAAGACTGGGAAGATTTGAACCTAATGGATGGCGAAGCTAATTTATTTTTTGAGGGGAACTATCAAGGAAAGTCATATATAAATACCCAATCCATTAATGATTTTTTGCGCCTTTCATTAGGTCGCGATAAAAATATTACCATCGAACGAAATAAAATCAAAGACTTCTCAAAGAATAAATTTTTATCTGATAAAAAAATTGTCAGTAAAGCATGGGAGATTGTAGTTAAAAATAAAAAGAATAGCCCGATTGATTTGATCGTAGAAGATCAATTACCAATATCTACTCAAAAAGAAATTCTAGTTGAGAAAGAAGATATCTCGGGAGCAGAATATAACGAAGAAACTGGAAAATTAAGATGGGTTTTAAAAGTTGCCGCCGGAGAACAAAAGAAATTAAAAATTAAATATAATGTAGAAAGTCCAAAAGATTATATATTGAATTTGGAATGATTTAATAGTAATTTCTGATAAAGTATAAAAAGTCCCTTTTCTATTTATTATTTAGAAAAGGGACTTTTATTTTAAGGCGAATCAATAAGATAAAATTAAAATTTTAGAAGCCGTTTAGTTCATAATCATTAAAGGCATCGTTTTTTGAGCAGAACCTTGTTGCAATCGCAGATAATAATTACCTGGAGGATAATTTTCGTTTTCAAGATCGTAGCTGTAATTACCGGTTTTTAATTTTCCTTTAAATATAGTTTTTATAATGGTACCTAAAGGATTAATTAATTGTAAAAATGCATATCCATCTAAAGTGGAAATAGAAATGCTCACCCGGTCTGTCATTGGATTAGAACTGGTTTCCAATTTTAATAAGTCATTTAAATTATCCAGATCTGCTATCGCTGTTGTACAATTTGATTTTTTAACAATTGGTAAAGATTGATAATTGCGCAACATGATATCAGTCAATGCAGGATCTTTCACACAAAACCAATCCTGAAGCACAGATGTGTACACAGATCTGAAATCATACTGCATGGGAAGATTGTCGTTTTCATTTACACTATTCGGTATAAATGGATTTGATCCTACAATACCTGCTTGAACATTTTTACCAAATAAAAATAAAGGAGCAGCAGCACCGTGATCGGTACCTCCAGCACCATTAGCGCCACTCATATTATCTTTTATCCGTCGGCCAAATTCGGAAAAGGTCATTCCTAAGACCCGTTCATCAAGGCTCATGGCTTCAAGATCCCGTTGAAAGGATAAAACCGCTTCACTTAAATATTGTAATAAGGTTGCGTGTACACCGCTCGTTTTATTGCCTACAACGACTTGATCAGAATGCGTATCAAATCCATATAAACTGACGAGATATAATCTTGATTTTAAACCGCCTTTTATGACTCTTGCTATAACTTTCAGGGTATCTGCCAAATAATTTCCAGTTGGATATTGTGCTAGATTCGTTCCTTTAAAATAGGCATTTAAAATGGCATCTGCAAAGGATTTTGATTGTCTCCCGATGGTTCTAATAAAATCAAGCTCTTTACCAAAATTTGTATTTGGAGGTGGATCATCAATTCCATTTGGCCAAGCGCCAAAAATATCTGGATTAGATACATTCATTGCCATTTGAGCATTCGGACCCTGGAACAGAAGTGGTAAATTACCGCCAACTTGAACAGCTAACGGATCCGGATTTTTTGTGTTAGGATATCCTAATGGAAATCCAGGATATTCAGTATTTAAATATCTACCTAACCATCCAGTATCCAACACTTGATTTGCATCACTACCGGAAGTCCAAATATCGGTTGACCTAAAATGTGAATAATCAGGATTTGGGTATCCAACCGATTGTACAATGCTCATTTTATTTTCATTATACAAAGTTTGAAATCCTTTTAATGCAGGATGTAAAGCTATTTTAGACTGACCATTTAAAGGCAATAAGGCATTGCTATCAATTGCAACATTGGGTCTTGCAGCGACATATTTGCTATATTGATCTATAGGAATAAGGGTATTTAACCCATCATTTCCACCACCTAAATAGATAAGAACAAGTGCATGATCGGTATCTACACCAGGATTCAACAAAGCATTTAATAAAGAAGGGTTACTATATGCATTAATGGGTAAGCCATTTAATACTGTAGGAACAACGACTCCTGCAGTAGCGGCTTGAAGAAATTTACGTCTTTTCATTTTGAAAAATTGAAAATTTTAGGAATGAAAATAGTTTTATGAATTAATAGATTTGAAGCAACTGAATTTTTTTTCATATTATGATAAATGATATTCAGCCTGACTCAAAATTTCGCGATATAAAGCACTTAAACGAGTTGTAACTGCATTCCGAAGTGCAGGATCATTTGGATTTGCTGCAAATTGTTCCCAGGCCAGAGTCCAATAACTATCATCTGGATATCCACTAATCAAGTTAGATTTAAAATAGTTATAAGATTTATCGGATAATTCATAATTATATAAAAAGCTTACTGAATCTTTGACTAGTTCAATTGCAGATCTTGGATTTGGCATTTGAGCCGCAAAAATTGTGGGATCAATTTTTAAACTTAAATTTA
Source organism: Saprospiraceae bacterium (assembly GCA_016717265.1). Classification (NCBI taxonomy): domain Bacteria; kingdom Pseudomonadati; phylum Bacteroidota; class Saprospiria; order Saprospirales; family Saprospiraceae; species Saprospiraceae bacterium. Next base: position 1,417,046 of record JADKFX010000001.1, read on the forward strand.
AAAATTCGATTCCTTTTGGACTGTTTACATTTTCAGCAACCCGATTTCTATTCGCTAACGAATCTGCATTAATCCAGATTTCATGAAATTGAGGTTGTTGATACCATGCTTGCCAACCTGCAACAACAGGTGGTTCTCCAACATTTAATCCTTGATAGGCAGATAAAGAAGCAATGGCTCCCCAGGAAACATATTGATTGATTAAAGTTGCATCATTTACAGGAACAGGAAATGCAATTGAAAACTCCCGGCACATACCAACGGCATAATCCAATGGACTTTTTATAACGCATCCTACAGTAGCAATATCATAAAAATGTTGTGAACTAAATAAACGTTCCAATACTTTTTTAATCTCAAAATTTTGTTGTTTGAGATAATCCGCAAGTGGATGAATCACATTGGTTTCAATGGTGTCATCAATTTCATAATAAACAAAAAACCGGTATAACTTTCTACAAATATGACGCGCCGTTTCAATATTGTCGAATAACATGGCTATCAATTCATCTAATTCTTGTTCTCCGGCAGCAAAGAATTTTCCGACGATTACTTTATTATTATAGAATGCCGAAAACTGTTTGATCGAGGTATCATGTTGTGAAAAATCAAAATAGTAACTTAGGGGCATAACAAATGGATTGATGCGATACCCTGTAAGAATTTTAGCCGCGGCTTTTACATCGCCCTCTGTATATTTTGAATCTGGTCCTTTTCCCACCGTAAATAATTCCTGCAATTCTCTTGCATAGTTTTCATCCGGAGCGGTACTGCTGTTTAGATATCCATTTAAATATCTAAGCATGCCTGGATTTATGGATATTAATTTGGCTAAAGTTTTAAAATTACCTAAGCAGTTTTCATGAATCAATTTATAATATTGATGCATAGCCTGCGCTATTTGAATTGTATCTGCCTCAACTGCAAAGTGATTATGCCAGAAAAAGGTCATTTTTTCTGTAATCGTTGGATTTTGTCGAATCATATTTCCAACCCACCATGCTTTTAAAACATCTGTACGCGCTTGATAATATTCAGCCGGTAAAGCTGCATTTATAGGAGCATTTACAAACGATTTGCCAAAAGCAATATCAGGGTCGGGTAGTTGTGCTGTACTATAGATATTTACGGGATCAGCAGGCGTTGGATCCAATGTAAGCAAATCCTTTAATGCATTACTTAGCCCTTGTCCGACCACTTTGACCACATCTTGTTTTTTGACTCCGAAACAGAGCCGCCTCAATAAATGAAGGGCTTGTTTTTGAGTCCAGGGTCCAGTGTAAGGATCTAATGAAGCTGTTGGAGAAAGCATCTGCTCATTTCTTCTCTGCCTCCAAATACTTAGGAATTCGTTCCGGTCCATAAAATTACTTGAAGTTCAAATTTAAGATAATTAGTTAAGTATGGGTCATTATATTTTTGTTAAAAATTTTAAGTTCTTCCAAACGTGCTTAAAATTATTAAATGGTTAATTTTAAGTTTTAAGATCTTTTAGGAGGTAAATGGTTAAAATTCCAAATTTGATTTTAATTGAGAATCTGAACTTCTTGCCGTAAAATTGCGTTTTAATTTCTTAATAAGTCAAATCAGTATTTGCAATGAACAAATGTCTTGTTGTTTTCGTATTGTTAATCTTTATTTCTTGTAAACAAAAAAATATTACCAAAATGGATTTCGTAGGAAATTATAAACTTCATGTGGAGCTTGATGAAAAAACCTTTGATAAAAAAGGCGTTAAAGACAGTGTTTCTCAGGCTTTTTCGAAAGCTAAAGAGGAATTGTCTAAAGTGAAGGATGAAATGGATTTAAAAATGGATACTTCTAAAATGGATACTTCTACGGCTGAAGGCAAGATGGAATTTATCGCAAAATCTTTTGCAAAAACAATGGCTTCCTTTGGAAAAGATTTAGGAGAACTTGGAATTCTCATGGGAGAAGCAGCCGGAGATGTCGCCGTAAAAGCACTCGATATGACAGAAAATTTATTGCAAAATATTAAAATGGATGTCGAGTTGCAGGAAAATGGTAAAATTGTAACAAGTTCTAGTATTATAAATAATATTCAGTTTGTGGGTTCAAATTGGGATGTTCAGAACAATCTTTTTTTATTTAAAGATGAAAATGGGAAGATTCAAAACGAATATACAATATTGGAAAATAGTACGGATCGATTTATATTAGCCCATGATAAATACCGGTTGATTTTTGACCGTATAAAAGTTCAATAAATTTTATAAAACAAGCCATTTTTGTTTGGCAACATTAAAGAATTCTTTTAACACTTGGTTGACTTCCTAAAGTCCATATGTTTTGTCTTTTTTCAACAGCCTGAATCCATAGAATACCAGGTTCTTTACCTTTCGTAAAAGATCCGTATTTGCTGTCTAGATTTAAAGCCAATGCTCCATGATAGTTTGCCCAACGTAATACGTTTTCAAGATTTAGCTTGGCATTAAATTTTAAAATGGTTTTTATTTCTTCAAGTATCGAAAGTTGCCAATTTGAACTTAAGCTATCTGTTCCAATACAAAGTTTGGTTCCTTCTATATTGAAATTAGAATATTCGGGTAAGGTATTTTCGATAAATAAATTGGCATTTGGACAGGTTACAAAGTAGGCGTTAGGATTCCATTTTAGGACATCTTCAAGATGCCGTTTTTTCATTTGTGTATTATGGATAAATAATGTATTTGGAATTGCATCCATACGATCCATTGCATAGTATATTGATTCCTTACCGGTGGCTTGAAATGTATCTAATGAAAAACCAAACGATTCCCAAAAGTCAATAAAACCTCCAGTTTTATTTAAAAACAGTAAATCTTCATCTATCGTTTCCTGATTATGTATGCTAATCGGGAATTTATTTTGTTGATTGCTTTCAATTAATCTTTGAAATAACCGATTAGAAACACTATAGGGAGCATGCGGCACCATAGTTTTTGGAAGATTTCCAAATGCATCAAAGACTTTTTTATAATCTTCAAAAAATTTATCCGCTAAATGTTCTTGTAAAAAATCAAATGCTTCAATAAAACTATGATATAATATCTGACTTTTTGTTTTAGTATCAATGGTATCTGTCTTATTAGAAATATCACCTACGGCTACAATTCCACCATGGTACATTTCAGCATCTGCTTCGGCAATTTTTTCAAGGACTAATTCTTGATCCACTTCCCGATTTTGGACGACCGATTTCAGAAAAGGAATTAATTTGTGGCCGCTTTCAAATTGGCCTTTCAAATGAGACAATTCTAAATGACAATGTGCATTAATAAAACCCGGCATCAGGGCGCCTGGATAATATTCGCATTCCTGAATATTGAATTCTGATTTTGGTCGAAGATCTAAAATTTTTCCGGAATCTTCAACAAGTAAAACCTGGTCTGAAACAAATCCCTGATCACCAGTATGAATTATATCTGCAATTAATTTTCTCAAGGGTAAATAAATATGAGATTAAGGAATTAATTCTAAATTCAACTCCTGCACAATGATACCATTTTTTATACGGGGTTCAAACCAGGTACTTTTGGGAGGTAAAACCATGTGTTCATCGGCTACTTTAATAAAATCGCTTTTTTTAACAGGATAAAATAGGAAACCCAAATGTTGTGAATTTTCAAGTACAAGTTTTGAAATTATTTTCATATTTTTAATGCCTTCTATATGTTGTATTCTGTCATTAGATCGAATATTTTGGATGCCTAACATATCCCGTAGGATGAGTTCATTAAAGATATCAATATCAAATGCAATTCCGTTTTTTTGTTTAAAATATTGTAATACTTCTTTATGCCAGGAAATAACATATTGAAGATCTTTTGTAATTAAAATGAGTTCATTTTTTTTATTGCTTAATCTTGATTTTTTTAATTCCGTTACCAGAGCATATTTACGTAGCATCAGTATGAAATCATTCAGGCTCATTAAATCTAACGCTTTAATAAGTCGATTATATGGCATGATGCTCAATTCATTAAAATCGAATAGCGCACACATGATATAATTCAAACTTCTTTTACTGAGTTCTGGATTTTGTAAAATAAATTTGCAAACAGCAGCCATGCGATGATGGCCATCTGCGATGTAAGCTTTTTTTATTTTAGATTTAAATTCTTTTTGAATTAAAGCAATCCATTTTTTATCTGTAATTTCATAAAACTCATGTATTTGCTGATCTTTTTCAAAGAATATTTTGAAAGTAGCTTTTTGATCATCAAAGGATTTTGTAAGGAGATCTTTAATTTTTTTTTGTTCGTTGTAAGCGATTAAAACGGGTTTTATAATAGCACTCCGGTTTTTCATCAGATTGCTGATGTTTTCTTCTTGTAAGGTGAGCGTGTTTTCATGTTTTTTGATATGACCTTTTAAATAGTCATGGATATCTACAGCTGCTAGAATTCCTTGGTATGTTCTTGTAGCAGATTTAATGCGGTATACAAAAATCGCTTTTTGATCAGATTTAACGTAGATTTCTTCTTTTCTTAAATCCGGAAAGGTATTTTTAACCTGGTCAAAAAAATCTAATGTTTTAGATATTTTTTTGTAATCAGGATGCAGGTATTGAAAAGGTTTAATATTCACTGGAAGGTATTAGATAGCGAAATTAATGCGATTTTTTATATTGCTTAAAGCATTTTCATTAAAGTATTATAAAACCAATGTGAATCGGTTTTTAGTAAGAGCTCAAGTGCATTATCAGCTTTGTGTGCAAAGTCATTTATTTCGGAAACCATTTTTTTAAATTCTTTACTTTTCTCACATTTTTCAGTGCATGCCAAAAGATCATCCAGATCTGCTAAGATAGGATCTAGTTCCTTTTTCTTTCTATGGGAAAGAATTTGTTTAAATACAATGTGTAAATTTTTTTCAGCAAGATAATATTCGCAACGTTCTCCATCCCGACTGTATTTGGAAATTAGGCCCCAATCCAGCAGTGCTCTAAGATTCATATTTACATTCCCTTGTGAAATCTGAAGTTCATTTAAAACTTGTTCAGCAGTCATTGGTTGAGAAGCTACCAACAGTAATGCGTGGATTTGTGCCATGGTCTTATTGATACCCCATTGTGGACCAAGACGGCCCCAGGTTTCAATAAATCTATCTTTACAATCTTTATACTCCAAGTGATTCTTATTAAACTAATAATCATTGAAGAGGTAAAAAGTTTAGTTCTTGACAATAATTATCAAGGCTTATGGTAAAAAGGCAACTTATGAACTTTTGCTTGTATCGTTTTAGTGCCTACTTGAATTTTCAATTCTGTTCCTGTTTTTGAGAAATTAGTAGGTACATATGCCATTCCAATAGGAATATTAAGGGACGGAGATTGAGTACCAGAAGTAACTTCTCCAATTTCATTTCCATTCGTATCTAAAACTTTGTATCCATGTCTTGGAACTCTGCGGTCTTCAACAATAATTGGAACTAATTTTTTTGTAATTCCTTTTTCTTTTTGTTTAAGCATCCAGCTTTTACCTACAAAATCATCTTTATCTAATTTTGTTATCCAGGCTAATCCAGCTTCTAATGGTGAAGTTGTATCATTAATATCATTTCCATATAAACAAAAGCCCATTTCTAATCGCAAGGTATCTCTTGCACCTAAACCTGTTGGTAGTATGTTTGAATCTTTTCCGGCATTCATTATTTCATTCCATAAATGAATAATATCTTTATTATTTGCATATAATTCAAATCCGCCAGAACCTGTGTAACCAGTTGCAGATATTAATACATTATCTACTCCTGCCAAACGGCCTCTTTCAAAATGATAATATTCAATTGCAGCCAAATTTATAGCTGTAAGTTTTTGTAAAATATTTAATGCTTTGGGTCCTTGTACTGCTAATAAACCTGTTTCATCCGAAATGTTTATCATGATAGCATCAAAGGTGTTATGATTTGAAATCCAATCCCAATCTTTTTGAATATTCGAAGCATTTACAACCAATAAATAGGAAGGAAGTTCTTCAGAACCCATTATAATGGGTAATCGATATACTAAAAGATCATCGACAATGCCACCATCGTTATTTGGCATGCAAGAATATTGAGCTTGACCGATTTTTAATTTTGAAACATCATTAGAGGTAATTTTTTGAACGAGATCCAAAGCCTGCGGTCCACGGATAATAAATTCACCCATATGGCTAACATCAAAAATACCTGCATGATTTCTAACGGCATCATGTTCTTCCTTAATGCCTGAATATGTGATTGGCATATTGTAACCTGCAAATTCTGCCATTTTGGCTCCCAAACCAATATGAATTTCTGTAAGTGGTGTATTTTTCATCTAAATTTAAATTTATGAAGTTTTATTTTATTTGAATCCATTTTATTTGATCACTTTGATGAATACTCATTAATACATCATTTCCAGCCGTCATTTTACCAAATATAGTATAACGACCATCGAGATGTGGAGCAGGAGAATGGGTTATAAAAAATTGCACACCTTCTGTATCTGCACCAGCACTTGCCATCCCAATCATTCCGGATTCCTGATAATTCAACAAGCTTATTTCCGTACGGATGGTATAATCTAAGGAACCATATCCATCTCCTCTTGGACAACCTACTTGCACAACAAAATTTGGTACTACTCTATGAAATATTTTTTCATTATAAAAACTATCCTTACATAATTGTATAAAATTAATGACGGAAGCAGGAGCAATTTTAGGATATAAATCAATATTTAAATCGCCTTTATTTGTAGAAATAATGGCATGTATTGTATCTCTGTAAGGCTCTAAAAGGTTCCATTGAATTGGGTGATTATATTCCACTATTTTAGGTGTATACAGGGTCTTGTGTATGGAAGCTATGCACTTCCCTAAATCATTATAAGTTTCAATATCCCGGGGCAAACTCAATTTTGATTGAGCTATTTGCAACATGGAATCTGCTTTAAAATATTTTGATGAAAGCGGATGTGATTTGCTAAACAAAGAAGCCATGATGGATAAAATTCCCGGATCTGCAATTTCACATTGTCTGGTAAAATAATTGCTTAGCAATTGATAAATTCCATTTTTACTGCCTTTAAAGACCAGTGTGAAATCTGGTTTTTTCATTATTTTTTCAATGCATTCCGCAAGGGTGGTGCGCAGATATGCATGTTGTTTGCTTGATTCCAGAGAAATAAGAAAAGGTAGTTCTTTACTATTGGTAGCGAGTGCTTTTAAATAAGCTGCTTTTTCATACGGATTTTTAGCCTGATTAATTTGTGCTTTAAGGTTCCATTCAATGGATTGTCTGGTTAATACTAAATATCCTGGAATATGGTTGAGCGCAGCTTCATAAACAATACTTTTTACCTGCCAGGGTAAGTTTGTTTGTTCGGTTAATTTTTTTAATTCTTCTGAGATTTCATTATTTCCTTTTTCTAATAAAAATTGGGCAGCATAAATAGAAACATGAAGCGATGGATTCTGAATTGCTTTTAGAGCAAAATATAATGCTTGTAAACCTTGTTGATTTTGTAAACCACGTAAAATATTGGATTGAATTCTAATATCTAAACCTCGAGAATATAACTCTTCTAATGCAGCCACCACACCTGGACTTGAAATCCTGGCAAAAGCGGTAATTAGGCACATTCTAATATCGGGATTCTTTTCTTCATTACAAGCTTTTTTTAACAGCTCTGAGTGTTCGTTGAGATTAAAATATTTAAAGCGCTGCAAACATTGTGCTGCAATCAATCTGGCAGTTGTAGGAAAGCGATCATTGGTTGCAACTTGTAAAATTTTTTCTTCTGAATTTTTACAAAATTGATCCCGTAAGCCAAACCGATAAAATGCTAACATTTGCCCATATAAGAGTAAGGTATCATCCGGAGTATAAGAACTAATATTGCAAATTAATGACAAGGTAGAATCTGAGCCACATTTTCCTAATGCTTCTAAAATCATGCTATTGGTAGCATTAAAAGGTCCGATGGAATCAACAGCTAGAAAGGATTTTATTAATGCTGATTCTGCATTTACATGTGCTATTTGACCAAGGGAATATACAGCAGCTTGTTTTACACCTTCTACCGGATCATTCAATAACTGGCTTAATTCTGGAATCACGGTAGAATCTCTAAAGGAAGCAAAACTTAAGGCCGCGAGATATCGAAGGCTAGCTTTCTCATGTTTAAGAAAAAGAAGTAAGGTATCTTTTTGATGTTTATCTTTTGAATCTAAAAGCTGTCTGACTTCAGGGTCATTGAAAGAATATTCTAATTTAGTAATAGCTTCATCATTCGGTGGAAAACAAGAATTATAGAGAAGACAAATCAGGATTCCAAATATTATATAACAAGCACTTTGTTTCACCATGTTGATGCGTTCATTGGTTTTATTCTTCGGATTTGAAATTACGAATATAAACAATTAAAGCCATAGCACAGGAAGCCATTTCCAATCCTACGCGAATCATTCCATTGAGATCCCCTTGATCTGCATTTCTTAAGAAGGGTCTTAGCATAGCAAACATTACGATCAAGGTTAAACCAAATACAATATACGCTAATACTTTATTTTCATGTTTTGTATAAAATGCAAAGACCAATAACAAAAGTCCAAATCCCATTGGAACAAAAGCAGTATGTGCAGAAAAATTATTAGCTGCATATCCCCAAAATCCGATTGCTAATAATATGATTGCATTGATAATAGTTGCTTGTTTTGATTTCATGAAATCCGATTATTTTGTTTGTTTAAATATAAAAAGATTTACTGATTTTGATCTTTTTTAGGAGGTTCTTCTTCGAAAATTTCATCATCCGTGGATTGATTATTTTTTGGTAATAGAGAATGATCTGCATTATGTGTACTCATCATTTGACGAAACGTTTCACAATCTAATTCAATTCCGATGTCACCGGAAGGTCTAATAAATTCAACGGCTGGATTAAAACCAGATTCTTGATCCAATTCTAATTTAGTAATAAATTTTGTAAAAAAAGGTTTAGCCATTGCAGATCCTTGGCCTAATTCTAATGATAAAAATCGAATCCATGGATCTTCCCCACCTACCCAGGTGCCAACAACCAAATTAGGAGTAATTCCCATATACCAACCATCTACATAATCATTTGTTGTTCCGGTTTTGCCACCATTGGGCACTTTTACACCCCAGGTTCCTCCAGATTTGCGGAGTAAATCTACCATCACATAATTATAATTTGGAGATAATGCAACATTGTTAGTGGGCGTACTGCGATAGATTACTTTTCCATTTTTATCTTCAATCCGATTTATAAATACAGGTTTTGTATAAATTCCATTATTCGCAAAGGTTGTATAAGCGCCGGTCATTTCCAAAACAGAAAGATCTGAAGAACCCAAAACAATTGACGGATATTTTGGTATTAAATAGCCACCATCTCTTCTTCTGAGAGAAGAATCAATTCCCATATTATTTAATAATCCACGGATGGGTTCGACACTTCCTAAAAGAATCACAAGTTTAACGGAAATTGAATTTTTGGATAAAGCTAAGGCACGATATAAATTCATATTTTCTCCGGAAAAGGTTTCAGCAGCATTTCCAGGTGACCAAGCCTCGGGAAGGTGAAAATTTGGATCATCGGCAGGAATTGTATATTGAACATCTTGAAACTCACTACATGGAGAAATTCCTTGTAATGCAATGGCAGTTGCGTATACAAAAGGTTTAAACGTGGAGCCTACTTGTCTCCTGGAATTAACATGATCATATTTAAAATATTTAAAATTAGTGCCCCCTACCCATGCTTTAACTTCTCCTGTATGCGGATCCATTGCAATAGAACCGATTTGCATATGTTTCCGGTGAAATTTAATGGAATCCAAGGGGCTCATTAAAGTATCTTTTTCACCCATAGTTATATAATCATACACTTTCATTTTAACAGGGGTCGTCATGGATTTCCGCACATTCGTTTCAAATGCAAGCCATTCTTTTTTAATAGCTGGCCACTGTTTGCTTTTTAAAATTTTGTGCGAATATTCATATTGTGATTGATTAATTATTTTTTTCTTTAATTCTTTTTCTAAAAAGCCAGTTTCTTTTTCTTCATTTATCAATCGCTGAATGGTCCGATCATTCATATCTACATTACCAATTTCAGATTCCATTTTGGCAATAATGTTTCCAAAATGTTGATTCCAAATTAAATTGAAACGCTCCGTCTCACGGATCATAAGATTCAATGCATCCTTTCGGATTTTTAACATATTTTCATCTGAATCATACGTCCAAGGATCTTGTTTAGTCCAAACATTAAAATATGATTTTTGAACTTTAAGCATATGTTCCCGAGCGGCGTCTTCAGCATATTTTTGATAGACAGGATCAATGGTTGTATAAATTTTTAAACCATCTTCATAGAAATTATATTTTGTACCATCTGCTTTACGGTAGCGTTCATCGTCTAATAAATTTTTTAAATATTTTGAAAGTTCAGCCCGAAAATATAATGCCATACCTTCTAAATGGGATTCCCTTTTAAATTGAGTTATATCAATCGTTTTAGCTGAATACGCTTTTAATTGTTGAGCATTTATAAAATTTTTATCAAACATCAAAGCAAGGACAGTATTTCTTCTGTCAAGTGCAATTTTTGGAAATCGTTTTGGATTAAATCGGGTTGGATTTTTTAGCATTCCAATAATCATTGCAGCTTCATTTAAGTTCAATTCTTTATGATTTTTTCCAAAATAAGTTTGGGCTGCAGTTTGAACACCATTTGCACCATATAAAAAGTCAAACTTGTTAAGATACATTGCAAGGATTTCCTCTTTCGTATAGCTTTTCTCAAGTTTAATTGCGGTTAGCCATTCCTTCATTTTTACCCGGATAATCAGGAATGTTCTTATAATTTTATTGCGATCTTCCAAATTGGGTCTTTCGAAAAGTAATTTCGCTAATTGTTGTGTAATGGTACTTCCTCCTCCGGATTCTTCATTACTTAATAAGATGGTTTTAAATGCTACCCTCATTAAAGCAAAAAAGTCAATCCCAGAATGCTTATAATATCTTGAATCTTCAGTTGAAAGTAAAGCATGTACTAAATGTTGATTTAGACTATCATATGGAATGAATTCCCGGTTTTCTGTATAATATTTACCAAGTATACTGAGGTCGTTTGCATACACGATAGATGCTTGATTGTAGCTTGGATTTTCAAGGTCTTTGAAACTTGGCAAATTATCAAATGAAACGAATATCAAACACAGATACAAAAATCCGATTCCAGCAAACAAGATCTTCCAGATCATTAATACGGCACTACTAAACCAGCTTTTATCGGCCGTTGTCTTGCCAGAATAGATATCGGTAAATTTAAAGTCTTTCCGAAGTTGATTTAGAAAGCGTTTTATGGAATCCCAGCTATTCATAATTAATATACCACAAAAATCTAATTTAAATTATAATAATCCAAAGATTTTAGAACAAGAGTTTCGGGAACAAGTTGGTCTAATTTTACCAATCCAGGTGCTTCTAGAAGACTAAAACGGGTAATCTGATTTAATTTTTTCTTATCCGCTTGCAAATTTTTAAAAATTTCAGGATACCAGGATTCTGAAAAATTTATGCCTCCTGTAAAAGGGAGAAGAAAAGTTTTCAATTGTTCCAGAATATAAGGTTTCCAGTTAAACATCGCTGCTGATATGTAACTTTCACAGATAATACCTATTGCGATTGCTTCGCCATGTAATATATCGTGTTCAATGGATAAGTAATAACTTTCAATGGCATGTCCAATGGTATGTCCAAAGTTCAAACTTTTCCGAATGCCATGCTCGTAAAAATCCTGTTCAACGATATGTGTTTTTGTTCGGATAGATTTTTTTAAATAATCTTGTAAATTGGATACATCTAAAGGCCATCCTAATTCTTTAATATCCTGCCAATAAGGAGGAGATTGAATTAAACTGTGTTTTATAATTTCAACAAAGCCATTTCGCAGGTGCCTTTCTGGCAATGTTTTTAGAAAAATTTGATCAATTACAACGGCTTTAGGTGGTATGAAACTGCCAATTTGATTTTTGAAATGATTCAGATTAATTGCTGTTTTGCCACCGATTGCTGCATCGGCCATGGCCATTAAACTAGTTGGTACGTATACACAATCTACACCTCTCAAAATAACGGAGGCAGCAAATCCTCCAACATCACAAATGATTCCACCACCAAGACAAATAATAAGTGCTTTGCGATCAATTTGTTGGCTCAACCAATGATTCCAAAGAGCTTCACAAGTTGCTAAGGTTTTATTTTTTTCACCAGATTGTATCGTAAATTTTGAATACACTAAAATTTTACTTTTTTCAAGAAAATAAGGGAGACAATGCGTTTCTGTATTTTCATCTAAAATTATATTGATAGAAGAATACGACTCATTGTTTATGATATCATTTAATTTTTCCCATGGAGCTAATGAAAGAATTAAAGAAGATTGTTTTTGAATAGTACTCAATGGATTTGTATTTTAAATAGTTACTCTGAAATTGTTGGAAGTACTTCTAAAAGCCTTTGTAAAGCAATGCGGTAACCATCCAATCCATGACCTGAAATTTCAAAAAAAGCAACGGGTTTAATATAAGAATGTTTTCGAAAGGACTCTCTTGAAGAAATGTCACTTATATGAATTTCTACTACGGGAATTTTAATTGCGGAGATAGCATCCCGGATTGCAATGGAAGTATGGGTATATGCTCCTGGATTTAGAAGTATCGCATTTGCTTTATTTCTGTAATCCTGTATCCAATCAATCAGATACCCTTCATGATTACTTTGATGATAGGGTATTCTTACTTGTGGAAACTCCGTTTTGAGCTCATCTAAAAAATCTTCAAAAGATTTTGTACCATAAATAGATGGCTCGCGTTCACCTACTAAGTTTAGATTAGGACCATGAATAATGGGAATTTGCCACATCAGTTAACCATTTCAGACATATACTTCAAACGAATTAAGCGGATTTCTTCAAATGTGATATCATCTTCCTTTAGACTTTGGTAGGCTTCTTCTGCAGAATCTGATTCAGCAGAATTGAAATAGTCAAAAATATCTTCTTTAGAATACTCATCTACATTATCCTTGATATAATAATCAATATTGATACGAGTCCCGGAAGAAACAATCATATTTAATTCATCCATCAATTCTTCCATATTCATTTGCAGGTTTCTAGCAATGTCTTCTAATGGAATTTTTTTATCAATACTCTTAATAATTTCTACCTTATTTTTGGATTTATCTGCGACTTGCCGAATTACAAAATCCTCTGCTCTTTCAATGTCATTTTCTTCGACATATTTTTGAATAAAATCTAAAAATGGCTGACCATATCGTTCCGCTTTTCCTTTACTAACCCCTGAGATTTTACAGAGATCATCAATTGTAATTGGAAAGCGTGTAGCCATTTCTTCCAATGCAGGATCAAAAAATATGACCCAGGGTTTTACTTTATTTTTTCGGGCAACTTCTAATCGTATTTCTTTTAAAGTTTTGAATAAGACTGGATCTAAAGCGGCACCTTGTGAAGGCGCTGAGTCTTCTTCTGTAAAAGAGGAAGTATCCCCATAATCATGGTTGATACTAATATATACTTTTGTTGGTTTATCAATAAATTCTTGACCTTTTTCACTTAATTTTAAAATGCCATAGGTTTCTATATCTTTAATGATATAATCCATTATGATTCCCTGACGGAAAAGTGAAAACCAATATAAATTTCCTTTGTCAATACCTTTTGAAAATAACTCATTTTGATCTAAGTCATAATCTAAAATGTCTTTTGTCTTAACGCCACAAATAAACTCTACGAGTGTTTTGATTGTAAAATTTTGATTTAAAGATTTTATTGCTTTTAATGCCAATAGCATTTCTTCTTTAGCTTCTTGTAAAGGTTTAGGATTGCGACAATTGTCGCACATTTCTTTACAGGATTCTTTGTCAAATTCTTCGCCAAAATAATGTAATACAAATTTTCTACGGCACACCGCACTTTCTACGTAAGCTTCCATTTCGTCCAGGAGTTGAGCGCCCATATCACGTTCAGAAGCTGGTTTGTCACGTAAAAATTTTTCTAGTCTTAGGAGATCTGCATTTGAAAAAAATGCATAGCAATCACCTACCATACCATCTCTACCGGCTCTGCCAGTTTCCTGATAGTAGTTTTCAAGACTTTTGGGTATATCAAAATGAATTACAAATCGCACATCTGGTTTATCAATTCCCATCCCAAATGCAATGGTAGCACAAATCACATCGATTTCTTCCATCAGAAAATCATCTTGAACTTGTGTGCGCGACTTAGCTTCCATACCTGCATGATAGGGAGATGCCTTAATCCCATTAACTTGTAAAATTTGCGCTAGATCTTCCGTAGTTTTTCTAGCTTGAACATATATAATTCCGGATTCTCCGGGGTGTGATTTAATAATTTGAACAATTTGTTTTGCAGTCTGATCTTTTGTAATTTTTGGTCGTACTTCGTAATATAGATTCGGTCTGTTAAATGATGAAACATAGATTTGTGGATCTACCATTTCCAAACTTTTTACAATATCTGTTTGGACTTTTGGTGTAGCGGTGGCAGTTAAAGCAATTGTAGGAATATGGCGATTTAAGGAATTGATCATATCCCGAATTCTTCGATAATCTGGTCTAAAATCATGTCCCCATTCTGAAATACAATGCGCTTCATCCACGGCAATAAAGGATAGATCTACTGAATTTAAAAATTCTATAGTTTCCTCTTTTTGTAATGTTTCCGGAGCCACATATAATAGCTTGGTTTTACTGCGGACGATATCATCTTTCACCTGCTTAATTTCGGATCGATTCAGCGATGAATTTAAAAAATGAGCGATTTCATCTGTTTGACCGTAGCCTCGTATGGAGTCTACCTGGTTTTTCATTAATGCAATCAATGGTGAGATAATGATCGCAGTACCCGGGAGCATTAATGCCGGAAGTTGATAACATAAAGATTTACCGCCTCCTGTTGGCATTATGACAAAGGTATCTTTGCCATGCAATAAACTACTTATAATATGTTCCTGATTGTCTTTAAATGCTTCAAAGCCAAAGTGATTTTTTAATGCTTCGTAAATTATTTCTTTTGTGAACATCGGTTACAATTTGTTGCTTATTTGTTTTTTATACATATAAGCGATTGGGTTAAGGGAACTAAAAATACGTCGAAATCCCGGATTGGTTTAGTTATTGTGATTTATTTTGCAAATATTTTACAAAAAATTCGCCTTAAACATATCAGCTTTGTGATTTTATGATAAATATTCAGAATTCTTTACTCATTAAGATTCAGGAATTAGAATTGATTTCAAAGCGTCTTGAGCCTAAAATAGAGCTTCGAAAAGATTGGACTGATAAAGTGAATCAGTTTGCTTTTGAATTTATTGATTCTTTGAACGAACAATCTGCATTTCAAATGTTTGGTAGTTTGAAAGATTGTCTCAATTTAAATCTTGAAGAAAATTCAACTCAAGAAATTTCAACAGTTTTATCTGATCTAAAAGAAAATTTAATTTCTCAGGGTTTAAATCCAGCATCCGGAGGACATCTGGGTTATATACCAGGTGGCGGGATCTATGGAACGGCTCTGGGTGATTATTTAGCAGCCATTACAAATCAGTATGCGGGTATTTTTTATGGAGGACCAGGTGCAGTAAAAATTGAGAATGAACTGATTCGTTGGATGGCTTCTTTATTCGGGTATCCGGAGAATAGTCATGGGAATCTTTCAAGTGGGGGTTCCATTGCTAATTTAATTGCCATTGTTACTGCACGAGAAGCTAGACAAATAAAATCATCAGAGATTTCTAAACAATGTATATATCTCACAGAACAAGTTCATCATTGTGTGCATAAAGCAATTCGAATTTCTGGTCTTGGAGAAGCTCAAATCCGTTTTATAGGAATGGATTCTAAGTTCAGAATGGATGGAGCTTTATTAAGAAATGCTATTATTAAAGACAAAATGGATGGGTTTACGCCGTTTTTAGTGGTTGGAAGTGCAGGAACCACAGATACTGGTGCAATTGATCCTTTAGATCTTATTGCAGAGATCGCCCAGGAGGAGCATATTTGGTTTCATGTGGATGCAGCTTATGGAGGTTTTTTTACACTTTGTAATTTAAAAAATGAAGAGGGTAGGACTTATAAAGACCTACTAAAAGGTATTGAAAGATCAGATAGCTTGGTTGTAGACCCACATAAGGGACTATTTCTTTCATACGGATTAGGGGCTGTTTTAATTAAGGATACAGCGGCTCAGTATAGAGCGCATTATTATAAGGCGGCTTATATGCAAGATACGCTTTCTAATCAGGAGGAATTAAGTCCCTCAGATTTGTCACCTGAACTTACCAAGCATTTTAGAGGATTAAGACTATGGTTGCCTTTAAAACTGCATGGTTTAGCCCCATTCAGGGCATGTTTGGAAGAGAAAATCTTATTGTGTAGGTACTTTTATGAAGAAATTGGTAAACTTGGATTTGAAAGAGGGCCATTTCCAGAAACTTCAGTATGTATATATAGATACGTACCGGAAAGCTCAAATGCCAATGAATTTAACCAAAAATTGGTGGATTATATAGTGCAAAATGGGCGGGTTTTTGTCTCCTCAACCTCTATAAATGGGGTTTTCTGGATTCGAATCGCTATTTTGAGCTTTAGGACACATCTAACTATTATTCAGGATTACCTGGATTTGTTAAAACAAGCATTAACGAAGCTAAAATACTGATTTTCTATTGGAATTTGGAAATTTTATAAGAAGTTGCTACATTTGCAGCCCTTTTTAAAATAAAAGAATAAAATTAATTATGCGTCATTTTGAAGTAAGCTTTATCGTTGATCCAGTACTGTCGGGCGATGAGGTTAAATCGACAGCTCAAACATACCAGGATATGCTCACCAATGAAGGTGCCCGTATTATCCAGGTTGATGAGATGGGACTTAGGCAATTAGCTTATCCCATTAACAACCGGTCATCCGGATTGTATTTTTGCATTGAATTTGCAACTGAAAACCCAACGTTTATTGGCAAATTTGAACTTGCCTTAAAACGGGACGAGCGTATTTTGCGTTTTCTTACTGTCAAGCTTGATAAATTTGGTGTCAAGTATAATGATGATAAAAGAAATGGAAAAATTGGTAAAAAAGCGAGAAAGGAAAAGCAAAATGAAATCACTGCTGGTTTAATTACAGATTCAATTACAAGATCTGTAAATGCAATTCCAACGCCTCCAGTTGAAATCATAACTGAGGAAGAATAATTTCAAAATTTAAAAAAATTTAAAAAATGGCAACGCAAGACGAAATTAAGTTTCTCAGTAATCCGAATATCGGACAGAAAAAAAGTAAATACTGCCGTTTCAAGAAATTCGGCTTAAAATATATCGATTATAAAGATGAGGCATTTTTAGTTCAATTTGTAAATGAACAAGGAAAATTATTGCCACGTCGATTGACCGGTAATTCATTGAAATATCAAAGAAGAGTTGCAACCGCTGTAAAACGCGCAAGACATTTAGCAATTCTTCCATATGTAACAGATCTTTTAAAATAATCCTAAACTGAAAAAATTATGGAAATCATTTTATTAAAAGATATGGATAAATTAGGCGACAAACATGAAGTCGTAAAAGTACGTCCTGGCTTTGGTCGTAATTTTTTAATTCCAAATGGTATTGCATTGTTGGCTAATGATGGTAACCTTCGCAAACTTGCTGAATTAAAAAGACAAGAAGACGCACGGGAGAATAAAAAAGTGAATGATTATAAAGCAATGGCAGATCAATTAAATGGTGTGGTATTGAAAATTGGAGCTAAAACTGGAGCATCCGACAAAATATTCGGAAGTGTTACCAATGTTCAATTAGCACAAGCTTTAAAAGATCAATGTAATTTAGATGTAGAACGCAAGAAAATTCATATTGAAGAGGAAGTAAAAACAACAGGTGTTTATACTGCTATGATTGACTTCCATAAAGATGTTCATACGAAAGTAACATTTGAAGTAGTATCAGAGTAAGCTAAAAAAATTGCAACCTATAAAATCCCGAATCATATACCTGATTCGGGATTTTTTTTTTATCAAATAAAGCCTACAATCATTAATACTGCAAAACCAATTAAACATATACAAATTAGAGTTTGCAACTGGCTTGAACTTATTTTCTGGATATATTTATTACCTAACCAAGCTCCCGAAAAAGCTGAAATTAAAGCAACACCAATAAGTCCCAAATTTGAATGTGCTAATTCTGAAAAATTCGTTTTTCCATAGATCCAAAGCCGACCTATATCGACCAGGCATGCACATGCAATGCCCGTTGCAATAAATTGATGTTTGTTTAATCCAGCTTTACTTAAAAATGCAGATCGCAAGGCACCTTGATGACCAGAAAGGCCACCAAAAAAGCCACTTAAAATTCCACCCCATAATATTTGATTTTTATTTAATTGGATTGTTTTAAGGCGATTGGTAAATTCCAATAAAACAAATACGATTAAGAGACTCCCTATGATTAATTTTAACATCGTAATTTTCATTGGATAATCTAATAAAGAATAATTTAAGGACCATCCAGAATTATAAAAGTAAGCAAAGACTATTGCACCCAGGATCGAAGTGAATAATGAAATCAAACCAAAAGATTTAAGAATACTAAAATCAATATTGCCATATGTAAGAAATAACTTAAAGAAATTATTTAAAAAATGTACAATGGCGGTCATGATGATAGCGACTTCTACCGATACTAATATGGTAAAAACAGGAAGGAGTATGGTACCTAAACCAAAACCACTATAAAAAGTTAGTAAAGAACCCAAAAAGGAAAAGAGTATTACAATAATATATTCCATATTTCAATTTCTCATTCGCAAATATAATGTGAGTCCAATTGCAAGTATAATTAAACAAATCAAAAGAACTATATGAAGTTCGTCCCGTCTTTCTGAATTCCGGTTTAGATTTAATTGTGTTTTCGCTTTTGTATCCACTTTTAATTCGTACTCAAATCCATCTGGTTTTTTAAGAATATGGAAATTCAAAAGTTCTTGTTCAAAAAAAAAGGTGTATGTTTTATCTGCCACGATCCCAAAATCGATAATCAGTATTTTCTGGTCCAAATAGGCAACAAAATGCCCGCTTTGTTCACCATGATACATCCCAAAAACATGGTCCATTCCTCCTTGATCGTAAAATGTCCAAACTTGTTGTGTCATAATCAAGAACTGCTTTGTTACTCGTAATTGCGAATCCTATCTAAATTATTTAAACATAAGCAAATAGCTTTATAATGCACTACTTTTAATGGATGTAGTGGTAAGTAAAAATACCATATCTTCGTTTTGAAAATAGACATTATGCAAAAAATATTTTTATTGATTGGGTATTTTGCTTTTGTAACTGTAGGTTTTTCTCAAAACTTAATCCCTAATCCTGGTTTTGAACAATGTGACAAATGTGATTCCAGAGGATTTTTTGAGTTGGGTATTGGTTATGGTGCAAATGATCCAATAGACTGGAATGCATCCACCTATGGAACTCCGGATATTTATTCAATAAGTCCCCGTACAGGAAAGAAGCATGGTGGGTTTTTTCTAGGATTTCCAAAATACGAGTACCTGACCAATCACTTTACAAGTCCTTTAAAAGCAGGTGCGACTTACCGATTTAGTTTTTGGGTAAGACCCGGTACACAGAATTTGAATTATATTCTAGATGAAATTGGAGTTTATATTCAGACCGGAACAGCTAAATATCCACAGGCAGACCCATTGAAGCAATTAATACCAACATTTCAATCTCCGAATAACGAATTTATTGATGCCTCAGGGTATCGGCAATATAGTTTTGAATATTTGTCGTGCGGGGGTGAAGACCATTTTATTGTAGGACGATTTCAAGCTTTACAAAAAGGTGATACCATGTTTGTAGGTGCAAAACGACCAGCCAATCCAGCAAGTGAACCCATCTATTATTTTGTAGATGATTTTGAAATGATTGAATTAAACCCACCGGTTGCCATCGACCTTTTACCTGAAAAAATAGCATTATGTCCAGGTGAAATAAAGCAAATCAGTATATCGGCTCCTTATGACAAAGGGGCCATTTTATGGAGTACAGGTGAAACAAATGCTACCATCAATATTCCACAATCTAGTTCCTTAAGTGTAGAAATTAAATTAAATGATTTTTGTAAAACAGTACTCCGGGATACCATCCTAATACAATTAGAAAAGGAAATCAGTATTAAAATTTTAGGAAAAGATAGTATTTGCATAGGTGATACCGTATCCCTCAATGCAATTTGTAATGGAAACTGCTTTGATATTATATGGAATACCAATGAAACAACCAAAGCAATAAATATTACAAAAGATGGTGTTTATACTGTAAAAGCGAAATCGATCTGTAAGGAACTTACAGATAGTAAAGAAGTGTTTAGCTTGCGAAAATTGTTGGAATCATTTATTCAATTTCCAAATTTAATCATTCCAAATGGGGAAGAAGTAAATCGCGAATTCAGGCCAATTATTGATTCCAATCACAAAGACAAAGATCGGATTAAAGCAATGAAAATGGTGATTTATAACCGATGGGGTCAAAAGTTATTTGAGACCTCTAATAAGGATGGAAAATGGATACCTGAAATCAACACACCTATGGAAACCTATATGTATGTGGTAGAATTTGAATATCAGGATTGTGATCAGATCCGTAAACGTTTAATGAAAGGTTCCGTAACTTTAGTTCGATGATGTTAAAAATTCAATTAGATAATAAACATGCCCTCGTATGTGGCGCTAGTAAAGGAATTGGAAAAGCAACTGCATTCGCTTTAGCATCTGCAGGTGCATCTGTAACCCTACTTGCAAGAAATGCAGTCCTTTTAGAAGAACTGATAAGCCAACTTCCTAAAAGTCAAAATCAAAGTCATCGGGCATTGATTGCTGATATGAATGATCCATTGGATTTGAATAAAAAAATTCATGGGCTTGCTTTAAGTAATCCAGTGCAGATATTAGTTAATAACACCGGAGGTCCTCCAGGTGGTCCAATTCTTTCAGCAGATCAAAATCAATTTGAACTGGCTTTTCGGCAACATCTTATTTGCAACCATATCCTTGTAAGTAATTTAGTTCAAGGCATGAAAGATTCATCCTACGGCAGAATTATTAATATCATTTCAACTTCAGTAAAACAACCTCTGGATAATCTTGGAGTGTCGAATACGATCAGAGGTGCAGTTGCAAATTGGGCAAAAACACTTGCTAATGAATTAGCAAGTTTTCAAATAACGGTAAACAATATTTTGCCTGGGGCAACGCAAACAGAGCGATTAGAAGCAATCATAGAAAGAGAATCCGTCCAACTGAAATTAAGTTCGGAAGCTGTTTCTGCTAAAATGATTTCTGCAATTCCTATGAAGCGATTTGCCAAACCAGAGGAAATAGCAAATGCAGTTGCTTTTCTCGCAAGTCCATTAGCTGGATATATTACAGGAATTAATTTACCTGTAGATGGTGGTAGAACCAGATGCTTATAATTTTCAAGTTTTAAATTACTTCTAACCTAGGATTTAATAGGTCTTATAATTTTTTCCTGTTTTATTGTTTTATCAAATTTTGATTGATATTTAGTTTGTATCAATTGTAAATCCATTTCCGATTTATCAACTTCCTTTTGTAAAATAGCAGCACGTTCTATTATTAAATTGGAAGGTTTGAGTTCTTCCCATACTACATTGGAATATGCATCAGAAATTCGCTCTCTCAATTTTTCTTCATCTGCAAAAATTGATTTTTGTTTTGTTGCCAATAAATTGCTTCTTAAATCTTCCAGGGCTTTATAATAAGAATCTGCCTGAGCTATATGTTTCTTATTTTTCATTTTTGTTTTTAACTCAAGAATCGTTTTTTGTTGATTGGAAATAGCACTTACAGTTCTAGCTAATTGCTCATGCATGTAATAAAATTTCATATTTAAATCATATTGTAATTTTCGATCAGCCAAGCTAAAGTCTGGACGATCCGTATGTACTAATTTAATGGTGTCTATATAGGAAGAATTTCCAACAATTAGTTTTACCTGATAGTTTCCGGGTAAAACTTTTGGAGCACCAAACGCACCAAAATCTAATTTAGTACCACCTTCAGCAACTTTTGAAGGTTTCATTCTTTGATTCCAATAAATTTTATTAATCCCTTTTCTCTTAGTTCCTGGTAAACTTTGAATTAATTTTCCTTCCATATCCAGTATATCAATTTTGACATCATCATTCATCAATCGATCTTTTAAATAATATTGAAAGGGTTTAATATCATCTGGATTTCCTGCAACCCATCCACCACTTATTGGAGACCCACCTCCATATTTTCCAGTTGTTAAGTCAAGTTCCTTGGTATCAAATAATACGACATTTTGTTCTGCTAATTCTTTTGTCATATTTCGGATGGCAGTAATGTCGTCTATGACATAAATACCGCGACCATGAGTACCTATGATTAAAGCATTTTCTCTGGATTGTATTTGAATATCCCTAACCAATGCAAAATCCGGAATATTATTTTTCATTCGAAACCAATTTTCTCCGCGATCAAGACTCGCAAATAGTCCCATTTCTGTACCTAAAAATAACACGTTTTTATTGTGTGAATCTTCTTTTATTTTATGAGCAAAGCCGGTAAATTCTTTGTTGGTAATTTGGATCCAACTTTTGCCCATATCATTTGATTTTGCTAAATAAGTTTTATGATCTCCATAAGTATGATTATCAAATGTTACATACACTGTATTAATATCAAATTGGGATGCTTCAATACTGCTTACCCAAGTTTGAGCTGGAATTCCTGATGTGGCATAATTTGCTGAGACATTCGTCCAGCTTTTACCTCCATTTATAGTCAATTGTAAATTTCCATCATCGGTACCGACCCAAATTACCTGATCATCTAAAGGAGATTCTGCAACAGAATAAATAGTACAATGATTTTCAGCACTTGTATTATCTGCGCTTAGACCTCCAGAATTTTCTTGTTCTTGTTTTTTCTTATCATTTGTAGACAGATCCGGAGAAATTGTTGTCCAGTTTCTTCCTTGGTCAGTGGATTTAAATAGATATTGAGAAGCAACATATAAATTCTTTTTATTATTTGCTCCAGTCACTATCGGACTATTCCAATTCCAACGCATTTTATCTTGATTACCAGTTTGCTGCGGTTTCATGGAATAAGATTTAAATGTACGAAGGTCAACTCTTGCAGAATTTCCACCCTGACTTTCAGCAAATGCAATATTTGGATCTAAAGGATCCGGGACAGTCCAAAAACCATCACCCCAATATACTCCTTTCCAATCTCCATTGCCAATACCACCTGGATTAGCACTTGGTCCAATCCAAGAGCCGTTGTCTTGTAAGCCTCCATAAATGCGATAAGGATTTTGATTGTCAACAGCAACCCGATAAAATTGTCCTACTGGAAGATTCTGACAAAAAATCCAGGTTGCTCCCCGATCATTACTTATATATACACCACCATCTGTACCTAAATACATATTGCTGGTGTTGTTTGGATTGATCCACAAAGCATGATGATCACTATGAACCCATCCACCATCATAGCTTGCATCATTAAAAGAATATCCTCCATCATCTGAATACGAAAATTGGAAGGCAGGTCTATAAACTCTTTTAGGATCCTTTGGATCGATAACCAAAGTAGAAAAATAAAATGGCCTGGATACAACATTCATGGTAGCACTTTGTGGCTTCCAGGATTCCCCGGCATCCGAGGAAATAAATAGACCCGTGTTATTGGATTCAACTATAGCTAATAGATTTTCAGGGGCGCTTGGAGCTAATGCTAATGCAATTCGTCCAAAATCTCCTTCCGGTAATCCTTTTGTTATTTTTCTCCAGCTGGTACCACCATCCTCACTTTTATAAAGTGCTGATCCTTTGCCTCCGGATTCAAAAGAAAATGCTTTTCTTCTAAATTGCCAGGTCGTTGCATAGATAATATTTGGATTTAAAGGGTTGATTGCAATATCTGCACAACCGGTTTTTTCGTCTATATAAAGTATCTTATTCCAGGTTTTTCCTGCATCTATCGATTTATACAAACCTCTGTGCGGACTATCACACCAAAGTGCTCCGGGTGCAGCTACATAAACTGTATTTGAATTATTTGGATCCAGGAGGATTTTAGATATATGCTCTGTACTATCTAGCCCTATTTTTATCCAATTTTCTCCGGCATCATTGGATTTATATAAGCCTACACCAATAGAAACTGAATTTCTCATATTGCTTTCACCAGTTCCTGCATAAATTGTGGTAGGTTTTTTTTGGTCAATTGCAAGCGCTCCAATGGATTGACAATACTTATCAAAAATAGGCTTGAAGGAAGCTCCGGCATTGGTTGATTTCCAAATTCCACCGCCAGCAGTACCAATAAATAAATTCCGTGGTTCTGAGTTTACACCTTCTATGGCTGTGATCCGACCACTCATTGTGCCGGGACCTAATGCGCGAGCTTCTAATGCACCAAAAGTGGAGGCGTTAATTTTTTGCTGTCCGCTAAGAGTGTTAAAGCAAAACAATAATGAAAAGAGGCAAAAGAGAAAACGAGTCATATAATCCAATTTAAAGTTCAAAAATAAAGGACATAAGATCAACTACAAATAAATTAGACAAAACATCTATATAATTAGTCAAATGGTCCATTTGAGCTACAAAATTAATCTATTTATTGAATTACGAAGATTTTCGTAGAATTTTTGATTTTTGATCAAGCAATTTGGTTTTTGGCATTTGTTAAGGTGCTTTGTATAAATTTAGATTCATCCTGAGAAATGACAGCTATAAACAAGATTCTAAGGTTTTATTATTGTGTTTTAGTTCCGAATATCAGAATTTCTGAGTATATCTGGAATCAAATCTGGTTTGCTATAAACCACTTTAATAATGGTTCCGTATTTAAAAACATAGGACTATTTTCCAGATACGGTAACTCCAGTTTTGATTTGTAAAAAAATAAATAACATCATGACGGGATGGTAAGGAAAGGAAGAATATCCTGCTCAGGAGTTTGTATTTTTTAAAATTGACAATGGTTCACCTACTATTAAAATTACATTTGACCAGGAAGGTAGGTTGGAAAATATCGATGCTTTGTATTTAATGTTTGCATAAAAAACCAGTCAGAATCGGGTCCCGATTTATAATCAGGATAAGGCCGGAAAAGCTAGTCAATGGATTTTACTTTGTTTTCTTGTTTCACAAATGATTTATTTAATTGATATTAATTTAAATGACAAGGTTTCAAATGGGACTTATTTTTTAAAAATAATGACAATTTCTAATTCAAGCAATCCTGTAAATTGTCAACATAAAGTGGACTAAATATAACTTTAAATAAAGTAGTGGGCTTTCTGGAACCTTTAAATTTGGAAATTATGGAAACAAAAAAGAACTAAAAATTAAGTAATATTAATTAATTGTTTTGCCAATAGTTATGTATGGTTTGCAATTATAGAATCCATTCCAGAGGCTGGAGATCAAAATGAATTGAGCACACATTTCATTTCGACTAGGTATTGTCTATTTTATAAAGTTGGTTATATCCCTGAAAATTAACTTGGACCAATTTTTATTCTTCCATATCTTTTGTAGCTGCTTTATATTCTGCAATTAATTTTTGCTGAATATCTGGAGTTACCGGAGCATATTCATTAAAATGCATTGAAAATTTTGCTTTTCCTTGTGTCATAGACCGAAGACTGGAAGAATAATTATGCATTTCAGATAATGGAACTTTGGCTTTTATTTTTTTGTAATGTCCTTCTGAATCCATGCCTAATATAATTGCACGCCGAGTTTGCAAATCGCCCATGATATCGCCCATTGCTTCATCCTGACATAGAATTACTAATTCATAAACGGGCTCTAAAATTTGAGCTCCAGAACTATGAAATGCTTCTTTAAAGGCCATGGTTCCAGCAATTTGAAAGGCCATATCATTACTATCAACTGCATGCATTTTTCCATCAAAAACAGAAACCCGAATGTCTGTACAATAAGAACCCGTGAGCGGACCTTCAACCATTTTATTCATAATTCCTTTTTTGATGGCGGAAGAAAACTTTGTATCAATTGCACCACCAACAATACACCAAAAGAAAGAAAGTTTGCCACCCCAACTAAGCTCTTCTGCTTCCCGGTGTCTTACATTTAATCCAGCAGGATCAGGCATTCCTTCATGAAATGGTTCAACACGCATATGCACTTCGCCAAATTGCCCAGAACCACCAGATTGTTTTTTATGCCTATAGCTGGTATCAGAAGCTTTGGTTATTGTTTCAAGATATGGAATTTTTGGTTTTAAAAAATCTACATGTAAACCATGTAATTTTTCAATTCGGTATTTTAATAAATCAAGATGAAGTTGTCCCTGGCCATGTATTATATTTTGTTTTAATCGTTGAGAATGTTCCAAAACCAAGGTCGGATCTTCTTCTTGTAAATCATGGATGGATTTTATTAATTTTTCAAAATCATTTTTATTATCCGTTGAAATTGCAGCGCGGATTCTAGGTTCTGGAAATGGTATAGGTTCAATTTCTATATCATTTCCTTTAATGCTAAGTGTATTATTCGTATGGGTATCTTTCAATTTTACAACAACCCCTAAATCGCCGGCAACCAATTCATTTACAGCTTCCCGGTTTTTGCCATTTGAAACAAATATTTGATTTAATCTTTCAGAACCTCTATTAGAATTATTAATAAATTCATCCCCGGTTTTTATTTTACCAGAATAAACTTTAAAATAGGAAACCCTCCCAACTTTTGGTTCTGTCATGGTTTTATATACAAATAAAGTGGCAGGACCATTTGCATTTATGAAGAGCTCTCCAGTTTTTAATTTTGCAGCAGGGCGATCCGCCGGAGATGGACAAACATCATTAATGAAACCCATAATACGGCCACTTCCCATATTTTTTATAGCGGAACTACAAAATACCGGAAACAAACTTTGTTTTGCAATTCCTTTTCGCAAACCATCTGCTAATTCAGATTCATCCAAATTGCCAGTTTCAAAAAAATGTTCCATAAGGGTATCATCGTTTTCTGCTGCTGCTTCTACGATGGCATTATGCATTGATTGTGCTTTTTGCATTTCACTTGCTGGAATTTCTTTTTTAATTGGCTTCCCACCATCTGCCGGAAATTCATACATGATCATTCGAAGTGCATCAATTATGGCATTAAAATTTTTCCCAGGATTTAAAGGATATTGAAAAGGGATGAGTTTATGTCCAAAACGTGAAATTGCTTGATCCAAAGTAGCATCAAAATCTGCCTTTTCATGATCGCATTGATTAATGACAAACATCGCTGGTAAATTGAATTTTTCAACATATTCCCAAAGTAATTCTGTGCCAACTTCTACACCATGTGCTGCATTAATCGTCATGATTCCTAGATCTGCAACTTTCATAGAAGATAGAATTTCTCCAACAAAGTCATCGGATCCAGGGGTGTCAATTATATTTATTTTTGAATCCTTCCAGCTTACATGCATCAATTTGCTATATAAACTTGCTTTTCGTTCTTGTTCAATTTCTGAAAAATCAGATACTGTATTACCAGCATCAATCGTACCACGACGTGTAATTGCTTTTGCTTCGAAAAGCATACTTTCAATTAAACTGGTTTTTCCACTATGGGAATGACCGAGCAAGACTACATTTCTGATTTGTTTTGGATCAAAGCTCATATCCTGATGGTTTTATTTGTTTTGAAATAGTTGCAACAAGTTATCCTATTTAAGAAGATTTCCAAAAATTATTTTAATATATTTTTATAGATCCGCCTCCTTGAACAGTTTAATTAATATATGTAAATATTGGATATATATAATTAATTAATAATAGTATACTTAATTAAAATTGGTATTGGCTTTTTAAATTTGCTAGTTTAGAAAATTTGGCTGAAAGTACCTGCTTAGTAGGTTTGTGAATCTGCATTTAGGGAATTTCGAAAAAGGTTAGAATTGCATATTGCATCTAGGATTTATAAAAGTTGAAGTAAGTTAATTGACAGGCTTTATGAGATTTGGTTGGCTATCTTATTTAAAGCTTGATTTTACCAAAAATAAAGCTAGCTAAAACATTTTTAATATTTGATTAAAAGGACCCATCCATCCGTTTTAATTCTAAAAATGGATTTGAATTTTAGCTAAAGATCTTCAATTTACAGTCACTGAGAATTACCAATAGGTGGAGCTTATATTAACCATATTATTCAAAGATTTTTTTTAAATGGATCATCGAATTAAAGTTAGATTCCCTTTTAATTCAATGATTTCAGAATCGTTTGATCTTATTTTGGCATAATACACAAATACACCTGGATTCATTTTCTGTGTTTTGAATGTTCCATTCCAGCCAGAAGTTTGAACATTCATTGGTATATTTTGTGCATCAAATACTTTTACACCCCATCGATTGAAGATAGATAAAGTTTCAACAATTAAATGATCATCTCCTTGAATATAAAAATAATCATTTATATTATCTCCATTTGGAGAAAAGGAATTTGGAGCAAATACCTTATTTGATTTTTTCACGCGAATGAAAATAGAATCTGTTTGATTACAATTTCGTTCATCAATCACTTGGGTATAAACCCACATATTCTGGTTAGCTATAAAATTAATTTGACTACAATTATTACAATTTGAAAGATTTGTAGGATTCCAGAAAATATTTTTTAAATTTTTGTTTGACTGAAGATTCAGATTAATGCTTGATCCTTTATCAACTTCCAGGTCGTTTCCAAGGTCAATGATTAGTTCTTCAGGATTCACCAAAGTTATATGGATAGTATCTGTGATACAAGCTTTTGGATCTCGTATAAAGATTTCATAGGATCCTGAACTTAAATTCTCAATTTGAATTTGATTCCCAAGTTTCTTACCGTTTATAATAATTTCGAAAGGTTCAATAAAATCAGAATGATTTAGGATTCTAAAAATACCGTCATTTTGATTGAAACAAGAAATTGAATCCAATTCGTAATTCAAAGATAGCGGAGTAAAGCTGGTATTAAATAAGATCAAACTGTCACAGCCCTTTGCATTCGCTAATAGGATCGTATCAAGTTTTGCCTTTGTTGGGTCACAAGTACTTAGTTTAATTTGTGTGGTATCAGATGGGCTGTAAATGGTCGTGGTTATTATTACACTATCGCATTGCCTACCGTTTAAAATCCTGGTTTTTATTCCAACTGCAGTTAGATCACAGGAGCTTTGTATTAGCTGCGTTGTATCTGGAGGAATAAAAATGGTAGTTCTTAAAATAACGCTATCACAAGTGCTACCTTTAAATACCAAGGTATCTTTACCTGCGAGTGAGGATATACAAGTATTCTGTATAACTAAAAAAGTATCTGAAGGTAGAAAGTTAGTTGTTATTTGAACAATACTATCACAGCCAAATTTATTTTTTAACGCTTGGATATTAATTCCAGATTGGGAAAGCTGGCACGTTGTTTTGGAAATAAATATGGAATCTGATGGATTTAAAATAATTTCTTTTGTTACGAGACTATCGCAACCAAACTGGTTCGAATAGATGCTTGAAAAAATACCTACTTTAGATTTGTCGCAACTTGTGCTTTGAATGTAAGTGGTATCTAATTTGAGTGGGATATAACTTGTAATCACTAAACTATCGCAAAAACCGTTTGTAAATTTTATAGTGTCAATATAGCTTATTAGTAAACCACAGATTTTGCTTTCAATAAAAGTAATTTGTTGTGGGCTATAAATTGTAAAGATTGTTATAATACTGTCGCAGCCAAGATTATTTTTCAAATACATTAGGCTTGTATCCACCTTAGTTAAATCACAGGTATTAACGATTACAAAATTGCTATCCTTTCTTAACGGAATATATTCTGTGATTACCAATGAATCACAATATTGACCTTTTAAGAACAGGGTATCTTTTGAGTATGCAAGATAATTGCAATCCGATTTTTGTAAATTTGTAATGGTGTCTGAGCGAAGTGTAAATTCAAAAAATAGCAAGGAATCGCAACCATTAGAATTTTTCAAATAAAGGGTATCATATTTTTTGTTTTGGGGATCGCAAGTATTTATTTGAATGTATGTACTATCTGTGAAGCGTTTTATTTTTTCAAGAATGACAATACTATCACAGCCATGGATTGAATAGGAAAATGTATCTATTGAATTTTGGAGAATGGTACAGGAATAGTTTGTTAATCTTAAAGTGTCGGTATTACTTCGATGAGAAAAGCTAGCCTGGCAACTATCAATGTTTCCACAATCATCTTCCGCATAAAAGGTGAGATGGAGCGGATTTTTTGTTGAATCTCCATTAAAATTAGTACTTAGCGTAACATTACTGCAATCGGAATTCGTTTTTGAAAACCCAAACGTTTTCAGCCAAGCTCGCAAGGAATCCTGGGTGTTCGGAATGCAGGCAAAGTTTTTAGTTTCCGCTTTAATAATAAATTTAGGAGCCGTGGTATCGATCACCGTAAATTTTGCAATTGCAGAACTTTCGTTGCCACAAAAATCTTTTGCTACGAATTCAACGGTTACAGATTCGCAATTTTTTATTGGAGGATTAGAGTAGTTTGCATTCCAGTTAATTGTGCAGTCATCTGAAGCAATCGCATTGCCATTATTCCGAATCCAGTTATTAAATGCTTTTGGGATATCTAGATTGCAATCGATCGTTATATTTTCAGGAAGCTTGATGAATTTCGGAGGTATATCGATGACATCAATGATTTGAACTACTGTTGTAAAATTTCCACATCCATCGGTGATTTCCCAATCGCGGGTAATTTTTTTAGTACAGGGATCCATTTCTTCTATAGTTTCTATTAAAGTAACCATCGGATTTGGATCACAATTATCAGTTATATCCAGGGTTGGAATATTTGGAATCAATTGTTCGCAGGCAACTGTTATATCAATTGGCGGTTTATTGACCTTTGGTTTTTCTTTATCTTCAATACATTTTTCAAATATTTTAATATCATCAATGAGCATTCCTATTTGACTACCATTTATGGTATTATTTCCGGTATCTGTAAAATCCATATTAGCGGATGAGGAAGTTGCAGTAAAAACATAACTTGCCTTTAACCAGATGATCTGTCCTGGATTTGTGGCAGTCCAATTTACATTCAGCCAATTTCCAATTTTCAAATTTGCAGTATAATTTCCTGGCTTATCAAATTTGGCATAATAAAACTCAATTGTATACTGGTTACCAGGTGTTAGACCTGTAAGTGGGTAAGACATAGTACCAACGCCATAACCAGGTCCTGAAGGAGAACCAAACAAATCAATAAAATTGGAAGGCCCATTTGGATTTCCACAACTACTACAGAAATAATGATCTTTGTCAACATGATCTACAGAACCTGCGGTTATATTCCATGGGCCCATTGGACCCGCTGGATAATTTATAAACCAGGCTGGTGGAGGATCGGGCGAAAATTCAAAATCTAAACCCTGGAAATTCAATTCTTGTAGCGTGTCTTTACAACAACAACCACCTTGGGCTGGTAAGCTCTGAGTTATTAGTTCAAAAAGAAAAAAGCAAACAAAAATTTTTAAAAAAAAAGTACGCATTGATTAATAAACAGGTTTCATTTTGGACACTCGTTCAAATATAAATTATTTAATATTTACCATGGTCTCGAAGTCAAATTTACATAAATTAAAGGACTTTTGATAAGGCTTAGAAATTTATATTTAAATAACCGTCATCCGGTATTGACACCATTTTTACGAGCATTTAAAGTAATTTTAGAGGGTCCTTTAATTTTTAGATAGGTCGAATTAGTAAATCATTGAAAAGTTTATGAAGCTTGCCTTTTGATTGGATGGTTTAAGCAGTGAATTCTTAAATTTCAATATATTTTATAGAATAAATGGCAAAATTATTTAATTTAAAGTGTTATTAATTAATTATATATACATATGTATTATTATAATATAAATCTGAGTTTAAAGGGATCTCAATATTTTTCAAAATTTTCATCATTATTTTGTGTAAATGTCCTACTTTTGCAGTCCATTTTAAAAGACTATAGACATGATTGCAGTCGTTAACATTGCAGGACAACAATTTAAAGTAAGTTCAGGGCAGAAAGTTTATGTACATCGTCAAGAGGACGGAATTGGAAGCAAAGTCAATTTTGATCAGGTTTTAATGCTTATAAATGGAGATGCAACAACGGTTGGTATGCCAACTGTAGAAGGTGCTAGTGTTTCTGCAACGGTATTAGATCATCTAAAAGGCGATAAAGTTATCGTTTTCAAGAAAAAAAGAAGAAAAGGATACCAAAAAAAGAATGGTCACCGCCAGTCTTTTACTCAAATTCAAGTCGATTCAATTAATGTTTAATTTTTAAAAGGTACAGTCATGGCACATAAAAAAGGGGAAGGTAGTACAAGTAACGGACGCGACAGTAATAGTAAAAGATTAGGTGTTAAATTGTTTGGAGGCCAGAAAGCTATTGCAGGTAATATCATAGTTCGCCAACGAGGAACCAAATATCACCCAGGTACAAATGTTGGAGTTGGTAAGGATTTTACCTTGTTCGCTTTAAAGCCAGGGGTCGTTACTTTTAAGAAAACCTTTAGTGATCGGAATGTAGTTCACGTTCTTTAGGCAAATTTTCATACTTTTTATTTTATTGCATTTTGAATAGCTCAACTATTTAAAAATTTGGTATTTGTAAACCTTTATTCTCAAGGATTTTAATTGGCTATTTACCTCCTTAAATGCATATACCATTTAGATTTCGACTAAATTTGTTAAATAAAATAAAAATAGTAGCCATTTAAGTTAAATTAATTGAAAGTTTTAGCGTCTAAGTATAAGGTATTATACCTTCGATTAAAATCATAGCTATGAAATTTAACATTGGAATTTTTCAATTTTTATTATTCGGTTTATTCATTTCTTGTAGCCCAAGTTTAAGTCCGTTTACACAAAAACTTTATGAATCTAATAATTGGTCTGTAGATGAATTAAAGCAGATCCAATTCTATATATCGGATGATATTGTATTGCGACGAAAAGTAACGGAAGGCCAGACCATGATTCAAAATGGTAAGATCAAAACAATCGATGGTGAAAAAATTGAAGAGCTCATATTTAAAAGAGGAACACCCTGTGTATATTTATTTTCACCGAAGGAAGAACGCTTTGCTATTAGCTTTGAACAATCGGAGCCACCAAAATATTTGATGTTTGGTCCGAATCCAAAATATAGCAACCGATATGTATTATTAGGTAAAGAATGGAATCGAAATTCCGGTTCTATTACATATCAGGATGCAAATTGGTATACAACCACAGAATCTGCTTACGCTTGTTTGTTAGTAGACTTAAAGCGGGCTAGTAGTATTCAAAGAAATTCAAAAATTGTGAAAGGCCAGCGTGTTGGAGAATAAGGATTTCAAATTTCTATTAAATTGCAATTCTTTATTTTTTGAATCAAAAATAGCCTCGAATCCCTTTACATTAATTCTTCGTATGGAATGGAATCTGTGATTTGAGGATTTGGTTTTGGTTTTTCAGTTCTGGAAAACAAGTCAACTGAACCATTTTCTAACCGCAGTACACCCCGAGGACAAACTGCAGCACAAATTCCACAACCTACGCAAGATGCCCTGACAATATTAGCGCCTCGTTGAGCATACGAACGCACATCAATACCCATTTCACAATAGGTAGTACAATTCCCACAGGAAATACATTGAGATCCATTAGTTGTAATTCTGAATCTAGAAAAAAATCGTTGTTGAATACCAAGAATTGCCGCCATTGGACAGCCAAACCGACACCAAACTCTGCTTCCTAAGAGTGGATAAAAACCAACACCAATCACACCAGAAAAAACAGCTCCTATTATAAATCCATACCAACTTCTTAAAGCAGCAGAAGATATTCCTAATACATGGGTTTGTCCAGTTTGGAAAGTATAGATTACTCCCGCGGTCATGATAATTGAAAAGAGGAGAACCGCATATACTAAGATGCGTTCCAATTTCCAGGATTTTATGGATTTATCAGAAAGATGTCTGAAAGAATCACCTGCAGTTTCTGCAAGTCCCCCACATCCACAAACCCAGGAACAATACCATCTCTTTCCATAAAAGTAAGTTAATACAGGTGAAATAAAAACAATCATAAGGATCCCAAAAAGTAACATGTTCCGTCCGATATTTCCATGCGACAAGAGTTCTTGAATATGCCAACCATCAAAGAAATAATAATTTAATGGCCACATATTTTTATAGTCATTGTATGGAAGATTCATTTTTAATAAATATTCCGGAAGTAAAAATGCAATACCAGTTTGAAAAAACATCACAGAAATAGTCCGAATGACCTGATATCTATTATGCCTGTATTTTAAAATAAACTTGATTCCAAAAAGTAAAATTGCAAGTGTATATAAAGCGCCATAGACAAACCATTGACTCGCTGGTTTGTTTTTTAAATACATACTTAGTGGATCAAAAAATGCAATCAATCCAGTATTTTCTCCGGCATCAGAATGCCCCAGATATTCAGGCCACCAATACAGAATACAATAAAAGAAAGTTAAGATTAAAGAGACTATCCATGCAGTGGCTTTTCGGGCACTAATCCCTTGTATCCAAATGTGATTATTTTGAATACCGGAAGGACGTGTAAGATAGATTAAAAGAGAATATAATAGGATTCCAATGGACAAACTTCCCAGACTAATAAGCAACCAATTGTCACCAAAAGGGAATGCTAGAATCGGCAATTTATCAAATGTTGCCAAGATTAAAATGAGAACACCAAAACAAATGACAATCCAAGAAATCCATTGAAAGAATTTTATGAATTGATATTTAAAAGTTTTTAAAGTAGTGTCCATAGTATTCAATTTTTTTTAAAGAAACGAAGCACAGCATTTAAAGATCCAGAACTGCGAAGACTTGTTTTTTTACCAAATTTTAATTTGTAAATTTTCAGCAATTTTGGTGCAACATCAGAATAAAATTCAGGTTCAAAAAATGCAAGCCTGATATTCGCAACTACATTTTCTAATGGAGTTTTTTTACGAATCCATTGTTCGCAAACTTCTTGCCGGAATCTAAAACCCATTAAATTGAATCCTTTAATAATTTTAGTATCCTCGTCAAATATAAGTCGAATACTTTTCTTACCAGAACTTGACTCCCAATACAAGGTATCCAAAGGATATTCAATTTTATTTGGAACCAATCCATACACTTGATATTCTATATCAAAAAATTTGGCAGAATTAAACCAAATTAATTGTTCATAAGGTTTGGGTTCAACACAAATTGTATATGCTAAGGTTTCACCCATGATGCTCCCGGTATACCAAACAGCTTCTATCGCTTTACGATCTTTTATGGGTTCTCGCAATTGAACACAATCGCCAATCGCATATACATTAGGAATATTCGTTTCTAAATAATTGTTGACTAAAATTCCTTTGTCACATGCTAATGGCGTATTTCTCAAGAAGTCAATATTAGGACTTACCCCTGTAGTGATTCCAACAAATTCACATGGAATCGTGTGTCCTTTATCTGTTAAAATAGAGGCTACCTTTCCGTTTTCGTTCGCATTAATTTTTAAAAGTCCAGTTTCATGCCTTAAATCAATTTGATGTTCTAAAATATGTCTGGAAACCAATGCTGCTTCTTCTGCTGGCAAAACTGCACTCCAATAAGCAGAATCTCTTGCTAATAAAACTACTTTTATATTTCTTGAATGTAACATTTCGGCTAATTCAACCCCAATTAGCCCACCCCCTACAATTACTGCAGATTTTATTCCTTCGCTAAGGAATTCTATTTTATCTAAATCTTGTTTGGTATAAAGTCCACAAACACCTTCTAACTCCTGGCCTTCCCAATTGAAATAATTGGATTTAGATCCGGTAGCAAGGATAAGCCGATCATATTTATAAGAGGCACCATCAGTTGCTTGAAGTATCTTATTATAAAAATTTATGCTTTGTATATGATTGTAAATTAATTCAATACGATTTTTTTTATAAAAATCTGCATCGTAAGGTAGGATATCCTGCCACCGCATATGGCCCATATAAACATACATTAATGCGGTTCTTGAAAAGAAATAATCGGATTCAGAAGAAATTACAGTGATGCGGTGATCACTCAATTTACGGATCCATCTAGCAGCTGTAATTCCCGCAATTCCATTTCCAATGATTACAATATGTTCCATTAGGCTTAAATGACTGTCATTTTTAGAATTTGAAAAATTAACTACGAAAAGTACTGTAGAATGTTAAAAGTCGAAATTAATTAATAAAAAACTATATTTTTGCAAACTTATCATTTTTCATTAACAAAATATTTCCATATGAAACAATTGTACTTTTTGTTTTTTCTCTTTTTTGTCTTGAACATCAATACGGATGCTCAGGCACCGCGCCGGGTCTTGGTGGAGGAATTTACACAAGCTTCCTGTCCGCCTTGTGCCGTTTACAATCCTGGCTTTCATAAAATTATTTTTACACCTGGAAACGAAACGAAAGTGAGTTTACTATGCTACCAAACTAGCTGGCCAGGTTCAGATCCAATGAATGCCCAAAATCCTACCGATGTTGCCAACCGGGTAACATATTATGCTGTGAATGCAGTGCCAGACTGTTTTGCAGATGGTGGCGCAACTAAAACTGGAACACCCATATTTCATGGGAATATTGCGGATTTCACACAAAGTATTATTGATAATAGAGCCGCTGTTACAAGTCCTGTAGAAGTTACAGTCGACCATATTTTAAGAGACAAACTCGATTCCGTTTCGATTTCAGTGACCGTTAAAAATGTAAGCGCAAATGCATTACTAGATGAAAATACTTTACAAATTGCATTAATTGAAAAGGAAGTTGACTTTAAAATTGCTCCTGGTACTAATGGAGAAATGGAATTCTTTTCAGTAACTAGAAAATTGGTACCAAATTCAGGAGGTACAAAAGTGGGTGCTTTAGATCCAGGTGCCAGCAAAACGTTTAACTACACTATAGTGATTCCTACGTATATCTATAATCTTCGGAATATTGGAGTCATCACGTTCGTTCAACATACAACTAAAAAGGAAATCCTTCAATCTGCAGAAAGTTATCCAAAACCATTACCTACAGCAAGCAAGTATGTTGATTTAAGGGCAACTGGAACAGTTAATGGGTATACTGGACTTTGTGATGGAAATGTTAGTATGAAAGTTGATTTATTCAATGATGGAACAGATACTATAAAAACGATTTCAATAGATTTAATTGTAAATAGTGTTAAACAAACTGGTCAAACTGCATTGGCAGTTAATTTACCAGCTGGTGGTGTAGGAAGCTACGAATTTAAAAATATAAATATTAAAGCTGGAAAATCTTCTTTAAACTATCGCATTAATAATGTGAATGGTGCAAGTAAGGATATTGATAAATTAAATCATACGAATGTAGTTACCGTATTGTATAATGTAGAGGCAACTCCATTTGCAACAGCAATAAATGAAGAATTTGCAGTTTCGGCTCGGGGTGTTTTTCCTGCCCATACATATTCTGAAAACAACTCATCAATGCGTGTTTATCCAGCGGATAAAGCGTTTTTTGGCGTTACAGAAGAGGTTGGTGGCTTTGGAAATTCTCCATTTTCTTTATTCTGGGACTTTTATTTTGGTCCAGAAAATACAGAAGTTAATTTTTTCTTTGACAAAGTGGATTTAACAAATAGTAAGAATACTTTTTTTGCTATTAGTAGAGCGTATGCACAAAAAGGTACTGAGTTAGCAAGTTTAATAATAGAAGCTTCAAAAGATTGTGGAGCAAATTGGACTACATTTTATGCTAAGGAAGGTGCAGATTTAGCAACTGCTGATCCAAGTCCTGGTGCTTTTTTTGCACCAAACTCTGCACAATGGATTCGCGATACGGTAAGTATTGCTGAATTTGATGGAGCGGCCGAAGTGATCTTTAGATTAAAAGGTTATAATCCTTTTGGCGGTTCTAATTTAATGTTTTTAGATGATATCAATGTTGGATCCCTAATTGTCGGAACGGATGAACCAGGTATTTTAAACAAGATCTCTATTTACCCAAATCCTACACACGATAAATTGACGCTTGATATCAGCACAACAGAAGCTGCAATTGCAACGGTTCAATTATTCGATGTAAATGGCAAAATGGTATCTGTTTTAGACCATAATGCAAGCTTAATTCAAGGTAAAAATGTAAAAACCTATAATGTTTCTGGTTTTCATTCTGGAATTTATAACTTAAAAGTTGTGACTCCAAAAGGTGTTAGAAACAGCTTTGTTACCATTCATTAAAAGAATTTAACAAATCAAAATCAAATTAGCCAATTCGGGATTCTCGGATTGGCTAATTTTTTTTAGTTAAAATTGACGCAAAACATGCATAAAATAATATCTTTACAATTAGTTATCTAATCACTCGGCCTATGAAATATAGTTACTTGATTATCAGTTTGTTATTTGTTCAGGTACTGGTTGCTCAAAACACTCGTTTTGCGGTTAGTCCTAGTCCAAATACAATTTTCTTTGTTCCAGACATGACAGATCACAATGCACATGGAAAAATAAAGAATAAAACAAACGCGAATATTAACATGCTTTGGACGCGTGAAATACTGATGTTGCCAGCAGCTTGGAGTACTTATGTATGTGATGCAAATAATTGTTATGCTGATTTTGTTGGTAAGTGTCCAGAAGGACATCCCAATATTGTTAAACCAAATGATTCTTCAACATTAGATGTGCATGTTTTTGACGATGGAAATTTGGGAGAAGCCCATATTGTAATGTGGGTTTATGAAAAAGAAGACACTACAAAAAAATTTAAAGCGGATTACTCCTTTAATAAAGTTGTAACCTCCAATCGAGAGGTTAAAAACATTGAAACTAAAGTGTATCCGAACCCTGCATATAATTCATTTTCAGTTGAATATAACACTGGATTGACAAGAATTGAACTGTATTCAATTTTAGGAAAGAAAGTCACTTCTTACCAGGCATCAGGTAAAATTAGCTATGATATTAGCTTTTTAGATGATGGCCTTTATTTCGTTAAGCTAATAGGCCCAAATGAACAAATGTTGCGGACTGTCAGACTTCAAAAGAGATCTTATAAACCGTAAGAAACTTATAAGGATATTTTTATGAAAATCCATAAAAGCTCAGTTTTTAACTGGGCTTTTTTTATAGTATTAAAAACCAAAATCCAGCATTTGATTCTGCGATTTCCAATTTTCAGTACTTAATAGCTGAAATTTAGGAATTAACAAGGGTATTCAACGAAGTTCCGGGGTGTTTCCGATAGGCGAATATGAATATCCAAATGGCTGGGAATCACGTTTCTTAGGATTTTATATATTTCAATGCAAATATTTTCAGAAGTTGGAATTTTTCCAATAAATTCAGGACAATCCATATTTAGGTTTTTATGATCATATCGATTTTCTACATTTATTTCAATGATTTCCTTTAAAACCTTTAAATCCATCAAAATACCTGTGTTATGGTCCAGTTCTCCCATAATTTTAACCTCCATCTCATAGTTATGGCCATGATAATTTGGATTGCTACAAATTCCAAAGACATCTTTGTTTTTTTCATCTGTCCAATCTGGTTTGTAAAGCCTATGAGCGGCATTGAAATGTCCTTTTCTGATTATAGCGATTCGCATGAGCTTATTTTGATGCAAAACTAAGGAAATTTATAGTGTACCGTCGAATTTGGGCTTTTGAGCTGTATATTTTTACGATTTCTGAACATATAATTTGAGTTCAATAAGCTGAAGCACCTTATATTTGCCCTGCTTTAAAAGCCAATTATGGAATCAAACCATATCCCATTTAGTTACGTACCAATTCTAATTCAGTTTTTTGTTGCTATGGGTTTTGTAGTATTTGTTTTGATAGCTACACATCTTTTAGGACCAAAACTGAGTGGGAAGCGAAAAGATGCAAGTTTTGAATGTGGCCTGGATAGCGTAGGAAATGCTAGAAGTCCATTTTCAATCCGGTACTTTATGACAGCGATTTTATTTGTACTTTTTGATGTGGAAATCATTTTTATGTACCCTTGGGCTGTTAATTTTAGAACTTTAGGATGGTTTGGTTTCGTCGAAATGTTGATTTTTTTGGCCTTGCTTATGGCTGGTTTTTATTATGTATTAATGAAAGGTGTATTAAAATGGGAAACCAGGGAAGATGTTTAATTGATTGTGAAAATTATAGATGAATTTCTTTATGGATCACCATCTTATTTTAAGAATTGGAAAATCCATTAAATACTAAAGATTTACGATTCTAAGGTTTTCTAATAAATATTCATTTTAAATTAAAACTGATCATAAGCTTGACATTAATTTTTGAGAATAGAATATTCGAAAACGCGATTTACATTTTGGAATGTTCTTTAGGAATTAAAAATTATGAATCGTAAAATTGAAATAAGTGAGGCTCCGGAAGGCATCAGTGGGCAAGGATTTTTTGCAACATCATTAGATGCAGTTGTCGGACTCGCTCGAAAGAATAGTATATGGCCTTTACCATTTGCAACTTCCTGTTGTGGTATAGAATTTATGTCTACCATGTCATCACATTATGATTTAGCCCGTTTTGGATCTGAACGATTAAGTTTTACCCCAAGACAAGCTGACTTATTAATGGTAATGGGGACTATTGCAAAAAAAATGGGTCCTGTTTTACGCCAAGTATATGAACAAATGGCCGAACCAAAGTGGGTCATTGCAGTAGGTGCTTGTGCTTCTAGTGGTGGAATTTTTGATACCTATAGTGTATTACAAGGTATTGATCGAATTATTCCAGTAGATGTATATGTGCCAGGATGTCCACCAAGACCTGAACAAATCATTGATGGTGTTATGAGGATTCAGGATTTAATTGGTAAAGAATCGGTTAGAAGACGAAATTCAGAAGAGTATAAACAATTGATGGAAACCTATTTAGTGAAATAATGAACACCTTGAATTTAGACCAAATCACCAAACATATTCACACGAATCTAGAGGATTCGTTTATTATAACAGAAGATGCTTTTGGCATTTATAATTGTACTATCCCCATTCAACAATTATATCGGTTGGTTCAGTTTTTATTTAAAGACACTACGCTTTCTTTTCAATTTCTAACAGACATTTGTGGAGTTCATTATCCAGATCATAAAAATCAGGAATTAGCGGTTGTTTATCATTTGCAGAGTATGCAAAACAAAGCGCGATTCCGAATCAAAATATGGGTTCCAATAGACAAACCAGAAGTACCAAGTATTACTGGAATTTATGCATCTGCAAATTGGATGGAACGAGAAACTTATGATTTTTACGGGATTCAATTTTTAGGACATCCAAACTTAAAACGAATTTTAAATATGGATGAAATGACTGCTTTTCCTTTACGCAAGGAGTTTCCATTGGAAGATCCTACAAGAGAAGATAAAGCTGATTTTCAATTTGGTAGATAATAATAATGAAAACGAATTTAGAATTTCTTGCAGAAATCCAGGAGCCGGAAAGACCAGAGATAGCCTATACCACGCTCAATCTTGGACCTACACATCCCGCTACTCATGGGATATTCCAAAATGTACTAAAATTAGATGGAGAACGCATCGTTAGTGGTGAACAAACCATTGGATATATCCATCGTGCATTTGAAAAAATTGCAGAACGCAGACCATTTTATCAAATAACACCTTTAACAGACCGCTTAAATTATTGTTCAGCACCAATCAATAATACCGGTTGGCATTTAACAGTAGAAAAATTATTAGGTGTAAAAGTACCCAAACGTGTTGATTATATGCGCGTAATGGTCATGGAACTTTCAAGAATTTCAGATCACATTATATGTAATTCTATTTTAGGTGTTGATACAGGTGCATTAACAGCATTTACATATGTGTATCAATGGAGGGAATTTATTTATGAAATTTATGAAGAAATTTGTGGTGCAAGATTAACTACAAACATGGGACGTGTCGGTGGATTCGAAAGAGATTTTAATCAAATTGTTTTTGATAAAACCAGAAAATTTTTAAAAGAATTTCCTCCTGTTTGGAAAGAATTTGAAAGTTTGTTGTCCAGGAATAGAATTTTTATGGATCGCACTATTGATACCGGCGGTCTATCCATGGAAAGAGCCTTGAATTATGGGTTTACAGGTCCTAATTTAAGAGCTTGTGGTTTGGATTATGATTTAAGAATTGCAGAACCC
Organism: Saprospiraceae bacterium; assembly: GCA_016717265.1. NCBI lineage: Bacteria > Pseudomonadati > Bacteroidota > Saprospiria > Saprospirales > Saprospiraceae > Saprospiraceae bacterium. Next base: position 1,459,442 of record JADKFX010000001.1, read on the forward strand.
TATTGTTCTTATGAAGATTTTCGATTTGATATTCCAGTTGGAACAACAGGTGATACTTATGATCGATTTATGGTGCGCAATGAAGAAATCTGGCAAAGTTTAAGAATTGTTGAACAAGCTTTAAATAAAATTCAAGAACTTGAGCCGGGTGTATTTCATGCAGATAGTGACCAATACTATTTACCTCCAAAAGTGGAAGTTTACAAAAACATGGAGGCATTAATTTATCATTTTAAAATAATCATGGGCGAAATTGAAGCGCCTGTTGGGGAGGTTTATTCAGCTGTTGAAGGAGCGAATGGGGAATTAGGATTTTATCTCATTAGCGATGGTGGCAGAACGCCCTATCGATTGCATTTTAGAAGACCCTGTTTTGTTTATTATCAGGCGTATCCTGAAATGGTAAAAGGGCAGCTTTTGTCAGATGCAATTGTAGTTATGAGTAGTTTAAATGTTATTGCAGGTGAATTGGATGCTTAAAAGTTTGAACTATGAATTTTTAATTGAATCGTAAGCAGCAATTCATTTGGAAAAATGAAAAAGTTTAAAATAGATAATTAGGATTTGAATTTTTGAATCCAATAAATTTAAAAAATAGGGTAATATTAAATTTTTAAAAATTGATTTTATAAATACGAATTCATAAAATGCCATTTAGCAAAGAACGGTTGAAACAATTTGAGGAACTCAAAAAACAATATCCTGAAGGTCGGCATAAATCAGCTTTGTTACCTATTTTGCATATTGCACAAGAGGATCACGGTTGGTTGCCTGCAGAGCTCCTGAATGAAGTTGCAGAAGTATTAGATATTCATCCTATTGAAGTATATGAGGTGGCAACTTTTTATACGATGTTTCATGTAAAGCCTGTTGGAAAGTATGTTCTTGAAGTTTGTCGTACCGGCCCTTGTTGTTTGGTTGGTGCTGAAAATATAATCCAATATTTAAAAAATAAATTAAACGTCGAAGAAGGAGAAATAACAACAGATGGTTTATTTACGATTAAACCTGTTGAATGTTTGGCTTCCTGTGGTACGGGTCCGGTATTGCAAATAGGACCAGATTATAAGTACTATGAAAACTTAACTACAGAAAAGATAGATCAGTTAATTGATATTTTAAGAAGGCAGGGATAACATGGGAAAACAAATTTTACTTGAACATTTAGGCAAGCCTGATATACAATCAATAGAAGGATATTTAAAGCAAGGAGGCTATTCTTCTGTTCAAAAAGCTATCAAAAGTTTTACACCAGAACAAGTTGTTGAAGAAGTGAAAATTTCTGGATTACGAGGAAGAGGTGGCGCCGGATTTCCAACTGGATTAAAATGGTCTTTTTTAGATAAAAAGTCTGATAATCCAAAATACTTGGTTTGTAATGCTGATGAATCAGAGCCTGGTACCTTTAAGGATCGATATTTAATGGAGCATTTACCTCATTTATTGATTGAAGGAATGATTGTTTCATCTTTTGCATTAACTGCTAAAACAAGTTATATCTATGTGCGAGGTGAAATGATGTATGTAATTCGCATTTTAGAAAAAGCCATTGCAGAAGCATATGCAAAAGGATTTTTAGGAAAAAATATTTTAGGGAGTGGATATGATCTGGACTTATATGTACAACCAGGTGGAGGCGCCTATATCTGTGGCGAAGAAACAGCTTTGTTAGAATCTTTAGAAGGGAAACGAGGAAATCCCAGGAACAAACCTCCCTTTCCAGCGGTATGGGGACTCTACGGTTGCCCTACGGTGGTGAATAATGTGGAGACTTTAGCAGCAGTACCATGGATTGTAAATCATGGGGGTGCAGCGTATGCATCAATTGGGATTGGGAAAAGTACGGGCACAAAATTAATTTCAGCTTGTGGTAATATTAATAAACCGGGTGTATATGAAATTGAATTAGGTGTTCCTGTGGAAGAATTTATATATAGTGATGAATATTGTGGTGGAATTTCAAATGGTAAAGAGTTAAAAGCAGTAGTTGCTGGTGGTTCCTCAGTGCCCATTTTACCTAAGGATTTAATTTTAAAAACAGCCCAAAACGAAATTCGACTGATGACTTATGAATCGCTTTCGGACGGAGGATTTGTAAGCGGTACGATGTTAGGTTCTGGTGGTTTTATAGTGTTTGATGAAAGCGCTTGTATAGTTCGTAATTTATGGAATTTTACACGATTTTACCATCATGAAAGTTGTGGTCAATGCAGTCCTTGCCGGGAAGGAACTGGTTGGATGGAAAAAGTATTACATCGAATTGAACATGGGCATGGTAAGATTACGGATATAGATTTATTAGTTGATGTGGCAAGAAAAATAGAGGGCAAGACAATCTGTCCATTAGGAGAAGCGGCGGCATGGCCAGTTGCAAGTGCCATTCGGCATTTTAGAAGCGAATTTGAAAATCATATTCATAATCCTGATTCATGCAATGCAAAACATTTGCATTTTGAATCTTCAATGTTGCATTAAAAATGAAACTGCATGAGTGATTTATTAAAAGTTACGATAGACGGAAAAAGTATAGAAGTTGCAGCAGGTACCACAATTTTACAAGCTGCACGAATGATTGGTGGCAAGTATCCTCCTGCAATGTGTTATTATTCTTCAATAAAAGAAACGGGGGGAAAGTGTAGAGTCTGTTTGGTTAAAGTTTCACAATCCAGTGAAGCAAATCCCAGACCTATGCCTAAATTAGTTGCAAGTTGTTTAACCCGGGTTGAAAATGGGATGGTAGTTGAAAATGAATCATCTCCTGAAGTATTAGAAGCACGGAATGGGATTGTTGAGTTTTTACTAATTAATCATCCATTGGATTGTCCGGTGTGTGATCAAGCTGGTGAATGTGATTTACAAAATTTATCATACGAACACGGCACAGAGCATACGCGTTATGAAGAACATCGTAGAGAATTTAATAAAATAGATATTGGGCCTTATGTACAATTACATATGACCCGTTGTATACTTTGTTACAGATGTGTTTATGCAGCAGAGCAATTGACGGAAACTCGGGTTCATGGAGTTTTAAATCGTGGAGATGTTTCTGAAATTAGCACCTTTATACAAAATGCAATAGATAAAGATTTTTCTGGAAATATTATTGATGTATGTCCGGTTGGAGCTTTAACGGATAAAACCTATCGTTTCAAACAACGGGTATGGTTTTCAAAACCTTATAATGCACATCGGCATTGTTCAAAATGTTCTGGTCAAATTGTCCTTTGGTTAAAAGGTGAGGATGTGATTCGAATTACAGCCCGGAAAAATCAGTTTGGTGAAGTCGAGGATTTTATTTGTAATGAATGTCGATTTGAACATAAGGAAAAATCAGATTGGAATGTTGAAGGACCTCGTGATATGGGAGAAGAATCTGTGATTTCATCCAATAAGTATGATTTGCCTGTTATATCACCGTCCGTAATTGTTGATGCCAAATTTGTATCGTAATGAATGAGTGGGTATTTAAAATAATTTTTATTTCAATCATATTTGGATTGTCATTATTTATAGCAATGTATTCTACTTATGCAGAGCGAAAATTGGCTGCTTTTTTACAAGATCGGCTTGGCCCAAATCGGGCAGGACCCTTTGGATTATTGCAACCTTTAGCAGATGGCGTAAAGTTGTTTTTTAAAGAAGAATTTATACCGAAAGCTTCAGACCGCTGGTTATTTATAATGGGCCCTGGTTTGTTTATGATTACAGCACTTATGACAAGTGCAGTCATTCCTTTTGCTCCAGATTTAGTATTGAATGGCCAAACTTATTCAATGCAAGCTGCAGATTTAAATGTGGGTATCCTTTATATATTTGGGGTGGTTTCGTTAGGGGTTTATGGAGTATTAGTTGGTGGCTGGGCATCTAATAATAAATTTTCATTATTGGGTGCGATCAGAGCTGCATCTCAAAATATTAGTTATGAATTGGCCATGGGTTTATCTATTGTTGCCCTTGTGATGGTTACATCAACCTTGTCACTTCGCGACATTGTAGATCAACAACATGGCTGGCATTGGAATATTATTTATCAACCTTTTGGTTTTTTAATTTTTATAATTTGTGCATTTGCCGAAACCAATCGGGCACCTTTTGATTTACCGGAGTGCGAAACAGAATTAGTAGGTGGATATCATACTGAGTTTTCATCTATGAAACTTGGTTTTTATTTATTCGCAGAATACATTAACGTATTTGTAAGTAGTGCAGTATTGGCAACATTATATTTTGGTGGATATCAGTTTCCATTTATTAGTGATATGGAACCCGGAATGGCAAAGACCATATTAGGTGCATGCGTCATGTTTGGAAAAATATTCTTTTTTATATTTTTATTTATATGGATTCGATGGACCTTACCAAGATTTCGGTATGATCAATTAATGAATCTAGGATGGAAGGTCTTAATTCCTTTATCTGTTCTAAATATTTTATTGACGGGTGCATTTATTTTATTTAAAATTTAATAGCATGTTAGAACTTAAATTAACGAATCGAAGAAAAGTCATGGTGCGAAAACCAATGAACTTCTCTGAGCGAATTTATCTACCTGCTGTTTTTAAAGGGATGGCAATTACCTTAAGTCATTTATTCAGAAAAAAAGCAACCATCCAATATCCTGAGCAGCAACGTCCGATGAGTCAGGTATTCAGAGGTCTTCATATCTTAAAACGCGATGAAAAAGGTGCTGAGCGTTGTACCGCTTGTGGCCTTTGTGCCCTTGCATGTCCTGCGGAAGCAATTACCATGACAGCGGCAGAGCGCACTCCGGATAACAAGCAATTTTACCGGGAGGAAAAATACGCTTCTGTTTATGAAATCAATATGTTGCGATGTATTTTTTGTGGACTTTGTGAGGAGGCATGCCCGAAAGCTGCAATTTTTTTACAAAATGATGTCATGGCTCCTGCTAGTTATGAACGGGAAGATTTTATCTATGGTAAAGATCGATTAGTAGAACCATTTCTTCAAAATTAATTTCAATGGACAAATTGTTTTACACATTATCATTTCTCACGCTGGCATCTGCCTTAATGGTTGTTTTATCAAAGCACCCCATTCGCAGTATCCTATTTTTAGTGGTAACTTTTTTTCTAATTTCTGCACATTATATTTTATTGAATGCTCAGTTTTTAGCATTGGTTAATGTAGTAGTTTATGCTGGTGCAATTATGGTATTGTTTTTATTTGTGGTTATGTTTCTAAATTTGAATCAGGAAATTGAACGATTTAAAAACTGGGTGCCATTAGGAGCTGCTGTAATTTCTGGTGGATGCATATTTTTAGTATTCCTCTCTGCTTACAAATCCTCACAGCAAATTGAAATCGATCATTTAGGAAACTATCAAATAGGCCTTATAGAAAATCTCGGGAATGCTTTATACAGAGATTATTTATTACCTATGGAAATATGTTCTATTTTGTTTCTTGTAGCGATGATAGGTATTGTTTTATTAAGTCGGAAGGAAAAATTGGAATTCCCTAAAAATAATTAAATATGAATCATATTCCTGAAGTTATAACTGCCATACCATTTGATTATTACCTAATTTTAAGTGTGAGTTTATTTATCATAGGGATGATCGGAGTTTTGGTAAGAAGAAATGTAATTATTGTTTTTATGTGTATTGAAATCATGTTAAATGCTGTCAATTTATTGATGGTTGCGAGTTCAGCTTATCGTGGAGATGTGTCTGGTCAAGTCATGGTCTTATTCACCATGGCGGTTGCCGCTGCAGAAGTTTCTGTTGGCTTGGCTATCATCGTGATGATGTATAAAAATTTAAAATCAACAAATATTGATTTATTTAATCAGTTAAAGGGTTAAGCAATCGAATTGTCAAATGAGCGCAGAATTAATTTTACATATTATTTTATGGCCGCCATTAATCGGCTTTCTGATCAATGGAATAGTTGGCAAAAGGATGCCAAAATTATTAGTCACTTTAATAGCTTGTCTTGGACCCTTAACAAGTTTTATAGGTACCTCACTTGCGTATACTTATTTATTAGGAAAAGGAAGCACTATAAATTTATATACCTGGTTTTTGGCAGAGGGATCTGCAAGATTTGAATTTGGTTTTTATATTGATCATTTAACGATGATTATGTTATTCGTTGTGACTGGTGTAGGAACTTTGATTCATGCATATTCAGCAGGATATATGAAAGATGACAAAGGGTATTCGCGTTTTTTTAGTTATATGAATCTCTTTTTATTTTCCATGCTATTACTCGTTTTAGGTTCCAATTTAGTCGTTTTATTTGCGGGTTGGGAAGGCGTTGGATTATGTTCATTTTTATTGATCGGTTTTTGGTTTGAAAATAAAGAATATAATAAAGCAGCTGCAAAGGCATTTCTTATGAATCGGGTAGGGGATGTTGGGTTTTTAATCGCGATCTTTTTAATTATACATAAATTTGGAGCGGTTAGTTTTACAGATATTCAAGACACCATAATTGATGAAGGGATTATGAATGATCCCGGAGTCATTGGAATTACTTTGTTTTTATTTTTGGGCGTCTGTGGAAAGTCTGCACAAATACCACTTTTTACCTGGTTGCCGGATGCTATGGCTGGTCCAACTCCAGTATCTGCATTGATTCATGCTGCAACCATGGTTACCGCTGGTATTTATTTAATTGCCCGACTGCATTTTATGTTTGAGTTAGTGCCATTTACATTAAATATAATTGCCATTGTAGGTTGTCTAACGGCCCTTGTTGCAGCAAGTATAGCTTTAAAGCAAAATGATATTAAAAAAATATTGGCATACTCTACCGTAAGTCAATTAGGATATATGGTGGTGGCCTTGGGAGTGGGTGCTTATGTCACCGCAATTTTTCATTTGATGACACATGCATTTTTTAAGGCCTTATTATTTCTGGGTGCAGGTAGTGTGATTCATGGACTTCATGGAGAACAGGATATTCGCAAAATGGGTGGATTAAAAAGTAAAATGAAATGGACTTATGCAGTCATGTTAATTGGTACACTAGCGATTGTTGGGTGCCCACCATTTGCAGGATTTTTCTCAAAAGATGAGATTTTATCAGTGGCTTATGCTAAAAACTTTTGGTTTTTTCTGGTACTCGCCATCGCCTCCGTATTTACAGCTTGGTATATGTTCCGTCTTTTTTTCGCTACCTTTCATGGTTCATTTAGAGGAGATGAAGCAAGCTATAAAAAAGTGCATGAATCTTCCTGGAGCATGTTAATACCTTTAATTGTTTTAGCAGTCTTTTCTATTATTGGAGGATTTGCAGGATTGCCTGATATTCTGGGGCGGCATAAATTATATTTATTTTTAGCACCGGCAATTGTCCAGATAAAATCACATGTTTCTCATCTTTTTGAATATTCTTTATGGAGTGTGACCATAGTCGCATTGCTATTGATTTCATTTTTAACGTATAAAAAATATGCAAGGAATGCTTCCACTGCATTGGCAGACGAGAATTCTGTAATTTCTAGAATCCTTGTAAACAAATATTACCTTGACGAATTGTATAGTTACTTAATCGTTTCACCATTGAAAAAACTAGGTGCATTTTTAAGTACTCAATTTGAATATGGTTTTATAGATAAATTGGTCAGAATACCAGATAGGATATTATTTTCTGCTAGTGTATCCCTGAAAAATGTTCAATCCGGTAAATTAAGTTGGTATTTATTGAGTACAGTACTTGGAATACTGCTTATATTAGTAATGTTTATTTATAAATAGTAGGATGAATTTAGCGATTATACTTATTTTAATTCCATTATTTTTTTCGGCAGCATGTTTTGTTTCAGGAAAAAAATTAGCACCTTATATATCCTTATTATCTGGAATCATCAGTATTTTTTATTTTCTTTTACTGATGGGTTCCTATAATGTCAAAGACAATTATTTGGCATTTAATACTTCGATTCTTTGGATTCCGAGTTTAAGGGCTTATTTTCATGTCGGCCTCGACGCAGCAGCAATTTTACCCATGTTGTTGACACAATTAGTAATCACCTTAAGTTCGTTAGGTACGATTGTTAAAGGAAATGGTAGGAATGCAAGCTTTTATAGTTTAATAGGCTTGACACATGCAGCATTAAATGGATTTTTTTGTGCGCAAAATCCAATTACATTTTTTATTTTCTTTGAGGCAGCATTGATCCCTATTTATTTTTTGGTTTTAAATTTTGGCGGTGCAAATCGACAACAAGCAGTATTTAAATTTTTTCTTTATACAGCGTTTGGTGGCTTATTAATGTTGGCTGCTGTGGTTTTTCTCCAGGTAAATATGCATGCCTATCTGCATCTCGAATCGTGGGTTGATTTTTATCAAAATAAAATGGCAATTAAATACCAGTATTGGTTATTAGCTGCATTCTTTATTGCCTTTGCAATTAAATCTCCTATATTTCCTTTTCATACCTGGCAAGCAGATCTTTATACCCAAGCAGATCGTCCCACTTTAATTATAATAGCAGCATTGATGTCGAAAATGGGTGTATTTGGACTCATCCGATTTAATTTTTTATTTATCCCGGCATTGTATGATTGGTTTTATTATTTAATTTTAATTTGTCTGATAGGTGTTGTTTATGGAGCCTTAATTGCCTGGCGACAACGAGACTTTATTCGCATTATTGCATATTCTTCATTGTCCCATATGGGGCTTATTGCAGCCGGTATTTTAACATTAACAAATAAAGGAGTGCAGGGTGGCTTGTTTGCTATGATTGCGCACGGCCTTGGAGTCGCAGGTCTGATTTATGCTTCTGATGTTATCATCAGAAGAACAGAAGAGAGCTCCATTGATTCAAGTTCCGGTATTGCTAAAGTAAATCCAAGATTTGCGACGTACTTTTTCATTATTTTATTATCTACCATTGGCTTACCCTTAACCTGTGGATTTATTGGCGAATTTTATTTGATATGGTCAATCGCTGAATTTAGACTTCCATTTGGAATTTTAGCTGCATTGACGTTGATTTTTGGTGCAGCTTATATGCTCCGTTTTTATCAGAAGACAATGTTTGGTGTTAGCTCCAATAATGTTTTGAATTTTGATAAACTAAGTTTATCAGAAGATTATGTATTTATCATCATTGTAGTGTTAATCCTAGCACTGGGCTTATTTCCTGCCGACTGGATGGGACTTGGGCAATTTGCATACCAGTTCATGAATTACATTCCAACTAAATGATTTTATTATGATGCTCGCATTTATTTTACTCACTTTATTTTCTGTTGCAATTCTTTTTTTAGGTTTTATTAAGCAACGAAATGTAATAATACCAATTTCCATACTTGCAATATTATCTGCAATTATTTCCATTAGTACAGAACAGAATTTCTGGAATCATTATCTGATGGATATGATACGTATTGATTTTAATTCAAAAATAGTTTCTTTAATTATTTTGTATACTGGATTAGCTTTGGTTCCATTTTTTGCACTTTTTCAAAAGCGTGGCAATGAAGAATTGGCAGACTTTATGGGCATTTTTATTTTTTCGATTGTTGGAGCTTTGCTGATGGTTGGAGCCGTTAATTATATGACGCTGTTTTTGGGAGTCGAGATTTTGTCAATAAGCATGTATATACTTGCAGGTGCAGATCGAAGGAAAGTAAAGTCAAACGAAGCATCCTTAAAGTATTTCATAATGGGTGCTTTTGCAAGTGCCTTTATGTTGTTTGGAATTGGACTAATTTATGCAAGTACAGGAAGTTTATCATTGTTGAATATAGCATCGCAATCCAGTGTATTAACCGATTTTGCTTTGGTATTTTTATTTTCATCTTTTGCTTTTAAAATAGCATTAGTTCCTTTTCATTTTTGGACTCCGGATGTTTATGAAGGCACACCCACCTTATTTACAGCAGCCATGTCCACCATTGTGAAAGTAGCAGCATTTGGCAGTTTTTATAACTTAATTCAATTGAATACTCCACTCTTACCAGATTGGATTCAATGGTATTTTGTTTTTCTAATTTTAGCAACGTTGATTATCGGTAATCTAATGGCTTTATCACAACGCAGTGTCAAAAGGTTATTAGCATATTCTGGAATTGTACAAGCAGGTTTTATATTAATGGGTTTTTTACAGCTAGATGCAAATTCTGAATGGCCAATTTTTTTCTATTTTATTGCTTATACACTTGCCTCTTTAGTGGCTTTTATTGTGGTGCATTTTGTGGAAGTCCAAAGTGGATCAGATGATATCGATTCCTTTGCAGGATTATCTAAAAGCAATCCAAGTCTTGCAATCTTTATGACATTGGCTTTAATATCATTAGCTGGTGGACCTTTGACAGCTGGATTTATTGCAAAATTATTAATGCTTAATCAGGCTATTCAAAGCGGATTTTCAGCCTTGGTAATCATCGCCGTTATTTGTACCCTAATGTCTGTCTATTATTATTATAAAATAGTAAATTCAATGTTTTCTAAAAGTGGTGATTCCCGTTGGAGTATCCCATTCATTTATAATGGCTTATTATTGATTTTTATTATTATCACTTTTGCAGCTGGAATCGTTCCAACTTATTTTACTAATTTATTAAGAAACTTTTAGTTTTTTCAATTCCTTATTTTTGAATTGATTGGTTTTTTTGATTTGGTTTTCCAATGATTTTTGTAAATTTATGATGGCTTTTTTGTTTTTATAAAATGGAGTTATTCTTAATTTTTAATAACTTATCCTTTAGTTTGTCAACCAAATTTTTTTAACAATTAGATAATAATATAATAGACTTACAATTCCTAAAATGAAAGAAGCCAAAGCCATTGTTTTAGTCTGATTTTCAAAATAGAATTCTCCGAACATCCAGATTCCATTTGCAATGATCCAGAAGCTAACAGCAAGATTATGGTAAAAATCTGAAGCTATTTTTCTTGATTTATAACAGATATAAAAGGCTAATAAAAAAGTGGGTACCATGATTATGGATGCTATTATTTTTAGCCCCAGCATCCAGCTAACATCTTTTAGAAGCCATAGAATAATATGCCTGTTTTCCATTTTTCTCAATTGGCTTAGCATGGATTATTTTTTTACAAAGATAGCATGCATTGGGCCGTCAATTTTAACATTAGTTTATATTATAATATATAAATAGTTGTAATACAGAAATATAACGCAAATTATTTTTTTGTATTTTTGTGCTATTCACGAGTTATGCTATATACGCAAGAAGATAAAGGGGTTCAAAATCAAAAGAAAATCTGGGCAGACCGCCTGATTTCTCAGAATATATTATGGCCTAAAGTGAACCAGACCATTCTTACCCACCACTTCCCGCATTTTAGTTTATTACTTGGTAAGCCTGGAAACGGTCAATTGGTGTTGGCTTTAAGTATTGCGCAAACCCTTTTGTGCAAATCTGAAGAGAAACCATGCGGAATTTGTGATGCCTGTTATAAAGTCTTAAATTGCATACACCCGGATCTTCATTTTTCATTCCCATTAAATAATCCAAAGGATACTTGTCAACAACATTATTCAAGTTGGAGAAAAGCAATTGCCGAAAAACCATTTATGACCATAACAGAGTGGTTTTCATATTTGGACGGTGAAAGTAAAAATGCAAATATTTCTGTTACGGAAATTAATAATTTTTCAAGTTTATTATATTTAAAACCCTTTGAAGCGAATGCAAATGTATTGATTTTGTGGTTGCCTGAATATTTAGGCAAAGATTCAAATCGCTTATTGAAAATTCTGGAAGAACCTCCTGCAAATGTTTTTATTATTTTAGTAACTGAAAATTGTGATTTATTATTGCCGACAGTTTTGTCAAGAGCGCAAGTTTATAGAATGCAATCTATTCAATTGGAAGAAGCAGCGCATAAACTTACTTCTGTTGGTCATGTTGATTATAATACAGCCTATTCGGTGTTGCTTTCATGTAATGGAAATATTCAAGAAGCCTTATTGCAAATGGAGCACCAAAATATTCCTTCCATTGATGTATTAAGAAAGCTTTTGCAAAGTGCCTTTGTTTATAATGTAGCTGGTATGATAGAATGGGTTGAACATTATTTAAGCTTGAATAAGGAAGATCAAAAGAATTTTTTACAGTGGATTCAAATGTTATTATCTTTTGTTTTGAAACTTAAATTTACAGATGATAAAAATTTTAGTCAGACCAATAATAGTATGATTCAATATGCTGCAAAACTTTCAAATACACTTACCATTTCGCAAATAGAATTGTGGACGACTTTAATTGATGATACCTATATCGCTCTTCAACGCAATGCGAACGTGAAAATTTTGATGACCAATTTTAGCATTCGGTTATCGCATATTTTAAAAAATTTAAATTCAAATAATTAAAGCTAAATTTATACCCAATGGGATGTACTAGTTGTAGCTCAAAGAAGGATGGAACGCCAAATGGCTGTCAAGATAAAGGTCATTGCTCTAGTGGAGGATGTAATAAAATGAATACCTATGATTGGTTGACAGTATTAGATCTGGATGACCCTGAAGAAAGTAAATTGGCAGAAGTGAGTTTTAAAAATGGTGCACGAAAAACATTTTATCGCATTTCAGATTTTCATCGGTTTACCACCGGGGATCTGGTAGTGGTAGATACAGGATATGGTGGTTATGATGTCGGGAGAGTGAGTTTAATGGGCGATCTTGTTAAAATTCAAATGAAGCGTAAGAATTTTGCAGAAAATCGAATCACTTTCGAGATTCTTCGCAAAGCGAATCAAAGAGATATAGAACGAATGGATGAAGCCAGGGCAATAGAACATACCTCCTTGGTGAAAGCGCGTGTGATTGCGAGAAATTTGAATTTAGACATGAAAATTGGGGATGTAGAGTTTCAAGCGGATATGAAAAAGGCAACATTTTATTATACTGCTGAAGGAAGAGTTGATTTTCGGGAATTGGTCCGTTCTTATGCAAAAGAATTCCGTACAAAAATCGAGATGTGGCAAATCGGTGCACGGCAGGAATCTGCCCGAATCGGCGGTATCGGCTCTTGTGGACGAGAATTATGTTGCTCTACCTGGTTGTCTGATTTTAAAACCGTCAATACAAATGCAGCACGATATCAAAATATTGCAATTAATCAATCAAAACTTACGGGTCAGTGTGGTAGATTGAAATGTTGTTTAAATTATGAACTGGATTTGTATGTCGATGAATTGGAAAAATATCCATCAAATGTGGATGAACTTTATTCTAAAAAAGGCAAAGCGAGTTTAGTAAAAATAGATATTTTTCGAGGGGTTCTTTATTATGCTTATGAACCCGAACGAGGCAGGACATTGGTGTTACCTTTACTTCCGGATTATGTGAGACAGATAAAAGCGATGAATGTCAAAGGTGAAAAACCGGAAGAAATTGTCGCATCTGATGAACATATCGAAAGTCAAAAACCACCCGTAAATGAATATGCAGATGTAACCGGGGAAATTGTGTTGCCTGAAAATCGTAAGAAGAAGAAAAAATTCAGAAAAAAACCATTTGATAAAAATCAACAAAGACCTCAGCAATAAAATGATTTAAATAATTTATTGCCGCAGCAAATACTGAATTTATAAATCCTATTAAACTACCATCTGTTGATAAACGTTGCAATTATTGGATCAGGTCCCGGTGGCTATGTAGCCGCGATTCGTTGCGCTCAATTAGGGATGCAGGTAACACTGATTGAAAAGTACCCAAGTTTAGGAGGCACTTGTTTAAATGTAGGCTGCATACCTTCAAAAGCTTTATTAGATAGTAGTGAACATTTTTATAAGGCCAAACATTCATTTTCAGATCATGGGATTTTATTAAATGACCTGCATTTGGATATGCAAAAATTAATATCCAGAAAGGATGCTGTGATTTCACAAAATGTGAAGGGGATTGAATATTTAATGAAAAAAAATAAGGTCCATATAATACATGGCATAGCAAGTTTCAAAAATTTAAATACCTTAAGCATTACAAAAGCAGACCAATCAATTGAAGAACTTAGTTTTGATAAATGTATTCTAGCTACAGGTTCGAAACCCATAACGCCTGCTGTATTTAATTATGATAAAAAGAAGATTATTACATCTACAGAAGCGCTTCAAATAACAACATTACCAAAATCAATGACGATTATAGGAGCTGGTGTAATTGGTTTAGAATTAGGTTCTGTTTTTGCAAGATTAGGAACTCAGGTAGATGTTATTGAATATTTGGATCGGATATTAGCTGGAATGGATTTAGATTGCGCAAAAGAACTCCAAAAGTCATTAAAGAATTTAGGGATCCGATTTCATTTAGAGCGATCCGTAACCAGTGTTGCATATACATCAGATAAAAGCCAAGTGCTTTTAAAACATGCGTCGAAATCTAATGACGATTTAAAAGAAATGGTATCCGATTATTGTTTAATAGCGATAGGTCGAAAACCATATACGGAAGGCTTGCAATTACAGAATGCAGGAATTCAATTGGATCAGAAAAATAAAGTCATCGTAAATGATAAGTTGCAGACAACCTGTGAAAATGTATTTGCCATTGGAGATGTAATAGACGGTCCAATGTTGGCACATAAAGCAGAAGAAGAGGGGGTATTTGTTGCTGAAATTCTTGCGGGTCAAATGCCGCATATCAATTACAATTTAATACCTGGGGTAGTTTACACTTGGCCAGAAATGGCAGGAGTTGGTTATACCGAAGATCAATTAGTAGCTTTATCAAGAAATTATAAAGTTGGAAAATTTCCATTTAAAGCTTTGGGGAGAGCTCGGGCAAGTGCAGATTTAGATGGAATTGTGAAAGTTATTTGTGATTCAAAAACGGATGAGATATTAGGGGTTCATATGGTTGGAGCCAGAGCGGCAGATTTGATTATGGAAGCTGTTTCTCTTTTGGAATTTAGAGCAAGCGCAGAAGATATGGCTAGAATATCTCACCCACATCCCACATTTTCGGAGGCTTTAAAAGAGGCAGCATTAGATGCCACAGCTAAAAGATCCATTCATAATTGATAAAATTATAGTTGGATGGGAACTTTTTATTCGATTTATGCTTTACTAGATTAGTTTCTATTTGGTTCGTTTGATGGCGGCAAGTCATTTAACAAAGAGTTCACTAAAAATGAATACCTGTGCTGAAATTTAGAATTTTAATTATTCTCAGTTGCCTTGTTTTATGCCAAATAGTAAGTGATTCTGCATCCTATCAGTATCCACAAAATTTTGCAAATAAAAAAACAGCAGTGGAATGTCTCTTTCAAAATTGTGGATTGGAAGGGCTGATAAGTTTTGATGCATTTTCAAAGGCTATCGAAGGTTTTGAGAAATATCATCCATTAAAGTCCATTCTTGCGATTTGCGATTTTACAAAACCATCTGATCAGAATCGGTTTTTAGTGATCGATTTAGAACATAAAAAACTTATCTTAAATTCATTAGTTGCACATGGTAAAAATTCAGGTGATCGATTTGCAAATTATTTTTCAAATCAAATGCATTCACTTAAAAGCAGTCTTGGCTTTTATCGAATAGGTCAGGAAATTATAAGTCCAAAACATGGAAAAGCAATTTTATTAGAGGGACTTGAAAAAGGTAAAAATGATCTGGCGCGTAAACGGGAAATTATAATTCACGGTGCGCAATATGTAAGTACTGACTTTATAAAGAAAAACGGTAGGCTTGGAAGAAGTTATGGGTGTGCAGCACTACCTGTTGAAATCATGAATACAATTGCGCCTATTCTATCGAATGGTGCTTTATTGTATATTTATAACAATTGATTTTATTTTTTAGACTCCATATTTTTACAATTTAAATGAGCGTATGCAGCGGGGTAATAAAAAAATGAAATTTGTTATTTATAGTCTATTTTATTTTATAATTGTATTCCTGTTTTCAACCATTCATTCCTGTAAAATTTCTAATAAAAAGAAAGGAATAACACAAGACAGCAGTCTTTATAGTAATGAAAATTATACCCCTTTGTTTTTAGATAAAAGCCTCGTTGAAAATTATTTGCAAGCGGATACATCATTGAAAACAATTGCTGACGAAGTGCTTGCATTTTACCATAGAAGAGATTACCAATTTGCCTGGTTTCAAAATGATGGAGATACTAAATCATTGTTAAATTTTTTAAATTTACTCGACAATTATAATTATACATTCGCAGACACAAGTATAAATAGTAAGCCTATTCGCAGCTATCTTGAAAGTGTTGCATTAGACTCCACTTATTTTCGGCGGAATCTTGATGACATGGATAAGATTGAATTGTTATCTACGGTTACTTATTTTCAATATGCCAGGAAAGCATACAGTGGATTAGAAAAAGATCCGAAGGATTTGGAATGGTATATTCCCCGGAAAAAGAAAAATTATCAATTGTTGATTGAACGCATTACGTGTTCTGATGTGGAACTTGAGCCATATGAACCTGTCAACGAATTCTATAGGGCACTTAAAAAGCAATTAATAATCTATAGAGAATTGTTGGATAGAAAATCGTGGCCTGTAATATTAGTGGATTCTTTTCCATTAAAATTTGGTGATACTGCAACTTCCTTAATTTTTATCAAAGAAAAACTATCTTGGTTAGGAGATTTTAATAGTTTTGATAGTACCCCAATTTTTTCAGATAGTTTGCAATCTGCGGTTAAAAAATTTCAGTTTAGAATGGGATTAATACAGGATGGTGTAATAGATTCATTTACTTTACTGGAGTTGAACAAACCGCTTGAGGAACGGATTAAACAGATATCTATTAATATGGAGCGATTGCGTTGGATGCCAGATTCAATTCCTCCGGATTACATAATAGTCAATATTCCTGATTTTAATTTGTATGTATATAAATCGAATCAATTCGTTTTTAAAATGCCCGTTGTAGTTGGCAAGAATATTACAGAGACTTCGATTTTCAGCGGACAAATGACGCATATTGTGTTCAAGCCTTACTGGAATATTCCAGCGAGTATAATTCAAAATGAGATTTTACCTCGCATTAAAAAAAATCCGATGTATTTGGAATTAAATGGTATGGAGGTTTTGTCGGGTAGTCAAATTGTTGATCCTAATTCTATTTCCTGGAAAAAATACAATACTTCAATACCCTATACAATTCGTCAAAAGCCAGGATTAAAAAACGCACTCGGAAATGTAAAATTTTTATTTCCAAATTCCTATAGTATCTATTTTCATGATACACCTGCTAAAAACTTATTTGCTGAAAACGCAAGGGCATTTAGTCATGGTTGCATTCGTTTATCGGATCCAATGAAATTGGTAAATTATATATTACGTGACGATATAAATGGAACCGAAGAACGCATTCAGGAATACCTTTCCAAGAAAACAGAAACCTGGGTTCCTATTCATCCAATTCCTGTTTTTATTTGTTATTTTAGTTCATGGGTTGATATCAATGGATTGCTGCATTTTCGCAAGGACATTTATGGTCATGATAAACGTTTAAATTCTGAAATTTATAATATCGCTCCATATTAGTTGAAAAAAAGTGGATGTATATTTTCATTCAGAATAAATCCAATTTAATTTTAAAGTCTCATTTTTTTAGTGTTTCATTGTTTTTTCCTTGAAACCATCATGCACCACTATTTTATATGTTGAAGTATATGCTTCGGCTTGTACCATCAGAAAGTATATTCCTGGAACAGTAGGTGATTTTATTTCATAAATTTCATTCCATATTTCAAGTGCTATTTTATGTTCTATAATTTTATTTCCTGAAATATCAAACCAACTATAATTTGCATAATTAGAATTGTAAATACCTTGAATCCTAATATTCGTTTTGCCCTCCGGTGAAATTGGATTCGAAATTAGAATTTCTGTGGATTTGTTATGTAGTAAATTATTTTGAATATTTGAAAAAGAATTTGATATTTCAGTTTTTGATAGCAAAGGATCAATTTGCTTAATTGGAATTTTAAAAAATTCAATAGATACAAGATCACTGTCCGTGCATTCTTTTGAACTTGCAAACCATTCTAAAGTATAATTTCCATATTTTGTTACCGTAATCCTTGATTTTGGGTCTGAAGGATTTGAAAAATTAACATTTCCTGGACCCGATATTTTTGTCCATATTCCAGATTGTGCGATGTCTGCGTTCATTTTTGTTTTTAATCCTAAAACTTTAAAATCGCGACCTGCATTTGCCGCTTTGTAAATTTTAAATTCAACAATGGAATCGAATTTGCAGCAATTTAAATCCGTAAATTGTTCTCTATAGAATCCTTCTCGATTAATTCTTTGACTATGCCATTTATAACCACCGGGATTCACCTCGCTCCAACAAAGCGATCTTTGGACCCCAGCTTTGTCAGCAATTGGACGCACTTTTACAGTTGCACATTGGGGTCCTTCTTGAGAACAAATAGATCCACTTATTAGATTTCCTATATATGCAGTTACACAAAGTACAAAATCACCTTGAACTGGAAAATCCAAGTGCAGTTCATTGCTATTTCCTCCAACTTCATCACCATCTAAGGTCCATACGAAATATGGATTACAACCACCAGGTAGTGGGTTTACAAAAAACAATACATTGCAAGTTCCTTCACAAACCGGTTGAATAATTCTACTTGGTACATTATTAATATTGGAAAGAGGTGGTAAAATCGGAGGATCTCCTCCTATTGTATTTATTGTAAAGTCGCACACATCTCCAGAGCAACCGTCTAACCAAAAATAATAGGTTTTACAAGGTGTTAAACTTGCATTTATAGTTTGTAAGCTATTCGGAGGTGAACAGGGTATTGATTTGCATACAATTTCTTCTCCGCAATTACAGTCTCCCCAGATTCCAAACTGTAAACCTTGTAAAATTTGGCAGCTTCCAATGGTTAAAGAAATTGTTACATCGCCACCTTCTGATACAAAAGCCCACCAACTCGTATTAGAACCTTCACCACCCTGAGAACATAGCGGATTGCACGGACTTGCAATGGTGCTGGAATTATTACAGGTGTAACCATTTAATTCCTTCAACGAACATAATACAGATGCCCCCTGGCAGGTTTCAGACATAGGAGGTGTACATTGCCCATGTGCCTTAAATTCTAAAAGTACAAAAATCAAAATCATAGTAATAAATAATGTGATCAGATTTCTGGAATGTAAATAGAGCAAACAATAGGAACTCATACTATTGAATTTAATTTATTTTAAAATAATTTTTGTTGCCAATTTTTTAATTAAAGCATTTCTGAACGAATATACTTATTTGTATCGAAGTCTATTAGAACTTTAACATATAATCAGTGGGCAAAACCTAAATCTGCAGAACGGAAGGGAGCCTATTTTAACATTTTACAATTGTTTTTCATACAAGACTCTTTGCACTTAAGTAAAATTTATAATCTTTGATTAAACTCGGTATTCTGCTTCAATAGCAATTTGGTCTGATTTAGAATCGGTGTTATAGAAACTATGCAAAATTTTAAATTTTGGAGTAGTCGATAAGAATCGAAAAATTCAATTGCTTCCTATTTCAAATTTTCTGCAGCTTCAAAGCGTGCATAAAAGCAGATAAAATAAGGCTTATAGAACATAAATATTTATGGATATTAATGATTTAAATATTTATAATAATTTGAAATACAGCATAATAAACATTATTATAAAAATATATGTAAATAAATTGTAATATGTAACAATTCTTTGTAATCTTTGCTCGTCGGATATGATTATCCAATGAGATTTATATGAATTTCAATAAATATCAAAGGCCGACCAGTTAGAATTTAAAAGACCTGTTGTCTTTAATTTTCTTGCTGATTTGATGTGTTAGTTCACAAGAATTGCCAACCAATTATAAAGTATAAGAATTTTTTTTCGACTACGGGTACTTTGTTTTTGGCACAATAATTGCGAATTATTAAACAGTCTTAGTCTCGAATATGAAAACTACAATCAAGTCCTTTCAAGGACTGGTATGTTTATTATGCAATGTAAAATTGCAAATAATAAATGCAAGTGCTCACTTGTATATTTGGATTGGTTATCCAGTATTCTCCTCATTAAAATGTATTCAACAAATTTATAAATTGAAATCGGAATTCTCCGATTCCAGGATATATCATAGTGCTTTAAATGATTTTAATTTTCGGATTGCAATTTCATATGTAAGCAATCCATTGGACTATTTATATCCTTCCCATCAACAAATACAAGTTTCCAACTATAATAATAAGAAATTAATATATAATTCTAATCGAATGTTTTTATTGATGAAAATCAAAGAACATTCTATTTAACATTTTATAAATAATAGTAAACTGAATCAAAAGAAATTCGGAAATGAAAATTATAAATGACTTATATCCGAAAATTTAATTGACAAATTTAGAAGTACGCATTTTCAACAAAATGATAAAACAAATATCTCAACTTTCAAAAATTAATACCATGATTAATTTATTTCCGAATTCTGGAAGACTTAACCAAACTTCTTTTTCTATGCAAAACCTTTTTAACTGGTTGCCAAAATCAATTTTTATATTGATTGCATTCAGTGCAGGTTTTTGTCAAAACCAAATTGCAGCACAGGAAGCACTAAGACCTGAAGCAGCAATGGAAGCTAAAGTAAAACAGACACTAAAGCAAAATGCTGAGTTAATCCGTTTTATGGAGAATAAAGGACAACTTAATAATAAGGATATCCTTTATTACTTAGAAGGAAAGCAAGGTACGGTATATATTGAAAAGAACAAAATTCGTTTTGTTGCTAAAGAATATGTCACAAAACTTCGTGAAGACAAGAAAGAAACCGAAAGATTTCTTACAGGTATTCACAATTTTACAGTTCGTATGGAAGGCGCAAACCCTGAGCCAAAACTTAAATTGGGGAATTCGTTTTCTACAAATTACAATTATTTCTTAGGTGAAAAATCCAGTGATTGGGTATCTGGTGTGAGAGCTGCAAAAGATCTTACCTTAGAAGATATTTATCCGGGTATTGATATTCGTCTATATAGTAATGCGGATGGTTCTCTTGAGTTTGACTGGATCATGGATGCCGGTGCAGACTTCAATAAAATTAATATGTTATTTGAAGGACAAGATAAATTGTCTGTTGGAAGAAGTGGAGAATTAAAAGTTGGATTGCGTTTTACAGATGTGAAGTTTAATGTTCCAGAATCTTATCAGGTAACAGAATCTGGTAAACAACTTGTAAATTTTGCATTTAAAGCAGATGACAATAGAGTTACATTCAAAACAAAATCAAAAATTGATCCTCAGTATCCATTAATTATTGACCCAGTTTTAAGTTGGGGTACATTTATGGATGGTAATGATCCGGATTTTGACCAATATTTATTTGGTATTCAGGTAGACCCAATTGATGGTACTGTTTATTGTGCTGGAGCTACCAATCGTCAAATTTCAACAAGTTCACCACCTTATGATGCAAATGGGTATTTAAATGTAATTACTGGCTTTGGTACGGGTGCAAATCCTCGGGTAGCCATTGTATATAGAGTGAGTAGCTCAGGAAATGATTTAATAGATTTAACACTTTATGGACCAAATTCAGTTGGTGGCAGCGATCAGGTGGCTGCATATGGTTTAAGTTTATCTGATAATCGGGTGTTTATTAGTGGTAGAACGACTGTTGATTTACCAATGACTGGTGGTCCATTTGATGGAACCCGTGATGGTAATGATGGTTTTGTGGCAATATTTTCTAGAAATTTAGGAACCTTGCATTACTCCACTTATATAGGTAGTTCTGGGGCAGAAGATGTTGGAGTACCTTCTATTCGAGCAATTAATGATAATACCTATGTATTATGCGCAGCAGTTACTGCAGCATTGCCCGGAGCATATATCAGTGGAGGATCTGCAGATGGAACATTTGGAGGTACAAGTGAAGGTTATGTTGCAAAGTTTAATACGAACAATATTTTAGAGTGGGGTACTTATGTCGGAGGTTCTGAAGAAGAGACTTTAAATGATGTTGAAGTTTTTACTGATGGTAGAGTAGCTTTTGGTGGTTGGGGTAATAATACAGATGCCAGTATGACTGAATTTAGTCCGGCCTCTTCTGGTTCAAATAACAATGGAAATTTAGATGGTCTTATTGGGGTTTTGACGGATGACGGCAGTGCTTTTAATTACCTTGAAGAAATTGGAGGTGGAAATGCGGACAAGATTAATGATGTTGAAATTATAAATGGTATTATGGCCTTTACAGGTGCTGCCGAAAGCGGCTTTCCAACAACAGCAGGGGTAGTTTATCCTAGCAATGCTGGAAATATTGACATGATATTAGGGGTTGTAAACACAAATGGTGGATCTGGTTACAAAGCAACCTATTTTGGTGGATCTGGGGCCGATAGAGGAGCTGGTGTGCAAAAAGTTTTTCAGGTGCAGTGTGATGGAACAGAAGAAGCATTTCTTTTGGTTTTTGGAACCTGTGAATCTGGAATCCCAACAAAAAATATAAATGGGGATCCATTTTTTGATTCTTCAAATAATGGTGGTTTAGATATGTTTTTTGCAGGATTTAATGATAATTTGACAACCTTAAATTACGCAACAAATATTGGAGGTCAATACAACGACTATTTAGGAGATACAGGAGATCCAAGAGGTGCAAATCATTTATGGGTTAAAGGAGCCAATATTTATGTTGGTACCACTACACATAGTGCTTCGCATTCACCTACCATTGTAAGTGGTGGATTTGATACCGGAAAATCAAATACAGCAAATCCAACTTCGGATGATACCCATGTACTTTTCTCAATTCTTTTTAGTTCCCTTTTAGAATCAGATTATAGTGATGCACCCGCAAGTTATGGTGCACCATCGCACACTTTAGATTGTGCACATATTCGAATCAATACTTTGGATTCTGAAGCTGGAGCTACTCCAGGAGTCAATGCAAATGGAGATGACTTAGCAGGTTTGGATGATGAAGATGGAATCAGTGTATTTCCTGTATATCAAGCTGGCGGACCTCAAACAATCAGTATAACAGCGAATGGTATATTAAATACTACCGGATTTTCAGCTACTTTGTTTGGTTGGATCGATTTTAATAATGATGGAATGTTTTCTGCATCAGAAGCTGCTACAGTTTCAGTTGCGAATGGTTTCTCAGGATCCAAAACATTAATTTGGACAGGGGTAACAGTGGCTGGTACACCATCCAATCAATATTTAAGATTGCGTCTTACTTCAAATGCATTAAGTGATGACGGTTCAACGGCTTCTTTGGATGAACGTTCAACGGTGTCAGCTGGAAATGGTGAAGTAGAAGATTATTATATATGCGTGAAGCCTACAGCCGGTGTAAATAAAACAGTTTCTTGTGCTATATTACCTGGTGGCTCAGCCACTATGACAG
Organism: Saprospiraceae bacterium; assembly: GCA_016717265.1. Lineage (NCBI taxonomy): Bacteria > Pseudomonadati > Bacteroidota > Saprospiria > Saprospirales > Saprospiraceae > Saprospiraceae bacterium. The sequence continues at coordinate 1,482,786 of JADKFX010000001.1, forward strand.
CAACAGGAACTGGAACCTGGGCTGCTAAAGCAGGAAATCCAGGTACTGCTACTATTACGAATACAAGTTCACCAACTACAACAATAACAAACTATAGTGTAGCAGGTGATTATTTTTTCATCTGGACAAATTCAACAGGTTGTGCTACAGATACCGTAATTGTATCCGTTACTGCCAAACCAAATGCAGGTACAAATAAAACTTTAACCTGTGCGGAATTGCCAGGTGGATCCGTTACGATGTCAGGAACTGGAGCTGGAACCTGGACTGCACAAGCTGGTAACCCAGGCACCGCAACCATTACAGATGATAACGATCCCGTTACAACGATAACAACGTTTTCAGCTGCTGGTACGTATAATTTCATATGGACCAATGCAAGCAATTGTACAGATACCGCAAGTGTTACCGTAACTGCAAAACCAGATGCTGGTGATGACAAAACGGTAAGCTGCGTGATTACATTCCCAGGGGGTTCCACAACAATGAATGGAACTGGGACTGGAACCTGGACTGCACAAGCAGGAAATCCAGGAACTGCGACAATTACAAACGCGAGTTCCCCAACAACAACGATAACAACATTTAGTGCCGCAGGTACTTATAATTTTATTTGGACCAACGGATCTTGTAAAGACACAGCAAGTGTTACTATTACTGGTAAACCTAATGCTGGTGTTGATAAAAACGTAAATTGTGTTGCAACGTTCCCAGGTGGTTCAACTGTAATGGCTGGAACAGGAACGGGAACCTGGACTGCACAGGCAGGAAATCCAGGCTCTGCAAACATCGTTACACCATCTTCTCCAACAACAACAATAAATACATTTACAGATGATGGAGATTACTTCTTTATTTGGACGAACGGTACTTGTACAGATACAGCGAAAGTTGTTGTAACTATGAAACCAAATGCTGGTGGTAATCAAAACGTAAATTGTGTAGCTGTTTTCCCAGGTGGCTCGGCTACTATGGCTGGAGTAGGAACAGGAACCTGGACTGCCCAAGCAGGAAATCCAGGAACCGCGACAATTTCAACTCCTGGTTCACCAACTACTAATATTATTAATTTCAGTGCTGCAGGGACTTATAATTTTATTTTTACGAATGCAAGTAATTGTACAGATACAGCAAGTGTAATTGTGACTGGAAAACCAAATGGTGGAGTAGATCAGAATGTAAGTTGTGTAACTTCTTTCCCTGGCGGTTCAGCAACAATGGCAGGATCCGGGACTGGAACTTGGACTGCACAAGCAGGAAATCCAGGAACAGCAACAATTACAAATTCAAGTTCGCCAACAACTACTATAACTAATTTTAGTGGCGAAGGAACTTATCATTTTATATGGACTAATGGGGCATGTTCAGATACTGCAAGTGTGAATGTATCTAAAGGACCTATTGGTTCGGCAACACCTCAAACAATTTGTAGTGGATTTACTACAAGTGTAGCCTTAAATTCTACAATACCAGGTTCTACTTTTACCTGGACAGCAGCTTTGCAATCCGGTTCAATTACTGGTTTTAGCAATTGTGCTGGAGCTTGTGGAACTACAATTTCTCAAACCTTAACGAATACATCAAATGCAGTTGCAGGTGTTGTAAGATATACAGTTACACCAACAGCACCAAATGGTTGTATTGGTAATCCATTCACAGTGGACGTTACTGTAAATCCAAAACCTGTAGGTTCTGCTTCAAATGAATCTATATGTAGTGGTGGAACTACGAATGTTTCACTGAGTGCTACCGTTCCAGGAACTACATTTACCTGGACCGCTGCACAACAATCCGGTTCAACAATTACTGGGTTTAGTAATTGTGCGTCAAGTTGTGGTATTACAATTTCACAAACTTTGACAAATACGAGCAATGCAAATCCAGGAGTAGTTCGATATACCATTACACCAACGTCTCCAAATGGTTGTATAGGAAATACTTTTACAGTAGATGTTACGGTAGATCCAAAACCTCAAGGTTCGGCTGCTCCTCAAACTATTTGTAGTGGTTTCACTACCAGTGTTGGTTTGAGTTCAACAGTTGCAGGAACAACATTTACTTGGACAGCGGCACAACAATCTGGTTCTGCTATAACAGGATTCAGTAACTGCGGTGGTGCATGTGGTGCCACGATTGCTCAAACCTTAACGAATACAAGCAATGCCGCAACAGGTGTTGTTAGATATACAGTCACTCCTACTACTCCAGCAGGATGTATTGGCAATGCCTTTACAGTAGATGTTACCGTGAATCCTTTACCGATTGTAACGGTTGCAACAACACCTTCCTGTATCGCTCAAAATAATGGTACTGCTACCGCAAATGTATCTGGTGGCTTAGCACCTTATTCTTATAACTGGAATAATGGCCAGGTTACTCAAATTATTTCTGGCTTAGGAGCAAGTACCTATTCTGTTACTGTAACAGATGCTAACGGCTGTTCAAAAACTGCTAATGGCGCAGTTGTTGAACAAGGAATTTCAAGTTTAACTGCAGTTCCTGGTCCTTGTAATTCTTCAAATAATACCTATAGCCTTACAGGTTCTATGGTCTTATTAAATGCACCAAATTCTGGTACTTTAACAGTTAGTGTTGGAGCCACGCAACAAGTATTCAACGCTCCATTTACAAGTCCTCAAGCCTACGTTTTAAATGGTTTAATAGCAGATGGTGCTGTACATACAGTGACTGCTATTTTTAGTGGTGGAACGAATTGTTCTAAATCAACAAACTATACTGCACCTGTTAATTGCTTACCAATTATTACACATACTAAGAGTTTCACTTCTGCTACGCAAACTGGAGCTTATACTTATGATGTTGTTTATAAAATTAATGTTAGTAATAGCGGTGGTGCTGGACAATATGACTTAAGTGATTTTCCATCATTCGATGATGATATTGCAATTAATAACGCATCCTATACAACAACAGCTCCTGGAAATCCAGGTGGTGTTCTAGGTGGAAGCGGACCTTGGTTATTAGCAAATGATCAAGCGATCGCTGCAGGTGCTTCGCATATGTTTACACTTACCGTAAATGTTACAATTAATCTGAATGCAAGTTCAGGTGGAAATAATGTTTATACAAAATGCGGACAAGCAATTCCAGGGAATCCATCTCCGGGAGAAGGTTTGTATAATCTTTCAAAATTAGATACAAATAATGATGGAACACCAGAAGAAACTTATGAAGCTTGTGGTGATTTACCATATGTTACACACGATAAAACATTAGCGAGTATAGTTCCACTTGGTGGAAATATGTATAATGTTACCTACCAAATTGTAGTTAAAAATCTTGGTGGTGTCAATTCGCAATATGATTTAGTAGATCAAGCAGGATTTGATGATGATATTACCATAAATAACACAACATACACTTCAAATGCCCCTGGAAATCCAGGTGGTCCTTTAGCTGGTAGTGGTCCATGGACCATGGCAAATAATCAAGCCATTGGAATTGGTTCTACCCATACTTATAATTTAGTTGTAAAAGTCACTTTAGATTTGAATGTTGGTTCTGGAGGTGATAATGTTTATAAAAAATGCGGACAAACAATTCCAGGTACTCCGGTAACAGGTGAAGGTTTATTCAATAAATCAAAAATAGACACAAATGATGATGGTACCTATGAAGAAACCGATGAAGTTTGTGGAGATTTACCGTACATTATAAGTACTAAAACATTAACAAGTATTACACCTTTAGGCGGTAATATGTACAATGTAGTTTACCAATTAGTGATAAAGAATTTAGGTGGTGCTTCAGGTCAATATGATTTGAATGATACTCCTGGATTTGATAACGATATTACGATTAATACTGCTTCTTATACTTCAAATGCACCTGGAAATGCAGGTGCTGCTTTAGCAGGAAATGGACCTTGGTCATTAGCAAATGATCAGGCAATTATTAGTGCAGCAACACATACTTATACACTCACTGTGAAAGTTACCTTAGATTTAACTCCAGGTACAGGTGGCGATAATGTATATACAAAATGTGGACAAGGAACTCCGGGAAATCCATCACCAGGTGAGGGATTATTTAATGAATCCAGTATGGATAGCAATAACGACGGAATTCCAGAATCTACTAATGAAGTTTGTGGTGATATACCATACGTAATTCATGATAAAACATTAACTAGTATTTCTCCTCTTGGTGGAAATATGTACAATGTTGTTTATCAAATTGTAGTAACAAATTCAGGTGGTGCTACGGGTCAATATGATTTGACAGATACTCCTGGTTTTGATGATGATATTGCAATAAATAGCGCATCTTTTACAACAACAGCTCCTGGCCCAAGCGGTGTTCTTGCTGGAAGTGGTCCTTGGGTTTTAGCCAACGATATAAACATTAGCGCTGGAACAAGTTATACCTATACCCTTACAGTAAAAGTTACAATTGATTTATCTGCAGGTTCTGGTGGTAACAATACCTATACAAAATGTGGTCAGGGAACTCCTGGTGATCCAACATCTGGCGAAGGATTGTATAATGAGTCTAAAATAGATAGCAATAATGATGGTGTGCCAGAACAAAAAGATGAAGTTTGCGGCGACCTTCCATACATTACGCATGATAAAACCATTGCTAGTGTTACACCTTTGGGTGGCAACATGTATAATGTTACTTATAAAATTGTTGTTCAGAATTTAGGTGGTGCATCAGGTCAATATGATTTGAAAGATATACCAGGTTTTGATGATGATTTCACAATTAATACGGCATCTTATACTTCAAATGCTCCTGGAAATGCAGGGGGTGCATTGGCAGGAACAGGACCCTGGACTTTAGCAAATAATCAGGCGATTATTATAGGAGGTATACATACTTATAACCTGTTGGTAAAAACAACTTTGGATTTAACTCCAGGTTCAAGTGGTGATAATATTTATAAAACATGTGGTACTGCGATTCCAGGGGATCCATCTCCTGGAGAAGGTTTATACAACCAATCTACATTAGATACAAATGATGATGGTACACCGGAAGAAACAGATGAAGTTTGTACGGATTTACCATTTATAACAAATACAAAAACAATAACTGGTATCACTAATTTAGGTGGTAATATGTACAATGTTACTTACCAAATGGTAGTTAAAAACCAAGGTGGTGTTTCTGGTCAATATGATTTAACAGATATACCAGGTTTTGATGATGATATTACCATTAATAGCGCATCATTCACTACAACTGCACCTGGAAATCCTGGTGGAGTATTAGCAGGAATAGGACCCTGGACATTAGCGAATGATCAAACAATTTTAGCCGGTGCTACGCATACATTTACACTTACTGTAAAAGTTACGATTGACTTAACTGCAACATCCGGTGGAAATAATGTATACACAAAATGTGGACAGGCAATTCCAGGCGATCCAACATCAGGTGAAGGTTTATATAATCAAGCAAAACTGGATTCAAATAATGATGGTGTTGCAGAAGATACAGATGAAGCCTGTGGTGATTTGCCATATGTAATTCATGACAAAACTTTAGTAAGTATAGCTCCATTAGGTGCTAACATGTATAATGTAACATATCAGGTAATCGTTACAAATTCAGGTGGTGCAGTAGGTCAATATGATTTAACGGATACTCCTGGATTTGATGATGATATTACAATCAATACTGCATCTTATACATCCAATGCTGCAGGAAATCCTGGTGGTCCGTTAGCAGGTGTAGGACCCTGGGCTTTATCGAATGATCAAAATATTACTGCTGGAACTAGCCATACATATACCTTGGTTGTAAAAGTTACATTGGATCTTAATCCAGGTTCTGCAGGAGATAATATTTATAAAAAATGTGGACAAGGCACACCTGGTGATCCAACATCTGGAGAAGGTTTATACAATGAATCAAAAATTGATATTAATAATGACGGAACACCAGAACAACGGGATGAAGTGTGTGGAGATCTTCCATTTATCACACATGATAAAACGATTGCAAGTGTTGCTCCATTAGGAGGAAATATGTACAATGTTACCTATCAAATAGTGGTTAAAAACTTGGGTGGTGCAACAGGTCAATATGATTTAACTGATATTCCAGGATTTGATGATGATTTTACAATTAATACAGCATCTTATACCTCGAATGCTCCTGGAAATGCAGGAAGTGGATTAGTTGGAATCGGTCCGTGGATTTTAGCAAATGATCAAACGATCTTTGCTGCGGCAACACATACATTTACATTAGTTGTAAAAACAACCTTGGATTTAACCCCAGGTTCTGGTGGGGACAATATTTATAAAACTTGTGGTACTTCTATACCAGGAGATCCATCACCAGGAGAAGGTTTATACAATCAATCAAAATTAGATAGTAATAATGATGGTACTCCAGAAGAAACGGATGAAGTTTGTACGGATTTACCATTTATAACAAATACAAAAACAATCACAGGTATTACACCTCTTGGTGGTAACATGTACAATGTTACCTATCAAATGGTAGTAAAAAATCAAGGTGGTGTATCTGGTACCTATGATTTAACAGATGTTCCAGGATTTGATGACGATATTACAATCAATAATGCATCCTATACTACAAATGCTCCACTTAATCCAGGTGGTGCACTAGCTGGTACGGGTCCATGGTCATTAGCAAATGATCAAGTGATCTTAGCAGGCGCAACGCATACGTATACACTTACTGTAAAAGTTACACTTGATTTAAGTGCAACATCCGGTGGAAATAATGTCTATACAAAATGTGGTCAAGCGATACCTGGTGATCCAACATCCGGAGAAGGATTGTATAATCAGGCAAAACTAGATACAAATAATGACGGTATTGCTGAAGATACAGACGAGGCTTGTGGAGATTTACCGTATATCACACATGACAAAACAATTGCAAGTATTGCACCATTAGGTGGCAATATGTTTAATGTTACCTATCAAATTGTTGTTAAGAATACAGGCGGAGCAAATGGTCAATACGATTTGACAGATACTCCTGGCTTTGATGATGATATTGAAATTAATACTTCTTCTTATACTTCTAATGCTCCAGGGAATGCTGGTTCTGGATTAGTTGGTGTCGGACCTTGGTTATTAGCCAATGACTTAGCAATTATTGCAGGTGCAACACATACATACCAATTAGTAGTTAAGGTAACTATAGATTTAGGCCCAACTTCTGGTGGAAATAATAGCTATACTAAATGTGGACAAGCTACACCAGGGGATCCAACATCTGGAGAAGGTTTATACAATGAATCAAAAATAGATGCTAATAATGACGGTGTTCCAGAAGAGAAAAAAGAAGCTTGTGGTGATTTACCATTCATTACAAGTTCTAAATCTATAAGTTCAATATTACCTTTAGGAGGTAATATGTTTAATGTTACTTACCAAATGGTAGTTAAGAATATTGGTGGAGCAACAGGTACTTATACTTTAGTTGATGCACCAGGTTTTGATGATGACATCGCCGTTAATACAGCAAATTATACTTCAACTGCCCCAGGAAATCCAGGATCAGCATTAGCTGGAGTCGGACCTTGGACATTAGCAAGCGCCCAATCTATTTTAGTTGGAGCAACCCACACCTATACGCTTGTAGTAAAAGTTACACTAGACTTAACAGCTGGTTCTGGTGGAAATAATGTGTACACAAAATGTGGACAAGGAACACCAGGGGATCCAACATCTGGAGAAGGTTTATATAACCAATCCAAAATGGATAGTAATAATGACGGTACTCCAGAAGATGTGGATGAAGTGTGTGCGGATATTCCATTTATCACACATGACAAAACAATTGCAAGTATTGCACCATTAGGAGGAAACATGTATAATGTTACGTACCAGATAGTTGTTAAAAACTTAGGTGGTGCAAATGGTGAATATGATTTAAGTGATATTCCAGGATTTGATGATGATATTACAATTAATACTGCTTCTTATACATCGAATGCTTCAGGAAATCCAGGGGGTGCATTAGCAGGAACTGGTCCATGGACATTAGCAAATAATCAAGCAATATTAGTTGGCGCAACACATACTTATTCTATAATTGTAAAAGTTACTTTAGATCTGAATCCAACATCTGGTGGAAATAATCTGTATACAAAATGTGGACAGGCAACACCTGGTGATCCAACATCTGGAGAAGGCTTATACAATCAATCTAAATTAGATAGTAATAATGATGGTACCCCAGAAGAAACGAAAGAAGTATGTGGAGACCTACCATTTATTACAAGTACAAAATTATTAACAGGAATCGCTTCCTTAGGTGGAAATATGTACAATGTAACCTACCAATTGACAGTTAAAAATCTTGGTGGTGCAAATGGACAATATGATTTAACAGATATTCCAGGATATGATGATGATATTACAATAAATACCTCATCTTATACGTCAACTGCTCCAGGAAATGCTGGCGGACCATTAGTTGGTTCTGGACCTTGGACATTAGCAAATGATCAGGCAATATTGACTGGTGCCACGCATACGTATACATTAACAGTAAAAGTGACCATTGACCTAAGTGCCGGTTCTAGTGGAAATAATGCATACACAAAATGTGGACAATCAACACCAGGTAATCCAGCTCCAGGAGAAGGCTTATATAATGAAGCTAAAATGGATAGCAATAACGATGGCGTTCCAGAAGAGACACCAAAAACTTGTGGAGATCTTCCTTATGTGATTCATAATAAAACCATTTCAAGTATAGCTCCATTAGGTGGAAACATGTATAACGTTACCTACCAAATTACAGTTAATAATAATGGTGGTGCAACGGGTGTTTATGATTTAACAGATATCCCAGGTTTTGATGATGATATCGCAATTAACACAGCTTCTTATACATCAACAGCTGCAGGAAATCCAGGTGGACCACTAGCAGGGGTTGGGCCATGGATTTTAGCGAATAATCAGACAATCATTGCGGGTGCAAGTCATACTTATACTCTTGTAGTAAAAGTTACACTTGACTTAACAGCTGGTTCGGGAGGTAATAATGTTTACACAAAATGTGGACAAGGAACTCCAGGTGATCCGACATCCGGTGAAGGTTTATATAACCAATCTAAAATTGATCATAATGATGATGGCATTCCAGAAGAAACAAAAGAAGTTTGTGGAGATATTCCATTTATCACGCATGACAAAACAATTGCTAGCATTGCACCATTAGGAGGAAACATGTATAATGTTACCTACCAAATAGTTGTTAAAAATTTAGGTGGTGCAAATGGTGAATATGATTTAAGTGATATTCCAGGATTTGATGATGATATTACAATTAATACAGCTTCTTATACATCGAATGCTTCAGGAAATCCAGGGGGCGCATTAGCAGGAACTGGTCCATGGACATTAGCAAATAATCAAGCAATATTAGTTGGCGCAACACATACTTATTCTGTAATTGTAAAAGTTACTTTAGATTTGAATCCGACATCTGGTGGAAATAATTTGTACACAAAATGTGGACAAGCAACACCTGGTGACCCAACATCTGGAGAAGGATTATATAATCAATCTAAATTAGATAGTAATAATGATGGTACACCGGAAGAAACGAAAGAAGTATGTGGAGACCTACCATTTATTACAAGTACAAAATCATTAACAGGAATCGCTTCCTTAGGTGGAAATATGTACAATGTAACTTACCAATTGACAGTTAAAAATCTTGGTGGTGCAAATGGACAATATGATTTAACAGATATTCCAGGATATGATGATGATATTACAATAAATACCTCATCTTATACATCAACTGCTCCAGGAAATGCTGGCGGACCATTAGTTGGTTCTGGACCTTGGACTTTAGCAAATGATCAGGCAATATTGAATGGTGCCACGCATACGTATACATTAACAGTAAAAGTGACCATTGACCTAAGTGCCGGTTCTAGTGGAAATAATGCATACACAAAATGTGGACAATCAACACCAGGTAATCCAGCTCCAGGAGAAGGATTATATAATGAAGCTAAAATGGATAGCAATAATGATGGCGTTCCAGAAGAGACACCAAAAACTTGTGGAGACTTGCCATATGTAATCCATGATAAAACAATTGCAAGTATTGCTCCATTAGGAGGTAATATGTTTAATGTGACTTACCAGATTGTTGTAAAAAATAATGGTGGTGCAAATGGAGTATATGATTTAACAGATATCCCAGGCTTTGATGATGATATCACTATTAATAGTGCATCTTATACATCAACAGCTGCAGGAAATCCAGGTGGACCATTGGCTGGGGTTGGACCATGGGTATTAGGAAATAATATTGCAATAACTGCAGGTGCAACACAAACCTATACATTAATAGTAAAAGTTACACTTGACTTAACAGCAAGTTCTGGAGGAAATAATGTGTACACAAAATGTGGACAAGGAACTCCAGGTGATCCGACATCTGGTGAAGGTTTATATAACCAATCTAAAATTGATCATAATGATGATGGTATTCCAGAAGATACAAAAGAAGCTTGTGGAGATTTACCTTCGATTACACATGATAAAACACTGACTTCTATTACACCACTTGGTGCCAATAAATATCAGATAAATTATCAGTTAGTTGTTAAAAATCAAGGCGGTGCAATAGGTCAATATGATTTGACAGATATTCCAGGTTTTGATGATGATATTACAATTAATACAACCAGCTTTACTTCAAATGCTCCAGGAAATCCTGGTGCTGCATTAGCAGGAACTGGTCCGTGGTTATTAGCTAATAATCAATCCATATCAGCTGGTGCAACGCATACTTACCAACTCGTTGTGAAAGTAACAATTGATCTGAATCCTTCGTCAGGTGGCAATAATGTTTATAATGCTTGCGGAGCTTTAATTCCTAATAAACCAGTTGCAGGTGAAGGATTATTTAACAGATCAACGATGGACAATAACGACGATGGTATAGCTGAAGAAACGCGTGAAGTGTGCGGTGATTTACCATATGTAACAAGTACAAAATCTCTTACCAGCATTGCTCCTCTTGGTGGTAATATGTATACTGTAACCTACAATATTGATGTAAAAAATATTGGAGGTGCAAATGGTCAATATGATTTATTAGATGTCCCTGCTTTTGATAATGATATTACCATAGGAACTGCTTCTTTTGCTTCAAACGCACCTGCTAATTCAGGAGCAGCTTTAGCTGGATCAGGTCCATGGACATTAGCAAATGATCAGAATATTCTAGTGGGCGCAACTCATAATTATACAGTAACTATAAAAGTTACAATTGATCTGAGACCTACTTCAGGTGGAGATAATGTTTACAAACAATGTGGACTTGCAGTTACAAATGATCCATCTCCAGGAGAAGGATTATACAATGAGGCAAGAATGGATAATAATAATGATGGTACTCCAGAAGAAGTAGATGAAGCTTGTGGCGATTTACCATATGTTACCAATACCAAGACCTTAACAAGTATTACACCATTAGGTGGAAACATGTTCCAGGTAAATTATCAAATCGTAGTTAAAAACTTAGGTGGAGTAACCGGACAATACAATCTTACGGATGCACCAGGATTTGATAATGATATTACAATCAATAATGCATCCTATAGCTCAAATGTAATTGGAAATCCAGGAACTGCTTTAGCAGGAAGTGGACCCTGGACATTAGCTAGTGATCAAATAATTGCAGTAGGTGCAATTCATACTTACCAATTATTGGTTAAGGTTACGATGGATTTAAATCCAGGTTCTGGTGGAGATAATGTGTACACTAAATGTGGACAAACAGATCCAGCCGGTCCAAAAGCAGGAGAAGGATTATTCAATGAATCGAGAATTGATTCAAATGATGATGGAACTCCGGATGATGTAAGTTCTACTTGTGGAGACATTCCTTATGTTACCAGTACAAAAGTATTGTCAAGCATTATTCCTTTAGGTGGAAATTCATACAATGTAAATTACACACTTGAAGTTAAAAACTTAGGTGGTGTGAATGGTCAATATGATTTATTTGACGCTCCAGGATTTGATAATGATATTGCTATAAATAATGCAAGTTATACTACTACTGCTCCTGGAAATCCAGGTGGTGCATTAGCAGGTAATGGACCCTGGACTTTAGCAAATGATCAGGCAATTCTTGTTGGAGCTACACATACCTATCAATTGACTGTAAAAGTTACCTTAGATTTGAATCCAGCATCTGGTGCTGATAATATTTATACAAAATGTGCTCAGTCTACACCAGGAGATCCTAAATCAGGAGAAGGTTTATATAATGAATCCAGATTAGATAATAATAATGATGGTACACCAGAAGAATTGGATGAGGCATGTGGAGATATACCTTATGTTACACATGATAAAACAATTGCTTCCATAATTCCTGTTGGTGGAAATGCATATGATGTTAGCTACCAAATCGTGGTTAAAAATTTAGGTGGAGCTAATGGTCAATATGACTTAACTGACATACCTTCATTAGAAAATGATATTACCATTGGAACTGTTTCTTATACTTCTACAGCACCTGGAAATGCAGGTGGTGCATTAGCTGGAACGGGTCCGTGGAGTTTAGCAAATGATCAGGCAATTTTAACGGGTGCAACACATACCTATGTGGTAAAAGTTAGAGTTACCATAGATTTAAATCCTGGTTCAGGTGGTGATGATGTATATCTGAAATGTGGTCAATTAATACCAGGTACACCTACTCCGGGAGAAGGATTGTTCAACAGATCTAAACTGGATTCCAACAACGACGGAATTCCAGAAGAAACCGATGAGATTTGCGGAGATCTTCCATATGTAACAAGTACAAAGACCTTGACTAGTATAAATCCATTAGGTGGAAATATGTATCAGGTAAATTATAAATTGATCGTTAAAAATCTTGGAGGTGCTTTAGGTCAATATGACTTGAAAGATAATCCAGGTTTTGATAATGATATTGCAATTGGAAGTGCTTCCTTTACTTCTGATGCTCCAGGAAATGCTGGTGCAGCATTAGCAGGGACCGGTCCATGGACATTGGCAAATGATCAGAATATTCTCGTTGGAGCTACACACAATTACGATTTAAGCGTGAAAGTGACCTTAGATCTAAGACCGGGAACCAGTGGTGATAATCTATATAAAAAATGTGGACAATCAACACCAGGAGATCCAACTGTAGGAGAAGGTTTATACAATGAATCTACATTGGATAATAACAATGATGGTACACCGGAAGAAAAGGATGAAGTATGCGGTGACATTCCTTATGTTACCAGTACAAAAACAATCGTAAGTACGGCACCATTAGGAGGCAATATGTTCCAGGTAACATACAAGATTGAAGTGAAGAATCTTGGAGGTGTTGTTGGAGTTTACGATTTGTCTGATGCTCCGGGATTTGATGATGATATCGTTGTTGGAACTGTAAGTTATACTTCTACAGTACCTGGAAATCCAGGTGGACCATTAGCAGGCGCCGGACCTTGGAAACTTGCAGATGATCAAGCGATTGTAGTTGGAAATGTACACACCTATACGCTTACTATGAAGGTAACAATTGACTTGAATCCAGGAACTTCAGGAGACAATGTTTACAATAAATGTGGACAATCTTCTCCAGGAAATCCAAAGAAAGGTGAAGGTTTATTTAATGAAGCCTTAGTGGATTCTAATAATGACGGTGTAACGGATGATACAAGTAGAATATGTGGTGACTTACCATATGTAACAAGTACAAAAGTGCTTACAAGTACCACTGCTTTAGGTGGAAATATGTATCAGGTAAATTACTTGATTCAGGTTAAAAATCTTGGTGGTGCTGTTGGGCAATACGATTTAAAAGATGTAACGGGATTTGAAGATGACATTACTATTGGAAGTGCTAGTTACACATCAACAGCTCCTGGAAATGCAGGTGGCGCTTTAGCTGGTGTTGGACCATGGACTTTAGCAAATGATCAGAATATAGCAATTGGTGCAACACATGATTATGTGGTTTCTGTCAAAGTAACAATTGATATGCGTTCAACTTCTGGTGGTGATAATGTTTATAAAGCTTGCGAGTCAACAACTCCAGGCCAACCAAAAGCAGGTGAAGGATTATATAATAAAGCTGTTTTGGATAATAATAATGATGGTACTCCTGAAGAAACGGATGAAGCTTGTGGTGACTTACCATTTGTGACACACGAGAAAATTTTCAGTAGCGTATCCTTGCTTGGAGTAAATATGTTCCAGGTGAATTACAAAATCGTTGTTAAAAATCTTGGAGGTGCAGTAGGTCAATATAATTTGATCGATGCTCCTGCTTTTGATGATGATATCGCCATTAGCAATCCTAGTTACACTTCAAATGCACCTGGGAATGCAGGTGGTAATTTAGCTGGAAGTGGACCTTGGACATTAGCCAATGATCAATCTATTGCAGTTGGTGCAACACATACTTATGACTTAACTGCGAAAGTGACTTATGATGCCACACCAGCATCTGGTGGGGATAATAAATATAAAAAATGCGGATTGTCAAATCCAAATCTTCCAGTAGCCGGCGAAGGTTTATTTAATCAGTCAAGGTTAGATAATAATGATGACGGTATACCTGAAGAAACGGATGAAGTATGTGGTGACTTACCGGATATTGCAAAATACGGTAGTAAAGTTTGGAATGACCTGGATGGTGATGGTAGACGGGAAGCAGGCGAACCTGGAATTCCAAATGTTACCGTAATCTTATATGATGCAGTTACAAATGTTGCAGAACGGGTAACGACAACAGATGCAAACGGAAAATATTTGTTTGAGAATTTGAAATCCAAAGCATATTATGCAAAATATGTATTGCCTTCTGGCTACGTATACACAATTCCTAATGTTGGCTTGGATTCATTAGATAGTGATGTTGACGGAAGTAATGGTCCGGGTACAAATGGAACTACTGTGCTTGATTTTGGTGAAGAAGAATTGATAAATGATGTTGGTATGTTCCAGTGTGCAACCATAAGTGGTGATGTTTGGTTTGATTTGGATATGGATGGTATTTACGATCCAGCTGAAAAAGGTATCAATGGTTTAAGAGTATATATCATTGATGCGATGACAGGTGCGACGGTAACAACATTAACAACCAGTGTTAAACCAGGTACTCCATCAGATGATGGATACTATATCGCGAGTTGTTTAAAACCTGGAATGTATTACGTGAAATTTGAAAGACCAGGACATTTGGGTGCAAGCGAACCATACAAAGGAACAAATCCAAATAAAGACAGTGATATTTCACATGAAAATGGTGTAAATACTACTAAGAAAATTACTTTAAATCCGGGTCAGAATGTGCTCAATGTGGGTGGTGGATTCCAAACAAAATCCATTGTCGGAGATAAAGTATGGATTGATAAGAATTATAACGGATTACAGGATAATGGTGAAGTGCCATTACCAAACGTTAAAGTTGCAGCTTACAATAGTAAAGGAACAATGGTTTCTGAAGGTACAACAGGAATTGATGGACAGTTTGTGTTGGATGGAATGATTCAAGGTGACTACTATGTTAAATTTGAAGTTCCTAATCAGGCTTACGGATTTACGGTTGCTCATGCAGGTGTTGATGATATGGATAGTGATGTTGACGGAACGAATGGTTATGGTACTACAAAAATGTATCGTATACTATCCGGGGAAGTTAGACCTACTATTGATGCAGGTGTAGTTGCGCAGGTACTAGCAGTAGATTGGTTAAGTTTTGACGGACAGTACAACGGAAACTTTACAGAATTAAACTGGAGTACAAAAGTGGATATTAATAATCACCACTTTGTGGTTGAGCGTAGACATGAATCTGAAACTGATTTCAAAGAAATCGGAAATGTAGATGCAAATCAGGATTTCAATCTTGCACAGCACGATTATGATTTTGATGATTATGATGTAAACTTGTCTGGTGTTTATTACTATCGTATTAAACAAATTGATAAAAACGAAAGATTTACATACAGCCGTATCATTTCAATCCAGGTAAAAGTAGATGAGTCATTGAATGCATTCATTTATCCAAACCCAGTAAATGATAAGTTGAAAGTAGAATTGTGGTTACCAGAAGACAGTGAATTGGAAGCTAAAGTGTTTGATAATACTGGAAAAGCAGTATTGGTTGCTCCTTTCAGTGAATTCAAAACAAAAGGTAAATACAATGAACTTCTTGAAACGAGTAGTCTGGTTCCTGGTCAGTATGTACTTCAAATAAAAACAACTTCCGGAGTGATTAATAAAAAGTTTACCGTTTCTAGGTAACAAAATATTAATCAATGAAAATAAAAGAGCTTATTCCTTTGGGAGTAAGCTCTTTTTTTTATGCTAGTTATTGGATGTTATACCAATTGTTTTTATAACAATGTCCTATCTCATTAATAAATTACAATGTTTAATGCCACAGGTTACAAATACCAAGCTTAAATTAACGTATGGATTTATTGGACTAAAATATTTGTCCAAGTGGTAATAATTTTTGAATACCACCAGTAGTTTTACAAATGAAGTTTCACTATTTTTCAGAAAGTAGTTTCCTCAATATTCCGATTTAAAATATTAGTAAACTAAAATAAGATTGTTTGCAGTGATTCCAATTTTATAAGGCACATCTGAAACACTGCAATTAGAAAAATGAAAACATTTAAATACAGTTAAACCGATTCATACGTTCCATTATCTAACTTACTTGTATGCAATAGGCCAATAAAAAATTTGCCATTTCAATCCTCTAAAACGATGTAATATTCAAAGCATGTTGTAATACCTCATTCATCTGTTTAACATAAATAAATTCCATTCCTTTCAGATGATCTGGATTTACCTCTTCAACATGTGCTTTATTATCCTTGCAAAGTATGATCGTTTGGATTCCAGCTCTTTTTGCAGCAAGTATTTTTTCTTTTATCCCACCTACCGGTAACACCTTTCCACGTAATGTTATTTCTCCGGTCATTGCTAAAAATGGTTTAATCGGCTTTTTCTTAATCGCAGAACACATCGAACTCAACATGGTAATACCAGCTGATGGACCATCCTTCGGTATAGCACCTTCCGGAACATGAATATGGATATCTGTATTTTCAAAAAAATCAGCGTCGATTTGTAATTCGTCACTATGTGCTTTTATATAACTTAATGCAGTGGAAGCAGATTCTTTCATTACATCTCCAAGGTTTCCGGTTAATACCATCTTGCCTTTTCCTTTTGACAAACTCGTTTCAATATATAAGATATCACCACCGACTCTTGTCCAGGCTAAACCTATCGCAACTCCGGAAGAAAGATTCTCCTGATAATTGTCATTATTAAATCGAGGAATCCCTAATATGTCTTTCAGGTCATTTGATTTAACCGTATAGTTTTTCTTTTTTTCCATTGCAATTTTACTCGCAGCTTTTCTCATGACAGAAGCTAATTGCCTGTTTAAGGTACGCACTCCTGATTCCCGGGTATAATCCTGAATAATGCGCTCTAAAACTTCATCACTTAGTTTTATTTGATTTGATTTTAAGCCATGTTCTGTAATTTGTGATGGAATTAAATGATCTTTTGCAATTTCAATTTTTTCCTCAGTACTATATCCTTGTAATTCGATAATTTCCATACGGTCTAAAAGAGCAGGTTGTATGGTACTTAATGAATTTGCAGTTGCAATAAAAAGAATTTTGGATAAGTCAAATTCAAGATCTAAATAATTATCATGGAAACTAGAGTTTTGTTCAGGATCCAACACCTCTAATAATGCGGAAGAAGGATCTCCTCTAAAATCTTTTCCTATTTTATCAATCTCATCTAAAATAAATACAGGATTTGCAGATTTTGCTTTGCGAATGGATTGAATAATTCTACCAGGCATTGCTCCAATATACGTTTTACGATGCCCTCTGATTTCAGATTCATCATGCAATCCTCCCAAAGACATTCTGATAAATTTTCGATCCAATGCTTTTGCAATAGATTTTCCAAGGGACGTTTTACCAACGCCAGGAGGTCCTACCAAACAAAGTATAGGAGCTTTCATATCTCCCTTTAATTTTAAGACCGCAAGGTGTTCTAGTATTCGTTCTTTGATTTTTTCCAATCCATTATGATCTTGCTCGAGTATTTTTTTGCTTTCATTTAAATCCGATGTATCCTGTGTATATTCATTCCATGGGAGATCTACTAACAAGTCGAGATAATTCATTTGTACAGAGTATTCAGCAACCTGAGGATTCATCCGTTTTAATTTCGACAATTCTTTATCAAAATGTTCCTGAATAGATTTATTCCATTTTTTTGTTGCTGCTTTTGTTTTTAAATCTTCAATATCTTGTTCTTGTGGATCTTGTCCAAGTTCCTCTTGAATAGTTTTTAATTGCTGATTTAAAAAATAATCGCGTTGTTGTTTCTCCAGATCTGTTCTAACTTTAGATTCAATTTGATCTTTAACTTCCAATAATTGTAATTCATTTTCCAAATGTACCAATAGGGTCTCTGCTTTTTTATGGAGATCATCCATTTCAAGTAAAAGTTGTTTTTGTTCTATTGGTATATTTAAATTTGAAGAAATAAAATGTAATAAAAATCGATCATTATTAATATTTCTCAAGAGAACTTGTGCTTCATTTGGAATTTGAGGTGATAATTCAACAATGAGTCTAGATTTTTCTTGTATTGTTTTTATCATTACCTCGTATTCAAGTTTTTTGCCGGAGTTGATATGCGTTCTTTTAACGATGCGGGCTTCCAGGTAAGGTTCTTCTTTTGTCCATTCTTCAACTAAACATCGTTTTCTGCCTTGTAATATTACAGTTTGACTTCCATCAGGCATTTTTAATAATTTAACAATACGCGCAACAGTCCCGGTGGTATACATATCGTTAAAGCCAGGGTCTTCTGTTTTATGATCTTTTTGAGTTAAGACAATAATATATTTTTCGCCATCTTGTGATTTGGTTACTGCACGAATAGATTTATTTCTGCCAACGGTTATAGGAATGATAACACCAGGAAATAAAACCGTGTTTTTTAATGGCATTACCGGTAAAATATCACTAAAATGATCTTCTCGTGTAGGTTCTTCATCATCTGCTACCGCTACAAAAGGTAATAATTCTTCATCTTCATGCAGATTGGAATCAAATATTATATTATTAAAATTCATAATGTATAATGCTTAAATTAAAGCAATTTTATAATTGCAGGGTATAAATTGAAAAATGTTTACAATAGTAGTTTGTCAATCGCCGTGCCATTCCAAGAATCTCAGGATTCTATGACAAAAAGGCTAAAAACTATAGACAATATGTCAAAAAATAATAACAAGATTTGGAAATGAATAGAATTATCTTAACTTTTAAGGTGCGAGTCTTGACACATTCCATTCAGAATTTTCAAGTTGGTAACAAAAACGGTCATGTAATCGACTCTCACGACCTTGCCAAAATTCGAAATAATCAGGGGACAGTTTAAACCCTCCCCAATGTTTGGGTTTTTTTATTTCTTCTGGATGTTGCTCATAGTAAGCAATTTGATCTTCTAATTCCTGTCTACTTGAGATTACTTGACTTTGAGGAGAAATAATAGCTCCAATCTGACTACTTAAAGGTCTTGAGTAAAAATAGTTTTCAGATTCACTAGATTGCAAAGGATTAACCTTTCCTTCAATGCGAATTTGTCTTTCCATTGCATCCCAAAAAAATAATAAACAGGCATTTGGATTTGTAGTAAGTTCTTTTCCTTTTCTACTTAAATAATTTGTGAAAAAAATAAATTCACCATTAAAAATATTTTTTAGTAACACCACTCTGGAAGAGGGCTTAGAATCCAAACCTACGGTTGATAATATCATAGCTGTAGGTTCTTTGACTTCAGATTCTAAAGTTTGGTCAAACCAAATTTTAAATTGTGCTATTGGATCTTGAACTAAATGCTCTTCGCTTAAAATTGCTTTTGTATATTCTTTTCGTATTTGATCCATGGGAGTGGATTTTATAATTTTCCTAAACTTTTATCGAGATCTACTTTAGCCTGAATTAAATTAACTTGAGCTTCCAGAAGATTTGCTTGAGATAAGTAAACATCCCGTTCGGCAGAAGTAACTTCTAAACTCGACCCTACACCTTCTTTAAATTTTATTTTTGAAGTATCATATATCCGTTGTGCCAATGCCAGCGATTTTTTTCTTGAATCAATTGTTAGACTTGCATTTAAATATTGAGTTCTTGCATTTTCAAATTCTAAATGAACAGCACTTTCAAACTGTTTATATTGTAAATTAGATTTGTTCAATAAAGTTTTTGCTCTACTGATTTTTGCTTTTTTATCAAAGCCATCAAAAATAGGCACATTTAAATTTAAGCCTACGGTAGATGTTGGAAACCAATTATTATCATTAGAATCAAATAATTTTGTCCTCTGTAGACTTTGTTGGTAACTTGCAAAGCCATATAAACTTGGCAAATAGGCAACTTTATAACGTTTAATATTTATTTCAGCCAATCTTATCCCTTGCATAATGACAGGATATTCAGGACGCTCCTCAATATTTAATTTAAAAGAAGGATCCATGATTTCAAGATAGGAACGCGTTAAAAATGCATCCAAATTTTCAGATAAACTAAGTGCTTCTGAAAGCGGGTAATTCATCTGAAATTTTAAAACATTCATACTAATAATAGCAATTCGTTCTAATTTTTCATTTTCTGTTATTAAATTCTGAAGCGATAATTCAACGCGATCAACATCTAATTTTTCAATTAAGCCAGCCGTATAAATTTGGCTTAGTTCGTTTTTTACATTTTCAAGATTTGAAATATTTTTCTGAACAAGCTTCTGATTTTCTGCGATGGCTAATGCAGCCAAATATGCTTTTGTAACCTGATATTTTAATTCAGATTCCGATTGGTTGATTTGCTTTAAAATTAAATCTCTGTATAGTCGTTGTGCTTTTAAGCCTACAAAAAAACTACCATCAAACAATAAAGTTGAAAGTTCAAGACCTGCTGTTAAATTATTTTTAGTTCCAAATTGAACAGGCACCCCAGCGCCTATAGCAACATCTCTTCGGGGCAAAAGATTTTCATCAAATAATACATCATAAACGGCTGGTGTTATGAAGTTTGGAAAGATGCTGGTTGGTAATTTAATAAAATAATTATACGAAAGAGAACCAGAAAGTTTAGGTAAACCAATGGCATAATATTCCTTAATTTGTCCATCAACATCTTGAATGTTTGTGCGTTCAATATTTAAGGTATTGCTATTTATACGAGCATAATTAATGGCCTCCTCTAAACTGAAGCGTTTCTGTGAAAAACCAACAGAGAAGAATATAATATATGAACTAAGGATTAATGTGAATTTTTTCATTAATTATTTTTTACAAAGATCGGTAGATCGAATGGAATCAAAAAAATCAAGTTTGTTAACAATTTATTATTCGTTGTGTGTGCTGTCGAAATCATGAAATTATAACTTCGTTTAAAGATCTTGTTTTTCCATATAGATACCTCGCTAAAAGAAATTTTTTCAAAAAGTCTTGTACGAAAATAAAACATGCCTGTTAATTATGAACGAAACTATAAAACGTTTCATGGAAACATGAAAGTACACCAATTAAAACTAATTTTGCATCCATTAGTTTAAAGATTAAGTAAGAAAATGAATTCGAAATTAAAATTGCTTGTCTTTGGTATGTTATTTTATATAATGGCATGTCAATCCAACAATGCAGAAAAGCTCAAAAGTGAGAATTTGTCTGGTTTGGAGCTGTTCAAGAAATATTGTACAAATTGCCATGGAATAGACGGGACCTTAATGACCAACGGTGCTAGAAATCTTCAATTATCCGAATTATCCCTGGATGAACGGATTTTAGTTATCACAAAAGGGAGGAATATAATGACTCGATTTGAAACAGTTTTGACTCCTGAACAAATTGAAGTAGTCGCAAAATATACCTTGGAGTTGAAAGTAATGGAGAATCATGGCAAGTAACAAAGTCTTGATTACTGGAGCGTCTGGATTGCTTGGGATTCCAATAATTCAAAAATTGATTGCACACAAAATTACTACTTCTGCTTTAAGCAGGAAACAGCAATTGGCTTTAGAGGGATTGGAATGGATTCAAGGTGATCTTTTGAATCCCCTAAGTTATGAGTATAAATTGCAAGGTATAGAAACCATTATTCATGTTGCTGGATATGTTTCCTATCAAAAAGAAGATAGAGATTTATTGTATAAAACAAATGTTCTAGCTACCCGCGATTTGATTAATGCTGCCTTAGCTTATAAGGTTCAAAATTTTCTGTATATAAGTTCAGCTTCTACCTTAATTCGATCCAGTGACCTAGCCTTGGTTTCCACACAATCTGCTGGTAATCCTGTATTTAATTCATTTTATGCCGAATCGAAATTTCTTGGAGAATTGGAAGTCTGGAGGGCAGCAGCCGAAGGTTTAAAAGTATGCATCCTAAATCCTAGCTTGGTTTTGAGTAAATATTCATGGGATCATTCTTCGATGCAAATTTTTAATCGGGTAAAACAAGGACTATCGTATTATCCACCGGGAAGTTTAGGACTTGTTTCAGCCGAAGACATAGCAAACATTGTGTTGAAAATTATGAATGAAAGTATTTGGAATCAACAATTCCTTGTGAATGCCGAAACCTGGACCTACAAAGAATTTCTGAATGCAATTGCGAAAGGTCTAAATACTCCAGAAATTAACAAAGAAGCGTCGCTATTTGCAGCAAAGTCCTTATCCTTAATAGAACGCTTTGCAAGCTTTATGAACAAGCAGCATCGATTAATTACGCAAGAAACGATTCAATCTAGTTTTACAAAGTTTAAATATGATGATTTTGCAACAAGCCAAACATTGAATTATAACTATAAGGATATCAAAAACCTGATTGAAGACATCACAGCATTGGGTTAAAAAGGGTTGTTATAAGGTTTGAACATTTATTATAAACCGGGCTGGTGCAGTATTTTTTTAAAATAGGACGGTAATAACTGCAATTATACTCGCAAGCATGTTTAAACAAATAATAAGATAAATATATTACGAATCAATATTTTATATATTAAATAAAATATTATATAAATAGTCAAATTTAAAGTATCGTGATTTAACGTAAATTTAACGTTAATTAAAACAAAGATTATGAAGAAAGTTTTACTAAACGTTTTTACATTATTAATTACTGGTATGGCTTTAAATGCTCAGGCTGTATTAGTGAATGCTCCTGGATCCATTGCCGGAGTTTATTTATTTTCTGCTGCCGGGTTCGGTGCAGATTTGACTACAAATGTTTGGACCGGGGATGCCGTATTAGCTGATAATATTTTAGCTTGTCAGGCACTCACAAATGCAGCTGCCATGAATGGTAAGTTTGCAATTGTTGATCGGGGTAGTTGTGAGTTTGGTGCAAAATGCCTAAATGCCCAAAATGCAGGAGCTATCGCTTGTGTTGTTTTTAATAACACTGCAGGAGCAGGTACAATTGTAATGGGAGTTGGTGCTGTCGGAGGACAAGTAACCATCCCTTGTGTTATGCTTTCTTATGAAGATGGCTTAAAGATTAAAGCCGAAATGGCAAACGGCACAGTGAATATGACGATCGGAAATATCAGATTTCCAAATGACTTATCTACCAATAATAGAGCAGGTGTTTGCCATGCTCCATTTGGGACCTATCCTGCCGCTTGGTTGCGAAAATCTGGGGATTTATCAATTACTCCTGGAGCAAGCGTAACAAATAAAGGTAACTTTTTAGCTTCTAATGTAAAAGTGAATGCTAAAATAAGTTATACACCAAAAGGTGGATCAGCCAATGAGTTTTATGATAAAACATCTGGTGATGGTTTATTTGTAGAAGTGGATTCTACCAATGATGTTATCCTGGAAGCTCAAGATTTATTTGGTAACGCAAAAGGTTTGGGAAAAGGAACTATAACTTATTCTGTTACATCTGATAGTTCAGAGCAATTTACGTCTAATAATAATGCAATATCAGAATTCTATTTATCAAATAATTTATTGTCCAAAGCCAGATTGGCTGCCAATGCTTTTGATCCTTTTGTTACCACAAGTTTTCGGAGAAGTGACGGAACAAATGCAGAATATTTGACTGGATTTAAAATCCCATATGGTAAAGGTTGTAAAATTGATTCTATATTGTTCAATATGGCTGTTTCTGCACCTGCAACTTTAGCAAATTTGACACCCGAAGCTACTTTATATGGTTGGTTTGATGCAAATGGAGATGGAGATGCTTCAAATGATGAAATTAGTTTTCTTGCATTAGGTACTTATACTTATGACGCTGCAGATTTAAGAACATCTGCTGTTG
This sequence comes from Saprospiraceae bacterium, assembly GCA_016717265.1. NCBI lineage: Bacteria > Pseudomonadati > Bacteroidota > Saprospiria > Saprospirales > Saprospiraceae > Saprospiraceae bacterium. The sequence goes on from JADKFX010000001.1 coordinate 1,507,129, forward strand.
CAAGAGTGCCTTTGGAAGATTTTAATACTAGTGACCCAGGTTTTGTAATCCCAGAAGATAATTTTGGAATTTTTATTGGTGTTAGATATTCTGGTACAGATGCAACTCCATTTTTTGGATTTGATGAAGGCATAGATTATAGTTGTAATAATGATTTATTAAACATTGCAGGTACTTTAGCTATCACCGATTTACCTTATATAGGGATCACTGGTTATGATGCAAATACAGGAGTACCAGATATTGATAATGCTTCTTTTAGTTTTACAGGTTTGACTGCTCCATTAGCTGCATCTTTAGTGCTTTCTGGTGATTGTATCGTTGGAACAAATAACCAATTGTCTGAATTAGATGCAAAACTTGTCATCTACCCAAATCCTGTTAAAGATCATTTTATAGTTGATTTAAGCTTAAATGAAATTTCTTCTAAAATTGTCTACAATATTATTGACAATTCAGGGAAACTGATTCTTCAACAAGCTGATACCAATAAAGGCAAAGCATTTCGTGCAAAGTTCAATGTTGAAAATCTTTTAAATGGTCATTATCATTTACAAGTTAGAACCGATAAGGGATATAAACAAGTATCCTTCGAAGTATTAAAATAAAAGTTTAATTTGTAATTTTTAAATAAAAAAGACCAGTAATTCACTGGTCTTTTTTATTTAGCAAACGATCCATTTAGTCAGCTCCTTTTCCATTTTCTATTTCCAATTTTGCCTATCCTTTTAAGCCTAATTAAATTTAATTTGATTGCCAAATGAATTTGCGAGATTATCAAAATTTTCTTATGGAACTTTAATTATTATTTTTTAATTGATTTCTTTACCTTCATATTTTAAAATACTAAACGAAAAACTAACTTATGAAACAATTTTCAATACTCTTATTTTTCCTGACTGTAGTAGGGTCTCTGCTACATTCACAACAAACCATAAATGGTCAATTAAAAGATGCTTCAGGGGCTCCTTTAGTAGGCGCATCTGTTTTTATCCCGGGTACTAATACGGGTACTATTTCAGATGCTTATGGAAATTTTACTATCCAATTAAAAAAAGGTGAAAAACTTCAAGTTAATTTGATTGGTTATGAATCCTTAATTCTTACAGAATTCCTGAATGAGAATCTTTCTTTGATTATGGAAACTTCGATTACATCCCTCGAACAAGTTATTGTTACTGGAACTCGTCGGGCAAACCGAATCCGAACTGAAACTCCGGTACCGGTGGATGTTGTTCAAATTAGCCAAACCCAATTTCCTACTGCCAAAATGGATGTAACGTCTATGCTCAATTTTGCCGCACCATCTTTTAATCATGCAAAACAATCAGGTTCTGATGGTGCAGATCATGTTGATTTAGGAACTTTGCGAGGTATGGGTCCAGATCAAACCCTCGTCTTGATCAATGGAAAAAGAAGACACCAGACGGCTTTTGTATCTGTTTTTGGAACCCGAGGTCGAGGAAATTCCGGTACAGATTTAAATGCAATTCCACAATCTTCCATAGACCGTATTGAAATTTTGCGGGATGGTGCATCTGCTCAATACGGATCTGATGCAATTGCTGGAGTCATGAATATTATCCTTAAAAAAAATATTAATAAATTGACTGGACATGTAGGTTATGCAAGTAACTATGACAATAAATATAATACCATTCTTGCAAAAGACCAGGGCTATAATGAATATGAAAATAAATTGGATGGAAATACATTAAGCGCTGGTTTAAATTATGGAATTGGAATTGGTTCGAGTGGTGGATTTTTAAATCTTGGTGCAGATTATGCAAGTATTGGTAAAACATATCGTCAGGATCCTGATCAAATTTTACCATTCAATATATATCGAAGAACTCATGGAGACGGATCTGTAGATGCATATGGCGCTATGCTTAATTTTGAATTACCCTTAAGGCAAGATAACAAAATTAATGTCTATGGTAATGGAGGGTATAATTTTAAAAAATCAGATGCGTTTGCATTTACCAGAAGATTTGCAGATAATCCGGAACGATTCCCAACAGATGCAGCAGGAAATATAATTTTAACAAATTTTATTAAAACTACGGCTGATGGAAACTATTATTACAATCCTCATATTCAAACAGAAGTTTCAGATCTTGCGTTTACAGCGGGCCTTAAAGGAGTGTGCGTTGGAGCTTGGGATTGGGATTTAAGCAATACCTATGGTAAAAATGATTTTCATTTTTTTGGAGATAATACATTTAATGCAGGATTAGGTGCAAATCAAACACATTTTGATGATGGTGGTTTTAGTTTTGCACAAAATACTACCAATTTGAATTTTGGAAAAGAATTTCCTAACATATTAAGTGGATTTCATTTGGCGTTTGGTGCCGAATATCGCACAGAAAATTATGAGTTGTACGCAGGAGAAGAAGCCTCTTATAAAAATTATAATCAAGATAAAGCTAGCGGTGCCCAAGGATTTCCAGGTTACCAACCGGCAGATGAAGTAAATGCAAATCGCAATACTTTTGGATTTTATTCTGATATTGAAGCGGACCTTTCAAGCAAATTTTTATTAACTGCAGCGTTTAGATGTGAGAATTATTCTGACTTTGGCGTTACCAATAATTATAAAATTGCTGCTCGTTTTAAAGCGGATGCAATGACTACCTTAAGAGCCTCGGCTAGTACCGGTTTTAGAGCACCATCATTGCAGCAAATTAATTTTAGTTCTACGTTTACAACAGTTCAAGGTGGACTTATTTCGGAAGTTAAAATTGCTCCAAATTATAGCCCCATTACGAAAGCTGCTGGGATTCCAAATTTAAAAGAAGAACGCTCTACAAATTTTAGTTTAGGGGCCAGCATTAAACCTGCACAAAATATTACCTTTTCAATCGATGCATATCGGGTTAAAGTAAAAGATCGCGTAGTCTTATCCGGACAATTCAGTGCGGATGATGAAACCCTCAATGAAACGCTGCGCAATACTTTGAGAGATCTTAAAGTAAGTTATGCCCAATTTTTTGCCAATGCAGTGAACACAACAAATTCAGGCGTAGATGTTGTCCTGGATTATAATCACAAATGTTCTGCAGGAACCTTAAGATTCCTACTCACCGGAAATGTGCAGAAAATGGAAATTGATCGCATCAATATTCCAGAGAATTTAAATACTTCTGAATCTAATAAGGAATATTTTTATAGCATTCGGGAGCAGTATTTTTTATTAGCTTCAGCTCCTAAAACGAAGTTTGGAATTAGCTTGGATTATTCTTGGAATCGCTGGACTTTTGGAACTCGTTTAAATTATTTTGGACAAGTTGACTTATATGGTTACGGAGATTTTGAATCCTTAAAACCTGAAGTTCCATTAGATAATAGTCCAAATATCAGAGTTCCAGATTTATATAATTATACTCCAAAATGGGTGCATGATGTTTATGTTTCAGCAAGAATTGTCAAAGGTGCTACCTTATATTTTGGTGTAGATAATCTATGGAATATTCATCAGGATTTGGGATTTGTTAATGGTGCAGCTGGATGGGCATATAACAATGAAACAGGTGGGCCATGGGATGCTGTTCAAATGGGCGGCAATGGCAGAAAATTGTTTGCCAGATTAGGAATCAACTTTTAATCAACATAGGGATGGACTGAAGTCCATCCCAACAAAATATTTTGAACTGTCATATATTTCAAATTAAAAAGGGGGGGCGGGGGGCCCCCCTTTTTGGGGGGGTTTTCCCCCCCCCCCCAAAAAATTAAAAAAAAAAGGGGGGGGGGGGGGGGGGAAAAGTAAAAAAGAGTGCCAAAGGCACTCCTCCCATTTTTTCGGAATGGATTTCAACCCATTCCCCTTAAATTTTTTATTCCCCAAAAGTTCTCAAATAAAAAAGAGTGCCAAAGGCACTCCTCATTTTTTCGGAATGGGTTTCAACCCATTCCATTATTTTTTATTAATTCACAATAAATTTCATTGAGCGCATTTGATTATCTTGAAATAATCTAGCAAAATAAACACCACTAGCTAATTGATGAATAGCTATTGCTTGTTTATTTTTTCCAGCGATAAGATTGATTTGTTTTTCAAATATTTGTTTACCTGTAAGATCCATAAAACTTAAACTAGCAATTCCAGTTTTTTCAGAATCAAAATTTAAAAACACTTCTTGATTTGCTGGGTTAGGAGTTAAAAATAAAACAGAAGCATTGAAAGGTTCATGGGTTCCGGTAACTAAAGAATAGGTACTAAAATCTCTGCTTACAGTTCCTACACCAAGAATCCGTTGTTGAAATATTAAATTAATTTGTTCATCAAATATTTTATAAGTTCCATTTAAACTCGCTGTATTATTTGTTGAAGAAACCCGATAGCATCTGTCTTTTTCTAAATCAAGAACATAGGTTCTCGATGAATTATCTGTAAAAGGACCATCTTGTAAAATAATTTTATTTTGGTCATCTCGGATTGCAAAACTTAATTGTGTTGGCTGAGTGGTTGGCTTAATTTCAAATGTTGAATGAATTGTTGTTGAAGGTGCAGATTGAAATGTAAGATTTGATATGTTATTAATGGTATTGATATCCACATCTCCATTTACAGCGCTAATTTCGAGGCTTAAATTATTTTGACCTTTTAAAGCAACGAAATCAATTGCAGGTAGTTTAATGTCTATTTCTTTTAAAAAATCAAGTTTGCCAGTCCAATTGTAATTGCTGAATGCGCCACCATTTACTTGATATTTAAAATCAAGGCTGGTAATTGATTTGTTACCAGTATTGATAACTTTAACAATGGGTGATGTTTTATTTCCACAAACAATACTATCACCATATACACCAGTGGCATTTGATAGTTTGATGGCTACATCATTTCCTGGATTGGCTGGAAAGGCAACGATAAGATTTTCTGATTGATGCACTTCTTTAGTGGCATCATCTTGAATAAAAGCTGCGGTTTCCAGGTTTTGGAAATTATATAATTTGTCAAATTTATAGAGGAAGGTAAATGTTTTACTTTGACCAGTTTGATTCACATCAGCCAATGATGTTCCGTTAGTATTTGGTAAGTATTTTTTCACCACATGGTAAAATGTCTTTTCTCCATTAGAACCTGGAGGAGTAGTCCAGGAAATTATTTTTTCAAGTGCGGCAACCCTCAATACAGGTTTGCCACTAAAAGTTCCGGTTAATTTAACGGTAACAGATACTTCCATTGAATTGTAATCTGGTAAGACTTTATTGATAATACTGATTTCATAAGGGGCCGGTCTCAGATATTCATTTTGAATCGTAGCATCTGTAATCGTAGCGGTTGGATTTCCAGAACTATAGGCATTCAAAAAGATATCAGGAACACCCGTTACACCATAATAATTTACTCGATTTTGAACTTCTCCTGGATTGTCTTTATTCATTGGATCTACCCCAGGCCAGCTTACCTGATGGGTAATTTTAGTAATTTTTGCCTTGTTCCGTTCCATAATCGGTTGGATTACAGGATTAATGGAAGCACAAGGACCACAGGAAGCTTGTGTGAAATGTTCGATCAGAACTTTTCTTTGAGATTGACCGATTAGCATAGTGCCAAGACAAAAAAACAAGATGGAAAAAAGTAGATTTTGTTTCATGATTTGAAATTGAATTAAAAAGTAAATTTACTGATTTTCAACGATTTTGAATGAAAGAATGGATTATTTTGAATCATATTTAGCTTTTTAACTAAATTCTGCGAACTAATTAATTCTTTCAGATGTTTTTGAACGAGGGATTATAATAAAGATCTTCCCCGGTAGGTATTCATTTAAATCTGTCAAAGGACAAAGGTTGGTTATTGTTGCTATCGGGGATTTTTTTTAATGCTTGGTTTTCTTCGGCACAGGGTCTTCACCACTACCACCCCAGGGATGACACTTCGTAATACGCTTCAGACCTAAATAAAATCCTTTAATCAAACCCCATTCTTCAACAGCTTGTAACATATAATTTGAACAGGTCGGATTAAATCTGCAGTTTTTACCTAAAATAGGGGATAATAAAAGCTGGTATGCTTTAACTGGTCCAATAATCAGGTAATTTAAAAACTTCATGTTAAATTTCTTTATTTATCATGATCATGGATTATAGTTTTTACTATGGATTTTAGTTTTTCTGCAGCATCTAATAATAAACTTTCATTGGATGGAAAACTGATGAGTTTGCCATTAAGTTTTTTGCGACAATCTGCAGTGACATAATTGCGATCACCTCGAACGAGTCTTGCTAAATTATTTTCAAATATGGCCTCAACTTGTATCGGTTTGGTAAATTCTAAATCACTAGATCGAACATTGATATATTCCAATCTACCAGCTAATATAACAGATTTAAGTTGTGTGATTTCTTCAATGGTTGCTGTATATTTTGTTTTTATTTTTTCTTTAATTTCTCTACCCGATGAATCTCTTTTTGGTTTTCCATTTTTATCTTTTACAACGGCTTCTGTTTTAATTTCATTTACATCATCGTATACCCTTGTTTTTTCGCGTTCCGGACTAAATTCCATTTGTGTAAGATTCATAACAATATAATGATCATACAAAATGGATGGGTTTGATTTAATATCGTAATTTTTAAATTTAGAATTTAAATTTTCCACACTTAATCGCAATAATTCAGCTTCCACATTTTCTGGTATAATGTTGCTAGTATTATTGTTAATTTTAACAAGGTAATTCTCTAGACTTAGGTTGTAAGCAATTTTCTTTAATTGATCTTTATCTTTATATTGAGAAAAAAGGCCATCGATTTTACCAAGATAATTATAAGCTTCTCTTGCTGCATTTTTATCTCCTGATCTGCGCGCATCATCAATAAGATTTGTTGCTGACTGATAGTAAAAATCTGCAGTATTTCGTTTTGATTCTTTTTGAAGTTCTTCAATATTTACAAATTTAAAAGTTGCCTGATAGCCATCTTTTGACTCCAATGGAATCAACGCTTCTATTTTATTTTGTCGATTTGAAATCCGATTGTGGATATTATAAATTTTAGTCCAATTTTCTGATAAATTTTCATCTCGAAGTGCTTTTTCAGTTCGCAAATCCAAATCTTGAGCTTTTTGGAATGCATATTCTAAAGCCACCACATATTCTCGTTTTTTTTCTTTTTTACCTGCAAGCTTAGGAATCAGTTTAGCAATCGCAGGGTCATATTCACCTTTGTCAATCATTTTATCAATGTTTGCGCAAGATGCAGCAAGTAGCAAAAGACTAAAATAGGCGAAGCATTTTTTCATGGGATTTGATTTTTTTAATTTGACTACTTAAAATTCAAACAAGTATAATAATATCAATGGTATTAATATATTTTTAACGGAATTGTTAAAATTCGAACAAAATTACAAACCATTTGCTTCGCAATTCAATTTCAGGAGTCCACGAATCAATTTAGAAATACTGAAAATATTGAATAGTGCCCGGGACAGAAGTCGAATCTGCATACCTTTCGGCATACGCCCCTCAAACGTACGTGTCTACCAATTTCACCACCCGGGCAGGGATCCTTTTTTCAAAGGATTGCAAATATAAGTATTGAAAATGGTTGAATTGGGTTTTTATTTAGCTAAAAAAGTGTTTTGGAATTCAAATTTTAACTAAGTTATTAAATTATTTTTACATATAAATTGATTATATATTACATAAATTAATAATATATATCTATTTAAAAAACAATTAATAATACTTGTAATATCTTCAAGCTATTTGATTAGCTTATAAATATGCGTTTTACATATAAACTTTATTTTAATATTTTTTGTTGAATATTTGGAAATTCGATTTGTGCATACTACTTTTACAACAAATCCCAGCGGCAGTATATCTATAACGATCAGATACCCTATCGCTTATATTCATACTTTATTTGTAATTTATACTGAATTCTGAAATGAATTCTTAACATAGACATCTATATTTTTTAGATAAAGATCGTAGTTTTCTTATTTTGAGACCTTAGTCGAAAGAGCCTGAATTTGCGCCTTGCAAATTTGGGCTTTTTTTTTAAAAGCCCAAATTGATAAGACGATCTGAAAATTTTTCATTCTTCGCCACTCCTAAGGCCCTTTGAAGTAGTTATTTACGATTACCCCAGATATTCTAAGATTAGCTCAAAATCTTTATTCAAAGGCTTAACTTATACTAATTTATGTTCGCTTTAAATCTGGAAACGAGCATAGCCATTTGCAATCAAATAGTAATTTTTAAGTTTCTTTCGGTTCGTTTACTAATGCTTCCCAAAACTCTGCTGCCCTTCTGGTATGTGGAATACAAATCGACCCTCCAACCATATTAGCAATTGCAAAGACATCATAAATTTCTTCCTTACTGACTTCGATTTCAAAACATTTTTGCAAATGGTACTTGATGCAGTCATCACATCTCAATACCATGGAAGCAACCAAGCCTAGCAGTTCTTTTGTTTTCACGGGAAGTGCACCTTCCTGATACATTTGATTATCTAGTGAAAAAAAACGTTTAAGTGGTAAATGTTCATGTGATAAAATGAGCCCATTCATTTTCGCTCTGTAATCATTAAATTCTTTTACTTGAGACATTAGCTTTGGGTTTAGATTTTAAAATTTTAAGTACAAGCTATTTTAGACATTGTGGTTTTGATTCAAACCCTCTAAACTTCATTTCGGTTGTATTGTTTCCAAATACTCCAAATCATTATAAATGGAATGATACTAGCGCTAATAATAAATGAAGTGCCAAAAAAGATCATTTCATTTCGCATATAAAGGATCATACTAGTTTGTTCAGAAACACCAAGATGAGGTACCAGTTCTTGCAATCCAATTTCATCCAAATAGATTCTGAAATCATAAAATTTATTAATGCCAACGAAAGTAAGTGGAATAAAAATGAATATTAATACTAATTTTAATATTTTACTCCAGGCGTAAGGAGTAAATTTCCACAAAAAGATCCATCGACAAAACAAACTAAAACCAACAATAAATGCGATGTTTGTAGTAATAAATGGAAATTTTATATTGTAAATTTGAATAGGAAGTAGAATAATGAACGCAAATGCAAAGGAACTCACAATCCAAATCCCTTCTACAAACCAACGATTATTTGTCAATTTCATATTAAAAATGGGAAAGATATTGTTTTTCATAGAAGTTGAGACAGTTTTTCAAAATAAAAGATTTAAGCTTTTTGTGAGCTTGGTATCCCGGTTGTATCTTTAACCCATGTGGCAAAAATACTACCGATATGTTATAGGTGCCATCATACTAGTATTACTTTTATTAGTTTTAAGCTATTTTAGCGAAGTTGTTAGCTTTATCTTAATAAGTTGGGTTATCAGTATGGTTGGACAGCCAATAATGAGTTTCTTGCTTGTGCGGGCTCAACTTTTGCGTTTTGGTTTTGGAAAATCATTAGCAGCATTATTAACAATTTGCTGTTTATTTAGTATGATTGGTTTATTGTTATGGATGTTTATCCCTTTGGTAATTCAACAAGCAGTCGTTTTATCAAAAGTCGATTTTAATGCTATTTCAATGGCTTTACAAGAACCAATTGATAAATTGAATACCTGGCTGCGATCATTAGGTCTGGAACCGGGTCCAAGTGCAGCAGATCAAGTTCGATCCTTTTTAGGTGGTTATTTTGATCCTAGCATGATTAGTAGCTTTTTTGGTACTTTGTTAGGCAAAGCAAGTCATATATTTATCGGACTTTTTTCAATTATTTTTATCAGCTTCTTTTTTCTGAAAGAAAGAGGATTATTTACAGAAATAGTGGAAGCAATCGTACCAACCGGTATGGAGCGAAAAGTGAGAAACGTAATCGATGATGTAAGTATTTTATTAACTAAATATTTTGGAGGAATCGTTATTCAAATGACCATTTTAATGGTTTTAGCGGGGAGTATTTTGGGATTTCTTGGCATCAGAAATGCATTTCTAATTGCATTTTTTTACGCAATCATGAATATCATTCCTTATTTGGGTCCGGTTATAGGAGCAGGATTTGCATGTTTATTGACAATCTCTTCAAATTTAGAAATGAATTTTTATGCCCAAACCCTGCCTTTACTTTTTAAAGTTTTACTTGTTTTTTTAGTGATTAAATTGTTAGATGATTTTATTATCCAACCCTATATTTTTTCCAAAAGGGTGCAAGCCCATCCTTTGGAAATTTTTATTATAATTATGATTGGCGCCAGAGTTGGTGGGATCATAGGAATGGTATTAGCAATTCCTGCTTATACAATTTTTAGGGTAGTTGCTAAAACATTTTTAAGCGAATTTAAAGTAATTCGAAAAATTACAGAGGATTTAAATCCAGAAGTTTAAAACAAGGAAGAGATAAGTTTAAAACGAAGCTGTGTTAAAACCTCTGAGTGTAAATTAATTGTAAAATGAGATACCTTGAGAATTATTTTTTTAATTCCAATTTTCAATAAATTTAGATTTGTAAATATAAAATATAATGTGGTCTGAAATTCAAAATGCGTTCGAAGGATATTTTCAATCTACAACGAGTTCAATTCCTTCTATAGTCAATGCATTGATAATATTAATAATAGGCTGGACACTTGCAAAGGTAATTCAATGGATTGTATTTAAATTAAGTCATGCATTAGGGATAGACCGTTTAGCACAAAAGTCAGGGGTGCATCGCTTTTTGGAAAAACGAGGGATCAAAAAAGGCTTTTCAGGACTTACATCTTCCATCTTTTTTTGGATGATTATCTTAATCGTAATGGTTAAATTTTTTAACCTATTAGGCTTGGATATTGTCTCGGATCTTTTAAACCAGTTTGTTTTTTTTATCCCGAATGTTTTAATTGCATGTGTGCTTATTATTTTGGGATTTTATTTGGCTGAATTTGTTTCTAGTTTGGTTGTAGGTTCTTTAGAAGAAAGCAGTTTTGAAAATCCAGAACTCATTGGAAAATTGATATTTTATTGTATTGGTTTTTTTACAATTGCAATTGCACTAACCCAAATTGGAATCGGTGAAGCAATTATAACAAATGTAGTTAGTATTTTTTTCGGTTCCATCGGATTGGCATTTGCACTGGCCTTTGGTTTGGGAGGCAAAGATTGGGCTGCAAAAATATTATCAAAATATTTTTGGAATAATAATGAGGACAAGCCTTGATGTAAGTTAAAATCTGGACTTCTAAGAGAGGCTTTAAAACCTTTGCCTATAGATCGGAACTAGCATCTTAAGATTGCAATTTATATTCTAATAAAATCTCAAAGGGTAAGTATTTTAAAACATCTTGATTGCAGGATTCTAAAATTAGTTCAGGGGCCATTCCTGCATCATACGCTTCTTTCCAACGCAAAGCACATAAACACCAACGTTCTCCGGGTTTAACTCCTGGAAAAGCAAACTCAGGTCTTGGGGTAGAGAGGTCATTTCCTCTGTTTTTAGAGAATTCCAGGAATTCATGGGTCGCATAAATACAAACAGTATGCATACCTAGGTCGTCAGAACCCGTAGTACAACAACCATCTCTGTAAAAACCGGTAAGTGGCTCATTGCTGCATACTTGCAATGGCTTCCCAAAAACGTTTAAAGGATTTTTTTCCATAAAATTTGATGATTTTCAAGGTCTTATTAACATATATTTTGGCAAATAAATCAATGAATTGCTTAATTTTGTGGCCAATTTCCACATTTTTAAATGAAAATAAGTATATGAACAAGATTTTAGTATTATTAATGTCTATTGTTATCCTAGGTTCTTGCGTTTCTAGCAAGAAATATAAAGACTTACAGTCTGAAATGGATAATGTAAAAATGGGTTTACAAAAATGTAATGACAACCTTGCAAATTGTGAATCTGAAAAGTCCAAAATAGCTGCCGATTGTAAAACTCAAACTGGCAAATTAGAGTCTGAAGTAACGGCTCGTGGTAACAAAATCAAATCCCTTGAGGATCAAATGGAATTGTTGAAAAAAACAAATAACAATCTATTGGATCGATTGGCGGACCTTTCAATCGTGAGTAAGGCAGGTGCTGAAAGTATTAAAAAATCATTGGATGCATTAAATGAAAAAGATCGTTACATCAAAGATCTAAACAATTCAATGGCTCGTAAAGATTCATTAAACCTAAGTTTAGTGATGAATTTAAAGAAATCTCTCGCTGGAATCAATTCAGACGATGTTAATATTGAAGTAAAAAAAGGCGTGGTATTCATTTCTTTATCTGACAAAATGTTATTCCGCACAGCAAGTGCTAATATCAATGATAAAGCAGGAATGGTTTTAGAGAAAATTGCAAAAGTAGTAAATGATCATAAAGACATAAATATCTTAGTGGAAGGACACACAGATAATGTACCTATGGCAAATGATTGTGTAGCAGATAATTGGGATCTCAGTACAAAAAGAGCAACAGCAGTTGTTCGGGTATTGCAAAAGAAATATGGCGTAAATCCAACCAGAATGACAGCAGGTGGACGTTCAGAGTATGATCCAAAATCAGCCAACGAAACATCCGATGGTAGAAAAACAAATCGCAGAACAGAAATTATTATTCTTCCTCAATTAGATCAGTTCTTTAAATTGATCGCACCTCAAGGATAAAACATTGTCAAGAAAATATAAAAAGCTGCTTCTGAACTGAAGCAGCTTTTTTTTTGAATTTTTTTTAAATGTGCCAGACAAAATTAAATTTGGTTCATATACTCATATTTAAAACTGCCGATGAAGCTCATTGAGCGTAAAAATGAATATGATTAAATTATTAAATTTTAGAATAATAATCAAATTAATGAATAATTCTATTTGTATATAATATAAAATCAATTAAATATATATTATTAATTTATTTAATATTAAATTTTATTTTTTATGGCAAAATTTTACACATTTTTCTTGTGAAATCGTTTTATCATTACGTCAAACAACAAAAGCATGACAATCATCAAACTTATTATATGTTTGGCGAAGCCATGATTAATTGATTCAATTTAAAATAAAATTTTTTATTCATTCAAAACTGTTAATTCCAGACTGTTATGAGCAATCAAAATGCAAAGGGTGCAGAAGCATCCAGTAGTAAGTTTAGTTCTTTATTTGCAGCTATTGTCATTCCATTAGCAATTGTTGTAGGGTATTTTGTTTTTAAATATATCCTTGGAAACCCTATCCACTTTGAAGGTGGCGACCCAAATGGTCATCCAATTCCAGGAGATTATTTAGGCATGATGTATAAAGGAGGAATCCTTGTACCTGTTTTAATGGGAATGTTTATGATTGTATTAGCGGTAATTATCGAACGTTTTTTTACAATCAATGCTGCTTCTGGGAAAGGTTCTATCCCGAATTTCGTTAGAAAGATCAAACAATTATTAGATTCTGGTAGTGTTGATCAGGCAATAAGTGAATGCGATAGACAAAAAGGCTCAGTCGCAAATGTTATCCGTGAAGGATTAACTAAATATAAAGAAATGGCAAAAGCAACAGATTTGGATAAAGATCATAAGGTATTGGCAATTCAAAAGGAAATTGAAGAATCCACCTCACTGGAGCTTCCTATGCTAGAGAAAAATCTTGTGATTTTGGCTACCATTTCTTCCGTAGCAACTCTTTTTGGTTTATTAGGAACGGTATTTGGAATGATTCGGGCGTTTTCTGCCATTGCAACAGCAGGTGCACCAGATGCAGTTGCCTTATCAACAGGGATTTCTGAAGCTTTAATTAATACAGCACTTGGTATTTCTACTTCCGCATTAGCTATTATTTCATATAATTATTATACCACAAAAATTGATGGTTTGACTTATGGCATTGATGAAGCAGGATTTACAATTTCACAATCTTTTGCTTCTAAGCATTCATAATTATCAAAACCAGATATGCCAAAGGTTAAAGTCCCACGAAAAAGTACGGCGATAGATATGACTGCCATGTGTGATGTGGCTTTTTTATTGCTTACCTTTTTCATATTGACAACAAAATTCAGGGCACCTGAAGTAGTGGAAATTGATATTCCTTCTTCAACAGCTCAAATTCCAATTCCAGACAAAGACATCTTGATGATACAAATTGCTCCAGATGGCAAAGTATTTATGGGTTTAGATGACCAAAACACACGTTTAGGTCTGCTTGAAAGATTGGAAGAAGCCTATCAAATAAAATTTACCCCGGGCCAAAGAGATGCATTCCGACTTACTGAATTATGGGGTATGGATATCCGGCAACTGCCGCAATGGTTAGATTTGAATGCAAATGATAGGGCTCATTCCAAGCAGCCAGGTATAAAGATTGATACTACTGGGGGTGAACATCAATTGCAAGATTTAATATTATTTTCAAGAAGAGCAAATAATAATTTGCGAATAGCTATCAAAGCTGATAAAACGACCGAGTATAAAGCTTTTGATAAAGTAATCGAAGCACTTCAAATTCAGAAAGTTAATCGCTTTAATTTGATTACTTCAGCAAAAGGAAATAAAGAATAATTAATTATCATTTTTAAAGCATAAAATTCAATTGAATTATGGCTGAAATGAATGTACCCGAAAGTGGTGCGAAAAAAGGTAAAAAGAAATCCCGGGCTAAGAAAATGTCTACGCGGGTAGATTTAACTGCAATGGTGGATCTCGGTTTTTTGTTGATCACATTTTTTATGTTAGCAACAACGTTTAACAAACCGAAAACAATGGAGGTAAACAAACCGGCAAAACCAGATAAATTGGAAGAAGAACCACCTATTAAAATGTCTAAAACAGTAAACTTTTTATTAGGTAATAATAATAAAGTTTATTGGTATGTTTCTCCAGATGAAATTACAGCAGACACAAATATTGAAATGGATAGCGTGGATTACAGCGCAAATGGTGTTCGCAAAGTGATCCAAAGACGGATAAAGGAAGTTCATGAAATGTGGACAGATACAACCAACTTATTTGTTATGATTAAGCCATTGCCAAATTCAAAATACAAAAACGTGGTTGATATATTAGATGAAATGACGATTAATAATGTAAGAACCTATGCTATTTTACCTCCTAACGATCCCGTAGATAGTGTAGTTTGTTTAAGAATTGGTCAATTAAGGAAATAATTTGAGAAAAATTTTGTTATACCATTAAGCGTATTAAATCTAAATAAAAAATGGAACAAAAAGATTATATGAAGCTATCCATGGATGAAATCGTCTTTGAAGGGCGAAATAAAACCTATGGTGCTTATATACTTCGCAAGATCTATAGTGATCATATGACCCGTTCGGCCATATTAGGCATCCTGCTGTTTATAATTAGTATCAGTATGCCCATGATCATTAAATTGGTGCAAGGGTGGATTCCTGAAAAGACAGAGAAAGATATAATGAAAGAAGTAATCCTAGCGGATGCACCACCGCTGGATCCTAAAAAACCACCACCACCACCACCACCTAAAATTGAACCACCACCGATTAAAGATCAAATTAAATTTGTCCCTCCTAAAGTTAAAAAGGATGAAGAGGTCAAAGAAGAAGAACCACCTCCACCTACAATCGAGGAGCTGAAGGATAAAGAAATAGCCACTGAAACAAAGGAAGGCGACAAAGATGGAATTGATGCTTCTTTAATAGAGCCTCCTCCTCCAGTAGTTGAGGAAAAGAAAGAAGAAGAGGTCTTTAAATTTGTTGAACAAATGCCTTCATTTCCCGATGGAGACGCAGCGATGTTAAAATACATTCGGGAGCATGTTAAATATCCAGCCATTGCAAAAGAAAATGGAATTGAAGGTACCGTAGTAATCCAATTTGTTGTGACAAGAGATGGCGATATCCAAAAAGTTCAAGTAGCCCGCGGTATTGGCGGAGGTTGTGATGAAGAAGCTGCAAGAGTGGTTAAATCCATGCCCAACTGGAAACCAGGAAAGCACAATGGAAAGGCAGTTCCCGTAAGCTTTACCTTGCCGATCCGATTTAAGTTGGAAGGCTAGTGGCTATTCGGAAAATATTTTATATCTTATTGGGAATTACATATATAGTCTTAGGCGTATTGGTTTGGGTGAAATCTTTCTTTGCATATCCTTGGGGTCAAATTTTTTCAATCACTTGTATAAGCTATGGAACCTTTAGAATTTATCGGGGACTCAAAATTCAGGAATATTAAATATGATCGCTACGCCAAATATTAGTGCGCACATTGCCAAAATCAGGCAATCGCCTCGATGTAATATTTGTTTATTTTTTGGGACCATTCTACCACACTGGATAGAAGCTTGAACATAAATATAAACAGCTCCAAAACCCTTAAGAGTAAAAGGTTCTTCCCTATAATCTTCATTCCTGATAGATTATCTTTACCGTATGGAACAATTAAATTTAGTTTCTCTCATTCTTGGATTTGTTTTAGGTATCATCCTGCTTTTGTTGAATCGAATGAACACTTCTAAGAATACAGAACAGCTTCGAAATCAGTTAAATGATGCTTTGAATCAACAAAAAATTATAGATGAAAAGTGGAAAAAAGAAGCCGCTGATTATCGAAATTTAGAAGTGAAACATGACTCAAAACTCCAGGAATTTCAAAGTTTAATTGCAGAAAATTCAGCCTTGATAAATTCAATTCAAAATGCAAAAGAACTAGTCAATAAAAGTGTTCTTGAATGCACTGATTTAAAAAATTTCAATCAAATACAACAACAGGAAAATTCGGAAATTAAACAACGATTCGCAGAATTGAATTCACAAAATCGTTTTCTTTTGGAAAAATTAAATACACAAAAATCAGAGTTTGAAGAAATTAGGAAACAAGCTCAAGTAGAGTTTCAAAATATTGCCAATAAAATTTTAGAAGAAAAGTCTCAAAAATTTACAGCCTCAAACAAAGAAAGCATTGATACGATATTAAAACCACTCGGCGAAAATCTCGATCAGTTCCGGAAAAAAGTTGAAGAAACCTATGACAAAGAATCCAAGCAGCGATTTTCATTAGAAGAGAAAGTCAAGGAATTAGTCGAAATGAATCAACGATTAAGTCAGGAAGCAAATAATCTTACTTCCGCACTTAAAGGACAATCAAAAAAACAAGGCAATTGGGGGGAGATTATTTTGGAGAGTATACTGGAAAAGTCAGGCCTTCAAAAAAATCGAGAATATAAAGTACAGGTAAGTGTTCAAAATGAAGAAGGTAGAAGATTGCAACCAGATGTGATTGTTTATTTGCCAGATGCTCGGACCATTGTAATTGATTCTAAAGTTTCATTAGTGGCCTATGATCGATTTTCATCTGCAGATTCAAGAGAGGATCAGGATCTTGCATTAAAAGAACATATCACCTCAATGTATAATCACATTGATCAATTAGGAGATAAAAAATATGATACCATCGTGGGTACACTCGATTTTACGATGATGTTTATTCCAATAGAACCAGCATATATAATAGCTATCCAGGAAGATCAAGAACTTTGGGCATATGCTTATGCAAAACGAATCCTGCTAATTAGTCCGACGAATTTAATTGCATCTTTAAAACTAATCGCCGATCTTTGGAAACGGGAACAACAAAGTAAAAATGCTATGGAAATTGCAAAACAAGGCGAAAAACTTTATGAAAAGATTATCGGATTTCTGGAATCAATGGAAGATGTCGGAAAACATATAAACAGATCACAAGACTCCTATCATAAAGCCGTAAGTCAATTGCGGGATGGTCGGGGAAGCCTGATAAAACGCGCTGAGAATATGAAAAAATTAGGCTTAAATTCTCAAAAAGAAATCCCGAGCACTATGATTCCATTTGAAGATGCAGATTCAGAATTGGATTTTGGAGAAGCTACGAGTATCGAAGAATAAATTAATTTATTATTAAATATAATATATAAATTACTGTTTATGTAATTAATATATATTAAATATAAATTTAATAAATAAATCAATTGCTCAAACGTTAATTAATTATTAAGTACTATAGGTTCTATTTATATTTGATGTTTAATATATTTTTATTAACAAACAAAACCTTAATACATGAAGAGATTTTTACTAATACTTTTTATTGGAGGGTCGTTTAGCGGTTTATTTGCTCAAAATACATTTTCCGATAATTTTGATAGCTATACTGCGGGCGCTTTCTTAGGAGTAAGTTCTACTAAATGGTCCACTTGGAGTGGAATTAAAGGAGGAGCTGATGATACCAAAGTGAGTAACGAACAAGCTCATAGTGGTGCCAATTCAATAAAATTTATTTCCAATGTTTCAGGTGGTGGCCCTGCAGATGTGATTTTGCCTTTTGGTGGAAGAAAAACAAATGGAGTTTTTACCATGGAGATGTGGATGTATGTTGTAACTGGTACAGGAGCTTATTTTAATTGGCAAGGAAATGCTGTAGTTGGTCAAATCTGGTCTATGGATGCATTCTTTGACCCGAATGGTGATGTTCGGTTTACCTTAGGTACAGCTGGGGCTGGAACGATTGCAAAAGGAACCCATCTAAAAGATACCTGGTTCAAAATAAAAGTGGTTGCAAATATGACCGATAATAATTGGGAAGCTTTTATAGATGATAAATCCCTTGGAAGCTGGTCAAATCCAAACAATGCAGTTGCATCTATGGATATTTATCCAACGAGTTCTAACAATCTTTCTACGTACTATGTAGATGATGTGACTTATACTTATGAACCCTTTGTTTCATTAAATTTAGATGCTACCTTATCAAGCGCAACCGTGAGACCTAAAAATCTTACAGGTGAAACTGCGCCGGCTAGTATTAAAATTAAAAATGTAGGTCGTACAAAAATTACATCAGCAGAAGTTGTATGGTCTGTGAATGGTGGATCCCCTACCACGGAGAATTATACTTTAAATCTTGATAGTTTAAAAGAATCTGCTGCATTACCATTAACTGGATTAATAACTTATGGAGTTGGAATTGGTAAATTGGATATTGCGATAACCAAAGTGAATTCTAATACAGATGATAAACAAAGTAACAACAGCCGTTCTGTGGCAATTGAAGGTGTTACACCTGCTCCAAATAAAAAGCATGTCGTGGAAGAGGCTACCGGTACCTGGTGCCAGTGGTGCCCAAGAGGTGCGGTTTATATGGATTCTTTGACAAAGTTATTTCCAAATCATTTTATTGGTATTGCAGTACATAATAGAGACCCTATGGTGTTTGCAGCATATGATTCGGGCTTAGCTACATTTCCTGGTTTCGCAGGATATCCAAGTGTTATCAATAATCGAAAATTATTAGGGGATCCTAGTGGAATGGAACCCGTATTTTATGATCACATTGTAGAATTAACACCGGTAATTCTTGATCTTGGAGCAAAATATGATGCAACTACTAAGGAATTAACCGTTGAAGTTAAAGCAGATTTTGTTGAAGCTGTAACTGGAGATCATCGATTCAATCTAGTTATTGTAGAAGATGGTGTTAAAGGAACTACTTCAGCATACAATCAATCAAATGCTTATGCAGGTGGAACAAATGGCGTTATGGGCGGATATGAAATTCTTCCCAATCCTGTTCCGGCAGCTCGTATGACCTATAATCATGTGGGTCGTGCAATTGTAGATGGATGGTCTGGGGAGCAAGGTTTTTTACCAGATGACATTCCAGCAAATACCTCGTATATTAAATCTTATACATACCTAATTCCAACTGGATACAATCCTGCAAAAATGAGATTGGTTGGACTTATGATGGACCCTAATGGTGAAATCCTAAATGCAAATGAAGCAACTTTTGATGATGCTGTTGCCGCTGGTTTATTTACAGCAACAAATGATCCTAATGCGAATGTTAGCGCAGTTAAAATAATTCCAAATCCTGCTTCAGATTATATGGAAATAAGTTTGAATCTATTAAATCAAACAGATCTTGCTGTTGAAATTTTAGATTTGATGGGACGTACAATAATTAAAAAGGAATATGGTCTTCAAAATGGTGAAATTGTATTGCCAATCCAAACTTCTTTATTGGATAATGGTAATTATATTTTGCGTCTTTATGAAGGAAATAAAATGAAAACACAAAAATTAGTGGTAGCTCATTAAAATTATATAGTTTCTATCAAAAAGCCATTTCAGTAATTTGAAATGGCTTTTTTTATGAATGCTAGTGACTAACCACAAGACCTAAAATTGTACTCAGCTTACGCCAAACTTTAAAACAACTGCATCAACAAACTAGCCATTCCAAAGGATCCATCTATTTTGCTAAAAATAGAAGTGGATTTTGTGGATTTTTTCCATTCCAGGTTTCAAAATGTAATTCAAAAAGTCCCTGATCATTTTTAAAAGCTTTTCCAAGGTTCATCCCAGTTTCAACTTTTTCACCATTGCGTAAAAGCACACTTTGTAGATTTGAATATACTACGTATAAATTTTTGTTTTTTGTTATTAATAAATAGAGTTGATTCGGCATTTTTCGAATTTGTACCACTTCAGCATTCATGGCGGCAGTTACAAATGGATTACTGGATTGTAAGTCGATTCCATTATTTCGTATAATCAGATTCTTATTTCCAGATTCAATATTTTTTCCAAATCGTGAAATAATTGCAGATTCTTCCATTGGAAATTTCATAATATTTTTAGTATTCGTAAGTACTGCCCGGTCTGTTTTTTTGTTCAGGCCTTCGATACTTTCTTTAATCCAGGAACTTAATTGTTCTTTTTTCTTTTTATAGCTTAAAAGTTCGGCACTTAAACTTAATTCTTTGGTCTGTAATCCTTGAATTAAAGTTTTCGCACTTGTAAGATCCGAAATAATTTTTACTTCTTCTTCTTTTACAGTTTTTAACAAAGAATCCTGTTTGAAAGATTCAAGATTTAAATTATTTAACGAATGGAGATACTTACTTTTCCAGGTTTTCATCGAACTTAAAATTTGGATTCTCTGATTTTCAATTCTTTCAATTAAATACCATCGCTTTACATTTTCATCCAGGTTATCAGGACTCATCATGGTAAGTAAAGGATTATAGGTAAGTCGGTGTATCAATTTATATTTCAAGAGCAAACTGTATTCTTTTTGTAATTTGATTAATTGTGTACTGTTTTCTTCATTTTGAATTTGAAATGATTTTATTTTATTATTGGTAACCTGAAGTTCACTATTTAGTTTTTCTTTTAATTCTCTACGATATATTATTTGACTTTGTAAAAGTTCTAACTTTTTAAATAATTGCCTTTTCTCTTCTTTAGAGGAATTCAATAAATCGTTTGTTTGATTAATTGCTTTTTGGATTTCATTTATTTGATTCATATTCTGATTTCGGGCAATTGAATTTTGTGCCGTAATCTGGACGTTGATTATAATAATGATGTTTAGGGTATAAAATAAGAAGATTTTTTTTAACTTCATTTAGAGCGTTTTAAATAATGGTCGGGAATATTAAATTTAATGGTTTTAGGAATTTCAAATTTTATGTCTGTCCAATGAATATGAATATCTAGTAGCGCTTCCTGAGGATTCAATTTTTCATGTATTGAAATTTTCATTTTAGTGGGTATAGCGTTCCATAAAATTTGACTTCTTTCTTCGCTTTGAATGTTCATTGCATACGCTTGAGTATTTAGGCTAAATGAAAGGGGTTTAAGGGTCCGTCCATGAATTTTACATTCACAAGCTTGGGTTTCAGTGAAACCCTTTATGATATAATTATTTTCTTTTATGGACGATTGATAGAGGATATCTTCTGAAAAAAAACAAACGTTTGTTAATATGTCATGGATTGCATAAAATGGAAAGGGAACTTGATAATATGCTATTAAATTGTTATATATGCCAGTTATATATTCCTGATTCAGGCGGTCTATAATTTGGATACTATCTTTAGTAATTAAAATCCGGGAAACTTCAATCCCAAGTTTTTTTAAAATAAGTAAACAAAAACTATCCTTCATAGAATATAATGAAATCTTAGCGTCTAAATTTTCATTTTTATTTTCATATTCTATTTCCCCTTTCATTGAAAGCAGTTGGATATTTTGAGCTGCCATAATATGGGTCAACAAACTATCCAGTGGAAGTTCGGGTAGTGTAGGTAAAAGGGTATCTTTATTTGCATTCGCAGATGGCCTGGAAGAACGACAACCTGTTGAATATATAAATAGACTTATTAAAAGTGCGAGGTGAATGGGTTTATTTATAAGCTTCATGGAATCATTTAGTTTGAATTCCAGCATTTTGATCACTTAATTCTTGAGCTTTTAATTTATACTCTAATTCTTTTTCTTGCACTCCTAATTCCTTGTAAATTTTGGATGCAAGTAAAAAATAATCAACATGTTTAGACGACATTAAATGAATGCCTTGTTCTATATAATTTTTTGCTTTTTGATATTCTTTTTTGAAAACATAAATTTCAGCAATTTTATATGATTTTAGTGAACTTGAAACATTCGGATCTTTTAAAATGCTTTCAATTTGAATTTCATCAATAGGTTTAAGATTTCGTGCTAAATAGGACTGGTAATTTAGGGCAACTAATTTAGTTGGATCTTCTTTCAAGGCGGCATCCCATACCTTTTCAGCTTCTTGATATTTAGCTAAACGTTCAAGTACCAGGGCTTTTAGGATGCTTACATCTCTTTTTCTACTGGGATTATGTTCAACCATTAACTCCAATGTTTTAAGGGAGGATTCTATTCCATCAAATTCTGATAAATGAAATTTGGAAAGCAGGTAAACATATAATGGAAAACTCTGACTAGGATAAAAATCCATACATAAATTGGAAAACCGGGAAGCTGTATTCCAATGATCCATGTGTATTAAACAAAATAGTAAATTATCCCATACGGAATAAGGTACATTTCCAGTCTTAATAGAAATTTGATAAAATTCTTTAGCTTTAAATAAATCCTCTAGTTGAAAATAGAGATCACCGTACAAGGCACTGGTTTTGGGATCCTGGGGTGCTTCAAGATAAAGCTTATGTGCATATGGTAGTAAAGCTTCTATAGCTGTTTTATTACCAGATTTAGCAAATCCATCCAATTGATAAAAAAGGACTTTTATTTTTTCATCAAGATTGTATTGTGAAGATTCGAAAATGGAATTTAAGTCTAATTGATTTTTTCCAGTTTGTTTGGTTTCAGTTTCCTGTGCTTCAGAGAAAAATGAATTGGATGGATCCATTTTCTTGAGTTGTGTAATATATTTATCAGTCAATGCCTGATTTTTTTCTTCTCTGGCTAATGCTATAAGTTCTACTAAAATTTCGTGATGATTCGGAAACAAAGCAAGACATGCATCTAGTAATTCTATGGCTTTTAGTGTTTTATTGAGATTGGTTAAAATGCGTGCTTTTTTAAATGCTAAGGGTGGTAATAAACCAAATTTGTTTTGGGCCAAATTTAAAATTTCCAAAGCCTTTTCTGGATTTTCGGATTTTAAATAATTTAAAGCGGCGTTGTCGAAATGACTATATGTGGTAGGTTCTAATGCACTTAATTGATGATAAACGCTGGCAACTATGGTATACCTACCTAGATCTTCTGCAATATTTGCTTTGAGCACCAGATACCATTTATTTTCAGGTTCCGTTAAAACACTTTCTTCGATGGCTGCTAATGCATCATCTTGCCGGTGCAAAGACCGGTATATTCTCGAAAGATAATAGTTGCAAATAGCTTTTGAATCTGGTTCTAATTTTAGTTTTTCCAAAATTTGAATTGATTTTTCAATATTACCAATCGACTCTTCGCGAATTGCGTCCAATAGTAAAGACTGATTTACAATCAATTTCTCTTTGTCTTGAGCAAAGCCAAAGTCCAAGAACGAAAAACTGATGAATAAATAAATGGCGAATTTTAGCATAGTATATTTTAATTAGCAAAGCATCAAATTATTCAACTTCTGTAACTTTGAGCATATTAGTTCTTAGTTTTTTATGAATTGGCATACTGCCTGTGTTAACAACTAAATCACCAACTTGTAATTTTTTCTCCGCTTTTAATAATTCAATGAGATCATCAATGGTTTCATCTGTGGAGCTCATTTTATCATAATAGTAACAACGAACTCCCCATACAAGGTTTAAAGTTCCTAACATATGGATGGCACTTGAAAAAATAAAAATCGGACAATTTGGTCTGTAAGAGGAGGTTTTAAAAGCGGTATATCCAGAAACAGTCAAGCCAATAATCGCTTTTGCTTTAATGTCTTCTGCAGTTTTTGCTGCATTAAAGCAGACCACGTCGGATATAAACGTAGAGGATTTATCTGAAGGTCGGGGTCTTTTGGTTATAATTGCATAATGTTTTTCAGCTTCAAAAATTATCTTATTCATGGCCTTGACCACTTTCACAGGATGCATACCGACAGAGGTTTCTGCACTTAACATAACAGCATCTGTCCCATCAAGGACGGCATTTGCAACATCTGTTACTTCTGCTCTGGTTGGACTTGGATTTTGAATCATGCTATCCATTAATTGTGTTGCTACAATAACGGGTCTTGCTCGCTGAATACATTTCGCAATAATCATTTTTTGAACAGTTGGCAATTTCTCAATTGGAAACTCCACACCTAAATCGCCCCGTGCAATCATAATGCCATTACTTATTTTAATAATTGCATCCAGGTTTTTTATCGCTTCCGGCTTTTCTATTTTTGCAATGACTTTCGCAGAATGCTTTGCATTTTCAATTAAGTTGATCAATTCTTCAATATCACGGGCTTTTCTAACAAAAGATAATGCAATCCAATTTACAGGATGTTGTAGAATAAATTCAAGATCTCTCATATCTTTTGGGGTCAGAGAGGGGAGTGAAATTTCAGTATCTGGTAAATTGACCCCTTTATTGGAAGAAAGGATACCTCCAAATAGGCATTTTAGTTTCACCGTATCCTTTTTATTGCTTTCAATCACTTCAAAAACCAGTTTTCCATCATCTATTAAAATGGATTCACCAGGCTTAACATCTTCAGCAAAATTCTCATAGCTCATATAGATCTTATCTTTCGTTCCTATACAAGACTCATTAACAAAAGTTAAAATATCCCCAGGAAAGACCTCTAACTGGTTATTTTCTATAAGGCCAATTCGTAATTTGGGCCCTTGAAGGTCACATAATATACCCAAATGGGCATCATGTTTTTCATTTATTTGAAGGATGGAATGTATGACTGCTGCATGATCATCATAAGTTCCATGGGAGAAATTGATCCGGAAAATGGCAACTCCTTCTTGGGCAAGAGCCAATAAATTTTGATAACTACTGCAAGCCGGGCCTACGGTTGCTATAATTTTTGTGTTGTGGTGGATCATAATTTATTAAATTTATGGAACTTTAAGCTTACTTAAATTTGTTTAACAACGCAAAAGAAAGATAAAGTCTTTAAAAAAAGCTAAAATAATTTTGGTATTCCTTATATGAATCCTTTATTTTGCGCCTTGGTTTAAAAAAATCATAAAAAAATATTAAACATGTCAACAATTGCTGAGAGAGTAAAAAAAATTATCGTAGACAAACTTGCAGTCGATGAGGCTGAGGTCACAACAGAAGCTAGTTTTGTTAACGATTTAGGTGCAGATTCCCTTGATACTGTGGAACTTATCATGGAATTTGAAAAAGAGTTTGATACTTCAATACCAGATGATCAAGCAGAAAAAATCCAAACAGTAGGTCAGGCGATTTCATATTTGGAGGCAAACTGCAAATAATCGATTAAATAAGTTTACTAATTTTATCTCGCCTTTCGCCGGTTTGGTGTTAGGCAAAATTTAACGCAATAGCGTATGAGGCGAGTCGTAGTTACAGGAATTGGTGCCCTAACCCCTATAGGTGTTGGGCATCCTGCATATTTGGAAGGTTTAAAGGCAGGCATCAGTGGTGCTTGTCCTATAACTTATTTTGATGCGAGTCTATTTAGAACGCGTTTCGTTTGTCAATTAAAGGATTTTGTTGCAGAACATTATCTCGATAAGAAAGAAGCTAGAAAAATTGACCCTTTTGCACAATATGCTTTGGTAGTAGCCGAAGAGGCAATGAAAGATTCTGGAATTGAAACAGATAAAACAGATCTTTCCCGTTTTGGGGTAATTTGGGGCTCAGGAATTGGTGGTTTCAATACGTTGGAAAATGATATTTCTGAAGCAGCTTTGCATGTAGGAGCACCTAGATATAGTCCGTTTCTCATACCGAAATTAATTACAGATATAGCTCCTGGCCATATTTCTATTAAATATGGATTAATGGGTATAAATTATAGCACGGTTTCAGCCTGTGCTTCTTCTGCTCATGCAATCAGTAATGCATTTGATTACATTCGTCTAAACAAAGCTGACGTAATGGTTACTGGCGGTTCGGAAGCTGCAATAACAAGAGCTGGAATGGGTGGTTTCTCATCTATGAAAGCCTTATCTGAGCGCAATGATGATTTTCTCACCGCTTCCAGACCCTATGACAAAGATCGGGATGGTTTTGTTCTAGGAGAAGGTGCTGGAGCTTTGATATTAGAAGAATACGAAGCTGCAAAACGAAGAGGAGCAAAAATTTATGCCGAAATGGTTGGTTCTGGAGCTACAGCAGATGCTTATCATATTACCGCACCACATCCTGAGGGATTAGGAGCTAGTAATGCAATGGCCTTAGCTTTAAAAGAAGCAGGATTAAGACCCTCTGATATTGATTATATTAATACTCACGGCACTTCCACTCCGTTAGGTGATATCGCAGAAGCAAAAGCTATTTTAAAGGTATTTGGAGAAGATGCTTACCAACTCAATATAAGTTCAACAAAATCTATGACGGGTCATTTATTAGGCGCAGCTGGCGTTATAGAAGTGATTGCAGGTATTTTTGCAATGAACCATAGTTTTATACCACCTACGATTAATCACTTTACAGATGATCCAGAATTGGACCCTAAACTCAATTTTACATTTAATGAAGCGCAGCCTCGAACGGTAAATGCCTTTTTAAGTAATACCTTTGGTTTCGGAGGCCATAACAGTTCAGTGATATTTAAAAGATGTTAGGATTTATATTTAAGTACTATAAGAAAACAAATCATAAGTTTTTTTCAAAAGACAAGTACTTTGCAGAGCGCTTGCAAAATCTAACTGGGTTTATACCATCCAATATTTATATTTTTAAATTAGCCTTTTACCATAAATCTACCCTCAATAATTATCCTTCGGATACCAATGGAATTTATCAATCAAACGAACGTTTAGAATATTTGGGTGATGCCTTATTAAGTTTTGTGGTCGGTGAATATTTATTTAAAAAATATCCATCAGCAGATGAAGGTTTTTTAACTAAAATGAGATCTAAAATTGTGAAGCGCAAAACGATGAATCATGTTGCGGAGCAAATGGGTTTAGATAATCTGATGATGGAATTTAATCAAACAGCGATATCGCAATCCATGTTGGGTAATGCTCTGGAAGCTTTAATTGGCGCAATCTATATCGAACAGGGATTTGAATTTACAAAGCAGTTTATCTTGACTAAGATTCTTAAAAAATTCATTGATATTGATCAATTGGAATTTTTTGATGATAATTATAAAAGTCAATTATTAGAATGGTGTCAAAAATATTCTAAAGAAATTGATTTTAAAGTATTAAATAAATTTAAAATAGATAAACGAGATCGCTTTAAGGTAGGTGTAATAATAGATGGAGTTGAAATTTCATCAGCTGAAGATTTTAATAAGAAAAGCGCAGAACAAGTCGCCTCTGAAATTGCCATTCGGCATTTGGGTGTTCACTTAGAAATTGATAAAGAAGATTAACCAATTTCAACGTTTGATAGATTGTAAATTCTTTGACCAATCCTAAATATTTTTTAAGACTTACAGACACAAAGGAGCAATCCATTTTTAAAGCTGTTCTTTTATTGGAGAAATGGCTGGATAATTTATTGTTATCCGGCATCTCTGTATTGCAGCAAGATTCTGAAAAATTCACAGAAATTTCTACAAGAATGCTGGATTTAGGCCTGGCAGGTATTTCAAAAAAACTTAGATTAGTTCCTGAAAAAGTACAAAAATCAAAAGATTGGACAGAATTTGCAATTTTACAAATTAGTGAATTGTATCTGTTTATTAAATTAATGAATAAAATTGAACATCTCAATCATTTAGAAAAAGAAGATCTTTTAAATTATGCTGGTATTCCATTTAAGAAAACAGATTTTACAGAAGATTATTATTTACAGGATGATTGGTTATTTATTGGAAATTCAAGAGAAAAAGAAGAAAACCTAGTTATTATCAGAAATTGGTTTTATGGAGCCCATTCTGGAAAATTGATTTTGTATTTAGAGTATCAGTTTAATCAATTTGTCCAACTAAAAGCATTTAAATTAGGTAGCTTTTATCAGGCGACTGTTCAGTTTTATCCTTCTGTTATATTTCAACGGATTCGGGACATGCCAGTCGATAATTTGATCCTGGGAATGGAGCGAAAGTTACTTTCTAAAACAGTAGAGGCGAGTTTAGAGGAGTATATTTCAATAATTACATTAAATCCAATGATCAGACAATTTTGTTTTGTCTTGAAAGATATCAAATTTACTAAAAGCAAAGAACAATGGTTCATTAGCTCGAAAGGAAATCAATGGGTCCAGATTATGAATTCAGAAGCTGAAATTGTTAAAATGCTAAGCTATTCTTCAAATAAGGATTTTTTAATTATTGGCGAATATTCTGAGACTAAGTTTCGTGTTTTAGCTGCCGTTTTAGATTCCATAATTATCCCATTTTAAAGATGACTTTAGGTGTGATTTTATGAACCTATGTTTAATAAACCTGTAAAGGGATTCCCGGATTCTGATCTATTTTGATTTTTAATAATTTTGAATTAGATTCAACCAGTTACATATTTTTTTGCAAAATGCTCACAATATATTTTTATTTCGTCCCGTACGATTCTAAATTCTTGCAAAATTTCCTCTGGTGTACCTGTAGCTTTTGCAGGATCTGGAAAACTATAGTGAAGGTTTAGAATTTTTGCTTTCAGCCAGGGGCAAGATTCTCTGGCATGATCACAAACGGTTATAATGTATTCAAAAGCGATGCCATCATATGCATCTATAGAAGTAGAACGGTGCTTTGAAATGTCTACACCGTCTTCAGCCATTACCTTCACAGCAAGTGGATTTAGCCCATGCGTTTCAATACCTGCACTAAATACATTGCAATGCCCGTTTGCAAAATGTCTAATATACCCTTCAGCAATTTGACTCCGACAGCTATTTCCAGTGCACAATACAAGAATATTCATGTTCCTTCATTTTCATGTT
Source organism: Saprospiraceae bacterium (assembly GCA_016717265.1). Lineage (NCBI taxonomy): Bacteria > Pseudomonadati > Bacteroidota > Saprospiria > Saprospirales > Saprospiraceae > Saprospiraceae bacterium. The sequence goes on from JADKFX010000001.1 coordinate 1,536,337, forward strand.
AATTACAACACCCAGGGGCGCAACACGATTTTGTTTCTGTTGGTTTCACTGCATAAACAGTAATACTCTGGATTCCAAAATAACCAGCTTTATAGGCAGCGAGTTGTTTTGCATCCAGGTGTTTTGATAAAATGTCATCAGGGATATAAATAGGTTTTTCTTTTTGGATTGTGATTTCTGAAAAATTTGTATTTTTTATTATTTGAATGTATGCATCTTTTTGAATGGCACCTGAAACACAACCAACATACATTTCAACATTCGATTGTAATTCACTGGGAAGATCGCCAGACAAAACGATATCAGAAATACTAAAGTGACCACCTGGTTTTAAAACCCGATAAATTTCTTTAAAAACATTTGTTTTGTTAGGCACTAAATTCAAAACACAGTTACTGATAACAACATTTGCAACACCATCATTTACAGGCATTTGTTCTATATCTCCTTGCCGGAATTCAACATTATGGAAGCCTAAAGATGCTGCATTGATTCTGGCTTTTGCAATCATAGCTTCTGTAAAATCGATGCCTAATACGTTCCCGGATTCTCCGGTTTCTGCCCTTGCAACAAAACAATCATTGCCAGCACCTGAACCAAGATCTATTACAAAGTCACCTTTATGAATCTTTGCAAATTGTGTAGGGAGTCCGCATCCTAAGCCAAGGTCTGCATCTTTAGCATATCCTTTTAATTCTGTATAATCATCGGTCATGATGTTATATACTTCGGTGCTGCAAGCTCCTGCACCGCAACAAGAAGCCTGGTTAGAATCTTTATCCTGAAGGGCAATTTCAGAATATTTTTGACGAACGATTTCTTTAATTTCTATTTCTGTTTTCATACCTCTTTTTTAATTAAACGTAATATTACGATTAAAGGTTTAGATTTAACAGCAATTTTTTGTATTTTTTTTTGCCAATTCAAAAAATTCCAGAAATGTAGCAGCAGCTGAATTCCATATTTTTGAATTAATACAATAACAAATGGATGGGCCTTCGACCGCTCCTTGAATAATTCCGGCCTTTTTAAGTTCTTTCAAATGTTGACTGATGGTACTTTGTGCTAATGGTAATTCGTCAACGATAGCACCACAAATGCAGCTTTCTTTTTTGATAAGAATTTTAAGAATAGCTATTCTTGCAGGATGCCCAAGTGCTTTTGCTAGAGTCGCTATCTTATTATCACTTGTAGAAAATATTTCGGTTTTAGTGGTCCCCATAATTTTTATCGCAAAAATACGATAAAATAGGATACGCAAATGATTGACACGGAATCATTCCTTCTTTTTTTCTGAAACTATGATTTTTCTTTTCTTCTATTTTAAGCAACATTGCGCTGAATCTAGCACCCTGAATCAAGAAGTTTTATTTGAATTCTATTTTAAATAATAACTGGTAAATCCATTCGACCAGATTTGAAATACCGGAATATTCTAAATATAGTAGGGTGACTGGGGTTTATTAAAATAGGCGTAAAAAACAGGAATGCCTGGTTAAGCTGCAATTTTTAACCATTGTAAAATGGCTTTTGTTGGTTGTTCTGAAGTAATATGTAAATCATGCGTTTCACCGATTCCCATGGTGATAAAATCTCCTGCTTGCATATGTACAATTCTCAAATTGCCCTGTTGATCTTTAATATGGCAGGTACAACTGCCTTCTAAGATCAGAAAACTTTCTAATATATTGTCGTGAACTTCTTCGGGTATAATTGTTGAAGCCCAGGCAATAAACATTTCAACAGTTTCATCAGATCGGATTGGTTCTAAATGAATCTCATCAAAATCTATAGGGGCTTTTAAGCCTTCTATTGCATTTATCCAATCCTGAATATTGGAGTCTTTATGGATCAAGGGCGGATTCTTTATATCTATTTTTCCTTGTATTAAACGATTCTCATTCAAGCTTGAGATTTGACCTAAAATATGCTCTTTTAGATACGCTGGTGGCAATTTTGCATTAGCAGTTGCCAAATTATTTAGAGCAATTTCATAATCTTGGATCTCTTTATTTTCAATCTCACCGAGCCACTCCCGGATTTTATCTTGATTTATATTTTTTAAATGTTGCAAAATTATTTATTTATATTCCATTAAATTAAAATGTCTTTTCTGTTTCAAATAGGGATCTCAAAGCTTTAAGCCCATTTCTAGCCCTCGTTTTTACCGTTCCTAAAGGAATTGAAAACTCATCTGAAATTTCCTGCTGGGTATATCCTTCAAAATACATCCATTCCAGAATTTGACGACAGGATGGATCAAGTTTATTTACAAGTTCCCGCAATCCGATTTCTTCATCAGAGATTCTAACAGACAAACTGGGCATTTCATTATATACGAAGTAATCTAAATTTTGGTTTTTATTACTGTTTAGATACTGACTAGAACGCGTAAAATCGATCGCTGTATTCCGGGCTATGTTAATTAACCAGGTAGCTAAACTTCCTTTAGAAGCATCATAACTTGCTACATATTTCCAAATTTTAATAAAACAATCTTGTAAAACATTTTCTGCATCTTCCGGTTTTGGAATTATTCTAGTGATAATCCCAAATAATGTAGGAGCATAATGATCATATAGATATTCAAAGGATTTATTGTCCCCAGCTTTTAATTGTTTTATCAAAATTTGTGGATCCAAAGAGTATAATAATATTTAAATTGCAGATTATCAATTATTTATTAAAAACCAGGATCATTTTTTTAGATCCAGTATCAAATATAAGAAAACTCGCTTAAATTTTGATAAATCGAAAACTGGAATCCGGTCATTTTCGTACATCTAATTAATTTAGATATTGATATTTTAATATGCAGACAATTTTTATAACGGGAGCCTCCGGGTATATCGGAACCCGATTCATGCAAAATATAGACAAATCGCTTTTTCGAATTATAGCCTTAGTGCGCAAAGGTTCGGAACATAAAGTTCCTCCTGGTATTGAAATTCTTATAGCTGATGTTTTTAATCCAGTATCCTGGAAAGAACACATTCCCAAAGATTGTATATTTATACATTTGTTGGGTGTAGCTCACCCATCTCCACAAAAAAAAGCAGCATTTTTAAATATTGACCTCCGGGCCTTAAAAGATGTTGCCAATGTGGCGAATGAACGAAACTCAAAAGCATTTATTTACTTAAGTGTGGCGATGGAACCAAGCTCGATTATGAAGGATTTTCAAGAGGCAAAATCACTCGGTGAGAAATACTTAGAATCCCTGCATTTAAATTTTATTTTTGTAAGACCTTGGTATATAATCGGTCCGGGACATTGGTGGCCGATATTTTTTATACCTTTATTTAAATTACTTGAAATAATTCCGGCAACTTCTATGAAAGCTAGAAAATTTAGTTTGATAACGATTCACCAAATGATTTCAAGTTTAATTTATATTATAAATCATATTGATAAGGTTCCTAAATATGTCGAAATTGAAAATTTAAAAACTTTAAATACGAATTCTAAATGAATTCGCCAGGTTTCTGTTTTACCTTATTATTTATTAATTTTAATTTACAGAATTTCGTATAAAATCATTAATTATTAATCAATTTTATTATGAAAATTATTTTTTTATTAATCTTAAGTTTTAGTTTAAACTCTTGTGAATTAAAGTATAATGTAAAATCAGAAGCTGCAAGTTTAAATAGGAGCTATTATGATTTGGAAGAATCAGGAGTTAAATCGGGTGGAGTAAAAATCATTCCAATAGAAAATGGAAAATATAAAGTATGGACCAAGAGAATCGGTAATAATCCAAAAATCAAAGTACTCCTATTGCATGGAGGTCCTGGTTGTACACATGAGTATTTTGAAAGCTTTGAAAGTTTCTTTCCAAAAGAAGGCATTGAATTTTATTATTATGATCAATTGGGTTCAGCCTATTCTGACCAACCAAAGGATACGAGCCTTTGGAACCTTCCAAGGTTTGTAGAAGAAGTAGAACAAGTTAGAAAAGCTTTGAATCTAAATAAAGATAATTTTTATTTATTAGGGCATTCGTGGGGTGGAATCCTTGCGGCGCAATATGCTTTGAAATATCAAGAGCATTTGAAAGGTTTAATTATTTCTAATATGATGATGAGTGCTACTGCATATGATCATTATGCTGAAAATGTTTTGGCAAAGCAAATGGATCCAAAAGTATTGATGGAAGTTCGGGCAATAGAAGCAAATGGTGATTTTACAAATCCTCGTTATATGGAATTGTTGCTTTCAAATTTTTATGTAAAACATATTTTAAGGATTCCAATCGAACATTGGCCGGATGCAGTAAACCGAAATTTTAATAAATTAAATGCAACGATTTATACAACAATGCAGGGACCAAGTGAATTTGGAATTTCAGGCAATTTGGAAAACTGGGACATTACAAAAGAACTTTCTACTATAGAAGTTCCAACCCTTGTTATTGGTTCAACGTTTGATACGATGGATCCTGATCATATGAAATGGGTTTCCACGCAACTAAAAAATGGAAGTTTCTTGTTATGCCCAAAAGGTAGCCATATGAGTATGTGGGATGATCAGGAACATTATTTTCCTGGTTTAATTTCCTGGTTGAATAATTCTTCAAAATGATTTCTTATTTTAAATTAGTATTGTAAAATAGCTTATGTATAGTGACCACTTAGTAGGAATTCCAATTGTTAAAGAGTGTAGCCTAAAGTAAATCAAACACGGTAGTTATTTTTATTATTTGAGCAAACTAATATTGCCTTTCCTATAATATTTCTTGCCACCAATACATTCTGCTTTTAGGAAATATCCAAAAACATCTGGGCCTAATAATTTTCCCTTAAACCTACCATCCCATCCATCAAGAATATTGAAGGATTCGAAAACTTTTTCTCCCCAACGACTGTATATCCCCAATTGCATAGTCGAAATGGTATTACTCCGCACAAATAAAAAATCATTATTCCCATCTTGATTTGGTGAAAATGCATTTGGGATAAATATGGTAGTTGAATCACAATCCGGAAGCAAAATTTTAAGATTCAACTTTAAAATATGAGGGCAGTCAAAACTATCCAAAACAGTAATTGTATAAGTCAGGTCATGGTCAGCTTTAATTTTAACACACCGGCAGGTGTTGCAATCAATCCAAGTGTTAGGTTCCCATAAAATTGACTTTCCACCTACAATACAATACCTGCTTTCTGTGCCTTGCAAAACAAGGGTATCCCCAAGTATGCGAATTGGGTTGGGATCTATTAAAGGTAAAAATTGGAAAGTATCCTCAGATGCGCACAGATGTTCATTTTTGAACTTTAAGTAAAGAAATATTTCCGAATTATTTATAATTTCTTGGTTATAATTTAAAGGATTTGAAATTTGTGGGCCAGACCATGTAAAATTTTTCCTGTTGCCTGCATTTACATTGAGTCGTTCACCTGGACAAGACTCCAAAACTGTAAAGTTACCAATCGGATTCGAAAACACATCGATAATGAAATTATATTTGGCATTGCAATTAGTTTGATCGTTTTCATTTAAAGTGAAATGAAAACTTGTATCGCTTGACCAGTACGTTGGGGTGGTAAATATAAACTGACTGCAGGTATCACATAGTACAGTTCCCGAAGTCCATTTATAATTTTTATTATTTTGACTTTCTATTCCAATTTTTAAGGATTGACCTGCACATAAACTATCTCTGAATAGAAATTCGTTTTGCATTTTAATTTTAAATGGAAGCGTGTCCAATTCACAAAGGCAATTTTTAGCTAAACTTGCAATCAGGTAGTAACAGCCTTGTATGCGTTCCCGATCAATATGGTCTTCATAAGAAAAGTTGCCATTCTGTGTATTCCCAACTAAATTAATATTTATTATTTTTATTAACGTATCTGCGTCACTTAGTTTTCCATCAGCATCTTGGTCTTCATAAAAACCAATACAAATTATAGAATCCTTGATATTGGATCTTCCACTTAAATTGTAGTTGAAAGATAAATTATAATTTATGGAATCCAGGGTTTTCATTAATTTAAAGGAGTCTAAACTAAAGGAACCTGTTGTATATGAAAATTTTAACTCTGCTGAACCGGATGCTAGCAATACATCACATTCAGCTTGTGTAATGGAGCAAACTGTTATTAAGCGATTAAATGTAAAAGCCATAAATACTTGTTCTTTACACAATATATTTTTAAGACCTTTAATAGCTATATTAAAAAGAATGCTGTCATTTGTTATAATTCCAGATGCAAACCCAAAGCTTAAAACTTCGTTATCACCTTCCAAACTTATACTGGGTGCGGTTGGCAGCATATTTTTAATATTTTTTAGGGATTTTTCAACATAGTGAATTCCATTTGGGAGTACAATTTTTATACTATCAGAACTGGTGCTTGTTGTATTTTTGAATAAGGAAAAATGGATCAACGTTTCATCTGCACAAACATCAGGTTCTTGCATATCCATATTGATTTTAAATTCACCTGTAAGGTGTAGATTTTTTATTTGAATTAAATTTGCTGTTTTTGCAATTGAATTTGTGGATTCTCCACAATGATTTTCTCCCGAAGTGAAGAAACTTGGAAAACTATTTACAACGGCATTGCAATTCGAAATCATTTTTAGTTTGATTTCTATGCTATTTAATGGAGCTTGTTTTATGCCATGAAGACAGTTGTTTTTTATTTCTTGTATGAAATCAGAAAACATCCAACGATATCTATTACTACCAATTAGAATAGGAGTTGGAAGTTGTTTAAAAGGGCTTCCTTTGGGATAACTAAACACTGCCGAATTTGTGACTATTTCAATTCCCGGGGGGATGTATCCTTCTAAATATACATTGCAAGCCACTCCATTATTGGCATTATAGAGTTCAAGATATATTTCAGGTAGGGTGTCACAAAGTATGGCTTCAATTTGATCCTGCTTAAGGTCAAGTTCCAACTCTGGCATTTCAGGAACGATAATGATAAAAAAGGTATCTAAATTGCATTGATCTTTAATTTTCATAGCCTCTCCAGGACAAACCCATCGGCTAATAACCATAAAGGTGTCTTGTGTGCAAAACGAATGATCCGCAGTAAATCGAACTTCATAGTTTTGCAGGCTTTGTATGCTATCTAATGCAAATAGAAATGAATCAAGTTTTGTGATCTTGGTATTTGGTATTGTGTTTAAACTGACATTGGATAAACTTTTATTTCTGGAATATACTTCAAATTCATATCCTCCGGAAATTTCAAGATTTGAAATTAAAAAGGGCCAACTAATTTTATTTGTGGAACTATAAATAGTCCTTGAAGGAATATTTAATCGCTTATTTCCATTAAATAAGCTTACTGTATTTGTTTTAGAATCGTATATGGAGTCAACGATTATAGTTGCTGAAACAATATTAAAAAATTTGCTAGAATTTTTTTCGTTAATATAAAAGGTAGAAGTGATTTTATTATCAGTAGATGCAAATTGGGCGCAATCAACTAAATGTGAATAAGGTATTAATTCAATAGAATACGATTCGTCATATCTATGTTGTTTTAGTAATTCTGATTCTATTTCCCATCGGTTATTGATTTTTATTACTGGAAAACTCTGCAATGTGATAGCTTGATTACCAAACTCATTTTCATAAGAATAACGAATTTGAATACTATCTAATATTAAATTATCATTTGAAATATGAATTCGGATAGAATCAAATGAATAGAGTGAGCGAAATTCATAAGGAAAAAAATTCTCTAGGGATTTTGTACCCTGTATTTTGTAAGAAAATAGTTTTGTAGACGTTTTACAAATAAAGAGACTATCGAATTGAGCGCTAATCTTTATTCCTTGGGTGGCTTGAATGATAGTATCCTTTATGGACATGCAGGAAAAGGGAATTTTTAAAAGATGGGTACGATCCAACAGAAAAGCCCTCAAGGTGAGTCCGATTTTTAATATCCTTTCTTCTACGTGATTATTAAGTTTTACAGAAATGGAAGCATAAATGCTATCTCCCTTTTCGAATTTGAAATGAGTAGGTAACTTAGCGCCATATAAATTAAGTTGTTCGGGTGAAATAGGTATAATGATACCTTTTCCATATTGATCCTTATTGTAGACTGCGTTTGCACAGTTAGGAATTGGATTTGATGATCTTGTTTTATCCCAAATAGTATAATCGCAATAGTATTTCTTAGATGTACTTTGGTCTAAAATTTCTATTTTAGTTTGAACTGTTGTAGTTAGAGAATCAAAACTCAAGGCATCCGAATTGATCATAAAAATTAGAGAATCATAATGGAATCTATCATCTTCCGAAATAACAATCGTTTTAAAGTCAACATTCATCGTATCGCCCGTAATGAAATTTTTCTTTTTTACTAAAGTTTTGTCTAATATTCCCGGGTCAGGGAAACGATCATTATTGGGATCTGACACTCCATAATTTTTTCTATAAACATCTGCGGTGCCTTCTAAATATCCAAAAATACTATCCTTAATGGTGGGATTATAGTTACATTCTAAATCAAAGACATATTCGGTGTATTTGCAAAGTCCACAATCAAACTCTCTATACGGGCAGGTAAGTTGAGCATCGAAGCAAATTTTACCAGCTAAGCTTGATTTTAAAATCTGTTGATTTGGGCAAGTCGAAATAAAATTTGTAGCTGATGTTTTGTTTTGATCCACTTTACATAAGAAGTTACAATCCACTTTAATTTTGAATTCCAAAAACTGATCCTGGGAAAATGGGGCATCGTATTCTAATTCAATGGCTATTGTAGAATCTCCAGAAATTGATATTTTGGAAGGTGTTTTTCCATTTAAAACAAATGTTGAATCAACAATTCTCAATGGACATGGAAGACCAAATCTTAAAATTAATGTTTGATTTTCAATTTTCCCTGGAAATTTAATTTGGCTTTGAAGTGTATAAGTTTTATGATTTTCTAAGACATCAACAGCTTCCTTTAATTTTAAATCTAAAAAAATAGGTTTATTGTTATTTACGACTTCTTTTTTTCTATTGATACCACTCACCGTGCTTCCAGGAACGCATTTTGAAGCATATGAATAATCCCAATACCAAAATAAATTATTTCCAATTCCTAATTGACAGTCCAAACAAGTCATGTATTTAAAATCAATTCGGACCTCTGTTCCCGGAGCTAATTCTCCAAGTGTTATCTTTACACAGGTAAAACCAGTAGCACATTTGCCGGTTGTCTGATATTGGATGTCGATTACCTGCGGAGGTCCGGTTATGGAAACACTGCGATCCACGATTCCAAATGGGACGTCCTTATTTAATGGATCCATTTTTATTGTAATTTCAATATTTTCTGCAGTTTGTTCGCCAATATTTCTTAAAATGAGCGATTGTGTTGTTCCAGTATCGCTACAAATACATGATGGAAAGTTATCATTGGGAACAAATAAAATGTTTGCTAATTTATTTGGTTTTATGAAATTAATTAAAGCAGATCTAAGATCTTTTTGGCATGTATCCAAGTTGCATCCCCAATATGCTAAAAAATGGGAGCGTATTTGTTCTATTTCACAACTTGTTTGACGGATGTCTTCCACTATTTGAATTTCTTCATCTCTTTCAAATAGACTATCTAAATCTCCAATTTTTAGAAAATCATCAGCGTCAAATTCTAATTTCAAATGATTTAATGTTTGGCTAATTAAGCTTCCTGATTGGGATCCTATTTCTAAATTATCATGCAGGTTTTCGTAAATAAAATTTTTTAAAGAACCAAGACGTGTATTTTTAATAGTTATAGTTCTTTTGAAGGAAGCACCTGTTGAAGCAGTTGTATCTATAGTGGAAGCTTTAAGATCCATCAAAAGTAAGGGTGTTAATACTTGATATGTTGGGTTTGATTGCGCGGAGTCTATGCCGAAGCTTGAATTTAATACCCACGTGTTTTTTAATGTGGAATCCATTTTATGAAATAAGAAACAACTAGGAATCATCAGAATACTTATTGAAATGGAGTCATTTTTAAAAATCGTGTCGATTCTAAATTCAGGGGAAGTCAGTTGACTAACATTTACCTCAGTCGCACCTTGAATGCTACCTGGAATATAATTTATACCAGGAGGCAATTTAAGTTTCACCACAATATTAGATTGGAGAATTCCAGAAGTATTTAAAATTGATAATTCTGCTTTTGACGACTGACAGACCGTTGCATTTTTTGGGTCCTTAACTGTTAATTTAAAGGTTTGGGAGATCGACTTGCAATTTAATAAAAGTAATAAACTGATATACCAGTAGATATTAAAATTAGACCTGAATAACATATGTAAAAATCCTTTCATATACCGGAAGAATTTTAAATTTGACTAGCAAATTGGTTTCAAATTTAATATTTTAGTATAATTAACTATTAAATAGATTCAAAACTTATCGACTTTGAGTTTGGACTTTAAATTCTTTTTGGAATCCAGCACACGGAATTTGAATTGTAAACATTCCCAAACCTAGTCAAAATTTACAATAAATATACAAATACTTTACATAGACTTTAAATAGAGATAATATAGGCTTAATGCAGGTAGGCTGGCTTGTGTTCTACCTTTGTGGTGTAAAAATGAATGTAATGTTGAAATTATTGTTTGTAAGTGTTATTTCTTGTATAGGGGTCTATTTAACTGCACAAACCTGCCATATTAAAGGTGTTCTGAAAGATAAGGTTTCAAATGAAACGATTATTGGTGCTACCATAATTGTAAGCGGAACAGCCCTTGGAACTACTTCTGATTTTGATGGAAATTTTGAACTTAAAGGGGTTCCGCAAGGAAATCGCGAACTTGTTGTAAGTTATGTAGGCTATAAAAAAATCACTAAATTATTGGATTTGAAAGGGGGAGAATTTCTTCAAGAGGAATTCTTATTAGAAGAAGAGTCAACAGTTTTAGCGGATGTAGTCGTAGTAGGTAAAATTAATAAACAAAATGCAATTGCAATAACCATGTTACAACAGAAATCACCTGGAATGTTAACCGGAATTTCTAACGATGACATTAAAAAAGCTCCGGATAAAACAACCAGTGATGTATTGAAACGAGTAAGTGGTGCAAGTATAGTCGACCAAAAATTTGTGATTATAAGAGGTTTGGCAGATCGTTATAATAACGCATTGTTAAATGGAAATTTATTGCCAAGTACAGAACCAGACAAACGATCCTTTAGCTTTGATTTATTTCCATCTAGCGTATTATCGAATCTTGTAATTTACAAAACAGCAACACCTGATTTACCAGGTGAATTTGCTGGTGGTATCATTCAGGTAAATACAAAAGAAGTTTCTGAAGATCCTTTTATTGAACTGACAATGGGAGCTAGTTATAATTCCATTTCAACGTTTAAACCTTATAACTTTTATGTTGGTGGAACGACTGATTGGATGGGATTTGATAATCGTAAAAGGACATTAGATGAGCGTGTAACAAAAGCAGCATTAAATGATCCACAAACAAAATATACTACAAGCAAATATGTTGCAAATGATTGGATAGTAAAAAATTATACTTCCTTTATGCCTTCGCAGAATATTCAACTTTCTGGTGGAAAAACAACAAGATTATTTGGGAATCGTTTTGGAATTATAGGAGCATTAACATATCAGAATACGAATAAAATTGTCGATTATTCCCGTTCAGATTTTAATACTGACAAAACAGCTATATTTAATTATGTAGATCATCTTTATAAAAAATCATTCAATCATGGTGGGATGCTAAATGCGACCTATAGTTTTAGTCCTAAGCATAAAATTTCTTTTAATAATTTAGCCACGATACTTGGGGATGATCAATATTTGGAAAGAGAAGGCCATGAGATCGAGCAAGCGCGTTTAATTAAGGCATACTCTATGTACTATACAAGTACCTCCATGATAAATAATCAACTTACCGGAGAACATGAAATGAGCTCCAATGGCTCTTTATTAAAGTGGTCAATAGCACATGCATTAGTTAATAAATTGACACCTTCATATAGAAGGATGACGTATTTAAAAAATGATGATGGCACACCCGATGAACCTTATTTTGCATACATTCCAATTGGCACGCCATCTCCGAATTATGCTGGAAGATTTTATTCCGAACAAAATGAAAAATTTTATACAGGAAGAATCGATTTTATTTATCCTTTTGGAGTTGAGAAAAAAAGTCAATTTAAATTAGGAGTATGTGGTGATTTTAAAGATCGTTCTTTTGATGGCAGAGTATTTGGTTATACTTACGCAAAAAATTCAGTTCCTCAGGAGTTATTAACGCAGGATATTCAAGAAATTTTGGATCATAAAAATATTAATGAAAACGGTTTTGTATTAAAAGAGTCAACCAATACAAATGACTCCTATACTGCTTCTGGAACCGGTGCAGCAGGATATGCTATGATTGATAAATTTTTGTTTAGTGATAAGTTGAGAGTTATCGGTGGAGTTCGAGTTGAATCATTTAACCAAAAATTAAATTCTTTTGATTATGGTGGAAAAAAAATAACATTGGATGAAACGTATGTGGATTTACTACCTTCCGTTAACGTAGTTTATAGTATTGCAGAACAAACAAACATTCGTATATCTGGAGCGCAAACAATTATCAGACCAAATTTTAGAGAGTTGGCTCCTTTTTCATTTTATGATTTTACACTTTCAGCAGCGATTGTAGGAAATCCAGAATTGCAAAGAACAAAAGTTTTAAATTTGGATTTAAAATTTGAGAAATTTTTTAATGGCGGGCAAACTTATAGTATTTCAGCATTTTACAAGCGATTCAAAAATCCAGTAGAACAGATCTATGAAACCTTAGGAGCCGGCACTAAAAACTTTAATTTTAAAAATGCAAAACTTGCAGAAAATTATGGTTTAGAAACAGAAATTCGTTATGATTTAGGAAAACTTGTTTCCGCTATCGAAGGTTTGCAGTTTAGAGCAAATGCTGCTTGGATATATTCTAATGTAGATTTAAGTGATTTTGCCGGACAGAATGCCTCCAAACGTTCTTTACAAAGTCAGTCACCCTATTTAATTAATCTTGCATTAAGTTATCAATCTTTAAAGTCCGGATTTGGTGCGAGTATACTTTATAATAGTATCGGAAGACGAATTTGGTTGGTAGGTTCCAATGGTTATCTGGATACGTATGAAGCACCAAGAAATTTATTGGATCTGCAAATAACTCAGAAAATCGGAAAAAAATTACAATTTAAATTTTCAATATCGGATATCTTAAATGAACCTTTTAGATTTTACCAGGACCAAAATGATTCTGGAAATTATGATATAAATGATACTGTAATTCTTGAAAGTAAAGCAGGTATTAATTATTCAGTTGCACTGAATTTAATGCTGAATTAAGATTTCATTTCAACACTTTTTTACATCAGCTGCCTGCTCTTGCAGGTGGCTGTTTTTATTTTATTTTTTCACTTATCATATTTTATTAAATTCAAATAATTAATTATTTGGTAACATTAAAAACACAAACCGAAGTTTAGAATGCAATAATTTTGCATTGAAATTATATACAGAACATCAATTTAAAATTTTTAACAAATTTTTTTATGAAAAGACTTTTATTCTTATTGTTATTATCCTTACCGATATTTTTGAATGCACAAACCAACATTCAAATTTCTGCAAATATCACAGTGGATACCAAATGGACAGCAGATAATATTTATGAACTGACAGGTGCAAGTTTTATTTACGTAACAAACAATGCAACCTTGACGATTGATGCAGGAACTTTAATTAAAGGAAATCCAGCAGCCTTAGTGATCACCAGAGGTTCCAAATTAATTGCAATTGGAACAGCAGAGAAACCAATTGTATTTACGAGTTCTAAACCTGCCGGACAAAGAACTACGGGTGATTGGGGTGGTGTTTTATTATTGGGTAAAGCAACGGTTAATTGCCCAGGGGGTGAATGCACCGTTGAAGGTGGATTAGATGCAACTTTAGGAAAATATGGAGGAACGGATGACAGTGATAATTCAGGCATTTTAAAATATGTACGAATTGAATTTGCGGGTATCGCTTTTCAGCCAAATAATGAAACAAATGGTTTGACCTTAGGTGGTGTTGGATCGCAAACTGAAATTAGTTATGTACAGGTTAGTCGTGGAGGAGATGATGCGTTTGAGTGGTTTGGAGGCACTGTAAATGGGAAATATTTAGTTGCAAATAAAACGGTTGATGACATGTTCGATACTGATTTTGGATACAGAGGCACCAACCAATTTTTATTAGGTATTAGTGATCCAAATGTTGCCGATATATCAGGGTCAAATGGTTTTGAAGCAGATAATGATGCACAAGGTTCTATGAATGTACCTTTTTCACAAGCGCTATTTACAAATGCGACCATCATAGGCCCAAAATTAGATTCTGCAACAGTTATTAATTCTAATTATAGAAGAGGATTTCACCTTCGAAGAAGCACAAAACAATCTATTAGAAATTCAATTATTACAGGTTTTCCTTCCGCTGCTAGATTAGAAAGTGGTAATTCAGAGAATTATTTTTTAAACTCTAAAGAATTAAAAATTAGAAATAATATTTTTGGAGGGTATACTAAATTTATGGATTCAACTTCTGTAAATTCTGCAATCATTGGCGACAGTTTATTAATTAGAAATCGTGTAGTTGCAAATTTATCCGGAGTAGGATTAATTGCACCTTCTGCAAATATTCCAAATGCACTTCCGGCTGCCAATTCTCCTGCTTTAACCGGTGCTAATTTTGATAGCATTTCAAGTGCAGCAGTTAAGACGACTTATGTTGGCGCTTTTGGTTCAACAGATTGGTCAAAATGTTGGTGCGAGTGGGATCCTGAAAATGCAGATTACAGCAAAGGTATAGACTATGTTGCGGCGTTTACAGACTTCAACTTTGTCGTAGACAAAAATACCGTACAGTTCACTGCACCAAGTATTAGCGGTGCTACATATAGTTGGGATTTTGGAGATTTTACAACTTCTAATCTACAAATAACAAATCATTCCTATAGTGCTTTAGGTGACTTTAAAGTGGTACTTACAGTAACTACGAATAGAGGATGTGTTAAAAGCATTAATAAAACTGTGAAGATCACCGAAGGTGCAAAAGAAATTGCTGTAAATGCAGATATTATAACAGATACAAAATGGACATCAAATAATATTTATAATTTGACTGGAGTTGCTTTTATTTATGTAAAAAATAATGCAACTTTGACAATAGAAGCAGGTACCATAATTAAAGGTAGTCCTGCTGCCTTAGTGATAACCAGAGGATCTAAATTAATTGCCATTGGTGAAATTGATAAGCCAATTGTTTTTACTTCAGCAAAACCTGCAGGTACTAGAGGTCCTGGTGATTGGGGTGGTGTTTTAATCCTAGGAAAAGGAAAGGTAAATTGTCCTGGTGGAGAATGCACTGTTGAAGGTGGATTAGATCCAATTTTAGGAAAATATGGTGGAATCGATGATCTAGATAATTCTGGTATTTTAAAATATGTTCGGATTGAATATGCAGGTATTGCTTTTCAACCAAATAATGAAACTAATGGTTTGACATTAGGAGGTGTTGGTTCACAAACTACAATAGAAAATGTTCAGATTTCTTTTGGTGGTGATGATTCCTTCGAATGGTTTGGTGGAACTGTAAATGGAAAATATCTAGTCGCTTATAAAACGATCGATGATATGTTTGATACAGATTTTGGATACAGAGGAAATAATCAATTTTTGTTGGGTGTTTCGGATCCAAATTTGGCAGATATTTCTGGTTCCAATGGATTTGAAGCTGATAACGATGCGCAAGGTTCTACAAATCTTCCAATATCACAGTCAATTTTTAGCAACGCGACGATTATTGGACCAAGAAAAGATGCTACCAGCGTATTTAATGCAAATTTTAGAAGAGCCCTGCATTTGAGAAGAAGTACAAAACAAAGTATTCGGAACTCTGTAATTGCAGGTTTCCCTACCGGTGTTAGATTAGAGAGCACAAATTCAGAGAATTATTATTTAACTTCAAAAGAATTAAACTTAAGTAATAATATATTCTCTAATAATGGAAAATTGTTTGACTCTACTTCTATAAATACGAAAGCAATCTCGGATCAATTCATTACTGAAAATAGGATTTATTCAAACATTAATGAACTTTTACTTACAGATCCATATGGTGTACAACCAGATGCGATTCCGGGTGCAAATTCACCAGCTTTGACAGGTGCTGAATTTAATAACTTAAATCCGTATTTTGAAAGAACTACTTATGTAGGTGCATTTGGTACAAATAACTGGACAAAATGTTGGTGTGAATGGGATCCAAATTCAGCAGATTATAATTTTTCACCAATTCAATATTTTAAGGAAACGGTAGATTTTACTTCAAACTTTATAAATAATCAAACCACCTTTATTCCGAATTTAACTGGCAATTATAAATATAGCTGGGATTTTGGAGACAATACAGCATCTGATAATTCAATAAGTCCAATTCATCAGTATACAGTTTCAGGAAAATATCTTGTTACTTTGGAAATTACAAATTCTAGAGGTTGTGTTAGTAAAGTTACTAAGGAAATTAATGTAATCATTACAGCAACATCGCAATTGGAAAATATTTCCGATATTGAACTGTATCCAAATCCAAATTCTGGTGCGTTTAATTTAATGATTGTTGCTAAAAAGAATTTCCCTGCAACAATCGAACTTATAAGTGCATTTGGTACAAGTCTATATTCAAATAATGTAGATCTTGAAACAGGTAAAAACACAATTCGATTTCAGAATTTAAACCAGATTGCAAAAGGTTATTATACTGTAAGAATTATTACGAAGGAAGGTACTGATACAAAATTGGTTCTTGTAATGTAAACCCTTTCTTTATCTTTATAAAAAAAGAGGATCTAAACCGTTAGATCCTCTTTTTTTTTGTATTAGAAATTGGACACGGGATTCATTGGATGTATTTCTTGATTTCCTTAAATTCTTTTGACAGGGTTGAATTCTGATAATTTGAAAAATGATAAAATCTTTAAAACTAAATTTTAACTACAGTGTGCAGGATTTGTAATAAGGGCCCATTTTTTATGAGTTTGAAAATAAATGAAAAAATAGGCTTTCTGCTTTCTATTTAGCAATATGGCTATTCGTAGTATTTTTATGTTTGTCAGCATTAGGGTAATTTTATTTAGGCAATTTTAAATACTATAATTTGTGGAGAAAATATTTTTTCTACCCTTCAGCTATGTGAAGTTTTTTGTCAATCCAATCTTTACAGATTTCTTTTAATTGAAGAGGATCCGTAGCATGAATTGGTTCACCAAATGTGATGTTTACCGGTGTGTTTCGTTTAGAAAAGCACTTTATGAAATGTTCCACAAAATTTTGTTTTCCAATCCAGGAATCGTTTTTTTCTTTATATGAAATTGCAACCGGAAGTATTGGACAATTTGTTTTTGTTGATATTATAAATGGGCCATTTTTAAATGGGAGCGTTTTTGAAGAATTACTTGTTGTGCCCTCTGGGAAAATTAAAATGGAGTAGCCATTATAAATGTGATTTTTGATCAAATCAGTTGCATTTTTTCTGCTGCTAAGGTTGTTTCTTTCCACAAATAGTACGCCAAATAGTTTTAAAGTAAATCCAATTAATGGCCATTTAGATACTTCAATCTTGGCTAGCGGAATACAATCTACGAAGTGAAGTATAATAAGGGGATCTATATAGGATTTATGGTTGGAAATTATAATGAACTGACCTGATGGAATCGGTATATTGCATTTGATTTTTATCCCTAAAGTATCAATATAAAGTTTAGTTAGTATTTTTTTACTGTTAAATAACGATTTTTTACGAATTCGCTTTAGGGCAAATTCAAAATACAGTAGTCCGATTGAAAACAAAAATAACCATATTATGAGAACTAACCGAAAAGTACCTAATGCCAAATTTTTTGGCATCAATTATTAGAATTCTTTTGAAGTAAATTCGTAAATTCCTTTGGCATTTCTTCGTGATCTAAAATTAACAGAGCATCTAATACATTTTGAAAGTGTGGATCTTTGTTAAAAGCAATAACTTTAGCATTTTGCTTTAAATATTGTCTTAATAATACAGGAAGTTTGATGGAGTCAAATTGAATTTCTGAAATTAACTTATCGAATTTTTGAATATCCTGATCAAAATTGCGGAGGATAATGTTTTCCGAGCCTTTAGTTTTAAGAAAACGAAATGGAGAGCGAGGTTTTACAAAATTTCCATAGGTTGGATGTTTATTATATTTTGTCAAATAATCTATAATTAGTAATCTACTGATTTTAGAATATTCCTGGCTAATGCTAACAGGTCCTAAAATATATCTGTTTTGCGGGTTTTGAAAGATGTAGTTATAGAGCCCTTTCCACATAAGTAGCAGTAGCAAGTTTGATTTTTGATATGCTGGAGATATAAATGAACGCCCAAGCTCAACACTCTGTATCAATACTTCATTAAATTCATCTTTAATTTTAAATAAAGAGGAAATATAGAATCCTTTTTTTCCTAATAAAGGAATAATTTTATGTCCTTCTGCAAGTCGATAAGCACCCGCTATTTTCATATTTGTGGAATCCCAAATAAATAGATGTTTATAAAATGGGTCGTAAGAATCTAAATCAACTTTTAGTCCCGTACCTTCCTTTGCTTTGCGAAATGTTTCTTCTCTTAACCTGCCAATTTCCAGCATGGTATTCGGAATTTTATTAAAATCAGTAATGTATATTTCAAATTCATTTAAACTGATAATTTTACTAGTAGGGTCTAAATTTTGGATTTCCTGAGCGATGACTTTTTTAGGTATTTCCTGGATTATTTCTTGTTGCGTGTCATTTATTTTGAAAAAATATTTTATTTTTTTGGTGGCTAATTCAGAATCTGGTCTGTTTAAAATTTTTAATCTGTTAATCAAATATTTTTTTAGATCGATGGACTTGTCAAAGCCAGTAATATCTTTTTCATCTATCAAATGACTTATTCTAAGTAGCAAAGTGGATTTTTCAATTTTAGTATTCCGTCCTGCTTTAAGACTTGTCTTTAAGACTTTTAGGATTGATTTGAATAGATGAGATTTGTCTGAAATGAGATTGCACAGCAGTACTGGTTGATTTAATTTGAGGATACTTTTTATGATTTTAGATTCTAGTTTAATTTTTATTAGAATTTCTTTCAAGTCGGAGTATGTAAAGGAACCATTTATATGGACTTGGTAAATTATAATTTTAGGAGCGTTAGTATCGAATGTGACAATTTTATTTTCAGTTAGACTAATTTCTTCTGCCGAAGGTTTTATTTTGTTATTTGTAGAAAATTCAGCGGTTGAAATAGAATGTGATGGATTTGCTTTTTTCAATTCTTCTATCAAGCAATTTAATTTATTGGGATCATCCGTTTTATTACATAAGACAGTAAAATTATTTTTTGGTCCTTTGAGTCGTTTAAAGTCCTCTTTAGAAATATAGTAATCCAACAATTTATTTTTATTCATGTAAACTCGTCATTGTATTCAACTATCAAATTTAATATCCTTTTAATACTTTGATCTACTTCTAATAATATTATACTTATAATTTACAATATCATAATATTCACTTAAAGATGGATTTACAATCCTGTATTTAGTTAATATAAATTGCGTATATATTTAATAAATAAGTAATATGTAAAATCAATATTTATATTGGCTTACATCTATTTTTGTGTGTGAATTTTTTAAAATTTAATACGCATAGAATGGCCACAAATTCAAGTAATTTTTTAGTTTGGATATTTTTATTTCTTGCAATTCAGTTAGAAGCTGGTAAACGAAAAGTATTATTAATTGGAATAGATGGTGTACGATCTGATGTCTTACAAATTGCAAGAACACCAAATATTGATTTTATTGCAGAAAATGGATTTGGTACTTTTGAATCATGGCATCAGGATATCACGATCTCTGCTCCTTCCTGGTCTAGTATATTGTGTGGAGTATATCATAATAAACACGGTGTATTGAACAATTCATTTAACGGAAGTCGATATGATAAATACCCAATGCTGTGTACCTTAGGTAAACAAGTTAATCCAGATTTGAAATTTGGGATGTATATGGAGTGGTCTAAGTTTAGAAGAGTCAATGAATCATTGGGTTGGGATCAAATTATTACTGGGAGTTTAGGAAGAACAGAGAAAACGACGACAGAAGCAAAAGAGTGGGTGGTTTCAACGGATTTAGATTTTTATTTTGTATATTTAGCGGCAGCGGATCTCATCGGGCATATTTTAGGTTTTAGTCAATACAATCCATTTTATGTAAATGCAATTGAAAATATTGATCATTCTGTAGGTGTGTTAATTAATGCTTTAAAGGAAAGACCTCAATATATGGAAGAGGACTGGTTGATTTTAGTTACAACAGATCATGGTGGTCAATTATTGAATCATGGAGGCTATTCTCAAGCGGAACGCCAGGTATTTTGGTTTGCTTACAATGATAGAATAAAGCAATGTTTGCAAATAGGTGTTGATATGGGTAATTGCAATGATATATCCAATCCAATTTGTTTTCCTGTCAGACCTGCATGCCCGGTACAACCAGATATAGCGGTAACCGCATTACATCATTTATTGTATGACCAAGGATGGAAACCAGAATGTAATGATGCGTGGAGTTTAGATGGTTATTCTTGGTTATCCAGTATGGGTCTTGACTGTGATAAAAATTATAATCCAGTTTTGGTTGTGAATGATCAGTGGTAAATTATTTTACGTGAATGAATTATTTTGATAATACGATTGTAATGCTTTACCTATAAGATTAATTATTTAGTAATATTCATTTAATAACTTAGTCGAGCAATAACTCATAATTTTGCGTGATATGGAAAGAATATTAAATGCCGTTGTTTTATCTGATGTACATTTGGGTACCTTTGGTTGTCAAGCTCGTGAATTATTAAATTATTTGCAGTCTATACAACCTGAAGTTCTTATTCTGAATGGAGACTTTATTGATGGTTGGCAGTTTACGAAAAGATATTTTCCACCGGTACATATACAAGTTATATATGAAGTGATGAAAATGGCAATGAATGGAACGAAAGTATATTATCTTTCTGGAAACCATGATGAGTTTATTCGAAAATTTATTCCATTTTATTCTGGTAATATTTATTTTAGAGATCAACTTGAATTAGAAATTGATGGGAAAAGGCATTTATTTTTCCATGGAGATGCATTTGATTTTTCTATTCAAATGTCCCCATTATTAGCTAAAATGGGAGGATTCGGATATGACAATTTAATTCGAATGAACACGATTATTAATGCCATTCGATTAAAATTAGGATTTGAAAGAATTTCATTTGCACATTCTGTAAAATCCAAAATTAAACAAGCCATTAATTTTATTAAAAACTTTGAAGAACAAGCTGTTGAATATGGCATAAGTAAAAATGCGCAGTTTGTAATTTGTGGACATATTCATATTCCCAATATCGTTCATGTTGAAAAAAATGCTAAAAAAATATGTTACATGAATTCCGGTGATTGGGTAGAAAATTTAAGTGCACTGGAATATAAAAATGGCAATTGGTCACTGTATACTTATGATGAAATGGAATTTCAATACTTAAATCGACATTTAATCTACAGAGAAAAGCCAGCTAAAGTATTCAATGACTTAGTTTCAAGAAGTGAAGTCCTTATTTAATGAGTTCAACCTCTTCTTTTTCAAGTATTATTTTATAGCCGACCCCTTTAATAGACTTTATAAGGGATTTATCAATTTTTCGCCTTAGTTGCACAATATGTACATCTACGGTGCGATCATTCGAATTGGGTTGTGCGCCCCACACTTGATTAAAAATTTGTTCTCTTGTATAAACCCTTCCAGGTTCTTGGCATAAGTGCCACAAAATTTGAAATTCTCTTCTAGTAAGATCTTTGATTTGAATCTGATCTTTAATTACAACATGCCGTAGACTATCAACTATCATTTTCATTCTTAGGTTTAGGCATTATTAGTGAGACGTTATTTAATATTATTCTTTGGGGCAAAGTTAGTCTTGTCTAGAGGCAGTGAAGATGCTTTTAAAATTATGAAATCATTAAATTAATGTAAAGAAATTGATTTCGGAGGATTCTGTCTTCAGCCTGTTCGTTTTATTCAGTTGGAATGTATATTTGAAATGGTTAAATGTAATTTTATGCTAAAGCAATAGCAGAAAGCACCATTCAACTAAAATTCGAACATAGCCGAATATAGATTTTCACGATTATAGTACTAAAGTGCACCGGAATAAATAATCTAGAGTGAAACTAGAACTAAAGATTGCCATATGACTAATTAAATTGAGATCAATATTAATTAGTTTATCAAATCCATCTCTTTTTTTAATCTGTCGAAATTTCCTAATGTCATTTGAACTAATGGGAGCCGGAATATATTTTCACATAATCCTAAATAATGTGCTCCTGCTTTGACACCTGCAGGATTTCCATCAATATAGAGCCATTTATGGAGATCAAATAATCGCAGGTTTATTTCTTGGGCTTCAGAAAAGTTTCCTTGCATTGCAAAACGGATCATATCTGAAAACAACTTAGGATATATATTGGCAATAACAGAAATTACTCCATCACCTCCGATACCTATAAGACCTAAGGCTAAAGGATCATCTCCTGATAAAACTAAAAAATGATCTGGCTTTTCTTTAATTATTTTTGTTGCCTGTGTCAAATCACCAGAAGCTTCTTTAACAGCGGCAAATTTTGAAGAAGCATGTGCTAATCTCAAGGTAGTTTCAGGCAAAATATTGGAAGCAGTTCTGCCGGGTACATTATAAATAATGATCGGTAAAGGACTGTGTTCTGCAATTTCCATGTAATGTTGAAAAATACCTTCTTGAGAAGGTTTGTTATAAGCAGGGCTGCTTGATAAAATTGCTGAAATACCTTCGGTATTTAAAATTTGAATTTCTTTAACTAATTCAAGCGTATTGTTTCCACCGAATCCTGCAACAACAGGAATTCTATTATTTGATATTTTAATGGTATGCTGAATAACAGATATCCTTTCTTCATAAGAAAGTGTAGCCGATTCACCCGTAGTTCCCATACTCACTAAATAATCTACTCCTCCAGCTATACAATGTTCAATAATTTTAGATAAATCTTCAAATTTAATCTGACCATTTGCGTCAAAAGGAGTTATTAATGCGACTCCGGTTCCTTTTAAAAAGCTGTAGTTGGATTTCATTAAAATTTACTTTAGGATTTGGACGAAAATTGAGGAATTTATTTTTTAATGTATTAAATTTAAGCATTAGCTGGATACCAATTTTTCCTCAATGAATCTTCCCATTTTATTATATTTTTCTATTCGTTCATTAACGAGTTGCTCTTTAGTGTTTTTTGAAAGTCTAGCAACTTGATCTAGAATATGAAGTTTCAATGTATTAGCCATTGTTTGTGGATCAGAATGAGCGCCGCCAACAGGTTCTTTAACAATACCATCAATGAGACCGAAACCTTCCATATGATCTGCTGTAAGCTTTAAAGCTTCTGCAGCTTGCTCTTTAAAATTCCAACTGCGCCATAGAATAGATGAACAAGATTCTGGAGAAATAACCGAATACCAGGTATTTTCAAGCATAAATACTTTATCGCCTACACCAATTCCTAAAGCGCCACCAGAAGCCCCTTCACCAATAATATAGCAAATAATAGGTACTTCCAATTTAGCCATTTCAAATAAGTTTCGGGCAATGGCTTCTGCCTGTCCTCGTTCTTCAGCTTCAATACCAGGATAAGCACCTGGAGTGTCGATTAATGTAACCACCGGAATGCCAAATTTTTCGGCAGTTTTCATAAGACGTAGTGCTTTTCTATATCCATCTGGATTTGCCATTCCAAAATTTCGAAATTGTCGCAACTTTGTAGTATTGCCTTTTTGATGCCCAATGATCATTACAGATTGTTCATCAATTTTAGCAATTCCTCCAACAATCGCTTTGTCATCTTTAACATTTCGATCACCGTGGAGTTCAATAAATTTTGAACACATTACTTTAATATAATCCAATGTGTAAGGCCGATTTGGGTGTCGAGAAAGACTAACCTTTTGCCAACCTGTAAGCTTACTATAGATTTCTTCCCTTTTTTCTTTAATTTTTTCTTCTATTTCTTTAATTTTTCCGGTCATATCAATATCGCTGTCATCAGCAATTTTCTGAAGCTTCTCTAGTTGGCCATAAAGCGTTTCTAAAGGCTTTTCAAAATCCATAAAAATCATATAATCAAAGGTTTATGGCAATTAAGCAGTTAAAAATGGAAACCATTTCAAAAAGCAAGTTAGAACAAAGAAATGGGAGAATTAAATAAAGGATATTTTTTTTGACTCGGGCGAATTAAACTAATTATAATATAAGCATTTATATATTACTTAAAAATTTAATGTAATAACCTAAAGCACATTTTTTGAAAAGTCTAAAGGATATATTTGAATTTAATGCTTCCGATAGTTTTATAAGTATTCTACCATTTTGAATTATTAATATCCTAATATTAGGACATTATTTATAACCAAGTTTTCTAATTTTCAGGAGTCTAAAAACAAGAAGTATTAAGGTTCCCCAAACTGAAAAAATAATAAAACAAGCAACCGAAAGTAGCCAAATTGGAATTTTATCGCCAGTGGCCCATAAACTCCTTTTATTAAAATTATTTTCATAGTTTGTAGCTACGCCCCAAGGAACCATTGTTTCAGCTTCCAGATTTCCATAAGTTTCGTTGTCTTCAACTTTAGCTATTAAAATAAAATTTCCATTAGGATCACCAGGCAATGATTCTTTTGTAAATTCAGTGCTTGCTGTTCCTGTTGAATCTGTTGTAACAGTTTCATCCTCGCCTAAGGGTAACACAGATCCAAGACGTTTCACACCGAGCTTGATTTCAACATCTTTTGCAGGAATCCAGGTATTATCTTTTCGTTCTTCAAAGGAAACAATCACAGAACGTATGTCTGAATCTAAAACGGTATCAATTTTAATCCTTGCAATATTAATTTCTGTTTCAGCTTGACGACTTCCGATTTCAGGAATTGAATCCGTAACTGCAATAAATTTGTGATGGTTTAATTGAACCCATTGATTTTTAAATGTTGTTGGAATATAGCTTATTAAATTTCCATCATGATTTGTTGTTGCTTCTGTTATTAAATTTTTTTCATCCGTTTCATCATCCAGATAAATTTTTATTTTTAAATTTCGAATGGGTTCAATTTTTTTATCAATCTTTAGATTACACTGTGTATTTAAGTATTGCGTTTTGCCCTGAATATTAAAATATTTTATTGAAATGAGAGGCTTTTTAACAGGGACAATGCTATCCTCCTGGCTCCATAAATTATTTTGATTTAAAATCAGAAATAAAATACAAAAAATAGATTTAAATAAGTTGTTCAGCTTGTTCATCGTGTCCAGATATCGTTTCGTGAATAGGAATAATAGGGAATATTCTTGCAAATAGTGTAATGATTAACATGGCTCCTGCTAATGAACCCATTGCGATTGCCCATTCTTGCCAACTTGGAAAATAATGTTTAAATCGATCAGGTACATCCTGCATCGGTAAAAAAGGATGCAATAAAGTTGGAGTTACAATCAGATATCTTTTAAACCAAGCACCCACTACAACCATGATTCCTGCAATAAATACAAAGGTTGGTTTGCGACCTGCTTTGGTTATAAGAATCGTTATTGGAATTAACATTCCTACCACAATTGCAAACCAAAACATGGGAGCATAATCTCCTGCAAATAATTGTGTGAGATGGGCCTCTTCTGGTTTTTTCATTTTAAAGGCAGGTACTAAATATTCATTAACATTAAAATATAAATAAAGAAATGCCAGCATGACCACAGCTTTACCCATTCTATCAAAATGATGTTCCGTAATATAAGATTCAAGATGGTACGCTTTTCTAAAAACATACATAGCAATTACGACTCCTCCAGCACCCACTAGAAAAGCCCCGGAAACAAAATATGCACCAAAATTTGTACTATCCCAGCCAGGCCTATACGTAGTGGCGAATAGCCAGGAAGTTACCGTGTGGATGCAAAATGCCACCGGAATGATCATAATACTAAGGATTTTAATGGAATGATTGTTTATATTATTTTGATCCTTTGAACCTTGCCAAAAGGAACCTAAGAATTGATACACTTTCGGTAGCCACTTTGAATTTGAATTTGCGTTTTTGATGAGAATTTTAAGGTCTGGTAATAGCGGTAAATAAAGTAATAGTATGCTAATTAGAAAGTAGGTGCCAATGACGATTACATCCCACATAATGGGTGATTGCATTCTTGGATGAATTGCTAAATTGAGTAATCTTTCTGGGCGACCCATATCTACTATTATGATGAGCGATGCAAACTGTAAATCGTCAGGATAAAGTGGACTAAATATAACTAAAAACTAGTTAGTGTTTCCAGGATCAATTAAATTTACAAATTATGGAAACAAAGAAGAAACAAACCACAGAAAACTTCATTAAGGAGATTCGCAGACGAACTAGAAGGATATTTAGTTCCGAACAAAAGATTGGAATTGTTATGGAAGCATTGAGAGCTGAGATTTCAGTAGCAGAGTTATGTCGAAAGTATTCAATACATGAACCGCAATTTTACAAATGGAATAAAGAGTTCTTGGAAGCAGGAAAGAAGCGATTATCCGGCGATACGACCAGGGAAGCCACAAGTGATGAAGTGTTAGAGCTTAGAAAGGAAAATCAGCGTTTAAAAGAGATGGTTGCTGATTTGGTACTTCGATATGATATTGTAAAAAAAAGCTTGTCCGTGCTGGAATAACCGTAAAATTCAATAAGTATATGAGATTTACAGCTTCGGAAAAACAAGAGTTAATCAATATCGTAGTTGGTTCCCAAATTGGGGTTAACAAAACACTTCGAGAGATTGGACTTAATAAAAGTACTTTTTATAACTGGTATAAAGCTTATTCTGATCATGGTGTGGATGGATTGGCTCCCAGTAAACGTACTAACAGAAGGCAATGGAACAGTATTCCACAAGAGCAAAAAAATATTGTTGTCATACTTGCATTGGAGTTTCCTCATTTATCATCCAGGGAACTTGCTTATAAACTTACGGATGAACAACAAATATTTATATCAGAATCAAGCGTCTATAGAATTCTAAAAGAAAGAGGATTGATTCCGGCTCCTGCACATATTTTTATAACAGCAGCAGATGAATTTAGTAAAAAGACTGCATTCGTAAATCAGATGTGGCAAACAGACTTTACCTACTTTAAAATATTAGGCTGGGGTTGGTATTACTTAAGTACTGTTTTAGATGATTACAGCAGATATATTGTCCACTGGGAACTCTGCAAAGGCATGAAAGTGGAGGATGTAAAAAGGACCGTTGATAGAGCAATCATCAAAGCTAAAATTGTCACTAAACAACGACCTAAATTATTGTCTGACAATGGCTCTTGCTATATAGCTTCTGATTTAAAAAATTATTTGAAAAAATTCTATGATATAGACCAGATACATGGAAGGCCATTCCATCCTCAAACGCAAGGCAAGATTGAACGATATCATAGGACAATGAAAAACGTCGTAAAACTTGATAATTATTACTGCCCTGAGGAATTGGAAAGAGCTTTAGAAAAATTTGTGCAAACTTATAACAATGAAAGATACCATGAATCACTAGAAAATTTAACTCCTGCCGATATGTATTTTGGTCGTGGCGACCTCATTTTAAAAGAAAGAGAAAGAATTAAACTACAATGTCTTAGGGATAGAAAAATTGAATATGAAAAATTATTTCCCATTAAAATTAATATTTATAAACAAAAAGAATTAGCTTTGAATTAAATAGAAACACTAATTAGTGAAAAGTTCAAATTACTTTGACGACATACAATATTCTGTTTTAAAAAATTCGTTAAACTTTAGCACAAGTTTAGTCTACTCTTTAATTTAAATATATGACTCTCATCATTTCCAGAAATGAGATTTATTAGCGCATTCTGAAATTCGCCTTGATTTCCAAATACAACAATACTTAAATAGTATGTGAGCATCTTATTTGGATCTATTGGTAAAACGCAAAGGAATTAATACTAAAAGTTGAAACACTTCTAATGCACTTTATTTTAAATTTAATAAATAGTAAAATTAAACTACTTCACTGGTGTGCTTTACAAATACAATTATGCTTTGTGCATTATAAATGAATATGTAATTGAAAGCTTTAAGAGATGGAGTTTTAATGATTTTTTTTGTTAGATTGTAGGAATCAATCTATTATAAACAAAAAAACCCCACTATGTGAGGTTTCTTGCGGACCGGACGGGACTCGAACCCGCGACCTCCGCCGTGACAGGGCGGCATTCTAACCAACTGAACTACCGATCCATAGTTCTTTTAATTTTATTTTTCCAAAGTTATTATAAAACTTTCTTTATGTACAAAAGGAACTTATTTTAATCAAATATGGTTTAAAACAAGCCCACTTATTAAATTGGAGCGGCAAAGTTAATAACTATCAATCTATTTTTCAAAGGATTCCCGAAGTATATTTAATACATTTTGCTGTTCTTAGGATCCGAATTATAAGGACTCATATTGAGTTATTGGATTAATTATCAAGTATTTAGACCATTTTTTGAATCTGAATTTGAATTTTTTGTATCTTTCATTAAGTTTTAAATATTATAAACTATTGATGTATAAAATAACAAGGAATTTTAAAATTGATTGTAAGAAGCATATAATCAAGATTTTACAACTTGCCTTTGTGCTCTTTTCTTATGAAGTTTCGTTTTCGCAATGCGCTGGTTTAGATGCAGATGCTGGTCCTGATATGTGGCAATGTGAGCCTGGCCAATTAATTCAACTTCAAGGCTCGGTGCAAGGTAATTATACTAAGATTTATTGGACTCCTGTTTTTGGATTAAGTGATCCCAACATCCTGGACCCTATAGTTTCGATCAAAAACCCTGGAAAATATACCTTTAAATTAACAGCAGAAGGTTTGTCCACCATAAATTTGATTGTAAACAGCGATTTTGATGCTGGAAACACTGGCTTTGTTTCAAATTATGTTTATAATACAATCAATATAACGGAAGGTGAATATTTTGTAACAGCAAATCCATCTTCATGGAATGGAGGTTTTAGTCCATGTGGTGACCATACTTCTGGAAGTGGAAATATGTTATTGTTAAATGGGTCACCGGTTGCAAATACTAACTTTTGGTGCCAAACTATTCCTACTGTTATAGGTCGTAGATATCAATTTGAATTTTGGAGCCAGTCTGTAGTTGGATCTAATATCGCACAGCTAAATGTAAAACTTAATGGTACTTCAATTGGTACCACACAAGCAGGTGGTTTGTGTAACTGGGAGCGATTTGTGGTAAATTTTATTGCAACCACAACGAATTCTCAACTTTGTATTAGTGAAACTACAGGAATCCGGGGTGGAAATGATTTTGCAGTAGACGATATCACACTTTATGAAACTTGCATGGATATGGATGAAGTGATGGTTGAAATTGTCAATCTTGTTGCAAAAATTGATATCCCGATTCAAGCTAAATGTTCATCCGACCCTTTTGATCTAACAGCTCTTGGTTCATCTACTGGACCCAATATTCGTTATGTCTGGTCAACGGATGTTGGAGTGATCCTTTCTCAAAATGGACTCATAGCAAAAGCCAAAGGTTCCGGTATTTATACCGTTAAAGTGATCTATACAAATGGGAATGTGATTTGCGAACAAGAGGCTTCAATTGAATACATTGCCCCTGAAATATTGAGTGGTACCATCGAGGTAAATGAAAAAATAAACTGTCGACAAGATAGTATATTGCTGAAAGCTACCATAGTTACTGGTAGTGGATTGTATTCGTTTAAATGGGCACCTGATAGTTTAATTTTAAGTGGTCAAAACACAGATTCTATTTTTATTAAAAAGGCTCGAAAGTATTTTGTTACAATTACGGATCAAAACTCAGGATGTAAACTTAGTTTGGACTATGATGTACTCTCAGATACTTTAAAACCACTTGCCAAAATCATTGGAGATACACTTTTAAATTGTATTACATCAAATGTTATTTTAAAATCAAGTCTAACAGATAGTTTAAAGTATAACATTCGTTGGGTGACACCGGATAAAAAAATATTGACTAATAAAAGTTCTATTTTGGATTCTGTTAGTGGAGTCTACAAATTATTTATTTTGGATACACGCAACCATTGTCAGGATAGTGCATCTTGGAATGTTTATTTGGATACGATTCATCCTTTGATTGACCTGGGTTTGAACCAAATCATCGACTGTTTAAATGATGGGGTTATTATAACGAATCAATTGCAGAATTCATCGCCAGAATTTTCTTATATTTGGACAATAAATAATTTTGTATTTGCAAAAAAATCCACTTTAATAGATCAAAACATTGCAAACGCTTCAAACATTAAACTGCAAATTCTAAATGAATCGAATGGTTGTGAAGTAACAGATAGTTTGATTGTTACAGACATCAGATCGATTCCTTTTTTGGATGCAGGTAATAGTGAATTGCTCACCTGTATAAATACTTCTGTAAAATTGCAAGCACGGATTAACCTTACCGATACCTTGCAAATAGTATGGTCTACTTTATTCGGAAATATTTTATCTGGATCAAATACGCTTGAACCTATAGTGAATCAAAAGGCTTGGTATTTTATTCATATCATGAACCCAACAAATGGCTGTGAAAATGAAGATTCAATATTTGTCGATGAAAATATTGTGCCGCCAAATGCAATGCTAGGTCCAGATCTTAGTTTTAGCTGTATAGATAGTGTTAAAACAATAGACGCTTCAAATAGTAGTGCTGGGAATTCAATCAGGTATCTTTGGTCAAGTCTTGATGGTTCTATTAAATCGGGCTTAGGTACAAATAAAATGGAAGCAGATAAACCAGGGAAATATCAACTTATTGTTTTAGATACCTTGAATGGGTGTAGTGATACTGCAAGCATTAACATATTTCCAGATACGAATAAGCCAATTGTTTCTGTTGCCACTCCAGATACATTAAATTGTCTTGTAACCGAAATAACGTTGCTTGGATCTGCTTTTTCCCAGAGTGGAAATCCTCTCCAATTTCATTGGACAAATAGTTTAGGGACTGGGATTCAATCTCCGGATTCATTAAGCACAAAGATTCAATTACCAGGAAGTTATTTTTTTACTGCGGTAGATAAAATAAATGGGTGCAGCACTACCGTACAAACGTTTGTTCGTATTGATACGCTAAAACCGGTCATCGATGCAGGTGTTGATCTCGTTTGGAATTGTAATACGAATCAAATCATTCTGGAAGGCTTGGTGTCTGGCAATAGGAATTCATTTGAATTTAATTGGATAACAAATGATGGCAGCATTTTATCGAACCCTAATCAGCAAAAAGTTGCCATTAATACACCCGGCGGATATTTTTTTAAAGTATTGAATTTATGGAATGGTTGTTCTTCCTCCGATACCATATTGATTATTCCAGATTTGGTTAAACCGGTAATCAGTATACAAAAGCCGGATACCCTGAGTTGTTATAATCCAAGCATTCAAATAAATACAATAGGGTCTAGCATTGGAAATCGTTTTAGTGCATTATGGACTCGTATGAATGGAACAATACCTGGAAATCCAATGGCCAACACAATCATCGTGGATCAGCCTGGATTGTATTTTTTTAGGATATTAGATACCATCAATAAATGTTTCGAGGCAGACAGTGTTTGGGTCATAGAGAATAAAATACATCCTGAAATAACGATTCAAATACCAGATGAATTAAATTGTTCCAGAAAAACTATTGAGCTCCATTCAAGTATTCAAAATGGTGGGAATAATTTATTAATTTACTGGAGCAGTGCAACTGCTCAAATTTTGTCTTCAAATTCACAATTAATTTGTGTTGTTGATAAAGCAGCTAAATATATTTTAAAAGTTCAAAATCTTGAAAATGGGTGTACCGACATTGATTCTATAGAAGTTTTTGAAAATCTCAATATTCCTACAGATTTTAATTACACAATACAACAACCTAAATGTTTTAATGAAAAGGGTTCAATCTTAATCAACCAAATCATAGGAGGTCAGAGTCCATTTATGTATTTTCTAGATGGAACTTTAGTAAATGGAAATGCAATCAATAATCTTTCTTCAGGCGTTCGCAATATTCGTATACTGGATGCTAACGGTTGCAGTTTTTCAAAAGATATTACGATTCAAAAACCATCCAACCCGACCGTTACCTTGCCTTCAATTATTAAAATTGATCTAGGCACTAATTACCAATTGAGGCCTGTTTTTTCTGTTCCTTTAGATTCTATTCTATGGATTGAATGGACTCCATCAGAAAAACTGTCATGTTTGGATTGTGCTGAACCAGTAGTTCTTGGTTTAGACAAAGAAACATACTATTCTGTAAATTATGCAAATAAACAAGGATGCATAGCCAGTGCTACAATTTTGATAAAAATAATACGACGAGGAATTTGGACCCCAACTGTTTTTAGTCCGAATGGTGATGCTGTAAATGATTGGTTTTATCCAACGGTAGTTGATGATAGCTATCAAAGTATCAGATTTATGACAATTTATAATCGTTGGGGGGAACAAGTTTTTAAGAATGAAAAGTTTCAACCGAATTTACCCTCTGAAGGATGGAATGGTGAGTTTAAAGGAATAAAAATGAATCCAGGAGTTTATGTTTATGTAATGGAGGTTATTTGGAATAATGGTGAAACTCAAAAATTAGTAGGCGATATTACCTTGGTTAGATAAGTTACCAAAAACTATTGTTGAAAGCTAAGTAGGATTTTTAAAAGTAGAATTTTTTTTATGAAATACTTGTTAAGCCTTTCGCTAAATAGAATTGCAGGTTTTTAATTGGCCATTATATCTATTAATTATTTTTTCGACTATGTTGTAAAAACAAATGAATCATCATTTAAAAATGAATTCAACATTCATAAACTAATTAAATTTGATAGCAAACTGCATTTATATTCATACCCGCTCCGACAGAGGCAAAAAGCACTAAATCATTTTTTAGTAATTCATGGTTTTGAATTTTAGCTTTTCGAACCATATCAAACAAGGTAGGTACTGTTGCAACCGAACTATTACCAAAAGTATGAATACTCATCGGCATGATAAACTCTGGAATTGTATTCAGATTATATAATTTGTAAAAAGCTTTAATGATAGCCTCATCTAATTTTTCATTTGCCTGGTGAATAAATATTTTTTTTAAATCTGAAATTTGATAACCTGTTTTATCCATACATTCTTTCATCGCTTGAGGTACTTGTTTTAAAGCATATTCATATACTTTGCGACCATTCATTTTAATAAAACGCAATCGTGGATCAGAATTTGGAAAATAAGAGGGACCATTAAAAATATAATGAATCTCTTCTGTTGCATGGGATAAACTGGAGTGGCTTAATATGCCACCTAAATTGGAATCTATATCCTGGTATTCTAAAATGCAAGCACCAGAGCCATCAGAAAACAACATACTATCCCGATCATATACATCTAATACTCTGCTTAATGTTTCAGTACCAATGACTAAACATTTTTTAGCATATCCTGCTTTTAAGAAAATGTCTGCTTGAATTAATCCCTGAATCCAACCCGGACAACCAAAGATAACATCATACGGAATACATCTCTGATTCTGAATTCCAAGTTTATGTTTTATTCGCGAAGCAAGAGAAGGTACATTGTCCGTTTGAATTGTATGTTTAATGGTATTCCCATAATTGTGTGCTACAATGATCTGATCAATTGTTTCCATATCTATATTAGAATCATCAATGGCATTTTTAGCTGCTATGGCTCCGATATCAGAAGCATTGAGATCTTCTGAAGCATATTTTCGCTCTTCAATACCAGTGATTTGTTTAAATTTAGAAACCACTTCAACAGGGTCTGCTTCTATTCGGTTTCTATCTTCATTATAAAAATTATGCGTTGTAAAATCTCGGTTAGTTTTAATTTGTGTTGGCATATAACTACCGGTGCCTGTGATCACACTTTTATACATATTATTTTTTTAAGTAAATATCGTTTTATAACAGAAAACGCTTGTTTTTGAATAGTTCAAAAACTGTGAAAAAAATATTGGAATTTTGCATAGATCGATTAGGATGGCAAATTAATACTAATTTTTCTTCTGATTGCATAATTCAATTGACAATTTCAAAAATATTCTTAGCTATTTTCAGAATTATAACCATCCAATTGCTGTAACTTAAATTATATAGAGACTACAAATTGAAAAAAATTAATTTTTTAATATTATTGTTGCACAGGAGATTGGCTTTTATATTTTTGAATTGCTTCTTTTATTTTTTCAATTCGATTTTCAGGGTCTGGATGCGTACTTAATCTTTCCGGTGTGCGATTTGGACCAGAAGCGGTTTTTAGAATTTCCATGACGCCAATCATTTCTTCCGGATTATATCCTGCATCTAGCATTAATCGGACCCCAATATCATCTGATTGAAGTTCCTGATCCCTTCCATAAGGCATAGAGAAAAACTGATTCAACATGGCAGCAACACTTTGACCCGTATTTGCATCGCCAGTAGCTACAACCGCAGCACCCGATAATCCTTCAAAAAACTCATTTTGGGTAATTCGCTCACCCCCATGACGTGCAATAACATGTCCAATTTCATGGCCAAAAACACCGGCAAGCTGATCTTCATTTTTCAATTTATTAAACAATGCAGCAGTAATAAATACTTGACCACCTGGTAATGCAAATGCATTTATTACTTCTTCATCTGCCAAAAGATGGAAATCATATGAATACGGAGTTTTTTGTGCTATCGTGTTTTGAACTAGTCGTTGACCTATTCGCTTTACTAAATCCTGGCCTCTTTGATCAGCATGCAACCCACCATGTTGTTGCATCATAGCTGGGGCTGAATTTAACCCTAAAGCGATTTCTTGCTCAGGGCTGATTCCAACATGTTGATAATTACCAGTATATTCATTAAAAGATTTCGTACTGCAATATTTAAAATATGAAAAACCTGCTAATAGCAATGCCAAAATTAAGGTTCCACCGACTCTGGATCGATTCCCTCCAATGCTGGAAGAAACATTTGAATTCCCTATTCCTGTTCCCACCTGTTTGCGAAATATGCTCATCCTCTAATGATTTTGTATCAAATTTACCAATAAAAATGCCGCTGACAAAATAAAAAAAATAATTTGTCGTTATCCTGAGAATTGTAATAAATTTACAGTTCTTACTTCGCCCTATTTTCAATATTCTATTTTTAACATTATTTAATTTTACATTATGAAAAAGTATGCTCTTTTTCTGTCCTTTGGATGGATTTTATTTAGCGGGATTTTATTCCAGAATTGTAGTAAAGATGATGCAGGCGCATCTGGTCCGGCGAATCTTATGTTTGTTAATGGATTGACGGATGGAAAAGTTTCTACAGTGATCATTGCGGATTCTACAATTGTTGCTTTGACCGCGGGGTTCGGAAGCTTTAGTGCGTATAACCAAATTCAGAACGGTAGCCAATCATTTAAAATTAGAGATAATACAACAGGTTCTATTGTGGTATCCAATAACTTTAATATTTCTGGAGAAAAGAATTATACGTTGATGGCCACTGGGAACACATTAAATCCTGAACTTGTTATTCAAGAAGATAATTTAACTATTTCGGATAGCTCAAAAGGTTATATCCGTTTAATTAATCTTTCTTCAAATTCTAATCAAATGACCCTTTCAATTACTTCAGGTGCAGATCTGGTAAGTGGCGTAAACTATAAATCAAGTTCTGATTTTGTAAGTTTGAGTCCCAATAAATATGATTTAAGTATTAAATCTGGGGCAACTGAATTTGCAAAAGTGACCAATTTTAATTTAAACGCCAATAAAAAATATAGCATTCTCGTAACAGGATTGGTTGGACAAACCCCAAAAGCTAGTGTGAATTTTATAATAAATAAATAAACACTCATTGAATTTCTGGAGATTGAGAAAATCAACATTACTGAAAAGAGGATTTGTTTTTTTAAAAAAAATTCAGAAATGATTTTATTAATCTTTCCATGAACTTGAAGGATTTAGGAATAACATAAAAAAAAAGATTAAATAGGAATTTAATTTAATCCAAAAATTTGTAGTATTTCTTGTGATGTCGGTGGTTTAATACTAAGTGAAAAGCTGATTTCCTTCCAGTAATTGTGATTTGGATTAGAATTGTAGATTGTATTAATATAGTTTGAATTTATGATTGGAAAATAGATGTCTAAGACACCCGGAATGATAGTTAAGCCAATTCCTGCACTAAATAAAAATTTATTTTTATTTTCAATAAGAGATTGTTCAAAATACCCGACATCGAGATAGGGTCTTATTTTTTTACCTATGTATTTAAAAGGTAAATCCAAAGAAGTATTAAATGCTGCAATAAATTGATTGCTGTTGCCAATATTTGTTCGCTGAGCATCCCCTGTAACCAATTTGAATCCACCTTGTTTAATATAAATTTGCTGAGCCCAAATACCAGTTGTTTTTGATCTGCCATAAAAATGATCTTCATTTTGATCATCAAGATAATTTTGATAGGCTAATCCGGTAGAACCTCTGTAATAATTTGGCCTTGAGCGCGATGATATAGAATTTGAATTCCGTTCTGTATTATAGGGATAAAAAGAAATGTAAATCCTGGTATCAAAGTAGCGATCTATTTTATATCGAAATGTTTTTTTTGCAGTGAACTCTGTTAATAGCAGAGTTTGGTTTAGATCCTTGTTAATCTTTTGATTCAAATAACTTAAAGATAAATCAAAATTGGAATTTCCTAAAATAGAAGATTTGGAATAATAGAAATTCAATTTTTGAGAAATCCGATTCACTTTATCAACGAAAGCAGAATTAACACTGCTATCTTTAAATGATATATATTCATCTTGTATCCAAAATAGATTATAATCAAGCCCAGTTTTTATTTTTGAAGCTGGAATTGTTTTAAATACTATTTTGAAATAGGGATTTATTTGGTGATAGTTTAAATTTTCTTCTTTATATTTATTATAAGCATACTTTTTTAATTTTGCGCCTACACTGAATTCCCGAATCTTATGTTCTGCTAAAAACCAACGATATCCAAATTCCGATTGACCTGCTAAAGATTTGCTTTTCAAACCATAAAATGGCAATAGTTGTGCAATCCATTTTGAATTTGGAATCCAGGGTCCTGAAATTAAAACCCCGAGCATTATTCCATTATATGAATTGTTGCCTATAATAGGGGTGATGCCAATGTCTGTTTGTCTTGGTTGGTCTGTTATAGGCAGCATTCGAATTTTAAAAGCTTCCATTTTTTTAAACAAGCCTGTGGTTTTAATGTAATTATTATAGTCGTAAAGATCGAACGATGCATGATCCGGGTCAATCGCAATATATTCGTAATCACCTTTTGGAAAACTAATTTTATGGGATCCTGTAAAGCCGCTAATGAGTTTATGATTCACTTCTTTACCATCTTTGATTCCAGCAAGCATAAAGGGAGCATCTACATTTCCTAGATTTTTTATTTTAAGTATATATTCATTTTCTTGTGTCTTGACATTACAAATACTATAATCCATTTTATGGTCGCTATCCAGAAATCCATTAAATAGCCAATCTACTTTTGTTTTGGAAACGAATGTAATGATCTGTTTTAAATCCTCAGGATAGGGATGTTTGAATTTCCAAATTTCAAAATAGCTTTGCATACATTTATCAAATGTCGCCCTGCCAAGATAAGTTTCTAAATACTTAAATAATTTGGCAGTTTTCTCGTATACATCGTTTCCATAATTGTAGGGTGTAAAATTTTCTGAATTTTGATTTGGATGTTGGTCGGTTCCAGCTCTAGCTGGAACCAAATAGTCTAACTTATTGGAGGATAGAACACCTGTAATTGGTTCGAATACATTTGGAAATTGCGCAGGTTCAAATGTTTTATAATATTGTGAAGTATAGCGTTGTTCATAATAAGTATTGATACCTTCATCCAAATAAGGATGATCCCGTTCATTAGAGGCTAATACTCCATAAAACCAATTGTGTCCAACTTCATGTGTGATTACAATATCTAAATTTTCCTTTGTGTATGCCTGACCAATCGCGGTTATCATTGGATATTCCATACCGCCACCGGCATTTAAAGCGCATTCCACAGCGGTTGCTTGTGGATATGGATATTCACCTATATTATCGGAGTAAAATTTCAATGCACGATTGACATAATGAGTTGATTCTGACCATAATTCTGGATTGTTAAAAAAAGTCCAGCTTTCAATTTTTTTGCCAGATTTTAATAATACATCAGATTTTTGAACATAGAATGTTTTATCTGCAAACCAAGCAAAATCGTGAACATTTTTTGCAGTATATTGAATGGTTTTATAAGCTGAATCTGATTTTTGTTCAGGAATAAATTTATAGTTGTGTTGTTGTATTGTTTCTTTTGTTTGGTTTATTTTTTCTTCCAAAAATAAATATTCATTTTGAGTTTCTAAAATTCCAGTGGCAGCTACCACATAGTTTTTAGCTAAGGTAATTTCCACAAAGTAATTTCCAAATTCTGAATAGAATTCACCTTGATCTAAGTAGGGCATTAAATGCCATCCTTTATGATCATAAACAGCCGGTTTAGGATACCATTGAGTTAGCTGGTAGCTTTGTCCGACATGCCCTAACCTGCTAAAAGTATAGGGAATTTTTATATAAAATGGGCTGGTAATTTCAATTTGATTTCCAGGTAAAAGAGGGCTTGGTAAATTTAGCCAGGCCATTTCTTCACTATTTTTTTCAAATTGCAAGAAGCAAGGGATATTGTTTACTTTAAAATCTAACTTGTCAATGAAACCGCGATCAGAATCCAATGCCGTAAAGAAGTTTAAATCATCTTGTTTAATTTTTTGTTTTGAGAAGGATGTATTCTTGTTTTTATAGGCATTAGGCCAAAGGTGAAATCCTATTTTATCTAAAACATCAGGACTATTATTTTTATAAACTATTTTAATTTCCCCTGTTAAACTATGTTCCGAATCATTTAACTGAACTTTTATATGATATTCGAGCGCTTGTTGAAAATATGCTTTTTGGCAAATTGCAGCTAGAAATAAATGCAGGATACAAAGCGTGAAAATAATCTTCATTTTTATATGTTCTATTTACAAATGTACTCATTTAAAGGAATTTTGCATTGTAAAAAGTATCTATATGATTTAAATTAAGTCGCATTCTGTATTGATTTGCTAACAAAGGGCAAAATTTTAAACAAAGAATTATTTTATAAAAGATTGTGATTTTATTTTGAATAAAAGTTTTATTACCTTTAGCAGCCATTACAACTTTCAGCATGCGTCAATTTGAAGAAAAAGTTGAATTTTTATTAATAGAAGCAAAGAAGCTTGGTTTGTATATTGATGAATCCTTATTTTATAAAATTGCAAAAAGTCTAGGACCTGCATTATATCATCCGGATGCCTCTTTGGTAGCTACGTCGGATGCTAAAGAAATGAGCCATATAAGGTCGAATTTTATTGCAAAGAAATTGGAAATTCAGGATGAATTGTTGATAGATACCATAATTTCAGAAGTAACTGCCCAATTAGGTTTTAATAATCGGTATAAACACCGTGCTTTATTTTACTATCTTTTAGTAGAAAAATTTGGAAAAGCTTCCTTTTACAACGATTAATTTGTTATTTTATAACTATGAAGAAGGAGTCTTTTGACGCGTTTTTATTTAATAAATTTGATTTTGTTCGTGTAATTTTGTGACATGGCGCATGAATTATACGAATTACTGGTTAAAAAAATTAACCGGGAAACTGAAGATTGTGTTACTGTTGAGTTAGAAGTTCCAGCAGCATTAAAAGAGCTTTTTCTATTTACACAAGGTCAGTATCTTACTTTTGAAAAGGAGTTGGACGGTGAATCCATCAGAAGATCCTATTCAATTTGTTCGGCACCATCAGAACAAAGGTGGTGTGTAGCAGTTAAGGAAGTACACAATGGAAAATTTAGTACATTTATAAATCGGCAATTAAAAATTGGTGATCGGTTATCCGTTTTGCCACCAGGAGGACGGTTTTTTACTAAACTTGAAAAGCAGAATCAAAAATTTTATGTATTTTTTGCAGCCGGTAGTGGGATTACTCCAATACTGTCTATTATCAAAGAAATTTTATTTGTTGAACCCAATAGTTCG
Source organism: Saprospiraceae bacterium (assembly GCA_016717265.1). Taxonomy (NCBI): domain Bacteria; kingdom Pseudomonadati; phylum Bacteroidota; class Saprospiria; order Saprospirales; family Saprospiraceae; species Saprospiraceae bacterium. The sequence continues at coordinate 1,576,687 of JADKFX010000001.1, forward strand.
ATTTTACTTTTTTATGGAAATCAAAAAACAGAACATATTATATTTTTAGAATCTTTAATGTCTTTGAAAAATTTGTATCCTTCCAGATTGTCCTTGCATTTTATACTTTCCAGGGAATTGATGGAAGAGCCCATGTTTAATGGGAGGATCGATGGTGCTAAACTGAAAGCATTTGCCAAAAATTTATTTGATATTCGGGAGGTTGATGAATTTTTTATGTGTGGACCTGAAACCATGATTTTAGAATTAAGAGAATCTTTGATAGCATTAGGTGTCAATATACAGAATATTCATATGGAGTTATTTGGTGTGCAAGTTCAGAAACCAAAACCTATAATTTCGTATGCATCAGAAAAAGATAGCTGTTTAGTTCGAATGACCCTAGATGGTAGAACTTTTGAATATGCATTACCGTTTAATACCGAAAGTATTTTGGATTCTGCATTGCGCCAAGGTGCGCATTTACCATTTGCATGTAAAGGCGGGGTTTGTTGTACTTGTAAAACAAAACTACTAAGTGGACATGTTGAAATGCTTGTAAATTATGGATTAGAACCAGATGAGCTAAAGAATGGTTATATACTTAGTTGTCAAGCATTCCCAACGAGTGATACGGTGGTTGTTAATTTTGATGTGTAAAATTTGACTTTTGAGTCAATAAATGGGAATAAAATTAAGCAGCGAATAATTAACCTTAATTATAAAATTATGTTTAGGCAAGATTTTGAACAACATTTTCAAGTTAAAATTGATAATGAAGAACGCATAGAACCAAAGGATTGGATGCCAGAGGAGTATCGGAAAACTTTAATTCGTCAAATTAGTCAGCATGCCCATTCAGAAATTGTTGGAATGCTACCTGAAGGAAATTGGATAACAAGGGCTCCATCATTAAAAAGAAAGGCTATTTTGTTGGCTAAAATCCAGGATGAAGCAGGTCACGGACTTTATTTATATAGTGCTTGTGAAACACTCGGAGTAGAACGCGATGAATTGCTTCAGGATTTGCATTCTGGTAAAGCAAAATATTCAAGTATATTTAATTATCCAGCAATTTCCTGGGCGGATATGGGTGCCATTGGTTGGTTAGTAGATGGTGCAGCAATTCAAAATCAGATCCCATTGTGCAGAACTTCCTATGGTCCTTATTCAAGAGCTATGATTCGTATTTGTAAAGAAGAAAGTTTTCATCAAAGACAAGGCTATGAAATCATGTTAACCCTTGCAAAAGGATCAGATGTGCAAAAAAAAATGGCACAAGATGCTTTAAACAGGTGGTGGTGGCCAAGTATTATGATGTTTGGACCAAATGATTCAGATTCTCCAAATTCTGCACAGAGTCTCAAATGGAAAATTAAGAGATTTACAAATGATGAATTGAGACAGCGATTTATAGATATGACCGTTCCACAAGCTGAATTGATTGGTTTAAAAATTCCTGACCCGGATTTAAAATGGAATGAAGTAAGAAAATCATATGATTTTGGGGATATAAATTGGAATGAATTCTGGAAGGTTGTAAAAGGCAATGGGCCTTGTAACAAAGAACGTTTAAAAGCAAGAGTGGCTGCACATGAAAATGGAGCCTGGGTGAGAGATGCAGCGGCTGCATATGCAGAAAAACATAGCAAAAATTAAGTAGTTGGATTGTATTTTTTCGGAGTGCAAACAAACGGATTTGAATATTAATATTATTGAAACAAATAGTAGTATATGAAAAATTGGCCTTTATTTGAAATTTTTATTCGAAATAAATCAGGATTAAACCATAAACATGTTGGTAGTTTGCATGCTGCAGATGCACAAATGGCGATTGAAAATGCTCGGGATGTTTATACCAGAAGACAAGAAGGAATTAGTATCTGGGTTGTTGAATCGAAACATATCATTGCATCAGATCCAGCTGATAGCGATTCTTTTTTTGAACCAGCGCAGGATAAAATTTACCGGCATCCGACGTTCTATGATTTGCCAGATGAAGTAAAGCATATGTAATCATGGATATGAAAGAAACAAAAATTCAATATGTACTGCATTTAGCGGATAATGCCTTAATATTAGGGCAGCGGTTAGGGGAGTGGTGTGGACATGGGCCAGTATTAGAACAAGATATAGCGATGACCAATATTTCGCTTGATTATATTGGGCGGGCCCGATTACTCTATCAATATGCAGCTGAATTGCAAGGTCCTGATAGTACAGAAGACCAACTTGCATTTTTAAGAGATGAATGGGATTATAAAAATTGCTTATTAGTGGAGCATCCAAATGTAGATTTTGCTTATACTGTTGCCCGGCAATTTTTTATGGATGCATTTCAGTTTCCTTATTTTATGATATTGTGTTCTATCAATGATAAAAGATTATCATCCATTGCTGAAAAAACTGTTAAAGAAACAGCGTATCATTTAAAATGGAGTGCAGAATGGATGATCCGATTAGGTGATGGCACCGAAATATCAAATCAAAAGATCCAAATTGCAGTCAATGATTTATGGAGTTTTACGGGTGAATTATTTGAATCCAGCCCGTATGAAGATCAGATGATAAAAGAAGGAATGATTCCAGATATTTCTGCGATAAAGGATCAATGGTTTTCTAAAATTCAAGAAGTATTCGAACGGGCGCATATTGTAAAACCATCCTCAGAATGGATGCAAACAGGAGGAAAATCAGGACAGCATACCGAACAATTAGGATATATTCTTGCATCGTTGCAATATATGCAGAGGGCATACCCTGGACTCGTTTGGTAGGTTCTATCGAATTTTAAAATGAAAGCATAAATAAGATTAATTCTGATGATTGAAAACCATGAAATCTAATGGATCTAAAAAATAAAATAGAATCTATTTTAGAGACCGTATATGATCCAGAAGTTCCAGTCTTGACGGTTCTTGATATGGGGATTATAAGGGATATCAGTATTGTTGATGATGTATCTGTTATAAAGATCACACCAACATATACGGGTTGTCCGGCGATGCAAATGATTGAAATGAATATTAAAGCTGCTATGGATGCAGAAGGAATAAATTGTAGAATCGAAACGGTTCTATCTCCTGCATGGACTACTGATTGGATGACTGAAAAAGGCAAGGAGAAATTAAAAAATTATGGAATTGCTCCACCTTATAAACATGCTAGAATTTCAATAGACTTATTTCAAGAAGAAGATAAAATTCAGTGCCCAAGATGTGATTCATATAATACTCTTAAAATCAGTGAATTTGGTTCAACGGCATGTAAAGCATTGTTTCGTTGCATTGATTGTAAGGAACCTTTCGATTATTTTAAATGTCACTAGAAGTTAAAAAGTATGGAGTTTATTAATTTTAAAGTGGAGCAGAATATAGCTTGGATTTATTTAAACAGGCCTCAGGTTTTTAATTCTTTTCATCGGGGAATGGCTTTGGAATTACTTGACATCTTAAGGCAAGTTGAACAAGATACAAAGATTCGATGTGTGGTTTTGAGTGGTGAAGGAAAGGCATTTTGTGCCGGACAAGATTTACAAGAAGCTACAGATCCCATGGGTCCTGGTTTGGAGAAAATAATTACAGAACATTATAATCCGATTATCCGTAAAATCAGAGAACTTAAAAAGCCAGTTATTGCTGCTATAAACGGGGTGGCTGCTGGTGCAGGTGCAAATATAGCTTTGGCTTGTGATATTGTTGTTGCAACGGAATCTGCAAGTTTTATTCAAGCGTTTTCTAAAATTGCTTTAATTCCAGATAGTGGTGGAACTTTTTTTCTGCCAAGATTAATTGGTTGGCAAAAAGCTTCTGCAATGATGATGACAGGTGAAAGAATTATGGCAATCGATGCTCTGCAAATGGGGATGATTTATAAGGTTTTTTCAGATACATTGTTTCCATCTGAAGTTGAAAAATTAGCTTTACAAATTGCATTGATGCCAACTCAAGCATTAGTATTGACTAAAAAGTTATTGAATGAAAGTTTTTCAAATACATTAGAAGAACAGCTGAATTCTGAATTAAGAACACAAATTGAATCAGGTCAAACAGACGATTTTAAAGAAGGAATACAAGCCTTCCTTGAAAAGCGGTCGCCAGTCTTTAAAGGACAATAATTAATTATGGGAAAAGCAATCATAGGAATTGTTGGTTCTGGTTCCATGGGAATTGGAATCGCTCAAGTTGCTGCTATGTCTGGTCATTCTGTTGTCGTTTATGATGTTCTGGAATCAGCCGTTCAAAAAGCACAAGTTCAGTTGCAATTGCAAGTTAATAAGCTTGCTGAAAAAGCAAAAATTAGTGTGACAGAGTCAATCGCAATAATGGGGCGTATTTATTTTTCTAATTCTCTGTCAGCATGTTCAGATTGTAATTTGATAATCGAGGCAATTGTTGAAGATTTGTCGACAAAAAAACAATTGTTTGGAGAGCTTCAAAAGATTGTTTCTGAAGATTGTATTCTTGCGAGCAATACCTCCTCTTTAAGTATAAGCAATTTAGCATCTTCCATTAATAAACCAGATCGATTTATCGGGATACACTTCTTTAATCCAGCAACAGTTATGCCTTTGGTGGAGGTAATTCCTGCCTTGCAAACCAATCCTAAGTACACCCAGGAGGTGATTGAACTCATGGAAAGTTGGTTAAAAATTCCTGTGCAAGCCAAGGATTCACCGGGTTTTATTGTTAATCGGATTGCGCGTCCTTATTATTCTGAAGCATTGCGCATTTATGAAGAAGGATTGGCAGATTTTATTACCATTGATTATGCTATGACGAGTATTTATAATTTTAAAATGGGGCCCTTTGCGTTAATGGATTTTATTGGGAATGATGTAAATTTTGCAGTTACGAAATCCGTTTGGGAATCTTGTTTTTATGAAGCCCGTTATAAGCCTTCTGTAACACAGCGAAATTTGGTTTCAGCAGGATGGTATGGAAGAAAAAGTGGAAAAGGTTTTTATGATTATTCTAATTCAACCCAGGTAGTAAATTCTGAAAGTCCAGATGTACTTCGCAATATAGCCTGGAGAATTTTAGTACTGTTAATTAATGAAGCTGCAGATGCCTGGTATTATAAAATTGCTTCCCGGGAAGCTATTGAAATTGCAATGACTAAAGGGGTTAATTATCCGAAAGGTTTATTAAGCTGGGGTGAAGAAATTGGAATTCAGCATTGTGTTCATTTTATGAATCATCTTTATGAGAATTATAAGGAAGAGCGATATCGTTGCAGTCAAGGCCTAATTAGAATGATGTCCTAATCTTTTTTTAGTAGAAATCAAAAGGGTATTCACTAGGAAGAACGCTATAAGATGTTAACCTGTATAAGGTTTTTAAATACAAATGGAATATTCATTCTTTATTGCATTAAAAAATATTATTCTACTTTTTTCAACAATGATTTTTCTCCATTTTTTGAAGTAATTAGCATCGCAGCATTTTCAATGTAATATTTTCCTAAATGAACCGTTTCCGATTTACCGTTTTCTAGACTTGTGAAATAAAGTTGATTTCCAATATTATACCAAAATACATTTGGCAAAGCTTTATATTCAGATTGGGATTGGCCAAGAAAATTGGAACCACTTATAGTAGTTTGCGAACCTCCATCACCAACGTTACCATTTTCAAATAAAATTAAAATTTCTTTGTGCGTAGTTCCCATATAGTCACTACCAGTACCCGAATTATAGATTTGTTCTTTGGCCCAGATCCCAATAAGTTGAGGATTGTGATTGGCTTCTTTTGGAAATTGAAATGAATTTTTTTTCTCATTTGATTTTTCATCTGTGTTAATGGCTCGTTCCTTTTTATCTAAAATGACTTCCATAGTTTTTATATTTCCAGGTACATCTAAGCGTAATTCTAATTTTAATTTTCCGGAATGAAAGCTTGCATTTAAAATAAAATTAATTCCCAAATTCTGTTCTATTGCATTGCCAACTAATTTTCCATCAACTACAGAAGCTGTAATAATATATTTTTGTTGGCTATCCTGCATATTGCCCGTATAAATTGTTAACTCGGTTTCCAGGAGTTCCAACTTTAATGGATCCTGGTTAATGATTCCAGTATAACTGCCGGAATAATTGATTTGTGAATAACCGGCATTCAAATTTATGTTAAGCAATAGTAGGATTAAGTAGCATTGTTTCATAGTTTAAATTGTATTGTTACAAAGATAAATGCTTTGTTTAGAGAGTTTGATTAAATTTGAATTAAAATAGAGTAATTTATATGGAGAATACTAGGGCTTCAAAGATTATCGATCAGATGTATTTAAATGATCCTTTTAGTTTATGGTTAGGCATACAGCGGATGGAAGAATATGCAGGTTATTGCAAATTAAAAATGATCGTTAGAAAAGAAATGTTGAATGGATTTGGAATTGCACATGGAGGCATTACTTTTTCCTTAGCAGATAGTGCACTTGCTTTTGCGTCAAATGCTTATGGACAGCAGGCAGTTTCAATTGAATGTTCTGTGAATCATATTAAGCCAGTACAGGAAGGGGATTGTTTAATTGCTGAAGCAAAAGAAAAATCACGGTCTAAAAGATTGGGTATTTACGAAATTAGTGTTACAAATCAACTTGGAATATTAGTAGCATTATTTGGCGGTATGGTTTTTATAAAGGAAACGGAATGGGATCTAGGTAGCTAAAAATTAAATTTTAATTAGAGGTATGCTTACCATTGAATTTTGCAAATTATAAAACAAAAAAGACCGACTAAATTTAGCATTCAGCCGGTCTTTTTAGGATCTAATTGAATTTAAAAATTAGGCACTCCTTCCTAACCACCATCCAACAAATGCAGCAGAAATTGCCCACATAATAGTTTGAATAAGGACATCAAGAAATACTCCGTTTAATGTGGTTATATTTGAAGTAGCATACATTATTAAGTCAAATCCCAGGCTAAACAATAAACCTAATAAGGCACCTGCTTTTGCACCACCAATAAAGGTATTAATGCCTGCCCAATTGCTAAAAATGTAAGCAACTAAATAACCGATTACAACATTTCCCAATGCTAATGCCCAAAAGACCATTTGATCATCTGCCCGCATTACACCGGTTGCAGAACCGCACATTCCTGCCAGTGCATCTTTGAAGAGTATACCATAAAATAGCCATCCCAAAAGAAAGGAAGATAAACCTCCAATTACCGCAGCAATAATAGTTTTTGTGTTCATAAAATTGATTGTTTTGTTAAAAGAAATCGTTTTGTCATTTCAAATATACAAATATCAATATATGATTGTGAATAAATTTTAAATAAAAAAACCGCTATAATGATTTACAGCGGTTTATATATTAAAACAATATTTAATATTATTTTTTAGTTACCAATTTGACATTTAAATCAAATTCGTCGTAAATCGTTTTATCTCCTAAGTCCTCAAAAAATGAACCAGAGCCATATTTAATATTAAAATCTACACGGTCTATTTTAATTTCTGCATTGGCAGTTTTCATTCCATTTTCATCTTTTACAGTTGCAAGAAAGCGGATTGGTTTTGTGGTTCCTTTCAGCGTTAAATCTCCTGTAATTTTATATAAACCTGGGCCTTGAGCTGCTGCATTTGTAATTACTAATTTAGCGGTTGGATACTTTGCTGCTCCAAAAAAATCATCACTTTTTAAATGACCTATTAGTTTATCTGCATATTCACCACTTAAGTCAGAACAACTGATACTTGTAATATCAATCTCAAATGAACCACCTACTAATTTATTGCCATCAAATTTTAATTCACCAGATTTTAAATTGATCAAACCTGAATGTTTACCAGTTACTTTATGACCAGTCCAACTCATGGAGGATTGTTTTAAATCCACTTTATGTGTTACTGCAGCTGGTTTAAAAGCTATTAGTGTAAATCCCAATATACCTACAATAGGTATTAATAAAAGCATTTGTTTCATCGTTATTTTTTTTTAATTAGAGAATAGCAATTAAAATACAAATTGAAGCAAAATGGTTTTATAGAAGCAGGCGAATTATTGGTATTTAACTTGATTTTAACGTATTTGTAAATCAAACTTACCAGTTTAAAGATCTTTGATAGAACAAATGCAATTTATTTTGGGATACACCGATTTTCCAAGCAATTAAAGTTAATAGATTAACTATTTGAACACGAATCCAAGAGTTTTTATCATATTTTCTGGCCGATACTTTAATTTCATATGGAATTATTTTGAAAGTAAACCCTTGTTTTTTAGCACGTTCAACAAATTCGAAATCTTCCATTATGATCATGTCATCTTTAAATCCATGACAGCGTTCAAAAATTTGTTTTCTAATCATCAAAGACTGATCGCCACCTCCAGACCAGATCGTATGAAATCGAGTCAAAAAGCTGTTTATTCTTAATAAATGTTTTTTTGAATCAAATCGATAACGATAACATGCTAAATCAACTCCATTGCTCAAGGTATTTTGAATATGGTAACAAAAATTTTCATGATTTTCGACATCTGCATGTAAAAAGTATAAGAACTCTCCGGTTGCTTGTTGGGCTGCCAGGTTCATTTGGTAGGCCCTCCCTTTTTTGTGACTTAAAATCACTTTTGCTCCTGCCCGTAGCGCTTCTGATCTCGTGTTGTCGTTGCTTTGACCATCGCTAACCAAGACCTCTGCTACGTGAGCATTCGCTGCTTTTTTTATATTTGCAACCAGATTATAGATCTTTTTCTCTTCATTATATACGGGTATAATTACAGAAATTTTGATAGCTTTTTGAGACATTTCTTACTTTAAGTTTAATATTTTATATTGAACCAAAATTAAAATAAATTATTAATAGGTATTAGGCATATTATATTTGCAATATTAATTTTTAAATTATGAATAACCATTATTATAATGCGAGTGATTTGGGAAAGTTTGGCGATATCGGTGAATTTAAGAAAAATGTAGCTGATAAGTTTTTTGCCTGGTATGGCGAAGTATTCGTGGAAGGTGCCCTTACAGCCCGTGAAAAGTCAATTATTGCATTGGCTGTTGCACATGCTGTTCAATGCCCATATTGTATTGATGCATATAGCACAGATGCCTTTGAAAAAGGCTATAGTGAAGCACAAATGATGGAAGCCGTGCATGTTGCAGCGGCAATTCGGGGTGGCGCATCTTTGGTTCATGGCGTTCAAATGATGAACAAAGTGAAAGCAATATCCATGTAATTAAACTCTTGAATTAAATCTACAACATGAAAAGTCTAAAGGCAATGCATCATGCACTGGCTGAATCGGGTTATCAAATTAATTTGTTAGAGCAGGAAGCTAATTTAATTCCATTTACGGAAAAATTAATTCAATCTGATTTATATCCACTAAAACCTACAGATCTTGAAATATTTCAGATCAATGTAGGAAAAATGTGCAATCAAACCTGTAAACATTGTCATGTTGATGCGGGTCCAGATCGAAAAGAAATTATGACCCGGGAAACGATGGAACAATGTCTCGATATTTTAGCAAACAATCGACGATACAAAGCAGTTGACTTAACTGGAGGTGCGCCAGAAATGAATCCGGATTTCAGATGGTTTGTTACGGAAATTCATAAACTAAAAATACATGTGATGGTTCGATGTAATTTGACCATCATTGTCGCAAATAAAAAGTATTTTGACCTGCCTGATTTTTTCAAAATAAATCAAGTTGAAGTAATTTCTTCTTTACCATTTTATACTAAAGATCGCACCGATAAACAACGCGGAGATGGAGTTTTTGAAGATTCCATTCGGGCATTAAAAATGTTGAATGAGGTTGGCTATGGTGCAGAAGGATCCGGTCTAATATTAAATCTGGTATACAATCCTGCTGGAGCATTTCTTCCAACGGATCAATCTATTCTGGAAAAGGAATTTAAAAAATCTTTAAAAACAGATTTTGATATATCATTTAATAATTTGTTTACAATTACAAATATGCCAATCAGTAGATATCTTGATTACCTTTTAGTTTCTGGTAATTATGAAAGCTATATGAATAAATTAGTGCAATCGTATAATCGTATTGCTGCTAAAAATGTAATGTGCAGAAATACCATAAGTATAGGTTGGGATGGCTATATCTATGATTGTGATTTTAATCAAATGTTAGATTTAAAAGTAAATGCTTCAGCTCAACATATTCGGGATTATAATCATGATAATTTATTAAATCGGGAAATTGTTGTAAACCAACATTGTTTTGGATGTACTGCAGGATCTGGCAGCAGTTGTGGAGGTGCTGTTGTATAGTTTAGAATTTAAAATTCTTTTATGTTTGTTCGCGCCCTTTAGGAGTGGAAATTCATTTATAGGAGAACTTTCCCAAGCAAATCAATCAATTCAAAATCGAGTCAGCGGAATTCTTTATAAATTCATGTTAGAATGTTTAAGTACCGTCGGAAAATATTGCATTTGTTTATTTGATAGTAGCTTTGTCTGCGATTTGGATTTTGAAAAGAAGTTTTTTTTATATTATAAAAAATCTTAATATGAAAGATTGTTTTATTGTAGATGGTATCCGAACTCCTATTGGGAAATTGGGAGGGAGCCTAGCATCTATTCGTACAGATGATCTGGCAGCTTTAGCTTTAAATGCATTGATGCAAAGAAATTCAAATATTGATTCTGAGTTTATTGATGATGTGATCTTAGGTTGTGCCAATCAAGCAGGAGAAGACAATAGGAATGTTGCAAGAATGGCTTTGTTACTTGCTGGCATTTCATGGAAAGTACCTGGAGAAACGGTGAATCGTTTATGTGCGTCCGGACTGGCAGCTGTAATTAGTGGATATAGAGCGATATCCATGGATCAAGGGGATTTAATCATTGCAGGTGGGGTGGAAAGTATGACCAGAGCACCCTATGTAATTTCAAAATCTTCAGCTCCTTTTGGAAGAGATGCAGAATTGGCAGATAGCAGTTTTGGCTGGCGTTTTATTAATCCTAAAATGAAAGCCTTATATGGTACTGATTCCATGGGTGAAACAGCTGAAAATCTTGCATCCAGATATAAATTAAGCCGGGAAGTTCAGGACGCTTTTGCATTTGCTAGTCAGCAAAAAGCTTTTCAATCACAAAATTCAGGAAGGTTTGATAAGGAAATTCAGCCAGTCGAATTAAGATTAAAAAATGAACTAAGTACTATTTTTAGTAAGGATGAATTTTTAAAACCATCCACTAGTCTGGAAGGTCTTGCAAAATTAAAACCTGCATTTAAAAAAACAGAAGAAGGAGGTAGTGTGACTCCAGGAAATGCATCAGGATTGAATGATGGAGCTGCAGCCCTATTATTGGCATCTGAATCGGCTATTAAGAAGCATTCCTTAAAGCCAATGGCAAGAATTTTAGCTGCAGCTGTTTGTGGTGTAGAACCTAATATCATGGGGATTGGACCCGTGCCTGCCTCCTTATTAGCTTTAAAACGTGCGAACCTTACTTTGGAAAATATGGATATTATTGAATTGAATGAAGCATTTGCTGCACAAGTATTGGCTTGCTTACAGGAATGGAAAATTGAATTCAACGACCCTCGTTTGAATCCAAATGGAGGCGCAATTTCTTTGGGCCATCCATTAGGAATGTCTGGAGCAAGAATTTTATATTCAGCAGCATTAGAGTTGGAATTGAGAAAACAAAAATATGCATTAGTAACAATGTGCATTGGAGTTGGTCAAGGCTATGCTTGCGTTATTGAGAATTGTAATATCTAATTTTTAGAATCAAATTTCAATGCTGATTGAATTTTTAGAATATTAATTTTTAAATTTAGCAGTTGTAAAATTATATGTTTTACATTTTAAGCTTTAGCAATTCATCGAACCTAAATAAACTTAATTTAAATGCAGAAGAAAGAACAATTTTTAAAAACGGAATACATTCATTTAATTAAGCAATTAGATCCATTGGCAGAAAGGAAATGGGGTACGATGAATGTGCAACAAATGATTGAACATATGTCAGATGCATTTCGAATGGCAAATGGAAAAGATGTTTATACAGGAATTCTGACTCCAGAAGAAAAATTACCAAGAGTACAAGCTTTTGTATTATCGGAAACACCGTTTAAGGAAAATACAAAAAATGTATTAATGTCGGAAGTACCAAAAGATGTTAAATTTGGAACTATAAATGATAGTATAGCCGAATTAGAGTTTGAACTGAATGGTTTTGTTGCTCAATGGGAAGCAAATAAGAATCAAACTATTAGAAATCCATTTTTTGGTGATTTAGATTATAATCATTGGGTTTCCTTATTATATAAACATTGTTGGCACCATTTAAATCAATTTGGAGTATATCAATAGTTAATTAAAACAGAAATAAGAACAATATTATGAAGCTTAATAATTTTGCATTAGGAGCCTGGGTTGAAGGTGATGGTGAAGGGCAATTACTCTACAATGCAATCACAGGAGAACTTTTAGGATCCGCAAGTAGTAAGGGTTTGGACTTTGGCAGCATGATTGAATATGCTAGAACGAAAGGTGGTCCAGCTTTGCGAAAAATGACATTTCAGGAACGGGGAAGAATGCTAAAAGCACTTGCTTTGCATCTTACAGAAATGAAATTAAAATATTATCCAATTAGCTTTAAAACAGGTGCAACAAAAACAGATAGTTGGATTGATATAGATGGCGGAATTGGAACCTTATTTGCGTACGCTAGTTTGCGTAAAAAATTTTCGAACCAAAAATTTTATGTAGATGGAGATATGATTCCATTATCTAAAACTGGAAGTTTTATTGCCCATCATATCATGGTCCCTAAAGAAGGTGTAGCAATTCACATAAATGCTTTTAATTTTCCTGTTTGGGGAATGCTTGAAAAAATTTCTGTAAATCTGCTGGCGGGTGTACCCGCTATTGTCAAGCCTGCAACGATTACTTCCTATTTGGCAGAGGCGGTTGTTAAAGATATTATTGCTTCTGGAATTTTGCCAGAAGGATCATTGCAATTAATTTGTGGTTCTGCACAATCCATTTTAGATCATGTAAGTAATCAGGATGTGGTAAGCTTTACGGGTTCTGCTACTACTGGAAAATTATTAAAATCACACCCTCGAATTCTTTCAGAATCTGTACCATTTACGATGGAAGCAGATTCATTAAATGCTTGTATTTTAGGAGCGGATGTAAAACCGGGGAGTGCAAATTTTGAAATTTTTATTAAAGAGGTACATCGGGAGATGACCGCAAAATGCGGACAAAAATGTACCGCTATTCGAAGGATTATCGTTCCTTCAGCCCTTGTGGAGGATGTTCAAATTGCTTTATCACAAAAATTGAAAAATACAGTTATTGGAAATCCGGATCGGGAAGAGGTAAGAATGGGTGCATTAGCAGGAAGCATTCAACTTTTAGAAGTCAAAGAACGGGTAGCACAATTAGCAACTTTTACACCCATTGTATTTGGAAATTTGAATACTGTAGAAGTAGTTGGTGCAGATCCAAGTAAAGGGGCATTTTTGTCTCCGATTTTAATGCTCAATGAAAAGCCGTTTGAAAATAGATTGACACATGAGTTGGAGGCTTTTGGACCGGTTAGTACGATCTTACCTTACCAGGATTTGGAGGAAGCGATTGCTATTTCAAAATTGGGGAAAGGTTCTTTAGTTTCATCGATAATTACAAATGACCAAAACATAGCTTGTGAATATGCTTTAGGTGCAGGATCATATCATGGTAGAATATTAATATTAAATGAGCGATGTGCTAAGGAAAGTACCGGGCATGGATCTCCAATGCCGATGCTTGTGCATGGTGGCCCTGGAAGGGCTGGAGGTGGTGAAGAAATGGGCGGACTTCGAGGGGTAAAACATTATTTACAGCGAGTTGCTATTCAAGGTTCACCGGAAATGATAAGTTCTATTTCACAAGTATATCAGCAAGGTGCAAAATCCAATGAAAGTGAAATTCATTTGTTTCGAAAATATTTTGAAGAGCTTTTTATAGGGGATCGTATCACTACAGCAGGCCATACTGTTAGTGAAACAGACATTACAAATTTTGCAAATGTAAGTGGTGATAATTTTTATGCCCATATGGATGCCACTTCTTTAGAAGGAACCTTATTTAAAAGTCGGGTTGCTCATGGTTACTTTATTTTATCCAAAGCAGCTGGATTATTTGTGGATGCAAAGAAAGGTCCTGTGCTATTAAATTACGGAATTGATGAATGCAGATTTACCAAACCGGTTTATCCTGGCATGACAATTTTTGTAAAATTAACTGTAAAAGAAAAAATGGATCAAGAAAGTTCCATTAAAATTCCAAACAAGGAGCATCCGGAAATTATAGATCATGAAGTGCCTTGTGGAATTGTGAGATGGTTGGTAGAAGTTTTTGACCAAGACAATGATATCGTGGCAATTGCAACCATTTTGACAATGGTGAAAAAGAAAATTTAAATATTAATTAAAACATAGAACTATTCAAAATATCCTTTGCTTTCTACTTTATTTGAAAAAAAGTTTAAAAAGATCACCACAAACAATAAAAATAGAATTGCTTGAATGCAAACTAATAATTTACCAAAAGGTGTAACTGGATGAAAATCTCCTAAGCCCATGGAGGATGCAGTCGTAAAGCTAAAATAAACAGAATCATACCAATTATCTAATGGTTTATTGAGATGATCACCGGATGCATAAAAGACAGCAAATGCCAGAATAATTTCTATGTAATTTAGAAATACCAATAACATAGATCTTCTGTAGGATCTTGTTCGAGTCATTGTATCTGATGCAAAAATTAAGGTTGGTATATATAAAATGGTCTCTAAAACTAACCATATTTGAAACCAGAAAAAGAAACTATTGTGTTCTAATTGAAATTTTAAAATAAATATAGGAAAACAAACTTTTGTCAATACAAGTGCGTCAACAGCTAAATCTTTATAATGAATCCCTTTTTTTTCAAAATAATGCTTTATATAACTTCCCGGAAATAGAAACTGAGAACTTGCTAACAGCAAGCGTACAATTTTTTCAAGTCCGATATCATTATGATGTTCATTTTCCCAAATAGATTTAACATTTCGTTTTCTGCGGTCAATTACTTTAGGAGTCGATTTTTGCTCAAGATTTGGTTTACCGAGGATTAGTTTTTTAAAAAACGCCTTCATAATCTAGTTATATAAATTTATTTGAAGTTAATTTTTTAGGTGTCATTCCAAATTGTTTTTTAAAGGCTTCTATAAAATGACTTGTATTGCTATAACCAATTTCGTAAGCTGCTTCTTGAACCTGGTAATCACCACTTAACAATAATTGTTTAGCAATTTCTAATTTATGGGCCATTAAAAAATGGTAGGGTGCAATTCCATAAATTTCTTTAAAACCTGATTTAAGTTGAAATTCATTTAATTGAACTGCTTTGGAAAGTTCTGGAATCGTTGGTGGATTTTTATATTCACTTATCAAAATATCTTTTGCATTTTTAATTTTTCTAACAGTTGCTTCATTTTTCAAAAATGGACAATGTTCAACTTGTTGTGGTTTTTCCAGATATAATAGGCTAATGATTTCAAGAATTTTGGCATTGTAAAATAATCGGTTTAAGTCTGGATTATTACTTTTTTGTGTCAGCTGATTTAAAACCAAAAGTAGTTCTGATTCAATTTCGATTTCTTCATAAGTTTTTAATTGTGAATCAAAGAGCTTAAAAACAGAAGCAGATTGGTGTCCAGGCACAAATAATTGATGTAATTTTTGTAGGCTTAAAGAAATATGAATAATATGTCCAGGATCGCTGGATTCCAAAATTGTTGATAAATCGGCTTCAGGATTATAGATTATAAAGGCTTTACCCGCAGCAAGTAACCTTGAATATACCGGACCAAAACGGAACAGTACACCGGTTTGAAGACAAAATAAAATATGGACTTTTGATTTTCCAAAAATATAAGTCCCCCTTTGAAGGATATGTTCTGGCTTAATTATTTCTAAAAAAAGTTCGGCGTCTTCAAAGCAGTTAATCGAATTTCCGTTTTGGGTATTTTTCCTACTCAGCATGTTGGGAGTTAATAGCGTGTGAATACATATTTAATAGGTTTTAACATATAAGCATTGATTTCATAAATTGATTTCAATCTCTAAAGATATGACCTTTTGGGTTATGGATTATGCTGAATGGGTTATTTTTCTATATTTTAAGCAGCCAATTTTGTGGTCCAAATGAAATCTATTTTATTTATAGTTGCTATTTTTAGTTGCTTACAAGCTTCGACTCAAAGTGACTCAATTAACTTGAATGAAGTAGTTATAACGGCTACGAAGACTGAGCGCAGCTTGATTAGTGTCCCAATGCCGGTTTCAATAATCAAGGCTAAGATTATTAGTATGAGTGGATCCAGTAGATTGCAGGATATCCTGAGCGAACAAAACGGTCTGTCCATCGTGCCTCAAATTAACGGTTTTGGCAATGGTCTTCAACTTCAAGGTTTAAATCCAGATTATACCATGATTTTAATTGATGGGGAACCCTTAATTGGAAGACTTACAGGAAACTTAGAACTGAATCGGATTACGGTAGCAAATATTAAGCGAATTGAAATTGTAAAAGGCCCCAGCTCTAGTTTGTATGGTTCAGAAGCCTTGGGTGGAGTGATCAATATTATCACCCATTCACCTGAAGTAAGTAAGCTAAATCTTGGATTAAAATATGCCAGCAACAATACCTTAGATGCTTCGTTGCAAACGAATCTTATCAAGAATGATTTAAGTATTAGTGTTTTTGGCAATCATTTTAGGACTGCTGGTTTTGATTTATCGCCGAATATTTATGGGCAGACAGTATCGCCTTATTATAATTCGACATTGCAATTGAAATTGAAAAAGGATTTTAGAGAACGGCACATTTTTTCATTAAGTGGAAAATCTTATTTTGAAACACAAGAAAATGAATATCAAGTTGTCAATGGTTTAGATTCAATTCGGGTATTCGGACACGCTTATGTAAAAGATTTTAGTTTAAATCCGCAGTATAAGTTAAAGCTTGCAAATCATACTTTTATAAATACATCCGTTTATGGAAGTTTTTATGAAACCAATACACAATTATTTAAAAATGACAGCCGGGAGGTTTATTATACAGATAGTTTCCAGCAACTATTTATCAGACCTGAAATTCAGGCGAGTTGTTATTTTCAGGATTTTCAAAAGTGGACAGCAGGTATTGGAAGTGCATTTGAATCCGTGAAAACTTCGCGATATGCTGATTCAGAACAACGAAATCAGCAAACAAATTTTGTTTATATACAACATGAATGGACAATCAAAAATCGCTTTGAAATTGTCAGTGGAATTCGCTATGATCTCAACACAATTTATGGATCACAATGGAGTCCGAAATTTGCAGCACAATGGTCTGTTGGAAAACGTTGGAAGCTAAAAAGTTCATTTGGAACAGGGTTTAAAGCACCTGATTTTAGATATTTGTATTTGAATTTCAAGAATGCAGCTGCCGGATATTTTGTATTTGGTACCAATGAATTGAAATATCAAATTGAAAAGTTAAAAAATAATGGCGAAATTCAACAGCTCTTCTATGATGTCAATTTAATCGGAAAATTAGATCCTGAGAAGTCAATGGCGATTAATGCTGGATTTCAATTTTATTATAATGCTAATGGTCATGTTGATGTTAATTTTTTCAGAAATGATTTGGAAGGATTGATTGAGTCACAACCTATTGCTTTGACTATTGATCAAAAAACAATTTATTCCTATTCGAATATAAAAAGAGCTTTTACACAAGGTTTAGAATTTAGTGTGATTCATAAATTAAATTTCGGCTTACACATTGAAATGTCGTCACAAATTTTATTTGCAATGGATAAGGAGATCTTGGATCAAATTAATCAAGGTCAAGTTTTTGGAAGAGATCCGATTTCAAAAGAAACCTATCGAATCAAAAAATCTGATTATTTCGGATTATATAATCGTTCCAGACATACCGAATCTTTAAAACTTTTTTACGAAAACAAGAAACATCATTGGGATGCCAGTATTCGATTGATTTATAAAGGGAAGTTCGGAATTTCGAATACGGCGGGCAGTGTTCAAGGTAATATTCGTCCAGCTTCAGATATTAATGGCAATTCAATTTTAGATCAATATGATCAATTTGTTGATGGGTATATTTTGTGTAATGTGTCAATTTCAAAGAATTTATTAGATAAATTTAGAATCCAATTGGGGGCTGATAATCTTTTTAATTATATAGACTCGGATCATATCCCAAGTTTATTTGGGCGAAATTTATATTTAAATGTCAATTATAAACTTTATAAAAAATGATTATGAAAATCAATTATTATTTATTTTTACTAAGTATTTTATTTTCTTTTTATTCTTGCAGTGACGATCCTGTAACAATCAATGGAGTACGTTCAGTGAAAATTGTGAATTTACCAGCTGATCCAGCAACTAGTTATGATCCAACAAATGGTACCCCTATAGGGACTAAAAACTTATTTACTTTTTTTAGGTTTAGTGATAGTACAATTGTACCCAATACAGATAGTGCAACTGCAAAATGGGATATTGCATTTAAGGCAAGTACTATATTAATCAACAGCGGAACAAGTGGTCCAGGATTAGGTGCTGCTTTTGTTGAAACTGGTTTGTTTTCAGACATTAAGGAAGTTCCCGTATCTGGTATTTTTAAAACAGATTCAACCTTGGCAAATCTGGCCATTGGAAAATCTTGGTATACATATGATGCTGCTGCGATGGTTTTTAATCCAACACCAGGAAAAATATTCGTGATTAAAACTGCGGATAATAAATTTGTAAAAATGGAAATATTAAGCTATTATAAAGATTCACCAATAGCTCCGAATAGTAGAGCAGATGCTCCGCGTTATTATACATTTCGTTATGTATATCAGCCAAGTGGAAGTACTAAATTTGAATAATCATTCGATTTCATGAGAAATAGAAAAGCCCATCGAAATAAATCCATGGGCTTTTCTTTTTTTATGTAATTAAGCTTTGCCTAAAATGCATATCCAATTGCAAAAACAAAACGAGGAAGGATTCCTTCAAAATCTACCGTAGTATCTAGATTGTCATCTTTACCCGCAAAAATACTGTATTGAGGTCCCATTCCGAGTTCTAAAGTAAAGCCACTATCCCAAACCCATTGATACCCTAAGGTAGCCCCAATCCCAAATAAATTAAAAGAAGCACTATTATCGGTACCATCTTCTTTCGTTTTATTAATATCAAAACCAATATTTGGGCCTATGTAGAAACCTTCTGGTGCTGGCTTTTTTCGATTTGTAATATAAAAACGAAATTCAGCATCAATTCCAAATCCAGTCGTTTTTATATCACCAAATTTTCTGGAATAAAAGTTTCCTCCAAATTGAAATGAAGTTTTTTGATTTATTGCTTTTTCATAGCGCAAATTAATATTTCCAAATGCAAAGGCAAGTGGATTCGTTTTAATAATCTGGTTTTGACTATAAACCTGAATCATAAGAAACGATAAAATAAAGGAGAAGAAAATCTTTTTCATTTGTTTGTTTATTTAGTTAATTAAATTATTTTAAAAGGACTACCAATGATAGCCCATTGCAAACACTCCATATGGTAAAACACCATTCCCAAAAGTATCACCAACCAATGAATATTGTGGACCTAGTCCTAAATCAAGGGATACACCACTTTTCCAAACCCATTGATATCCTATTAAGGCGCCTATTGAAGTTTCAACATCGTCATCAATATTTAGTAACAAAATATTTGGACCTGCATAAAATCCAGCTGGGCTCGGACGATTTTTATGGGTAATATAAAATCTATACTCGCTCGTTGCTGCAAATCCACCATCGTTTCCAGCATAAAATCCCATACCTAAGGATAATGAGGATTTTGAGTTTAGAGCATGCTCATAAGTAGCGTGAAAGAAACCAGCAGCAAAAAAAATTGGATTTACTTTAATAATATTTGTTTGAGAAAATCCATTTCTGGACATTAAAAAACAGATACATATAAGCAGGAATATCTTTTGCATAAGTTCAAGCAATCAAAACATAAACATACTGAAATCCTTAATACGTTGTAAATAGTTTAATATTAACAATTAATGTATGTATAAAAAATACAATAACAAGAAAATATAAATATTAAATAAATATATGTGTTTAATTATTTAACTATTTCCAGTTTTTTATTCCAAAACTTGATACCTGTCTGAATTCGGATGAAACGTTTTCCAACTGTGCCAAAATTCCTGATAGGCATTGATATGTTTCAATTTTGGATGCTCTACAGATGTAAAATTCAATGATTCACCAGTAAAACGATAGTAAATCGAATTCATAAATAAGCTATCATTTCTAAATATAAATTTAGATTCCGGTGTAGGTCTTTCAAATGCAAAGAAACTTTTTTTGTCAGAAGAAAGTAATAATACAATAAAAGTATTTCCAATTTGATCAAGAATCATCTGATCTTTAATTAATTGATTCCAATCATAGGCTCGGCTATCATTTCCAATTTGAATTCCTATAATCCAGGATTTATCACTCCATGAACTACTATCTTTTTTGGTTAATTTACCTTTCGATTTACCAGCTTCATATAAGGCTAAGCTATCATACTTTATTTTATAAACAGGATCTTCCTGCATAATTTGAGTATTTGGATGTAAATCAATCCAGGTTTTTAAAGAAGTTTGCTGGGATGGAAATTCAGCTAAGAAGCTGCCCTTCAAAGGTCCAACCACACATTCTCCAGTTGATTGTCGCCACCAACTTTTGGTCGAATGATCCTCCAACAGGGCATTAAAATGATCCATTCCGACTAACCTAAAATTTTCTAACTTATGGTTTACAAGAGCTTCATAACATCTGCCCGTTCGGCAAACTGTGCAATAGGTTATTAAGATTGATTTGTCTCCAATTTTATCTGCTACTTGGTGATGGTAACCAATTAAATATATTGGAT
This sequence comes from Saprospiraceae bacterium, assembly GCA_016717265.1. Taxonomy (NCBI): domain Bacteria; kingdom Pseudomonadati; phylum Bacteroidota; class Saprospiria; order Saprospirales; family Saprospiraceae; species Saprospiraceae bacterium. The sequence goes on from JADKFX010000001.1 coordinate 1,597,630, forward strand.
ATGCTTTAAATTCACCATTCATTGAAAGGCCTAAGACCAGGCGATCAGGATCAATTTCATTTGAATCTATGGGTTTTAAAATTAAATTTTTTGGAGCATAAAACATTTTATCAGCTGGAAATTCAAAATTAAATTGATAAATCACAAAAAGTACAAAAAGGAAAACCAAGGTACTTAACCACTTCGATTTTTGAAAAGCAACAAGAAAGCCTGATATCATTGCAAGTCCAAGAAGGCATCGAATATACCATCTCCAGGAATAAAGTGAATATGCAAATTCCAATGAATTTATTTTTTGACTTCCCGGTAAAGGCATAATAAAATATACATTGGCAAATTCAAAAAGTATCCATAAAATCGATGCTGTATAAAATAAATATTTCATATTCTCTAACTTAAATTATGGTTCAAAGACAAATAAATTATTTTCGATATCAAACGCAATCAAGCCTTGATTTGAATAATACACTTTTAACTGGTCTTCATTTTCATAATTGCTATAAACATTTGCAAATTGATACTTACCTAATTTTATAGTGTTTAAAAATGCATACGTGCCAAGAAGTGCATCTTGAAAGCCCCTATCTAAAATAGGAATTTGTAAAACAAGAATTCGCTTAGGATCAAGTGGCGGATTTTTTAATTGAATATAAATTTGTAGAACATCCGCCATTTGAATATCATCTAAATTACTTTTTATTTCATCAACAACAACATCCAGAGAAAATTCTATTGCCAAGAGTTTGGAAAGTTTTGTCGAAGTCGTAAGTTTTGAAAAGAGGACTCTTGTGGAATAATTCACCACACTCATTTGGAGTGAATCCTCAGGACATAGAATTTTAAACTGAAGCGAATTTCCATCAACAGTTTCAAACAAATGAGTTACCGTGAGCATCATGGTATCATTAAATTGATTAATATATTTCAATTCTTGTAACTTAGAGAAGTTCACCCAATCCCTGCTGCGGGATGCAACTTGTAACGTCTCTGTATTATAAACCTTTGAACAAGGATTATAAGGGGTATCCTCTAGCGAACAAGAGAAAACTATTGATATTGGTAACAAGTATAAATAATATCGTTTCACCACACGCAATGGTTTATTAAAGATTAATTTCATTCTTTTACAAATCTAAGTTAAGGCATTTGTTTATAATTTGCATTAAGCCAATTCTAATTTCAACGAACTAACTTTATAAGATTGCCGGGATTAAATTGTTAATGTCTCTCAAAGAGTCTATTAAACAGTTAAATTCTTTGGAATTTTGTAGAATAATATATCAAAATGATCAAATTTAGAAAAGAATTAATAATCTCTGTGTTTATTGGAATTTTATTCGTGTGTTCGTGTAAATCGGATTCTAAGTCGAATGCAGAGAGTCAGGCAGCAGCCCAAGCTTTACCTGAAGAATCTCAAACAGGGCAAACTTATGCAGTTACACTAGATGGAAAGAGACTTTTAGAATTGCCGGAACCAGATTCCATAAAAGAGAGAAATAAGAAAAATTTAGATGACTCCAGAATGTTTTATCTCGGCCATTTAACAGAAGTCAAATCATTTATTGCCTATGGTTATCAATGCATTGAGTCTGGGTTGGTTGAAAATGCTATCCAGGTTTTGAGCAAAGGAATTGAACAATTTCAGAATACAGCGGATTTGTATTTATATCGTGGAATTGCCTCTGTTCAAGGTAGGCAATTTGCTTCTGCGGTGAATGATTTTTGGAAGGCAGGTAAAGCAGTGGAGGGCCAAAAAGACATCAAAGGTCTATTAGAAAAGTCAGAAACAGATAAGAAAATTAATGCTAGTTTGCATTATGAGATTTATAAATGGATGGGATTAGCTTTTCAATGTCAGGGTGATTTTTCGAATGCTGAAAAAATGTATGAAGTTTGTGGAGATTTTTCAAATAATTCTGATTTGTATTGTATGGCGTATTATTGGCAATATCAGTCTTATATGAGAGCAAACAGGCAAAAGGATGCTGAAGGAATTTTAACTACTATTGAACCAAAAATGTTTATTACGCCGGTAACAAAGCCTTATCTGGATGCACTTTTATATTACAAGGGAAGTATAAAGGAAGTGGATCTTGTAAATTTAGAAGAAAAGCCAAAGTCCTCCGCTGAAGCAAGAGATTGGAGTATAAAAGCTTATGCAATAGCAGTGAAGGCAATCATTGATAATAAACAGGCTAGACAAATCCAAGTTTTGGAAAAAATTCTGGAAAGTCCATTCTGGAATCAAATGCCATACATAGCTGCAGAAGCCGACTATCATGCTGTGAAAGGATTTAAGTATCAGGAAATGCAAACAAAAGAAATTAATTCAAATAGCAAAAAGTCAAAATAGTAACTGCTTTCATCGTTGATTTTTAAAGTATTGTCGATGAAACTTGGTTTTGGATTTTCCTTGTAATACATTTGAATTCTAAATCTTTAAATGTATGAATGAGAAACTTTTCAAGCCATATTCTGGTTGGATTTTCCTGGTGTTAATTTTTGTTTTTATTGGAGGCATTCTATTGTTGGAGCCAATTCCATTAAAGATCGTTTGCGCCATTATCATGTTGTTGATTACACCAGGCTTTATCATCGTGAATCCAAATGGTTCCAAAGTAATGACTCTATTTGGTAAATATGTTGGTTCTGTAAAGCAAGATGGTTTTTTTTGGGCCAATCCATTTTTCAATAAACGAAATATGTCATTGCGGGCTAGAAATTTTGAAAGTGAGCGATTAAAAGTCAATGATAAAAGAGGAAATCCAATTCAGATAGGTGTAATCCTGGTATGGAAGGTAAAAGACACATTTAAAGCTCAATTTGAAGTAGAAGATTATATGCAATTTGTTAAAGTACAAACAGATGCTGCAGTTAGAAAACTTGCAGGCAGCTTTGCTTATGACCATGTGGATGATCACAATGAAATTACCCTTAGATCTGAAGAAAGCGAGGTGAACAGGTTATTGGAAAAAGAACTACAGGAACGATTATTAATTACAGGAATAGAAGTGCTGGAAGCACGAATTGGGTATTTGGCATATGCACCAGAAATTGCTGCTGCGATGTTAAAACGTCAACAAGCTGAAGCCATTGTATCTGCTCGTTTCAAAATTGTGGATGGCGCGATTGGAATGGTAGATGGCGCTCTTAAACAATTGGCAGAGAAGAATATTGTAAGTTTAGATGCTCATGAGAAAGTTAGATTAGTAAGTAATTTAATGGTTGTTCTTTGTTCAGATAAGGAAACCACCCCAATTATTGAAACGAGTGCATAAAAATTCTTAAATTAGTTTAAAGAACGTAGCTATAGCAAAGCCTCTGCTTTTGTTTTATTTTTGCAAGAATGACGCTGGATGATTTTAAGCTATTATTGGAGGGCGGTATCCCAAAAGATCCGGGAGTGTATCGGTTCTTAGGGATCAACGAAGAAATTTTATATGTTGGAAAAGCCAAAAATCTTAAGAATCGCTTAAACTCTTATTTCGGCGATAAAAAGTATATTTTAGCAAAAACCAAAGCACTCGTTCGAAATGCTAAAAGTATTGAGTTTACGATAACGAATTCAGAGCAGGATGCCTTATTACTCGAAAATTCTCTTATTAAAACACACCAACCTAAGTATAATGTTATGCTTAAGGATGGTAAAACTTATGCGTATATCTGTATAAAGAAAGAGGATTTTCCCCGCGTTTTTTTTACTAGAAAGTTAATTAAAGATGGATCTACTTATTTTGGACCTTATGCGTCAAAATATAAAGCAGAAATTATTTTGCAATTAATTAAAACATTATTTCCATTACGTACCTGTAATCTTAATTTGTCTCCTACAGCATTATCTAAAAATAGTTATAAAGTTTGTCTGGAGTATCATATTAAAAATTGCAATGGTCCCTGTCAACATTTTGAATCCGTAGATGCTTACAAAAATAAGCTTGAACAAATTAAAAATATGTTAAAGGGACATCTTAAAAAGGTTCGGGAGTTTCTGCTTGATCAAATGAGATATCATGCTGAAAATATGGAATTTGAAAAGGCACAAGAGTGTAAAATTAAGCTGAGTGCATTTGAAGATTATCAAGGAAAATCAACAGTAGTAAGTACCTCCATTAAGGATGTTGATGTGTTTTCAATCGCATGGGATGACAACGATGCTTATATTCATTTTTTAAAAGTTATAGATGGGGCAATTATACATACCTACACCTTAGAGGCAAGTAAAAATTGTGATGATGATCCTGCCCAGATCCTTTCTCTTGCAGTACCCATGTTAAGGGAAAAATTTGATAGTATTGCGCCTGAAATCATCGTACCGCTTTTAGTATGTATCCCTGATAAAGAAGTAGAAATTACGATTCCAAAAGTTGGTGACAAGAAAAAACTTTTGGACCTTTCGATAAGTAATATTCAGTATTATCAAATGCAGAAGCGAAGGGAACAGATGAATAAAGGGAGTAAATTATCTCCAACAGAGCGAATACTTAAAACCTTGCAAAATGATTTGCATTTGAAAGAAGTTCCCTTTCACATAGAATGTTTTGACAATTCAAATATTCAAGGTACAGACCCTGTTGCTGCTTGTGTAGTATTTAGAAATGCAAAGCCATTAAAAAAAGATTATCGCCATTTTAATATAAAAACCGTAGAGGGTCCAAATGATTTTGCATCTATGGAAGAAGTGGTATACAGAAGATATAAACGCCTGATTGATGAAGGTCAAACCTTACCTCAGTTGGTCATCATTGATGGTGGTAAAGGTCAATTGTCATCTGCTATGAAAGCATTGCATGTTTTGGATTTGCACTCAAAAATGACAGTAGTTGGTATTGCAAAAAAATTGGAAGAAATCTATTTTCCGAATGATCCAATTCCGTTACATATAAATAAAAAGTCAGAATCTTTACGCCTTATTCAACAATTAAGAAATGAAGCGCATCGTTTTGGTTTAACATTTCATAGAAACCAGCGATCTAAAAATTTTATTAAAACGGAGTTAATTAATATTCAAGGAATCGGGGTAAAAACGGCACAAAAACTTTTAACAAGATTCGGTTCAGTTCACGGGATTAAAAATGCCCATCTTGATGAAATTGAAAAATCTGTTGGTAAGGAATTGGCAAAGAAATTAATTGCACATTTTGATTTGCATCATGTAGAAATTAAAGACGATCATTAAATTGAAATCAATGAAGGTAATAGTAACAGGAGGATGTGGTTATATTGGAAGTCATACCATGGTAGATTTAATTCAAAATGGCTTTGAAGTGATTTCTGTAGATTCATTGATTAATTCTAATGAAGATGTATTAGTCGGTATTGAAAAAATTACAGGTCAAAAGGTTAAAAATTATCAAATTGATTTATCTAAAGCGGATAGTTGGAGGCTTATAGAAAAGAATGAATCGGGAATCATTGGAATCATACATTTTGCAGCATTGAAAGCAGTTGGAGAATCTGTTAAAAAACCATTGGCCTATTATGAAAATAATGTAGGTGCATTGATGCAAGTACTTGAATGGATGAATTATTCAAATATTCCAAATTTGATTTTTTCATCTTCATGCACAGTTTATGGAGAATCATCTGATTTACCTGTTGTTGAGTCCGCAGAATTCAGACCGACAGCATCTCCATATGGTCGAACAAAACAAATTTGTGAGTGGTTGATCCAGGATTTCTTTAAGACATCCGGTAAAAAGGCTATCTCCCTCCGGTATTTCAATCCGGCAGGAGCACATGACTCAATCCTTATTGGTGAAGCTGCATCTAATATAGCCTTAAATTTAGTGCCTGTAATTACAGAAACTGCTATAGGTAAACGAAAGTCAATGACAGTCTATGGCTCGGATTATAATACAAAAGATGGTACTTGTATACGCGATTATATTCATGTTATGGATTTAGCGGAGGCGCATACTTCGGCACTCCAATATTTGCTTAGTACTAAGCAAGAACTGCCGGATGATGCGTTCAATCTTGGCATGGGAAAAGGATTGAGTGTATTGGAAATTATTAAAGCCTTTGAAAAGGTAAGTGGTTTGAAATTTAATTATGAACTTGGCCCCAGACGACCCGGAGATATCCCGGCCATTTTTGCAGATTCAACAAAAGCAAAGAGACTTTTAAATTGGGCGCCTAATCGAACTGTTGATGATATACTGAGAACAGCGTGGGAATGGGAAAACGTAAGAAATTAAAAAATCTTTTTTCTATTGCGATTTTACATGTCATTTGAATAAGATCATTCGAATCAATAAATCAACTGAAATTTTATCATTGCAGGATCTTTTAAATGTTATAATAGATTTGGTAATAAGTAAACTGATTGAATATAAAACATAATAACTTTACTGCGAAATGCCTTCTATTCTTAGGAAACTTGCACGAAATCCAAAAACCTTATTTCTGGTAGATGGCTTAGGAGCTTTGCTCACTGCTTTTTTATTGTTTGTAATTTTGATGCCATTCAACAAGTATTTTGGAATGCCATTGGAAGTATTAAAATTCCTTGCGATTTTGGCAGGAATGTTTTGTATTTATTCGTTTGCATGCTTTTTCTTTTTATCCGACAATTGGCATGCATTCCTATTTGCAATCAGCATTGCTAATTTGCTATATTGTTGTTTGACAATAAGCCTTGTAATTTATTATTACCAAAGGCTCACCATTTTAAGTTTGACTTACTTTTTAGTAGAAGTCATTTTAGTTAGTGGACTTATCTGGCTTGAAATAAAAGTATTACGCAAGTAAATACAAATGTCAAAGGTTTTGTATTTTAAATATCATTATAAAATTATTCAAACCACTATTTTCACATAGGTAAAATAACGATTCAGATTCTTGCTAGGAATATTTATGCAAGTGTTTATATTGCTGCATCGAATGAACCACAATCTAAGGGGTCGACTACTTTGAAAAGCTAAAATTCAATTTAATATTGCTAAGATTGTCCACGATATTCAGAAGAGTAGAAAAATTTGTTGGTTTAATATGATTTCAATATAAATTTTTATAAAAATTTCAATAGTTTATAAGTAATTGCTTTAGCTTGATTGTTGTAGAATATATTTTCTCCAAAAATAACCTCCAATTAATACAAAAAATGAAATCAACCCAATAAATTGTAATTCTGCTTTTAAAATATACCATCCATATTCAGTGAAGAAAGCTTGTAAGTTTAATGGTGAAACAGGTATGGGTCTAATAGAGAAAAAATATCGATCCGCCAAAAAGGGAGTAAAAAATCCTACTCCCAAACCTCCAGTTGTCATGGCATCAAAAAGTCCATGGCTTATGGTGCACAAAAAATAATACCAACAAATGTTTAAAAATTTGATTTTATCTTTTCTAAACTCTTTAAAAAAGAGGGCAGTAATGATGATACTAAGTATGAATGCAAATACAATGGAATGGCTTAATCCGCGGTGTCCGAATATAGAATCATAGGGGATGCCATATTCAAATCCCAGGACATCCAAATCAGGAATTATTGCACAACTAACAGACAAAAGTATTGTTGGTAACAATTTTGCTTTATAAGGTCTGAAGGGTGTCAGACTAAGAGCAAAAAGGGCATGGCCAAAAGCAGATGGCATAATTAGGTAGTATTCATTAAGAATTATAAACCTACGAATAAATTTACACTAATTTGATCTGCAATGTATTTGCCTTTGCGGGTTAGACAATATTTTTCATTTATAATTGTCATATTTCCAATTTCGATTTGTTTTAGTACTTGAGATTTTATGTAGCTGAAGAATTCACCGAAATGATGCTCAATATATACAAGGTCGAGGCCTTCAATCCGTCTCAATTGTAACATGAGATATTCATTACAATGGTTTTTCTTACTTAAGACTTCGGTTTCGAAATAAATTAGATTGTTTTCAATAGCTTGAATATATAAATTATTATTGGCAATATTCCATCTACGGATGTCCCCTAAGTAAGAATGTGCAGCAGGACCAAATCCGAAATACGGCACGCCTTCCCAATATGCACTATTATGTTTTGCCCGAAAGGATTTCTTAGAGAAATTTGAAATTTCATAAGCTTCATAGGAATGAGCATCACAAAAATCTAATAAGCAATCCATTTGCGTGAGATTAGAGAATTCTTCTGGAAGCTGAATTGTATTTAATTGTACTTTTTTATACAAATCAGTCTTTTCTTCCAAGGTGAGAGCATATGCTGAGAAATGAGGAGCTTGGTAGCCTAAAACATATTCTAAATTTTTTAACCAACTTTGATAATTCTGTCCTGGAAGTCCATACATTAGATCTATACTAAAATTTGAAAATCCAGCCTGGATTGTAAATTCGATAGCATCATGTGATTGTTTTACATTGTGCGCTCTATTCATCCAACGCAAATCAGGTTCATGAAAAGATTGGACGCCAATACTTAGCCGGTTAATTCCAAGCTGAAGTAATTGATCCAAATAGCCTGGATTTAAATCGTCTGGGTTAGCTTCTAATGTAATTTCAGGATTTTTTGTTAATTTATAATTTGTGCGAATTGTATTTAATAATTTGTTAAGCTCAGATTCGTTTAGTAATGATGGGGTGCCACCACCAAAATAAATAGATTGAATTATGAAACTATCTCCTTCTGCAGATCGCGTTTCAATTTCAAATATTAAGGCATTAAATAATAGGTTTTTTGTACGTAAATTCGTTGAGAAATGAAAATTGCAATAGCTACATTTGCGCTTACAATAAGGAATATGTATGTATAAACCAGCAGGCTTGTATAACTCCTTTTCAACGATCTCCGTTTTTTCTGGTATTATCAGCATATTATTTTTTTCATTTTTACAGAAAAATTACGCACAATCAGGTTTCAAGTATGAAGTATTTGTAGATCAAGACCAAAGCCACCACGAATTTTCCAAAATACAAGATAGTTTGCAATTGATTGCAAAGATACAAGATTGGATTTCTGATGAAAGGCAAAATGGTTATTTGTTAGCTGGAATAGATTCCATTATTTCAAAGAGTTTAGTATCCGTTTACCTAAATAAGGGTCAGCAATTTAAATATGTTCGTTTGATTGAAATTCAAGGTTCAGATGTCGACTGGAAAATGGATTCAAAGATTCAAGAATCTAAACATAATTCTTCGCCTGAATTCTGGGCATTATTATTTGATGAATGGATTCAGAAGAAAGCCAGTTTTGGTTATCCTTTTGCAAGAATTGATTTTTTGCAAGTAATGCAGTCAGAAGATACTCTTGTTGCATATGTTAGTTTGAATCCTGGTCCTGAAATTGTTTTTAAGCAAACGGATCAAAGAAACAAAATAATATTTAAGGAGTTTGTTTTAAATAAAGTCACTGGTGTTTTTCCGGGTAGAATTTATAATCAATTGCTTGTCGATCGAATGCTTCCAAGTTTATCCAAATTGTCATATCTTAATATAAAGTCGGCTCCGCGTGTACTTTTTTTGGGAAATGAAGGAATTGTCTGGCTTTATCTTGAAAAAGCAAAAGCAAATAAATTTGAAATTTTATTGGGATTAAGTTCTGAAACCGGACTTGCAGCAAAGAAGTATAGATTAACTGGGGAGGCAGGGTTTGACATTCAAAATACAATGAAATATGGCGAACGAATCTTTATGAGATATGAAAATCTTAGTGAAAATTCTCCGCGTCTTAAATTAGGTTTTGATTTTCCATATATTCGGATATTGCCTTTAGGGTTTTCAGCCGATTTTAATTTGTTTAAATTTGGTGAACAATATTTGGATATTAGTTCCCAATTATTTATTTCGTATCCCTGGTCGAGAAATCAAAAAACTGCAATTTCATTTGGTTACCATGGATCATCGATATTAAGCCCAGATACCTTGAGTTTGATTCGAGCAAAGAGACTCCCAAGTCAATTGGATTATCGTTTTCTAACGGCTGGTTTAAATTATAAATTTAACAATTTAGAGTATCCAGTAAATCCTAGAAAAGGAATTCTAATGCTTCTGGATTTAAAAGTAGGGAGAAAAGAATTTCTTGCGAATAATGTATTACTATCCTATGAATCAAACGATCTTCATATTCAATCTCAGTTTGATAGTTTGAATCAAAATCAAGAACAGGCTGTTTATAATTTAGAAGGTTCTTTATTTGTTCCACTTGCTCAAAGGCATATACTCCTTTTTAAATTTTCAACTACGGGTATTTTAAGTGCTGGGAAAATTTTGGAAAATGAATTGATTCGAGTGGGAGGCTATAAAAATCTAAGAGGTTTTGATGAAGATTTTTATAGGTGTTCTAATGCATTTATACAAACAGTTGAATATCGATTTTTATTAGATCGGAATAGTTTTGTAAATATATTTTCTGATTTTGCATATTTAAAACAACCGAAGGATGAACTGTTTGAATGGAATTGGTATGAAGGAATTGGTATCGGTATTCAGTTTCAAACAAAAGTGGGTGCCTTTTCGTTGCAATATGCAATCGGAGCAAACAAATCAGAAGCTTTTAATTTTGGAAACGGTAAAGTACATTTTGGGTATTCTAGCCTTTTTTAAAACGGATTAGTTTTTTGACAAAATGCAATATTTTGCAACCGAAATGAGATTCCCATTTATAAACAAAATAGGGCTCATTTATAGACCCAAATCCTTGCATAAAATAGGCAATTCCCGGTATCATACTTCCTTCAAAATCTAATATTGCATTTTGATTACTATAGGTTTTAATTACGTGATTAAGAATTGCATGCATTGCAAAGTCTTTTTTGCCAGCTTGAGTAGAACATGAAATTAAATAGACTATCCGATTATTATATTTTGTAAAAAATGCCTGCGCAAGGATCTCTTTATTTTTATTCGTTGCATTTAAAATGAATCCATAATTTCTCATAAGACACTGATTTATGAGCTTGTTGATTAGATTTTTATTTTTATATTTAGAAATTATAGATTGATTACTATATTTATTGTAAAAGCTGGAGAACGAATCGGGATCTATTGAGTTTTGGATTTCGATACCCATCCGATCACAATGCTTTAGATTTAATTTATGGCCATTTCTAAATTTTTTATATAATTGATCATAGGGTTGATTCAAGGGTAATATATAATTGTTTCTAATTTGTTCATGAATATTATTTGGAATATAAGTTAATTTATTGGATATACTTAATAGTCCACATTTGATATGGCTTAGTATAAAAGTTAAAGTATTTGCATCTATTTCTAGATTGTTTTGTAAAGGTATCGGGTCAATTCTTTGAATATAAGGAGGAATAAATGCTTGGTTTATAAAAAGTATATTTTTTGATGGTATAAACCAAATCAATTGATCACTTACAATTTTGTAAGCTTCTTTACATGCAAGTTCTAGATACCATTGTTCTTGTGTAATACTATGAATATATGGATTTGAATTTTTGGTTTCAAATTTTGAAATTGGGAGTTTAGTTATTGAAATAGGTTTCATGAATCCACGCGAATAGAAATACTAAGTCCATCTCGGAGCGGTAAAATCTGGGTATTCCATTTTTTTGATGCAGCTAAAGTTCTATTGAATAGATCGAGTATTTTAGTCTCTTCATCTTTTTGAGTTTGGATTACTTTTCCATACCAAAGTACATTATCGGCAATCAGGATACTTCCAGGTTTCATTTTTGCTTCTAGAATTGTAAGCAATTCAAGATATTTATTTTTTGCAGCATCTAAAAATACAAGGTCATATGCAATATTAAATGTGGGAATTAACTCTAAAGCATCTCCCTTATACCATTTGATTTTAGGATAAACTTTAGACTTAGAAGCATACGCTTGTATTAAATGATCATACGTATCCACAATTTCAATTGTATGTAATTGACCATCAGAGGAAAGTCCTTCTGCAAGACACAATGCACTATAGCCAGTAAACGTACCAATTTCAAGAATATACTTTGGTTGTTTTAAACGGGAAATTAAGCTTAAAAAGCGACCTTGCATTTTGCCTGAAACCATTTGTGGTGCGATCGTTTGAAGATAGGTTTGTCGTTCCAATTCCAGAAGTACCGCATCTTCTGCGTGGCTCAATAATTCACAATAGTCCGATAATGTAATTAAATCTTTAGAATGCATCAAGAATTATTGCAATAAAGTTATATCTCCAGAATATGTTTTGATTTCACCCTGATCAGAAATTTCTGTTAAGTAAATATACACTCCAGGATTCACTTTATCTTGATTAGAACTCAATCCTCCCCAACCATCTTTTTCAATTCCCGGAACCCCATTTATTTTTTGAAAGACTAAATTTCCCCATCTATCATAAATGTTTAGGTAATTAATTTTTGCATTCGGGCTTAATCCAATAGGATAAAAAAAGTCATTAATATTATCACCATTTGGGGAAAACACATTCGGAAAATATACTTTCGATTCTTTTTTGACTATTAATTGTATTGTTGCTGATGCAGTACAGCCATTTATGTCGGTTACAATGACTGTGATTAAATCATCATGGTCTGCTGTTATTAAGGGTTCCATACAATCATTACAACTAAGTTGGTCAGCAGGACTCCATAAAATAGTTGAAATATCATTTGGATTCGATAAAATGTTAAGTTTAATTGTAGTATTTGATCCTGAATTTAATTCAATTTGTGGTGCTAAATTTATTTTAACAGACTCATTCTCCAGAATATTAACACTTGATGTAAATCGACAACCATTTGAATCTTCTACAATTACGGAATATATCCCAGCTGCTAAGTTTAAGTTATTAAGATTAGGAAAAAAAGTGATTCCGTTATCGATGGAGTATTTATAGGGTGCGTTACCACCAAGAATATTTAAAATTTCTATTTTGCCATCGTTTTTATTGCAACTTGAATTAATTCCCTGAACCATTAAATCCCGAATTCTTGAGGTATCTTCAATCACATCAACAAACGTACTGGTGCTACAACCGCTTCTAGGGTTAGTAATTGTACAAAAATACCGACCAGGTACTTTTGTTGAAAATTGTGGAAGCGTATAATTAAATCCATTTGGCCCTGTCCATTTCATAGTAAAACCTTGAAGACTTGAGCTTGCTTTTATGGGAGCAATATTCCGGGTACAGGTTATGGTATCAGCAGATAAAAATAGATCTGGCTTGCTTGTGTCTGATTTGATATTTAAAGTTTTAATTAAAGTACAAGCCGCGGAATTTGTAACCGTAATTGTATAATTTCCTCCATTTGTAATTCTAGGATTTTGCAGTGTACTACTAAAGTTACCTGGGCCTGACCAATTAAATACCAAATCCGTTTCTCCAGTGTTTAATTGTAAAGTTACATTTGTTCTTATACAATTTATGCTATCATCCAAAACATTAAAAATGGGTAATTTTCTTAAATCCTGTATCGTTATACTGTCGAGACTAATACATCCAAAACCAGTTGAAAAGATTACAAGATATTTACCGGGTTCATTTATTGTGATTTGTTGAGCATTAGAATTATAACCATTTGGACCTAACCATCGTATGCTTTGAGCTGGCAAATTGGCATTAATACTTAGCTGGATAACACTGTCTTTACAGGTAATTTTATCGTTTGATTTAATAAGATTCAAGATGGCTTGTTCTGAAAATTTTGAAATGTGTATTTGCTTCGTTGATTCACATCCATTTGCATCTATAACTTTTAAAATATAGATTCCGGAATCCTGAATTTCTGGTCTAGCCAAAGTTGAAATAAAACCATTTGGTCCGGTCCATTCAAAACGAACGCCCTGAGTTGCGGATCCTCCAAATAAAAATAATTTTTGTTGAATGCAACTTAAGGTATCATCTTTTGCAAATACATCGGGCAATTGATCTTTTTGAAATACAAAAACAGAATCCATAAATATACATCCATTTAAACCTGTAAGTTGCAAAATATAAAATCCGCTTTGTGTAATTGTAGGATTAGGTAAATTAGAATTGAAATTATTAGGACCTTGCCATTGAATCATAGCACCTGGGCTAATATTTAATGCCCGAATGCTGGCAGTACTTTTACATTGGATGGTATCCGCTTCTAAAGATGCATTTGGCAGATTTGTATCTTCAATAATTTCAAGAATTTGTGAATTTAGACATCCATTGATACCTTGCACTGTCACCGTGTATATACCCCCTTTTGTAATAGGTGGTGCTTTGAATATACTATTAAAATTATTTGGACCAATCCAATTGAATCCAACGGTGTTAGAATCCACAAGGATGAAAGGAACTATTTGAGATTGCTTGCAATTTATGGTATCTGCAGATAATTGAAGAAATGGGACTGCTTTATCTTCATCAATTTGTAATTGAATATCAGATGTACAACCATTTACTCCAGTGACCACTAAATTGTAGTTTCCTTTAAGCCTAATGATAGGCGATGCAACATTGCTATTAAAATTATTCGGTCCTGTCCATATATAGCTTCGAACAATTCCGGCAGTTATATTTAAATGTACACTGTCTTTAATACAGTTCAGGGTATCATTCATACCGGTAATAGATGGTTTATCAATATCTTTTGAAATAGTAATACTTTTTGTAAGGATACATCCATTAACGCCTGTAACTTGAAGCAGATAAATTCCGGAATCAACGGCTTGTATTTGATTTTGATTTTTTACTATACCTGTTGGAGTTTGCCATTCAAATTGCGCCCCCGGTGTATTGGTGCCACCCGTAATAGTGATCATTTTTTTATCGCAGGTAATAGTATCTTCATTCGATATAAATAAATCTGGTAGATCTGCAGATTTTTCTATAAAAATGGAGTCACTTCCTATACAACCATCCTTCGTTTTTACATCCACAAAATACCAACCTGATTCTGTTACAATAGGCTCTAAAATATTGGATATAAAACCATTCGGTCCTTTCCAATTAATAGTTGCTGTAGTATCTGTAATTAATTTTATAGCAAGCGATTTCTTTGAGCATGTTAGCGTATCACCAAATATTTTTAAAGCAATGTTATTTTGTAAATCTTTTACATAGAAGGAGTCTAATTCACTACATCCAAAACTATCAATTGTTGTAAGATAATACCAACCGGTATCTTTAGTAACCATTTTAATACTGGAATCTTTTTTGAAGCCCTTTGGTCCATTCCAAAAATAATTTGGCTTTTTGCCAATAGAACTTGAAATTAGAACCGCTGAATCTTTGGCGCAGGTAATACTATCCCCAGTAATTTCAGCCTCAATAAGACTTCGATTGTCTTTAATTTCAACTTTGGATGTACTTTCACATCCATACGAATCAGTTACTTTAACGGTGTATTCTCCAGGTTCTTTTATATTGTTATTGGTAGCCCGTGGGCTATAAAAACCATTTGGACCATTCCACTCAAATTGAGGGGAATTTGATTTACTACTTGCTTCAATACTACCGGTTGCATTTTTACAATCAATATCTGTAGACTTTATTTTTATATCTGGTTTTGTTACGCTTCCATTTACGGTTATAATTAATTCTTTTTCACACCCATATAATCCAGTTATTTTTAATGTATAGATTCCAGGTGTATCTACAACGGGCATTAAGGTTTTTTCGTTTCTAACAATCCGTCCATTTTTTGTAGTCCAATTATAGCTAATCCCATTGCCTTGAGATGAACCTGAGGCATCAATTGTAATGGGTCTGTTTAAACAATTTATGTCATCCACAGGAGCTGCTTCTGCTATTAAATCATAAACTACTACAGTGACCACATCTTTTTCAACGCAGCATTCTTTAATCGTGATATCATCAATAGCGCACATACTTGCAGGTCCTGTACCTCCGAAATTTTCAAAGCAAAATGTTCCAGTATTTGCAGCACCTGAATTCCACATAAAACTCCCTATAGCTTCAAGACATAAACCACTTGGTGCATCTACACTCCCAATTAAAGTTCCATTTACTTTTAAACCAATAGTTGGTGGAGAACCAAATATGTAGGGAATCCCGAAAACTTTATATTCGATTTTATAATCTGTATTTGGTGTTACATTTATAGTTTGACACCATATGTTAGTACCTGAACCCGTTGGAGTAATTACCATTGTAAATGCACCGATATTTGGATTACAACCAAATGCACTGGCGATTTGTGGTACACTCATGATCATATATCCTCCAGTAGATGTAATCAGATTATTTACATTTGTGTATTGTGTATATTGAGAGGTGGCAGGTGCTATATTTCCGGTTTCAAAATTACCGTTCATGATCAGGTTGTTTGAAATTCCATGTGCCGTTAAAGTATAGGTAGTGGTCATGCTTGGATTTGCAACCGGATTTAATATATTTGGATTACTTAATCCGTCTATAGGTTCCCATTCGTATTGATTCGATCCATTTACATTGCCACTAAGATTTTTTCCTTGGCCAGCACAAATGGTGATGTCCGGTCCAGCATTTACTGTAATGCCACATCCATTTTGCAAAAAGAGATGCTGCGATAATTTAGTTGGACTTATATTTTGTTGAGCTTCGATATCCCAGGGACTCAGAAATAGATAAGAGAAAAAAATCGTCAATGCAAATTTAAAACTCATCTTATTAAAGTTATATCGCCTTTTATAATCCATTTTTGTCCATTTATTAATTCAACTTCAGCCCAATAAATATAAACTCCAGGGTTACATTTTTGGTCCTTAAAAGTTCCATTCCAAGCTTTTGATTGATCATTCGGTTGGAAATTCCTGGTTTCAAATACACGATTTCCCCAACGATCAAATATTTGAAAATTATGGATGCGCGTAACATCCTCTTTGGAACCATGTATCCAAAGAATATCATTGATATTGTCGCCATTCGGACTAAAAACATTTGGTACCCAAACTTTTGGTGTTTCTACAACTATTCGAATTCTTTTAGTGGATATACAACCGTTCGTATCAATAACAGTCACATTATAGATTGCTGTTTCTGGAGGATTTGCAAATGGATCTTCACACTGATTACAACTAAGATTTAATATAGGATTCCATTGAATTGATTTTATAAGATTTCGATTTGGTAATATTGTTAAATCTAAGCGGATAGAGTCTCCTAAACCAATTGCAATTTCTGGTGCTAAATCGGTGTCAATAAATGGCAGGTCAACGATTTCAAAATCCTTTTGAAATTCGCATTTATTTTCATCTATAACATATAAAGTATATAATCCAGATAATAGTGGATTAAAATTTGGATTCTTTGTATAATTTCTTTTTTGGTCAATTGAAAATTGAATATTTTGATGTCCACCAATAATTTCTAATACAGATGCGGAACCCGTTTTGGCTCCACATTTTGGATGTATTGTTTCTATTAAAACATCTTTAATAATTAAACTATCTTCCGATACAATTTGATTCTTTCTTGAAATACATCCATTTGAAGGATTTAGAATTTCAATAAAATATGCTCCCCCTTTTTTTGTTTTTAATAAAGCGTTTGTTGATAGTATTTGATTTTGATTATTTGTCCATCTAAAAATTCCGTTAGTGATATTTGTTGTGGCCAATAAGGTAGCCTCTGAATGAATACAGTCAATACTATCTGAAGCTGTTAATATAGATGGCTTTAATGTATCTATAAAGACAATGGATTGCTTTTGATTAATACAACCATTTGAAGCAATAATAGAAATTGTATAAGTTCCCGGAATCAATGTAAGTAAATTTGACTGGGTCGAAGTAATAGTTCCTGGACCTTTCCATTGATATTGGACTCCAGGTGTATTTGATTTTGCAGAGAGATTAACGGATGGAAAATTGCAATTTATAGTATCGTTATTTGATGTAAGATCAGGAGTCAAGGTATCTACTGGCACAAAAAATGAAATTGAATTTGCACAAAAATTCGAATTAATAACATCAAATGTAAACGTTCCTCCTGCTTTTGTTAGAATGCTGTTTGATTTGTATTTTTGTTGATTATTTAAAGTCCATTCGCCGATAAGGTTTGCTGGAACTATGGTCGCCTTAAGTTCTACTTCTCTATCAAAACAGTTAATACTATCGAAGGTATATTGCACTAATGGTTTTATGGTATCTTGTAAAATATCAACAACAAAGACATCAGAACAAGTATTCGGTGAGACCACGATTATATTATATTTTCCACCTTGTGTAATCGTTGGGAATTTTTGATTTGATGAAAAATTTGAGGGACCTGTCCATTTGTATGAAACCAGTGAATCAGAAGTTGTAAAATTCAAATTTGTTTGAGTTTTCAAACAGTTTAATGTATCTATGATTAAATTAAGTACAGGTTTCAAGGTATCTTCTAACACTTCGACATTCAGAATGCTGTAGCAATTTTCAAAAGTACTTATTCTAATAGTATAAATCCCAGCTGTATTGACAGAAATATTTTGGTTATTAGATTGAAAACCTGCGGGTCCAGTCCAATCAAATAATAGGCTATCTCTGGAAGAAATTGCAAATAAATTTGCTGTCCGCTTTGTACAATTTAAGGTATCATTATTTGAAATCAAATCGGGCTTTCCAATATCTTGAAAAATAGTAACTGTTAAAGAATCACTGCAACCATTTGGGTTTGTAACTACAAGATTATAGTTTCCAGGATTTGATGTATAGGGATTTAATAGTATTGAATTAAATCCATTGGGACCCTTCCATTGAATAGCGGCATTTGCATTGTCATTTGTTGCCTTTAATTGAATGCTATCTTTTTTACACGTTAAGGTGTCGTTTGTAGTGCTTAAAATTGGCAACATGACATCTAAATAAATATTCAGGATTTGAGTTGTTGAACAGCCATTAGGAAGCGAAGCAGTTACTGTATAATTACCATCTTTTGAAACGAATGGATTTTTTTGACTGCTTGAAAAATTATTAGGCCCACTCCAACTATAAATGGATGTTAAGCTGTCTGAAAGTTTTAAAACGGTAGATTTTTTTATGCAATTTAAAGTGTCATCTAAGAGTTTAATGTCGGGTTTCAAGGTATCAACAAAGAGCTCAATCTGAACAGTATCTGAGCAACCATTTTTTGCTAATCCGATTACCTGGTATTTGCCGGCTTGATTTGAATAAACGGAGTCTTTAAGTTCCACAAAACCATTTGGTCCATACCAACGAATATTAACCGTTGGATCGAGGTTTGATGAATTTAATGGAATGGAAGTTTTTAAACAGCTTATGGTATCATTGGAAGCTGTTAAATTTGGGTGAATAGTATCTGCAAGAACTGGAATATTTAATAGCGTTATACATCCATTGTCTGCTTCTACTTTCAATTCATAAACACCCGCTGAGCCGGTTTTAATAGATAAGGTATCTAATGAATAAAACCAACTAGAACTTTGCCATTGTGCATTTACTATTTTTCTGTTAGTTGTTACTATGATAGTTGACGAATCCTGTAGACAGGTAATTGTATCTAGCTGATAATTTACAATTGGAAGGTTTTGATCTTTTTTTAAAAGTACCGTATCATATTTAATGCAACCTGAAGGAGAAGTTACTTTTAAAATATAAATTCCTGTATCCACCACATTCCATTCCGACTTTGAAAAATTAGTATTGTTAGGGCCTGACCATTCAAATTTTGAACCAGCAACGGATGAAGAACCAATTAATCTAGCGGTATCAACTTTACAGTTTATGGGATTTGACTGGATACTAATTTTGGGATTATCTATAATTTCGAAGACATTGACAGAATCAATTGTTTTACAATTATATTCATCTGTAATAGTTAGAATATATTTACCTGCTTCAAGCACAACAACAAGTGGATCATTCGAATTAAAACCATTCGGCCCACTCCATTGATACGTTAATGGGGAAACTAAACTTCTTGATAAAATGGTAGCACTTAAATTATTGCAACCTAAAGTATCTTTTGAAATCAGCAATAGATCCGGGGGTATGATATTCCCTTGCACTTCAATGCTTTTTGTTAAACAACAGTTCGGCAACGGTGAACAGACTGTAAGATAATAAGTACCTGGACCTTTTATTGTTGGTTCCAAACTATTTGCCCCTGAAATAATTTTTCCATTTGAAGTGGTCCATTGATAAGTCCAACCGGTACCTTTTGATGAAGCTTTGGCATTTAATTTTATCATTGGATTATCGCAAGTAATTAATTCAGGTTCTTCAATTTCAACAATAATTTCTTCAACCTCAATTTTCATAGTATCTTTTACTTCACATATTTTTTTGAAGCCTAAATCATCAATTGCAAAATCATTTCCACCAGTTTGAGTATTTTCATTTAGAATACAAATTTGTGCCACCGTATTTCCCCCAGAATTCCATGTCACTTCATATTTTTCCCATAAACAAGTGGAGCCACTTGAGTTAAAATTTGGTCCAATTGGATTACCATTTATTGAAAATTGTAAAACAGCTGGAGAAGCGGATACAACAGAAGTGACCCAAGCTGTGAAAACATAATCCATATCTGGTATTACAGTTACATCTTGGCACCAAACATTTTGAAAAGCGGCTGAACCATTTAACACCATCATAAGTCCTCCACCTGAAGTATGGTCGCCGCAGGGTGCAAATCCTGCATGTCCAAATTGAGGATTCGTGATGACACCGTACGTTCCTTCGCAATCTAAATATCCTAATCCATAACATGAATTAGTTCCTAACACATAATCGGTAGTAAAACCAGTATTTCCGGCTTCAAAATTTCCATTTACAATTAAATTTTGAGAGCTTAATCCTCGGGCTGTTAAAATGTATTCTTGTGGGCCAAAAACAGTTGCTTTAGTTATGGGAGATTTAGGATTACTTAAACCTGTCGCGGGATCCCAAAAAATTTCTGTTACAGCACCTGTAACTTTTCCATTGATTGTAATTATATCACCGATATTACAAACTTTTAGATCCGGTCCGGCATTTACAGAAATATTGCATTGCCCGTTTAGGACTTCTCCAATAAAGCAAAGAATAAGTACTATTTGAAAGAATGCTTTAATCATAAAGTATCTTAAGGACCAAATTTACTAATTTTGAAGATGAAATTCAAATATTTTCGGAAGCATATGGTTTAAAATGATATATATATATTATTTAATTACATATGATAAGAATGAATCAATATTCTAAGTAATATTTCTAAAACTAGAATCTTGTTAAATAAAAAAGTAACAATTTCGTAGGAGGTTTTTAGAATCTTGCCTAATTTGCAAAAAAACAAGTAAAATGCAACGTAGATCAGCGCTTCAATTAGTTGGTGCTTTGTCAGCAGCAATTGTGACAAAACCTTCTGATATGTTGAAGGTTTTGGAAACTAAATATCAAGAATCATTATCTACTTTGACATCTTTGTCGAAAGTAAATGAAACGGTAGTTGTTGATGAAACATTTTGGACTCAAATCAGACAAGCATATTCAGTTTCTCAAACTTTAATAAATTTAAATAATGGAGGGGTGTCTCCACAACCAAAGCTTGTGCAAGAGGCTGTTGAATATTTTAATAGACTCAGTAACGAGGCTCCATCATTTTATATGTGGAGAATTTTAGATCAGGGCAGGGAACCACTTCGGGAAAGATTAGCAAATATAGCAGGATGTAGTGCAAGTGAAATTGCAATCAATCGAAATAGTTCTGAAGCATTAGAAACTGTGATTTTTGGTCTTCGGTTGAAAGCCGGAGATGAAGTGGTGCTAACGAAGCAAGATTATCCAAATATGATAAATGCCTGGAAGCAAAGGGAACATCGAGATGGTATAAAATTAAAGTGGGTTAATTTTGATTTTCCAATAAATAATGAGCAAAAAATTGTGGATGGTTTTGTTAGTGCATTTGGACCAAAAACTAAAATTGTTCAAATTACACATATGATTAATTGGAATGGCCAATTATTGCCGGCAAAAAAAATTGCGGATGCTGCACATGAGCGAGGGATTGAAGTGATGATTGATGGAGCACATACCTTTGGGCATATTCCATTTTCTATTCCAGATTTAGGTGCAGATTATTTTGGAAGTTCTCTCCATAAATGGTTAAGTGCCCCATTTGGTAGCGGTTTGTTATATGTTAAGAAAGATAAAATTAAAAACTTGTATCCACTTTTAGCAGCGGCTAATCCAGAGTCAGAAGAGATTACTAAGTTTGAAAATTTAGGTACGCGTTCTTTTGCTATTGAACAAGCAATTTCACATGCTATTGATTTTTATGAAATGATAGGTGCTGAACGCAAATTCCAACGTTTATTTGAATTGCAGCAATATTGGACAAAAAAAGTTGAACAACATTCAAAAATAAAAATAAACCATCCACAGGATATTAGCAATAGTGGTGCTATCGGTAATGTTGCAATAGTTGATAAAAAACCTGAAGACCTTTCTAATTTCTTATATGATAATTATAAAATTCATACGGTTGCTATCAATTGGGAGAACATAAATGGAGTGAGAATTACGCCGAATATATATACAACAAAAAAGGAATTAGATAAATTAGTCAAAGGAATCCTTGCATTTGCAAATTCCTAATATGCTTAAAAAGGATGAATACAATTCGGCAAGTTTTATAAAATTTTTAGAATGAGATTCTCCTATTTGAAGTTTATTAGTTTTCACACTATAAACTTATAGAATATTTAAATAGGTCTTAATATAAGTGCCGAAAGTGGGACTCGAACCCACACGACTTTTAGGGTCACTGGATTTTGAGTCCAGCGCGTCTACCAGTTCCGCCATTTCGGCATTCTTAATTAAGGATTGCAAAGCTATAAACGATTCTCAAAACAGCTTAAATTATTTTATAATTATTCAAATAAAGCTATATTGAATTTATATATTAAAATAATATTTAATATGAAATGAATTGATTGTGTTGATATTTAGCTTCAATTTTAAAGTTGAAATTCAATTTAGATGAATGCTTTTATATTTTTAACTTTTTCCTCTGTTTTTCCATTAGAAATCCAGGCCCTGCAATTTGGACTTCCACAAGTACATACAAATGCCTCCATTTGTTCATCTAGAAAACTAGCATAATCTAATGTTAGCTCTTCAAACTTTTCAATGTCTTTACAAGCAATTACATTTAGACCATGATAAATTGTATTTGGACTACAGGAATGGTTTTGAGGTGCCCATTCTTCAGGTTTGGTGTCCCATAATATATAGACATCGTTACCGATGGGATAAGCATATTTGCGAAAAACTTCTTTGTCAGCAGCATTCCAGTTTTTATCTACAAAAGCTTTTGTTACAATTCGTTGACTTCTTTCTTCACCTTTGAAAATGATTTCTCCTTTACGAATTTTATTTAAAGCATAAATGCCATATCCAGCTATTGCGTTTTTCTTGACTATATATTTTTTTTGTTTACGTCGATGTCTTTGAATTCCTTCCTGTATTATTTGATTCAAAAAGCCAGCTTGTCCAATGCCATCACATAATAAGATATGATCCGCGGATCCTTCATAACCTTGTGAATAGAAAACAGAACAGGTGAAATTAATTTCAAGAAAGTAAATTTTACCTTTTGTATTCATTCTAAAATCCATTCTTGCATATCCTTTGCCACCAAATTCTTTAAATATTCCGCAAGCAGCTCTTCTTAACTTTCGATCTAAATTTTCTTCTTTACAAGGAACATTACTTTCTGGATGCAATTCTGAAGTTTTTAATTTATACGTTTTGAAAGAAAAGCCCTCTGGAAATAAATATTCAACGGGTTTAAAGGCTATACATTTTTTCTCATCTTTTGAATCCGCTGCTACTAAAACCGTAAATTCACGACCTTCAATGTATTCTTCAACTAAGACTTCTCCAAATTCATTTAATAAATTTCGAACTTTTAGTAACAAGTTTTTTTCATCTTGAACAAATGACTTGTCATCGACGCCTAGACTGTCGCCTGCTTTTGATGGCTTTACAAACAGTGGAAACTTTAATTGGGTACTTAAGTCATTTAAGTCTTCAAGATTTTTAACAATTCTATAATTCGGAACTTCAATGCCTGAAATATAGGCAACATACTTCATGAGCTCTTTTGGAGGATCATAAAGGTCAACGGTTGGGCCAGTATAAGGTAAATTTAATAAATCTAATGAATAAATAACATCTATCGAAGGTACTTCCCATTCAAGATAGGATTCACAGAGGTTTACAAAAATATCATAACCTTGTGTTGATAACTGTTTTAATTGTTTGTAAGTGGTTAATTTATTTATAAAAACATGATCCACATGATGGTCTGGTAACAAAGAACTCAAATCTCTTGGTGGGTCATAATTTTTATAATCTACATTAGAAGTACTATAATCTGGTTGAAGAACACAAACTTTCATGGAATTAGATGGGTTTCATTATTCTATTCAAAGCACTAAATTAAATATTATACTAATAGCTTATATATTTTATTTAATAATTCAATAACTCTTCAGAATCCAGATTCTTAGAGAGCTATCCAATTCCTATTTTATAGGTATATCACTAATTTCAAATAACTAATAAACCTCAATATTAAGTATTAATTTGAATTTATTAAAATCTATATAATGGCTTACGGAATGCTTATACTATAATTTTATTTTTGATTGATGTCTTATAAAAGCGTCTATCAGAATTTCAATGATTAAATCTTTAAAATGACTACCAGATATTCGCAAAATAGCGCCTATTGAAGTAAAGTTTTCATCTTTTGATAGTCCGCATTGTGCATTTACCTCTAATACAAGGATCTTACCAGTTTTTTCATTCCTCCTCAAATCAATTCTTCCATATCCTGTCCCATGCATTGCTTTATATGCTTGCCAACTTATATTTTTGATTTCATCAATTAAGTGATCTGGTGGTTTTTCATAATTCCATAAAGGTTTATCATCAGACAATGGGCTTTCATTTTCATAGATTTCCCATAATCGGTCAAACGATAAAAATTGTTCAGTACTTGGAATTGAATTCTCAAAAACACGTTCAACAGGTGTATATATTTTGCATTCATTGTAATTTTGGGAAGGCCCAACAATAAGTGTGGTATATTCCTGACCTTCTATAAATTCTTCGACAAACAAGCCGCCCGAACTTAAATCCCAACCTTTATAGCCTGATTGCAAAACTTTAAGATAGTTTGATAATTCAAGTTCTGATTTTACAACCGATTGAAGACCTAATCCCAAACTTCCGGCAGAAATTGCAGGTTTTACAATTAAAGGCTGTTTTAAATTCTTAAATAATGCATTCGAATTATAAGTATCTGGATCCAACACCATCCATGGAGAATTCGGCACATTCGCTTTGTCAAATAATTCCTTCATTGGAATTTTTGATGTGGTTATATCGTAAAAGTACCGATCTGCTCCTGTGTATATAAGTTGGTAATATTCTAATGCATCTATTACAGAAATTCCAGGTACACCATTGGCCTCATCGCCGTCACATAAATTAATTACAATAGGGGTTTTTGGGTAGGATTCAAGTTTGATTGCAGCAATTATGCTCTTGAAATTCTGAATTTCAACAGATTGCCATTTCCAAGCTAAATTTAGTTCGGAAAATACATTCTGATATTCTTGTACGCTTTGACTAAAGTCGTAATAATATTGGAGATTGGGATCATTAGTTTTTAGAAATGGTGCAAGGATCCAAACGAGCCAATCCTCTGCTTTCAAAAAATCATCAGACCTCAAAGACATGTTTTTTTGTCTTCTTCAATTTGTTTGTAATATATTGAGTGAATTGATAATTGGATACCATTTCTTTAGTTAGGTATTTGGCTCCTTTTATTTCACCTAAACATTTTAAACTAAGGCATTGACAATCAAAACTTTCTTCCATGTCCCATTCAGTAGATGGATAGAAAAAGGTAAATTCTTCGCCTCTTTTAATATCACTTAAGCAAATAAATTTAAATTCCGATGTGTCAAAAAAGCAATTTGGTTCACAACTATGATTCACATATTCCAAATATAAAGGGGAAAGTATAATATGTTTATTTTCTCCAGTTTGAACAGTATATCGATTCGGTTTATCACAAATATCTGCATAACTAAAATGGCAAATTACAGACCCTTTTTTGAAGTCTTTTAATGAAATTAGCCTGTTTTGTTGGAGTTTATTATCAAAATCAATCTTCGCGAAACTTGATTTTGTTTGCAAGCTAGGGATTATTTCCATCAGGATTGGTTCTTGTTTATAAAAGTGCTGCAATGTAATAAGTTTATTGAATTCAACTTTCAATGAAGCAAATATTTTGGAATTATTTTTTTCAACGGGTTTAATTAATGTGGAAAACTCTAAGCTTATTAACGTATTCCAAGTAATTTATGGGTTTGGATACTGAGTCTCCAGGTTGGATGTTGTAAACAAAAATCTAAGGATTGTTGGATGTGCTCTTGGATATTGGCACCATCCATTGGTTGTATATAAAAATACTGAAAATCAAAATGTTGAAAATCTTCAGGGTTAAAATTTAATTGTGGATAGATAAATTTTAATTCATTTCCAGAACGAATTTTAATAATAGTATTAGGTTTAGGACTTAAACAGATCCAATCAATTCCTTTTGGAGCTTCAATTGTACCATTTGTTTCTAAACCTATTTCAAAACCTATGTCATGAAGTGAATCTATCAAGGGGTCATCAACCTGCAATAAGGGTTCTCCACCAGTAAAAATAACATATGGTTTAATTTTATGACCCACGTTCATTTTTGGCCAAAGGCTTTGAATGCATGCTGCCAAATCATTTGCGGATGGATATTTTCCGCCATAAGTTCCATTAATACCAACAAAATCAGTATCGCAAAAACTACAAATTGCCTGCTGTCTATCTTCTTCTCGGCCATTCCATAAGTTACATCCAGCAAATCGTAAAAAAACTGCCGGCCGCCCTGTTTGGGCACCTTCACCTTGTAAACTATAGAAAATTTCTTTGACCAAATACATGTAACAAAAAATACTAAATTATAAATTACAAAAAATTAATTATTTGAATTTAGAATTCTACACCAAAGGTAAGATGTTCAACCGGAACTCCTCAAGTTGATGAATTAAATATCTAGGTTTGACACTCCAATTATCTATGTTTTTGTTTGAATCCAGGAAAGCCACAGGGGTAATTCCAGCTTGCATGGCAGCACTCATATCTGTATCTGTATCACCAATAAAGTAACAATTCTGAGGTATTATTTCAGAAAACTCTTGAAATGCCTTTAGAATCATACCTGGCTTAGGTTTTCTGCAATCACAGTTGGACTCTTTTAAATGCGGACAAAAATAAATTTTTGTTATTTTACCTCCGGATTTCTGAATTTCTGAAAGCATCCATTGATGAATGCTTTCAAGATCTTCTATACTCATCAATCCTTTTCCTATTCCTTGCTGGTTGGTTATGATAAAAATATTTTTGAAAATCTTACTTAATTTAGAAATTTCTGGAAGTACTCCAGCTTTAAATTTAAAAGAGTCCACGGATCTCACATATTCTCCAGGTAATAATTCATTAATTACACCATCCCGGTCAAGAAAAAGGGAATCATTCGCTTTATTAGATTTGATCATATACGCAGCAATCTAGATTTATATATGTAAATCATTATTTAATAAAATACAAATAAGATTCATGTTCATATCAAAAGGATGCTTAAAACTGCTAAAATTATGGTTCTAAAATTAGTATACTATTCATAACATATTTCAAGATTCAATTATTAACTTTAATTTGAACTTGATATTGTTTATTATTTTGACATAGGCTGTTAAAAAAATTGCCAATATATATTTTTATTAAAATATTTTTTCTTCAATCAATTGACAAATGATATGCCCAATTAGAATATGACACTCCTGTATTCTTGGCGTATCGTTAGAAGGTACACCGATCCAAAATTGACTCAATGCTTTCAATTGGCCTCCATCTGCACCGGTGAAACCTACAGTCAACATTTTTTTATGGATAGCTTCATCAAATGCTAAAAGTATATTTTTTGAATTTCCAGAGGTGCTTAATCCAATTAATACATCTCCTTCCATTCCAATTCCTTTAATTAATCTTTGATATATCGAATCAAAACTATAATCATTTGCCACTGCAGTTAAATAGGAAGTATTGCAATGCAATGCTTCTGCAGGTAATGCATCTCGATCTTTGTAAAACCGACCCGTTAATTCTGCAGCCAAATGTTGAGCATCAGCCGCACTGCCACCATTGCCACAAAAATATATGCGTTTTTTATTCTGAAGTGCATTCACCATCTTTTCCACAACCATTTCAATAGTCGTTATTAAAACGTCATCCAAAAGAATACTTCTTTTGGTTTCAATGGATGTTTTAATAATATTTAAAATAGTGTTTTTCATATTTCAAAAGTAATTTAAATTTTGGACAACTTTAATGTATGCAATGCTAATAGTTGTTATTGGTTTTACGAATTAAAATTTAATACCATTTTACACTTCATATCCAATTTTTAGAATACGCAAAAATAAGTATATTATTCTAAGTAATAGGATTTTGCAATTTTCACTTCTGGTAAAATGCTCATTTGTTATAAGTTATGTCTTAATTATTTTTTTGAATGCTATTCGCTAGTGATTTTATATGCGTAATCAATGTTGCCCAACTTAGTTTTTTCTTCATTACTTGTATTCCATTTTGAAAAATAGTTTCATCCATATTAAAAAATTGGACTATCGTATTTGCAAGATCTTCAGAAGTTGGTTGACAAACCAAGCCGGCAATTTTATGCGGAACCAAGGATGCTAAACCTCCAACATCAGTAACTACCATAGGTTTGTCAAAATAATAGGCTAATGGTGTCACGCCACTCTGCGTTGCATGTCTATAGGGTTGTACTATTAAATCCGCGGCAGAAAAGTAGTTCTTAATTTCACTATCTGGAATATAATGGGTATGTAAGTAAATTTTATCTTGAATGCCAAATTTATCAATAAGGTCTAAATAGGGTTTTGATTCATCATAAAATTCACCTGCAA
Source organism: Saprospiraceae bacterium (assembly GCA_016717265.1). Taxonomy (NCBI): domain Bacteria; kingdom Pseudomonadati; phylum Bacteroidota; class Saprospiria; order Saprospirales; family Saprospiraceae; species Saprospiraceae bacterium. The sequence continues at coordinate 1,626,512 of JADKFX010000001.1, forward strand.
TTAATAGTTTTATATTTTGAGTTTTTAAAATTGCATAATTAAAAGCTTCAATCAATAAATCTAATCCTTTATATTTTCGAATAAATCCAAAAAACATAATTATTTTTTCATCTTTTGGTAAGTTTAATATATTGCGCGCAACGTCTTTAGGAATGGATTTTCCAAAATTATCAAAAAGTGGGTGATCCGTAATTATTGATTTTGAGTTTGGTAAGAATTTTTTTAAATCCAGATCTACTTTCGCACTCATAGTAATAAATGCATCTGGTTTGTTAATAAAATAGCGGGTAAAAAATGCATCTCCAATTCTTTTTTCATGTGGAACTACATTATCTGCGATGCAAATTATTTTGCATGTATTTATTTTTTTTACAAATTTTAAAATCGTTCCTAAACAGGGTCCCATAAAAGGTATCCAATATCTAACAATAATCAAATCTGGAGAAGATTGTTTTAGTTTAAGACCAATGCGAATCCAATTGAATGGATTCACAGAATTGATACAGACATTTATTTTTAAATCTGTTGGCTTTAGTTCATTTGAAAACTGGCTGGTGCCAGGAAAAAGTATCGTGGGGTACTGCAAAGAAAATGTATATATTTCAACATTCCATCCTTCTTGTTGGAAGGCTCGGGCTAAGCGTTCATTAAATGAGGCGATTCCACCTCGGAGAGGATATGCGGGCCCCATGATAATAACATTTGGCATATCCTATTTTAAACTCTTATCAATAAGGTATACATTCCGGTCTGTTGCATTGCGGGTTACTAATTCTGCAAGAAAACCAGTGAAAAACATTTGTGAACCAATGATCATTGAAACCAAAGAGAGAAAAAATGCAGGCCTTTGGGTCATACCCATTTGGCCATAAGCAAGTTTTGTAAAACTGAGATACATAACAAAACAAAAACCTAAAAAGAAAAATACTAAGCCTAGTGCACCAAAAAAATGCATGGGTCTTTTTCCAAACCTGCCAATAAATAATATAGTAGACAAATCCAGAAACCCATTTATAAAGCGGCTCATCCCAAATTTTGATTTGCCATATTTACGTGCTTGGTGTTGTACTTCTTTTTCGCCAATATTTCTGAATCCAGACCATTTGGCAATTACGGGAATATATCGGTGCATCTCACCATATACTTCAATCGACTTTACAACATCTTTGCGATACGCTTTCAAACCACAATTCATATCATGCAACTTTACACCACTCATCCAACCAGTAACAGAATTATATATTTTAGAAGGAATGTTTTTAGTAAATGCATTATCATACCGCTTTTTTTTCCATCCAGATACTACATCAAACTTTTCCTCCTTAATCATACGATATAATTCTGGAATTTCTTCCGGACTATCTTGAAGATCTGCATCCATGGTGATTACAACATCCGCATTACAAACATGAAATCCTGTATTTAAGGCGGCTGATTTCCCATAATTACGTCTAAATTTAATTCCTTTTATACTTGGATACAAATGATGTAAAGATTCAATGACTTCCCATGTTGAATCTGTACTCCCATCGTCAATAAACCAGACTTCATAAGTTAAATCTGTAGTTGTCATAACCTTGCGGATCCAATCTACGAGTTCAATTAAAGACTCTTCTTCATTTAATGCCGGAATAATTAGAGCTACATCCATTCAAAGTATTAATTCTTTAAAAATAAAACGATTCTTTCAATCCTTTAAGTATTCTTCGAAGTATATTCTACTTCTGATCAAAATTTCGTAAAAATATCTTGTGCGTTTTTTTTCCGAATCACTAATGCAATAATTGCGGCAATGATAAAGTAAATTATAAGGGACCAAAAAAATAGATACACATAATTGCTAAAGCTAGCGAAATCGTGACTTTCAAGTCTTTCAAGTTCTCCTTCAGCGGCAGAATCACCCATTAATGACCTCATTTTTTCTGTCATTTTAATCGCTTGTTCCCTTTGTTGCTCTTGAAGTCCTGGATCTATGAACCTAAATAAGATCCAGGTAAAAAGGGTTGTAAACAAACTTGAAACCACAGAAGTCAGCCAAATTGGTGTCAAAGCTTGTTTCCAACTGATGTATCCTCCTAATTCATCTCGCTTCTCTTTGCCAGACCGGTACATCATATAAATACCAAATACGAATATTAGGACACCAGCAAATGGATTTTCTAACATCCCGATTAAATAGAGTAGCAGGGTAGTGGCTATTGCAATTCCACCCCATATAAGTCCAAGTTTAATTGCGTTTTTATGTTGATCCATTGGATTTGGTTAATTTTAATAGAAATTAAGCAAGAATTGAAACACAAAGTTATCTTATTCGTTAAATATATAAAAGAGAAATGAAAGTTTGGTTAATTGTCTTTGGAATTGTTTTAAATGGATCTTGCAGTAAATCCGATCAACCCTTGATCCCTACTTGTATTTCTGAGCTAATACGCGTCCAAAAAGAGAGTATTAGTGAGGTTTATCAATATACTTTTCAAGGTAAAACGGTATTTGAATTTGTGCCTCAGGGTACCTGTTGTGATCTGGCAAATACAATTTACTCAGAAAACTGTATCATGCTTTGTTCCTTGTTTGGAATCACTGGAAATCAAATTTGTCAGTCAGATACATTTTATTTAAAAGCTACTGATAAAGTTCAGGTTTGGAAAAAATAAAATGAGATAGCTTTTTAACATTTTAAAAAATATTAATTATTTCCAAGCACTTGTTGGTTTATACTAAATAGGAGTTATACAATTTTAGGTTTCACTAAAATCGTTATATGCTCCTTTTGTCCAGGTTCCCAGTACTTTACCTTTTAATTTATTTCCAATGAATGGACTATTTTTTGAAATGGATAAAATGCGATCTTTTTCATACAACCACTCCATCGTGGGGTTAAAATAACTTAGATCTACATTCGATCCAACTTGAATAGTTTGTGCTTGCAAATTTAGAATTTTGCGAGGGTTAATGGCAACTTGTTCAATCCATTTTTCTACACTTAGATCCTCTGCAAGATAAGTACAAAAGGCAGCAAATGCAGTTTCTAAACTAATGGATCCAAACGCTGAAGTTTGAAATTCCAAATCTTTTTTTTCTGCATCCCAAGGAGTATGATCGCTGCATATGATGTCAATTGTCCCATCTTTAACTGCTTGAATAAGAGCTTTTCGATCAGTTTTAGAACGAATTGGAGGGTCTAATTTTAAATGAACATTGAAGTTTTCAAGCTGATCATCTTCAAATATTAAATTAAAAATTGAAACCGAACTAAATAGATTGGCAAGCTTAGATTTCTCCGTTTTAATTATTAAAACAGATTCAACGGATGAAACTTTATGTATTAACATACGGGATTGTGTATATTTCAATATTGCAAGATCCCTTTGAATATTTATAGTTTCAGCCAAGGTTGGAATTCCTTTCAATCCTAAAGATGTACTTGTTTTACCTTCGTGCATCTGGCCTGCACCAGCAATTCCTTTGTCCACACAAGTATTAATAAGTAAAGTTGATGGAATCAACTTTAAATACTCCAGTGCACGCATTAAAAGTCCACTTTTTTGTATCGGTATCCGACCATCAGAAAATGCAATTGCACCCGCTTCAAACATTTGAAGAATTTCTGCCATTTCTTCACTTGCGCAATCCTTACTAATAGCACCGATCGGTAAAATAGTTACGGGAAGATTTTGAGATCTATTTTTGATAAAGGTCACTTCTGATTTTGAGTGAATGGTTGGTTTTGTATTGGGAAAACAACAAATCGTAGTATAGCCACCAGCAGCTGCAGAACTTGCAAGGGACTGTAATGTTTCTCTGTGCTCATAGCCAGGTTCTCCATTTGTACACCCAATATCTACCCAGCCTGGTGACAAACAGCTTTTATCAAATGCAAATTCTTTAATTTTCTTAGTGCTGTTTATTTTTGATTTAATTTCTTGAATTTCTCCATTTTTTACCCAAACATCCCTCTTTTGCAAATGGTGTTTGCTATTAGGATCAATGATTTCTACATTTCTAAAAATACATTCCATAATTAGTCTGTCTTCCAAAGTCTGATAAGTAATGTTTCAAGAATTAAAAACACAAATGCTACTATAAGCATCCACCACCATAAAGTCGGTCCTGCTTGTTCTGATTGAATAGCACTTGTAAAATCTTCATTCGCAGTATCTTCTAACACATTTGTAAAATTGCCATATTGTTCTTTCAGGATTTTAGGATTCCATACTTTTAAGTTCGATTCTTTTCGGCTATCATTAAATGCAATCGAACCAAGAATGTTATTTTGATTTTTTACATCATAAATTCCTGCTTTCTTAATTTGATCATACACTTCAATCAATAATTGATTATTTGCTAATTTAATAGAAGGAATCAGTTCATCAGGACCACTTAATATAATATACAAATCCTGTTTGACTAAGGATTCTGTAATTTGCCATAAAATAACCGGGTTACTTGTTAAATCATACGACAATTGACGACTCAAATCTGAAGAAAAGGCTGTTTTAAATAATAGGGGTAGAAAAATTTCAGCATTTTTTGATAATTCATTGTACTTAATATCCAGCGGACTGGCAGATATAAAAACGGATCCTTTCCCAATTTTATATCTGTTTATCATAGCGGATCCATCCCGATATTCAATAATCTTTTCAGAAGGTAATCCTCCATAAAATTCATATTGTCCCATAGTACTTGGCAATTTTATGCTGGCTTTTGAATTTATATAAACATCATTAAAAATATCAGATTCAAAGTTTGCTTTTGTGGCTTCTTTTTTTGTTAAGTTAAAATCTCTTAATTCTGGCAAGCTTAATTTTACCGATAAGGGTCTGTAATTTGAAGCTCCAAGATCAGCAGCTGGAAAAATTAAAACATTCACACCTTCTGATACAGCTTTCATTAATTCATTTGACATTCCACTGCTAATTTCCGTTAAATCAGAAAGTAAGATTAAATTATTATTTTTAAATTTACTATAATCTAATTTATTTTGTTGTTGTGTTTTTAATTGAAAATAAGGTATTGAGCTTATCATTTTAAGCACTTGTGCAGGAGGCTCCCGTTCATATAATAACAAGACATTGATTTCCTCATCAGATTTGCAACTCATATAGTATGAGTCATCAAATTGAATTGGATAATCTTTTATTTTGACAATTAGTTTTTGCCAACCAAAAGATTGTATATTTATTTTTAATGAATCTATTACTGATTTACCGGATTTAATATTTAAGGAACTACCTGGATAATCCTGACCATTTAAAGTAAAACTGGATCGGATATCTTGAGCATCCGTTGATCCATAATTACTTACTTGATAAATCAAAGTATTTGTTTGACCTGGCAACAATACGGGGGATTCAAAATAAGCAGTATCCAGACTTAAATTGTTTTCCTGAATGGTTTGGATTGGAAGAAGATATAATTGATAAAGACTGTCTGCTTTCAAGCTGTCTAAATCGCAAATAGAAGCTTGAAAATCTGAAAGCATATATAAATCTCCGTGGTCTAATTTTGCATTTTGTAGACATTGCTTTTGTTTAAACAAGATTTTAGATAAGGTTTGGACGGAAGGTCCGCTCTGTATTTCCTCTAAAAGACTTATGGCATCTTCTTTTGAAACAAGTCGTTGATGTTTTCCATCTAAGTCATTTGTCAATATTTGAAATCTGTCGTTATCAGAATAAGCAGTGATTATTTCCTTAGCTCTTCGTTTTGCTTTTTGAACCAAACTACCATCTTCGGCATTTGCATTCATCGACCAGCTATTATCAATATATATACTTACTGCCTGGGATTGTTTCTTTTTTTGTGAATCATTTGTGAAAAAGGGTTGCGCAAATGCGAAAATTAATCCAATAATAGCGGCAAGTCGACAAAGTAGAATTAAAATATTTTTAATTTTATTTTTTGTTGCTGTTTCTTCAACCAATTCTTTTAAAAAATGAACATTTGTGAAGTATACTTTTTTGTATCGACGAAAATAAAAAAGATGAATAAGAACTGGAATCGAAAGTAGAATCAGAGTCCAAAGAAAAGTAGGAAAAAGGAATTGCATATTTCTTAGGTGGTACTGGTAGCAAAGTTAAGGAATATTAGGCAATAATTTAAGTTTCTCAACAAATTATCCTTATTTAACATAAAGTCGTTCTATGTAATTACCAGATTCATTAAAAGCTAAGATGGTGTAATACCCTGTACGGAATTTACTAAAATCAATTTCATACGAACTATCACCTGAAATTCTAGGAGTTTTATGAGCCAAAATGTTTCCTTGTAAATCAAACACCCGGACTGTAAATTCTAAAAATTGTTCATTCCAAATAGTGTACATTTTTTGATCTTTTGTATATAAGCTAATCCATTTCGTTTTAATGCCTTTTGTTCCTGGGCCTAATCGTAATTTTTTCAAGGAGGGTAAAAGGCGATTCGTAAATTCCATAGCACCGATGTCTACATGTAAATCCAGCTTGCGAATATTTCCTTCAAAATCTGTATCCGACAACAAACTGTCTAAACCCTTATTTATTGCAGGACTACTCCCTTTTAATTTAAAATTAAATAAGCCTTCTTTGATTCGTATGTTCTCAAAATCAGGATTCGCATGGATGTTATTTATGCCTGGAATAAAGCTTGTAGTGTTATAATATAAATTGTTTTTTGCATTGATATTACTAGTTCCAAAAGCCTGACTGCCAGGTTTCAAATCAGAGCTATAGAAGATATTATTAAACAGATCAATGAATTTACTGCCAATCAATACTACTTCAGCATTTTGACAGATTTTATTTTCACTATTCTTATAAAATGTATTATTCACAAGTTGTAATCCATGCACATTATTTGCAATGAATCCGCCTCCATGATTAGTATAGAGAATATTATTATGAATTAGAGTTTTGGCAGATTCCCGAAACACTTGATTTGTCTCCAGATTCATATAAATAGCTGGTATGCAGCTTGATTTTAGAATTGTATCAGACATACCATTTTTTTCAAAAGTATTCCCTTGGATAAAATTATGATAATTGGTATTGCTTTCCGTGTAGATTCCATTTAGGAGGGCCAAAGTGCCTTTGGATTCAGGATTTCTGGTGTTATTATAAAATTTATTGAAGCTAATGGTGAGCTTGTCAAAATAGTTTGCAAGAATTGCTTCTGCACTTACATTTTGAATAAAGTTATTGTAAATTTTTACTGAGTTTAATGGGGCATTATAAGAACCTTCAAGAAAAATGCCAATTGTTTGAAATTTTGATACCGGATAATTTGATCCAATTTTCATTTCAGCATTAATTTCAAGGCCTTCAATGCTAATATACTGAACAGATTTTAAGTGAATACCATATTTATTGCGAATATGAAGTACCGGTTTGTGATTTCTATAATTTTTAAAGACGATCCAGGAATTTTCAAGTCCACTTTTAGTTATTTCTAATACAGCTTCATCATCAGAATAATAATCACCTTTTAAAATATAAACAGTATCTCCTGGTAAAACGGAGGTGGCCGCTTTAAGCAAAGTTTTAAAAGGTGTAAACCAGTGATTGCCTTTATTTAAATCACTGCCAGATGGGGACACATAATATCCTTTAGCTGATAATTTTAAAAAAGCAAATAGACAAATTACCAGTAGTAAAAAGCGCATAATTTATAATGTTAAACGTAAAATTACCTTTTAGAAGCTTAAACAAGCAAGAACGCTGCCTGGTTTAACAAAATAACTCCGTAAAAAGCATTTCTTTTAATTAAGAATTCGAAATTTTGCTTACTTTAAATTTTAAATAGGGTTTGGTTAGAAGGGCATTATATTGCAATATTTAGTTCAAAACAACATGAAATCAATTTATTATATATTATTGAATTATTTAATATATTAGGATTTCCAATGATAATAATTTGTTCTTTGGCACGTGTCAATGCAACGTTTAATTTCCGATCAATACCATCTTTATTTAGGGAGCTAATTTGGAGCACTTGAGATTCATCAGAGATTACGGTGGATAGGATTATAATATCTCTTGCACCACCTTGGTATCGCTCCGCAGTATCAATCGTTAAGAAATTTGAGTCAAAGCCTTCTTGAAGGATCTGATTTTTAATTTGTGAAATTTGTGCTCTGAAAGGAGTAATTACACCGAGTCTTTGAGCGTTCCATTCAATTTGATTGTTATTATAAAGTTTAAAAATCTGTTGAACAATAAACGATACCATTCGAGCTTCCTGTAGATTTATTTTGCTTTGAAAAACTGGATTTGGATCGATGACTGGAATAAAAATCACTCTATTACTAGCTAATAAGGGTTGTTTGATTCCAATTAAATTTGGAAAGTATTGTGCATATGAAATAGATTGTCTGTTTTCAATTTCGGAGGGTAGAATTTTAAGTTTGTTTTCATAAAAACTTTGAGCTGGAAAATTCATAAGATCCTGATGCATTCGTCCCTGATATTCGAGCATTTCAAATGCATGATTCCATTTTTTGTCTATACAATTTTGTAACATTCGTTCAAAATAGGAAGTACTTAAATGCTGAAACCCATTTTGTTTAAGTTGTTCTGATTTAATTTGTGACTCTTCTTCTGTTTGCGCTGTAACTGCTGGGAGTTGCATGTGATCTCCAATTAATATAAATCTTTTAAATTTAGTAAGTAAACCAGTAAGTTGCGATTCAAGAATCTGACTTGCTTCATCTATGATTACGGTATCAAATTGTTTTAATAGGAGTAATTCTTTTTTGCCTTGGATGGAAGCAAGTGTTGCCGTAAATATTCGTATTTCTTTAAAAGTCTGATGCACTTGCTTGCGCGTTTTAAGATGGCTAATTTTTTCTTCTAATAAATTTTTTCTAAACTGCGGTTGCACTGCAAATCTAGAGCCGATACGGATATATTCTATATTACAAGCTGTTTGAATGGATTCAAGTGCTTCACAAATTTCATCTACTGCACGATTTGTATATGCTAGTAGTAAAATATTTTCATTCGATTCACAAATTAGCAATTCAACTAAGTGTTTAATTACCAAGCTAGTTTTTCCAGAACCAGGAGGTCCCCATAAAAGAAAATAATCTTTAGATGCTACTATTTTTTTTAAAACATCTTGAATGATTTCCGGAATTTTATGGTTACCTATAGAAAGACTATGATTCAAATCATGAGGTTTCTTGATACCCAGGATTAAATCTCTTTTATCAGAATCTGCCATTGCAAAATCAATCATCCCCTGGTATTGATTTACAAAAGAACGGTCCATGGAGTCCTGTTCAAGGTTCCATGTTTTTAATGTTGCATCTTCTATTTTTGGAAACTGCCTGCATCTTAAGCGGACATAAAATGTATTTGGTTCCAGATCTATCAAGGTGCATTTATAAATTTGAGTTTGAAGTGCACTAGGATATTCATAAAGCACGAGTGTATCGCCAATTCGAAATTTTGAAATCAACTCCATGTCGCTGCTATTTTTAAGTACTAAAATTGGGTAGTCATCCTTTGATGACAAAATTTGATGCAATACCAATTTTGGCAAGAGCATAAACAATTTTAACTTTTCCTGTTCATTGAGAAGCCAAAGGGACGCTAATCCTTCTGTAAATTGAAGGTTCGATCGGCCCATTTTTGAAATAAATTGTTCCCGGGCAATAAACCCTGTAAATTCTTTAAAATAATCTTTTTCTAATGGATTTAAGCTACTATAAACCTTTAATAATATACCCGCATCCCGTTTTGTATAGGACTCTGTGGATTGAAAATGTTTTTCATTTAGAATATCAAATAGGGAAGGGTCAGATTCATTTCTAAATGCTAAATGTAAATGCAATATGATAATTGCATTTCGTAAATATATTAATTCTTGTTTTATATCATCCAGTATCGGTGCGTATCTTAGTGCATTTTCTAGTTGTGCCGAATACAGCACGTGGCTTTTAACATCATAATTTCTACCAAATACGGATTGAATCAGTAAATAATATAACATAATTTGAGCATGATGGTCAGCATTGATGCCAAATTTATTAGGTAGGTATGGTTTTCCGCTTTTCAATTCAATGATCCATTTTTTGGAATTTATTTTGTCTTCATGAAACACATCCAATCTGCCCTGGATTCCATATTCAACGGAATAAAAACTCGGTTCCAGAATGCAATCTTCAAGTTGAAGGTTAGGATGCTCAAATTTATTTTCTATTAATGTTTTAATGTTTGAAAAATGGATCTTTATGGTTTCAAAGTATTTTATAATTGTTGAATCATCCAAAAGGGAAAAAGCAATGGGATTGTGCTGAAATAAATTTTGGCTTAGATCTTCAAATTGAAGGGAAGGGTTTAAAATAAGTTCATCTAAAAATTGGTTTACGGTAGTTCCCAATAAGGTTGAATATCCCGAAGGACTGTAATAAAATAAATGAATTAAATGTTTTAAGGGATTTGATCCTGTTGTGTTAAAGCAGGAAGCAATAGCGGTCACATCAATTAAATAATCCGGCAGGATAATGAATTCTTTGGCTGTCCAATTTGGATTTGATTTTGATAGCTTGTGGACAAATACATCATATGGAAATTTCAAATATTTAGATGCCTGCGTAAAGAGCTTAACTATTTTTTCAGTTGCAGTATCTAGTGAAAGTATTTGTATGTCAGCGATTTTATTTTCAAAAACAAATTCTAAGTTTTTTCCAATTTCATCAAATTTTAAAATGCTAATCCGACTGGATTCAATAAACGTTGCTTGGCTATCCTCCAACAATAAAAACTGATCATCAAATTGAAGGGTTGTAAATTCTTGCGGAATTTCTGTTTTCGTTTGGATAGCAATACATTGTATCCAACAGGCCAATATAGATTGAAAATAGGTATTATCAATAGATTTTTGATCGAATCCCTGGATCCTTAATGATGAAATTTGGCGAAATAATATTTTATCAATTTTGCCTATGGAAAATAAATATTGCAGCCTGCTTTGCGTGGAATTAAAAATTTGATTACTGTCAAGAGCAATAAGCTGTATTTCATTTTCGAGTGCATCTAATGCAATTGGTATTGACTTTTCAAAATTAAATTCGCTATGTAATAATAGGCGAATAGCCTGATATGGATTTAGAAGTGTTCCCATTTTAAGGAAAAATAGTGATGTTCGATGTCAAATATACAAAAAGTTCACCTGGATTTATGAATCTAAAAATAGTGGATTTTAAGAAAGCATTTTAAGTTTTAACTTCACAAGTTTATTTTTAAATCGTTCTTTAATAATATGAGCCCTAAGCTTCCTAAATGAATAGTATATATATTACAATTTTTATTAATATATTTGCAAAACCAAAAACAATTCAAGATATTGACGAATTAATTACTGTTTTATTTAATTATACATAGTTTATATTTTAAGAAATTGTTAATTATATGCCTTAAAGGAAACATTATTCTGTTTGATACGTTAATCAATATATGAAATCCAGTCTAAAACCAATCCGTATGATTAATCACCGACAGGAGTTAGTGATGAAGTTTGGATTTATTCAAATACTTCTTGCCCTCCTTGCACTCCTTTTTATGCAATGCCGAAATACGGAGAAGTCTGTTAATCCAAATCAACAAGAAGCCGCTATAAATACAGAAAGTGGCACTTCAGATTCAGCCAGCCAAAAAACATTTTTGGTGGATACAGATTATGTGCATATTGCATCTCATCATAGCGAAGACATCAAAAGTAAGCTGCGCGAACTTGAAAAACAAGAGTTCAGTAAGGGTTCCATTGCAGACCAAGTAAGGGACTTCTTAAAACGAGGTGAGAATGATTTTGGAGAAGAATTCAAATTTATAGAACTCCGATTTGTTAAGCGTACAGCTGTAATTGATCCGAAATTTGGCAAGGAGGTTAAAGATTTAGCAGTTGTTATGAACGAATTTTTAAATCTTAAAATTAAACTCATGTCATATACTGATAATATAGGTGATGAAAAATTAAATGAAAAGTTATCACAAGACAGGGCGGAATCAATTTTAAAAGGCTTGTTGGATGCTGGGATTTCAAAAGAGCGTGTAATTATCAAATCATATGGTGAAAAATACCCAGTTGCGAATAATAAAACATTTGATGGTCAGCTTCTCAATAATAGAATAGAAATGATGATCCTACATAAATAAAATTTCTTTTATACACATATAAGAATTTTACCTACTACTTAAAACCAATGACTAAATGTAATCATTGGTTTTTTTTTTATTCTTTATGTTCTTTATTAAGTTTACTATGTTTAGACCCATAGAAAAAATAGAGTACCAAACCGACTAATAGCCAGGATGCAAACCAAGCCCAATTATTGGCCGTCATCCCAGTAAGTAAATAAGAACAACTAGCAACGCCTAATAAAGGAATTAACGAAAGTTCATTTTTATAAGTAATAACAGATAACACGATTAATAAAATCCAGAAAAGAGTACTTGATATTTTGAATGTTTCGTTTTCACCATTAAAATTTAAAAGATTTTTAAAATAATCAGGAAAAATTAGTGAAATTAAAAAGAAACTAATGATCACCATTAATGGAAAAATAAATTTTCCGTTTATATAAATCAAATGAAATCTTCCTACGATTTTTTCTTTTCGGGGAATTAATAAAATGCCGCCACAAACAAGTACAAAGGCAAAAAGTGTAGCAATACTTGTAAAATCCAAAACAAAGGTTTTATCTGTAAAGAGAATCGGTACACCCACTACGAGTCCGGTAACGATTGTGGCAAATGAAGGGGTTAAATACTTTGGATGTATTTTTTGAAATTCTTTTGGTAACAAACCGTCGCGACTCATACTCATCCAGATACGAGGTTGACCCATTTGAAAAACTAAAAGCACACTTGTCATAGCTACCACCGCAATAAAAGATACAATCAACTGCATCCAGGCATTTTGCTTTACTTCAAAAATATATGCGAGTGGATCTCCAATACCATCAAATTGGCGATAATCTAATACACCGGTTAATATTAATGCTAATAATATATAAATAAAAGTGCATATCACCAGGCTATAAATCATCCCTCTTGGTAAATCTTTTTGTGGGTTCTTACTTTCTTCTGCAAATACACTAATAGCATCAAAGCCAATGTATGCAAAAAAAACTCCACTGACAGCACTCATAACTCCTGTAAAACCATTCGGCATAAAAGATGCATTGCCTTCTGGATTTATTGGAAACCAATTCCCTGTATTAATATATAATGCGCCAATAGCAATTACTAAAAATACTACGAACAACTTTAATAAAACCATGATGTTGCTTAGATTTTTAGATTCTTTTACGCCAATATAGACGAGGATGGTTATAAGTATATTAATAATTATGGCTGGAAGATCAAAAATAATTTTCAAACCTGCCAATTCTGGAGCCAGAGTCCATGCCTTGATTAATTCCTGATTTACGGATTGATTATGAAATGCTTTTTTTGCTTCCATATAACTGCAGCTAAGGTATTCCGGGATGTGTATATTCAATCTTTGGAGCATAGACGTAAAATAATCACTCCAAGAAAAAGCAACATAAATGTTACCAATTGAATATTCCATTAATAATGCCCATCCAATGATCCAGGCTGCGAGTTCTCCAAAAGAAACATAAGCATAGGTGTAAGCGGATCCAGCTACTGGAATCCGGCTCGCGAATTCTGCATAACATAGAGCCGTAAATCCACAGGCAATTCCGGTTATTATAAAGAGGATCACTACTCCAGGCCCCCCTTTGAAGCAGGCTTCTCCTAAACTACTAAAACTTCCGGCCCCAATAATAGCTGCAATGCCCAAGGCAGTAAGGTCTCTTACAGTTAAAATCTGGTGTAATTTTCCATGATGTATTTGATCAGAGAAGGAACTTAGTGATTTTTTTCGAAACAAGGACTTCAACATATTTAATAAATATTTAATATGATTTTAAGGATTGCTTGGTAAACATAGCTATTTTTTTATTCCTAAGGGAACTAGAATATGCTTTCTGTCCAAGTCAAGGTCTTGTAAATGATTTGTTATTGCCAGCGTTTCACAATTACTTTAGAGCAACCCTCAATTTTAGCTCCGTTCATTCATTCATTTTCCAATATATTTGTCCTCTTAATTTTTAAAGCAATTGCTTAGATGGTAAATAAATATTTTGACCTCATTGATCAAACCTACTTTTTTCCTCAAGAAGGATTTGACCTTGAAAAAGATGAATTGATTTTTAACGGTATTCCTGTTATGAATTTAATAGAAAAGTATGGAACACCTTTTAAGATGACCTATTTGCCAAGGATTGGTGATCAAATTAAAAAAGCAAAAAACCTATTTAATAAATCCATAAAATCCTTGGATTATGATGGCAAATATTATTACTGTTATTGTACTAAATGTTGCCATTTTTCATATGTATTAAAAGAAGTTTTACAACATGATGTGCATTTGGAAACATCTTCTGCATTTGATATAGATTTAATTCTGAATCTTTATAAAAATGGTCAAATTGATAAAGACCAAATTATTGTAAATAACGGTTATAAACCAAAACAATATTTGCAGAATATTGCAAATTTAATTAATTCTGGTTTTAAAAATGTAATCCCTGTCTGTGATAATATTTATGAGTTGGATCGCTTTAATGAACTCATACATAAAAAATGCAAAATGGGTATCCGGGTTGCAACAGAAGAAGAACCTAGCTTTGAATTTTATACCAGCCGACTTGGAATTCGTTCATCAGAAGTAGTTCAGTTTGCAAAAGAAAAATTCAAAAAAAATAAGAAATTTGAATTATACATGGTTCACTTTTTTGTAGATACTGGAATTAAAGATACAGCGTACTATTGGGGTGAATTAAAAAAAGGAATTAATGCCTATATCGAACTTAAAAAGCATTTTCCTTCAATTAAAGCAATCAATATAGGAGGTGGCTTGCCAATTAGAAATTCATTGGGGTTTGAATATGATCATAAGTATATGATTCATCAAATTGTAAAAATGATAAAAGATTCCTGCGAAGAAGCAGGTGTAGAGGATCCAGATATTTTTACAGAATTTGGAAAGTATACGGTCGGTGAAAGTGGAGCAACTATTTTTTCAGTATTAGAACAAAAGCAACAGAATGATTCTGAGATTTGGTATATGATCGATAATTCTTTAATGAACACATTGCCCGATAGTTGGGGTATTGCAGAGCGATTCATATTATTACCAATCAATAAATGGCATAATGATTATTGCCGTATTAATATCGGAGGTTTAAGTTGTGATAATTCTGATTATTATAATACGGAGGCTCAAAATCAACAATTATATTTACCAAGATATAGCAGAGATGATAAGGAAGCTTTATTTTTAGGATTCTTCCATACCGGTGCTTATCAAGATGCGTTATCTGGTTATGGTGGAATTAAACATTGTTTGATTCCATCTCCAAAACATATTTTAGTGGATCGTGATGAAAATGGAAATATTGTAGATTGGATTTATAGCGAAGAGCAAACATCTAAAGATATGCTCAAAATATTAGGATATAATTAATACGTTTTGAACTAATTTTTTAATTTTTTCGTTAGAAGTTAATTCCTTCATTCAAGTATTTTTTTTATTCAATATACCCGAAATAAGAATGGAATTAAGTTTCCTGAAAATTTATTTTTATAGATTAATTGAAAACAAATATTATGAAAGAGAGTGCAAAAACATATGCAGGTATTCCGGAGAAATATGCAAACTTTGATTTTGCTCAGGTCCTCTTAACGTCTATTCCATATGATGGCACCAGTACTTGGGGAAAAGGTGCAGATGAAGGTTTTAAAGCATTTATGAATGCTTCAGAGAATATGGAATTGTTTGATATTGAAACGATGTCTGAACCTTATAAAAAGGGTGTTTATTTAGAAAAGCCATTAAAAGTTAAAAAACGAAGTCCAGAAGAAATGGTGGAGTTGGTTTATCAATATGCTTTGCAACAATTAAAGTCTGGTAAACTTCCGACTTATTTTGGAGGAGAGCATAGCATTAGTATTGGATTGATTCGAGCTTTTGCAAAGAAATACAAAAACCTTACAGTGGTCCAATTAGACGCGCATACAGACCTGAGACAAGAATATATGGGCACAAAATTTAATCATGCTTGTGCTTTAGCTGAAGCTCAGAAATATACAAATCTTCTTCAGGTGGGTATTCGCAGTATGGATATCAGTGAGAAAAAATTTTTAGAAAAGGACAAAGTATATTTTGCCCATAATATTATGGACAATGATTATTGGAT
The DNA here is from genome assembly GCA_016717265.1 of Saprospiraceae bacterium. Taxonomy (NCBI): domain Bacteria; kingdom Pseudomonadati; phylum Bacteroidota; class Saprospiria; order Saprospirales; family Saprospiraceae; species Saprospiraceae bacterium. The sequence continues at coordinate 1,642,764 of JADKFX010000001.1, forward strand.
GGAGGAATCCATTAAAAAGATGTCGGACAAAGTTTATATTACCTTGGATTTAGATGTATTTGATTCATCTTTAATGCCAAGTACGGGCACTCCAGAACCAGGTGGTATGGAATGGTATCAGGTTCTTCAATATCTTCGAATGATTTTTTTAAGGAAGCATGTAGTTGGTTTTGATATTGTTGAGCTGGCTCCAAATCCACATAACCAGGCGCCTGATTTTTTAGCCGCTAAATTGTACTATAAAATGTTGGCATATTATTTTGAAAGGAACAATCGGACAATCTCTTAATTTTAAATTTGCGTAAATAATTTTAGCATAGCATATTAAATATATTGATAAACTTTAAATTCGTGTTAAAATTTAACTATTAACTATTAACTATTAACTATTAACTATTAACTATTAACTATTAACTATTAACTATTAACTATTAACTATTGACTCTTAACTATTGACTCTTAACTATTGCCTCTTAACTATTGCCTCTTAACTATTGACTATTAACTCTTAACTCTTAATTATTAATTACAAGTTCTAAACCATGAATAAAGGTCCAGTTTCTCAATTTATTGAACATCATTATAGACATTTTAATGCAGCATCCCTTGTAGATGCGGCGAAAGGTTATGAGCTTCATTTAACAGAAGGAGGAAAAATGATGGTAACCTTGGCAGGAGCGATGAGTACTGCAGAATTAGGTGTATCTCTTGCAGAAATGATCCGTCAAGGCAAAGTTGATATTATATCTTGCACAGGTGCAAATCTTGAAGAAGATTTGATGAATCTAGTAGCACATTCTCATTATAAAAGAATACCAAATTACAGAGATCTGACTCCCCAGCAGGAATGGGAATTGTTAGAGCAAGGATTAAATCGGGTTACAGACACGTGTATACCTGAAGAGGAGGCGTTTCGTCGATTGCAGAAACATATCTATGATTTATGGAAAAATGCAGATTCCAATGGAGATCGATATTTTCCACATCAATATATGTATCAAATGTTATTAAGCGGAGTATTAAAGCCCTATTACGAAATTGATCCAAAGGATTCCTGGATGATCGCGGCAGCAGAACGCAATTTGCCCATAGTGTGCCCGGGATGGGAAGATAGTACCATGGGAAATATATTTGCTTCGTATATTATAAAAGGAGCACTTAAAGCAAGTACCATGAAAAGTGGCATTGAATACATGGTTTATTTATCTGAATGGTATAGGGAAAATTCAGGAGGGAAAGGAGTTGGTTTTTTTCAAATTGGAGGAGGCATAGCGGGGGATTTTCCGATTTGTGTTGTCCCTATGATGTACCAGGATTTAGAATGGCACGATGTTCCATTTTGGTCTTACTTCTGTCAAATATCAGATTCTACAACTTCTTATGGATCTTATTCTGGAGCAGTTCCTAATGAAAAAATAACCTGGGGCAAATTAGATATAGACACCCCTAAATATATTATTGAAAGTGATGCTACAATTGTAGCACCTTTAATATTTGCCTGGATCCTTGGCTGGTAAAACGAAGGATTTAATCTAAAGGTGGATTATCTTCTTCATCCTCGTACATAGGAGCCTCATTTCTTTGTTCTGCAGTTGGAGCAGAAGGATGTTCGCTTTCTTTAGCTTTTACACTTTTTGTAGCATGTGGAACCAACAATAAACGTTGTTTTTCAATTAATTCACCGGAAACAAGGCAAATTCCATAAGTTTTATTCTTGATTCTGATCAAAGCCATTTCCAGATTTTGGATAAACTGCTTTTGTCGTTCAGCCATCTTTGTAAGAAACTCAATTTCAGTGTGTATGGAACTGTCATCAAACCAATCACCACCTTGTTCGTCAGCCATATTATCTCGCAACTCCATCATTTGTTGCTCAATATCATCTAGCTCGCGTTTGGTGCTCTCAAGTTTGTCATCAATGACTTTCTTAAATTCCATCAATTCTTCATCGGAATATCTGGTTTTCATGTTTATATAATTTTGCGCCAAAATTAGATATATATCTATTTCCTAATTGTAAAATTTTCATAATAAAAATAATATAATTATAATATATTAATAATCAAATATATACATATATTATAAATATTATATAAGTGTATAATTATCGCAATATTTGGATATCTTATAAAGGTTTTAAGGCTTATGATCTAATTTAGAATCAATTTTTGGAGTCCATACAACAAATAATTTAAGGGTTTTCAGTCAATTCATAGAATTCACTTTTCGAATCCTTAGTTTTCATAAAGGATGCAAGAAGAAGTGATTGCAAATTAATTCTTTAAAAATTTAACGTTTTTTATATTGAATTATCAAAATATTACTGCAAATTTGCACTAGAATGTTAACCGATTGATTTTTAACACAACATTCACCTTTCAACTTCAAACAACGAAAATCTTATTAGGAACTTTTTTGTTTCTTTAGTAAGCTTATTATTTAGTTTATAAAGTAAACAAGAAATTTGGCTTGATGTAATTATTTAATTGCTCAAAATGGAATGGAGAATTTTTTCCATTTCTATTAACTTGATTCCGATCACAAGGAAACATTCGTTAAATTTTTGATAACAATTGGTAATACACATATAGATTTTTTATATTTGTAAGATATTTAGTCCATGAACATATTAATCCATTTATTCCATGAAAAATCTGTTTAAAAAACGGTCTTCAAAAACAGAAGACAAAACAGAAGAAAAAAGAAACTTTTTTAAAGGACGGAAAGAAAATCCGGAATCTGATCAAGTAATTGAAACTAAACCCAAAGGCGATTTCCTAGAAACCGATGAGGATCTAGGTTATTGTTAAGTTTTATTTCTAGAATAATTTCTTCTTTTTTAGGAATGCAATCATTCCTATGACTACAATGGTTATACCGATCCACCAGGTTAAGTAACCGTATTTCCATTTAAGCTCTGGCATGTTCTCAAAATTCATACCATATACTCCCGTGAAAAATAAGATAGGAATTGAAATGGTGGATACAACAGTTAACCATTTCATATCTTTATTCATGTTCAGATTCGCTTTACTTAAGATCAATTCCCGCAATCCATTTAAAAGTTCTCTTTGGTTATCCAAAGATTCAATTAAATGTTGAATATTATCTTGAAGATCTCTAAGGAAGATAAAAGTGGCTTCATCTATTAAATTAGATTCTAATTTTTTAATTTTACTAACCTCTTCCCGCAATGGGAAAATATATCGCTTTAAACTTATGATGTGATTTCTTAATACATGAAGTTCATCCAACTTTAAATCTAAATCTTCTCTTAAAACGCGATCTTCCAGGATCTCTATTTCATCGTGAAACGCTTCTACCACTAAATAGTATTTGTCTACCACATAATCTATGATAGCATAAAATAGATAATCACTATTCCTGTTTCTTATACGGGATAAATCCATATGCATCCGATCTCTGATTATAGCAAACGTATCATCTGGATTTTCTTGAAAGCTAATAAGTAAATGTTTTGTACAGTATATTGCAATTTGTTCTTTTATGAATTCCTTATTTATCTTGTTATATTCAACATGATGGATAATTGCAAATATGGCGGAATCATAATCTTCGATTTTTACTCTTTGGCCTGGATCCAAAATATCTTCAAGAATCAAGCGATGAATTCCAAATCGTTCTCCGATATTTGCAATCAGGTTGACATCATGAATTCCTTTTAAATCTAACCAATAGTGAAATCCATTTTCAAAATTTATATGCAGACATTGATTTTGGTGGATCTCCAATAATTGCTGTGAATTATACTTTAAACCACTTAAAACGGGTGTTTCTTTTTTTGCTTCTCCTGTATAAATAAGACTTCCGGGGGATAAACCAACTTTTTTCTTACGACTCATTTCTTGAATTGTTATTGTAACATTTAAAATACTTCACTAAAGTTTCTAATTTGCCATCCCAGGTTTTCCATTCAAATTTAAAATCAAAGGAGCTATTATGCCAAACTAAATGAAAGTGCCCATGATATTTCATGCAACTATCAAAGAGCTGTTTAATATCATTCATGGCTTCATCCGAAGTTAATTTTGTATAATTTAAATAGGTTCGATCCATCGCATTTAAAGGATAAATTATAAGCGAAGTTTCATATTCAATTTCAACATCATACCAATTAAATGATTTGCAAGTACCTGCTCTGAATCCTGATTGATCAGCATATCCAAGGCTGAAATCAAAAGTAATTTGATTTTTTATTAAATTTTGGTATGTTTCTGGAAAAAGAATTTTGAGAAAATGCTGACGAGATTTATTTATTTCACCACCAAGAATTTTAGTTAGTAATGATTTTTCTTGTGCGATAGTATCCGCTTTTATATTGGAAAAATAGGAGGGGTGAATTCCAATTTGAGCAAAGGTTTTTATATGATCCACAATGGATTTGATTGCCTCTAATTCTATAGCTTGATTTTTATCATATGCTGAATTTCCGCCGGCTAATATGAAAAAATGGATTTGATTCTTTTCAATGTTCAGAGATTCAATCCAATGATAAGAGTCAAATGGATCTTTTTGAATCCCGGTATAGGTTAACATACGTTGTTTAAATTCTAAAAAATTTCCTAAAATGAATGCCCTGAAAGTTCCAACTATTTTTTTAAAAATGGATTTGTATTTAAATTTATAAAATTGATCAATATCAATTCCAATTGACCAGGATGGATTAATTTGAGCTTTAAGAATTTTAATTTGAAATTTCAATTCAAGCTTTTGAATAAATTGAAAGACCCAAATATCTATAATGGGAATATTCAAGGCTTCATTTTTAAATAAGATACTTTGAGTTGCAGGAAACCGTCCGTGTTTATCCTTTGGAAAAGGTAAATATTCTTCAATTCTTGCAATCAGGTAAAATAGCGCAGCAAACAAATCAAAGGAACGAGAATCTGTAGTCGGGAATAATATAAAATCTACAGATTTATTTAATTTGGGTATCTGCTCATAATCTTTTAGCTTCTTATATAACCAGCCACTTTCAAACAAAAATACTTCGGATCCTTTTAAGGGAAATTGACTGTAATTTATAGAAGGGCCTTCAAAAGCCAGATATTCCTCTTTTGATTGCGTTCGTTGCAAATCCCAAGCATTGCTGTAAGCTTTAATAAAACGGATCACATACTCCAGTCTTGGATGCTGCGTTTGAGAATAGAGTAGGACTTTAATCAACTTATTTCAAAATTAATACCGACTTTTTAAAAAATTTGTACTTTTAGGATGTGAAATTAATACAGATATTTGTTTGGATTTGTTTTTCGAGTATTGTTATCGCACAATCTAAAGCGATTATGGAGTCACCAAAGACTGTCCGTAAAGGTATTATATATAAAAAAGAATGGTCTATCGATGCTGCAATTCATACAAATGGGTATTATTTGGGATTTAATAAGGCAAAAATAAAGAATTTCCATACGACTACATTTTTTCATACGGATTTAGGATTTTTATATCATCCTAAAGAAACCCGGTCTTCCAGACCTAATAATGTGGGTCTAAAAAGTTTTAATTCTTACAAGTTTGGTAAGCAAAATCAACTTCTGAGCGTGCGATTAGGCAGAGGGATTATCAAAACATTGAGTGAGAAAGCCAGAACAAAAGGTATTGCAATTGGTTATAGACTTGAAGGCGGCATAGATTTAGGGATTTTAAAACCTTATTATTTGAAAGTCCTAGACGAACGGGATGGAAGTTTTCGAATAAAGGATATCAAATATTCAGATAATCCTGAAGATTTTCTGGATCCAAATCACATATTAGGTTCTTCGGGATTTTTTAGAGGAATAACTGAACTAAGTGTAATTCCTGGAGTCTATGGAAGAGCTGCAGTCCGCTTTGATTTTGGAGCCTTCGAAAAAATGATTCGATGTTTAGAAGCAGGCGTTCAAATTGACCTCTATTCAAAAAGACCTGCTATTATGATTAACTCGCTCAATCCACTGCAGTATATAAACTTTTATATAAATCTACAGTTAGGTAAAAGGCAGACTTAAGATGTAATTTTTTTATTCTGCATATTTATAAAACACAATTCTAAATGATTGAACTTGAGCTTATAGCTGCTTCAGAAGCCAAACCTAGAAGACCCGAATGGCTTAGAGTTCGATTGCCAATTGGAGAAGATTACCGAAGGGTTAGAGCACTCGTCGATGAGTATAAACTGCATACTATATGTCAAAGTGGTAATTGCCCAAATATGGGTGAATGCTGGGGTGCTGGTACAGCAACCTTTATGATTTTAGGAAATGTATGTACCCGATCGTGTAGTTTTTGTGCAGTCAAAACTGGAAGACCTACAGAATATGATACCGATGAGCCGAGAAGGGTTGCAGAAGCAATTCGACTTATGAACGTTAAACATGCCGTTATTACATCTGTAAATCGGGATGAATTAGCAGATCGCGGTGCTGAAATTTGGTATCAGACCATTATAACTGTGAAAAAAGAATGCCCAGAAACAACAATTGAAACTTTAATACCTGATGTAAAAGCAAATTGGGATGCATTGGAACGGATGATTAGTGCTGGTCAGGAAGTGGTTTCTCATAATATGGAAACCGTTGAACGATTATATCGCATGGTTCGTCCCCAAGCTAAATATCAACGAAGCCTTGAACAAATTAGGCGAATTAAAGAATTTGGTAAAAGAACGAAAACAGGAATTATGCTTGGTTTAGGTGAAGAAAAAGCAGAAGTGTTAAAAGCTATGGATGATTTGCTAATAAGTGGCTGTGATGTCTTAACTTTGGGCCAATATCTCCAACCAACCAAAATGCATCTGGAAGTTGCAAATTTTGTACATCCGGATCAGTTTGCAGAATATAAGGAGATTGGCTTAACTAAAGGTTTTCGTTATGTGGAAAGTGGACCTATGGTGAGAAGTAGTTATCATGCAGAACGTCACTTGGCTTAATTCCCCATGAATGAAAGCTTTGGTATCATTTTCACAATATCAAATCAAGAATTCTTTTGTTTTTATTTTGACACGAAACGTGGAAAAGCTATTTAGAAAAATGCTTATGAGATTTTGTTTATTATTTAGTTTAATACTCTGGAGTTCAATAGGATACTCCCAAAATTATATTGTTAATTCTGTAAATGATCTGGATGACGGTGTTTGTGATGCTGTTCATTGTAGTTTTAGAGAAGCTGTAAAAGCAGCTGAAGCAGATGGAGTAGCAAGTATAATTACTTTTGGTATTTCAGGTCCTGGTCCTTTTTTAATTAGTCCCACGATGTCTTTTCCAAATATTTTGCAAACGGATTTGACAATTATTGGAGAGTCTCAACCAAGCCCACCGGGTTCTATAATTATTGATTTTAATTTCCGTAATTTTATGGGCGTTCCTTTTTGGACGATTCAAGCTTCCAGATTTATTATTAGTGGTATAACTTTTAGAGAATTCTTATATGAAAATTTAGGCGACCATATTTTTAAAATTGGGGACCTCGGTTTAACAGCAGATAATTGTACTCTTAGAAATTGTTCTTTCTATGATGATAATTCTTTGTTTCCACTTTTACCTAAGGAAATAATTCTGGTAAATGACGCAGATAATGTCGTTATTTCAAATAATAAATTTGCAACGGACGTGAATATTTCATCCATCTTTAAACTAGATGGTTATTTAACAATTGATGCGAATATTGGCACAAGAAAAGTGAGCATAGATTCAAATATTTTTGCGAATAAAATTCAGATGATTGAAATATCAGGAGGGGATGTATCAATCAATAAAAATATTTTTGGAGCTTTAGATACCAATAAAGCAGTTAATTTTTTAGTACCTGATATTGGAATCCGATCTTTAAGTTCCGATAAACTAACCATCCATGATAATTTTTTCTTTGGGATTCAAAAGAATGCCATTTTACAAACGCAATCAAATCGGGATGTTGTGATTTCTAAAAATCGATTTTATAATAATATAGAGGATATTAACACGACTTCCAATCCGAATAGTAATGTATTATTAATTGATAACACCGCACGGGATGGAAGGCAATTTGTTACATCAAGTGGTAATCCTGAGATTTATTTTGAACGAAATAATATTAATAATTATGATTCTGTTTTTACAAATTTAAATGATCCACTCACGCGTAAAGTGAGACATATTGATAACCGGATGACCTGTATCAATGATAAGTTGATCATCCTGAATCCGGCATTATTTCCATCGCATCCGGTACCTGTTATTTCAAGTGTAAATCGCAATCAAATTACCGGAACAGGAAATCCAAATGATAGTATTGTTGTCTACTCTAATAACCGCCTACTTTGCCCAAATGCTATTTGTCAAGGAGGAAGTGAATTAGGTAGGACTCAAGCAGATGCTTCAGGTAATTGGATCTTAAATGCTACCTATCCAAATCGAACTTCAATTTCTGCATTTCAATTTATTAATAATCCAAATACAAGACCAACTATCTATTCTGAGTTTTCTAATTGTTATCAATGCTCAGGTCAAGTTAAAATTAATTTTAACCCTTCAATATGTGCAGGTCAAATAATTAATTTTAGAGGCAAAAATTATTCGCAAGCAAATCCTAAAGATTCCATTTTTGTGAGGGGTGACGGAGTCAGTATCTGTGATTCTGTAATTCTTGTAAATGTTGGTATTAATAGCAATTTTCGTTCAAGTTTGAATGTTGCAATATGTTATCAAGATACCCTTAGATTTGGTACCGTAGAAATTCATAAAGATCATCTTGTGGATTCTTTACTTCTAAAATCAACTGCGGGTTGCGATAGTATTATTACAATTACCGGAAGAGAAGTAGGGTTGGATAGTATTACCCAAACAATTTGTGATAATGCTTCCATAACTATTTTTGGAACCCGTTTTGACAAAAATAATACGAGCGGTGTAGCGAGAGGAATTGGACAAGCAGTTTCTGGTTGTGATAGTGTAGTGTTTGTAAGTTTGAAAATCAATAATTTTACAGAATTCTTTTTGAATGCTGTATTGTGTCCTGGAAAGGATACCTTAGTACAAGGTCAATTGTTTAATCAGGCAAGACCAAAAGGAGATGTTCCGTTGCCCGGCGGTTCTAGTACCGGTTGCGATAGTATAATCCATGTAGATTTGTTATATCCAAATAATATCGGTTCGTTTTCAACGACCATATGTCCGGGAGATAGTGTATTGGTTGTAAATCGTTTTTTTAGTGATCAAAATCCAACTGGACAAATCATTATTCCTAATGGATCTAGTTTTGGATGTGATACCATTATCAATGTTGCCATCACCGTTTTGCCAAATGCTATGGGCTTTTTTAATGCTGAAATTTGTAGAGGAGATACCTTGATATTAGGGAGCCAAAGAGAAATCTTTTTCTCTGGAAAACTTACCGGCACGTTAAGAGAAAACAATGGGGCTGCCAATGGTTGTGATAGTTTGGTTCGAGTTCAATTGAGTGAGATTCAGGATGCAATTGGAAAATTTGATACCGTTTTATGTGATCAACAAACAGTAACATATGAAGGTGAGACATTTTCAAAATCCAGACCTCGGGGCAGTTTTAAAATTCTAAATGCATCTTCGAGAATGTGTGACAGTTTTGTCAATGTCAATATTACGTTTATTCCACAAACAATTGGGTTTTTCAGTCCAATGATTTGTTCTAAAGATAGTATAAGAGTTGGAAATCAGTTTTTTTCAGCTAGGAATCCCACAGGTCAAATTCCTTTAATTTCAGCTGCTGGTTGCGATAGTATTTTAAATGTTTCAGTGCATATTAATCCAATTATTCAGGCTCAATTTGAACCAAAGGAATTAAAATGCAATGCAGCAAATACCGGAGAACTTATTATCAATACTATAACTGGAGGTTCTGGCACATTTAAAGTTTCCATTGATAATGGCCCAACTTTAAATTTTACATCAGGACAAACAATTGGAAATTTAGCTCAAGGGAATCATACCATTCGGATTATTGATCAACTTTCATGTGATACTAGTTTTACGTTTACAATAAATAATTCACAGAGTTTATTTTTACAATTACCAAATGATACTACAATTAAATTGGGAAATGCTGTAAACATAAATGCATCGGCCAATTTTAATCCTTCAATAATCACCTGGGATCCAACTTTATTTTTAAGTTGTACTAATTGTTTGAACCCTCAGTCGAAACCAGATCAGACGGTGACTTATATGTTGACCTTAGAAGATGATAAAGGTTGTATCATTAAGGACAATATGACAATTACAGTATTGGTTGATGAAGCAGATATTTTTGTTCCAAATGTATTTTCACCAAATGGTGATAATATTAATGATTTTTTTAATCCTGTATTTAAATTTCCCGAAAAAACTTCCATCCTAGTATTTAGGATATTTGACAGATGGGGAAATATGGTATATGAGAAATTAAATGGGGCTATAGGGGACCCATTTCCCTGGGATGGAAAATTCCAGGCTGAAAAATTAAACCCGGGGGTTTATACTTATGCCATTCAATATGCAGGAGAAGATAAGGTTGGGAAGTGGAAAACGGGTGATTTGACTTTGCTTAGATAGACCAAAAAAAAGTAGGGCAATTTCCTTTTTGAGCGGTCCAAATTTTACAGCTTTCAATCAATAGCTGCTGTATGAATTTAGCAGCATATTTGTATTTCAAATTTTATTTTGTGCTAAATAATAATTTATACATTTTTTTATAGATCTCCGTATTTTCATAAATTCCTGAGAATAATTCAGCCCCTGGTCCAAAAGCAAAAACAGGAATTAAATCAGCAGTATGATTTTTTGAAGTAAAAGAAGTCTTTAATTCTCCAAATTTTTTACCGGAATTTATTGAAAACCCACCGGTCTCATGGTCGGCTGTTATAATGACTAAAGTATTTTGATCAAGTTGCGCGAAATCAAGTGCATGTTTAATAGCCTGATCAAAATCTAATACTTCGGTAATAATATAATTCGCATCATTTGCATGTCCACCCCAATCTATTTGAGAGCCTTCAACCATTAAAAAAAATCCTTTTTCAGATTTTAATTTTAAAAAATCAATTGCGTCTTTGGTTGCTTTAGGTAAATATTTCCTTCCATTTGAAACAGGCAATGGATCTCCATCTGCTGTAAAATAAACAATTTTATTAGCAACTGGGAACGTCCAATTATCAAAATCTTGCTCAAAATAATCAGTTACCAGATAATCATGATCTCTCAAATCAGTAATCAAATTCAAACTATCATTGTTTCTTCGATCAAAATATTTTTTGCCGCCACCAATTATTAAATCTATATCCGTTTTTAGTAAATCCAAAGCAATGTTTTCATATTCGTCACGGTCTGTTTGATGTGAAAAGAACGCTGCAGGTGTGGCATGTACAATAGTGGAAGTAACGACCAAGCCGGTGGCGAAACCTTTTGATTCAGCTTCTTCCAAAATGGTCTGATGTGATCTGTTTAAAGAATCTAAACCTAAATGTCCATTTTTAGTTTTCATTCCAATTGAAAAAGCATTTGCGCCTGCTGCGGAATCTGTTATTAAATTATCGGATGAATGCGCTTTGTGAAGTCCAATGTGAGAGCATCGCTCTAATTCTAATTTATTATTATTGGAATACATACCTGCGGTTATCTGACTTAAGCCCATACCGTCACCTATCATTAGGATAATATTTCTAGGTTTTGTTTTAAATGTATCCTTTTTAATGCTTAGGGTAGGACTTGTTTTTTCAGAGTTAATTTTGCTTGTGTTACAAGCATTCAACAGAAGCAGAACAAGGATGTGACTAAAACGAAATTGGTAACTCATGGTTAATTAACTAATTAGGGAATACCTCTTCCCAGGTAAGGATTTTAGGACACCGTTGAATTCAAGATTTAATAATAAACTCGCAAGTTTACTTGGACTAAGGTCTAAATTTTGATGAAAAATATCTACATGTACAAGATTATCTTTTTGTAAAATATTTACAATATTTTGCTCATCTGCATCCAGATCAAGAAATAGTTTTTGTTGAATAGTTTTTGTTGGTTTATCAGGGATGTCCCAACGCATATTTAAAATTAAATCTTCTGCATTTTCAATTAATTGAGCTTTGTGATTTTTTATCAAATAATTGCAGCCAGAGGAAAAGTTATCATTTGTTTTTCCGGGAAAAGCAAACACGTCTTTATGGTAGTTATTTGCATATTCTGCGGTTATCATACTTCCACCTTCCTTTAAAGTTTCAACTACAATTACCGCATCACTCATTCCGGCGACAATTCGATTTCGCATTGGAAAGTTTTCCCGATCTGGCTTAGTATCCATTCCAAATTCAGTCAAAAGACCCCCATACTGAAGCATTTGTAATGAAAGTTTTTTATTGTCGGCTGGATATATTCTGTCTAAACCATGACCTAAGACCCCAACTGTATAAACATGCTCTTCAACGCAAGCTTTATGAGCTGCACTATCGACGCCATACGCCAATCCGCTAAGCACCAGAATATCAAGATGCTTGATTTCATGAATCAAAGAGTTTACTAAATTTTTACCATATTCTGTAATTCTCCGGGTGCCTACAACCGATATGATTTTATCTTGATTAAGATTTGCATTTCCTTGGTAATACACTAAAACTGGACTATCATGATAATTTTTTAGGCGGTATGGATAATTTTCATCAAGATATGTTAAGACTGTAATTTTATTTTTTAAAACAAATTCAATTTCTTTTTCAGCCTTCTTTAAATTACCTGGATCTCTTATTGATTTAGCAAAGGTTCCACCGATATAAGGAATTCTCATTAAGTTCGAAATCTTTTCCTTAAAAACGGCGTTTGCATTTCCACAATAACTGATAAGTGTTTTTGCTGTTACAGCTCCAACATTTTCAACTTTAGTAAGTGCTATGGTATATAGTAAGTCCTCATTTTGCATATTTAGGGTCTAGTGCTTTTGCAGCGTCTAAAAAAACTTTTGCTTTACTTTCATATTCTTGAATTTTTGAACTATTTAATTTTCCAAAACGAGCCATATCTCTATAAGCGCACGAAATATAATAATTCAAATCAGCATCTTGGTCATTTATTTTATAGGCCAAGCCTAAAAAATGTAAAGCATACTCATAATTTCTGGTCTCTTTATATAATACATCGTAGCCCACATGTTTTAAATATGGAAACATCAAATTATTATTTTCCGGATCTTTCGTTAGATAGTCCATATATTTTGTAACAAAATCCAGATTTGGTTTGACTTTAATGACACTTTCTAATTTTACTAGAAATTTTTTAATGTCATTGTCTTTTTTTAGCCTTTCTGCAAGCACTCCAGCTTTCATATTTAAAGCTTGTCCATATGCTGGAAAAATGGCTAAAGATTTATCAATATATGTTTCTGCTAAACTTAGATATTCAAATTTCTTTTGAGGATTATCTTCTGGTTGATACTTTTGAAAATAGGAAACCCCAGTAAATAGATTTATCCGGGCACTATTTTTTGATACATTTACGGCAGATAAATTTAGACTAAAACCATTTTTCCAATCGGGTACTCTGGAAATTGTTTTAACCGAATAAGCAGTTAATAATAAAATACTCAAAGTCCAACTCGTCCATTTTGATAATGGATTCTGGAGGGTAGATAATTGAAACAGATAGTAACCACAAAGGAAACTAAATGCAACAGAAGGCATAAATAGAAAGCGTTCATTCATAAATGTTCCAACAGGAAAGATAAAATTTGAAACAATTGAAAATGTTATAAAATAGAATAAAATTGAATAACTGATTACCTTGTTTTTAGTTCTAAAATAAAAAGCAATATAAAGTAGAAATATTGTCAGGGCAATAGAAATAATTGCAATCGGATTATTAAAACCAACTCTAGGAACATGGTATGGATAGTAATCATGGGTTAGAGGATGTGGGAACAACAACAATTTAAAATACCAAATAATAGTATAAAATATAGTAGCAATTTTCTCTGAGAATTTCATTCCAACAAATGGATTATTCATCAAATCATCTATCACGATACCATTTGAAAGAAAATATCCAATCACTTGCCATCGAACAACAATAAAAAACAGAAAGCACAAAAATAAGGGCCAACTTTTTATAAAAGATTTAGTAAGATTTTGGGATCTAAAAAGCCACATTGTAAGTGGAATGATGGCGATAAAAGTAACTGCATTTTCTTTTGAAAAAATCGCAAGTAAAAACAAAATTATAGCACTGAATTGGTAGAATTTCCGACCAGTATCATGAAAACGAATCCAGGATATTAAAGTAAGAATTGAAAAAAGTAGGCTCAAAATTTCGTCCCGACCTTTAATATTTGCGACCGCTTCAGAATGAATAGGATGTGCAATGAATAGGCAAGATGCAATGAATGGAAACGACCAATACCATTTATGAATACTTAAATTAGGGATTAATATCTTAAACAGAAAAAATAACGAGCATCCTATCATTGCATATAGTATGATATTCATAAGATGACTAATATTAGGAGCATTGCCAAAAAACTCAAATTCTATAGCAAAACTGACCAACGACAAAGGTCTGTACCGGGCTCCGGTTACCAAATCTTTTTGTTCGCCAAAGTAACCGGTAAAACTTTCATTAGAGAGAATATTCCAGATTCCTTTAATACCTTTTTGGACAAAACTATTTTCTGATAAAACTATGACATCATCCAAAACATAACCGAAATGTATGGATTCAAAATAAAGCCCAAAAGAAAGTATAAATAAGCTAAAGTAGGCAAAAAGTTCGCGGCCGTTCATTTTTGATAATAGCTTGGAAATAAGGCGATTTGACATAGTTAATTTATGGAGATGTTTAATATTTTAATGCAAGATATTGAAAATGATAAAAAAATTATTGTATTAAATAAATAATTAATATGTTTGTGGCTTAAAGGTTTTTTTCTCAAATATTGAAAGCTAATACCCCCCACTTTTTTATTTTATTGGCTTTATTATTTACACCATTTGTAAGTAATAGTCAATTAAACCTACAAGTCGGTTATGGACTAGGTTTTACTAATTTCCCAATTCATTCGCAAATTACGGATTTATATAAACTTAAGAATCCATGGTTGGACCAAGGTTTTAAAGAATTGAAATATATGAATGGAATGATGGCGGGTTTCCGATATTCATGGAATTCAATTTCAACAGGCTTAAATTGGAGATTTCGGCAAGCTAAGTTAGAAGCTAAGGGGATGGAACCAATTACTATGCAAGATTTTTCAAAAACATTGCATTATAATTTGCAGGCCTTTTCAGTGCTTTTAGAAACCCATGGCGGTTTCCTGAATTTAGGTAGTACTATTGAGTATAATTTGTTGAATATTAAGGAAATACATACAAATTCTGAAAATAAGCAAAGGGTATTACAAACATCGGTATTTGGATCACAATTCTATGTGAATATTAATTTTCCAGCAAGTCGTTTATGTAGAATAAGCCTGCAGCCTTATTATTTTTTAGGGTGGTCACCCATTTCTATGCAAACACTGGAAAATCACTTAAGTGGAACTCAAGATGCAGAGGTACGGAAACAGTCTCTAAATCATTTTGGGATAAATTTGATCTTAAATAATGGACCACAGCATTAATTTTTTATAGGAAATCTATTTTTTTTAAAAAATAAGTTGAACTTTTTAGGATTTTAGGAACTAATTCGTTAAAAAGGAGCTTATTTGTCTAAATGGTATTATTTTTGTCATATCTTTACACTTATGTATATATTATTGTGTATCAATCAATTTTACCGTACAATTAACTCACCCATTAAATCTTTTCTTAATTTTTAAATATTTTTTCCAATGAATCTTTACGTAGGAAACCTTGACTATAGCGTTAAGGAAGCCCAACTTCAAACCATGTTTTCAGAATTTGGCGAAGTTTCTTCAGTTAAAATCATCACCGACAAAATGTCAGGTAAGAGCAAAGGCTTTGCTTTTGTTGAAATGCCAAATGATGATGAGGCAAAAGAAGCAATTACAAATCTGGATCAGAAAACCATTAAAGAAAGACCGATTTCGGTTTCTGAGGCTAAGCCGCCACAACCGAAAGAAAGAAGGCCTTTCCGTCCCTCTGGTGGAAATAACCGTGAAAACGATCGTTTTCGCAGGAAATTTTAAGAGGCAATGCTCATTCATTTTTTTTACATAAATAAAGAATTGCAGCTTCTGTACCATTTTAAATTGTAAAAAATTTTGATGAAATAATAAATACCTGCCCAACTAAGGCAGGTATTTTTTTAATTTATGTGTTTATAGTACTTATTTAAGTTTAATGATAACATTTGATAGTTTAGGGATCGATGAAAATATTCTAAAAGCTTTAACAGAATTAGAATATTTAGAACCCACAGAAATTCAGCAAAAAGTAATTCCAATTTTATTAAAACAGGAAGGTGATATGATTGCCTTGGCTCAAACAGGAACTGGTAAAACAGCAGCCTTTGGGATTCCAATTTTGCAATCTATTGATCTTTCTAATGAATACACGCAATCACTCATCATTGCACCTACTCGCGAACTTTGCATGCAGATTACATCGGACATTAAAAAGTATGCAAAATTTATGAAAGAAATTCGAATTCTTGCAGTCTATGGAGGGTCGAGTATTTCTATGCAAATTAAAGAATTAAGGCGATCTGTCCATATCGTTGTTGCAACACCTGGAAGATTGATGGATTTAATAGAGCGAGGTGCTGTAAAAATTGGACAGGTCAAATCCGTCATCTTGGATGAAGCAGATGAAATGCTTAATATGGGTTTTCGGGAAGATATGGAATCTATCTTAGCACACACTCCTGCTGAAAAATTAACTGGATTATTTTCGGCCACGATGTCAACAGAAATTCGTGAAATCGCAGGTCGTTTTTTACATCTTCCAAAAGAAATAACGGTAGGAAGAAAAAATCTAGGTCAACCGAATATTACACATCAATATGCTGTTGTACAAGCAAAAGATAAAGTCCTGGCTTTAAAACGGATCATTGATTTCCATCTTGATTTTTATGGAATTGTTTTTTGTAATACAAAAGCTGAAACACAATTAATGAGTGATATCCTGCTTAAAGAGGGGTATCCTGTGGATTGTTTGCATGGAGATTTAGAGCAGCATCAACGCGATAAAGTAATGGCTAAATTTCGTCACAAAACGATTAAGGTATTATTTGCAACAGATGTAGCTGCACGAGGAATTGACGTAAAAAATTTAACACATATCATTCATTTTCATTTGCCAGATGATATTGAAAATTATACACACCGAAGTGGCCGAACCGCAAGGGCAGGGCAAAAAGGCTTTTCAATAGTATTGCTACATATTAAAGAAGCCTACAAACTACATCGCATTGAGCGGATGGCAAAATTGAGTTTTGAACGCTATTTTATTCCTAAAGCAGATGAAGTTTATCAATCTAGAATTTTGAATTTTGTTGAACAGCTGGCTACTGAATATAAAGATGAAGAAAATGTAATGCATTTTAAAAATGAATGGATCTGGCCATTGATGCAAATGAGTAAAGAGCGATTGGTTGAAATTATTTTGCAAGGTGAAGTTAAAAAATTTAATACGCAGTATTTAAATGCTCCTGACGTTAATGTTGAGGAAAAATGGAAACTTTCTACTGCAGGTGAAAGTCGGAATGAAGGAAGAAGTGAAGGCAGAAGAGATGGCAGAAGGGAAGGCAGTAGAGATGGTAGAAGGGAAGGTAGTAGAGATGGTGGAAAAATAGGCAGTAGAGATGGTGGCAGAGATGGAAGAAGTTCAAGATCGTCTTCTCCGGCTAAAGTATCTTCCAATATTCGACTCCATATTAACCTTGGAAGAAAAGATAATATGAAGTATGATGAAATTCGGGAAACCATTTTTAAATTAACTAAAGTTAGCGGCAGATCCATTCGGGACATAGATATGAAGAATACATTTTCATTTTTTATGACAGACCCTGAGAGTGCGTCTAAGTTATGCAGTCAAAAGAATCTGAAATTAAGTGGACGAGAAATCCAAATTCGGAAAGCGGATGATATGAAAGAAGGAAATTAAACTATCTGCCCCTACTTTATAACAAAATTCATTTACTGCAATCTCAATAATAAATAACAAAATCCGTTTAATAGCCTTAGTCAATTAATTTGAAAGAATGGACATATTAATTAAAGTTAGCCAATTACTTCTGAGTTTAACGATTCTGGTTGTAATTCATGAATGCGGACATTTTTTTCCTGCAAGATGGTTTAAAACCCGGGTGGAGAAATTCTATTTATTTTTTAATCCATGGTTCTCCTTATTCAAGAAAAAAATTGGAGAAACAGAATATGGTTTAGGTTGGTTGCCATTAGGGGGTTATGTAAAAATCGCCGGGATGGTAGATGAGAGTTTTGATATGGAGCAAATGCAATCTGAACCCCAGCCTTGGGAGTTTCGATCGAAACCAGCATGGCAACGTTTAATCATTATGCTTGGTGGTGTTACAGTCAATTTTATTTTTGGATTTTTCATATTCTCGATGTTAATATGGAAAAATGGTACTGAATATTTACCAACCAAGGACATGAAGTTTGGAATTGCAGTTGATAGTTTAGCTTATGATATGGGTTTTCGGGATGGTGATATCATTGCAAAAGTTGGCGATAAAACATTGGAAAAATTTGACAGATCTATAATCCTTAAGTCCATAGTTTTAGATAATACTTCTCAAATTGAAGTAATTAGAAATGGTCAGACTCAAATAATTCAAATAGATCCAAAGTTTGCTTCAGAATTGACGAAGCCAGAATCTAAAAATTTTGAATTATGGGCAGTCCGAACTCCAGCTCAAATTTCTAGTGTATCCGATGGTACACCTGCAAAGATGAAAGGTTTACAAGCAGGTGATCAATTCATATCTGTGAATGGACAAGCTGTAGCATATATGCATGAAGTTACTAAATTAGTTAAAGGAAAATTGAATACACCCTTTTCAATTGTTATAAAAAGAGGGAACGATACCATACCTATTGATATTTCTACCAATAATAATGGCGTTTTAGGATTTTTCTGGGAAGGGTATAATAAATTTATGCCAATCAAAACTGAAACTTATAGTTTGATTCAAGCAATACCTGCCGGAATTCACACAGGTTGCGATTTATTAATCGGACAATTAAAAGCATTTAAACAAATGTTTGCCGGGACGATAAAAGCAAAAGACTCATTAGGTGGATTTGCATCTATTACAAATATGTTTCCTGCAAGTTGGGATTGGACAGCATTTTGGAAAATGACAGCTATTTTATCAATTATACTTGGATTTATGAATCTCTTACCAATTCCTGCTTTGGATGGTGGGTATGTAGTTTTCCTTTTAATTGAAGTTGTTTCAGGTAGGAAAGTACCAGATAAAATAGTTGAAAAAGCCACCATGATCGGCTTTATTTTATTGTTAGCCTTGATGATCTATGCAAATGGATTAGATGTCTTTAGGGGCATGAGTAAATAATGTAATAAACTTTCTTATTTCTAAAATTGTTTATTTATATCGGGTGTTTATTATAAAATATTCGCTTGATTTATTTTACAACTAATATAGGTAAATGGATTATTTCCAATATTTTAATTTAAATCCTACATTTCAAATAGATTTAAATGAGTTAAGAAAGCGCTATTACCAAAAAAGCAAAGAACTTCATCCGGATTTTAGTGCAAATAATATTATAGAAGATGCAGATTATTTAACTGCATTGAATAATCAAGCCTATCAAGTTTTACAAGACCCAGTGGCTCGATTAAAATATCTTATAGAATCCATAAAGGGACCTATTCCAGATCAACATCAAATTCTACCACAGGATTTTCTTATGGAAATGTTGGAACTTCATGAAAGTATTTATGAATCTAAGGAAAATTTAAATCATTCTGAATTAGAAAAGCATAAAGTACAATTGGAAGCTTATGAAAAACAAGCATTACAAACGATAGAGGATGCAATACATGAATTTGATAATGGAAATCGGTCAGATTCAATTTTAAACGAAATGACATTTTATTATTTTAAATTAAAGTATTTTAGAAGACTCCGACAAACATTAACCGGAAGTTCAATTGAAATGTAATGTCTTAGCTTGCAATAAGTTTTTTCTGGAATTGGGATTCAGTCGCCTAAAATTTAATTGAAAGTATTTGAAATTATAAATGAAGCGGTTTTCTCCTACTATAATCATAGAAAATAATTGCAGCGAATAGGATCCAGTAATGCCTGAAATTCATTACGTCCATTGAAATTGATTCTGCCAGTACAATCCAGAATAAAAGAAAGAACATAAAGGATCGAGGATCTTTATAGGGCATAGATTGTTTAATTATTTGCCAGATGCTAAATCCAAAACTTATTAATATTAATAAACCAAGGAAACCAGTTTCTGCCAACATTCCAAAATAGGTTGAGTGTGGATCATATGCTGGAAGATGCTGAGGGTAGAGTCCTTGTTTTTTTAATAAGGCTACCTCCTGGTTATAATTTCCAGGGCCAATACCCAAAAAGGGATGGTGAAAGAATAAATAACTAGCGGTTTTTTTAAATTGAAAATAGCCACTCCCGACAATTGTATTTGAAGGAAACGTATATAAAATTTCATTTGAACTAAAGGGACTTTCCATGAAGTTCTGATCATTTAATTTTTCATTTTTTAAAAATAAAAAATGCGTTAAAAAAAAGTGTAGCATTGTTGTTGCCAAAAATAAGAATCCAATCAAGGTTTTCGACTTATAATATTTATATAGGTAAAGTATTATCCAAGCTATTGCAATGAATAGGAATGATTTTGTAAAACTTAACACTGCAACCAAAGTAAAGAACATGGAAAGCCATAAATAATTTCTGTTGTTAGAGAAAAATAAATAGTCAGTTAAGTTAAATACGATGCAGATGTTTATAATCGAAATATACATAGATGGAGTTGTTGTAAATACTCTTAGCCTATGAGTGTCTCCAAAATATGGATAGTTTAAATAAATTTCAGTTGTATCATTGTGAAAACCATAAATGCTTGCAATCCAGCCGATAAGTCCTAATACGGTCATGGTAATGCCTACACTATAGATACTTATTCTTATAGTTTTTATTAATTCATTGGAATTACATAAAGCGCAGAAACATAGTATTATGATCAACACAACTAGAAGATATAATTTTCCAATGATTTCCAAAACTCCATTTAGAGTAAATGAATTTAAAACTGCGATGCTATTTATGGATATGTATAAGCATGCAATGATTGTTATATTTTTAATTGGTTTATTAGCAAATAGCGAATACAATACAGGACGGTACTGCTTGAAATTAATAGTGAAATACAGAAGCATACCTAAAAACCAGAGCTCGCTTAATTGAACACGGTCAATGAAAAAAGGCAAGTGAAGTAGATTTGGAAACCCACATAAAAAACAATAGATCCCAATGAAATATGCAGGTACTGTATGATTACTTTGATTCAGATGCGACATGATCTGAATGTAAAGCTATGAAAATGAAGTGGATTGTTTAATTAGACAGCAAAACTTTCACCACAACCACAAGTCCGGGAGGCATTCGGATTATTAAAGTAAAACCCTTTCCCTTGAAGCCCTCCTGAAAACTCAAGGGTTGAATTAAATAAATATAAAAAAGATTTCAGGTCAGTAACAATTTTTTCACCCTTGTCTTCAAATATCTGGTCATTTGGTTTGGGTTCATTGTCGAAATCCATATTATAACTGAGTCCGCTACAACCACCGCTGGTTACAGAAACTCTAACAAAATAGGCTTGTTCAATTCCAGCTTCGTTGCGGAGTTGAGTTATTTTTTCTTTCGCACTATCTCCTATGAAGATCATTAATATTAAAGGCTATTTTTGGTTTTATAATCTTTTATCGCACTTTTAATTGCATCTTCGGCTAATACAGAACAATGGATTTTAACTGGCGGTAAAGCAAGTTCTTCTACAATGGCCATATTATCAATAGTCATAGCTTCATTTAAGGATTTTCCCTTTAACCATTCCGTAGCGAGTGATGAGGATGCAATTGCAGAACCACATCCAAAGGTTTTAAATTTAGCATCTTCAATAATGCCAGAATCCTGATTCACCTTTATTTGGAGCCGCATTACATCACCACATTCTGGAGCACCTACGAGGCCAGTTCCAACAGATAAATCATTTTTATCCATGGTTCCAACATTTTTTGGATTTTTAAAATGATCTAAAACTTTTTCTGAATATGCCATTTTATTTAAAATTTAAATTGAATAGTTGAATGGAAATCGACTTACCGATTTTGTTCGAACTATGTATGAAATTAATATTTTTTCAATAATATTTTGAGTTCTTAATTATTAATGGGTTGCCCAATCAATTTTAGTTAAATCAACACCTTCTTTATACATTTCCCAAATGGGTGATAAGTCGCGCATATGATTGACTCCTTTTTTTATTGCTTCTATTGCAAAATCAACATCTTCTTCTGTTGTAAATCTGCCCAGAGAAAATCGTAAAGAGGAATGTGCTAAATCGTCACCAAGACCCAAGGCTACCAAGACATAACTTGGTTCAAGGGATGCAGATGTACATGCGGAACCTGAAGATAATGCAATATCTTGATTAAAAGTCATCATTAAACCTTCCCCTTCCACATGTTTAAAAGAAATATTGGCCACATGCGGCATTCTATGGGCGGTATTACCGTTTACATAAACTTCTTCCAATTCACTTTTGAACCGGGATTCTAATTTATCTCTTAATTTGCTAAGACGCATAGCATCTTGTGCCATTTCTGCTTTAGCAATTTCTGCGGCTTTACCTAATCCAACAATACCAGGTACATTTAAAGTTCCACTTCGCATACCTCTTTCATGTCCACCACCGTCCATTTGAGCGGTAACTTTTACCCGTGGGTCTTTTCGACTCACATATAAGACACCAACACCTTTGGGTCCGTACATTTTATGCCCTGAAAAAGCCATTAAATGCACACCATTTTCTCTAGGATTCACAGGTATTTTTCCTACAGCTTGCGTTGCATCACTCATAAATAATACACCATGACGGGCACATATTTCACCAATTTCTTTCATGGGTTGTATAACTCCGGTCTCATTATTTGCCCACATGATAGAAACCAAAATAGTGTCTTTCCGAATGGCAGCTTCTAATGCTTTCAAATCAATTAAGCCGTCTGACAAGACATCCAAATAAGTGATTTCTCCACCATGCTTTTCTAAAGATTTACAGGAATCCAGCACTGCTTTATGTTCTGTTTTGGCAGTAATGATATGTTTTCCTTTTCGACTATACATTTCGAAAACTCCTTTCAAAGCTAAATTGTCAGATTCTGTTGCTCCAGAAGTAAAAATAATCTCTTTTTCATCTGCTCCGATAAGATCTGCAATTCGTTGTCGAGCAATATCTACGGCTTCTTCTGCTTCCCAACCAAATGGATGGCTACGACTCGCTGCATTTCCAGGATGTTCATAAAAAAAAGGCAACATTGCTTCCACTACCCGAGGATCACAAGGTGTGGTTGCATTATTGTCCAAATATACTTTGTGAAAAGCCATTAAGTTTTTGATTTATAAGACATTAATTCTATACCAAAGATAACATCATAAAAGCTTTTCTGTTTAAAATTAAAATGTGTAAATAATTAAATTTCTTATAAAAACTATGGTTGTCACTTGCATTTAATCATGTATTGGATAAAATTATAAATTTTAAACTTGAAATTTTAAAGAATTGACAAATACTGTATTGTATAATGATTTAGTCTTTAGAATTTAAATTAGGAAATTCACAGGTTGTAATATGGATAGCTTATTTTTTCATTTTGATTTGCCAATCTCGATTGATTTTTGAATTTTTCAAATTATAATTAATATATTTGTACATTCAACGCTGAATTAGAGTATTTTACACATTAAACATTATTATATTGTTTAATTTAAATCAAATATCCGAATGGTCATCCAAATTAAGAAATGGAGATCGTATCGCATTATCAAAAGCAATAACTTTAATAGAAAGTAGTAAAGCTGAAGATAAAATAGCAAGAAAATCTATTTTAAAGGATCTAAAATCCGAAAGTAGTAACAGTTTGCGCATTGGCATAACAGGTCCTCCGGGTGCAGGAAAGAGTACTTTAATTGAAGTATTAGGGTTAGCATTAATAAATCAGGGGTTTTCCGTAGCTGTTTTAAGTATTGATCCAAGTTCTGCAATAACGAAAGGAAGTATTTTAGGCGACAAAACGCGAATGCAAAGATTAGCTTTGGAAGCGAAGTCCTTTATTCGACCATCACCAGCAGGTGAACATTTGGGAGGTGTAGCGCAAAGGACCCGAGAAAGTATTTGGCTTTGTGAAGCAGCTGGATTTGATTTTGTTTTGGTAGAAACTGCCGGAATCGGACAATCAGAGTACCAGGTATCAACGATGACGGATCTCACGATATTATTAAATATACCAGGAGCAGGGGATGACCTTCAGGGGATCAAGAAAGGAATTTTGGAATGGACAGATATTATTGTTTTGAATAAAGTAGATCATGAATTGGACCCAATTTCAATTCGAAGTTATAATGATTTACTTATTGCCAATCATTTTATACAAAGTAATACACCGGGTTGGAATCGAAAAATCATCCGAACCAGTGCTTTAAATAACCTTGGAATTGACTTATTGATGGATGAAATATTTGCATTTAAAGCATTCATTATCAGAGAGAAATATATTATAAAACACCGATTAGACCAATTGAAAAATTATTATCGTGATTTATTGAAAGGCCGAATATGGCAACAAGCTATGCAGTCTCCGGAAGTGTTAAAATATCTTGAAGAGACCGAAAAAAATATCATTGATTTGCAAATAAGCCCTGAAGAAGCTGCAGATATCAGCTTAGCGTTTATTTTTGCGTTCTTTAATAAGACGTAGTAAGAATGAAAAAGGATTTTGGGTGCTCATATGGCTGTGTTTTTCATTTAAAATTGATTATCCTCCATTTATATCATACCCACCTGTCTTTACCTTGGTAGCTCCAGTCCGGGATGAACTATCTATTACCGGGAGTTTTGGCGAATTGCGTAATAATCATTTTCACGGTGGAATTGACATTCGATCCGCGCGAGGTATCCATGGTGATGACATTCTATCTGCAGGAGATGGATACATAAGTAAAATTATTATAGATTCTGACGAGTATGGAAAATCCATGTACATCAGTCATCCAAATGGATTGGTCACTTTTTATGCGCATTTGAGGGATTTTAGAAAGGATATTAGCGATTATATTAAGGCAAAACAATATGAACAAGAGCGTTTTCAAATATCCTTAGATTTTGATCCTGATGATTTTCCTGTAAAAGGCGGTGAACATTTAGCCTATATGGGAAATACCGGTGCTAGTAGAGGCAAGCATCTTCATTTTGAAGTTCGAAATGCGAAAGATGATGAAGTTTGGGATCCTACACATTTTGGATTGCCAATAAAAGATGATATTGCGCCAACGATCCGGCGAATTAAAGTGTATGGGTATGACGGCAATGGGAATGATATTTCCAGTAAAGTGTATTCTAAAACCCAAATTGATCAGGCTTCTGTTCCATTAGAAATTTCAGGAGATGTTTTTTCAGTTGGATTAGATGCTTTGGATCGATCTGATAATTCCTGGAATTATACAGGTATAAAATCAATTCAATTATTTATTGATGGTGGAATGTTCTATCATTTTTCTGCAGATAATTGGAAACGAAATGATACAAAATATATAAATGCACATATAGATTTTGGAGCTAAATCGGCATCTAAAGGGCAATTTCATAGATGCTTTTTGTTGTCTGGAAACAAAATGAATGTTTATTTATCTGTTCAAAACGATGGTTTCTTTTATATGAGTGATACCCTGGCTCATGAGGTAAAAGTTATTGCAGGAGATGCTAATGGCAATCAAAGTGAAGTCAATTTTAAGATCCAAAGAAAAGACTATCAATTTAGTAAGATTTCGAGTAAGTATCAGGATATACTTTATCATGACCGCGATAAAATTTTCGCAACTCAAAATGCTATTTTGAAATTTCAAACGGGTTCGGTATATGAAGATTTGAATTGTGAATTGCGAAAGCATTCGAATCCAAATAAGAATTGTTTTTCAGATTGGATTGGAATTATCCCTTCCAATGAACCCGTCCATCTAAGCTCAGAAATAAGGTTAAAACCAGAGAAAGTAATTCCGGATGCGTATAGAGATAAATGCTTTGTAGCAATTCAAAGAGGGAATGGATATTTGTCGGTTGGTGGCACATGGGAAGGGGAGGAATTAGTAAGTTATGCGAGATCTTTAGGACCCTTTTGTATTGCCTTAGATACCGTTGCACCTTTTATAAAAGCATCTTTAAACAGAAAAAAAGCATTTCCAAAAAACCAATTGGTATTTAAAATTTCAGATAATGTAAATACTTCACGCGAAATTCCAGATATCTATTATGAAGCGCGTATAGATGGGCAGTGGGTATTGATGGAATATGATAAGAAGTCTGCCAGTATCCGACATCATTTCGAAGATTGGTTAGGTAAAGGAAAACATCAATATGAAATATTAGTGCGCGATTATTTAGGGAATCAAAGAACCTACAAAGGAAACTTTGTAAGAAGTTAAATGGTATCTTTATACGATCATGTCAGTGCCGGATTACAAACCTCAGTTTAAAATTCAAATAGGGGATACTGCAGTTAATTTTAAAACGACTATTCAAGATGGTTCAATCATTGAATTAAATAAAATTAAATCTAAATGGATCGTGTTATTTTTTTATCCTGAAGATAATACGCCAACCTGCACCAAAGAAGCTTGTAATCTTAGAGATCATTTTAAAATTATCAAAGATTGTGGAGCGATCATTTTTGGAATAAGTCCAGATACGGAAGCCAAGCATCAAAAATTTATTTCTAAGTTTTCGTTGCCTTATGATTTAATCGCTGATGTGAATCATGAAATTTCATCAGCATATGGTGTTTGGGGTACCAAGAAATTTATGGGGCTTGTCTTTGATGGAATTCATCGGAGCACCATAATTATTAATGAAAATCATAAGATACAGGATATAATTTATCCGGTTGTTTCAGCGACCCATCACGAACAAATCTTACAATCAATTCAATTAAAATAAATTTAATATGAGAATCAATCTTTTTGTATTCATGAGTTGTATAATTCTATGGAATCTCAACCTGGGTTGTAAATCCAAAATGGGCGAACAGGACCGTCCGGTAATGGAAAAAGTGGACACCAGTGGAATAGAATATAGTTCGATGTATATATGTCCTATGCATTGTAAAGGAAGTGGAAGTGATAAACCTGGAATCTGTCCAGTTTGTGGAATGGATTATGAATTAAATGAAAATATCCATCAACACCCGGCACAAGACAGTGTGCATTAATCCTAGGGATTCCTGAAATTCAACAAATTATACATATAAAATAAAAATATATAAAAATAATTTATATATAATTTGTTTTATTAGATATATAATACATATATTTGCATCATATATAAGTATTTATTATATATATACCTACCTGAGTAAGCCATTTTCTGGCCAATTTCCTATATCTGATAATAAGCCTCAAAAAAATTACCTGCTATACAGGAATCTGAAGCTCCTGTTATGTTGGTTTCACTGTAATTGATTTTTGTGCAAGCAAGAATTCGAAGCGAGTTTTTGATTGCCGCACACTTAAACCTTGAAGCTTATGCAACCGATAACTGTGAATGGTTTCGGAGTAAGAAAACTACGCCCTTCGGGGTACTTCTTATCCTATGGATCCTTTTGGGTCATCCTCTTTATTCATTATTTCCTCATCGGAAATGTTGAACTTTCTGCACAATGCCAATTGGCATGTCGGGGAAAAGTCAATGTTTCATTAGGTGATTATTGCCAAGCTGAAGTTACTCCACAAATGTTGTTGACAAGCAGTGCAAATGATTGCCCAAATGCGCGATTTCGGGTAGATGTTATTGGTTATAATAATAAACCAATTCCTACAAGTCCATTTGTTACCGGAGATTATATTAAAAAGGAATTAATTGCAATGGTTTTTGATTCCGTAAGTAAGAATTCTTGCTGGAGTAAAATTTACATTGAAGATAAATATGGACCTGTAATAGTATGTCATCGGGATACTGTCTATTGTAATGATACGATGGCATTTGCTACACCACAGTATTATGACAATTGCGATCCTAATCCAACAATCAGTTTAATTGAAGAAAAAATTGAACCTTTCGATTGTGATCCAAATTATATCAAGAAAATTACCAGACTTTGGCAAGGCCGAGATAATTTAGGGAATCTCGGAAAAATTTGTTCTACTATGTTTTGGTTAAAACGAATTCCAATTGATTCTGTGGATTATCCAAAAAACTTTACCAAAGCAACAAATTGCATTTTAGAATGCAACGGTGTTTATCAAACAGATGCAAATGGTCATCCACATCCAAATGTTACTGGTGTGCCAAATGTAAATGGTTTGTCTTTATGGCCATCCTATTTATTTTATTGCAATTTGTCTACGAACTATGAAGATCAGGTAATCGTGGATTTGCCTTGTAAAAAGAAAATATTGCGGTTATGGAAAGTTGTTGAATGGTGGTGTGGAACTGCAAACATTCGCACACATCCTCAAACCATTGAAATATTGGATACGAAACCACCTATATTACATTGTCCATATGACTTTACAGTCACAACAGCCGGAGGGTATACTTGTGAAGCAGTTGTTTGGATGCCTGAAATTTTTGTACATGATAGTTGTCAGGATACAGTGCATGTAGATATTATTTATCCAGGTGGTATTTTAAAAAACCATAATGGTGGTGATATAAAATTATTGCCAGGTGTTAATCGAGTGGTATATGTAGCTTCTGATGGTTGTTACAATGAAGATAGTTGCATCGTATATGTTACGGTTTTAGACAAAACACCACCCGTTGCAGTATGTCAACAAAATACGGTTGTTAGTTTAACACGAGATGATGTTGTGCATGTTTATGCAGAAGTTTTTGATGATGGTTCATATGATGATTGCCATATTGATAGTTTTAAAGTAAGACGCATGGATAATGGTGACGCATGTAATTTCCGCGATACTTTTTTTAGACCATTCGTTGAATTTTGCTGTGCAGATGCAGGCAAAGAAGTAATGGTAATCTTTAGAGTATATGATAAAGCTGGCAATTTTAATGACTGTATGGTGCGGGTTGAAATTCAAGACAAAACACCACCCGTAATTAAATGTCCTCACGATGTAAGAATCCCTTGTTCGAAACATAATGATACTATAAATTTAAAGAAATATGGGGAGCCTTATTATTCTGATAATTGTATCGTTGATATGCATGAATATGTTGATTCTTTTTTGAATCAATGTGGATTAGGATATATCGAGCGGGTATTTGTAATTAAAGACAATATGAATCGGTATGATACCTGTCGACAAAGAATTACAATATTTGATGAAGATCCATTTGATGGAAACGATATCATTTGGCCGTATGATTATCATGTAAATTCATGTGGAGCAGATCTAGATCCAAAAAATCTTCCCGATACCTTTGGGTATCCTATAATTTTGGATAATGATTGTTCATTAATTGGAATAAGTTATGAAGATCATCAATTTAATTATGTACAAGATACCGCAGTTTGTTTTAAAGTATTAAGAAAATGGAAAGTGATCGATTGGTGTCAATGTTATTACGATACGCAAGCTGGTCAAACCGTTTGTCCGAGTTGGCATCACGAGCAAATTATTAAAGTGAGCAATAAACTTCCTCCAAAAATTACAGATGATTGTGACACCGTAAGAGTGTGCATCTCGAATCAGGAATGTTTAAAAGAACGCGTCACTTTATCACATGAAGCAAATGATGATTGTACACCAGACGATAAGTTGTTTAGTTCATTTAAAATTGACTTATACAATAATGGTTTATTTGATAGCACGTATGCTATCATTGGAAATAAAATAACCTTCGATGGTGAGTTGCCAATTGGGGAGCATAGGTTTTTATGGATCTTTGATGACCAATGTGGAAATCGAGAAATTTGTACTCAAATTGTTCAAGTTGTAAACTGCAAAATTCCAACAGCCTATTGTCATATCGGAATCAATATCAATATTATGGGTGTTGATACGAATGGTGATGGTATTTTAGAAGGGATGATCGATGTTTGGGCTAAAGATGTAGACAAAGGGAGTTACCAGTTTTGTGGAAATCCAATTACCTTATCTTTTTCAAGAGATACTAACATTAAATCTATCCGATACACCTGTGATAGTTTAGGAATGCGGAAAGTTAATTTATGGGTGACTGATCAAGTTACTGGTTTGCAAGATTTTTGTATAACTACAGTTACAATACAAGATAATAATAAAGTTTGTAAGGGTACCACGACTTTGACTGCAAATGTTGGTGGTCAGCTATTAACTCCATTTGATCAGAAAGTTCAGGAAGTAACCATTAAATTGGATGGGCCTCAAGGTATTTTATACAAAGAGTTTAATGGTAATTATCAATTTGATAATTTGAAAATAGGAAATGATTACAAAGTAACCGCTGTAGTCGATAAAAATTATTTAGATGGAGTCAGTACCATGGATATTGTCAGAATACAACGACATATTTTAGGAGTCGAAGCATTTCCATCTCCATGGCATTTATTAGCAGCAGATGTTACGGGTGATAAGCGTGTAACTGCTGCAGATATTTCTGCTTTGCGAAAGTTAATTCTTGGTGTAGATAGTAAATACAAGAATAATCTTTCCTGGATGTTTTTGGAATCTAATTATCAGTTTCCAGATGTAAATGATCCTTGGTCTGAGCCATTGCCAATTGAATATAGTATTTTAGGTCTTCCGGGTCCAATGATGTATATGGATTTTATTGGAATCAAAGTCGGGGATGTTAGTCAAACCACTTGGAGTGGGTTACATAAAAGTGAAACCAGAAATGGGAATCGATGGGAACTTGCATTTGGGGAACCAGTAAAAGATCATCTTATCCCGGTTTATGCTGCATCCGATCAGTTGCTTAGTGGCTTGCAATTCACTTTAAAGTTTAATGCAAATAAATTAAATGTTACAGGGATAAAATCGGGTGTTCTAAGTATTAGTGAATCTAATTTAGGATGGAGTTTTGTTGATAAAGGCTATGTTTTAGTTTCCTGGAATCCAGAAAAAGACCAATTGATTCAAAAAGGAGAAATTTTATTTTATGTAGAAACAGACCAGGTAATCTTACAAGGAATTGAAAATGAAATGGATTTGAATTCTGCTGTTTTAAATGCAGAAGCTTATAATGAAAATGATGAAATTGTTGAAATATCCGTACGTAAAGATGAAAATATATTACAAGCAGATGTTGTTTTTGGTGAACCAGTTCCAAACCCATTTTCACAATCAACAAGTTTGCGGTTTTTCCTAAAAGAAAGATCCGATGTACAATATACAATTTCTGATTTGAATGGAAAATTGATATATCAAAAAAGAGAAAGCTACCAAGAAGGACAAAATACATTAATTATTAAACAAGATGTATTTGTCGGACCTGGAGTTTATTTGCTGAAGATGGAAGCAGGAGAATACACCAAGAGTATGAAACTCGTGATGATTGTAAATTAGCGCTTCAGGTTTAATTATCATATTACAGTGACCCTTCCTGCATCAAGGCTGGAAGGGTTTTTTATTTATTAAAATTCAGAAAGCTTCAATTCAATTGAATGTTAGCAGTTTACTTTTGGATGCTTATCTTTGTAAAAAATATGTAATATGAGTTTTCAGATTAATGGAAAATTGGTTAAGAAAATGGAAATTGAAAGTAAAACAGCCAGCTTTCAAGCTAGAGAGTTCGTTATTGTAACGCAAGAGCAGTATCCTCAATATATTAAGTTTCAATTGGTACAAGACCGATGTGGTGCGATTGACCGGTATAATGAAAATGATGAAGTCACGGTTCATTTTGATTTAAGAGGGCGGGAATGGCAGGGTAAATATTTTACCAATTTAAATGCCTGGAAAGTTGAGGCAAATCAAGCTAGTGGAGCATTAGCAGGACAAGAACTTGTTGCAGATAAGGATAGTCCAGATCCTTTTGAATCGGCATCAGAATCCTTCGATGATTTACCTTTTTAATGAAATTCGCAGCTTTACTTTTAGTATTTTTTACACACTCAGTTTGCGCTCAGGAAATCAGTTATTTGCGTAGTTTATACGCGGATGATTTTAGGGAGTGGCTATTTTTTGACGCTCGTGAAAATGAAATTGGAACGTTAAGAGCCAGATGGCAATTAAGCACAGATTATTCGCAGTGGGATGTTCGCATAGGGGAATACTCAGGTGCCATTTTATTAAGATGGAATGATCGTCCAAATGAGTGGGAAATACGCATTCACAATGATTTTCTTACCGCCGCTCCGACATGGCCCGGCCACTTAGATTCTTGGAGAATAACTGATCATTCCAAAACCTATTATTTCAACCTGCAAAGAGATCCTGAAGGTATCCAATGGGTTCTCGAACAAGAAAAAGAAGCAGTTTGTTTTATCTATAATGAATATTTAAATGACACCCGAGATTGGGCAATAGAATACCAGAATAAAGAAGTCAATCTAAATTTAATAATAGCTGCATTCTTTTTAACTAGTTATTATTCAACTCCAAAATAATTTTTGATTTATAGTATCAATAAGCCTTTGCAAAAAGCACTCTTCTATTGGAAGGTTTTCCGGAGTATATGCAAGTGCCATTTTCTATAATAGAATCTATGGGTATGCAACGAATAGTAGCCTTGGTTAATTCCTTAATTTTATCTTCAGTTTCATTTGTACCATCCCAATGTGCATATACAAATCCTGGTTTTTCTTCCATGATTTTTATAAATTCATCCCAGCTATTGACAATGTGTGTATTTAAATCTCTGAATGATTTAGCCCTTTCAAATAAATTAATTTGGATTTCTTCTAATAAGTTGACAATGTGATTTACTGCATTTGCAAGTAGGACAGATTCTTTTTCCTTGGTATCTCTTCGAACGATTTCTACAACCCCATTTTCTAAATCTCTGGCACCAATTCCAATTCTTATTGGAACCCCTTTTAATTCATGTTCAGCGAATTTAAATCCAGGTCTATTTTTGTCATCTTTATCAAAATTACATCTAATATTTTTCAATTTTAGTTCGAGCATTAATTTTTCGGCAACTTCTTGGATTTCTGGTCCAGGTTTTGGTATTGGGACGATTACCACTTGGATTGGCGCTAATTTGGGCGGCAAAATAAGTCCATCATCATCAGAATGTGTCATGACTATGGCTCCTATTAAACGCGTGCTTACACCCCAGGAAGTTGCCCAAACAAATTCTTCTTTATTCTGATCCGTTAAATATTTTACTTCAAATGCTTTCGCAAAATTTTGACCTAAAAAATGGGAGGTTCCAGCTTGTAAAGCCTTTCCGTCTTGCATCATCGCTTCAATGGTATACGTTTCATCTGCACCTGCAAATCGTTCATTTGGAGTTTTTACTCCTTTAATTACAGGAATAGCCATAAAATCTTCAGCAAACCGGGTATACACTTCATGCATTTGTTCTGCCTCCAGAATTGCTTCCTGGGAAGTAGCATGTGCCGTATGTCCTTCCTGCCATAAAAACTCCGTAGTTCTTAAAAAAGGACGCGTTCTCATTTCCCATCGAACAACATTGGCCCACTGATTAATTAATAAAGGCAAATCCCGGTAGGATTTTATCCAATCCCGATAGGTATTCCAAATTATGGCTTCTGAAGTTGGTCTAACAATTAATTCTTCTTCCAGTTTAGCTTCTGGATCCACCATTAGTTTCCCTGGTTTAGTCGGGTCGTTTTTTAATCGATAATGGGTCACTACAGCACATTCCTTTGCAAAACCTTCCGCATTTTTTTCTTCAGCTTCAAAAAGGCTTTTGGGTACAAATAATGGAAAATAAGCATTGACATGGCCAGTTTCTTTAAACATTCTGTCTAGTATTTCTTTCATATTTTCCCAAAGTGCATAGCCATGTGGTTTGATTACCATACAACCTCTTACAGCACTTTGATCTGCTAATCCAGATTTATACACGAGATCCATATACCATTGGGAATAGTCTACACTTCTTGAAGTAATCTCCTTTGCCATGATAATTATCTATTGATTTTAAACTATTTCAGTGAATTAAGGGTCTATATTAGTAAGATTCTGCTTGTTAAAAAAGTTTAACCAAATTCTGGAGAAATATTAAATGGATTTTAACTAAGTCGGGACACAAAAGTAATAAATTGCATTCGTTATAGTATGAGTTTAGTATAGCTAGAAAATAAAACCATGAAAAATACATCAAACACCTTGTACATTGCTATTTTCCTTGCATTTATTTCGCAAGGTATAAAAGCTCAATTTGATGACGTGTATTACGATCCAGATAAAGATCGTCCAGTGGAACGTATCAAAGAAGATTACAAACAAACAACCACTCCTTTAAATGAAGATTCGTATTCTGAAACCTATGATAATTCATCAGAATATGATAATCAATATAGTGAATGGGAGGAACAAGATTATTATTATACTTCAAAAATTAAACGATTTCATCGCCCTTTCAGAGGATTCGATTATTATGACCCATGTTATGTAGACTCTTATTTTTATGATCCTTTTGACTTTAATCCATGGTATTATGATCGGGATATTTATGTCTCTGGATGGGGCTATACCGATTATTCAAGATGGAGACATTGGGGACATCAATCTCATTATTATAATCCTTATTGGGCTCAACGGGATTGGTGTTCTGGTTGGTCTTCCTTTCCTGTAAGTTATTCCTATTATTATTGGCCAAATAACTGTTATTCTGGGTATTCAAATTATGGATATTGGGGCGGTGGTTATTATGCGCATCATAATAATAATACCTGGAATGGAAATAATGGCGAAACAAATGGCAATCATACGAACGGAAGTTATTTTGGAAGTCGTCGTTTTGGAATTACAAATTCTTCTAATAGAGGTCCTGTTCGA
Organism: Saprospiraceae bacterium; assembly: GCA_016717265.1. NCBI lineage: Bacteria > Pseudomonadati > Bacteroidota > Saprospiria > Saprospirales > Saprospiraceae > Saprospiraceae bacterium. The sequence goes on from JADKFX010000001.1 coordinate 1,677,845, forward strand.
GTCGTTAACCCATCTCCAAGAGTAATTACAGAAGCTCCTGGTACATCTGTAAAACCAGGTCACGAAAGAGGTACAGGCAGAGTTATCAGAAGTTCTGATGGAGATGTTTTGAAACCAGGGGATCCAGTATTTAGACCTGAGCGAAACAATAATCCAAGAAAGGAAAATAATAATGTTCAGCCAAACAATCCGGGAAGAGAAACGGGACGGGAAAGATACCAGCCTAGAGAAGTACCTGGCGAACTTGTAAATCCAAAGTCTGTAGAACCACAAACGCGTAAAAATTACAGAATAGAATCGAAAGAAAATCCAGAAAATGAAGGTTCAGAATTTAAACCAAAAAGATATCTTCGCGAAGAAAGTCCATCTGATTCAAGACCTCGTTTTGATGCCCCGAAAGAAAGACCACAAGAAAGAAATTCTGCACCTCGTCAAGAAAGAATGGAACCCCGTTCAATGCCTAAAACTTCCCCAAGTTCGAGACCAAAAACGGATAGTCCAAGTCCCAGATCGAATAATTCGAGTTCAGGAAATACAAACAAGGAATCTTCTGGCGGTCGAAAATCACCAAGATAATTTTGCTCTAAATAAGCTAACTCAAGGCAGATTATAATTTAGAAATCTGCCGAGCTTTTTATAAAATTAAAATGATCCCATGAAATTATTGCTTTCTATTTTATCAATATTTATATGTACTCAGATTTCTTTTTCCCAAACAGCTTCTGAGGCTCTACGGTATAGTTTAAATAGATCAGCAGGCACCGCAAGAGCGCTTGCATGTAATAATGCTATAGGTGCGTTGGGCGGAGATTTTACTGCTATTGCAATTAATCCTGCAGGAATAGGCTTATTTAGAAAATCTGATGTGTATGTAAGCATAGGGCCCGTTTTTCAGAATATCGAATCTCAATTGGCAACTGAAAAAAATGGTATTTATTCAAAAACAAAAGAGTCATTTCAGTTTCATGGAGCTGGTATTGTTTTTACGGGTGAACCCATCGCTAGTAAATGGAGTAATGTAAATTTTGCTATTAATTTTATTAAGACGGCAGATTTTAATGAAAATTCATATTTTAAAGGAAAAAGTATTGGTTCTATTTCTGATCGATTTTTAGAATTAGCATTGGATCCAAATCAAACCGGTTTAATTGGATTAGAACCGAATCAACTTGATAATTTTGAAGCCGGATTAGCTTATGAAACAGGGGTGATTTATGATCCTGGAACGGATCCTAATCATACTACGTATACAACCGATTTGAGATTGTATCCTGGGTATTTATTACCAAAAGAACAAATTACAAAGATTACCGGTGGATTATATGATTTTTCTTTAGGCTTAGGCGGAAATTTTAATGAAAAAATTGCTGTAGGGGCGAATCTGAACATACCGTTTGGTGAGTTTAACAGAGAAAGCACTTATAATGAATATGAAGCAAAAAAAGATGAAGTGTTACCTTTTATAAATTTAGAATTTAAAGAAACCCTTAAAACTAAAGTTTCAGGAATAAACGCAAGACTTGGTTTGATTTATAAACCAGTCCATTTTTTGCGTTTGGGAATTGCATGGCAAACACCTTCTTATTTATGGTTGACAGATCAATTTAATACACAATTAAGTAATACTTATTATAATAATCGAAGAGATACCAGCTTGACAGCATATTCTCCGGATGGTGAATTTACCTACCGGTTGACAACGCCTTCGCATACTGTTTTATCTGTTGCCGGAGTTAGTAAAATGGGTTTTATTTCCTTAGATATCGATTTTATGAATCCTCAAAATGCACATTATAATCTAACAGCAGACAGTGATAATGCAGGAGATTATGAGTTTCAGGAAGAGTTAAATAAAGATATTGAAAAGCAATTTAAAAGCATTATTCAATATCGATTAGGTGCTGAATTTGTAATCCAAAAATTCAGAATTCGAGGTGGATATGAGATTCTGGAGCAAGCCTATGCAAATACGGATAAGTTTGATTCTGCATATAGTTATGGATTTGGTTACAGAGCGGATCGTTGGTACCTTGACCTGGCTTACAAGAATGCAAAAATCGAACAGTCATACGCACCCTATCTTACTGGAAATTCTGATTTTGATGGAAATGGAACAATCGATGCTCCAACACCTTTGGTGAATCAAAAAAATATCCAACAGAGGATCCAAATTACCTTAGGATTTAAACTTTAAACAATACTTAGGATTTAAGTTCCATAAAGCTATTCAATTTCAGGATTCGCAATCCCATACTTTGAATACAAATAAATTAGCCTTATCTATGTGCTAGGATTTTGTATGTATGTTAGCAATTATTTCTCCTTCTAAGGATTTAAATTTTAAAACGCCAGTACCACATCCATCTTTGGAGCTTCCTAGATTATTGGATTCATCTACGCAATTAATTGATGAGTTAAAGAAAAAGTCAGTTAAAAAGTTGATGCATTTAATGGATATCAGCGAGAAATTAGCGAATGAAAATTCCATCCGATATCATAATTTTTCTAATACATTCACTTTAGAAAATTCCAGACCTTCTATTTATGCATTTGCTGGTGAAGTCTACCGTGGAATAGATGCGTATAATTTAAGCGATGGACAATTTAAATATTGTCAAAATCATGTGCGGATCTTATCGGGTCTATATGGTTTATTAAGGCCTTTGGATTTAATACAAGCCTATCGTCTTGAAATGGGTGTCCCGTTAACTATTCAACGCAAGAAAAATCTTTACAAGTTCTGGGGAAGTCGAATTACGGAATTATTAAATCAAGATCTTGCCGCAACAAAGAGTGATTTCTTAATAAATCTTGCATCGAAAGAATATTTTGAAGTGATCGACCCAAAATTGATACAAGTACCGATTCAAAATATTCATTTCAGGGAATATAAGAATGAAAAATTAATGTTTGTTAGTTTTACTGCTAAGAAAGCAAGAGGGCTGATGGTGCGATATATGGCTTTGGAGAATTGTAAAAATTTGGATGATTTAAAAGGATTTAATCTTGAAGGTTATCATTTTGAAACCAAACTTTCCAATGAAACAGATTGGTATTTTATTAGATAATTTGTTATCATGAAATTTATAAAATTAGTGCTTTCAGTTTTAGCTTCTTTGGTTTGGATATTTAGTTTAAATCATGCTTTTAAAATTGATGGAAATGCATTACCACCTATTGGCAAATTTTTGAGTCCGTCTCTGGGTATTTGGAAAAATATTGCAAATCCTGATCCAGGGTTTAAAAGTTTGGTTTCCAATCTTCCCGCCGAAGGAAGTGTTTATTTTGATGATCGGATGGTGCCGCATATTTTTGCTTCCAGTATTAAAGATGCTTATTTTATTCAAGGGTATGTTCATGCTATGCATCGAATGTGGCAGATGGATTTTTCTACCCGGGCTGCAGAAGGAAGAATAAGCGAAATCATTGGAGAAAAAGCCTTGGAATTTGATAAGACAAAACGCAGAAAAGGTTTAAAGGAATCTGCATTAGCGAGTTTAGAAAACTGGAAAAAATATCCAGAAATATATGCTTTGATTCAATCCTATGCAGATGGATATAATGCATACTTAAAAGCACTGTCTAAATCAGATTTGCCAATTGAATATAAGCTGATGGATTTTGAGCCAGAAATGTGGAGTCCTTATCGTTCTTCTTTATTTCATAAAAGTATGGCGGAAATTTTATGTGGTAGAGATCAAGATGTAGAATTAAGTAATGCGCGATTCTATTTTGGCGATGAGTTCAACTATTTTTTTAATGAAATGGATTCATTGACAGATCCGATTATTCCTAAAGGAACGAATTGGAATTTTACCTCACAGAATACGTTTCAGCATCTGAAGGCAGACTCTAGTCTTGGTTATATTGATTGGATTCGCGAACCATCAGGGAGTGGAATCGGTAGTAATAATTGGGCAGTAGGTCCTTCTAAATCAGTTACCGGAAATCCTATTTTATGTAATGATCCACATCTCAGTTTAACATTGCCTTCGATTTGGTATGAGCAACAAATACAAGTTCCAGAAATGAATGTTTATGGAGTTACATTTCCAGGCGTACCAGGAGTCGTAATTGGCTTTAATAAAGATATTTCCTGGGGAGTAACCAATGCTGGTTGGGACGTTATGGATTGGTATAAAATCAAATGGAAAGATGAAAGCAAATCACATTATGAATTAGATGGAAAATGGGTAGAAACGAAAATCAGAGTTGAACGAATTAAAATCAAAGGGTGTAATGATGTATTAGATACTGTTAGAATTACAAATTGGGGTCCCATTGTGTTTGAAGACATGAAACATAAAAAATATGGACTCGCAATGCATTGGATAATCCAAGATACCTTTGATAAATTTGAGTTTAGAAGTTTTTTTGATTTAGATAAAGGTAAAAATTATAAAGATTATCGGGATGCTATCAGTCAATTCCCATATCCGGCACAAAATTTTGCATTTGCATCTGCGTCAGGAGACATTGGAATTACGGTACAAGGTAAGATGCCTAAAAAATTTAATCAACAAGGAAGATTTGTTCAGAATGGTTCTGATTCAAAAAATGCTTGGGATGGATTTATTAATAATGAAAATAATCCAGCAAGTTTTAATCCTGCACGAGGATTTATTTCTTCTGCGAATCAACGTTCAACAGATTTAAGTTTTCCAAATTATTTTAACAATGGAGACTTTAGAGATTATCGGGGTACATTAATCAACCGATTGTTATCGAATAAAGAAAAATGGAGCATTGAAGATATGAAAGCATTGCAATATAATAATTACAGTCTTCGTGCTGAAACTGCACTTCCTGAAATGCTGAGACTATTAAATACGGATACTCTTGATATTGAAAGACAAGCCGTATTTAATAAATTAAAAGCGTGGGATTATAATTATGATTCAACTAAGATTGAACCAGTTTATTTTGATGTTTGGTTTGAGACTTTATATAAAATGGTGTGGGATGAAATTAATTTAGATAGTACAAAAAAGGCCACAGCACTTCCTTCGGATGAGACTACGATACAGTTTTTAAAAGAAAAACCGAATCATGGCTACTTTGATTTAATAGCAACACCAATAAAAGAAGACGCTAAAAAGTTAGTGCGTTTGGCATTTGATAGTTTGATTTTAAAGACAAAAAATCAATTAGAAATAAAAGATTGGGCGAGTTATAAAGATGCAAGTATTGCACATTTGGCGAAAATCCCAGCTTTTGGAAAGTATCATATTCGAACTTCCGGATCCAAAGATATTATTAATGCACATGGTAAAATAGAAGGTCCCTCCTGGCGTATGATTGTCGAAATGAAGAAAGATCAGATTCATGCATTTGGTATTTATCCTGGTGGTCAATCTGGTAATCCAGGAAGTAAATTCTATGATCAGATGATATTTAATTGGTCCAAAGGTGCTTATTACGAGTTGAAATTTCTGGATTCAATTCCTGTAGAGGAGAACGCATATGCAAAAATGATTTTTAAAAAATAGCTATGAAATCAAGAACTTTCTTTTATTTTTTAGTCTGCTTAGGAGCTTTTGTGTGCTTGTTTATACCCTTTTGGTTTGCTCCATTTATAATGGCACTTTTTGTTGGAATGATTTCGAACCAAACCAAAATCTATACCTGCTTTGCGCATTTTGCAGTGTATACAATGGTATGTGCAATTTATTGTTATGCTGCATATGCAACGGGAAGTCATAAACTAGCAGCAATGATAGGTGAAATTTTTAAAGGAATTTCAACTTCTTTATTGATAATAATCAGTAGCCTCGTTTATGGAATGACGGCTTGTTTGGGTGCTTGGTTAGGCATTGAATGGGGGAGTGTTTTCCAAAAAAAACAAACGTAAAAAAAGCTTTAAAATGATTCTGATGCTTACAAAAAGGGCAGATGTATCCTCTATTTATCAAATGAAATTCAATTGTGCTGGAAGGCGTTTTAAAATGTAAGTACATCATTTCAATCGTTCCTGCTAAGATCATTTCAAGGTATTGAGAAGTTAAAGATTTCAAATTTTATACAACCTTCGCAATAAATTTTTGGGAATATGTTGGGTTTGCCAAAACAAATCTCAATAATTTTAAAAGAAAAAATTATTTTATTACCAATACCTGTTTCTTAAGGATAGTTTCTCCATTGATTAACAAGTACACTGAATAATTCTGAGGGCTAAGTGCTGCAGTAGAAATCGTAATTTGAGTATTTCCAAAATGCTGATAAGATTTATTTAAAATGATTTTTCCTTGGGCATCCTGAAGCCAATATGTTATTGAATTTATCTCTTTTTCTTGTTCAAATTTTATTATGAATTTATCTTTAGCAGGATTCGGTTGAAGTTCAATGTTATATTTATGCTTTGTATTTTTATATGAATTTGTGTTTGTAGAATTATTTTTTATAAAGTATACTTTTAATAAATATGGATTACTAACTGTTTTTTGGGCCATATCAAATTGCCAGGGATTTCGTTGTTCTGTCGGATTGTAAATACCGCCAAATATAGTTCCTATAAATGTCGTGTCATTTTCAAATGAGCTATAATCCAGGATGTCTTGATAAATTGTTTTCAATTTTGGATTTATAATAAATTCAGCATTCGTACCAAAAAAGCCAGGAAGTTGTTCTTTAAATAAATATTCTTCAAATCTACCATCTGCTTTTCTGGTTACAGCGCTTATCGATTTTACAAACGGAACAAATGCATCTCTGCTGATTTGATTTATGGAGTCTCTGTAATATTCAGCCATACCACCAAAAAATATTTGGTGCATTTCATTTTTATCCCGATCAAAAATACCTGCTCTTGCACAGGTATAAGCTGCAAATTTGTGATCAAAATCAAGAATCTCTTCAAATTGTGAACCATGAATTAATGCAGTATTTAAAAAGGGAATATTTAAATTATATTGAAAGACCCCAGAGTAAGCCATTAATTTAACATCACCATTTTTGGCGATGATAGGATTTAAATTAAAGTCTCTGCGATGAAAATTAAAATCATCATGAATTTCTGATATGATATTAAAACTTAAAGTATCATTTTTTGGAGTGATCGTAAATATTCTAAGTGCATCTGTATAGCGTTGATTTGTTTTCGATGAGCTACTTGAGTATTTACCATCAAATCGATGCCCACCAACTAAGTAAAAAATAGTATCCAATTGTCTTAATTGACCACCAGCTACAGCAAATGTATCATTGTGAATGACTTTAATGGATGGACTTATGTCTTTATTTTGGAGTATTTTTTGAATACAATCATTTAAAGTGATTTGAATTAAAATCGGATATGTTTTAAAATTGCCAAAAATAGATTGACTGTAGCCTCCTATAATGTACAAAAATTGACTATCCTGAGTAAAAGAAGTGTTTGCAGAGCTTAAATAATCTATTAATTCCAATGACAAAGAATCAAGTTCGTACCGAATAATAGAATCTGATATGGTATTCCATAAATAAATTGTTTGATTGCTATTTTGGATTTCAAATCCAGATTCCTTTGGATGGATACCATCTTTTCTGCCGCCTATCATTAGGATGTATGGATCAGCATAGGCAAATGAAAAGGAATGAATAGCAGGCCAATTTGGAATGCTAACAGTATCAAATTTAAAACTACCATTTAATTGGCAATATAAACTGGAAGATCGGGATGATAGTAAAAAGAGGAATGTTATGAAACAGTGTTTAACAAGATTGGTAAGCAGCTTGTAATTAAGAGTTGGTAGAATCATGATGCTACCATTTTTCTTTTGGGAGTTTGGTAATACCAAAAAATCTTCGAACGCTATATTTGCCGGTTCCATAAACAAGCACATGAATCATACCACCTATAAAAGCTATATTTTTCATAAAATGAATGGCTTGTATGTTGCGGATATGTTCTGGATCATTCCAGAATGAATAAACAATAAAAGTAACTGGAACCCAATACATTAAAAGCAAGGTAACTGCAAAACCAGGTCTGTACCCGATAAGCAAAAAAATTCCCCCAAGGGCTAGCGCAAATGCAGTAAGATATATTAGTAAATCTGGATTCCAGGAAATCCCATACTCAATCATAGTTTCTTTGGTTCTGGTCATAAACTGAACAGAAGTAAAAGCTTCATATAAAGAAATGGCAGCCAACATGGTCCTTGCTACCAAATCAAATATATCTTTCATAAAAAAGCTTGACGAAGGTTAATAAAATCGAACTACCTGATTAGGCAGAAAAGGATTGTCCACAACCGCAAGTTTCCTTAGCGTTTGGATTTACAAATGAAAATCCGCGATTATTCAGACCTTCTACCCAATCAATTTGCATTCCTGCCAGGTATAAAGAATGGGCTCGTTCCATTAATACTTTGAACCCTCCAATCTCAAAAACCTGATCTTTTTCTTGTATCGTATCAAAACCTAGTACATAACTAAAACCAGAACAGCCACCCCCTTTAACGCCGACCCTAAGTCCGTGACTATCAGGTATTTGTTGCTCTTCTTTAATTCTTTTAAGTTGTTCGATGGCTCCTATTGATAGGGTTAATGGGAGATCGTTTAATACTGTTGTTTCCATAGAACTTTTTTAATTAAACACAAAGGTAAAGCTTTTGGTTCTTAAAATTAGGGGCAAACTGCCAATCTTATTCTTTGCTACTTTTGAGCTTTAATTCATAGTTTATGGAAGTGTTTTTCGAAATTTTAAAATATACCTTGCCATCTGCAATTGTTTTTTTAACGGTTTATTTACTTTTAAAACAATACTTTGAACAAGAGCGAATAAAACTCATGACAGCCCAACACAAAGAACGCTATCAAAGTAGTTTGCCATTAAAATTACAAGCATATGAAAGATTAGCTCTTTTTTTAGAACGTATTCGGATCCCATACCTTATGATGCGATTTCCAATGTCTGATGGGAGTTCAAGTGATTTATGTAAGACCCTTTTACTTGGGATTCAACAAGAATATGAACACAACATGGTGCAACAAATTTATGTTAGCGAAAAGCTTTGGGAAATTATTGTACTTGCAAAAGATGAAGTCTTACATGAAGTAGACGCGGCAAGTCAACAAGCCAGTATTTCAGATTTGCAACAAACAAAGCATTATTTGGTGACTGTTTCTCATCAAAATACAAGTAGAGTAATTGATACAGCTTTAACTGCAATTAAGCGAGAAATCCAGGTATTGTTGTAATTGAATTTTCAGCATTTCAATTTATAAGCATACGATATTCGAAAAATGATTCATTTTTTTATTTGACTTGTAATTTATGAAAGCTTTGCCTGAATTGAATTATATTGAAGTGATTTGCTAGAATTTTTGGTTTTAAAGAATAAAAATTGCTCAGAATCTGTTAACTTTAGTATTCCCCTGATTAAATTAGGGGGCTCATGTTCTATTAATATTATTCTTGTTTGTCTTTTGATTTAATTTTATGACTAAAACAACACATCGTATCTATATATCGATCTTGGTTTCGATTGTCATTATGAGTTTTATATATTTAAGTTATTTAGGATATTCATATTATTTATTGCCATTGGAAGAACGTTTTTATCATCCAGATCATGCGTGGTTGAAGCCAAGTGGTGCGTTTGGACATGGTTTGGGAATTATCGGTACTTTATTGATCATCATTGGAGTATTTGGGTATATGGCGAGAAAAAAGTATAAAACGCTTGCAAAATTAGGCCGCTTAAAATACTGGCTGGAATTCCATATTTTTCTTTGTAGTTTAGGTCCAGTGATGATATTATTTCATACAGCATTTAAGTTTGGTGGAATAGTATCTGTTAGTTTTTGGAGTATGGTAGCGGTCGTGGCGAGTGGTGTTATAGGCCGTTTTATTTATGTTCAAATACCGCGCAGTATTGAAGGTCGCGAATTAAGTTTAGTTGAAGTTCAAGCCATGAAAACAAATATTGGCGATATTTTAAGGGGGCAATATAAAATGGATGAATCAAATTGTCAGGTTATTTTGGATTCTACAAAGGCACCATCGGATCCAAGAAATGGAAATTTTTTTAGTGGTATTTTCCAAAAATATATGCAAGACCGAAAGGCATTATTTAATATTAAACAGACATTAAAACAAAATGAATTACCGGGTCCGGAATATAAAAATGTTGTAAAGATGATCAGAAATGAAATTTCACTCAACAATAAAATTACCCGACTGCAAACAATGCAAAAGATATTCAGATATTGGCATGTGGCACACTTACCTTTTGCATTGGTTATGTTGATTATTATGATTATACATGTAGCTGTAACACTTGCGTTTGGCTACCGTTGGATTTTTTAAATATGGAAGTACTTTTTGAAAAAATTGCAATTTATACAAGTGTTTTTTTGCTTTGTATTATTATTATTTATTTTTATTTAAGAAAACTTTCGAAGGAATCTAAAGTAGTTGAAACCAAAATTCAATTAGCAAAAAAGGAAGGCACTTTTGAACCGGTATCGCTGCATCCAGTGATTGATTTAAATACCTGTATAAAAAGTGGTGCTTGCATTGAAGCTTGTCCTGAAAAAGATATATTAGGCATTGTAAATGGACGCGCAACACTTGTAAATGCATCCTTATGTGTTGGTCATGGAGCTTGCTTTCATGCATGTCCAGTAGAGGCTATCAGTTTAGTTATAGGGACTGAAAAAAGAGGTGTTGACTTACCTCATGTATCTCAAGATTATGAAACCAATGTGCCTGGTATTTTTATAGCTGGTGAACTTGGTGGTATGGGCTTAATTAAAAATAGTGTGGAACAAGGAAGAGCTGCTGTGCAAAGTATGTTTCAAAAAGGAATAAAACCTCATCAGGCAAATTATGATTTAGTTATTATCGGTGCAGGACCTGCAGGAATTTCGGCTACCTTGATGGCTAAGAAACTTGGACTGAACATATTGACCCTAGAACAAGATACCCTTGGAGGAACTGTTTTTACATTTCCTCGATCTAAAATCGTTATGACCTCTCCAATGGATCTTCCACTTTATGGAAAAGTAAAACTTTTTGATACCAGTAAAACAGAATTATTAAATCTATGGGAAAAGGTGATTTCAGAAAATCAAATTGTTATTACGGAGAATACGAAGGTATCAAGTATAGAAGCTCATGAACATTTATTTACTGTAAAAACTACGGGAGGTTCTGAATTTTTAACAAAGTATGTCTTGCTAGCTATTGGAAGAAGAGGAAGTCCCCGAAAATTGAATGTTCCTGGAGAGGATTCAGAAAAAGTTGCATACCGACTTTTAGAACCAGAGAATATTATTGGTAAGAAAATATTAGTAGTGGGAGGGGGTGATTCAGCAATTGAAGCTGCATTGTCACTAGCAGAACAAAATGAGGTCATGCTTTCATATAGAAGTGAACAATTTAGCCGAATAAAAACCAAGAACAATGAGAAGATTCAGCATGCTATTTTACAAGGGAACATAAATATGCAATTCAATACTCAAATTGAAGAAATCAATAAAGATTCCGTTTTGCTAGTAAATAACCAAACAAAAGTAAAGCAAAATTTTATGAATGATCAGGTTTATATTTTTGCAGGTGGTGAATTACCTACTGAGTTCTTGCAAAAAGCAGGAATTCAGATAACAAAACGATTTGGTTATACCGTTAGAAAACATAAATAAACTGTAAATAATTTTTGTGATTTAATAATCTTAGGGATGTCTAATCTTTAAATTCTAAATTGCATGACTTTCTATTTCATCTCTTTTATTTGCGGGTTCATCCAGAAATATGTGGACTTATCAAAAATTACCGTATCTTTGTAATAACACTATTTCAAGCTTATCTATCCGTCTTAGCAGTTTCAATTATTAGGAATTTTAGTTGATATTTTTCGAATTTATTTTGAGAATATATTTTATAAATATTTTATTGATCACAATATTGGTGAATCCATATAAGATCGGTGCTCAGATTTCTCCAGGGGATCTTTCCAGGCAGCATGCCAAACTGGAGGGTGTATCCAATTGTACAAAATGTCATGAATTAGGAGAAAAGGTTTCAAATGATAAATGTCTTAGTTGTCATACAGAATTGAAACAACGAATAGATAAGAATTTAGGATACCATGTTTCTTTCGAAGTAAAAAATAAAGATTGTTCTAAATGTCATAGCGAACATCATGGTCTTAATTTTAAAATGATTCGATTTGATGAAAAAAGTTTTAAACATGGAATTACAGGATATGAATTAACTGGAGCGCATCTTAAAACAGATTGTAAAAAATGTCATCAGAAGGAAAATATTACAGATGTCGAATTACGTAAAAAAGAATATACCTATCTCGGTTTAAAGCGAGACTGTGCAGCATGTCACAAGGATGTACATCAAAATACACTCCCAAAAGATTGTTCCAAATGTCACACGACAGAATCTTTTGTGCCTGCTTCAAAATTTAATCATAACCAGGCAAAATTTCAGTTGGTTGGTAAACATAAAACAGTTGCTTGTATTGAGTGTCATAAAGTAGAAACAAAAAATAATCAGAAGTATCAATATTTTGCAAATGTAGCTTTTGACCAGTGTGGTCGATGCCACAAGGATCCACATAGCCAGCAATTAGGGATTTCATGTAAAGAATGTCATATAGAAGAAGCCTTTACGATTTTTAAAGGAATGAGCCGATTTAACCATAACAAAACAGCATTTATATTAAAAGGTAAACATAAGCAAACAGACTGTGCAAAGTGTCACAATTTGGAATTGAAACCATTGCAAATTTTTCAAGATCGAAAAGGAATTTTAAGCTCAGATTGCGTAAAATGCCATGAAGATATTCATCAAAATAAGTTTGGTACGGATTGTAAATCATGCCACAATGAAGAGAATTTTCATAATTTAGGAAAGGTTGATAAATTTGATCATAAATTAACCGATTTTGAATTAAAAGGAAAGCATATTCAAGTGGAATGTAAAGCTTGTCATAAAGCAAAACTTACAGATCCATTGCCATTTGATCGTTGTGATAAGTGTCATAAAGATTATCATGAAAAACAATTTGTAAGTACGGTTACAGGTAAAATTCCGGATTGTATTGAATGTCACACGGTAAGTGGCTTTTCAGGGTCAAGCTATTCTATTGAACTTCACAATAAGAGTCGGTTTCCGCTAGATGGTGCACACGAAGCAACACCCTGTTTTGCATGTCATAAGAAAAATGAAAAGTGGTCATTTCGAAATATAGGCGAGCAATGTATAGATTGTCATACTAATATTCACAAAGAAAGTATTGCCATTAAATATTATCCAGATAAAAAGTGTAATCATTGTCATACGACACAATCCTGGAACCAAATGCGTTTTGAGCATAATCAAACAGGCTATATTTTAGAAGGAATGCACGCAAAAACCACCTGTCGTTCTTGTCACAGTACAAATCGTGAAGAACATCCAATCGAGTTTGTTACCAAATCAAAAGATTGTACATCTTGTCATGAAAATAAACATGGTTCACAATTTGAAAAAAATGGAATTACAGATTGTATTTCTTGTCATAACTTTGAAAATTGGAAGGCCAATAGATTTGATCATAATACAACTGCTTTTATTCTAGATGGCAAACATAAAGAGGTAGCGTGCATAAAATGTCATAAAGAAATTAGTCGGGAAGGAAAAGTATTTATTCAATATAAATTTGAAAATTTCGAATGCGTAGTCTGTCATCATTAATCGGTTTGATTTTGTTGCTGGCTACTCCCATCTTTAGCCAGTCACCTCACGGAGATAATCTGAAGGTTAATTGTGCTGTTTGTCACACCCCAAATGGTTGGGAAGTTCAACTTGAGACCGTTCATTATAATCATGATTCAACACGTTTTCCATTAACAGGTCAGCATCAACAATTAGATTGTAGGCAATGTCATAGTTCCTTAATTTTTAATGAAATCAAAAGTGATTGTAATTTTTGTCATCAAGATATGCATCAATTATCTGTCGGACTGGAATGTGCTCGTTGTCATACTACTTCAAGTTGGATCGTTGATGATATTAAAGAAGTCCATTTTGAAAATGGATTTCCTTTAACAGGTGCACATGCAACTGCAGAATGCAAACAATGTCATAAATCTGCAAATTCATTAAAATTTGATCGTCTCGGCTCAGAATGCATTGGTTGCCATTTAACAGATTTTGAAACAGCCGATAATCCAAATCACAAAGGTGCTGGTTTTTCAACAAATTGTATTGAATGTCATAATCCAAACCAAAGAGGTTGGAAATCTACAAGCATTAATCATGATTTTTTTCCATTGAATCAAGGACATGATATTCAGGATTGTCGGAAATGTCATACGGATCCTGTCTATTCAAATACACCGACAGATTGTGCATCTTGTCACAATGCGGATTATAATAAAACCCAAAACCCAAATCATAAAGCAGCAAATATTTCAACTCTTTGTAGTGATTGTCATACTACACAAATAGGATGGGAACCCGCAAAATTTTTAGATCATGATGATGCCTATTTTAAGATTTATTCTGGAAAACATAAAGGTGTTTGGAAAGCATGTATTGAGTGCCATACGAACCCAGCAAACTTTTCAGATTTTTCATGTATTGTGTGCCATAAAAAAATGGAGACCGATAATGATCATAAAAAAGTTAATGGATATTTTTATGATGATCAAGCTTGCTTAGCATGCCATCCAAGTGGAAATAAGGAAGATGTTTTTGATCATAATGCTACTGCATTTCCGTTAACAGGATCGCATATTGATGTCAATTGTATTGAATGTCATAAAAATGGTTTTAAAGGAACACCTACACAATGTTCGGATTGCCATTTATCGGATTTTACCCAAACTTTAAATCCGAATCATACGAAAACAGGATTCTCCAAAGATTGTGCTAGTTGTCATACAACAGTTCCGGACTGGAAACCAGCTACCTTGGCCAATCATTCAGATTATTATCCTTTGAATGGCGCACATGCCAAAATTGTCAACGATTGTGCTAGCTGTCACAAAGGGAATTATAATCAAACACCTAATACTTGTGCGGGATGTCATATCGATGATTACAATCAAACGGTAGATCCTTCCCATAAACAATTGCAGTTTTCAAATGATTGTGCAAGTTGTCATAGTGAAACAGCCTGGATTCCATCAACATTCGATCACGATGCTGTTCATTTTCCAATTTATAGTGGTACCCATAAAGGGGAATGGAATCAATGTACAGATTGTCATGTGAATCTATCAAACTATAAAGAATTTAGTTGTATCGTTTGCCATACGAACCCAAAAACAAATGATGATCATACTTTAGTGAATGGATATTTTTATAGCAACGATGCTTGCTTTGCGTGTCACCCAATGGGAAGAAAAGATGATGCGTTTGATCATAATAGCACTTCATTTCCTTTAACGGGTGCTCATACCAGTGTTCAATGTAAAGAATGCCATGCAGGTGGATTTAAAGGTACATCTACGCAATGCATGGATTGTCATACTAAAGATTATAATTCAAGTATAAATCCACCACATAGCTCCCTGGCCATTCCCAAAGACTGTGCTTTGTGTCATACTACAGCGCCAGAATGGAAACCCGCCGGGATGCCGATTCATGATCAGTATTATCCTTTAACCGGAGCACATGCTACGATTGCAAATGATTGTGCCGTATGTCATAGAGGAGATTATACCCAAACCCCTAAAACATGTGCCGGTTGTCATACACAAGATTATGTTGCCACTTTGAATCCAAATCATACCAAACTTGGAATGTACTCAGATTGTGCAATTTGTCACACGACAAATCCAGATTGGAAACCAGCAGGTATGCCAAATCACAGTGACTTTTATGTTTTAAAAGGAGCTCATGCTGGGATTGCAAATGAATGTGCAACTTGCCATAAAGGGGATTATATAAATACTCCGAATACCTGTGCAGGATGTCACCAAACGGACTATAACAATACAAAAAATCCGCCACACAAAACCTTGCAGTTCTCAACAGATTGTGCGACCTGTCACACTGAAGCTACCTGGTCACCAGCAACATTTGATCATGATGCAGCTCATTTTCCAATCTATAGTGGAACTCATAAAGGAGAATGGAATCAATGTACAGATTGTCATACGAACCCTACCAATTATAAAGAGTTTAGTTGTACTGTTTGTCATACAAATCCAAAAGCGGATGAAGATCACAAAGGAGTTCCGGGTTATACATTTCAAAGTACAGCGTGTTTAGTTTGTCATCCAACAGGAGAAGCAAATTCAGGATTTGATCATAATACTACGCAATTTCCATTGACAGGTGCCCACACAACAGTAGCTTGTAAAGAATGTCACAGCAATGGATATAAAGGAACCACGATGGTTTGTAATGATTGTCATAAAATACAATTCCAACAAGCTAAAAATCCAAATCATCAAAGTTTAGGATTTCCAACAGAATGTGCAAGCTGCCATACAACAGCTCCTGGGTGGAAACCCGCAACGTTTGGAATCCATGATACTTATTATCCTTTAACAGGAGCTCATCAATTAATTGCAAATGATTGTGCAGCCTGTCATAAAGGAAATTATAATACGACACCAAATACTTGTGATGGTTGTCACATCAAAGATTTCCAAGCAAGTAAAAATCCGGATCACACAGCCTTAGGATTTCCAACAGAATGTGCAAGCTGTCATACGACGGTCCCAGATTGGAAACCTGCAAGTTTTGGAATCCATGATAATTATTATCCTTTAACAGGAGCTCATCAAATGATTGCAAATGATTGTGCAAAATGTCATAAAGGCAATTATAATAATACTCCAAACACCTGTGAAGGATGTCATATGAACGATTATAATGGTTCCACAAATCCGAATCATGGAGCATTAGGAATTCCAACCGATTGTGCAACATGTCATACTACAGCCCCAGATTGGAAGCCAGCAAGTTTTGGAATCCATGACAATTATTATCCGTTAACAGGAGCACATCAATTAATAGCAAATGATTGTGCTAAATGTCACCAGGGAAATTATAATAACACTCCGAATACCTGTGAAGCATGCCATATGACAGATTTTAATGCCACCAAAAATCCAAATCATGGAGCATTAGGAATTCCAACAGATTGTGCAACATGTCATACTACAGCCCCAGATTGGAAGCCAGCAAGTTTTGGAATCCATGATAATTATTATCCGTTAACGGGTGCGCATCAAATGATCGCTAATGATTGTGCTAAATGTCATAAGGGAAATTATAACACGACCCCAAATACCTGTGAAGCATGCCATATGGCAGATTATAATAGAGCTGCAAATCCAAATCATATTGCTTTAGGATTTCCAACAGATTGCGGGACTTGTCATACTACAGCCCCAAATTGGAAACCAGCTACGTTTGCAATCCATGATAATTATTATCCATTAACAGGAGCTCATTTATTAATTGCTTCAGATTGCGCAGCTTGTCATAAAGGAAATTACAAAAACACACCAAATACCTGTGAAGGATGCCATATCAAGGATTATAATTCTTCAACAAATCCGAATCATAAAGTTTTGGGACTTTCGACAGATTGCGCAAGCTGTCATACCACAGTTCCAGATTGGAAACCTGCAACATTTGCAATCCATGATATTTATTATCCATTTACAGGTGCTCATTTATTGATTGCAACCGATTGTGCAGCTTGCCATAAAGGAAATTACAACAACACTCCAAAAACTTGTGAGGGTTGCCATTTAACGGATTATAATACCAGCAAAAATCCAAACCATCCAGCATTAGGTATTCCAACAGATTGTATTATGTGTCATACAACCACTCCGGATTGGAAACCTGCTAGTTTTGACATTCACAATAATTTTTATCCATTTACAGGTGCACATATTCCGATTTCAAACGATTGTGCAGCCTGTCATAAAGGAAATTATAACAATACACCGAATACTTGTGAAGGCTGTCACATGCCAGATTATAATAGCTCAACAAATCCAAATCACAATGCAATTGGGATTCCAACAGACTGCGACATGTGTCATACCAACGTTCCAGATTGGGAACCTGCAAGTTTTCCAATACATAATCAATATTGGCCAATAGAAGGAGCTCATCTACAAATAGCAAATGATTGTGCGATTTGTCATAACGGAAACTATAATAATACTCCAAATACTTGTGAAGCTTGCCATATGGCAGATTATAACGGTACTACAAATCCGAATCATAATGCAATTGGAATTCCAACCGATTGCGATATGTGCCATACTGCAAACCCAGGATGGATGCCAGCTACTTTTCCGATACACAATCAATTTTGGCAGTTAAAAGGAGCGCATGCATTAATTGCAAATGATTGTGATGCTTGTCATAATGGCAATTATAACAATACACCGAATACTTGTTATGGCTGTCATCAAAGTGATTATAATGGGACAACAAATCCAAATCACGTTTCTGCTCAATTTCCAACAGATTGCGAATTGTGTCATAATGAAACAGCATGGATACCTTCTACTTTTAATCACGATGTGATGTATTTCCCAATTTACAGCGGAAAACATAAAGACGAGTGGAATCAATGTGTAGATTGTCACACCTCACCAGGTAATTATTCAGTTTTTGCATGCATTACATGTCACGAACATAATAAGAAATCTGAAGTAGATAAAGATCATAAAAACGTGACGGGGTATTCTTATAACAGTAACGCTTGTTATAGCTGCCATCCACAAGGAAAAAAATAATGAAACCGATTTAAGATGCGAATGCTCAACTTGAAATTGTCTCTGATTATTATTTTAATTGGCTTTTGGATTCAGTGCCAAAGTCAGAAGATGGATTCATTTTTATTGGGTAACATTTCATTTTTATCTTCCCAGCATGTTTATGTAAAATTTGAGAATACAAATACTATTAAAATTGGAGATACTTTGTTTGTTAAAAATGAAGCCCAGTTGAATCCAGCTTTAATAGTAGTAAACAGATCTTCTGTTTCCTGTGTTTGTAAGCGAATTTCAGATCATGTTTTTAAAGTTACGGATGTTTTGGTTAGCAAAGTTGCGATTTCGGAAATCAAAAAACCCTTAAAAAAAATTCTGGATACATCCATTGTAAAATCTGAAAATACAATACAAGATACAAAGCCAGCTACTCAAAATATTATAAGGAGTAAATTAAAGAAAAATTATAAAGGAAGAATTTCTGCTTCTTCGTATTCAAATTTAGGCGGCTCATATAATTCAAATACAAGGCTTAGTTATTCGTTTTCATTTAATGCTGATCAAATTAGTAATTCAAAGTTTTCTGTAGAAACCTATATTAACTTCAGACACAGAATAAATGAATGGGATGTAGTAAAGTCAAATATGTATGATGCGCTAAAAATTTATAGTCTTTCTGTTTCCTATGCATTAAGCCCTACAACCTTAATTTCATTAGGTAGAAAAATCAATTCTAATGCTTCTAGTATTGGAGTAATTGATGGAATTCAAGCTGAAAAAAAGTTGAATAAATTTTTAGTTGGTGCCTGGGTGGGTTCTAGACCTGATGATTCGGATTATCGATTGAATCCAAAATTATTCCAATATGGAGTTTATACAGGATTTAGTACGGATCCCGCTAAAGATAGAAATACGCAGAATACCTTAGCTTTTGTTGAACAAACAAATCGAGGAAATACAGATCGAAGATTTATTTATCTTCAGCATACCAGTACTGTGTTTAAAGATCTTTATCTTTTTGCATCTGGCGAAATGGATCTTTTTAGAAAAGTAAATGAAAAACCAGAGATGGTTGCAAAAATGACGAATCTCTATGTTTCATTGAGATATAGAGCATCCAGAAAGTTATCTTTTACAACGGCATATGATGCTCGATCAAATATTATTTATTATGAAACGTATGAACCAAGTTTAATTGATCGGTTATTACATGAAACAGAAACACGTCAAGGATTGCGATTTAATGTTAATTACAGACCATTCAAATTAATTAATATTGGGGTAAGTTCAAGTTTTCGATTTCAAGCAGACCAATTGAATAAAGTAAATAATTTAAATGTTTATTTAAATTGTAATCAAATACCAGGAATCAAAGTATCTACTTCTTTGACTGCAAATTTTCTTAAAACGAATTATTTAAATACCTGGCAGATAGGATGGCGATGCTCAAAGGATTTGTTTAAGGGCTTTTTGAATTTAGAATTTAATTTGCGGAGAGTAGAATATCGTTATGCTTATATTGAAAAGCCAATAACGCAAAATATGCTTGGCTTCAATTTTTCAACCAGGTTGACCCGAATGACATATTTGAGTTTATACTATGAGGGTACATTTGATGCAGCGGAGTCATATCATCGACTGGATTCCAAAATTATGTGGAGATTTTAATAATTTTATTAAATACCTCGGATTATATAATTTTATTAAAATCAATTACATCTTGTACTTTTACAATACTTTTATAATTTAAGAATCTAATATTATGTGTCAAAAGCTGTTTTTATTAATGAGTATCACGTTTAGTTTATTAGCATGTGACTCTAAACCAAAAGTGATTCAGAAAGTTTCCTCTGAAAATTCTGGTAGCCTTTCTAAAAGTCCTGAGTCGAATGAAGGCGAAACACACAAGGTTACTATTGAAGAAGTTTTGCAAGCGAAGCGCTATACATATCTAAAGGTTAAAGAAGGCGAAGAACCTTATTGGATTGCAATTGCAAAAATGGAAATTGATAAAAATGCAACATATTACTACAGTGGTGGACTTAAGATGAGAAATTTTCAAAGTACGGATTTCGATCGGGTATTTGAAGAAGTTACCTTAGTTTCAAAAATTGGTAAAACTGCAGACCTAAGCACAGGTAGTGCATTAGATCAGGCTTTTTCTAAAGTTCAAAAAGACGAGCAAACTACACTTGAAATTAAAAATGTTAAACCTGAAAAAGGTAGTATAGCTATAGCCGATTTATTTAAGAACAAAGAAAAATATGAAGGCAAGACAATTCTTGTTAAAGGTCAATGCGTAAAGATTAATCCGCA
Organism: Saprospiraceae bacterium; assembly: GCA_016717265.1. NCBI lineage: Bacteria > Pseudomonadati > Bacteroidota > Saprospiria > Saprospirales > Saprospiraceae > Saprospiraceae bacterium. The sequence goes on from JADKFX010000001.1 coordinate 1,698,839, forward strand.
AATTATGGGTCGCAATTGGATCCATTTAAAAGATGGTTCTGGTGGAACCTTCGATCTAACGGTTACTACTCAGGAGCATATTGAACTTGGATCTGTTGTATTATTCGAAGGCAAAATTGCTTTGAATAAAGATTTCGGAGCAGGTTATTTCTTTAATATCATTATGGAAGAAGCTATTTTGAAATAACATATCAAAATTCATTCTTTAGAATTCATAAATTAGCGAATCAAAATTTATTCTTTTACATTTGATTTACTGGTATATTTTCTTTGTTTCCAAAATGCCAGTATGCTGATGAGTATTAAAGTTCCAAAAGTGTAGTACACAAAATTTGGAATTGGAACTGGATCGCCAGCTGCATATGAATGTAAACCTGAAAGATAATAATTGACTCCATAATAGGTCATTAATACGGAAGCAAATCCAAAGAGTGTAGCTAAATTAAAACTATACAAGCCTTGGATTCCAGGTATAAATCGCATATGAAGTATAAATGAATATACAAGGATGGTTACTAATGCCCATGTTTCTTTGGCATCCCATCCCCAGTAACGACCCCAGGATTCATTCGCCCAAACACCACCTAAATAAGTTCCAATACTCAACATAAACAAGCCACCAATCAATGTTTTTTCACTAACAAAAGTCATTTCTTTTATTATTCTGAAAATGCGATCCTGATTATTATTTGATAATAATATCATAAGTACAAGATTAAGCATTCCAATCAAAGCACCTAAAACTAAAAATCCATAACTCCCAGCTTCTAAAGAAACATGGATTGTAAGCCAATAGGATTTTAAAACTGGAACCAAAGGCGTAATTTCTGGATCCAGAAAACTTAAACCAGCAACCATAAGAACTACGGAAGATAGAATCGTGGTAGCACTTAATCCACCTAATGATTTTCTAGTAAAAATTAAGCCTGCAAGGATCGTCGTCCAGGCAATATAAATCATGGATTCATAACCATTACTCCAGGGCGCTCTTCCAGAAACATACCATCTTAGTCCTAAGCCGGTAGTATGAAAAAGAAAGCCAAGAATTAACATGCTAAAACAAATGGTATATGGAATTTTTAAATTGATTTTGATATTAAAAACAGAAATAAATAATAAGCTTAAAAAAATCAATCCCAAAAGTCCATACCATTTTCCTAACACAGAAAAAATATTTGTTTTATTTAGAATAAGTTCTGCTTGTACTTTTTGTTTTGAAATTAAAACTTCACCACCATTTTGTTGCTGATATTGATGAATCGTTTTCAATAATTCATTTGCTAATTGGTAGTCATTGGTATTTGCAGCTTCTTGTAAGGTGACCATATATGCAGGATAAAATTTTTTGAGGGTTTCAGAAAGTTGATCCGTGCGATGCTGGTGCTCAATATCAGTTGGAGATAACCAGGTAAAATTAGGATCCTCTGGTATAGGATATATTTTTAACAAGCCTCCTGAAAAAATCATTCCACAAATATTTACACGTTCATCCAGTTTTAGCAATTCTTTTTCATAAGTGCTTCTGTCTTTTGGCATCATATTATATGCTTTTTGCACTTCATCTTTTAATAAATATTCCCCTTTTAAATTAAAAAAATCTTTATAAGCTGTAAATGAATTTTTCGTATTCAGTAAATTTTTAATGTTATCGTTTTCACCAATTTTAAGAAAAGGAACCTTAGTCCAAATTTCCGGAAAGGAAGCCATTCCTAATAATACCTGATCGGAATTTTGACCCTGATAACTTTCTTTTCTGCTTATTTTTCTGAGCAATTCACTAGACAATGTATTTATTGGCTTAATACGACCATTCATATCTTGAACCAATACTTTTCCCCATGCATCTGCGTGGGCTTTATCAATGATCGGTAAAGAAATATCAATTTTTTGTTGCGCAGTTAGCGAAAGTGCACAAATATTCAATATGAACAATAAAGGAATCACATTTGTACTTGATCGTAATCTATTAATTTTCTCACTTAATAAAGTGAATCTGCTAATTGGACTAAATAAAGTAAATAGCATACCAAGCGTTAAAAGGATATATCCTAAGTATGAAATCCTGGTTCCCCAAGCATCATGATTTACACTGAGATATGTCCCTAATTCATCTTGATCAAAGGAAGATTGAAAAAAACGAAAACCATCGTAATCCAAAATATGATTCATAAAAATTCGATGTTCTTCTTTATGATTTGAACGGTTATCAATTAATGTTACTTCACTTGCATAGGATGAAGCGCTATTGGTGCCTGGATATCTATCCATAATAAAATCTCGTAATTTTATAGAGAATGGGATTTCCATTTGTTTAGCTCCATAAGCGAATAAAAATTCTGTATCCCCTAACTGAACTTGTTGTATTTGTCCGGGTCCGCTTGCATTTCCATAAACATAAAAACTGGTTTCCTCTCCATTTTTAGTTATGTTTAAATGCAGACCTCCTAGACTTTCTCCTTTCATTTTCCTTGAGGAAGAAGTTAATTCTAATTTTGCTTTAGGATTAAAATCTCCAATGACAAAATTGGTTTCTCCACCAGAGTATAAAGATCTTAATAATAAAGGTTGATAGGATCCTGGAATTACGGAATCCCTTTTTTGTGTGGCCATTTGCATTTGCGACAAAGCAACCGGTGTGTTAAAATAGAGTGTATCGTTTTGATATTTAATATTAATTGCTTGTGCTAATTCAGTCTTTCCAAAATTAAAAACGGTTCCTCTGAATTTTTTTGTTTCGCCAGCATGTAAATAATATTCTTCCCGACCTTGCATTCCACCAATTACAATTTTTAGAGTCGGCAAACCTGCATCATCCGTAACCATAATATGCTGTGGGTTGGGAATAAAATCCAACACTTTAAGTTCTAGAAGATCTTGTTCGATTTGATAGGTTCTTTTAAATTTATTATTTCCTAAAGAAGCAAACAAAACCTTTTCATCAATGCGGTATTTATTTCCTTTGTTATTAACTTCAAATTGGAGATAGGTTTCTGAAGATAGAAATTCGTTGGAACTTTCATTTTCTCGAATATGCATAATACCTTCAAAACTTGAGTATCGGGTTATTGCCGAACCTAAAAGAATTACAATAATCGATGCATGAAAGGTTAGAATGCTCCATTTTTTCTGTTGAATCATCCTGTATTTGAAGATATTAGCAATAATGGTGATACCAAATAATAACAACAATAATTCAAACCACCAGGATTTGAAAACGACTTTTTGAGCTGCCGATGTCCCATAATCATTTTCAATAAAAGTTGCAGCCCCAATGGCAATAGCAAATAAAATCAAATATAAACCAGCCGAGCGTGTAGAAACCAGGCCATCATAAATTTTCATTAAAAATTTCATATAATTCATTTGTGTTTACAGCGTCTTACTATGTAAGGTAAAATTAATGAAAATACCTGTAAATTAAGGATTTATCAAATAAGAATTAGCTTAAAATAACAATCATTAACAAGAAATTTAGTGCCTTTTTAACAGGAATTAAATCTGCTAACAAACTCGTTCATGCTTTATTAACTTTGCACACTCAAATAAATTATAAAGTATATGATAAGTGCAATAAATATCAGCCTGGCTTACGGTAAAAGGATCCTGTTTGACGAAGTCAATATTGGCTTTACAAAAGGGAATTGCTATGGAATTATAGGAGCTAATGGAGCTGGTAAAAGTACCTTTCTAAAAATATTGAGTGGAGAAATTTCACCAAATAAGGGGAGTGTTGAAATTAGTCCAGGAGAACGGATTGCAGTTTTGAAACAAAATCAGTTTGAATTTGATAATCATTCTTTATTGCATACCGTATTGATAGGCCATAAACGAATGTGGAAATTAATTCAAGAGCGGGAAGCCTTGTATGCGAAACCAGATTTTAGTGAAAAAGATGGGAATGTAGCTGCTCAGTTGGAAGAGGAATTTGGAGAAATCGGTGGCTATATGGCCGAAAGTGAAGCAGGATCCATGTTGAGTTCACTCGGTGTTGATGAAAATTTACATTATAACTCCATGAGTGAAGTCCCTACAAATGTAAAAGTGAGGGTTTTATTAGCACAGGCTTTATTTGGTAATCCTGATATTCTATTACTTGATGAGCCTACGAATGGATTAGATGTTGAAACCATTAATTGGTTGGAGAATTTTTTAGCAGAATATGAAAATGTTGTTATTGTAGTAAGTCACGACCGACATTTTTTGGATGCAGTTTGTACCCATGTGGCGGATGTTGATCGACAGAAAATTGCAGTTTATACAGGGAATTATAGTTTTTGGTATGAATCCAGTCAATTAGCTTCTCGTCAAATAGCAGATAAAAACAAAAAAGTAGAAGATCGTCGCAAAGAATTATTGGATTTTATTGCTCGATTTTCAGCCAATGCCTCAAAGAGTAAACAAGCCACATCAAGAAAAAAGGCATTGGAGAAGTTAAAAGTAGAAGATATACAACCTTCGTCCCGAAAATATCCAGGTATCATTTTTAAAGCCGAACGAGAAGTAGGAGATCAAATTTTAAAAGTGGAACATCTTACAGCAACTTCCTCTGAACGGAATTTATTTGGGGACATTTCATTTATTTTAAACAAAGGAGATAAAGTCGCTATTCTTGCAAAGGATCAAATGGCAGTACACCAATTTTTTGATATTTTAGCAGGAAAACAAAAAGCAGATTCAGGAAGTTTTGAATGGGGTACTACGATTTCGAAAGCATATTTACCAGTAGATATTTCAGAATTTTTTGTTGAAGATTTGCAATTAATGGATTGGTTAAGGCAATATGTCCCACCAACAATTACAGATGTAGATGAAGTTTTTTTAAGAGGATATTTAGGCAGAATGTTATTTAGCGGAGATGAAGTATTGAAAAAATGTAAAGTCCTAAGCGGAGGTGAAAAAGTTCGTGCTATGTTGAGTATGATGATGCTGCAGAGCCCTAATTTATTGCTTTTAGACGAACCAACAAATCATCTGGACCTTGAAAGTATTCAAGCATTTAATGAAAACATGATAGCCTATAATGGGATTGTTTTAATCAGTTCGCATGACCATACTTTTTTGCAAACTGTATGTAATCGGATCATAGAATTAACACCAAATGGATGTTTTGATAAGTTGATGAGCTTTGATGAATATTTAGAAAGAAAGGAAAAGTAAACAAGAATATTTTCAGGAACTGCTACTGTTCAATTTTAATTTCAATACCTTCTTTCTTTTGGGCAGAAAAACCGCGAATGGAATATGCTAATTGTAACATCGCATATCGACCTAAAACATTGCTTCTTTGTTCTTCTATATAATTTTGTTGACTGGTCCTTTGGATTCCCCGGTTTTTATTGAGCAAGTCAAATACTTTACACTGTACTTTTAGTTTATTATCCTTTAGAAACAAATGTGAAATACTGATTTCCCAAAGTGGAATTGTGATTTTTTCACTGAATTGACTTGAAGTATAGGTTTTAATTTCAAAATTTGATTTTATTGTAATTTTTTTAATTGGATTCAATGTTAAATCAGCATAAATTCCAGCTTCCCTAAAATTTTGGCTATTTATAAGGCTTTTGGAATATTGGGTTTTGTTATTCACTATTTTCCAACCAAGGATTACATCCATTTGTTCTTTGTTTCGGTTTTCTATTGAAAAATTGATGGTATATTTTTTACGAGTAGTCTCATTTTTATCAGCATTGATGAAAATAATGCCATTTGAAAATGCAGTTCCTAATTTTATACGAGCATTTATTTTTAAAGGCCTAATCGGTGTATTGAAATCTATACCACCACGAATGCTTCTTTCATAGGGCACGTTTGCAGGTTTAATCGTGCGACGAAAAATGGAGTCTACATATATGACATCCGTTATTTTGTTTTTTATATAGCTGCCACTTAAATTTGCAAATACACTGGTAAAATTGAATTGATCATATAAAAAATAGCTCGCTGTTAATAGATGATTATACTCGGGGTCCAAGTCAGGATTGCCAACATAAATATTCAAAGGATCAGAATTTATTTCAATAGGTTGTAACTGTTCGATTGCAGGTGGTTGTAGATTTGTTTCATACTCAACATTTAAGTGATTCATAGTTCCAAAGTCAAATTGGCTAAATAATGTTGGATATAAGTGGAAGTATTTTTTGCTTAAAGCTCCTTCATTTTGAGTAAGTATTTTACCATCCAGAGTATTAAATTGCATTTTTAAACCTGCAGTTAAATAATATTTATTTTTTTTCACCAGGACATTTAATCCTGCACTATTTGTTTGAAAAGTACTTTGATACTTTTTAGATTGTAGTTCATTTTTTAGTTCAAGTTTAGTACTCAGAATATCAAAGTATTCATTCTCTGTGGTATTTTGTAAGTTTGAATGGCTGGCAGTTAATTCTATATATTTTTTATAACCTATGGGCTCTGTAAAACTAACGGAACCTTCATATTGGTAATTATTTTCTGTCGATGGTTGTCTTTGAATGAGACTATCAGAAATATTTCCAATTATAAAATATTGGTTAACGGATGCTAGAAATCCATTCTTAGTATTCTTTTGTGCCATGCCAGAAAGGTTAGCTATGAATGATCTTCCTGCCTTTTTTATTTTTTTCATCCAAGTCAATGCAGTATTAAATTTATACCTATTGGATAGCCATGTGCTTTCTGTTTTGCCTGTGTTGAGGAGGTTTGATGGGTCTTGCGTGGTTTGTGTGTTCAATGAATTCTCAAGTTTTGTATTGGGATATAATCCCTGAATTCTAAAAATTAATTTTTGTGAAGAATCCAGTTTGTGTTTTATGAGTAGGTTTATACTTGGACTGCTATTGGCAGAATATTGCCTTTTATTTTCAGAGCTTGTAAAATATTCAGAATCCACTGTATTTTGTCTGATATTCATTTGCTGAAGCGTATTTGCAAAGTTTGTATAAAACAGACTTCCTGTAAATTCGGTTTTAGAACTAATATCTTTGGAATAATTAAGACCACCAGAATATGATTTTTGAATTCCAGGTATTTGACCCGTTCCTACTAAAGGAATTCCAGAACCCGTATTTATTTCAAGCTTATAGCGTCCTCCACTTCCAGACATAAAGGCACCGAGACCGCCCATAAAATCAATATATTCCTGCATCGAAAATCCCGGATCATTCAGGTTATTTGCACTGCCAATGAAGGATGCTCTGGAGCTTGTATTGAATTGGTTTAAGTTTATTTTTGCTAATCCTTTGGCATGGGTCCCGATCCCTCCCGTTGCACTTCCAAAGTAGCCATTTTTTTTATTTTCTTTGAGTTGAAGGTTAATTGTTTTTTCACTTCTTCCATCATCAACACCCGTAAATGCTGATTGATCTGATTTTTTATCAAAAACCTGGACTTTATCAATTGCATCTGCTTCAAGATTTTTAGTAGCAATGCGCGTATCTTTTCCAAAAAATTCCTTTCCATCAACCATAACATTTTCTACTGTTTCTCCATAAGCTTTTACCGTTCCATCCCGTTCCACTTCTACACCTGGAAGTTTTTTTAGTAAGTCCTCAACCAAATCACCAGCTTCTACTTTAAAAGCTGCGGTATTATATTCGATCGTATCTTTTCCATATTTTATAGGACTTACAGTTGCTCGTATTTCAAGTTCCGGTAAAATATAATTTTGTGATTGTAAGTTTATGATCCCTAAGTTTACATTCGGAATTGTGTTTTTAATTTCTACTTTAAGCCAATGCGTCTTATATCCAATGTAACTTATAGATATTAAATAACTGCCTTGATTTATTTTTTCAAAAGTAAATTTACCCATCTCATTTGTTTGTACAAACTTTAGCATGGCGGAATCGACCGGGTCTAGCAAAATTACAGATGTTTGAACTAAAGCTTGGCCCTTAGTATCTAAAATTTGACCAGATATCTGACCAGATTGTGTTTTCGCAGTCAAGGCTACCAAGAAAATCAGGATCGAGGTATACGTTTTTATGAATAGAAAATTCATATAATTTGTCATTAATTTATTTTCAATAATATATACTTATTTATTATCTATAGGGATAGAACGCGACGTGCTGGAATTTTCTTTAGCTGCTTGAAATACTGGAGTTTAGGGTGTTTCATAAGCAAATTAACTTAATTTCTGGAATGACTTGAATTAAGTTTGATTTATATTTTTAATTTCTGTCTTCCTTTATAATCATTTTTACGGCCCCACCTTTGCCCTGAATCATCCCCATTTCTTTCATTTTTTCATCTCTGATTATTTTGAACTCTTGGGCAGTTAGTTTTTTCCCTTTTGTAGGTTTTATTATTTCATTTTCCTTTAAATTTCTAAAATTAAGTTGTGTTGCGGTAATAGTTCTGGAATCTTTGTCAAATTCAATACGAAGTATAACACCCGGTAAATTTGTAAACCCATTGGGTCCTATATGGATTGGAATTTGTGGAGTAAACCAGGCTACAACATCTAAGGTAGTATCCATCAATATGGCTTTTTGGCAAGGATATCCGAGAATCATTTTTTGATCATCGGTTAATTTCCATTTCTTAGTGCTTAGATCACCGGTGACTAAAAATTGTTTTCCAAAAAACTCTGTGGATTGTATTAGCAGATTTTTTTCCTGATTGGTATATATATTATTTTCAGGATTTTTCATTACGATTTGCATATCCATTCCATTTTCTTCATGGGTTATATCTAAATCTTCATTTTTTGCATCATCTCTATAGTAAGATTCATTTGAAGTAAACAAGAGTGTTTTTAAGATAGTCTGACTAGGAGGTAATGTTTTTTTGAGGGACTCATTTCCGTCCGGTAAATCAATGATTATTTTAATACGTTCTTCATATTTTATTTCGCCTGAAGATTGTTGCGATTTTAGAATGAACGGTAGGCAAAAGATAAGAAATAGAATTTTGTTTTTCATAATTTAAATTTTTTATTGGATCAAAGGTATATTTTGAATTTAAATAGTAAGGTTAATTAAGCTTGATACAAGGTTAATTAAGGTTAAAGTTCATTTTGGTTGAAGAAAGTGATTTAAATTTGTGGTTAAATGGAAATGAAAGGAAATAAAAAGCAAATTCTGGCTAATGGTTTAATGGTTTCAAGTTTGGTTTTTCTAGCTTGTTTTCTTTCGCTTTATTTGTACAAAAGTTATCAAAAGGAGTACGCTAATTTACAGCGGGAGGTCGGTTATTATTTTGTAAGTTCTATTCGTAATATTGAAGGCGGTGTCCTGAATAAATTAATTTTTCAATCGGATAGTATGATACAGCCTCAATTTCATACAAAGCATTTTCGCAGAGATTCTAAAACTTTAAAATCAATAATAAAGATTGAAGATCATAATATTGAAATGCAGGGGAGGAAACTGGAAGTAAGAGTAGATCGGACAGAGAAGGAGCTTGACCTGAATCAAATTGAAGGTTCCGTGACCATGTTTATTGCAATGGGAAATGACAGTATGGAGTTGAGGGATTCTTGTGTACCTGTGTCCGAATCAACGAGGGATTTTTTAAGTGCTTTGGAAGCTAATTTTAAATCTAATATGCAAATTGCTAAGCTTCCAATTTCCTATTCAATAACAAAAGAAGGTGTAGATACTCTCATGAATCGCAAGATCACTTTAATGGCATCTTATACAGATGTTACCAATGGAGATCGGTATGTTGTTAATATTGAGAATTATTCACTTTATCTGATCAGAATGATTTTACCAGAAGTACTTTTTTCTATATTATTATTTTTGAGTCTTTTGATATCATTTTACTTGGTTTATAAGTCCTTAGCTTCAGAAAGCATGCTGCTCAATTTGAAAAATGATTTTATTCAAAACATTACGCATGAATTGAAAACACCCGTTGCCACTGTTAGTGTTGCACTTGAAGCATTGCAAGATTTTAATGTATTAGAAGATTCAATAAAGAGAACGGATTATATAAACATTTCAAAGCAAGAGTTGAAGCGACTTTCTCTTTTGATTGATCGGGTATTAAACATTTCGCAGGTAGGAAAAAAAATGCCTACTATATATGCAACTAAGCTTGAGCTTAATAAAGTGGTATTGGATATTTTGGTTGCTTTAAAATTGCAGTTTGAAAAGTATCGATTTGATATAAATTTTGAATGTATTGGGGATGATTTTATCATCTTCGGTGATAAACAACAAATCGAAAGTCTGGTATTCAATTTATTGGATAATGCTTTAAAGTATGGTAACAAGGATCAACCTAAGATTCAAATTCAAATTAAACAGCAGGAAAAATTTGTATGTTTGATAGTGTCTGATAATGGTATTGGTATTCCAAAAGAATACCAGGATCATATTTTTGAAAAATTTTATAGGGTCCCTCAGGGTGAAATTCATAATGTGAAAGGGTATGGTTTGGGCTTGAGTTATGTTGCTGCAGTTGTCCAGGAGATGGGCGGAAAGATTCAAGTTGAAAGTACGCAAAATGTAGGCACCAGTTTTATAATTCAATTTCCAATGCGCCAAGCTGATTAGTTTAAAGATATGAATAAAATTCGATTATTTTATGTTGAAGATGAGCCATCTCTTGGCAAAATCGTGAAAGAATCCTTAGAAAGTAGAGATTTTGAAGTTCGAATGATTACATCTGGTTTGAACGCTATAGAAGAGTTCAAACTTTTTAATCCGGATGTATGTGTTTTAGATGTAATGTTGCCACATAAAGATGGATTTACAATTAGTAAAGAAATAAAAGAAATTCCAAGTTCTGTTCCAATTTTATTCTTAACTGCGAAAAATCAAACAGAAGATATATTGAAAGGCTTTGCTTCAGGATGCAATGATTATATTCACAAACCGTTTAGTATGGAGGAGCTTATCGTGAGAATAAAAAATTTGCTTAGCTTAACGAGTATTCGCCACACAATAAGTTCTTTGTCTACCAGTGTGGATTCTATGAATATAGGATTGTATATATTTTTTCCACTTCGTCAGGAACTGCATTTTGAGAATGACGTCCGAAGATTATCTCATAGAGAAACGGAATTATTATTGCTCCTTAGTAATTCTTTAAATCAATTGGTTACGCGTAAGGAAATACTTATGAAGATTTGGGGAAATGATTCTTTTTTTAATTCCAGGAATCTTGATGTTTATATTAATAAGTTGAGAGATTGTTTGAGGAGTGATAGTAGGGTAGAATTGATTACCTTAAAAGGGGTAGGATATAGATTGGTAGGATAATGGGATTTTATAATAATTCAATTGAATAATGTTCAAAAAAAAATAAAATTATTTTTACAATAAAATATTTATGATGAACATAAATATTATTGCATTAAATCATTTACATGTTGCGTAAAAAAATCTTCATAGTACTTAAAGTCAGGTGTATTTAAATCCGAACTCCAAGGCCTATCTATCCAAACTCGAAGTTGGATGGATTGAGATGCAAGTGGATTATTTAAAAATCGCTCTTCTTCTTTTTGATTCATAAATCCACCTTGAAGGTCAAAAGTCAAAACGTCGATATCTGTTATGTTATCAAAGTATTCAGGTTGCGTAGTAGCTAAATAGCGTTTAGCTTCTGTATGGAGTTTGACTAAAGTGCAAATATGATAATTAAATCCATGTCGGGAGAGATATTCAGCGCCAAGCTTTTGATGGTCAATAGCACTAAATTTACCTTTATGTAATGATTCCGGAATAAAGTAACCAATGTTATGAATAAATGCAGAAAATATTAGGGAGACCTCTGTGGTTTCTTGTTCTGCCCAATATGCAGTTTGCAAAGCATGTTTTAGTTGAGAAATGTCATCATCATCGTCAGAAAAGTCTATGGATTTATAAAAAGCTAAAGCCTTTTCGAGATTTTTTATATGCTTAAAATTCGTTGATTCCATTGCAAATCTATGGTTGAATAATTTGCACAGCTTTAAATGTTTAAAGTCGTGCAAAAATAGCGAATGCAATGTAATGTTAACTTTATCTTATTGTTAAATAATCATAAACTTTACAAATGTAGAGTTTGGATGATAATCGACAAATGCGTTATTAGCATGTTGAATGAAATGTGGGGTGATTCAGAATTTTATTACATTTGAATTTAAATATTATTGTATGTCGTCAAAGTAATTTTAACTTTTCACTTTTTTTAGTTTAGAATCAATTTCTTTCGGTTATGTATTGGTGTATGGTATATAGAATTGAAATCTCTATTACTATATTGATGATCTTTTATGATTTCAACATATCGCTCCTTGACATCTTTCACAATGCTTTCCCATGGATGATAAATTGAATTTATTGCTCCTTCTCCTGCTTTTTTTATCGTCTGTTTATCTTTTATCAAGGCAGCTATTTTTTGAACTAATGAATCCCGGTCATTCTCAATGGTAAATCCATTTTCTCCATCGATAATATTTTCTGCAGAGGAACTCCCAGCTACAACTATAGAAGGTATTTTAAACGCTGCTGCTTCTTGCATAACGAGTGGGGAGTTGTCGTAAATTGATGGAAACACAAATAAATCTGATGCTGCATAAATTTTTTTGAGTTCGGTACGGTCGGTAATTACTCCAAGAAATTTTACTTTATCTTTTAGATTAAATTCCTTAGCCAGTTTTTTCATTTCTTTTGCTGCGTACCCTTCTCCGACAAATATCATTTTAAATTTTACCTTGTTGTTATGAAGCGTTTTTAGGGCCTCAAGTATTAATTTTACATTTTTTTCCCACCGGTGTTGACCAACAAATAGCATGACAAATTCAGTATCGTCTGCTTCAATCATTTTTAATCCTTCTTTGCGGTAATTTTGAAATTTATTTTTACCAGGAGCTTCCATGTCAGTACCATTTGGCATTATTTCCAAGGCACCTTTAAATCCATATTCTTTCAGTGTATTTCCGGTTGCTTTATTGGGCACCCATACAAAGTCAGCTTCATTATAAAAATTTAAAATCGTCTTTATCATGTAGTTAATGAAATATTCATTATTGATTATTTTTTTAAAATCATCTCGGTATTTACTATGAAAGGTAGTAACAAAGGGGATGTTTTTTTTCTTTGCTAGCTTAAGTGCAAATTGTCCACTTACAAACGGACAATGTGCATGTAATAAATCAAAATTGATTTGTTTAATTTTCTTTTTAAATTTCACATCAACCATTGGAATGCCTACCCGATAAGGCTTCATACCCGGAAGCTGAACCGATTTGAAGCGATATACCTTGTAATCCACATCATCTTTGTAATTTTTTACCTTTGGTGCTGCAAGGATACTTTTTACATTATTTTCTTGTAACCAATGTGCATAGTTATGAGCAGTCATTCCAACACCATCCATAATTGGAAAATATGAATCATTAAATTGGCACGTAGTATATTCCATAGTGCAAAAGTATCTGTATGTCTTTGAAGAATATACAGTTGTAGATTTGGTAACGGAAATTTAATATAGCAAATTTATTTTTAGTTGACTAAATCATGGTAATAAAATTTGGATGTTGATTCTGAGTTATTTGTCGCATTCATCCTACTTTATTTCTTTACTATTTGTTATTATTATCTTGTTTATTATTTGTATTTTATTTTATTATTTATGAATTATTTGATAATTATCAAATAACAAGATACAGTCAATTGTAAGTTCATGTTACAATAGCTTTGTGATAAATTTTACTTATGAAAACTTCTTTTACACAATTTTTACTCTGTTCCTTACTAATATTGCTTTTTAAAATGGAAAGTAACTCGCAAATTGCAATGTTGCAAGATTACCAAAACAATAGTTCTGCATTCATTGGAACGTATAAGGGAGTTGATTTTAGAGAAGCAGGTTTTTCTGGATTGTTTCCAATTCCTGAAACCAACAATAAAGAATTTTGGGTATGTTCTGACAGAGGTGTAAATGTCGATTGTGCAAATGCCAATCTTGCAGCTTGTAGACCAACTTATGATAAGATGTATTCTTTTCCATCTTATGCTCCTAAAATTCACAGAGTTCGAATTCAAAATAATATTTTGGAAATCTTACAAACAATTACTGTAAAAAGGCCAGATGGTGGTCCGGCTTCAGGTATTATTAATCCTACCGGTTTAGGAAGTACAGCGATAGAATTAGCATCCATTGATACAGTACAAGATTGCGCTAACTTTCTTTTAAAAACAACGGCAAAGGATACTTTTGGAATTGATCCGGAAGGTATTGTAGTTGATAAGGATGGAAATTTTTGGTTATGTGAAGAAGGAGGAGCAACTATTTGGAAACTGGATCCAAATGGCGTATTGCTGAAACGGTATACACCCTATGCAAATCTTCCAGGTGCGCAATCGGTAGATGTACAAATTGATACGGTCTTTAAATACCGTAAAAACAATCGTGGTTTTGAAGGCATATCCATAACACCGAATGGGAAAATTTATGCAATTATTCAAAGTGGCATTCTTTACCCAACTCAAGCAATAGGTGAAGCATCAAGAGTTCATCGCATTTTGGAAATTGATCCTGTTACAAATACGCAACGAATGTTTGCTTATCTTAATGATGGTGTGATTGGTAGTGGTGGTAATTCGATTCGCTTAAGAGATTGGAAAATTGGGGATATGGTTGCAATCAATGACAGTACGTTTTTAGTATTAGAAGCGGCCTTGAGAGGAACCACGGATATTAAAAGAATTTACCTTATTAATATCAATCAAGCTACTCCAGTAAATTCAGGATTGTATAATGGCCTTACTTTAGAAGGTCTTGTTGACTCCAGTGGATTAGCAAATAATAGTATCAAAGCAGTGAAGAAAACATTGTTTATGGATTTATTAGCAAATGGCTGGCCTGCAGTTTTGGATAAAGCAGAAGGGTTAGCAATATTAAATGACAGTACGATTGCGGTTTGTAATGATAATGACTTTGGACAATCTTGCCCACTCGCAGATGGACTTCCAATTGCCACAAATAATAAGAGTCATATAATTACTTATGGATTGCATGGAGCAAATAAAATTCCTAATTATCAAAATCCTCCTTCAATTAATATATCACAAGGACAAACTGGTTTTAGTACATCACAAACTCCATATTTGATTCCTACTTTGCCAAATGTTTCATTTACATCTATCTTAACTGCAGGTGATACTGCTACAAATGGATATAAAATGACAGGAATTCCTGATGGGACCGGAGCATTAGATAATGAAGATGGAACGTTTAGTTTATTTGTAAATCACGAAATACCAAGTGCAGGAGGAGTCCTTAGAGCGCATGGAGCCAAAGGAGGATTTATTTCTAAATGGATTATTGATAAGAATAGTCTTGAAGTTTTAAATGGAAGTGATTTAATAAGAACAGTGAAACTTTGGAATGGATCAGGATACACTAACTATAATCCTGAGGATACAACAAGCAGAAAAGCATTTAATCGTTTTTGTTCTGCAGATCTTCCAGAAGTTTCTGCATTTTATAATGATGCAACTGGATTTGGTACAGAGGAGCGTATTTTTATAAATGGTGAAGAGGCAGGTAATGAAGGTCGTGCGTTTGCTCATATTGTTACAGGTCCAAATGCAGGTACAAGTTATGAACTTCCGGCATTAGGTAAATTCTCCTGGGAAAATGCACTGGCAAACCCAGCAACAGGTAATAAAACAATTGTAATTGGAACAGATGATTCTACTCCAGGACAAGTTTATATTTATATAGGAAATAAAACTAAAAATGGCACAGAAGTAGATAAAGCTGGTTTAACAAATGGTAAATTATATGGAATCTCCGTTTCCGGTTTTAATACAGAAACCAACACAAATATACCAGCGGTTAACACGGCATTTGGGTTAATTGATTTAGGAATTGTAAGTGATTCATCGGGTGCATCCTTAAATACCAAAAGTAACAACCTTGGTGTTACAAATTTCTTGAGACCTGAAGATGGAGCATGGGACCCAGTAAATCCAAATGATTTTTATTTTGTAACTACCAACGGATTTACAAGTCCAAGTCGGTTATGGAGATTACACTTCAACGATATTAACGATATGAATTCTGGCGGACTTATATCAGTGCTTCTGGTTGGAACAGAAGGTCCAAAGATGATGGATAATTTGACCATTGATAATTCAGGTCACATTTTAATTCAAGAAGATCCAGGAAATCAAACATATATTGCAAAGATTTGGCAGTATACAATTGCAACTGGTGAAATAAAAGAAATTGCGCATCATGATCCAAATCGATTTCTAACTGGTGCTGTAAATTTTTTAACCCAGGATGAAGAATCCTCAGGGATCATTGATGTACAAAGTATTTTGGGACCAGGCAAATTCTTATTAGTCGACCAGGCGCATTATTCCATTGCAGGAGAAGTTTATGAGGGTGGTCAAATACTTGCTTTGTTTAATGGAGATACATACAACGCAAATCCTGAAATAGATTTATATGGAAATGGAATAGAGATTTTTGATGGAGACCCGAATCCAAATCCTTATAACAATACTTTATTTGGAGTTACCAATATTGGAAGTACAGTAGATAGGACTTTTATTATTCAAAATAATGGCGTTGGAAATTTGAATATTCAAGCTATTCATTTTAGAGGTATAAATGCCGGCTCATTTTCATTAGTGTTTCCACCAATATTTCCTTTGAATTTACAGGTTGGAGGATCCCAAAGTTTTACAGTAAGATTTACACCAAATACTACCGGTACGCACGTTTCAACCATTCATATTATAAGTAATGATATTGATGAAAAAAATTATGATTTTGGTTTACAAGGGGATGTGCTAACGAGTGTCACCAGTTTAAACGATAAAATTTCAAATATAGATTTATTTCCGAATCCAACTTCTTATGAGTCAATTCTTACTTTGACTGCAGCGTCTGCAGAGCAAATTCATATATCCATAGTTGATGTGCAGGGAAAACTAGTATTGACGCCGATTGAGAAAACTTTAAATGTTGGAAAAAATGCTATTCCACTTTCAACAAGTAAGCTTATGAGCGGCATCTATTTTATTCAACTTAAATCAGGGAGTTATTCCAATAAGTTAAAGTTAGAAGTAATGCATTGATCTGCTTTGTATATAATATTTCTAACGGGAAGTGATGTAGAAACACTTCCCGTTTTTTTTTGCTTTTAGAACCTACAAATTATCATTTATTGTATTCATTCGTATATTGATTTATTCAATTTTATTTATTTATTTTGACAATAATCATTATAAATTTTGATTATTATCAATTATTTTAGTATAGTTTACTTTAAATTTGGAATTGATTAATTCTAATTTTTAATGCAAATTCTAAAAATAGGGTTTATAATACTGCTGATTTTACATGGACTCATTCATTTGATGGGCTTTGTAAAAGCCTTTCATATTGTAACCGTGAACCCCTTAAGTCAGTCGATTTCTAAGTTTAATGGTGTCCTTTGGCTGCTCACAGGTTTTGTTTTTTTATTTAGTGCTATACTATTGATATTGCATCAGGATACCTGGTGGATCCCTTTATTGGTGGCAATTGCGCTATCACAATACCTCCTTTTTTCAAGCTGGCAAGATGCTAAATATGGCAGCATTGTAAATATTATCTTGGTACTTGTATGCCTACTCGGATATTTTAGTTGGAGCTTTCAGTGGAAATATAAAGAGGAAGTGCGGTTCCGTTTGACTCAAACCCAATCTGCTAATGAAACTATTTTATTAGAATCAGATATTCAAAATTTACCAAAAATAGTTCAGAAAAATTTGCTCCACGCTGGTGTTGTAGGGCAGCCTAAAGTTCGAAATTTCAAAATAAAATTTAAGGGTCAAATTAGGAAAAACGAACAATCCAAATGGATGCAATTCACATCTGAACAGTATAATTTTTTAGATGCCTCCACCCGATTATTTTTTATGAAGGCCAGTATGAATGGATTGCCGGTAGCAGGATTCCATTCATTTAAAGGAGGTGATGCATTTATGGATATTCGATTATTTTCAATATTTAAAGTGCAATATCAATCTGGTGCAGAAATGGGTATTGCAGAGACGGTAACATTTTTTAACGATATGTGCTGTATGGCACCTGCAACGTTGATTGATAATAAAATTCAATGGTTGCAAGAAGATTCATTGAAAGTGAAGGCTCGTTTTACGAATCAGGGCATTTCTATAGAAGCTTGGTTGTATTTCAACAAGGATGGTGCCCTTGTAAATTTTATTTCGAATGACCGGTTTGCAACAACAGAATCTAATACCATGGAAAGAATACCCTGGGCTACTCCTCTTAAAGATTACCAACTTATAAGTGGGCGAATGCTAGCTACGAATGCAGATGCAGTTTACAGCTACCCAAGCGGGGATTTTTGTTATGGGCAGTTTCAATTGGTTCAAGTGGAATATAATTGCACATTGTAGGTTTAATTTAATTTAATTTTATTGTGTTTTTTGAACACTATTTTATAAAATTTAATCTATGTAATAAGTTATTTTATGAATCGATTCTTGAAAATATTTGCTGCTTTACTCCTATTGTTTAATGGGTTAGGGGCTATTTATGGAGGATGGAATTTAATGTTACATCCAGATGGAAGTAGTATACAATTATCGATGGAATGGTTAAAATATTCAAATTTTGAAAATTATTTTATTCCTGGTTTAGTGCTTTTTATTGCGAATGGTGTGTTTAGTTTATTGGCATTTATGGTTCTTGTTTTGAATTTAAAAAATTTTCATTGGTTAATAATTTTGCAAGGTGTTATTCTTTGTGGATGGATTTTTATTCAGATACTTCTAATTCAAAACGTATATTTTCTGCATTACATTATGGTTGGTGTTGGAATATTTTTAATTGGAATAGGGTATTTATTGTCTCGAAAAGATGAAACAGTATGATTGAATTATTTAATTTTTACATATTCTTATAGACGATATATTTCTAACTCAAACGAAGCTTAATTTTAACTGTCCTATAAGGTTTGTTGAAATAACCTGGCTAGTATACCTAAGGATATAGTATATTTGATCTATGGTAAGATTTGTATATTTTGTTATCGCCATATTTTTTGTTTCAATTTCCTTTTCTCAGGATAAAAATATGAAGACACTTTATGATTTTAAGGTTCGGACAATTGATGGTAAGGTGTTTGATTTTAGTACATTTGTTGGAAAGAAAATATTAATTGTCAACACTGCTTCGGAATGCGGATACACCCCTCAGTATGCAGAATTGGAAGCGTTGTATAAAAAGTATGGTGGCGATCAGTTTGCGATTATTGGTTTTCCAGCAAATAATTTTGGCGCACAGGAGCCAGGTACAAATGAGGAGATTAAAGTGTTTTGCACAAAAAATTACGGTGTAACGTTTCCTATGATGGCCAAGATTTCAGTGAAGGGAGAGGATATCGATCCATTGTATAAATGGCTCACTTTAAAATCTGAGAATGGGGTAGAAGATGCTGAAGTTAAATGGAATTTTCAAAAATATCTGATTGATAAAAATGGACATTGGGTTTCTGTGGTATCCTATAAGGAAAATCCAAACTGTAAAAAAATAGTGGACTGGATAACGAACAACGAGTAATTGAATGTGGACATCCAATTTGCATTGCAGAATAATTTATTATATTTTTTGACCAGGGTATTTAAGTTTATTTTTGTATTGTCGGAATTACCATATTTAGTTTCTTATTTTTTTAATTTAAAATGCATATTTATGAATTCAAATAATGAACGGAAAACAGTCGTGCTTCAAGTTTTTCCAAATTTGTTAGAAGCTAATTTATGTAAAAGTAAATTACTTGAAAATGGTATTGATTCATTTCTACTAGATGAAAATGTGATTGGCTTAAATCCATTAGGTGAAGTTGAGTTAAAAATTTTTGAAGAGGATTTGGATAAAGCAAGAATATTATTAACCTCGGATTAAAGAGCAGAGTGAAAAAATTTATGAAAGCTTGAAAATCAGCCTAAAAGTATTGCTAACCCACTCATTTTAGTCAATTTAAATTCAAGGATTATTTTAAATATGAAATACTCCTTTGGGGATGAATGTATTTATTTATAAATACCATTCTGATAATTGGTGTAACATAGAATCCTTTCAAATTCTAAATTATAATATTTTGCTTGATTGTACTTTCGTTAATATGCTTAAGTCTCTGAAGACATGAAGCTATCTATTTGATTTTTAGGATAAGTAGCATAAAGAACTTATAAAGTTATTTTTATCTTTGAAACCAGCTTTTAGCCCAGATTTCAATTAGCTATTGTGTAAATGAATTTCTTATGAAGCAAATTCTACTTCTCGGACTTCAATTCATTTTTGCTATGGATGCTTTAACTCAGCAAACCATGGAGCAAAAAATCGATTCTTTAATACATCTTGCCAATACTACCGATAACGAAGCCATTCAGCTTTTACTTTTAAACAAGATTTGCTTTGCTTATAATGAACAGGATCCTACCAAGGGATTAGAGTTTGGAATGAAAGCAGAAAAGCTGGCTGTAAAGCTAGATGATATGGAAAGTCTTACGCAGGCATACAATGGGATTGGAGCAAATTATGCAATGCTATCAATGCATGATTTAGCTGTGCAGTATTTTGAGAAAGCAGGACTGATCAATCTCGAAATTGGGAATAAAAAGGGATACGCACAGAATTTAGGGAATATTGGTCAAGTGAAATATTATGCTGGTGATTTTGATGGAGCTTTGGATTATTTGATAAAGTCTCTACGTATTATGGAGCAGTGCAATGATACGATCGGGATCGCTATTCAGGCGGGAGTGATTGCAAACATTTACAATATTCAAAAACAGAATGATAAGGCCTTGTACTATGATTCTATTGCTTTGCTCCATTATAAAGCAGCGCATGATGAAGACGGAATAGCACTTACGCTCGGTAATTTGGCGAATCGGTTTTCCGAATTAGGACAACAGCTACTTGCTTTGGAGAATTATCAAAAAGCAATTGACATCTATAGAAAATTAGGCAGTAAATCTGGAGTTGCAAGAAATTTGATTAATATGGCAACTATTTATAATGACCAAAATAATTTTAAAAAAGCGGCAAGTCTTTTGACAGAAGCCAGAGAGGTATATACTTTACTCAAAGATAGAAGAGGTTTTGCAATTGCTTCTGGAAACCTTGGGACTAGTTATTGTAAAAGTTATTACCAATTTGAAAGTTCAGATACCAGCATTGAGATCGTAGTAGATTCAAAAGCTAATTTGCTGAGCAAAGCAATATCGTATTATAAAATTGCAGTTGATATTCTTATTGAAATTCAGGAACCAACTTCACTCGATGCATTTTCAAAAGAGTTATCTTTAATTTATATCGAAAAACAGGATTATAAAAATGCCTTGAAGTATTTTAAAATTTATTCGCAGACCAAAGATACAATTTATTCAAATGAGAGTAAAATTGCTATTGAGAAATTGACAACTGAAAGAGAAATCGAACTCAAAAATAAACAGATTGAAATAAATAGATTGGAAGTATTGAAAAAAAGAAATGAAAGAATCTACTTTATTTTAGCCCTGTGTTTGCTGATGATGATTGCCATTTTTATTTATACAAATTATAAAAACCAAAAGAGATCTAATGCTAAATTGGCAGAATTAAATGTGCAGGTGTCGGATACAAACACTGAGTTGGAATTAAACAATATAGCACTTTCTTCAACTTTGATTCATCTTAAAGAGACGCAGAAACAATTAATTGAAACAGAAAAGCAAAAGGAAAATGCGATCATCAGAAGTAGGATTTCACAAGATATTCATGATGATATTAGTTCAGGACTTACAAAGATTTCATGGTTGGCAGAACTGTTAATAGCAAAATCAACGAGTGATCCAACCCATTCAGATCTTGGCTTATTAGATAAAATTAATGCCAATTCAAGGGAAACGATTTCTAAATTAGGTGAAATCATTTGGTCTACGAATCCAGATAGGGACAATTTAGAAAGTTTGTTATCATATATTAGAAATTATATTAGTAAATATCTTGAAGATACTAGTTTCCAATACAAAATTAATTTTCCGGAAGAGCTGCCTGAAATTTTCATTAATCCAGCCTTGAGAAGAAATCTTTTTCTCGTTTTAAAGGAAGCTCTTCATAATGCTGTAAAATATTCTAAAGCAAAAGAGATAAAAATTTCATTTTCACTTTCGGATACTTATTATTGCCTTAGTGTTGGAGATAATGGAATTGGCATGAAGGAGGGAGTAATCCAAGGAGGAGGGAATGGTCTCAACAATATGAGGAAAAGGATGGAGGCAATTCAGGGTACTTTAAAGATCGAATCTTCAGCTGAAACAGGAACTAAAATTGCCTTTGAAGGATATTTGTCTTAAGTAATATGATGCTTTGCATCATATTAAGAAGGCTAATGAATTTAAGAAGAGTCAATTGCAGTAGAAGAGCCTCCTGGATGTCATGATTTTAGAGTGTTCCTTTATGGATATGCTCGGTTTTATCTACTTTTATGGGGTCTAGACCACAATGCTAAGTTTATACCTTTGTGGGATAGAAATTTTTACTTTTATTTGTACTTAGAATTATTGATGAATCATGAATTTATGTTTTGGCATCATTACATTGAATCCCACTCCAGGACTTGCTGATAAGAATTTTACCTGTTTTCAAAAATTGCAACGTAAATTTCCAAGTGCGTTAGGATCTAAAAATTTAATCAGAAATCATGCTATTGAAATTATTGGTGATATAGAGCAATCCATTCATCACGATAGCTCTTCGCTTTTCTTTTGTGGGGAATTATACAATTCCGAGATTTTAAAATCTGGATCTGGCCATACATTACCCGTTGCAATGAATACTGCAGAACGAATTCATGTACAAATTGAAAAGTTTGGCATAGCAGGGTTATCAGATTTGAATGGCAGATTTACCATCGTATATCAGGATTTGTTAAACAAAACCTTGCACATCATCAATGATCAGATGGGTATTCAGCAATTATATTATTTTCAGCATAAAGATTTTATCCTTTTTGGCTCAGAAATAAAATTTCTACTCGCCCATCCAATTTGTCCTTGCGAAATTGATTGGGAACATTCTTTAAAAAGATCACTTCCATTTCAGGTAATTAATGGCGCCATAAATTACAATGCCTGGTTTAAGCAAATAAATTTGTTGTCTGAAGGATCGGATTTGCAAATACTATTAGGAAAAGGAAGCCAAATTGTATTTACAAAGTATTGGGATCATTTGCATTTGACGCAAGCTTCCGGTATAGAAGATCGGCGTAGCATCGAACAGGTAATGGAGGAATATATGGATTTGCTTAACGATTCTGTTAGAATCCGTATTCAGGATAGCCCAATTGCTTATTCCTTACTTAGTGGTGGACTTGATTCGTCTATTTTGTGTGCAATGTCTGCAAATTATAAAACCTTGGAAACATTTTCCATAATCAATAGGACAACCTGTTTGGAAGACACAACAAAATATTGCACACAATTAGCGAAGGATCTAAATTTTGACAATTCGCAATTTATGATCCCTGTGCATAAATTGAGTGCCAATCGCAATTTGTGGAAGCAAAGAATCTGGAGAGCTGAGTCCCCGTACAATCATCCCGATTCGCTGGCAAAGACTTTGTTGCATTCTGCAATCCGAACTAAAAACCCAAATATAAAATACACTTTAACTGGTACTGGCAGCGACCAATGGAATGGAGGGTTAGTGCGGTGGGTAGTTAATGATGCAGAGGATCATGATCAAAGTTGGAATAACTTTTACAAACAAATTCTTGATGAAGAAAATAAGTGTTTCATCGATAGAAAGTACGAAACGCTTTGGGCTTCCAGAGAATTCATACACCGGGATTTTTTGGAACATATTTCGAATCGAAAATTGGAATGTAACAGTTGGATGTTTTATGTGAATAGTAACTTGCATCTTGACATGTTTTCATTATTATGGGATGAAAATCGTGCAGCAAGTTCTCATGAACACAGTATTCGTTATCCATTTTTAGATCATCGGTTTGCATCCTTTATTTCAAAGATTCCAATAAAATTTCATCCGCAGTTATTTTATGATAAGCAAATTCTACGCCAACCATCCCGAAAGCTACTTCCGGAATATGTTATTGATAAACCGAAAGCACCTGCTGTTTCTGGTCTATACGATTATCGCAATGACATGTATAATGCATTACTTCCTGATAATGATTTGAGTCTTATAGAAGAAGCACTTGGAAGTTTGAATGAGCCGCATCCAGTGATCGACAAAAAAAGGCTGGTCCAAAGTATTCATAGAATGAAAGAAGAACCTGATCAAATTGAATGGCAATATCTTATTCATATTATAAATCTGGGATTGTTGGAAAAATTAGCCGATCAAGATGAGACAAGCATGTCTTATGAACAAACTATTGATCAACCTATCGAGATATTTTTTGATAATACTGATCAAACAAGGTTTTTTTTAGAACAGGCACTTGATATAAAACCTGAATTGGAACTAATGGAAAAAGCAATTCAGTTTGAAGAAAATTGTGGCCTCGTAAGGGATACTGTAAAAAATACGTATTTCCTATTTAAGAATAATATTCTAAATTATGAAATTGATGATTCCAATCCGGAATGGAAATCGTTTTTGTTAAGTATTGATCAATCTAAAACTACACGAGAAATCCTTGAAAGTAAGCAAATTGATTTCGCCCTTATCAAGGAGTACTATGATACTTTAATCAAAGAACAAATATTGATTTATAAATTGAATGGATAATTCATTTAAAACTAGTAAGACGTTTCCTTTTATTCTGCAACGCGGAATGATGGAGTGTGGTCCCACCTGTCTTGCCATGATATTTAAGTACTATGGTTATTATAACATTCAAACCTTGTTGGTTAGGTTGGGTGAAGTAACCACAGCCGGTGTGAATTTATATAGTCTGTCGGAGATAGCCACACAGTTTGGTTTTAATGCAGATGCTTATGAGATGGAGTTTGAGCATTTATCGCAGATAAAATTGCCCTGCATTGCCCATTATAGTGGGTATCATTTTATAGTAATTTACAAAGTTGACGATAAGCAGGTATGGATTGCTGACCCGGCTTATGGTAAAGATGTAATCCCTAAAGAGGAATTTCTGAAAAAATGGAATGGTATTGTGCTTACCGTTGAACCAACCCCCGAAATTTTTAAGAATAAAGATCTGGAAGAGACTGTAAAGGAGTTTATGCAGGAACGAAAATCCCTGTATAAGAAATTTTATGCTCCTGTAATCGCATCCTTGAAGAAAGTGATCTGGCAAATATTAATTGCAACCGGAATTTTACAAATTCTGGGTCTTGCGGTGCCCTTTTTTACGCAAACGATAATAGACAATGTGCTTGTCAATCAGAATAAAAAATTATTGATGGTCATCTTGATTGGCATGATTGGTATTTTTTTAACCCAGATTTTGATGTTGTATGTTCGCAATATTTTTCTGGTTCATTTGCGAGTAAATTTTGAATTGGATTTTTTTAGTAGGTTTTTCAAGCATTTTATTTCTTTGCAACAAAAATATTATGACAATAATCGACGGGAAGACTTCATGGCTCGTTTCCAGGAAAACATCACCATCAGACAATTAGTAAATCCAACGGTCATTGAGAGCGTTATTGATTTATTGTTTGTGTTATTTTATATTCCCGTTTTAATTATTTACAACTCAAAATTAGGTCTTCTTGCTTTGGCTTTCGTTGCAATTTATGCAGCTGTGACTATTTATTTCGCTCCAATAATGCGTGCTTTAATATATAAAGTATTTTATAAAAACTTACTAACGCTTGGTGATTTTCTGGATTCACTTCTAGGCATGCAATCTGTAAAATTATTATCCATCGAGAATTTTAAATTCTGGCAATGGAAAAATACATATAAGAGAACTTTGAATGTGGTTATGGAATCTGAACAGAAGAGCACCATGCTGCACTCCATTCAACGGAGTGTATATTTTATTAGTCAGATTGCTTTATTTTGGGTAGGCGCTTATATGACTTTTAATAATGAAATCACTATTGGACAGTATCTTGCTATTACAGCAATTTTTATGATCCTTTTGAATTCATTAAATAATCTTTCTATGGTATGGTATAATCTTACCGAGCTCTGGGTGAGTATAGGAAGACTGAATGATGTCTTAATTCAGGAACCTGAAAATTCCTCTGTTCTGGATTTAGTCAATGATATTTCTTGTGAAAAAATAGAGGCAAAAAACATTTCATTTCGCTATCACTCAAGTAGTGATACCAATGTGATCAACAATCTTTCTTTTAGACTTGAACGTGGAGAACATATTGGAATCGTTGGTCGAAATGGATCAGGGAAAACAACCTTGGTCAAATTATTGCTTAATTTATATCCTGACTATTCTGGTGAAATTAATTTGGGCAGTACGGAGTTGCGAAAAATTAATCCAATGGTACTGCGGAAAAAAATATTTTTATTTCCTCAAGACATTTATATCTTTAATGGGACTATAAAGGAAAATATTTTATTGGGCAATCTCAATGCAGACATTGAAGATGTAATAAAAGCTGCCAAACTTGCGGGCCTTCATGATTTTATAAAATCCTTGCATCTAGGTTATAACTATAAAATTGGAGACACAGGAGGGAATTTATCAGGTGGGCAGAAACTAAAAATTGGATTTGCAAGATTGTTTTTAAGCGATCCGGAAGTTATCATTTTGGATGAAGCAAGTAGTATGTTAGATATTGAATCCGAACAACTGATTATTCACAATGTGAAAACTCATTTTAAGGATAGAACAATTATTAGTATAGCTCATCGCATGCATACTTTGAAAAATGTGGATAGGATTTGGGTAATTGATAATGGAGAAATCGTGGAAGAAGGTACCCACCATGAGTTAATAAAGATTGATGACGGATTATATCGAAAGTTTATGCAGACCTATATAGATTATTGATGAACTATTGCAGATTATTTTTGGAGCATTAAAAATTAATAAGATTCACCATGAAAGAGAGTCATGATTTGGAACCCCAACAATACCAAAGAATGTATTGGGAAGAAGATGTTCCATTGCAGGATTTGCGCAAAAAACTGTTGAGGTATTCATGGTGGCTTGGCTTGATATTGTTTGCTGTTTTTATTGCTCTTTCCTTTTTATTAAAATTTCCTGACCAGTTTGAATTACCGTTTGTATTTAAAAGAGATCAAGCCGAACATATTTATAGATATCCTTATCCGGTATATTTGCTTGAAGTTAAAATAGCTGCTGGTAATTCAGTTAAGACAGGCACTGATTTGCTTGAGATAACTTCACCGGAGATTGTCGTTTTGATTAATAATTTAGAAGAGGCAGAACAAAATTTGTTAAACTATGGCCAGCAAAAAACAATTTCGTTGGGCAAACAGGCAACAATCATTTCAAGACAAAAGCAACAGAATACCTTGCGTGTAATTGAGCTCAGGAATCAATTAACTAAGATTAATAGTCAATGGGAAAGTAGTAGATCTTTATTGGAGTATGAGTATAATGATGCTGTTATGAAGGCAGATAGTTATAAAAAGTTATTTGAATCAAAAGATATTTCCAAATTCGAATGGATAGATATTGAGAGTAAAAAGATAAAGACAAAAGATGCCTTGCAGCAAGCATTAAAAAAATATGAAATTGAGAAATCAAGCTTACTGGCATCCATTGAAAATGAAACATTGAATAGTAGGAATGAAGAGGATGCTTTGTTGAAACTAAAAGCAGATATAAAATATGACTCTACATATTATATTAATCAGCTAGCGTTAGCTAAGAGTAAAATAAGTCATGTATTTGGGGCGTATGAAGTGAAAGGAGGTAGTTTGATATTAAAGGCTGAAAAAGAGGGCACGGTTTCTTATTTGTTTGAAGCCGAAAAAGAAGTTCCGGGTGGCGTAATACTTATGAAAATTATCGAAGGTGAAAATTCTGTATACGCATCTGTGAGTTGTCCCCCTGCTTTGATCGGAAAAATTAATAATGATCAACCAGTTTTTTTAAAGGTAGCTTCCTTTCCATTTTATGAATGGGGCAGTGTGAAATCTCAATTATATAACCGAAGTTTGACTCCAGATGAAAAAGGTAATTTCAATTTGAAGATTAGAATTTTGGAAGCTGGGCAGTTGGATGGATTATTGCAAGCCGGTATGAATGGAAACGCCGTTATTATCTTGGAGGAAAAAAGTTTTATGGAATACTTCTTCCGAAATGTAAAAAGAGTTTATCACTCGAGTATGGGTAATAATTGATTGATTGGCTAAAATTAATTGAACACTATTATTGAGATACTATTAATGAGCTTGTTTTCATTATGTTTTATCCCTGAAGTTTGACAAATCTTGTCTAAATGAAGGATCTTTCTAATCCTGTTTATTTATCTACTTTCATGTGATTGACAAGGGCCTATCTATGGCCGTATTTTTGTCCTGTTATTAAAAAGCAACAAATGAAAACAGAGACAAATCTATTCGTAAAGTTTAAAGGGAATGAAATTTTTGAGATTCCACCTTATCAGTTGGGATTTAATCTTGTATTCCCTGTAAATTCATCAAAACCTCTTCATTTATCTACTTTCATGTGATTGACAGAGGGTATTGCGCTGGGGTATCTTTGTATTATTAAATCATTAGAAATTATTAATTAACAATTAAAAAAATCACAACATGAAAAAATTAAACAACAAACAGACTGTATCTGTAAATGGCGGTGGATGCAAATTTAATTAAAAGCAACGAACTCACTAAAATTGGGAATTAGGAACTCCTGTAGTAACCAGTAATTATTAGAAATTAATTAAAAATCACAACATGAAAAAATTAAACAACAAACAAAAAGTATCTGTAAACGGTGGTGGAGCCAGATTTAATTAATAGCACCGAACCCACCAAAATTGGGATTTAGAAAATCCGGTAGAAATCAATATTTATTAATTAGCAATTAAAAATTTTAACATGAAAAAATTAAACAACAAACAAACAGTATCTGTAAACGGTGGTGGATGCAAATTTAATTAATAGCACCGAACTCACTAAAATTGGGATTTAGAAAATCCGGTAGAAATCAATATTTATTAATTAGCAATTAAAAATTTTAACATGAAAAAATTAAACAACAAACAAACAGTATCTGTAAACGGTGGTGGAGCCAGATTAAATTAAATAAAACTGAACCACAAAACAGGGGAAGCCGAAAACCGAGATCAGAGTTGGCAATATTTTAAATCATTAAAAAATATAAAGATGAAAAAATTATCAATCAAGCAGAGTACAACAATCGTTGGTAGTGGACCGGGATTGTTTCTTCAATAATAGCTTATTCTATCAGGAAACCGAAAACCTGAAATAGAGCAGGCGGAGGGAGATCAATAGTCAATAGTTAATAGGCAATAGTTAATAGTCAATAGTTAATAGGCTAATACAATAGTTAATAGTCAATAGTTAATAGTCAAGAATTAGTAGTCAAGAATTAATAGTCAATAGTCAAGAATCAATAATTAGAAAATTAAGAAATGAAAAAATTATCAAACAAGCAAATTTGCACGATTAATGCAGGAGGAGCAAAACTTAATTAGTGCTAGCCCATGCAATTATTATTATTAAACAATTTAAAAAATTGAATCATGAAAAAATTAACCAGCAAACAGACAATGACTTTATTAGGTGGAGGACCCGTTTTGCAATAGTCAATAGTTAATAGTCAAGAGTTAATAGTCAATAGGCAATAGTTAATAGTCAAGAGTTAATAGGCAAGAGTTAATAGTTAATAGTCAAGAGTTAATAGTCAGGAGTTAATAGTGAATAGTCAAGAGTTAATAGTCTGGAGTTAATAGTCAATAATCAAGAGTTATGAGTTAATAGTCAGGAGTTAATAGTCTGGAGTTAATAGTCAATAATCAAGAGTTATGAGTTAATAGTCAGGAGTTAATAGTTAAAAGTCAATAGTTAGTAGTCAATAATCAAGAATTAATAGTCAATAATTAAAATTATGAAAAAATTGAAAATCAAACAAACAGCAACCGTTCATGGCGGTGGTATTAGAATGAATTAATTGAAGTTTAAGTGGGTTCATCAGTGAATGGTTTTAAACTAACTGTAATTCTAAAGCGTTATACAAACTAATGCGATTTATTTCGTATCACGTTTGTGACGGAAGTTAAATCGTCACATTATCTTAAATTCATTAAATATTTATTTTATTAACAATTAAAAAATGCATCATGAAAAAATTAATTAGAAAACAATTAATTACCTTAGTAGGTGGTGGACCAGTCATTCAATAATTTGTATCTGATTATCCAAAAATGTAAATGAAGGATGAACCCATTTAAAAATAATAAAAACCTATATGATTCTATGAATTTGCAGGTTTTTTTATCTTGTGGATTATTTTGTTTAAATATTTTAGGATTTCAAGCATGAATATAATTAGAGTGGTAATAGTAGAAGATGATACAGTTATCAGAAGTTCAATGCAGGAGTTATTATCATTTGTTGAAGACCTTCACTGTATAGGAGTTTACGAGAAGGCAGAGGAATTCATGAGGGACTTTAAGGATATCAAACCTGATGTAGTACTTATGGATATTACACTTCCCGGGATGAATGGTATTCAATGTGTTCGGGAGACAAAACCCTTGAGGCCTGTAGTTCAGTATTTAATGTGTACTTCGCACAGCGATGCTGAACGTACATTTGATTCATTATGCGCTGGTGCGACCGGGTATATTCTTAAAAATTCGACCCCGGATCAAATTAGTACTGCAATCCGAGATATCCATAATGGTGGATCTCCAATGTCAGCTGAAATTGCACGACTCGTAGTAAATTCGTTTCCCAAAAAACAACTGGATTCAGGCTTGTTGGAGACTTTCACTACGCGCGAACAAGAAATATTGCATGCACTTGCTAAAGGTTATGCTTATAAAGAAATTGCGGATAAATTATTTATCAGCATAGAAACAGTGCGAACCTACTTGCGTAAAATTTATGAGAAGTTGCAGGTCCATTCTAAAGTCGAAGCTTTGAATAAGGTGTTTCCAAAGTAAGTAGATTTATTTTAAACAAATGATTCCTTATAACACCTTCTGTTGAATCAAGGTCATGAACTCATCCTTTTTGCGGGGAGATATAGAAACATGAGAATCATCGCTCATAACCGCAGATCCACCATCTGTTTTAATTATTTTTTTAACTTCTTTTAAGTTGATAAGATGCGAATTGTGGATACGAAAGAAGCCATAATCTGTTAGCATCATTTCATACTCTTTGAGATTTTTACTTATCATGAGTTTTTGATTATTCTTTAGATAAAAATGGGTGTATGGCCCATTTGCTTCCAATCGAATGATATTAACAATCGGAACAAATTCTATTCCATCGAGTGTAGAAAGACTAATCGAATAATCATCATTTTTTTGAGAGGCTAAATTTTTTAAAAGCCAATCCAATTTATTTTCAGATTTGCTTATTTTATCTGTGATCACTTTTTGTACAGCTTCCTTCAATTCGAGTATGTCAATTGGTTTCAATAAATAATCGATGGCTGAAAATTTTATAGCTTTCAATGCATAATGATCATAAGCTGTTGTGAATATTATTTTAAGCGGTATATTTTTTACACCTTGCAAAACATCAAATCCTGTTCCGGTTTGCATTTCGATATCCAGAAAAATCAGATCTGGTTTTTTTTCTGCAATAAGTTGAATTGCTTCTTTCACTTCATTGGCTATACAAAGAATAGTCACTTCAGGGCAATGGTCCTTCAGCATGTTTTGTAGGAGCTCAGCACTTAGGCGCTCATCTTCTACAATTATAGCAGTTATCATTTACTGTGTATTTATTAGGCCAAATTACTTATTTGAGTGATATTTTCAATGGGATTTTTGATAATTCCTGACAAAAAATCCAAACCATTTAATAAAAGGCAGTTTTGATTTAACGGTTATGCACTTTGACTTAATCTAGTTTATCTTGAATTATTTACCTTATTTCTATCTTTGAGAGAGATGGAATTCAAAAAGTTCATCTGGATTCTCCTTTTTGTGCCAGCCTTTTTTATTGCAGGAATCGGGCAATCCAGTTTTCAATCAAACAACATCAATCTGTCAGATGGGCTTTCAGATCTAAGGGTTCAGGATATTGTACAAGATAAATATGGGTACTTGTGGTTTGCAACCTCCTTTGGACTTAACCGCTATGATGGTTATAATATTCGTACATTTTACTCCGACACCTCACGCAAAAGTTTGCCATCCAATGGCGTTTACAGTCTTTATACAGACATCAAAGGCGATTTGTGGGTTGGTACTGATAAAGGTCTGGCAAAATATAATCCTATAAATCAGGATTTTATTCGATTTGATTCTTTAGACGGAACTCGTAGTTCATTTATAAGAGTGATCACAGAAGACCAAGATGGTAATTTATACATTGCAGGATCCAATGGTATTTTCAAATACAATAGAGATAAAAATACTTGGACTAACTT
The DNA here is from genome assembly GCA_016717265.1 of Saprospiraceae bacterium. Classification (NCBI taxonomy): domain Bacteria; kingdom Pseudomonadati; phylum Bacteroidota; class Saprospiria; order Saprospirales; family Saprospiraceae; species Saprospiraceae bacterium. Next base: position 1,731,282 of record JADKFX010000001.1, read on the forward strand.
ATCAAAAGCATTTCATATGCAAAAAGAATTAAGTTTTGTAAGAGGACTTTATTTTAAAGATAAGAACACGCTTTATGTGACAACAGAAAAAAGAGGATTCTATAAACTTAAATTGAAAACTTTTCAAAATGAGCTCATTTTCTTTCAGGATAGCAGAAATAATGTATGTATGTGGGATGCGCTCATGTATGATATGGAACCCCTTGGAAAAGATGAATTGCTTATTACTTTTCTTGGAGCAGGCATAATGGCATATCATATGCAAACTGGAGCATTCAGAGCTATTTCCGGACCCTTCCTGAAAACCGAGACTGTTTATTGGAATACCGTTTACAAAACTTATAGAGACAAACAAAACAGAATCTGGATTGCATCACTTCAATATGGTTTATGTGAATACCTGGAACCAAAGGATTCGATTATCAGTTATTTGAATAATGAACAATTGCCATATGGATTGAAATCGGGTGCTGTAAATTGCATTTATCAAGACCGCCAGAATAATTTATGGGTAGGAAGCAGAGAACAAGGAATCTTTAAATTTAATCCTTCCCAACAAAAAGTATTCTTCTATGATCAGAGTGATTACCAAAAGGCAAAACTTCAAGGCACTTCTGTAAATTCTATTACAGAACTCGATTCTGAAACTGCCATCGTAGGGCAATTGAAAGGTTTTAGTTTGTTTCATCTCAAAACTAAAACCTTTACTAATTATCCTGGAGATGCGATCAATAATGGTACTAATTTTCTCGGCAGAGTAAAAACAGTCAGTACGGATTCTAATAACTATTTGTGGTTTGGAACCGGTGGCTTAGGATTTATGCGTTGGAAAAAAGGACAAGCCTTTACAAGGAATATGAGTCGAAGTAGAGATGGCAAGACGGGATACCTTGATGATTTTATTTCTCAAAACATTGTTTTGTCAGACGGCAATTATTTCTATCTGGGTTTGGGCAGAATTTGCTGGTTGAATCCAATCCTTTTTACCTCCAGAACCTATAAGAATACAACGGATTCAATTTATAAAATCACAGGAATTCATTTCATCTACAATACAGGTGGCGACCAGATTCTTATACTAAAATCGAATGGTGATTTTTTTATTTATGATTACACCCATAACTCTATAGGAATTCTAAATACTGTATTAAAACGAGCATATCCTGGTATTCAGGTTAGCAAAATGAATCAGGACTCGCTTGGTAATTATTGGTTTGCTTCAAATATGGGCTTGGTATTATTGCGCCCAGACAGCAGTACGCACTTATATAAAATGGAAAGTGGGATTAATGAAAACTTTGCAGTAACTGGTTTTCAAAGAATTGACCAAACCATGTGGATCACAAATAGTCGTCGATTGGGAAGATTAAATTTAGAAACTGAAAAGATTCATTTTCTTACGGAGGCTGATGGCTTTTATAATAAGCAACTCATTGGAAGCACGCTGACTCGCTTATCAAACGGCAATATCTATTTGGGTTGCCTGGATGGAATCTATGAGATTTTACCCGATCATATCGTCGACACACCCAAACAATATGCCCCAAAACTTATTTCCTTTACTTTATTTAATGAAGATCCTATACCCCTTTGTCTGGAAGATAGCTGTGTATTAAAATTAAACTACGATCAAAATTATTTTTCATTTCAATTAAGTGCATTTGATTTTTGTGAAAGTCGGGAACTTAGATTTGCATATCTATTACAAGGATTTGATAGAGATTGGAATGAAATGGGAAATGACAGAATGGGATTTTACACAAATGTCGATCCAGGTAATTATATTTTAAAATTCAGAGTCCGAAATATTTCTGGAGATTGGGGTGAAGGAATTCAGAGAATGTACATTCAAATCAGTCCACCATTTTGGAAAACCAATCTATTTTTAGTATTGCTAGTTTTTTTTATAGTAAGTATAGTTTATTGGTTTTTAAGATTTAGAATTCAGACCATTCAGCGGGAGGAAAGACTCCGAAGTGAATTTGAAATAAAATTGCATGAGTTGGAAAATAGCGCTTTGCGAACACAGATGAATCCGCATTTTATTTTCAATTGCTTAAATACTATAAATGCCTTTGTCCAAAAAAATGACCGCTCGAATGCTGGGCTTATGATAAGCAAATTCTCAAAATTGATACGGATGATATTAAATCATTCGCGTCAGAAAAGAATTTCGTTAAAAGAGGAATTGGAAGCATTGGAGTTGTATATGCAAATTGAATCCACTAGATTTGAATCCAAATTTGAATATGAAATTTATATTGAACCGGATATTTACCCGGATGTTATTGAATTTCCATCCTTGATTTTACAACCCTTTGTTGAAAATGCAATACTTCACGGGTTGTTACCTTTAAAATCAAAAGGCTTATTGAATATCAAGATTTACAAAAGAGAGCATAATTTATTGTGTATTATCGAAGATAATGGTATAGGTCGGCAAGCAGCCCAAAGCTTAAGGCAAAACAGCTCCCAACAAAAATCACATGGTCTTGATATTACCTTAAAACGAATTGAGTTATTTAATCAGGAAAACGGTTATAATGAAAGCGTAAAAATCATTGACCTGGTTTCTACAGAAGGTATCCCATTGGGCACCCGGATTGAGATGCCAATTGCCCTGTGTTTTTCTTTTTAAAGCAGGAAGACAAGCAAATGGCTGTGCACTAAACTGGAGTTAAGCATACCACTTTAAGCTTAGAGAGATTCTATTATTATGTAAATATTTTCATCATTTATAACCAAATTGGCGCATCCATTAATCCAAAAGCCCTATTCGTTAAGTGTTCCAATAAGTAGAAATGAATAGAACATATCTTTGAATTGTCAAATAAAAATACTAATTTATTAAAAACGTAAACATGAAAAAATTAGCTAAAAAGCAAAGTAAAACGATTGTAGGCAGCGGTCCAGGATTGATGCTACAATAAGTAAGATTAAGCCTTGATACAAAGAGGTATTGAATTTTTAAATTTATTAGTTACAAAAAAAATTTTAACCATGAAAAAATTGACAAAAAGACAAAGTACAACGATTGTTGGAAGTGGGCCTGGTATAGTATTGAATTAAGCTATATTGGGTTTAGATTAAAAGAGTTTAAAAGTTTTAAATTTATTAGTAACAAAAAAAATTGTAATCATGAAAAAATTATCAAATAAGGAGACAAAGACATTAGTTGGAGGTGGACCAGTCCTACAATAAGAGTCTTGCCATTGGCATTTGGAATCAAAAAATCTTAAATTGTATTAATTAATTAATTAAAAAAAGTAAACATGAAAAAATTAACAAAAAAGCAGGCTGCAACCCTAACTGGTGGCGGAATTGCATTTAACTAGAATATAATGCAGCACACCGAAAACCTGCAATAAAACTAAGTTTAAACAATGTAAAAAATCATTTTAAAAAGTAACTATGAATAAATTAACAAACAAACAAGCAAAGACATTAGTTGGAGGTGGGCCAGTCATTCAATAAGAGGCTTGCCATTGACATTTGAAATCAAAAAATCTTAAATTGTATTAATTAATTAATTTAAAAAATGTAATCATGAAAAAATTAACAATCAAACAAACCATTTCAGTAAACGCTGGATCAGCTAGATTAAATTAAATTTAGTGAAAGCAAGAAGAAAATCTAAAAATCAAATGAATTAAACAATTATTGATTAATGAGCCTTAATCTTAAATAATGAAAAAATTAACAAACAAACAAGCAAAAACAGTTGTTGGAAGTGGACCGGGTCTATCTCTTCAATAGGAAGCTGGAAAATTGTGATATAAATTCACTTACAAAATTACCATCAAGATCAATTGATATTGATTTTTGCAAAACATGAAAGTCAATCAGAATATAATTAAAAAACCCGGCAATTAAATTGTCGGGTTTTTTGATTTATAGGTAAATTTATTTGATGATAGTTGCACATATTAAACAAATATTTTGGATTTTCAATCTTATAAGAGTTGTACGATATATAGTATTTAGAAGTGTGATTTCTAAATATTTATCCTATCCTCAAATTCTTTAATTACTTTATTAATATTATCACCAAACACTAATTTAGCATTATCAAATGTTTGATTGCTAAAAAACTCAATAAACTTCTCTCTACCGAAATTATTAATTAGCTCTTTGACAAATAAACCAGAAAGGGGATATGTCAATTCCTCAGGATAACTTTTCCAATTTATCCAAATATCTTTGATTGTAATTTTTTTATCGTGTAGTTTTACCCATTCTTTTACTATATGTGCTCTCTTTATATTTGACTGATCAAAACAAACCGATGTGCCCACGTTTATTAGTTCCGTTTTTTTGACAATTTTTGTGGAATAGTGCGATATGACGTGGGTCATCTCATGACCTATAGTTTGTTGGAAATGGGAATGTACAATGCACATTTCAGGATCTGAAAATCCTAACTCTGCTCTTAATAGTTTTTTTGCATCTTCATTTGAATCCCAAACAAAAAAATCAATCTTTTTAGGTAAGTAACTCTTGAAGAAATTATTAATTTCATTGAATGCCAATTCATGTGATGCAATATAGTTTTTAATGCCTGACTCGTTCATGTTTTGAAAATGAAATCTAAAATTGTTAGATTCAATGATTTTCCAATTACTGTAAAAGTCGACAAATCCAAAAAAAAGGTATCTTTTATAGGCATACTTGGTTACATTTTTTGTTGATTTTAAATTAAGACACTCCAATATCGAGTTTTCTGAATTCTTATAATCTTGGAGCATAAAATAACATGTACCCAAATACCCAAGTGCCCAGGCTTTTCTCCAGGAATAATCAAATTCATTATCTGCAGTAAATTTAAGGTATGGGATTGCCTTATTAAATTCACCCTTATCTGCATAAGAACGACCCAATAGTAAATTCAAATCTGCTTTTAATGAATCAGTATTTAAGTGAGATTTAGCATTCTCAATCACTTTGTCATAATCATGTGATTGATAAAGTTTCCACAAATCATCCAGAATTGGACCTTGTCCAAATGAAATTAGACTTAGCAGAATGAGAATTAAGGTAATAAATATTTTCATAATATATGGCGGTTACAATTTTGGTCAAATCCTTAATGTACTATTACAGCATACAGACAATCCCGTAAATTGAAACACAAATATAATAAATCGCAACATTTCTAATCTTTGCTTTAGTATCTATACTTTTTTCGTAATCAAGTAGTAAGATATTGAAAATGAATTGTAAGCAGTTTATTTTTAAAGGATTATTGTTCTCCCAAAAAACATGATATATGAATATAATTGGAGCAAACAAACAATTAGCGTTCCGATTAGTCCAATCCAAATTAAAAAGAGTAGCCAATCCAATCTTGTGTTTAATAATTATAATTAACTATAAGTTAACTGTCATGTCAATTCGAAAATCAAAAAAAATTAAGTCCAATCAATATTCTAATTAGAATAACTATTAATACGAATGCTCCTCCGCAATTAATTATGAATCCCATATATTTTCTTACGGTACTTGGTTCTTTTCTACCTTTAAATGAATAAAATAAACCAATAATAAAAGGAATCGTCGATGTAAAAGGTAGTAGGCCAAATAGATTTGGTAGAGTTGGACTAAAGGATCCAGGTTCTTTTGACTTTACAACAGTGTAAATAACAATTGCAAAGGTTACTATAATACCAGAAATTCCAAAAACGAATCCCAGGTTAGTATATTTATTAGAACTATTCATATCAAAAAAATTAATTATTTTTAATAGTTTCAAATTATTTATGATTACAAATATAATTTAATATATTGTCTTAGCCCTCAATAAACTGGACCGTTTTTCTAAAACAGTTTGATACTAATTCATAATTGTCTTGATCACCTGTAAGGCGAAGGTAGGCCGTTTCGGTGAACTTGTCAAGGCTATAACGAGCGGAGCCATCGCTATAGCTTTCACAGTCCGGCCTTGACAAGTCCCCCGAAGCCGGCTCATATTGTTGCCTAACAGTTGCCCAAGACATTCCCTGTGTCCATTTTTCCATTGGAGTAATGAATCCTATTGCACCGTGCTTCCTTTTGCAGTTATACCAGTTCATATATTTTTGGATATGTTGCTTTGCATCATAGTAACTCGAAAAAATAAACCGATCAATGAGTTCAGATTGTTGGATGGAATGAAACGCTTCGATATATGCGTTTTCTTCTGGTGTAGCAACGTGTGTAAATTCTTGTTGCGCCTCTAACTCCTTTAAGGTTTGACGCACACTGTGAGCTAGAAATTGACTTCCATTGTCATTTCTTATGATAACACCTTTTAATCCATACCGAAGGTCCAACCATCTCATAAGAGCCCCTACTTCCGTTTGTCGAACACTACGCTGAAAAATCCAACATAGAATCCTGCGACTGAACACATCCATGATTGCCAACTGATAATACCAGCGTTTTTCACCATCGACCCATACATATTTTATATCAAGGCATAAATATTCCATAGGTCGCTTTGCTTCAATGCGGCGATGCTTTACCCATTTCCTTTTACCTTGTACAGTTATCCGTTTGCCACTCAACAAATGATTTTCTTTCATTAAGCGATAAATCTTTTTCTTATTAATCAAATACTCCAGATCACGAAGCTCTTCCGTTATTTTCCGATAACCATAAATGCAATAATCCATTGTAAGTACAGCACGAATTTGGTCAACCACCAAGCTGTTTTCAACTAAGGCATTGTTGCCAATAATCGTATGTGTGCTCGGCTTTATACCTCTTTGTCCTAAACTTACACGATAATACAGACTGCTTTTTGCAAGTTCAGCCCATTTGCAAAGCTTATCGACACTTGTTCGTGCTTTATACCTGATTATCATTTCCTTTCTTTCTGATAATGGGCATCGCTTTTTTTAAAAGCTCTGTTTTGAATTCCAGTTCAAGTGCCTGGTTGCCGATGATCCGTTTAAGCTTTGCGTTTTCTTCCTCTAATAAACGCAACTGAGGATCTACCCGTCTGTATTCAGATTTTAAGCCTTCTTTACCCTTTGTTAAACATTTGCGTTTCCAATTAAAGAGCAAAGACGTCGACAGGCTGTATTTTCGGCAGGTCTCCGTGTGACCTAATCGTTCTGACTACTGTAAGATACTGTGCTTCTCTTCCGGAGTAAATTGTCTTCTTTGTTTTGCCATTTTCCCTAAATTTAATGTGACTAATTTAATATTAATAATTAGTCCAGTCTTTTAGGGGGCTAAGACAATATTCTCTGCTATAAAACATTTTACTCGAAAACCAATAGGATTTTTAGAGTTTCCACTGAACGTGGAACTGGGTCGAAAAAATTGCCAATTTGGCAACAAATACCGTCTACGATAGGAAGTATTAGAAGAATAAACTTATGGCATCAGGAAATTAATTTCTGATGCCTATTTTAATTTTATGTCTTCACCACCAAATTATTTAAAAGTTTATAGAAAGCGATCTGGATTAATCCAGGAAGATATTGCTTTTATTTTGGATTTACCAGATTACTCCAATATATCCAGATACGAGAAAGGACAACGAACGCCATCCATAGAATTACTTCTAACATATCACCACTTATTTGATGTTCCAATTGAATCGTTCTTCGAGCAGGAATCAGAAATAATTAAATTAAAACTTATCCAAAGAATAATTCAATTAGTACCAGATTTAAAAAAAGATCAAATAACATTAAAGAGCACCCTAAGAATTAGATTTCTTGAAGAAACAATTTAAAGATTAACAAAATAAAATACTATGAAAACACAAAGCGAAAAACCTAAAATCGTTTATGCAATTTATCCAAATGCAAACGGCTTCGGATATGTGTATATGAATAGTCCAAGAAAATTACTCGACTTCGGAGTAGTCAGGATAAATCCGATTTGTAATTTTCGGATTCTTGAAAAAATAAAAAGTTCAATCAGTTATTTTAAACCAGCCATATTAATTCTTCTTGATCCAGAAAGTAAATCTTCAAGAACCGGTAATCGAATAAAAAAATTAATTGATAAAATTTCAGTTTATGCACAAAGTGAAAATCTGCAGATTTCCCAAATTTCCAGAGATCAAATCCGTGATGTCTTTGAAAATTTTGGAGTCAGTATAAAATTTGAAATATCTCAATGGCTTTTAACTGAATTTAAAGAACTTGAAACTCGTCGACCGAGAGAACGTAAACTTTGGACGAGTGAAGATAGGAATATGGCTATTTTTGATGCGCTATCTCTGGCATTGACTTGGTTTTATTTAAATAATTAGAGAAATATTTTCACATAATATTTCGATATTCAACCCACCATTCAACAGGCTAATTACTCTAAGTATATTGCGATTTTTTTAAGATACTTTATGCCAAGGTACTAAATATTCATTAGTATTTATTAAATTGCGAATTATTTTGTTAATAGATAGTAGTTTAATTATAGTTAAGATTAACATGAGGAATTCTATTAAAACATTATTGTTTACCACACTCTGTGTAGTAGATTGTTATTCTCAATTGAAAATTGGGCTGAAGGGTGGCATTAATTACGGCAAGGCCATTTCTAACTTATATCCTAATGAGACTTATAGTAACGCCATAGGCTATAGAGCCGGTTTAACCATTGGATATAAAATTACGAGTTGGGAAATTAGCACAGGCGGTCTATTGTCTTTCAGAGGAGCGTGCGATAATTTCTCTTCTCAATCTAGTAATTGTTGGTCCACACATTTTATATTCATAGAAATTCCGATTATCATATATAAGTCATTTTATTCTGATAAGTTTAAGATTGGAATTGGCTTGGTTAATGGATTTACAGGTAGCCCTCCTATAAATTTAATAGATGACAGAGAATTCGAGGTAGATGGAGAGATACTATTGGCTTGGAATATTACTAAGCGTTTTAATTTGGAGCTATCCTATTTATTTGGTGGTATAGCCAATTCTTTATCAGACAGAGACACTCATTTGTTTTCAGTTGGAAATCTATCGTTCAATTACACTTTTTTTAAGCACTCTTTTAGAAAACAATCTAATAAAGTCCCTAAACTGAATTAAGAAAACTTGTAAATGCTTGGGTATTCTCAATTATTTAGTACAAATATATTTTCTAATTAATTAAAAATTTTGATTTTGTTATTTAACTTTGTAAACAAATCCTTAATTATGAAAAGCTCTGTAATAATTCTATTGTTGGTGTTTGTTTATTCTTCTTGCATAAAGACTATTCCTAACCACACACTTAAACTCAAGCAAATTGAACTTATCAAATTTGTTGAGCCTAATGAATTACTTAAATGGGATACAATTGATGGCCCCGATATTTTTATTACTATTTCTATTAATAATTCAATAGTTTTTATTTCAGACAAATTTGAAAATCCAAATGTTACATCAGTCCCTGTATCATTTAAATTAGATTCTAATATTATTTTTGAACAAGGTATCGATGAAATTGATTTAAATGCATACGATAGAGATGCGAATACAGATCAACTAATAGAAAAAAACATGACTTTAGTTACAGGAGCAGTTGATAAATCTCCATATACGGAAATGATAAGTTGTAATTTTTGTATCGCAGAATGGCGAATGACATATGAAATTGTTAAATGACAATTATAAGAACTTCTTTATCGCGGACAACAGGTAGATTAAAATGCAATAATTTAGTTTCAATTATTAAAGTCAATCTACATCTACATATAAAATATCCTGATTTACTAAATATAATTCATAATTAATATTTTCTTTTTTTAAATTTAATAATACCAAATCAATTAATTCTATGCTTTTATTTTTTAAAATGTTATACCAACAAATAAAAATAACTATTGATTGTTTAGGCTTCTGTAGATGAAGAAGATCACTAAACTGAATTAAATCTAAATTATATTTATATGAATAATGTGATTTTGGAGGGAATACTGAAAACCTATTATCACTTGCCCAATCGAGCTTACTAATTCCCTTACCTGGGGCATAACAATTAATTAAACTTGATTTTAGTTCATTGTCAATATAATAATGTGCTCTTAGCGGTTGAACTAAATTATTTCTATCTGTAGAGTCTAGAACCAATTTTTTTATTCTCCTTATGTATCCGGTATCTAAGATTATCATATGAGCTTCATCTATATTATATTTTATTGAAATTTCTTTTATTGATTCATATTGAACAGACTTAATTGAATTATATCCAGTGATAAACCAACCTGTAAGTAATAAAAATAGCAAGTATAGAGAGAACTTAAGATCGCTTATTATTAAAATTAGCTTTGTAAACATGATTTACGCGATTTGATTGAATGTTAGATTGAAGAATATATTGAAAGAATTCATAATCTAATTTAATTTTGATTTAGAAGATTCTCAAGTTCATTAATAGGAATATCCTTTCTAATAATTTCAAATTTATTGTTTAATAGATAATTCGTTGGAAATTTAGTAATTTTGTTTTCTTTTGAGTTTATTCCATTCTCATCTAAATATTGTGGCCAATATAAATTATAGAACCCAATTTTATTTTTCCAATTATTTATATATTTTGATTGGTCAGTAGAAATATTAATTATTTCAAATCCTTTATTATGATATTCTTCATATAATTTAATAATTGCAGGTATTTTTTCAATACATGGTTTGCATGTGCTGAACCAATAATTCACTAAGGTGTATTTTGAATTTTTAAATTTTACATTTACTTTAGTTAAACTAGTATCTAATAATTGCAGATTAGGGAATTTCTTTTTTTCTTTTATTTGAATTGAATTAAAGTCTTTGTTTGTGATTTTCCAAAGTTTCTCCTTTTTAAGTTTTTTGGAAAAGGAGCTTAATATATTTTGTCTTAATTCTGAATGGCCTTCATTGCAAAATATTTCGATTAAAATCCATAATGCGATATAAGAATCTGGATTTATTTTAACATATTCAGATAATTTTGTTTCAAATAAAATTGGGTTTTGATAAATTGAATACTCAATGGTTTTGAATTTGTTGCCATTTAGTAAAAAAGGTATAAAATTATTATAATATTCATTTGATGTTATTCCATTAATTATCGAAGCGTTATCTATTGAATCAATTATAACTTTATTTGAAGTTTTATCTAGAAAATAATTGCCCCCTCTCCATTCTAAAATGTTTTCTTCGCTCTTAAATCGAATTTTATAAAAATGTGGGTATGAAATGCTGCCCTTTAAAATAAATTTAGAATTATTTATTTCAGATGAAATATTAGGCAATTCAAAATACTTTTCATCTATATCTCCTGCAATAAAATATATTGAATCTTTATCGAATACCTTATCATGTATTAAACCATTTAGATAAAATGGAAAAGCAACAACTTTTTGAGTATATGCTAAATTATAATTTATAATTAGCAAGATTACTATTATTTTCATTTAGTTAAACGCTGTATGTCGTCAAAGTAATTTGAACTTATCACTAATTAGTGTTTCTAATTAATTCAAAGCTAATTCTTTTTGTTTATAAATATTAATTTTAATGGGAAATAATTTTTCATATCCAATTTTTCTATCCCTAAGACATTGTAGTTTAATTCTTTCTCTTTCTTTTAAAATGAGGTCGCCACGGCCAAAATAAACATCGGCAGGAGTTAAATTTTCTAGTGATTCATGGTATCTTTCATTGTTATAAGTTTGCACAAATTTTTCTAAAGCTCTTTCCAATTCCTCAGGGCAATAATAATTATCAAGTTTTACGACGTTTTTCATTGTCCTATGATATCGTTCAATCTTGCCTTGCGTTTGAGGATGGAATGGCCTTCCATGTATCTGGTCTATATCATAGAATTTTTTCAAATAATTTTTTAAATCAGAAGCTATATAGCAAGAGCCATTGTCAGACAATAATTTAGGTCGTTGTTTAGTGACAATTTTAGCTTTGATGATTGCTCTATCAACGGTCCTTTTTACATCCTCCACTTTCATGCCTTTGCAGAGTTCCCAATGGACAATATATCTGCTGTAATCATCTAAAACAGTACTTAAGTAATACCAACCCCAGCCTAAGATTTTAAAGTATGTAAAGTCTGTTTGCCACATCTGATTTACGAATGCAGTCTTTTTACTAAATTCATCTGCTGCTGTTATAAAAATATGCGCAGGAGCTTTAATCAATCCTCTTTCTTTTAGAATTCTATAGACGCTTGATTCTGATATAAATATTTGTTGTTCATCCGTAAGTTTATAAGCAAGTTCCCTGGATGATAAATGAGGAAACTCCAATGCAAGTATGACAACAATATTTTCTGCTCTTGTGGAATACTGTTCCATTGCCTTCTGTTAGTACGTTTACTGGGAACCAATCCATCCACACCATGATCAGAATAAGCTTTATACCAGTTATAAAAAGTACTTTTATTAAGTCCAATCTCTCGAAGTGTTTTGTTGACCCCAATTTGTGAACCAATTACGATATTGATTATCTCCTGTTTTTCCGAAGCTGTAAATCTCATATACTTATTGAATTTTACGATTATTCCAGCACGGACAAGCTTTTTTTTACAATATCATATCGAAGTACCAAATCAGCAACCATCTCTTTTAAACGCTGATTTTCCTTTCTAAGCTCTAACACTTCATCACTTGTGGCTTCCCTGGTCGTATCGCCGGATAATCGCTTCTTTCCTGCTTCCAATAACTCTTTATTCCATTTTTAAAATTGCGGTTCATGTATTGAATACTTTCGACATAACTCTGCTACTGAAATCTCAGCTCTCAATGCTTCCATAACAATTCCAATCTTTTGTTCGGAACTAAATATCCTTCTAGTTCGTCTGCGAATCTCCTTAAAGAAGTTTTCTGTGGTTTGTTTCTTCTTTGTTTCCTTAATTTGTAAATTTAATTGATCTTGGAAACACTAACTAGTTTTTAGTTATATTTGGTCCACTTTATCCTGACGATTTACAATTTTGGAATTATTTCGGGGAGCTCAAAATTTCTAGCAAATTCATCTCCTCGATTCTATTATAGGTTTAATTCATTTGACTATGGAATTTCTTACAAATTGGAATTATTCCCAATAAACGTACACATATTTAAATTGACATTTTCCAATTCGATGAGCTATGGGTTAATCTCAGCGTATGATCTTGTTTTTGGGCCTAGGATAACTAAAGGTTCGACAGATTGGATTAGAAATTTCAATTACAACATTGGAATAAATATTTCTTATAAATTTACCAAAGGGAAAGTGCATTAAAACCCACTACTCAGCTTCCCATCAATCATAAGTTTCAAATATATTTTGTAATTCGGAAGATTAATATAGTCCTCAACATCAAATTCAAGATACATTTCATTAGCCATAAGTATTGGATCTTTTGTTCCGAAACGAAATAATAGTTCCGGCATTACCATACACTGTGCTTTTAATATCGTCATCTAATTGATTCATATACTGGTGTGTTAAAGTCATTCCTACCTTGAGTTTGCCTAATTAATAGGACATAATGACAGAAGTTATAATATTGATTTTTAAGAACATAGTACTTGGATAACAAATAGAGAAACAGCGTGAGAACTTAGAAAAAATCAGAACGAAAATCCTTCGCTCTCGCTCTGATTCTTTTTCAATTTTCAAAGAAAGAATTGAACTACAATGTATTAGAGATAGTAAAATGGAATATGAAAAATTATATCCCATTAAAATTAATAACTATAAACAAAAAGAATTAGCTTTGAATTAAATTGAAACACTGCTTGGTGAAAAGTTAAAATTACTATGACGACATACAAAATATTTTAAATGGGTAAAAAATTGATATCCAAATCTCTATCCAGTTATATTTTAAAGTTTTTTATAATTAGTCTAAGCTATGGCATTTTCCTAAATAAAGAATTAGTTAGTCAAGCAAAATATACGAATACCTGGCTATTAGGTTATGATGGCATGGATTTTCACACTAGATTCGACTTTCTAAACGACAGTCTTTCCATTTCAACATTTAAAAGCACGATTGATATAGATGGTGTTGGAGTGATGAGTGATTTTAAAGGTAATTTATTATTTTATACTAATGGATGTAAAATATATAATAGGAATCATGAATTAATGCAAAACGGCAATATGATTACTCCGATTGAGTGGGCATCAATTTGTACTAATGGATTAAGTTTGGCATGTAATGATTGTTTTTTAACAATTCCATCCCAACTAATTAAAGATAAATATTTCTTAATTTCACCGAACATGGATAAAATTAATATTAATGGAGTTCCATGGGTGGGTAGTTCTGCCTTTTATTATCATATTATTGAATTTGATTCTAGCTATCCAGATGGAATCGTAAATTCAAAAGCAAATACTTTGTTAGAAGGCATTTTTGATGGCCATGGCATTAATATGTGTAGGCATGGAAACGGAAGGGATTGGTGGATTTTGTTACCGCATATAGATTCAAATTGCATCAGTATATTTATGTTTCGGGATGATAGATTCATTTTTAAAGAAAAAAAATGTTTTGATTTTAATTATAGCTTTAATGGTGGTTCTGGTACAGCTAAATTTAGTCCAGACGGAAATTATTACGTGATTTCTGATAATTATGAAGGAGTTTCAATTTTTAAATTTGACCGATGCATTGGTTCAATTGATTATTTAGAAAACATCAAATTTCCTGAAGATACAATTCCAGGTTCTTATTGTGAAATTTCACCTAATTCACAATTTTTGTATGTATTGAATAGATCACATTGTTGGCAAATTGATTTAACTTCAGCTGATCGGACTGGTAGTAAAACACTCGTGGCTGCTTGGGATGGTATGGTTCCAAATACTCGATTTGGAGGTGCGCAATTAGCACCGGATAAGAAAATATATATTGCTTGTCCAGGCACTTCAAGATTCTATCATGTTATTTCAAATCCAGACCTAAAAGGAATTAATTGCAACTTTATACAAAGAGCGATAAATTTACCCACCTATAATTTTTATACAATTCCGAGTTTTCCAAATTATAACTTGAAGTCAGATTCCGTTAATTGTAATTTGACAAAAATTGATAATATAGTACCGGTTAAATGTAGAGTAAATCTAAATCGCATGTCCGACAATAAATTTTTAATGAATTTTAGTGAAACCTTACTAAATAGCAAATACTTAAATTTATTTGATATTGCAGGAAATTTAATTTTTACTAAGGATATTTCTAATTTATCCACTTATGAAATAGATTTAAATCACTTAACTCAAGGTTTTTATATTATTTCTGTAACGAGTAAAGATTGCGGTGTTTTTGCATATAAAATAATTATTAGATCTTAGCAGAAAAATATTATTCATTTGACATTATTTTGCTTTCTCCACTAAACCCCCTACTCGGCTTTCCATCAATCATCAATTTTAAATATATTTTGTAGTTTGGAAGATTAATAAAGTTCTCAACATCATATTCAGGATACATTTCCTTAGCCATAAGTATTGGATCTTTTGTTCCGAAACGAAATAATAGTTCCGGCATTACTAAGCACTGTGCTTTTAATATCGTCATCTAATTGATTCATATACTGGTGTGTTAAAGTCATTCCTACCTTGAGTTTGCCTAATTAATAGGACATATTGACAGAAGTTAGAATACTGATTTTTAAGAACATATTGCTGGGGTAACAATTAGAGAAACAGCGTGAGAACTTAGAAAAAATCAGAACGAAAATCCTTCGCTCTCGCTCTGATTCTCGCTCTGATTATTTTTCAAGATTTCTGATCATGGCAAATAGGATTTTAGAAAGTTCCTCACCATTCTTTTCGAAATTAATAAATTGATCTGCTGTTAATTGCATCGAATCTTTTAAAATATCTAAGATTGCAATTGTTTCAAAGATTGAACTGCGTGCTATTATGAAAAAATTTCTTCGATCAGGTTTTGAAAACCTACCGGAACCTTCGGCAATATTGAGAGGAATACTCAAAGAAGCTCTAAAAAGTTGATCACATAAGGATTTGTGAAAAGAATTACTTTTAATAAAAGTCTGAATATCAGCATGAAATGCTTATGTTTTTTTTAAACTTCCAATTGTTGGAATTCAAACATAGTACTAGTTAACAGAGTAAGAATGAAAAAGAGCGAGAAAGAGCGTGAGAACGAAGAAAAAATCAGAACGAAAATCCTTCGCTCTCGCTCTGATTCTCGCTCTGATTTTTGTACCCGGGGCGGGACTTGAACCCGCACGGCCATCACTGGCCACAGGATTTTAAGTCCTGCGTGTCTACCAATTCCACCACCTGGGCAGGTGTTAGTAGTTAATAATTAATAGTCAAGAGTTAATAATCAATTGTCAATGGTTAATAGTCAATTGTCAATTGTCAATGGTTAATAGTCAATAGTCAATTGTCAATGGTTAATAGTCAATGCTTAATGCTCAGTAAACGAGCAGAATAAACAATAATTACGATTGATATTTGATTAAAAAAACCTAAACTAATATTATCATTATAATAAATAGGAGCGCAAAGATATTATTTGATAGGAAGTTTACCTCTTGATTTTGAAAATATTTTAAGAAGTTCAAAAGATTCTGATTTTAATAACGAAAGACCTTCAAGATTTTCTGGGTAAAGTTGTTCAAATAGCTCAATCCAAAAATGGGTTTCATCTGTTTCCTCTATTACAATACATATTTTCGAAAACCATTCGCGTTGAGATCTACTTACACAAGAAGCCCTAAAATTTGAGGCAATAGAAGTTGCAGAACGAATAATCTGATTTTTTAGTGTCTTAGATTCTTGATTATCAGGTATTTGCCTTAATAGTTTTATAGTATTTATAGCAAAATTAAAAGTTCTTTCTCGGAGCTCATCATTAAACATAGCTTGAAATCTATAGTGTTAAACTATAATATTACATAACTAATTTAATCTGGCAAAGAAACAAAAGCCAATTTTTTTTAAGTCAAGTCTCTTAACTATTGACTATTAGCTCTTAACTACTAACTCTTGACGCTTGACTCTTAACTACTAACTCTTATCTCTTGACTATTAGCTATTAACTCTTGACTCTTAACTCTTAACTCTTAGCTCTTAACTATTAGCCATTGACCCTTGACTATTATCTTGAGCGGGAGACGAGACTCGAACTCGCGACCCCGACCTTGGCAAGGTCGTGCTCTACCAACTGAGCTACTCCCGCAATGTTTTACCTTCATTGAAGCTTTGGTAAAATTTAATATTTGGTTGTTTACTTTAAATCAATATAACAGAATGGCTTTTCTATGCTTATTTCATAAACATTCAACAAAACCGTCCGTTTATTAAGCAACTTCATGCTTAATCCCTTTTTTGGGACTGCAAATATACAATTTGGATGTAATTATTCACCTTACTATGATAAAAAATTATTCAAGAATAAAAGTAAAACATTATGAAATATTATAATGTGTTATATCTTTGTAATATAGTGACTTATGAGTAAAAATGGCAAAATTCTGGTAGCAATGAGTGGCGGTATCGATAGTACCGTAACTGCATTATTGTTGCATGAAGCTGGTTATGAGGTCATAGGTGTTACCATGAAAACCTGGGATTATGCTTCCTCCGGGAGCTCTAAAAAGGAAACTGGTTGTTGTAATTTGGATTCCCTTCAAGACGCCAGACGGGTTGCTGTCGATATGGGTTTTCACCACTTTATCCTCGATATTCGGGATGAATTTGGCGAAGCAGTAATAGAAAATTTTGTAGAGGAATACCTTGCCGGACGAACACCCAACCCTTGCGTACTTTGTAATACTCATATTAAATGGAATGCTTTGCTCCGAAGGGCAGACTCCCTGGATTGCGAATTTATTGCTACCGGCCATTATGCCAGAATTCATGCTAATGACGATTCTTATTATATATCTAAAGCAAAAGACTTAAATAAAGATCAATCTTATGTCCTTTGGGGACTAAGTCAAGAGTGTATTAAGCGAAGTAAGTTTCCACTTTCTGAATTCTTAAAACCTGAAGTTAGAGCGATTGCATTTGATCGGGGTTATTCAGATCTTTCAAAAAAAGCGGAGAGCTATGAAATTTGTTTTGTTCCAGATAATGACTATCGTGGTTTTCTTAAAAGACGGGTAGAAGGATTAGAGGAAAAAGTAAAAAATGGTTCGTTTGTAGATGTAGATGGAAATATTTTGGGACAGCACGAAGGGTATCCTTTTTTTACCATCGGACAACGAAAAGGATTAGGTAAAGCATTTGGTAAACCGATGTTTGTTTCCGAAATTATTCCGGATACGAATACAGTCGTTTTAGCAGAAGGAGAAGATTTAGAACGCAATCGGATGTTAGTTGGAAAAGTAAATTTTCAAAAATTTAAAACCATAGATCCGCATAAAGAATTGGTAACAAAAATAAGGTATAAAGATCCGGGTCATCAATCTTTAGTACAAACAGTTGGTAAAGATTTAGAAATTGAATTTATCGGACCTGTTAAAGGAATTGCTCCAGGACAATCTGCCGTTGTTTATGATGGTGATGATGTTGTTTGTGGTGGAATTATTTATCAATCCAGAAATATTTTTAAGGATCTTGTTGAAATGTGAAGTAGCCATTTAAATTTATAAATCTTCAAGCATTTGATTCGCATGAAGAATCTAAATTAAAACATCCGTTCATGAAATTAAATATTTTGAATTTGCATTTTTTGTTGATTTTACTAATGATTTATTTCATTACTTCTTGTACAAAAAATGAAACTGAAATTCTGGATCCAGCATCGTTTGGTTATGACTATTATCCGCTTGCTATTGGTAAATCCTGGACGTATCAAACAGATTCTATATTTTATTCTTTAAAAGGGACTGTTGAGATAGATTCAACAACTTCGTTTATTCGGGAAGAAATAGTAGATACGATGCGAAATAGTGTGAATGCTTTAGTTTATAGAGTGGATGTTTTTCATGCTGTAGATAGTTCATTAGGTTGGGAATTAATTAGCTCTTCATTTATTGAAAAAAATCAATATCAATTAAATAAAGTTGAAAATGGCTTGACCTTTATTCGGCTGGTTTTTCCAGTGCAGTTAAATAAATCCTGGAATGGAAATAGTATGATTTCTCCTAAAACAAGTATCGAAGTAAATGGGGAGATTCTTGAACCATTTGATAATTGGTACTATGCATATAAGTATTTAAATAAATCCGAAACATTAGCTAAGTAAAATTTATGCAAGTGTATGTAAAGTGGTAGAAGTTGATGAAGAAAATATAATTGCAAAGCGATATTCAGAAACAAAGTATGCTAAAGAAGTAGGAATGATTTTTCGGGAACTCTGGCTTTTAGATACACAAAATACAAATACAAATATTCCTTTTAGAAATCGCGCAGAAAAAGGCTTTATATTGCGGCAAACATTAGTGAATCACAATTAAACAATATGATCCAATTAATAGAAGCTGGACATTCTTATAAAGTTCACGGTATCAAGGGTGAATTAAAATTGAGTTTGGACGCCAATTTTAAAAATGAAATTCTTCAACAAGGTGTCCTGTTTTTTAATTTGGATGGAAATGATGTCCCTTTTTTTATTGAATCCTATCGAGCTAAAGAGGACGCTTTATATATGAAATTTAAAGAGCTTGAATCGCCGGAAGCAGCTCGTGAATTGAGCAACAAAATTATTTATACAGATAAAAACAAATTACAGAATACCCCCGATCAAGTTTTTGAAGATACTAATGAAGACAGCGAGGAAAGCTTTGAAGATTTTATTGAATATATTATTTTAGATAAAAATACAGGCATACAAACCAAAATTATTGGGATCGAAGAATATCCATCACAATGGATGGCATTATGTATTGTAAATAATAAAGAAGTTATGATTCCTATGAGAGTGGAATGGATTGAGCAGATTGATGATATAAATCAACTCATAACTATGAATTTACCCGATGGAATATTTGAATTGTAAAATTTAAAATGTTTTTTCTTTGAAGTTCGGCGAAAAAAATGTCCAGGCATTAAGAACTATACATCATGCCCGCCACACAGGCAGTCATTAAACAAGCAATCGTTCCCCCAATTAAAGCTTTCATTCCCATTTCACTTAAATTGGTTCGTTGGTTTGGTGCTAAAGTACTAATACCACCAATTTGAATTCCAATACTTGCAAAATTGGCAAACCCTGATAATGCATAAGTTGCAATAAGCGTTGATTTTGACAAAGGTTCCAGGATATGAGAAGATAGCATTTTTGAGAAACTGCCATATGCATAGAATTCATTGATCATTGTTTTTTCACCTAATAATTGTCCGATGGTAAAAATGTCTTGAGCTGGTGTACCAATAAGCCAAGCAACTGGTGCAAATAAATATCCAAACAATAATCGCAAACTCAATCCATCATATCGTTGATTTGTAAGATCTGTAATTAAAGGATTTAATTGTGTCCAGGATCCAATTTTAAAGAGCGTTGCATCAAAAAGATAAACAAGTGCAGTAAACACAATCAGCATTGCACCAACATTTACAGCTAATCTTAAGCCATCGGTAGTGCCAATAGAAATGGCATCCAGAAAATTGCTGCCTAAATATTCTTTCGAAACTTTTATTTCCCTGTCTAAACTGAGTTCATCTGTATTTGGGAATAACATTTTTGAAATCACTATAGCGGCTGGCGCTGAAATTATAGATTGCGTTAATAAATGCAAGGCATAATAAGCTTGAGCATCCGGATCATTCCCGCCAAGCATTTGAACATATGCACCTAAAACAGAACCTGCAGTGTTTGCCATACCTCCAATCATAATGCAAAGAATTTCGGATTTATTCATAGCTGCTAAATAAGGCCGAATCATAATGGGAGCTTCTGTTTGTCCGAGAAATATATTAGCAGCAGTAGATAAACTTTCAGCACCCGAAAGTTTCATCGATTTTGATAATAGCCATGCAAATACAAAACAGATTCTTTGTAAAATACCAAAATAATATAGCAAGGAAGATAGTGCTGAGAAAATGATAATGGTGGGCAGCACCTGGATCGCAAAAACGAATGCCCAAGGTTGACTTGCATCTGCAAGATTCCCAAATAGAAATTCAATTCCTTTATGAAAAATACTTATTAAAGAAACAAAACGTTCTGAGATCCACTTAAAAATAATATGGATTACATGCACTTTCATAACCCCAAGTGCAAACATGATTTGTATGAATAATCCTATCGTCACCAATCTCCAATTGATTGCTTTTCTATTCGTACTTAATAAATAAGACAAGCCAACTAAAAATGCAATTCCAATGGCACCTCTGTAGATATTTGTAAAAACTTCCATGTAAGCTTCCAGGTTTGATTGAATGGTGAAGATAACATTAATCTTAAATTATAATTCAGTTAGGAATTGTACTTTCAAACCAAAGGTTTTAATTCTAATTTGAATGAATAGCATTCAAAATCGCTGATACCGGGCACCCATTTAGATGATCATTTTGCTTCTAATGTTCTAAGAAATGTAAATCCATTAAAATAGATTGGAAAAATTAACCAATTTTATACCTTCTAAGAATTGCGTTATGTTTATAGGAATTTGTGGCGGAAGCGGAGCAGGAAAAACGGCTTTTATAAATCAATTAAGAACTCGATTTACGGAATCGGAACTTGGATTGATTTCAGAAGATAATTATTATTTTCCAATGCCGCTGCAAAAAGCCGACAATCGGGGTGTGATCAATTTTGACATTCCTGAATCGATTGATCATGAAGCATTTATAAGCGATCTTCATAAATTAAGACGAGGCGAAGTTGTCAGTCGTGCAGAATATACCTTTAATAATGACCAATCTAGAGCGAAATTGCTGCAGATTCCACCTGCTAAAATTTATATAATTGAAGGGTTATTTATTCTTTATCATCAGGATACAAGAGATTTACTGGACTTATCAATTTTGATTCATGCAAAGGATAATTTAAAGATTATCAGGCGAATAAATCGAGATAAAGAAGAACGAAATTATCCCATAGAAGATGTTTTATACCGGTATCAATATCATGTTGCTCCTGCATATGATAGATACATTGATCCTTATATTGATGAATTGGATCTGATTATTAACAATAATAATAGTTTTGACAAGGGGGTAGATGTGCTTTCTGCTTTCATTCAATCGAATCTTTAGCTTTTAAAATTTTGGATGATCTAAGCTTTTTTGGAGCATAGATTACGAATTTTCACAATTTGTAAAATAAGTTACATATTTATTTATATCAATTGTATAGTGTTGTTAATCAATGTTATATATTAAAAATATAGCAATAACATATTAAAAAAATAAACACATTATAAATAATTGGTATATAATTTGAAGGATATCCAGGATTGACCGAGCATACACACATTTACTCTAGAACCTTAAACTATTTATCCATGAACCGAAGTTTAATCGCGCTAAAGGCGTTGATGGTATTTATGATTGCCGGTTTTGCCATCCAAGTAGCAAACACGAAAGGGGCTCCGAATCTTATAAATTCGTTTTTTGCACCGCCCATGGCATGCAATGATTTAGTCCATATCTCATTAGATACCAATTGTATAGCTACCGTCACTCCAGAAATGGTATTAGAAGATCTAATCGGAAGTCCAAGTGATTATCTGATTAAAGTCTATTATAGTGGTGGACAAGAACAGGCTGATTTGCTATTTGATACTCGGGATATTAATAAAAAATACGACTATAAAATTTGGCATATTCAATCTGGAAATTCCTGTTGGGGAAAGATTTTAATTGAAGATAAATTTCCACCCCAATTGATTTGTGCAAATGATACGGTTCGATGTGGTGATACGATAACACCAAGATATCTAGGCTTTCCAATTCCGAATTGGTTGTCGGTTACAATAGATTCTATTGGCCCGTTTTCATATTTGGTTTATGGATGGGATCGATGTGGATATGTAAAATTATCTTATAAAGATTATGTTACAAATTATCCTTGCGACAGCATCTGCATTCGAAGAATTATAAGGATGTGGTCAGCAACAGATTCTATTGGGAATAATGCAATGTGTTCAGATACGATTTGTGTTTTGCGCCCAACAGAAGTGGATATTGTTTATCCACATCACTATGATGATTTTGATAGGCCTTATATAAAATGTGATACTATTTTTCCAAAATTACCCAATGGAAATCCATCACCAGAATTTACTGGATGGCCAGTTCCAACTGGTTGTAATACCTTAACAGCGACTTATACAGATCTGAAAATCAATGTGTGTGGTGCTACCTTTAAAGTGCTGAGAAGATGGGTTATTTTAAATTGGTGCACCGGTAGAATTACAGAATACAATCAAATTATTAAGGTAGTTGATGATGAAGCACCTAAATTTAGATGTCCGAAAGATTTGACAATCGGAATGAAATTATATGCTTGTGAAAGTGATGGTAAATTGCCAATTCCCGATTCCGTTTTTGACTGCAGTGCTTGGCACTATGATATCTTTACGAAGACTATTGATACCAAAACTGGAAATCCTCAAGACAGATCAAAACAATATTTGGAATATAATAAGGCAGAAAATTGTTTTTATTTAAGAGGCGCACCGGAAGGAAGAATTTGGGTAATCTATCAATTAATTGATGAATGCGGAAATATTTCTGAATGTACGATTGAAGTAGGCGTTGTTGATAATTTAGCACCGATTCCAATTTGCGATCAAAAAACAACGATTGCATTAGGTATAGATGGAACTGCGAAAGCCTTTGCAGAAACATTTAATGATAGATCGATTGATAATTGTGGGATTGATTATTTTCTAGTGAGACGAATGAATGATCCTTGTAAATCCGGAACAGATATTTTTGGTCCGTATGTTGGTTTTTGTTGTGCCGATGTTGGGCAAATTGTGATGGTTGCCTTAGAAGTAACAGATTATTGGGGTAACAAAAATACTTGTATGGTTGAAGCTACCGTCCAGGATAAGGAACCACCCATAGTGATTCCACCAACAGATATCACAGTGGATTGTAGATTTCCAATAAACTGGAATGATTTAAGCAATTTTGGAGTTGTTCGATTGAGTCAAGCGGAAAGAAAGCAAATAATTATTGCAGATCCATTTTATCAAAAAGTAAAATATATTGCAGGAATTGATGGATTAGCAACTGATAATTGCGAAGTAACATTGACAGAGACCTATGAAAAAAATATTCAATGTAATGCAGGCACTATAAAGAGAATTTTTAATGTGGTTGATAAACAGGGCTTAACGAGTTCTACTTTTCAAACGATTACAATCACTAATACGAAACCTTTTTACATAAATGGAAATGACCATAACGATCCAAATGATGATGTAGTTTGGCCGAAGAGTATTGAAATCAATTCTTGTAATAATGTAATGACGCATCCGGATCAAACAGGTTATCCAATCTATGTGAATACAAATTGTGCACAAGTTGCAGCCAATTGGGATGACACAAAGTTGACCGTTTTAGATAGTACCTGTTATAAAATTTTACGGAAATGGGTAGTCATTGATTGGTGTCAATATGACCGAATAAAATTAACAGGTATTTGGGAATACACTCAGGTAATTGCTGTTAAAAGTTCAGAACCACCTACATTAGAAACCTGTGGTGAAGTTGATTTTTGTGATCAAAATGCTTTTTATAATCCAAATACTAAACAATGTCTTGGTACCTATAATTTAAAGGGGAGTGGATATGATGATTGTACAGATCCACAAGATTTAATTTGGAAACATAGATTGGATGTCGATAATGATGGAAGTTTTGACCCACCAATTTTAGGAGATGTAGCCACCGGAGTATTGCCAATTGGTACACACCGATTGCGATGGATACTTACAGACCAATGTGGGAATAGTTCAACCTGTGATCAAGTATTTAAAATACGGGATTGCAAGAAACCAACACCATATTGTATCAATGGCGTAGTCACTGTAATAATGCCTTCTACAGGAGCAATTACAGTATGGGCCAGAGATTTAAATCTTAATAGTTTTGACAATTGTACAAGACCTGAAAAATTGTTCTTTTCTTTTTCACCGGACATTAATAATACTTCTGTTACTTACAATTGTGATAGTTTATTCAGACAAAGAATTATTACAAAAGTGGTGCGAATATATGTAACCGATGAATATGGAAATCAGGATTATTGCGAGACTACAATTCGGATTCAGGACAATAATAATGCATGTCCAACGAATGGTCCAGGTTTTAATTTATCAGGTACCGTTACGATTGCGAATAATGATGCATTAGTAAATGCTGAAATCACTTTAAAAGATCAAATCGGAAATACGATTACACAACAAACAACAGATATCAAAGGAAATTATGCTTTTCACGACTTACACCTCAGTGACTTTTCTTTGATTGCGAGCAAAAACGATGAAATAACCAATGGCGTCAGTACAATGGATATAGTTTTAATTCAAAGACATATATTAGGTCTTAAATTATTAAACTCTCCCTACAAAATGTTAGCGGCCGATGTAAATAATTCAAATACTATATCTGCAAAAGATGTATCCGATATAAGAAGAGCTATTTTAGGTATTGTAAATGAATTTCCAAATGGAACACCATCCTGGAAATTTATTAAAGCGGATCATATATTTTTAAATCCGGAGTTGCCTTGGAATGCTCCTGGTACTATTGAAAGTAATACAGTCCCTGATCAATTTGATCAATTGAATTTTATGGGTATAAAAACGGGCGATGTTGATTTATCTGCAGAAATTAATGTGAAGAATGCTGGTAATCAACAAAGATCCAATTCAATTTCATGGACATATGGGCAAGTTAATATTCATCAGGATGGTAGTTTGCAAATTGATATAAAAACAACCTCCGATGTAAAACTTGATGGATTCCAGTTAGGATTATCAATGGATCTTTTGAATGCTTCTTTTAAGGAAGTTCGATCAGCAGCATGCGATATTAATCCAGAAGATTATAGAATAGAAGCGAATCAATTAAAAATAAGTTGGGTTCCTAATCGAAGTCTTGAATTGAAAGCTGGTACAATTTTATTTACGATAAAATTGCAAACTTCCATTGGACTTTTAAAAGCAGCTGATTATTTAAAAATGTTGAAAGGTTTTTCTAGTGAAGTTTATCTGAATGATAAAGCATATTCATTAAATATTCAAAATGAGAATGGAATTAAATCTCAAATGATCTTTTATTCCTTACAACCAAATCCATTTAGTGAATATACAAATTTACGATTTGAAATGCCTACTGAAGGAACTGCGATATTAAAAGTGTATGATCTTACAGGTAAGAATTTACATACCATGGATGTAAAATGTGTACAAGGAATAAACGAACTTCGAATTTCGAAAAAAGATTTAGCAACTGATGGTTTGATGTATTATGTTTTATCAAGTGCATTTGGAACGATATCTGATCGAATGATCGTACTTGAATAGATTTTAAGATAATAAATGAAGTCAAAGCCAACTTGTTTCAAGTTGGCTTTTTTTGTTTTAGAAGGCAACCTCAAGGGCGTTTCCAAAGGAGCTTCCATACTAAAAGGAGTGTACTTTCATAGTGATTTATAGCAAAATGGGGAATAATTAGATCATTAAAAATATTATTCATTTAATATTATTATATAAATATCTGATAAACAAGTACTTATGAGGTTAAATTTTGATTTTTTCATATAACATTTAATTTCATATCTAATTTATTTTAATATTTTTGGCTTTATATTGTAACAAGTTATATATTTGCACTGGAGATATATATATTTTTCATCCCCCCACATCTCCACCTCTTTAGAAATCAACGGGTTAGCCGTTAGATTTGGATTTATACACATAAACTCCAAATCGACGCTCGATTTTACATGCTTAACCTATTGTTTTTTAAAAATGAGAAATCATACACTTACACAGATCATTAACCAGTTTTCTACGGTTACAAATCCTATTGTTACGAAAGTTTCAAGTTGGATCCTTTTAATTGCGTTTACCGCATTTCATTGGCAACAATTGGCTGCACAGTGTAACCCAATTGCAAATGAAATACAGGGAACTGTTTTTGTTGATAAAAATTATAATGGCATTTTGGATGCCAGTGATGTCAACAAAGAACAAATTCAAGTTCGCGCATATAGTGAAGCAGGTCAGTTAATTTCTCAAGCGATTTCAGATGCTTCGGGTAAGTATACCTTGACGGGTTTGACAAATACCAAATTTTATCGTTTGGAAATTTCTAAGCCACTCGGTTTCGAATTTGCAAAGACCGCAAGTCAAGGTGCCAATGATGTAAAATTTGTGGTAGCCCCAGCTTGTAATATTCAATTTGGTTTACAAGACAAAGAAGTTATATGTACCCCTGAGAATGCAAAACTCTATACTACGTGCTTCGTAAAATCTGGAGGCGCTGAAACGGCTCCAACTTTAGTACAAATGCCGTTTCTATTTAATAGTGGTAGTGCACTTTCAAAAATTGCAATGTTGAATCAGACTGGTGCAGTTTGGGGTTTGGCATGGAATAAATCCACACAGGTATTATATTCTGCTGCTTTTGTTAAATATGGTGCTAGTCTTGGTCAAGGAGGCACCGGTGGAATCTATGTATCAGATCCTACAGCACAAACTACAAATTTATTTTTGAATGTAAATGCGCTTGGTATTCAAACTGGGCAAACACAAAATATGGACCCTTTAGATTGTGCATATTCTGATCTGGTAGGTAAAGCAGGATTAGGCGATATGGATATTTCTGATGATGATCAGTTTTTGTTTGTTAGCAATTTATATAATAATTCACTTGTTGTAATTCCAACAGATCAGCCTTCCGCTGCTAATATTATGGAGATAAAAATTCCAGATCCTGGTTGCAATAATGGAGATTATGCAGTGGGTGCTGTTGAATATTATAAAGGACAGGTATATATAGGAGTTACTTGTACTGCTGAAAATTCAAAAAATCAAGCAGATTGTACCTTCCATATTTATGAGTTTAATTTATTGACAAAAACATTTAATCTTATATTTTCTACGCCATTTGCAAGAGAATATTGGTTAAAAACTCCGGGAACTGAACGACCTGTTTCGCAGTGGCTTACGAGTATTGCATTTTCTGATGATAATTTTATGATTCTTGGGATTACAGATCGGACAGGACATACTTATTGTGATCAAGTATATCCATTAACAGGAACTTTTGGAGATATTTTGATGACTTATAAAGATGCTTCCGGTTGGCATCTCGAAAATAAATCAGTTGCAGGTTCAAGAATTGGTTGTGGACCAAATAATTTTGAAGGTCCTGGTAAAGGTGAATTTTTTGGTGATGATTTTTGGTCAATTGGTCCTGGATTACATCCGGAAACATCTTTTGGAACGGTTTGCGTTTTAAGTGGTACTGCCGATGTGGTTTCTGCAGTTTTTGATCCAATTTACGAATCCTTTTCCGGTGGATTTCATAAATACAGTGCACTCAATGGAAAAAAGAAAACTGCTATCCAATTATATAATAAAGTCAATTCAGCTTATGGTAAATCGTCCGGCTTAGGAGATTTAGCTATTGGTTGTCCGAAATTACCTTTAGAAATTGGAAATTATGTTTGGTTAGATGAAAATGAAAATGGAATTCAAGATGCAGCGGAAAAACCTTGGAGAGGCTTGCAACTTGCACTTTTTGATAGTAAATGTGTTCAGATTGCAAGTACCACTACTGATAATAATGGAAATTATTTATTTAATTCAAGTAATGTCGATTTAGATGGAAATGGAACAACAGAATCCTTAAAATCCTTTGAGACCTATTTTCTTGTAGTAAAAGACCCATCATTTAATAAATCCATTGGAAAAGTTGTATTGGGTATTGATACTTTCCAAATGACAATTGTAAATAAAACACCTGGTGTTGAATTAACGAATAGTGATGCGAGCTTATTTTTCGAGCCAGGTTGCCAGGAATTAAATGGCTATCCCGTTGTTAAAATTCATACAGGTGGTTCTGGTCAAAATGATTTTAGTTTTGATATCGGATTTATTAAATTATTACCTAAAGATGTACCCAATGTAATCAAAGAATATGATTTGGCTTTGATCAAAAAAGTGGATGCACCAACAACCGTTGCAAATGGTGATTTGGTAAATTTTAATATTATTATTTCAAATCAAGGAAATCAACCAGTTCATCAAATTGAAATCACAGATTTTATACATGATTATTTTACGTTTGAAGCAAATTTGAATCCAGGTTGGATCTTATCAGGATCCAAAGCTCAATATTTAATAAGTTCAAGCTTAGATGCCGGTAAAGAATTAAGCATCAACATTAAATTGAGATTGAATAAAAGTGCAAGACCAAATGAAATTGTAAATACTGCTGAGATTTCAAAAATGATGGATGCTCAAGGTGCACTTTTAACAGATTTAGATTCGACACCAGATGAAGATGAGAATAATGATAAAGGTGGCGTACCGAATACAGAAACAGATAATATTGTAAATAATAATTCTATTGATGAAGATGATCATGATCGCGAATCTTTGCCGATTGTTGATCTCGCATTGATTAATAAAACGATAAATACAGCTCCTGTTAAACTCAATGAAACAGTAAGCTTTGAAATGGAAATATTCAATCAAGGCAATATTGCTGTGAATCATTATGATATTGTAAATTATATTCCTTCCGGATTTCAATTTGTTGCAGGGCTGAATCCTGGATGGGTTTTAAACGGCAACAAAGCAACCACAACAATTAATGAAGACTTACTAGCTGGTCAATCTAAAAAAATCCAAATTCATTTGATTTTAAAATCAAAAATTTTGGCTGAATTAGTAGATGTAGCCGAAATTTTTGGAATGCGTGATGCAAGTTCAATTTCAATGAAAGATTTTGATAGTACACCGGACCAAAATCCTGCGAATGACCAAGGTGGACAACTTTATACAGCGACAGATAACATCATTCATGATGATGGAACTTTGGATGAAGATGACCAGGATCCTGCAAGTATTCAGATATTAGATTTGGCATTAATTCTTACAACAGATATAACCACTCCGGTTAAGAAAAATCAGGATGTATTATTCCATGTTACAGTTTGTAATCAAGGGAATGTTTCTGTTAAGAATATTGGAATTGTTGATTATTTGCCAAATGGACTGGAAGTAAGTCCATTAGAAAATCATGGTTGGTTTACATTAGGTGGCGTGTTGAGAAACACAATTCAGGCGGAACTACTTCCGAATACTTGTGCTACCATTGATTTGGTTTTACGGGTTAAACAAAATGCAACAGCAAATGAATTAGTAAATCGCGCAGAGATCACCACGATATTTGACAATGTTCTAAATAATTATACAGATCGGGACATTGATTCCCAGGCAGATTATTTATCTGGCAATGATGCGGGTGGTGTTGTTGGTACTGCTACCGATAATATTTTCACAGGGGATGGAATTACCGATGAAGATGACTCAGATCCTGCAGCTTTATTATTAATGGATCTTGCATTAATTAAAAGATACAATGCAAATATTTCATTACAAGAAGCAGTTGGTGTAAATTTTACAGTGCAGCTTTTTAATCAAGGAAATGTGCCTGTAAAAAATGTAACAATTACAGATTATTTACCAGAAGGATTTGCTTTAACGCAACAATCAATTTCTGGAGGTTGGGTACAGAATGGTACCAAAGCAACCTTCATTTATACAGGAACATTAGCAGCTTTCGGAAATATAATTTTATCGTATTCAATTTCCCAGGTTTCTGAATTTCAGCCTTCCAGATTAATCAATATAGCTGAAATTTCAAAAGTTTTTGATATTTCCGGAACTGATATTTCAGCTTATGATTTTGATAGTACACCGGATTCAGATCCAACAAATGATGCAGGTGGTGAGGTAAATACAATTACCGACAACAGTATTGATTTGGATGCATCCATTGATGAAGATGATGCAGATCCTGCAGGGGTTCCTGTTTTTGATTTGGCTTTAAGAAAAACACTTTTTAATACGAAAGTAGCATATCGTAAAGGAGATACTGTAGAGTATAAAATGGAGGTGTTTAATCAGGGCAATGTTGTTGCTTCTGAAATAGAAATCGTAGATTATTTAAATGCAAATTATATTTTTATTGAAGATTTAAATCCATCCTGGTCTGTATTGGAAGCTGGAAAGCTTAGCTATAAATTTCAAGATTTATTATTTCCAGGAAAGTCAGTTTCAAAGACTATTTTACTAGTAATTAAGGATTTAAACAAAGGAGAATTTATTCCAAATTATTCTGAAATTAAATCTGCTAAAGACAATGTGGGTAAAATTGCCCAGGATTTTGATTCCGTTTTTGATGCTATTGATGATAATGATACTGGAGGACAACCTGGTTCATTGACAGATAATATGATTGATGATCATGGCGATCTCGATGAAGATGATCATGATGGGGCAGAGTCAAATCCAGTAAATTTTGACCTTTCCTTAATTAAAGATATTGATCAAAACATTGTTAAAAAAGGTGATTTAATTAACTTTAGAATTCGGGTATATAATCAAGGTCTGGTTGCCTGTAGTGAAATTGAATTGGTTGATTATATTCCGGAAGGTTTAGTTTTAGTGGATCCTGATTGGGAAATTCGCTCTATTGATGCTGCTGGTTTGACTAGAGCGTATTATCTTTTAAATGAAAAAAATGGAAGATTGCCTCAAGGCGGATTAAAAACTGGAGACAGTGTTACTGTATATGTTGATCTTCAGGTAGATCCGAATCAAACTGCCGGAATTATAGTAAATAGAGCTGAAATTTTTAGAGTTGTTAATTATGGAAATGTTATCGATGATGATTCTCATCCAGATGATGATGTGGAGAATGATCCGGGTGGTGTTGTTTTCAATGATTCTGATGGTAGTTCTGCGAATCCAGATCCATTAAGTAATGTTGAAGATGAAGATGATGCAGATCCTGCAGGTATTATTGTTGTTGATCTTGAAAGAAGCGTTCCTTGTTCTTGTTTAGACAATGCAACAAATTCAGATGATGGTCAATTTTATGAAGAGCTTTCTTTCAGATCCATTTCAAATGATATCTGGTTTATTTTTGAAGTGAATGGACTATATCATGAATTGAGTCCAGCACCTCCAAATGCGCCTACAGATTTTATAACCGGACCTGGCGGTTACATTTTAGATGAAACAAATCTTGGGGATGGAACAAGTATTTATACAATACGTGGGAATCATATTGATGGCATCGGATATTCTATTATTTTGTCAAATCAATACGGCGTTAAATTAAATAGTGGAGTTAATAAATGTTTTTATAATGATCCAACACTCCTTAAATCTCAGAATAATGTGTGTTCAGGACAGACTATTCGTTATGAAGTAAAATCCGTTCCAAATGCTATTTATAGTTGGTCATTATTAACAGGAGGAACTATTTTAACAAACCCTGCAAATAATTATGTGGATGTTTTATGGACAGGAGTTATTGGTTCAACACATACATTAACCATTGATGTCGACTTACCAGATTCTTGTTATAGTCCGCTATTAATTCCTGTAACCATTGGAGCTACAGCAGGACCTGTAAGCTGTATCGGATCAATTCAAGTTTCATTAGATGCAAATTGTGAAGTCCTGGTGACACCTAAAATGTTATTAATCGGTGGACCATATGATTATACTTCCTATGCTGTGATGATTTTTAATAAAGATGGTTCATTGGTACCAAATAATACTTTATACTATGATCATATTGGAAAGACTTTAACCGCGAAAGTTATAAATGTTTGTAGTGGAAATTCTTGCTGGGCGACAGTAAGCATTGAAGATAAAGTCAAACCAACATTAATTTGTTTGAATGATACGATCGATTGTACTTTAATGAAATCGTATTTAAAACCATTTATTAATGATAATTGTGATCCAAATCCATATCGGGTATTAATCGACGAGCAAATTGAAAATACACCTTGTAATCAGGATTATTCAAAAATTGTAACAAGAACCTATGTAGCCAAAGATCATTCAGGAAATGTTTCATTGCCTTGTACAATGAATGTCTATTTAAGAAGAATAAATTTAGATTCTATCGATTTTCCGGATTCTTTAACTCGTTCGAAATTGAATCCATTGATTTGTACAAGATTTAAAACAGATTCCTTAGGTCATCCTCTGCCTTCTGTTTCAGGGATACCATATTATAGAGGCCTGCCAGCCTGGCCCAATACTGATAATAAATATTGTGATTATGCAGTAAGCTATGAAGATATTGAATTGAACACAGGTAAGGATTGTGTCGTTAAAATTTTAAGAAATTGGAAATTTACAATTTGGTATTGCACAACATTTGAGCAACGCTCATACAGACAATTAATTGAAATTGTGGACACGATAGCTCCAACAATTACATGTCCTTATGATATTACAGCAACAACTAATTCTTTTACTTGTAATGCAGATGTTTGGATTCCGATGCCTAAAGTATTTGATAGTTGTGGTCAAATTTTAAGTGTTGACCTTTCATTTACCGGTGGTTTATTAAAAGACTTTAGAGCTTCCTATGTG
Organism: Saprospiraceae bacterium; assembly: GCA_016717265.1. Lineage (NCBI taxonomy): Bacteria > Pseudomonadati > Bacteroidota > Saprospiria > Saprospirales > Saprospiraceae > Saprospiraceae bacterium. Next base: position 1,764,775 of record JADKFX010000001.1, read on the forward strand.
AAGCTGCCAGTGGGTGTAAATAATTTAACATTTACAGCGTATGATATGTGTTATAATTCAGCTGCCTGTACATTTATTGTGACGGTTGAAGATCAAACACCTCCGGTAGCAATTTGTGATAAAGAAACAGTTATTACATTAGATCGCTTTGGTGAAGCCTGGATACCTGCTACTGTTTTTGATGATGGTAGTTATGATGATTGCCATATTAAAAATATGCAAGTAAGACGAATGAATCCTAGTCCAAATCTTTCTTGCGGTATAAATGATAATTTATTTAGAGATTCCATTCGCTTTTGTTGTCAGGATATTGGTACCGAAGTGATGGTAGTGTTTAAAGTAACCGACGCACATGGTAATGAAAATACCTGTATGGTTATTGTAGAGGTACAAGATAAAACGATACCGCATATTTTCTGTCCTCATGATGTTACCATTGCCTGTGATTATCATTACGATTTAAATGATCTTTCTGAGTTTGGCAAACCAACGGTTTCTGATAATTGCAATGTAACTTATACAGAAAGACTAGACGTTCAAATTAATCAGTGTCGGGAAGGATATATTGATAGAATTTTTATTGCCGGAAATTCATTTGGACAAGATGTTTGTGTTCAGAGAATTTCGGTAATAAATTTGGAACCATTTGATTCATCAGATATAGTTTGGCCTTTAGATTTAGACACAAACATATGTATTACAGATGGTTTACTACCAGAGACCTTACCCACTATTTATGGCTTTCCTAGAATTACAGAAGACTTCTGTGATTTAGTAGGAATCTCATATGTAGACCATACGTTCCGTTTTATAAATGGCAGTGATGCTTGTTATAAAATTTTAAGAAAATGGAAAGTATTGAATTGGTGTAGATTATATGATCCTACAACAGGGGATCCAAATATCTATACACATGAGCAAATCATTAAAATATTTAATACTACACCTCCAGAAATTTTAACGGGTTGTAAAGACACGGTGTTTGCAATAATAGATACTGCTTGTTTTGGAGGGGATGCATATTTAGTTGCAACAGCAAGTGACCTCTGCACTCCTGCGAATGAATTAGTGTGGGAATATCACATTGATTTTAATGGAGATCATATTGAAGACAGAAGTGATTTTGGTGTGGGTGATAAAATTAACGCTAGTGGATTTTATCCATTAGGTAAACATAAAATAAAATATGTATTTGAAGATCGTTGTGGAAACAAGTCTGTTTGTGAACAGAATTTCGAAATTATAAATTGTAAACCTCCAACAGCATATTGTATACTAGGACTTTCTACATCATTGGTTCCAATGGATCTTAATAACAATGGAAGCGTAGATGCAGAATTAGTCACCATTTGGGCTAAAGATCTTGATCGCGGAAGTTATCATATTTGCGGTTATCCATTAACCTACTCGATCGGTAGAGATACCTCTGTTAAATCTGTGACGTATGATTGTGATAGTATTGGTCGGAGAACCATTACGTTATGTGTTACTGCATCCAATGGTAAGCAAGATTGTTGCAATACATTTATAGATGTTCAGGATAATAATAATGTCGATTTATGTGGTTGTGTTACATTTCCACCAAATATTACGATTAAAGATTGTACTCAAAATACAGACCCAGTAGTTATAAATTCCAGACCATCCATAGGTAATTGTACCAGTTGTGTTCATACTGGAACAAGTTCTAAGGATAGTATTATTTTAAATGTACCAAATACTTGTTTTGTAATCCATAGAACCTGGACAGTTACGTTTAATTGTATCGGAGAGCCAGAACGAAAATTCGACAGAGTTCAAACCATAATTGTTACTACAGATTTGCGTGAATCGGATATTGTATGGCCAAGTGATTCAATCCTTGTTGATAATTGCAGAGGTGCTATAGATACAGCTACCATTGGTGAAGTACCACGTTTTTGTGTTTATAATAATAATGTGATGTTGATGTATACTGATAAGGAAATCAGAAGAGAGCAAAATTGCGTGTTTTATGAAAGAATATGGACGGTATTTAGTAAATGTGTCCCTTCTCAGAGTTACGGATTTAGACAAGTTTTAAAAGTAGTTGAAGGTGCAGGAATACGATATATAGTACCACCTAATATTACGGTAACAGATTGTAAAAAACCACTATTACCAGATTCTTTAAATGGTGTGCCTAAAACAAATTGTCCATGTAATTTCTCAATTCATACATTTAAGGATTCAATTGTCAATAATGTTCCGAATACCTGCTATGTAGTATATAGAAAATGGACTTCTACTTTTAATTGTCCACCAGATGTAAGTGGTACATTTACGGGTACGCAATTAATTACAGTACGAATTAATTTGACCTTAAATGATATTACCTGGCCAAGTGATTCTGTATATGTCGATAATTGTAGAGGGAGTGTAGATACAGCAATTATAAATCATGTTCCTAGATTGAAAAAGGATTTTTGTGGATTTGTAAGTATACGATTCACAGATCAAACCATCTTGCAAAATGATACTTGCAAGAAAATTCTCAGAACATGGACGGTTGCAAATGATTGCAGTTCTACACAATTTAAAGAGCAATTTAGTTTTGTTCAATTGTTAAAAGTAGTGAAACCAAATGGTCCACAAGTGGATTATCCGGATGATATTACGGTTACGGATTGTAAGAAGAATTTATTACCAGATTCTTTGAATGGATTTCCGAAGTTGAATTGTCCTTGTGATAATTTTACCCATACATATATTGATTCGGTCGTTAATAATGTGCCGAATGCGTGTTATGTAGTTTATAGAAAATGGACATCTGTTTATAATTGTCCACCGGAAGTAAGTGGAACATTTAAAGGAACTCAGCTCATTACAATAAGAATAAATTTACAACTCTCTGATATCGTATGGCCAAAAGATTCAGTTATAGTAGATAACTGTCCGGGCTCTGTTGATACCGGATTAATCAATAATGTCCCTAAATTATTATGGGATTATTGTGGATATGTGAGTATTACCTACATTGACCAAACAATTTCCAAAAATGATAGTGTCAAAATAATTCACAGGACATGGACAGTAGGAAATGACTGTAGTTCGGGTCAGTTTAAGCAGCAATTTACCTTCAGACAAGTATTGAAGGTTACAAATCCTGATGGTCCTCGAGTTAAGTTTCCAGCAGATATTACAGTAACAGATTGTAAGAAACCATTTTTACCGGATTCCTTAAATGGATACCCAACAGTGGTTTGTATTTGCGATTCAATAAAGGTAAGCTATAAGGACGATACGGTAACGACTAGTAATTTAGAAGTATGTTTTGTTGTTGAAAGAAATTGGTCTGTGCGATTTATTTGCAAACCTAATTATGATAGTACCGTATTTTATATTCAGAAAATCACCTTGGATGTTAACTTGAATCCTTCGGATATTACATGGCCTAAAGATTCATTTACATCTTTTACCTGTAACCCAACATTGGATCCAAAAATTACAGGTCAACCAAGTTTGAAAAAGGATTATTGTGGCTTTGTAACCTTTGCTTTTAAAGATAGCATTATAGGCGGTGGTGAGTGTTTGACCATTTTAAGAACATGGACTGCAATTAATTCATGTAGTATAACGCAGCGGCCTACATCCGTGCAGCATCTGATTCTTAAGAATCAAGGTCCTCCATCTATTACTTGTGCAAAAGATACGATTGTTAATGCGGATCCAAATACTTGCGGAAAGTCATTCATATTAATGAATCCAAAGTTGAATAACAGTTGTAACGCCGGAGTTACGTTTACAAATAATGCACCTTCAGTATTTCCAGTTGGTATGACGACTGTCACCTTTACTGCAAAGGATAGTTGTAATAATACAGCGCAATGTACTGTCAAAGTTACAGTTATCGAAACAGTACCACCAGATATTACATGTCCAGGTAATCTTACGGTACCCTGTAGTTTTGATACAAAAGATTTATCACAATTTGGTACTCCTGTAGTTACAGATAATTGTCCGGGTACAACATTTACAGAAACGGTAACACGGGTTCAAAATATTTGTGGAATAGGTACCATCACTCGAAAGTTTGTTGCAATTGATGCTTCTGGTAATAGAGATTCCTGTACACAAGTGATTACGGTAAATAATCCGGATCCATTGCAAAATGCAGATATGATTTGGCCACCTTCACCAATTTCAGTTTCAGAGTGTGAAAGTATAGATACTTCTAACACCGGTACTCCAAAATTTGATTCCTCCGGTATTACCTGTTTTAAAGTGAACATAACTTTTTCAGATAGTAACTTGTGTAAGGTTCGACAAACATGCGACATTGAAAGAACCTGGATGGTTTTTGATAGTTGTACGAATGTAACCTTAACGTTTGTTCAGTTAATTCAAAGGGATGATACCACTGCTCCTAATATTTTAGGAGTTCAGGATACAACTTTGTATGCAAATGATACAGCATGCAATAATTTTGTTGTATTAAAAGCATTTGTTGATAATTGTGATTCACTGAGCATTAAGATTACAAATAATTCTCCATATGGAAATAATAATATGGAAGATGCTTCAGGGTTTTATCCAGTAGGTATGACGACTGTCACATTTACAGCAGAAGATGCCTGTTGTAATGTATCTACTAAGATTGTTAAAATAACAATCATTGATACCATTGCACCAGAATTTACCTGTATTAAAGTAGTGAGAAAGATTAAAGACGATGGTTGTGCAACTTTTAATTCGCAGGATTTTGTATCTAAACTTAAAGACAATTGTACAGATTCAGCGTTTGTTATTACTTCATTTGATCGGAATGATTTCAGTGATACCATTAGAATATTCTGTTGTGATTCAATTCGTGATTATGAGTATACGCAAGCAGTAACCGTTTATTTTAAAGATGATGCAGGGAATTTGGATTCTTGTGCTACATTCTTGCAAGCGGTTGATCAGGATACCATTTGTGGACCAACATTCTCATCGACAGTAAAGGGATTTGTTAGATCTAGAAAATCTATCAATATGGCAGGTGTAGATGTTATGTTAAATAGTGGGCAATCGGGTGTAGCGATAACCCGAAATGATGGCTTCTATGGATTTTATGATATGCCTCATGGAGGTTCTTATAAAGTAGCCCCACAACATGATTTAAATCCTGTGAATGGAGTTACTACTGCTGATATTATTCATATTCAAAGACATATTTTAGGAACCACTATTTTTACAGATCCATTGAAATTTGTTGCAGCGGATGTAAATAATAATAATCGAATTACAGCGGCTGACGTTGTAGATATCAGAAAGTTAATTCTTGGTAAAATAGATCATTTCACAAATAGTCCTTCCTGGAAATTTTTATTATCAGATTTTAAATTTAAAGATCAGGAAGATCCATTAAGTGAAGTATACCCAACATCATATCAAATTACCAATATTAATAAAAATTATTATTTGGATTTTACAGGTGTTAAAATGGGTGATGTGGATGATTCAAATAATCCTTCATTATTTCATGATAAAATTCAAAACAGAGAATCTAATCCGGTTTTGATTGTAGCACAGAATAATTTCTTAGAGAAAGATCAACTGCATGAAATTGAGTTGGATATGTCTCAATTTGCCGAATTAGAAGGTATGCAATTTGAGCTTGTTTTAGATCCAACAAAAGCAATTATTCAAGGTGTCGTAGGAGATGAATCTAATCAACTTAAAGAAGATGCTTATTTTATTGTGCCTGGAAAAAATAGTATTAGAATATCCTATGTAAAAACGCTTCCTTCACAAGAAACCTGGAAGATTAAGCTTCGAATTTTGGTTAAGCAATCTGCACAAGTAGCAGAATTATTGGAAATTGGAAACGAAGACTTTATTTCAGAAGCCTATTTCCAGGATGGTAGCAGTTCTAATATTCATTTGGATTTCCTAGATCAAAATTCTGTTCAGGATGGATTAAGTTTATTCCAAAATATTCCAAATCCATTTAAACAAACTACAATAATTCCGTTTCAGACTTCTGAGAATACAGAAATTGCAATTCGTATTATTGATATGAATGGAAGATTGGTTTTCGAAACGAGGAAAATGTTTTCAAAAGGATACCATGAATTTGAATTAAACAAAAATGTATTGAATAAGAGTGGTATATATTATTACCAAATGAAAACAAACAAGAGTAGTTTGTTTAGGAGAATGATTTTAATAGACTAAGGTCTTAAGAAATAGTGTGTAGTAATCGATTTCGTTTTTTCAGCTCCTGTAGAAGTGCAGGAGCTGTTTTTAAGATTTTTGAGTATTTGTGATTTGATTCATTAAATAATTCTAATCGATTTTTCTATGAAGTAATTTGCGATATATAAATTCATCCAAATATTAGGCATTTTAGATTTTCAATTTAGCACGACACTCAAAATAAAATACAATGATGAAAACATTTACATGTTCTATTTATTCCATTCTTTTTTTAGGAATATTTTTAATTCCTAATTTATCAAATGCACAAGCTTATTGTGATCCTGATAATGTTCCCCCGGTGATTGTAAATTGTCATCCGGACATGACATTTACAATACCATCTGGTGAATGTGGTACCACAGTAACTTGGAGTGATCCGTTTGCGGATCCTGATAATTGTTTAACTACCAGTGCGATTTCAGCGGTTGATTTTTTCTCATTTCATGAGGGAGATGGAAATGGTAATAATGGGCAGTTGCTTTTACATGGAACCGATTCTTTAACTATAGTTGGAACTACCAACGGCACACCAGGGAATGGGAATAATGTTTTCAATGTTTGTTTTTATGCCACATGTTCAGGCCAATTAAGTTTTAATTGGAGAGCTAGAATGAATAATGGAGATGGATTTGCCAATGACCGGGTAAGACTTACAATCACTCATATGGTACATGGAGCAAATGTAAATGCAAATTTGACAACGGGAAATGGATCAACAGCAAATGGTCTTGTTGCATCTACTCTAATTCAGGAAGGAGATCGATTTTGTTTAGAAGTGGTATCTGATAATACCTTAGGTGTTGATAGTATTACAATTACCAATTTTATATTTGTTCCGGGTCAGATAAATGTTATTCAAACGAATGGACCTAAACCTGGAGATATTATACCTCAAGGAATTTATCCTGTGGAATATACCGCATCAGATTGTGCTGGAAATATTTCAACATGTTCCTTTAACGTTGAAGTAGTATTGGAAACTCCAAGACCTTTGATTTCATTTTGCCAAAATGATACTACAATAACAATAAATTTACCGGGACGTTGTGACATGCTAGTGGATTATTTAATACCAACCACATTTGATCCTTGTAAAGAAATAGTCGGATTTAATTTAGGTATGGATCCCACAATGAATGGAATCCAATTAACAGAAGCTGCAGAGCCAGGAAATGGAGATGGAATTGTTGGAACGGATGGATTTGTATATGTGAGCCCAGGAAAAGATTCTTTAGTACTTGTAGGTATTAATAATGGAACACCCGGAAGTGAGCGAAATGACACTTCTGTTTTAACAACATGTATTCAACCAAGATGTCCAGGTATATTTACTTTTGATTGGAGAGCCTCCATTGGATTTGGAGGATTTCGTAGGGATGAAGCTGGGATAATTTTTAATGGGAAGGATAGTATTTTATCAACGCCACCAGGTGGATCTTTTGAATTTGGTACCGTAACCATTCATTCGAATGGTATTGATCCACTTTGTTTTTATGTGCGATCTACAAGCATGGCAATGGAAGATACATTTATAATTACAAATTTTAATTTCGTTTCAGATTCTATATTTCCATTACAAGTATCGGGTCCTGATTTAACGCAACCAATCCAGCCCGGTGTTTATGATATTGGTTTTCAAGTAAGAGACTGTTATGGGAATATCGATTCCTGCTCTTTCAATTTAACAATCTTGCGGATAGGTTCCATGTCCTGTAAGAATCTCAATATTTCTTTAAATGAAAATTGTGAATCCTTGATTACTCCAGATATGGTTGTTTCGGGTTTATGCACAAATACTATGGTTGTTGATTTAAGTCATTATGGCAAACCAGTTCCGAATCCAATAGATTCACATTATTTAGGTCAACATATTACAGCTACGGTAAGAGATACACTTACAGGAAATTCCTGTTGGGGTGATTTATTTATTGAAGATAAATTATCACCTTTATTAATTTGTCGTGCTGATACTACAGATTGTTATTCATTTAATCATGACTTTCCTTTAAACTATACTGTTCAGGATTGTAGTCCTTATAAAGTTACTACGATTGGTGAACGGGTGGAGCATTTAGATTGTGATTCAAACTTTTTAAAAATTATTTATAGAGATGTATTGATTACAGATATTAATGGAAACGCAGAATCGTGTACGGACACCATATATGTTAGACGTATTAAGGTTACAGATCTGGTTTTGCCAAATGGTATCACCACATTGACTTGTGAATACAAAATTTTTATAGATAATTCAGGCTATCCAGCAGTACTATACACCGGCTTTCCTTTAGTAAATCTTTACAATGGAAGTAGCATTGGAGTTTGGCCCTTGAATAGTTTATTAGATTGTAATTTATTAGTGAGTTATGAAGATTTAGATTTAGGAGAAATAAATTGTGTGCGTAAAATTATGCGGACATGGACTGCAAGAGAATGGTGGTGTGGAACTGAAATTACAAGAACGGAAGTTCAATTAATAATTATTGAAGATTTAAGTGGTCCTCAAATTACCCATGCACCGTATGGATTTGAAGCGGCAACTGGAAGAAGAGATTGTGAAGCAAGAGTATTGCTTCCATCGATAGAAGCATTTGATTATTGTCATAATGATTTAAGAATAGATATTGCATATCCAGGTGGTGTGCTTTTAAATCAGAATGGCGGTTATGTAAATTTACCAGTAGGAGAAGATACCATATATTATAGAGTTTATGATGGCTGTTATAATTTGACGGAACATTATATAATAATCCATGTACGGGATGAAACAGAACCAGTAGCAGTGTGTGATCGCAATACAGTAGTAGCCTTAAATCATAGTGGTTATAATTGGGTACCAGCAGAAGTATTTGATGATGGAAGTTTTGATGAATGTGCCTTGCATCATTTTGAAGTGCGCCGAATGGATCCAAACACATGTGGAACCCGCGGAGAAGATGATTGGGGTCCGGAAGTAGGCTTTTGTTGTGAGGATGTAGGCAAGACTGTGATGGTAGGATTTAAAGCCATAGACCATAGTGGTAATGAAGCGATCTGTATGGTGAATGTAGAAGTACAGGATAAAGAAGCACCGCAGATAAGTTGTCCACCAAATATTACAGTGGATTGCAGATTTGATATAGATTTCAATAATTTAGATGTATTTGGAAAAGTAGTAACGGAACAAGCAGATCGGGATACGATTATAATAGATCCAATTTACTGGCATCAAATTGGAGGCCACCCATTAGATGGCCTGGCAAAAGATAATTGTCCACCGACAATCGTCAATACGCCCGATTTTAGCAATATAAATCAATGTGGTCTAGGCTATATTATAAGATATTTTAATGCAGAAGATTTACAGGGTAATGTGAGTAATTATTGTAGCCAGTTTATTACGATAATTAATCACGATACGTTTGATATCAACGACATCGATTTTCCGGATGATTACGCGACGTCCGGCATCTGTAATCCAGCCGAATTAATACCGGAGCGATTAACTTATCCATATAATAAGCCGGTAGTAAATGATGATGAATGTAGTTTAATAGGTTATAGTTATCATGACCATGTATTGTCAGCGACCCTACCGGGAGATCCATGTTTTAAAATCATCCGGGTATGGAAAGTAATTGATTGGTGTCAACGCGATATCGATGGCAATGTAATCATCTGGACAGATACCCAATATATCAAAGTAACAAATCTGATAGATCCGATAATCAAACGGGTAAGTCAGGATACAGTGATCTGTAGTTATGATGTAAACTGTCGTCCGATACCGGTAATTTTTTCGATTGAAGCCAGTGATGATTGCACGGATTCGACATTGATGTTGTATACGTATAAGATAGATTTAGATAGTGATGGAACGATAGATATTGTGCGAGCAGGAATTGGAGAGAATGTAGCGCAAGGGGTATGGCCAATTGGAAAGCATATCGTAAAATGGGAAGTAGAAGATCGGTGTGGAAATACAGCGAAAGCAAGTTTCATATTGGATTTACGAAATTGCAAACCACCGACAGCGTATTGTTTAAATGGATTATCTACGAATTTAACACCGATGGATTTAGACGGAGATGGGATACCAGATACGGCAATGGATTCTGTATGGGCAAAAGATTTTGATGCAGGTTCGTATCACAATTGTGGATATTATGTGAGTTTAAGTTTTTCATCCGATACGAATGATAAATATATCGTGTACGATTGCGATAGTATTGGAAAACGGGATGTAGAATTATGGGTAACGGATGTGAATGGAAATACGTCGTATTGCCGGACGTTTATAATCATCCAGGACAATAGTGGATTTTGTCCACCGACGATAAAGAATTCAGATGTAAACGGCTTGGTAAGTACAGAAAAAGCAGATCGGGTACAAAATGTAACAATTGAATTGTTGAATGGTGGGATGCAGGAAGTAAAAACGGATATAGAAGGCAAGTATGCATTTAACCAAATAGCAAACGGACAAACGATGACGGTGATGCCAAGTAAGACAGATGGCTGGTTGAATGGAGTCACGACGGCAGATATTGTAAAGATACAGCGTCATATATTAGGCTTAGAACCCTTGAGTTCGGCGTATAAGATGATAGCAGCAGATGTGAATAAGAGTAAGACGATCACCTCGAAAGATGTATCAGATTTGCGAAGATTGATATTAGGAATAACGAATGAGATATCGGGAAATACGAGTTGGAGATTTGTACATCAGTTGTATTCGTTTAATGAATTGAGTAATGCATTGAATGAAAGTTTTCCGGAGAGTTATCAGATCAATCCATTGAATGCAGATATGCAATTAGATTTTTATGCAATCAAGACAGGAGATGTAAATGAGAATGCAGTAACGAAAGGCTTCAATGCAACGCAGAGTAGAAGTAAACAAGTACTGGAATTACAGACAGAGGAATTGAAGTTAAATAAAGAGGAGTCAGGAGAACTAGAAATGAGAGTATTAAATGGAAGTGGATATGAAGGCCTTCAATTTAGTTTACAGTGGGATGTCAAACAACTGGAAGTATTAGGAGTAGAAGTAAATGGAGAATTGAGAATACGCGACGATAATTATTCACTGCAAGGAATTGGAGAAGGCAAGCTAAGCTTTAGTTGGAATGGTGGGATGAAGGATGGAGATTGGATCATAAGAATACAAGTGAGAGCAAAAGCAGCATTGCGAGTATCGGAAGTGATGGTATTAAATTCAGTAATTACGCCAGCGTTATCGGTAGTTAAGGGAAGTGAAGAAGAAGGTAATGTAGTGTTGAGTTACCGGGGCATGCTGGAAGAAGAATTTGTAGTATTACAGAATGAACCAAATCCATGGACGCATCAGACGAGTATCGGAATGTTGTTGCCACAAAATGGAGAAGTAACCATAAGTGTATATGACATTACGGGTAAAGTATACTTAAAGGAAAGGAAAGAGATGCGTAAAGGGTATAATGAATATAGTCTGGATAAATCACAATTACCGATTGCAGGAGTATATTATTATCAGGTAGATTATAGGGAGCATACGGTAACCCGGAAGATGGTGATATTAGAATAGAACAAAAATCTAAATAAATTTAGTGAATTTGGCTTCGGCCAGAAGAAATAAAGCAGCCATTGTTCCAAAGCAATGGCTGTTTTTATTAAAAAATATTAAAAAATATTATAATATATAAAAAACTAATTTTAAGTTTGCACTTGGAATATTTCCCAAATAATTCCATTCTTTAGAGTTCAGCGTTTTTAGCGAGGTATTTTCCCTTTTTTAATTAATTGATTATGAAAATTACTACTTCGCTGTATTTATTGTTTGCATTATTATTTATTCAAGTGAATTCATTTTTTGCCCAAGCGCAAAATAATTGTTTTCTAGAAACTACACCTCCTACTATTTTAACTTGTCCAGGCGATTTTACAGTCGCCATAGGCCCTGGTGTATGTACGCCTTCGGTTTATTGGCCATTACCTACCGCTTTTGATGCTTGTCATTCGCCAATTTTTGGATTTACAGGATTTGTAAGTTTTCCAAACTGGGCACAACTATCTGGAGGTACTGGAGCGCAGTTTACTGATTTTACTCCTGATTCTGTTCGCATAAAAGGAACAACATCCGGAGCTGGAACCACAAATGCAGATTTGTGTTTTACAGCAAATTGTAATGGTTCATTTACGTTTAATTGGGCTGCAAGAAAAACAGGAATATCCGTATCCTTTAATGGAGATCATGCATTTTATGTAATAAATGGTGTTCCCGTTCAACTCACTCCGAATGTTGGAATCAATGCATCAGGAAACATTACCGTAAATTTAAATTTAGGAGATGTTTTTTGCTTCCGAGTACAATCCAATAATGCCGGAGCACAAACATTTTTAACAATACGTAATTTTATTTATGACAATTTATCAATCCAACAAATAGCTGGGCCAACACCAGAATCTTCGCCAGGAGCCGGAAACGGAACGCCAATTGGTGCAGGCACATATCCTGTAAGTTATCAAATTGAAGATTGTGCAGGGAATGTAAGTTTTTGTAATTTCAATGTAACACTTACAGATTCACCACCGACAATTACATGTCCGCCAAGTGTAAATATTCTTTTAGATACATTTGATTGTAATCGGGTGTATTGTTATAATGTAGATGCATCTGATAATTGTATCAATACAAATATAGTTTTACCAATAGGATATCAATTTTTAGGTATACACAATGGAAATACATATTATATTTCCCCTACTGGATTACCAAATCAAACAAATTGGTTAACTGCAAATTTAATAGCAGCTCAACTTGGTGGTCATTTAGTAACGATAGAAGATGCTGCAGAAAATAATTTTCTGAATGCAGCGATCCCATTTGTACCAGGATTATTTGATAATCAGTATTGGATAGGTTTAAGATATTTTCCAATTTTAGGAGATTATAAATGGACTACAGGAGAACCTTTAAATTATACAAAATGGGGACCTTTACAACCAGGTTTAATTGACGGAGATTTTGTTTTTTATTGGGATCTAGTTGCAGGTACCTGGTACGATTTACCAAACGATTTTTTTTCTAGAAGACATATAATAGAATTTGAAGAAGGTCTTCAAATACAATTAATTTCTGGAATTCCTTCGGGAAATCCTCTTCCTCCTGGTGTTACTACGAATGTTTATCAAGTAACTGATGCTGTTGGACAAACCGCTACTTGTAGTTTTACTGTGAATGTGATTGGATCTTTAAGCTTATCCTGCAAGAATGTAAATGTTTCATTAGATGAGTTTTGTCAGGTATTAATAACACCTCAAATGTTATTGACAGGAGATTATAATTGTTATGACGTTTTTGATGTTACCTTAAGTCATTATGGAAAACCAGTTCCAAATCCAATTGACTCCCATTATTTAGGACAACATATTATCGCTACTGTTACAGATCCTACAACAGGTAATTCTTGTTGGAGTGATGTATTGATAGAAGATAAATTAGCACCGACGATAATCTGTCGTGCAGATACGGTCGATTGTAATATATTCGAACGTGATTTTCCATTAAATTATGAAGGACTGGATTGTAGTCACTATTCTGTAAAAACAATCAATGAACAAGTCGAACATTATGATTGCAACCCACTTTTTTTAAAAGCTGTTTATCGGGATGTCTTAATTACGGATGCTGGGGGAAATTCGTCGCAGTGTACCGATACTATATTTGTAAAGCGGGTTACTGCTGCAGATATAGTTTTGCCAACGCTTGACTTCTCTAATTTTTCCTGCACTACGAAATTTCTTAAAGATGAAAATGGACATCCAAGTCCTTTAGTTACCAGAGTACCCTATCATTATCAAAGTGATGGAAGCCTCAATAATATATGGCCATTAAATGAATTACTAGATTGTAATATATTAATAAGTTATGAAGATATAGATCTTGGTGAAATTAATTGTGTGTGGAAAATCATGCGAATTTGGACAGTTCGAGAATGGTGGTGCGGAACGGAAATTACTAAAAACAGTCAGCAATTGATCATTATAAAAGATGTAGAAGGCCCTGAAATTACCCATGCACCGTATGGATTTGAAGCGACGACTGGAAGAAGAGATTGCGAAGCGAGAGTGTTATTGCCGAGTATTGAAGCGGAAGATGCATGTCATAATAAATTGAGAATTGATGTAGCCTATCCAGGTGGAATATTATTAGGTCAGAATGGCGGTTATGTAAATTTACCAGTAGGAGAAGATACCATATATTATAGAGTTTATGATGGCTGTTATAATTTGACGGAGCATTATATAATAATCCATGTACGGGATGAAACAGAACCAGTGGCAGTGTGTGATCGCAATACGGTGGTAGCCTTAAATCAAAGTGGTTATAATTGGGTACCGGCAGAAATATTTGATGATGGAAGTTTTGATGAATGTGCCTTGCATCATTTTGAAGTGCGCCGAATGGATCCAAACACATGTGGAACCCGTGGAGAAGATGATTGGGGTCCGGAAGTAGGCTTTTGTTGTGAGGATGTAGGCAAGACTGTGATGGTAGGATTTAAAGCCATAGACCATAGTGGTAATGAAGCGATCTGTATGGTGAATGTAGAAGTACAGGATAAAGAAGCACCGCAGATCAGTTGTCCACCAAATATTACAGTGGATTGCAGATTTGATATAGATTTCAATAATTTAGATGTATTTGGAAAAGTAGTAACGGAACAAGCAGATCGGGATACGATTATAATAGATCCAATCTACTGGCATCAAATCGGAGGGCATCCATTAGATGGCCTGGCAAAAGATAATTGTCCACCGACAATCGTCAATACACCTGATTTTAGCAATATAAATCAATGTGGTCTAGGCTATATTATAAGATATTTTAATGCAGAAGATTTACAGGGTAATGTGAGTAATTATTGTAGCCAGTTTATTACGATAATTAATCACGATACGTTTGATATCAACGACATTGATTTTCCGGATGATTACGCGACGTCCGGCATCTGTAATCCAGCCGAATTATTACCGGAGCGATTAACTTATCCATATAATAAGCCGGTAGTAAATGATGATGAATGTAGTTTAATAGGTTATAGTTATCATGATCATGTATTGTCAGCGACCCTACCGGGAGATCCATGTTTTAAAATCATCCGGGTATGGAAAGTAATTGATTGGTGTCAACGCGATATCGATGGCAATGTAATTATCTGGACAGATACCCAATATATAAAAGTAACAAATCTGATAGATCCGATAATCAAACGGGTAAGTCAGGATACAGTGATCTGTAGTTATGATGTAAACTGTCGTCCGATACCGGTAATTTTTTCGATTGAAGCCAGTGATGATTGCACGGATTCGACATTGATGTTGTATACGTATAAGATAGATTTAGATAGTGATGGAACGATCGATATTGTGCGAGCAGGAATTGGAGAGAATGTAGCGCAAGGGGTATGGCCAATTGGAAAGCATATCGTAAAATGGGAAGTAGAAGATCGGTGTGGAAATACAGCGAAAGCAAGTTTCATATTGGATTTACGAAATTGCAAACCACCGACAGCGTATTGTTTAAATGGATTATCTACGAATTTAACACCGATGGATTTAGACGGAGATGGGATACCAGATACGGCAATGGATTCTGTATGGGCAAAAGATTTTGATGCAGGTTCGTATCACAATTGTGGATATTATGTGAGTTTAAGTTTTTCATCCGATACGAATGATAAATATATCGTGTGCGATTGCGATAGTATTGGAAAACGGGATGTAGAATTATGGGTAACGGATGTGAATGGAAATACGTCGTATTGCCGGACGTTTATAATCATCCAGGACAATAGTGGATTTTGTCCACCGACGATAAAGAATTCAGATGTAAACGGCTTGGTAAGTACAGAAAAAGCAGATCGGGTACAAAATGTAACAATTGAATTGTTGAATGGTGGGATGCAGGAAGTAAAAACGGATATAGAAGGCAAGTATGCATTTAACCAAATAGCAAACGGACAAACGATGACGGTGATGCCAAGTAAAACAGATGGCTGGTTGAATGGAGTCACGACGGCAGATATTGTAAAGATACAGCGTCATATATTAGGCTTAGAACCCTTGGGTTCGGCGTATAAGATGATAGCAGCAGATGTGAATAAGAGTAAGACGATCACCTCTAAAGATGTATCAGATTTGCGAAGATTGATATTAGGAATAACGAATGAGATATCGGGAAATACGAGTTGGAGATTTGTACATCAGTTGTATTCGTTTAATGAATTGAGTAATGCATTGAATGAAAGTTTTCCAGAGAGTTATCAGATCAATCCATTGAATGCAGATATGCAATTAGATTTTTATGCAATCAAGACAGGAGATGTAAATGAGAATGCAGTAACGAAAGGCTTCAATGCAACGCAGAGTAGAAGTAAACAAGTACTGGAATTACAGACAGAGGAATTGAAGTTAAATAAAGAGGAGTCAGGAGAACTAGAAATGAGAGTATTAAATGGAAGTGGATATGAAGGCCTTCAATTTAGTTTACAGTGGGATGTCAAACAACTGGAAGTATTAGGAGTAGAAGTAAATGGAGAATTGAGAATACGCGACGATAATTATTCACTGCAAGGAATTGGAGAAGGCAAGCTAAGCTTTAGTTGGAATGGTGGGATGAAGGATGGAGATTGGATCATAAGAATACAAGTGAGAGCAAAAGCAGCATTGCGAGTATCGGAAGTGATGGTATTAAATTCAGTAATTACGCCAGCGTTATCGGTAGTTAAGGGAAGTGAAGAAGAAGGCAATGTAGTGTTGAGTTACCGGGGCATGCTGGAAGAAGAATTTGTAGTATTACAGAATGAACCAAATCCATGGACGCACCAGACGAGTATCGGAATGTTGTTGCCACAAAATGGAGAAGTAACCATAAGTGTATATGACATTACGGGTAAAGTATACTTAAAGGAAAGGAAAGAGATGCGTAAAGGGTATAATGAATATAGTCTGGATAAATCACAATTACCAAATGCAGGAGTGTATTATTATCAGGTAGATTATAGGGAACATACGGTAACCCGGAAGATGGTGATATTAGAATAGAACAAAAATCTAAATAAATTTAGTGAATTTGGCTTCGGCCAGAAGAAATAAAGCAGCCATTGTTCCAAAGCAATGGCTGTTTTTATTAAAAAATATTAAAAAATATTATAATATATAAAAAATAGTATTAAGTTTGCACTTGGAATAATTCCCAAATAATTCCATTCTTTAGAGTTCAGCGTTTTTAGCGAGGTATTTTCTTTTTAAAATTCTACAACATGAAAATTACTACTTCGCTGAATTTGTATATTATTTTATTTTTAATGGCTACAACCAATGCAGTTAATGCAGGGATTGTATTTGATGGAGGTTTAAGTACAAATGCACCTCCACCTGTAATTGGTGGTTTTCTTATGACTCCATTTCCAGCGGACACAAGAGCGCTTTTTAATGATGAAACTCAAGTTCCTGTACCTGCGAGATGTGTACGTAATCTTGAATTTTCAGAGGCAGCCAGTCATAGGGTAATTCAGAATGGTTGGGCGACTTGGTCTCATGGATATTTAGGAGATGTATATTTTGTAACTAGTCAAACAGTGACAATAAGCTTACCCTCAAAAACAAATGCTTTTTATTGTTATATTGAATCTAATGATTTTGCAGTATATACTGTTGAGGCCGCAGCAAATGACGGTACCACTTCCGGACCAATTCCAGTTAGTGGAAATGCCGGTGCTACAGGGTTCGCTTTTTATACCTCAGGGAATTGTAATTTAACTTCCATTACCATCACAGTGGGAACAGGATCCAGTGGATTTGCAGTAGGTGAGTTTGGAATTAATTTGGAATGTTGTGGGGCTAGTGGTGCATTAGCTTGTAAGAATGTAAATGTTTCACTAGATGAGTTTTGTCAAGCACTAATTACACCTCAAATGTTATTGACAGGTGATTATATTTGCTATGATGCATTTAAAGTAGAATTAACGCATTATGGCAAACCTGTTGGCAATCCGATCGATTCGCATTATTTAAATCAGCATATTATAGCAACCGTTTTAGACACCATAACAGGTAATTCCTGTTGGAGTGATATATTGATAGAGGATAAGTTAGCTCCATCGATAATATGCAGAGCGGATACTACAGATTGTTATACATTTCAACACGACTTTCCATTAAACTATGAAGGATCTGATTGTAGTCATTATACTGTAAAGACAATCAATGAACAGGTTGAGCATTTTGAATGTAATGATGAATATTTAAAGGCTGTGTACAGAGAAATATTGATCACGGATTATAATGGGAATACGGATCAATGTACAGATACGATCTTAGTAGAGCGAATCAAAGCAGAAGATGTTTATTTACCAGATACTGAAGTAACCTTATATTGCGAATTTCAATATTCTACAGATGAGAATGGTCACCCAAGTCCATATATAACTGGCTTACCCTATACCTATACGCACGATGGAAGTTTGATCTATATATGGCCTCTTAATCTTTTACTGGATTGTAATATATTAGTGAGTTATGAAGATTTAGATTTAGGGGAGATCAATTGTGTGCGCAAGATCATGCGGAGCTGGACGGTACGGGAATGGTGGTGTAATACAGAAATAACAAGAACACAATTACAAATAATAATAATAAAAGACACAACGGCACCGGTCATTACCCATGCACCGTATGGATTTGAAGCGACGACTGGAAGAAGAGATTGCGAAGCGAGAGTGTTATTGCCGAGTATTGAAGCGGAAGATGCATGTCATAATAAATTGAGAATTGATGTAGCCTATCCAGGTGGAATATTATTAGGTCAGAATGGCGGTTATGTAAATTTACCAGTAGGAGAAGATACCATATATTATAGAGTTTATGATGGCTGTTATAATTTGACGGAGCATTATATAATAATCCATGTACGGGATGAAACAGAACCAGTAGCAGTGTGTGATCGCAATACGGTGGTAGCCTTAAATCAAAGTGGTTATAATTGGGTACCGGCAGAAATATTTGATGATGGAAGTTTTGATGAATGTGCCTTGCATCATTTTGAAGTGCGCCGAATGGATCCAAACACATGTGGAACCCGCGGAGAAGATGATTGGGGTCCGGAAGTAGGCTTTTGTTGTGAGGATGTAGGCAAGACTGTGATGGTAGGATTTAAAGCCATAGACCATAGTGGTAATGAAGCGATCTGTATGGTGAATGTAGAAGTACAGGATAAAGAAGCACCGCAGATAAGTTGTCCACCAAATATTACAGTGGATTGCAGATTTGATATAGATTTCAATAATTTAGATGTATTTGGAAAAGTAGTAACGGAACAAGCAGATCGGGATACGATCATAATAGATCCAATTTACTGGCATCAAATCGGAGGCCATCCATTAGATGGTTTGGCAAAAGATAATTGTCCACCGACAATCGTCAATACACCTGATTTTAGCAATATAAATCAATGTGGTCTAGGCTATATTATAAGATATTTTAATGCAGAAGATTTACAGGGTAATGTGAGTAATTATTGTAGCCAGTTTATTACGATAATTAATCACGATACGTTTGATATCAACGACATTGATTTTCCGGATGATTACGCGACGTCCGGAATCTGTAATCCAGCTGAATTATTACCGGAGCGATTAACTTATCCATATAATAAGCCGGTAGTAAATGATGATGAATGTAGTTTAATAGGTTACAGTTATCATGATCATGTATTGTCAGCGACCCTACCGGGAGATCCATGTTTTAAAATCATCCGGGTATGGAAAGTAATTGATTGGTGTCAACGCGATATCGATGGCAATGTAATTATCTGGACAGATACCCAATATATAAAAGTAACAAATCTGATAGATCCGATAATCAAACGGGTAAGTCAGGATACAGTGATCTGTAGTTATGATGTAAACTGTCGTCCGATACCGGTAATTTTTTCGATTGAAGCCAGTGATGATTGCACGGATTCGACATTGATGTTGTATACGTATAAGATAGATTTAGATAGTGATGGAACGATAGATATCGTGCGAGCAGGAATTGGAGAGAATGTAGCGCAAGGGGTATGGCCAATTGGAAAGCATATCGTAAAATGGGAAGTAGAAGATCGGTGTGGAAATACAGCGAAAGCAAGTTTCATATTGGATTTACGAAATTGCAAACCACCGACAGCGTATTGTTTAAATGGATTATCTACGAATTTAACACCGATGGATTTAGACGGAGATGGGATACCAGATACGGCAATGGATTCTGTATGGGCAAAAGATTTTGATGCAGGTTCGTATCACAATTGTGGATATTATGTGAGTTTAAGTTTTTCATCCGATACGAATGATAAATATATCGTGTACGATTGCGATAGTATTGGAAAACGGGATGTAGAATTATGGGTAACGGATGTGAATGGAAATACGTCGTATTGCCGGACGTTTATAATCATCCAGGACAATAGTGGATTTTGTCCACCGACGATAAAGAATTCAGATGTAAACGGCTTGGTAAGTACAGAAAAAGCAGATCGGGTACAAAATGTAACAATTGAATTGTTGAATGGCGGGATGCAGGAAGTAAAAACGGATATAGAAGGCAAGTATGCATTTAACCAAATAGCAAACGGACAAACGATGACGGTGATGCCAAGTAAAACAGATGGCTGGTTGAATGGAGTCACGACGGCAGATATTGTAAAGATACAGCGTCATATATTAGGCTTAGAACCCTTGAGTTCGGCGTATAAGATGATAGCAGCAGATGTGAATAAGAGTAAGACGATCACCTCGAAAGATGTATCAGATTTGCGAAGATTGATATTAGGAATAACGAATGAGATATCGGGAAATACGAGTTGGAGATTTGTACATCAGTTGTATTCGTTTAATGAATTGAGTAATGCATTGAATGAAAGTTTTCCAGAGAGTTATCAGATCAATCCATTGAATGCAGATATGCAATTAGATTTTTATGCAATCAAGACAGGAGATGTAAATGAGAATGCAGTAACGAAAGGCTTCAATGCAACGCAGAGTAGAAGTAAACAAGTACTGGAATTACAGACAGAGGAATTGAAGTTAAATAAAGAGGAGTCAGGAGAATTAGAAATGAGAGTATTAAATGGAAGTGGATATGAAGGCCTTCAATTTAGTTTACAGTGGGATGTCAAACAACTGGAAGTATTAGGAGTAGAAGTAAATGGAGAATTGAGAATACGCGACGATAATTATTCACTGCAAGGAATTGGAGAAGGCAAGCTAAGCTTTAGTTGGAATGGTGGGATGAAGGATGGAGATTGGATCATAAGAATACAAGTGAGAGCAAAAGCAGCATTGCGAGTATCGGAAGTGATGGTATTAAATTCAGTAATTACGCCAGCGTTATCGGTAGTTAAGGGAAGTGAAGAAGAAGGTAATGTAGTGTTGAGTTACCGGGGCATGCTGGAAGAAGAATTTGTAGTATTACAGAATGAACCAAATCCATGGACGCATCAGACGAGTATCGGAATGTTGTTACCACAAAATGGAGAAGTAACCATAAGTGTATATGACATTACGGGTAAAGTATACTTAAAGGAAAGGAAAGAGATGCGTAAAGGCTATAATGAATATAGTCTGGATAAATCACAATTACCAAATGCAGGAGTGTATTATTATCAGGTAGATTATAGGAATAATACAATTACAAAAAAGATGGTCATTATAGATTAAATTCGAAAATATTTAAATTCAAATGGTTTTTTTTAATTCTTAAATTAAAAGCCACCAGGAGTAGTTTCTGGAAATAAATAAAATGCCACTAGTTAAACCTAGTGGCATTTTATTTTTATATTAATTGAATATCTGATTCAACATTTTGAGCTCCATTTTAAAAAAACAATATTTTAATTTTGAAAATTTAAAATTATTTGTTTTTACGGTGATCACTGTATAGATTAATTTATATCTGTCTGGCATTCAATGTTTTGACAAGAATAATTGGACTTTGATTGGATCTTAGAAATAAATTATAAAGTATTCAAATGGATATTTAAGACGGATAGAAGTTAAAATATATTTAAAAAAATTATATATATTAATTTTATATGTATATTTGAGTGATTTTATCCATCCCAGGATTAAAACAGTATTATTTTTAGACATAGCGAATGTAGTAAAAACGGATTAACTACATCGATATGCACTACACTAATAACTTAAAGCACATGTGCTTTGTGCTTGCTATTATTTTGTATTTTTTTAATACAAATAATCTTTTAAATGCACAAACTTTTACAACCATAAGTGATGGAAATTGGAGCAATGGATCTATTTGGGCGGGTGGCATAAGTCCTGGCTCTACCATTGATAATTCTGAAATTGTAAATGTTTTACACGAAGTCATTTATGAATTGCCATCAGATTTAATTATTGATGGTGTTTTAAATGTAACAGGTGATACCTTACTAACAGATCCATGTCAAGGCCACTCTGTAATCATAAATAGTACTGGACATTTTAATGTCATAAATGGTGCATTTATAATTCCATTAAAATGTGGCAATATTAGCGCCAATGGAAATCTTTTAAATCATGGAGTTTTTAGATCCACTAACAGTTACCTAGAGATCGCACAAAATTTTCAGTCTGATGGTGGTTCTAGACAATTATTTTTAGGTTGCTTAGTACTCGGAGAAAGTTATACCAATTTGCGAAGTACAGATTCATTAATTCTTACCTGTGTAAAAGTAGGTTTACATGGAACTGGAAATTTTGAAAACTTAGATCCTGCTTTAAGTAGTATATTTTTTGTTGGACATAGTAAAATATTACTTAGAGGTGCAACTGGACACTTTAATAATGCGGGAACACTTTTTGGTGATCCTGGTGCAGAGATAACACATTTGGATGCCGAAAATGGCGACATTATTAACACCGGAACTTGGCTTACACCGCCTGTTTTATCTTGGTGTTGTGGCGGTTCAACATGTCAAGGGCCACTTATGAATCCTGAAAACTGCGATATGGATAATGAACAATGCGGTTGTGAATCAGATTATTGCAGATTGTTTATTAGTTGTCCATCTTTTGATGGTGGTACTTATGCTTGTATTGATGATGTACCAATACCTGATACTTCTTTAGTTATTGTGAATGATACTTGTTTTAATGTTCGATTTGAAGTTCAAGCAGATACTATTGGCGAAGGATGCATTGGTGATACATTAATTATTACGCGATTGTATATTGCAATTGATGACGATGGTGATGCAAACACTTTGGATGAAAGAGATACTTGCATTCAGGTATTTAAAGTAGTGGATAATATTAAACCAATAGTGATTTGTCCTGCAAATTCCACTATTAATTGCAATTCAGATTCATCACCTGCAACAACAGGCACCGCAAGTGCAACAGATAATTGCACGAATGTTGTAACAAATATTTCATTTAATGACGTTCAAAGTGCAGGCTCCTGCAATGATAATTATACCATATCGCGGACCTGGTCAGCGACAGATAGTTGTGGAAATAGCAGCAATCCATGTGTACAAACAATTACTGTACAGGATACAACCAGACCGGTGATCGTATGTCCATTAAATGTTATTGTAAATTGTGAATCTGACAAATCACCTGCAACAACAGGCACCGCAAGTGCAACAGATAATTGCACGAATGTTGTAACAAATATTTCATTTAATGACGTTCAAAGTGCAGGCTCCTGCAATGATAATTATACCATATCGCGGACCTGGTCGGCAACAGATAGTTGTGGAAATAGCAGCAATCCATGTGTGCAAACAATTACTGTACAGGATACAACCAGACCGGTGATCGTATGTCCATTAAATGTTATTGTAAATTGTGAATCTGATAAATCGCCTACAACAACAGGCACCGCAAGTGCAACAGATAATTGCACGAATGTTGTAACAAATATTTCATTTAATGACGTTCAAAGTGCAGGCTCCTGCAATGATAATTATACCATATCGCGGACCTGGTCGGCAACAGATAGTTGTGGAAATAGCAGCAATCCATGTGTACAAACAATTACTGTACAGGATACAACCAGACCGGTGATCGTATGTCCATTAAATGTTATTGTAAATTGTGAATCTGATAAATCGCCTGCAACAACAGGCACCGCAAGTGCAACAGATAATTGCACGAATGTTGTAACAAATATTTTATTTAATGACGTTCAAAGTGCAGGCTCCTGCAATGATAATTATACCATATCGCGGACCTGGTCGGCAACAGATAGTTGTGGAAATAGCAGCAATCCATGTGTACAAACAATTACTGTACAGGATACAACCAGACCGGTGATCGTATGTCCATTAAATGTTATTGTAAATTGTGAATCTGATAAATCGCCTACAACAACAGGCACTGCAAGTGCTACAGATAATTGCACGAATGTTGTAACAAATATTTCATTTAATGACGTTCAAAGTGCAGGCTCCTGCAATGATACTTATACCATATCGCGGACCTGGTCGGCAACAGATAGTTGTGGAAATAGCAGCAATCCATGTGTACAAACAATTACTGTACAGGATACAACCAGACCGGTGATCGTATGTCCATTAAATGTTATTGTAAATTGTGAATCTGACAAATCGCCTGCAACAACAGGCTCCGCAAGTGCTACAGATAATTGCACGAATGTTGTAACAAATATTTCATTTAATGACGTTCAAAGTGCAGGCTCCTGCAATGATAATTATACCATATCGCGGACCTGGTCGGCAACAGATAGTTGTGGAAATAGCAGCAATCCATGTGTACAAACAATTACTGTACAGGATACAACCAGACCGGTGATCGTATGTCCATTAAATGTTATTGTAAATTGTGAATCTGACAAATCGCCTGCAACAACAGGAACTGCAAGTGCAACAGATAATTGCACGAATGTTGTAACAAATATTTCATTTAATGACGTTCAAAGTGCAGGCTCCTGCAATGATAATTATACCATATCGCGGACCTGGTCGGCAACAGATAGTTGTGGAAATAGCAGCAATCCATGTGTACAAACAATTACCGTGCAGGATACAACCAGACCGGTAATCGTATGTCCATTAAATGTTATTGTAAATTGTGAATCTGACAAATCGCCTGCAACAACAGGCACCGCAAGTGCAACAGATAATTGCACGAATGTTGTAACAAATATTTCATTTAATGATGTTCAAAGTACAGGCTCCTGCAATGATAATTATACCATATCGCGGACCTGGTCGGCAACAGATAGTTGTGGAAATAGCAGCATTCCATGTGTACAAACAATTACTGTACAGGATACAACCAGACCGGTGATCGTATGTCCATTAAATGTTATTGTAAATTGTGAATCTGACAAATCGCCTGCAACAACAGGAACTGCAAGTGCAACAGATAATTGCACGAATGTTGTAACAAATATTTCATTTAATGACGTTCAAAGTGCAGGCTCCTGCAATGATAATTATACCATATCGCGGACCTGGTCGGCAACAGATAGTTGTGGAAATAGCAGCAATCCATGTGTACAAACAATTACTGTACAGGATACAACCAGACCGATGATCGTATGTCCATTAAATGTTATTGTAAATTGTGAATCTGACAAATCACCTGCAACAACAGGCACCGCAAGTGCAACAGATAATTGCACGAATGTAGTAACATTTGTTTCTTCGAGTGATATAAGAACAGATGGAATTTGCAGCGGAAATTACACAATTTCCAGAGATTGGATTGCAATGGATAGCTGTGGAAATAGCAATAATTGCCGTCAAATAATATCGGTTCAGGATACTACTCGTCCAATTATTATTTGTAGATCAAGCATTATTTATTTAGATATAAGTGGAGAAGCTATTTTAAATGCGGACTCAATTCTTGCTTCCGTAAATGATAATTGTGGAGTATTGTCCTATAATGCGGATCAACTTCTATTTAATTGTAATGATCCAGATACATCTTTGGTTACTTTATTAGCAATTGACTCTTGTGGGAATACAGCAAGTTGTATTGCACAAGTCTTCGTTGTAGATTCGGTTTCTCCTATTATCATCTGCCCTTCGGATATCGTTTTATTCGCATCACCGGGAAATTGCAAAGTCATTTTTAATTATGCCATAACAGCTTCTGATAATTGTGGTGATTTTACAATAACACAAACTGATTTAACTGGATTTGAAAGTGGAAGTTATTTTCCAGAAGGACCGACTCAACTTAGTTATCTGGCAACAGATAGTACAGGAAATACATCTGCTTGTTCATTTAACATTTCTGTAATTCCAGATTTATCAAGCAATCCACCAATTGTATGTAAATCTTTTATTAACGTATCCGTTGATGAAAATTGTGAATTTGAGATTACACCAAGTATGATTTATGTTGGTGGAGATGCGACTTGCTATAATTTTTTTAAAATTATTCTTTGTGATAAGTACACCAGAAATCCTTTAATTAATATTATTGATAAAGATTTAATTGGTAAAAGCATTGTTGCAAAATTGGTCGACACCATAACAGGTAATTCCTGTTGGAGTGATATATTGATAGAGGATAAGTTAGCCCCATCGATAATATGCAGAGCGGATACTACAGATTGTTATACATTTCAACACGACTTTCCATTAAACTATGAAGGATCTGATTGTAGTCATTATACGGTAAAGACAATCAATGAACAGGTTGAGCATTTTGAATGTAATGATGAATATTTAAAGGCTGTGTACAGAGAAATATTGATCACGGATTATAATGGGAATACGGATCAATGTACAGATACGATCTTAGTAGAGCGAATCAAAGCAGAAGATGTTTATTTACCAGATACTGAAGTAACCTTATATTGCGAATTTCAATATTCTACAGATGAGAATGGTCACCCAAGTCCATATATAACTGGCTTACCCTATACTTATACGCACGATGGAAGTTTGATCTATATATGGCCGCTAAATCTTTTACTGGATTGTAATATATTAGTGAGTTATGAAGATTTAGATTTAGGCGAGATCAATTGTGTGCGCAAGATCATGCGGAGCTGGACGGTACGGGAATGGTGGTGTAATACAGAAATAACAAGAACACAATTACAAATAATAATAATAAAAGACACAACGGCACCGGTCATTACCCATGCACCGTATGGATTTGAAGCGACGACTGGAAGAAGAGATTGCGAAGCGAGAGTGTTATTGCCGAGTATTGAAGCGGAAGATGCATGTCATAATAAATTGAGAATTGATGTAGCCTATCCAGGTGGAATATTATTAGGTCAGAATGGCGGTTATGTAAATTTACCAGTAGGAGAAGATACCATATATTATAGAGTTTATGATGGCTGTTATAATTTGACGGAGCATTATATAATAATCCATGTACGGGATGAAACAGAACCAGTGGCAGTGTGTGATCGCAATACGGTGGTAGCCTTAAATCAAAGTGGTTATAATTGGGTACCGGCAGAAATATTTGATGATGGAAGTTTTGATGAATGTGCCTTGCATCATTTTGAAGTGCGCCGAATGGATCCAAACACATGTGGAACCCGTGGAGAAGATGATTGGGGTCCGGAAGTAGGCTTTTGTTGTGAGGATGTAGGCAAGACTGTGATGGTAGGATTTAAAGCCATAGACCATAGTGGTAATGAAGCGATCTGTATGGTGAATGTAGAAGTACAGGATAAAGAAGCACCGCAGATCAGTTGTCCACCAAATATTACAGTGGATTGCAGATTTGATATAGATTTCAATAATTTAGATGTATTTGGAAAAGTAGTAACGGAACAAGCAGATCGGGATACGATTATAATAGATCCAATCTATTGGCATCAAATAGGAGGCCATCCATTAGATGGCCTGGCCAAAGATAATTGTCCACCGACAATCGTCAATACGCCCGATTTTAGCAATATAAATCAATGTGGTCTAGGCTATATCATAAGATATTTTAATGCAGAAGATTTACAGGGCAATCAAAGTAATTATTGTAGCCAGTTTATTACGATAATTAATCACGATACGTTTGATATCAACGACATTGATTTTCCGGATGATTACGCGACGTCCGGAATCTGTAATCCAGCTGAATTATTACCGGAGCGATTAAATTATCCATATAATAAGCCGGTAGTAAATGATGATGAATGTAGTTTAATAGGTTACAGTTATCATGATCATGTATTGTCAGCGACCCTACCGGGAGATCCATGTTTTAAAATCATCCGGGTATGGAAAGTAATTGATTGGTGTCAACGCGATATCGATGGCAATGTAATCATCTGGACAGATACCCAATATATCAAAGTAACAAATCTGATAGATCCGATAATCAAACGGGTAAGTCAGGATACAGTGATCTGTAGTTATGATGTAAACTGTCGTCCGATACCGGTAATTTTTTCGATTGAAGCCAGTGATGATTGCACGGATTCGACATTGATGTTGTATACGTATAAGATAGATTTAGATAGTGATGGTACGATAGATATTGTGCGAGCAGGAATTGGAGAGAATGTAGCGCAAGGGGTATGGCCAATTGGAAAGCATATCGTAAAATGGGAAGTAGAAGATCGGTGTGGAAATACAGCGAAAGCAAGTTTCATATTGGATTTACGAAATTGCAAACCACCGACAGCGTATTGTTTAAATGGATTATCTACGAATTTAACACCGATGGATTTAGACGGAGATGGGATACCAGATACGGCAATGGATTCTGTATGGGCAAAAGATTTTGATGCAGGTTCGTATCACAATTGTGGATATTATGTGAGTTTAAGTTTTTCATCCGATACGAATGATAAATATATCGTGTACGATTGCGATAGTATTGGAAAACGGGATGTAGAATTATGGGTAACGGATGTGAATGGAAATACGTCGTATTGCCGGACATTTATAATCATCCAGGACAATAGTGGATTTTGTCCACCGACGATAAAGAATTCAGATGTAAACGGCTTGGTAAGTACAGAAAAAGCAGATCGGGTACAAAATGTAACAATTGAATTGTTGAATGGTGGGATGCAGGAAGTAAAAACGGATATAGAAGGCAAGTATGCATTTAACCAAATAGCAAACGGACAAACGATGACGGTGATGCCAAGTAAAACAGATGGCTGGTTGAATGGAGTAACGACGGCAGATATTGTAAAGATACAGCGTCATATATTAGGCTTAGAACCCTTGAGTTCGGCGTATAAGATGATAGCAGCAGATGTGAATAAGAGTAAGACGATCACCTCGAAAGATGTATCAGATTTGCGAAGATTGATATTAGGAATAACGAATGAGATATCGGGAAATACGAGTTGGAGATTTGTACATCAGTTGTATTCGTTTAATGAATTGAGTAATGCATTGAATGAAAGTTTTCCGGAGAGTTATCAGATCAATCCATTGAATGCAGATATGCAATTAGATTTTTATGCAATCAAGACAGGAGATGTAAATGAGAATGCAGTAACGAAAGGCTTCAATGCAACGCAGAGTAGAAGTAAACAAGTACTGGAATTGCAGACAGAGGAATTGAAGTTAAATAAAGAGGAGTCAGGAGAACTAGAAATGAGAGTATTAAATGGAAGTGGATATGAAGGCCTTCAATTTAGTTTACAGTGGGATGTCAAACAACTGGAAGTATTAGGAGTAGAAGTAAATGGAGAATTGAGAATACGCGACGATAATTATTCACTGCAAGGAATTGGAGAAGGCAAGCTAAGCTTTAGTTGGAATGGTGGGATGAAGGATGGAGATTGGATCATAAGAATACAAGTGAGAGCAAAAGCAGCATTGCGAGTATCGGAAGTGATGGTATTAAATTCAGTAATTACGCCAGCGTTATCGGTAGTCAAGGGAAGTGAAGAAGAAGGCAATGTAGTGTTGAGTTACCGGGGTATGCTGGAAGAAGAATTTGTAGTATTACAGAATGAACCAAATCCATGGACGCATCAGACGAGTATCGGAATGTTGTTACCACAAAGTGGAGAAGTAACCATAAGTGTATATGACATTACGGGTAAAGTATACTTAAAGGAAAGGAAAGAGATGCGTAAAGGCTATAATGAATATAGTCTGGATAAATCACAATTACCGAATTCAGGAGTGTATTATTATCAGGTAGATTATAGGGAGCATACGGTAACTAAGAAAATGATCAGTATAGATTAGGAAAAATTTATTTTTTCCAAATAAGAAAACTATCGAATTTAAAACAGTCTCTTGATTATTCATCGGAGGCTGTTTTATTTTAGCGAAGTCCTGTTATAAGAAAGACTAAAAATTATTAATTTTTTACACCTATAGTTTTAAGGTCATTCTTATTAATAATCATTAGAAGTTGAAAACCATATTTCGAATGCTTATAATTTTGCAATTATGGTTAGAGATTTTAATCTCTTGAAGTTTCAAAATCCTAGGTCACCAGTTTATGGAAAGGCTCTTGCCACATTCCAATTTTTCAAAAATTTCGGCACTAGCTAGAGTTCATTTTTAGTTCTTTTTATATATTAAAAAAATACATTATATGATCTATTGATATTTATTATTATATATATTTATAATATAATATATAATTTATATATATATTATAAAAACTTGATATACAATAAAATATACCTATAATTTATACACTTATAAATAAATTATAATATATTTGTTATATGATAGTTTAATGCAATCATACTTTTAAATTAACCATATAATTTACGATACGTCCTATGCATCGCATCTATTTTATGATTTCTTTTTTCTGTTTTAATGGAATCCTTTGTTTTACAAATTTACCCTATTGCCAAATCCAGAAAAATTGGACCCGGGAAGAATTGATTCAAAAGATTCCAACGCAGAATTTAGAAAAATTTGAATTTGTTATTACCAGTCAGTATTCAGATTCACCAATAGGAATACATCATGTTTATATTCAGCAATATTTAAAACAGATCCCATTAATTCCAGTTACTATTGGATTTCATTTTGATTCATCCGATCAATTGATTTATTCTACAGGAAATTTTGTAAGTATTCCTTCTGATCAAATAGCAAATGTCCAACATCGAATTGACCAAGCCAAGGCAATTAAGGAAGTTATAAAATCGAAATACCCTCAAGTTTCAGTGTTAGATGTCACCGTAAGTCGCAATAAAAAAATGCCATCAGATTTTGATGCGTTTCATTGTTCGTATATTAAAGATGATGAAATTAAAATTCGCCCATGTTTTTATTTAAATAGTGAAAAAATAGTGCTTCCTGGATATCATGTTTTATGGAAACGCAAATTTGAGAATGAATGGTTAGAAATTATCCAGAATGCAATCGATGGACAAATCTTAGAGGAATATAATCAAATCCTTTCTTGTGATTTTCAACATATGAAATTTTATAGAGAAAATTTATTTCAATTTTCAACAACAACTTTAAATTCACCCCCTATTGGTGCATATAGAGTCTTTCAAATGCCAATCGAAAGTCCTTTACATGGTGGCCGTGATTTGATTTATCAACCTTGGACGAAAGCACAAAATGCAAGTCCGTTTACATGGCATGGGGATGGTATCTATTTATACTATTCAACAAGAGGTAATAATGCGGATGTTTACGAAGATAGTGATGGTGATGATCTTCCTACGGGTGGTGATGCCGCTCGGGCATTTGGTGGCAGTCAGTTAAATTTTGATTTTGCATTGAATCCTAATTTGCCTCCTTTGCAGAATAAAAATGCCTCCATTACCAATTTGTTTTATTGGTGTAATTTAATGCATGATGTTTGGTATCAATATGGTTTCCATGAAATAGCTGGAAATTTTCAAATTAATAATGCAAATAAAGGGGGTGCAGGAAATGATTATGTTATCGCAGAAGGTATTGACTTCATCAATGGTGCCCGGAATAATGCAAATTTTGGTACGCCACCAGATGGCTATCCTGGGGTAATGCAACTTTATGTCTGGCAACCTCCGGTTAACGATGAACTTATTATTGAATCTCCTGCTTCTGTTAGTGGCAAATATAAGTTTATCCATACCCCAATTAGTCCGCAAATTTTTGCACCGATTAATCGGAATATCGTTTTAGTGAATGATGGTAGTACGTATCCAAGTTTTGCATGCACAAATTTGATAAACGCTGCCGAATTGAATGGAAAAATTGCAATGGTTGACAAAGGAATTTGTTCTTTTACCGGTAAAATGTCTCGTATTCAAAGTGCCGGTGCGGTGGCAGTTATTATTTGTAATTCTGATCATAATGAGCCATCCGGAATTGGGGGGTGGATGAGTGGTATTACAATTCCAGCTGTAATGATTTCTAAAAAGGATTGTCAGAAAATTAAATTGGAATTGACGAAAGGTGTTAATGCAACAATTTTACCTACCTCGTCTATAAGTTTTAAAGTGAATCAAAAATCATATATATTTTCAAGAGCTTCTTTCGGTCCTGCCATTTCGAATTCATTTGCTTCTATTGTTCAAGCCGTTGATAATGTAAATTTATATACTGATGGTTGTGAAACATTAGTCAATGGAAATCAACTTTTTGGTAAAATTGCAATGATTGATGAAGGGAATTGTGAATTGAGTTATAAAGCAATTCAAGCTCAAAATTTTGGTGCTGTTGCGGTAGTAATATGCAAACAATCCGCAGGCTATCCAGATTCAATTCCAAAAGGTACCTATGGACAAAATTTACAAATTCCTTTAATTGAATTGAGTAAAATGGATTGTCAGGAGATAAAACTATTGGGTTCTCCAAATGGACAATTTTCAAATCTTTCTCCGCAATTGACAGATGGTAATTTCGATGCAGGTATTATTTGTCATGAATATGGCCATGGTATTAGTAACCGCTTAACGGGTGGACCTGCCAATGTATCATGTTTAAATAATGCAGAGCAAATGGGTGAAGGCTGGAGTGATTATTTTGGACTTGTAATGACTATGCGTACGGGTGATCTTGCATATCAAAATCGTGGGATGGGCGTCTATAGTAGTGGACATGCAATGGATGGTGTTGGCGTGAGGCCATATCCTTATAATGTTAGTTTAAGCATGAACCCTGCAAATTATAGTCAATTATCAGATATGGTTAAAATATCTCAGCCTCATGGTATTGGTTATATTTGGTGTTCTATGCTTTGGGATATGACCTGGGCGCTCATAAGTCATTATGGTTATGAGCCAGATATTTATAATGTAAATTCTACAAAAGGCAATATAATAGCTTATAAATTGGTAATGGATGGTTTGAAATTACAAGCTTGTTCTCCTGGATTTGTGGATGGGAGGAATGCAATTTTAAAAGCAGATTCTTTATTATTTGGTGGTAAACATTCCTGTTTAATATGGAATGTTTTTGCCAGAAGAGGTTTAGGTTTTAGCGCAAATCAAGGGAGTAGTTTTCGAAGGGATGATGGGATTGCATCTAGTGATCTGCCGAATACATGTTCCTTTATGACAGAATCCGAATTATTCTCTTCTGTTTTTTTAGCAGATTATGAACTCGTACTTTTAGCACAATCCAAGGAGAAAGGCATTGAATTAAATTGGAAGATTGACCAGGCATTTCAAACTAAAAAATGGGTTCTTTCCAGACGGACGAATCGTCCGGATTCTGATATCGTGATTTTTAATTCGCAAGGATCTCAAAATGAATTAAACTCATTTTTGGATCGTGAAGTGATCGAAAATGAGGATTATTTTTATCAATTAAGAATATTCGAAGAAAATAAAATGTTAGAGAAAACAGAATGGGTTTTTGCCAAACTAAAATCTACACCTGACATTTCGAATTGTTATCCAAATCCGGTCACAGAAATCTTGTCAATAATACCAGCTGTAAAACAGAATCAAAGGGTTCAATTATATTTGTACAATTCAAAATTGCAAATGATTGAACAAGTTACAAATGATTATAAAGTGGGCACAAGCATTCAATTGAATTGCATTTCGTTAATCCCGGGTGCATATTTTATTCAAATTAAAACAGAAACTGGAATTCAATGCTTAAAATTTATTAAGTATTAATTTTCCTGTATTAATTTTCTTTACCTGGGCTTGCATATTTACTGAAGATGAAATCGTAAAATACATCCGATAGTTATAAAAGCGGATATCCTTTATTTCATATTCTATTAATTGACCATCTAAAAATACGCCTTCCAAAATTTCTGTTCCTGATAACATATGAAGAATATTGGAGACATAGTCTGTAAGATTTGCATTGATTTGATCTTCAATAGTGTTTTTTAATTTATTCTCCGCAATTCCTTTAATTAATGAAAAAATTATTTTTTCCATTTTAGGTCCTTGAATTGTTTTAAGTTTCAAATTAAGTAAATCGATTTTTTTTGAATTTTTATCATACACCGGATCAAAGTATAATTCCATTTTGCCATTGAATGCACCGCTAAGTGCCATTTGAACTTGAAGTGTTTTCGCTTCTCCACGCATACTTATTTTTCCAACAGTTACCTTAGAAATTCCACTACCAAAAGTTTGATTTTCTACATTTTCACGAACTAACTGTTCGAGATATGGAATTGGTATTCTGGATTGTATATTAAATGAAGATTTTGGATTAAAAAATGGGCGAATTGAAAAACTAGGATCATTTTTTAAATCATCAGGTCGTAATTCAGAAATTACAGATTCAAAATATAACATGACCGGAATTATAAGTTCATTGGCAGACATTGACATGGGTCCTAAAGCATATTCCAATGGACTAGCAAAAACATGAATAATTCCATCATCTGTAGAATAAAGTGGCTTTTCAAAAAATGAAAGGGTAGAGCGTTTTATTTTGTTGAGATCAATGTTACTTTGGATCGCTTGATCTATATTTTCACAAATAATGGACTTGTATTTTTTAATAATTCGATTTGCAATGAGTTCGATTGGTATATTTAATCCCATGACATTGAGGACTGGTTTTGATATCCAATTATGAGCTACTAATTCTGTTTTATTGAGTAACTTATCCTGAAATATATCCAAGCTGGTGGATAGTTGAATTTCTATTTGTCCTTTCACCTTTAGTTGACTAAACATTCCGGATGGTGTAATTTCTACTTGCAATGGAATACTTGTTAAAATTGCATTATTTAGTGTTTGCATATCCACTGGCCCAAAAATTCTGGTTTGAATTTTATAGCCTTCATCAATGGTGAATCCCTCCGCAAAGCTGGTAGTTACAATGGTATTAATAACAGCATTCAATTCTACTCTGGATACCTTCAATGTTAAATTTAAATTGGAGGAAGGCAGGAGTGGCGCAACATTCATTATTTCAGAAGATTCAGTTGGATGCATTTTCTTGGAACATTGGAAATTCATCAAAACGGTCAAAGCAACACAAAGTAAAACTCTAGTATTCATAAAAACCTGGGGAATTTAAACAATAACTGTTAGAACCGTAAAGGTATTGTTCAAATGTTTTAAATTTGTTAAATCCGCTTTGTAAATTTCATTGCATTAGCGCTTGGATGTTTTAAGACCCATGGTAACTTTTAAATTTCATTTCTGAAAAGCTAGGTCAAAAAGTATATAGGAAATAAAAAATTTCAAGCATATCTAAATTTTGTTTTAATTCATTTTTGATAGGAATCCATTGAATTTTATACTGATCAACGTTCTTTTTTAAATGCTTTTTTGAATGGAACCCAAACTTGATTCGAAAATCCTGAAGGAAATTGGTCTACATTTTCAAATCCTAATTTTATGTCTTTTCCATCTTTTGGCATATATACCGTGCCAAATAAATAATCCCAAATACTTAGACTCAACCCATAATTTACACCATAAGAACCTTTCGGTAAATGTTCTGCGTGGTGCCAGATATGCATTTGAGGTGAATTGAAAATGTATTGAAGTGGACCTAATGGAAGGTAAAAATTTGAATGGTTTAAATGCCCGATTGAAAGTGCAATAATATGTACTATAAAAAAGTCTGTTAAGCCAAATCCAATCATAGCTAATGGAATATATTCTATAGACCGATATACCAGGGTTTCCATAAAATGATATCGAAGATGTGCAGCAAATCCCATTTGTTGAACAGAATGATGCACTTTATGAAATTCCCATAAAGTAGGATTTCGATGCAACAATCGATGTACATTCCATTGGATAAAATCCCTTAGTATAAACAGGGTCAACAGTTTTAGCCAAAAAGGCCAATGACTTAGTTCTAATGCAACCAAATTGGTAATCCCAAAGAGACTCAGGAAATCATTAAATAGTTTCACGATGACATCTGAAAAGGCATTGTATACAATCAATGAAAATATGAAAAAATTGAAAAACATATAGAATGCATCTAACCAAAAATCCTGCCTGAATAATGCTTGATTCCGCCGCCATGGCATACTGAGTTCTATTAAAAATGCAACAAGTGAAAGCCCAATTAACCAATAGAAGTAGTTATGCCATGATGGATTCAATATTTCATTTGAAAGATAATTGAAATAAGACTGATAAGCATTCATTATGGTTTCTATAATCGACATATTCGTTACTTTATTTTTGCAAATATATATTTTAAAATTAACCATCGGCCAATTAATATCCATGGAATTCCATGAAATAAGAAATCTAACCAATCCAAATATTGCATACCAGTTGCTCCTCCCCAAATCCATTTTAACTTCCCCCAAATATGAGGCTCAGGAAAGTAGGGTGCAAGCCCCAATGTAAGAGCACCGATCGTAAGGAGCTTGATATCATTTAAGAATTTCATAGTATCTATAAGTAGGCGTTTATTGAATCTTAATTCCAGTTCATTAGTTCAGAATAACTATTGGGTTGAATATAATTTTCGATTTAATTGAATTGCTTATTAAACAAGCTGCTTCACTTTTTATTAATATCCTTTCTGCTTTTTCTCTTTCAGCTTCGTTTTGTATCTGAATTCTTGGAGTTAATTCAATTTCACTTATGCAATATTTTCCTTCCACTTTTTCAAGTTTGCCAACTGCTTTGGATTCAAAAGAACCAAACTTAAGCATTGAATTTTCAGCGATGGCTAAAAAGGTAGTCATAAGACAACTATTTACAGCGGCTACAAATAAATGCTCGGGTGACCAAATATTATCTATGCCACCAGGAAATTGAGGCGGTGTGGCTACTTCGATTGTTTGTGAAAGCACATTGGAAGTAAGGCTTCCTTTGCGTGCATTTTCCCATTTTGCTGTTACGTCGTAATAATGTGCTGTTTCCATATTTTGAAATTATTGATACTGTTGAATTATGGATTGAAGTGTCTTTGCCGGAACAATACCCGACTGACGCCAAACTATTTTTCCTTTCTTAAAAAGGATTAAAGTGGGA
This sequence comes from Saprospiraceae bacterium, assembly GCA_016717265.1. NCBI lineage: Bacteria > Pseudomonadati > Bacteroidota > Saprospiria > Saprospirales > Saprospiraceae > Saprospiraceae bacterium. Next base: position 1,802,296 of record JADKFX010000001.1, read on the forward strand.
ACTCCTTGGATTTGATAGTTTGCTAATACTTCTTGATTTTTATCTACATCTATTTTTATAATTTTAGCTTTTTCTCCAGTCAAAGATTTTAATTCATCTAAAATTGGTGTCATCATTTTGCAAGGTCCACACCAAATCGCAAAAAAGTCGACAAGTACTAAATCCTCAGTTTCCAGTAATTTTTGAAAGCTTATTTTAGAAGTTGTTTGATTCATAGTTTTTGTTTTTAAAATTGATTTTTAAAATTATTTAATTTAACACTATTTAGTTTTTTGGGGTTCTATTAAATCTGTTGATTGTGAATTTAAAGTGGGCAATTTGCAATTGCCACCAGCACATCCAAAGCCCAGAAGGCCCATGAGTGCAAAGTAAATTCCAAGCAGAACGCCAAACCATTGAGCCAATCCAATTGCTTGAATTAAAATTAAAATGCCCATTCCCAGGTAAATAATTCTTCGAAAACTCCAACCAGTGGAAGCATTTACCCATAAAAATTTAATCATTTCTATCATTTTGTTATGTCTTATTAAATGGAATTATTTTTCAAATAATATTCTAGATTTTCCCAACCACCGCCATTATGTACTTCGATAAATCCATTTTGTAATAATTCATTTTTTGCAGTTGCACTTCTCATACCAGAAGCACAGCAAGTAATAACAACCTGATCTTTTCTAATTTTATTTAAACCCGCAGATAAATTTTGTAAAGGAATATTTATACTTCCTTTAATATGCCCTGAGGAAAATTCACCCGGAGTTCGCACATCTACAATTTGTGCACCTGCTTTAACTAATTGAGAATAATTGATGGTTGCACTGCCGTTGAAAAGTTTTTTTAAAGTATTTAACATAAGATTGATTTAATTGAATTATAAATAATTATTTTTTATTGTTCCTTTTTTTCTGGGAAGCCAATGCTGTCAAGTATATTGCTAATAAAGTGTCGGTCTAAATTATTTTCACTTTCAATTATTAATTGTTGATTTGTCAGATCAATAGATACTTTTAGTTTTGGATCCATTTTAGTTAGTTCATTTTGAATAGTTTGTACACAACCTTGGCATTTCATATTCGTTAATTGAAATTCTTCTGTTTTCATGTTGTTTTGTTTTTTAAAATTATACTATAGCGTTGGATAATCCGCGAATGTATTTTTCTGAATTATATAAAAATTGTATTTTAATATTTGAATTATTTTATAACATCGTTGTAGGGCAAACAAAGTCGGTAATTTTAAATTTACCGGAATTCTTAATTGCCTGAAATCCTCCATCTACATCAATCAAATGATGATAACCACGAGCCTTCAGTATGGAACTAAAGATCATTGAACGATACCCACCTGCACAATGAACATAATACGTTTTATTTTTATCGATCTGTTCCATATGTTCATGGATGTAATCTAAAGGTACATTGATCGCATTTACTATGTGTTCAGAATCGTATTCACTTTTCTTTCTGACATCGAGAATATTTATAGCAGGGTTGTTTGTTGCTGCTTCAGCAAATTTATTTACATCAATTGCCGGAATGGTATCCATGGGCAGTCCTGATTTTATCCAAGATTCAAATCCTCCTTCTAAACAACCTATTGCATGATCATATCCAACCCTTGCAAGTCTTGTTACAACTTCCTTTTCTCTACCTGGGTCTGCTACAATTAAAATATGCTGCTCAATATTAGGTATTAAGGTTCCAACCCATACCGCAAAATTGCCATCAATTCCCAGGTTAATCGAGTTTGGTATAAATCCCTTTGCGAATACTTGTGGTTTTCGAGTGTCAATTACCAAGGTTTCTGCTTCCTTTGAAAGGGCATCAAATGCACTTACGGAAAGCTGTTTAATACCTCGTTCCAGGACAGTATCAAAACTATCGTAACCTTTTATATTCAACAGAACGTTTTTCGGAAAATAATAGGGTGGTGTAGTTAATCCACTAAGTAATTCTTTAATAAATGTTTCTTTTGATAAGCCTTCTCGTAAAGCGTAGTTGGTTTTTTTCTGATTCCCTAAAGTGTCTGATGTTTCTTTACTTAAATTTTTTCCACAAGCACTACCTGCGCCATGTGCCGGATATATAATCAAGGAATCTGAAAGTGGCATAATTTTAGTTCTCAGGGAATCGTAGAGATATCCAGCCAATTTTTCTTCTGTTAGATCTGCAATTACATGTTGTGCCAAATCTGGTCGACCCACATCCCCTATAAATAAAGTATCCCCAGTGAATAGTGCGGTTTCTTTTCCAGACTCATCTATTAATAAAAAACAACTGCTCTCTAAAGTATGTCCAGGGGTATGTATAACTTTTATTTTTGCTAAACCTAATTGAAAAATAGTGCCATCCTCTGCATTCATAAACTCAAAACCTGTTTTCATTTTGGTTGGCCCATAAACTATAGCAGCACCCGTTTTATTTGCAAGATCAATATGACCGGATACAAAATCTGCATGAAAGTGGGTTTCGAAAATATATTTGATTTTAGCATTTCTTTTAGCCGCCAATTCTATGTAAGGTTGCACCTCTCTTAATGGATCTATAATCGCTGCTTCACCTGCACTTTCAATATAATAGGCACCTTGGGCGAGACATCCAGTATATATTTGTTCAATTTTCATTTGTATTTAATTTGATACTGCAATATTAGGACGCTTTTTTTGGAATGATTGTTACATCTGTTACATAAGCTTAAAATTTCTTTAGAGCGATTACTTAGTGGGTATTATAAGGGTACATGGTATGTTTTAAATTTTATAAAACAAGATAAACTTATTGTTTTATAAGCCCTTTAGTAATTTAATCTGGTTCCTATATAATAAAAGCTTATGGTCTGTTTCAAGTTTTTTCAATAATCTGGAGATTACTACTCTGGAACTTCCCAGTTCTTCCGCGAGTTGTTGATGGGAAAGATTGATCACGGTTGAACCAGTAACTTTCGCTTTTTGCTTTAGATAAACTACGAGTCGTTGGTCCAAATGCTGAAATGCGATTTGATCAATGGTTTTTAATAATTCATTAAATCGATTTTGAAAAGTACGCATTACAAAACTCTTCCAGCTAGGATATTTTACGAGCCATTGATCCATCAAATGAGATGGAATGACAATCATTTCAACATCAGACTCTGCAGTTGCTTTTATCTCACTTGCATGATTTTGCATACAACAGGTAAAAGTCATTGCACAACTTTCCTCTGGGTTTACATAATATAAAAACAACTCATTGCCTTCCTGGTCGATTCGACTTACCTTGACGGTACCTTTTAATATAATCGGCATAGTTCTTACAATCTGACCTATATCTATGATGGTTTCTCCTGATTTAACTTCTTGATATCGCGCTATAGACTCCAATTCTTTTAACAAACCGGTTTCGAATGTTTCATTAAAAATTTCTAACTTCTTTGAAATTGATTGAATCATATCTTTGTTTGATCTAACCCTATTTTAGGATATCTGGGTAACAATATTTAGAGGGAGATTGTTTGGAGAAATGGATGTTCCATTTTAATGATATCTCGACTAAACGTCTTTAAAGTCTTTGAATAAAACTAAAAAACTATTCGTCAAATTGTTTAATTTTACCATCTAATCTATAAATCACTTGTTTATGTATGATATTTTATTGCAAATGCATTCCTGGCTAAGATGGCTGGTCTTAGGTTTAGGTATTTATTCGATTTACATGAATTATTCTGGTTGGAAGGTGGGCTCTGTTTTTACAGAGCAGGTTAAAAAAATAAATACTTTTTTTATTGCCAGTCTCCATACCCAGCTTATTCTTGGCTTAGCGCTTTATTTAGGTGTTTCTCCAATGATGAAAATGATTCTTGCTGATTTTGGGGCTAGTATGAAAAATAGTGATCTCCGGTTTTGGAGTGTTGAACATATGCTGGGTATGATTATTGGTATTGCAATTGCACAAATAGGCAATATTAAATCTAAAAAACAAGCTACCGATAGTCTTAAATTTAAAACTGCTTTTGTTTGGTTTACAGTGGCTTTATTATTTATTCTATTAATGATTCCTTTTGGCGTTTGGAATGTTGACAGACCTTTATTCAGATTTTAAATTGATATAGAAGATAGAATCGTAGCTGAACATATCGAAATTATAAAACGAACTTCGTAAAAATTTGCTATTGCTTTCTCGAATGGAATTTCTCAATGAATTGAGGAGGATCGTTTATACTAAATTCTTAATTATCAAAACAGCAATCCAATGCGTGGTCAGGTATTTAAGGCTCTTGTCCGATTTTTAACCTGCCCGAATTTTTTAAACTAAGTGTTAGCCTTGCGTTGTATTTTTGATCAAATTTTAAAGATGAGAAGAATCCTAATCATTGTTTTGACATTTGCCCTTCTTAAATCCTCACAAGTACAGGCACAAGTTAGAGTCCTTCAGGATTATATTGCCCAAAAACATAATTTCAAGGAGATCTGTAAGAAAGCAGATAAAATGATCCGGAAGAATAAATTAGAAGATGCATCTTATCGTGAAGGTATATTCAGAAAAAAATCTGATAAAAAAGAGTTTTTGGATGATGAAAAGCTAAAATTTGAGCGATGGAAATGGTATTGGAGAGATCGAGTCACTGAATCAGGAGAATTTCCAGATCTTCAAAGACAATGGGTAATCTATAACCAAATTTTAAAACAAGGAGGGTTAAATCTCAGAAATACCCAAAATTGGAAACACGAAGGTCCAAATCGGAATTCTGGAGGATATTGGGGTATGGGGCGCACAACACATGTTGGTTTTCATCCTACCCAAACAAATACATTTTTTGTAGCATCTCCAAATGGAGGACTTTGGAAAACTGCAGACAATGGCAAAACCTACACATCCATAGCCGATAATCTGCCTTACCAACCGGTAGGGATTGTATTGGTTGATCCAACAGCCGCCAATACACTTTATATAACACTCGGTGAAAAAGATGGATGGTGGCAATATAGTATGGGCGTTTATAAGTCTACAGATGGCGGGAAAAATTGGTCAGCTACCGGACTAAATTGGAAACTAACAGACAACAAAGTGATTTATGCTTTAGAAATGAATCCCTTAAATTCATCTATTCTAATGGCAGCTACCAGCGATGGTTTATATAAAACGTTTAATGGTGGAATCCATTGGACTAAAATTAAAACTGAAAATTATTCAGATGTAAAATATAAACCAGGTGATACGAATACAGTTTTTATTGCTTTAAATGATTATTGGGGTCAATGCAATGTATTAAAATCAACAGATGGTGGAAATACATTTTTAATTGCTTCTGATTTTGGGTTTCAAAAAGCATTTTTACGACTTGCGACAACCCAGGCAAATGCTGCTTATTTAGGTGTTAATATGAGTGTGGATGGGGAACGAAAATTATATATTTCCAAAAACACCGGACTAACATTTGATTATGTTTCCGAAATGCCTGAAAACAAAGTTTTGTTTTTTTCTCCAAGCAATACTTCGATTTTGTATTGTGGATATGTTGTAATTTATAAATCTATAGATGGTGGTAAAACCTGGACTCAAATTACAAACTGGTGGAATAATGGGAACGGATTGCCAGAAGTTCATGCGGATCATCATTTTATTCTCAATCATCCTTCAAAAAAAGAGGAGCTTTATTTTTGTTGTGATGGGGGTGTTTATAGATATCATGAAAAAACAGAAGTTTGGGATGAATTAGTCAATAATTTACCAATCACTCAATTTTATAAATTAGCAATATCTACCACAAATCCACCAACAATAATAGGTGGTAGTCAGGATAATGGAGGATGGATCAAACGAGCCAATGGTAGCTGGGGTAATACAAATGGAGGAGACGCAATGTCACAAGTTATTGATCCACTCAATGCCAATATCGGGTATACTGAATATTGGGGTGGCAATGCGGTATATCGAACTACAAATGGTTTTAATAATCTCGATGATATTACCCAAAACATTGGTGCAGAATTACCAGGACAATGGGTAACACCTTTTGGATTGAATCCAAGAAATTCAAAAACCTTTATTATTGCATATAATGATGTTTTTGTCAGCCACGATCGTGGGAATAGTTTTAAAAAAATTAGCAATAACTTAACTGGAAACATAGATAATGATTTAAGAAATGTAAAAATAAATCCAGTAGATAGCCAACTAGTAGTTGCAAGTAGGGGAAATACCTTTTACATATCAAAAGATTTTGGTAAAAGCTGGAAATCTAACAATCTCGTCACAAGCTTGGAAATAACTGATTATGAATTTCACCCAAAGGATACAAATAAAATGTGGTGTGTTCGTGGAGGTTATGGTGCAATTAAAGTAATGTTTTCTAAAGATAAAGGTTCCAGTTGGACTAATATAACAAAAAATTTTGTGAATACACCAACTTCATGTATCATCTTTGATGAAGCATCAAATACTTTATTTGTTGGGACAGATTTTGGGGTTTTCTATTCTGATGCAGACACCCTGGATTGGCAATATTATGGCATTGGATTGCCGCATACTGCAGTTACTGATTTAAAGATTCATCCAACTTTACGAAAATTATATATTTCAACTTATGGCAGAGGATTTTATTCAATTGATTTACCATATTGTGCACCAGCACAAATCAATTTATTAGTACAAGTTGACAACGGATCATTTGAAAATCGAGATAGCCTTAAAATATGCTCCGGTTCCATAATAAAACTTAAAGCACAAGATAGTTTATCAGGAAGTTTCCGTTGGCGTGGCCCCAATTTAGATACCACACTTTTGAATGAATCGCAATGGAATGCTGGAACTTTTTCAAATGCTGGTCGGACCTCTGGAAATTATATTTTGGAATATACTTCAGAAATCGGATGCAAACGATTGGATACCATTTACATTCGCTTTTTGAACCGACCAAATTTTAGTATCAACCAGAATCATCCTTATTTTGATTGTCACTTTGATTCAATACAGTTAAAGCCCAGCTTGACAATCGATACTTTAAATTATGCTTATAAATGGACAGGACCAAATTTAGATGTACCCAATTACACTGCTTATGTAAAGGAATCGGGGCGATATTACTTAGAATTGAAAAATCTTGCAGGGAATTGTAGCTTTTATGAATTCGTGGATGTTTTTAGAGTATACGACCCAATTTTAGATTCAACAATAATAAAGTCAAATCTTTGCTTTGGGGATTCCATGGGTAGTATAAAAGTAGATGTCCTTTTAGGGAAAAGTCCTTATAAATATTTATGGTCAAATCAAAAAACGAGTTCTGAAATCAACAGTTTGATAAAGGGCACTTATTTTATTACTGTACAAGATGCTAATTTATGTGAAGTTATAGACACATTTACCATCACAGAACCTGAAGATCTCAATATAATTTGGACTATTAATGCATCTTCCGGCAATAACGGATTCATTGAACTTAAAGTAACAGGTGGAACTCCACCTTATACATTTCTTTGGACGCAAAAGGATGGTTCAATAATAGTTGGACAAACTAAAGATTTGTATAATTTGCCTGCTGGAATTTTTGATTTAAAGATTTCTGATGCAAATCAATGTGATTATATTAAGAAGGGAATTGAGGTAAAAGATTTTGTTTCTAATGATAATTTTATTGAAAATGGACTTGGTATATATCCAAATCCAGTGAAAGATCAACTTTTACTCATAACAAAAAACCCATGGAGTAAAAATCTAGAATTGCAATGTTTAGATATGCAAGGGAAAAGGATTTTATTGTCCTATCAAAAATTAGATCAATTTACAATTCAGACAAATGTTGCCCATTTGTCGGCAGGAGATTATATATTAATAGCCAAATCAACAGATCAAAAAGCGGAAATTAAATTTAGTAAATTATAGTTTGCTGGCATTTGTTGTAATTTTGGTCACAGAGTGATCTTTAAAATTACAATAGAGTAAGAGAATCTTGTCAAAATAGCCTTTCAAATTTTCTAGCATTTTTATTTTCGAGTGATTTAAGTATGCAAAAAAGCTGCTTACATTTAAATTCAGAGTTGCGTTTTTTATTTTTTATATATATGAATACATATCGCACCACAACGGATTATTTTAGCTGTAGACATTCAATTTTAGTTGTATTTATTTTCGCCTTTTTATTTTCAAAATTCAATTTTTAATACAAATATTGTGAAACTTGAAAACCAGATTTTTATACTTTCCTTCTGTATTCATTTATTTAAGAATTGGGCATATTTTTAGAAAAATTTGTTTTCTTGAATATTAGGATACAGTCAATTTTCTGAGGAGATATTCAATCATTGCCTAATGTTTCATTTTGAAATACCTTTTTTGTTGCGATTGAAAATAGAACTGCTTTCAAAGGGTTTGGGGTTCAGATGTACAGGAACTGGGAATTTGACTTCATTTGGAATTGCGTATTCTAATTTTTGAATTTGGACTATTCCCCAACTTTTTATCCTGACCCGAATATTTACCTTGGAGTACTGTTTATTTTCTGCGAATTGTTAATGTGGCGCTTATACATATTAATTCTTTCGGTAAGTTGATTTGACTTTTGTATTTTTGTTGTTCTAATAAATTGAATAATCTTATAATTCACAAGGATGATTTTTAAACGTTTAAAACTATTTGTATTTGCTATTCTAATTTCCATTCATGGATTTTGTGGTGAAGGGATGTGGTTGCCTTTGTTTTTAAAATCTCTGAATGAAAAAGAGATGAAATCAATGGGAATGAAAATTAGTGCGGAGGATATTTATAGCATTAATAAAGGTTCTTTAAAAGATGCCATCGTGCTATTTGGAGGAGGATGCACATCGGAAATTATTTCAGACCAGGGACTCATGCTCACCAATCATCATTGTGGATATGGTTATATTCAGTCCTATACTACAATTGAAAATAATTATTTGAGGGATGGATTTTGGGCGAGATCAAAATCAGAGGAACTCAAATGTTCTGGATTGACAGCAACGTTGATCGTAAGAATGGAGGATGTTACACTTAAAGTACTGGATGGGGTAGATGTGAAATGGAATGAGAATAGACGCAGAAATAAAGTGGATGAGAATATTGAGAAAATTAAACTGCAAATTCCAAAAGAAGCAGATCAGGATTTATTAATTCGAAGTTTTTATAATGGAAATCAGTATTTTCTATTTGTCACAGAAGTATTTAAAGATGTTCGACTCGTGGGTGCTCCTCCAGAATCTATTGGCAAATTTGGTGCAGATACCGATAATTGGGTTTGGCCTCGGCATACAGGAGACTTTTCTTTATTCCGGATTTATGCTAATAAATCGAATCGCCCAGCAGAGTATTCAAAAGATAATCAACCCTATAAGCCAAAACATTTTTTACCAATTTCTTTATCAGGTGTTAATGAAGGTGATTTTACAATGGTATTTGGTTTTCCAGGTCGTACCAGTGAATATTTGATTGCAGAGGCAATACGCCAACAAGTGGAAGTTTTAAATCCAGTGCGGATTTCCTTACGGGATAAAACCTTAAAAATTCTCGACAAACATATGCGTTCCAATGAACAATCAAAAATTCAATACGCATCAAAATATGCAGGTATAGCAAATGCCTGGAAGAAATGGATTGGCGAAAATCTTGGTATGAAGATTACCAATGGTTTAAATAAAAAGCAAAAGGCAGATGCAGAATTCCAAAAGCGAGTAAATTCAAATCCATTATATACGGAATATAAAAACTTAATTCCAGATTTAGAAAATCAGTATATCCGTTTGGAACCTTTTACAAAATCCAGAGAATATTATTCAGAAACTTTTAGTCGAAATACAGATCTTATAAATTATTATCAATTAGTTAAACGGTTGATTGATATATATGAAGGAAGAGGTGAAGCTACCTTTAAGATTAAGCGGGATGAAGTATTGAAAAATGTGGATGGGTATTTTAAAGACTTTGATTCTGAAATTGACCAGGAAGTATTCAGTGCATTGCTTGAGGAGTTTTCCAAAGAAATGAATCCTGCATTTGTTTTTCAATACTTAAAAGATGAATTGCGAAAAGTGAATTCAGATTATAAGGCATTTGCCAAAAATTTATATACATCTAGCAAATTAATGAATAAAGATAGCTTTTCAAATATTTTTAAATTGGAATATCCACAATGGCTTACAAAAATTCGAGAGGATAAATTGTTTACCTTTTATGAAGAGATGAATTATTATTTAGCAAATGATATAAATAAAATTTGCTCAGAATATGAAGATGTCATTTTGGATTTGAGAAGAAAGCATATGGCCGCACTCATGGTTGTTTTACCAGAGAAAAAGTATTATCCTGATGCTAATTCTACCTTGCGGGTGACCTATGGAAAAGTGGAAGGCTATAAACCCCGGGATGGAGTCCATTATTTGTCGCGAACTACTTTAGATGGTGTCATGGAAAAATACATTCCAGGTGATTATGAATTTGATGTACCAAAAAAATTACAAACTTTAATTAATAATAAAGATTACGGAATTTATGGCGAAAATGGTAAAATGCCCCTGGCATTTATTGGATCAAATCACACCACGGGAGGCAATTCAGGTAGTCCAGCCATAGATGCACATGGTAATCTGATTGGTTTAAATTTCGATAGAGTTTGGGAAGGAACAATGAGTGATATTAATTATGATCCTTCCATTTGTCGAAATATTATGGTGGATGCACGATATATTTTATTTATAATTGACAAATTCGCAGGCGCACCCTGGATAGTACAAGAAATGAAATTAGTGTATCCTAAAAAGCGAAAAAAATAATCAATTGCAACAAAAATTCTTTCAATAACTTTTTTAGATTGATTCTACGAAACATACAAAAGCGTTGAAGTTATTTGCTATGCTACTTTAAAATTTTACGAAAGCTTGGCTTGCTTTTTCGGCCCCTTTATTATTGATTAACTTCATATAATATGCTCCATTTAGGAAATTAGAAATATCCAATTTTAAATTAGCTACATTTGATATAAATCGATTACTGCGTACAATTTCTTTTCCATAAACATCAGTAACAACTAAGGTGTAAGAACCTGGATCTAAATTGATGGAAGCAATATTGATTTCATGCTTAGAAGGATTTGGATATATTTTTATCTGATTTATTGCAAATTCATTTTCGGTTATTACAAATACTTTATCATCTGGTTTGAATTGTACCGTTGTTGGATTGCCTAAAGTATCAAGATTTACAGAGGCTATAAGCCCTTTTGTTTCATTGGAAACAAAAGCAAAACTGGTCGTTTTAGTAGTGCCAAAAAATCCAGTAAAAATGCCGGATGCAAGTGCCGTCACATCAATCCAACCTATTGGAAATGGTTTTGAAATAAAAGCATCCAGGGTGCTTGTGCTTTCTGTTTGTCTTTTTTCTCTTAAAACGTTCCAGGTTTTAGCTGGTAGTTTTAATGTACCCCAGGCATCTGCTACTTTTGAAAATTTTGTATCAAAATTAATTCTAATGGAATCTGGCTTTAATGGTAACAATGCTAAAATACTATCAGGAATAATTGCAATTGGAATATTAATAGAATTTACAACGGAATAGGAAAGGGGATCCGTATAATTTTCAGGATATTTTTGTGTCACTACAGGCTTAGGAAATACATTTGCTCCGCCAACTCCTGGGATTGGTAATCCTCCTGCTCTTGTGGCGGTTCCTAATAATTCAATCCGATTTGTATAAAATTTATAATAATTTTCAGTCAATCCTTGAATAACGACCGCATCTGCAGTTGGAAATGCGGCACTATTGGAACCCTCTGACGACTTACGATAAACTTCAGAACTGTTGATATTTGATGATAACAAACTGAAATCCCAGCTTTGGTTTCCACCGGTGTTTCCCAATAAAATACCTGTACTTGCGGTATCAATTTTATAGTAAAAAGAATCACCTGTCGCTGGCTGTACGATATTAGTAATAATTGTTTGACCAATTAAAAAACTAGCTATCAGAGTTAAAATTAGGGTAGAAATTAATTTCATGTGATTTGATTATGTTAGTTGAAATGATTGTAAAGATACAAAACTACTGTATTCGCCTCCCTTTTTTAACAAGTCGTCATGGTTTCCTTGCTCTACAATTTGCCCATCTCGCAATACAATAATTTGATCAGCATTTTGAATTGTTGTCAACCGGTGGGCTATGATTAAGGCTGTGCGATCTTTTAGAATTTCTGACATAGCTTCCTGAATAATTTTCTCAGAACTCGTATCTAATGAGGAAGTGGCTTCATCTAATATGAGAATATCAGGATTTCTCATTAAAGCCCGGGCTATTGTTAAGCGTTGGCGTTGTCCGCCACTTAGTTTAATACCTCGGTCCCCAATTATATAATCTAGTCGTTCATCCTGATCTTCAACAAATAGATTAGCATGTGCTGCTTTGAGACTATGCCAGATTCCTTCATCCGTTACTTCGGACTTTCCAAATAATATATTGTTTCGAATACTGTCATTGAAAAGTATGGGATCCTGGCTAACCATACCCATCAATCCTCTGAGATCATTTAATTTTAAATCCTGGATGTTTATTCCATCAATTTTAATAGCACCTTGACGCACTTCATAAAAGCGAGCCAAGAGATCTACAAGCGTAGTTTTACCAGAGCCAGACGCACCCACAATTGCAATGGTTTTTCCTTTAGGAATTACCAAATTGATATTTTGCAAAACATCAGATGTTTGATTTGGATACCGAAAGGAAACATTTTCAAACCGGATCTCTTGTTCAAAACGATGAATAGATATTGCCTCTGCAGAATCTTGTATTTGCTCAGGAGCATCTAAAACTTGGTTTATTCGATCTGCAGCAGCCAAACCTTTTTGGATATTAAAATATGCATTAGATAAAGCTTTTGAGGGTTCAATTACATTAAAAAATGCATATAAAAATGCGATAAAAACAGAGCCAGCCATTTCATCAGCAAATACTAATTTAGCTCCATACCAAAGTAGGAAACATACAACGGTAATCCCTAGAAATTCAGAAAGGGGAGAAGAAAGGTCTCGTCTGCGATGAATCTTAATTACCATATTGCGGTATACATCCAGTACCCAATTGAATCTTCCAATTACATAATTTTCAGCTGCAAAGGATTTAATCACGCGCAATCCGCCTAAGCTTTCTTCTTGTATAGAAATTAAATCACCCATTAAATGTTGGGCCGTACTAGATTGCTTTCTAAGGGTTCTAGAAATTCCACCGATAACCACCGAAGTAAATAGCATTAATACCAAAACAAATAAAGTAAGTGGCGGACTCGTATAAATCATTATGGTCAGACTTCCTAAAATCAATAAGGGATCTTTGACTAAGGTTTCCAATGTAGATAAAATGCTAAATTCAATTTCCTGCACATCCGTGGTCATACGGGATATAAGATCTCCTTTTCGCTCTTCAGAAAAATAGGAAAGTGGTAGGTTCATCCATTTGTTAAATAGCTTTTGGCGAAGTTGCGCAGAAATTCCAACACGCACTGGAGCCATTGTATAAATTGCAAGATACCGGAATAAATTTTTGAAGAAAAAAATCAAACCAAGTCCACCACAAATTAACATCAAGGCATCATTTTGATCCCGTTGATTAATCCAAACAGCTAAGCGATATTTTACTAAAGAAATAAAATCACCTAAACCCTGTATTTGATCGGGTGCTTGAAAACTCGGCATTTGTTTTTGAAATAACATTTCAAAAAGCGGAATAATCGCAGGAATACTTAAAATTGTAAAAAGTGTAGCAAGAATATAAAAAACAAAATGTGCCATTACGCGATATCGGTAATTGGCTACCAAACTCATCAATTTAAGAAAAGGTTTCAATGATTGGAATCGCTTATTGCTTTAAATGATTTGCGTTAATTCTAGTAATAATTTTGAAAACGTTTGAAAGCTTTTTGTTTTAATTTATATTTTACTTAAAACAAGCATGCTAAAAATTATTTTGACATACCTAAATTTCGAAGCTTTTTATTTTTGAGGTTCGAGCTTAAAAGTATTTAAAAATCCAGTATGAAAATTCCCAGATCTAAAATCAGGATTCCGCATAAGTTGTTGGTGAAATGGCAAAGTAGTTTTAATTCCTTCAATGATAAATTCATCGAGTGCGCGTTCCATTTTAGTAATACATTCTTCGCGAGTCTGTGCTTTACAAATTAATTTTGCAATCATTGAATCGTAATATTGAGGAACTGTATAACCAGAATATACATGGGTATCTACGCGCACACCATGTCCTTTGGAGGTGTGTAAAGAAGTAATTTTTCCTGGGTTTGGTCTAAAGTCATTATAGGGATCTTCAGCATTTATCCGGACTTCAATTGCATGCATTGCAGGAAAATAATTTTTACCTGTTATCGGAATTCCAGCAGCAACTTTAATTTGTTCTTTTATTAAATCGTGATCAATAACTTCTTCTGTAACCGGATGTTCTACCTGAATTCTGGTATTCATTTCCATAAAATAGAAATTCCGATATTTGTCAACAAGAAATTCGATCGTACCGACACCTTCATAATCTATCGCTTTTCCAGCTTTTATTGCGGCTTCTCCCATTAATTCCCGAAGTTCCGAAGTCATAAAAGGAGAGGGACTTTCTTCCACTAATTTCTGATGCCGCCTTTGAATAGAGCAATCCCGCTCTGAAAGATGAACCACCCTTCCATGCTGGTCACCAACTATTTGGAATTCTATATGTCGTGGCTCTTCTATATATTTTTCTATATACATCCCATCATTTGAAAAAGCAGCTTTGGCTTCCTGACGGGCAATACTCCACATGGATTCAAAATCCTCTTCTTTCGTTACAATCCGCATTCCTCGACCACCTCCACCTGCTGTTGCTTTTAAAATTACAGGATAACCAATGTCTGATGCTATTTTTTTTCCTTGAACTAAATCTTGTAATAAACCGTCTGAACCCGGTACTACGGGCACTCCAGCTTTAATCATGGTTTCTTTAGCTGTAATTTTATCACCCATCCTTCTGATTTGATCTGGAGTTGGGCCGATAAATTTAATACCATATTGATGACAGATTTCAGCAAACTCAGCATTTTCTGCAAGAAAGCCATAACCAGGATGCACAGCATCTGCATTGGTAATTTCTACCGCCGCCATTATTTTTGGAATATTGAGATAGGATTGCGAAGAAGCCGGTGGTCCTATACAAACCGCTTCATCGGCAAAACGCACATGAAGACTTTCACGATCTGCTGTAGAGTAAATGGCTACTGTTTTAATACCCATCTCACGTGCCGTTCGAATAATTCGTAAGGCAATTTCGCCACGATTGGCGATTAATATCTTATTAAACATGAAAATGGAAGATTAAGGTTCAACTAAGAATAATACCTGGTCATATTCAACAGGTGACGCATCTTCAACCATCACTTTTACAATCGTACCTTTTACCTCACTTTCTATTTCGTTGAAAAGCTTCATAGCTTCAATGATACATACCGTAGTGCCAGAATCAACTTTGTCACCAACTTTCACAAATTGAGGTTTGTCTGGCCCTGGAGAACGATAAAAAGTGCCGACCATAGGTGATTTAATTTCAAGTAAGTTTTTTGAACCTTCTGAAGAATCATTTTCGTTTTTATCAGATACTGCAATTTGTCCAATGCCCGCTGGTGGTTTAGCTAAATTTAAGGGCTCATGATGACTAATCGCTGGAGCAGAAGGCAAATACGAAACAGGCATTGCATGTTGCGTAGTGATTGCTTTTCCGGTTTTAATTTTCAACTCAAAATCGCCTTCCTTCATTTTGAATTCAGCAAGATCTGATTTGCTAACCAGACGAATGAGTTCCTGAATTTCTTTAAAGTTCATTTTTCTATTGTTTTACACGTTCAATATACTCTTTAGTTCTGGTGTCTACTCGCACATGGTCTCCTTCTTCTACAAAAAGGGGAACTTTTACTTGGGCACCACCTTCCAAGGTAGCCATTTTTTGAGCATTGGTAGCAGTATTTCCTCGCACTCCAGCCTCTGTGTTGACGACAGTCATTACCACATGCGCTGGAAGATCTACCGTAAGTGGTATTTCCTTTTCTACATGGTATAATACCTCAGCTTCCATACCTTCTTTTAAAAACTCTCCGTTTTCAATCAAGTTTGCATTAATAGCTTCCTGGTCAAAAGTCTCGGTATTCATAAAATGAAATCCAGATTCATCTTTATATAGATATTGCATTTTACGTCTTTCCACGCGAACATCATCTATATCATGACCTGCTACAAATGTATTTTCAACAACCTTGCCAGATGATAAACTTTTCAAACGGGTCCTTACAAAGGCGTTTCCTTTGCCAGGTTTAACATGTTGAAATTCAACAATCACGTAAATATCGTTATTATAATTAATACACAAGCCGTTTCTTATATCCGAAGTATTTGCCATTATTTAATTTTTAAAAACAGGCGCAAAGATAATCTAAAAGCATTGACTCGGTTCGTTTGAGACCGATTTAATAAGAATCTCTGGTGAATTGTATGCTTCAGACGATAGCACTGAAGAATTTTTGCCAAAAACTCCTTGATTATTTACAAAATCTAGATTAATTAGCTTTATAGTTCTTAAATGCCCTAAATTCTTGCTTGAATCCTAGGGCATTCATTAAGTCTCATCCTTGACCTGCGTTGTTTAAATACGTTAAATTTTGAATGCATTTATTGAGAATGTATCGTTTCTCTCTGAATTTAAATCCAAATTCAGGTAAAGAATTTATGTTTTTGTGTAAATATATTTGATCAAAATCTGAAGGCTATAAATTTACCTTTCTAAATGTTTATGGAAGAAGAATACCCAAATGTCTATTTCAAATTTTAATCTAAATATTCAGAAGAATATAAATAAGTACTATCCATTTAATAGATGGGTTGAAGCCATAATTATTAAAAGTTAAAAGATAAATTTTTTTCAGAATGGAAACAAGTACAAATTTCTAAAAACCTGGTGTCGGATTATCTCGGCACCAAATTAAATTCAACTCTTCTGTTCAAATATCTTCCGGTTTCATTGTTGTTACTTGATATTGGTTTAGCAGAACCAAAACCAGCATAGCTAAGTCTTGAAACTGAAAGCCCTTGTGAAATTAAATATTCGTAACACACTTTTGCTCTCCGCTCTGATAAATCAAGATTAAATGGAGCACTTCCCGAGTTATCTGTATGACCCGCAATGGATAAATTATAATCCGGGTATTTTTTCATAATTTTAGCAACTTTATCTAAAATATTGAAGGATTCTGTTTTTAAAGTTGCTCTTCCCAGATCAAATTGTACCGCTCTCATTGCAAAATCAAGGGTTTCTTTATCTGCTTTTTCAATAACCGGACAACCTTTATTATTCGCAGGACCAGGTGTTGTTGGGCAACTGTCTATTTTATCCATAACACCATCTCCATCCGTATCAGGACATCCATTAAATTGAACTAAACCTGCTGTAAATGGACATTCATCGGCATCGTCAGGAATGCCATCTGAATCACTATCTTTTTTTGTGTCCTGAGGACAACCTGCATTTGTTTTTAAGCCAGCTACATTTGGACAACGGTCTTCTTTATCTGAAACACCATCACCATCTGAATCTGGACAACCATTAAGCTCTAATGGTCCCGATTTATCTGGACAATTATCTTTTTTATCTGGCACTCCATCGCCATCTAAGTCGGATTCAGGACAACCATTTGTTTCTTTCGTTCCTTTTACATTTGGGCATTCATCGATATTATCAGGAACACCATCTTCATCAGAAT
The DNA here is from genome assembly GCA_016717265.1 of Saprospiraceae bacterium. NCBI lineage: Bacteria > Pseudomonadati > Bacteroidota > Saprospiria > Saprospirales > Saprospiraceae > Saprospiraceae bacterium. Next base: position 1,820,047 of record JADKFX010000001.1, read on the forward strand.
CTGGGCAGCCCATAAATTCAAGCTTACCTTTCATATCCGGACAATTGTCTTTTGAATCTTCAATGCCATCACCATCTGTATCAGGACATCCCATAAATATAGGCAGTCCAGCGACACTTGGACATAAATCAAGTTCATCAATAATACCATCTTTATCAGAATCTGGTTTTTCCAAAATTACAGTCTTTGGCTTTTTTGAATTGCCCAACAAATAAATAAAACCTAGATGATGTTGTATATGATTTTCTGAATTTGCAATATCTAAGCGATAATCAGATTGCCAATGAAGGTAAACCTGAGGATGTAACATAAATTGAATACCAATTCCAAGAGGTACCTGGATGCCAACATCACCAACTTTTGGAAATACAAAATTGACACCTCCAGTGATAAAAGGATTTGCCCATTTACTTTTTAAAATATGAAGCGCAGCTTGTCCACCAAAATTAAAAAAAGGATCTTTAATTTCCGAATTTGTACTGTCTTTGTAAATACCTAATCCAAATGGAATTGCAATAGATAAATTATGATTAAAATTACGAATATAAGCAATTTCAAATCCATTTTGAAAATCTCTGAAAGCAGCTGCATCTTTATTTCTAAATGTGTTATAATCAAAAAACGTCTTTCGAGCCATGAATCCTTGTTTGAAATCAAAATACTGAGCCTGAAGTCCGGTCGAACTTAAAAATAGAACGAATAATACAACCAGAAGATGTTTCATATAAAAAAGATTAGTTATGCAAATGTAAGTGAATTTTAACTTAATAGCATTGATATTGGCTGTATTAAGTTGTCGAGAATGGATAGTATTTGTCATATGAATATGGGTTCAAAAAATCCTGTGGCCGTATTTTTTCGCACTTGATTCCATTCAAAATATCGACCATTCATAGCGATGTAAACTCCTGGTAAAAGGCATTGAACAAAACCTAATGCACTTCCAAGATTAAAAAAACCATCTGAGGAATTGCCGAAAGCATAGGGGATCATGGCCCCGGTTATGACCAGGGTTTTATCCAGGATTGAACTTTCCGCCAAGGCCTTTGCTGTTAAATTCATAGTGTCTGTTCCATGGGTAATGAGAATATGCTTAGAAGCACTTTTCTTGCAATTATGTATGATTATTTCTCGGTCTTCATCTGTCATTTCAAGACTGTCAACCATCATCAGGGTTTTAATATCAATATTTAAGGTGCAACGACCTCGATCCATCATTTCTGGTAAATGGGTATCTTTAAAGAAAAGTTGCCCATTGACAAAATTGTATTCTTTATCAAAGGTGCCACCAGTTACAAAGACCTGAATAAATGTGGGATTTTGTTGCATCCTGATTTCTTAATTCAATTTTACTTCAAAAATTGGACCATTTGTCTATATCCTTGAATTTAAAGCTTTGATATTTCATTTGTATTTATTAACTTTGATCAATTATACTTTTCATAGGTCGTTCCATTTTTAGGAAACCTTTCTTACACACTTAATTATCACTACTTATTACTCTTTGTCGGTAATTATATACATTTAATAACCAGTAATTTACATATTAAAATTTATTTAATACATGGAATGTGTTTGTTCTTTGGCATATTTTTTGATTTAAATAAATGTCCATTCCTTTTTTTTGACACAATTAGTTCAAAACCTATGCGATCAACTGGTTTATTTATTATTTTGGTATTTAGTGGTTTTTTTCTATTTCCTGAAAAAAATCTGCTTTCCCAATGCGCATCAGGTTCTGTGACCCTGAATGGATTCGATTCTAATGGTGGTCAGGGAACTTATGAAGATCCGGCAACTGGTAAAATTAAAATTCAATATTGTATTGATCTGCAAAAGTTCTTTGAAGTCAATACAAACTGGGTTCATGGCATTTTTGTAAGTTGGGATAACCTGCCAAAAGGCGCTATGATTTGTGAAGGACCGACAGGTTCGCAACCTGCACAACATGGAAGTAGATTTTGGATTTTTTTGGATTCAGCAAAAGCCCGAAATTACTTTTTACCTGGTCCAGGTTTTTATGTAGATGAAGGGGATGGGAACCCTGTTAATAATTATGGAGATAATGGACTGGGTACACCTCAAGCTACATTTCCCGATTTATTAGATTTTTGTTTTGTAGCAAAATTTGATTGCAGTGTAAGTGCTCCAACCGCATATGTTCCAAAAATTACGATTACAGGCGATGGTTCTACCGGTGCCTGGGAAAATCCTGCTTGTCCCGGTGATATTATGCGTGCTGAAGATGGCGGACCAAATGGAAATGGTGCAGTCGTTGTTTGTGGTGCGGTATTGCCTGTGAAGCTGCTTACTTTTAATGGAGAATCAACAAAACAAGGAAATCTAATAAAATGGTTGGCCGTTTCTGATCGCTTTTTTTCGCATTTTGAATTGCAAGGAAGTAATACCAATGTGGCATCTTTTAAAATGCTTGGTACCATAGATCCACTAAACGCAAATACTGGAACTGGCAATGAAATTGCAGATTATAGTTTTCTGGATACCAACCCCACTTTAGTTAATTATTATCGTTTAAAAATGATAGAAAAAGATGGGACATTTGAATATTCAAAAATTATTTCCATCCAACAGAAAAGCAATACAAAAATTTCAAACCGGTTTTCTGTATTTCCAAATCCTGCTTCTGATTTGCTTATTATCCATAATGAAACGGAAAATAAATACGGAGATGTTCAATTGAATATTTATGATATTTATGGAAAGAAAGTAAATACCTATCTTTTTACACTGGACAAACCTGAAAAAGATCTCTATTTTGATGTTTCAAACTATGCAAAAGGATTTTATTTTTTAGAAATTAGTGCGGGTGATAATACCATTGAAAAACTTAATTTTATAAAGAATTAATAAGCGTACTCATTCCGTATTCAATGAAACTTTGTTTGAATTCTTTAATTAAATTATAGGATGCGTAAGAAAGTTCTATTTTTCAAGCTGTAAAAGCTTAAACTGTGAATACTCCAAAACACGAAAAGAACGTTTAAACTACTTTATCCGCACAATAGGATGAAGCAAATGCATCAGGTTTAGCTTTAAATATAAAACCCATAGAAAGGATGTAGCCCATAGCTTCTTTTAAAGCTGTATTCGATTTAAAACTTGGATCTGTATTGATATCTGCATGTACTTCCAAAGCAATATTATATTTTTCTAAAATTTCGCAAAGTTGATATGCAATTTCAATAGATTTTGCAACTTCGGTAATCATCCGTTCTTTAATTTTCATTTCTCCTTTATAGCTGCTGTGATGAATAAACATAAATCCACCTCGACCCTCCCTTAAAAATACAATTACGGTGGCAAAGTCAACATGTTTATTTCTGGATTGACTATCAGTTCCAATACACAATTTAAGCTTAAATCCTGCTTCTTGTTCCCTGATAATTGTATTTTCAACCGATTGGATAATCGGTTCCTCGATCAAGTCTCCGTTTAATCTTCTCCAACTCATACGATTTGAAATAGTAGTATAAATATATCATTTTAATAGATATCTTGTACATTATGATAGAATTATGAGTTCGTATGCTGCGAATTAAGTAAAAGTAAAGATCTTTGAGCGCTTTAACATTATTTGATTAAAATTTAGTGTTTCATTGCATTTTATTAGAGGATTGTCCAATAAACTATCCAATGATTTGTATGTTTAAATGTGCACTTGTTTCAAATTTTGTTTTACTTGTAAATGGATTCATTAAATTGTTTTTCAAATCTATTGGTTACCTATATTTCAATGTTTAATATTTTAATCTTTTTATCCTAAGCTTTCAAATCAAATGGCGACAATTTTTAAATATCATAAATTCTGCTTGTTTCTGATTAGCATCTTGATAACAGCTTCTTGCAAAACAGAACAAAAGCAAGTAGATAAAAAAGGGAATCATTTAATCAATGAACATTCTGAATATTTATTGCAACATGCTTACAATCCAGTAGATTGGTTTCCATGGTCTAATGATGCATTGAATAAAGCGAAAACTGAAGGCAAATTAGTGGTAATCAGTATTGGTTATTCATCCTGCCATTGGTGTCATGTAATGGAACATGAATCGTTTTCAGATACCGCTGTAAGTCGGTTGATGAATCAACATTTTGTTTCTATTAAAGTGGATAGAGAAGAGCGACCGGATGTTGATAATATCTATATGACAGCATGCCAAATTGCAAATCAAAACGGTTCTTGTGGTTGGCCATTAAATGCAATTACGCTATCCGATGGAAGACCTGTTTGGGTTGGCTCATATATGCAAAAGGAAGAATGGATGAGCTTATTGAAACAAATCAATGATTTATTCCATGAAGATCAAAATGAGTTGCAAAAAATGGCATACCAAATAGGTAACCATTTACAAGCAGATCATCGGTTTGTACTATCAAATAATGAAATAAAGTTTGAACTAAAAAATATTGATAAATTTCAAGCTGAAATTATTCCAAATCTGGATATGAGTCTTGGTGGAAAAAAGGGGGACCTTAAATTTCCAATACCACCACTTCTTCAATACGCTATGGAGTATGTTCATTTTTCAAGTGACAAGAATACAAGCAAATGGTTAAATACGAGTTTGTCCGGTATCATGAATGGAGGAATTTATGATCAACTAGAAGGTGGATTTGCAAGATATTCTACAGATCCGAAATGGAAAGTTCCTCATTTTGAAAAAATGCTTTATGATAATGCACAACTCATCAGTATTTATGCCAATGCCTATAAATCAAATCCTGAAGCTGATTACAAGCAAATCATTGAACAGACAGTGCAATTTCTAAAAACAGAATTTAGTGCGAAAGAAGGCTATTATTATTCTTCTTTTGATGCTGATACAGAAGGAGAGGAGGGTAAATATTATGTTTGGACCTACTCAGAAATTCAGCAAATTATTTCAGATGAAAAGATTTGTACCATATTTAAGGATTTATATAATTTATCAGAATCTGGAAATTGGGAGCATGGAAAAAATGTGCTTTTTAAAACTAAACGGATTGCAGATCTAGCAAAAAAATACAAATTACCAGAAGCTGAATTGAGCATTCTAATTAAACAGGCAGAGCAGAAATTATTAGCCGCTAGAAAATTACGAACCGCACCCAACTGTGATAAAAAGATGATTAGTGCTTGGAATGCCTTAATGGTGACAGCTTTATGTGATGTTTACGCAGCATTCTCCGATAAGAAATATTTAGAACAGGCATTACAAACAGCCAATTTTTTAAATGATCAAATGATGACTCCAGATTTTAAAATCTATCGGAGTTTTGGGGCAGGAAAAAAGGGAAGCTTTGGATTTTTAGATGACTATGCATTGACCATGCAATGTTTTTTACGATTGTATGAAGTAAGTTTTGATGAACGCTGGTTGTACTTAGCAAAGTCAATTTGTGATGGGGTGTTGCAACATTTTTCAGATGAAGAACAGGTATATTTTTATTATAATTCTTCCGGAGATCCGGCATTGATAGCTCGTAAAAAAGAAGTAGTAGACCAGGTTATTCCTTCTTCAAATTCAGTGATGTGCGATGTTTTGCATAAACTGGGCTTATTTTTATATAATAAAGAATATTTACAAAGAAGTGAAAAGATGCTTGCAGGGATATTAGAAAGTGAAGCCTCGTCTGATCCTGTTTTTTATAGTAACTGGCTTCGGATTCACTTGGGTTTTGTTAAGCCCTTATATGAAGTTGCAATCGTCGGAAAAGAATATGATAAGTTGCATTCAGCTTTATTGTCGAAATATATACCTAATGCAATTTTTCTTGGAGGTGCTACAGAAGGAAGTTTGGAATTGCTAAAAGAAAAACTACAGGAAGGAGAAAGCTACATTTATGTTTGTCGAAATAAAGTGTGCAAATTACCCGTGAAGGAGGTCAATAAAGCTTTAGAATTAATGAAATAGTTGGAATAGTAATTAATGATTTTAATTAAATCTATTGCTTATGTACTTGCTGCATTCCGATTTTTAGGAATCATTTCAACAATGGCTTTGTATGTTGGGGTAGGATTATTATTAATAAAGTTAAAACTTGCCGATCAGAATCTTGCATTTCGAGTGCGTACCTCCTGGTGTCGACTTGCTATTTGGATTCTCGGCATTCGACTTCATACTACAGGTAAAATTGACTTATTGGAAGGCAGTTTGTTTGTTGGAAATCACCGTTCTTTAATCGATCCTGTCATTGCTTTTAATTTTATTACCAATGGATATGCAGTAAGTAAGGCTGAAGTATCCAGTTATCCATTAGTGCATACAGGAGCTGTACTTTCAGGAGTAATTTATGTGGAGCGTTCCAATTCGAAAAGTCGGAATCAAACAAGAGAGACAATCGAAAAATATTTGCGAGAGAATAAATCTATTTTAATTTTTCCAGAAGGCACTATTTCTACCGATCTAAAGACCTTAGCTTTTAAGAAGGGTTCATTTGAAGCAGCTGCAGCGGCGCAAAAACAGATTGTTTCATTTGCGATTGAAATGGGAAATCCAAAAACGGATTTCTGGTATGAAGAAAGTTTGTTAAAACAATATTTCAAGACATTTTCAAAATGGAAAACAGATGTATATGTACATTTTTTTGAACCAATAAAGGGTAATTCAGGAGAAGAATTGACAACAATTTGTCAGAATGCTATCAATCAAAAGTTAACCGAATTTCAAAAGAATTGGAATTAAATATTCAACTTATGAAAACTATCAAAAACAACTTACAGTCTTTAATGAAAGCCTTCTTTAAACTGGCATGAATTCTATCTCTGGAGTGTTATTTTATAAAGTCTAGTGAAGCTGAATTAACACAATGCCTTATATTTTTTGGAGTAAAGCGCTCCCCTTTAAATACATGACCTAAATGTCCGCCACAATGATTGCATAGAATTTCTATGCGACGTCCATCAGCATCTTCTTGGTAGCGGATAGCATTTGGTATTTCATCATCAAAACTTGGCCAACCACAACCCGAATCAAATTTAAATTCAGATTTATATAATGGGGCATCGCATTGTCTGCAAACATAGGTACCGGTTTCATGATGGTCATAAAATTTTCCTGTAAAAGCTCTTTCTGTGCCTTTTTTTAGAAGGATGAATTTTTCTTCTTCATTCAGTGGATTGTATGAAATTGGATCTTTCATTTTTTTAATTTTTCAGAAAAGTGTTCTCTGAATTTTTTAACTTTTGGAGCAATTACAATTTGGCAATAGGGTGCTGTACCATTTTCATTATAATAATTTTGATGATATTCTTCAGCGACATAAAATTGGGAATATGGACTAATTTCAGTTACGATTGGATCATCCCAGATTTTAGTAGCGATTTCAGATTTTGATTTTAGTGCAACCGTTTTTTGAGATTCTGAGTGATAAAAAATTGCAGAACGGTATTGTGTACCTGAATCTGCACCTTGACGGTTTAATGTAGTCGGATCATGAGTGGTCCAGAAAACCTCCAGGATGTCTTCAAACGAAATTTGTTTTGGGTCAAAATATATCTGACACACTTCAGCATGCCCTGTTGTTCCAGAGCAAATTTCGCGATATGAAGGATTTTTAATAGTTCCCCCACTGTAACCTGATTCTACCTTCATAACGCCTTTTAAGTCTTGGAAAATGGCTTCTACGCACCAAAAGCAGCCTGCACCAAGTGTAGCTATTTCTAAACTATCAGGCAATTCTTTAAGATCTTGATTCATAGGAGTCGATTGTAACATAGGCTCAGTATTTTGGACAGTTTTGGCTGGGGCATTGCAATTTGCAAGACTTAATATTAAAAAAAGTATGATTTTCATTCTTATAAATAAATTTCTTGTGTAAATAACAATGGATGACTAATTTAGTTCGATGGTGGGGGAAATCTCTAAAATTATGAGAATCTCAGTCAATCTCCGAATCTTTTGTTAAAAACATGGTGTGATGTACTGCCATAACCCTTCTCATCAGTTAGATTTTGTTTGCAAATGTAATTTGGATTTGCTGCTAAGTATTTCAACTGGTTTTTTTAAAAAAAACAGCCCCAGTTTCTATGAAATTTGGGGCTGCCTTTAGTAGGTATTAAATAGGTATCATCGGCAATTAATCAAAAATGATCATTCGATTTATTTTTAGATGTTCAGTTGTTAATTGCAATAAAAAGATGCCGGAGCCGATTATCGATTTTTTTAAAATAATGGGACTTGTCGTAGGTGTTTGTTGTTTATAAATTTGTTGGCCCAGGACATTAAAAACTTGCAAAGTTTGTAATGGTGAATCCATGATTCCTGTAAATCGAATGTTTATTTCATCGGAAGATGGATTGGGATAAATCAACAGGGAAGAATCTTTTGCCTTACTTTCTGTCGAACTGATTCTGGATACAGATTTAAAAAATTCCCAGAAAAATTCAGCCTCAATCGGTGGATTTGGTATGTTGTTTAAATAATTTGTGCCATTAAAAAATTCATGTTCCAGTCCGTAAAAAATACTCCATCTGAAAAATGCAGGACTTGCCCCAGGTAATGGATCCGTAAACGTATAATTTATGTAATAAGAATTGGAATCTTTCTTAAACGTCCAACTTAAACCCATAGAACCTAAATGGTTATCAATATTATTTGCATTCCATGCTAATGCAGTATCATTAAATGGACAGGGTCTTCCAAATCTTTCTGGAAAATTATGATCGTGTGTACCTCGAATGGCCCAGGTAGGAACCTTCGGATCCATCAGCATTGAATCTTTGGAATCCAAATTACCACTGCCACATCCAGCCGCGGCAAATATACCTGGCATTTTTATTGTCAATTTAGGTGCCATCGTACCTCCGCTTGAAAAACCGCAGGCATATATTTTTTTTGTATTGATGGGGATTATCGTTGAAATAGTATCGATCATTTTATAAAAGAAAGGGATATCATCTCTTAATGTATCCCCTGGACATAAAACAGAAAGCGTATTGCCATGACTCCATTTTGTGCCTATCCCTTCAATAGTGCAATAAATGAGTGCAGTAGGAAAAACTACTATAAATTTTTCACGTTCTGCCACTTCCTTCCAACCAGATATATTGTAAAATTGCGGTCCGGATTGATTAGTACCGTGCAACATAAAGACCAGGGGATAGCCTCCAGCAGGTGGATTACCGGATGGTTTAAAAATTACCAATTCACGATGTTCATTATTTATAAAAAGGTTTGCATCAATCCGTTCTTGTGCAATACTGTAATTAAAAAAAAGAAATAAGCAAATAATCGTAAAGTATTTAATTTCCATGATTAATAGTTATTTGTTTTTTTAATTGAAAATAATTTTATTTAAATATAACTGATGATCTGTTTGTATTGATAAAATGAACAATCCTATGCCTGTTTCAGATTTTTTTATTAGAAGTTCTGATGCATTGTTGTGTAAACCACTGATTCGTATTTTTCCAGAAGCATCCTGGAGTTTCCAAAAGTAATTTCCATGATGTTCAGGGATTGAAATTTGTACGATGTCTGAGGAAGGATTGGGAAATGCATGGACTGTCTGATTTAATTTTGAATGTTCTAAAGTTTTCACGACCACACTGGATTTAAAAAATTCCCAAAACAATTTAGCGGCTTCCAACTTAAAATTTTTTCCATTTGGATACACATGGAACATATCATTAACCAATGTAAATCGATACAATTGTCCGGTGTCTCCGGAATTACTTTCTTTAAAATCATAGCTGTGTGTGATGGCTGTTTCAAATTTTGTGAAATTTTGAGTGACACCCTGACAATCAATCATTCGTTGAAGTGGTCTGTAAAAATAGACTAAAACCGAGTCATCTCCGAATGGAATTTCAGTGAAGGGGGGTCTTATTGATTTGTCATCTTTTGTTCCCATCATGGCCCATACGGGAATGCGATGGACAGGCTTTGCAGAATCAGCTACTGGTAAAAAGGAGCCAGAGCCCGCACATGCGGCAAATACATCTCCCGCATCAATAGCTAGTTTATGAATCATTCCGCTTCCATTTGAAAAACCAGATGCAAAAATCATTGTTGGATTGACCGGAAACGTGTCTGCAATTTTTTTAGCCAACAGTTTTAGAAAATTGACATCACTGATGTAGTTCTGTGGTGGTCCAGAACATGGGTTATCCGTTACTTGTCCGTTTACCCATCTTAAACCATGGGTTTCTATACTATCATCCACATAACACCATCTTAAAGAAGTAGGAAAAACGGTGATAAAATTTTCTTGTTCGCCCAATTCTTTCCAACCAGAAATATCATAAAAGTATTCACCATCCTGATTTGTGCCATGTAACATAAAAACAATGGGATATCCACCAATCGGTGGCGGGCTATTTGGTTTAACAACGATGCTTTCTCTAAGACGGCCTTCAGAAATTAGATTTATATCATAACGTGTTTGAGCAAAAAGACTTGCGAAGCAACTCAAATAAACAATACAACTGAGATTAAATTTCATATGATTCAGATTCATTAATTAAAAATAAGTTTTTGATTAAATGTGGTAGAGCCAAGGTCTGCTCGAAATAGGAATAAACCTGTTCCCAATTCTGATTTTTTGATTTGTACTAACGCACCGTTTGATTGATTTCCATTTAAACGTAAAATACCTTGCGTGTCATAAAGACTCCAATTATATTTTCCGTGATATTCAGGAATTGAAATCGTGACAAGTTCACTTGAAGGATTTGGATAGGCATGGATCCTAATAGATCCAGGATTTTGATGCTCGGTTGCCACTGTTACCGAACGTTTAAAAAACTCCCAGAATATTCTAGGTGCACTTACAGGATAATTTGCCCCATTGGGATATTCATGCACCATGCCTTTTAGCAAGGTGAAGATATAGGGTTTGGAAATTTCACCAGCTAAACTTTTTGAGAACTGATAAGTGTGTGCGCTATCCTTTTCAATTTTAATAAATGCGGTATCCAATCCCTGACAAACCAAAGCCCGGTTGAGTGAACTTTTTAAATAGCCTAAGATCGAATCGCCACCAAATGGCAATTCATTAAATGGGGGAACAATAAACCGGTCATCCAGGGTTCCTACCATTAACCATATTGGTATTCTATTTAGTGGACGAGCAGAATCTCCAACCGTCAAATTTGCACTAGTTCCTGCAACAGCAGCAAAAACATCCCCGGCATCGATAGCCAGTTTGTGGATCATCGAACAACCATTCGAAAAACCGGAGCAGAAAATCATAGATTGATTTACAGAAAAGGTATCAGAAATTCGCTTGGCAAGTATTTTTAAAAATTTTACATCATCTACATAATCCTGAGGTGGACCGGCACATGGGAAATCCGTAACATTTCCATTTACCCAACGGGTATTGTTTTTCTCAATACCATCTTCCACAAAGCACCAACTCAAAGAAGATGGAAAGACAGTTATAAAATTTTCTTCTTCTCCAACTTCTTTCCAGCCTGATAAATTATAAAATTTTTCACCATCTCCACTGGTGCCATGTAACATAAAAATAACCGGATAACCACCAGGTGGTGGTGCTGAACTGGGAATTACAATGATGCTCTCGCGCATTCGGCCATCTACAGGAAATTGAACATCGAAACGACGTTGACTATATACCTGAAACAGGCTTATTAAAATAAATACGATGGTAAAATTTCTTTTCATATATATTTTTTTAATGATACAAATTTAGACTTAAATAAGAGCGATGCTTTCACCCCAAAGGGTGATTTGTTTTAGTTTTTTCAATATCACCCTGAAGGGTTATAGCAAACCTGTTACCTCAAACTATCTCTGGATTCAGATTTTAAGCCATATTGAAACAGTTAAAAAAAATAAGCCTTCCGATTTTTTGTTGCTGCCTTTTGTTTTTTAGAACATAAGCTCAGAATCAATTGCACCATCAGACTGTTTTCAATTAGAATCGATCGCTATGAAAATGATTGCCAACAGTCCGGAAAATGCACAGTCGGCATTGTATATAATGGATTAGCTATTATCAAAAGCATAAACCATCCAAACTGGAAAATTTATGCAATGTTTACCTTACAAAGGCATAATTCGAAGGAGACAAAGCGGAAGATGCCGGTCAAATTTTAACTAAACTGATCCATAAATCGGATTCCTATTCGGAAGCCATGTCATTAAAGATACTCGTGGCTATTGATTTTAAAAATGGACGATTTTTTGCTTCCACTGTCAAGATTCGAACCGCGATGGTCCTGGCAAAAGCAAACCAAGAGGAAACATTAATGACTCCCCTCGAAATTTCATTATCAAATTTGCAAACAGCAACCATGTGCAAATTACAGAACTCGATCTGCAAAAAATAAATTCCCAATTGTTGAGTCCATTGTCTTAAAGAGAATATGAAGTATTGTTTTTAATTTTTGCCGGTAAAACCTATCAGCAAATCAGCCAGGACTTGTTTATTTCAATAAATACCCTAAAAAGACATATTAACAATGCTTACATATAACTACTTGTACAATCGCTATTAAGATATGGAGGGAATTGATAAAAATAAATTAATAAGAATACTTTAGGCATCCATTTGTAATTTGGAGAACTCTTATCCGAAGGCTGTATTGAAGGTTACCTCCATACAATGAATCAAATGAATTGTATTTTATTTGTTTGCTATGGGTTTTTACAAATTGCAACTTCCAATGGGTTGCTTGCACAAAACTGTCCCAACATGTTGCAGGATTGTGGTGTTTGAGTAACAGATTGCCGGATACCTGAATTCATAGTTTAGTATAATATTAAAAATAAGACATTCATTCACAGTCGATTAGTATTTAATTTTATTTTTAGTTCGTCAATTTACCAGAAATAGCGTAACTTTGCACCCTCATATCGCGGAGTGGAGCAGTTGGTAGCTCGTTGGGCTCATATCCGCCAGCTGGCGGACGAAGGTTCGAGTTAGGTTTAAAAGTTAAACTTGAAAATAAATAAATCGCGGAGTGGAGCAGTTGGTAGCTCGTTGGGCTCATATCCGCCAGCTGGCGGACGAAGGTTCGAGTTAGGTTTAAAAGTTAAACTTGAAAATAAATAAATCGCGGAGTGGAGCAGTTGGTAGCTCGTTGGGCTCATAACCCAAAGGTCGTAGGTTCGAGTCCTGCCTCCGCCACAAATTTAAAAGCCGGTCTAAATAGCCGGCTTTTTTTTATGGATTATCCATTCACAGTTTATGTTTTATATTCATCCAGGTATGATAAGATTTACATTGGATATACCAATCATTTAATTTTTCGTTTTCAATCACACAATCAGTATAGTACTAAAGACTGGACTAAAAATTTCAGACCTTGGTTTGTTGTTTACACTGAAATATTTTCTACAAAAGCAGAAGCATTTCAGAGAGAAAAGGAATTAAAATCCTACCAGGGAAGGCAATTTATTAGAAATCAATGCATTCCAATTTACTTTTCAAAAGAATGAATAGTGAAGGCTCATATCCGCCGGCTGGCGGACGTAGGTTCCCTGCCTGCCCGACAATGTCAGGCAGGGAGTCCTGCCTCCGCCACAAATTCAAAAGCCGGTCTAAATAGCCGGCTTGTTTGTAGCAGAAGCTCAACAAATTTTCAGGCAGAAACAAGATTAAAAGCTTGGTCTTATAAGCACCTTGCTTGCTATACAAAATCCTTATTCTTCATTCTGATGCAGACTCCCGAAACAATAAAAGCCTTATTGGGTCATAGATTTGTCGAAGTTATTAAATCCTCAAAATTGACTACTTTGTAACTTGTTTAGTGTTTTGGGTTACATTTTATTGGAATTCAAAATATATGTATGAAAATCAGGTGGTATTTCAATATTGTTAAACTAACTATTTTTATGGTATATCTATGAGTAGAATTCTCGAGGCGTTTTTTGGTAGAGATTCCAGCAAAGTCAATAGTAAATATTCGGACAATGCTACTTTATATAATGGCTTGAAAAATGAAGATGGTTTTGCGATTCGTTTTTTATACTCAAAATGTTCTGCTACAATTTATAAATTGGGAAAGCAGTATAATCTTACAGATGAAGATATTGAAGAACTAATTTGTGATTGTATTACTTTATTACTTTTGAAAATTAGAGAGGGTAGTTATGTCTTCCAACAGAATAATCCAGCCTCCTATGTGATTGAAGTAGCTAAAAATAAAGTTCGGAATTATAGCCTCAAAGAATCTAAAAACCAAAGTTTTGACTTAGATGCGGTTGCTGAACCATTCTTTGAAATGGATTATATGGGAAGCGAAAATGAAGACTTAATTAATAAATTATTATTGAAATTAGATAGTAATTGTCAAAAATTAATACGTTTAAAATATTTATACGAATATAAAGATACCGAGATTATTAATACTGGATTGACTCAGTATTCAACGGTTGATGCGCTTAAAAATCATAGATCTAAATGCATGAGAAAGTTAGTAGAATTGACGCAAAATAAATCCTTAAATAATATTAGAAATGAACAATCAAGAGGATAAAATAGAGGCTTATTTATTGGGACAAATGACGGATTCAGAAAAGCAGGAATTTGAAAATGAATTGAAAACTAATCAGGATTTAGCCCGTTTAGTGGATCAACATAAAGCAATTATAAAGAGATTAGAGGCGTACCGTATTAATACTAAAGTTAAATCGATCTTAGAATATAATTCACAACAAAATATTATTCTAAACTTAAAGCGGATTATAGGAATCGCTGCATCTTTTCTGATTGTCATTTTAGGATCTTGGTTTTTTATTTTTAGAAAGGATTCCATAGGAAATGGACAAATGGCTCAGGAAAATATAAATCAAAATCAACAGAAAACAGATAGTCTGAGTATTAAAAACAACTCAATGGATACTATTGAGAATTTAGCTTCCATTGAAAAGCTTCCTATTGAAAGTCCATCAACTGAAATTATTGAAAGAAGGAAAATTGCCTCGGTGTTTATAATTATGCCTATGCTGGCCAATTTAAGGGAACTAGAGAATCAAGATAGTACAAATGTTTTGGACCCTTTTGATTTGGCAAAGGCTGAGTTTAAAATTCAAAATTATAAGGAAGTCCTTAGCTATCTTGATAATTTAAAAATTCCTAAGGATGATGAAGAGTTGCTTTTTATCCGAGCAATCTCTTATTTTAAAATGGGTATATATTATAAGGCAACAGTTGATTTTAATTTGCTAAAACGAAGTTATCAGTTTAAAGCTGAAGCAGATTTTAATTTCATGCTTTGTCAACTAGCTCAAAACAATATTCAAGCAACGAAGCAATTGATTAATTCCATGATTGACGATCAAGATTTTCAATTCAGAGATCAAGCCATTGCACTAAAATCTAAGATTAATTTAGAATAGTTTCCATATTTCCAATCGAAATGAATCCAGCCCAGAAGAAGGGATGAGAAGCTTGACCTGGATGGTTTTTTAAATAGTTACGTTTAGATTGTGCGAGTGCAATATGCTTTTGTTTGCCAATCTTCAATTCTGTATAAAACAAATCCATAATCTGCATGGTTGATTTGTCATTCACTTTCCATAATGAAGCTACAATGCTTTTTGCACCTGCGTGGGCAAATGCACTTGCTATACTAACAATTCCATCTCCATGATGCTGTTCTCCATTGGCTGTTTCACAAGCTGACAATATTACCATTTCTGAGTTTAATTTCAAATTATATAATTCTGCTACCGATAATAATGCATATTTTTCCAGACTATCTTGAGATGAAAAAGCAATAAAGGAAAAATTGCCATCATTGTAATTTGCCTTGCCGTGTGTTGCGAGATGAATGATTTTATAATTATTGGAAAGTTGCTCAAATTTTTGTTTGGTAGCATCATGTCCTGTAAATATCATGGATTGATCAGGGAATTTATTTTTGGCGCGTATAATTTCTTCGCCTGAATCTGGCAAATTTGTAAGATCATAACGTATTGCCATTTCATTTTGAATTACATCATTAGGGCCTAAAATATTTTTGTCAAAAAATGGAGCGAAACCTAAGAATTCCTTTGTATTCCTTGTGTTCGGATTAACCCTACTCATTTCTAGCAACATGCCAGAAGAAAACGAATATTGAATTGAATGTTGATTGATTACAAATGGAAAGGTTTTGAAATTTGTTGGGTCTTTAGGGCGTGAGCTTAATAATGCATCAAATGGTAGATTTCCTAAAACAGCATCTGGAATTATTATTAATTCTGGTGTTAAATACTCAGCGATAGGTAATAATAATAAATTATATAGATACCTTGCAGATTCAATATATTTATTTAATTGTTCTTTATACATTTTTTCTGTTCGAATTTTTGAAGTATGAAATGTATAAATACTTTTATTCAAATTGGTTATGCTGTTTATTATCGGAAAATCAAGTTTAATTTCCTTGATTTTCACAACTGAGTTTTGAATTATAAAGACAAAAACGGACGAGTCACCACAAAAATACTCTAATAGTGTTTGATTTGAATTCAGTAAAGTTTTTACTTGTGGAATGGTAACAATTTTGTGATCAAATTTTTTATTTAAATAATCTGGATAAGAATTTTCAAGATTTGTAATAAGTTCTTGTCTTTGTAATTTGTTTTTAAAAATAGTGGAATTTAGTTTCAATATGCTTGTATCAGTAATTGAAAATTTATCATTATCTAATAGATCATTCCGATGTTTTTCTAAGCGTGTAATTTCTGACCTATACATAGAATCTTTAACTAACAAATCAGCCGGAATCCCGGAGTTATTCATTGCGTTATTTTCTTTAAATTGATAATAAAGTAAGTAACTATGTAAAAATTCATTTAATTCCCATATGTGATTGATTAGAATAGAATCATGATGCTTTTGAAGATTTAATTTTAAATGGGATGATATACATTTTTCAAAAATGCTAACTGCATCTTTTAGAAATTTTCTAATCTCAGTTGCATCTTTTTTATTAATAAGTTTTTTTTGAATTCGAAGAGCTGCTGAATCATAATGGTTTGATGATTTAACTAAATAACTCATATCACTTGTTTTTATGAAATAGGAAGCATATAGATCTCCTAGATCTTCTTCTACTGTATACAGCCCATCATACTCGATTCCATAAAGAGTTCTAATTATATTTTTTGAAGAATTTAAAATAGTTTCTGATGAAGAATACTCTTTAAGGGCCCTTTTTACTCTTCCAATATACAGTTGTGTAGATGCAAGAGCTGAAGAATCTGGACTATTTAATGGTGTTCCAATGATTGCAATTGCTTTTTCAAACCAAGATTGGGCTAAGGAGTATTCTTTATTATTAAAATAGGCTTTACCTAAATTGATACATGTATATCTGTACCTTTCATCTTTTTTGAACCCGCTCATCATTTCAAGTTGTTGATGACATGTGAGTATGTTATTTTTGAAATCACCCAGCGTATAAAAGGCATCGCTTATTCTTGAATAACAATAGGAAACCATTATGGAGTCAATTGGGTTCAATTTTAAACTAAACGCTAATCCCTTTTGATAATAGGATAAAGCCAGTTCAATTTTATTTAAAGACTGGTATGCTTCCCCAATATTTAGAAGGCACTCCGTTGTTTTATTGTCTTTTTGGCTCTTCCCCCTTTCCAAATACCAAATAGCTTGTTCGTTTAGAGAAATGCTTGGTAAATACATACCCTGATTTTTATAGTTCTTGGCCAATAGAGTTAAGACTGAAATACAATATTTATCTTCAATTCCAAATTCTGGCTTTATCAATTCAAATGCTTGTTCATAGTATGTAGCAGCTAGTTTAAAACTAACGTAATCATTGTATAATTGAGCAACTAATAAATAACTTTTTATAATATCTGAATAATTGGCAAAGTTAGAATTTTGGATAGAAAGAGCGTTTTTGCTATAATCAATTGCTTCCCTAATTTTACCCGTGTGGAATGCGGTATAAGCCATATAATACAGAGCTTTTGCTTTCTTTAATTCATAAGTTGGATAATATTTATCCCAGATTGTAATGGCTTCAACTAATAAATCTTTTGCTCTGATATAATTTTTAAGTCTGTAAGTCGATCTGCCCAATTGATAAGCAGCTTCCGCAAGGTCAGGGGATGATTTTGAATCCCTTTTTTGAAAGAATTGATAAGCAATTTCAGCTAGCTCTGAAGATTTAGCAAAATTATTTGAATCGAATAAAGTGTTGGCTTTACTAAGTATGTTTATTGCCTCAAGAGTATCTATTTTTGGAACCAGATCTGTATTCTGCGAAAAGTGATCTTTGGGTAGTATCCAAAGAAAAATTAATAGGAGGAATCCAGTTCTTTTCATTTTGAAAATACTTTATTTTAGGTTTACAATTTAATATAGACTGGGATATGAATAAGTAAACATACAATTTTTGCCTGAAGATTTATTGTCAATCTTTGTTTTATTAAAGTTAGTAGTATTACAGTATCCCTTTTCTGATCGTTTTGGTTAATTCATGAATATTTTAAAATAAAATCTATAATTGGGTTACAATTCCAGTTTAAGTGAAGATAAATAGAATGAAATCAAATTTTTTATTCACATTTAAATTTTAACTTTTATGGAATTAATTTACACCAGGATTATCAGCAAACCAGTTAGCCATGCTTTTTCCTTACTCTATTGGTTACTTTTATTTCAATTCAACATTCAATCTCTAAGTGGTTTATCTGCTCAAAGTTCATGTTGTAATATCCTTACAAACGGTAATTTCGAATCCGGCAATTCAGAATTTAGCTCTGGGTTGCCTCAAAACTGCATGTGCACTGCAAGTTCATATTGCATAGGTCCTAATTTTCAGTCAAAGTGCTCGGGATGGCCTAATTTGAATGATCATACCGGTGGCGGTAATTTTCTAATTATTGATGGAAATTCATCTGGACCGGCAGATGTTTGGATTAAAACAACTCCCATTACAAGTGGGACACTTTATTGTTTTTCATTTTGGGTAGCGAGTGTTTATAATGAAGCTTTTACTCTAGGACTTTTTGTAAATAACACTCAGGTAACAGGGGCGAATTTCACAATACAACAAAATATTCCAGGTTGGACTCAATTTACATATAACTGGATTGCATCTACCTCCGGGACTTCAATTTCTTTACGGCAAATGACAGGTGGTGGTTTGAGAGATTTTGGTCTCGATGATCTTGAATTTGGCTCTCCAATTACCCCTAATTTTAGTTTTCAACCAGACGCCAATTGTGGATTAACAATTAATTTCAACAATACCTCAACAGGGCCTGCTCTCTTAAGTTATATTTGGAATTTTGATGATCCAAATAGTGGTCTCAATAATTCATCAACTTCACAAAACCCTAGCCATATTTTTTCTGATTGTGGTGTTTATAATGTTTGTTTGACAGTAAGAAGAGGAACTTGTAGAGAAACCATTTGCAAATCCGTTACAGCTAATGACTTGATTCCTCCAAGAGCGATCTGTCAGAACATCGGCCTGGTTTTAGATGATAGTTGTTCTGCATTTGTAAATCCGGCTTTAATTGACGGGGGATCATTTGATAATTGCCAAATCAAATCCTTGTCCGTAAATCCATTGGTAGTGAGTGGTTGCGGAATTTTTCAAGTTTCACTTACAGTAGAGGATTTATGTGGAAATAAAAGTACATGTAATGCAGAGGTTCAAACAATTGAAACAGTTCCTCCTACCATAGTATGCCCGGCTAATAAAACAATTTCTGTTTACCCTCCGGATTGTTCTTTAAAAGTCGATAGTATTAAATGGCTTTCCGTTTCAGATAATTGCAGTATTCCAACAGTTTCCTATCAAATTAGTGGAGCCACTCAAACTTCAGGAATAAAGGATGCAAGTGGCGTACTCTTTAATCAAGGGGTTTCGACTGTAACTTACATTGCAACGGATGCTTGTGGTAACACGGCTTCTTGTAGTTTTATAATCACAATTAATTGTGGCTGCTGTCCGCCGGGTTCGATACAAGGTCCAAATATGATATCCAACCCAGATTTTTCTGCAGGAATTTCAGGATTTAATTCAGATTACAATATATTAAATCCAACTTGCACACCAGGACTTTATAATGTTGAATCCAGCATTCCGGTTTCTGGTATGTGCGTTAATTGGAATTGTATAGATCACACATCAAATTCTATAACAGGCAAAATGTTTGTTGCAGACGGTAGTCAAACTATTGGTTTGGCCGCATGGCGACATCCGTTAGCACTTGCGCCAAATACAAAATATTCATTTTGTGCTTACGTCAATAATTTAAATGAGCCAATACTTGACAGAGCCGATCCAATTGTGGAAGTTTATTTAGTACCTCTAAATGGTCCAGCAATATTGCTAACTAGTATTACCCTTCCAGAATCCCCGGATCAATGGGAATTTATAAGTGGAAATTATGTAACACCGGGTACAGTTTCAAATCCTTATAATTTGGAATTTCGCACCGCTTCAACTTCTTATGAAGGCAATAATTTTGCAATTGATGATATCAGCTTTAACGCTTGCTTAGCTAAGGATTCTTGTGCTTGCGGCCCATTTGAGTTCTTGTATAGTGTAGGAAGAGGACCTTTATTTCCAAAGAATTGCGGTGATACCTTAATAGTTCCTGATCCCAACTTTCCGATAGGTTTTCTAAGTTCATTCCAATGTTTGGGACTAAATTGTCCACAGGCAACTATTGATTGGAAATTGACAGGACCCAATGGATTTTCAACATTAATGATGACAGGAGTATTAGCTTCGCCAGCATTTTCAATCCCTATTACGAACGCTACCTTTAACTATCCTGGACTTTATACACTAACAATAATCGGTCATTGTGGACAAGATTCTTGTCCATGTACCTTGTATTTTTATAAACCAGATTGTTCATGTGAAGAAAACTTGGTTCTTAATCCTGGATTTTATGATGGGGCTATTGCAGGAGATTTCGGATTCCCGGGAGCATCTAATAATTGGAATGCAGCTAGTGGAACTCCTCAAGTTGCATTTAGTGATTTTTGGTGCGATGAAGTAAGTATTCAAATGTGGGGAAAATTAGATGCATGTGAAGCTATTTGTCAGCCATTTAATTTTCAAAATGGACATACCTATGCTGTTGATTTTTTTGCAAAGTTTATAACCGGTACTACTTTTAACAACGTACAGTTTGAGTTTATAGCAGCAAATGGATGTATAGATCCCATTGGTAGTTCAGCTTGGGTAAGTATTGGTATCACGCCACCAATTACAAGTACGTCTTGGGCACCATTCAGTTTTTCTGCTTGGACAGCTCCATTAAACCAATCTTTTGATCACTTGATAATCCGTGCAACCAGCAATCAAATAGCAGAAACTACTTTTGGAAGAATTGACAACATTTGTGTGACGGATATTACGATTCCCTGTGATAGTATTGACCATGCTAAGAATTTGGTCGCCTACTATCCATTAGACAATTTAACTAATTCAACTGGACAATCTGTGCCTGACTTAAGCACAAATGCGATCCATGGGATAGGTGGCGATTTAGCACCTTCAAATGCTTTGTTGCTTGCAGGGCATTTTAATGGCACTTCAACTTTTGTAAATTGTGGTCCTAATACTAGGGGCGTGACTGATCAAGTATCCTTATGTGCATTTATTAAAACCACAGAAAATCAAAAAGGAATTTGGGTAGCCGGACAATATAATTTTTCAAATGATCATGGTTATTCATTGCAAATTGGAGACAATCAAAATAATAATATTGGTTTTGCTGCATTTGGTGGCCGTGATGGAACCGGTGTGTATCATTCTTCTGGTTATGGAACAAATGCACCTAGCATCAATGATGGAAATTGGCATTGCTTGGTTGGAACTGCAGGAAACAATATTTGGTCAATATATGTAGATGGAATTCTTGTTAGCAGCCAACCAGGAACAACAAATAATCCAATACCAAATTCAACTATTGGCGAACCCTTTACCATAGGCTATCACACCGGAGGAACACCATTATGGTTTAATGGTGAAATGGATGAAGTACGGTTGTATAACAGAGTAATAACCGAATGTGAAATAGATTCATTTTGCCTGAAAAATTTTATTGTATCATCAAAAGATGTGCAAAAGCAGGAAGCGTTTCAAATTTTGCCAAATCCAAACAATGGGATCTTTAAACTCAAACTGAATTTTGAAAATTCACCTGACTCAAAATTGCGTATACTTGATTTAGCAGGACGCGTATTGCATACACAGCGAATCGAAAGTAACACCATCACACAACTTATAGATATTGAATATTTGGTGGATGGAATGTACTTGGTTCAATTGATTTCGGGTGGAAAAATATTAGCCTGCGAAAAATTTGTCAAGCAGTAAGTCGAAGTAACCGATCCATTTTAATTAAAAGAAATCGCTCTAGAATAACAAATTCTAGAGCGATTTTTTTTTGTAAAAATAAGCAATCATTTAATTTTATGAGGAGCAATCGTTTTTTAATATAGACAATACCCAGTCAAAGTGAAAATTGTAATCAAATCAGGTTGTTGATGAATCACAAGCCCTGGAAGGGGCTTTCGCCTCGTGTAACGATCAAATTATTTATTCCTTAGTTATATTTTTATACCAATCAAATAATGGGTTAAAATAAAAATCTCCGGATGCATCACATTTGTAAATTCAATAAGTCGCTTATTTATTTGCTACAACATTAAATTTTAATGTAAATTCATCATATATCATTTTGTCTCCAATATCTGGAAAAAATGTTTTAGAGCGGTATTTAATATCAAATTTTGTGCGGTCTATCGTTGCTATTCCTAGACAAGAAAAGCGATTGCCCTGTAGTGTAAGCTTAGCACCAAATGAAATTTCATTTGTTTTATCCTTGATGGTAAGTAACCCTTTTATAGTATGTGTATTCGTTCCAACATTGGTTTCTTTTAAAGGGGTGACGGATGTAATGATAAATTGTGATTTTGGAAATAAGGCTGCATCAAAAAATTTGATGATTTAAGAAATGTTTCAAGTTTTGTTTTATTTGGCCCTGGTTCAAGGTCTTGACATTCTATGGATGTCATATCAAATTCAAAAACACCATGGATAGACCCATGATTGTTTTTTATTTCGCCACTTATAAATTTTATAGTGCCATTGTGTTTGCCTGTAATTTTTTCTCCAATCCATTCAAGTGAACTTTGATTGGCATCGACTTTATATACATCTGTATGTAATTTATTGGATAAAAATGAAAAAAAAGTGAGTATCCCAATAATTTCTGTAAATCCAAATATACGTTTCATCTTTTTTAATTTACAATTTATAAATGAAGTTTAATTTAGGCATGTTTCGCATGTAATATTTTTTCTGTAATGGCAAGGGCTAATGAAGATACAAGAAAAACTATATGGATAATTACTTGCCATTTTACATCTTCCGGATCTTTATTTTCAATATTGATAAATATTTGAAGTAGATGAATTCCAGATACCCCAACTAACGAACCTGCTAATTTTACTTTTAAAGTACCCGCATCTACTTTTTGCAACCATTCAGGTTTGTCAGTATGCTTGTCTATGTCTAAACGACTTACAAAGGTAGAATATCCACCAATAATTACCATAATAAGAAGGTTCGCCACCATCGTAATGTCTACTAAGGTGAGGACTCCCAACATTAAAGCGGTTTCTGTGATTTCCGTTATCGTAGTGCATAAATGAATTAATTCCACAATAAATTTATACGCATACAAAAAACCACCAATGATAAGTCCAGCATAAAGTGGAGCTTGCAACCAACGGCTGCCAAAAATGAGTTGTTCAAATATGGATTCTAGTTTGTTCATATAATATTTTTGTAAATACAAATATAGCTAACTACTTGTTCAATTTTATTTAGTTTTTAGAAAATAATTCTTGTCCAATTTAGACACGATCCATTTCTTTACTTAGAATTTTTCGATCTAAGATAAAAGGTCCAAATGGTAAAAGGGATGCAATAACAGCAATGCAAATTCTTTTTAAACCCCATTTATATTTTATTGAAACATCCAGTCCGGCGATCATGTATGCAATAAACAGAAATCCATGAATCCAACCGACAATTAATACAGCTTGAGGAAAATTCGAAAAATATTTTAATGGCATTGCAATAAATAACAAAAGCAAGTACGAAATACCTTCGCAAATTGCAATGATTCTAAAACGTCCTATCGAGCTTTGATAACTTGACTTATTCATTTGTAATTTTAATTGGGTGCTTAATTCTGGTTTTTAAATAAAATAGAGGAATTCATGCTTAAAATGCTGAGAAAACAGATGACAAATTTCATCTTGTGCAAATATAGGCATTTACAAATGAGCTGAAATAGTTATTATTTCCAGGATCGTCATTTAAACTATTTCATTCCATTTTGTGTTTCTTTCAGTTTTTTATAAATTATATAAAATTTGGAATTCAATAAGCTTTAAAGTTAAACAAGTAATATGGTTGCCTTGTATAATTATTAGTTGTTTAACTATAAAAATTTGGGATCTGTTTCGGGATTTGTATAAATCATTCTTAAAGTAAAGTTTATTAGGTTTCATTAGAATCCGAGTTTGATTTCATATTTAAATAGCATAAGCCAATTTTATAAAATATCTTTGCAAAATACGATTACACGAAGAGCATTTTATCCCTTTTACATATGGCCAAATCTAGTTTCCCTTGCGAATACATGCTTAAATATTTATTTTGGATTCTATTGATGCCAACTTTTTTGACTCATTTGAATTGTAAAGACTTAGTTGGAATTCAGAATCAGAGCACTACAAAAAGTGATAGTATACCAAATATTTTGAAAGTAATTCCTTTAGATACAGCTATTTATAGGAATAAAGTCGCATTTTTAAGTTCTCAGGATAGTTCCGGTAAATGGCCAGTTAAAGATCCCTATCCAATGCAAGGCGCTATCCTGCCATTTCAGCGCATCATAGCATTTTATGGCAATCTTTATTCTAAAAAAATGGGCATCCTGGCGGCATTGCCACCAAAGCAAATGCTTGAGAAATTAGATCTTCTTGTTAAGGAGTGGAGCCAGGTTGATTCTAGTTTTCCTGCTCGTCCTGCTTTACATTATATAGCGGTAACAGCGCAAACGGAAGGTGACAAGAAAAGATTGAGAATGCCATTTAAAGAAATCGATAAAATTCTAGATTTGGCAAAACAGATTGATGCTTTGGTTTTTCTGGACATTCAAGCGGGTTGGAGTACAATTCAAGAGGAACTTCCAAAACTTGAAAAATATTTTAAAATGCCACATGTGCATCTCGGAATTGATCCAGAATTTAAGATGAAACCAGAAGTTGTACCTGGAAGTGTTATTGGTACTATAGATGCAAAGGATATTAATGATGCTATCCATTACCTTGGAAAGCTTGTTAAAAATCATAATTTACCGCCTAAAATAATTGTTATACACCGCTTTACAAAAGAAATGCTTACAAATGCTTCCCAAATTAAGCTTAGTCCGGAAGTACAAATTATAATTCATATGGATGGATTCGGTCCAAAAGAAATAAAGCGAAATTCATATCAACGATATATTTTTGAAGAGCCTGTGCAATTTACGGGATTTAAAATATTTTATAAAAATGATACACGGCTTGATAAGAATGGCTTGTTTACGCCTCGTGAAATCTTAGAACTCATTCCAAAACCCATTTACATTCAATACCATTAAAGGACGCTAATAATTTTCAAATTATAGGGGCATATGGTTTTGATTTTTTAGCTAATGCAAGGTCAACTAAAGGGATTCATACGATCGAAGTTCAAGAAATTATATTGGCAATCGTTTAAGAAAATAGCTATTCATTTGATTCTTTCAACGCCAATCTTCCTGGTATTGAATATTCAAAACTTTAATGGGAGTTTTTAAAGAACTTGCAGGAACGCATTCTTAATTCAATTATTTTTTTAACATAAGTGCCCGCAATTTATGAATTGCAGAAGTTCTTGAATTCACATCCAGGCGCATGTATGCATTATTGATGTGGCGCTTCAAAGTATTTATAGAGATATATAATTCCTGGGTTATTTGTTGATTGGTTTTGCCAGAATAAATTAACTGAACTACTTCAAATTCACGATCAGATAGTGAACTTAAAAGATGCTTATTTATTTGAGAAAGCTCTAATATGGGTGCTTGATTATTTGCTTGGTTTGCAAAATTTGCGAGTGATATTTCTAAAGTTGTCAGAAGTGATTTTTCATGAAATGGTTTGACTAAATATCCAGATGGTTGAATTTGTTTTGCACGGTCCAATGATTGCTTATCAGAATAGGAGCTTAAAAATACAAAGGGAATTTTAATATTTTTAAAAATATAAGAACCTATATCAATCCCGTCTTGTTGACTTTCCAAATTAATATCAAGTAAAGCGATATCAGGCTTCGTTTCATTTAATAAACGCAAACCTTCATCATAATCATAAGCCATCCCAACAACTTCAAAATCGTTATTATTTAAATACATAGCCAGATTTTCTGCTATTAAGGGCTCGTCTTCTACGATTAATACTTTGACTTTGTAATTAATGGTTTCCATAGAAGATATTACTTTTTATTAATTAGAATTTGAACATTCGTACCGTGCTCATTTTCAATGATGAGTTTCGCTTTTAGCTTTTGAACAAATGCTCGAATCATTTTATAGCCAAATGATTTTATGGTAGAAACATCTATTCCAACAGGAATGCCAATACCATCATCAGAAACAGTTAAAATGAGTTGGTTTTGCCATTCTTTCAAAGATACAATGATGGATCCTTGTTTGGATTCAACAAAAGCATACTTTAAAGAATTGGTTACTAATTCATTTACAATCATTCCAATAGAAACGACGGTATCCATATGAAGGCGCAGAGGGGATATTTCAGTAATAATTTTAATATTTTCGGAATCCCGATGGTATGCAGTATATAAATGATCAATTAAATTTTGAATATAATTTGGCATATCAACCAAATTCATGCCTTCCCCTTCATATAAATTTTGATGGATAAAAGCCATGGATTGAACGCGATGTTTGCTTTCTCTTAACAAGTTGCTAATGTTTTTATCTGCGTGCGTTTGTGATTGTAAGTCCAATAAACTGGAGATTACCTGAAGATTATTTTTCACACGATGGTGTACTTCTTTATTAATAAATTCAAGATCTTTTGCTTGTTTTAGAATAATAGCATTTTTTTCCTTTTGATTTTTAAATAAATAAAATATTAGGGAAGCCAAAATTAATAAAACTAAAATACTAATCCAGAGCCATCTTTGTCTTTTTTGTTCACTTTGCAGGCTCTCTTTCTTGAACTCATTTTCATGAAGTAGCGCCAGACTTATAATTTTTTCTTTTTCGAGTTGTTCATGTTGGAACACTTTTTCTCTTGCATTCGCCTCGTTCAAGAGTATTTCTTGTTTTAAAGTTTGGTCTTTAAGCAGGTTTTCCCTTTTTAAACCTAGTTTTAATTGAATTTCTTGTTCAAGCTTTTCTTGTTTTAATTGATTTTGGATTTGTAAAATTGCAATCTCCCGATCTCTAATATTGAGTTCAGAATTTTGCCTGACATCTTCCGCTAATTCAATATTTTCTTTGCTATTATATGCAGTACCTATTTTATTAGTATGTTTTAAGAAAGAATATGCTTTCTCTATTTGCCCATTGGAAAAGTAAGCATCAGAAATATTAGATTTAATGTAATAATCTATATATGGAGTAAATCCTTTATTAGAAAATTCTTCCGCTTTATTATACCATATCATTGCAACAGAATCTCCTTCGGTGGTCATTTTATAATTTCCGATCAGTACATAGTGTCGCACTTTGTTAAATGGATTAGATGCAATTTTTATTAGAGAATCAAGGAGTTGAATATTTCTAACTGTTTTTTCCAAATCATTCTTTTTGAGAAAAACATTTGCTTCTTCTACAAGACTTTCAATTAATGCCGTAGGATTATTTAACTGTTTAGATAAATTTATAGATTGCATTACAAAATGTATTGCCGAGTCTAATTTTGCTTCTCCGATATAGAGCCTTGCTAATGCGAGGGCACAACTTTGCATGGCTTCTTTATTATTTAAATTAGACTGTAATTTTAAGGATCTCAAATAAAATTGTATAGCCCTATCGGATCTGTTTATTTTATCAAATATTTTTGCTAATTCCTCACTTGTTTTGGCTATCCATAGATCTTTATTCAGTCGTTTTGCTAAATCCATTGCACTCCTGTAGCTCACGGTTGATCTATAAAAATGGCCATTTTGAAATTCAATACTTCCAAGCAAACTATGAATTTCATATTGCAAATCAATTTTATCTTCTAGCGTTTTTTCCTTTAGAAGCAGATTCAATAATAGCCTGGCATCTTCATCCCGATTTACTTCCGTTAAAGCTTTTGCTCTATAATATTGACAAATTGTAAAATGATGTAATTTATTACAAGCAATATATTTGTTTGATAAGTCTTCTAAGCCAATACATGCAGAATCTGGATTTCGTTTTATATTCGTTTCAGCAAAAGAGATCAGTTCCTCTGTGCTAAAGTTTAAATACTTTGCCTGGCAAAATGCTTCTTCCAGCAAGATTACCAAACTTCCAATAAGTAGTAGTAAAACCTTATAGTATTTAAATTGGATCAATAATTTATAATTATGGATTCAAAGGTAGCCAGAAAGTACTATCTGAATATAACCCCTGCGGGTGATTTTTAGCTGGATTATATTCTAAGAGCTTCTTTTAACAGCAACTGATAATTTTGAAATAGCTTGGGTTTGTGCAACTAAATTAGGGTCCGACTAGAATTTTCAGATTTATGAATTTTCGTTCTGTAATGCAAACTAATAACAGGCGAAATACCGGGTTTTCTTTATAACTTGTAACTTTTAGCCTTATGTTGAATTTACCAGAGTTTGTTAAACAAAACCGTTTTAAGCATATATTCCTACTTATTCTAATCCTGTTAGGAATATCCACAGTTACACGATTGACATTGTTTGTGAGAAGTTGGGATCAGATAGATTGGTCCGTTTTAAATGTTTTAGAAATTTTCGGAATAGGTATGTTGTTTGACCTCGCAAATGCATTCTATTTTGTGATTCCTTTGTTCGTTTATATTTGGGTTTTACCACAACGAATGTATGCCTGGAAATGGCAGCATTTTATACTCTACGTTGGCTATTTTTTGAGTTTTTTGCTGATTTTAAATGCAGTTTCAGAATGGTTTTTTTGGGACGAATTTAATTCTAGGTATAATTTTATTGCTGTTGATTATTTGATATACACGAATGAGGTTATTGAAAATATAAAACAATCTTATCCAATTGCTTGGATTTTAGCGGCGGTAGCTTTCTGCTCTTTGGTTTTAGTATATTTTGTTAAACGCACTATTAAGGATAGAGAAATCGTCGCTTTGAATTTCACGAAGCGAACTAAATGGTTTTTAGGATTCCTTGGGATCATTGTATTGAATTATTTTTTATCGATAAGAAATGGCATACAATGAGTGGAAATGAATTTAATAATGAGTTGGCTGGAAATGGAATGTATGAGTTGTTTGCAGCATATCGCAACAATGAACTGGATTATGAAAAGTTCTATAAACTTATTGATAATACTACTGCCTTTACACAGCTGCATGAATTGTTAGCTACAACAGGCTCTGATTTCATTTCTAATGATTTGTATTCTGTGGAGCGAAAAATTACAAATAGTGGTCAGGAGCTAAAGAAAAATGTGGTATTAATTAGTGTAGAAAGTTTAAGTGCTGATTTTATGAATTCATTTGGAAATACAAAAGGGATTACCCCATTTTTGGATTCTTTGGCAAACGAAAGTTTGTTTTTTACAAACCTATATGCAACAGGAACCCGAACGGTTAGGGGTCTTGAAGCACTTTCATTAAGTGTTCCACCTTCTCCAGGTCAATCTATTGTGCGGAGACCTAATAATGAAAATTTGTTTTCTATTGGAAAAATATTTTCAGATAAAGCTTATGATTGTAAATATATTTATGGTGGGTATAGTTATTTTGATAATATGAATTATTATTTTTCTAATAATCATTATGAAGTTGTAGATAGAATGAAATTAAAGGACTCTGAAGTAGATTATGAAAATGTTTGGGGAGTAGCGGATGAAAATTTGTTTTCATTGTCTTTAAGAGAAATAGAAAAATCAGTAACCAATGGAAAGCTATTTTTTACACATATTATGACCACTTCAAACCATCGTCCATATACATATCCTGAAGGAAGAATTGATATTCCTTCACATACCGGACGGGACGGCGCTGTAAAATATACGGATTATAGTATCGCGAAATTTATACACGAAGCTTCCAGGACAAATTGGTTTTCAAATACCTTGTTTATAATTGTTGCAGATCATTGTGCTTCGAGTGCAGGTAAATCCGAACTGCCGATAGAAAAATACCATATTCCAATGTTGATCTATGCTCCAGGGTTTATTGCCCCCCGAAAAGTGGATCGCCTGATGAGCCAAATTGATATTTGTCCTACTGTTTTGGGTTTATTAAATCTTAGTTATACGAGTAGTTTTTTTGGTTTTGATATTTTTAAAATGGATAGTTTACATGATCGGGCTTTTATCAGTACCTACCAAAAATTAGGGTACCTTAAAAATCATAAGTTGGTCATTTTGTCACCAAAACAAAAAGTCGAAACTTTTATTGTTACGGCTGATCATAAACAAATTAAAACAGAAGATGATAAAGTACTTGATCAAGAAGCCATAAGTTGGTATCAAAGTTCAAGTTTATTATTTAAAACAGGAAAATTAAAGAGCAGATAGAATTTTAGTTTTCAATCATTAAGCAGTGGTACTAGAAATTGGCATAGTTCGGATGATTTTTTAATCTAAAGGATCATATTCGAAATGGTCGAAATTATCATTCTATGTCGATTTGGTGAGCTTAGGCTTCAAATTTGTTTTACTGTTTTTAAAGTAGATTATGCCATTTCAAGCCAACCGAATTTAAAATAAATTAAGCTTAATTTTCAGATTTATGGAGCACCCAAATGAAAGCTTATAAAGAACCTAATCCAGATCCATCAGAAGCAAGTATTGTTTTCAAATATCAAAGGGAGTACGCACAATTATGGATCCTATAATTCTTAAATGGTTGGTTCACATATCCTTTAAAATGAACGTTTGTTGAATGATTTATGGATCGTTAAATAATATAGTTCTTTATTAAAAACAAAACTTTTAAGAGCTTGTTTCTAAAGTAGTCTTGAGTTTAGGTAGATTGGATTTCAAATTGGTATGAAATTTAGATCTAATTATGTATTAAATTTGTCTTTGGATGGAACCCTAATTTTTCGGATTTATTAAACCTAATTGTTTTGATAAAAAAGTGTTTTAGTCCACTATTGCCAAATTAAATATTTATTACATTAATATAAATTAGATAAAACCAAATTAAATTTTTAAATTGCAAAAATACTTAGGTTTTGTACATTTTATTCGGAGGGCTAATTACTTTCTTTAATATTTAGGGAAATGATTATGATATGTTAAAATTTGCCAACCTATCCATATTTTTTGCTAATTTTTCGCGGAATTTATTAAAAACTGATAACATGAAAAAATAGTACTCTTAATTTTAGCTATTACCAATATTGCTTATTCTCAAACTGTTTTGTTAAAGCCTTTTGAAACCAAGGTTGCAAAAGCTACCGATGAACATCTAAAAAATTACAATTTATTACAATTGAATGTAAAATCTTTGATCAATCAAATAGATGCAATCAAGGGTAATGTAAAAGAATTTGTATTGCGCACTCCTGAAAAATCATGGAATTTGCAATTGTTTGAATATACCCTTGTTGCACCAGGATGAAACGTGTAAAAGGAGATCCATTAAAGCCAACTCATTTACCTGAGCGAAAGGATTTTAGATCTTTTAATGGAACTATAAAAGGCACAAAATCTATGGTATCTATGTCGATTGCTGATGGTTTTTTTAAAATTATGATTGACGATGGTAAGGATCGTTATTTTATAGAGCCCTTGGATAATTTAAGTCTAACTTCAGATTTACCAGCGAGTCAACAATTTCTATTGTATAAATCTGCTGATGTAGTACCTACTCAAGGTATAAGTTGTGGAGCGGAAATGGTAAATAAGAGTCTGCATAATGAACATGAAAGAATTCAAAAAGAAATAAATTCACGCGCCCGCCCTTGCAAAAAATGTGTTGAAGTAAAAATTGCACTTGCTGCCGATTATTCCATGTTTTTAAAATACGGAAGTGTAGCTGCTGCAGAAAATCAAATGTTGTCAGTTTTAGGAGATGTTCAAACTGTTTTTGATAATGAATTTGAACACGAATATGTTTATGAAGTCACAGGATTATGGGTTTCGGACGATTTTGCAAGAGACCCATGGGCGATGACTCGGGACATTGCAACACAGTTGACGGAGTTCGCAAATATCGCTCCTACCATTTTTGCAACCTCCCAATACAATGTTGCTACTTTATGGACTTCTAAATTTACAACGGGAGTTATAGGGATTGCATATTTGGCTACTGTCTGTATGAATGATCGATATAATGTTTGCAGTGACTATCTACCAGCAGGTGGAAAACAAGCCGATTATTTAACATTGCAAGCCCATGAATTAGGTCATAACTGGAGTATGATCCACGACGCAGGAATTGCATCTACGATTATGGCACCAACAATTAATGGAAGTAGCATCTGGTCCACATTATCAACTAGTTATTTAAATAATTATGTTAACTTTCAACATCTGATTGAAAGTCAATGCCTACAGATTTGTGCTTAGGTTCTGACGCACCAGTTCCTGATTTTATTGCAGATGTTACCTATGGTTGCCAGCCCGTGACCGTAAAATTTAAAGATTTATCGCTAAACGCGTCTACCTGGAAATGGTCTTTCCCTGGCGGTACTCCGGCATCTTCTTCTATTCAAAATCCAATCGTAATTTATCGGACTCCCGGAATTTATGAAGTGAGTCTGGAAGCAGGGAATAGTCGTTGTGAAGTGTTGGCAACTAAAATTAGTTATATTGAAATTAATGATGTGCCTGTTGCAAGTTTTTCTTACGGAAATCAAGGCAGGGAGGTGTTTTTTATAGATCAGTCTTTACGCGCTGATGAATACTTCTGGAAATTTGGTGATGGAGAAACTAGTGAAGAGGCTAATCCATACCATGAATATGAAACCGATAGCACCTTTGAGGTTACCCTCACTGTTAAAAATGATTGTGGAGTTCACACCATTAAAAAGAAGATATCTATAGTTAGTATTCCTACAGCCGATTTTGATTCAGACACAATAGGTGGTTGTGCTCCGCGAATTATTAAGTTCTTTGATCAATCCACCAAAAATGTAAAAACCTGGCAGTGGGAATTTGTCGGTGGGGTTCCAAGCGTTTCTACACAGAAGAATCCAATTGTTCGGTATGACAATCCTGGAGTTTATGATGTTAGATTAACGGTTTATGCTTCTCGATTTAATCATTCTATAACCAAGAAAGTATATATCACAATTGATAGTTTGCCAGATGCTGAATTTACAAATAGTGAAACGCAAGGTCAAGTTGATTTTACAAATCAATCCAGATATGCAAAATCACATTTTTGGAATTTTGGAGATAATACCACCAGTACTCAGGCAAATCCAAGTCACAAATATCTGGAAGGAAGATACGAGGTTTTATATATCGTTAGTAATGCCTGTGGTAATGACACTGCAAGAACTACAATTACCATTGGAACAAAACCAATTGCAGGCTTTCAAGTAAACGAAGCAAGAGGTTGCGTTCCCTATCAGGTTCAATTTCAAAATACATCTACCGCGTCTGCTGTTTTTTACAAATGGTATTTCCCAGGAGGATCACCGAGTACGAGCACAGACCAAAATCCAGTAATCACCTATAATGCAGTTGGAAAGTATAATGTAAGCCTGGTAGCTTATAATAATTTTTATACTGATTCAGTCGCTAAAACTGATTTTATCGAAGTTAAAACAACACCGACTTCACTGTTTTCTAATTCAATTAGTGGATTTAAATCAACCTTTGTGAATCAAGGTGTTGGTGGAACCAATTTCTTTTGGGACTTTGGTGATACGAAAGGAAGTTTTGAATTGAATCCAGTTCATGATTATAATGTAGAAGGTGAATTTGATGTTCGCCTGATCGTTCAAAATGAATGTGGTTTAGATACATTCGATAAACATATTGCAGTGTATTTGGTGCCTAAAGTAAATTATACCGCAGATACTATCAAAGGTTGTGCGCCATTGACAGTGAATTTTAAAGATAAATCTTCTATTGATGTTATTGAATGGGATTGGCTTTTTGAAAATGGAACGCCAACAACATCTAATGTTAAAAAATCCAGTAGTCGTTTTTAATAAGAAAGGAAAATATACTGTGAAACTTACAGTTAAAAATACAAATGGTACCAATGCATTGACAAAGACTCAGTATATTCAAGTGTTGTCTCCTGTTTTATGTCCGGAGCATACAAAAACTAGTCGTTTTAATATTTCAGACTTACCTTTTGGCGGAGGTTTTAAAAACAGAGCAGATGACTTTGAATATGAACTACCAATAGTATTTCCGAATCCAGCAAAGGAATATATTTTAGTTGCTACGGATGCAAGCCAAATGAAACCAATTAATATAGATGTATTTGACCTTTCAGGAAAAAATTGTCAAGTCATTTAAGTAAAGAACAACTGTTTAAAATCCAAACAGAACAACTTAAATCTGGAACCTATTATATTCGAATGAATGATGGAACAAATTCTAACATCAATAAATTTGTAATTTCAGAATAATGATCCTTTGGATAAATATAAAAAAAGGTGTTGTGAATAATTCGCAGCACCTTTTTTTTGTTGAAATTTAATTGTAAATTGCATCCCCACATTTTGTATGAATTCATCAATAACTAATTATTAGATACACACTTGAACATATTTAATTTAAAACAACAATAAGCAAACAGTATGTAAAATATTGTTTTTAAAATATATTAAAATAAACAAATTAGAACATGAAACAAATATTACTATTTTTAATCGCTTCTATTAACATAGCGATCTCACAAAGTATTGTACTTAAGCCATTTGAAACCAAAATGTCTAAGGGAACAGATGAGCATCTAAAAGAATTCAAAGTATTGCAATTAGACGTAAAGGTCCTGGCTGATAAAATTGATGGTATAAAAGGGAATGTAAAGGAATTTATTTTGCGTACTCCAGAAAAAACCTGGCAGCTTCAATTATTTGAGTATAATTTGTTATCACCAGATATGGTGCGAGCTACCGGTGGTTTAAGCGATCTTAAAATATTAAATAAGCGAACAGATTTTAGAACCTTTAACGGTACCATAAAAGGCCAAAATTCTATGGTGTCAATGAGTATTGCGGATGGTTTTTTTAGTATCATGATTGATGATCGCAAGGATCGTTATTTCATTGAGCCTTTAGATTTTGAAAGTTTGTCAAATGCTATGCCTTCCGAACAACAATATCTTATGTATAAAACATCCGATCTGATTCCTGCAAAAGGTATTTTATGTGGAGCTGATTTGGTAAATAGAGCGGTCAACGAGAATTTGGAAAAATTACAAAAAGAATCACTTGCCAGAGCAAAACCATGTAAAATTTGTGCAGAAGTAAAAATATGTCTTGCAGCAGATTATCCAATGTATAGAAAGTATGGAGGCAGTGTTAATCAAACTGAAAATCAAATGTTGAACATATTAGCCGATGTGCAAACAGTTTATGATGATGAATTTGAAAATGAATACCAATATGTAGTAACAGGGACATTCATTCCAGAGGAACAAGCTAAAGATCCCTTTAATGGAATGAATGACATTAATGCAATGTTAAATCGTTTTCGAGATATTGCAGAAACCTCTATGTTTGCAAATTCGCAACATAATGTTGCTACTTTATGGACTTCTAAATTTGGCCCTACAGGTACTGTAGGTACTGCCTTTCAGGCATCCGTATGTTTAAATGACAGATATAATGTTTGCAGTGATTATTGGGGTCCGGGCGGAAGACAAGGTGATTATCTGACATTGCAAGCCCATATGTTAGGACATAACTGGAGCATGATTCATGATGCAGGTATTTCGCCGACAATAATGGCTCCCGGACTTCCAAATGGAAGTACAGCTTGGTCAGGCCTTGCTATCGCATCCTTAAATAGTTACGCACGGACAGAAAAATTGATTGAAAGTGGTTGTTTGCCAATTTGTCCAAACTCTTCAGCTCCAGTTCCCGATTTTTCAGCTGACATCACATACGGTTGTCAACCCGTGACAGTAAAATTTAAAGATTTGTCAATAAATACAACTAAATGGAAATGGAGTTTTCCAGGAGGTACACCAGATACATCGACACAAAAAAATCCAGTGATAGTGTACAAAACTGCTGGAACCTATAACGTTACTTTGGAAGCAGGCAGTAACCGATGTGAAGTAGAACTTACTAAGGTAGGATTTATTGAAATCAATGATGTTCCAGTTGCGGATTTTTCATATGGTTTGCAAGGACGAGAAATATTTTTTATCGACCAATCATTAAGAGCAGATGAATATTCCTGGAAATTTGGAGATGGTGAATTTAGTGAGGAGTCGAATCCTTTCCATGAATTTCCAACGGATTCTACATTTGAAGTTACCCTTACTGTCAGAAATGATTGTGGTGTACATACAATTAAAAAATTGATAAATGTAGTAAGTGTTCCTACTGCAGAATTTGATTCCGATACGATCGGTGGTTGTGCTCCTGGAATTATTAAGTTTTTTGATCAATCCACCAGAAATGTTAAAAACTGGCAATGGGAATTTGTCGGTGGTGTGCCAAGTGTTTCAACGCAGAAAAATCCGGTTGTAAAGTATAATTTACCAGGTGTTTATGATGTAAGACTGACTGTTTATGGTTCAAGATTTAATCATTCTATTACCAAAAAGGCATATATAACAATTGATAGTTTACCTGTTGCCCAATTTGCAAATAGTATCGATGTAGGAAAAGTTGACTTCACAAATCAATCCCGATATGCTAAATCACATGTTTGGATTTTTGGTGATAACACTACAAGTACGGATCCAAATCCAAGTCATAATTATACAGAAGGAACTTATGAAGTTAAATATGTTGCGATTAATGGTTGTGGTACAGATACTGCGGTAACTACCTTAATAATCGGTGTAAAACCAACAGCTTCATTTAGCGTTGGAAATCCTAAAGGATGCGCACCTTATAAAGTGCAATTTCAAAATGCGTCTGTTGCAGCAACCAATTATCAATGGTATTTTCCAGGTGGGTCACCTTCTACAAGTACGGATCCAAATCCATTAATAAGTTATAACAATGCGGGAAAATTTAATGTCAGCCTGGTAGCATCTAATGTATTTTACAAAGATTCTATCGGAAAGCAGGATTTTATTGATGTGAATACGATACCAAATGCAGGATTTACAAATTCTATTGCTGGTTTTAAATCGACCTTCACGAATCAATCAACAGGCGGATTAAATTATTTATGGGATTTTGGTGATGGCAAACCAAGTTTTGAAAAAATCCAATACATGATTATGGGGTTGAAGGTGAATTTAATGTTCGGTTAATTGTTCAAAACGAATGTGGATTAGACACCTTTAAAAAACAAGTCGCCGTATATTTAGTACCTAAAGTAAATTTTGTTGTAGATACAATTAAAGGTTGTGCACCTTTGACTGTGAATTTTAACGATAAGTCTTCGGTAGATGTTATTGAATGGGATTGGCTTTTTGAAAATGGTAATCCAACAACTTCAAAGCTTAAAAATCCAGTGGTTGTCTTTAATAAAAAGGGGAAATATACAGTAAAGTTAACCGTAAAGAATACGAATGGTACGAATGCATTAACGAAGACTCAGTATATACAAGTATTGTCTCCAGTTTTATGTCCGGAGCATACAAAAACAGGTCGTTTTAATATTTCAGACTTACCTTTTGGCGGAGGTTTAGAAAATAGGTCAGATGACTTTGAATATGAACTCCCGATAATATTTCCGAATCCGGCAAAGGATTATATTTTAGTTTATACAAATGCGAGTCGTGAAAACCCAGTTTCAATAGATATGTTTGATCTTTCAGGTAGAAAAATGACAACGCACCAAAGTTTAGATCAAGTATACCGTATTCAAACAAATCATATTCAAGCTGGCACCTATTATCTTAAAATTAATAATGGAAAAAATGCGATCGTTACAAAATTTGTAATTGCAAATTAGCGATCAATAAAATATTTTTTAGAATACAAATTGCAAATTAAGAATGCTGATAAATTGAGTTTTGTCAGCATTCTTTTTTATTAGAAGTTAATGTGTGAACTTAGTAAAAATTTAAAATTAGATTTCATAAATACATGGAAGTATTTGTAATTTAAGTATTCAATTCATTTCATTGAACGCAAGTAGTCTAAATTCTATTTTTGGTCTGTATTTTAAACAAGCAATATGAAAACTTATAAATGATTAGCTTAAAGTAGGACCGAATGATTCCTGGACTTTACTAACAATTTGTTTAATTGCCTGTTCTTCAGATTTATGACAAATCAATAATACATCTTCGGTATTAATAATGATTAAGTCCTCCACACCATGTAAAGCAATTAATTTTTGTTGTTCATCGTGAATCATACAAGATTTGGTTTGGCTTAAGAGAAGCTTTGTATTGGTACTTGCATTTTCATTCAAATCATGTGGTAAAAGTTCATATAATGATCCCCAGGTTCCTAAATCACTCCATCCAAAATCTACAGTTTTCACGACAACAGATTTGGATTTTTCCATTACAGCGATATCAATGGAATCTGATTTGCAATTTTGATAGATAGAAATAATATCAGAAGGATTCGTATAGGAATTAAATGCTTTAAATAAATCTGGAGCGTAGATTTCAAGGGAATGTAAGATGGTATTAGTCTTCCATAAAAACATACCAGAGTTCCATACATAATTTCCACTTTGCAAATATGATAATGCAGTGTTATGATCAGGTTTTTCTACAAATTTATGTACCTGATAAATATCTTCGGCAAGGACTTGGCTTGAATCAAAATTAATATAGCCGTAACCTGTATCAGGTCTGGAGGCTTGAATTCCAAAAGTCAATAAGTTTTCTGGATTCTTTGAAATAAAATCAAAACTATCACTAACATCTTTTACAAACATGGACTCATTTAAAATTAAATGATCGGAAGGTGCAATAAATAATATTGAGTTTGGATCTCTTCTGGAAATTTCAAGTGCAGCAAATAGAATACAGGGTGCAGTATTTTTCCGCTGGGGCTCTAATAAGATGTTGTTTGTTTGAAGTAAAGGTAATTGCTCTTTAATTAAATCTTGATAATCCGCATGACTTACTACCCAAATATTTTCTGGATGTATAATTTTAATCAATCGCTCATAGGTCAATTGAATTAAAGTTTTACCAGTTCCTAAGATATCTAAAAATTGTTTCGGTTTTTGATTTCTACTGAGCGGCCAGAATCTACTTCCAACTCCACCTGCCATAATAATTGCATGATAATTAGGATGCTTATTTTCCATCTAAATTTTAATTAAAAACTAAAAAAGAATTGTTGATTATACTTCCATTAATTGATCCATGCCAGATTTCAAAGCATTTACAATTTCAGCAATTTCAAGTTTTTTTAATGTGCCAACAGATATTCGATACCATTCAGAATCTTCCGATGCACCGAAAGCCTTAAAAGGAACAATTCCTACTTTACAAACATTCAATATATAATCAGTTACCTGAATTTGATTTTGTAAAATTCTGCCATCCTTTGTTTTTTTATTTTTCCAGGGACATTTAACAGTCAAATAAATAGCAGCTTGTGGATGGATGATATCAATTGGATATCCAAGGTGTTTGAGATTTAAGATCCCGTCATATAAACCTGTTAATCGGGTATGAATTTCGGGTTTGAACCAATCCAAATAGGATTGTACCTCTTGTTGATCTTTTATAAACCAGGCAGTAGCCATTTGTTCTGCTTTAGGAGCCCAGGCTCCAATATGAGACAGAATTGCCCGCATCTGATCCATTATTTTTCGAGGTCCAAATGACCATCCGACCCGAATACCGGTAGCTGCATATACTTTTGAAAGTCCATCGACATAAATTACATAATCTCTTAATTCAGGAATTAAACTAACAGGATCGAAATGTTTTGTATCACCAAAACTTAATTCCCAATAAATTTGATCATACATGATATACAGTGGCTTTTGAATGCCTTTTCTTCGGATGTTTTCTGTCAACACAAGCTTGCAGATATCCCGAAGTGTGTCTTCTGTAAACACAGTACCTGTCGGATTTTGTGGGGAGCATAAAGCGATGAGTGTAGCTTTTTGTATATGGGGTTCAAAATCGGCAGCAGTTGGCATAAAATTTTGATCGGCATTCACTTCAAGCGCAATCCCATTCGCTTCGCATAAATGACAATAATGATTATTGTTCCAGGATGGAACTGGATATAATACAGTATCACCCCGATCTAGAAGTGTTTTGTAAATAGCATATATTAAAGGCCTTGCACCACCAGAAATTAGGATTTCATCAGCACTATAGTGAAGCCCAAGTTTTTCATTTATTTGCGTTGAAAGTACCTGTCTTAAATCTACCATTCCATTGGCAGCAGGATAATTGGTATGCCCTTCCTGATATGCTTTAATGATAAATTTTTCCAATCCTTTTGGTATTGGAAAAATGCTTGGATTAAAGTCGCCAATTGTCAAGTTGAAAATATGTTCTCCAGCTTGAATCTTGTGATTCACTTCGGCAGCCAGTTTAATGATTTCTGATGGGATCAAGGTTTCGGCCATATGAGAAGAAATTCTGAAGGCTGAGGGGGTAGTTTCATTCAGCGGCATAGGCCTGTGGGTTTTTACTGTTGCTGCAAATTATTAAAAAATAGAGATATCACTTGAATTTTTTTAATCTTGCGGTTTATTTGATCGAGAAGCTATGGAGAATATTAAGAACATTAGAAATATTCAATATCTAAATGGCCCTATGAGCCGGTTTGCAGAATTGCGTTTTGTTTGGGATGTATTTTGGGATTTGTTTTTAGGAATCCGGAAATTATATTTTACCGGACCTTGCGTAACTATATTTGGTTCGGCTCGTTTTCAGGAAGATCATCGTTATTATAAAATTGCAGAAACTATTGGGGCAGAAGTCGCTAGTTTGGGTTTTACCATTATGACCGGGGGCGGGCCAGGAATTATGGAAGCAGCAAATAAAGGTGCAAAATCGGTAGGCGGAAGAAGTGTCGGTTGTAACATCACCTTGCCTAATGAGCAACAACCCAATAAATATCTTGATTATTGGGTAAACATGAAGTATTTTTTTAACCGAAAAACACTCCTGATTAAATATTCTTATGCTTTTATAGTCTTGCCAGGTGGATTTGGTACTATGGATGAATTTTTTGAATCTATGACTTTAATTCAAACTTAAGTTGGTTCATTTTCCAGTCGTTATTTATGGCACAGAATATCATAAAGAACTCTTAGAATTTCTTGATAAAATGGAGCTGGAAAAAACAATTTCACCAATTGATCGGAGTTTGTTTTTAGTTTCAGATGATATTCCCCAAATCTTAGAACATATTAAAAATAATTATAATATAAAGAGGGTATTGCAGCCATTTAATATAGCCCAACCGATCACATGGCTTTTTGAAAAAGACAGCTAATTTTAATTTTTTTTATGTTAATTTCATTTCAACTAAAGTGATACAGATACTAATTATATGAAATTTTCATTATAGGAAAGTAATATTGTATTTAATCAATTCACAGTTCCATTGTTAGGTATTTTATATCGATTTTTTAAGAATTCAGTTTCTGATTGGAATAATATGGTGTTTTCTAATCGAAATCGCGCATATGGTGCTTATCAACTTAGGCTATTTTATAATAGGAATATGACCATTGGATTAATATTGTCCTTAATTATATTTCTTGCTTGTTTGATTATTCCTTCAATCCATTGGAATTTTACAAAGGAATCTGAAATGATTACGGAAGTCTTTTTAGAAAATCCTCCGGATATCGTGTTGCCAAAATTGAACACCAAAATGAGTTCAAAGCAAGTCCCAGAGAGCCCTGAAAAAAATCCTGAAAAGAAACCACCAGAATTGAAAAAAAGTGAAATTAAAAAAGTAGTTAAAGAAGAGATCCCAAAAAATGAAATAAATACAATGAATAAGGATTTAGATTCAATACAACAGAAGGATCCTAACAAAGTAAATAATAATGCGCAAATTGCAAATGAATCAGAGGTGACCTTCGATTTTGTAGATGTAATGCCTCAATATCCTGGAGGTTCATCTAATTTATCCAGATTTATTTCTTCAAAACTAGTCTATCCAAATACCGCATTTCAGAACAAAGTTGAAGGGGT
Source organism: Saprospiraceae bacterium (assembly GCA_016717265.1). NCBI lineage: Bacteria > Pseudomonadati > Bacteroidota > Saprospiria > Saprospirales > Saprospiraceae > Saprospiraceae bacterium. The sequence continues at coordinate 1,862,464 of JADKFX010000001.1, forward strand.
AGTTGTAGTAGGCTTTGTAATAGACAAGGAAGGAAATGTTAGAAATCCAAAAATCTTAAAATCACTCTATCCATCTTGTGATGAAGAAGCACTTCGGGTAATAAGACTCATTCCAATTTGGATTCCCGCTAAAAATAATAACCGGAATGTTAGTTTTAATTTTAAAATGCCGATTGAATTTAAATTAAATCGTTAAAGTGTTATGCTATTTTTATTAAAGCGATTCAGTGTGTGAGAATTTCGGAGGAAAAATATCAGCAGCTTAAACGAGAATTGAATCTGCCATCAGATTTGCAATCCATATTTATTGAAGAAATTAAGCAGGAGCTTATTTTTAAAAGAGATGATTTGATAAATCCAATAGTCTGTGGAAATAAATGGAGAAAATTAAGCAACCATTTGAATTTTTTTCAGAGTTCAGATAAGCAAGAATTGATTAGTATGGGAGGTGCTTTTTCAAATCATCTGCATGCTTTAGCCTATGTTTGTTTTAAGTTAGAAATTCCTTGTACTTGCTTGATTTATGGATGGAACAATGATTTTGAAACACCCACTTTAAAGGATTGTCGAAACTGGAATGCTACATTAATTCCAATAAGTAGGGTAGAAGCGCAACAACTGAGATTGGATCCAAAGATTTTTCTAGAGGATAGATTTTCAAATGCATTATGGATTCCAGAAGGTGGAGGTGGGGAGATTGGTGTTCAGGGGATCGCAAATCTTGTATCAGAATTTCCAGTTGAATTTGACCGGCAGGAGAATTTAATAGTATGTGCTTGTGGCACAGGTACTACAATTAAAGGCTTGCTTACGTTTTCTGAAAATGTACACATTTTAAGTATGCAAGTAGTTAGAATGGCTCAGTATCCATGGATTCAGGATTCGAGAGTTAAAATGATAGATGCTAAGCTGAATCTGTCTTTCGGCAAAAAAGATGAATCTATATTGAAGTTTATGGATTTATTTTTTTTGAACTATGGTATAAGATTGGATCCTGTTTATACAGCACCTTTATTAATTTCTTTTTTTGAGCAAATAGATAAATATAAATACAAGAAAATTTATGTTTTGCATACAGGTGGATTGCAAGGGAGTAGAGCGTCTATAAAGTAATTTCTTATATAATTCGCGGGAACGCTACTTTCTCTTTGGAATCTCTTATTTTCGCAATTATTATGGATTCTAATAGTAGCCAGAAACTAGGGGTTTATTCACTTAGTATGATCGTTATTGGTTTAGTGATCGGACTTGGTATTTTTAGGGCTGCCTCCGTTTCAGCGAATGCTGCAATTACACCCAGTGTTTACTTCGCAGCATGGATATTTGGTGGTTTGGTTGCATTGTGTGGTGCCCTGACCTATGCTGAGATTGGCTCAAGATTTCCGGTTACAGGTGGATACTATAAGATTTTTTCAGTTGCTTATCATCCTTCTATTGCCTTTGCAATTAATGGAATTATTCTGGTCTCAAATGCTGCCTCCCTGGGTGGTGTTGCATTAATTGGGAGTGATTATTTGGCAGAGGTTTTATTTGTAACCCCTCCTACGGATCTATTAAAATCAATGATCGCAATTTTTGCTATTCTGGCATTTTATGGTGTCAATCTTTTAGGACTTCGATTAAGTGCGAATACTTTAAACGTATTGATGTTTATTAAAATAGCCATGATTCTATTAATCATCTCAGCATTATTTTTTCCCAAAATTCATGTAAGCTCAAATCAAAATTATATGGATTGGATGCAAATTTCTTGGTCTGATTTGATAAGCTCTTTTGGTGCTACCCTGGTTGCTGTTTCTTTTACATATGGTGGATATCAACAAACTATTAATTTTGGTGATGAAATTAAGTCGCCCAGAAAAACGATTCCAAAAAGTATTTATGGTGGAATATTATTAGTGATTGTTTTATATCTTTTAGTTAATTTAAGTTATTATAAAATCATTGGTTTCGAAGAGTTGAAAACAGCAAAAGGGATTGCATCCATTGTAGCATCCAAACTTTTTGGTCCAATAGGAAGAAATTTATTTGCAATTTTATTATTTCTTGCAGTTTTAGCATATGTAAATGTTTCGTTACTCAGTAATCCAAGAGTCATGTATGCTATGAGTCTGGATGGGATATTACCAAAATCATTTAGCAAAAAGTCTGGCAATAAGGAAGTGTTGACAGTGAGCTTGACTGTATTTACTTTAATTTGCGTTCTGGTTGTTTTTTTTGCATCAACATTTGATCGTATTCTGGGTTTCGTTATGATTTTGGATTCCTTAGGAATGGCTACATCTGCTGCGACAATCTTTTACCTTAGAAGGAAAACAAAAGATTTAAATTTGAAGGAAATTTACCAAATTAAGTTCTTTCCTTGGGTGCCAATATTTTTTATTTGTGCTTATACTTTTGTTGGTATTTCTAGTTTTTATTTGAATCCTCAATTTGGATTCACAGCGATCCTTGTTTTTATAGCGCTGATTATTGCGTATTTTTTGATTCAAAAATTAAAGCGTAATTCTATTTAATATAATTTCTAAAATAATTGAGAGTATCGTGGATTTATCATATATACTTAATGAACTAGGAGAACATCGCGAACAGTATTTTAATGCGATAGCTCCTCCAATAATTCAAACTAGCAATTTTAAGTTTGATACGGTGGATCAAATGCGCCAACGATTTAAAGATGAATATGGCGGATATATTTATTCAAGGGGTTTAAATCCTACGGTAGATATTTTACGAGAGAAACTTGCTGCTTTAGATGGAGCTGAAGATGCTTTAGTATTTAATAGTGGTGCTTCCGCAATTTTTTCGTCCGTAGTTCCCTTTGTTTCTAAAGGAGATCATATTATTTCAGTTCGGGATCCTTACACCTGGGCACAAAAATTGTTTAATGAGTTCTTACCACGATTTGGGGTAGAAACAACGTATGTAGATGGTACAAATACTAGTAATTTTGAAAATGCAATTCAAGAAAATACAAAAATTATTTATTTGGAATCTCCTAATAGTTGGGATTTTTCTATCCAACATTTAGCTGCTATTGCCACACTTGCAAAACAAAGAAATATATTAACAGTAGTAGATAATAGTTATTGCAGTCCTTATTACCAAAGACCTATTGATTTTGGTATTGACCTCGTCTTGCAATCAGCCACAAAGTATATTGGAGGGCATAGTGATACGGTTGCTGGGGTTTTAACAGGTAAATCTACTTTGTTGCAAAAGGTTTTTAAATTAGAATATCTGACGGCAGGAAATGGTATACAACCTTTTAATGCCTGGTTACTATTGAGAGGATTGCGTACACTTCCTGCAAGAATGGATCGAATTCAGAATACAACACATCTTGTCATAGAATTTCTAAAAGGACATCCAAAAATTGAATCTGTTTTATTTCCATGGGATGAGAGTTTCAAACAATATGAACTCGCAAAAAAACAAATGCGGGGTGCATGTGGATTATTTTCATTTATTGTTAAAACGGATGCCGCTGAAAAGATTGAAAATTTTTGTGAATCTTTAACACATATTTTAATGGCTGTTAGTTGGGGAGGTCACGAAAGTTTAATCATACCCAGGCTTGCAGGAATTGAACGAAGTGCTTTTGATTCTAAACAAGAGTCGCATCGATTAATACGAATGTATGTTGGTCTGGAAGATGCTGATTATTTAATTTCGGATTTGCAACAAGCATTACTCAGACTTTAGCATTTGATCTTGTAGCTTTTTTAAATACAACCATTCTTTTATTCCATAAATTGCAAGCCCAAGAAATATAAAAAATTCAAGTGCAATAAATAAAATTTCTCTTTGAATGTAGAGATAGACACAGATTATATTTATAAGGATCCAAAGAATCCAGTTTTCTATTATTCGTTTGGCCAATAAAGTATTTGCAACAATGCTAGAAATTGCAACAAAGGAATCTAAATATGGGTATACAGCAGCAGTTGGAAATAGATTTGGAAATAGCAAATGAATATTCGCTATAAATTTTCCAAATACATAGCTTGCAATAAGGATTAGCAAACTAATATAAATTCTTTGTTTGGAAGTAAGATATTTTAAAGGGATTTTATTCGACTTTTCAAATTTCCAAATAATCCAGCCATAAATGCTGATGGAAAAAAAATAAAGCTGAAGAAACATATCAGAATATAACTGAACATGGTAGTATATAAAAAATGCGGTGGTGACATTCACAAGACCGATAGGCCACGTAAGTATATTTTCCCGGGCAGCAAAGTAAACTGCAATGATACCAGCAGTTACAGAGATGATTTCAATCAAAGGAATTCCGTATCCTAAAATAGTAAAGACAGGGTCAAACCAATTTACACCAAAGTCCATTGTCAATAAAAGGTCTGATGAAGATTGCGTATTGTTAATTTGTAAATATAACAACACTGCGATCTATAAAATAAAATTGCACGTGCTCAATAGAAAATAATGCAGAACGTGCAATTTTTTTATGGCGAATATTATTTATTTAAGTTTTAAAGTACTGGTACCAACTAAATATCCTTTATTAAAAACTTCAATTTGATAGACGCCTGCTACAAATGAACCTGGATTTTTAAATTTAGAACAGACTTCTTTTACATCGCTGCTATATTGAGTCATGGCAGACATTGAAAATTTAATGGTTTCACCATTTTGATCGTTTCTGATAACACCAGAGCCTTCAGATTCGATTGCTTGCGTTTCTCCAGTTGGATTAATAATCCGTATATAAAATTTTTCAGTACCGGATTCTGTATTTTTATTTACCGTAGTTTTAAAACATACTTCAATAAAATCTGCATCTTTTGCTTTAGATACATCATTTGGTTTTTTGCCTTCCCGTTCTTCAAATGCATCAACATTGATTTTTTGAATTGGAATTGCGGTTGCACGATTTACTTTGCGACTCAATAAATCTTTTTCCTTTGCGATATTATCTTTCTCCGTGTTCAGAGTAGCTTTCGCTTCTGATAGTTGTTGATTTTCAGCGGATTTGGTTTGAACTTCCTGGGTTAATTTCTCTTTATCTGATTTTAAACCTGTATTTGCTGTTGCAAGTTCAGCATTTTCAGATTTCAAGCGATTAATTTCAGTTATATATTCTTGTGTTTTAGATTTAATAGTTTCAATTTCTTTGCGTGCAATGGCAAGATTTTTACTATCTTTTAGTAAGCCAGTAACTTTTTCTTTTTGAATCCGAAGCTCTTCTTTTTGTGTATCAATCACCCGATTCAATTCTTCATTATTAGTTTTCATATCATTTAAGTCACTTACGGCTTGTTGATATTCTTTATCGAGTTTGGCTTTTGCATCTTCAAGTTGAACTAATTCATTTTCTTTTGCAAGATTATCTTTTTGAAGATTTGAATTATTTACAAATTGATAGACATTGAATCCAAAAAGTGCAACCAGTAAAATAATTACCAGGGCTTTAACATTTTGATTGGAAGTTGACATAATACTGTTTTTTTTTATTTATTGTGTAAATTTAACTACATAAACGGTAAATAGCTTAATTTTAATATGATTTAGTAAAAAATCAGGGAAAACCCTTACTATAATATTATGGAACTTAATAATGTATTATTTATTGATATTGAAACCGTTAGTCAGTATCCAAGCTATAATCAACTGAATAATCACTGGCAAGCTTTATTTGAACGTAAAATACGTTATTTTCAAGAAAAGGAGCCTGAAAAGAGCTTAGATCAGTTATATAATGAGAAAGCTGCCATTTATGCAGAATTTGGAAAAATTATATGCATTGGCTTAGGTTTTTTTAACAAAGGAGTATTAAGAATTAAGACCATTTCAGGAGTTGATGAGGAAACTATCCTAATTGACTTTTTTAGTTTAATATCCCAACATTTTAATAATCCTGACAAGAATATCCTTTGCGGCCATAATATTCGGGAATTTGACATCCCATATATTTGTCGGAGAGCTATAATCCATAACCTGCAATTGCCAGCGATTTTAAATATTTCGAATCGTAAACCCTGGGAATTAAAGTTTATGGCCGATACTTTGGACATGTGGAAATTTGGAGATCAAAAGAATTTTATTTCACTTGAATTGTTAGCCGCATGTTTGGAATTGGAAAGTTCAAAAGGAGACCTCGACGGAAGTAAAGTAGGTGAAGTTTATTATCAGGATCAGGATCTTGACCGAATTGCAAAGTATTGTGCACAAGATGTTTGGGTGACTTCAAACGTTTATTTAAGGATGAATCATCTTCCAGCAAAAGAATGGGATGAAGTGCATTTTGCAGATTTTAAGTAGCTAATATATTATCAAAACAATTATACAATTTGAAAGAATCAGACTCTAGGTTGATGGCTTATCTTTACTTGAGGTCTTCAAAATCTCATAAACTCAACCACCATGAAAAGATACCTAGTCTCTTCCTTGTGTTTCCTTTTCTCTTTAAATGTTGTCATTGCCCAGCAATGTATAGATACTGTTAGCAATAGTTTGACTTTGCTCAGCAAAAAGCCAGAATCAGGAAACGATTGTTCATTTTCCGTTCAATTTTGTGTTCGAAAAACTTCTGCAGAAGCAGATCACATTTTATATAGTGTAAATTATAGTTATGGAACACTATATAGGACGATTTATATTCCAAATGTTCCCGTTGGCACCATCATTTGTCAGACCTTTGATTTTATTGCCAATTGTGATTCCAAAGCACAATTTCATGCACATGGTAAGACTGTGAGTCATGTTTTATGTGGTGCAGTACAGGATATGGTAGTGTTGCCGATTCGGTTGTTAAGCTTTACGGCGGAACAAGATAAAATAGGAGCCGTTCACCTTAAATGGCTTACTGCTAGTGAATCGAATGTTTCACATTTTGTAATTCAACAAAGTAAGGATGGTAAATTCTTTAATGACATCGCAAAATTGAAAGCAACAGGTGATAGTAAGATCCTGAAATCATATTCTCACGAGGTAAAAACCAGTGGAATTGGAACTGGAAATTCAACTATTTATTTTCGTTTAAAATCAGTGGATCGGGATGAAACTTTTAATTATAGTCAAATTATTTACATAGGTAAAAAAGAAAAAAATAAAATTGAAATTTATCCAAATCCAAGTTCTCATGTACTCAATTTAGGTTTCGATTTTTTGGAGGGTGATCAGTTGTCAATGACAACTATTCATGGTCAAAAGGTTCCCCTACATTGGCTAGATGAAAAGACCTTAGATATACAGGAATTGCAAAATGGGATATATTTTCTAATATATCAAAATGATGTCATAAAATTTCTTAAAAATTGAGCTAACCTTGTTCCATTAAATTAAGCTGCATTATTGCAGCTTTTTTTTTATATTTGAGCTTTCCAAATGATATGCATTTAATAGCCCCTTCCTTATTGAGTTGTGATTTTCTTCGTATTGGTGAAGAAGTAAAAATGATTAATGGAAGTCAGGCAGATTGGTTTCATTTGGACGTTATGGATGGTCGCTTTGTTCCAAATCTATCGTTTGGCTTGCCTGTTATTTCAGCCATTAAAAAAATTTCCGAAAAACCTTTGGATGTCCATTTAATGATTGTGGAACCTGATAAGTTTATATCAGATTTCCGGAAAGCTGGGGCAGATATTATTTCTATTCACTATGAAGCATGCCTCCATTTACATCGTTGTATACAACTGATTAAAGAACAAGGTGCAATGGCAGGTGTAGCCATTAATCCGCATACTCCGGTTCATTTATTGTTTGATATTCTGGAGGATATTGATGTCGTTTGTATGATGTCTGTTAATCCTGGATTTGGCGGACAAAAATTTATCTACCGTACCTTACAAAAGATTAAAGATTTAAAAACAGAGATTACAAATCGGAATCTTAAGGTTAAAATTGAAATAGATGGTGGTGTTGGATTGCAAAATGCAGAAGTTATATTAAAAGCAGGAGCAGATGTTTTAGTTGCAGGCAATGCAGTATTTGGAGATCCAAATCCACTCGATGTTATTTCTAAATTGAAATCCATTGCAGTTAACACTTTTGAATTTTAATTTGCGTTTTGTACGTATACAAATTCATAATACGAGTAAATGAATCAATTTAAGAATAAAATTTATATTCTCTTTTTATTTGTTTTGATTCTAAATGGATTTCTTACCGCACAGACTAAGTTGTATGAAATAAAAGGTAAAATCCTGGATCTGGATGACCAGATTCCGCTTGAATTTGCAAGTATTTATATCGCAGAAACTGCTTATTTTACGGAGAGTGATAGTTATGGAAATTTCAAAATTGAAGTTCCTGAAAGCGATCGACTAGTTTTAAAGTGTAATCGACTAGGCTACCAAGTAAAGGAGATTGTGTTAAAATGGAAAGATCTTGAATCAAATATTCAGTTAACCATTTATTTGCAGAAAATAATTAATAAAGAAGTTGAAATTCGCGATCGCAGAACAGATCAAAGTATCAATATAAAGGAGAAAGCAAGTTCTTTTGAATTATTGCCAACGGTGAGTGGAAATTTAGAAAGTGTACTTCCATCCATTGCTTTAGGTGTAAGAAGCAGTGCAGGAGGTGAATTGTCATCTCAATATAGTGTTCGCGGAGGTTCTTATGATGAAAATTTAGTTTTTGTAAATGATTTTGAGGTGTTCAGACCTCAATTAATTCGAAATGGACAACAAGAAGGATTGTCTTTTCCAAATCCTGATTTAATCAAAGAATTAAATTTTTCATCTGGAGGATTTGAATCTAAATATGGTGATAAGCAGTCTTCTGTTTTAGATATTAAATATAAAATTCCTGATTCCATAAGAGGGAGTGCAGTTCTAAGTGCATTGGGTGCGAGTGCACATTTAGAAGGTTCCATGCAATTTAATAAATCCAGTTCTTCAAAGTTTAGATATTTAATTGGAGCCAGATATAAAACAACAAAATATTTATTAGGCAGTTTGGATGTTGAAGGTGAGTATCAACCCAATTTTTTAGACATTCAGTCTTATTTGTCTTATGACTTTAGTAGAACTTTGAAATTAGCTGTAATTGGTAATTTGAATAAAAGTATTTACCAATTAATTCCAGAATCAGCATCTGTTGCAAAAGGTTCTTTTTTTCAAGTAATAAATTTGAATACTGCATTTGAAGGCTCGGAAAAAGATATATTCGAACAAAATATGGCTGGATTAAGTTTGACTTTTGTGCCACAAAACACTAAAACTCCCTATTTTATAAAATTTCTTTCATCATTGTACAGTGGATTTGAAGCCGAACAATTTGATATATTAGGGTACTATAGATTAGTGGAAGTAGAAGCTGGAAATACAGATGAGTCTGGAAAAGAAGTTAAACTTTGGGGGGAAGGAACACAACATACTTATAGTCGGAATTTTTTAACAAGTACAGTGCATCATCAAGAGCTAAGAGGCGGTATTGACTTGCCTTCAAAGAATCATCCGGTTTCTCATTTCATTCAATGGGGTTTATTTTTTAGACAAGAGTTCTTTAAAGATAAAATTAATGAATGGGAGCGATTAGATTCTGCTGGATTTGCATTGCCTTACCGCGAAGATGCATTGGTTTTAAATTATGTTTATAAATCAGTGAATGATTTTCATAATGAGAAAGTAGCCTTTTGGCTGCAGGATGAAATGCAATGGCTTGGATCCGGTAAACATTTAATTAAGTGGACACCAGGATTGCGAATGCATCATGCAGCATTAAATGGTGAATGGATTTTCAATCCGCGTTTGAAGATCGAATGGATTCCGATTAGAGATCCACATAATACGCGTTGTTATGTTTCCGGAGGATTGTATCACCAAGTGCCCTTTTATCGCGAATTTAGAGCTTTAGATGGCAGCTTGAATCTTGATGTAAAATCCCAAAAATCTATGCATCTGGTGGCAGGAATACAAAAAGATTTTTTTATGCGGAAAATTAGCCCTTCAAAATTCAAATGGGTATCTGAATTTTATTACAAGAAATTGTGGGATATGGTTTCATATGAACTGGATAATGTTAGGATCCGATATTCTGCTAATAATGATTCTGAAGGCTATGCAATAGGTTGGGATAATCGGATTAATGGAGAGTTTGTACCGGGGGTTGAATCTTGGGTAAATCTTTCATTTCTAAGAACCCGGGAAAAAATTAACGGGGTTCAGCATAAAGAACGAGACATTCAAAATCCAGAAGGACAAACAGTGGCTGATGTTCCTAGGCCAACAGATCAGTTTTTTGCGCTTGGTTTATTTTTTCAGGATTATTTACCGGGAAATGAAAACATAAAAATGCATTTGAATATTAATATAGCGAGTGGCTTGCCTTATGGATTGAAAGGGGATAATTTGGTATATCGGAATGAAAAACGTTTTAAAGCCTACCATAGAGCCGATATAGGATTTTCTTTTTTAATGTGGAATCGAAAAAATTTACCAAGACATCCAAATCATCTATTGCGTTTTACACGCCAGGCATGGTTAAGTTTAGAAGTTTTTAATTTATTAAAGGTAAAAAATGAAGCTTCTATTAGTTGGATTAAGTCACTTTATAATTATCAATTTGCGATTCCAAATTATCTTAGCTCGCGCAGAATAAATTTAAAACTGCGCTTTGATTTTTAATGGTTTAAATTTTATGAAAAGCGGGTTTATTCTTTCTCATAAATTGAAATATAATCGGCTACCAAACCACTTTGTGAGCTCAATGATATTTCAAAACGGGTATTTGATGGTACTACTAAATCTTCTTTAAAATGGTATTCTTGCCATTCATTTGAAAATATATAGATGGATTTTGTTAACAAACAATCCGGATTATTATCCAATGCCACATAATTTAAAATCCCACCGCAAACTTTACTAATTAATGAAACATTTAATTTTATTGGATGATCAAAGGGACCAAACTGTTTTGCAAAATGTGGATAGAAACAGCCACCAAAAACCAGTACAGAGTGCTTTCCGAAACTTCCTAGAAAGGAGTCAACTTTCCAAATATAATCTGATTGAATTTCCCAATCTTGAATTTCAGCTTCCGTTTCAAAACTGTTGGTATAGAGAAAATGTGCAGGGGAAATAGTATGATCAGATACATCAATCGAACAACCAAACAAGAGCAAACATGCTGTTTTTAGTAGATTCGGTAGTTTTAAAAAGCTTCTTATTAAAGTCATTGTAATTCAATGTGAATCAATCAAATATACGCCAAAAAAGTATTTTCAAGAGGATTTATTGAAATATTGAAGAAATTAATTTACTTTTGCGGTCCTTAAAGTCGGCGGTGTCTGTTTTCAGAGTAAGCCGATTCGGGTCTAATTTTTTAAAACACAACAAATGGCCGTTAAAATCAGATTACAGCGTAAGGGTCGCAAAAAAGCCCCATTTTATCACATCGTGATAGCCGATTCAAGATCTCCAAGAGACGGAAGATTTATTGAAAAAATCGGAATTTACAATCCAATTACTAAGCCTGCTACAGTAGAAATTGACCGGGATAAAGCCTTTGAATGGTTAATGAAAGGTGCGCAACCAACAGATACATTAAATGCAATTTTGCGTTATAAAGGAGTACTTTATCGCAAACATTTGAGCCGCGGTGTATCCAAAGGTGCATTAACTCAAGAGAAAGCTGACCAAATGTACCAAGATTGGATCGCTGCAAAAGAAGGTAGTATCACACAAAAAGTGGAAGCTAGAAAACAAGAAGTTACTGATTTTCATAAAAAAATGAGTGGTGAAGCTAAAGTGGCGGCTCCAATAGAAGTAGCAACGGAAGAAAAATCAGCGAGTACAGAAGAAGAATAATATTCTGAGATAATTATTATTAAAAACTTTTTAAGTTGATTATAGTATTTTATCTGTTAGATAATTTCGAATAATTAATAAAAACAAAATATATTGAACCTGGACAGGCCTTGTTTCCTTCCAGGTTCTTTCATTGTAAATAATTAAAATCTCGCTTATGCAAAGCTTGTTAAACGATTATAAAGAAAGACTTCAGGCTGTAGCTGAATTAATTCAAGGTTCAGACGAATTAGCTGCTTACCTTGAAGAGGAAACACCAGAGCTTTACAAAAACCTACAAGAAGCATATGAACCTCTCATAGCAGAAATTTATCAAGAGGTAGCCGATAATCATCCCTTGCAGTTACCAGAATTAGAAACAGTTTTGTTAAATCCTTTTTTTGAAGGATTATTCCAACCTAGGATATTAGGCTATAGCGTCTTAAGAGGTGAACTCAATGATCAAATAAAATATGCACGTCCTCAAGAGTCATTTAAAGTGATCTTAATTGCTATTGCAAATTCTACAAATTTTGATGCGATTCGTCAAAGAATAGGCCAAACTGTGCAGCTTGGTTTTGCATTGAGCAGTGATATTTGGATTGCAAATCTTTTAGATAAAATTGAGAACAAAAAAGTAAAAAGCTTTTTGCAATCAATGATTCATGATCGCTTTAGAGATTTGGACGAAAGAAGAAACTTATTGATCCGTTATAAAAAGCAGTTTGCACATTATAATTTTTTATATACTAAGTTTCCAGAGTCCGTAAGTGAATTAAAAATAGAAGCAGTTTCTTTAAAGAGTTTTTTGTTAAACCGAATTGCCTTTAATAATAAACATGATAGCTATATTGATGAAATTCACAAGCTCATCGGACAAAAACAATTTTATAGAGAACCCGAATTTATTGATATCATTGCAATTATCTCAAATTTCATTATTTTAAATCAAACGGAAACACAGCATCTTTCGAATGCTCTTAATTCTTGCAGATATGAAAATCCACAGTTTAATTCTTTATATTTTCAATTCTTGAAATTGAATTATAAGAATGCGGTTTACTTTGGACCAGAGCCAGATAAAAAGGTTTATGCATTATTAAATAAAAATGAAGGGGACGATTTAGTAAGATATTATAGTCTTTTAGAAACAATACACAATAAAGGATTTGTGCACGAAGATGCACTGGATGCCGTGAACGCTTTTTACTCACAGTATGAAGGAATGTCTGTAAATAATGAATGTCTCCGTTTAGTAATACTTCAGTTATTGCATAAAGTGGTAGATAATTTAACGGAACCAGAATATCATTCATTTTTTGAAATGCAAAAGACCTTTTCAGATTACATTAATATTTTTGGAAATTCCGCTTTCAATTTGGAAACGGAAAGCATGTCAATGAATTATGTTAAAAAGCTTTTAGCATTTTACAAGGACAAACGGAGTAAAGAGTATCAAGAAGTTAAAAAGGCCGTAAGTTCATCCTTTACAGATTTAGAGTTTTTAACTGAAAAAGAATTAGTAGATTTGTTTAAGATTAAAAGGAAAAAGAAAGAAGGCCCTCCAGCCTAAGTTTCTATTTCAATCTTGTATGATTGTTTTATTATATATTTAAAATTCTATTTATTAGCTACTTAAAACTCTACTCACCGACTTTTGTGTGATTGCATCTGCTTTGATTATTTTTGATCCAAAGCAGAGATAAAAATTGAGAATTGGTACGCGAACCTAATATATTATATTTGTTACTTTGGCATCTAAACCAATTTGGTTGGTTTGAGATTCCAGGTCTTGGCCGGTTTACAGGTACACGGCAATCCGCTTTTATTGACCATTTAAAGAATACCATTCACCCAGGTTCTATCGATCTAAATTTTGTTGAATCAAATTCATTGGAATCGGAAACGATGATCCGGAATATGATTTTAGAAACCGGATATTCACAGGATCTTCTCGAGGAACATCTTGCAAATCTTTGTCAAACAATCAGTGAATCGTTTTCACAATCAAACCAATTTGATTTTATTCCATTTGGTAAGTTATATAAAAGGAGTATTGGGATTCATTTTGATAAGTCAGAAATCAACTTAAATCAGGATTTTTATGGTAAAAAACCTTTGCCCATTACACCTGTTTTCAGACCTGCCGGTGTTATGGAATTTCATCGCGAACTGAATGTTCCCATCCAGAAACCAGCGCGAAAATCAGAATTGAAGGCCTTGCTTTTTGCTTTAGGACTTTTGTGGTTGATTTTTTTATGTTTAGTATTTTGTCCAAATAAGTCAACACAAAATACAGCATCAAAGCAAGCTATAATGAATGATACCATTTCGCAGATTCAGAAGGAGGATACGATTTTAAATTCAAGTAGTTCGCAGGATACAGGTTTTCAAAAATCAATGACTTCAGAAACTTCCGATACAACGAAGGGTTTGAATACTGAAGTTAAAATAGATTCAAATAATATAAAGCAGTTAAATGATTCAATCAGATATAGGCCTTGTGTAATTATTGTAGGTTCATTTATCAAAGTTTCAAATGCAAACTTATTATCTGGTAAAATTGTTAAACAAGGATATGTTCTTTATCGGGGTTCATATGGTGAATTTAACCGGGTTGGAGTTCAGTTTAATTGTTTTGAAAAAAATTTAAATGAAGTTTTAGAAGAGCTTAAAAAATTGTATCACCCCGATTCCTGGGTTTTAAAGTATTAATACGAAGATCATATGATGGATGAAACTTTATCAGAAATTCAGAATAATGTACAGTCAAATTTTTTTCTGATTGCAGGTCCTTGTGCAATAGAATCGAAAGATATTTGTGAAGAGATCGCAGGGACTGTAAAAGAAATTTGTACAAAGTATTCAATTCCTTATATTTTTAAAGCATCTTATAAAAAAGCAAATCGTTCGAAGTTAAGTTCTTTTACTGGAATCGGTGATGCATTGGGGATGGATATTTTAAAGGATATTTCGAGCACACTGAAAGTACCTGTTACGACTGATATTCATACAGAAGCAGAAGCAACCTGGGCTGCTAATTTTGTAGATGTTTTACAAATTCCTGCTTTTTTATGTAGACAAACTTCATTGTTGATTGCAGCTGCTGAAACAGGAAAAGTAGTCAATGTAAAAAAAGGACAATTTATGAGTCCAGAAGCTATGATCTATGCTGTTGAAAAGATAAGACAATGTGGAAATGATAAAGTATGGTTGACAGAACGAGGTACGACTTTTGGCTATCAGGATTTAATTGTTGATTATCGCGGCATTCCAACCATGCGCAAATTTAATGTACCGGTCATCATGGATTGTACACATTCCCTTCAACAACCAAATCAATTAAGTGGAGTTACTGGTGGCAGACCAGATCTTATAGATACTATAGCAAAAGCAGCGATCGCTGTTGGGGCGGATGGTTTATTTATTGAAACACATCCAAAGCCTGAATTTGCTAAGTCAGATGGTGCAAATATGCTTCGATTGGAATTGTTGGAACCATTACTAGAAACCTTATGCAAGATCCGGGCAGCATTAAAATAGTATGACCCAGATTGATTATCGTCTACTTCCTTCTGAAATTCATGCTGATAGTTCTCACCAAGCAGCTATTCGGGATCAATTGAATTTGGATCATTCTACGCCTGTGTATTATAAGATAATTCGCAGAAATATAGATGCAAGGTCTAAGTGTATTTACTATGTTTTTCGCGCCGTAATTTATAATGATCAAACGGTAGATACTGCCGAAGTATCGATCCCATTTCAAAACGTTGCTGACAGACCACCCGTTCATATCATCGGAGCTGGTCCTTGTGGTTATTTTGCTGCATTACAATTACTTGAATTAGGATTAAAACCAATTATTCTGGAACGCGGAAAAGATGTCAGATCCAGAAGAGTCGATTTGCGTGAAATTCAACAGTTTGGAAATGTAAATCCAGATTCAAATTATTGTTTTGGTGAAGGGGGCGCTGGCACCTATTCAGATGGAAAATTGTATACGCGTTCTGACAAACGGGGTAATATTCAAAAGGTTTTAAAACTTTTTATTAGCCATGGAGCAGATCCAGATATACAAATTGATGTACATCCGCATATCGGTAGCAACAAATTGCCAACGATTGTCCAAAATATAAGGAAAACAATTGAGCATTTTGGTGGTGAAATCCATTTTAATACAAGAGTTGAAGATTTCATTTTTGAAAATAATGAAATCAAATTTATTGAAACCAACCAAAGTACTATTGCGGTTGAGCATGTAATTTTGGCAACGGGTCATTCAGCCAGATCTATTTATGAATGTTTGTATCGTAAAAATGTATCTATTGAAACTAAATCATTTGCTATTGGAGTTCGAATTGAACATCCCCAATCGATAATTGATGAAATCCAATACAAACAAAAAAATCGGGATATTAATTTACCACCTGCAAGTTATTCTGTAGCCTGTCAGATTCATGATAAAGGAGTATTTTCCTTTTGTATGTGTCCAGGAGGATTGATAATTCCGGCGGCAACAGCACCAGGAGAAATTGTCGTTAATGGGATGTCGCTTTCAAGACGCGATTCACCATTTGCAAATAGTGGGATCGTAACTTCCGTTGAGCCATTAGATTTTAAGCAGTATGAAAAATTTGGTCCATTACAAGGCATGATGTTTCAAAGAGAAATCGAGCAACGTATGTTTAGTTTGGGAAATGGATCCCAACAAGCACCAGCTCAACGATTATCAGATTTTCTTAAAAGTAGAGCAAGTGCAGATTTGCCAGATACATCTTATATCCCTGGTATTTTCCCTGTTGACTTTAATAAACATTTACATGGAACTATAAGTAAAAGAATCATGGAAGGCTTAAAACATTTTTGTAATCGAATGCCGCTTTATAATCATGCAGATGCAATAATTGTTGCAACAGAATCCAGGACCAGTGCACCCGTTAAAATTCCTAGAGATGCGATCACCTGCATGCACCCAACAATCCGGGGATTTTTTCCTGCTGGAGAAGGTGCAGGATATGCAGGTGGAATTTTATCCGCTGCAATGGATGGGCAAAGAGTTGCAAAAGCAGTTTATGAATTTATAGGAAAGAAACTAAAGGAAGTTTAAACTTTAATTTTGGGTTTAATACATTTGTATGCGATTTTAAGATATGGCAAAAATTACAAAATCTATTTTATCAGTTGAATTATTAGAAAAAGCATTTCAAATATTCTCTATGGCCAAAGCTATGACAGAATATTATGAAGCTCATTTTAAGTTTGTTTCAAAATATGTTCATGCCACCTCCAGAGGTCATGAAGCGATTCAAATTGCAGTTGGCTTGCAACTTTTAAAAGAGGATTATTTGTCTGCTTATTATAGAGACGATAGCTTGCTTTTATCTATTGGATTAGAACCGAAAGACTTAATGCTCCAGTTGATGGCAAAAAGAGCGGATCCTTTTTCAGGTGGAAGATCTTATTATTCACATCCAAGTTTGCGCTTAGATGATAAACCTAAAATTCCACATCAATCATCTGCAACGGGTATGCAGGCAATTCCCACTACTGGTATTGCAATGGGTATCCAGTATAAAGAATTATCTAAAATTGAAATATCAAAAGCACTTGCCGTTTGCTCCTTGGGGGATGCTTCCATAACAGAAGGGGAGGTTGCAGAAGCATTTCATATGGCTGCGTTAAAGCAGCTGCCAATATTATACCTTGTACAAGATAATGATTGGGATATAAGCGCGCATTCCTCAGAAATTCGCCGCGGAAATGCTTGTGATTTTGCGAAAGGATTTCCTGGTTTGGAAGCTATTAGTATTGATGGCACGGATTTCGAATTATGTTACAAAACAGTAAATGAAATTCTTTCAAAAATAAGAAAAGAGCGAAGACCTTTTTTATTGCATGCAAAAGTTCCGTTGTTAAACCATCATACAAGTGGGGTTCGCAAAGAATGGTATCGGGATGATCTTGAACTACAAAGTTTAAATGATCCATATCCAAAATTTAGACAATATCTTAAAGCCAATGGTTTTAGTGAAACGTATTTAGATAAAATTGAACAGCAATCATTGCAAAAAGTTAAAGAAGATTTTGAGATCGCAAAAGCATCTGAAGATCCTTTGCCTTCGGATTTGTATCTGCATGATTTTGCTCCTGCTGTGATTACCGAAGAACAAGGTATTCGCAGTCCGAAGGATGGTGAAGAAAAAGTAATGGTCGATTGTGCTTTGTTTGCCATTGAAGAATTGATGCACGAGCACCCGGAATGTTTATTGTATGGTCAGGATGTTGGAAAACGATTAGGAGGCGTGTTTCGGGAAGCTGCAACATTGGCACAAAAATTTGGAGATCACCGGGTGTTTAATACACCAATTCAGGAAGCATTTATCGTTGGCAGTACGGTTGGAATGTCAGCAGTCGGTTTAAAACCAATTGTTGAAGTGCAATTTGCCGATTATATCTGGCCTGGTTTAAATCAACTATTCACGGAAGTAGCGCGATCTTGTTATTTAACCAATGGTAAATGGCCTGTTAGTATGATTCTTCGAGTACCGATTGGTGCTTATGGTAGTGGAGGTCCTTATCATTCATCCAGTGTTGAATCGGTAGTTTGTAATATTAAAGGGATTAAAGTTGTTTATCCTTCCAATGGAGCAGATTTAAAAGGATTGATAAAAGCAGCATATGAGGATCCAAATCCTGTTGTTATTTTTGAACATAAAGGATTGTATTGGTCAAAGGTTCCAGGTACAGATGCTGCAAAAGTTGTCATGCCCGATAAAGATTATAAAATACCTCTTGGAAAGGCCCGGCATGTCACGGAGTTCGATGCACAGGATGAGCAATCAAGTTTGACTATTATAACCTATGGAATGGGCGTTCATTGGGCAATCAATGCTACCAAAGATTTTTTTGGTAGGGTAGAAATTATAGATTTAAGATCCTTAGTACCGCTGGATACGGATATGATTTATAAATCTGTCAAAAAACATAATCGATGCTTAGTATTAACGGAAGAAACAATTGAAAATAGTTTTGCGCAAACGCTCGCAGGAAGAATTAGTGAACACTGTTTTGAATATTTGGATGCGCCAGTTAAATGTATTGGCTCAAAAAATTTGCCTGCGATTCCTTTAAATAGTATTTTAGAAATGGAAATGTTACCAAGCCTTAAAGAAATTAAGGAGACAATCGATTGGCTTTTAAAGTATTAATATTACTAATTTTTTATTTCAAAATAATAGCTGCTTATCAATACTTCATTCTTGTCTGCTAGAATTGATTTTGAGAATATATTCTTATTTAAATGTTTTGCGTTTGAAACTACCTTGGAAATTATACTTGTCTTATTATTTTGTGAACCTCTTGTAGTCTCCACAATGGATAAATCAAGTGGATCCTTAGTGGCAATCAATTTTAAAAATTCAATACCAAGGGGTGGTGAAATATAAATATCCTGAATAAATGTTTCCCCTGGTTTTAAATAATAATCATATGGACTTTCTGTTAGTTTAGGTATCATAAACCTATACAAATGTTCTGGGTTAATATCCAGCAATGCCAAATAGAAACCTTCAGCACCTTCGTTTTTAATGATAATTTTTGCAGTATCATTGACCAATAATACATTTGTTTTTAATGGAATGAATTGATTATTATTTTTTATTTCAATGCTTAAGTTTGATTTTATATTTTCGGATGGAATTTCAAGTTTGCGTAAATATTGGGCTTTTGTGTAGCGCATGATGGCTTCAGAAATGTCAAAAATTAAAGAATCTATTTTCAATTCTTCGATAGGTTTTTCAAGTAATATAGATTCATCCGTACTATAAAGTCTTAATTGTGGATTTGCTGCAAAACTACTTGGTGTTTCAATAAATAGATCCGGTTGTTGCTCTGTCAATCGAATAAAATCTAAGCCCTTGAGTCTGGAGATTATTTTCTTGTTTATTTTACTGTCTGACAAGGATACTTTTACTGCAATGGTTAGAGGACCAAAATTTGATTTTACTAATAGGGCTTTTGCATTTTTTAGAAGTTCCGTTGAAATATGATCTTTAATAAAAACATCTGCATCAAACGCTGATGTTTCATCTACTACGCCTACTGCGAGCGCTTGAATTCCAGTGGTGTCGGTTATATTCTCAGGATATATCAACAATTCACTTCCTTTAAAAATTTGGTGAAATTCACCCCTGTCTATAAGAATTAAATGATCGGTAATGATATCTTTAATAGAAATAAATTTATATTCCGATTTTTGAATTCCTCCATAAATACAGAGCTCCGTATTCCCTTCCATTTGCGGATGTTGTAAAGAAGTATTTGCGAATATTTCAATTTTTAGTTTCTCGAATAAATCATGATATGAAGTGCAGTTTTCAAGATTTGATAGGAGTTTACATAATGAATAACTCATCAAGCCAAACTTCATATTTGCTCCAACAGAGATTTCGTAACTTTTTTCATAGGCAGATGAACTAAAAACACTGACAATTGGCGCTATATCAACTGAAGTCATTTTTGGTTCTGCATCTAAAGCTTTGTTATCGTGTTCAAAATGGAAACATTTTTTAATGTATTTTGATGATGCCATGATTTGATCAGTTCCTCTTCCATTTGAAAATCCCCTGGTCGCAGTTCCGGAATGACAGGCATCGATACTAATAAATAGGTGCCCGTGTTTACCTGCTTTTAAACGTAATCGCATGAGATATTCTGTAAGTTCATCATCCGTTATAAGATTTTCGCCTTCATATTCACCTTCTAAATAGTATTTTGGGGAATCATAAGGAACCAATGCTTCATCATACCCATCTTTTTCATCGAAATTTTTATCAGCTACTTGTTGTCCATGGCCACTAAAATGGATATGGATAGTGGAATTTATTTGGATACTTTTAATGAGCTTTTCAAATGCAAACTGGATGTTTTGTTTTGTTGCTTGTTCATTGAGAACAGTTGTTATATTCGTTTCTTGGAATTGTAATTTTTTTAAAGTCTCTTTTAATAATAAAACATCGGATACACCATTTATCTTTTCCCATGCGTTTTCAATGGGGTAAGAATTAATACCAATGAGTAATGCATGCATTGATT
Source organism: Saprospiraceae bacterium (assembly GCA_016717265.1). Classification (NCBI taxonomy): domain Bacteria; kingdom Pseudomonadati; phylum Bacteroidota; class Saprospiria; order Saprospirales; family Saprospiraceae; species Saprospiraceae bacterium. The sequence goes on from JADKFX010000001.1 coordinate 1,883,313, forward strand.
TTCCTTCTTGAGCAATACTATTTAAAGTATAAAGGAGACTTAGAAGGATATAAGAAAGGAATTGAATTCTTCGGTTTTTCATAAACTAGAATTAAATACGCATTTTATGGAAGAGGTTTTTGTGTTACTTATTTTTTAATTCTTATAAGAATGTATGCATTAGAAAGCAATCCCAAATTATTTTGGGATTGCTTTGAAAATGATCTATTCTTATGTATTAACATGGTTTTTAAATACTAAGTTCGCCTGTCCAATAGATAATAGGAAATATGGAAGCGTCATGGTATAATTTTATTCGCCATTGATGGGCTACACCTTTTAGGTCTGAAAAACCAATCGTCAATGAAGGTGACCGAAAACTTGGTTCAATGGAACGGACTCTTGTTTCGATTCCGGGTTCGTCGATCGCTTCTACAAAGAATCGTACCGTATTTCTTAGACTTAATTTTGGCAAACTCATTTGTACATAACCTCCGGAGCATACATACGGTGAAACATATTCAGTTTCTACAAGTCTTGGAGCTCTTCTGGTAGCCAATAAATTAGAGTTAATCCGTTCCCGTAGATAGAAGCCAACCACATCTTTACTAAATTGAGTGCTAAGAATATCTATGCGCAATTTGTCTAATAATACGAATTTGCTTTCATCTTGTTGGGCTAAAGGTCCAAAAGATTCTTCAAGAAGAACATCATCTGAGTGAATTACTACAAGTTCAAGATCTGAGTTTAAATAGTCGTTTAATACAGAAGTATTATTGCTACTGATTTTAATGCTTAGTTCGTTTTCGCCGGTTTTGTCAGTAATTGTTTTGTTGCCACTGTGGTTCAACTTCTCCAGGGCGGTATCATTTTTCTCTGGATTTACGAAATTTGAATTGGAGGAGTCATTCTTTTCGCAAGCAATTAGAAATAAAACGAATGCAAAGCAAAGGGGGAACTTTAGTTCCTGAATTAAATTTTTCATAAGGGTGTGTTTTAATTGTTAAAAAATGTTTACAATTATTAATTGCAAAATCGACTTTTGGTTATCACAATTATTGTAATTTTATAAATAAAAATTAGCTCCCTAGAGAGCTAATCTTTCTTCATTTTCTGCCAATTTAAATATTAACTTATGGACTGTAATTATCTAGGAATATTAAATAATTAATTTTGCATTTAACATGCCGAATTCGTATGCAAAGTGAATGTCTGTTTACCAGAGTACAATAATCGGATCTGTAAATTTGTGTGCAACCGTTAATTGAAGCGTGGTTTTTATTTCACTTTCATAACTAAACATACGAGTCAATATGGAGAATTTAGGTGCCAAATAAAACTGAACACAATCTGCACAAGGTAATGAAAGCACATTTATTCTGGATGCATCTTTAGAACTCAATTGGCCCATGATGTGTACCTTTGAAACATGAGTATTTTCATAGGTAAATTTATAGTGTGAATTGCCTGGAATCAATTCCGTTTTTCTAAATTTAATTCCATAGAATTTAATGGATTTGTGGATTCTAGCTTCAACAACGGTAAGGGAAATTTGGTGTATACCTCTGCTTTGTAATGTTAGCGTGTTAGAATTATTTTCACCTTTTATGCCGGAATCTGGTGCCTTATCAAGTGCAAAAAATTCAATGGTTTCCTCATTTAAAGATTTAAGCAATTGAACATCATCTGTTGTGATCTTGATTGCGATGCCATTCTGTTTGTTTTTGTCAAATAGCGTCAAGTACTTGAAATTGGATCCTAACGCTGAGTAAATAGGTTTATTTCGCAGTTCAAATAAATTTAAATTGTCATTGTAACGTTCCGAATCCACTACGGTTTTTGATAGATCTGTTAGTTCTGTATCTGAACAGTTTGTAAATAGAAAAATAACCATGGCTACTGCAAAAAATGGATTTAATAATTTTACGAAGGTTTTCATATTTAATTAATTATAGGGTGATAAAATGGTTTACTTTTTAGTATTGCAAAATTTGTGATAAGTAATCAGAAAATAGTACGTTTTATTCAACACTATTTTTGTGTTTTCAGGAAGTATTATAATGGACTTTATCAGGAATTATATATTTAATTATAGTTGGAAATATTTTGGGAAATATACGTTTAAATTTCCTTTACAATAATATGGACTTGTTATAATTTATTTTATCGGAAGGAGATTATTGAAAATAAAAAATAGGATAGATTTTTATTTATTGTACTAATACAAACCCGGCCCAAAAATATGGGTTGTTATATTTCTGTTTTAATTTTAATTGAGCTTGCTTAAATGACTGAGGAATATCCAATTTATATTTTAGCCAATTTGTGTAGAAAGCTTCCATAAGCTCTTCTGATTGAGTATCTGGAATTTGCCAAAGTGACATAATTATATTTTTAGCACCCGCTATTTTGAATGCTCTCTGTAAGCCAAACACGCCTTCATTTCCTCTTATATCGCCTAGTCCGGATTCGCATGCAGACATAACTACTAAACTCGTTTGATGGAAATTTAGCTGACTAATTTCAAGGGCAGTTAGTATTCCATCTTCAGTTTCAGATTCCATGGCAGAGCCTTTTTCCCAGGCATAGTTTGCTTTTGCAAGGATGAGCCCGGAGCGAATCATTGGATCTTTTATTTTATTTATAGGGAAATTATTTTCTTCAATCGTTTTGGAAGTTTCAGCAGTTTCAAGAGGTATGAAGTATCCATGTGTTGCAAAATGAATAATACTCGGGGATGGCGTTTCTTGAGTATATTTTTTCAAATTATCTTCAGAGGCCGTTAGACCAGAATACTTGCGTGTTTTTATTTTTGTAGTGGCTAATAAATTAGCAATTTTATTTATTTCTTTGAATGTTTGTTTTAGTTCAGGCCAATATCCTGAATTGGGAAGTTGGTAAATTATATCTGTAGCTCCTCTGGTATTTGCTTCTAAGGTTGATGGCACCGTTTTTAATGCTCTTTGTGATGGTTCTTGATCATAACAAATAGCTCCAAAAAGCAAGGCAGTTTTGTAGTGTAGATTATTGTTTACAGATACTATTTTATCTCGACTGCTACTTAGTTGTATTACATCATACTTATTTACTATGGCATTCTCGTAATTTATTGGTATAGCTTGAAAATTGATTTTATGAAATAATCCAGCTGGTGTATAGAATATCTTTTGATTTTCTTTGAAGTATGGCTCAAGGGGTTTCCATATGAGCTCATATAAACTGTTACTTTTTCTTTTGTTTATTGGTTCAAAGCCCCTGGTTGCTATACTATAAAGTGAATTGACATAATCTGATTTTAGGGTATTTGTTTTTGGAAATTGATTTTGAAGTTCAGATTCTGAGCAAAGTTTAATGAAAATTGGCACTTTGGAACCAGCATGGAGAATATATGCTCCATAATAAAAGCTATCTTTTTTGGATTCGGTGGATGTATTCAAGTATGCAATTTCAAGAAAGGATTGATTTGATTTTAGTCGACTTACAAGTTCATTATATTTAATCATTTTTCCAATATCATTGAATCCGTTAATTTTTCTTCCAATTCGTTTTTCTAATATATGGGCTTCATATCGTAAAGAGTCAATTAATATTTCTGAGTTCGGAAACTTTGTATTTTCCTTTGCAATTTGTTTGTAAGTATCTTTAAGTTGATTATTTAGGCTAATTATTTCAGGATGTAATTCAAGTGCATTATTCAAAGAAAGATGATAATTTAAAACAAATCCTTTATAAAAGATTTCATTTTCAAAACCTTCAATTAAAAGTTCTTCAGATGGTTTTTGGGTGTTTATGAGAAATGCATTGAAGTTGGATATCCCTCTTTTAAAGCCATCTAAATAGGCCTCTACTTCATTTTGAGATAAATACTTAAAGGAGTCAAATAATATTTTTTTACGGAGTTGACTAGCTTCTATAAAAATGACACTGGCTTCAGAAGTTCGATTCATTTTTGTATATAATTCTGCAAGATTGTCAAGAATCCATAGATATGTTTTATTGTACTTTCCAAAGTTCGTTTCATATATATTTTTTACTTCAAGAAATAACGCTTCAGACTTATCAAACTGATTCGTTTTGGAATATAAAAGTCCAAGGTTTACAAAGAAATAAGGGGATATATTTTTGCCACATTCAAGGGTAGTTATGCTTATTGCTTCCTTGAAGAGGGTCTCAGATTTTATGTAATTTTCTTGCATAAGATAAATATTTGCAAGTTTATTCAGACACTCGGCGTAGTCTTTATTTGTATTGCCTTGTGAAGTTTTGCGAATATTTAAGACTTGAAGCAAGAGTTGCTCAGAATCTTTGTATTTTTTTTGATTATAATATAAATGAGCTAATGATTCCAGGATAATAGCATAATCTATTTCGTAGATCATTTTTTTAGATTCTAGTATATTTTTTGCTTTTATAAATTGTTTTTCAGCATCCAGTCTATTGCCTATGGCATTAAATAAGGAACCCAGATTTTTTATGGTAGAAATATAATAAATTGAATTTTGGGGTTCTGCATTTAAATATATTTCAGTAGCATCTCTGAATTCTAGTTCAGCCAGATTAAACCGACCCATTCTTCTGTAATAATTCCCTTTTGTTCTAAGGATATTGGCATATTCTGGATGTTGTTTTCCAAGTTTTCTCTCAACCATTGAACGTGCTTTTTCTATATACTCTTCATATAGATTTTCATTTCCAGTGTTTTGATAATATATTGCAAGTTGATGGTTCAAATTTTCATATGCTTGACTTTCTATTCTGCCAGCTGAGCTTAGCAAAGTTTTTGCTTTATTTAGATAGCAAAGTACAGAATCTAGATTGTTTATTTTATGGTAGTATTGTGCAATTGCTAAGTTTGACTTGGCAAGCGTAAATTTTACCGACTCTGATGCTGGTATTATATTATGTAGACTTTGATTTAAGATATTGGGGATGTCAGAATAACAAAGTTCAAACATATACAAGCTTGCTTTTAGTAGATTTAATTCTGAGCTTACCTCTAATCCTATTATATTTTTATTGGCAGCCACTAAAGAATCAGCAATTAATATTGTATTTTTAGCATCCTCAAGTTCTTCTAATTTTAATTGGATGCTTGATTTTAATATGAGTGTATATAAAAAGTCTGATGTATTTGACCTTATTTGGTTTCTTGAATCTGTTAAGTTGGTATTAATTATTAATTCAGCTTTTTTATAGTTTCCTTGAATGAATTCAAATTGTGCTTTTGCTATTGGAATGAAGTAGCTGGGTATATTGTTTAGGTTATGCTCTGAGTTTACCACTAGATTCCACAAGTTATAATTGTGATATGGCAAAGAATCGTATTGTAGTTCTGCCTCTTTGATTTTGAGATCCATAAAATGCTGCAGGCTAAGCAAGTTATTTTGCGAATTGCAATGCATCACATGACTGATTGCTAGTAGCGTTATTATAATATTTTTCATGACGGGTTTGTTTTATCTCATTGATTTCCTTTCAAAGTTATAGTAGCAAAATGTGCTGGGTTAAAATGTGCTGTTTTAAATTGTATTTTGGCTTTCAGTAGTCCACTGTTTTAGCCTCCTCTTTAATTTTTTGGTTTTAGGAAAATAACATGTATTTGAATAAGCATCATATTAAACCTATTGATATTTAAACAGTTGGCCCTGATAAATTAGGTTTTGGCCAATCTTAATTTGTATTCATTTTGCAGATTTTATAGATCTTTTTCAAATACTCCTTTTGCTCCTTAAAATGCTCCTTTAGTACCATTTTGCAGCGATTCTGGCATGAAAAGGAATTAATTTATTCACCGGGTGGTTACATTTGTACAAAACTGCAATACATGAATAATCCGATTGATGAATTAAAATGGATTCAAGAATTAAGAGCGGGTAAAGACGCTGCCTTTAAAAAAATCTATCTTGAGAATTATCAAAATATAGAACGTCATATTTTGAAAAACAATGGAAGGGTAGAAGATGCTGAAGATCTTTTTCAAGAAGCTTTAATAGTTTTAGTAAAGCGACTTCGGGATCCAGCATTTGAGTTGCAAGTGAAACCAGGGACATACCTTTCATCTATTGTAAATAAGATGTGGTTATATAAATTGCGAGATAAAAAAGAATTTTCAAGGGATATGCAAGAGCATCCATTGGATTCAAAAGATTTTGAATATTCTGTGGATTCTGTGAACCTGGATGCGAGACTATCTATTGTGGAGCGGATATTGGAAACTTTTAAGGATGAATGCAAAAGCTTATTGTCTCAGTTTTATTTTGAGCATAAATCGTTGTTGGAAATCTCAAGAGTTTTAGGTTATACTTCTGACTTTGTTAAAGTAAAAAAAAGTAGATGTATGAATGCATTAAGAAAACAATTATTGGAAAATCGGGATTTTTTAAATCTTCAAAATTAAAGTATGAAAAATCAATTTGAACATTTGGATTTATTTGATAAATATATGTATCAGTCAATGTCTGAAGAAGAAAATTTAGAATTTGAAGAATCCTTAAATAAAGATTCAGGATTGCGAAAAGAGTTTGATTTATATAAAGTATTGACTTTAGGAATTCAACGACATGAGGAGCAGAAAATGCGAGATCGTATTAGAAAAATTGTTAAAACAAAAGCAAATTCATTAAACACCTATAAAAATTTATTTATTATGAAAAAGTACTCATTTACACAGATTGCCTCAGCGGCAATGATCTTTTTGTTTCTAACAACTGGAATTTACTATTTCTTTTTAAGAGAAGATAAGCTGGATGCATTGTTAGTGGATTCAAATAATATTGCAAAGCGAGAAATTCGGGCATATATTAATGAGTTAACTGCACCCGGAATGGTAATGAAGGATAAAGAAAAGATAGACAGTATTAAAATAGCTATTGATTTGTTTGAACGTGCGGAATACAGTTCTGCGAAAGTAGCCTTTAAACAATTTGTAGCCTTATATCCAACAGATCAATTGGTTCCTTTAGCAACATTCCATTTAGCAAGAATTGCTATGGGTGAGGAAGATTATTCAAATGCTATTCGGAATTATGAAGCAGTTGCTTATTTGGATGATTTTGAATTTCAGGATTTAGCCCAGTTCTATATGGCGCAATGTTTGTGGCTATACAATGGTAAAAGTGCCAAAGATTTAGCAAAGAAATTATTAATAAAGGTTATAGAAAATCCAAATTCAAATATTGCAAAGCACGCTCAGGCATATTTAGATATGATTCAATAACATTTAATCGTTTGCTTCATGAAACATCTTCTGATTTTTGTTTTGTTATCCGGAATCCTAAATCCATCGTTTGCGATACCTGGTGAGCTGAGTTTGAATTCTGCAAGCCAGGTTTTGGATAGAATCTTCCAGTCAACGGGTAATTTTATTTTACTTAAGCCGAAGCTCAAAATTTCGAATCGGGAACAAGCTGTTGCACAATATGTTGCTGGTGAAAATTTAATTCTTATAGAGCGCAAAGCAATGAGAATATGTTGGGGATTTGGAAAAGATTCTTTAGATGCGCTTGCTTTTATTATCGGGCATGAACTGGCTCATTTTTATAGTTTACAATCTAAAAAATCCGGATATCAAACGAATTACTTAGCAAGAAATTTGAGCGGTATCACGAATGAACAGGAAGAGCAAGAAGCTGATATTCAAGGAGTCTTTTCAGCTTGGATTGCTGATTATAAATCCATTGATATTTTACCTGCGTTGTTAAATACTATTTATAAAGAATATCAATTAACGAATAAGTTGAATGGATATCCTGAATTGCGGGAACGGCAAAGTGCTGCAAATGCGGTGGTGAAACAAGTAAAAACCTTAATCGGAATTTTTGAGATCTCTTCCTTTTTGATTTCTGCCCATGAATATGAACTTGCCGTAGCTTCCTATGAATATTTAGAATCCTTTTACCAAAGCCGTGAGATTTATAACAATATAGGTCTTTGCTATGCATTACAATCATTGCAACTTGCAGGCGTAAATTCAGGCAATTATATACAAGTATTTGAATTGGATCCTGTAAGTAGATTGAAAAAGCCTATAAACAGCAGAGGGCTTGAAGCAAGAAAAAATGAAGAATTGAGATTGTATTTTTTGGATAAGGCTAAAGTTAATTTTTTGAAAGCTAAGTCATTCAGTTATAATTATTTTGAAGCGGAGTTAAACCTTATGTCAGTTTATGTACTTGAAGGTAAATTTCAAACCGTTATTAATCGGTTAAATGAAAATGAATTGGCAAAGTTAAAATTGATGGGATTGTTGAATGGGAAAGAGCTAAATCAATCAAGAGCAGTATTAGGAATTGCGCTAGCGAATTCAGGACTGCATGATGAGGCAGCAAAAATCTTTGAAAAGATTTTAAAATTTACGGTAGACTTAGGTTTGAAAGCGCTGGTTAAGTATAATTTGGAAGTATTGAGAGGGACATCTTGTTCGTTTGAAAATAGTTTTACTTGTCCAAAAATTCAACTTGGTAATGACCTAATAGATGGAGTCAAATTACACCGACTCAATTATATTGGACAACAAATTGAATTAAATGCAAATCAGGTAGGTTTATCTATTTTACAATATCCGGAATCAGAAGTTTATAACTTTACGAAAAATAATAAAAATGTATTTTCGATTCAAAAAGTGAAGCTACAGAATACGATTAAGTTGACTGACAAATTCGATATTAAAATGATGCTACATTCAAAAAATACAATATATCTATATTGTAACGAACAGAAGCGAATTCTAAATATCAATGGCACGGATTTAAGTGTCAAAGATTATGCAAAATTCTATCGGTATTAATAATACGGTACTATAAGAAATTAATTGGCAAATAGGACGCGAGCATAAGATTGATTATTGGAGAGAATTCTTGCAATATAGATTCCTGGAGTAATGTTCGTTATTGGAATCTGATTTTTCGCAATATTATTTTCTGTGTAGAGCGTGTTTCCATTTAATTGAATCAAATCAATTTGTTGAATAGAAGTGATATCGAAATCATGTATTGTCAATACTCCATTTTGAAATGAACAATTAAAAGTGGAAGAATTTCTTTCGATATTTTCATTATCAACAGCCAATTGGAAAAAGACGCGCTTCCTGTTTTTTACGGTATTGTCGAGCGTTTTGTTACCATCTCCATTCGCAAGCATTCCAACGAAATAAAAAATTAAACTATCGTTGAGAACAGTAGCGGGAGCTTTCCATTTAAAAGTCCAGCTTACTTGTCCATTCGCAAAGTTGACTGCAGATGACTGTCTAATATAGGTTCTACCGTTTCCATTATTTTTTGATATATTACTTCCTGTGCCGGCTGTTAATGTACCCGTAAATTTATTAATGGCATCGAGCACCGTAAGTTGGAATCCGGAACGTAATGCATTCGATTTTGTAATTAATGTCACGTCATACGTTTGATTTGCAATCACAGTATCTGGTACTCCGGAAATTTCTACGTCTCCTGTAAATGTGCCGCCTGCATGGCAACTTGAAAGCATACAGGTCGTTTCACCTGGGGCACCTGTATTTCCAGTTTCTGGATTTTTAGGCTCTGGCAGGCTATTTGTAAATACGATCCAACAAAATATTGAACTGAAAATAGTTAGGAGTATATTATTTTTCATTTTCTATATTCTATAAAGTATGTAAAATTGCCTATACGCAGTATTTAAGAAATGGTTGCTAGGTTAAATTTTATTTTTCTTAATTTGAAAAACCCGGGAAAGGTTAAAACCAAATTGAATATCACCATCAAGCCATTTGCCATTTTCTTCATTGATAAATGCTCTTTCATTCATACCTGTAGCATTTGAAAAGTGAAGTTGAAATACATGTCCTCCAGTTTCAATATCAATTCCAATAGATAATGGGTGGGTGGATAAGTCTCGTGGAAAGTTATTCATAGGATAAGCATAATCAATAACGAACGCCATCCTTTTTGTAAATTTAAATCGACCACCAATACCTATTGCTAATAAGTCATTTGGAATCAATTCATTATTGACGATATTTGTATGAATAACTGTAGGACTAATTTGAGCAGAAATTCGTTCTGTAAATTTACGACCTATAATTAATTGATGATAATAGGACATTCTTCTTTCAAAAGTTACTTTTAATTCGCGATCCGACAATGGATTTTCTTCTCCATTTCTAACAAACCCACTAGTCCAGACTACGGATACAGGCATAGATTTCGCGCCTGTCGATTGCCATAAAATACGATACCTTAGAAATCCATCCAGTTCTTTTTTAAAAGTGCTCCTTCCAAGTCCAACCGTAATATTTTTTGTAATACCATAATCAAATCCCATTCTCATGGTAGCATTATCCAAACCAAAAAATTGTTTGTAACCTTCGTTAATATTTCCAAATCGATGTAAAATTCTGAAATCCAGAGCACCAGCAGCCAACATTTCCATACTATGACTATTAATCACTCTGGGTGATTTAAATGCATTTGTAACTTTTTGATTTGGATTTGTCTCTTCTCCTAATTCACTCAACAGATCTTGAGAAAATACAAATTGATTTAGACTGATGAAAATACTTAAAATAAGAATGTAGGATTTCATATGAAGGAATTGGTATTTATTTTTTTTGGAATACTAAACTTGAAATACAAAGGGATTAAAAAGCTGAAATTTCAATTATTTATGAATTGTATTACTTAATTATTCTTGGCTCCATCGCGCACCCACTTTTGTATTTGTAGAATTTCGCATTCGGGCATTTTATTGCCATTTTTAGGCATCCCTATATAACCGATTTCATGCAGGATGGATCCAATAAATCGGCCATCTGTAATCGTTGCTTTCAATCCACTAAATGAATTGTAATCTACATCTCCTTGCGGTCTTGGACCAGCATGACAACCATTACAATATAATTGCAGGATCGGAAATACGGTTGCATTATAACTTACTTCTGTAGTATCACAAGCAGGGGCAATACAAGGTAAATTTTCAGCTCCCTGTTCAATCCACAAGGATATTTTAAAAATTTGTTCTTTCGTTAAACGATTAAAAGGACTTGGAGGCATTGGTTGAAATGGGTCTGTTAATACTTTATAAAGCTCACTCCCACTGTAATTTCCTGGTTTAACAGAGCTAAGAATACTGTTTAAATCAGTATAGTCGTAACCTGCTTCATGATCGTCTGAATTATGACATCCACTTTGGGTACATGTGGAAACTAAAATTGGTAACACTTCTTGTTCAAAACAAATTTGTCGGCCATCTGAAATGAATTCACTTGTACAGCTTAAACTGAGGGTAAAAATTGAAATAATTAAAATGATAAAATTTTTATTAATTAACATAGATTAAATTGAAAAGGCAAATATAAGGAATTAACTAAAAGCAAGCAACATAGCCATATAACAAAATACCCTCACAAAAAGTTGAGAGGGTATTTAGGATTGCCAAAATATGATTTATCTAAGTACTTTTAAGAATACTCCCTGAAAATCGAATAAGAGAAGTTTTCGGCTTCCATTATAGTTAATGGAAATAATAAATTCACCTTTGCGCGTCATTCCAGCGCGTTCAATAGTTGAACCTGCATAATTCGCATCAATATAGGTAGTTATATCAATTAATAGAGTTGTAATATCAACTTCCGTTAGATGATTTTTATGACCTTTTGGATGATGTCCTCGTTTAATAAGTTCTTTCAGGAAAAGATCATTAGCATCAAATTGTAAAATTTTAAAACTGCCATCATTCAACTTAATGATTACTATGATATTTCCGGTTTTGTCCTTAGACGCAAGCTTTATAATTGCACCAGCATAATTTGTTGTGATGTAATCCAGAATTGTTGGTGATAAACTATCTACAGGAATTCTTCTACAAGCACTGTCTCTTTCTGGCCTGTGTCTTTGGCCTAATTCATAGGCAGTCGTCGTTTCACCGGTGTTCATGTCTGTGACAAGAATACCAGATAATGCCTCATCAGAGCCCTGGAGTGATGGATCTGGTTCTTTTTGGCATGAAGCCATCCCTAGGACGCAAAGCGCCCATAATCCCATAATTTTTTTCATGGCGAAAAATTGTTTAAAAGTTAAATAAATAAAATGTTTACGGTAGCGTTGCTCTTATAATAAGCTGTTATATCGGTTAATACGTATAATTAGATATAAAAGTTGTTGTATGGTTTAATTTTTACAGAAAGTTTATTTTTTCCCAAAAAGTACTTTGTCGGCAACCTTTCCAGACTTAACTTCGTAGAATATATATAAGTAGGACGGAACACAGACCGATTTGGCAAATGAAGAAATACATATCAACCCTCCGGAATTGTCCGATTGGATTCAGGCTTGTTTAGCACAGCATCCTATAGGACAGCGTAAGTTGTATGAACATTTCTATTCGTATGTTAAAAGTATTTGTATAAGATATACTTCCAAATTAGAAGATTGTGAAGAAGTCATGGATGATTCTTTTATAAAGATTTTTCGAAATCTGGATAAGTATGATTTTGAAAGACCTTTTAAATTTTGGGTCAGAACAATTACTGTTAATACTGCAATAGATTTTTATCGGCAGTCAATGCGCAGTATTCAATCGAACCCAATTGAAGATTATACACATCTTGGTATGGATGATAATACCTTCAGCAGTTTGTCTGTTGAAGAAATTATGAAGGTAATTCAAAAATTAAGTCCTTCTTATCGAGCGGTGTTTATGTTATTTGCAGTGGATGGTTATAGCCACAAAGAAATCGGAGCGCTTTTAAATATTACAGAAGGCACTTCAAAATCAAATCTGGCTAAAGCAAGAATGAAGTTGCAAGATATGTTGTCAAAAGAATATAGTATAATTTCCAATAATTCAATATTAAGTTTAAGCTTACCTTCAAATATATGAGACCGGAAGATTTCGATAAACGGCTGAATCAAAAACTGGGTGAATTAAATCCAGCTTTTAAAGAAACAGATTGGATCAGACTGAGTAAAAAACTCAATTCTAATAAATCTGATAAAGCAGCATATTTTTATAAATTCAGATATGTGCTCCTTGCAATGCTAATCGTCACAGTGCTTGGTATCGCATACCAGCAAAATCTATTTGATTTTAAACCGTGGAATTCAAACATTGAAGTTAAATCTAATGCTGGTCAGAATCTTGAATTAGCAGCTGTACCAGTTGACTTAAACCAATCTTTGACATCCACCAATACAATAATAGGTCAATCTAATTCAATAGCTAAGGAGCAGAAACAATCGCAGGTTTTTAGTCCAAAACCATCTGTTTTTTCAGGAATGCATTCAACTAAAACAAGGAATTCAGCGGTCCATGAAAAGAACCCGGATGCAAATTTGTATTCTACTAAAACTCAAAAAACAAATCTACCACCAACAGAATCTACATTTAATGCTTTATTGAATACCACATTATCAGCAGAAAATTTAAAATCCAATAATCAAGAAGCTGGAATAGAATTTGAGAACCAATCTACATTGCATTCAAATCAGGATGTAATGCGATCATCAAAAGATCTTAAAAGCACACAAGAGATGCTTTCTATTGAGAAATTGGCTAGTAAAGATATTAATGTTTTAAATTCGACTGAAACAAAACCAAAAGCAAAGCTAAAACCGATGCAAGGTATAAAGCCTAATTATTGGTTAGTTGGAGCTGTTTCGTTAATCACAGAGAGACATGTAAATGTTGGTATAGGATTTGAAAAGAAAACGAATAAAAATATTTCTTTTAGTTCCGGTTTGGTATTTCAAAATTATTTTCAACAAAGCTTCAGTGATCAAGGTGATTTTGCCAACACAACGGAAGAAGAGTTTACAAATCTCATAAAACCAAGACATAGTAAATCCAGTGACTTTACAAATATCCGTATTAAATCCCAGGATTTATTGTTGCCCTTACAATTGAAATATTATTTTCCTTTTAATACACAGTATGCAGCATTTGTTACTGGAGGTATCCAGTTAACATTAAAAAGCAAAACGATTCTTGATTTTGATTATGTTTCATGGGATACAAACACTGAAATGGTTGAAGTTGATTTTGATCAAGCTTCTAATCGGGCAACGCTTATAAACCATTTTGTGATTGGCATTGGCTTGCAAAGAGAATTCAGAAATATATCTTGTCAGGCTTCGGTACTCTTACAAAAAAACAATACCAATCAAGCACATATTGCAAAAATGGAACCCGCATTTCAAATTGGATTGTATTATAAACTTTAATGTAAACGAAAATCAACTTTCAGATTGATTCAAATCTATATGGATTTCTAAAGAAATCAAATTATTATATTAATTCTTGTTTTGCTTAAATTGGTAAATAGCGTTTTTAGAAATTTCAGATAGTACCAAGCGCCCACTAATTCCGGCTCTTTCAATTAGTTTTTGTTCCCAATCAGGAGTTCCTTCCCAGAATATTTTTTTCAACATATGCAGTGCTTCGGGATTATATTCCAGAAGCTGTGTGATAAACTTTTGTTGATATAAATCTAATTGTTCTATGGTATCAAAAACTTCATAGAATAGTCCTTTCTGTTTTGCCCATTGCGCAGTTTGCCATTCTGTTGGATTCATCGCCATCATTTGAAATGCAGCTGCCCCCATTTTGCGTTCTACGGCTGGTCCAATTACAAAAGGTCCGATACCAACTGCCAGTTCACTCAAACGAATGCTTGCATACTGTGTAGCCATCGGATAATCCATTGCAGCTGCTAAGCCTACGCCACCTCCAATTGCTTTACCTTGGATTCGTCCTAATATTAGTTTTGAACAATTGCGCATTGCAAGAATTACATGTGCAAAACCCATAAAAAATATTTTTCCAGTTTCAATATCCTGAATATTTGATAATTCATCAAAACTAGCACCTGCACAAAAGGTCTTATCTCCCGCTGATTGAATGAGAATAATTTTGACTTGTGGATTTTCGCCCGCCTCCGTAATTTTATGCGCTAAATCTTTTAATAAAAAACCAGGTAAAGAATTATGGGCCGGATGGTAAAAGCGAATTATCGCTAAGCCATTTTCTATAGTGCAATTTACATATGCGTCCATGCTTTATATTAATTTTATTTTATATTCTGTTCTTTTGTCCATGATTTATAAGCTCCTGTTGGTCGTGGATAATTTGCAGGTAATTCTTGATAAGGTTCACAAATTTTTAAATTCCTATGTGAATCTCTTGCTAATTGTTGATACAGTTGTGTTCCTTTAAGTTTCCAGGCAATCATTTCATCAGTCAATTCTCTAATTATTTTTCCAGGATTCCCAACCACCAAACTTCTGTTTGGAATCTTTGTTCCCTCCCTTATAAAGCTTAAGGCGCCAACAATGCACTCATCACCCATGTCAACAGCATCCATAATGACTGAATTCATGCCAATTAAACAATTTTTTCCAATCGTGCTTCCATGGATGATTGCCCCATGTCCAATATGTGCATTCTCTTTTAGTCGAACAATTATTCCTGGAAACATATGAATCGTACAACTTTCCTGAATATTACACCCATCCTCTATAATGATTTCTCCGAAATCACCTCGGATAGCTGCGAATGGTCCTACATAAACATCTTTGCCAATAGTGACACAACCTGTGACCGCAGCTTGTGGATGAATAAAAGCACTTGGGTGAATAACCGGAATAAATTCTTTATAAGAATAGATCATAACTTCGTTGTGTTTGCAAAATTAGAGTACTGTTTGTAATTTTAGGAAAAAATAGTATGCCGGTTTATTTTACAAAGGATATTTGCACATTTCTTAAGGATCTTGGGAATCATAATGATCGCGAATGGTTTAATCAAAATAAGAATCAATTTAAGGAGTATGTTGAAAAGCCATTTATAATTTTTGTAAATGATTTGATTGAAACATTCAAAGAGTTGGATCCAAGGATTCAAATTACATCCAAGGAGGCTATTTTTAGAATTTATAAAGACATTCGGTTTAGCCAAGACAAAACGCCTTATAAGGAATTTGTTTCGGCATTGATTTCTCCAGGAGGCCGCAAAGATCGAAGCTCACCAGGTTTTTATTTTGAAATTCGGCAGGATGCTATCCATATTTATTCTGGCGTTTATGAACCGGATCCAAAACAGTTGTTAAAAATTAGGTTATATATTGCTTCGCACGCAAAAGATTTTTCTAAACTGCTGTTGGATCCCAAATTTGTAAAACGATTTGGAAAAATACTTGGGGAGAAAAATAAAGTCTTACCTAAAGAGCTAAAAGAAGCCGCTGCTCTTCAAGCGCTAATTTTTAATAAGAATTTTTACTTTATGTGCAGCCTGGACCCGGAGTTATTGTATTCTACGAAATTAATAGAAGAATTTGTAAATGCGTTTATAGATGCAAGAGCACTGAACGTATTTTTTGAAAAAGCACTCAATAGCGAATAGGTGGAATTGAAATTCTGGATTTGTAATCTTATAAATCTTCGGAATTTACGAGTCGTTGATTTATTTTTGATTGCAGCATTAAATCTCTGTTTATAATAATTGCAGCATTCAATTCAAAACCCAGTATTAAAATCAAGGTATTCAGTCGAATCCAAATTAAGGTTATTATGAGTGCACTAATTGCACCATAAACTTTGTGATAGGTTCCAAATTTATCTACAAAAATTCCAAATAAAACGGATAATATAATGGATCCAATGGTTGCAAATAAAGTTCCTGGTGAAATTCCTTTCATCGGTTTATTGATAGCGGGTCCATAACGGTAAACGATGCCAATAACAGAGTAAAATAAAACCAGGGAGACAATATATTTTAAACTTGAAATGGAGATCATTAAAAATGAACTCATATCCATATAATCTAGTAACCATCTCAAAATTCGTTCTCCGAAAATAATGGATAAAACAGAAAACATGAGGAGTAAACCGAGTCCAAAAGTTAACAGAATGGCGGTAATATGGGTTTCTACCCAATTGCGTTTTCTAAAACTTGATTTATATGTTTTATCAAATCCTCTCATCAAAGCCAGGATTCCATGGGAACCAAACCAAATCGCCAAAATAAATCCTATCGATAAGAATCCACCTTTTGCTTTTGGACGCAGCCCGGTTATTATATCCCGAATCAAATATTCTTTCGCTCCGGCTGGAAGAATTGAAAGCAGCGACTGTTCAAGCGTTTTATAAAAATCAAGGTCTTTTGGTAAATAGGCCGTTAAGGTAAAAAAAAAGATAAGGGATGGGAATAAGGCTAAGAAAAAATGATATGTCATGGCACTAGCACGCATATTTAAATCTGTTCTTCGGGCCTCTTGAATTAAAAATTTAATTACTTCAAAAATTGCAACCTTTTTAAAACCGGGCAATGAATGTGATTTCGACCAATTTATAACCTGTGTCGTAATTGCTAAATTTTCAATTCGATCTTTGATATGGGGTCTAAACCTTTTCAAAATAGGGTATTAATTTATCAAGTATATTTTGAGGGATATGCAATCGGGATTTTGTTTTCGCATCTAAAAAACAAAGTGTAATTTGAGCTGCATTCAAAAGTTGTTTTTGCATATTATAAATCTCGGTATTAAATTTAATACTGGTTTCTGGTAATTGAGAAATATGAGTTTGCATCGTAATTAATTCGTCATAATATGCAGGTCTAAGATACCGTACATTCATATTTACAACAGGCATAATGATGCCAAATTCGTCTTCCAAATCTGCATAACGTATGCCTAAGTTGCGCAATGCCTCAACCCGACCAACCTCATAATATTGCATGTAGTTTCCGTAATATACAAAACCCATTTTATCTGTTTCGCTATAGCGCACCCGAATTTGAAATTCATGTTTGTACATAGCTTGCCAAATCCAAATTAAATCCGATCTCTTAATACTGGACAAGACATACAATGCGGACCGCCACGAGCTCTTGATAGTTCACTGGATGGTAAGGTTATAATCGTATTTTCCATTTTGTTTATATCCATATCACTTTTTAAAAAATCGATAGCATGAATAACATCATACCCTGCATTGCGGAATGCGATTTCAGTTTTTGGATTTCGATCGTATGTTAATGCAATGCCAGGACGTAGCGTTAATAAATTGCAGCCATCAGTCCATTGTTCCCTTTCCTGGTAAGGGGATTCTCCATTCCCACTCCAGATAAATTCTATCTTGGGATCTATTTCTGCATGCATAAATTCCAAGATGGATGGATATTCAACCAGGGTTCCATCCTGTTTATGTACGGTTACATAAGATCCTAAACCATCTTTGACAATGGGCTTAAAACCTACAAAATGTTGATGATTGATTTGCGTAAAAATGGTATCAATATGCATAAAAGAACGTTCTTTTGGAACATCTATCTCAACTACATTTTTAACCACATTTTTTTCAAATAAAACATTTTTAAGGCTTAGCAATGCATGATCCGTGGTTCGCTCACTACTGCCAATTAAAAGATAATCTTTGTTGATTACCATCAAGTCACCACCTTCAACAGAAATTGGTTCCCCTTTTTTAGAGGGTGGATATAAATCTACCTCATTTAAGTTTATTAATTTATTTTCTTTGACCAAATGACTAAATGTAGGATGTGCATAAAAAATAAATCGGGTTAATAAATTTTCCCGATGCCGAACATCTTTAGATGCTTTTGTGATGACTACATGATCATTAATTGTAATAGCTATGTCTCTGGTAAAAATAAAATTTGGTACCGGATCAAAAACAATTTGTTCTTCCTTTTTATAATAACCTGATATCAAAACTTCGGATAAAGTATTATGGTCAAGATTTAATAAAAGTTGCACTGTTGCAGTTGGTAACTCTTCAAAATCTTTAATCATTTGAATAATGCCTTGTTTTGTATCAGGTGCAGCATCCAGAGATTCTTTAATTAAAGTTTGTGTTTCAAGGACATTTTCCTGACCGACAAATCGATGCAATATTTGTTGGTATACCTTGTGCTCTTTTTGCATCGTTGGCAAATGAACGATATCATCAAAAAGTAATTCACTGGCTCTTCGCGGACTGATCCGGTCAATTCCTTCATCTGGCTCGTGGATAATTAATTTTCGGAGGGTTTTAATTTCAGAGTCTACAAAAACAGATGGAATCATATAAAAATCTTATTGTGCAAAAGTAAGGTAAAACTGATAGATGACCCAGTACGCTTCTAAATCAAGGGTTTTCATTTTTTATATTAAAAATAATACTACTATATAAAATGTTATTATTTAATCTATTAATCCATATTGTTTTGCTTTTCTTTAAGATATTATCATTTGGTCAAGTCTTTGTTGCATCTACTCTTATAGTATTTCTATTTTAGCTTATCTTTCGACCTTATTTAATTCAATTATGCAAAAAGAGCGCATTTTGATGCTTGGTGCCAATGGTCAAATTGGTACCGTTTTAGCAGACGCACTTCGAACTAAATTTGGAGGAGCTGCAGTGGTAACATCTGATTTAAGGAATCCTGTTATTGAATCTGGACCCCATGAAATTTTGAACGTACTTGACCTTGAAAAATTAAATCAACTGATTGATAAACATCAGATAACACAAATTTATCATCTTGCCGCAATTTTATCAGCTACGGGTGAAAAAGATCCTATGTCCACCTGGAATATTAATATGCAGGGATTATTAAATGTATTAAATGTAGCGGTTGAAAAAAAGATTCATAAAGTGTTTTACCCAAGCACGATTGCCATTTTTGGTCCTTCTACTCCAAAACATAATACTGCTCAGGAAAGCAGTTTTATACCGACAACTGTTTATGGAATGAGTAAATTAGCAGGAGAAAACTGGTGTAATTATTATCATAAACGGTATGGATTGGATGTTAGATCTGTGCGATATCCGGGTGTGATCGGTTGGCAATCAGCGCCGGGCGGAGGTACTACTGACTATGCTGTAGAAATTTTTTATGATGCTTTAAAATTTGGAAAGTATACTTGCTTCTTAGAAGCAGAAACCAGGCTTCCAATGATTTATATGGAAGATAGTATTCGGGCGACCATAGAATTAATGGAAGCAGATGTTGATAAAATTTCAGTTCGTACCAGTTATAATCTGGCAAGCATGAGTTTTACACCTGCTGAATTAGCAGCTGAAATAAAGCAACACATTCCAGACTTTCAAATTCAATATGCTCCCGATTTTCGGCAGGCCATAGCAGCGTCCTGGAGTGAAAGTATTGATGACCAAATGGCAAGGAAAGACTGGCAATGGTTACCCAATTATGATTTGTCTAAAATGACCGCAGATATGTTTTATCAATTGAGATTGAAAGAACATGAAAAACAATAAGTCGGTTAAATTTTTTTCATTTTTCAAATATTGGTAACGGTTTAAACTTGGACTTTATAAATTATAAATTTTAATTGAACGCTTATTATGTATTTTAATATTAAAGAGCAATTAGCAGAAGAATTGCAAGCAATAGAAGCTGCAGGATTATACAAAAAAGAACGTACCATTACATCTCCTCAAGGAGCTGTAATTCAAACAAAAGAAGGTGGAGAAGTACTGAACTTTTGTGCTAATAATTATCTGGGATTATCGTCGCACCCTGAGGTTATAAATGCAGCGAAGGAAGCAATTGATCATTATGGATATGGAATGTCATCCGTGCGTTTCATTTGTGGCACGCAAGATCAACATAAATTGCTTGAGCAAAAAACAGCAGAATTCCTGGGCATGGAAGATTGTATTTTATATGCAGCAGCTTTTGATGCAAATGGAGGAATTTTCGAACCGCTATTACAAGAACAGGATGCTATTATTTCGGATGAATTAAATCACGCATCCATTATTGATGGTATTCGTTTATGCAAAGCACAACGTTTTCGCTATAAACACAATGATATGGTGAGTTTGGAAGAACAGTTAAAAGAAGCAATCGGATGCAGGCGAAAGATTATTGTTACAGATGGTGTTTTTTCAATGGACGGTACCATTGCGCAATTGGATAAAATCACAGATTTGGCTGAGCAATACGAAGCCCTTGTAATGATTGATGAATGCCATGCTTCTGGATTTATGGGTAAGAACGGCAGAGGCACCCATGAATTTAAAAATGTAATGGATCGTATTGACATCATTACAGGAACTTATGGCAAGGCGTTAGGAGGTGCATCTGGAGGATTTACAGCAGCAAAAAAGGAAATTGTTGCAATGCTCCGTCAGCGATCAAGACCTTATTTGTTTTCAAATACTTTAGCACCATCCATCGTCGGAGCTTCTATTAAAGTTCTGGAGCTTTTATCTTCCTCTACGGCACTCCGCGATCAGCTTGAGACGAATACAAAATATTTTCGAAATGCAATGTCAGTAGCAGGTTTTAACATTTTGCCTGGTGAACATCCAATTGTTCCGGTCATGTTGTTCGATGCAAGTTTAGCACAAAAATTTGCTTCCGAACTATTAAAAGAAGGTATTTATGTAGTTGGATTCTTTTATCCTGTAGTTGCACAAGGCAAAGCGCGAATTCGTGTTCAAATATCTGCTGGGCATATTCAAGAACATTTAGACAAATGTGTAACCGCATTTACTAAAGTAGGAAAATTGTTGGGGGTAATCTAAGCATTCATTCCTTAAATTCAATAAGATTTGATATCCATTGTAATCTTTCAAAAACCCCAATTTGCTATTGAAAATAGTATATATAATCTCGATGCATTGGTTTAAAAAATAGAGGGAGTTGAAATAGATCTATTGAAGAACTTATAGTTGCGAAATACAAGGATTATATTTGAAATGTGGGTCCCTGTTTTTTGTTTCATTAACCCGTGACTATTAACCCATAACCCATGACTATTAACTTTTGACTCTTGACTCTTAACTATTAACCCTTGACCCTTAACCCTTGACTATTAGATATTAACTTTTGACTCCTAACTATTAACTTTTGACTCTTAACTATTAACCCTTGACTATTAATCCCTTAACCCTTGACTATTAACTATTAACTTTTGACTATTAACCCTTGACTATTAACTTTTAACTCTTGACTATTAATCCCTTAACCCTTGACTATTAACTATTGACTATTAACTATTGAATATTAACTATTGACTCATAACTCTTAATCTTTGAAATTCATAAAATATTTTAAACTATACGAAAACATTCGTACATTCGCCTCGTTTATTAAAAAAGCTATCCAATGAACTATACCATTAAAGTCTTATTCTTATTGTTATTTTTATCTAACATCTCCATTGCTCAGGAGGCTAGATTGCTGCGTTTTCCAACAATTTCTAATGATCAAATCGTGTTTACATATGCTGGTGATTTATATACAGTATCTACAACTGGAGGTACTGCCCGCAAATTGACAAATCACGTTGGTTATGAGATGTTTGCCCGTTTTTCGCCAGATGGAAAGCGCCTTGCTTTTACAGGACAATACGATGGAAATACAGAGGTTTATATCATGCCCGCTCAAGGAGGCGAGCCAAAACGGATCAGCTATACAGCAACCCTTAATCGGGATGATGTTTCAGATCGTATGGGTCCAAATAATATTTGCATGACTTGGCGCGATAATGAAAATATTGTTTACAGAAGTCGCTGGCGCGATTTTAACGATTGGAAAGGTCAGTTATATCTATGTAATATAAATGGAGGTTTGTCTGAGCAATTGCCTTTTAATCAAGGTGGTTTTTGCTCCTATTCTCCAGATAAATCAAAATTAGCTTACAATCATATGTTCCGGGAATTCCGTACCTGGAAACGTTACAAAGGAGGTCAAGCTGATGATATCCGGATTTTTGATTTTAACACAAAGCAAAGTTCTAAAATTACGGACAATAATTCGCAAGACATTATTCCAATGTGGATTGGAAATAAAATTTATTACCTTTCTGACCGGGATGCTCGTATGAATTTATTTTCCTATGATTTAAATTCAAAACAAACAAAAAAGATAACAACGTTTAAAGATTTTGATTGTAAGTTTCCTTCTCACAACGGACAATGGATTGTTTTTGAGAATGGAGGCTATATTTATAAGTTAAATGCCACCACAGATCAGTTTGAAAAAGTTAATATCAGCATTCAAGAAGATTTTGTAAGCGGACGAAATAAATATATCCAGGTGAAGGACAATATTGGATCCTGGGATATTGGTTCAGATGGGAATAGAGCCGTGTTTTCTGCAAGGGGTGATATTTTTACAGTGCCTGCAAAAAATGGTGTTATCCGCAATCTAACAAAATCATCAGGTGCTCATGATCGGGATCCTGCCTGGTCACCAAATGGGAAGTACATAGCCTATATCAGTGATGCCAGTGGGGAAGATGAAGTCTATCTTCTGCAAGCAGACGGTACACAAGAAGCAGTACAATTAACAAAAAATGGGGATAATTATAAGTATGGAATTCGCTGGTCACCGGATAGTAAAATGATATTATTCAGTGATCGAAAACAGCGTTTATTTTATGTTAATATACAATCAAAAGAATCCGTAACAATCCAAACCAATGAAGTCTTTGAGATGAATGACTACAATTGGTCTCCGGATAGTAAATATGTTTGTTATACCAATCCTGAACGTAAAAATAATTCTACAATTTACATCTATTCAATAGTAGAAAAGAAAAATTTTCCAATTACTGAAATATGGTTTCAATCATTTAATCCGACGTTTAGTTCTGATGGAAAATATTTATATTTTGTTTCTGAACGAAGCTTTAATCCTACTTATAATAATATTGAATGGAATCACGCATATTTTGACATGGCAAAAATTTATTGTGTGCCTTTGCGAAAAGATGTAAAAAATCCTTTTGAACCGAAATCTGATGAAGTCCTTGTTAAAGATAGTACCGATAAGAAAGAAGATACAAAGGAAGAGAAGAAAGATCCTAAAAGTATTGCAAAAAAAGCGGAAGTAAAACCTACAGAAACTCTAAATCAAGCAATTGATTTTGATGGAATTGTTGACCGTGTGATTGAAATACCTGGTAGTCCAGGAAATTATTTTGGGGTTGAAGCAATAGGAGATAAAATTTACTATTTTAAATCTTCATTGAGAGATAAAATGAAATTCTTTATTTATGATTTAATAGCACAAAAAGAAACGGAACTGGGTACAGATATCCGGGGTTATTCTTTTACTCCGGATGGTAAGAAGGCAATGCTTTCTGCCAATAATAATTTCTATATTATCGATGCCCCATCCGCTAAAGTGAATTTAGAAAATCCTTTGAATCTTAATGACATGAAGTTATGGCTTGATAGATCTGCAGAATGGAGTCAAATTTATAATGAATGCTGGAGACAAATGCGGGATTTTGTTTATGATCCAACTTTGCATGGCGTAGATTGGAAGGGTCTTAAGACGAATTATGCTCAATTACTGCCGTATGTAAATCACCGGACAGATTTAACCTATATCATCGGAGAATTAATTGGTGAGATTTGTTTGGGACATTCTTATGTTGGTGGTGGAGATTATCTAAAACCTGAACGAATTCCAATGGGTCTTTTAGGTGCTCAAATTGTAAAAGATCCTTCTGGTTATATTAAAATTACAAAGATCTTAAAAGGTGAAAATTGGGATAAAAACGTGAGATCTCCATTAACAGAAATGGGTGTGAATATTAAAGAAGGTGATTTTATTTTAGCAGTTGATGGGAATTCGACAAAAGATGTAGCCGATTTTTACCAATTGTTGATTGGTACCGCAGATAAGCAAGTTCGGTTGAAAGTAAATACTGTAGCAAACGAAGCGGGCGCTCGAATTGTAACTGTAATTCCTATTGGTGATGAACAAAAATTATATTATTATAATTGGGTACAAAAAAATATAGATAAAGTTACCAAGGCTACAAATGGTAGAGTAGGCTATTTGCATATTCCAAATATGGGGAGTGATGGCTTAAATGAATTTGTGAAGTATTATTATGCACAATTGAATAGAGAAGCATTAATTGTGGATGATCGTGGAAATGGTGGTGGAAATGTATCTCCACATATCATTGAACGTTTACGCAGAGAACCTGTTCAAATCACCGTAAGTAGAAATGGTAAACCAACCTATGAACCGGTGGAACAGATTATTGGCCCTAAAGTAGCATTAGTGGATGAATATTCTGCAAGTGATGGGGATATATTCGCATACCGATTCCGGAAACATAAAATTGGGACTATTATTGGAAAAAGAACCTGGGGTGGAGTAGTAGGAATTCGTGGAAGTTTGCCTATAGTAGATGGTGGTTTTTTAAATCGACCAGAGTTTGCCCGTTATGATGTCGATGGCACCAAATGGGAAATTGAAGGTTATGGTGTTGACCCAGATATTATTATTGAAAATGATCCATATAAAGCTTTCATGGGGGAGGATCAACAATTGGATAAAGCAATTGAGGTGATCCTGGATCAGATGAAAGGAAAATCCTATAAAGAGGCTGCACCACCACCGTTTCCTAAACGATAGCCATTAAATGAAAGGCTAAAGGCTGAAGAACGCTGTCAAGGATGCTTTTATATGTGATGCATTCGCTTGCTACTGCATCCTATAGCAACATTTCTGATGGTCTTTAAATTTGCAGGAGAATAGCTTGTTTCACTCAGGTAACGCCTGGTTTTGTATCTTTAATTTATCGATAGAACAATCGGCTTGGTCTAATTCAAAGCTTTAATCTTCTGAAAAATGAACCCAATCCAAAGTTTTGGAGTTTATTGGTTGAGAATTCTGAGTTCATTTATTAATTGAATAAAAGAATCCTGGAAAGAAATTATTTTAAATTTTATAAACAGTTTTCGAGCTGTTGCAATTTTAATTGAAATTAATAATAAACTCAAATGAAAATAAACCCAACAAATTTTATTCTATTCTTCTTTTTAATTACCTGCGTTTCCTTTAGTTTGAATGCGCAAATAATGGGTGGCATGGGTAAACCTTCTGGACCTCCTCCGGAGGGCAAAATCCAGGGTGAAGTTTACGATAGTGTAACAAAAACACCATTGGCATTTGCGAATATTTTAATTCAGGAAGCACTGGAGAAAAAAGATGTTGATGGCGGACTTACAGAAGATGATGGAAAATTTAAAATTAAAGGACTTAAGAATGCCAAATACAATGTAATCGTTTCTTTCCTGGGATACCAATCTAAAGTTATGGGCCCTTTTAAAATAAATAAGGATGTAGTTGAGTATAATTTAGGAAAAATTTATTTGGTTTCAAACGTGAATAATTTAGAGGAAGTTACTGTTGTTGGGCAAAAAGATCTCATCGAGAACAAGATTGACCGCATGGTTTATAATGCAGATCGGGATGTGACTTCTAAAGGTGGAAATGCTGCGGATGTACTTCGAAAAACACCTTTGCTAACAGTCGATTTGGAAGGTAATGTATCTATGCGTGGGAGCAGTAATCTTAAAATTTTAATTAATGGCAAACCTTCTTCGATTATGTCTTCAAGTGTTCCGGATGCATTGCGAATGATTCCTGCAGATGTTATAGAAAAAGTAGAAGTCATAACAAATCCAGGTGCAAAGTATGATGCAGAAGGTACTGGAGGGATTATTAACATTGTCACTAAAACTAAAAAAATTCAAGGCGTAAGTGGGTCTATATATGCCAGCGCAGGAACGAAAAGTAGCAGCCTAGGCACGAATTTATCAGTACGCATGGGTCAAATTGGTTTTAATGCAAATGTTGGTGGTTATTTATGGAGAGGGAAGGGTGAATCCAATATTGATAGAGAGAATTTATTGATCCCAATAAATCCTTATTTTAAACAAACCGGAACTTCATCAAATATAGGAGGAGGTATGTATGGTCAAATTGGGGGAGATTATGATATTGATAGTAAAAATTCAATTTCATTAACCACTAGATTCCCTTTAAATCTTTTTAAAAACACGAATGGTCTTACTACCTTCCAAGGAGATACCATTGGAGCTTTGCCCTTTTTATTCAGAAGAGAAAGCGATGTTTTGAATTTTACATTTGGAACAGATATTAATTTGGATTATAAAAAAACGTATGGAAAAGATACCGACCGTGAATTCGGTATATCAGCTCAATATTCCTATAGCAATAAAAAAAGTGATTATGAAACGGATCAATTTGATGAAGTTGGACTTTTGAATTATAATGAAACGAGTCCGAATCTTGGATTGAATAAAGAATTTACATTTGCTGCAGATTATCTACATCCATTTTCAAAAAGTATCAATCTCGAAGTAGGTGCAAAAACCATCCTTCGGAATGTTTACAGTGATATCTATTATGACACTTTAAATATTCCTGCAAATCAATACTTAAGAGATCACAGCAGAGATAATATTTTTGATTATGATCAGGATGTTGCGGCTGCATATTCTCAATTGACCTTTCCGATTAATACGAGTTTAAAAGCCAGAGCCGGAATCCGGTATGAGCACACTTTTATTAATGGCATGACAGATGCTGATGGAAATGATTTTAAAAATGATTATGCAAGCTGGATTCCATCTGGACTCTTAGCTTATACCTTAAAGGATAAATCAACTTTAAAATTTTCCTACTCTAGAAGAATTCAGAGACCTAGTATGTTTTATTTGAATCCGTATGTTAATTACAATGACCCTACGAATATATCCTATGGTAATCCGGAATTAAAGCCTGAGTTGACAGAATCATTTGAAATGAGTTATTCTTTAACAAAGGATATAAAAAATGCAACCATAGCAGTGTATCATAAAGTTACGAATGATCTTATCGATAATTATCGTTTTGTAGATACTCTGGGAAGAACGAATTCAACGTATAATAACCTGGCTACAAATTATTCTTCTGGTATGAGTATTAATGGTGGGATTATGAAATTGGGCAAGATCATATTAAATGGTACCATCAACTTATATTATCAAAAAGTGGAAAGTTCTCAGTTTGATGGATTGCAGAATGATGCGTTTAGTTATAGCGCAAATGGATTTGCCAATGTGAATATCACGCCAACGCTTGGCATTACTTTTTGGGGCTTTGTAAATTCACCTAAATTGACGACACAAGGAAAACAAAATAGCTATTTTCTGTATAGTATTGGACTCCGCAAAGATTTATGGAAGAAAATGGGAGGCTTGACAATTGGTGTTGACAATCCTTTCCATCCAAAATTAAATTTAGGCTCTGAATTTAAATCTACTTCATTCTCCTATAAAGCTGAAAACCAATTTGAAGGTTGGGGATTAAGAGTAAGTCTGGATTACCGTTTTGGTAAAATGGAATTTGGGGGTTCTCAAAAGAAGCGTAAAGGCAATCTTAATGACGACCTTAAACAAGGTGAAGGAGAGCGCGGTGGAAATTAAAAAGGAATTCCTAACCAGGGCATTCTATTGCTTTCGTTTTTTAGAATATTAGGTTTTGTTGTTGCCATTTTATACCTTGCCTTTGTCGATAAATTTTACGGGATTTAAACCATAAAAAAAGCTGTTTCGATTTCTCGAAACAGCCGTATGTACTGATTTTATTGAATTTAATTTGCAATCATAAATTTGCGTACAAATGTATTTGTACCATCCTTTATTTTTATAAAATAGCTTCCATTTTTTAAATTAGATATAGGAATCATGCATTCTATTTCATTACAATGATGCTGTGATAATTTTCGACCCATAGGATCGAAAATTTCTAAATAAAGTGGAGGTAATGATTCTGATGGATTCACTACATAAATAAAGTCCATGGCAGGATTTGGGTAAACGAATGGAACCTCATAATTGATATCATTTTCTCTATTTAGTAAGCTGCCACCAAATGGAATATCTGATATGCCAAAGCGATTTGTTTTGGTATATTCTGGGCATAATACCGGTGATAATACTTGAATGTATTGCACCTTAGTTACAACATTACTTCCGTTTGAATTTCTGACTAAAAGTCGGATGGTATATTTACCTTTTTTATTGAAAACTACAGTAGGATTTTTTTCTGTTGAGAATGCAGGAATGCCATTTTCAAACTGCCATTCCCAATCTGTAACATCAATAGATGCCTTTTCATTAAATTTTACTGTAAAAGGGGCACATCCACGAATTGTGTCTGCCGAGAAATTTACTTTTGGTACTAAATATACAGCAATATGTTTTGAAAACGTATCTAATCCACATTCATTTTGAACAATTAGTTTCACATCAAATTCTCCTTCAACTTGATAATCATGTGTTGGATTTTCTTCAAAACTTGCTTTATTATCACCAAAATCCCAGAAGTAATTTGTAGCACCAATTGCTTGATGCGTAAAGAAGGATTTAAAACCGGATATGGAATTTGTAAAACTAGCGGTAGGTTCCGTTTTAACTTCAATATAATTCGTAATCCCAATGGAGTCGGAGAAAAAATTATTGTAAGCAAATAAACTTACATTAAATTTTCCAACAGTATTATAAGTGACAATAGGATTTTTATCCGTGCTTGTTGAAGGATTTCCACCTGGAAAATACCATCTGTATAAATTTGCAGCTGCGGTCGATGTGTTATTGAATTGAACTTGAAATGGTAGACAACCTTGATGATCATTTACCTGAAATCCAGCTATTGGTTTTGTGCCAATTGTAATTATTGTTTTAGCAGTATCCTTTCCACAGGCATTATTTACAATATAGAGAACTTCATATCGACCTTCTAAATAAGTATGTGATGGCAACGTATCTGTACTTGTATTATTAGGCCTGGTAGGGTCACCAAAAATCCAAAAATGAGATTTGGCAAATTTGCTTTGGGCATTGAAAGATACTGTATTCCCATTGATGGTATATGTAAATTCTGCATCCGGGAGACTATCAATAGTTATATAAATCTTTTTTGTAAGACCATTTTTAAAACGGGCACTATATACGGTTAGCTGTGCGTCATAGGTTCCAGGATTGTCATACCTTACGAATGGATTTTGAGCTAAGGAAACCGTAGGATTTCCACCTGGAAAACTCCATTCCCAACGAATCACATTATTTGTTGACTTATCTATAAAGTGAATAACTTTTGGTGCACATCCCGCCGTGGTATCTGCTTCAAAATCTGCTTCAGGAACTCTTGAAATTGTAATTTTTCTTTTAAAAGTTTTGACACCACAATCATTGGTAACCCGCAAACTAACTTCGTATGTAGAATCTCTATCATATTCATGTGTTGGATTTTCTTCATCACTTTCAGATCCATCTCCAAACTTCCATAAATATTCATTTCCTAATTGTGATTGGTTTATAAAATAAACCACTCTGGTATCGAGTCCAAAGGTGAAATCAGCTACTGGAACATCATTAATTTTAATAAACCCGGTTTTTGTACTAGCTACTTTACAACGATTATTACCAGCTTCTAAACCTACATCATAGCTTCCAGCATTTCTATAAACTACTATTGGATTTTGTAAAGTTGAAGTTGCAGGCATTCCACCAGGGAAGGTCCAATTCCAATTACTTGCATATAATGATTGATCCGTAAACTGAACCGTAACGGGAGCGCAACCATAGGTAATATCAGCAATAAAAGCGGGTTGTGGATATTGAGAGTTCTGACACTTTTGCAAACAACCACTTTCAACCAGAAAACCAAAGTTGACAAAATTATTGAGATAGGAGGTAGATAATGTGGACCATGTTTTAGCAACCGTTAACTTTGAAGCCATGATATGACCTGAAATCGGCACATCATGGATCATGTCAAAATTATGTCCAAATTCATGTGCTTGAAGTGATGAATATGCTGGTGACATATTTGTAGGAAAATAAGCACTGCAAACATTAAACGGATTTGGTAGTGTACATACAGAACGTTGCACCGCTCTGCCAACAACACCAGAAGTCCATTTAGCAGACCAAAGGGTTCCAATATTAAATGCAGAGAATGTAAATATTTGAGGCCCTACAACATTCATCATTGCTAATTCCGCGTCAATATCTGTAATGCCATTAAATGGATCTCTTGCAGGATCATCAGCTACCCAGGTTCCAGTAACATTGAGTTCGTACTCATGTTCAAATTCATCATCAAACACAGGCTGCACTTCTGCAAGAATAGAGATCATAGCATTTTCAGTTTGGATGATATCGCCACCGTTCTTCCTGAACATAATATTATCCGCCGCAAGACAAACTTTTAAATCAATACAAAGTCTACACGGTGGAGCTGCAACACTTGCTTTTTCTTGAATTTGATTTTTAATGCGCAGCACTTCTTGATTGGTTTCAATTGCTCCACAACTCAAACCCTCCATGGGTATAATATCAGATGCTTTATAAGAGATGAATTGTTGATTTTTATCAATATCCTTTCTTGTGTTCACTTGATCAAGAGGTTCAATATAAAAACGGTCTTGTCCATCATCTATCATGATTTTGAAAAAACCATTTGCCATACTCATAATGACAGTGGATGATTCACCTTTGATCGTTCCTCTAAAAGTCCTGAAATCACTTCGGAAGGGTAAATTATTTAAAGCTCCAGGACCCCCGGATAAGCGTTGCATTTTTGGATTTAGTAAAGCAAATTCAAATAATTGCAAATGCCATTTGTGCTCAGGCGTTTGTAAAGTAAGTTCCTTTATATTTCCTGCTGAGGCATTTATTTGCTCTGTAACATCTTTGATATCTAATTGCAATAATGCATAAGATTTCATGTGATCAAGACTGCCTTTAGCAATCTTAGTTTGCAATGGTTTTAGGACTAATGATTGCGAACTTGCCAATTGTATGCAAGCGAAAAATAAAAGTAAAGTGTGTTTCATAAAATTTTATTAAATAATATTAAATTTATATTAAGCTTTCATATCATAACTCGTCAAACCTTTTTCAATATGGCTGTTTGGGATATTTTAAGAATTTACTTAAAATTACAAGTGTTCATCTTCAATTAAATAACCGAGGTCTTTAAATCTTTATTAAGCTCTCAATCCAGGTTCTTTGGGATCTGAATTTGGAATTATTTTTTTACTGAAATCCTTAACCATATCTTTTTAGGAAAATCATAAGGATCCTTTCTATTTTGGATATAAAGTTAAACAAGGAATATGGGATTAATTAAATTTTAACTTTTATAATCAACAAAAGACGTGAAACGGATTTAGGAAACCAGCAGTAAATAGTTCAAAAATTTAAGAAGATATTACCTTTTAACGCTTAAATTATTAAAATTTCCATTAAAATATGGCAAAATAGCATAAAATATAAGCTTTTAGGCTTCAAATTGCGGATTCCTAATTGAATTGGTTTGTTTGTGTTTGATTTTTAAAATCGATAAAATATGGATAAATTTTAACTATATTCCAAAAAATAAATTGCCATTAATTACATTCTTGTCAATCCTATTTCAATGATTTCCTTTTAAGGTTTAAAAGCATACTGCGGCAATTTCTGAATATTGAAGGAAAATTAGACCTAATGAATAGAAGCTATTAATATTCGTTTTGAATCAAAATTTGGCTATTTCGTCTTGATTTATGAATGATTTTATTCATATCGAATGGGATTTCTTAAATTGGAATTCGTAGAAATATTATTTAAATTTAACTAAATAAAGAGCATCCTGTCGTATCCATTTCGAGCTTAAATCTAGCTGACAATTGGGATTCTATAAAGCAGAATGCTTTCAGGCTTTAATTTTTTATTCAGGATTCCAAATTCCATATTACATTTAGGTTTTAGCAAGTCCAGATAGTACCTTATGAAACAAATCAGCATTCAAGCTCTTCGGGGTCCAAATATCCACAGTATTAATCCGTATCAGTTAATTCATTTGCGTATAGATCTGTCTGAACATAGTGAGTTAAGTATAGAAGCGCTTGCTATTTTAGAAAAACAACTCACCGAAATTTTAACTCCTGTCAACCCTAAATTGGATGCTATAAGATTTCAAAGTCAACTGGATCAAGCCTCTGATAATATTGACAAACTTGCGCTTTGTATTGGATCGACAGCCTTAAAGCTAGAGCAAGAGATTGGTGAGCAAGTCCAGTTTGTAAAAGTTTTGAAAACCTTAGAGCCTGGAGTTTATGCAGTCCTATTTGAATATAAGAATGAAAAAGTAGGAAAGTTAACAGCCCAAATTGCATTTGAATTAGTTGAAAACCTTCTTCATAATAAAGAACCGAATATCGAAGATAAATTAAATCAAATTCGATCATTAAAGTCATCTGTTGAGATTCATAGCTCTTTACGGTTGCTTTTAGACGAAGCGGACCGTCAAAATATTCCTATAATTCCATTATATGAAAACGAATTTTTTCAACTTGGATATGGTAAGAACCAGAAGCGAATTTCGAAAACGTTTAGTGATCAAGCGAATTTGATGGCTTATTTAACCGTTTCAAATAGGAACTGGATGACCGAACAATTATACGAATCCAGCATACCATTTATCAAAAATCCAAAGGAATTCAGTGAATATCCAAAAGTTTTTCAGATCTTGATTTTAAATTATAATTTTAAAGTTGCCTTGCCAATAATACAAGGTTTGCACAGTATGGAATTAATCTATAATCTGAATGCAGAAACAAAATTCAGAGTCAATAGAATATGTCATATATTGGGAATATCAGAAGGAGAAATTTTTCTTGTTGGAGATCATATTGAAGATCCTAAAGCGGAAGTTTTAAAAATAGATATTGCTCCTGATTTAAGTATTTATACTATGGCTGAGGAGGCATCTGGAAGAAAAGAGCTAATGGCTGCTTTTATGCAAACTTTATTTCCTAAGCCTGAGGATTCAAGAATTCCAGTTATCGGTGTATCCGGTACCAATGGAAAAACGACCACAACCAGACTTATTGCACATATTATTCAACTTACCGGAATCCGTACAGGATTTACAACAAGTGATGGGGTTTATGTGGATGGTATTATGGTTGAGAAAGGAGACACTACGGGACCAGGAAGTGCAGCTAGTGTGCTGCGAGATCCAACGGTAGAATATGCAATTCTTGAAACTGCCAGAGGAGGTATATTGCGCGCCGGATTAGCATATAGACAATGTGATACCGCGGTCATTACAAATATTACAGCCGATCATCTCGGGCTATCTGATGTTCACACTTTAGAGGAACTTTCTAAAGTCAAAGGATTAGTAGCACAAACGGTCAAAGCAGATGGTTTCGCTGTCTTAAATTTAGAAAATGAATATACGTATCGTATTGGTCAACAAACAAGTAGTCAAGTAGCCTACTTTAGTTTGACAAAAAATCATCCGGAATTAATGGATCATATTAACCAGGGCAAATTTGCTGCGTACCAGGATGAAGGTGAAATAATTTTAGTTAAAAACAAGCAATGTATATCTTTAATTGACCTAAAGAATGTCCCAGTAAGTTTTGGCGGCCGTGTCCAATTTATGGTAGCGAATGTGCTTGCTGCAAGTTTAGCATGCTTTGTACAAGGTTTTGAACCAGATCAAATTGCACGTGGCTTAAAAAGCTTTTTTCCTTCTCCAGATCAAACACCCGGACGACTCAATATTTTTGAATTTCCTGAATTTAAAGTAATGATAGACTTCGCACATAATCCGGAAGGGTTTACTGGCGTGCGTGATTTTTTGCAAACAATTGATTCTCC
Source organism: Saprospiraceae bacterium (assembly GCA_016717265.1). NCBI lineage: Bacteria > Pseudomonadati > Bacteroidota > Saprospiria > Saprospirales > Saprospiraceae > Saprospiraceae bacterium. The sequence continues at coordinate 1,917,773 of JADKFX010000001.1, forward strand.
ATATAAAATAGGAATTATAACAGGAACCGGTGACAGGCCAGATGAATCCATTAAGCAATTAGGATTTTTATCTGCAGAAATGTTTGATCACATCATCATACATCAGGCAAAATTTTTACGTGGCAGGAAAGCAAATGCTATTGTGAATTTACTTAAGGAAGGGATCAAAGAATGTCCGGTATCTTGTTCGGTTGAATACCTCCCAGATGAAACTGAACCTTTAAAATATGCTATGAAATTAGCTAAGAAAAATGCATTTATTACAGCCCTTAGTGATGTATTAAATGATCCGATTGAACTCATAAGAGCCTATCAAAAGGATCCTGGAGCATTAAAAAATGAATAATTTTAAGGCCTTTCCAGCGCTCTAAAAACGAAATTAAATAGATTTAAGAAATTCAAATAATTTATCTTCATCTCCTGGGATGTATTTTCTTGTATGATAAATTACGTCCCCTTTTTTATTCAAAACAAATAATTGAGGGAGTCCATTTAATTCCCCAGCCATCACATGTCTAAATTCGCGGTTAAAATCAAAATATGCTGGAAAAGTCCATTTACTGCCTTTAACCAGATTGTTAAATTGTTCGGTTCGATCTGAGAAATCAATGGAAATTGGATAAAATTCAAAATCTAGTTGTTTTTTCCATTGTGCATATTTTTGTGAAATCGCTTGTAACTCATTTCGACAAGGTCCGCATGTAGTCATCCAAAAAAGCAGTACGGTAGCTTTATTATTTTTTTTAAACAGCGTAGCAGAATTAAATATCTGGCCGTCTGAATTTTTTAATTGAATATCATACGGAAACTCTTTTTTTATTAGATCTGGGGCACGACTTGTCTCCTTCACTACGCGAGGGATAGCAGGTTTTTGAGAGAATCCATGCATCTGAAAAATTACAGATAGACAAATTAAAAATAAAGGAAACTTAGTATACATTTTATTGGAGCCGGATAACGAGAAGACAAAGATAAGCGTTTTCTAATTCATTTCATTGCAAGCTACGCCGTGAAATAATTTTGTATTGCAAATTTTAAGTTTTAAATTATCGTAACTTTAGGCATTTAAATAATTTAGATTGGATCCAAAAGTACTCCTGATTACCCCAGCATTTACCCAATTAAATACGCCCTATCCAGCAACTGCTTATTTAAAAGGTTTTTTGAATACAAAAGATATTCAGTCGAGCCAATTGGATATGGGTTTAGAAGTGATTCTAGAATTATTTTCAAAAAAGGGTTTAACAAATTTATTTCAGATTGTTAAAAATTCGGATGCTGAATTAGATGAAAATTTGTATCGAATTTTTTCTCTCAGAGATGAATATATTCAAACAATCGATTTCGTTATTTCTTTTTTGCAAAATCAAAATCCGACACTGGGTCATTTAATTTCTGGTAGAAGCTTTCTTCCGGAAGCATCCAGATTTAATAATATCGTGAATTTGGATGAAGCATTTGGTCAGATTTGTATACAAGATAAAGCAAAGTATATTGCTACTTTGTATCTTGAAGATTTATCTGATTTTATAAAAGACGTTGTAGATCCTCATTTCGGATTTAGTCGATATGCGGAACGCCTAGGAAGGATGGCATCTTCTTTTGATTTTTTATTGGAGGAATTAGAGAACGAAGATTCATTGATTAGTAAAATTACTGTAGATATCCTAGAGATTTATATCCAAGAATTTACTCCAGATTTAGTTTGTCTTTCAATTCCTTTTCCAGGAAATTTATTTTCTGCTTTAAAAATCGGCCAATACCTAAAGCGCAATTATCCGTTTATAAAAATAGTTGCAGGTGGTGGATTTGTAAATACCGAATTGAGAAGTTTACAAGATAAAAGAGTTTTTAATTTTTTTGACTACATATGTTTGGATGATGGGGAAGCACCACTTCTTTTTTTATTGGAACATTTAAAGGGTATCCGGGAACTTCCTCTTTTAAAAAGAGTTTTTACCTTAAAAAACCATGAACTTATTTTTATTGATGGAGCGATTGAAAAAGATATACCACAAAGAGAAACCGGAACTCCGGATTATAGAGATTTAAAATTAGGCAAATATCTTTCAGTTATTGAAATTGCAAATCCAATGCATCGTTTATGGAGTGATGGCCGGTGGAATAAATTGACACTTGCGCATGGATGTTATTGGGGTAAATGTAGTTTTTGCGATATTTCTTTAGATTATATCAGCCGTTACGAACCATTAACAGCTTCTGATCTTTGTGATAAGATTGAAACAATTATAAGTCAAACAGGTACCACTGGATTTCATTTTGTGGATGAAGCAGCGCCACCCGCACTAATGGGTGAATTAGCATTGGAATTAATTCGCAGAAAAATGAAAATTTCCTGGTGGACAAATATTCGGTTTGAAAAAACATTTACAAATGATTTATGCAAATTATTGAAAGCATCGGGTTGTATTGCAATTTCCGGCGGATTGGAAGTAGCTTCTGACCGTCTTTTATCAAAAATGAAAAAAGGTGTAACGGTAGCGCAAGTTGCAGAAGTAGCATATGCATTTTCCAAAGCTGAAATTTTAGTACATGCTTATTTAATGTATGGTTTTCCGAGTCAGACAAAACAAGAAACCATAGATTCTTTAGAAGTAGTTCGCCAAATGTTTGTTTGTAATATTATACAATCTGGTTTTTGGCATCGGTTTGCAATGACAGCGCATAGTCCGGTAGGATTAAATCCAACTTCTTTTGGAGTAAAAGATGTGACTCCAAAGTTTCTGGGATTTGCGGACAATGACAGAGATCATATAGATCCAGAGGGTGCGGATCATGATATTTTTTCAGCTGGACTTTCTACTTCTTTGTTTAATTATATGAATGGTTTGAATTTAGATGAAGCCGTTTCCTTTTGGTTTGAAGAAGAAATGCCGCATACCACATTGCATGAAAATTATATTGCTGATATTTTGGAAGCAAATATGCAAGCGCAATTTAAATTGAGGACTAACGCGATTATAATTTGGCTTGGTGCAATTCCAGAAATACAGGAGGGTGCATTGCAAAATTCTGTGGAGTTAATTTTTTATGACCGGACGGAAGATTGGCTTATTGAATTACCAGAAGATATAGGTAAATGGCTTTATTTTCAATTCCATGATTTGAAAACAATAAATCAAAAACCGGTTTTATATTCTGAATTTATAATAAATTTCGAATCCAAGTTTGCATATCAATTTTCAGTATTTTCAAATACAATTGCATGGAAAACTTTACGCGAAAAGGGATTATTAATAATTTGAAAATTTATTTTTTTTATATCATTGGCAAAATTTTATGTCGTCAGAGAAATTTGAATAGCAAGTTGCAAATAGATTAAAAGCACATGGACGGGAAACTGTTAAAGTCGGCAGTTGCACCCCAGAAGATGGCCGATGCATTAAGGTTCCATTCAATTGAAAAATCCATTTGAATATGTACCGCAAATAAAAAAGCGGTTCGAAATTTATCAAGAACCGCTTAGATCATTAGTCGGGGTGACAAGATTTGAACTTGCGACCACACGCCCCCCAGGCGTGTACGCTACCAGGCTGCGCTACACCCCGAATTTAATAAGCTATAAAAGATAATTTGAATCAAACAATTGGAAGCTCTATTTTAAACAGCAAATATATTAATCCTTAGGTAGTTACTTGACTACTGAATCTGAAAATCTTAAATTTTGGCAATCTTAATTCAAAATTTGAATTTTCATTTCATTTATGCTCGATTTGATAATGTTTAGCATTCATTCAGTGTAGTCTTAACATTTCTAATCGCTTAATTAAGCATTTAAACATCCCTTACTTATGAAAAATTATATATATTATATGTATAAAATATTGATTTATAGATAATTAATATATTTTGTAAAAATTAATATTAGATTTATTAATATAAAATTGGTGATTTAATAAACGGGTTTTACTTTTGCTCGATTAGACTGTCGAAGCCGGTTTAATGGTATTTTATTAGAACCTAACTCAAATCTCATGAAAAGACGTAATCCGTTTGGATTTACTAGCCGTTTATCTATTCTTAAATTAGCCTTGCTTTTTATTACAGTAGTGAGTTCTCAATACTCCTTGGAAGCCCAGGTAGATGTTACTTCCTCCGGGGGTACTCCCAATGCAAGCTACCTTACCTTAGCGGCTGCGTTTACTGCTGTCAATGGTGGTACACATACAGGTAATATTACCATGAATATTTCTGCTAATACCACAGAACCAGTTGGAGGAGCAATATTGAATGCTAGTGGAGCGGGGTTAGCAAATTATGCAAATATTTTAATTAAACCTACAGGCGGTGCATCTCGTGTTATTTCCGGAGCCATAACTGCCGGTAACCCCTTGATTGATTTAAATGGCGCAGATAATGTTACGTTTGATGGACTCAATGCAAGTGGCAATAGCTTAACAATAGAGAACACTACAGTTTCAGCAACATCTGGTACAAGTACTATCCGTTTTCAGGCTGACGCAACCAGCAATTTATTGACAAATTGTTCTATCAATGGTGCTTCAACAATGGCAACAGGTACAAACGGTGGAAATATTTGGTTTGGTGCAAGTTCTACCACAACGGGAAATGACAATAATACAATTTTTAAATGTAAAATTGGTCCAAGTGGGGCAAATTTACCTACTAAGGGCATCTATGGTAATGGTACCGGAACTTCAACAACATTATACAATAGCAATAATATTATCGATAATAATGAAATTTTTGATTTTTGGAATGCAGCTGTCCAATCCAATGGTATTTATATGACAACTGCATGTACGGATTGGATTATTACGAATAACAAGTTTTATCAGACCGCTGTCAGAACTCAAACAACTGCAGCCGCAAATATTGCCATTCAATTGGCAAGTGCAAATATTCTCAATACTACAATTTCAGGAAATACAATTGGATTTAGCAGTGCTGCTGGCACTGGTGTGTATACAATTACCAGTACTGTAGCGACTACTTTCGTTGGGATAAGTGTATCTACAGGAGTTGGATTGCCAACGTCTATTCAGGGAAATTTGATTACTGCTATTAATCTTGCATCTTCAAGTACGCTTTCGACTGGAAATGGAATGTTATGTGGTATATCAGTTGTTGCCGGAGATGCAAATATTGGGAATTTGGTTCCAAATATAATAGGTTCGACTTCTGGACTTGCAGCTTTGGTTGCAACACCATCGGCTTCCACTGGATCCATTGTAGGTATAAATGCAGGTACAACCGGTGCGGTATTAATTCAGAATAACTCCATGGGTGGTTTTCAAGCTATAGGTTCTGCAGCAACAATAGCTTCAGGTGTTATGGGTATAAATGTTTCAGCCGCAGCATCCAGTATGATAATATTGGGAAATACGATTGGCAACGCTTTGGCAAATAATATGGTTTCCGGTACTTTAGGAACGAGTACAGGAGCTACATTAGCCATTGGTATAAATGCAGTGTCTGTACCATTAACAACAACCATGTCAAACAATACCATCCAAAATTTTTCTTCATTTGGATCCGGAACTGGAAATGCAAGGGGTATATTTACTGGTACAACTACAAATATCACTTTTCCGTACGTCATAAGTAATAATACCATTAAAAATATCATTACGAATTCAGCTCTGACAGGATTGACAAGTGGACTGTCCGCAGCTGCAGGTATACAGTATTTTCCAGGATTAGCTGGTCAGGTTTCTGACAATACCATTTTTAATATTTCCGGAGTTAATGCTGGGGCAGTGAATACGATCATTGTCGGTATCGCATTGGCAAACAGTTCAGGGCCTCGTATTTATAACAATCGAATTTACGATTTGAGTAATGCAAGCACAGCAACTTCCACAACTGCCCCTGGAACAGTAGCTGGTATAGCTATTCGTTCCGGCAACGGGAATTGCAATATATTCAATAACATGATATCCCTCGGAAACGGACAAACTACCAATACCGCATTTGTTGGGATTCTTGCAAATCATGGTTCATCACCCAATCCGAATGATATTATAATTCATAATACGATCAACATTATGGGAACGTCTGCTGGAGGAGCACAACCGAGTATGTGTTTCTTAAGAGGAGATTTTACTGCTACTGCCAGAACCATGAATGTGGTTATTTTGAATAATATTTTTACAAATTCAAGAACAGGTGGAACGGGATCCCATCTTGCCATAGCGAATAATTATGGCGCAACGGCTAGTTCAACAGGTTGGCCGGTGAATGCTTCAAACTTCAATGTGTTGAATGCAAATCCATCAACCGTTGGTTGGTGGTCAGGCAATTTATCATTCAGTAGTTGGAAAACATCGTCTTCTTCTGATGCAAGTAGTTATTCAGGGATAACCGTTACCTATGTTGATCCAGTGAATAATTTGCATTTGAATATGGGTTTGACTCCAACAGTCATTGAATCAGGGGCTACCTTAATTCCTGAAATCAATTTTGATTTTGATAACCAAGCTAGACCAGGTCCTCCAGGATCTACGAATGGAGGTGGGGTGTTTCCAGATATTGGTGCAGATGAATTTGATGGGGTCCCCTTAGACGTACTACCACCAATTATAATTTACAATAAATTAGTAAGCGCTTGCGGCACTGGTAACCAAGTACTTTCTTCCGTTTCAATACAAGATTTAACAGGTGTTCCAACTTCAGGATCTTTAAGGCCACGAATTTATTATAGAAAAAATATGGGTGGCTGGTTTTCTCAACCTGGAACATTGACAAGTGGGACCAATAAAAATGGTCTTTGGATGTTTACTATCGTTGTTGCTGATATGGGCGGAGTAGTATTTGGAGACATCATAGAATACTATATTATTGCACAAGACATCATAAGTCCGACTAATATCGCATCTAATCCAAGTGGAGTTGTTGCCATTGATGTGAATACAATTATTACCCATCCTTCAGTGCCTAATTCAGCCTTAGTGAACCCAGTGTTAAATGGGCTTTATACTGTTGGTGTTGGTGGCGATTTTGCAACGCTGACGGCTGCGGCTGCAGCTTATAATCTTGGCTGCCTCTCAGGTCCGGTTACTTTTTCACTTATTGATGCAAGTTATCCCTCTGAAACTTTTCCAATCAGTTTTAACAATATCAACGCTACCAGTTCAACACCACTTACTATTAAGCCCGCTCCTGGTGTGAACGCGAGCATAACCGGTACGTCCGCTACTGCTTTGATCGTTTTTAATGCAGCAGATTATATTACCATAAATGGAAGTAATGGAAGCGGATCAAATTCAGTTTGTCCTCCAGTGAGTGCCAGCAGAAATCTGACCTTGACAAATACAAGCACTAGCACGGCTTCGGCGGTAGTTTGGTTGCAATGGATCAATGTTGACGGGGCACCAAATCCTGCTACAAATAATCAGATTTTAAATACGATACTTTTAGGTAATGCGCCGAATCAAACGTTAACTGGAATTGGCTCAGGAAGTAGCACTATTAGTGCGACAACACTTGGATTTATGAATGATAATAATTCTTTTATCAATAATAAAATTAGCAGGTCGCAATTTGGAATTTTGTCCATTGGTCAAAGTGCTGCAATTAAAAATAACGGCACAAAAATCAATCAAAATCAAATCAATAGTCTCACCCCAGATAATGTGCAGACTGGTGGGATTTTTGTTGGATTTGAGAATAATATTTTAATTTCAGGGAATTCTATATCAGGCATGAATTTGGCGAGTTCTCCGGATGTATTTGGAATTAATGTGGGATTTATAAATTCGGGATTTAGTGCAACATCTCCGGGCACCAATGAATGTACAAATGCAACCATATCAAGTAATATTGTTGGGTCAATAACAAATTCAGGAACATTTTCTGCGGTTGGTATAGCCTTAGGCGCTACAAACTCTGGGACCACGTTGATTTCCAATAATATGATTTCGGGTGTCAATTCCAATTCAACTGCCGGTGATATGGGTATCGGATTAGTCATTGGTGGAGGTACTGGAAATATTAAAGTTTACCACAATACAATTTTAATGCAAGGAGCTATTACAGGTGCTACTTCAGCTTCACAAACTTCTACGTGTATTGGTGTGACGAATTCAGTGGTTCCTTCCTTTTTAGATATAAGGAATAACATTTTGACAAATACGCAAATTGGAAATACGGGTGCAACCTTAAGATTCGCAGCGATTGCTTTAGGCTATTCATCTACAGTTGGTAATTATTTAGGATTGATTTCCAATAATAATTCATTCTTTTCAATTGGAGCTGGACCGGGTACTTATACCTTGGGAATTACAGGTGGTGTGGTGGCAGGAACAAGTCGATTAACTTTGACAGACTGGCGGAATGAAACCGGAAAAGATCAAGTGTCTAATAATGTTCTTCCAAGTTTTGTTTCATCTACTGATCTTCATTTAACTTTAGCCGGGAATGATTGCCTCAATCAAACTGGATTTCCTTTGCCGGAAGTAACTAGCGATGTTGATTGTCAGGCACGGTCACTTTCGAATCCCGATATCGGTGCGGATGAATTTAACCCAGGTACCAATCTTACCATAGCAATTACAGAAAGTTCCGGAATACCAAATGATAAAAAAATATGTGCAGGCTCTTCTGCAACGATTACCGTAACTGGAGGTTCAACGCATGATTGGAATACAGGTGAAACAACAAATGCAATTGTTAAATCGCCAGTGAGTACTACAACTTATTATGATACAGTTGCATTAGCTGCAGGTTGTATCGTGGTTATGTATGATACGGTTTTTGTACTTCCTTTACCATCTGCAAATATCACACCCGCAAGTGTTACCATTTGCAGTGGTCTGAGTACTACACTTACGGCATCCGGAGGTGTTTCTTATTTGTGGGATAATTCAACAACAAATCCTGTTAGGACAGTGACTCCAGGATCAAATACTACCTATACAGTTACTGTCACGGCAGCTAATGGATGCACTGCTACGGCAACATCTACCGTGAATGTAATTCTTTCTCCGACAGCAGTAATAACACCTGCGGCACCATCACTTTGTTCGGGAGCAACCCAAACTTTGACAGCAAGTGGAGGCACCGGTTATTCCTGGAGTACAGGTGCTAATACTGCAACTATCATGGTTTCACCTGGAGCAACAACTACATACACAGTTACCGTAACAGCAGCAAATGCTTGTACTGCAACAAAAACTGTAACAGTGACAGTAATAACAGGAATTAATATAACAGAAACGCATGTTGAACCATCAACTTGTGTCAGTTTCGATGGCTCTATTAATATCACAGCAACAGGTGTAGCGCCGCTTTCCTATAGTTGGTCTACACCAGATGGATTTGGCTTAAACCCAAGTTCTGAAGATCAATCAGGAATTACAGTAGGAACCTATATAGTGACCGTGACATCTGGTAACGGCTGTACATCCACAAAATCTATTACCCTTTCAGGTCCTGGAAATTGCGGTCAATGCCCAACAATAGGGGCACTAACTTCGAGTGTACCTTCAGTTTGTAAATCCATCAATTTCACCTTAACTGCCTCAGGTTTGACAAATATGGGTACCTTATATGGTATCTTATTCAAATATTCTACGGTTGCTTTAGCAGATCCATATGTTGGCGGCACAACATTAGGAGTGGTAGCTAACGGTGGTTTAAGTGGTGGTGGCACTTCAGCCGCATTAGTTACAAATATTCCAATACAAAATAACTATTTCATATATGCTATTGTAACTCCAACGCCTCTAAGTCCGGCTTGTAGGCCATCTGCATCCAATACTTTAAATGTCTATAAATGTACTCCTGATATAACAGACCCATGTGCTTGCAAAAACAATGCAACAACACTTACAAATGGTCAATTTAATGAGATCATTACTGTAAATGCTCCAAGTGGACAAAATTGGACAGTTAGTGCTGTTACTGGCTTGTATTTGTCTTCGAGTCCTGCACCTCCTGCTGCACCAATTTTAATACCTATTGGCACTGCTTTATTGAACGGTACCTTAGATGGTATTAATAATGATGGTGATGGCCAAATTGATGAAGCAGATGAAAATGTTTTTTATACCTTGCGTGGTGTTCATGTAGATGCATTAGGATATAATGTTACAGTAACAAATAGTCAAGGTTCAACGGGTTCTATTGGCAGTACTTGTTATTATCCTAACCCTTCAATTATAGGCTTACCAACTGTCTTTTGTGCGGATGATGCTGCAGTTAATTTAGTAGGAACCGCACAACTAGGCGATGGATCAGGACCTGCAATGGGTGTCGGCACATTTACAATAAATGGGGTACCAGCAACAGTTTTTAATCCTGCACTATTAGGTGCCGGTACACATTCCGTAGTTTTTAGTTTTGATGCTGCAGATGGTATTCCAAATGGTAGTCATCCTGGATGTACACAAGCAGTATCACAATCTGTTGTTGTAAATCCTGTACCAACTGTAAACTTAGTGGCCAATCAAATTTTATGTGTTGGTCAATCTTCCATAGCTATCACCTTTACTGGAACTCCGGCTGGTACTGTTTATAATTGGACAAGAACCCCAGAACTAATAGGTCTGGTAGCAACAAGCGGATCTGGTACAGTTCCATCTTTTGTTGGAACCAATGCCGGTACAACACCTTTAGTTTCAACTTTTACAGTTATCCCTTCTTTTACCAATGCAGGTAAAACATGTTTTGGTACACCGAGAACGTTTACTATAACGATAAATCCTCCACCTACTTCAAACCCAGTACCAGATGTTCAATATTGTCATGGGGATAATACACTCGCAATCACATTCACGGGCTCTGCACCAGGTACCATTTATAACTGGACTAGAACTCCTGAACCAATAGGTTTAGCAGCAACTGCCGGTTCTAATACAGTGCCTTCCTTTGTTACTACAAATCCAAGTGCTGCAAGAATCACAAGCACGTTTACAGTTACTCCTGTATTTACAAACCCAACTGGTGGACCATCTTGTACCGGCACTCCTTTTACTTTTAGAATTTCTGTATTACCACAACCAGTAGCTCGTTGCAAAAATGCAACCTTGTATTTAGACAGGAATGGTAATGTTGTTTTAACGGTGCCAGATATTGATAATGGAAGTACTGCAAGGACACTAAGCTTAAGTAAAAGTGTTTTTAATTGTGGTAATGTAGGCGCTAATAATGTAAATTTAATTGCAGCAGATTCTTGTGGAAAAACGTCAACCTGTACAGCTATTGTTACAGTGTTAGACACCGTTAGACCTACATTATTCTGTCCTGTTGATAATACAATTCATCTGGACCCAGGTGAATGCGATCGTCCAATTAGTTTTGTGGATCCATATGCTACAGACAATTGTGAGCTTGCGGTTACTACAACAACGGGTTCTATAACAACCGCATTCAATTCAAACAATCAGTTTGCTGGAAATATGTTTAATGTAACCAACTTAACAACAGGACCTATTACCTTAAACTCATTCGCTGGAAATATAGCTGCTACGATTGGTACAAATTGTATTGTTTCTATATATCATACTCCAACAACTTATGTTGGAAAAGAATCAAATGCCGCAGCTTGGACTTTATTAGGAACAGGTAACGCTCCTTGTGCTGGAAATAATCTACCAACCTTGTTTAATATTGGAGGACTAACACTTCAGCCTGGTGAAACTGTTGGAATTTATTTTGATTTAGTAAATTATACTGCAGGAAGTATTGTTTTAAGATATACTAATAACAACATCACTTTTAATAATGGAGACTTGCTCCTCACCTTAGGAGCTGGTAAAGCAAATCCAGCATTTACAGGTACTACCTTCACATTGAGATACTGGAATGGTATAATTAATTATACCAAACAAACCATTATAGGTGCAAAACCTGTTGTAACACAAATTGATAATTCAGGTTTTAAAAATGGAGATATTCTTCCTAGAGGACAAACTTGTTTTACATACCGTGCTACAGATTTTAACGGGAATACTTCTACATGCACATTCTGTTTCACTCTTTTAGAATTCCAAAATCCAGTTACATTCCTTGCATGTCATGATGAAATTCAAGTGAGTTTAAATGAAAATTGTTGGGCCACCATTAGTGCCGATGAAATTCTTAGTGGAGGTCCATATGGTTGCTATGATGATTATATAGTAGTGATTAGAGATTGGGTAACTAATCAGATTATTGACCGTTTCCCAAATATTCCTGGATCTCAGGTAGGGGTTCAAGATATTAATCGTGAATTTAAAATTACGGTCACAGACCCAGCAACCGGAAATAGCTGTTGGGGCCACGCAGTTGTGGAAGACAAATTAGCCCCTGTATTAACCTGTGCAAGAGATACCTGTGTTCCTTGTGGATCCGCAACAACCCCTTTCTATGTTGGTACTCCGGGTGTCCAGGAAAACTGTGGTGGTTATTCTCTTACCTATAAAGATGTAGTTACAATTGGTGGTTGCGGAACAACTTATGAAGAATTAATAGAAAGGACCTGGACGGCAATTGACGGACAAGGAAATAAATCAGTTTGCAAACAAATCATTACCGTTGCATTAGCAACATTAGCTACTGTCAATGTTCCATTTGATTTTGATGATCTGGATCAACCTGCATTATTATGTAATGAAAAAATTGATGTTAATAAAGATTATACCGCACATTATTTGGCGTTTCCATATTGTGTAGATGGATATTTATTAGATTCAGCTCATTGGTTTGCAACCGGTGGTTTCTTGCCAAGTCCAAATGGAGATTTAGCTGGTGAACGTTTACCGAGAGTTTTAGGTTGGAATTGTTTAGATACCGGACTTTATATCGGTCATCCAAGTCCTTGGCCAATATTTTATCCGGCACATCCAAATTGGAGACCTAATAATCCTGTTTGTTGGGGTCCAGATGAAGTTATTATGTGGGCTGGAACGGGGTTGCCAAGTGGTAGCGAATGTTCGAATCTTGGAATGACTTATAATGATATTAAAATTAATATAGCGAAACCTGGTTGTGATGCAGGTCCAATTGGATGTTATAAAATAATTCGACAATGGACAGTATTAGACTGGTGTACAGGATTAATTGGTGGTCATAATCAAATTATAAAAGTTATAGATAAGCAAGGTCCGGAAATTCTTTATCCGGATACCGTAACTGTGAATATGGAAGTATGGCGTTGTTTGGGTGTTTGGGAAGTTCCAAAACCATGGTTGGTTGATAATTGTAGTAATGAATTACATTATTCAATCCGTACTCCAAATGGGGTCGTAACTGGAAACGAAATTGATGGTTACATAATTCGGGATATCGAACGTGGAATTAGTGAGGCAACGATATATGCTGAAGATTGCTGTGGAAACATTACGAAAAAAAGAATTGCTATAAATGTTCCTGATAATACACCGCCAATTGCTGTATGTGACCAAAAAACAATCGTAAGTATTAATGGAAATCAAAGTCAGGGCGAAAATTTTGCAAAAGTTTTTGCTGAAGATTTAGATCAGGGTAGTTTTGATAATTGCAGTCCTCATATATTCTTTAAAGTGATTCGTATGGAACACCTTCGAGGAACAAATAATGGAAGTAATGCAAATCAACCAGACAATGGAACCAATTGTTCCGGAATTAATGGGGATGACAATGCCATTTTAGATGGTAATCAAATTTATTTCGATGATCATGTAAAATTCTGTTGTACGGATGTTGGTAAAACAATCATGGTAGTTTTAAGAGTGTTTGACATTGAACCAGGTAAAGGACCAATCACTCCGTCTCGTATGAATTCAAATGGTAATCTATTTAATCACTATAGTGATTGTATGATCGAAATTGAAGTTCAGGACAAGAGTGTACCAACGGTAGTGCCACCACCAAATATTGTTGTAAGCTGCTGGTATTGGTTTGATGTAGATAAACTTACAGATCCAAATGATGCAACTTTTGGTCGTGTCGTAAATGATTTAACTGCTCGTAAGAAAGTGGTAACAACAGATTTGGTATGCTATAATTATTGTGTACGAAATGAAATTACCGGGTATCCTGGTTTTGTACCAGGTGCACCACCATCAAATCCACCTGCATGGAATAAAGCATGCGATTATTATAGAGTTCTATTTGATACTGCTCATGAAGATCGTAAATATGAATTAGTCTGGGGCTTTGACGGAACTGTTTTGGGATCTTGTGGCACAAACTTTAGTATCTCTGTTAATGATAATAGAGAATGTGGTCAGGGTCAATTAACCAGAACGATTGTTGCCCGTGGTCCAAATGGTATCAGCGTTACGGCAACTCAATTAATTTGGGTTGTTGATTGTGATCCATTTTATATCAACAGAGCTGATAATTGTGATCCAGATGATGACATTACCTGGCCAGGAAATTGTACTGGCCAAGCAACTACCATTAATGGATGCGGTGCAGATATAAGTCCGGATAATCCTGTTTTGGGTCGTCCAATTATTGAAAATAATGCAGATGATTTATGTGCCTTAATTAGTATAGAATATTTCGATGAGATCTTTACCATCGAACCGGATGCATGCTTTAAAGTATTGCGTACCTGGGTGGTAATCGATTGGTGTCAGTATGATCCAAGTATTGATCCAGTGAAAGGTCGTTGGGAGTATTTACAAATAATTAAAGTACACGATACAGACAAACCAACAATTTCAATTTTTGTTGGAGATTGTGAACCCGCGGTAGCAAATAGCACAAATGGTATTTGTTATGGTCATATGGTTTTAATCGCTTCCGCATTTGATAATTGTAGTCCCTTAGATTGGTTATCCCATGATTATAAAATTGATTTATATAATGATGGTATTGGTGATCATTCTGGTTTTGATTTAGTGGTTGGACCTTTAACAAAACGCGAACAGGCAGCTGGTCGAATTCCAATCAGACATCATAATCCTTATGCAGATGATGAAAATAATCCATTCGAAGCAACTGGAACATATCCTATTGGTATTCATAAGATCTGTTGGTATGTTGAAGATGGTTGTGGCAACTTAGGTGCTGCATGTCAATTATTTGAAATTAAAGATTGTAAAGCACCAACTCCTTATTGCGAAGTGGGTATCATTTCAGTGGTTATGCCAATCAATGGTTGTGTTACTATCTGGGCAAGAGATCTTGATAGAGGTAGTTTTGATAATTGTACAAAATCGGAAAATTTACTGCTGTATTTTGATGGAGATCCAACGCAAACCAGTAAAACAATTTGCTGTGATGATTTTGTTGCAAATGGTGCTAATGATGAATTAATAATTCCAGTTCAATTATGGGTTGAAGATGAAGAAGGCAATACAGATTATTGCCGGACTACTATTGTAATTCAAGATCCACAAAATGTTTGTCCTGATAAAAAACCAGCTGGTAAAATCATTGGCGCACTCAGAACTGAAGGTAGCCAAAATGCAGAAAAAGTAGATGCCAGATTATATCAGTCTGGTACCATGATTAAACGAATGACAACCTCTCAGAGTGGCGAATATTTCTTTGGGGACTTAAATTTTGGTGGCAGTATGGAATATTTAGTTCAGCCAATACGATCTGATGAACCATTAAATGGAGTAAGTACTGCGGATATTGTTAAAATTCAAAGACATATTCTCGGAATTGAAACTTTAAATAGTCCTTATAAGTTAATTGCAGCAGATGTTAATAACACCAATAATATAACGGCTTCAGATGTTTCTGAAATCAGAAAATTGATATTAGGGATTACTGATAAATTTGCAAAAAATGATTCCTGGACTTTTATACCAAATTCATACCTATTTGCAGATCCGAATAATCCATGGACTGCACCAAGAGAATTGCTGGTAAAAGTACCAGAAGCAAAATCTTATCAGGAAGATTTTGTTGCTGTTAAAATTGGAGATGTTACCAATAATGCAAGAGCAAATAATGTGAATAGTAGCTCAAGTAGAACGAAAGGTCAATTGCATTTGGAAATAGAAAATCATAATACCTTGCCAGGTGAGTTGTATAAATTAGCTTTCAGATCTAGTGATTTTGAAAATATTTCAGGGTATCAGTTCACCTTGAAATTTGATCAGCAAGTATTGCAATTTGAAAGTATTGAAGCAGCTGCTTTAAATGTAAATGAATCTAATTTTGGAACGCAAAATGCTGCAAAAGGTATTTTAACTACAAGTTGGAATACGAAAGTAGCACAAACTGTAAATCCAAATGAAGTATTGTTTACGCTTGTTTTTAGAGCTCATAGTAAAGCAAATATTCATAAGCTGATTGCGCTCACAAGTGACATTACCACAGCAGAAGCATATGATGCACAATTGAATCATAAAGAGCTTAGTCTTGGGGTTCGCACAGATAATGGAGTTATTGAAAGTGGTATATTTGAATTATATCAAAACACACCAAATCCATTTTCAAAACAAACGATTATCAATTATAGATTGCCTGAAGCTTCACCAGTTAAACTAAGTGTTTATGATATGAGTGGTAAAGTTTTACGTGTATATGAGTTCGTTGGTCAAAAAGGATTAAATAGTACGAGGCTTGATAGATCTGATCTAAATGTAAGTGGCGTATTATATTATCAATTGGATGCAGCAAATCATACAGCTACTAAACAAATGATATTATTGGATTAACAAATAATCTTCCCCTGATATACCTAATTTTTAATCAGGGGAATTTTTAAAACCTAATTAAATTGAATTAAAAAATGAAATTCATGAGCAATAAAATAGCAATCGTTTTCATAAACATGTTTATAATGAGTCTTGTAGGATTGAATGCAGGATTTTCACAAACTGGCGCTGTGCCACCTTTAAAGGATGTTCCGGAATCAGTTAAAATTCTAAAGACTGAAATGGATTTGATAGGAGAACAAATACTTCAAATACAACAAAGTGGTGGAACTGTAGAAGAATTACTGCAAGATAAATTTGATTTATTTAAAGCGGTTCATGAAATATTGCAACTCAACAATCCAGGTACTACAACCTTTCAAGCAATTGCCAGCAACTCCAATAGAAAATCATTGCTATTGGACGATGAAGCATATCAATTGCTTGTCGATGGACAATGGGATGAAAATTTAGCCGAGTTGATTAGATTGTTGACAAATTAAATTTGAAACATCAAATGTTTTGAATTACTATTTAGATATTTAAGAACTATAGAAGAAAAGCGCTACTGAATAAGGAAGCGCTTTTTTTTTTGATATTATAGCATTACCAGATATCTTTATATAGAATTTAGTTGTGTTATATTTTTTATGTAGTAATTGATTAAATTTAATTAAATTATATGTCTTTCATTGAAAAATTAAAATCCGTTTTCGTGGTCACAAATGATCAGGCAAATCTGAATCCAAATTCAAGCAGTTCAGAACAGGATGGATCTCCTAACCAATCGATCACATCAGGTTCAAATATTAATATATCTCAGGGATCACAAGAGACATTTTTGCAAATTTTAGCAGATGTCCTGGAGAAAAACAACCAAGCTGGATTTGATTATCTTGAGTTTAGAAAAGCAGTGCAATCCATTTCAAAGCTTCACACGATGGAGGAGTCTACACAATTTAAGACTGCCTTTGCCGCCGCACAAGCTATGAATGTCCAACCATCAAATTTGATTGATTCAGCTAAAAAGTATCTTTTGATTTTGGACGCTGAAAACACCCAATTTAATCAGACAGCAAACCAATTTTTACAGGAGCAGTTAAGTTCTAAAGAAAATGAATCATCACAACTTAAGGATCTTATCCAACAAAAAGAGAAGCAATTAAGTCAATTACAGGAAGAACTTGAAAAACACACGAAAAGGCTTTTGGATATTGAAAAAGAATTATCGGGGGCAAAATCGAAAGTGGAATCAAATAAAGCTAGTTTTGTAGGTAGTTATAATCAACTTGTCGGACAAATTAGGGCCGACATCCAAAAGATGGAACAATATTTAAAGTAAGAAGGTTATAAATAAATACTTATGGATCTGAACTTTAGAGCTAAAAAATTTTGGCAGAGACCAGAAGGGGTTACTGGAGGCTTGGTCCTGGGCGGACTTATTGTTGGAGGGGCCTATCTATCCTATAAAGCATTGCCATATCTCATACAATTAACTTCCAATATGTTGTATTTGTCTGGGATCTTACTTGTTTTAGGGGCCATCATTTATATGTTATTAGACCCTTCCATGCGTAACCTTTGTTGGTATATGTATAAATCGGCTATGCGCTGGATTACTTCCTTGTTTGTTAAAATTGATCCTATAGGAATTTTAAAATCGTATGTGGAGGACCTCAAAGACAATTTAGGCAAGATGAATAAACAAATCACTAAGTTGAGGAGCCAAATGCACTTATTAAGAGAGCAAATTTTTAATAATCAAAAACAAATTAAACAAAGTTTAAATCAGGCGGAAGAAGCAAAACATGGAAATCTACAGTCTGTATTAGTTTTAAAATCCAGACAAGCAGGTAGACTAAAAGAATCAAATATTAAATTAGAAGATCTGTATGGCAAAATGAATATTTTATACAAAGTATTAGCCCGGATGTACGAAAATTCAGAAATACTTTCTGAAGATATTGCAGATCAAGTTAAAATAAAAGAACAAGAAAGAGCAGCTATTCATGCAAGTCATTCTGCAATGAAATCAGCAATGAGTGTGATTTCTGGAGATAAGGATAAACGTGCTTTATTTGATGAATCTCTTGAAGCATTGGCGGATGATATCAGCGGAAAGGTAGGTGAAATGGAACAATTTATGGAAATGTCAGAAAACTTTATGGCATCTGTAGATTTGCAAAACGGAATTTTTGAAGTTGAAGGGATTAAAATGTTAGAAAAATGGGAAATGGAAGGTGTTTCAAAAATTCTAGGCAGCGAAAAACAAAAATTAGTTGAAAATGATCCAATGCTTTTAATTGACGGATCATTATCAAAGCCTGATAAAATATTAGAACCTTCATTAAAGAATCAATATGAAGAATTATTTAAAAAATAATAAAACTAAAATTTTTTCAGAAGTATATTTTATTTCTGCAGGCAATGAAATCAACTACAAATTTGGACATAAATAAAAGTAAAATTTTTCGATTTAAAAATTAATTAATCATCAAATAATATGTTTTCACGACTTACTCCTTTTTCTAAATTTTTACTTACGGTATTGATATTAGCTGGAATATTTTTTCTGGGAAAATATCTTTTAAATAATACTTCTGTTGGACAAAAAGTAGTTGAACAAAGTAAAGAAGTTAATAAACCTGGTGAAACATCTAATCAAGCTGCTAGCGGTTTAGCCAAGGATGCAGTCCGGGTAGGAGTCGTAACCTGGGGTGGGTATGCTGGAGGTCAATATTTTAATGAAGGTTTTAAAGCAAATACAAATTCAAGATTTTATAAAGAGTATGGCTTTCCTGTAGATTTTAAAATTTTGGATGATGTTCCAGTTTCACGAGAAGCATGGAAGAATGATGAAG
The DNA here is from genome assembly GCA_016717265.1 of Saprospiraceae bacterium. NCBI lineage: Bacteria > Pseudomonadati > Bacteroidota > Saprospiria > Saprospirales > Saprospiraceae > Saprospiraceae bacterium. The sequence goes on from JADKFX010000001.1 coordinate 1,937,181, forward strand.
TCCATTTGTTATGGTGCACTGTAGATGCCTTGCCCACAGAAATAGGTGGACTTGCAGATTTTGATCCGGTGGTTGTATTTCAAGCAGACTGGTCGAGAGGTGGTGATGCAATTGTTGCCAGACGAGGAATAAATTCAGTGAATGATTTACGAGGTAAGAAAATTGCTGTTGCAGAAATGACCCCATCACATTCTTTTCTATTATGGATGTTAGAAGCAGGAGGATTAAAACCAACGGATGTCGAAATTATTAAACAGGCCTCAGCCATTGATGCTGCACAAGTTTTTAAATCTCAACAAGTAGATGCCGCAGTGGTGTGGAGCCCAGATGATATTGCTTGTTTAAATGCGGTTACAGGTTCAAGAATATTAGAAAGTACAAAATCTGCTTCCCATATTATTGCGGATGCTTTTATTGCGAAGAGATCATGGGTCGAAGCAAACCGCGATAAGCTTTCAAAATTGTATGAAGGTTGGATGAAAGGCGCTGCAGAAATAAATGCCAGTGATTTGAATAAACGCAAAGCTGCTAAAATTCTTTCCGATAATTTTAATGGCTTTACCGAAGATGACGCATATGCTGCAATTAACAATGTAAGGTTGGTAACACATGGGGATAATTTAAATTTTTTCGGATTGAATCCTGACTATAAAGGGGTTACAGGCGAACAATTATATACGAAAATGACTAATACCTATAAGGCAATCGGATATGCTGAAGGCAAAATATCCAATTGGAGAGTCATAAGTGAATCTGGACATATTAAATTAGCTACTTTAACGGGTTCCGAAAATCAAGCAGAAGGCCAAAAGTCATTTGCTAAAATTTCAGACACAGAAGGAAAATCGAAAAGTGCAACAGCTACAAAACGAGTATCCATTTCATTTCGATCCGGAGAATTTGTATTAGATGAAAATTCTAAATATATTATTGATAAGGAGTTTGTAGAAATTGCAAAAGCATTTGCAAATTCGAGAATTCGAATTGAAGGAAATACAGATAACGTAGGTTCCAGGGATTTAAATGTAGCTTTATCTAAAAAACGAGCCCAGTCTGTAGTAGATTATTTAGTAGGAACTCATAATATGAGTCGGAGTCGATTTTTAGTTTATGGAAATGGTCCAGACAAAGCACTTGCTACAAATGATACGGATGAAGGCAGAGCAAGAAATCGGAGGACTGACTTTGAGTTAGTTGGAGAATAGTGAGCGCAATGAAAAATTGGTTTGCATTAAGAGGTAAGTTGGAAAATTCTGCCTCTATGATTTTTTCAATCGGTGGAATTGTAATTACAATTTTATGCTGGTGGATATTTGCAGAATTATTATCTACCAAAAATCCTGTATTGGAATGGTATAACCCATATTTACCGTCTAGTCTGGATAGTTTAAATCAACAAACCCGGGACTCTTTATTGCATATTGATTCTATAGCCTTATCGAATGCAAAAGTTTTTAAAAAAGTATATCCTTTATTGCCTAGACCGGATCAGGTATTGTATTCATTTAAAGATCTGTATTATAAAGATAATGTTGTAGGAAATACAGCCCATTCTATTTGGTTAAATGTTCAAGGCTACTTATGGGCAATTTTAATATCCTTGTTTTTCGGTTTGACATTAGGTTTATTTCCGATTTTTAGATCCTTATTTACAAAGCAAGTAGATGCCATGAGATATCTACCACTTTCAGCACTTACAGGATTATTTATAACTTGGTTTGGGTTAGGGGATCCTATGAAAATTGCATTTTTGGCATTGGGAATTTTAGTTTATCTAATACCTGTAGTCATTCAACGATTAGATGAAGTAGAGGATGTTTTAGTGCAAACTTCATACACTTTAGGTGCAACAAAATGGCAACAAATTAAAACCGTTTTTTTTCCTGGTATTATTTCTAAAATTACGGATGATGTTAGAGTATTGACCGCGATTTCTTGGACTTATATTATCATAGCAGAACTTTTAAACAAGGGCGCAGGAATTGGTTCTTTAATTTATACAAAATCCAGGCAAGGTCAAATTGATCGGGTATTTGCCTTGCTATTATTAATTATGTTTATTGGCATAATACAAGATCGCTTATTTGTTTTATTTGATAAAATTATTAATCCTCATAAATATTATAAAAGTCTTGTGGATGGATTAACAGAAGGTAGAATTGGAATAGCTTCGATATTTTTAGCTATAGTTTTCGGAATTTTATTCAATAATTTTTTCAAATTTGATATTCTTGTGACAATGTCCTGGATCTTCTTAGCGGCAGGAAGTTTAATGTTGGTTTATGCATTTTTTAAAATGGAAAATACAAACCGGAAATGAGCGCTCGAATAGATACTACCTTACCTAAAATAATAGAATTACAAAAAGTAAGTCAGTCTTATGATAATGGAAAAACATATGTAATTAAAGAGCTTGACCTTTTGATCGTCGACAAACCGGCACAAGGACAATTTATCACGATTCTGGGTGCTTCGGGTTGCGGCAAATCAACATTGCTCAGATATATTGCGGGTTTGCAATTGCCAACAAAGGGCGAGGTCTTCATTCATGGAAAATTGAGAAATGAAAAGGATCATGTTGGAATGATTTTTCAGCAATATTCTTCCTTTCCTTGGAAAACCGTTTTAGAAAATGTAGCAACCGGTTTAGAGTATCTGGATGTGTCTCCTAAAGAACGGACGCAAAGAGCCTTGGAGATGATTGAATTAGTTGGTTTAAAAGGACACGAACAAAAGTACGCTCAATATCCGACCCTTTCCGGAGGGCAACTGCAAAGAGTTGCCATTGCAAGGTCTTTATTAACAAATCAAGAGATTTTATTACTAGATGAGCCTTTTGGAGCACTGGATATAAGAACCAGAGTTCAAATGCAAGAGTTGTTATTAGAAATTTGGCATAAATTTCATTCCACCTTTATATTTGTAACACATGATATCGGGGAAGCAGTTTATTTATCGGATGAAATTTATATTATGAAATCAGCATCTTCAGATTTTGTGGATCACATTCTTGTGGATTTGCCACTGGATCGAAACAGAAATACCAAAAAGCTTCCACAATATTTGGAATTAGTAAGAACCATTGAAGATATGATGTTGAAAATTTCAAACAATTAGAAATAGTTAGATAGTGTAGGTATTAATTTTATACGAATCCAGTAAAAATGAGTCGTAGTAATGAATGCTTTTTTATTGCTTTGTATTCTATGCGTTGAACTTAACTTTAGATCGTTTATTTTTGCAAAATAATTTATAGAATTTGATATGAAAGTTTTTAAGTTTGGAGGTGCTTCTGTTAAAGATGCAGAAGGAATACGAAATGTCTCAACGATTATAAAAGACTACCAAAAAGGGGAACCTTTAGTTGTGATTGTATCTGCAACAGGTAAGACAACCAATCAATTAGAAGAGGTAGTTTTAACTAAATTCACATCCATTCCGGAATCTTTGAAATTATTGCATTTAATAAGAGATAAACATTTGCGAATAGCGAAAGAATTGTTTTTAGAGATCCCACAGGATTTACACCAACAAATTCATGAACATTTTGTCGAAGCGGAATGGGTGATTGAAGAAACACGAGAAATGCCATATGATTATGTTTATGACCAAATTGTAAGTATCGGTGAATTGGTATCAAGTCGATTATTAACCGCATGGTTATTAAATTCAGAACTCCCAATTGTTTGGGCAGATGCGCGAAATTTAATTATTACCAATGATACCTATCGGGATGGAAGAGTTGTTTGGGATAAAACAAATGGTAAAATAGTTGAACAACTAAAACCTGAATTGAATTTTGGAAAAATAATTGTAACGCAAGGATTCATAGCTTCTACCCTGGAAAACAACACGACAACCCTCGGCAGGGAAGGTTCAGATTATACTGCAGCTATTTTATCAAATGCCTTAGATGCAGTTGGAATGTACATATGGAAAGATGTTCCCGGCGTTTTAACAGCAGATCCAGATTTATTTGTAAATGCGACTAAATTGGATCGTTTGAGTTACACCGAAGCAATAGAGATGACCTATTATGGTTGTAAGGTGATTCATCCAAAAACAATACAACCATTAAAAAGTAAAGGGATTCCACTTTTTGTAAAATCATTTATTGAACCTGCAGGAGAGGGTACTTTAATTTCGGGAGATATTGATTTAGAATATCCACCCATTGTTGTTTTAGAATCAAATCAAGCGTTGATTCATTTTTCTTCTAAAGATCTCTCTTTTATTGCAGAACATCATCTTGCTGATTTATTTAACTTGTTTGAAAAGTACAGGATAAAAATAAACATGATGCGAAATACTGCCATTTCATTTTCTGTTTGTGTAGGTAATGAGAGGGATCGTTTATCCCAATTGATCAGGGAAGTTGAAGATGAGTATAAAGTGGTGATGGATCAAGATTTAGAATTATTGACAATACGCCATTATCAAGATGCTATGATCCCAAAGTTATTGGAAGAAAAAATAGTAATACTAGAAGAAAGGATTCGTAAAACTTTACAAATGGTCATAAAAAATGCACCTGCGATTATGCATAAACGTATTTAATGTTTTATGCTATATTTTTTGCAAATCCAATTTAAATGATATCAAATGAAATACCATTTAAGTTCAAAATTTCTTTGGCTGTTTCAGAATCAAAAATAAATACTTGAAAGGATTTTGGAGTTGTTTCTTCATTATCAAGAAGATCCCAGGATTGACAAATATCATCCAAAGTAATTATGAAGTCTTCAATTAATTCGGGATCGTTTTCTTCATTGGATAAAAGTAAATCAAAAGCATCAATCACAATTCTGATATGATCCTGCGCAATCCATTCCATATCCATTAAGCAATCATAAAGTGCATCCAGATTTTTTCCAAAGTAATCTGGTAATTCAAATTCATTTTTTAGTTCTCGAAAGAGATCGTTTGATGTTTTACAACGCTCGCCATTTATTTTTGCAATAAACGTATTTTTGGCTTTTAAATTTTGAAATTTACTACGGTCTGAAACTATTGTAATAAATGAATTCATAAATTAATTTTAATAAAGCTATTGTAATGATCTTTAGTGAAATAGGCAACATGATCCGAACCTGTGATTAAACGCTCCGCACCCCGGTTAACTCCCTCAATTTTAGGGTGTACATCCCATTCCCGATAAATTATTTTTGTTCCCAAAGCATCCACTGATTTTAATTTCTTTTCTCTGTTTTTAAAAATGCGTCCCCCTACATAATTAGGTGGGGCTTCTTGAAATTTTTGAATATGATTTAAGACTTGAAATACATACTCAGGAACCTCTGGATTTAAAATTGATTTTGGAGCACTTTTATTTTGGTCATTTATAAGAATCGCTGATGATTCTTTTGAAATTTCAGTTTCAATCGTTGTTGATTTAGAAGAGCCTCCTGATTTTGGAAATAAGAATAGCAGGTAGGCAATTCCTAAAATAGTAAATGCAATGGAAATAGAAAGGAAACGTTTATTTTGAAAAGCCAAAAACACAGTTACTATAATTTTGCCCTGGTTAAAAATTTCTAATATCTAAAATAATGAACAAAGAAGCAAAATTTACTTCATATTCGTTTAAATTTTCCTGTTTTTTTTAATTTGTTAATCTATTTATCAGAAGCTGCACGACATTGATTTAAAATTTATAGATAATTTTTGAATAAGCTTAACTTGAAAATATCTTTAGAATCTACTTTTACTATGCCTGAAATTAAATATTCGGTTTGTGTTTCTTTAAAAGTATTTTTTTATAATTGCTCGTGATTTTTCTCTTGTTTTATAACCCAGCATATACATCGAAGGTACTACTAACAAAGTTAAAAATGTAGCTGCTATTAATCCAAAAATGATAGTCCATGCCAAAGGTCCCCAAAATGCTACATTGTCGCCTCCCAGATAGAATTTAGCATCAAAATCTGTAAACAAGGATGCAAAATCCATATTGACACCGATCGCTAAAGGGATTAAACCTAGAATTGCAGATAAGGCAGTAAGAATTACTGGAGTCATACGGGTCGCACCTCCTTCTATAACTGCTTCTTCCGGACTCATGCCGCGTTGTCGAAGTTCATCTGTAAACTCGATAAGTAAAATTCCATTTCGCACTACAATCCCAGCTAATGAAAATATTCCAACACCGGTCATTACAGCACTCAAGGTTATTTGGAAAAAGCCAAAACCTAATGCGATTCCAATTAATGAAAATAATACGGTTGTAAATATGATGATTGGTTTTATAACTGAATTGAATTGAATAACAAGGATTAAAAACATGAGTGCTAAAGCAGCTCCAAATGCTGTTCCAAGAAAATCAATGGTTTCCTGGAGTTCTTCCTGTTCACCAGAAAAATTAATTTCATAACCATCTGGTAACTCCATCTGCGAAGCAACATCTTTTATCTGTCCTATAATTGCATTTGGATTATATCCAGTAATTACATCAGACCCAAGGGTAAGTACCCTCTTTTGATTTTTACGATTGATGCTAGATAATGAATTTCCGTACTGAATACTTGCAACAGAAGAAATTGGAATTTGCTTGTATTGCTGTGTGGACATATCCATAAAAGCCATATCCAAATTTAGTAATTTCTCCAATTTATCGCGATCCCCTTCTTGAATCCTCAATTGAATTGGATAGTCATCATTTTGATCTCTAAACTTAGACACTTCCTTGCCAAATAGTGCCGTTCTTAATTCCATCGCTACCCGGGCTACACTGATTCCTTCACGTTGCACTTTTTCTTCATCAATATGAATGATGATTTCTGGTTTACTGATTTGCAAATCAGATTTTAAGTCATCTATCCCTTCAATTTTATTTGCAGTTATTCCATTTATTAAATTTCTACTGATTTTATCTAATGCATCAAAATCATCTCCACTGATTTCAATACTTATAGGTCTGCCAACCGGTGGTCCGTTATTTTCTTTCTCTACTGTTATTTCAGTACCCGCAATTCCAGATTTAAATTCTTCTCGCAACGAATCTAAAACGGCAGTCGTTGATTTTCCATTTCTATCTGCATATCTTACAAAAGCAACAGAAACTTTACTTTTGTGAGGTGTTGCAATTCGATCAGGATTTTGAGGATCTCCAGCTCCTAAACCAATATTGGAAATGACAGAGGTTACAATTGGATTATTTTTTCCAATAATTTTATATACCCGATCTTCAATAACTTGGGTTACTGAATCCGTAACTTGAGCATCCGTCCCTATTGGTAATTTACAATAAACAAAAGCAAAATTAGGCTGACCTTCCGGGAAGGTTTCTACCTGTGGATTCGTACTTCCATAATAAAAGAAACTAAGAATTAATAATGTAAATACACTGAATATTAATGCAATCGGTCTATATCCTTTAATAAAAATTGCCAATAATTTTCTATAGGAATTTACAACAGCAGGCCATAATTTATTTTGAAAAATTGAAATTAATTTTGAAAATACAAAGTGATACATCAAGATTAATAAAATACAAAATATTGAAAAATTTCCAAGGCCCTTTCCAAAGCTAAAATATCCTAGGAGCGCTAAACTGATAAAAAATATAAAAACTTTACGATAATCTTTCAGGGAGCTAAAACTTTCATCGTCATCTCGTTTCATAAATGAAACAGCGAAAACAGGATTCATAACAAAGGCTACAAATAAAGAAGCACCTAATGTAATAATTAAAGTCACGGGTAAATGGGACATAAATTTGCCAATAATACCAGGCCAAAACAACAATGGAAAAAATGGCATCAAGGTCGTTAAGGTTCCGGAAAGGACAGGCAGGAAAACTTCTCCTGCTGCATATTTTGCAGCCTCAGAAATACTTAGGTTTTTATTTTTATTGAAAATTCGATGGGTATTTTCAATAACAACAATCGCATCATCTACGATGATTCCCAGTGCTAGTAATAACGAAAATAAAACGATAACATTCATGGTCATATCCAAGCCTGGCATAATTAAAAATGCAACCAAGCAGGAAAGCGGCACCGCAAGCCCAACGAAAAAAGCATTCGTAAAGCCCATGAAAAACATAAGAATGAAAACCACAAAAATAAATCCCAGAATAACCGTGTTTATTAAGTCATGTAATTGGACTCTGGTATTTTCTGATGTATCGGCAGTTACTTTTACCGTAAGACCTTGTGGAAATTTATTAATTTTATAGTCTTCTAAAATAGCATAAATTTTATCCGTTGCATGAATCAGGTTTTCACCACTGCGTTTGATTACATTTAATGTGATCACTGCTTTATTATCCAATCTTGCAAAATCTTGTTTTTCTTTAAACCCATCTTCAATGGTTGCAATGTCTTTAAGAAAGACCGTGGTACCTACAAATGATCGAACAACAATATTTTCAATTTCTTTTGGGTCTTTGAACTCTCCGGTGATCCGAACATTTCGGCGCAATTCATTAATCCGTAATTCACCTGCCGAAATATTTAAATTTTGTTGTTGAATTGCAGATTCTATATCTGAAAATGTAATACCAGCTGCATTTAATTTATATAAATCTACATTTACTTGTATCTCGCGTTCTACGCCTCCAATAATATCGACTCTGGTAATTTCTTTATTTGTTTCAATTTTATCTTTTAATTGTTCTGCATATACTTTTAAACGATCCAATGGTAAATCTCCTGCAAGATTGATATTCAAAATTGGCATTTCGCTAAAATCAAACTCTTGAACCTGTGGATCATCCTTTAGATCTGTTGGTAAATCTTTTTTAGCTTTATCCACGGCATCTGAGACCCTCTGTTTACAAACTTTTGGGTCCAGATCTGTATTAAATTCAGCAATTACCAGCGAAAAATCAGAAAGCGAATTACTTTTAATTTTTTTAATACCACTTACAGATTTAAGTTCTTTTTCAATTGGCTTTGTTATCAGATTTTCAATATCTGCTGGCGTAGCTCCAGGATAAATAGTAGCCACGGAAACTGTTGGGATTACAATATCAGGAAATAATTCTTTCGGAATCTTATGATATGCGGAATATCCTGCAAGGCATATGATTAATGTAAATACATAAATGCTTGTGGAATTTTGAATACACCAGTTTGTAAACTTTAGTTGTTTTATATTTTCCAGATTCATGTTAAGTGATTAGAGTATGAAATGAATGGAATTATAGTGAGATTAATTGGCCATCCACCAGTTCATTGTAGCCTATGGTAATTATAAGATCTCCAATTTGGAGTCCTTTAATAATTTGAGTTTCACCATTATATTCAACGCCTGTTTCAACTGTTCTTTTTTTAGCAAACAAACTGCCATTTGTCGATTCTGCAACTAAAATGTAATTTTCACCCTGAATACTTTTTTGAACTAAATTTGACGAAACAATGATTGCAGACTTTAACGTGCCATTATTAATTTTAAGTTTCACAGATTGATTACTGATAAAATCGGAACTTCCTGATGGTAGACTCGATTCAATAATAAAAGATCTGGTCTTAGGATCAATTGTTTTTGATATAAATCGAATGGTAGATTCAATGCTTTTATCGGATTCAGGGATATGAATCAAAACTTTATCTCCCTTTTTTAATTTGCCCTGATAATTATCACTAATTTTAGCTAATACCTTCATGTTCTTATTATTAACAACTCGAATACCCGCAAAACCCGGATTTGCAATTTCCCCAATTTTTAAATGGACATCATCCACAGTACCGGAAATAGGTGACTTAATGTAAGTCATTGCAAGTTGTGACTGTAGGGTTTGCATTTTAGATTCAAGCTGTTCTTTTTGGTTTTTTGCCTGAAGATATTGTGTTTCACTTCCAATGTTTTGATCCCATAGCTTCTTCTGCTTTTCAAACATTGTATTCGCTAAGTTTAATCCGGTTTTTAATTCATCCATACCCTTTTTAATGGTTGTTCCATCTAATGTGGCAAGTATTTTTCCCGGTGAAACAAAGTCTCCTTCTTTTACAAAAATTGCGGTAACTACACCCGGCATTTGAGGGGCTGCTAATACATTTTGATCAGCAGAAACAGTTCCTTGTAGTTCAATAAAATGCTTAAAGTCTCTGCTTCTAAGGCTATCCACCTTCACTAATTTTGATTTTGCAACAGGAGCCGTGGTATCAGAAGCTGCTATCTTAGCTTCAATTTCTTTGATTTGAACATCGATTTCCTGTGCTTGTTTTTTTAATACTTCAAGTTTTGCTTTTGGATCTGCGTCATTTTTTGAATTGTTACAAGCAGAAGTTAGTAATAAAGAAAAGATTATCAAGGAATTAGAAAAAGCCTTCATAGAAAGAAAATAAATTATTAAAAAGAGGAATTAAGTACGGTAAATAAACGGTTTGTTCTTCAAATAGTTTTTAATAAAAAGTGAATGGGTTTGATTTTTTTTATCTGTTTTAGAATATGAACTAAGCTTTGGAGATTGAAAATTCGATATTCTGGAATTTCCTTGGTATCATTCAACTGGAGAGCTTGAAGAGCGATCATTATAACGGAATTCAAAGTTCACCATTTGGAAACAGACAAATGCTTTTTATCAGGTTGCCAAAAGTTTATAGTAAATCTTGTAATGTGGAAAGCTTCATGAATTCAAATATGTTAATTAATTTCAAAACGGGTAATCCGGTAGTTTTTTTATAAACTCGTATTTCCAATTTAGAAAATCCATTTTACATACTATAAATTCTAAACCATTGCTGATCCCTAAATAAGGAGCTTTAAGGTTTAAATTATAATTAGATGCCTGATCGAACATCGCTTGGTTAATTTGGATATGATTGGATTTGCATTCAATTAAAATATATGGATTCCCGGTTTTTGCATAGATCACAAGATCAAATCGCTTAATTAAATTGTTAATTTTAATCTGTTTTTCTACAGCAATACGACTTAAGGGTATTGAAAATGAGTGCTTTAAAAATAAAATTAAGCATTGTCTTACAAGCTCTTCCGGGGTTTCTTTAAACCATTTGTTGCGGATTGGATCAAAAAACATAGCATGCTTTTCTGGATGTCGTCTCAGCAAATTCTGAAATTGCATGATGGGTCCCAATTCTGTTGACATTTGATAAGCGGCTGGATAAATTAGATCCTTTAAGCAACAAAAATACGCCGTCTTGTGCATTTTCATATTTAAAAATACTATATATATATAAAATTGATATATTTGCATGTAGATCTCCTAATTGACTTTATAATTGCGAAAATGAATACCCTGAAATTTTGGGATGATGGACAATACATTATTGCTTACTAAAATTTGAAAAATTGAGTTCATTTCGGTATTCGATCAGAAACTTAATTACAAAGTTGCTTGTGACTGGCTTGGCTTTTTTGATTTATCTTTTTATTCCTAAGTTCCTGGGTCCTGATTTATTTGGAACATTTAGTTTTCTTTCGGCTTTTGTAGGTTTATTGATTCCTTTAACATCTATGGGAATTGGTGCTGGAATTATTTATACAATGAGTTCTAAGCAATTTTTATTACCCGAAGTATTTAGTACCATACTTAGAATTGGATTGCTAATAGCTATTTTAAATGCGATATTATTATTCCTGTTTTACAAATTGGGAATGCTCAATTTATTTGAAGTGAAAATTAATTTGAAGTATACATTGTTATTTGCAGTAGGTGTTTTTTTTCAGACTTTGAGCTTTATTTTGGGCCGAGTTTTCTTTGGAAATTCGGATTTTAAAATTTTGAATTTAATTGAATTCTCAACAAGTCTTTTAAATCCGATATTGTTGTTGGCTTTTTTATTTTTTTTTGGAAAGGAGAATCATTTATTTTTATACGTATCCTTTTCTATATTTTCAATTTTAATTTTTTTAATTCATCTTTATTTTGTTAGAAAATATAATTTTTTAACAGAGATTAAATCTGATTTTGTTAAAAAATCTTTTAGATATGGACTTAGATCATGGCCAGGTGATCTGGCACTAAGAGCAAATCTTAGACTTGATCAATTGATTTTGGTGTCTAGTTATTCTGCTTCAGCACTAGGAATTTATAGCATTGCAGTCAAATTTGTAGAATTGGTTTGGATGATTCCAGATTCCATTGGTCCGGTATTATTTAATCTTATTGCCTCAAAAAAAAATCCAGCAGAATCGTTACCTATGGTGGCAAAAGTGCATAGATTATTGATTTATGCTTGTCTGTTTATATTGTTTTCATGGGCATTAATTTGTTACTATATTATGATTCCTTATTTTTTGGGCATAGAATATAAAAGTGTTATGATTCCTTTTTTATTATTGATTCCAGGCACTTTGTTTTTAATTTCTTCAAAAATATTTACTAAGCAATTTTCAGCGTCTGGAAACGTGCATTGGACAAGTCAAATTACTATTTTTGGATTTATAATTAGTTTCATTGCATATTTTACATTGATTCCTTATTTCGGAATGAACGGCGCTGCTTTGGCATCTTCCATTGGTTATACAGCATTGGCTTTTGCCGGGCTTTATAAAATGAAGACAAATTATAGTATTCAATTGACAGATTATTATCAATTTAGAATTTCTGATTGGGTTTGGTTGAAAAATCAATTTATTCGTTTAAGTTATCATCGTAAAAATTTATCATCATAATTGGATTCATGTGAAAATTGCTGATCGGATCATATTAAATCTGTTTTTTCTGTATGTCTTTATGTTGCCTTTTGAAAATATTCAGGAAGTAGCCTGGGGCATTGATACACCTTATCGGGCATACCGTATTTTAGCTTTATTCATTGGATTTTTAATAATCACTACAAGAAAAATCAGGGTAATAAAATTTTATAAGAATGATTTAAAATTGCTTTGGGTTTACTTATTTGGATTGCTTCCAAGTGCTATTGCTTGGGCTGATAACAGGTTGTTGGCCGAATATTTTTGGCTTACGTCCCTGCAATATTTTATTGTACTATGGATTTTATTGCTCATAAAAAACCTGCCATTTGAAATTCGGCACGCATATACATGTATGAATTTATACGGTATAGGTGTACTCATTAATTGTCTTTTTATGATCTATAATTTTATATTTACAGATATTGGACGACAAAGTGGATGGATGGATAATGCAAACTTTGCAGCGTTTGCTAATAATATTGCATTCGCATATTTCTTTTATTTGTTTTATATAAAAGAAGGCAGCATGCTGAGTATCTCCAGGATTTTGTTGCTAATCGCAAGCTTTATTACGCTCATAGGACTTTTTGTAACCGGTTCAAGAAGTTCATTAATTTCTTTATCAATGAGTATATTAATTATTATCTTTTATAAGGCGAATTTTCGGAAAGCATTATTGAACCTTGCAATGATGCTTTTTCCAGTGTTTATTTTTTTTCAGTTTGTAGATTTTAATAAATTTATAACCAAAGCACCTTTATGGGATCGATTGATAAGTTTGAATAATTCAGAGGATCCTCGTCGAGTGTTATGGACACAAGGTCTTGAAGCATTTAAGGATACCTATTTTATAGGTTTAGGAATTGAGCAATTTAAAAATCCTGAGAATTATCGAAAATATGTGCATAAATCTGAAAATGTCTCTGCAGCAAATCAAGATGGCCTGGTCTTGCATAATGATTATTTAACAGTTCTCTTTGAATTTGGAATTCTTTCGTTTATTATGTTTATAGGTTTTTATTATGGGCTATATAATAGGTTAAAAATCCAAATTCAAATAAATCCGAAACTTTTTGTGTTTTTAGTATGCTTCATAAATATGGTTTTGTTTTCCATGTTTGATTCTAGTTTTCAATCACATTCTATGTGGTTTGTATATATTATTTTAGGTATTGTTGCTTATATGGTGCCAGTACCAAAACAAAATTTAGATTTTAATAAGTAAACGACATGTTCAATGAGTAAGTTTTTCAGAATGCTATTTGGGCTTTTTCATTTTATCGGTCTAAAACTATTTAATAGTTACCGATTCCACAGTAGAAAGCTTAGTTTTTTCTCGTTTCGATCTTCCGTTATATTTGAAAAAAGTGGGCAATTTATTTTAAACGGTAAATTAATCCTTTCTCCATTTAGTGAGTTAAGAGTGCTTGGTAATTTGACAATTGGAAATAATGTCTTTATTAATAAGTATTCAAGAATTGTAGCGCATCATAATATAGAGATTGGGAATAATGTTTTGATTGCACAATTTGTTAGTATTTTAGATCACGATCATGCATATACGCTGGTTTCTTCAGAACTTAAAATGAAGGGCTATAATACCGAACCAATTAAAATAGGAAATAATGTTTGGATAGGTGATAAAGTTACTATTTTGAAAGGGACTACAATTGGTGATAATGTAATTATAGGAGCAAATGTTCTTTTGAAAGGAACTATAGAACCAAATTGTATGGTGGTATATAATAATAATAACAACTTACATATTAAACTAACAGAATCACTTTAATGGGAAAACCACTATTACTCGTTGGCCCGTTATGGAATGGCAGAGAAGACCAAATTGGTGGTACTACGGTTCTCTTTCAGGATTTTGTGGAACATCTCACGAATCATGGATATAAGTTTAAGCTTATTGATAGTAATCATTACAATGGTGTTTTTTATAAGATAAGAAATGCTTTTTATGTTTTAATTCATATAGTTTTTAAATTGCCAAAATCCTCCTTTGTTTTTTTGAATCTGAATAAAAATGGCCTTTTATTTGTTGCACCTTTTATTTTACTCTTAACGAAGTTGGCAGGGAAGAAAATTGCAGTTCGATTATTTGGTGGAAAAGGAGTTTATAGCAATTTGGGATATTTTGGTAATTTTATTAAGTCCCTTGTATTTAAGCAAGTGGAATTTTTATTTGTCGAAACCAAGGAACAAGTTCAGCAATTAGTAGGTGATAGGTCAAATGTTTATTGGTTTCCAAATTGCCGTCACAAGAATCTGCAATTTATTGAGCGAAGCTACCGTAAAAAATTTGTGTTCATTAGTCAAGTTCGTAAAAAGAAAGGGATTGTTTTACTATTAGAATCTATTAAAGCATTAGACAATTCTTTTACCTTGGATATTTATGGTCCTATCATTGATTCGGAATTGTCTTATGTGAAGGATGCTCCAAATTATAAGGGAATTATTCCTTCGAAAGAAGTTTGTGATGTGCTTGATAAATATGATATTTTAGTTTTGCCAACAATAGAAGAAGGGGAGGGGTATCCAGGCATTATTTTAGAAGCTTATTCGATGTCTATACCTGTAATTACGTCATCATTACCTTCTATTTCCGAGATTGTTGAAAATGAGAGTTCAGGTATTTTAATAACGCCAGGTTCCACAAATGAGCTTGTACGTTCAATGTTAGGAATGAATGAGAATTTTTATAAAAATTTAAATATTGGGGCTTATAAAATGGCAACAAAGTTTGAATCTGAGGAGGTACACCATAGGATTCTTCAGATTATTTCAAAAGATTTTAAGTTGAGAGAATAATGTGTGGAATATTTGGAGTGGTTTCTGAAAAGTCTAAGGACATTGTTGCTCCTTTAGCTTCCATGATACGACATCGTGGACCAGATGATGATGGTTACTTTGAAGAAGGACTATTAAAGCTATTTTTTTTTAGATTGGCAATTCAGGATCTTACAGCCAATGGACATCAACCTATGATTTCAAATGACGGTCGCTATGTAATCCTATTGAATGGAGAAATTTACAACCATAAAGAGTTGCGATCGCAATTATCAATCCCGGTAGATTTTAAGTCAACAGGCGATACAGAAACCCTTTTATATGCTTATATAGAATGGGGCGAAAAGGTGTTTTCAAAATTGAATGGAATTTTTGCAATCGCTATCTATGATCGCCTGGAAAAGGAATTAATGATAGTAAGAGATCAGTTTGGTGTAAAGCCATTGTATTATTTTAAGACAACAACAGAATTCGGTTTTTCATCTGAGTTAAAATCATTGTTTGGATTTCCAGGTTTAGATTTGGAGATAGATTTTAATGCCATGATGAATTATTTGCAATTATTATGGTCACCAGGTGAGTTAACACCATTTAAGAACATTCATAAATTATTGCCAGGTCATATTCTTAAAATCAATCTTAAGAATCACATTGAGTTTGAAAATTATGCATATTATCAAATCCCTTTTAATGGAATTTATGCCGAAAAGACAGAGGCGGCCTGGATTGATGAGGTCGAAGTAGCCATGTTAAAAGCAATAGAACGACAGCTACTTGCTGATGTTCCGATAGGCTATTTTATTTCGGGTGGATTAGATTCTAGTTTGATTGTTGCCATGGCGAGAAAACTAAATCCAAATCTTCCAATTAAAGGATTTACAATTGATAGTCAGCTAAGTAATCAGTCAGAGGGCTTTGAAGATGATTTACCATTTGCAAAAGAAGTAGCCCGAATTTTAAATATTGATTTACAGATCATAGATGGCCAAATTGATTTTCTTGAGAATCTTGATTCCTTGGTGTGGAGTTTAGATGAACCACAAGCAGACATTGCATCCTTGTATGTTTCAAAAATTGCAAAAGCAGCCAGAGAGCAAGGATTTGTAGTGCTTTTAAGTGGCGTTGGAGGGGATGAACTATTTGCCGGATACCGTCGTCACCTGGCTGTTAAATGGGATGCAGTAATGTTCCAGTTGCCAAATTGGATTCGTATTGTTTTGTACAAATTTTTGGGTGGAATGAAACCAAAAGGTGCAAGCTTTAGAAGAATTGTAAAGTTTTTCGCCCGCTATAAAAATATGGATCTTAAACATTGTTTAGCTGAATATTATACATGGCTGGATACGAAAACTGTGAGATCTCTTTTTAGGCCAGAAATTCAAAATCAACTTGCCGACTATGAACCTATTCAGACGCTTATAAATAGTATGGCAAGCATTCAACATGAAACGGATCCTTTAAATAAATTACTTTATTGTGATATCATGCATTTTCTTTCGGATCATAATCTGAATTATACTGATAAAATGGGGATGCGACATGGAGTAGAAATCAGAGTTCCAATTTTAGATATTGATTTAGTTGAGTTAAGTGCTCGAATACCACCGGGATTAAAGACAAAAAATGGAATCCCTAAGTATTTATTGAAAAAGGTAGCAGAACGATATTTGCCAAAGGAAATTATTTATAGATCAAAAACTGGATTTGGCGGACCAATTAGAAAATGGGTAATTCAAGATTATTATAGTGAAATAAACTCAATCTTGTCAAAGAATAGCGGCACCAGCAATCAAATCTTTAATCCGTCAGCAATAGTGGATTTGTTGGTTCGGAATAAGGATCATGAAGTAGATGCGAGCTACTCAATTTTTGGAATCCTACTTATTCAGAAATGGATGGAACGTTTTGCTAAGTAGCAAGTCAATTCGCAAATATGAAATAGCGCTCTAAGAAAATGCGTTTTGGATACTTATAGATTGTTTAAAACAAACGCTGTGGAATGCTCTTGAGCTTCATTATCTGTTTACTTCACTAAGCAAATTGGATTTGCTATTTTGTTGATATAGTTGCCATTCAGCTTTAAGATATTTTAACATTCCAATCTAATATGCAATAAATTTAATATTTATATTATATTGAATTACAGAATATTGTAAATTTATATATAATAAATTATAATATTTAATAGTTTCTACTTATTTTTGTTGTTGAAATACGCTATCGGGTATTTATTAAATTTTATCAAACTTAAATTCAACTTTAAATGAGTTTTGAAAAGCAGTTAGTATATGATTTTTGGAATGAAGCTTCTTGTGGAGAAAAGCTATACTTTAAAGGAGAAAGTGAAATAGAAAAATATGCGAACCAATTAACGAGACGATATGAATTGGAGCCTATGATTTTAAATTTTGCGGAGTTTGAAAAGCATAAAGAAAAAAAAGTATTAGAAGTTGGTGTTGGATTAGGAGCTGATCATCAAATGTTTGCTCAAAATGGTGCAAATTTATCAGGTTGTGATTTGACAGACCGTGCCATTGCATTAACACAACGAAGATTAAGCTTACTTGGATTAAATTCAAATTTGACGGTTGCAGATGCGGAGAATTTACCCTATGAAAATGAATCCTTTGATACTGTTTATTCATGGGGTGTAATACATGTAACACCGGATACCCAAAAAGCTGCAAACGAAATTTATAGAGTCTTAAAAACAGGTGGAACGGGTAGAGTTATGATTTATCATAGACATTCTATGATCGGTTATATGTTGTGGTTACGTTATGCACTCTTAAAATTTAAACCGTTTCGAAGTTTGGATTATATCTTTTACCATTATCTTGAAAGTACCGGGACAAAAGCATATACTATAAATGAAGCAAAATCACTTTTTGCAAAATTTAAAGATGTGAAAATTGAAACTGCTTTAAGTCATGGAGACTTACTTTCTTCTGAAGCAGGACAAAGACATGAAGGTCTGATGCTTAGTATTGCAAGGAAAATTTATCCACGACAATTAGTCAAAAGGTGGTTCTCAAATCATGGGCAGTTTATGATGATTTACCTCAAAAAATAAATAATTTCAAACAGGGCTAGATTCAATTGCTAAAAGCTCATAAGCCAAATTATCTAAGGCTGTAAATCGACAGTTTTATACTGAAGTCAATTTTGATATTTGAGTATTCCATTACGCATTAATATTCGCTAATCAGGATTCAAGGGATTCTAGTTTTCCTATGACAAGCATTTTGTTTTTAATTTGCACAATACGGAGTATTTTTTCAGTTATTGGAATTAATATTTTTTGAATCCATGGATACAAACTAAATTTATTAATATAATAGGCAACAGGAAATGATAATTCATGAAATAACTTTAATTGAATGAGGTTTAAATTGCACTCCTTGAAAATCGTTCTGATATCTGATTTTGATAAAATTTGTTTATGTCCAAATGGATGATCGGAGTACATTATATTTAAGAAGGTAGGCAGGTTACCAAAGGAGAGTTTATACGTTAATGCTCCAAAGCGGTGATAAAATGTATTTCGACAGGGTGTATCAATAATGATATATCCACCAGGCTTTAATAGTTGTTTCGCACTGAATAGGATACTTTTGGGGTCATTCACATGCTCGATCACATCCCATATAGTTATGATGTCAAAACTATTCGAGTGATGTTCTTTCCAATAGGAAGATTCAATAGGAAAAGAAAATATGTTTTTTAAATTTGTTTCCTGTCGTGCAAATTTTAATCGGTTTAATTCTGGTTCGATCCCATAACATTCAAATTTATCGAGATTGAGGAGTGATAAAAAAAGTCCGCCACCACATCCTACATCTAATATCTTGGCATTTTGTTTTTCAATGAGTAATTGCTTAACAATATTGACATGATTTTCAAAACGGATTTTATTGTGTTGAAGTTGTGTTTTTAAGTATATTTTTATTGAATCCTGGACTGGGGTATTCTCTATAAAAGCATCTGTTGAAGAGTTTGGATCAAGATATGATGAATAATGAAATTTGCATTTTTTACAAACATAAATGCTTGCATTCTTTAATTTGTAAGTAATATTAGAATTTGGGTGATTGCAAATTTTACAGTTCATTTTCTTGCTGATAAATACATTTTATTGAAATCTAAAATTCATTTTTCTGTTTTGAGAATATTTTCTAAACAGGATACTACGTTTAAGGTAGCATTATCTTCTGTAGAATTGCATTCTGATAGAATGGTTGTAATTCTTTTTGAATTCATATAACTTGGATCCTGCAGGTATTGTTTTATTGCATGTTCGAGTTCTTCAAAATTTGAAGTTACTAAGGTCCCTCCTAAAGTAACAAATTTCTTGATATGGTTATAATCAAGAAGGCGTTTCGCAGAATTCCAATAAGGCAATTGTACGTTCCCATCAAACATTGGGGCTATATTTCCTTTGCCTGCCATCAGAGTATCAATAGAAAGTGTTGAACAGGAATTGATACAAGCAATACAAGAAGCCAATAAAGCAGATAACTTTTGCATGTCATCCAATTCCATACTCCATGGTAAATTACTTTCTGCTATGAATGGATAGAAAATTTTGATTCTTTTATTTTCAAGCGCCTTAATGCGCTCAATCCATTTTAAATCAGCCATCCATCCTTTTACATTTTGCGGATGTGGGCGAATTATCATTTGAATTTCTGGTCCGAATTGATTTTCATTAATTCGTTCTGCAATATATTCTACGATATCAATTTCTTTGGGTACAAATCGGGGAGAACTCATGCCAAAAATGAGGAAGGGTTTGGACGGATCTAACCCAAATATATTTAAGATTTCCGCATTCCCATTTTGATTTCGTGTTTGAATATGTAAATCGAAATGGGGTACACCCGTGATGAATATATTATCCGGATTCATCTTGTATTTATCAATAAATTCGTTTTTCATTATGGGTCCCCAGGCTATATAATAATTAGCATCAGACAGAAAATACCCTTTACAACTTATATTGTCCCAACTTAATAAATGAATTAAGGTTTTAATCTTCAGCTTCTTAGCATTATATAGTAAAATGCCTTCCTGTACATTTACAGGATAGGTACTCACCAGAATTTTAGGATTTAAATTTGTCAGAAGCGTTATGGCGCTTTTTGAATGTAATAATTTTTCTTCAAAAAACAAGAAGCATTTACGAAGTATTGGAAATGTTTTAAAAATATAGTAAAAACAAATTAAAAGAGAAGGAATCCATCGTAGAAACATTCTCTTGGAATGATACATTTCATGATAGTGCTTTTCGTATAAAGCTGGATTTGCTTTTATATCTTCCAGAAAATAGGATCGGTATAACATATAATTGGATTTCCATATCCATTTTTTTGACTGATATTTAAAAAGCCCAATTTGATTTTTTTGACAATAATTGTTCAGAATCGGGTCTTTTGCATCTGGTGAGATTAAGGAAATCTTGTATCCGTTTTTTACTAATTTGCCGAGAAGATCCGTTTGAAGGATCATACGGGCAGCAAATCCATGAGAAACAACATAACAAATGTCTGTTTGTGTATTTACTGGATTTGACAATATTGATAAATTTGAATGTAAATTTATAACATATTATAAAATTAATTAATATTTTGAACAGCTAATCTTTAAGAACCTTAAATTCATTTATTTGCGAATTTTTGCTAAAAGCAATAAGTTTGTGTTGCAGTATCCGTTTGATATCGATAGCTGCATTTAGGAATTCCCTTATTTTTAAAATAGGTATTCACATATGATTGACAAAATTTTCAGTAATGGGTCGATTTTTAGTTCGTTGTATTGTAGTTATTTTTGCACTTAAAATTTTTATATTATGGAGGTGAGGATTGAAAATTTAACCAAATCTTATGGAATTCAAAAAGCGGTAGATTCCATTTCTTTTGATATTAAATCTGGTGAAATTGTTGGTTTTCTAGGTCCTAATGGAGCCGGAAAGACAACAACAATGAAAATTCTTACCCAATATATGGCTCCAGATTCTGGCACTGTTTGGTATGATAATAAAAGCTCTTACGATGCTGATATTCGAAGAGAGATTGGTTATTTACCTGAACACAACCCTTTATATGAAGATATGCCCGTGATGGATTATCTTTCGTTTTCAGCATCATTGCAAGGTGTTGCGGAGTCGGATCTTAATACCCGGGTTGTTGAAATGGTTAGACTTTGTGGTTTGGATGTTGAGAAACATAAAAAGATTGGAGAACTTTCTAAAGGTTATCGGCAACGGGTTGGATTAGCACAAGCGATCATCCACAATCCAAAAATCCTTATATTGGATGAACCTACTACGGGTCTTGATCCAAATCAAATTGTTGAAATTCGCGAATTGATACGCAAGTTAGGAAGGGAAAAAACCGTTATTTTAAGCACCCACATCCTTCCTGAAGTGGAAGCAACCTGTGACCGTATTTTGATCATAAATAAAGGTAAAATTGCTGCCGATGGCACAGTCCAGGAACTTCGCAAACAATCTGAAGGCAAGCAAATCTTGCAGGTGCGCATTGAAGGTGATTCACCAGAACATATTGCAGAGCAGTTGCGCAAACTTGATAATATTCAGAATGTCTTATTGTTGGATAGAACGCGAAATCGCTTTGAAATTCAGAGTATATATGGTACCGAAACGAACCGTATTATTTTTCATGCATGTAAACAAAGCAATTGGGATCTTTTAGAAATGATACCTTTTGAAACCAAACTAGAAGACATATTCAGAGATTTGACAATCAATTAATTTAAATCATTAATTTTAATAAAATAGCAATGAAATCATCTATTTGGATTATAACAAAAAAGGAATTGAATTCTTTTTTTGATTCCCTCACCGCTTACATTCTACTTGTTGCTTTTTTAGGATTTAGTGGTTTTTTTACCTGGATTACAGGGTCTGATATTTTTATGCGAAAGGAGGCTGATCTGGAAATCTTCTTTAGTGTGTCGAAATGGACCTTATTCTTTTTTATTCCTGCCATCACTATGAAGATGATAGCAGAAGAGAATAAATCAGGAACCATTGAATTATTATTGACAAAAGCCATAACGCCTCGTCAAATTGTACTCGGAAAATTCTTTGCCTGTTTGCTTTTAATTGTAATTGCACTTTTATTTACAATGAGTTATTATGTTACGGTAAGTCAAATTGGCAATATTGATCATGGGGCTACAATATGTGGTTATCTTGGTTTAATATTAATGAGTGCAGCTTATATTGGTATCGGACTTTTTGCAAGTAGCATCACCAATAATCAAATCGTTGCCTTTTTATTAGCTTTATTAATTGGCGTATTTTTTCATTTTATATTTGATATGATGTCCTATGGGGCTAGCGGTTTGTTTGGTCAGATATTGAGTGTTTTAAGCGTAAACAGACATTTTGATTCATTAGCACAAGGCGTTTTGGATACTAAGGATTTATTATTTTTTATTAGCCTAACCCTAGCTGGTTTATATTTATCGGAACTTTATATTTCTAAGCGAGCAAAATAAATTTTTATGTTGAAATCTAAAATAAACTTAATAGTTGTTGTTATTCTGCTTTTACTTGGAGTTAATTATCTGGCCAAATATTTATTTTTCAGATTTGATTTAACAGAGAATCATGAATTTACATTATCGAAAGCCAGTAAAGATATTTTGAAAAATCTTGATGAACCTGTAGAAGTAACAGCTTATTTTTCTAATGATTTACCAGTTGATATAAATAAAACGCGAGACGAACTCGAAAATTTACTCATTGAATTTTCAAATATTTCAAAAGGCAAATTGACTTATAAATTTGAAGCGCCAAATGAGGATCCAAAACTGGAAGAAGAAGCGGCCAAAGTTGGAATCCGTCCGGTTATGATTAATGTGCGGGAAAAGGATCAATCTAAGCAGCAAAAAGCATTTTTAGGAGCGGTGATAAAAGCAGGTGATAAAATGGAACCGATTCCAATTATTCAACCTGGTACTGCAATGGAATATGCCTTTACTACCAGTATTAAAAAATTAGTTGGAAAGAACAAACCAAGGATTGGTTTTATTCAAGGTCATGGCGAACCTGCAATTCAAGAACTTGCTCAGGCATATCAGGAACTGAGTATATTATATAGTATTAGCTCAGCCTATATCAGCTCTGATACGGTTGATTTATCTGCTTATAAAACCTTGATCATGGTTAGACCAACGGACAGTATTCCTCCGGCAGATTTACAGCGCTTGGAGAATTATATTTCAAAGGGAGGAAATCTGGTTTTAGCATTCAATGAAGTAGATGCAAATATTCAAGCTGGTACAGCAAATGCAATGAATACTGGATTAAAAAGTTGGCTTCAGAATATCGGTGTGGAAGTTGAAGATGCTTTGGTCATAGATTCTCGGTGTGGTCAGGTGAATGTTCAACAACAACAAGGTTTTTTTTCATTCTCAACACCGGTTCAATTTCCATATTTACCATTGATTCAGAAATTTCCGAGTCATCCGATCACAAAAGGATTAGAGCAAGTAATGCTTGAGTTTGCAAGTCCATTAAGTTATAAGGGAAAAGAAGAGGTTCAATTTACCCCAATATTGTATACCTCTGAAAAATCGAGTAGGGAAGCTGTTCCATTGCGTTTTGAAATTCAAAAATCATGGACTTCAAATGATTTTCCAGAACAGAATATATGTGTTGGTGCCGTACTGGAAGGAAACATTTTAGGAAGTACATCGAGTAAAATGGTCGTGATTACAGATGGTGATTTTGCAGTCAATGGAAGAGACCAACGCAGACAAAATCCAGATAATATAAGTGTTTTCGTAAATAGTATTGACTACTTAAGTGATGATACAGGATTGATAGAATTAAGAACTAAATCTATAGCTACGCGCCCAATCGACGAATTAACAGATTCTAAACGTTCTAGTATCAAATGGATGAACTTCTTATTACCTATGGGCTTAGTTGTAGTGTATGGAATTTTTAGAAGTAGTCAAAATAGAAGAACCAGAATGCAACGAATGGAAATGCGTGTTAAAAGTTGAAATTTATACCAAAACGATCCATTCGAATGGATTAAACTATAAAAATAATAATTACATAGCAAATTTATAATATTCAATCATCTTGACGAATAAAGAAATTGCAGGTTTATTTCATGAACTAGCTTCTTTGATGGAGTTATATGAAGAAAATCCTTTTAAAATCAGAACTTATGAAAACGCCTATTTGGCATTGCGCAAGTTGGATGAATCCTTATTGTCGCAAACCCGGGAGGAATGGTCTAAAATTAAGGGAATTGGAGAGACCATATTGGATAAGTTGGAGGAGATTAAGTCCACCGGACTTTTTAAAGCATTAGCTGAATATCGAGACCGAACACCAGAAGGTATTCGATTTATGTTGCAGATTAAGGGATTAGGTCCGAAAAAAGTAAAAACCATATGGAATGATTTGCAAATTGAAAGTGTTGGCGAATTATTATATGCTTGTTATGAGAATAGATTAATAGAGTTAAAAGGTTTTGGACTCAAACTTCAAGCTGATGTCATCCAAAGTATCGAATATTTTAATAGTCAAAAAGGTTTGTTTTTATTTAGTCAGCTGGAACAAGAGGCTGGGTTGATTTTAGAGCTGTTAAAGCAATTAAACCCTGGCACTAAAATTGAAATTACAGGAGCCTTACGCAGAGCAGCGATAACATTGGAAGAAATATCAATTATTTGTGATCATAATCTGATTACAATTCCCAATGAATTTGTAGAAACTAAAGATGGAACGTTTATTTGGAAAGAGCGATTTCCAGTTAAAATTTATTACACAACAACTGTTGATTTTAATTATCAACAATTATTTTTAACAGGAGGTAGTTCAACTTTTCAAGCACTCATTCAATCTGGTTTCACTGAAAAATTTGCGAATTCAGAGATTGAATTATTTGCACTAAATCATGTAAATTATATTCCACCAGAGTGCAGAGATCTTGATTCTTTTAATGATTTTAATTTTGCCAACCTGATTACCGATGAAGATATCCGTGGTGTGGTTCACAATCATTCAAATTACAGTGATGGTATTTATTCCATAGAAGAAATGGTGAAAGCGTGTATCTCATTAGGGTATCAATATTTTGTAATTTCTGATCATTCAAAATCTGCTTTTTATGCAAATGGTATGCAAATTGAAAGATTGTATTTGCAATGGAAGGAAATCGACAATTTAAATGAAAAGTATAAACCATTTCGAATTTTTA
Source organism: Saprospiraceae bacterium (assembly GCA_016717265.1). Taxonomy (NCBI): domain Bacteria; kingdom Pseudomonadati; phylum Bacteroidota; class Saprospiria; order Saprospirales; family Saprospiraceae; species Saprospiraceae bacterium. The sequence continues at coordinate 1,962,830 of JADKFX010000001.1, forward strand.
AATCTATTGAATCAGACATTTTATCTGAAGGTTCCTTAGATTATCCAGATGAAATACTATCTCAATTTGATTTCGTAATTGCATCCATCCATAGTAATTTAAAAATGGATGAAGCAAAAGCCATGCATCGTTTAATTCAAGCAATTGAAAATCCATATACAGTAATCTTAGGGCATCCCACAGGTAGATTATTATTATCCAGAAAGGGATATCCAGTAGACTATAAACGATTAATTGATGCATGCGTAGCCAATCATGTTGCCATGGAAATTAATGCAAACCCGCTTCGTTTAGACATGGATTGGACCTGGATTCCGTATGCCATGGAGAAAAATTTGATGATTTCTATTAATCCAGATGCGCATAATCTTAAAGGAATTCAAGATATAAAGTATGGTGTTAAGGCAGGAAGAAAAGGAGGATTGATGAAAAATAATTGTCTGAATGCAAAGCAAATTGCAGAATTTGAATCTTGGATCCATTCAAAAAGCAAGTTTTAGTAATCATTAACATTCCATTTGAAATAGAATAAACTGTATTCATTTTTGCCGTACTAATTTTACATCCGATATCTTGTATTAAATTAAAAATCATAATAGCAAATCATGAAAAATTTTAAATTCTTATCATTCGCTCTTTTTATCACTTTTTTAGGTTTAAATGCCTGCAAAAGTGATAAAACAGCTGCAAGTGCTACTGACGCTATGGGAGCAACAAATGCAACTACAACTCCAGCAGATCCGAATGCAGCAGTACCAAGTACAGAAGCGTCTCCAGCACCAACAGGACCAACCACTTCAGTTGAATATTCTGAAATGGTGTACGACTTTGGAGAAATTGTAGAAGGCGAGCATGTAAAATATGCTTTTAAATTTAAGAACACTGGTTCTGAACCATTAATAATTTCTGATGCAAAAGGAAGTTGTGGATGTACAGTTCCTGATTGGCCAAGAGAACCGATTGCACCAGGAGCATCCAGTGAAATTAAAGTTGAATTTGATTCAAAAGGTAAAGGAAGTGATGATGGACAGAAACAAACTAAAAAAGTTACCGTTACAGCAAATACAAATCCACCTCAAACTTATTTAACGATAACAGGTGTTGTTAAAAAAGATCCTAAAGCACCAAAAACAAATCCAACAAATCCGACTCATTAATAAGTTGTGAATAAATTTTAAAAACCCACTCTGGATATTCCAGGTGGGTTTTTTTATTTTGCAAGTAAATTTGATTTATTTCAAAATTGTATTCTTTTAAAATGCAGTCGTACTTTAGGTTTTATTCTAGTTTTTTATTAGAATTCAAGTTTAATCATTTTTTATTTTGCAATGCCATTGAGTTTGAATTCATTATCCTTATATTTATTTTTTATTGATTGTGCGGGCTGACGTTTCAGTTTTATTAAAAATCAAAGATGTTAAAAATCAAATCCTATCTTTCTCTTATCAAATTTAGTCATACTATTTTTGCATTACCTTTTGCTGCAATCGGATTTTTTATTGGGAGTCGAGTGATTGGAGATCAGTTTTTAGATTGGAAATTGTTTGGTTTGGTTGTGTTTTGTATGGTAACCGCAAGGAATGCAGCGATGGCATTTAATCGTTGGGCGGATCGGGATTTTGATAAATTAAATCCACGTACTGAAAGCAGAGAGTTGCCTTCCGGAGTAATTTCTTCTAAACATGCAATTTTATTTGTAGTGGTGAATTCTTTGCTTTTTATACTTGCTGCTTTTCTTATCAATTTTATTTGTTTCCTGCTTTCGCCGATTGCATTATTTATAATCCTTGGATATAGTTATACAAAACGGTTCTCCTGGTTGTGCCATGTATTTTTAGGATTGGGCCTTTCGTTGGCCCCAATAGGGGCTTATTTGGCGGTTACCGGGCATTTTCACTTTTTGCCTATATTGTACTCAGTAGCGGTTATTTGCTGGGTTGCAGGATTTGATATAATATATGCTTTACAAGATGTTCAATTTGATCAGAAGTATAATTTGCAATCTATTCCAGCGCATTTTGGGTATTCCAAATCTTTGGTTGTTTCATCTGTATTGCATATTATTTGCGGGTTGAGTATTATGACCGGGGCCTGGATTTTATACCGGGATTTTGATTTGAGTTATTTAATGTTTAGCGGAAGTCTTGGATTTATAATTTTATTAATTTCACAGCATGTAATTATTGGAAAAGGGGATTTAAGTAAAATTAATCTTGCTTTTTTTACGACTAATGGAATTGCAAGTATTGTATTAGCGGTTGGAACGATACTTGATTTTTACTGGTAGCTTTGTAAAAAATGTAAAAGCTTTTGCACTGCACGCGAGCGATGGCTTATTTTTGATTTTATTTCTTCACCTAATTCTGCAAACGTTTGATCAAAAAATTCAGGAATGAATATAGGATCATACCCAAATCCAGAATTTCCAGCACTGATATTAGCAATTTTACCTTTAATAATTCCTTCAAATGTGAATTCCTGATTGTTAATGATTCCAGCAATTACAGTGCGGAATTGAGCATTTCTATTGTTTGCAGTTTTCATATGATCTAAAAGTAATTTAATATTTTCGAGATCGTTTTTTTGAGGGCCTGCATACCTTGCAGAATACACTCCTGGATTTCCTTCCAAAAATTCTACTTCTAATCCAGAATCTTCAGCTATACAATTAACTTTTAATTTTTGATATAAAAATTGTGCTTTGAGAATTGCATTTTCTTTCAATGTTTTCCCGGTTTCCTCAATGTCTTCTTCAAACTCCAAATCGTTTAAATCCATTATTTCAATACTCGGAGGTAGTATAAGTTGCATTTCTTTTTTCTTGTTTTTATTTTTCGATGCAAGGAGTAGTATCATTTTGAAGCAATTATGGTTAAGAATACGGATTTAATATGGAGTCGTATTTAGAGATCAGATTTACATTAATCCAGCTGGTATTATGAACTTATATTTTTGTTTAAATATTTTTATTTTTAATCGGGCAGGCCACATCAATAATTTAAATTCGAACTATCTAGGCTTCGTTTTCTTTCATTTTTTTTAAAGCATTCCAGAGTATTTTTTTGGATGATTCATTTGAATAGTTTACCAGATTATCAACAAAAAGGAAGGTATTATTTTGAAAATGATAAATAGAATATTTTTCATTAAAACCTTGTAATTGTAGTTGTTCTGGCAGAATACCAAAGCAAATAATTTTACAGCTCTTTTGATTTTTAGCTTTTGGAATGGTATAGATTAGATTTGGATTTGTTTTTATTATTTCGCCATTTTCATTTATCTTGATATTTAAAGCTGTCAAAATTCGATTTAATAATTCTATAAGTAAGGATTGTTCGAATTCAGAAGCCGACACAAAAATTTTCCAGGTAATGGTTTCAGAACTCGTGTCAATTATATGATAGTCTGAGGGAATATCATAATTTGTAATTTTATTGTAAATTTTTTTCAAAATTTTTTCTAATTAAGTCAATTTGAAATTATTAAGCTATAAAAGTAGGTAATCCAGTCGAATACTATTAATTTTGTACAAAACGATTTTATGGATAACAGAATCAAAATTACACGGACTCGTCAATCAAGGATTGGTGATGTTGATTTCAACAATATACCATTTGGTAAGGTGTTTGCAGATCATATGTTTGTTGCAGATTTTGACGGTCAACAGTGGAAAAATTTTGAGATTCGTCCATTAGAAAAAATTCCATTTCATCCTGCAACTATGGCATGGCACTATGGGCAGGCTATCTTTGAAGGAATGAAAGCATCTGTTTCTGAAGATGGAACCCCATTATTATTCAGACCAGAGGATCATGCAAAGCGTCTTAATGAATCCGCTAAAAGAATGTGCATGCCTACATTTCCTGAAGATCTATTTGTAGAAGCTTTAAGCCAATTGATATTTATTGATAAAGCATGGATTCCTACGGGAGAGGATAGTGCATTGTATATTAGACCTGTAATGATGGCAACCGATGAGTTTGTTGGGGTCCGATCTTCAGATACATTTAAACTCATGATTATGAATTTGCCATCTGGGCCTTATTACAGTAAACCAGTATCCTTACTTGTAGAAGAGAAGTATGTTAGAGCGGTTGATGGTGGTGTTGGTGAAGCGAAGGCAGCAGGAAATTACGGCGCTTCATTATATCCTACAAAATTGGCTAAAGAAAAAGGCTATGATCAGGTAATGTGGATGGATGCTCATGAATTTAAATATGTTCAGGAGGTGGGTACCATGAATATTTTCTTTGTTTTAAAAGATCGGGTATTAACTCCCAATTTAAGTGGCACAATATTGAAAGGTATTACGAGAGAAAGTTTAATTACTTTATTGAAGGAGAAAGGGCATATCGTAGAAGAACGTCCAGTAAGTATGGAAGAAATACACGCAGCTTATTTAAAAGGGGAAGTGATAGAAGTCTTTGGGGCAGGAACCGCAGCCGTAGTTGCAAATGTCAATCGAATTGGTTACAAAGGAAATGATCTGATTTTCAAACCCGAAAACTGGACACTATCTCAAGAGTTGAAAGCAGAAATTAACGGTATCCGTAAAGGAAGAATCACCGATACTCATGGTTGGATATTACAAGTAGTTGCTGAAGAGGCAATTGCAATTTAAGCAGTGCTTGAATAAGGAAAGATAATTTGTTCGTGGTTTTAGAGAAGAAATCTTGGTAAAGTATTTTTTCTCATCAATTATACTAATTCTTAGTTTTTTTTCTTTTTATAAAATTTATTTGATCTATTTTGGATGAAATTTTAAAATTATTTATTTCATTACAAAACTTAAACTAAATTTTATGGAGCCTCAACCTAACTTAATTGCTGTTGCAGTCGCAGCACTCGTCCCGATGATTATGGGATTCATTTATTATCACCCAAAAGTTATGGGAAATGCATGGATGAAAGCAAACGGATTCACACTGGAAAGTATTGGAACCGGACCAAAACCAGTGCTTTATCTAGTAGCCCTTGCTTTTTCATTTTTATTATCATTTAGATTGTGTATAGATGTAATTGCACCAGGGCAAGACGTAGCTCCAGATGGTCATAGCTATATTACATTTCAACATGGATTGTCACATGGAGCGATCAATACAATCTTTTTATTGCTACCGGTTTTAGGCACCATTTCAATTTTTGAAAAACGAGGATGGAATTGGCTTTTTGTAAATTTAGCTTATTGGGGTGTTACACTCATGATCATGCAAGGAATCTTAAGTGCATGGAGATAAGAAACTAGCAACATTTTAAGTAATAATAAACGGGATCATTTAATGGTCCCGTTTTATTTTAGTGTATTTATGTTTTAATTGATCGTCAACGCCATCAGTCGGTTCGGGTGCTATTTCAAAAATAACTTCTGGAAATAATTTTGTTTCGAAACCTTCAAAATCTCTTGCCCATTCTTTATGATTATAGACACAGACAGGAAGGCAAGCTGAACAATAATAATGAGAAGCAAAATAGGGAAAACATTTTCCAGTATCTATAATATAACGATCAAGTCCAATATGGTCTTTACCGGCTTCTGGGGAACGGTGGTCTGGAATTGCTTTTGCCGGACAATAAATTCTACAAGCTTTGCAGATGTCACAAAACTTGCCAATCCCAGCATCTATTGGTTGATCACAATTCATGTCTATGGATGTAATTACACTTCCCATTCTAAATAAAGGTCCAAGTTTAGGATGTATGATTGAACCATGCCGGCCTAATTCTCCAAATCCAGCTTTTAACCCAATTGGAATATGTAAGATATCGCTATCACCAATGGGATGTTCCACTTTGCAGCTATATCCTATGCTTCTTATAAAATCTGCTAGCTTAATAACAGTTTCGCCTAATGTTAAATATACCCTTAAACACTCAATCGCACTTTCTTGCGACGGCACCACTTGAAATTTTCGCCACAACATCCTTTGTCCTACGGCAATAGCATGGGTTTCTGTAACGGTCTTATTTTTATAGATGTCAGAAGGTTCAATTTTACAGATTCCAACAATATCAGCTCCAAATTCAATCGCTTTATCTTTTATAAGTTGACTCGCTTCTAATGGCGAATGAAATATTGTTTTTTCTTTATTTACAGCACCTTCAAAGCGTTTGTATTGTTCTTCATAAATCTGCTTTAATATAGCATCGACTTCTTCAATTTTGATTTTTCGACCACCAATTTGTGAATACCACGAATCCCAATGAAAAGGGGGTGGGGAGTCGTCAGAGGCATAGATAATTTGGTTTGACATGATTTAAATTTGTAAAATGTTTAAGGATTCAACTTAAGAATCCAGGTTTAAAGTTTAAAACTCTTTGAAGCAAAGGTTCCTTCCATAGTTTAAAATTAAGGAAATTATTTTTTCTATTGAATTAAGATCAAGAAGTTAAGGTAAATGACTTTTCATGAAAAGTTCTACTTTTTTGACAAAGCGTTGGAAATATTATGTCAAAGTATACATTTTTTTTATTTAAAACCAGGATTCCTGATAACCATTGATATGTTTTAGGAATTATTATGTATCGATTTTTAATGTCTTATTCTTATATTTGGCATCCTTATCGATTTATGAATTTCTATTATTAACATTTAAATTATTTATTATGATTCGTACAATTTTGTTTTTCCTTTCAATTTCTCTTTCAAACCTCAGTTTCGCTCAAGAAAATCCACAAGCTCACAAAGATGCAAAACATGAAAAAGAAATGGCTGGGCAAAAAGAAACATCTAAACCTACAACAGGTCAAGTTACACCGGTTTCTGTACCAAATACAACAATTCCAGCAGGGAAATGCTGTAATGTGAAAGTATCCTATCCTGCGAATGCTGCAAATGCAAAATTTACAGATGGCTACACTACTAATATTTCAAGCCCAATCCCAGGATTGACTTCAGACGAATGTGCAAAATCTACTTGTAAAGTTCAAGTAATTGATGATAAAGGAAGACCTGTTTTAAAAGGATGGAGCGTTGTTTCAGATAAAAACAAAGTTCCAACAATTGATGCTTCCAAATTGCCAGTTGGAAAGTATAGAATCAAATTTGTATCTGGTGTAAAAAGTGGTGAAAAATTAATTGAGATAAAATAAAATATCTTGAATTTTTTATAAGAAAAATTCTGATACCTAAAAAGCTAAAATTAGATATTGATTGCAAGAGATGCCGTTGATATCCAATTTTAGCTTTTTTCTTTTCCTTAAATTTTAATTAATGAAACTCGTTTGATTATTGACCCTTGTTTAGCAATTAAGATATAGGATCCTGATGGCCATTTTCTCGTATTTATTTTTACACTTTGATAAGCTGAATTCATGGCAAGAAATTCAGTATAAATACCTTTGCCTAATAAATCTGAAATTTGAATGTTTAATGGATTTTTAGTGGTGCTTTTAAACTCAATTCTCATCATATCATTAAAAGGATTCGGCAATACATTAATGTCTAAATTATTTTGATCTGATTCTTCATAGGATACATCGGTTGTAACTTTTATTTTTTCTGCAGAAAATCGAACTTCTGCAAATCCCATACAAGCTCCACCATAATTTGAAACCCCCGTCATCAGTATATATTTTGCTTTTGGTATTACAACATCTACCCAATGCATTCCTTCATAGCTGTTATTTCCAGTTGCTTTTTCCAATTGAAAACTTCCTGCATGATTCCATATCAAACTATCTACGGAGTAATCTATTTTAATATCTTTCATTCCCCAGTTTAGTTGACTCGGATCATTTAAATTCCAGAATTTAATTTTATCAATCTGGTATTCATTTTTTAAATCATAAAGTATCCAATGCCCTTCTTTATTTATAGGATTTGGATTTTCTTTTGGCATACAAGTTACCCAAGCATCAAACCAATTTGTTGAATGCCGATCTGGGAAACATTGTCCAAATATTGAATTTGAATAGATTAAAATGAGTATAAGAATAACATTTTTCATAGTCAGCAATTTAAAATTTTAAAAAACCTAATGGAGCTTTTCCAGATTTTGTATCATAAAAATTACCAATATTAGGAAGCATATAACTAAGATCAGAAGGTTGAACACCCATCCACAATGCTATTTCTGCGAAATATTGATCAACCGAGGTTGTTGGAATCATAATGCCATCATAAATATTTAAATCATTGTTCATGGTTAATAATGGGTATTTTCCATAGAGTCTTTTTCCATTTACAGCACCCCCCATAACAAACACATTCCCACCCCAGGCATGATCTGTACCATTGCCATTTGAAATTAAAGATCGACCAAATTCAGAAGAGGAAAAAGTAGTTACCTGATTTGAAAGATTTAACTCTTCCAATGCAGTATTAAATTCTGAAATAGCAGTATCTACTATACCTAACATTTCATTTTGATTATTCAATACTTCATCATGATGATCCCAACCAGAAAAATTAATAAAAAATATCTGGCGTTTGAATTTTAAATCTTCATGTGCAGAAATTGTACGAGCTACCATTTTAAATGCCTGAGAAATATCATTGTCAGAAAACTGCGTATTTATAATAGGCGCATTATCGAGTGCATCTGTAAATTTCAAATGTCCATCTCTTGAACTTCTTATAACATCCACATAGGTTTTTTGAAAAATATCCTGGTAGTTATGATCCAACATCGTATCAATTGCATGGGTACGTGCAATATTAAAGTTGTCATAGGTATTATCTGGTCTGTACCCACTAATTCCAAGACTTCCATTTCGAGGGTCGATTACAAACTCAATGGTTTCAACACCAGATTGAAATAAGTTTGTACCCGCCAATGAAATATTCATAGAGATTTCTGTAGCTTGATTCATATCGCGCATTAAATCAGCCATTTTACCGCCCCATCCTAGATTTGATCGTTTATCTGAAACCGAAGATTGCCATTGTTGATATTGATCTGAATGTGATAAAAGACCTAATGGAACTTTTACAGTGCCATTATAAAGTTCATCTTTAGTAGTTGGTTCCAACAAGGTTCCAACATTAGAAATAAAGGTTAATTTTCCATCTTCAAATAATTTTTGGGCGTGTTTCATAGAGGGATGAATGCCAAATGTTCTACCTGGTGAATTATTTACTGTAATAGGTAATAATTCAGTTTTTGGGATGGCCAGGTTAGATCGTATTTTAGCATAATCCGTATATTCTTTATTCCCCATTGGCACGAGCATATTATAGGAATCATTGCCGCCGGAAAGCATTAAACAAACTAAGGCTTTGTATTGTGGGTCCATCATGGAATTCGCAGCGGTAAGCGCATTGATGCCTTTTAAATGGATTAATGAATTCATGATAGAAGTATACCCTAATGCAGCGCAACTTAATTGACCTACAAATTTTCTTCTGGATATTTTATTGATAGTCATTTGATGTTTATTTAAAGATTGCGTAATCAGGTGAAATCATAATTAGATAAAGTGCCATTCGAACACGCTCTTCCCGGTAATTACCGAAAATGAATTTACCCATTGTTTCTTTAATTATGCCTCTCGTGCGGTCGCTTAAAGTTCCATGTGTAAGTAAGATATCCAAACGATTTACAAGTATTTCTGGATCTTGAGCCAGCGCTTCTAATTCATTTAAATTTAAAATTGCATATGGATCATCTCGTTCCCAACTATACATAACATAATCATAAACGGACCAATTATTCACTTGATTTAAATAACCGATGCTCGTTCTTGAATTGTGAATTTGAAATTCTGGTCCTACCAAACCATTTTTATCCAATTCTCCCTTTGGTCTGTAAAAGGGTGAAAAGAAATTAAAAACAGAAGGAGCTAATAATGGTAACTGACCTGTATTATTAAAAAAATCATATCCAATATTCCAGTATCTGCCATAATATTGTTCAACATCCATGGCAGCTGCAAAATGAGAATACCTAAGAAATGGTTCACGTAATTGGCCATTGTGTTCATCCATCATCCAATCACAATCTCTAGCTTCAGGATCTAATAAAATAGCCTTAATGATAGCTGCTAAATTACCGCGCACACCTTTACCATCGTTATCAAAAACCCTGGAAATTCGATTAATATAAGCTGGACTTGGATTCGATTTAATAAGCCTTTGTATAAGCTGTTTACTAAAAAACGGACCTACATTAGGATGTTGGAAAAGTACTTCTACAGCATCCCGAACATCTCTCATTCCGGATTGACCTTCTGGAATTATGGCTCCATTTAAAAGATATTTTTTTCCAGGTTCATGATAATATTCATACATTTTCATGGGAGCAGTCATATCTGCCAAATAAATGCCCATTCCAAAAACAGCGGTATCTGTGTACATATTGGGAACCACTTTAGAAATCCCTAATCCCGTAAATATTTTTGCAAATTCCTTTATATCTAATTGTGTGTAAGTAGGTATCGCTTGCCCTTGATTGTCCAATTTTATACTTCCATCAGAATTCAATTCATTGAGCCCAATACTAAATAATTGCATAATTTCTCGGGCATAATTTTCGTCTGGTTTAGTATTTTCTATGGTATCTGTTTTCGGGTTATTTAAATGACTTAAATAAAAACCCATACAAGGATGTAGTGTAACATCCAATAAAATATCCTTTACATTACCGAAAGCATGTTTCGTAAAGATGTCATAATAACTAGCTAATCCGGCACCAAAGCCATCCAAACCAGAATCAAAAGAAACAACATAGATTTCACTCAAAGCCAATGCAATTCGCTGTCTTAATTTGTCTTGATTATTCATGTGGGCAGTCCACCAAGCGTATTGGAAATGAATCCAATTTGGCATTGATACGATGTTGGCAGAATCCCCTCCAGTGGCAAAATGCCAATCGACAACTTCTTTGAAAACAGCTTCGGTTTCTTTTAAATAAGATGTAGGAGTGCTTTTAATTTGGGTATCAATCCAATTCCCAAAATCCATCCCTGCTACTTTTTTGATTTCGGCAAGATTTGACCCTAGGGTAGCTTGGTAAAGAAAACGACTAGCGTTTATTTGATCGAAAATCATTCCATCGCCATTGATGGTAGCAAAAGCTGAAGTGGAATCTTTTCGATTCGATGGTTTCCAGTTATCACTTGAAATAACCGAAATTGAATTTGAATTAGGACCTCCGAGGATCACTTTTTGTGAATAAAGCAAATCCACAAAAAGCCCCATACAAATTATCCCTGTAATTAATTTGTAGTTCATTTTGTTTGATTTTGGCAATCAACTTTTAAATTGCCGGAATAAAAGTAGAAGGCAAATCTCTGGATTCCAATTTTTTAATCTTTTATTTTAAAAAATCAGGGTTTACCCTGATTGATTTAATGTATTTTATCAGGGAAAACCCTGATTATTCAAATTTATGTGCTAGCGAAAGATTGAGAATTGATATATTATGATTTATTATAATGTGTTAAATAAGTTGATTTTTTTTGCGAATATTCCCAAGTTCCATTAATTTTATATTTGAATTTTTTTAATACTATCACCTTTAATACCCTTTATTATGAGAATCAATTTTAAACACGTTTTGATTTTTACCTTTATAGGTTTCATTTTTAGCCAGGTTCTGCATGCCCAGATTTATGAAAAATTGAATGGTCCTTACGGAGGAGGTGCAAAAGTTTATGAAGGAAAAAGTGGGAATTTATTTCAATTTTATTATGATACGGATGATAATTTAGTGATATACAGGTCCGTAAATGGAGGCTCTTATTGGAATCGAATGCCGAATTCGCCTATGAAAACTTCCTATGACCCCATTGTCGTAGGCCTTGATGGTAATCTTTATGGCGCTTTAAACGACAAAATTTATACTTCTGTTAATAATGGACAATCCTGGGGGACTATTAAATCACCTAATACAAACCCCATTAGAACAGTGCAAGCTTTACCCAATGGAGTTTTACTAATAGCTCAGGAAGATAAGGTGTATCAATCTTCCAACAACGGACTAAACTGGGTCTCCTTTCCATTAATAAATATGGATCGGTTTTTTTATAATAAACACACAAATCAAGTCTATGCAATTAATTTTAATAAATTATATGTTTCAAATGACTTTGGTATCACTTGGGGATTGTTATTTGAGGATACATTTGGTTTTGAGAAGGAAAAGGAATTAGAGGTTTCATCTAATGGTTTTATTTACATTGGTGCACAAGCTTATTTTTGGAAACTTGATACGAATGGTAACTTAATACTAAGAACAGAATTTACTTCAGGCGCTTCATCCATTGTTGATATAGCCTTGGAACCAAATGGTACATTATATGCAAGTAAAAACCTACTATCTTATTATTCTTTGAATAATGGAGATACTTGGTCTAAAATTCCTCCAAATGGAAGTGTTCAAAATAATTTTTACACAATTTCTGCAATAAGTAGTGGTTCCGTTTTTGGTCATAAATTAACAGGAAGTTTATACCAGTCTGACAATTTATCGAATTGGTATTTTTCTGCACAAGGTATGAATTATGCATCCATTCTGGAAATAGAATTTTTCTCAGAAACTAAATTACTGGTCCTTACCCACGATGGTTTATTTTATTCTGATGATTCGGGTTTGAATTGGTCATTTGTCATTTCTTCTCAATCTCAGGCTATATCACCAAAAACAGATCGGATTGTTTTAATAGGGAGCGATTTTTTCTTTAAAGATTTGGACAAACTGCTTTATTTTAAAGATGTAAAAAGTCAAGCAATTCAAGTTAAAATTAATGGGACACAAACTTTGGTTAATAAACTTTTTTTTAATCCCAAAACAAGAACTTTATTTTCTATGGAAGGGGCTTTTTTATATCGATCCCTGGATTTGGGTAAAAACTGGGAATTGAACACTTTAAGTGATGTTGAGGATTTATACTCTTTTGCAGATGGATCTATGGTAGTCATCACAAAGGATGGTATTAAAAGATCTGGTGACAATGGAAATTCATGGAATTTTATTATGCCATTAACACATCATAATACCAGCAGAATAATAGGAAATGGATTTTCGAATGCGTATATTTATTTTTTTGATAAAGCTTGGAAATTAATTCAAAGTATTGATCGTGGCATCACCTGGGAATTAATTTCCATTCAAGATCCAAATGCAATTATCATCGAACCGGCCACAGGCCAAGCATGCAATAATATAGATCAATTATTTGTAGGAAGCCTTACCGGAGAAATCTACCGTTCTGCAGATTTTGGAAATAGCTTTCAAGTTTATTTGGATGGTATTCATAGTTTCACAAATCTGGATTTATCACCCCTGCAAAAATTATATCTGCTTACCCATGAAGATGGTTTATATAGAACTAAAATTTCTACGAGTTCAAATCGGATTTTAACAGGAAATGTTTTTTCTGATGAGAATAAGAATTGCACAAAAGAAGCTGGAGAATCTAATCTTAAAAAGCGAATTATTACTGCAAGTAAAGGATCACAAAACGTATTTTCATATTCAGATGCTAATGGTGATTTTCGATTACCAATAGAACAAGGGGATTATACGATTCAGGTTCCATCAAATAACAATACCTGGAAAAGTTGTGTAAAAACAGTTGTTAGTTCGACTTACAATTTTGCAGATACTTTATATCTCGGACTTCAAATAAATAGCCTGTGTCCTTTTATGGAACTTGATATTCAGGCTCCCATTTTAAGAAGATGTTTTGATTCTGACATTTATGTTTATTATTCAAATACAGGTACGCAAGTTGCAAAAGATGCCTATATAGATATTCAGCTTGATTCCTTATTTGAATTTGTAGGCTCAACAAAACCAATTACAAGTCAAATTGGCAATTCATATCGCTTTAATCTAGGAGATGTAGCGGAAGGTTTTTCTGGATTCTTTAAGATTACGATAAAGGTTTCATGTAATGCCAGATTAGGGCAGATACATTGTGTTGAGGCGCATATTTATCCCGATACTTCTTGCCTTAATTCAGCGAATGCACATATTCAAACTACGGCCAATTGCCTGGGTGATTCTACGCAGTTGATTATAAGAAATATTGGAAATGCATCCATGGTCTCTGCGAAAAAATATTCAATAATTGACCAAAGTAATTCCAGTTCGAATATTCAAGCATTCGAAACGGGTGTGTTCTTTCTAACAGCCGGACAAGAGTTTATTAAAGTTATACCTAGTAGAGCCCGCGTATTGTTTATTGCGGAGCAAGATGATGCATATCCTTATAATAAATTGTCAAGTACTGAAATAATTTCTTGTGCACAAAATCCAGTACCCGGAGCTGCTGGTTTTAGAATTTCAAATTTAGATGAAGAAGAACCCTATATCTCAAAATTTTGTCAAGCAAATCGAGGTAGTTTTGATCCAAATGATATTACCGGTTACCCATTGGGAATCACTGATAAAAAATATATTGATGTATCTCAGGACATTGAATACATAATCCGTTTTCAAAATACAGGGACAGATACTGCATTTAATATTAGAATCAAAAATGAACTTCCTATAAAGCAATTGGATTTGACTTCATTAATTTTAGGAGCCTCTTCTCATCCCTATAGTGTCACAATCGATCCTTTGGGTACATTGATATTTTCATTTTCAAATATTTTGCTTCCAGACTCCAGTATTCATGAGAAAGCTTCTCATGGGTTTATTCAGTATCGTATACAACCCTTGTCAAAAATAGCAAATGGAACTAAAATTTTGAATAATGCAAATATTTTCTTCGACTTTAATGATGCCGTAAAAACAAATACAGATTTTCATACCATTGGGGTTCCGATTCCAGTTAGATCAACTGAATTGAATAACACTCATCCATTTGATTTTGATATTTCTCCAAATCCTATAACAGGAGTTTCCAAAGTTAAAATCCTGGGAACCACCCTGAATGAAACCTTTATACTTAAATGTATGGATCTTAATTACAGAGAAATTTGGACAAAAACATTTACAGGAAATCAAACCACAATTGAAAAGTCGAATTTAAATCCTGGTGTTTATCTATTGGAAATGATGACCCTAAAAGGGGAGACCATGCAGATTCGCAAATTAATTGTAGAGTAAATAGTTAGGAAAGTTTTAACTTATTTTAATTTGAATAGATGCAGGATTGCAATTTTATTTTCAGCTTCATTGGAAGGTTCCAATTATTCGGTTGTTAAATTGTTTTGGCTTAAGATCAATTTGTATTTTTCAAGATAAGAAGTTGCCATAATTTTTGAGTTAAATTTGCTTGTTGCATATTCATGACAAGCTTCCCTTGAATATTGATTGGAACGTTCAAGAGCATCCGATAAAGCATTAAGATCAGCAGAAAGGAATCCTATTTTATCGTTGACTATTTCTGGCAAGGAGCCTCGTGGAGTTCCAAATACCGGGCAGCCGAAATACAGACTTTCAATAATCGCCAAACCAAATGGTTCATCCCACAGCACTGGAAAAATGAGCCCTTTGGATCCTTGTAATAATTCATTTTTTTCTTTACCACCTACCATGCCACAAAATGATACGCGATTGCTCATTGTAAACCGAAATCCCATTCTGAAATTAAGACGATTCCCACCTAATACTTTCAAATGTTCGTCTTTGGTTTTATTTATAATTTGAATAGCTCCTTTTACATTTTTTAATCGCCATGAAGCGTTTCCCAAAAAATGAAAATAGTTTCTTTGATTATTTAAGTCTGGAATTCCATAGTCATCCCAATCTAATCCATTATATACATATTGTGTTGAATGATTTCTTGCTGCATGATTTTTGGAAACAAACACTGTGTTTTTATCAAGAATTTCAGATGGATGTGGATTTCCATGCATTGTAACGAGATAGGGCTTATCAATTTTTTCTTTTAATTGAAAATTAAAATGTACAAAATCAATATGTCTTGGAATTTGTTGATTTAATGATTTTGTTTTGTCCAAATAAAGGACTTCTGCAAATTCGCAAGTTGAATTTTCTTCAACCAGAAAGCTAATCTGATGACCCATTTTGGATAATTCTTTTCCCAAATACCAAATTACACGTTCCGTTCCGCCATACTTGGTCACAGGTATTTTTCCAGTATTGGCTATTAGAATATGCATAGAAAGAATTATTTAAAGAAAAACAAAATTACAGGATTTGATAAGAGTATCATGAAAATTGATTTATAAAATTTAAAAAGCGGTAGGAGTGTGACGAAAGATTATATTTTATTTAAAATTTATTTGGCAGTTTTAAGTTCATTTAAATAACTCAACGGTAACAAAGATTTGAAAGATTCAGGCAAAAAAAAAGCCCTTGTGGTCAGCAAGGGCAAAATCTACTATCAATCTCAGTTGGTAAAAATCAAAATAGAATTCAAAATGTAGGTATCATGTGTGTGTAGTAATCATACCTGTTTATTATTTTTTAAGTTTAGATAGAATATTTTCCAATTCAACTTCCGTAAAGACCAACACTTCTCTAGGTTTACTACCTTCTCCCATGCTGACAATACCGAGTTGTTCGAGCTGGTCCATAATTCGACCTGCACGGTTATAGCCTAATTTTAAACGGCGTTGAATCATACTGGTACTCCCATGTTGCGAGCTCACGACCAATCGAGCAGCTTCAAAAAGTAATTCATCCAAGTCACTAAAATCAATCATAGCACCTCCATTATCGGCCTCATCCCCTTTGTATTCTGGGAGGAAGTATGGCATACCATAGCTTTGTTGATTACCTATATGTTTGATTACGCGTTCTACTTCTGGAGTATCTACATAAGCACATTGTAAGCGAATCATATCTGAGCCAACATTGAAAAGCATATCACCACGACCAATTAAACGTTCAGCGCCACCATAATCCAATATTGTTCTGGAGTCGATATTGGAAGAGACTTTAAATGCAATTCTTCCTGGGAAGTTTGCTTTGATCAATCCTGTAATAATTTTTACAGAAGGTCTTTGAGTAGCGATAATTAAATGAATTCCAACGGCACGCGCTAATTGTGCTAATCTTCCTAATGGCATTTCAACTTCCTTGCCGGCAGTCATGATCAGATCTGCAAATTCATCGATGACTAATACAATGTAGGGTAAATATTTGTGTCCTTTTTCGGGATTCAACTTGCGTTTTGTAAATTTATCATTGTATTCTAAGATATTTCTAACCCTTGCTAATTTTAAGAGTTCATAGCGCTGATCCATTTCAATGCACAATGAATTTAATGTATAAATTACTTTAGAATTATCGGTAATTATCGACTCATCTGAATTCGGTAATTGAGCAAGAAAGTGTTTTGCAATTACAGAATAAATTGGCAGTTCGACTTTTTTCGGATCAATTAATACAAGTTTTACTTCTGCCGGATGTTTGCGATAGAGTAGGGACATTAAGATCGCATTGATGCCAACTGATTTTCCTTGACCGGTAGCTCCTGCAATAAGCAAATGAGGCATTTTGGTTAAATCAGCAACAATGACTTCATTGGAAATATTTTTACCTAAGGCAATCGGCAATTCCAATTTTGGATCATTGAACTTTTCAGACCGAAGTAATTCTTTTAGCGGAACAGTTTGTCTGTTTTTATTTGCAACTTCAATCCCTATGGTTCCTTTTCCTGGTATGGGTGCGATAATTCGAATGCCTTGTGCTGATAAACTTAAGGCGATATCATCTTCAAGGCTTTTAATTCTGGATATACGGACTCCCGGTGCAGGGACAATTTCATAAAGTGTTACAGTAGGACCAATGGTTGCTTTTATTTTTTGGATTTCTATTTTATAATGTTGAAGTGTAGCTATTATTAGGTTTTTGTTAGTTTCTAATTCATCTCTATCAATTTCAAATTTTTGATCGGCATAATCATGTAATAACTCAAGCCCAGGTGCTTTATAGGAAGAAAGATTTGCTTTTGGATCATAGTCAGCTCCTGTCTCAGCTTCCCAGCCGTCTTCCTCTTCGGAGACGGCTTGATGGGAATACTGATGATCGCTTTGTTCTGTATTTTGAAAAGCAGGTGGGATATAGGCTGCTTCTGGGTCTTCAATAATTTCTAAAGTAGGTTGAACTTTAGTTTTAACTTCTTTTGGAGCTAAGGATGCTAATAAATCATCACTTTCAGGATAATCGCTCCAATCAACCATGATTGGTTTTTGCTGAGGAATCGGATTCGCAGTAGTTTTTAGAAACTGTTCAGGTGATGGTTTGTCAGTTTGTGTAAAGGAATGAAATGCATTTTTTAAATTAAACCATTCAGCATTCCATAGAGAAGAAGCTGCGGTATGTCCAACAGCATCCGCTTGAAAGGTCTGCATGGAAGGATTATAATACCAAACAAGCAGGGCAATTAATCCAAAAATCAGGCTTAATCCAGCGCCGATAGGGCCCATAAAACCTTCTATCCATTCACAATTACGAGCGCCAAAAGCACCACCATAAGGAAAATTCAGGGTTTGAAAAATATAATAAAAGATCATGGAAAGTAATGACATGATCACCATAGAATGGGTCGTAAATCGTAAAAAGGAAAGCCATCCTCCGCGGTGTAAGAAGCGAAATCCCAGATGAATCAAGACTGGTATAAACAAAATTGCAGCTAGTCCAAAACCATAATAGAATAAAATATGGGAGGATAGAGCACCTAATTTGCCAAGCCAATTTGTAATTACAACTTTAGGATTGAATAAAATTTTCCAGGAATAGTTTAATATTTTATCCTGATCTGCTTTCCAGGTAAAGAAATAGGAAATAGAAGAAATTAAGATGAATAGAGCCATCATAAAACATAAGATGGCAAGAATTTTAGAAAGTCTTTCATCTTTTAGCCAAAGGACAAAAGCGTCCCCGGCGGACAGTTTGCTCTTTTTCGACCGCGCCATAAAAAATAGTAGATTATATATTAATTCAGACGCTAATGTATAACTATTTGATATATTATTCAAAATTATTATTTATTTATCATTATAAACCTGCATTTTAAATATTATAATAAACAATAATATGTATTTACTATATTATATATATTAAATATATAATATGTAATACTATGTGTTATCAATGCGATTTATATGTTAATTTTTAGGTTCTATGCTGCTTTATTGCTTCAAGTCTTAATTTTGCAGGAATAAATTTATTTTTAGCCATGTATATAAAACATAAAGTGATTATTGCGGGGGCAGGGGGGATTGGTCGTGCTGCAGGCTTAATCATGGCTGAGCAACCTGATTTTGATTGTGAACTTTTTATTGGAGATATCTATAATGAGGTTGCTATCCAAACTTCTGATTGGATTCAAAAAGGGGCTTCAAGTTTAGTAAATATTGAAACCTTTGAATTAATTCCAGGCGCAGTAACAGAGCATATGGACTATGTTTTTAAATCTGCTGATATACTTTTAGATTGTTTACCTGGTTCTGAAGCTCCAAGAATGGCTCGTTTTGCAAAGCAATATCACCTGCATTATGTTAATCTTACGGAATATGTAGACGAAACCAATCAAATTCTTGAATTGGCAAAAGATGCAGATACTGGCTTTATTTTGCAATCCGGACTTGCACCAGGCTATGTCAATATACTAGCTAACCATTTATACAAGGAGTTTGTCTCTGAATTTGGAGATCTGAATATTGAGAAAATTTCTATGAAAGTTGGTGCTTTGACAAAAATCACCAAAGATCCACATTTTTATGGTTTTACCTGGAGCCCTATTGGTGTTGCGACAGAATATGTTAAAGAAGCTATTGTAATTAAGGATGGGGTTAAAACAAGTATTCCCTCTTTATCAGATACAAGATCTATAATCATTGACGGGATTCATTATGAAGACGATTATACCAGTGGAGGTGCTGCAGACTTACCAGATTATTTTGCTGGTAAAGTAAATGCACTCGATTATAAAACGATTCGATATCCTGGGCATTATGGATGGGTTCGCAAGCAATTAGAAGAGATTGGTCAGCATTCAAATATGGAATTGGCTTTATTAGATCGTATGAGCCAGCAAATTCCGCATTCAGAAGATGATATTATCATATTATATATAAGCGTATTAGGTAAAGATCAACAAGGCATATTGAGAATTAAAGAGCGAAGCCTTAGAATTGAGCCTTCCTATGTTGGAAGTCATAAATTAAAAGCAATTCAGACGGCAACGGCTGCACCCATGTTAGAAGCGGCAAGAATGTTATTGAGTGGAAAATATAAAGGGCCGTTATTACAATCTCAGATAGATACCCATGAGTTTCTGCAAGGTTCATTTGTGCAAATGATATACAATCAAAAGAAATACAGAGAATTCGTATAGTTTTATTTTCAATTCTCGTTCTCATTTTAATCTATTTAATCTTTCCTGGTGTTCTAATAAGGAGAATGCTTTTAAGTTCTATTTTTTAATTGATTAAAACCAAAAGGATGAATTCCCAAATTTTAAAAGGTGGTGAATTTTTAATTAAAGACACCGATTATCTATTAAATTTTACCCCGGAAGACTTATCGGATGATCAACAAATGATACGGCAATCTGTAAGAGATTTTGTTGAACATGAGATCTGGCCAAAAGGAAACATCCTAAGTGAGCAAGTTGGACTTTTGATGCAAGCCGCTGAATTGGGTCTTCTAGGCGCACATATACCTGAAATTTATGGCGGTGCTCCCTTAGACACTTTTAGTAATACTTTGATCTCGGAAGAATTAGGAAGGGGTGAGGCGAGTTTTAATACTTCATTGGCTGCACATACAGGAATTGGAATGTTGCCCATCTTATATTTTGGTTCAGAGGAATTGAAAAAGCGGTATTTGCCTGGAATGTGCAATGGGCAACTTAAGGCAGCGTATTGCCTTACAGAACCTGGATCAGGTTCCGATGCCCTCTCTGCAAAAACACAAGCTGTATTAAGTCCGGATGGTTTGTATTATTTTATAACAGGTCAAAAAATTTGGATTTCAAATGCAGGATTTGCAGATCTTTTTATTGTTTTTGCCCAAATAGATGGAAATAAATTTACGGGTTTTGTTGTTGAACGAAATTCACAAGGTATAAGTCTTGGGGAGGAAGAAAACAAATTAGGGATTAAAGGATCATCTACCCGTCAAGTGTATTTTGAAAATGTAAAAGTTCCAGCTGGCAATATTCTTGGCCAAATTGGAAAAGGCCATTTGATAGCCTTTAATGTGCTCAATATAGGACGTTATAAATTGGGTGCTATGTGTATGGGGGGAGCTAAAAAATCCATCGGTATTGGCATCCAATATGCAAATGAAAGAATTCAGTTTGGTCAGCCAATTTCTAGTTATGGTGCAATTCAATATAAATTAGCAGAATCTGCAATCCGAACATTTGCATTAGAATCTACTGTGTATCGCGTTGCGGATCTCATGGAAGATAAAAAGAATGAAGAGCTAAAATCTGGCAATGAATATTCAATCGCGATGCTGGAGTCAGCTGAAGAATATGCTGTCGAATGCGCTATTATTAAAATAAGTGGTTCAGAAGTTATTGATTATATAGTGGATGAGCTTATTCAAATTCACGGAGGTTATGGTTATAGTGAAGAATATCCAGCAGCACGTGCATATCGGGATGCAAGAATTAATCGAATTTATGAAGGCACCAATGAAATAAATCGAATGCTAATCATCAACATGATTTTGAGGAGAACTATGAAAGGTGCATTAGATCTAGTTGGCCCTGCTTGGGATGTTCAAAAAGAATTAACAGGACTTCCAAATATGCAAATTCCGGAAGGAGATTATGGTCTTGAAAGAAGAACCATCAAAGATTTTAGAAAAATGGTTTTAATGGTAGCAGGTGCTGCTGTTAAATATCAAATGGATGGCAAACATGATTTAAAAGTCCAACAGGAAATATTAATGAATATTGCAGATATGATTATTGATCTGTATTTATCAGAATCCATTTTATTGCGGGTTCAAAAATTAAAGGAGAAAAACAATACTGCACATCTTTTGGAGTTTGAATCTATGATGCATGTTTATTTTTGGGATGCTCAAAGTAGACTTGCGAAAAATGGTCAAGATGCTTTAGCTTCTTTTGCAACGGGCGATGAGTTAAGAATTATGCTGCTTGGCATGAAACGGTTTGCAAGATATGATCCTGTTAACGTAAAAGAACACCGACGTATGATTGCAACAAAACTAATAACGGCAGGAGAATATTGTTTTTAGTGTTTTATGCATTCGCTTTTAAAAAAAAAAATACCTAAAATCTTAAACTGAAATACGATTCAAAGATTTTAGGTATTTTTAATTATTTTACTTTTTGTTTTCTGTAAAGTAAAATCTATATCAAATTATTTAATAAACTTCCGAAGATGTTCATCCACATTTAATACACATTCATTCCAGCTTTTCCAAAAATTATCATAAGATCCTGCACCATGAACAGATTCAAAGTTTTCTTTGAATTTAATATCCATATCAAAATCAGCATAATGATCAAAGCTAAATACAATAGCTGCATCTTTTCCTTTGCTACTCCAAAGGTCGTTATAAAACACTCTAGAAGAAAATGGATATTTTTTTGCTTCCCAAACTGCTTTATTTTTTTTCATTAATTCTGCAAATTGATAACGCATACCAGGTTTAATATCAACTACCCAAACATCCAAATGTGAAGGATTGTAATTTGCTGGTGTATAAGAAACATCCTCATTTAATTTCCATAAATTGGATTCTCCATATTCTTCAACATGGACATCAACATTTTTATCCCAGTCTTCATCATGTTTAGGCTCACCTTGTGGAATATGGTCCATATCTGTATAGGTTAAAGGACCCATTGACCAAATATACCATCCATCGCTATTTGCACCTTCCGTAATTACGGCTAAAGTAGCTTTTGATGGACCCGATGCATGAAACATTGCGTTATGTGCTTTGACACCTTGTTCAAATTGTTTTTCATGGCCTCTTTTCGGTTTGACCAGCATATTGTTGTACATGCCATAAGCTGGTTTACTTGGGGTTGTTTGGGCCAGTAGGCCATCTGTTATCAAGTTTAAGGCGAGAAACAGAAAAAGCATTTTTGTCATATTTGTTGAGTTTAATTTAAAAAAGAATAAATGTAAACATTTCTATCGAATGAATTGATTTATATTTATTGAATGCTAAACGTATTCAATTTATCTCTTACTAAATTTTATTAATTTTACGACTCTCAATATTTTCAATATACAAATTAAATTTTTTCAAAATATAATTTAAGCGCAGCATTAATTATAAGAACATGGATTCAATTAATTTATCTAATCTGGTAAATCAAAGATTGTATATATCTTATAAAATTTTGAATATGTCAATATCCATTGGAATCATTCTGATATTATTTATGAACTTACTTTTTTTATCAGACAACTGGAAGTCTCCCGAATTTTTTGTCAGCAGAATTAAGCTTACTGAATTCTTGTGCAATCCATGAATTGCTTTTAAGAATTGTTTTTAAATTTAATATATACCCTGGGTTATTCTCCAGGAGACTGGACTCTTTTTGCAGGCTTCGGACGGAGATCTTTTTTTAATATGGATTCCAACTTTGATACGTATTTCTTTTTAAATTTGTATTCTAGATTGTTGGACACATCCAATATTAAGGGAACTTCGAATGATCTTTAATGCTATTTATTTAAACTATTAAATTATTCAACGAATGTTTGCAAATCTTCTAAAAATCATTGGAATCTTGGTAACACTTTACCTGATAAGTGCATTCATTGCCAAGTCAAACTACAAAGTCGAGCGAAAATCAATTATTAATGCGCCTCAAAAATTAGTCTATAATCAAGTTGGTATCCTACGGAATTGGGATAGCTGGTCTCCTTGGGTAGAAAGAGACCCAAGTGTTCAAAACACATACGAAGGTAAGGATGGAGAAAAAGCCTCTATTATGAAATGGGTGGGAGATAAAGATCTAACAGGTACAGGACAAATTGAAATAACAGAAGCTGATCCACCCAATGGATTGAATTATAAACTTACATTTAAGGTTCCCTTTGAAATGAGCTCAAAGGGTACTTTTTTATTGAGTGCTGTGGATCCAGGTAAAACAAATATTACCTGGTCAGACGAAGGGGATATTCCTTTTTTAATGAGACCCATGATGATGTTTATGGATATGGATAAACAGATAGGTCCAGACTTTGAAAGAGGTTTAGTAAAACTTGATTCCATAACAGCTGGAATGCATTTGCAAATATTACTTATGATGGCACAGGATTCAAGTAAACAGAACACGATATTGAATTGATAAATATGCATATATCATTATTAGGTTTTTAATTTGAATGAACGATTGTGATTCCATTTTAGTTTGTTTGAGTTCATCACAAGATTTTATTGCAGTTGGAGTAAGCTTCTTAGTGAACTCCAGGTGATTGATAAATTCGATGGTTTTTACTTATTATTATAAATTAGGTGTAGCCTAATTTCGCATACATACATTCTATTTTATAAACTGAACCTATTCATGCTTAAGATGTTACTATAGGGATTTAAAATCGTTAGCGTTTTGTATTTAAATTGTAAGGCATTACATGGTATTTATGTTTAGGATTTATTCATTTTTATTTTTAATTGTTTTCGATTTTCAAATCCTATATTGTCAAAAGGAAAGTATCACACTGGATTCTTGTTTGATTTGGGCTCAAAACAATTATCCTATGATTAAACAATTAGACCTTGTAAAAAGTACGGAATCATTTTCATTATCCAACATTGCTACTGCCTGGTTCCCTCAAATTAATGTTACCGGACAAGCGAGTTATCAATCAGATGTCACAGGTTTTAAAATAGCGATTCCAGGTATAAACTTACCGGAACCTCCTTCCAAAGAGCAGTATAAATTTTATGCAGATTTTGGACAGCTTGTGTATGCTGGAGGCAGTATTATTGCACAAAAAAATTTAGTCCGGTCAAACACAAAACTGGAAATTCTTAAACTGGAAGTTGAATTTTATAAAATTAACGATCGAATACTTCAACTCTATTTTGGGAGTATCTTGATTCAGGAGCAGCTGCAGATTGTAGATCTAATAGACAAGGATTTGATTGCCCAAATTAAAAAAGCAGAAGCTGCATTGGAATCTCAAATTATAGCTTCAAGTACGCTGTATCAGCTGCAAGCAGAGTCTATCAAAGCAAGACAAAAGCGTATCGAATTGGAGTCCCAGCAAAATCAAATGCTAAAATTGTTAGGCCAATTTATTAATAAAGAGCTTCCAATCAATACGGCATTCATTGTGCCAAAAGAGCGGAGTTTAAGGCAAAAAATTGACCGA
The DNA here is from genome assembly GCA_016717265.1 of Saprospiraceae bacterium. Classification (NCBI taxonomy): domain Bacteria; kingdom Pseudomonadati; phylum Bacteroidota; class Saprospiria; order Saprospirales; family Saprospiraceae; species Saprospiraceae bacterium. Next base: position 1,988,022 of record JADKFX010000001.1, read on the forward strand.
TCAGAATTATGGTTAAGTGACCAACAAGTTGTATTTGTTGAAAACCAATGGAGGCTTAGTCGATCAAAAGTAATCCCGAAATTGAGTTTATTTGGACAAATAGGATATGCTAATCCTGCATTGAATTTTCTTAAAAATGAGTTTCAAGCATATTATGTTGCAGGCATCCGATTGAATTGGAATTTTTCATCATTGTATAGTTTTAAAAATGACTATCAAATCTCAATTCTAAATAAAAATATTGCAGCTTTACAAAAAGAAACGTTTCTTTTTAATACCCGATTAAATTTATTGCAGCAAGAAGAAGAAATTCATAAATTCGAAATACTTTTAAAGTCAGATTTGGAATTAGTAGAACTGAGAACTAAAATTAAAGTTGCTGCTAAAGTTCAATGGGAGAGTGGAGTGATTACTGTAAGTGATTATATTCGGGAACTGAATGCAGAAGAACAAGCACGAACAAATCAGACAGTGCATCAAATTCAATTTTTACAAGCACAATATTTGCATTATTATCATTCTGGTATCAAATTATGAACATAAGAGATTTTATTATTTTTAGTTTGGCCTTCTGTTTTCTAACGTTTTCATGTAAGCGAAATGGTTTTAAGTATGATGCCAGTGGAGTATTTGAATCTGATGAAATTATAGTATCTGCTGAAGTAACAGGTAGAATTTTGAATTTGAATATCGAAGAAGGCTCCTTGATAAAAAAGGATTCTGTTGTTGGGAACATTGATCCAATGCAATACACTTTACAAAAGGAGCAATTAGAATCTTCGATTAAAGCAGTGGAATCTAAATCAATACCAAGTTTACCCCAGATTAGAATTCTGGAATCACAAGTGAAAGCACAACAGGAACAGATCCGTGTATTCCAGTTGCAATTAAATAGCGCAAAACGGGAAAAAAGTCGATTGGAAAAGCTGGTTAAGGCAGAAGCAGCACCAGGTAAGCAATTAGATGATGCCAATTCTCAGCTTGACATCATTAGCCAGCAACTTAAAGCTGCCGAAAGTCAGGTATTAGTGACCAGGCAACAAATCGTTTCTCAAAGAGCCTTAATTGCTGCTCAGAATGCAGGCATATCCAGTGAAGAGGGGCCCCTTGAGAAGCGAAAAGAAATGGCAGAAGATTATTTAAACAAGTCGAAAATTATAAATCCATTAAGTGGAAATATATTGACTATTTATATGCATGCGGGAGAGGTGGTCACTCCTGGAAAGGCGATTTACAAAATTGCTGATTTAAGTAAGTTGAATTTGCGTGCATACATTAATGGTAGCCAGTTAAGTAAAGTTAAGTTGAATCAAGAAGTTAGCTTACATGTAGAATATGGGGATGATGAAGATAAAGAATACAAAGGACAGATCATTTGGATCAGTGATCAAGCGGAATTCACCCCTAAAACTATACAAACTAAAGAAGAACGCTCAAATCTTGTCTATGCTATTAAAATAAAAGTTGTGAATGATGGTTTTTTGAAGTTGGGCATGTATGGAGAAGTGCAATTCTAAAAATTCATGACAGCCATTGAGATCTCCCAATTATCAAAATCATATCTGAATAAAAAGCAGAAGACCATTGCATTAAACGATATTAATTTGGCAGTTCAAAAGGCAGAAATTTTTGGACTTATTGGTCCAGATGGTGCTGGTAAAACTAGTTTGATAAGAATTTTAACAACACTTATTTTGGCAGATTCTGGAACTGCATTTGTAGATGGATTAAATGTAGTTCATGATTTTGAATTAATTCGAAAGAGAATAGGCTATATGCCGGGCAGATTTTCTTTGTATCAGGATCTCACAGTCGAAGAAAATCTTCAATTTTTTGCTTCCGTGTTTAGTACCTCAATGGAGGAGAATTATCATTTAATCAAGGATATTTATGAGCAAATTGAACCATTTAAAGATAGAAGGGCAGGAAAGTTATCCGGTGGAATGAAACAAAAGCTAGCCCTTTCTTGTGCCTTAATTCATAAACCAACCATACTGTTTTTAGATGAGCCGACAACAGGTGTTGATGCCGTTTCACGCAAAGAATTTTGGGATATGTTAAAAGCATTACAGAAACAGGGTATTACAATTTTTGTTTCTACTCCTTATATGGATGAAGCTTCTTTATGTGATCGAATCGCTTTAATTCAACATGGGCATATTTTAAAAATAAATACTCCAAAACAAATTCAATTAGATTTTACCGGACAATTATGGAGCATACATTCGGATCAAATGTATCAATTATTGAGTGACTTAAAAAATTGGGAATGGGTTCAATCTTCATTTGCATTTGGGGATAGTTGCCATGTTATTTTTAAGACATCTGATGACATGGAAACGCATTGTGTAAAGTATTTGGAAGGTAAATCGCATACCAATCTTAAAGTATTGCGAATTCATCCAGGAATTGAAGATTGTTTTATTCAATTAATGAAATCAACATGAGCCAGGAATATATTATCGAAGCTTCTGGTCTAACAAAGCAATTTGGAGATTTTGTGGCAGTAGATCATATTAATTTTTCTGTAATAAAAGGAGAAATTTTCGGTTTTTTAGGAGCCAATGGAGCCGGTAAAACAACTGCAATCCGGATGCTTTCCGGACTTTCAAAGCCTACTTCTGGAGCAGCCCGGGTGATTGGTTTTGATGTTTATAAGGATGCTGAAAAGATTAAAAAGAATATTGGATATATGAGTCAAAGGTTTTCATTATATGAAGATTTAACCATACTTGAAAACATGCGATTTTATGGAGGTATTTATGGTATGTCCAATGCTGAAATAAAGAATAAAACACAAGAAATATTAAGTTTATTTCAATTGGAATCTGAAAAGAATCAGTTGGTGAAATCTTTGCCATTAGGATGGAAACAAAAGTTAGCATTTAGCATTTCCATTTTTCATAATCCACCCCTTGTTTTTTTAGATGAACCTACTGGTGGAGTTGATCCAATTACCAGGAGAGAATTTTGGGAATTAATTATGGAATCTGCTTCGAGAGGCACCACCATATTTGTGACTACACATTATATGGATGAAGCAGAGTATTGTAATCGATTGACGATTATGGTAGATGGTAAAATAGAAGCATTAGGCTCCCCACAAGAGTTAAAGCAACAACAGAATGCAAACACAATGGAAGCTGTATTTTTAGGTTTGGCAAGGCGAGCATTTCGAAGTGAAATTCAATAATTGATGAAGCAGTTTTTAATTTTTGTCAAGAAAGAATGGTTGCATATCCTGAGAGATAGGCGCACCTTATTTATTTTATTTGGAATGCCTGTTGCTCAAATATTGATTTTCGGATTTGCACTTTCGAATGAAGTAAAAAATTCAAAAATTGCTATATTAGATCATTCAAACGATGCAGTAAGTCAGTATTTGATACAGAAGATAGAAGCTAGCAATTATTTTGAAATTGTTGAGAATTTAGATTCTGATCTTGAAATTGATGCAGTGTTTAAAAAAGGGAACGTTCGATTGGTGCTTGTCTTTGAACCTGCATTTTCAGAAAAGTTATTAAATCAGCATGAAGCAAGCATCCAGCTCATTTCAGATGCCTCAGATCCTAATGTTGGAACGACTCTTGTAAATTATTGTTCTTCTATTATTAATGATTATCAGAATGAATTACTCGGTACAACGAAACTTCCTTTGCGAATAAAAGCAGAAGTGCGTATGATTTATAATCCGCAATTAAAGGCAGCCTATAATTTTGTACCTGGTGTGATGGCGATGGTGTTATTATTGATTTGTTCACTTATGACTTCAGTTGCAATCGTACGGGAAAAAGAATTAGGTACTATGGAAATACTTTTAGTTTCACCTATTAAGCCTGCTTTAGTTATTATATCGAAAACAATTCCTTATTTAATTTTATCATTTATTAATATTTGCAGTATTTTATTACTTAGTTATTTTGTTTTAGACGTTCCAATTAAAGGCAGTCTTGTTTTGTTATTGGGGGAGAGCACATTATTTATTATCACTTCACTCGCGCTTGGAATGTTTGTATCTTCTGTAACGACTACTCAAACCGCTGCAATGTTTGGTACTTTGGTAGGTTTGTTTATGCCTACCCTCATGTTTAGTGGGTTTATGTTTCCAGTAGATAACATGCCGGTACCCTTGCAATTAATTTCAAATATTTTACCATCCAAATGGTTTTTTTATATTGTTAAATCAGTGATGATAAAGGGATTAGGGTTTTACGCTGTTTGGAAGGAAACCCTTATATTAATTGGCATTACCGTTTTTATGTTTGTTGTGAGTATTCGAAATTTTGATAAACGCCTGGTCTTATAGAATTATGCGAACCATTTATTTTATCATACAAAAAGAATTTAGTCAGTTTTTTCGGGACAAAGCAAATATTCAGATGCTCTTAATAATGCCGATCATTCAATTGATCTTATTACCCATGGCAGCAAATTATGAAGTAAAGAATATACAATTATTTATTATAGATTTTGATCATTCCAGCTATAGCAGTCAAATGATTCAAAAAATCACTTCGAGTGGTTATATTCAATTGGCGGGAATAGGACATTCTTATAAATCAGGAATGGAGGCATTAGATAAAGATAAGGCTGATATCCTATTGGAAATTCCAGTAGGATTTGAAAAGACATTAATCCGTGAAGATGAAATCACAATTTCAGCTTCTGTAAATGCGGTGAATGGTCAACGTGCCAGCTTAGGGGCGCAATACTTATTGACAATTCTAAAAGATTTTAATCAAGAAATAAGAACAAAATGGGTTCAGTTTCCAAAATTTAAACCAGTACCAATAATCCAAATTGATCATTCGTATTGGTACAATCCTTTTATGAATTATAAACAATTTATGGTACCTGGTATTTTGGTTATTCTTCTTACCATGATTGGAGCTAATATGTCGGCTTTAAATCTTGTAAAAGAAAAGGAAATAGGTACCATCGAACAGATTAATGTTTCTCCGATTCGGAAGCACCATTTTATTATTGGAAAACTGATTCCTTTTTGGATTTTAGGACAGGTTGTTTTATCTATAGGTTTAATGGTAGCTTGGTTAGTATATGGTATCATTCCGGTAGGCCATATAAGTTTGATTTATTTGTTTTCATCCGTATATTTACTTGCAATTCTTGGTTTGGGTTTATTGATTTCTACGATTGCCCATACGCAACAACAAGCCATGTTGATTTCATTTTTCATTATGATGATTTTTGTTTTATTGAGTGGATTATACACGTCTATAGACAGTATGCCTAAATGGGCGCAATTCATAACGAAGTTAAATCCGATTGCATATTTTGTGCAAGTGATGCGAATGGTTATTATGAAGGGTAGCGGATTTAAGGATATTTTACCTCATCTTTTATCGGTATTGGGTATGGCCATCGTATTAATACCATGGGCGGTTTGGAATTACAGGAAGAAAAGTTAATTCAAATCTAAAATTACCTTTGAAACCGCGAAATCAGAATTTATTTTAGGTTTATTTTAAGCAATTTCTGCTTTGGCATTTAATGACTTAACATTCAGTATTGCTTCAGCCTGATATGGCCAGGACTCGATTATTTTATCATCGATATCCTCAAATTCAAGCATCCATTTTTTTAGATCTCGCTTTGATGTTTGCATAATTTGTTCAAAACTGCGGATTCCTTTAGTTTGAAGTTTATAAGCGATCTCATCGTCGATTCCTTTGATAAGATTTAAAGGATCAGCAGGAATTGCTTTTTGGGTGTATTGCTCCATTTTTTCATCTCCAATGATATTGCTTATAATGGCAAGATGTTGGTCTAATACAGATTTTAATTCAGCAACAATTTTAGAATCGTTAGAAGTATTATCAGAATGTTTAGATGATCTTAGATTGGATAATAGTATTTCGAGTTCTTGAATTTTTTCGAATTGCGCAGTATTTTTAATTTCTAGATGATTGCGTTCTTTTTGTAAAATTTCTAATTCATGAATAAATTCAGGGGATTTAATATCCTGATCTTTCTTTAATTTAAGATAATTTTCTTCCAGCAGACTGTACTTAGATTTCCAATCTTCATAGGCCACTTTATAGGTTCTTTCGTGACCCTGTGCCTGGTTTATTTTTTCTTCCAGTTCAAATTTATCTTTTCGAATTTGGTCATAGAGAATTTTTAATTCCTCTTTTTCCTTTAAGACCGTTTTAGATTCTCTGGTTGCCCTGGATGTAAAAACCCAAGAAACAATAAGAGAAGCCAAAACTAATATCCCAAAAAATAAATAAACGAATACCTGGGAACCGGACATGTTAAGCTTGATTAATATTCAATACAAATCTATGAACGAACAGCCGATTTAAACAATAGCTGAATGCCCATTATAAATTTTTAATATCTTTTTGGATATTCTTTGTGGTATTCATATCGTAAAACATCAAAGGATGTCACGATACCAATTAATTTTCCTTCTTCAACTACTGGCAAAGCATGAAATAAATGTTCCATAAACACTTCAGCAGCAGTACCAACTTTGTCGGTTGATTCAACAGTTGCTAAAATCTTGGTCATTACATTTGCAACTCTGGTGTTAGGATAATCTTTATGGTCTACACCTAACTTAAATAAGTCATAGGTAGTAACAATTCCAACTAATTTACCATCTTTTTCTACAACAGGTACATGGTGAATCCGGTTATTGATCAATAATTCTTTAACTTTTTGCAAACTATCATCAGGAGAGACAGTGATTACTTCCCGAACCATAATAGTTGCTACTGTTTCATTCATCATATGCGTAAGCTTTTAAGGCTCGAAAGATATTACAAGTTTGGACAATATTAGAATGGATTGAAAATATTTTTTGAGAGTTTAAATTCAAAACGATCTAAAACAAAAAATAAAAATATATATTATTATAATTCAATTGTTTATAAATTAATAATAATTATAATGTGATTCTAAGTCTAAGATTTAAACGATATTATTTCATAAATACTTTCTGAAGTTTTTAAATATTAAGGTTCCTATTTTGATTTTAAATAAATGGGTCGAGTAGACATCCGAATCACTTTTGGCGTATTTATGACTTGATTCAAAGGATTGCTAATCGTTTTTTGACTGAAGCTATAGTTACAGTACACATCGCTTATAATGGCAACTTATAGCTGAATTTTGTCCCTTTCTTTATTCAATAAAAAGCTTCTCTATGATGGAATCTTCAACCAAAGAGGCTAAAGTAATATGTAGTAAAGGATCTGCTTGCATAGCCTTCTCAATGCTCATAATGGCACCTTCATTGCGTGCCCAGGCTCTGCGTGCGACTCCATTATTTACATCCCAGGAGAGCATACTCTGGAGTTTTATTTCAGATTCTTCAGTTCCATCTAAAACCATTCCAAAGCCCCCATTGATCACTTCACCCCAACCAACGCCACCACCATTATGAATTGATACCCAGGTAGCGCCTCTAAAACTATCACCAATTACATTTTGAATTGCCATATCTGCTGTAAACTTCGAACCATCATAGATATTTGCAGTTTCCCGATATGGTGAGTCTGTACCTGAAACATCATGATGGTCTCTTCCTAATACAACAGTTCCTTCTAACGTTCCGTTTTTTATAGCTTTATTAAACGCGGATGCAATTTCTACACGTCCGATTGCATCTGCGTATAAAATTCTGGATTTACTCCCAACGATCGGTAAATTTTTGGAGGCATTTTGGATCCATTTTAAATTATCCTGATACTGTGATTTTGTATTTCCCTCTGAATTTGGAATTAATTGTTCAATAACTCTTGTTGCAATTTCATCTGTTTTATTAAGATCTTCTAATGATCCCGAAGTACAAACCCAACGAAATGGGCCAAAGCCATAATCAAAGCATAAAGGCCCCATAATGTCTTCTACATAAGATGCATATTTATAGGTTCCATTCGGTTTATCTTTCCATATATCAGCATCCGATTCACCTGCTTCTTTTAAAAAAGCATTCCCATAATCCCAAAAATACATACCGCGTTCATTCAATTTATTTATGGCATTCACGTGACGTCTGATCGTGGCTCTTACTTCAAGCATAAATTTCTTTTTGTCTTGTACTAACAATTCTTTGGCTTCCAAGAAGCTGTAACCTACAGGACAATACCCAAGATCATCGATATTATGCAATGATGTTTGATCTGAACCCAAATGAATGTAGATATTCTGTTGTGCAGCATATTCCCACAGATCGACTATATTGCCTGCATATACCAATGCGATACCTTTTGTGGTATCATCATACTGTGTTGCAATCTTAAATAATTCCTTTAAGTCAGTAAAAATATGTTCTCTATGAATATATCCATCTGTTAATCGTTGTTCAATTGCATCCTGGTCGACTTCAGCTAAAATACACGTAGCACCAGTAATCACAGCAGCAATTGCCTGAGCTCCAGACATACCCCCCAATCCAGAAGTTATAAATAGTTGTCCACTTAAACTATCTGAACCTTTATTTATTTTTCTACCGGCATTCAGTAATGTAATCGTGGTACCATGAACAATTCCTTGAGGTCCAATATACATAAACGATCCAGCAGTCATTTGCCCATATTGTGTAACCCCTAAAGCATTATATTTATTCCAATCGTCTTTTTTACTGTAATTTGGAATCATCATACCATTTGTAATAACGACTCTTGGTGCAGCAGGATTGGATGGAAATAATCCCATCGGATGTCCGGAATACAAAACTAAGGTTTGATGATCATTCATCTGGCTGAGGTATTTCATAGTTAATAAATACTGTGCCCAGTTTTGAAACACAGAACCATTCCCGCCATATGTTATTAATTCATGTGGATACTTTGCAATGTTAGGATCCAAATTATTTTGAATCATCAACATGATGGCTGCAGCTTGTTTTGACTTGTATGGATATTCCTGTAATGGACGAGCAAACATCTCATAATCAGGTCGAAATCGGTGCATATAAATTCTACCAAATTCATTTAATTCCTGTTTAAATTCCGCTGCTAAAATAGGATGCTGTTTTGCAGGAAAATATCGAAGGCTATTGCGTATCGCTAACTTTTTTTCATCTGTATTTAAGATCGTATCAATAATTCGCTTTGGAGCATGCGGCACAGTTGGGTCAATACCTGGATGCATTGGTAATTCATTTGGAATGCCGATTTCAATTTGAGTTTTAAACATAGTGCCTTATTAATTATTAATAAAGTTAAAGAGCGATATCATTTTTAAGTCTGTGTTGTTTAAATTATTTTGATTTGTTATGCAATGGATCTTTTTAAATTCACCGGGATTCAAGTCAAAATAATTTGGGAAAAAGGAGGATGTTGCATCTTCATATATATAAACACTTTTTGCTAGTTGTTTGCTTTTCAAAGTTATAAAAAATCCATTTGTTGTTTTTTCAATAGTGTCTATTGCAATTTCCGGGTCATTTAATTTTAATTTATTGAATTTATCCAAAAAATAACATTGACTATTCCATTGATTTTTGTATTTCCATTTAAGGAGTATGTAATGCGTTTCACGAATATCAAGTTTTTTAAAATTGAAAGGAATTTTCAAAAGTTCTAAAGAACTATTTTCTTCGATTGTGCCATTCCATTTTTCAGATTTCAAAACATTCCCTGTAAAATCTTGTATTAGGATTTCCAATTCAACATTTGTAGGTTCTAGAAAATCGGAAACAGCATGAATGGTTAAATCCATTTCATTTGCATTCGCTGTAAAAAGTATTGGACGAAATGCATTTTTAACTTCGTGTTGCAATGCTTTCCATTTACCGAAATAATCTCTTCCAGACCAGGATATTCCAGGCCAACAATCATTAAACTGCCAGTATAAACTACCCATGCAGTAAGGCTTTGCCTTGCGGTGAGCACGTATAATTTTACAAATTCCTTCTGCTTGCGTGATTTGGTTAAGGTAGATAAGCGATTCAAAATTTTTCGCTTCCGGAAAATCTCTATTGATATATTGATTGATTAATTTATTTCCTCTTGGATGTTTTTGGTGATTGCGCAAAGAGTGAGAATCAAGATCTAATTCATTTTCTGAAGCAAATTGTTTAATGGTTGAAATTGCAGGTAAGGATTGAAAACCAAATTCGCTCATAAAGCGTGGAATTCGATCTTCCAATTTTTCAAATGGCATTTCATCATGCCAAAGACCCCAATCATGTGCATCTCCTTCTGAAATAAATTTATCATCGCCTCTGCCAAACAAAGGGGAGGATTCCCAATAACTATTTAAATTGCTATATTTCCGGACTGTATTTGGTAGAATAGCATTAAACAATTTCTGATAATCATTCCAAATTCTTTCTTTATTTTCATTTGAAATAAGAAATTGCCAACCCCATCTATGCCAACCTTCATTGTTTTCATTATTCCCACACCAAAGTGCAATACAGGCAAATTGGGAAAGCCGTTGTACTTGTTCTTCTGCTTCTATAGAAGCATTTAACAGAAAACTTGAATCGCCTGGATACATTCCACATGCGTACATAAAATCTTGCCAAATCAAGATGCCATTTTCATCACAGGTTTGATAGAAGGAATCGCTTTCATATCGCCCACCTCCCCAAATTCGAAGCATATTAAAATTGGATTCAACCGCGGTTTTAATAATGGAAACTGGATCCAGCGTTTGAGTATATAATATGTCCGGTGGTATATAATTTGCTCCTTTGCAAAATATCTTTTTTCCATTTATTAAAAAATAAAAGGATTTACCATAACGATCTGGTTCGTGAATTAAAGTAATTGTTCGAATTCCTGTTTTAAATGATTTTTCTGCTACAATCGTTTCATTTTTTAAAATTTCAATTTTACATGGATACAAATTTTGTTCACCTGTTCCATTTGGCCACCATAGTTTTGGATTCTCTAAAGTAAAATCAAAAGATACCTGTTGTTGACCATAGACTTTCTGAATTGGAAAACTTAATATCTGACCATTCATATGTAAGCGCGCATCCAATTCAGACAAAGTATCCTGTATAAATAAAGCCAGATTCATTCGCAACATGGCGATGGTATCATTTGCTGTAATTGTATGTATTGAGCTCGCTTTTAATTTTACAGAATTCCATGCATTTAAATAGATAGCATCGGTGATTCCGCTGCTCATTAAAACGGGTCCGAAATCCCAACCAAAGTGAAATTGTGGTTTTCTTAAGACAACTCTTTTTTCTCCCGGAAGCTTTGTTTCTAGCAAAGCATAAAGTGAATCCGCAAGCTTTGATGCTGAATTAAATTGAATTAACAATTCATTTTCTCCAACATTTAAAAGCTGTTTAACATCAAATGTCCAATGCCGGAATGCATTGTTTGCTTTCCCAAGATATTGGTTGTTAAGATAGAGCGAGCAATCAGTATCTAAACCTGGACATTCCAAATGAATGTTGTCTTGTTTCAAATACTTTGAATCAATATCGAATTTTGTTTTAAACAGCCAATTTTTTTCACTAACCCACTGGATATTTTTTTCATTGTCACCATAGAATGGATTTGGTATTTTTTGATTTTCTAAGAGGGCAGTGTAGGTGTTTCCAGGAATAGTGCAAGCCTGCCATTGTATGGTATCTGCTTGTGTGTAAAACCAGTTTTTTGTTAGGGCAATTTGCATTTGACCAAAAAGACTTGTAAAACTAATGAAACAGGTAATAGAAAGTGTTAGATACGATTTCATAGATTGCAAAATAAAAAAGGCTTCCTGATTTAGGAAGCCTTTTAATCTTATTTTAGAATACGATTATTCAGATTTTTTTTCTTGAGTTGGTGCCATATTTTCTGGAGTCACCGCAGCAGTACCTTTTGCTTTACAACATGCTTTTCCAGAAGCCGAACCTTTAGCACAACAAGCTTTTGAACTTGAGCAAGATTTGCCACTAACAGAACCACTACCTGCAGGAATATTTACAAAACTTGCAGTAGCTTCATCATATTTTACTTCTGTTGAAGTGGATGCACCATCTGTTCCAACTGATTTTCTAATGAAACAAACACTACCACTTTTCTCGCAAACTTTAGTTTCAATTGATGCATCCATTTTAGCGGCTTTCAAAGCTGCTTCTGTTGGTTTTACACAAGATTTAGCGTCTGCTGATTTCGTTCCATGTGCACAAGTTTGTGCAAATGTATTTTGACTTGTAAGGAATAATCCGAATCCAATAAATAGAATAAGTTTTTTCATAATTTAAATGTTTTTTAATTGTGATTACAAAGATAGAACGCTATTATTTCATATTTTGTTCTCTTTATACGTTTTTAACTAAGTTTTAAGAGTTTGGATTTATGCTGAAACACTTTAAATTACAGGTAATCAAGATATTATGTATATTTTTACTGTTTTTGTCGTGTAAGAGTTCGCAGAAAAATACTATGGAAGAATATATTCGGATAGGTAATGGCGGAGGATTTACTGGGATTGAAACCGTTTTTTCGATATCCAGAAATGGTCAAATTGAACAAGATGGAAAACTTGTAGACCGACTCAAAAAAACAGATGTCGAACAAATTATCACCAATATTGAAGTATTAGGTTTGGATCAAATTGAATTGAACCAACCCGGTAATATTTATAAATTTATTGAATATTCTATGGAAGGTAAAACCCATCGAATTTGCTGGGATGCAAATTCAGAGTTGGTAAATAAAAATTTGAATTTATACTATAACCACGTACACTACTTAATCTATAAATTAATAAAATGAGACATACGATTCTAATTTACCTATTGTTATTTTGCCAGCTTACAGGATTGCAAAGTCAGGCATTGAAAAAAACACATTCGTTTTTAATTAAAAAAGGGGTAAGTATTGAACAAAAGCAAATAAAAAAACCGGAGAGCTTTACACCAAAACTGGATTCTAGAGGATTGTTTTCTTCCATAAGTCCACAGTATAAATCCATGCCAGGACAGGCTTTGAATGCATATAAAAACAATCTTACGGTAATATCCACCAATGAATTTGGATATCCGAGTAGAATAAAATGTGCAGTTCCAGAGCTTATGGATTCCAGAACCGCTGGTACTTATTGGGAATTCCATCTGCCAACAGTACTTGGTTTACTGCCAATAACCGGAATAGGTTTTACCTTAAAATCTGATGAAAAAGACCCACAAGGAATTACACACTTAAAATACGATCAAACATTTGATGGAACCCTGGTTTTAAATGGTGAATATTTTATTCATTTATATACTGATCAAAGTGCGATGGCACATGGTATGATTTATCAACCTACAGAAGTGATCCTTCCAAAATTAAATATTGACCAGGCATATTCTTCTGCAAAAGCTTATTTGAAACAACTTGGGATTCAATGTATAGAACCTTCATTACAACAAAAATCCTGGATTAAAACGGGACTTCAGGGTTATAAAATGGGGTATTGGTACAACAGAGATGAAGAGATCTGGCATCTAACATTTCAGCTGGATGTATTTCCAAATGCAATGAAACGTTGGGGAGTGCTTGTGGATGCAGTATCCGGAAAGGTTTTGAAGGCCATTCAAAACCAATGTTTATTTCATATGAATTTGGAATGTGATCATTCAAAGAACAATGAAACATTTAGTCCACAAGGATCAGAAACTACAAATGCCAAAGATTTATTTGATATTACCCGAACCTTGAATGTTTGGCGAGAATCTGGCAACGTTTATTTATTGGATGGAGCAAGACCTATGTTTAAATTGGCGCAATTTAAATTAGACGACCCAGTAGGAGCCATCTGGACTTTAAATGGCTTGAACTCAAACCCAAATAATATTCAGGTTGATCAGATCAAAACCACCAATAATACCTGGTCAAAAACAGCCGTTTCAGCGCATTATAATGCAGGTATTGCATTTGATTATTATGCAAATACCCATTTGCGGAATTCTATTAATGGTCTAGGTGGTACCATTATTTCGGTAATTAATATAATAGATGAAAATGGTGGAGGTTTAGATAATGCATTTTGGAATGGGGAAGCCATGTTTTATGGGAATGGAGCGCAAGCTTTTAATCCTTTAGCAAGAGGTTTAGATGTAGCAGGACATGAAATGTCACATGGTGTAATTCAAAGTACCGCAAATCTGGCATACGAAGGAGAATCTGGCGCAATCAATGAGTCATTTGCGGATGTTTTTGGTGCAATGATTGACCGAAATGATTGGAAAATTGGAGAAGATGTAGTAAAATTAGCTTCATTTCCTTCCGGTGCATTGAGAGATATGAGTGACCCTCATAATGGAGCACAAACGGGTGATTTTGGCAGATGGCAACCAAGACATGTAAATGAAAAATATACCGGCAGTCAAGATAACGGTGGTGTTCATATTAATAGCGGTATCCCAAATTATGCCTATTATCTTTTTGTTCAGGAAATGGCTAAAACCTCCAATGAAGAGCAAGCTAAAAAAACGGGTGAAGCGGTTTATTATAAAGCTTTAAATCAATATCTAACAAGATCTTCTCAATTTAAAGATTTGAGAAATGCAGTTGAACAAGCGTGTATAGATTTACATGGGAATAATTCTGGAGTCCATAATGCTGCAAAAAAAGCTTTTGATCAAGTTGGTATTGGATCGAGTGGAACACCGGGCGGCGGCGGTGGTAATTATCAAAAAGATTTGAAGGTAAATCCGGGTAAGGAATTTGTAGTTTGTACGGATGATAATTTTGATGGTTTATACCTGATTAATATTTCTACTGGTGGTATCTCACAATTAAGTACCAATTCAGTGAAGAGTAAACCAAGTGTTACAGATGATGGCGCAGAAATATATTATGTTGGATTTGATTCTAAACTTTACGGTTTATTTTTTAACGTATCGAAAGGATTATATGAGGAGTTTGTATTAGATAATGATCCAATTTATCGGAATGCATCTATATCTAAAGATGGCACTTTATTGGCAGTACTCTATGAACAAGAAGAAAATAAAATTCATGTTTACCAATTCTCTACGCAGGTATGGAAATCTTTTGAACTAAATAATCCTGCAACATCCGGAGGTCTGTCTACAGGGAATGTGCGTTACGCCGACTTTATGGATTTTGAACCTTCTGGACAAAATTTAATGTATGATTGTTTAAGTGAATTGGATGGCGGTGCTAGTGGAACCTATGAGTATTGGGATATTGGTTTTTTAAGAGTTTGGGATCTTGCCGGTAAAAAATTTGGAGATGGACATATAGAAAAATTATTTTCTGATATTCCTGAAAATACAAGTATTGGAAATCCTGTGTTTTCAAAAAACTCACCTTATATTATGGCATTCGATTATCTTGAGGAAGCGATATTCGGTACCGAGTTTTCAATTCTAGGAGCAAATATTGAAACGGGTGAAGTTGGAGAAATTGCATCCAATAGAGACGATACTGGTTATCCTTCTTTTTCTGTTAAGGATGATGTATTATTGTTTAATGGTGTGGATAATACCAATACTGTTTCCTTAAAATTTAAAGCGTTAACCAAGGATAAGATTCATTCAAGTGGATCTGAACAATTATTTGTAAGTGGCGCACAATGGGGTAGTTGGTTTGCGAATGGCAAAAGAAGTTTAGTAAAAACAGATGCATTGCTTGGTATTAAAGCCTTGCGCGTGAGTCCAAATCCTTTTATTGATCAAATTCATTTTAGCCTTGAAAGCGAACAAACGCAAGAGCTTCAGTATAATTTATATGATATCATGGGAAATGCAATACTTGGTGGAACTATAAAGTTAGTTAGTGGTTTGAATCAGGTTGACATTAAAGCCAGGGGTCTTGTAGATGGAATTTATACAATGCAGTTAATTTCAAAAACGGGCCATGCTTCTGTTTATTTAAATAAAATGGGTGATTAAATTGGCCTGAGACAAAATTCTGTAATCATAGAATTGATTGATTTTTTTTTATTTTTGAATCCGAATCAAGCACTCCTTAGAATGCGTTTTAAGGACTCCTAATTACAATGTTAATTTGTCAGTTTGTATCGTAAAATTTTAATTCTTCGCTTTAGTTCAATTGGTGATTTGGTACTTACCACACCTGTAATTCGTTGTTTGAAAAAACAAATGAATGCAGAAATTCATCTTTTGACAAAAGATAGCTATAAGACAGTTCTTTTATCGAATCCTTATATAACAAAAATTTGGTCTTTTAAGAATACTGTTTCAGATGTATTTGAAGAATTGGATAAAGAAGATTTTGATTTAATTGTAGACCTTCATAAAAATATTAGAAGCTATCGTATTTCCAGGCTTTTGAAAAAGAAAGTCATCCGTTTTGATAAACTTAATTTTCAAAAATGGTTGGTAACAGTTTTTAAAATTAATGTGTTGCCTAAAAAGCATTTAGTCGATCGTTATTTTGATAGTCTTGAAAATCTTGGAATTCAAAACGATGGCATGGGATTAGATTATTTTATGAATCCAGTCGATAAAGAATATTTGAATCGTTTAAATTTACCAAATCAATATTCAGTAGCTGTCTTAGGAGCGAATCATGTAACTAAACAAATTCCGATTCTTAAATGGAGAGAAATAATCAATTCAATAAATGGTCCTTTTGTTTTAGTTGGAGGTAAAGATGAAACTGAAATTGCAGTACAACTTCAAGCTGAATTTCCTTTAAAAGTTATTTCTTGTGTTGGAACTATGAGCATTGCTCAATCTGCTGCCGTCATAAATGCTTCCTCACAAGTCATTACACCAGATACCGGAATGATGCATATTGCAGCAGCTTTAAAAAAGCCTATGCATGTAATTTGGGGGAATACCATTCCTGATTTTGGCATGTATCCATACTTTGGAAATCAAAAAGCTATTGTAAAAAATCATGAAGTATTCGGATTGTCTTGCAGGCCGTGTTCTAAATTAGGATATTCTAGTTGTCCAAAAAAACATTTTAATTGTATGATGCAGCATTCATTGAATCCACACACACTTGAATTTTAATTCTTATGGATGTAATATTATATGCGAATTATTTTTTTGGAATTAAGCCTAAAGGGATCCCTTCAAAAGTAAAATTGCTCAAAGAACATTTTGAAATTCAATATGAATTTGAAAATAAGAATGAAATTCGAAGCTGGGAAGTTGTTGATATATTACCTGATTTTGTGTCGCAGGAACAAAACTTAATTTTAAAATATGGTATACAACATCCCTTTGAATTTTTGGAATTTGAAGATTTAAAGGCTTATCAACTTTTATCCGAAATGTATCCGGATAAGAAATGGCGAAAGGATGAATCGAAGTTATTTAAAAATCCACTTAGCATTGCAGCTGGGTTTACATTCTTTTTTATTGTGCTTTGTATTGTAGGCTATTTTTGGATTATGCCAAAACTGGCTGACGGTTTAACTAAGGTCGTACCCTTGAATTGGGAAATTGAATTGGGTTCAAAATTAAGCGAATCAAGTATTCCAAAGGCTTTAGAAAATACCACAAAGTCTATGATGTTGGATTCTTTTTTCAAACTTATGCAAGTGGAAAGTAAGTATCCCATTCAATTTCATTATATTGAAGATACTATTGTGAATGCATTTGCTATGCCGGGTGGGAATATTGTTATTTATAGTGGTTTATTTAATAAATTGAATTCATATGAATCATTGGCCGGTTTGATTGGACATGAATTTACCCATGTTGAGTTTAAGCATTCCTTGAAAACTATTTTCAGATCTATGTCTTCTTACATAATACTGGCAGCAATTTTTGGAGATCTTACCGGACTTGCAGGAATTGTTCTTGAAAATGCGAACTCAATACAAAATCTCAGCTACTCTCGGGCTTTTGAAAAAGAGGCAGATGCCAATGCAATTGATTTATTGTTGGATCGTAAAATATCTTTAGTTGGTATGTTAGATTTATTTAAAGTATTTATGGATGAAGGAAAACAAGGATTAGCTGTCCCTAAATTTTTAAGTACCCATCCAATTACGGAAGATAGAATCAAGTTTGTAGAATCAAAAATGGGGACTAGAGAATCCGGGGATGTTGAACATAAGGAACTCAAGGAACTTTATAATCGATTGAAAAACAAACAGTAAAGCTGTCATTTTAAGATTCTTTGCCGAGTCAAAGGCAGTTTCATTAAATAAAAATTATCTTCGCATGATTTTTAAGTTTGAATTCAAATATTACTGTAAATCAAACGTTTATATTTATTTGCGAATTAATACCCTCATGCATGGAGATTTTAAGTTTTAATGAATTATTGAGAATCATATTAAAGAATTTCAGACTGCTTTGCATTATTGCAATTTTGACAATTATTGGATCTGCAGTAGTCGCTTTAATTCTTCCTGTATATTTTAAATCGACCACAACGATTTTTCCTGTGAAATTGGCACAAGCTCCGGTAAATGAAACTGCTTTTAGGAGGGGAAATATTAGTGACTTTGGTGAAACTGGAGAAGCGGAGCAAGCACTTGAAATATTAAATTCAAGTACTTTAATGGAGCGGGTCATTGATAAATTTGACCTGTATTCACATTATAAAATACCGAAGTCTGGTCAAGCTGCGAAATTCTTTGTTTTTAAGACATATGAAGGCAATGTTGATATCAAACGCACAAAATTTAATTCAATTCAAATTACAGTAAAAGATAGGGATCCAAAAATGGCTTCTGAAATGGCCAATTCTATTGCATCCTATTTGGATACCTTAAAGTATGAAATGGTGCAATTAAGAGCCAGGGAGTTAGTCAACAGTCTTGAATTGCAACGGGACAAGCAACAGCGATTGATAGATAGTTTAAAAAAGGAAATGGACAAGATGACCAGTATCGGAATTATGAGTCAATTTCAAAGAGGCTATTTATTAGAAGCTTATGGTCAATCCGTTGGTGCAGAACGTGTTCAATTAAAAGCTTTAGTAGATTCGAATATTAAACTTGGGGAAGAATTTGATCAACTTGAAAGAATTTATGATACTGAAATTGGAAATGTACTATTAATAAAGAAGTATCTATTACAAATAAAAGCAGATGGCGACATTCAATTCTCTCAAAAATTTGTGGTTGATGTAGCAGAACCTGCACAACGAAAGTCTTCTCCAGTGAGGTGGTTGGTTGTCATGGTCAGTTTGATTTCAGCAATGTTCATTTCCGTTGGATTATTATTAATCCAAAATCGCTGGCCAGAACTCAAGAAATTAATTTCAGCATAATTATCACCGAATGAATTGGAGCAAAGGACAGATCCTGCTCATTGTATTTATTACAATGGGAATTGTATTTGTTTCTTTTTATTTTGAACTTTATGTTCTGTTATTTATACCATTGGTCTTTTTATTAGGCTCAATAATTTTTTTTAAACCTGATTTATTATTTTTTTGCCTTGCATTTTTAACGCCCCTATCCATAAATCCAGCGGATGCTGAATTGGGTAAATTGAGTTTATCTTTACCAACAGAACCCATTGCTGCTGTCTTAGTATTGTTGTTTTTCTTGTTGTTTTTTACGACTGAAAAGGTGGATAAGAAATTTCTTTTGCATCCAATTAGCTGGCTACTTTATATTTATTTCGCATGGTTGTTGGTTACAAGTTTTACCAGTGTTGATAAAGTTGTTTCTATCAAATTTGTAATTGCAAAATTGTGGTTTATAATTCCATGTTATTTTTTAGCTGCAATTTATTTTAAGGAACCAAAAAATATTTATACTTATTTGTATCTGTTTGTGTTCGGTTTAAGCCTGGTTGCGATGTTCAATATTGTCCATTTAGCTACCTATGGTTTTGAAGATAAGCCGTCTCAATGGACGATGCAACCCTTTTTTAAAGATCATACTATTTTAGGTGCAATACTTGCTTTGGTAATACCTCTTAGCTTTGGATTAATTAGACTGGATAGAGGAAATAAATTTCGTCAGATAAGTTTGTTTGGATTTACACTCATTTTATTGACTTGTTTGGTTGTGACATTTTCAAGAGCTGCATGGGTAAGTATCATTCCAGCTTTATTGTTGTTTCTAATTTTGTTTTTCAAGTTGCGTTTTAAATACGTTTTAATGCTGGTTGGATTTGGTTTATTTTATTTGTTTTCAAATTTGGATGTGATCCTTATGGATTTGGAGCATAATAAAGTGGCTGGTAGTGATGATGTTATTGAAAATGCTGAATCCATTTCTAATATAAGTACAGATCCTTCAAATCTTGAGCGAATTAACAGATGGGCCTGTGCCATCGAAATGTGGAAGGATAAGCCTTATTTTGGATGGGGACCTGGTACCTATATGTTTGAATATGCTCCATTTCAGTTACGAGGGAATTATACAGCGATCAGTACAAATTTTGGTGATGTAGGAAATGCGCATAGTGAATATTTGGGTCCTTTAGCGGAAACTGGTGTTCTGGGGCTATTAATTTTTGCTGCTTTGTTTGTTATGGTTTTCGTTTTTGGGTTTCGTGCCTACTTCCGAAGTACAATAAAAGCGGAAAAAATCTTACTGAGTACAGTTATGTGCGCTTTAATTACCTATTTCGTTCATGGATTTTTAAATAATTTTCTAGATACCGATAAAGCAAGTAATATCTTTTGGCCTTTAATTGCAATAATTGTGGTAATGGACCTTAAATTGACCAAAACGAAATAATGATCCTTATGGTCATCAATACTTCCATTTTTATACTGAAATAATTATCTTTATTTTAAGGCATGATTTTTGAACAATTGTTCTTTATTTTGTTATTATTTTTTTTGTCATTGTATAATTAAAATCGTGATTGTGGATATTGAAAATAGTAAAATCACTTATTTAGACAGAAATGAGCATCAGTATGGTCCTGCTCCGGCTTGTTTTGAAGCTTTGCATAAAATCGATTCGGTAATGTTGAGTGAATATTCCCGGGATCATGCTTTTGGATATAAGAGTCCTATCACCAAAAGACTTTCTGATGATCTAGGGATTGATGAAAAAGATATTATGTTAGGTTTTGGGGGTGAGGATATACTGAAGCAGGCAGTGCATTGTTATATTCATAAGAATGATAAAATTCTGATACCAACCTATTCTTGGTGGTATTATAAGAAAATCGTAGATGAAGTTGAAGGTATCAAAATTGAATATCCAATTGTGGAAGGGGAGGATTCCTTTTATTATGATATAGAAGGTATGATCCGTATATATGAAGAGCATAAACCAAAGCTTGTGCTGATCAGTTCGCCGAATAATCCAACTGGAAATCGGCTTGAACTTGATCAATTGAAAGGCATTTTATCAAGAATGAAAGAAACGGTTGTTGTAATTGATGAAGCCTATGCATTTTTCTATAGTAAGGATACAAGTTATTTGAAAGAGATTGTGCAAGAGTTTCCCAATGTAATGATTATTCGGACGTTTTCAAAATATTTCGGACTCGCAGGGGTTAGAATTGGATTTGCATTAATGGGTAAAAATCATGATCGATTTTCTTTATTTAGCGCCCGTTATTTAGGATATAATCGCGTTTCAGAAATTATGGCTATTGCAGCTTTGGATTCTCCTGAATATTACGATGATATTCGAAAGAAAATGACGGCAGATATGGAAATGTTTAAAACAGAGTTTAATAAAATTTCAGGTTTTAAAGCATATACTTCTTTTGCAAATTTTATTCTTGTAAAGATCCCTGTTGAAATAAAGGATGGCTTAAAAAAATATTTGACGGAACGAAATATGATTATTAAGTTTATGGCTGAAGATGGATTATTTAATCATTTGCGAATCACCATTGGTACCCAGGATCAGAATAAGTCGCTTATGGAAATGATTAAGAACTACCTACTAGATATTGACTACCGGTGAGCTGGTTAACAGACTATAAGAGTTCAATTAAAATGGTAGCGGTCGAAGAGTATTTTGACTTGTATTTCTATAGACCCTTCGCATTTGTCCTGGTTAAATTAATTTACCCTACCAACATAACACCAAATCAACTAACGCTGGCAGCTATTGGTTTAGGCATAATTGCAGGGTTTCAGTATGCTCAGGGAATTCCAAATGGATTTATTTACGGAGCTGTTTTTTTTGTCCTGTATAACATTGTCGATTGCAGTGATGGGCAATTGGCCAGATTAAAAAAGAATGGAACCTACGTCGGTAGAATTATTGATGGTATTGCAGATTATATAGCTACTTCGGCAGTGTATATTGGGATTGGAATAGGCTTTGCAAATCATCAAACGAATCCTTCTTATTGGTGGTCAATCATTGTATTAGCGGGATTAAGTACCATCATCCAATCTGTGTTGGTTGATTATTATAGAAACCGATTTTTAGATTTTGTGCTTCAGCGTAAAAGTACCTTTGAAGATGAATTAGATGCATATAAGGATGAATATCAAAAAATTAAATACCAAAAAAATAAATGGCTAGATCGTCTAATCATAGATGTATATATAAAATATTCCAACTTTCAAAGCAAGCTTATATCAAAAAAGCAGTCAGAAAAATTATTTTCAGCAGACCCTCAAGATTACTATCAAAAGAATAAAGTCCCCATACGCTTTTGGGTTTCAATAGGACCAACTTCACAAATTACCTTATTAGTAATTTGCTCTTTTTTTAACCGTTTGGATTTGTTTTTTTGGATATTGATATTTGGATTTAACAGTGTGGCCGCAATGATGTGGTTTGTGCAGCGGAATATTGACAAAACCTTTAGATAAAATTGTTTCATGAAAGCTTTAATTTTAGCAGCAGGGACATCAACCCGTTTAAGACCTTTAACAGATGAAACCCCTAAATGTCTGCTAAACGTTGGTGATAAAAGTATACTGGCCTTGGCCATTGATAATCTTATTGCTAATAACATTACAGAGCTTGTTGTTGTAACCGGTTATTTGGAACAACAAATAAAAGATTTTATTACTTCTGAGTATAAAGAACTTAATGTAAACTTTATTTATAATGAGGTATATGCATCAACTAATAATATTTATTCATTATGGTTAGCAAAAAAGGCATTTGAAGGAGAAGATATGCTTTTATTGGATAGCGATATTATTTTTCATAAGGATATTATTTCAAAACTTATTGCATCAAGTTATAAAAATTGTCTGGCATTAAAAAAACATGAACTGCAGGATGAAGAAATAAAGGTAAAAGTGGATGCAAAGGGACGTATTCTTGAAATTGGAAAAACGGTTAATATCCAAGAAGCGATTGGAGAATCTATTGGAATTGAAAAATTTGATAAATCTCTGGTGAAAAAATTATTTGCGATTCTTGATCCTAAAATTGAAATTGAGAAACAGGTTAATATATTTTATGAAGCTGCTTTTCAGGATTTAATGGATGCTGGCGAAGATGTTTATATTGTTGATGTTAGTGAACACATTTGTATGGAAATTGATACTGCATCAGATTTGGAGGTAGCCCGAAAAATGATTTCCGGTTTAACATAAACTTTTCTATGAATTTAGACCTATCCGGAAATTTAATTATTATCTCAGTCATTGGCTTACTAGTAGGGATTATTTTTTCAATACCGGTAGCGGGTCCTACAAGTATTGTAATTGCCTCAAATGCATTGAAGGGCAGGATTCGATATTGTATTTTACTTTGTATCGGTGCTTCCTTTGCTGATTTAGTATATGTTTTTATTTCAGTTTATGGGTTGACAATGTTTTATGATTTGTACAAACCTTACATACCATATGTCCTTATGGTCGGTTCCGTGTTTGTAATTTATATGGGGTATAAAATTGCAAAGTCTCCTTTGGATTTGGAGCATATTGATGAATCTAAAAAACTAGGTTTTTCGAAAATCAAAGAGAAGCAAAGTGGTTTTATTACAGGTATCTTATTAGGCTTTATTAATCCGACTTTGATTGTAGGTTGGATGAGTACTTCCTTTGTGATATTTTCAATGTTGGCTTCTTATGGATTTAATACAGGGGGCTTAGACCAGAATCCAAGTATGAATCAGAAAGAGCTACATCAGAATCAATCACAGATGCTGAAGGATAGTAGCATTTTTCATTTGAACAAGGAGCAGGGTGAAGAAGGATCTAGTCGCTCACCTTTAATTAATTATTCAAATTATTATCCAAGCTCATACCCGATCTTATTAAGTTTATTTTATGCTCTATCAGTAGCTATTGGAAGTATCATTTGGTTTTATTACATGACCTTATTTTTAGCGAAATTCAGGCATCGGTTTAATATAAAAATTATTCAAGCTACCATTCGGGGACTAGGAATAGCACTAGCCTTGTTAGGTCTTTTTTTAGGATATAAAGGGGTTGTATTATTATCCGTATGAAGATTTTGGATTCTGTTTATTTGACCTTGCAATAATCAATGTTATGGTTTCGTTTTCATTTTGATAAATAGTAATCAGAGTTCGTTTGTACTTTAATATTCATAAATTTGATAAAGGGATTTGCAGTATTCGTTGTTTTATTATTAGGTTCTGTTTTGTTGGCTCAGACATTACCAAAACTGGATCGTTTTAATGGGACCCGATCGAATGATAAAGTATTTTTGGAATGGGTAATTTCTGCAGGCAGTACATGTAATGGGATTCAACTTTATAGATCAACGGATACTATTAATTTTGAATTAATCGAAAGTATACTTGGTGATTGTGGTAATTTAGCATTTGCTCAATTGTATAATTACACAGATATAAAACCAGAAAAAAACAAAACAAACTATTATCGTTTAGAAACCGGTTCCAGAGTTTTTTCAAAAATTGTTTCCATTGATTTTCTGGATTATTTCAATGGATATCAAATAAGGCCTAACCCACTTCAAGATAGAGCACGGCTTTATTTTGAAAATCCAAATCGAAGTAAATTTCAATTTAATTTACTGAATCAATTCGGTACAGATATCGTTGAGCAATTTACAAATGAAGAATACTTTCAACTTGAGCTTGGACATTTAATACCTGGCATCTATTTTTTTATAGTATATGATGCCCTCAGAAATTCTACAATTAAAGGAAATTTATTAATTCAATAATTGGAATAATTGATTCCGCTTAGGCAACTAAATGCTGTCATTATAGATAGAAACGAATGCATTCATGCCTTTTGTATTAGTCAAATTTTAGTAAAAAAATGTTAACAAAATAAATCAGATTATTCAAATGCTTTGTGCAGGCATTGAATCATTTTTTCTTTCATATTTCGATCTTTGTTTTCATCTTTAAATTTGATTTGGCCTTTAGAATACTCAAGGATATAATCTTTCATCCAATCATTAAAATTCAATGCAAGTTGTTTTATACTTTCTGCCAAATACATAATTTCACGATCGGTTAGGGTAGGGTGAATTGAAATTCTAATCCAGCCTGGTTTAGAGGAATAATCCCCATGGTTTATAAGGTCTGTAATTTTATGGGAGGTTTCTACATTTACATGGAGAAGGTAATGTCCGTATGTTCCAGCGCAGGAACAACCTCCTCGGGACTGTATACCGAATTTGTCATTTAATAATTTTACGCCGGCATTATAGTGTAAACCTTCAATATAAAACGAAAGAATACCCAAACGTTCTTTATGCTGTTCTGCTAGAATATGTATATTTGATATTTCTGAAAGTGTCTTCCAAATAATTTCCATTTGTTCTTTTTCACGCAATAAGATATTATTGATTCCCATTTCTTCTTTAAGCTGAATGCACATTGCAACTTTAATCGTTTGAAGGAATGCAGGAGTACCGCCATCTTCGCGTTCTTCGATATTGTCTAAAAATTTATGTTCTCCCCAAGGATTTGTCCAATCAACGGTTCCGCCTCCAGGATCGTCGGGAATAGCGTTTGAATAGAGAGCGCTATTAAAAATTAAAATGCCGGTACTACCTGGTCCACCTAAAAATTTGTGCGGAGAAAAGTAAATAGCATCTAAATGTGTAGCTTTTTCTAATGGATGCATATCCATGTGAACATAAGGAGCGGAGCATGCAAAATCTACAAAACAAAATCCATTATAGGTATGTATTAATTTTGCGATTTCATGATAGGGTGTCATGATTCCGGTTACATTGGAGCACGCAGTGATTGCTGCATATTTGGTTTTTCGAGAACTATATTTTCGAAGGAGTGCTTCAAAATTTTCGAGTGACACAAGTCCGTTTTCATCTGGAGGAATAATTTCTACATCTGCAATCGTTTCGATCCAACTTGTTTGATTGGAATGATGCTCCATATGCGTTATAAAAACGATCGGTCTATCCTGTTCTGAAATTTCAAATTTGTTTTTAAATCGTTCGTGAATCCGGAGTCCTAAAATTCTTAAAAATTTATTAGTTACACCTGTCATCCCGGCATTTGATGAAATCAGAACATCGTATTCATTTGCATTTACATGTTTTTTAATAATAGCTTGAGCTTCATGATAGGCATAGGTCATTGCCATTCCGGTTGCGCTTGTTTCAGAATGCGTATTGGCCACAAAAGGCATGATCTCATTTTGAATGCGTTCTTCAATAAGTTTGTAGTTTCTACCGCTTGCAGTCCAATCAGCATAAAGTATTTTTTTTGTATCCCCGAAGACAGTTTCAATACATTGATCAATACCAATGATATGCTTTCTAAACTTTAAGAAATACGCTTCCATATTGATCATTTCGGGACTTTTTGTTGGACTTTTTGAAGATTCGAGAATTCTTATTATGCAAAGATGGCAGTTTCAGTGAAATTGACCAAATCTCATTTCCGCTCTCTTTTTATCTAAATTTCAAAAAATACCTGCAATTATACTGTATTTATAGCTTTAGAATCCTTTGGGTTCGTATTGATCCAGTTTAAAATTGTCTATTTCAAAACTTACTTTACCCCGATTCCATATATAGCATTTGACACGATCCTTGGTATTTCTTATTTCTGAAGTCAAATAAACCATTTTATAGTGTTGCCATTTATTATCTTTTGATTCATTTTTTATTTCTATAGTATGGTAGCCATAGATGCCAAGTTTATTTTCTACAGACATTACCAATAATGGATTTTCTCCTTCAATGAGTTCAGGAAATCGCACATCAACTTGAGCTTCTAACCAAACATGATCTTTGCTTGTAAGCTGATGAAAGAGAAATTCGTAAGCTTTTGAGAACTCTTGATTTGGGGTTAAGTTGTAAATGTAATTTCCTGTAGAATCTTGAATATAGGAGCTGTCATTTGCGTCATCAAAGGTCCAATTTCCACATTCTTTTTTAATGTATTCCTCCCTGTTTTTAAATTCAAAGCCTCCGCTAAAATCGCGCTCCACCCGTTTAAGTTTAGCTGTGGAAGCATCTGGTTTAGTTTTTAGAAATATGGACCAATAATATGCTTTTGTAGTGCGATAAGGATCCAGAATATAATTTCTCAATTGCCACCATTGAAATTGATTTAAAAATATAAAAAATATAATGAACAGTCCTGTCAAGCTTTTCCAAAAGAATCGTTGTTTGCTTATAAACTCAAGAAAATAACCCATGCAAATTGCCAACAATGGATAGCTCGTAATTAATGGACGCATTGAATATGCTGCACCATACCACCATTCAGACCAACTCGAAATGATATAGAATGTTATTGTAAAATAAATTAGAATGGCATAGAAAATTGGTTTATTATTTTTTCTCAAAAAATAAAAGCCAATTAATGAAAATATCATTATTGGTGTATAGAGCAGCCAACCTTTTCTATAGCTAAATAATGTTTCCAGGATATGGGGTGAAAAAATATCTAATCCGACACCTGGATTTTTATAGCTGTCATAAATCCATTTACCAGTTTTAGCGTGCCAGTATAACATTTGGGGCAATGCAAGAACTAAACAAATTCCCAGACAAAGAAAAATGGTTTGCCAATGAGCCTTTATAAGTTGGATTTTTGCATGAAAAGTTTCACGTGAAGAAATACCCCAAAGCAAGGGTAATACAAAAACTATAATTTCGCTAGGTTTTACCATGCCCATTAAAAAAACACATATGCCAGTTGTGATAAGCTGATATTTATTTTGGGTTTGATGCCATTGAATAGTATTCCAAACAAGAATGCTCATCAACATAAACAAGACATTTACCGTAGCTAAATTATCGAGTGTAAGATGATGGATATAATTCGTAGCTAAAACAATCAGTATTAAAATGAGAGAACTTATAAGTTCTGAAAAATAGTGTCTTACAATTTTTCGAAGGAAAAACAAACCAATAATGGTATATACAATTCCACCCAGGACAAGGCAATATTGATATGGGTTACTAAAGCCATCCATGGCCTGTCCCAATATAGCGGCACTTCCATGACCTAACAAGAAAAAAGGTAAATAGAAAAATGCCATGCCCATCAGGAAGAAGTACATCGGCTCACCTTTTGCATTTGAGCTAATCTGATAAAAAGTACCAGTGAGTTTTTTTTCTTCATTAATTTTCTGGATCCAGGAAATGTCATCGAGCATTGGTTGATCATAGATAAAACTGGCCGGTAAATAGAGGTAATAGCCTAAAACATCCCAGGACATTTCATTCTTATTGACATGGCTAATCCGGAATAGAAAGATAAAGGAACATAAAGCAATGAAGACAATTAAAGATGGTTTTGAAAATAGATTCCTCATATTATTTGAATTAATTCAGGAACGGCTAAGGTATCAATCTATTTTAAATATTAGCAACTTTTTTGTCATTGTTACAGCTTTTCTTCAAATTGACTTTAAATGCTGAGACAAATGGTACTATACAATTCTAAATTTTATACATGTTTATTGGTGTTGACAAGCTTTGTTTTAGAATCCAGGTGGAGTAAGTTTGTAGCGTAATATTAATTTATTTTTGATTCAATAAACAGGGTAGTTTTCAAATAAAAAGGATTCAATACAAAAGTTTATTACATAGCATTAATTTATTGAAATTTATTTAACTACCATTCCAAAGTGATGCCTATACTTGGTAAGGTATTTCCTGAAGCATCATTAATGTATTTAAGTTTATATCGCTGCAGTTCTAAAGGGTCCGAAGGATTAATTAAGACCGCATCCCCAATGGGTTTATTGTTTGAATCCATTGGACGGTCCAGGATTAAAGCTTTTGAAGCTATACTATTTCCAAATACATTTTCAATATCTAAATATAATTCCAGATTCCAGGTTTTAAAAAACCATTTTTTATCTACTCGGAAATCCAATTGACTAATACCCTCGTAGCGAAGGGAATTAATTTGATCATAATTAAATAGCCCTTTTCCGTTAATATCCCAATTTGTTTTTAAATTTGAATTGTCATCAAATGGGGTATATGGTAAGCCACTTTGATATCTCCAGTTGATACCGATTTCCCAGGATTTTTTAAATTGCCTTCCAAGGCTTAGATTTATAATATGCTTGCTATCCCAGGAAGATGGTAGAAATATTTTATTCTTATTTTCAAATTCACTATTCCCAAATGTGTAGGCAATGATTCCATAAAAACCTTTATATAATTTTTGTTGATACATACATTCTAATCCATAGCTTATGCCTTTGGCAAATGAAATTGCAGGCTCTGTACCCACAACGCCAAAATCACCACCTAGATTAGCAAGTGTAATACTGTCTCTTAAAAGCAATGGGTAATTGGAATAATTTTTAAGATAAAATTCTACACTTAACCTTCCTTCAGTTTTTGTTTGATAAATCAAACCTGCTGTATTATGAATAGCCTGAATATATTTTAAATTATTCTGTTTATTAATTAAGATGCCATTTTCTTTATATCCCAATGTGGTATATGCAGGAAGTTGATAATAAATGCCTTCTGTTAAATGTATACTTAAAGTAGAATTGAGCTGATAAGACAAGGCAAATCTAGGAGATGTTTGCAATAATAGATTTTGCATTTTAGCAGAATATGAATTGCCATCATTTCGGAGGCCTGCGGAAATGCTCCACTTTTCATTAAATATTTTGCGATGATATTGTACAAATAGGTAGTATTTATAAAAATCAAGATCCGTTTGGTAATTAACCAGTTGCACTCCTGAAGAGGTAGCAATTTTATTAAATGTTTTATTACTATATTTTGAATTTTCTAGACCGATTCCAAAATGAACGCTATATTTATTCGATTTAAAGTTATATTCTGTACGGATTTTATTTTCTATTTCTTTAGACTTATAAGATAAAATTAAGTTTTCTGATTTCGTATCATCATTGCCGGCATATTTTTTCGCTTCATTATTTAGCATATTTCTGCTTAATACGGTAGTCCAATATCCATTTTTTTGATAATGTTTATATACAAGTCCATTTGTATAATTCCATTGCGTACTGATCGGCAAATAATTTAAAATATACTGCTGTGTTTCTGTATTATTTGCTTCCGTATTTAATTTAAAATCATCAATAGCACCTAAGCCGATAAAGCTCAGTTCATTTTTTTGATTGAAGCTATGTTTTATTTTTAATTGAAAATCATTGTATGTGGGAAGGAATGGAAGTTCAAGGGCTTTAAATAAAAACTGTAAATAGGATCTTCTGGCAGAAGCGATATAAGTTGTTTTTTCTTTAATGGGTCCTTCCAGGGTAATGCCGACATCACTGGAACCAACTGTGAGTGTTCCACCTAAATGATCGGATCTGCCATTTCTCATTTTGAAATCAAATATGGAAGATAATGCATTTCCTTTTGAAGCAGGAAAGGCACCACTATAAAAATCAACTTCTCTTAGGAACGTAACATTTATCATTCCTACAGGTCCACCAGTGGAGCCTTGTGTCGCAAAATGGTTAATATTTGGCACTTCAACTTCATCTACATAGAAGCGATTTTCATTAGGAGCCCCTCCTCGGATGATAAGATCATTTCGAAATGAAACCGTTCGTGTGACCCCTGGTAATGCTTTTACAACTTTTGAAATATCTCGATTTGAACCTGGACTTCTTGCAATTTCTGTTACACCAATGGAACGAAGGGAAATAGGACTTTCTTCTTTTGTTTTAAAGGGCGAAGATTTAATGACGATTTCAGTTAGATTTTCTGAAGCGGCTTCCAGTTGTATAAATACTTCAAAAGGTTTAATATTTGAAACTGCAATTTCAGAAAGTACAAGTTCTTTGTATCCTAGAAATGAAATTTTGAGACTATAAACCCCGGGAGTTAAACCATTAATTTCAAAATCGCCAGATTCTGAGCTGTTGGTACCTATTTTAGTATTCAGAATTTGTACCGTTGCGTATGCAATTGGATTATTATTGCTTATATCCGTAATAGTGCCTTTAATAGTGCATTCTTGTGAGTAACTATTTTGGTACCAAACGGCAACTAATAAAACAAGGATTATTCTCATGCATCTTTTTATCAAGAAACAGATTTTCCATATGAATGTTTAAGCTTGAATATCCTATAATCTGTTACTTTATATTGATACTTTCAATCGAAAGTCAAATACATTTATTGAATTTAGCTTATTTGAAACTGACCGCGCTATATAGCCTTTCAGAATGCATGGGATACTCTATTATAATTTTTGTTTTGACTGAGATACAATTTCTTTCACTTCAAGGGTAGGCCGTTCAAAGCCTTTTGCAACGGTATTTATCATAGCTTGTCCTAATTCAGCTAAAGTGCATACCATCTTGGGAAATAACATTCTAAGCATTGGATACATCCACGAAATATAATGATAATATTTTAAGGTATTTTTTAAACCATTCGTTGGTTGCATATATCCTGGTCGAAAATTGTAAACCGCTTTAAATGGTAATTTTCTTAAATCATTTTCCGTTTTACCCTTTACCCGAGCCCACATGATTTTTCCTTTCTCTGAACTGTCGGTTCCAAGTCCTGATATATAACAAAAAGTCATATCCAGATTTAATCTACATAGAACCTTTGCAAAATTTAATGTAAGATCATAGGTAAGTTTTGAAAACGCCTCTTCTTTTATTCCAACTGATGAAACTCCAAGGCAGAAAAAACACGCATTATATCCTATAATTTGTGATTCAATTTCATGAAGTTCATTTATATTTTTCACGATTATCTCCTTCAGTTTTGGGTGTGTCATGCCATATGGCTTTCTTCCGATAATTAAAATTGATTCAACCAAATCAGATTGTAAACATTCGTAAAGTACGCCTTCGCCAACCATGCCGGTTGCTCCCGTTAGTATTGTACGTATTTTTTGATTCATTGATTCACAAATTTTAAAACACTTAAAGACACTACACCTGGTATCGTATCAACACTATAACAATCTAAAAACCAATTGAGTTTAGATCAAATTTAAAGTTGATGAATGATCTAACTAAAATTCATGCAAATTCTAGATTTTTCTGACTATAAAAATAGTAATTTACTAATCCATTCATTTTTCATTTGAAATTTAATCAAATATATGTTTGGGGTAATGAATGCAGGGAGCTCAAATCTAATGCTTTGATCAAATTGTGAAATATTGCTTTGGTAAAGTTTAAATCCTTGTAAATTGAAAATTTCAAAATTCGATATTTTAAAATTACATTTAATCGTAAGCATTCTAGTATTTAAATCATAGTACGTTTTTAGATCAATAGCTGGAGTCGTTTTATTTTCAATAGCTGTCAATTTAAGAATAGAGGTTCTCCGGCGTTCAATAAAAGGTTTAATTCCATATGGACTATGTTTATCGATCTGCATGGAAAATCCATTGTGAAAATCTGCTACCGAGTAATTATAATCCAGGGTTCTAAAGGAATCGGCAATAGCGGACTCAGTAATTAAAATATGCATGCTATCTATCTTTGGGAATATGATTGCCGGATTCAAAATAGTACTTGCTATAGAATCGATAATTTTTTTATAGTAGGCTTGATATGTTGAAATTTTAAGAATATTTTTAATTAATGTTCTTGATTCTGTTGGGTGATACCAATTAAAAGGATCTCGTTCTGCCCAGTCAATATTCAGCCAATCAATTCCAAAAGTATTGTCGGCGTCATAGCTGATAAATGTAAATGCGCCGCCTGGTGGTTGATATAAGAAATAGTTATTTTTATTAAATGCGTAATTATCCCAATGGCCTGTGCAAACTTCTAAAGCATACGCTTTCAATAATTGCGGTACATTTATTATACGCTCTAACGAAGCCGGTTGAATCGGATTTTTATTTATTTCAAAGATAAGTTGTAAAAATCCTGAGTAGTCATCTTTTGTCTCATTAGTCAATAAATCATATGCCCTTCCTCCAGTTGCGGAATGGCTAAGTATATTTTTATATAGATCTTCTGTATTTCCTAGATAGCGCAAGTCTGCAGGATATGTACATTTGTAAAGATTTCCTTTTTCATCTGGAAAATTTCGTTGCAACCATTCTTTGTCGAATTCTTCTATTTGTGTATATAAGCCATAATATTTATAATTGATGTAGAGTTTGATAAAGGCAGTCCGTCTTTCAGGTAATCCGATCTGATTCCAGCAATCATAAAATAATTTTTCGCGTACCATTGTAGGGTCATTATGTTGACCATTCAAATTAAGTTTTTTAGCGCCATAAAATTTTCTTCCGTTCGAAAATTCATTAAATGAAATTTTAAAAGATTTCTTTTGAGAAATTCTTGATGAACTTCCTCTTAAACGGAATCCAATATTTTGAACGGTATCTTTTATGCTCCCTTGTTCAAAAACAAATGTGGCATCCAGATATCTCTCATTCAGGGGATTTGCATACAAGAATGCAATCGAATCTTCTGGAATAAGGATATGGATAGAGTTTACACGATTTTGTTCAAATAGACCCTGCGCAAAAATGTATATATTTGAAATAATAACTGTGCATATAAGTAAGGTGAATCGAAGCATTCGCTTTGCTGGGTTTAATTTTAGGTTTGGTTATATGTATTAATTTAAATAGCGTAATCGTTTCGTATGCATTTAATGTTTATGAAATCAGTATTCAGATTTTGTGGTTTATAAGGTTATGAGTTTTTATTTTATATTAATTGCATCTGAAATAAAAATTATATTCACCATCTACCAAACAACTTGAGTTGCCACAATAAGGCATGGCAATAAATTGACAACGTAGACGATTAATTTTAATGCCTGGTGGAATTAGACTTGAATAAAATTGGGAAGGAATGATAGCCCAGGAAAATAATCCATCTGCATTTTTTTTCATGGCTAACTGAGGTGTATTATTTAAATTAAATAGGGTAGCGTATCGGTATTCTTTACCATCCGTTCCATAAGCTCTGATATACACAGAGAATCGTTCTTTGTTTTGTACTGTTGTTTTTTCTTCAATTTTATTGTTGTAATACAAAATAAAGGCATCATCTGGTTTGCTTAATAATGAATCACCTACAACATCCGGGAAGGAATACACTTTTCGAACAGCGCCTGCAGGAATATTTATCTTTATATGAATATCTTTTGATTTGAACTCTTTTCCTCCATCGCCACAATTTCCTCCAGAACCTGCATCTTTAGCTTTCGCAAGGCAACAAATACCACGATCATAAATATCTTTTGCTTTAGCACCATAAAACTGTGTTGGAATCATTTTATAACGATATAGATTTTCACTTACGCGTTCCATTTTCATAAGTTCATTGGAAGCACTCCACTCGCCTTGTTTGGCTTTGTCTTCTTTAGGTCCCCAGGTCCATAAATACAAATCACCCGTATAGCCTACCAACAATTTGCATTCTGGATCTTTAGAAACATCAATAAAAATAGAGACTTCTTCATCTACATTTGGCGCTGCTGGTTCGATCCATCCAAAGCTAAGATCGTCTACTGCTTTATCGCAATCTACACCTTGCGATTTTATATTACTTGTAGAAAAAAAGAGGAATAATAAACTCAGAATTATAATTCGTTTCATATTTTTATTTATTTGCGATTATAGGTATAGATATATGAAATTACCGGTTTTCCTGCAAACGTTCCGGCACAAGCATCACCGATTCGGTAATATTTATATTGTAACACATTATCTACAATTTCACGGACTGGTTTCAAATGTTGTAAATTGATATCTACATTATTTGTTGTCAAAATAAGTTCAGTTGGAAATTGATTATCATTAAACTTCCAGTTTCCTATGAATGGGATATGATGTATTGAAGTACCAGGATCAATCATATAAGAAGTTGCATTAAATAAGATTGTAGAGGGTGTTGTGCCAAGCATTAATTCACTTACATCAATGGCTGTTTCAGGATCTGTAGGTTCATCAACCATTTCGACTTTACTTAAAATCCATAGATCCTGAATTCCTTGAACTTGAGAAAAGGGTTCCCCAATTGGAGGTGCTTCTTCTTTTTTACATTTGAAATTCAGTGAAGACACAAATATCAAACTAAAATATATTATTTTTTTCATGTTCGCTTAAAAGTTTGATTTAATTAATAACACTTTGCAGTTGGATTCGGTTTGAGATCTGGATTTCCTTTTAATTCATTATCCGGAAATTGACATACCAAACCTGGGCAATCCCACCTTGCCAGATTTCGAATTAACAGATCTTTACTACCACGTACAGCAATTCTTTTTAATTCATGAAGTCGGTTGTTTTCAAAGTAAAATTCAGCCCTTCTTTGTACTCTGCATTCTTCAATTTGTTGGCTTGTTGAACTGCCATTAAGTTCTGTTAATCCAGCTCTTTTTCGAATTGCATTTAAATATGTTAAGCCATCCGTTCCAGTTTCTGCTAAGGATTCAGCTAGAATTAAATAAAGCTCTGAAAGATGAATTACGGGATTGGTATAAATAGCGGTATTACTAGTATTAAATTTTGTGCAGATTAAATAATTGCCTTTTTTTTCAAACCAGAAAGCGCGGATATCTCCACTGCCACTTACAGCTAAACTTACTGCGTTTGCTGGTATAATATCCGGAATTGTTTTTGTTAATGAGAAATAGTCTTTTTGAATAGAAATATTTGCATTGTCATTACTATAATCTGTACTTACTAAGCCGAAAAGAATTTCTTTTGAATCTCCATAACCGAATTTAGTATTCGGCAAATTATCCAGAATAGCACCAGAAGAATTGATTACTTGTTCTGCATACTCCTTTGCTTTAATGAAATTATTTTGTTGAAAATAAAGTTTCGCTAAGAATGCTTTGACAGAAAATTGATTTGCATAGACTCCGTTTGTCAAAGGCAATAATGATTCTGATTTCTCTGCATCTGCAATACATTGATTGTAAACTGCAGCAACCGTTGCGCGATCTGCAATTGCTTGTCCGAAAGAAGTCCGCAAAGGAATGCCTGGGTGAGAATTATCTGCAGTGTATCCATAAGGCTGACCATAATAACGAACCAATTCAAAATGCATTAAGGCTCTTATAAATAAAGCTTCCCCCTCCATTCGTTTTTTATTTACCTCATCAAGACCGGGTACTATGTTTAAATTTTCGAGTACTAAATTCGCCCGGGCAATCGCTTTATATCCATCGTACATGAGCGTTCTTGTAGGGGCTAAAAAAATATCTGAGGTCCAGGTAAATAAAGCTCTCCAATCATTGTTTGTTAAATAATCACCATCTACACCATCCGACATTAATTCACTCATCAATTGAATTTGACCACCATATACGTTGCCGTAGCTTAGCGCGTCATATGAACTATTTAAAAGTTGTTGAAATTCAACTGGTGATTTCAGAAATTGATTGATATCAATTGCAGAGTCAAGCTTTGCTTCAATAAAACTATCGTCACAGGAAATCGTCGACAACAGAAAAATTGAAAATAATATTTTTTTATATGTTTTCATATGGTTGAATATTACTTGAGAATTTAATAAAGCCACCGAAATATTTTTTATTATATATACAATTTAAAAGTCAACATTCACTCCAAATACCCAGCTTTTTTCTTGAGGAGCCGTTAAATAAGAAACTCCAAATCCGCCTACATTGCGCTGCTGATCCGTTGTGCGGTCTCTGGCGACTTCAGGATCCCAACCAGGATATTTAGTAAATGTTAAAATATTATTTCCAGTTATATAGAATCTATAACTAATTGATTTTGCAGTTTTGCCTTTAATAGTATAGGCTACAGTTACATTGCGCAATCTCATATAACTTGCATCATACAACCAGAGGGAATGATTATTTTGCCAGGCATTATCATTACCTCCCCAGTTGAGCATCGTATTTGTGAATCGTGGATATCTGCTTTGATCTCCTTCTTGTTGCCAGCGATCAAAAATTAGAGGCCTCATATTCCAATCCGTAGTCACAACCCCTAATTGCCGCTTCGCAGCATCGTCATATAATTTTCCTCCATATTTGAAAAATAACAGAGCACTTAAACTCCAGTTTTTATAAGAAAATGTATTTGTTAATCCACCATAAAAATCAGCTTGTAATGTTCCCGCAGGTACACGATCTTCGGCTACATTATAAGTAAATGTTTCTTTCCCGTTTTTATCAAGATAAACAGGCCTTCCGGTTGCTTTATCTACATGAGAAAATCGAACTATATAATTCACGCCAACAGGATAATTAACAACCACCCGGATATCGCCGAATCCACCATCCAAAGCATCTGGCGTTGCAGTGCCAACTTCCAATACTTTATTTTTAATAGCTGTTATATTAAATTCTGTAGTCCATTTAAAGGCACCTACTAAATTATGACTGGTAAGTGAAAATTCAATTCCTTTGTTTTGAATCTTCCCAACATTGTCGTAAAAATTTAAATTTTCTAAGCCGGTTGAAGATTGTAAGGCAACCAATAACAATGCATCTTTGGTTAAATCATAAAAGTATGTTAGGCTACCACTGATTCGATCTTTCCATAATCCAAAGTCAAGTCCTACATCCACTTTTTGGACTTCTTCCCATTTCAAATTTGGATTCCCAACTTTTTCCTGAAAACGTGTGTTTTCATTATTATATCGAGTATCATAATTTATTAATGGGCTATTATTCAACTTATAAGTTTCATATTGCTGAGACCATGGGATGTTTGAATTTCCGGTGATCCCGAAGGAAGTTTTTATTTTTAAATAATTGATGATATTATTTTTAAACCAATGATCATCTGAAATTACATAGCCAACACCTATTGATGGAAAGTTTCCAAATCGATTATTCGGTCCGAATTTAGAAGATGCATCTCTTCTGAAAGTTGCTTGAGCAAATAATTTTTGATTCCAGGAATAATTTAATCGACTAAATGCACTAGCAAATTTATAGCCATCGCGATCAACATAATATTTTGAAGCATTCTCTTTTACATCAGACCAAATCGAATCGACATTATAAATCAAATCTGCAATGTAATTATAGCTTTGATCATATCCGGTTACCTTAAAATCTTGATATTCCAAACCTGCTAAAATTGTTAATTCATGTGCTGAATTTCTTAATGGGATTTGGTATTGACTAGTTGCATAAATATTATAATTGTCAACATTAGATAAATTAATTTTAGAAATATCTTTATCGCGAGTCCAGATTGCATCTTCATATGTAAAATCACCAAGTCTGGAAATATCGGCACCTCCATTTATATTAAAACTTAATCGTGCAGTCGGGAAAAAGGAAGCAGAAACACTATTTATATAGCGCCATTCACGGGTTCTAAAATCAATATGCTCTTGTTGAGCAACTGGATTTTGATTTATGTTGAAATAACCAACAGAATCATAAAATGGACTTGTTTTCGGAAATTCATTTTTAAAGATTGGATAGATCATCAAAGCATTTGATTGTGCCAAACCTAAACCGCCAGCCCAAGCTTGAAAGGCACGTTTATTTAATCCTCGGATTGCAGACGAACTAATTCCTAATTTAAACCATCGAACCGGAGTATAATCTAAGTTTATTCGTCCGGAATATCGCTCAAAGAAATTTCCTACTAAAAAGGATTCAGCTTTACTGATGGTACCTCCTAGATATGCTTTTAGTTTATTGCCTCCTAAGGTAATTCCGAGGTTGTGTTCCATTTTCATCCCTGTCTGAATCACCTTTCTCATCCAGTCCGTATTGATATTTGCAACATCATCATAACTTAAACCAAGTGGCAATTGAAATCTACCAACCCCACCATCATTTTCAAATGCTTCTTGTTGTACTTGAAACCATTGTTCTTTATTCATGAGATCAATCACATGGGTCGGTTTAGAATTTCCAATAGATGCTGAATAACTAATGCCAAAACGTTTTTTGCCACCTCTTTTTGTTGTGATAAGGATTACTCCATTTGCACCTCTAGAACCATAAATGGCAGCGGAGGATGCATCTTTTAAAAAACTAATACTTTCAATATCAGCAGGGTTGATACTACTCAATGGATTGTTGTTTTGTCCACCCCGTTCTCCGTTTAGAAAATTCTCATTCGATAATGGGACACCATCAATTACATATAATGGATCACCACCCGCTGTAATGGAGTTAGTTCCCCGGAGACGAACAATTCCTGCAGCACCAGCAGCTCCACTTGAAGAAGTCATTAATACCCCTGGAGTTTTTCCTTGCAATTCAGAAATTAAGGTGCCACCAACATTATCATTTAGTTTATCAGACTTAAGGCTGGCAACAGATCCAATACCTGCTTTTTTATTTTCCGTGCCATATGCAACTACCACGACCTCATTCATTAATTGATTGTCCTCTTCCAGACTAAGATTCCAAACTTCCAGAGAGTTTCCCGTAAATGAAATGGTTTTATATTCGGTATGATATCCTACGAAGCTCACTCGGACTTTATAGCTCCCATCTGGAATTTTAGTAATGTTAAAGTCACCATTGAAATCAGATACGGTTCCTAAATTACTTCCTTCAATTTTAACGGTTGCGCCAATTATGGATTCATTTTGTGTCATAATATGCCCTTTTAAACTGTTTTGGGCTACAGATAAGGCACCTAAACCATAAATAAAGTAGGATAGGAGTAAAACTCTTTTCATAAAATGGTATTTTAGACAAGCAAATGTATTAACTCTTTGTTAAATTTGTGCCTCTAAAAAATGCCGCCTGTGATTCTAAGTGTAAAACATTGTTTCCTATTTTTATTATTAGCCCATTTTTCATTTGGACAATCAGTTCTTGATTTTGAAGATATCAGTAACGTCTCAGGAATTCATAAATCGGGTTATAATATTGGTGTTGCGGTTTCTGATTATAATCTGGATGGTTATGATGATGTTTATGTTTCTAATCGTTTAGGTGCCAACCAATTATATCGAAATAATAAGAATGGAACCTTTACAGATGTTGCTTCTGCATTAGGCTTACATTATGCAGCTGGGACAGAATGTGCGGTTTGGGCAGACCTTAATAATGATGGTTTACCAGAATTATTTTTAGGCGGAGCAGATGCACCATGTAAACTTTTTTTAAATAAAGGTTTGGCAGGATTTGAAGATATAACCACTGCATCTGGAATTAATAATTCCAAAACTGTAAAAGCTTGTTTGGCATCGGATGTTGATTTAGATGGTGATCTGGATTTGTATTTAACGCAATTGAATACAGAAAATGCACTATTTATCAATGATGGAAACTTACATTTTGAGAATAAGATTTTGGAATCTGGGGCCTTGGATAGCCGAATTTCTATGGGTGGAACATTCTTTGATTATGACAATGATGGCGATGGAGATTTGTATTTAATACATGACGCAAATCAGGATTTTATATTGTATGAAAATGACGGCAAAGGGCATTTTAAAGATATTTCAGTAAAAACAAAAGCCAATTTTAAATCTATGGGGATGGGCGTTTCTGCTGGTGACTTTAACAATGATGGCAGAACGGATTTATATATCACCAATTTATTTTATAATGTTTTATTGTTTCATCAAGCGGATGGTACATTCAAAGACATTGCAAAAGAAGTTGGAGTAGATGATTATGGAATGGGCTGGGGGAATGTTTGGCTGGATGCAAATAATGACGGAATGAATGATCTCTATGTTTGTAATGACAGTTATTTTTCGCCTTATAATAATGTGCTCTATCTCAATTCTCCAATAGCTCAATTTCAAAAGGTATTGTCAAATACTACAATAGCCAGTTCATTTGGATCCTATGGCAATAGTTGGTTGGATGTAGATAATGATGGTCGTCAGGACTTATTTGTTGCAAATGCAGGGAAAGATGGTAATCAATTATTTTTAAATAAAAGTTCAAATACTGAAAACTGGATCGAGTTTGACTTCAAATCAAAAAAAGGAAATCGATTTGGAATTGGAACTAAAGTTACCATTCAGTTGAATGGTGTAAATTATTATCAGGAATTAATTTCTGGAAGTGGATATGCATCACAAACACCACAGCGTTTGCATTTTGGATTGGCAGATCAAAGCAAAGTGGATCAGGTAATTATTAAATGGCCTGGTGGATTTATTTCTACATTCCAAAATCTAGTTTCAAATAAAAGGTATACAATTTCTGAGGATGAAGTGGTGGCTAATGAAAATCTTGATAAGAATGAATTACTTGAATTGGATATTCAGTATCTTCCTGCATCTCAAGAAATTTTTATTATTTCAAATCAAGAGCTTCCCATTCAAATTCAATTGATGGATTTACAAGGCAGACAAATGCTGCAACATACAATAAGTTCAAAATTTAGTAAAATTCCTGTTTCCAGTTGTTTTCCTGCAGCATATTACTTTATTTGTGCCCGTTCAAGAGTAGATCAAATCGTAAAAAAAGTTTTCATTTATTAATTATATATTTAAAAAACAGATTACATGAAAAAATTCTACATTTTATTTTTAACATTATTTACACTCGGGTATGCACAAGCACAAATGATTGAAGTGACATTCCAGGTAGATGTAAATCAATTGGCTTTAACTAAAAAGATATTTAGCGGAGGCATCCATGTTGTTGGAAGCTTTCAAGGTTGGGATCCAGCAAAGGATGCAATGTCTGATGCTGATGGAGATGGAATCTGGACATTCACAACGATGATTGCAAATGGTACAGCACTTGAATTTAAGTACAATAATGCTGATGCCTGGAATGGCAATGATGAATCCAATAATCGTACACATACAGTAACTGATAATGGTGGAAAAGATATTTTACCCCTGGTTTGTTTTAATTCCACATCAGCTTGTACGAATACCGGAGTAACTATTCGTGTTGATATGAATGATGAAATTATCAAAAGTGCTTTCAATATTGCCACAGATTCTGTGACCGTAGCAGGAAGTTTTCAAGGTTGGAACGCAGGAACACATCGGTTGACAGATTCTAATGGAGATGGAGTATATGAAATCAATGTTGCCATTGCAGAAGGTTCTTACGAATACAAATTTATAAAGAATGGCGGTACCTGGGAAGGTGGTATTTCTGGTTCCTGTGTGAATGGTGGTGGTAATCGGGTAATGAATGTTAAAGTGAATACAACACTTCCAACCTATTGTTTTAATAGTTGTGAAGCATGTAAACTTACCGGACCTCCAAAAAGAATTCAAGTAACATTTCGTGTTAATATGTCGAATATGATTAGCCAATTTGGCAAGGTGGATACCTGCTATGTTGCTGGTTCATTTCAAGGTTGGACGCTCCCTAAAGCAAACAGTATTTTATTAGATCCGGATGGTGATGGTATATATGAAGGAAGGGATTCTGTTGATGGTAAATCTTCTTATGAATTTAAATATGTGTACGGCAAAGAATGGGGTTTTGACGAAACTGGCTTAGGCGGACAAGCATGCGCAACAGGTGGCGGAAATCGTAAAATAGATGTCGCAGAATCGGATACAATTTTAACTGCATACTGTTTTAATACCTGTGATGATATATGCGCTCCACTCCCTACTAAAATTAAAGCGCGTTTTAAAGTTGACTTAAGTTCAGAAGTGCCATCTGCAGATGGTGTATTTATTAAAAGTAGTTTCCAATGGCCTCAATTTAAAAATGCGGTAACAGAGTTGAAATTAATTGATCCGGTAAATGGTATTTTCGGAACGGATGTTTTGGATATTGTACCGATTAAGCAACACTTTGTTTTTGTGAATGGTAAAACAGATACAGAAAAGGAAACAGCTAAATTTAGTGATTTAGGTTGTGGTTTTATCAATACAGTAGGGGAGCATCTTCGGGAAGTGGACTTAACGGGAATCACAGATTTTCAGGATATCGGTTATATCTGGAATGTATGTGAAGAATTAACCGGCACAAAACAAGCAAATCTTAATGTAAACATGCGGATTCTACCAAATCCGTTTAGCAATAGCACCATTATCCGTTTTGATAATTCGAAAGGTGAAGTTTATAGTCTTACCATTGTAGATGTATTAGGTATTGAAATGAAAACAATTAAAAACATTCAGACTGGTGAGGTTTTAGTAAATAGAGATCAAATGAATACAGGTATTTATTTTGCTACCCTAAAAAGCAGCAAAGGTAATTTTACTACGCAACGTATAGCTATACAGTAAGTAGGAACAGGAAATATTAAAAATTATCAAAAGGGAGGTATTAAATGCCTCCCTTTTTTATTTAACTGAAATAGTGCATTTGGCTTCCAGGATTTTGCTTATTAACTTCTATACTTCTTCTTGTAATTGAATATATTAAAATTTCACTGTGCTTATAAAATCTTCTAATTTGAAAAAAAAGCAATCAAGAGGGTCTAGTCAGGTCCATGTTTTCATAAAATCAAATCACAAGCTGTAACTCGGGTAAAGTTGAATAGAGTTTTTTTACGGATCTGCAACAAATTATAGCAAATCAGCGTTGATAAACCATCGTAGGATAAAGCCATTTTGATTTAATTTATCTACCTTTGTATTCAATGCGTCATAAACAATTTATAGTTTATAGTTTAGTGTTAGCAAACTTTTTGATGTTTGCTCATGACGCCATTCCTCACCATCACCATGAAAGTAAGGAAGAAGCTGAAGCGCATCACCAAAGTGAGTATTTTGATCATCATCATCATGGAAATATTCCTAGTGAAAGCCACAGTCACACACCACACTTAATTCATTCTCCTGATTTTGGTGCATATTTATTTGC
Source organism: Saprospiraceae bacterium (assembly GCA_016717265.1). Classification (NCBI taxonomy): domain Bacteria; kingdom Pseudomonadati; phylum Bacteroidota; class Saprospiria; order Saprospirales; family Saprospiraceae; species Saprospiraceae bacterium. The sequence continues at coordinate 2,031,864 of JADKFX010000001.1, forward strand.
AAATACCAGCAGTTTTATTGATATTCTTCAATTGGATTTGAATATTGCACTTGTTGTGCCAAGCACTTATTTAAATTCATATGTCGATTTTATAAATGAAGTGGTTTGGTTTCCAGGACTACCGCCTCCATATCAAAATAGACATCCGAAAGCACATTCCTTAAGAGGGCCTCCCTATTTTATTTCTTAGTCAAACTATTCAGATTCTCGGATAGTATTGGCTTTTGACTTTTATTTTTTGCTTTAAAAGTCAACTAAATAATTCATTACATGAATTGTGTTAGAAATAATTATTAAAAATCAAAAATCTAATTTTTCATAATCAAGAATATTTGTATTTCTTAACCTCGCATTTCGAGTTTTGATTCATTTATATATTCAAGCTTTTGTGGTTTCGTAAAACAATTTGTGATTTCAGGTTTAACAATGATAAAATGATTAATAAAAGTTTAAAATGAGCAAAATATTATTTAGTTGCCAATCTAAGATTTTAAATCTGTGGATGCTGGATTTTCGATTTATCACAGGTTCATCTATCCAACAAATATTTTTAATTCAATTATGGGTTTTATTATTATTGGGCTTTTTGTCAAATCTTAATAGTCAGAATATTCTGACAGAACAAGATGTTATAACGGCAACCCTTAAAAATAGTCCAGTAATATCTTCTGCAAATCTTCAGCTTCAAATGCAAAGACAACTTGAAGGCGCAAGTTTCAATCTTGCAAATCCTGAATTCATCATAGAAAGTCCTACGGGTGAGTTTATGACACTTGGTGTATCACAAGCTTTTCAGTTTCCATCAGTTTATACGAAGCAAAAGCAATTAGCAAAACAGCATACCAGGTTGGCAGAAAAACAAAAAATTCTAAGTGAAAGGGAAGTCATTCAACAAGTAAAATCTGCATACTTAAATTTGCAATTTGCAAAGCAACTTTTGCAACATTTAAAAAAACAGGATAGTATTTATGCTATCATTTCCGACGCTGCAAACCGTCAATTTATTGCTGGCCAAATTGATTTTAAAGAGAAAACATTTGCCGCAAGCCAATTTGGAGATATCCATAATCAATTTATGCAAGCACAAACTGATGCAGCTATAGCGTTGATGCAGCTTCAAATTTATACTGGGATTGCAGAGCCTTTTGAAATCCTGCCATTGCGAAAAGAAAATTCAGGAGTATTTATAAATAATGAAATTGTCGACAGCTTTCAAATACATAATTCGGCCCGTGTTCAATATGCTTTTCAATCGCAAGCGGTTGTTGAAAAAATGATTTCATTAGAAAAAAGTAAAGCATTGCCAGGTTTTTCAGTTGGCTATATGAATCAGGGATTGAAAAATTCAGAAATTCCATATCGATTTAAAGCAGGGGTCAATATTCCGATTTGGTTTTGGCAATATAGTGCTAGCATGAAGGCAGCGAAAACTAATTTACAAATTTCAGAACAGCAAATTTTGGTAGAACAACAAAACCTAAATATCCAAATTCAACTTGCAAAAGCGGAAGGATTAAAAGCACAAATGGCTTTAGAATACTTTGAAAATAAAGGTCTAAGACATGCTTTCGATTTAATTTCAACTTCCGAAAGAATGTTTACTGCCGGGCAATCAGATTATATCAATTACTTAAGAACCTTGTCGGATGCATATAAGATACAAATTCAGTATTTGGAAACACTTCGTGAATTCAATCAAGCTATTATTAATATTAATTATTTAAAAGGATAAGAATGAATCATACGTTAAAAATCAGAATATTTGCATTATTTATTTGGATTATTGCAAACAGTAATCCACTTCAAGCATCTGGAGGTGATGATCATAGTCATGGTCCGGAGGAAGATTTAAAGTCAGTACAAACTGCAAAATATTTTTCAATTGAAGCCTCTTCTGATAAATATGAATTACTGCTTAGATATGAACCCATTCATCCTAACGAACCAGCAAAGCTTATTTTATTTGTAAGTAGTTTCGCTACAAACAGACCAATCGATAGCGCAGATATTAGTATTCGTTCACAGGAAGATAGCTCCTTAGTGTTTCAGATCAGACATAGTAGTGAAGGTACGTATATACTAGAATCCCGTTTTACTGAACTAAAGAAGTATTCTCTTGCAGTAAGAATTAATGCTTCACAAGGAGCAGATTTAATTTTGCTTTCTGGTGTGGAGGTTGGAAAAGAATTAGTGATAGCATCAGAAGAACATGTCCACGCTCATTTAGACTATAGTAATTGGTTGCTTTGGTTAATTGTCATAAGCTCCTTGGTGATTGGTCTATTTCTAGGCTTACTTTTTCAAAAAAGGAATACCAAATCAGGTAGAAGTACCATTGCCATTTTCTTAATTATTATTAATTGTTTTTTGCCTTTATTACAGTCTGAGGCCCATGGTGATGATGATCATGGAGCTTCTAAGTCAGGTACTAATTTTTCTAATTCATTTTTAGTTCCTAAAGAGACGCAGTTTTTATTTGATGTAATTACTCAAAAATTGGTCTCTGGTTCTTTTACAGGGAGTATCAAACTTTTTGGAACTATAATTCCAAGTAGTGGGGGACAAGCTCAAGTTGGAACTCCTCAAAATGGAAAAATCCGAGCACTTTTTGTGAATGTTGGTCAATATGTAAAGGCCGGACAGCAGCTTGCAATTGTTGAACAAAATCTGGATGCTGGTACGCAAGTGAATATGATGTCTGAAAAAAATAAACTCCTTGCCGAATATGAGGCTTCTAAAAAGGAGATCGACCGATTGAATACGATCGCAGACATTGCAGCAAAAAAAGATATGGATGAAGCAAATGCGCGTTTTCAGAAAGCAGATAGTAATTTAAAGCTATTCAAAGGGAATGCTGGACGCACATTTGTTTTACAATCTCCAATTGCTGGCGTATTGGGTAATTTTAGTTTGAGTATTGGATCCACTGTGAATGCTGGACAAAATCTTTTTACAATAACAAATCTTTCGCAGATTTATGCAGAAGCGCAGGTGTTTGATAAAGATGCGGCTAAGGTAAGAAAGGGTGCAAAATTTACCATTGAATGTGCTAATGATAGTCATATCACCAGTGAAGTAAAACTTCTTTCCCTGGCACAAGAAATAAATGCAAGTAATCAATCTCAACGTGTTTTGTTTCAACTAAACAATCCGGATAATGATTTTAAGATTGGTGAATTTGTTAACATCCGGGTATTTGCATTGGAGAGCTCGCATCAAATTGTACTCCCGAATTCTGCTATTACAGAAATAAACGGTAAGCCAGTTGTATTTATTAAAGATGCAGCAGAAAAGTACAGTGTAAGTTATGTACAATTAGGTGAAAACAATGGAAGTTTTACAAGTATCCTTAAGGGGGTAGAAGAGGACGAACGCATTGTTGTCAATGCAAGTTATCAACTCAAAATGATTTTCCTAAATCAATAATTTAAAATTCTAATAAAAATGAAAAATATCATTAAAAAAAGCATTTCTATATTTGCCATGAGCGCAGTTATTTTTCTTATTGCATGTAACAATAATAAAAGTAAAGAAATAACTTCTGAGAATGAATCTGCAACAACAAAGGAGCAGGACCACGTTCATATATATGCTTGTCCGATGCATCCTGAAGTGACTGGACAGGAAGGTGAAAAGTGTTCTAAATGTGGAATGGCATTAGAGCACATGGATGAAAAACCAATGGCAGGAAATTTTCAAATGGATTTCAAATCCGCTCCTGAAATTTTGGAGGCCGGAAAACCTGCAGTATTGGCATTCACTCCAAGGAATAAAAATAATAGTGCACAAGCAGTTCCATTAGACGTTACACACGAAAAGAAAATTCATCTCATTGCAGTGCGTGAAGATTTATCCTGGTTTAATCATATTCATCCAGAATACCAGGAGGACGGATCGTATGCCTTATCAGAAACTTTTCCATCCGGGGGTAAGTATTTACTCTATGCGGATTATAAACCAAGTGGAAGTACACATCAGTTAGAAAAAATTGAAGTCGATGTTAAAGGAAAATCTGCCTCCCGGAAGACGTATACATCGATTCAAAATACAGCTTTTAGTAATCCATTTTCTGTAACTTTAAAACCTGATGATGGAAAATTTATTTCAAATACTGCGATTCATTTTGATGCTGTATTCTTAAAAAATGGGAAGTCATTTGATGTCAATCAGTTACAAAATTACCTGGGTGCTAAAGGTCATATGGTAGCTATTCATATGGAAACGAAAGCATATGTTCACTTACATCCAGAAGTAGAAGGAACGATACTTCATTTTCATACCAACTTTGAAACAGCAGGTATCTATAGAGTATGGCTTCAATTTATGGCTGATGGGAAATTACACACCACCGATTTTGTAATAAAAGTCGAGCCATCTACAGGCAAAGTAATGAACGAAGAAAATCAGGAGCACAACCATGAACATGGGGAAGAAGGTCATAAGCATTGATCCATAATGCATAGCTATTTGGGAATGGTTAAGAGTCAAGAGTCAAGAGTCAATAGTTAATGGTTAATAGTTAAGAGTCAAGAGTCAAGAGTCAAGAGTCAATAGTTAATGGTTAATAGTTAAGAGTCAATAGTTAATGGTCAATGGTTAAGAGTCAAGAGTCAATGGTTAAGAGTCAAGAGTCAATGGTTAAGAGTCAATGGTTAAAAGTTAATGTTTTTTTTGACTAATAAATGCCAATTCCAACAAGAAATTTTAATTGATAAATTATGTTAAATCAACTCATACGGTTTTCACTTCAAAACAGATTATTCGTAATCTCGTTTGCTTCTTTACTATTTCTTTTTGGAATATTTACAATCAGCAACTTGCCGATTGATGTTTTGCCTGATTTAAATCGCCCCAGAGTTACTGTTTTTTTGGAAGCAAATGGGATGGCTCCAGAAGAAATAGAAACGCAAATAATCATTCCGGTTGAAACAGCCTTGAATGGTGCGCCAGGAGTAGAATCTGTACGGAGTAGTTCATCCATCGGAATTGGGATGGTATTCGTTGAGTTTGATTGGAATTCGGATATTTATAGGGCCAGGCAATCGGTAGCTGAAAAATTGCAAACTGTTCAATTGCCAAAAAACATTACAGCTGTTATGGGTCCTATTAGTTCAGTTATGGGACAAATTATGTTGGTTGGTGTTTCTTCAGATAGTACCTCTGCATCAGAATTGCGAACACTCGCGGATTTTACTATTCGCAGACGACTAATGAGTATCAAAGGAATTTCACAAGTGATTCCTATTGGAGGGGAGCGTTTGCAATATCAGGTATTGATTTCATCGGCAAAACTTAAACAGTTTAATTTGTCTATCGATGATTTAGATAAAGCGCTTACACTTACAAATCAAAATAGTTCGGGTGGTTTTTATAATCAATATGGAAGTGAAGTGCTAATTCGAAATGTTGGACGCGCATATTCATTAGATGATTTGCGAAATACAGTAGTTGCCAATAGAGATGGATTGCCCGTATTGCTTTCTCAAGTAGCAGAAGTTAAATTTGGAGCTGCACAAAAACGAGGGGATGCTAGTATAAATGGAAAGCCATCTGTGATCCTTACGATTGAAAAGCAACCTGAATATAGTACAGTATCCTTGACAAATGAAGTGGAAAAAGCATTGGCTGAACTGCAAATGTCATTGCCTCCTGATGTAAAATTAAATCCAACTATATTTCAACAAAAGCATTTTATTCAGGCCGCCCTTTCAAATGTTGAGGAAGCATTACGCGATGGATTTATACTTGTTGTTATTATTCTTTTCTTGTTCTTGTTAAATTACAGAACTACGATTATTACATTAACAGCTATTCCACTTTCACTTGTTATAACAGCAATTATTTTTAAACTTTTTGGTTTTAGTATAAATACCTTAACCTTAGGTGGACTCGCTATCGCGATTGGTGAATTGGTAGACGATGCAATTGTGGATGTTGAAAATGTCCATCGGCGGATTCATGAAAACAAACATTCTGAAAATCCAAAACCACTCTTACAAGTAATTTATGATGCCAGTTGTGAAATTCGAAATTCTATAGTTTATGCAACGATTATTGTAGTATTGGTTTTTATTCCTTTATTTTATATGCAGGGCATGGAAGGAAGAATTTTTGCACCACTTGGTGTAGCCTATATTACGTCCATTATTGCTTCACTTTTCGTTTCTCTTACAGTGACACCGGCATTATGTTCATATTTATTAAAGCCAAAAGATGATAAAATAAATATGGATAGTGGACTGGTGAAATTTTTGAAAAAACAGGATACGAAATTATTGAATTGGGGTTTGCAAAAACCAAAAGCGATCATTGTGTCAGCAATACTTTTAATTATTTCATCTATTGCTATGGTCCCATTTTTTGGAACTGAATTTTTACCACCATTTAATGAAGGTTCATTTACAATTAATCTTTCTACGCCTGCAGGAACATCATTGGAAGAGAGTTCGAAAATTGGTACGATGGCAGAAAATCTTATGTTACAGGTGCCTGATGTTGAATTTGTAAGCCGCAGAACTGGCCGTGCTGAATTGGATGAACACGTAGAGCCCGTTTCAAATTCTGAAATTGATGTTGAACTAAAAGCTGAAACCAGCAGATCCAGAAATGAAATCATTGCTGACATTCGCAGTAAATTAGAAATTCTAAAAGGTGTTACGATTAATGTCGGACAACCCATTTCACATCGTTTAGATCATTTATTATCTGGTGTTCGAGCGCAGGTTGCAATCAAACTTTATGGTACCGATCTCAACGATTTAAGATCCAATGCAAATCAAATTTCAGAGACCATTAAATCCATTCGGGGTGTAGTGGATGTGCAAATTGAAAAACAAGTAATGGTGCCACAACTATTAATAAAAGTTAATCGGGAAGCATTGCAAAGATATGGATTGCAAGCAGGCAAGGTTGCCGAAGATCTTGAAATTTTCTATAATGGAAAAGTTACCGGACAAATTATAGATGGTATTAAATCATTTGATATTTTGCTTCGAACAACCGATGAAGAACGAAGTAATCTGGAAGCTATTCGAAACACTTTAATTGATGCACCGAATGGCACACTGATTCCATTACAACAAATAGCAAGTATCGAAAGTACTACGAGTATCAACACCATTTCACATGAGAATTCCCAACGCAAAATTACCATTAGCTGTAATGTGCAGGGTAGAGATTTAGGAAATACGGTTCAGGAGATTCAAAATTCTGTTAGTGCAAATGTTAAATTACCAACTGGATATTTTGTTCAATATGGTGGGCAGTTTGAAAGTCAGAAATCAGCAACTAAACTTATTTTGTTTTTAAGTATTTTTTCGATTATAGGAATATTTTTAATTCTTTATTCGCATTTTAAATCGGCGCAGATCACCTTGCAAATTATGCTTAATATACCTTTAGCATTAATCGGAAGTGTATTAGCAGTATTATTTACAGGTGGGACATTTTCTGTGGCAACCTTAGTTGGATTCATTACACTTACAGGTATAGCATCTAGAAATGGCATTATGATGATTTCACATTATCTCTATTTAGTTGAACATGAAGGCGAGCGATTTGGCAAGCAATTAATTATCCGTGGTTCTTTGGAGCGGTTGGTTCCGGTATTAATGACTGCTTTGGTAGCGGCACTAGCGCTAATTCCACTTACTTTAGATCCTCAAGCATCTGGTAAGGAAATTTTGTATCCAGTAGCAACAGTTATACTAGGAGGCTTAATTAGTAGTACTTTATTGGATATGATTATAACTCCGGTTGTGTTTTATACTTTTGGAGAAAAAGCGATTGTGAATTATTTAGCATCCAGGAATAAGGAAATTGTATAATCTAATTAGATTATTTTATTTTGGTTTATTTGAAAGTGATTGTGATACTTTGTATTTATAAAACTCTAAAGGTATCATTGTTGAAAATTGTTCACTTCGCATTGTATTTTGAACGATGAAACTTTGTTTTCAAAAATTATAATTACTGAAATCAGTAAGTCTTTGTTGAATGAACTAGATAAGTTTTTAAATTGGTGGCATATGCCATTACTATTCCGCGCAAAGGACATTTTGTTTTTTTATTCGTTGACAATGGTAAAAAGTAGAATATGCCTGGAATTTTAACCTGGAAAAAAAAATATTTAGATTAAATGGCTGAAGCTTGTAAATTTATAGCTTCTTAATTCATCTATTAAAGTAAACGATTATGGGCAAATTTACAATCAGTACCCGTTCTAATGGGGAATATCAATTTAATTTGAAAGCAGGAAACGGTCAGGTTATCCTAAGTAGTGAAGGTTATAGTGCAAAAGCAAGTTGTCTCAATGGCATTGAATCTGTCAGAAAAAACTCACAGGATGATGATCGGTATGAGCATCTTACTGCTGCAAATGGTAAATTATATTTTAATCTAAAATCAACCAATGGTCAGGTGATTGGATCTAGTCAGATGTATGCGGATGAAACCGGTAGGACAGCTGGAGTTGATTCTGTGAAGAACAATGCTCCAGAAGCAGAAGTTGAAGATTTGTCTTAAACTTTAGAATCGCAGGAGGAAGAGTTTAAAACTTATCGAAAAAACTTTTTTTCGCAATACTCCTAAAGAAGCATTTTTTATGGTTCTTTAGGAGTATTTTTTATTCTAGGTAATTTTCTTAAATTACAGATTCACAATATTTTATATTTTTTATGTCATACAATTTGAAATGAAATTTCAAATTGAAGATAGTCTATTGCTTTACTTTTAAATATTCATTTCAAGCCGATTTCCAAATCAATTTTAACACTTTATGGAGTATGCTGAAAATCCTAAAAAGAGTAAGCACCCGGTAGCCGAAAAGGGAATTAAGAGTAGGCAAATAAATTGTGCTTATGAAATTTAAAAAGGCAATTCTGCTAGATCCTTTTGTAAAGGAAAAAGCAAAGACCGCAAAAGCATTGAAAACAATTGTAAGTGGTTCCAATGATTTTTATGGTGCAAACAGTCTGGAGACATTTTCAAGTGCTAGTGGATTAACCTACACACATGATGATGCAGACGGATTTTTAGATTATCCGACTTCTTTTCCGGGAAAGGCTGCAAATTACTGGCGCAAAGATGCTGGTGTAAAAGTTTGGGCTTATGAAGAAACCTATGATAATTGGCAAGATTCATTTGGTATCGATGCGGTTCGTGTTTTTTATCATTCTGGGCATGGAGATATGGACAACAATGGTGTTTTTAAAGCACCGCTTGGTGGACTTTGGGATAATCGGGATTGGGCATTTTCAAATCGTATGGCCTTTTCAAATGAAGAATTGCGCTATATGTTTTGGTCCACTTGTTATTCCATCAGAGTTTCTGGTTCCGACAATCCGGTAAGATCCTGGTGGGATCCAAATCGGGGCGGACTTCGCATGATGTTTGGGTATGAAACAACGAGTATTGATGATCCCAATTATGGCAAATTTTTCTGGGATGAATGGAAAAAAGGGAAAACATTTGCACGTGCATTTTTAGATGCAAGTTGGAGAATCAGCCACGGACAAGTACCCGTTGTGATGGCAGTCGGAGCGAATGCTAACGAAGCTGTCCATCGCTTAAATAACGAGCGTTTATTTTCTCAGGCAGCAGTGACAAAAGGATGGTATCAATGGCAATGGATAGGCACCTTGCCTTCCAGGTCATTTGCTAATAGAACGGCAGTTCCAAAAAAATTAAATGGAATCATTCTTACGAATAAATTTGAAGAAGACAAACGACTTGCAAGTATTGGCCGCGCCGTAGGATTAACAAAAGTGATTTCAGAAACAATTTTATTTGATGCAAAAGGGAATCGACAAGTATCCGGTAAAGATGTTTTGTTGAATATAAATGATGCTTATTGCTTTAAATATTTATTTTGGAAAGCCAAACCTCGAAAACAAAACACTCATTGCAGAAAGTAAAGCAATTAAAATTGCACAGAAGTTTATGAATGATTTGAATCTGGCGAAAGGAATCGAATTAAAACCAGGAAACATTCGTTACCGTTTAACAAATGGTGGCACATTGGAAGGAAGTGGTACATTGGAAAGCCCATCAGTTGTAGAAACGATTGTTCAATATCGTCAAAGTCACAATGGTGTGGAAAGTGTAAATTCAGATCATGGATTAATTACTGTGAGCATCGACAATGATGGTAAGGTGATAAACTATTATGATTCTACGAAGTTGGTATTAGGAGAAGTGGATATCCGGACCTCTAAATCTTCCTCACCAAAGGATCCAAAAAAAGCTGCAGTATTAAATGATGACAAGCAGTTTAAGAAAAAGATTGATAAGATTTCTAATAGCAGTGAAACCAAATCATCTGTATTGAAAGAGTTTATTGGTTATGATTTTTCGAGTAATCTAGGAGCTGTCGTGCATCAGAAAGATGTAGAGATAGACTTTGGAAGAAATTTGAAAAAGCGTTATAAATTAAGAGTGCCATTGTCCTAATTGAAATAGATTTAGCCGCCTGCTTTAGAAATAAGGTAGGCGGTTTTTATATTTATTTTGGTTTGATGATAAGTGTAAGAATGACATGACTGAACGATTCTGCAATTTGCCGATATTATGCAACAGCAAGATAAGTGAAGGAACCCTGCCTGTCAATTGTAGGCGCGAAAGCGTCATGTAGGAGTTTGTAATTGGAACAACTTATTTATTTGATGGCGTAAAATGAAGACACTGAAACATATTGCATAGAAAATATTTTAAGCACCCTTGACATACTGTTGTCAAAGGTGTATTTTATTTTTGTGGTTCACTAAAAATTAAAAAAAATGGACAAAGTGAGAATTGAACCTTTTATGCTAATTGGCATTTCAGTAAGAACCACAAATGAGAAAAATCAGGCAGCAATAGATATTGCAGCGTTGTGGGGTAAGTTTGTGAATGAAAATATATTGAATGCAATTCCAAACAAAATTGGCAACACTGTGTATTCTATTTACACAGATTACGAAAGTGATCATATACAACAATATTGGGTTGCAAAGTGGACAATCTAGATACTATTTCCGATGGAATGATTGGCAAAATGTTTGATGATGAAGACTGTATGAAACTATCTGCCATAGGTGACTTAATGAAGGGATTGATAGTGAATAAATGGACGGATATTTGGGAAATGGATTTAGAAAGGATATTCACAGCAGACTTTGAAGTTTTTGGAGAAAAAGTTCAAAATCCTGGAAACGCAGAAATAGATATTTTAATTTGAGTAAAATAGGAAAAATGGTTGAGCAACTTCAGAACTACTATTTGAATAAAGAAGAACCAAAAAAGAGTTGTCTGCTGGCACTACGTAGTATTATTCTTGAACAAGATACAAATGTAACTGAAACGCAGAAGTGGGGAATGCCCTGCTTCTGCTATAAGAAAAAAATGTTTTGCTACTTGTGGACAGATAAAAAAACAGACGAACCTTACATTCTTATGGTTGAAGGAAAATATCTTGACCACCCAAAATTGGAAGAAGGCAACCGTTCTCGAATGAAAATATTTAGAGTTAATCCAAATAAAGATTTACCCATAAAGACCATTGAAAGTATTTTGCAAAAAGCGTTGAACTTATACCGAGCAGGCATAATAAAAGTAAAGGAATGATGCATAGAAATGCACATACGCCTAACGGCAGCATCTATTGAAATGGGACTAGGTATCCAGTCAAAATTTTGTTAAATTTTATAGAGTAGATTAGAGAAATAGTTTTAAATTTGAATTAAATAGCAAATGAAATGTCTAAAATATTTAATCTAATAACTGAAATCATAGTGATTTCATTACTTGCAGTTTCAGGTTTATATGCACAAAAATTAGTGGAGACTGGGAATCGATGGAATATTGCAATTTATCCAACATTTTCACAAAACACTACATCTTACACAGTTAGAATAGGCGAGGATACCATAGTTGGCACTCAAAATTATCATAAAGTATATTATTCTTTTGATTCACTAAATACTAATTGGAGTTTTAATCAAATTTATTTGAGGCAGGATTCTACCAAGAAAGTATATTCCAAACAAGGATCAGCAAACGAAGTGCTGCTTTATGATTTCAATTTACAATTGAAGGATACATTTTCCTTTGATATGTATTGTGTCTTAATTGTTGATAAGATTGATAGCATTTATTTAAATAACGGTGAATTGAGAAAACGTTTTAAATTAATTCGAAAAGAAAATCCAAATTTTGGAGAGGAATATTGGATCGAAGGCATCGGAAGTAATTTTGGTCTCCTTTCTCATTACGGATTTTGCCTTACGGATTATTCTGAAGGATTATTGTGTTTTTATTCAAAGGATGAACTATTATATCCGAAGATACCACCAACTTGTTTTATAACTTCTATAAGAGAATTCGAGAGAAATTTGTCCATCTATCCTAATCCACTAAATACTGAATTAAATATTTTGGATGATTTTTCACTATTTAATAGTTTTGAAATTTATAACTCTGGTGGCAGATTCATAAAAAGAGGCAAATTAGAAATCAAATTGACACGGATTGATTTAAATGATTTGGCAAGCGGTTGCTATTTTATAAAATTGAGTAGTAAAAGTGGGTATAATTTTCCATATAAATTCCTTAAGATTTGAAGGTTTAATTTGAGTTATGAATTTTATAAGCTGCTTAATTTTATTTACCTTGCATTGTTGGGATATAATATATTTTTGAATTATTTTATTGTTTTATTTTTTACAATTTAATCAACAGGATGCCTTTTTTAAAATACTTGCTTTATACCGTATTATTTTCATCTATAAGCGGATGTTGCAATTATGTCGATTGTTCAGGCGATAATTTTGATTTTGTATTTGTTGTGCAAGATACAATTGCAGATATGGATTTAGTATTTGGTGCAAATAGCATTTATGATAAAAGTAAAATGAAATGTTATTCGGTTTTAGGAAATGATACCATTTATTATGGGATATCATTTATTGAGTATCATTCTAGCTTGGTTGATAGTGCTATCAGTATTAATCTATTTCCCGAAGTAAAAAATGAAATTTATTTGGTCTTAGATGCCATGGATACGGATACTTTATTTGCCACATACAATTCAAATGACACAAAATGTTGTGGATATATTTCAGAAATAGAAAGCATTACAATTAATTCTAAAAAATTTAAAATTAACTATAGGCCTATTTTGATTAGTAAATAAAAGCGATTTTACTATTTTTATTTAAGTTTCATATTTATTCATTTTAAATTGATTCATATGCATAATTTACAAGAAAATAAAGAGCATTTCGGACAAGACCAAATAATTCCATTTTTATGGCTCAGAAGAAGTATCGGACTGCTGGGTATTTTATTTCCATTTGTTATGTATTTTGGTTCAAACTATTTTGGAAAATGTGACTGTCCGCTGCATTCTGTTAGTGCTTATTACCATTCGCCAATGCAGAATGTATTTGTAGGCATATTATGTGTTATTGCAATGTTTTTATTTACTTATAGAGGACCCAAAAAGGAAGACAGCTGGGCGGCAAATTTCGCATGTATCTTTTGTTTAGGTGTTGCCTTTTTGCCAACGACGCCAGATAATAATCAACCAGACTGTATAGTTTGTTATCAATATCATTTTGGGCTATTGCATAAAATTTCTGCAGTTTCTTTTTTTCTTTGTCTAAGTTATTTTAGTTTAATTTTATTCCCAAAGACACATGAGGATCAAAAACCAACAGCAGAAAAATTAAATCGCAATATTGTATATCGGGTTTGTGGTTATGTAATGCTTGGATGCATGGCCTCTATTGCAATCATTGCAATATTAATCTACTTTAAAATTATTCCGGATATCGATTCTTACGTGTTTTGGTTTGAATGGATTGCACTTACATTTTTTGGAATTTCCTGGATTGTCAAAGGTGGATGGTTTCTTCAGGATAAACCTAAAATTTAGTTTTAACTTTGAATTTTTATAGCTTCCGAATTTATGGGTTGGTCCATTCTGTTTAAAATTGTTATTGCAATCGTAATTTGTGCTTTGCTTGTGAAATGCATTGAAAAAGAAAGCTCCGGATGGTTTGGATGGGTGGCTCGATTTGTATTTTCCTGATCAATTTAAAGTAATTTATACACTCACAGAAAATCCAATTAAACAGTTGAGTTTCTCTGTAAAGAATTCTGTTTTAGCTAGTAAATCGGATAGCTTGTTACAAATTAAAATCAGATGGGATAAACGCTTAGTTGGATTTGGTATTAATAAACTGGAGATTGATAATTCATTGATAAAAGCAAAAGCGGAATTAGCAGATACCCGGATACTGTTAGATCAACTTAAATCGAGTGGTTTGCAGAAGTTTAGTTGTTGTATTTATTTAGGGGATGTGCGCATACTGATTTTTGAAGAACCAACTTCAAATAAGCGCGCAGAAACCTTGAAGCAATTGTTATCCGTTCTTTCTAAATGGTCAGCAGCCAGTAAGTACGGCTTGGTCGTCGATTTTATGGAAGCGAAATCGTTTGGCACTGAAGTAGGAGATATCATACCCTTAGTACATTGGCAACAAGGAAGTCCTTGGCAACGTCAGAATTCTATACTTTCAATCCAAAACGAACCAGGATATAGTTTTAATCCTGATACTTTTGAGAAAAAATGGCAGTTTAATACAGAATCAGATCGATTGCTAAAATGGATAGATCAATCACGACCGGTTGCGTTAAAATGGGCAAAAAGCCATCTGAAAAAGTCAATTGAGCTGCTCTCTGAAGTGGAGTATGCAATACAAGAAAATGGTATGGATGTTCAAATAAAATTTGGCTTCACTCAAAGTTCAGAATCTACCGAACAATCTAATGTTGATGGATATATTGTTGGCATTTATGTATTTGATGGAGATCAATTTGAGAATCTAAAGTTTGCACAAGAGTAGACTCCGGCATGAACAAGACAATTATTAGAGTTATTGTAGGGATTTAATTTTATTTCTCATTGTTGAAATCGTCGGAATGTAATCGGGCAATATTGTGATTTGGTTTTGGATGATTCCTGGATTTGTTTAACTTTGGAAAAATCTTAGGAAACTTTATATGTCCAATAGAACCATTTTCTTAATTCAGGCTCTTACATTCAGTATGTGTTGTGTAATATCTATATTCACCTATAGCCAAGATGGTTCCTTAGATCTCTCCTTTGATCATGATGGGAAAATTACAACAGCAATAGGCAATAATAATGATTTAGGAAATGCAGTGATCATCCAACTTGATGGCAAAATTGTGATCGGTGGAAAAAGTGGTAGCAATGCAGCACTTGTTCGATATCAAACGAATGGTTCCTTAGATAATACCTTTGGAACAGGTGGTATATTAAATAATATTGGATGCTCCAATTTTGCAGGAAATTCTTTAACAATGCAAAGTGATGGAAAACTTTTAGTCGGGGGTTATTGTGGGATTTTTCCTAATTTCGATTTTGCTTTGACGCGTTTTCATAGTAACGGAATATTAGATAATACATTTGGCACAAACGGTACCGTGATAACACCTGTTTTAAACGGTGGTGATCAAGGAATGGCAGTGGCCATTCAAAGTGACGGAAAAATACTTCAGGGAGGTTATACAGATAATGGTTCCAACAGTGATTTTGCTTTGTTGCGATATCTTGAGAACGGGACCTTGGATTCTACCTTTGGTAATAATGGGAAAGTAACAACGGCAGTTGGAATCGCCGGTGATATAATACGCAGTATAGTGGTGCAATCGGATGGTAAAATTGTAGTATCAGGATTTAGTTATACTGCTTCAAGTTTTTCGTATGATTTTGTTTTAGTTCGTTACAATAGTAATGGAAGTATAGATCAAAATTTTGGTTCAGCCGGGGTAACAACAACTGCCATCATAAATAGTACCAATGATTATGGCGAATCAATGACCATCCAAGTTGATGGAAAAATTATCGTTGGAGGATATAGTTATACAGGATACTTGCTCCTGGCAAGGTATGATATCCATGGTAAACTAGATAATTCATTTGGAAACAAAGGAACAGTTTCTACATTATTCGGGTGCGCTTATCAAAATAAATATTCCATAATATTGCAAAGTGACGGTAAAATTTTAATCGGAGGATATAGTGCTCTCAATAGTCCAGCTTCCGATTTTTCGATCGCACGATATGAATCTAATGGAGCATTGGATAGTTCTTTTGGTTCGAATGGAATTGTTCGCACTCCTATTGGAAATGGTGATGATATTGCAACTTCAATCGCTATTCAGCCTGATGGAAAGATTGTATTGGTTGGTAGCTCTTACAATGGTTCAAACTTTGATTTTGCAGCTGTACGTTATAATAATGAGATTACAACAGGGGTTAAAAAGGCAACGAATCAAATCTCTAAAATAAAATTATATCCTAACCCTTTTTCCTTAGAAACAAAGTGTCAAGCGGATGTTTCATTCGAAGAGGTATGCCTTACCGTTTATGACTTTTCCGGATTCCAAGTAAAGCAACAATTAAATATTTCTGGTAAGTCATTCAAATTAGAACGCGATAATTTACCAGCTGGATTATATTTTATCCGATTTACACAAAAGGGGAAGACTATACAATCCGATAAATTAGTCATCATCGACTAAGTCATATTGCGCGTTTTTATGATCAGGATTTGTTGGAATGATAATATTTAATCTTGTTAATAAGGTTGAGCAGATATAGAGTCGTAGAATTCCAAATTGGTATATTCCTTTTATTTGAATAATTTTTATTTTCTGAGGTATTGGTATTAAACTAACACTTATATTTAGCATTCAAATAATTCAAAAAAATGTCTATTAAATCTAAAGTCTTGCTTTTAAGTTTGGTCTTTCTTTCCATGTCATGCAATCGGTATTTTAATATTCGGGAGTATGTACCCACAGTAGATTTCAGAGGAATTGAAATAAAGAAACTTGAACCCGAAATTGATATTCAACATTTGGCGATTAAAGGGAAGTTGACTTTAAATTTGAAATTTAGATTTAATAATCCTTATGATACACAATTAACGATTCCTGATCATGATTTTAAATTCTTAATGAAAGATCGGACAATATCTCAATTGTCTAAAAGAGGTGCATCGTTTATTGTGCCTCCAAAAGGAAGTGTAACACAACGCTATAGTCTGGAATTAGACCTTGATCCGCAAGGATATTTTAAGGATTTTATGGGAAAAGATAATGTCTATAAATTTGAAAGTACCTTCTATATAAAAGTGGATGATTATGTTCAAAATGTCATCGCACGAAAAGCAGTTAAGCATATGTTAGGAGGAGACCGTATTACCGTTCCATTTGAAATTACCGATACGCTCCGTTTGCCATTACCACCTCGCATTGCCGCTTCTTCAGAGAGTTCTTTTATTAAATTTATTGGGGATAATAACCAGCTTAATTTGACTGGATTAAGTCCATTTGTAAATTTATTGCTGAATACTAATGTAAGAGTGTTTGCTCCATTATTGACAGATTGGGATCGAACGATTAATGTTAATGCTGCAGATTTTATTGTTGCAAGGATGAATGATATAAATCCGATAGCAAATGAAAGGTGGAATGGGTTTAAAAGTAAATGGAACAATATTAAAGACAATTTAGTGGTTGAATATCCCGGCCCCAATACAACTGGATATAAAATTTATATTCCTTTTGAATTATATAATCCTAACGAATTTGCAATTGAAGCGGTAATGTTTACTTCTACAGCTATGCTCAATCAGAACTATAGTCCTTACATCGTTGAGTTTAAAACCTTAGATGGTAATAAAATGATTCAGGCAAAACATTCAAAAAAAGTATATTTAACCTGGCAAACAAATTTTTTTCAGGGTAATATACTTCAAGCTTTTGGAATCGGAGATCCCCTCATAAGTAACCCAACCTTAAAAGGTCAGATTGGAGTAGATATTGGTTATGGAAATATTCAAATACCGTATCAGTTTACGATCCCTTTTAAAATTGGCCAATAATGTTTGGCATCGCTAGTGATTCATTTGAAGCACTTAATTAAAATTCTAATATTATGCATTATTTCATAACGAATAGAGAAATTCAACAACGCGGAACTAAAGAAGTAATTCGGCCTGATGGAAGAGAACACGCAGGTGATGATTTGCGATTTGGTAGCTATGATATTGAAAATGATGAATTTGAGTTATTTCCGGATCCGACGAAAACGAATCAAATAACATACAGTGGTCTAAAAGCGACAAATACCTCAAGTTTAAAAGGCTCAGCGAGATTCTTTAAAGAACTGTATGATGATTTTCGGAATAAGGAAAATCAAACAAGTGGTAAAAATGATGTATTGTTTTTTATTCATGGATTTAATACAGATCTTAATAGTGTTCGAAGTAATTTTAAGGAACTACATAAACGTTATGTTTTGAATGAGGAATCACCCATTGGCAGAATAGTGATTTTTACATGGCCTGGTCGAAGTAGTGACTTGCCCTTACATTACCATGATGATAAAAAAGATGCTGAACGAAGTGGTGAAACATTGGCTCGATGTATGGCTAAATTATTGGATTTTTTTCAAGTCTTTCTTGCCCGTGAGCGCAATCCATTATGTAAAGGCAAAGTTCATCTTTTAGTTCATTCTATGGGAAATAGGGTACTTAAACAAATGATGATTGAAATGTCAATTAAGCAAATACCATATCCAGAAATATTTGATCAGATTATCCTGATGGCGGCTGATATTGAGTATAGTATTTTTGAAAAAGGGGAAGCTTTTAATCGATTAATTGAGTTGGGAAAAAGAATCCATATTTATTTTCATGAAAAAGATATCGTCCTCGATATTTCAAAATATACTAAGAATTTTAATAATCGTCTGGGTCGATATGGCAGGAAACGAAATGACATTGTAAGTCCTGATATTATTGATGTTAACGCCACTGGTGTAAAAGATGACCTTAAGCCCGGTTTACGTACAAATCAACTTAATCATTGGTATTATTACAGTAGTTCTTTGGTAATTGCCCATGTAATTAAAGTTTTAAATGGAGAGCCGGCGAAAGGGGTTGTTTGAATTTATTAGCAATTACTAAAATTAAGTATCTTAGCCACAGGATACTAAATTGATTTAATTTAATTCGTTTTATTCTCAGCGAGTAGATTGTTTTTTTTTGTATTTCTAACACCCTAATTTTTAATTCTCTCACTATGAAAAACAAAACACTATGGCACATTCGTATCATCAAGTTTACCTCCAGGCTGTTTTTGCTGTAAAATATCGGCAATCGGTTTTGGATAAATTATGGCGCCCAAAATTACATGGGGTCATTGGAAATCTTATTAATGAAACAGGCTGTAAAGCAATTATTGTAAATGGAGTAGAAGATCATATCCATTGCTTTATTGGATTAAGACCTGTGATTTCTATTTCTAATTTAATGCAAATTGTTAAAGGCAAAAGTTCTAAGTACATTAATGACCATCAACTTACAAAGCATAGATTTGAATGGCAGGTAGGGTATGGTGTATTTTCATATAGCAAATCACATGTCGAACGAGTATTTAGATATATTGCCAATCAAGAGCAACATCATTTAAAACAAAGTTTTAAGAAGGAGTACATTTCATTACTTAATGAGAATAAAGTATCCTTTGAGGAGCAATATATTTTTAAAGAATTGGAATAATATTTTTGCTTTAGGATGAGAATGGGATTATCAGGGGCATGGGGAAATTCACATAGGCTGAAGCCTATGTAAACAAGATGGGTCGAGCCTATGGCTCTTTGGATGTGGTATATATTCCCTTAGAGTTTCATCAATGGGAGGGTTGAAGAAAATTTAGGTCCCAGGTTTCAATCTTAGGGAGGTAAAAACCCCAGACTTCAGTCTGGGGGAAATTCACATAGGCTGAAGCCTATGTAAACAAGATGGGTCGAGCCTATGGCTCTTTGAATGTGGTATACATTACCCTAGACTTCTGTCAATTGGAAGGTTGCAGAAAATTATGGTCCTAAGTTTCAATCTTAGGGAGGTAAAACCTCAGACTTCAGTCTGGGGAAATTCACCCTAGACTTTCGTCAATTGGAAGGTTGAAGAAAATTAAGGTCCTAGTTTTCATCCCTCAAGAAAGTAAAAACCCCAGACTTCAGTCAGGGGAAATTACCATAGACTGAAGCCCATGTGTCCAAGATGGGTTGATTCTCTGACTCTTTCAATATGAAATACATTGCCCTAGACTATTGTCTGGGGCAATGTTATGAATAAATCAATAGCCTGTGACTTCAATCCGTGGCTATGGCAATATATTCCAGAGATTTTTTTGTTAAAATTGAATGTTTTTTTATTTATTCGTATATTTGAGTGAATTACTTTTAAAAGGTTATTTTTGAGTGTATGGTGTTTTAAGTAATTCCTTTTTGCCTTTAGAGAAATCAGTCACAAAATTATTTATTTATTATCAAGGTTCTGAAGCTTATCATGGGGTTCAGATTGGAAATCGTTTCTTCATATTTTGAGGCGACTTTAACAGTCTTGCAATATGATTATTTAAAGATCTATGATATTAAATTATCTTATTTTTATTATTTTAAATGCATGCTATTATGAACCAATTACAAATTCTACTTTTTTTGCAGTTTGCCATACTTGTGAATTTCCAAAATCAATGTTTGGCTCAAGGCACTGTTTTAATCGCTCCTTCAGATGTCGTTATTACACATACGTTTGGCTTTGATATTAATAATCTAGCCAATGTAGATGATGCAACTTTTGGCCGCATATTGAAGGACAGTTTTAATCGACAATCAATCATTACACAAGACTTGGTTTGCAAAGGATTTTGTGAGCCAAATGTTTGTACTGAATACCCTGGATTCAACCCAGCGAATCCAGCACAAAGTCTTGCAGTAAATATTGCTTGCAATTATTTCAAACTTTATTTTGATGCATCGCAAACAGACAAAAAATATGTGTTGAATTGGGGTCAGGATGGTTATGTGGAAAAAGCAAAAAATAACGTATCCTTATCACTTTTTGATTTGAGAATCAAAAGTCAGGCGAATTTTTATCATGGTCCAATTCTTAGGGTTTATTCAGTGATTGATCAAAATAACAAACTACTCAAAGATACCCAAACAATTTGGGTTGTTGATTGCAATTTTGTACAAGTGGATACATTTGATTGTCAAAATGAAATCAGCATTTATTTGAATGATAGTTGTTCAACAAGCGTGAATGCAGCTATGATTTTGTCAGGATGGGGATATTGTTTTCCTTTATATAAAATAGAATTGAGAGATTGGATTACAAACCAAATTATTGATCGAGATGCTAAATTGCCAGGAATTCAAGTAAATTCTAGAGACAAAGGAAGACTTATAAAATTTGCTGTAATAGATCCAATGACTGGAATTAATTGTTGGGGAAAGGCTTTAGTCATCGATACATTAGCACCTGTTTTGATTTGTCCACCAAATTTGACAATTTCTTGTTCGATGGACTCAAGACCATTTTATACTGGCATTGCAAGTATGTTTGAAAATTGTGGGGATGTTAATTTTACATATAATGACAAAATAGTTTTTGGTGGTTGCACACAAGGTTTTGATAAAATTATAAGCAGAAATTGGATCGCAACTGATAATTCAGGAAATAAATCTGAGTGTATTCAAACAATTACAGTTGATATAATGAAAACTCAAGATGTGAAATTCCCACCAAATTTTGATGGTATGGATTGGCCAGTTTTAAAATGTGATGAACAAGTAGATAAAAATATTGATATCAGCCAGTATATACTGAATACACCATCTTGTGTAGGTGGTTATTTATTAGACTCTGCATTTTGGTTTGCTCATGCTACGGAGCCCGATATATATCCGAATCGAAGACTTCCTCGAATTTTAGGATGGAATATTATTGATGTTCCTGGTGATATAAATTTCGGACATCCTAATCCAAATAGTATTTATTATTCATTTCACAAACAGTGGACATTAAATGCTCCAATTTGTTGGGCAGGGGATCAACATATTATGTTGCAAGGTACTGGCTTTCCTACCGGATTGGAATGTTCCAATTTTACATTAAACTACAAAGATATTGTGGTAGATTTAAGATTGCCTGGTTGTGATGCCGGAGAAATTCCTTGTAGGAAAATTTTAAGAGAATGGGTGGTTATAGATTGGTGTACAAATATCATTTTGGAGCACGATCAAGTAATTCATGTATTTGATCAACAAGGTCCTTCGGTTTTATATCCAGATACACTAAAGATAAAATTGTCACCATTTGAATGTGATGTTCGATGGGAAGTGGAGCCACCTTGGGTTGTAGATAATTGTTCAAATGAATTGCATTATAAAGTTGAAATTGCAGTTGGAGTTGTTCTCGGAAATGAAATATCAGGTTATGTTGTAACGAATCTTCCGCAAGGAATGAATACTGCTTACATTGTTGCTTCAGATTGTTGTGGAAATGTAACAAGAAAGCCAGTGACTTTATTGTGCGATGATAATTTGCCTCCAACAGCAATATGTGTAGAAAAGTTAAATGCTAATATTGTTGGTACGAATCCGCCTGGCAAAAATTTTGCTAAAATATTTGCCAGGGATCTAGACAAAGGAAGTCATGATAGTTGTGCCCCAATTGTATTTTTTAAAGCAATCAGAATCGAGCAATTGCAAGGAAAAGCAAATGGCACTATTGATATGCAGGAAGATGCGAATATTATATGTGCCTCTGCAAATGGAGATGATGATACATTATTGATTGGTAATCAAATTTATTTTGATGATTTTGTAAATTTTTGTTGTTCGGATGTTGGAAAAAAAGTAATTGTTGTATTACGTGTTTTTGATAGAGATCCTGGAATCGGTCCTATACCTCCTTCAAGTATGAATACTGGTGGAAATTTATTTAATCGTTTCACGGATTGTATCACGGAAGTTGAGATTCTAGACCGCAGTGTTCCAACCTTGGTTGCACCACCAAACATAGTAGTAAGTTGTGCATTTCAAATTGATATCAATAAACTTAGTGATCCTAATGATCCAACATTTGGAAGGGTACTAACTGAATTGTCAAATAGAAAAAAGGTTTCGACATTAGATAAAGTATGTTATAGCTATTGTGTGCCTAATGTGATTACAGGATATCCTGGTTATGTTTCTGGAGCACCGCCTTCAAATCCTCCGGCCACAAATAGAGCATGTGATTATTACCGTGCCTTGTTTGATTCATCAGATGAGAATAGAATTTATGAATTGGTTTGGGG
The DNA here is from genome assembly GCA_016717265.1 of Saprospiraceae bacterium. Taxonomy (NCBI): domain Bacteria; kingdom Pseudomonadati; phylum Bacteroidota; class Saprospiria; order Saprospirales; family Saprospiraceae; species Saprospiraceae bacterium. Next base: position 2,055,090 of record JADKFX010000001.1, read on the forward strand.
TTTTGATGGATATGTTTTGAGTTCATGCGAAGTTAATCCAACAATCCAAGTGGACGATTTGCGAAAGTGCGGACAAGGACTAATTAAAAGAAGTATTATAGCTTTTGGTCCAAATGGTGTTAAGGTAACTGCTACACAATCCATTTGGGTTGTTAGTTGCAGTCAGCTCAATATAAATCAAGTGGTTCCTTGCGATATAAAGGATGATATAATCTGGCCTGGGAATTGTAATGGGCAAGCTATAAATATAGGTGCATGTGGTAATGATGTTAGTCCTGATAATCCGCTCTTAGGTAAACCGGAATTCGAAAAAGGGGTAGATCAATATTGTGCATTGCTTACAATAGAACATCTTGATAATTATTTCGCAAACGAACCAGACGCTTGTTTAAAATTAATTCGAAAATGGGTAATTATTGATTGGTGTATATATGAACCTTCAATAGACTCAATCCGAGGTAAATGGGAATATTTACAAGAAATTAAGATTAATGATTTAGAAAAACCAACATTAAGTATTATCATTGGCAATCAAGGGCCACCTAATGTAAATGGCTTAGCTGCCATAGATATTGTAGCTGAAGCTCTTGATAATTGTTTACCTGCAGATGAGATCATTGTAGAATATCAAATCGATGAATTCAATGATGGTACTGGTAAGTATTCAGGAGGTTTTGATTATAAAGTAGGTCCATTAAACAGGAAGGACTTTATTGCCGGTATAATTCCAACATTCACTGACAATCCACGGGCATATAATTCCAAAAATTCATTCATAGCAAGTGGAACATATCCAATTGGCATTCATAAAATAAATTGGATTATAGAAGATGCCTGTAATAATAGGGATACTATTTCACAGTTATTTGAAGTACAGAAAACAGTAGACGCAGATAATGAAATTGGCTTTGAAGAATTACTTATTCTAATGCCAAATCCAACCCAAGGAAATGTTCTTATTAAATCTAATCAGAAGATAGATAAAGTAAATTTGATTTCTTGTCTTGGTGCAAGTTATTTAAGCTATGTTATAGAGAATCAGTATTCTTTAGAAATAATTAATATTCCTTCAGGCGTTTATTATGTTGAAGCATTTTTTAAAGGAAAATTAATAGGAAGAAAAAAATTGGTTGTCATATAGAGAATCAGGAATCACATAGACTGAAATCTATGTGTCCAAGATGGGTCTAGCCTCTGGCTCTTTGAATGTGGTAAACATTGCCCTGGATTTTCATCAATGGGAACGTTGCAAAAAATTCTGGTCCTAGGTTTCAATCTTAGGGAGGTAAAACCCCAGACTTCAGTCTGGGGAAATTTGCCACGGACTTCCATCAATGGGAATGTTGCAGAAAATTCTGGTCCTAGGTTTCAATCTTAAGAAAGTAAAAACCCCAGATTTAAGTCTGTGGAAAATCACATAGACTGAAGTCTATGTGTCCAAGATGGGTCGAGCCTTTGGCTCTTTGAATGTGGTATACATTGCCCTGGATTTTCATCAATGGGAATGTTGCAGAAAATTCTGGTCCTAGGTTTCAATCTTAAGAAAGTAAAAACCCCAGATTTAAGTCTGTGGAAAATCACATAGACTGAAGTCTACGTGTCCAAGATGGGTCGAGTCTCTGGCTCTTTGAATGTGGTATACAATGCCCTGGATTTTCATCAATGGGAATGTTGCAGAAAATTCTGGTCCTAGGTTTCAATCTTAGGGAGGTAAAACCCCAGACTTCAGTCTGGGGAAATTTGCCACGGACTTCCATCAATGGGAATGTTGCAGAAAATTCTGGTCCTAGGTTTCAATCTTAGGGAGGTAAAACCCCAGACTTCAGTCTGTGGAAATTTGCCCCTAGACTTTCATCAATGGGAACGTTGCAGAAAATTATAGTCCTAGGTTTCAATCTCAAGAAAGTAAAAACCCCAGACTTCAGTCTGGGGAATTGAAAGAAGCGCTTGGTCTCAAAGTAAATCAATAGGAGAATCAAAATTCTAAAATTCCAGGAACGAAAATTAAATAAACAACAATAGCCACAGACTTCAGCCTGTGGCTATTGTTGTTTTAATATGGTTCTTTTGGAGTATTTTTAAATTGTGTAATTTTAATAATTGCTAGATTGATAACATTTTATAAATCCATGTTATTGCAATATAACCCCAATTAAAATGTGATTTTATGTTTTAGAATTACTTTTATAGCAATTGAACGTAATTTTATTTGTATTCGAAATGTATATTGTAATTATTTGATTGGAATGTAATTTTTAAGCTTATCTTCCATGATAATTAAATTCAAACTGAATTATGGCAGATATATTTATCAGCTATTCCAGTGAAGATAAATCTACCGTAAGGCAAATTGCAGGCTTACTGGAAGCTAAAGGTTGGAGTGTTTGGTGGGATCGACAGATTCCTATAGGAGAACGGTTTGATACAGTTATTGAAAATGAATTGCATTCAGCCAGTTGTGTTATCGTAGTTTGGACGGAGCGTTCCATTAAATCTGAATGGGTAAAAAATGAAGCGAGTGAAGCCGCAAGCAAACGTAAATTAGTACCAATCGTTTTAGAAAATGTTCCCATACCTCTAGCTTTCCGAAGGATTGAATCAGCAATGATGAAAGATTGGGACGGCGAATCCGATCATCCGGAATTGGAAATTCTTTATGACTCGATTAGCAAAATTCTAAATCAATCTTCTGATGCGCCGCCGATTCGTGAAACCCCATTATCCGATTCTTTTGAAACGCGAAAAAAACGTAAATCTCAAGTTAGAATAGCCAGTTTGTTGATTCTTATATTATTCTCCGTGGTAACTCTTTTCTATTTCTTGCAAGAACCAACTGAAGCTAAATTGGCAGTTCGGGTATTTGATTGGAAAAATAATCCATTGACACAAGGTGAAGTTAAAATTTATTTAAAGGATAATATAAGAACACAATCTATTGATAATAATGGACAAGCACTTTTCGTGGATTTGCCAAATGAAGTAACAAAGCGTAAATTGAAAATTGAAATATCCAGTATAGGATATGCTACAAAAATTTATGATACCTTAATTTCAAAGTCCACTTTTATTGAATTTAGAATTCCATTTGTTTCTAAAATTAATATTTCAGGTAAAGTAAAAACTGCTGCAGAATATCCCATTAAAGGTGTAGATGTTATTGTTGAAGGTACTAAATATTTTGATAAAACAAAAAATGATGGCAGTTTTCTTATCCGTCTAGATGAATATACAATCGGGGATGAAATTGAAATTGTAACATCTCACCCAAATTACGAAGATAAAATTAGTCGATTAAAAATTATATCTCCGGACATGAAAAATATAGATCTTTATTTGAATCCGGTCACACATTAATATTGAAGCTATGAAAAATTATTTGATTTGGAGTTTCTTGTTAGTTTTTTATCAGAGCGATTTTAAAGCGCAGAATTTGATAATGAAGGGCCGAATTAAATGCCTGAATCAAAGTCCAAACTCAAGTAAGGGTGCGGAGAATGTTGTCGTTGTGCCAACGTTTGTTCCATCAAAGGCATGTATCACAGCCTCGCAACCTGCAGGTTATTTTGAATTTAATACAGGAATTCCATTCCAAAACTTACAAGATAAACAGGTTAGTATTTATGTGGTATCCCGTTGTAAAGATTGCGAGGATATTGAAAAGCGAATTTTTATTTCAGAGGATCAGGATCGCTTAAACAGAGATGATACAAAACGGTATGTAACCATCAAAGATTGGATGTTAAATGCAAATTGTAAGCAAGCTGAATTCAAAGCTTTAAAAGCAGATAGCGTTTTACGAGTAGTGGTAAAACAAGCGAAGGAGGATTTGGAAAAAGTTTCAGGTGCAACAGCATTGGTAGGGGCACCGACTTTTTTGAATTTCTTAACCTCACTTACCTCAGCCGTGGCGCCTAATATTGGTGGTACACTGTTCGCAAAAAGATTGTACCCGAGTAAAATATCATATGGTCAGTTTTTGTTTGCTTCCTCATTATTGCTTTCTTCAAATACAGGTTTTAATTTTGCTCCTTCAAGAGATTTATCAGAAGCTGTTTTTTGGAATTCTGCCTCCATTGTTCAGACTAAAAAACCCTCCAATATTAGTTTATTATCTAACTTAAAAAATAATACAAAATTAAGTGCTTACTTTAATGTGACTCCTAAAATTCAAATTGGTGGAGGTGCTGTCTACTCTAAAAATGATGAATTCAGACAAATCACCTATTCATTTGATAATGGAAGTGACGTAGATACCATTTTTAATAATTTGAAATTGAGTGAAATGGCTATTTATTTGAGCCCAGTTTTAAAATTTAATCGAAGCATAAGCTTTGGGCTAAGTTTTAAGTCTGTTTGGCAAAATTTTAATATTCCAGATACTTTAGAAGCTATCGGTGGGGTATTCAACTTTAAAGATATCAATATTAGTAAGCAATATTTTGATATGGATCTCTCCATGTTATACAAAATCAATAATGCCTTCCAAATTGGTTTAAGTCTTATGAATTTATTTGGAACAGAATTATTTGCAGATGCGTTTATTTCTAAAAGTGAGAATACTTTGGTTCAAAATCAACGCTCCTTGGGATTAGGTTTACTTTATAAATGGCAACGCATTCATATTGGCTCAGATTTTCTAGTAACTAATAATGGACTTTATGATGCAGCCTTAGGTTTAAATTATGTTCCTTTTAATAATGCATTAATTTCAGCGGGAATTGCTGTTAAACAACTAAGTTATTCCTTTGCATTTCGAATGAAGTATTTCAGAATTGCTTATATCAATGACAATGATTTTTTGATTAACGAAAAACGAAAAGGCAAATCTTCATTCTTCAACGGAAAAATCCATGGGGGGTTTGTATATGATTTTTAATTTACATTTTGGATTCTGAAATGGAAGTATGTTTATTATAAATATTAATTTAATTTAGCATTATGGCTATATTCATTGATGCACATTGCCATCCGCCATTGAAGAGTTATCTTTTTGGATACTCCATATTTAGAGAAAGTTTTGGAAGAAAGGAAAATAATTATTTCAATATTCAAGTGACGCAACCTGCTTTAAAGCAATCTGGAGTGAATGGAGTTTTAGCAGCACACTATCTTCCGGAAAAGTGCATTCCAGAGGATTGGTGTTTAGTAGATGTACATGCTCCTGTTTTAAAAATATTTATGCGGAAATATTTTGAGAAAGTTGAAGGGCAGGATGCCTTTGCACAGACATTGGAAATGATTGAAAATTTTGAAACATTATTTGTTGGGCAACAGGAAGCAGTTATTGCACATTCATTTAAAGAAGTGGAAGATGCAATTTTAAATCATCAAACATTTTATATTCATTGTTTGGAAGGAGGTCACCATCTGGGAAGGCAATGTACAATAGAAGATTATGTTGTCAGAATTGATCTTTTAAAATCAAAAGGCGTTGGTTTAATTACACTTTCTCATTTTTATCCGAATGATATTGCGTCTCCTGCTGAAGGAATGCCTCCAGGCTCGAAGAAAATTTTAGGCATGCAATTTAAGCCACCGACTTCAGTTACTTTAACGACTATTGGGGAAGGAATTATTACAAAATTATTAGACTCAGGTATTATTATTGACCTTACACACACAAATCCAACTGCTAGAAATGCCATTTTTGAATTAAATAAACAACGTTCGTCCGGTATGCGACCCCTAGTATTTTCGCATGTTGGTGTTAGGGCACTTTTCCATGATGCATGTCACCCTGAATTTGCTTTAATGAGTCCAGATGATGAAGAAATATTAAAAATCAAGGAATGCAATGGAATGATTGGTATTATATTTATGAATTACTGGTTAACTGGAAAAGAAGAAAAACCTTTGTTGTGGCATAAAGATTTTGGTTTTGATAATATCTTAAGATCAATCAAACATATCGTTGCGATAACAGGTTCGTTTGATCATGTTGGAATCGGAACTGATTTTGATGGTTGGGCAGATCCTCCCGATGATTATTATGACGCCAGTATGTTGGGCGAGTTTAAACATCGATTGGTTCTGGAAAGAAATAAATTAGGAGCCACAGAAGAAGATATTGAAAAGATAACGGGTGGTAACTTATTAAGAGTCTTGAAGGAAGGTTGGGTCTCGTGAATTGATTAAAACATTTTTAAAAATAGTCTTATGGAAACTAAAAATGCTGTTCGTGAAAGTAAATCCTATGAGGATTTGAGTCGGTCGCCCTTGTTGAATCACTTGGAGACAGAAAAATTTAAGATAGAAGAAAAAACACCAAAACATACAAGCTGGGATTTCCTTACGGGTGCTTTAGGTAAATGGATTTATCATTATTTCAAAAGCAGATTTGGAAAAAAAGCAGATTACAATACATATAAAGGATTAGAAACTGGTATTTATAAATTGGACACTGTAAATCAAGAAGTATCAATAGCAATTGCTGCAGATTGGGCAACGAATACTTTGGAATCAATCCATATTGCAAGAGAAATAAACAAAAAAAATCCAGCCTTTACAATTCACCTTGGAGATACCTATTTTGTTGGGGAACCAGATGAAATTGCAGCAAATTTTTTGCCTATCAATGATTCCATTTGGCCACGTGGTGATATTGGAAGTTTTGCAGTTTTAGGGAATCACGAAATGTATGCAAGAGGAATTTCTTTTTTTAGAGACTTATTACCTCATATGGGCTTGCGAAAATCGAAGACAGAATTTGGAGGCCAGGGTGCTGGCTTCTTTTGTTTAGAAAATAGTCATTGGAGGATCCTTGGATTAGATACCGGTTATCATTCGGTTGGAAAATTACCAATTTTGGAAATGATCCCCTGGTTTGCACCAGATTGCCATTTTGACGACAAGTTGATAAGTTGGCTAAAAGATACTGTTAAACTTGGCGATCCGAATGATAAAAGGGGATTGGTTGTATTAACCCATCATCAATATATAACAGCATTTAAAGCGGAAAGTGAGTATTTAGCACCAGCAAAACAATTGGCAGAATTAATTGGTAAAGACCGTCCAATATTATGGCTTTTCGGACATGAACATAAGTTTGCAATGTATGAAAAAACGCAGGTAGGTAAAGGTGTTATGGCATATTGTCGATGTATTGGAAATGGTGGAATGCCAATAGAATTGAAAGATCAGTTTACAAAATCCAGTAAAAAATCAGGCTATCTTAAATTAGTTATGGCTGATAACAGACAACGCATTCCAGGACTTGGCTACAATGGTTATACCGTATTGAAATTGAATGAAGACAAACTTACGATTGATTATTGTGATGTTGATTCCGTATTGGTTTCGGAAGAATGGGTTCAGCAAAATGGAAAATTGTTTGGTACCGTTTCGGAGCCAAAAGTTGCTGGGATTTCAGCGCAGGAAGGCAAAACCTGGAGCGATGCTGTAAAATAGGATTTAAATAATTCGCCATTGCAGAATCACCAACTGCAAAAAGACTGATCTCTAGAGAGGCCGAATTTGATGTCTCATTAAAATGCAGTATTTTTGCATTAAATTACTCAATTATGCAACTTACAAGATTCTCTCGTATCCTTATTGTATTGGCAATTTTAGCCGTTTTATTTATTGGATACAAAAAATATGCTCCGGATTTAATGGAAAAATTCGGTACACCAGAAGCAAACCAAGCACCTCCTCAAACAGAAAATACGAGTCCTCAAAATACAAATCCATCAACACAGCAAACACAAACTGCCACAACCTCACAATCTATTTCTTTTGCTTACAAAGCACCTGAACCAATTGATGGAAAACTTAAAGGGGTAGTTGAATTAGGTGCTTCAGGATTTAACTCATTTATAGTTCGGGTTGATAAACAAAAAAACTGGAAATTGGAAAAATCTGAATTTGGTTCAAGTCTTGTTCATGAACATATGGCGACCGACGATGATGTAAGAAATGGACTGAAAAATTATATTCGTGGAATGTTAGATTTTGGAGTACCTGGAAAAGATATTCACTTTGTAGTAAGTTCAGGCGCTAAAACAGAACCAAGCGTAGTTAAAATTTCTAATGGATTAAAAGCACTTGGTTATTATGTTAATGAAGTCACCGCTCAACAGGAAGGAACTTATGGTTTAAATTGTGCTATGCCTCCTTCATTAACAAATCAATCTTTTATGGTAGATATTGGATCTGGAAATACAAAAATATCATGGATGCAGAATGGAACGATAAATGCATTGGAATCACATGGTTCTAAATATTTTCAAAAATCAATTTCGGATGACCAGGTTTATCGTGATGTCCGTCAAATAATTTCAAAAGTATCTTCGGTAAACAGACAATATTGTTTTATTATTGGTGGAATTCCATTTGAACTTGCAAAGCAAGTGCGCAATGGAAAAGAACGATATACAGTTTTAAAATTCCCTAACGAATATACTGCTACTGGTGAAAAACAAAAAGCCGGAATAAATATTTATAAAGCAGTGGCAGATGAAACAGCTTGTAAAACATTTGTTTTTGATTGGGATGCAAATTTTACAATTGGTTTTTTATTGGGACTTAAATAGTGAATTCATTGCAATTTCATTTTGAATGAATTTACAACTTCTGTTTCAAAGTATTTTGTTTTAATGAATTCGTGAAATATAAATATTAAACTCCTCATGAGAATAGCACTAAATCAATTCTGGGAGTGTAGCTTATGGAAAATTAAAAATTCAATTGTTATAGTTACAATTTTTTTCTTTTTTCAAAATCTGAATGCTCAGGTCATTTCTGTTTCTCCAGTTTTTCCAACCGATCAGGATACGATCACTATTATTTATAATGCCGCAGAAGGGAATGCTGCATTATTAAATGCAAATCCGCCGATCTTTGCTCACACCGGAGTTATTACATCAAAAAGTAACAATGGATCAGATTGGCGTTATGTACAAGGAAATTGGGGAACTGTAGATTCAAAAGTATTGATGAATCCACTCGGAAATAATCTATTCCAAATTAAATTTCATCTCCGCTCTTTTTATAATGTACCACCGCTGGAAACTATTCAAAAACTAGCATTCGTTTTTCGAAATTCTAATGGGAGTTTGGTAGGACGTGATCAAACTGGGGGCGATATATTTTATACCGTGTACGAATCTTCAAGTGCCTTACAAGCAATCCTTATAAAACCTGCAGTACCTTATGTTTTTGTGAATTTGAACGAAGTAGTTGATATCCAATTTGAATGTTCAAAGATCTCGGATATTCATTTATTTATAAATAATATTGAATCCGATGTTTTTACTGGTAAATCTTATAAAAAGTCTATTTCGGCCAATCAAACCGGACAATTTGATGTGCGTATTGAATGTGTTTCCGGTATGGAAAAAATTGAAAAATCATTTCGGTTTTTAGTGGGAATTAAATCAAAAACAGAAAACCCTCCAGCTGGAACAGAAGCTGGAGTTAAGGTTTTAACTGCCTTAAGTGCGCGCTTTGCGTTGAAAGCACCTGGAAAAAGGCATGTTTTTGTCTTGGGTGATTTTAATCAGTTTCAACCGGATACTTCATATCTTATGAAACAAAATACTGGAAGTGATTTATTTTGGTTGGATGTAATTCCTTTAAAACCCGGATTTAATCATAGCTATCAATTTTTGATCGATGGTAAAATTCTGGTTGCAGATCCATTAAGTAAATTAGTGTTAGATCCATTCAACGATTCTGGGATTCCTAATTCTTCATATCCTGACATACCAAAATATCCTGCAGGGCAAACCCATGGAATCGTTTCTGTTTTCACAACAACCCCTATAGAATACCAATGGAATAGTACTAATTACAAAAAACCAAAAAAGGACGAACTCCTGATTTACGAATTATTAATTCGAGATTTTTCAAATCAGCATTCCTTCAGATCCGTTATTGATAGTTTGGATTATTTGGCAAGGCTTGGAATAAATGCAATTGAATTAATGCCAATAAATGAATTTGAAGGGAATATCAGTTGGGGTTATAATGTTTCTTACCCAATGGCCCTGGATAAGTATTATGGCACACTGAATACATTTAAAGAGCTGGTAGACAAGGCACATCAGCTTGGAATTGCAGTAATTTTGGATGTCGTATTTAATCATGTATTTGGTCAAAGTCCATTAGCGCAAATGTATTGGAATGCAATACAAAATAAACCGTTGGCAAATAGTCCATATTTAAATTCAGATGCGACCCATCCGTTTAATGTTGGTTATGATATGAATCATGAAAGTCCATTTACAAAAGATTATGTAAAACAAGTTTTAAAATATTGGTTACAGGAATGCAAGGTTGATGGTTTTCGTTTTGATTTATCGAAAGGATTTACACAGCAAAATTCTGGAAGTGATGTTAACTTATGGGGAAAATATGATGCCTCCAGAATTAACATTTTGAAAAATTATAGCGATTATATTTGGACAATAGATAAGGAGGCATATGTAATTATGGAACACTTTGCTGAAAATAGCGAAGAAAAGGAATTGGCGGATTATGGAATGCTGCTATGGGGTAATCTGAATTATAATTTTAATCAAGCTGCAATGGCTTATAGTTCCAATGATTTAAATGGAGCCTTTGCTTTAAATCGTGGATGGTTGAATAATCATCTTATAGCATATATGGAAAGCCATGATGAGGAGCGGCTCATGTATAGAAGTTTACAGTATGGCAATGTTTCCGGGACCTATAATATAAAGCAATTAAGTACAGCATTGAAACGTCAGGAATTGGCTTTTCTATTTTACCTTATGATACCGGGTCCAAAAATGATTTGGCAGTTTAGTGAATTGGGCTATGATTATTCAATTAATTTTTGTCAGAATGGGACGATTAATTCAAATTGCAGAACGGATCCCAAACCTGTGCGTTGGGATTACTTAAATACAATCGAACGAAAAAATATTTATGAATTAATTTCTAAATTGCAAGAATTTAAATCAGTTACTGGATTACTAAAGAATGGAAGTTTAGAATCGTTTATTGGCGAAGGGTTTATAAAGCGAATGAAATATTCTACTCCCGAATTCAATGTTGTTGTAATTGGGAATTTTGATGTCATCTCAAGAACGGCTACTTCTGATTTTCAACATATAGGTTGGTGGTTTGATTATTTATCAAATGATAGCATATTTATTGATAATATAAATAAAAGTCATATTCTGAGCCCAGGAGAATTTCACCTTTGGGTCGATAAGAAAGTGTCTGTGGACGTAATTGATGCTTTGGCTGTGGAACCTAAGTTTATCTTTTATCCAAATCCTTTTACAGGACCAGCTATTTTGGAAACAGATTCAGAAATTAAGGAGATCCATCTATTTGATTTATTAGGCAAGCCATTGCCTCTGTATTCTAAAAGTTTATCCAAACATAGTTGGGAACTTAATCTTAATGATTTATTACCTAATGGAATTTATTTTTTAGAAATTGTATCAGCAGATGGGCAGATACAATGGCTTAATATTCAGAAGTCATGCGATTAATGCAACCTGGTATTTTACAATATATTAGAATATAGCTTCCGCTTTGATGCTCCAAATTAAGGTGGGGTGGGGTATGAATCGAAGCCATACTATGAAATAAAGTTTATAAATTTATTTATTAAAATTGGATTCTTTATTTTTCATTGATGCACTACTTCTAATATCCGCAATCCGTTTGCTTCAATCTTTATTTCATTTTCTATAGTTTCAATTTTTTCGGTAAAGATATCTTTCGCTTTTTTAGATTTTAATGTTGGAATTTGATTTAATATCTTGTAAGTTAAATCTTTTGAGTCTGTATTTATAAATACCAACAATGTTTTTTTCTTTGTTTTTCTATAGCAAAAATAGACACCATCTTTTGGCAAAATTTGATGAAAGCTTGCATTTTTAAAAAAGTCTGCATTCCATTTACGGTAGTTACTGATCCTTACAAAAAAGTCAAATGCCATTTTGCGATCAGATGGTAATTGATTTTCATCAAAATAATTTACGGTATCTCCCATCCATCCACCCGGAAAATCTTCACGTACTTTACCATCAGGATTTGAATAATTCTTCATTAGAATTTCAGTGCCATAATAGACTCCAGGAATACCTCTTACCGTCATCAATAAGCTTAGCGCTTGTTTCCATTTATTGAAGTCTTCTCCTAATACAGAAAAGATTCTACTAACATCGTGATTATCTAAAAAGATCAGATTATATTCTGGTTTGTAATAGAGATAATCTTGTGCAAGTGTACTGTGTAGTTTGCTGATACCACCATCCCAGGAAAAGGGTTTGGTTAATGCTTCTTGTATAGCAAATAGAAATTGAAAATCAATTGACTGTACATATTGTTTTTGATTTCCCAAATAATTTTTAGAATTAAAGTATGCTTGTACGCCACATCCCATTACCCATCCTTCTGCAAAAATGCGAATCTCAGGATTGTAATTTGTAATTGAACGTAACCATTCCTGCATAAATTTTTGATCAGAATAAAACCAGGTGTCTATTCGAAGTCCATCTAATTTTGCAAATTCGCACCACCAAATTGTATGTTGTATTAAATATTCTTTTAATGTCGGATGGTCTTGATTTAAATCCGGCATATGAAAATCGAACCAACCTTCTATTAATTGTTTTTTATCAAAAGCCGTTGCATAGGGATCTATAAAGGGCAGCGCATTATAGCTAGTTCTTGTAAATTGATCCCATTGATGTATCCAGTTACTATCAGGTAAATCTTTTATAAAATAGTGGTTACTTCCGCAATGATTAAAAATGATGTCCATAATGAGCTTCATTTTTTTTTGGTGAAGCTGGTTACATAAATTTAGATAATCATCATTTGTGCCAAAACGAGGATCGATTTTATAGTGATCTGTAATCGCATAGCCATGATATGATTCGGCAGGTTGATCATTTTCCTGTACTGGATTTAACCATATTGTACTTATTCCAATTTTATCTAAATAATCCAAATGCGTTTCGATTCCTTTTAAATCGCCGCCATGTCTAAAATACATTTTTTTGCGGTTCACTTCTTTTTGAGTCATGGATGGAATCACATCATTATCCTTGGCTCCATTACTGAAGCGATCTGGCATCACCAGGTAAATTAAATCTGATGCATCTATTCCTGGAGTACTGTAATTATTTCTTTTATGAATTTGATAGCTATAGGTTTTGAGTGTTTTGCCATTTATTAATTGAATCGTAATTGTGGATGCAGATTTTATTTTACTTAAATCTAATTCCAAAGCTAAGTAATTTGGATTCTCAAGACTCGTAATTTTTAATATTTTTATTTTAGCATTTGAAATTTTAACTGAAGATCCTTTTATATTGTAATCGTGAATTAATAAATGCAACTTTGGATCAGGCATTCCGCACCACCAAAATGGAGGATCTACTCTTACTTCTATTTTTTCTGCAGCTATGGGGAAACGTTTAATGTATTCAATCTTGGGAACGTTATCAGGATATCTTTGTTCTGGATCAACTTGTGCAGCTGCATTACTAGAAAAAAGAAATAGACTCAAACAAATATTTATAAGCGTTTTAAAGAATTTCATTTTTCAGGAATTGTATATAATGATGTGGATAGTAAATCTTTTTTTTCTTCTTTAATTAACATACACAGAATACTAGCAAAAATCAACATAAGACCACCTAAGGCAACAGCATGTAATGAATTTTGATAAAGTATATGTTTCATAACCCAGCCAAAAAATAAGGCTGCAATTATTTCTGGAATGACTATAAAAAAATTAAAAATGCCCATATATACGCCTGTTTTACCTTCGGGAAGATGAGGGGCAAAAATGGCATATGGCATTGAAAGAATGCTAGTCCAAGCAATTCCTACACCTATCATATTTATAAATAAATGATTTGGGTTATTTAAAAATAAAACAGAAATTAATGCCAGGCCACCAACTGCTAAACTCCATTGATGGGCCCTCGCTTTCCCAATTTTATCGGCAATGAATTTTAATATAAAGGCAAAGCAAAATGTTACTAAAGAGTAAAATGCAAATAATAAACCAGCAAATTCAACACCTTGTTTATAACTTGGATCTATCAGAGAACTTGCTTTGTAAAAATTGGTTGCAACGGCATCACTAAAATGAAACCACATCAAAAATAATCCCATCCAACTAAAAAATTGTACAATAGCAATTTTTTTCATTAGGATTGGCATATCCAGAATATTGGAAAATATCTCATTAAATCCGTTCTTTGTTTTTATAAAAATGGACTCCTTATTTTTTACTTTACGAATTAGAGGTGGATATTCCTTTGTCGTCAGTATCGTGTATAGTATGGCGATAAAAAAAACAAATGCGCCTATATAGAATGAGTATTTTACAGAGGATGGAATTCCTTGATTTGTGCTTTCTCCTAATTGAAACCAGTTTGTAAAAATCCAGGGCATTGCAGATGCAACAACGGCTCCTAAACCAATAAAAAAACTTTGCATTGTGAACCCTGTGGTTAATTGTTTTTCGGGTAACATATCCGATACAAAAGCTCGAAATGGTTCCATACTTATATTTATGGAAGCATCTAGAATCCATAACAATCCAGCAGCCATCCAAAGTGCTGTACAATTTGGCATGAGCACTAAACTTATGGATGCTAATATTGCGCCAACTAAAAAATATGGTTTTCTTCTGCCTAAAAAATTCCAGGTATTATCAGAAAGATAACCTACAATAGGTTGCACAATTAATCCAGTCATAGGTGCGGCTATCCATAATAATGGTATCTGACTATTTTCAGCGCCCAGATATTTATAAATAGCACTCATGTTAGACATTTGAAGTGCCCAACCAAATTGAATGCCTAAAAAGCCAAAGCTCATATTCCAGATTTGCCAGAAACTTAATTCTGTTTTATATGTTTTGTTTTCCATCTTATTTTTTGATATAGATTTTAAACTCCCAGGGATTTAACTGAATAGATGTTCCAGCTTTTAGTTTTGCGATTCGATCTGTATTGTATTCACGATATTTTGAATTCAAAATGGGATTTACTATTTTAATGGATTGCTTCCGATTACTTAAATTGAAAAAACAAAGAATTTCGTTTTGTCCAAGACTGCGTTTAAAGGAGAGTACAGATTGATTTGAAGTATGTTCAATCCATTCCATTTTTCCACCACGAGCACCCGAATACAATGCTGGGTTATTTTTGCGTAAATCGATAAGATTTTTATAAAAGGATTCATATGCTAAGTTTCTAAATCCAATAGTGTCTTTTTCAAAAAAGCGGAGTCTCTTTTTTATAGGTTCTTCCTGTCCATTATAGATTAATGGAATTCCATTTAATACAAAAGTCAATGCGCTAAATAATTGATGTGCATTTCCTAATAACTCAAACTCAGTGCCCTGCCAGCTATTTTCATCGTGATTACTCGTGAAGTATAAATGGGAACCAAGTTTAAATTTTATTGAGTCATCGTCAAAATATTGTATTAAGTCCAGCGCATTTTTATTTCCTTTTGCAATTTCGCGGATTAAATTTTGAAAGGTCCAACCAAAATCTGCATGAAATATTCCTTGATTTCGATGTGCGCTTTCTTCGGATTCAGCCAATAAAAAAATTGACTTATTCATACTTTTTAAAACACGATTCAATTGTATCCAGAAATCATCTGGTACCATCATTGCCATATCAAATCTAAATCCATCAATTTCATAAGCATCAAGCCAATAGAGTATTGCTTTTATCATGTTTAATCGCATTGCAGGATTTTTATAATCTAAGTCAGCAACATCATACCAATCTGTGTTTAGAGGATGCACTATGGTATCTGTTACAAGATCTTTGGTATAGTATTCTGGATGGCTATAAATCCATTGGTGACTCCATCCTGTATGATTCGGAACCCAATCTAAAATAACTTTCATACCCAGTTTATGGGCTTCTTTTACAACGGATCGAAAATCTTCAGGATTTCCAAATTCGTAATTTACTTCAACATAGGAAGCCACTGCGTAATAACTACCGAGGCTCCCTTTCCTTTTTATTTTACTGATCGGATAAATGGGCATAAACCAAAGAATATTAACTCCCATTTTTTGTAGACGCGGTAAATGTTTTTTAAAATCTAAAAAACTACCGGATTCTGTAAATTGTCTCATATTCACTTCATAAATAACACTGGAGTCCAACCAGGCAGGTTGAGGAATTCCAATAGAAATTTGACTTGAAATATTTCCACACAATAAATAACATAAAATAGAAAAGATAAATTTACACATGTTGGTATTAGGACATTTGAATTTTACCTTGTGCAGGCACCCGGTATTCTTTAGTTTTATAAATAATTTTTACTTCTTGGTTACTTTGATTTTCAACTTCTGCTAAGGTTGCTAATATTTTAAATTTCAATCGTTGATCTCTAAACATAAAAGTAAAAGCAAAGGCTTTCCATGCTTCAGGCAAGAGTGATTTAATAGAAATTGCATCATCTACAATGCGAAGACCACCAAATCCTTTGACAATACTTAACCAGGTTCCTGCCATGCTCGTAATATGTAAACCATCACAGGTATCATTATTATAATCATCTAAATCTAATCGAGAAGTTCGTAAATACAATTCATAAGCCTTTGTTTGTTTATTTAAGCGAGCTGCCAGTATACAATGAACACAGGGTGAAAGCGAAGATTCATGAACCGTTCTGGCTTCATAATATTCAAAATTTTTACGAATGGTATCGATATCAAAATGATCTTCAAAAAAATAAATCCCCTGAAGTACATCTGCTTGTTTTATATAGCAAGAGCGCAAGATCCGATCCCAGCTCCAATGTTGGTGTATCGGTCTTTCGGTAGCTACTAAATCAAGGACTGTATTTTGTTCTTTCTCTAAGTATCCATCTTGTTGTAAAAAGATTCCCAGGTTTTTATCTTCTGGTAAATACATTTTATCAGATACTTCTTTCCAAAAATCAAGTTCGTTTTGATTCAATTTCGTTTTTTGAATTATTTGATCATATTTTAAAGGCTCCATTAAAGATTTATCTATTAATTGCAATCCATAATCTAAACACCATTTTGCAAGATATAATGTATACCAATTATTGTTTACATTATTTTCGTATTCATTCGGTCCAGTCACTCCATGCATTACATATCGATCGATTGTTGTTGCGAGATGAACCCGTTGAACCCAAAATCGGTTTATTGCAATGATGACTTCTATGCCATAATCCCATACATAGCGAATATCATTTGTTTGCTTTAAATAATCAAAAATTGCATACACTATAGCACCGTTGCGATGAATTTCTTCGAATGTTATCTCCCATTCATTATGACATTCCTCTCCATTCATGGTAACCATTGGATAGAGTGCGGCACCTTCACTGAAACCTAGTTTTTTTGCATTTTCAATAGCTTTTGGCAAATGAAAATATCGATACAATAATAATTGTCTTGCAACTTTCGGATGAGAAGTACCTAAATAGAAAGGAAGACAATACGCTTCTGTATCCCAATAAGTGCATCCTCCATAACGTTCTCCGGTAAATCCTTTGGGACCAATATTTAAACGTGGATCTTTCCCTGTATACGTTTGATAAAGTTGAAATATATTAAATCGGATGCCTTGTTGAGAGTCATCATCACCTTCAATGCGAACATCTGCATATTTCCAGATTTCTTGCCAATAATTTTGTTGATCGTCTAATCGTTGATCAAATGGAATTTGACTCCACCATGTTAATTTGGAAATACATTGTTGACCAATCTCTTCTTTGCTATAATCTAGACTTGAAATTTGACAAACCGATTTTTCCAGAATAAAACAATCTCCTTCCTTTAATTCGCATTCCACGGTATTTGAAACATACCGGTTTTGAATTGTTGTTTTAATTGAATCTAATTTTAATTCACCATTAATATAAAACTTATTCTGAATACCAGAACAAACCTGGTAATTTGTTTTTTTTGTTTCTGCATGCGTGACCAGGTAAGTTTGATCTTGATATTCATTGATTCGATTCCAGAAATCTTCATCATAATTTGAGTCTTGATTGCGTATATTAAAATCGCAGTAAGATTCAAAACGAATGGATAGGGTATCTTGCAAGCAATACACGCTATATTGCATAGCGCCACATTCATCCCAGGCCATGCTCAAGTATTTTATTACTTGAATTTCCAAAGCAATACCAAATTCTGTTTCTAAGCTTACATTTCGTTCCAAATACCCTTTATCAAGGTGAAGAATTCTTTTGAAAGAATGAATTTTGCATTTTGCTAAATCGAGTACATGGTTATTAATATAAATATGAACACCAGACCAATTTGCTGCATTCGGTACTTTTGCATAATACTCTGGGTATCCAACTTTCCACCAACCAACGCGTGTTTTATCCGGGTAGTAAATGCCACCAATATAATTTCCAAGGAGTGTTTCACCGCTATAGGATTCTTCAAAATTAGCACGACCACCCATTCTGCCATTGCCAAGACTGAAAATACTCTCACTATTTTTTTGATATTCTGGATGAAACCCTTCTTCGATAATCTTCCATGGATGTGTTTTTAGGTAATTTTTCATAAGAAAAGAAACTTACATAATGGTATACCAATTAATAATTTCATAAGCTTTAAAGTATTGAAATCCTCTAAAAACAAGGTCCGCTTCATTTAATTTATTTCGGGGACCAATGCCAACCACATGCATTTTAGCGGATACAGCAGCATCTACACCTTTTATCGAATCTTCAAATACTATACAGCGTTTTGGATCGTAGTTTAATAATTCAGCAGCTTTTAAAAAAACTTCCGGATTTGGTTTTGATTTAGTGACCATATTACCATCTACAACAGCTGCAAAATAGGGGCTTATTCCTGTTTTTTTTAATATTAAATTTGCATTTTTGCTGGCAGAACCCAATGCGATTGGAATTTCTATTCTCTTTGCTTCTTTTAAAAAATCTAAGACACCTGGCAATAAATCATTTTCATTAAGTTCGGCAATGGATTCTAAATAAAAAATATTTTTTTCCGTAGCCAGTTTCAGTTTGTCATGCTTTTCAATTTCTACATGAGCCGCTTCTAAAATGAGATCCAATGAATCTAATCTACTTACACCTTGTAATCGTTCATTAAATTTTTCTGTCAATTCAAAATCGAATTTTTGAGCGAGCTTTTTCCATGCGAGAAAATGATTCTTAGAGGTATCAACTAAAACTCCATCTAAATCAAAGATAAAGGCAAACTCTCTGCTTGTCGGTGTTTTGTTAGTCATCAATTTGAATCAATTTCTAATGAGTGTAAACAGTTTTACCAGAAATAAATACCTGCCTTACTTTGGTAGTTGCAAGTTCGATATCTGTGCAAGTTATTAAATTTCTGTCCAGAATTATGAAGTCTGCCAATTTATTAGCTTCTAAACTGCCTTTAATGAATTCTTCTTTTGCAGCAAAGGCATTCCAAATTGTATAAGATCGAAGCGCTTCCATTCGGGTCATTTTTTGCTCTGGAAAAAATTCATATCCATTGTCTAACCTTTTTCTGGTGACAGCTGCATACATACATTCGAAGGGATTTATCGATTCAACAGGACAATCCGTGCCATTTGCTAGCAATGCACCTGCATTCAACAAGGATCTCCAGGCATAAGCTCCTTCTTTTGCCCTTTTAACGCCTAATCGTTTTACTACAAAGGGAGCGTCTGAGGTGCAATGGATGGCTTGTATAGAAGCAATTACCGATAATTCTTTGAAACGTTTAATATCAAGCGGGTCTAAATGTTGTGCGTGTTCAATTCTCCATCTGATATCTTTTGTATTATTCTTTAAATATTTTTCAAAGGTGTTTAATATTTCATGATTTCCTTTATCCCCAATTCCATGAACACATAATTGAAGATTTTTTGCAAAACAGTGTTGTGCTAATTTATCAAGGTCGGCAACAGGCATTGTATTTTGACCATGAAAATCAATTTTGTCTTCATAAGCTTCTGTAAGCCACGCGCCATAACTACCAAGTGCACCATCTAAGTAAGCTTTAACAGCATGACAGCTAAAGTTTTTTTTATGATCTAATGCTATAGGCAGTTGTTGAATATCTTTTAAGATCGTTTCAAATTGATCATACAACATAACATATAATCGATTTTTTATTAAACCATTGTTGCAGGCAGATTTTAAAAACTGAATTTCTTCCCAGCTACTTCCCGCATCCTGAAAGCTGGTAATGCCAAATCGAATACATTGGTTGGTAGCTAGTTCAGCCTGGTTACTTAATAATTTATTTTTTTCTTCTTGGGGTATTTTTGATTTTATTTCTTGATATGGAATGTTGATTAAATCCATTGCGTTTTCTTCAAAAATTCCAGTTAACTTTCCTTGAGCATCTTTTATAATCCGACCGCCTTTAGGGGATGTAGTTTCATTTGAAATATGTGCAAGTTGCATGGCTTTTAAATTGGCAATGAGTGCATGTCCACTTGCATGATATAAAATGACAGGATTTTCAGGGCTTAACTGACTTAATTTTTCATGGTAAGGATATCCTGAAACAGTTAATCCTGGACTTTCTATCCATTTTTCTTGATGCCAACCACGACCTTCAATCCAGGTTCCTGGTTTTTCTTTAGAAACCTTCTCTTGAACTTTCGCTAAGATTTCATTCCAGGATTTTGTTTCCAATAAATTTAGATTCACCAGATTCGAACCCATGCTTAAGAAATGGCCATGTCCTTCTATGAGGCCAGGCATTACAAATTGTCCTTCTAAATTTGTCAATTGCGTTTGATTTCCTTTCCTTTTTAAAACATCCTCATTTTTCCCAGTTTGTAAAATCAACCCATCTTTAATCGCAACTGCTTCATAAACTGCATCTTGAGCATCTGCAGTATATATTTCGCCATTATAAAAGATACTATCGGCTTTTTGCTCTACCTTGCATTGACTTAGCAGAAGGACCCCAATAAAAATTATCTTATTCATATAAATCTTGGTACATTAATTATGGCAAATGTAAGGTCAATAGAAGAGTTGCTCAAATCATTTCAAGATTTTATGTCCTATATAAGTTGGAATAAAGTTCCAACAGAGTTGTACCAACCCGTAGATTATATGATGTCTCTTGGTGGAAAACGGATACGTCCACTTGCGTTGATTTTTGTTTCGGAAATTTTGGAAGGCAATAAACAAGCTGCATTGAAAGCAGCTTACGGACTAGAATTATTTCATAATTTCACCTTAGTGCATGACGATATCATGGATCATGCAGATATTAGACGAACCAAACCGACAGTTCATAAGAAGTTTGGAGTTAATGAAGCTATTTTGTCAGGTGATGTTATGCTCATAGAAAGTTTGAGTTTTATTAAAGAAGCTGAATCTCAAATCGGCTCCAATTATTTGATGAAATTATTTTTGAAAACGGCCCGGGAAGTATGTGAAGGTCAATCTATGGATATGGCATTTGAAAATAAGCAAATAATTCAAATGCAGGACTATTTAGAAATGATTCGTTTAAAAACCGCAGTTTTACTTGCCTGTAGTTTTCAAATGTCAGCATATATTGCCAATCGAAGTGAACTTGCATTAGCATTGTATGAGGTTGGAATTTGTGTAGGACAAGCTTTTCAATTAGAGGATGATTGGTTGGATTATTATTCTGAGCATGAAGATTTTGGAAAAGTCAAAGGGGGTGACCTTTTACGCGGAAAAAAGTCCGGGCTAATTTTAGAATTATTAGAAGCAATGGATACCTCTGAAAAGAAAGATTTTCTAAAATGGTATCCTTCAGAAAGCCAGAATGACAACTTTATGGATAGAATTCATTTGGTATTTAATGAATTTGAAGTAAAGGATATGTTGAGAGCGCGTATTGAAGCATTTAAACAGAAAGCGTTTACAAAAATTCAAACCATGAAGTTATCTAAAGAACAATCGACTTTGTTAACAGAATTCGTCAATGGAATTTTAAATAGGAGCTTTTAAAATTATTTGGAATATAATTTTGCTTCTAATTCGGAGATTTCAAAACCATGTTTTTCTTTATTTCTTAAAGCCGCTTGGATAAAATATCCATTCTCAAGTTTGGTAGGAATTGAAATAGGAATATGAATTTGACATGCTTGCTGATTCGATTTAAATTCATACACCTGTTCATGAACTGCCTTATGATCTTTATTATAGATTCTTATCACACATTGTGGAGTGAAGTTAAAATGTTCTAATCTTTGAAATTTTAAATCAAAAAACATTTGATTAGATTCTAACTTGATCTTTTCGAAAATCGAATATTCATTTTCAGCTAAGGTAAATTTTTCTGTACGTTTTATTTCTGCCAAAATGCGATATTTGAAAAAGTCGAAATAAATTGAATCTGGCATTAATTTATGATACAAACTTGCATTTAAACTGGCTGCTCTATAGCACGTTAGTTTTTTATGAATAATATCCCAATTTTTTATATCGTATACTTCTTTTAATTCAAGTTTTGGACCTACTTTATATAAAGTGTTGTCATTTGCAATAAAATATCCCTTGTAAAAAAATTCGTCTATCTGGCGATTATCATTCATCAATCCAAAATAATTATCATTATCCAATACTTCGTTGAATTTTAATCCATTACCCAGTGCTGTACTATAATCCGGAACTTTTAAATTAGAGTGTAATTTATAATATGCCAATATCGTTTCATAAAGATCCAGATGTGTTGCAGCTTCATGAAAGCTAAGTCCTTTTTTTAATAATGGGCTATAAATGAGTAATGGGACATGGTATTTTTTTAAAGGTGAATCAGTAGGAATTTCGGTCATTGGATGATCCCCTGTAATAATGAATAAAGTATTTCTGAATTCTGGTCTTTTTGAAAATTGGTTCATAAAGAATTTCAGGGCATCATCTACATTATAAAGAGATGCATAATAACTTCTATATTTTTCAAAATAGTCCTTCTCCTCTTGTGTTTTCAATTGATGAATTTCAAAATCCAATTTTTGATGATAGTGGGCTGGATATTTAAGTGCAAAAGGAGCGTGCGATGTGCCGGTGAAAAAAATATCAAGACGTTGCTTTTGTTGAAGTGAGTCTGTAGTAATGAAATATTGTTTAAATAAATCAAAATCATTGTAACCCCAAAAGTGATTTTCAGCTCCAATAAAAACTTTCTCGAGTTTGGAACTATATTTATATTTATCGAGAATCAAATCGATATTATTAAATTTATAAAAAGGTTCTTTACCATGAAACCAGGCACCTTGACCATAATAGAAACTTGTAAAGAACTGATTTTCTTTCAAAACATTTACAAACGAAAAATGATAGGGATAATGATCTAAAAGTGCAAACCCGATATTACCAAAAGGCAGTGATCCATTAATGGAAGGGGTGGCCCCAAACGAACGCTCTGAATTGCTAAAAAACCGATCCCAATACAAACTATTTTGTGATAAACTATCTAGATAGGGCATAAATCTTATGCCGTTAATCGGGTGTAGGTAATCGTCCGCAAGTCCTTCTACTATTAAGATGACAAGATTCGGAGTATCAGGACAATATTCAAGGTAATCAGATAATTTATTTTGAGTTTCAAATTGGTGTAAAAATGGATAGGTTGGGGAGATATATTTTTTATCGGGAAATTCAGTTTGATATTGGAATGACATTTTTAGCATATCGGGACCAAATGCTTTTTTATACCAATCTAGAAGGATATTAGTATAGATAAAAGTTGATTTATTAACGGAAAGGTTTGACGAAACAGGTAGCTTCACAAAAAAGTAAAGAGACAGAAATAGGATTGAATTTATACTGAAAGCAAAAACGATACGCCGCGTCCAATTACTTGAAATAGTAATGCGCTCGGCTATTAATGCAAGCAGAAAATAGACTAATAGAATTAAAATGAATTTGATAAATGCTGGCAAGAGTACATTTAATCCAGCAGTATTTATTGAAAAGGCCATTTCTTCAGGCCTGTGTTTAAATACAAAAATATCCAGAGGCCTGAGTTGATAAAAAAAATATTCTGAAATTGCAATATGGAGGAATACGAACACCCCAATTATAAACCAACAAAGAAGTTTACCTGAATGAGGCCATTTTTTATGTAATAAATTATAGAGTGGATAAAATAATACGAGTATCAATCCAATTAGAAATATATCCCGCATGAGCCCGAAACATTCAGAAATTAATAAATTCGCAGGTTTGAATTTAAGATATACCTGAATCGTTTCAACAATTCTGAACACGAGGTTGATGGCAAATGCAACCAGGAAATATTTAATGTATTGGGCTTGTATTTTTTGGATTAGTTTCAAATTGAAATATTAAAATTCTATAACTCCATTTTCCCAACCGGAAATAATTTGAGCATTAAACTTGATATAAAATGATTTGGCCGTATGGTTCCAATCCAAAACTTGCCATTTGAGTTTGCGGGCTCCTTGATTTTTAGCGTCCTGGATAAAGGCTTCAAAAAGTAAGGATCCGAGTCCATAGCGACGGTATTCTTCTTTTATAATAAAATCTTCTAAATACATAGTTTTTCCACCCCAAGTCGAAAAATAAGGAAAATATAATGCCATTCCTAAAATCCCTAAAGTAGGATGTTCGGCTAAGATAACCTGAAACAAGCCGGAATGTAATCCATCGCTATACTCTGATTCAGTAGTTTTGACTTGATCCGGCGCTTTTTCAAAAAGAGCTAATTCTTTTACTAAGTCCAAAATTGCTTTAGAATCCAGGGGTTTGGCCTTTCTTAATTGGACCTGTGATTTGATATTCATCATTTGGAATTCTTGTTACCGTTAATGTTATGCAAACTTATGCAATAAAAATGCAATTGGATTTTGTAGATTAAAGAAAGAAAGCTATTTTTGCGTCTCCTTATGGGATAGGTATGTCATAAGGTGCTGAAAATGTGTATTCTATAAAAAAATAAATTAAGTCAAAACGCAATTATGCCTACTATAAACCAATTAATTCGCAAGGGAAGGGAAAAAGTTGTGTATAAAAGTAAGTCCAGGGCTTTACAATCCAATCCTCAAAAAAGGGGTGTTTGTACCCGGGTTTATACGACCACTCCGAAAAAGCCAAATTCGGCTTTGCGTAAAGTGGCTAAAGTGCGTTTGACAAATGGAATCGAAGTAATTTGTTATATTCCTGGAGAAGGGCACAATTTGCAAGAACACTCCATAGTATTAGTTAGAGGTGGAAGGGTAAAAGATTTACCAGGGGTACGATATACAATTGTAAGAGGCGCGTTAGATACAGCAGGTGTAAATAACCGGAAGAAGAGTCGTTCAAAGTACGGTTCAAAAAGACCTAAGAAATAAAAACAATCATTGCATAAAATAGCTGTTTCATTCAGTCATGAGAAAACATAAACCAAAGAAAAGAATTATTGAGCCAGATCCTAGATTTGGAGATGCTCTGGTAACGCAGTTTGTAAATAATATGATTTGGGAAGGAAAGAAAAGTACTGCCTATAATATTTTTTACAAAGCTATGGATATGGTTGAGACAAAATTAAGTGAAAATCCACATGAGGTTTGGCAAAGAGCTTTAAATAATGTGATGCCACATATAGAAGTAAAACCTAAAAGAATTGGTGGAGCTACGTTTCAGATTCCTCAAGAAATGCGTCCTGCTAGAAAAATTTCAACTGGAATTAAATGGTTGATTAAATATTCAAGAGCCCGTGCTGGTAAAGGAATGGCAGATAAATTAGCAAATGAAGTAATATCTGCAAGTAAAAACGAAGGTGCAGCTGTTAAAAAACGAGAAGATACCCATAAGATGGCTGAATCAAATAGAGCATTCGCCCATTTTAAATCATAATATATATATAAGGAGTCGAAATGGCAAAGGATTTAAATTTTTTAAGAAATATTGGAATTGCAGCACATATTGATGCAGGTAAAACGACTACCACAGAACGTATTCTATATTATACTGGTTTAACCCATAAAATTGGGGAAGTACATGATGGGGCTGCAACCATGGACTGGATGGCTCAGGAACAAGAAAGAGGGATTACAATTACTTCAGCTGCTACCCAGACAAATTGGTCTTGGAAAAATTCATTATATACGGTTAATATTATCGATACACCAGGTCACGTTGACTTTACAGTGGAAGTAAACAGATCCCTAAGAGTATTAGATGGTTTAGTATTTTTATTTAGTGCAGTGGATGGGGTGGAACCACAAAGTGAAACTAATTGGAGATTAGCAGATAATTATAAAGTACCAAGATTAGGTTTCGTAAATAAAATGGACCGTCAGGGAGCTGATTTCTTTAATGTAGTAAATCAAGTTAAGACCATGTTAGGTTCCAAAGCAGTACCATTACAGGTACCTATTGGAGCAGAAGAACATTTTACAGGGGTTGTGGATCTTATTACAAATAAAGCAATTGTTTGGGATGATGATTCTAAAGGGATGAGCTATAAAGAAATTCCAATTCCTGAGGATATTGCAGAACAAGTTCATTTAAGTCGTCAGGAATTAATTGAGGCGATTGCAGAATATGATGATGATTTAATGGTAAAGTTTTTTGACAATCCTGATACCATTACTGAAGATGAAATGATTAAAGCGATTCGCGCAGCAGTTTGTGACATGAAATTTGTTCCAATGCTTTGCGGTTCAGCTTTTAAAAATAAAGGGGTACAAGCAGTATTGGATGCTGTTTGTGCATATTTACCTTCACCAATGGATGTGGAGGCTGTAAAAGGTACACATCCAAAAACGGATGAAGAATTATTTAGAAAACCTTCAGTTACTGAACCTTTTGCTGCATTAGCATTTAAGGTTGCAACAGATCCTTTTGTTGGGCGATTGGTTTTTATGAGAGTATATTCAGGTAGATTAGATGCAGGTTCTTATGTTATGAAAATCCGTTCTGAAAAAGACCGGATAAATATGGATAAAGAACGTATTTCCAGAATCTTCTTAATGCATGCCAACGATCGTAAATCGATAGATTATATTGAGGCTGGAGATATTGCTGCTGCAGTAGGATTTAAGGATATTAAAACAGGAGATACTTTGTGTGATGAAAATCACCCAATTATTCTGGAAGCAATGAATTTTCCCGAGCCTGTAATCTCGATAGCGATTGAGCCAAAAACTCAAAAAGATCAAGATAAATTAGGAATGTCATTAGCTAAATTGGCTGAAGAGGATCCTACGTTCCGTGTATTTACTGACGAAAATACAGGACAGACTATTATTAGTGGAATGGGCGAGTTGCATTTAGAGATTATTGTAGACCGTTTACGCAGAGAGTTTGGAGTAGAGTGTAATCAAGGTGCGCCACAAGTAAATTATAAAGAAACATTGACAAAGACAATTAAACACAGGGAGCGTTTGAAAAAACAAACCGGTGGTTCTGGTCTTTTTGCAGATATGGAATTTGAAATTGGCCCAGCTGATGAAGAATTTACAAATAGTGAAGAATTTAAATTAGGTAAATCGCGGATGCAATTTGTGTGGGATGTATTTGGAGGAGCGATTGATAAAGCCTATGTACAGCCTATTACAAAAGGTTTTGAATCCATGATGAATCAAGGAATTCTTGCCGGATATAATATTGAAAGCATGAAAATCCGTGTTTATGATGGATCTATGCATGCTGTTGACTCTAAGCCACAAGCATTTGAATTGTGTGCAAAGGATGGTTTCCGGGAGGCAGCTCCTAAAACAGGTCCGCAATTAATGGAACCGATTATGAAATTAGAGGTAATTACTCCTGAAGAATATGTTGGTCCGGTAATTGGAGACTTAAACCGGAGGAGAGGGATGCCAAAAGGACAAGAACAAAGGATGGGTGGAGCTGTAGCAATACAAGCAGATGTTCCACTTTCAGAAATGTTTGGGTATGTAACGCAATTAAGAACGATTACATCCGGTCGGGCAAGTTCGACCATGGAATTTTCACATTTTGCACCGGTTCCGAAGCAAATTGCCGAAGATGTTATTGCAAAAGCTAAAGGATCTGTAAAAGTGTAAAGAAATTTAATAAATAATTATAACAAATAAATAAAGGCATGAATCAAAAAATTCGGATAAAACTTCGTTCTTATGACCATAATTTGGTTGATAAGAGTACGGAGAAAATAGTCAAGACGGTGCGCAATAGTGGCGCAGTAGTCGCTGGTCCGATTCCGCTGCCAACTGAGAAAGAAATATTTACCGTTTTGCGTTCACCGCACGTAAATAAGAAAGCTCGTGAGCAGTTTCAACTTCGGACACATAAGCGTCTAATCGAGATTTACACACCCACTAATAAAACAGTGGATGCGTTGTCTAAACTCGAGCTGCCCAGTGGTGTAGATATACAAGTGAAGTTGTCCTAATCTTTTTTGATTCATATTTTTTATTAAACGCATCCATACATTGTATGGATGAAGATTTTGTAACTATATAAAATAAAATCACGTATCGTGAACGGAATAATTGGAACTAAAATCGGAATGACCAGCATCTATGGTGCTGATGGCAGGTTCATTGCCTGTACTGTCGTGGAGGTTTCGCCTAATGTGGTAACACAGGTTAAAACGGAAGACACAGACGGCTATTCAGCTTTGCAGTTTTCCTGCATAGAAGCAAAAGCAAAAAATGCCAATAAAGCGATTACGGGTCACTTTAACAATGCAAATACAACGCCTAAGAAAAATAGTGTTGAATTCAGAGATTGTACCTTAAATAAAAATTTGGGAGAAGTTGTTAATTTAACAGATGTATTTGCTGAAGGAGACACCGTGCATGCACGTGGAGTATCTAAAGGAAAAGGCTTTCAGGGAGTTGTTAAAAGACATGGATTTAGTGGGGTGCAAAATGCAACACATGGACAACATAACCGGCAACGAGCTCCAGGTTCGATTGGTGCATCTTCATATCCTTCCAAAGTTGTAAAAGGATTGAGAATGGCGGGTCAAACAGGTTCAGAAAATATTAAAATCCGAAATTTAAAAGTAGCTAAAATCCTTCCAGAGAAAAATTTATTACTTGTGAAAGGTGCTATTCCTGGACATAAAGGTTCTATTGTAATCATTGAGAAAAATTAAGAGTCATGATAGTTGATGTATTAAGTATTCAAGGATCCAGTACCGGAAGAACAATTGATCTTCCAGATCATATTTTTGGAATTACACCAAACGAACATGTACTTTATTTAGCCGTAAAAGAATATTTAGCTAATCAAAGACAGGGTACGGCAGATTCAAAAGAACGACATGCAGTAGCTCGTTCGACTAGAAAAATAAAGAAACAAAAAGGAACCGGTGGTGCCAGAGCAGGTTCTATGAAAAATATTATGTTTAAAGGTGGTGGACGTGCATTTGGACCGCATCCAAGAGATTACACCCAAAAACTAAATAAAAAAGTAAAAGAGTTGGCTCGTAAATCCGCACTTTCTCAAAAAGCTGCTGGTGATGGTATCGTCGTTATTGAAGATTTTAATATTAATACACCAAAAACGAAAGAGTTTGCAGGTATTTTGAAATCTTTAAAAATGCACCAAATGAAATCTCTGTTTGTTACACCTGAATATAATGAAACCGTTCATTTGTCAAGCAGAAACGTACCTCATGCTGCATTACAAATTGCGAAAGATTTAAATACCTACGATATTTTGAATTGTAAAAAATTGGTTTTAACAGAATCCAGCATTCAAAAAATTGCCGAAACACTTTCTTAAAGTAAAAGCTATGATTAAACAAATTATAATTCGACCTATGATAACAGAGAAAGCAGAAAAACTTTCTACTGCGAGAAATCAATACACATTTGTCGTTGCAAAGAACAGTAATAAAGTAGAAGTGGGGAAGGCTGTTGAAAAGACGTATAATGTTTCTGTTGAATCCGTTAATACATTGCGGATGCCGGGAAAAGCGAAATCAAGAAATACTCGGAGTGCTGTGATCAAAGGTCATAAATCATCTTATAAAAAAGCAGTGGTTACATTGAAAAAAGGAGATGAAATTAATATTTTTGGAGACGAGAAAAACTAAGCAATATGCCAGTTAAAAAATTAAATCCAATTACACCGAGTATGCGTTTTCGTGTGCAACTAACACACGAAGAACTTACGACCAACAGGCCTGAAAAATCCTTAGTAGAAAGTACTTCTTCTACTGGTGGACGAAATAATCAGGGTCGCAGAACCATGCGGAATCGTGGAGGTGGACATAAAAAGCAATATCGTAGAATTGACTTTTTAAGAGATAAAGATGGAATACCAGGGAAAGTAAAAACGATAGAATATGATCCAAATCGTTCTGCTCATATTGCATTGATTAATTATGCAGATGGAGAAAAACGATACATCATTGCACCTCATGGATTACATGTTGGGGCAACAGTTCTAAGTGGAAAAACAGCCACACCAGATGTTGGTAATACATTGCAATTAGGAGATGTACCATTAGGTTCAAGTATCCATGCAATTGAATTACATCCTGGGCAGGGTGCATGTCTTGTAAGAAGTGCAGGTACTTCTGCAACCATGATGGGTAAGGAAGATCGTTATGCAAGTATAAAAATGCCTTCTGGTGAAATTCGTAGGATTTTAACAACCTGCAGAGCGACTATTGGTTCGACTTCAAATCCAGATCATAGTCTTGAAACTATTGGTAAGGCGGGAAGAAACCGTTGGTTTGGTTGGAGACCACGAACTCGAGGTGTTGCGATGAACCCAGTTGATCATCCAATGGGAGGAGGTGAAGGAAGAGCATCTGGAGGACATCCAAGATCTAGAAATGGACAAATTGCAAAAGGTGCAAAAACCAGATCTAAAACCAAGCAATCTTCTAAACTTATAATTTCACGTAGAAAAACAACTAATTAATAGGGATCGATATGGCTAGATCAATTAAAAAAGGACCTTTTGTACATCACAAGTTGATGGAAAAAATTAGTAAATCCAAAGACGCTGGTAAGAAAACTGTGATCAAAACGTGGAGCAGAGCTTCGATGATAATACCAGATATGGTAGGAGAAACCATCGCTGTTCATAATGGGAAAACGTTTATTCCAGTATATATAACAGAAAATATGGTGGGTCATAAATTGGGAGAGTTTTCTCCAACCCGAACATTTAGGTCACATGCTGGTAACCGATAAAACTAACAATTAAGCATTCAAAATAATATGGAAGCTGTAGCTAAATTACGTAATTGCCCGATGTCTCCTAGAAAAATGAGACTGGTAGTAGATTTGATCAGAGGAAAAAAAGTCAATGAAGCTTTAAATATATTGAAATTTACAAAGAAAGAAGCTTCTGGATGGTTAGAAAAACTATTATTATCTGCGATCAACAATTGGGAACAAAAACATGGAGAAGGTGGAGCAGATTCAGCAAATCTCTTTATAAAAACTGCATTTGTCGATGGTGGTATGGTAATTAAACGTTTTCAACCTGCGCCTCATGGGCGGGCACATAGAATTCGGAAGCGCAGAAATCATGTAACCTTGATCGTAGCTTCTAAAGAAGTTGCAAAAACAGAATCCAATAATTAATTCATAAATAAAAAAAGAACTCAATGGGTCAAAAAGCAAATCCGATAGGCAATCGCTTAGGAATAATCCGGGGCTGGGAGTCCAATTGGTTTGGTGGAAAAGCCTTTGCTCAAAAAGTAGTAGAGGATGAAAAAATCAGAAATTATCTCAATGCCCGTATTGCTAAAGGCGGTGTTGCAAGAGTTATTATTGAGAGAACTTTAAAACGAATTACGGTTTCAATACAAACCTCAAGACCGGGAATTATTATTGGAAAAGGTGGTACTGAAGTTGATAGTGTTCGTGAAGAATTAAAAAAACTAACCAACCAGGACATCCAAATTAATATTCTTGAAATTCGGAAACCTGAATTAGATGCAGCAATCGTTGCTGAATCTGTTGCAAAACAGATTGAATCCAGGATTAATTATAGAAGAGCAGCAAAAATGGCAATTCAGTCCACAATGCGTGCAGGTGCAGAAGGAATTAAAATTCGGATTGGAGGAAGGTTGAATGGTGCAGAGATGGCTCGTTCAGAAGAATACAAAGAAGGAAGAATTCCATTACATACATTCCGGGCAGATATTGATTATTCAATTAAAGAAGCGCAGACAGTATATGGTAAAATTGGGGTTAAGTGTTGGATCTGTAAAGGAGAGGTTTTTGTCAAAAGGGACTTATCTCCATTAGTTGGATTGGAAAAAAAGGAAACCAAATCTGGAATGGGTGGTGGAAATAGAAGAGGAGGCCCTGACAGAGGAGGAGAACGAGGTGATAATCGGAGAGGAGAACGTGGTGACAGAAGAGGTGGAGGCTCTGATAGAGGTGGTGACCGTGGAAGAAGAAAATAAGATTGATAAATTATCGTAATTTTGCGACTCTTTTTTAAAAAAATTGGATCATGTTACAGCCAAAGCGCCTAAAATATAGGAAACAGCAAAAAGGTAGAAATAAAGGAATAGCCCACAGAGGAAGTACTATAGCATTTGGTACATTCGGTTTAAAATCCTTGGATTCAGCACGATTGACTAGCCGTCAAATTGAAGCAGCAAGGGTTGCTATGACGAGGCATATGAAACGGGAAGGAAATGTTTGGATCCGTATTTTTCCTGATAAGCCAATAACATCAAAACCAGCAGAGGTTAGGATGGGTAAAGGTAAAGGAGCATTAGATCATTATGTAGCCGTAATTAAACCGGGTACAATTATGTTTGAAATGGATGGGATCCCTTTTGATGTAGCTGTTGAAGCATTTTCATTAGCTGCTCAAAAACTTCCGATAAAAACAAGAGTTGTCGTACGTAGAGAATTTCAAAATTTAGCAACCGCTTAATCATTAAATAATGGCGCTTAAAAAATATAGTGAATTCACAGATTTAAGTCAGGAAATCCTGGAAAGAGATCTATTAAATGCAATCACACAATTGCATAGCTTAAAACTTGAACATAAAGTAAAAGGTCTTCAAAATCCTACGCAAATTCGATTCTTAAGAAAAGAAGTAGCAATGATGAAAACCGAATTAACCAAAAGAACTTCAACACAATCATAAATTGAATTTATAATGGAAAGGAATCTTCGAAAACAGAAAGTTGGTGTCGTAAGTAGTAACAAAATGGATAAAACCATTACCGTGAAAGTGGAAAGAAGTTTGTTGCATGATAAATACGGTAAACGTATGAACAGAAGCAAAAAATATTTTGCACATGATGAAAAAAATGAATGCACAATTGGTGATTTGGTAAAAATTATGGAAACCAGACCAATGAGTAAGAATAAGTGTTGGAGATTAATTGAAATTATTAAGAAAGGAGAATAACAAAATTAAAATAGATCAACGATGATACAGCAGGAATCAAGACTTAATGTAGCTGACAATAGTGGTGCTAAAGAAGTACTTTGTATTCGTGTGCTTGGCGGTACAAAAAGAAGGTATGCTTCAATAGGTGATAAAATTGTGGTGACAGTCAAATCAGCAACTCCGGGAGGTGTAAAAAAAGGCACAGTTTCCAAAGCAGTAATTGTCAGAACGAAAAAAGAAATCCGTCGTAAAGATGGATCTTATATTCGGTTTGATGATAATGCAGTAGTCTTGTTGACCGCAAACGATGAACCCAGAGGTACCCGTATTTTTGGCCCTGTCGCAAGGGAATTAAGAGAAAAGGATTATATGAGAATTGTATCATTAGCTCCTGAGGTACTATAATTATTAATAAACGCGAAGATTTTAGATATGAAATTTAAAATAAAAAAAGGGGACAAAGTCCAGGTAATTGCCGGATCCAATAAAGGAAAAGAAGGAATTATTACCCAAATTATTACGGACAAAAATCGCGCTGTTATTGAAGGTGTCAATATTGTAAAAAAACATATGAAACCTGCGAATAACAACCCAGGCGGAATTGTAGAAATTTCGGCGCCAATTCATATCTCCAATTTATCATTATTGGATCCTAAAAGTGGTAAACCTACAAGAGTTGGGTTTGCAGTTGAAAATGGTAAGAAAGTAAGAGTTTCAAAAAAATCAGGAGAAATAATTAAGTGATGAGTTACGAAAACAGATTAAAAATGCAATATCTAAAACAGGTGATTCCTGTTTTAATGGAGAAATTCCAGTATAAGTCTGTAATGGAAGCACCTAGATTGCTAAAAATAAGTATCAACCAAGGGATAGGTTCTGCAACTCAGGATAAAAAATTGGTGGATAATGCAGTCAATGAGGTGACTACAATTACAGGCCAAAAAGCAGTACCTACCATGTCAAAAAAGGCGATCTCGAATTTTAAATTGAGAGAAAAAATGCCAATTGGTGTGAAGGTGACCCTCCGTAAAGATAGAATGTATGAATTTTTAGATCGTTTAATCACGGTTGCACTTCCACGGGTACGTGACTTTAGAGGAATCAGTGATACCGCTTTTGATGGAAGAGGTAATTATACTTTAGGAATCACGGAGCAAATCATTTTCCCAGAGATTGATTTAGATAAGATAAATAAAATTGCAGGTATGGATATTACATTCGTTACAACTGCAAAAACAGACGCAGAAGCGTTTGCACTTTTAAAAGAATTGGGATTGCCGTTTAAAAATCAGAAAAATTAATTTCATTCAATTATGTCTAAGAAGTCAATTATAGCAAGACAAGCAAAGCGTGAAAAAGTGGTTGCAAAATACCGCGATATCCGTTTGAAGTTAAAAGAAGAAGGAGACTATGATGCTCTTTCAAAATTACCAAGAAATGCTTCTCCAGTTCGATTGAAAAATCGTTGTGGATTAACAGGAAGACCAAAAGGTTATATCAGACGTTTCGGCGTTTCAAGATATGTCTTTCGCTTAATGGCATTAGATGGTAAAATTCCTGGTGTAGTAAAAGCAAGTTGGTAATTCTATTATAATTAAATCACAATACCTATGTCTATAGTTACAGATCCAATAGCAGATTATCTTACAAGAATCCGGAATGCACAATTAGCAGGTTTCCGAATTGTAGATATTCCGGCATCAAACGAAAAGAAATCGATTACCGAAATATTATATAAATACGGTTATATATTAAAATACAAATTTGAAGATTCTGAAAACAAACAAGGAATTATTCGAATAGCTTTAAAATATGATCCGGTTTCAAAATTGCCAATTATTCGTCAACTTACCAGGTTAAGTAAACCCGGAAGAAGAGTTTACAGTAATGTGGATGAATTACCACGGATTATTAATGGACTTGGAATTGTAATTATTTCAACGTCTAAAGGATTGTTGACCGACAAAGAAGCAAAGAGGCAAAATGTTGGTGGAGAAGTACTTTGTTATATTTATTAATAAATAAATAAATACCCGAATTATGTCCAGAATAGGAAATAAAATCATAACGATACCAAGTGGAGTGGATGTGAAAATTGATAAATCTGCAATCACAGTGAAAGGGCCAAAAGGTACTCTTGTCCAAGCGATTGATCCTGATATGAAAATAACATCTGAGGATGGAATTATCACGATATCCCGTCCTACAGAACAAAAAAGACATAAATCCCTTCATGGATTGACACGGGCATTAGTAAGTAATATGGTAACGGGTGTAAGTGATGGTTTCACTAAACAAATGGAATTGGTTGGGGTAGGTTACAGGGTTTCAAATACAGGTAACTTATTAGAACTTTCTATAGGTTATTCTCACCCGATTATGTTTTATATCCCTTCGGAATTAAAAGTGGAAACGGTTACAGAGAAAGGTTCTAATCCGAAAATTATTTTAAAAGGGTCAGATTTACAATTAATTGGGCAAGTGTGTGCAAAATTAAGATCCTTTAAAGCACCTGAGCCATTTAAAGGCAAGGGTATCAAATTTACAGGAGAAATATTGAGAAGAAAAGCAGGAAAATCTGCAGGTAAATAAACTTGTTAAATAGCGACAGAGCTTTCAACATGAAAAAAAATAAAGATACACAAAGACAGAAAATCAGATTTCGGATACGTAAATCGGTGATCGGTACAGCAGAAAGACCAAGGTTGGCTGTATTTAAAAGTAATACTTCCATTTATTGTCAATTGATTGATGATACAAAAGGACATACTTTATGCGCTGCTTCGTCCCTTGATAAGACCTTAACC
Organism: Saprospiraceae bacterium; assembly: GCA_016717265.1. NCBI lineage: Bacteria > Pseudomonadati > Bacteroidota > Saprospiria > Saprospirales > Saprospiraceae > Saprospiraceae bacterium. The sequence continues at coordinate 2,091,144 of JADKFX010000001.1, forward strand.
AAAGGTAAAAAATCGGAATTGGCAAAACAAGTAGGCACTATGATTGCTTCAAAAGCAAAAAGTATGAATATTGGTGCCGTTACCTTTGACAGAGGAGGATTTATTTATCATGGTCGTATTAAAGCGCTTGCTGAAGCCGCTCGCGAAGGCGGATTAAACTTTTAATAAAATTTATACATCATAAAACATGGGAAAATCGCTTGTAGTTAGAATTAAAGCAGCTGGTGAAACCGAATTAAAAGAAAAATTAGTTGCACTAAACCGGGTTGCGAAAGTAACCAAAGGGGGACGTACTTTTAGTTTTTCAGCACTCGTAGTGGTGGGTGATGGTAATGGTATCGTAGGTCAAGGAATCGGAAAAGCAAGAGAGGTTGCAGATGCAATTGCGAAAGCAGTTGATGATGCAAAGAAAAATTTGATAAAAGTACCAATTCAAAAAGGTACCATTTCCCACGAACAGAAAGGAAAATTTGGAGCTGGAAGGGTATTTATTAAACCGGCTGCAGACGGTACTGGAGTAATTGCAGGTGGAGCCATGCGTGCAGTTTTGGAAATTGCAGGTATCCATAACGTATTAGCAAAATCTATTGGTTCTTCAAATCCACACAATGTGGTGAAAGCTACCTTAGATGCATTAACCAAAATAAGAAGCCCTTATGAAGTTGCTAAGCAACGCAAAATCGAATTAGTGAAAGTATTTGAAGGATTTTAATAGCAAAGTAAAATGAGTAAAATAAAAATTACACAATCTAAAAGTGTCATTAAGGCAAGTATCAGACAGAAATTGACTATTCAAGCCTTAGGATTAAGAAATCCACATGACTCTGTAGAATTGGAGTCTACCCCTCAAATTTTGGGTATGGTAAATAAAGTAAGACATCTTGTTGAAGTAGAAAAGATATAATTAATATGGAATTACACAATTTAAAGCCAGCAAAAGGCGCCATTCATCGCGAGAAAAGAATCGCAAGAGGAGAAGGTTCAGGTCATGGTGGAACTTCCGGAAAAGGTCATAAAGGGATGAAAGCAAGATCCGGAGCGAAAACTTCAAGAGCATTTGAAGGAGGTCAAACTCCTTTGCAACGCCGGATACCAAAATTTGGATTTAAAAATATTAATCGTATTCATTATAAAGAAATTAATTTAGATCTATTAGTTTCCTATTCTGAAAATTATAATACATCCGAATTTAATATGGAGTTTTTTGCTGCTCAAAAGATATTTAATACAAATGACAAAATTAAAATCCTTGGCAGAGGAGAATTAGCGAAACCGCTAACATTGAAAGTTCACGCATGTACAGCTTCTGCTAAAGCAAAAATTGAAGCAGCTGGCGGATCCATAGACCTCATTTAATTTTCGGTAATGAAAAAACTAATTGAAACTTTAAAAAATATTTGGAGCATCACGGAATTAAAGGATAAGATCATTTATACCTTACTCCTCTTAATTATTTTTCGTGTAGGTTCTTTTATCGTATTACCTGGGGTTGATCCTCAAATTTTAAGCCAAAAAGCTACAAATTCAGCAAATAGTTTGTTTGGTTTAATTAGCAGCTATACGGGTGGAGCTTTTGACAAAGCATCCATTTTTGCGCTTGGAATTATGCCTTACATCACAGCTTCAATTATCGTCCAGTTATTAGGTTTTGCTGTGCCTTATTTTCAAAGATTACAACAAAAAGAAGGAGACGCTGGTAGAAAAAAATTAACTCAAATAACCCGTATATTAACCGTATTTATTACACTCGTACAGGGTGGTGGGTATTTGACATATGTAAAATCTATGGGAGCTGTAGATCCAAATGTAAGTGCATTTGTTTTTTGGTTTTCAAATAGTATTATTCTAACCGCCGGAACTGTATTTTGTATGTGGTTAGGGGAACGTATTACAGATCGTGGAATTGGAAATGGAACTTCACTGATCATTATGATTGGGATTATATCTTCGCTACCATCTGCATTTGCATTCGAATTAAACTCACAACAACTTTTATTGTTTTTAGTAGAATTAGTGATTTTATTCCTCATTGTTATTGCGTGTATATTAGTTATTCAAGGGGTTCGAAAAATTCCAATACAATTTGCAAAAAGAATGGTTGGACGGGGTACTGGTGCAATGCCTTTATCCACAAATCGAGATTATATTCCACTTAAAGTGAATGCTGCCGGGGTAATGCCAATCATCTTTGCACAAGCTATCTTATTCCTGCCATTAACTGCAGTGCAATATTTAACTTCCGATCCATCCTTAGGGACAACTGGAATTTTACAAACACTTACGGATCCTTATGGATTTTGGCATAACTTTTTAACGTTTGTATTAGTCGTTGGATTTACATACATCTATACCGCTTTGATTGTAAATCCACAGAATTATGCAGAATATTTGAAAAGACAAAATGCATTTATACCTGGGATTAAACCTGGAGAAGATACGGAAGAATATATAGATACAACTACAACAAGAATTACATTGCCAGGTGCAATTTTTCTTGGATTTTTAACGATTCTGCCATCCTTTGCAGCATTGTGTGGTGTGAATCCAGACTTTGCCAGATTCTTTGGTGGTTCATCCGTTTTAATTATGGTAGGCGTTATTTTAGATACCCTGTCACAAGTTGAGTCTTATCTACTGATGAGAAAATATGATGGTTTAGTTAAATCTGGAAGAATCGAAGGGCGCTTTAGTCAGGGAGTTGGTCCTGTTGTCAATGGATAATATAGAATTCTGATGATTTACCTCAAAACAGAAGAGGAAATCGAATGCATCCGACAAAGCTGTTTGTTGGTCTGTAAAACGATTGCCGAAATTGCTACCATGTTGAGACCGGGAATTACCGGTTTAGAATTGGATAAAAGAGCTGAAGAATTTATAAAGGATCATCATGCAGTGCCCGCATTTAAAGGGTATAACGGTTTTCCTGGTACGCTTTGCATTTCCAGAAACGAAGAAGTTGTGCATGGTATTCCGAATCATGATTCCCTGAAAGCAGGTGATATCGTTTCAATAGATTGTGGTGTTTCAGCCAATGGATTTTTTGGAGATGCGGCCTACACATTTGCTTTAGGAGACATTTCTGAAGCTGTAAAAATGTTGATGAAAGCTACCTTGGATTCTTTGAACGCAGGGATCAAAGAAGCAAAAGTTGGCAATCGAATAGGCGACATCAGTCAAGCAGTCCAGGATAGTACGGAAGGTAAATTTGGATTTGGTGTAGTTCGGGAATTGGTGGGTCATGGTATTGGAAGACAATTACATGAACCTCCTGAAGTGCCAAATTTTGGAAAAAGAGGTCGCGGATTAGTCCTAAAAGAAGGATTGGTCATTGCAATCGAACCTATGATTAATTTAGGTACAAAAAGAGTAAAGCAATTAAAAGATGGATGGACGGTAATTACCCAAGATAAAAAACCTTCCGCTCATTTTGAACATACAATTGTGGTAAGAAAAGAAGAAGGAGAGAGGCTGTCTGACCACAGTTTTATCGAAAATTCTGTTAAAAATAACATAGAATTGACAAAAATTAGTTAAAAAGATAGATATTTGCACTCCGAAATTTTTAAGATGACCAAAAAGAACCTGATAACCCAGGATGGTACCATCGAAGAAGCCCTGTCTAACGCAATGTTTAGGGTTCGACTTCAGAATGACCATCTCATCATTGCAACAATTTCGGGTAAAATGCGGATGAATTATATTCGGATTCTTCCTGGCGACAAAGTCTCAGTGGAAATGAGTCCATACGATTTATCCAGAGGAAGAATTACTTATAGGTATAAATAGAATGATATGAAAGTTAGAACTTCAATAAAGAAAAGAACAGTGGACTGCAAATTTGTCCGTAGGAAAGGGAGACTTTATATAATTAATAAAAAGAATCCTAAGTACAAACAACGTCAAGGTTAATTCAAATCATTTAATCAATATATGGCACGTATTGCAGGTATCGATTTACCAAAAAACAAAAGAGGGATTGTTGGATTAACCTATATCTATGGAATAGGCCCGACTACCGCAAGAACCATTCTTTCAAAAGTAGGAATTGGAGAGAGCATTCGAGTAAATGAATGGTCAAACGAACAAGTTCAATCTATCCAACAACTTATTCAGGAAGAAATTAAAGTTGAAGGAGAATTAAGATCTGATGTCCAGTTAAGCATTAAGCGCTTAATGGATATTGCATGTTATAGAGGCATTCGTCATAGAAAAGGTTTGCCAGTAAGAGGGCAGCGTACGAAGACCAATGCGCGTACCAGAAAAGGAAAGAGAAAAACAGTTGCAAATAAGAAAAAAGCTACTAAATAATCATAATCAGTTTTGTAAATTATGGCAAAAGGTAAAAAGGCTAAAAAGAGAAAAGTAAAAGTAGATGCGGATGGCATAGCTTATATTCAAGCTACATTCAATAATATTATAATCTCTTTATGTAATAAAGCAGGGGAAGTAATATCCTGGTCAAGTGCTGGTAAATCTGGATTTAGAGGATCTAAGAAAAATACACCATTTGCAGCACAGATGTCTGCAAATACAGCAGCAGGTACTGCATTTGAAGCAGGAATGCGTTCCGCAGAAGTTTTTGTTAAAGGACCTGGTTCTGGTAGAGAAGCAGCAATTCGTGCTTTAGATAGCTCCGGAATAAAAATTACCAAAATCATCGACTTAACACCCATTCCACATAATGGTTGTAGACCTCCAAAACATCGTAGAGTTTAATAGTTTATAATAGCAGCGTTTTAATATGGCAAGATATACTGGACCGGTAACTAAAAAATCAAGATCATTTGGTCAGTCTTTAACAGGGTATGATAAATCTTTTGAGAAAAAGAAATATGCTCCAGGTCAACATGGACCTTCCCGGAAAAAGAAACAAAGATCAGATTATGCATTGCAATTGATTGAAAAACAAAAGGCAAAATATACTTATGGTGTATTAGAGCGCCAATTCAGAAATATTTTTCACGATGCACATAAAAAAGAAGGTGTAACAGGTGAAAATTTATTCCAATATTTGGAAGCAAGGTTAGATAATACGGTTTACCGTATGGGTATTTCACCAACTCGTAAAGGAGCACGGCAAATGGTTTCTCACCGACATATTACAGTGAATGGTAAATTAGTTAATATCCCTTCATATCGTTTGAAACCAGGAGATACTGTTTCCATTAGAGGAAATTCACAAGGACTTGATTTTGTAAAACATCAGGTTGCCCAAAAAACAGATATTAGAAGATTTCCATGGCTCGAGTGGAATTCAGATAAAATGGAAGGAAAATTTATTCAGTATCCTTCAAGAGAGCAAGTCCCAGAACAGATAAAAGAACAATTGATTGTCGAATTGTATTCTAAGTAATTTCTTTATTGCAAAATTAAACGTTCAAATATGAGTATTCTAAACTTTCAAAAGCCGGATCAGATTATACTTCAAAAAGCAACCGACTTTGAAGGGATTTTTGAATTCAAACCATTGGAACCTGGATTTGGACAAACCATTGGGAACTCTTTAAGAAGAATCTTATTGTCTTCATTAGAAGGCTTTGCGATTTCTTATGTGAGAATTGCAGGCGTAGAGCATGAATTTGCTACTATTAAAGGCGTAATGGAAGATGTAGTTGAAATTATTCTTAATTTAAAGCAAGTTTGTTTGAAGCCAATTATGGATGCAAACAACCTTAAAGAAGAAAAAATCTATATCACTATTAGTGGCAAAGACACTTTTACCGCAGGTGATTTAGAAGCTAGTACCAATGTTTTTAAAGTTACAAATCCTGAATTGGTCATTTGTAGAATGGAGCCATTTGTAAATCTTGAAATGGAATTAACCATTACGAAAGGTCGTGGTTATGTGCCAGCTGATGAGATGATCACAAAAGATTTACCAATCGGAATTATACCAGTAGATGCAATTTATACTCCAATCAAAAAAGTATCTTATAGTATTTCTAATACGCGGGTAGGCCAAAAGACGGATTATGAAAAATTGATGTTGGATGTAAAAACAGATGGCACAATTCATCCGGAAGAAGCAGTTAAAGAAGCTGCTAGAATTATGATTCAACATTTAATGTTGATTACAGATGAAAATATCACATTTGAAGATGCAGTTCGTAAAGAAGACACCATTGTTGACGAGCATGTACTTCATATGAGAAAATTATTGAAAACACCATTAGAAGATTTGGATTTGTCAGTGCGCGCTTACAATTGTTTGAAAGCTGCTAAGATAAATTCATTAGCCGAAATGGTTAAATACGATACACACGAATTACTAAAGTTTAGAAACTTCGGAAAGAAATCATTAGTGGAAATAGAAGAATTGCTTCAAACTAAAAACTTAAGTTTTGGTATGGATCTTTCTAAATATAAATTGGACGAAGATTAGTCCAATTAAATAAAATATAACAGTAAATTAAATTGTCATGCGTCACGGGAAAGCATTTAATCATTTAAGTAGAAAGAAAGGACATAGAATGGCTCTTTTGAGAAATCTTGCATCTGCTTTGATTACTCATAAAAGAATTACAACCACTTTGGCAAAAGCAAAAGCATTAAGAGTCTATATTGAACCCCTAATGACGAAAGCAAAAAGTAATACTACACATTCAAGAAGAACGGTTTTTAGTTATTTGCAAAATAAAGATTCTATTACTGAACTATTTAGTGCAGTAGCAGCTAAAATCGCAGAACGTCCAGGTGGATATACTCGTATAATACGCACCGGTTTCCGGAAAGGAGATGGAGCAGAAATGGCAATGATCGAAATGGTTGACTTTAATGAAATTATGGTTTCAGCATCTAAGTCAGCGGCACCAACTGCAGTCGTTAAGAAAACGAGACGAGGAGGTGGAAAACTAAAGAAAACAGACACACCAAATGAAGAGCGTTCTGGTGCTAACGAGAACCCTGCTTCAGTTCAGGAATAAGATATAAGCGGCAATTTTGCCGCTTTTTTTTTGCTATTTTGCAAATAATCTCAGAGAAAGCATTAGATCAGTCGGGTACTTTATATATTTGCAAAAATTTAATATAAATTATTTTTATGTCAAGTTTAAATCAGCAGGAAGCCTGGCTCTTATTACAAGATGGAACTCGTTTTAAAGGCTACGCTGCTGGTAAAATTGGCACTTGTGGTGGTGAAATCTGCTTTAACACAGGCATGACCGGATATCAGGAGATTTATACAGATCCTAGTTATTTCGGTCAAATCATGGTGAATACAAATGTCCATATTGGCAATTATGGAATTTTATCTAAAGAATCAGAATCTGACCAAGTACAAATAAAAGGATTGGTATGTAGAAATTTTTCTAGCCATATGAGCCGATCCATGGCTACTGAAAGTTTACAAGAGTATTTAGAAAGAAATAATATAGTCTGTATTTATGGGATTGATACCCGGGCATTAGTCCGCCATATTCGAATCCATGGTGCAATGAATGCCGTAATCTCTTCTGAAGTTCAGGATATTGAAATATTAAATGAATTATTGCACTCCGTTCCAAATATGCAAGGTCTGGAATTAGCCTCTAAAGTGACTACAGAATCTGCCTATTTTGTTGGAAATCCTGCATCAAAATTCAAAGTTGCCGCAATGGATTTCGGTATTAAAAAAAGCATCCTAAAACAATTGGAAGCCGTTGGATTTTATGTTAAAGTGTTTCCTGCAAAAACAGAATTCAAAGAAATAAATAAATGGAATCCAGATGCATTTTTTCTTTCAAATGGTCCAGGGGATCCAGAACCAATGGATTATGCTATTGAGAATATTAGTCAAATGATACATACTAAGAAACCCGTTTTTGGTATTTGTCTTGGACATCAATTAATAAGTCTTGCAATTGGAATTTCAACATTCAAAATGCACCACGGTCATCGTGGAACAAATCATCCGGTTAAAAATCTAATTACCGGATTAGGCGAAATTACAAGCCAAAACCATGGATTTTCTGTAGCAATGAACGATATACAAAAAAGACATGAAGAGGTAAGTCTTAGCCATATAAATTTGAATGATCAATCCGTTGAAGGTATTAAACTTACTAAATTTCCAGTGTTTAGTGTACAATACCATCCGGAAGCAGGTCCAGGCCCCCATGATTCAAGATATTTATTTAATCAATTTTATGAACTTACTGCAAGTTTAAACCAAGTCTATTCAACCATCCATGAGTGAACTAATCGATATCCGAGCAAGGCAAATTCTTGATAGTAGAGGATTTCCAACAATTGAGGTAGAGGTCGAAACAGAATATGGAATCGTAGAACGTGCTGCTGTTCCTTCTGGAGCTTCTACAGGCAAACATGAGGCCCTTGAATTAAGAGACGGGGATCCATTGAAATATAAAGGAAAAGGGGTTCTAACTGCTTGTCAGCATGTTGAGGAAGAACTCGCAGATTTACTTTTAGGAATGGATGTTGCGCAACAACGAGAAATTGATCACACCATGATAGAAGCCGATGGCACTAAAAATAAATCGCGATTTGGTGCCAATGCAATTTTAGGAATTTCACTTGCAGTTGCTAAAGCTGCTGCTGTCGAGGCTAACTTACCACTTTATAGATATATTGGCGGCGTAAATGCATGTACCATGCCAGTGCCCTTGATGAATATAATTAATGGAGGTGCACATGCAGATAATAAGCTAGATTTTCAAGAGTTTATGATTGCGCCAATTGGAGCAAGCTCTTTTGCGGAAGCATTGAGAATGGGCTCTGAGGTGTTTCATGCCTTAAAATCGGTATTGAAAGCGCAAGGTCATGCTACCAACGTTGGGGATGAAGGTGGTTTCGCTCCTGCATTTTCAACTAATGAGGAAGCTTTGGATTTTATAATGATAGCAATTGAAGAAGCCGGTTATAAAGCGGGTTCGGATATCGTCTTGGCTATGGATCCAGCAGTTTCAGAATTGTACGATGAAGTTTCAAGAAACTATGTTTTTCATAAATCAGATGGACGCAAATTGAGTAGTGATCAAATGATAGAATATTGGATAGATCTAATAAAAAAGTATCCTATTCGATCTATTGAAGACGGGCTCGCAGAAGATGATTGGGATGCTTGGCAGAAAATTACGAGCAAAGTTGGAAATACACTTCAGTTGGTTGGTGATGATTTGTTTGTCACAAATCCAACCAGGATAAGAAAAGGGATTCAACAAAAAGCCGGAAATGCAGTATTAATTAAAGTCAATCAAATTGGTACCTTAACAGAAACCATGGAAGCGGTTCAATTAGCACAGGCAAATTCATTTAAATGTGTTATGAGTCATCGTTCTGGTGAAACAGAAGATACAACCATCGCAGATTTGGCTGTTGCACTGAATTGCGGGCAAATTAAAACCGGTTCACTTTCAAGATCAGATCGGGTGGCAAAATATAATCAGCTATTAAGAATCGAAGAGGAGTTGGGAACTCAGTCATATTATCCAGGCAAAATGATATTTGATAAATAAATATTATATATATTTGCCTAATATTCCCATGATTGTGTTTTAATGAAAAAATCTATCTTATTTATTTCTAAGATTCCTGGCTGGATTCGTACTCATAAATATTGGCTTACCGGAGTATCTTTTATAGTCTATATGCTGTTTTTTGATCAGTATCGTATTCCCGTTGCGTTTACTATTTATAAAAATTTGAATACCCTTGAAAAGGAAAAAGTAGAGTTTCAAAAATTAATTGTAAAAGTTCGGGAAGATAAAAGCGATATTGAGAATAATTATGAGAAATTTGCGCGCGAAAAATATTACATGTCTAGATCTGATGAAGACGTGTTTGTAATTGAAAAACAGTAAATTTTTAAAAACATTATGGCAGTATTGGTTGGATCTCAATCCAAAGTGATTGTTCAGGGTTTTACAGGCAAGGAAGGAAGTTTTCATGCAGAACAAATGATTGCTTATGGAACGAATGTAGTGGGTGGTGTTACACCCGGGAAAGGTGGCCAATTTCACTTAGACAAACCTGTTTTTAATACAGTGAAGGAAGCGGTACTAAAAGCGGATGCAAATACTACGATCATTTTTGTCCCACCTGCATTTGCAGCAGATGCAATTATGGAAGCTGCAGAAGCAGGAATTACCGTCATCGTCTGTATTACTGAAGGCGTACCCGTGCAAGACATGATAAAAGTCAAGGAGTATTTAAAAAATTATCCTTGTAGATTAATAGGTCCAAACTGTCCTGGAGTGATTTCACCTGGCGAAGCTAAAATTGGTATCATGCCAGGGTTTATTCACCAAAAGGGAACTATTGGAATTGTTTCCAGATCTGGTACCCTTACTTATGAAGCGGTCGATCAAGTAACAAAAGCTGGTTTAGGACAATCCACCTGCATCGGTATTGGTGGCGATCCAATTCCGGGTACGACGACCTTAGAAGCCATTCAAATGTTGATGTCAGATTACCAAACAGAAGGGATTATTATGATTGGTGAGATTGGAGGAAATATGGAGGCCGAAGCAGCCCAATGGATTAAAGAATATGGAACCAAGCCAGTTGTAGGATTTATTGCAGGAAAAACCGCACCTAAAGGCCGCAAAATGGGGCATGCTGGCGCTATTATTGGAGGTAAAGATGACACTGCTGAGGCAAAAATGGAAATTATGGCCGAATGTGGTATTCATGTTGTAACTTCTCCTGCGGAAATTGGAGCTACGATGAAACAAGTGCTTAATTCAATAAAATAAAAGCTTTCCTTTAATTTTAAATACTTCAATATTTTTACAATTCAGATTCAACAGGCTTTCGTTTTTTGAAATATTTTGGATTAACGATTAACATTCCAAAAGATTCTCCGTCTTCCTTTTCTTGTTTTGCATGATGTGCTCCATGGGCTTTTAAAACTGCTTTAGAATATGGATTATCTAAGTGAATAAACCAATTAAAACGGCGATGGATATAAACATCATGAACCAAAAAATAACATAATCCATAGATCGAAATTCCAATTCCAATATAAAGTAAAAAACGATAATCGGCAGTTAATGATCCAATCATATAGCAAAGTGCAGAAGGAATGGCAAAGACAAGAAAAAATCGGTCATTTTTTTCCCAAAATCCTTTTTTTAATTGATGCGGTTTGTGGTGGTCTTCATGCCATGACCAAAGAATTCCATGCATTATAAATTTATGTGTAAACCATGCCATAAATTCCATAAAAAAGAAGGCTCCAATGACTAGTGCAATATTTTGATACCACATTCTATTTTGATAACTAAATTATATTTTAAACGCACATAAAACATAATAGTTCAATTAATTTTCCAATTCAACATCGCCATCTGGTTCCACAAAACTAATCTGTTTCATCAAAGGTAACTCAAGATAAAATTTGGTACCAGTTCCAGGAATTGTTTTAAAATAAATTCTGCCATTTGCAGATTCAATTATTTGTTGACACATTGCCAGGCCCAATCCGGTTCCAGAACTTTTCGAGGTAAAATTAGGTAAGAAAACTTTAGATTGCATTTCTTCCGGAATTCCGGTTCCATTATCGTTAACACAAATTATCGCATTTCGAGTATTTGCATCTAGGCTGATGTCAATTCGGCCTCGCTTTGTTTCAGGAATTGCCTGAATGGCATTATTGATGAGATTATTTAAGACACGAATGATTTGGTTTTTATCTGCAAAAACATACAACTCATCAATAGGTACCGTCAATAATATATCAATGTCTTCCCGTTTCCTAAATAAATCATGAACGGAAGAAACGATTTCATTTAGAATGAGTTTTTCATTTTCTGCAGTAGGCATTTTTGCAAAATTGCTAAACTCCGTTGCAATTTTAGTAAGATTATCGATTTGCTCCAGTAAGGTTGCACTTACTTTGGATGCCATTTCATTGATATTTTCAGCACCCGATCGAATGGATTGCTGAAGATATTGGATACTCAATTTCATGGGGGTTAACGGATTTTTAATTTCATGGGCAACTTGCTTTGCCATTTCTCGCCAAGCCATGTCGCGTTCTGTCTTTGCCAAGAGTTGTGCACTTTCATCCAATTGACCTACCATTTGATTATAATTCTGAATTAATTCACCAATTTCATCTTGTCCTCCCCATTCTAATTTTTCATTGGATTTTCCTAAACGGATTTGTCTTATTTTATTTCCAAGATTTACAAGTGGTGATGTAATGGAATTTGCAAGCACCGTTGCTAAACTTGCAGCTATCAAAAATAGAAATACATAAATATTTAATAAGGTATTTATCAAATTTGCTAACCGATCCGTAGCTTTATATTGTTGCGATGCAATGGCTTCCATTTGCAAAACTCCAATTCGCTTATTATTATAAAAAATATTTCGATATGCATCCAAATCAGCAGAACTATTTTCTCGAATTACAATATCTTCTGCAAAGGAAGGATAACTAAAATAAAAATTAGGATCCAATAATTTAATAATTTTATGTTGGGCATTCTGGAAGGCATCATTTTTTTCCTCTTTACCTTCCGCATTAAAAAAGTTTACATTAAAATCGACCATCTGACTTGATTGCCGAATTTGATTTGCCAATATAAGTTTCGCATCCTCAGCAGAAATTGCATTTTTAATGGAAGCTTCTAGAAATGTACAAAGATTTTTTGTTTTACTTTCTAGATTTTCTCTGAAAATTTGATTTTCAGAACGCTTGGTAAAAAAGACTGTTGTGATTGCAATAATCAGAAAACTTATAACTACGCCGAGGATAATATAAAATTGAATTTTATTTTTTAAAGATGGCTTATCTTGAAAATTAATTTGCAAGCCTTCAGGTAAAAAATTTAATCGTTGATGCGCTAAACTTAATATATATGAAATAATAATTAATATAGTAAATAAATAGGAAAACAAAGAAATCCCTTTAAGGGTTGATTCTAATGGGTTACTAATAATTAATAATTGATTTGGCTTCGGCCGCGCATATAATATGTCTTGACCATTTCTGATTACATTTTTAAAGGTATCGCGTTTAATGTAGTGGAGACTTTGTTGATAATTTGGTTTGTAGACATTCGTAGAAAATTTTAAAAGCCGGTCTTCAAAAAAATAAAAATCATAATTGTTTGTGCTGCAATTTTGAATGAGATCAGACACGCATTCTGGCTTTAAATTTTTATCACACTCAATATATTTCTCTAGTATTTTGGATTTTACATATCGTTTTTTTTGATTCTGATAATGGAATATCAAACTGGAGTTTAAAATACTGATTACAATGATCCATGAAATTAGCCAAAGTATATTTTTAGGATATTCTTCGGAAAAGAAATCTTGCATCCAAATAATAATGGAAGCACTCAGGAAGAATGTAAGCATACTGAGCTCAATATTCGACTTATAGATTATTGGTGTAATTATAATGGATGCCAAAAGAAAGAAAAACAAACGTTGTCTAAAATTTATTTCAAATGTGTGCGTGCTTACTGTAAGTTTATTCGTTATTAAAAATATGGCTACCAGTATGATTAACAAATCAAACAACAGGATATAGTGTTGAAGAGAAAAGGAAAACACATTGTTAAGATCAAAATAATATTCAGAATGAATGAATACAGCATTAAAAATAAAACAATAAATAACTAAAGAAAAGATAGAAGCGAGATAGTTAAAAAGTATAATTAAATAACTAAATCGTTTATTAATCCAACCGGAATTCAAATGTGCATACTTATAAAAGAAGTAAGTAATATGGAAAAAAATTCCAGAAAAAATACTGAATTCAAATAAAGTATAATTATAAAATCGGGTTTGAATAAGCTTGTCTGTCAAAATACTATGATAGAATTCATTTTGATGGACAATCCATTGACACATACTGGTTGTGATTAATACACCTGAAATCAAAATGAGATTCGCCCAAGGATAATTATCTTGAGTATAAAAACGCTTTGCAATTTGATGAAACGGTAAATAGAATAACAGCAATACAAATACATAAAATAGGATTAAAAAATTGCCATAAAAGGGAGCTAGATAGGAAGCATCCATGCTTAAATAGGCTAGTGGAATTTTATCATTCGATTGATATTTTATGGAAAGCGATGGTTGATTATTTTTTTTCTTATTGATATCAAAACCAGTTTCCGCATTTAGCGTGGATTCAAATCGATAATATCGTAAAACCTGATAAGGAGTCGAATCCTGTGCTATTTCTTTTTTAATCAGAAAATAATAGTCTCCTAAATATTGAAATATAGATCTGTTAGGTTCATTTTCCAAAGTACACCAATCGTCTTTAAAAAAAGCATTGGCGCCACCCCAATAGGTAATTTGGGTATTTGTACAAAGGACTTGTGAAAACTTGGAATGGATAAGATAGTTTAAGATCTGATTGGATTCATTATGGGTTCCATTTTTGGAATTTTTTAAAATCGTTTTTAGTTCTTTATCTTCTTCAATATCGAGTTTTGAAAAATGGTGTATTTCTTTTTCCAGTTCGTTTCGCAAATAGTGATTATAATCATGTTGAAAGCCAGGGTACGCCCATTCATAGACTTTGCCCAGAGAGAGCAAGAGGAGCGCAGCAATCCAAACTAAGTACCAATTTTTATTTGAGCTAATTGTCAACATGAATTTCAAGGTAAAAATAGCTTAATTATACATTATATTTTATCTTAATGTATCTGGCGAAGCCCAACGCTTTAAATTAGCGTAGATTTGCAAGGCCATTTCTTATCGCTTCTGCTTAAGTGTAGGAGAGGAAAGTCCGGACAATGTCAAGCAATCGCACCACTTAATAGGTGGCTCAGGACTCGTTCCTGAAGAGATCGGGTCACAGAAAATAACCGCCTTGCCAAAAGCGAGGTAAGGGTGAAAATGTGTGGTAAGAGCACACGGAGCAAACAAGTAATTGTTTGTTGGGATAAACCTTGCGAATTGAAATGCCATGTATATTCACCGTTCGTAGGAACCCTAAGCTTGTGTGGTGCTTTCCGTTTTGCGGAGGCGGGTGAAGGGGTAGGCAGCGTAGATAAATGATAAGATGTTTTTAATTTTATTAAAAACAACAGAATCCGGCTTATAATGGCTTTTTAAAAACAAATAGCCGTTCTTTTGGGAACGGCTATTTGTTTTTAAAACTATGCTATTACTTATTCTTGCGATTTTGGGGCCGCGCTACCATCAAAATCATAACTGATTGAAAAACGGATGGTATTTGCTAACGGACTTCTATTATTGGTAGTTGGGACTAAATACGATAGATTAAGTCCAAATACATTATATTGTAAACCACATCCTAATGTTAAATATTTACGATTCCCTTTTAAAGCATGTTCGTGGAAATATCCTGCACGAATTGCAAATTTTTTATCGTACCAATATTCTAAACCAATGGAATACATTAATTCCTGTAGTTCTTCAGTAAAACCACCAGGTGCATCGTTAAAAGATCCAAAAACACCTTCAAACAATCCTTTTTCACGATAATCGGCAATTTTATTTGTGTCAACATCAAAATCAGGATCTCCAACTTTCTTTGGAGTTGGGATCAACAGTTTATTAATTTCTCCGGTAACAGTTAGTGAATTAAAATCATCAAAATTCATCTCATAGGCAGCTCCTAAAGCCATATTTGAAGGTATAAAATCTTTTACCAAGCCTTTAATATAGGTTACTTTAGAACCTAGATTTGTCAATGCCAAACCTACATTTAAGTAATTTCTACGACCACTAGCTCCTAATTTATTTCTATATAAAAAGCCAATATCAGCAGCAAATGTTTTGGCAGAAGTAATTTCATTAGCGCCTACGGTCTTTCCTGTTGCTAAATTAGAATACGCAAATTTGGCACTTAAACTTGCAGAAAGAAAATCTGATAATTTTCTACTATAAGCTCCGGCAATTTCAAATTCATTTGGTTGACCTGTTCCGATATCATTTCCATTTTCATCTCTAAAATCAATTCTACCTAATGAAAAATAACGAATCGCAAATCCAGTTGTTTGAAGTTTGTCGATTTTATAATATCCAGAAACATAAAGTAAATAGATATCATCTATGCCAAGATTTCTAAGCCATGGAGAATACGTTGCTGAAATGCCAAGATTATTTTCAGAAAATGCTAAACGGGCAGCATTATGATGCATAGCATTCGGATCAGCACTCAAGGCAACTCCGGCATCCCCTAATCCTCCGGAACGAGTATCTGGATTAATTCGGAGAAATGGCATTGCAGTCAATAGTGTGTTTTGCAAACATTCACCATTTCCATCAACAATACAGCCTTTGCCTGGATCCCAGACTTGTGCATTTAGAGCAACTGAAAAACTAATAAAAAGGAATAAAATTAAACTGCGCATAACATGGGAATAAGGACTATTAAACTGCAAAATTAGCATACATTTAGATATAATTCTTTATAATAATATGATTTGAATATCAATAAGTACATTTAGAATAATCTGTATATATCGTAAAAATGTGCAGTTTTATTATTTTAAAAGCACTAATTTTTGAAAATCAGATCGTTTATGGATCACTTCATTACCCGTTTTAGCATTCATACTTAACCGATATAGATAAACGCCATTTGCAAGATCATTTCCAAAATCATCCTTACCATCCCATTGAATTCCATCAATTCGATATCCACTTGCCTGGATCGTTTTTGATATTGTTTTTACCAGTTTTCCGGAAACCGATTGAATTTGGATTACAATATCCATTTCAGTAGCTCCAATATTTGTTTCAAACTGAAATTCAGTATTGCTTGAAAATGGGTTTGGATAATTATAAATGCGCTCTAAACTGGTTTGTGATGGATCTACCACAAAAAATTCAAGACTTCCTTGACCTGAATTATTAGAAATATCCCAGGCTATTATTGTGATGGTATGTTTTCCCGGACTTAAATTCTTTAATGGATAATAGAGTTCACCTTCTTTAGGATTATTTAATTTCGATTTATATACTTGGTTTAAAATAATCGGTGCTTGTGAATTTAAATCAATAATGGCTGTTAAATCATGACCGATACTATTTCCACTGATGTTGATTCCAAAATCATCACTAATTTGAGAATATATTTTCGGATTTGGATCTGAAATACCACCATTTGTAAAATTTGCATCATTTAAAAATACTTTTACGATTGGTGGATTATCATCGCGGATACTGTCTTTAGAAACACCCCCAATTATAAAAGCGTCTTCATATCCAGCCGCATCTCTGGTTTTTTCATCCGTAGCATACAAACTCATTTTTCCTTTTCCAAATTCATAGTTTATATCTTTAGGAACCGTAAATGTAAAATTCCAATCTCCTTGATTTACAGCTACCAATCCTTTATATAATATATTTCGTTGCAAATTATAGTTGGCAACATAGGAAGTTGGATCATTTGCTTTGGTTCGAAGATTTATTTCTTTATCGTAAATTGTTACAAATAATTTACCTGTAAAATCCGATTGTTTAAGACCTGCTTGATTTGTAACAATGCCTTTTACATTGACTGTTTCTAATGCACGAAACGTATCAAGAACTTGCGATATAGGCTTTTCATTTATAGAAATCACAGCATTTTTATATAAAGGCAGAGCCAAACTTTGAGCAGGATCTCCAAACAATAAAAATTTCCTTGAATTTGTGCGGATGAAAGAACCAGAATGTTCATTTTTAGCACGTCTCATGATTTCACCTAAGGGCAGTGGTTTCCCATTTTCGAAATTGAATAAATATTTATAAACTGAACTGGTTAAATCAAAATTATCATCGCTGTAAACAGCCCGAACGGTTGAAAACAATGCAAGAAATCCCCCCTGGGCATTATGTAGACCTTCTTCTCCTGCATTTGTTTTTGTAGGATCATCAAATCCGTTGAATGTACAAGAAGCTACGATTACTAAGGGAAGTTTATAATAATTTTCAAGAACTTTTATATCTGTGTTTTGTAAAATACGTTCTTGTGCCAGTCCGCTGTATCCTCCATGGCCCATATAATTGATGACCAAAGCTCCTTGATAAAAGGCATTCGAAAAAGCTTTATTGACGGCAGGGTAGCGTTCTCCTCCGGGAGTTGTTATTTGTTCATAAGCATCCAGATGAATTTTTTCCTGATTTAAAACCGGAAAATTTGTCCCAACAGATTTTGCAATTGTTTCCGCTTGTGTAAAATGAGTATTTGAATCTTCATCATCACTGGAGAATAAAACATTCAGTTTCCATTCCTCCATTGTTAAAGGATCACTATCATAGCGTATAATTTTATCAACCAGATTTTTTGCTTCCGCTGGATTGCGAGCACCTAATCGACCTATATTGATATCAAGTTTTCCGGTAAGATTGAGTCCTTCTCCTGGATCTAAGAGTCCAAAATAATCATCCGTTGGAAATGCCGTTATAGGATCCAAACTTTCATCTGTTTCATAGGTTATCACAAAATTTTGATCCTCATCTTTTTTATTGATGTGCCTGAAATCATAAGATCCATCACCCAGAATAGCCAGATATTTAAAATTTGGATTTCTTAAATAAAGCATTCTCATAAAATTTCGGATTGCACTTGGATCCTGACTCCCGGATGAAAATTCATTATAAACCTGGCCTAATTCAACTGCTGCGATTTTTAAATTTGAAAATTTGCTCCGGTGTGCTTGAAGTCTTTCTGCTTCTGATTTATAATCCTTGTGATAAAGAATAATCATTTCTTCATCTTTTAAACTATGAAGATTTTGATTACCAACAATACCCACATAAGTAGGGGATTCAAAATTTAAATTTTCATCAAGTACTACAAATTGCTTGATGGAATTTAAGGTTGGCACGCTAAAATATAATTGATCATTTATTTTTTGTGAACTAATCCGGGATACATCCAACGGATTTGTTATATCCCAAATTAATTTATCTGAACTGACATTGGATATGGTAAAGTTTGTCGTATTAAAATTAGTGCTTGTTGGATCCAGGATATATAATAATTTATTGTTCCAAATAAGTTTCCTCCACACGGAAATTTGCATGTAATCAATCCAACCTTCTGAAACGGTTCCATTAATTTGTGGGTATTTAATTTTTGCTTTTACGAGGTCGCTTACCGCTTGAAATTCTGTGGTTTTTCGAGCAATATTTGCAAAGCGATTGATACTGCTATAAAAAACATATGAAATGGGAACATCCACTTGTGTTTGTTCAACAATTGCTGAAACTTGTGTAGAAACGGGGGCTCTGCCTGCAAAAGAAAAAGAAAATTTCCCATTTTTTGAAAAATCGATATTGTTAAATATAAATTCAGAACCATAGTCCAATTCTCTGCTATTACTAATCTCTTCTCCATACCAATTTTTTCCAGAACCTTCACCTCCTGGATCGACATCTAGTAAATTGACTAAATCCTTTTCAAGGTGTTTAAAATCATAGGTCAATTTGCTTTGATAATCAGGGTTTGGAATACTTGCAACAGTGCTTATGCGCTTACCAGCAACATTGTCTGTTTTTATAAAATAATAAGCTACATCCGAATACGGATTTTTTGAATATACATAGTCGGCAACAGATGGATCATAGGAGTAGCTATCTGGGCCGTTAGCATAAAACAAGATAAAATCTGTATCGTCAAATTTGCCATCTTCTTCACCTTTTATAAAAATAGCCTGTTCTTTTAAGTCATCTTCAAAAATGCCATCCGTGGATTCCGGTAATACCATACCGCCATTGCCATATATTCTTATGTTTCTAGGATCTATGGTATTGAAATCAAGCTTCAGGTTTTTTTCTAAAAAGCTTTTATCAATTTTATAAACACCGCGTTGCGTAATCGAAAATTTATGCCACACACCATTTGTTAATACAGACTGATTGGTATAATTTGGTAAAGGGGGTGGTGCTAACGTTGGGAAAAATTGAATTTGAATTTCAAAATCGTTTAATATGTCAATGCTACCACTATTTGAGATTTTACGGATAGGTATTAGTTCTATGCTAGCATAATAGTGATTTCGTTCATTCAATACTTCTGCTTGAAATTGAAATTCACTTTGTAGGCTTGCTAAAATCTCTGGACCAACAGAAATGCTTTGGCTACTTGATTTTTTTGGAATCAAGGTCGCTTTCAGTTCGCCAAATGAAGGTAACTCGAATTCTTTCTTAAATACAGGCAGGCCTTGAAATTTAGAACTTTTGGTTGAATGGAGAAAGTCCATGCCAAAAGTACTTTTTGTTTGCCCATTGCGTTCTTTAGATTCCGTCCATTTTAGTTGTTCTTGGATCTGGAAAGATTGTTGCGCAGAAAGAAAAATGCTGGAAAGAGAGAAAAACAAAATAAATTTGAGCTTCATAGATGAGATGTAATTGGATTAGCTATTTTCAAATTTATTATAAAAACGGTTTACAGCAACTAATATTGCCAATGAATTGGGATTTAAAATTAAAGATTAAATATTGGGTTTGTCTTAGTTTGCTTGGGATCTCTATGAATTCATTCGGTCAAGATCCTTTGTTTAGCCAGTATTATGCACAGGCTTTGCATATAAATCCCGGATTTGCAGGTATAAGCTATGCACCTAGATTTGAGCTTATTTATAGAAATCAGTGGCCTTTAATTCAGAATAGCGCAGGAGGATATGTAACCTATGCGGTGAGTTACGACCAGTTCTTTAAGAATATTAATAGTGGAATTGGCTTCCAATTGCTGGCAGATGATGCTGGTGGTGGATTGTTAAAAACTTTGAAAGCAGCGGCCACTTATGGGTATCAGGCTCAAATATCAGATGATAATTATTTGAGAGGTGGTATAGAAGTAGGATTTGTCCAAACCAATTATGCTTGGGATAAATTTATTTTTGGAGACCAGTTGGATCCTGAATTTGGATCTGTTTCGCCGGGGGGAACTCCATATTCATCTGAAGAAATTAGGCCTGACAAAACGCAAGCATCGTATTTAGATATTGGAACCGGACTGGTATACTATAATCCTTATTTTAATATCGGGATTTCGGCGAAGCATGTGAATACACCTCAAAATGATATTTTAAAAATAAATCCGACCACTTATTCCGGAATTCCGGTGCGTTGGGTGATTCATGGTAGCGCCCAAATCGATTTTGGCAGCTTTGGGAAACAGCTATCTATATTATCGCCTTCTATCCTTTTAGCGAAGCAAGCAGAATTTTTTCAGTTAAATATTGGGGCGCAATATCAGTTTAGCACAGTTTTTGCCGGTTTGTGGTATAGACAGGCTAAAAAAAATCCGGATGCCTTAATCGGGCTTGTGGGTTTTAAGAAAGGAGTTTGGAAATTCGGATATAGCTATGATTATACCTTGTCTTCATTGGGGAATGGGACAGGGGGTAGCCATGAGCTGAGTCTGGGGATTTTTTTAGGTGAAATTTGGAAGGAAAAGAAAAACATTAATGATTGTTTCGATGCCTTTCGCTAAAAAAATCTTTTTGTTTGCACAATAAATTATTGTTTAACTTTGTTCCCCTAAAACAGAAAGTAGTAGGATGAAAGGCAATTATTCAAAAATCGTCTTTTTACTGAGTTTCTCATTACTATTGGGAGCTTGCAGTAAAAGCAAAAAAGGAGAATCCTCCGCAACAGGTTGGAAGTATAACGACCAAAAATGGGGTGGATTTGAAAAGGTTGACTATAATGGACAGTCCACCGGACCAAATCTTGTACTTATTGAAGGGGGTACTTTTACCATGGGACTTACCGAGGAAGATGTAACGTATGAATGGAATAACATCCCCCGTAGGGTGACTGTTTCTTCATTTTATATGGACGAAACTGAGGTGTCTAACATCAATTATCGCGAATATGTTTATTACCTTAACCGGGTTTATAAATCATATCCAGAGGTATTTAAGAAAGCACTTCCAGACACTTTAGTGTGGCGGGAAGAGCTAGCTTACAACGAACCATTCGTTGAAACTTATTTCAGATATCCATCCTATGATGAATATCCAGTAGTAGGTGTAAGCTGGTTACAAGCTAAAGAATATTGTAAATGGAGAACAGATCGAGTGAATGAATTCATTCTTATCGAAAAAGGAATCTTAAATCCAAATCCGGATCAGGTAGATTCTGATAATTTCAACACCGGTTCATACCTGGCTGGACAATATCAAGGAAATGTTCGTAAAAACCTTGAAGATTTACAGACAGGTGGAGAAAGACCCGTAAAATTTGATGATGGGATTCTTTTACCTGAATATAGATTGCCAACAGAATCTGAGTGGGAATATGCCGCTTTAGCTTTAAAAGGTAAACAATCAGAAAATAAAGATGAGTTGATTACCGACAGAAGGAATTATCCTTGGGATGGTAATACAGCGAGATACAAAAGAAGAGATAAATACATGGGTAACATTCTGGCAAACTTTAAGAGAAGCCAGGGTGACTACATGGGTATGGCTGGAAAATTAAATGACCATGCTCATATAACGGCTCCTGTACGTACCTATTATCCAAATGATTTTGGTCTTTATAATATGGCTGGAAACGTTTCAGAATGGGTAGAAGATTTATTCCGCCCTTTAACTTCCACTACCTTAAGAGATGTCGAAAACCACGATTTGAATCCTTTTAGAGGTAATGAATTTAAAGAATTAACATTAGATGAAGCAGGAAATCCTGTTGAAAAAGACAGCTTAGGTAAGATGAGATTTCAAATGGTTTCAGATTCTGCTGTTGAATTCCGTGAAAACTATAATAAAGGAGATGTTAAAAAGTACCGCGATGATGATGATGAAGTAATTAAGTATCAATATGGTAAATCCTCATTGATCAATGAAAAATCAAGAGTTTACAAAGGTGGTTCTTGGGCAGATCGTTTATTTTGGTGTTCTCCAGGTGCTCGTAGATTTAAAGATGAAGATAAGTCAGATCGTACCATTGGTTTTAGATGTGCGATGACTCGTACCGGAGGACCAGAAGGTAATGAAGATGCTGGTGGTCTTGAATTTAAGCGCAAAATGCCTAAAGTAAAAAGAGATTATAAATAGTTCTTTTAAAAGATAAATTTTTTAAAACTCATCCTCACCTAGGGGATGAGTTTTTTTTATATGAATTTACCTGTATCATACAAACGTTACCTGGATCAAGACCGAAAGCTATTTACGGATACCAGGAAGTTAATACCTGAGGGCGTTTTTATAGCACTGCAGGGTCCAAATTTTAATGGCAACACCTATGCACAGGAAGCTTTAGAAAGAGGTGCTGCCTATGCCATTGTAGATCAACAAATTTCAAATGATCCGAGGTGCATTCTGGTAGAAAACACCTTGTCAGAGTTGCAAAAAATGGCTTCGATTAACCGCCAGCAATGCAAAGCAAAAATCATTGCAATAACGGGTTCGAACGGAAAAACAACAAGCAAAGAACTAATGTTTTCCATTTTCAAGTTGGTATTTCCAACAATTGCAACAGAGGGTAATTTGAATAACCATATTGGCGTTCCTCTGACCTTGCTTCGGATAGACCATAACACGGAATTTGCAATTGTGGAAATGGGTGCAAACCATCCCGGTAATATTGCAGAACTATGTAAAATAGCAGATCCTGATGTTGGCATCATTACGAGCATAGGAAAAGCTCATTTAGAAGGTTTTGGCAGTTTTGAAAAAGTGATAGCAACGAAACTGGAACTTTTTGATTACTTGTCGGCTAAAAATCGACCTTGTTTTTATAATTTATTTTCAACGCTAATCGCAAATTTATTTGAAACAAAATCCAGTTCCATTTCATTTGGCGATGTCCATACAAATGCTCATTATAAAGCGAAACTCATGCAATCCTTTCCAACGATTGTAATGGAATATTTTGCAGATCAACACAAAGTAGAAATGCAGTCAAAATTATTTGGCTCCTATAATTTTCAAAATATGGTAGCGGCTGCAAGTGTTGCATCTTTTTTTGGCATCCAGATCGAGGATATTAAACAAGGTATTGAATCTTATGTCCCTGCAAACATGAGATCCCAGGTACTTACGATGGATCACAATACAATCATTCTAGATGCTTACAATGCAAATCCAAGTTCTATGCGCGAAGCTATAGAAGCATTTGATCTCATGCAGTTTGAACAGAAATGGATTATTCTTGGTGAAATGGCAGAGTTAGGTGAATATAAAGAAACAGAACATAGCGAACTTTATAATTTGGTTGTTGGAAAAAAATTCGATAAGAAAATTTTTGTAGGCACTATTTTTGAAAATTATGCTACTTCTCAAAATGTGCTTGTGTTTCCGGATGTTCAAATCTGTAAAAATTGGTTGCAGGAGCATTGGCCAAATCATACAGCACTATTTATTAAAGGCTCAAGGTCTTCAGGATTAGAAAAACTTATCCATTAATCATTTCCAGAATTCTACTTGGAATTTGATCTTTTGCAGTCGCTAAATATTCATCGTATGTACAAGGAATTAACTGATTTGAAAATTCATTTTCTATAAGAGGTTCTTCAAACCACCATTTTCCTGAATTTTCTGATTTGTAAAATTTTAAAATATAATCCAGATTTTTAATTTCAACCAGATATTGAGTCATTGAAGCTCGATTTGTATTTTGATCTAATTGTTTTAAATGGCAACCTTCCCAAAAATACCAAACCATTTGAGATACTAAAGCAGAAGTTATTTTTTCAGGATCTTTATTTTCATTCCAGCTTGAGATTACAAAGATTTTAAGTCGGTCACTCATGCCTGCTATACGAGCAATAGTTGATGCTTCTTCAGCAAAAAAACCGCTTGGATTTTTTGAACTATTTCCTGGACTGTCACTTGCGCGAATTGCATTTAAATTAAAATAAACCATTTCTGATCTCCTTAAGGATGGTTCAATGCTTGATTGGTTTGCTCTGAATTCACCGGTTCGAATATAATGAATAGAGGATTCTTCAGGGCAAGAGAATTGCCGTTGAAATCCAATCATATTTAACTCTTTTAAGTATATAGATTCAAGATCAAATGAATTCAATGGATCACAATTATCAGAGATGCAGCTTATCCGATGTGGTTGAAATTGTGCATTTAGTTTTTGTTGTAAATTGAATAAAAAGTCTGCATCGCTCCCAAACAAGACGATTGTTTTATTTTGATTAAAAGCAAGATCAAAAACCTGATTACAATTTTCTTCAAGGGTGTTGTTACTTAAATCACCCCCATCTGCGATTAGTCCTTGTTCAAAAAAGGATGCATTCAGGGTATTTAATGAAGACCTGACTAAAGTGCTTAAAGATGGGTCTATTGAAAAAAGTAGAAGTTTTGAATTCGGGTTTAGGTAGTAATTTGCGCCCTGTTTTGTAAATAGATCGCCAAGTTTATTGGAATTTTGTGGACTTGGTATATTGAGATTTTGATTTTGATCCTGATTTATTGGATGCATATGATTATAGATTTAAAAAGACAAATTTATATATTATAATTTTATTTAATATACTTTATTCTTATAAGTTAGAAGTTTTATAATGAGAAAACAATTAGAAAGCTATTTAGAGCGTGCCCCTGAAATTGTATTTGAATGGAATGACCCAGAATCAGAAGCAAGGGGTTGGGTGGTTATTAATAGCCTAAAAGGAGGTGCCGCTGGCGGTGGAACCAGAATGCGTAAAGGATTGACGCGGAATGAAGTGGAAGCATTGGCAAAAACGATGGAAATTAAATTCAGGGTCTGTGGTCCATCTATTGGAGGCGCTAAATCAGGGATTGATTTTGATCCTTCAGACCCGAGAAAACGAGCGGTATTACAACGATGGTTTAAAGCCATAAAACCACTTTTGGAGAATTATTATGGAACTGCCGGGGATTTAAACATTGATGAAAAAACAGAAGTAAGGCCTTTTTTGCAAGCACTTGGCATCAATCACCCACAATTTGGTGTATTGGAAGGTCACTATCAATATTCCGATGAAACCAAACAAAGTGTATTAGATCGATTGAAATCTGGTTGTGAGATTCCGGTAAGATCAGAAAATTATAGTCCTAAACCAGCCACTGATAGCTATGGAACCATAGATCTCATTACAGGATTTGGCGTATTCGAATCCATTAAACAGTACTATAAAATTTTTAAAGGGGAATCTCTTGAGGGAAAAAAGGTGTTTATCCAAGGATGGGGAAATGTGGGTGCAGCCGCTGGATGGTACTTGGCGAAAGAAGGTGCAAAATTAGTATTGATACAAGATAAAGATGGATATGTTCAAAGTTCTGAAGGCTTTAGTTTTGAAGCTGTGACTGATTTTATGAATACTAAAGTAAATAATTCTGTACAGGATGTTTTAAAAGTAAACAAAGTTTTAGAAATTCATCAACTTCAAGAATTTCAGGTGGATATTTTTATACCTGCAGCAGCTTCTAAACTTGTTAAACCCGAATTTATTGAAGTCTTAATTAAAAATGGACTAGATTTAATTTCATGCGGGGCAAATGTTCCATTTTATGAAGATGCTCTAATTTTTGGAAGCTTGACTCAAAAAATAGACCAGGAGGTATCCTTAATACCAGATTTTATTGCGAACTGTGGAGTTGCCAGACTTTTTGCTTATTTAATGGGGAATGAAGGGCCCGTAACAGAAGAAGCGATTTTTAATGATATTACAAATACAATCAAAAATGCGATTTCAGAACTTTCAAAGTCATCTATAAATCCTAAGAATCTTACAGAAAGAGCGCTTTCAATCTATACCGGTAATTAGTTTAAATAAATGATTAACAACATATTATGTATTTGATATAATATTTATATCAAAAGCATTAAAAATGGCTAAGTTTTTGCATAGCTTTGTTAGGGGTTTTATGTCTAATAGAATCATTCATTTAAATTTAAGGTATATGACGCTGAAGTTTTACCATTTATTGATACTCGTACTCTGGGTGAATTTTTCTTTTGGTCAGCAAACAGACACCACAGTTCGGATGGATAATAGTCTTATTACACATCCTGATACGATGCCTATGACTGAGGGCACTACAAAAATTACTAAATCAAAAATTCAAATAGGGGATGCAAATGCTGCAGATTGGAAGTCTGGTAAATCTAAGTATCCACCAAAACCAAAGAATATGTGGGAGTTGGGTCTTGGTATAGGCCATTATTTTATACATGGAGATGTGGACCCTAAATATCCTGGATTTGGTATCGCTTTACATCTTAGAAAAGCATTGCATTATGCTTTTTCTATCAGACTGGATGCATTTTATGGTACCGCTTACGGACTTGAACCACAACCTTATAGTAATGCTTTAGATAATGAACCAACTGTTTTTAAAGGGTATGGTACTGCGTATGGAGGGAATTCATGGTTTCCAGCCTATAAAACTCAATATTTTTATGGGGCAGTGGAAGGTATTTTAAACATTGGGAATATCTTATTTCATAAAGACCATAATAAATGGAACACTTATTTATTTATAGGTATGGGTATTGATCATAATATCACGAAACTTAATTTACTTGATGAGAATTCAAATCCATATACCAATTTGATAAATGCTTCTGGCTTTTCTGATGCAAATTTTAACACACGTCAAGGTCGAGCAGATATTAAAAAGAGGCTGAAAGCCATCTATGATGGAACCTATGAAACAGAAGCTTTTAAAAAGAAAGGAATTTTTAGGTTAAATGATGATATAAACATTCATACACTCTTTATTGGGGGTTTGGGCGTTTCAAGAAAAATCAACCGAAGACTGAATATTTCATTAGAGCATCAGGTTCAAATTACAGACAATGATTATTTGGATGGAATTGTTTGGAGAAGTAATGTTGATCAAACAACACAAAATGATTATCAACACTTTACAAATTTAAGATTAGCAATTAATTTAGGAAGCTTTAAAAATAAAAAGGAACCACTTTATTGGATTAATCCATTAGATGCGGCTTTTTCGGATATAGCAGATTTAAAACGCAGGCCAATATTTGACCCTAAGGATACAGATCAGGATGGCGTTATTGATTTATTGGATCAGGAAGCTGAAACACCTCCTGGTGCGCCTGTTGATACCAGAGGCATTACCTTGGATAGCGATAATGATGGGATTCCTGACCATAAAGATGCAGAACCATTTTCACCTCCTGGATTTCAGGTTAATGATAAAGGCATAGCTCTTGTTCCGGCAGTTCAGCCAGGAATGTCAGAAGATGATATAAAAAACTTAGTCGATAAACGCCTGGGGGTACCACCTGGTAGTTATGATAGTACAGGTGGAAAAGGTTTACTTAGTTATATTGATTGGTTCTTGCCAATGATTCATTTTAAATTGGATGAATATTGTATTGACTTAAAATATGTACCTCAATTAGCAAGTGTAGCGCATGTTATGAAAACGCATCCTGGTTTGAAAATAACAGTGCATGGTCATACAGACATACGCCATAATAATGCTTATAATACAAGTTTATCCTATAATCGTGCAAAAGAAGCTATAGATTATTTAGTGAATACTTTTGAAATCCCACGCGAACGCTTGAAACTTATGTATGGTGGGGAAGAATCTCCATTGGGAGGACATGCAAAAAATTATTTGGTTAACCGTCGGGTCGAATTCAGAGTAAGTTCTTCTGATGATAAAGAAATGGACAAACCAAATGGTCCTAAAGCTGGAGCTTGCCATAAAAAATGGGATCGCAAAAAACTAGATACTAAATAGCGCTAAAACTAAATTTAGACTTATTCACTAAGGAATTTAGAAACCGTTCCCTGTAATCATCCCCTAAATGGGTGTCTAAGATTATTCAAGATTGTTAAAACGAGGAATCTTTGATACGTAATTTAGGCTTATTCCACGAATGCTATTTTTAGCTACCCTTTTATTTTTATCAGCAATAACTCGTAAATGCAACTGCCATTTACAACAGCATAGTAATAGGATTTTCTAAAATAGCCTTTAAACTTTGGAGAAATTTTGCTCCGGTAGCACCATCTACAGCTCGATGATCACAGGATAAAGTTAATTTCATCCTGTTTGAAATTACGATTGCATTGTTCTTTACTGCCGGTTTCTTTTGAATTGCACCCACGGCTAAAATACAGGCATCTGGTGGATTAATAATTGCCGTAAAATGTTCAATATCAAACATGCCTAAGTTGGAAATTGTAAAAGTGTTTCCTTGCATTTCTTCAAGGCTCAGTTTCCGGTCCTTAGCACGACTTGCTTTATCATTGATTTCCAATTTTATGGCACTTAATGATTTTAAGTCTGTATTGCGAATAACTGGTACGACCAAACCTTCATCAATAGCAACTGCAATTCCTATATGAATATCATTATGAAAAATCATTTTATCACCCATCCAGGATACATTCACGGATAAATTTTGTCTGAGTGCTAATGCTGTCGCTTTCACGATGAGATCATTATACGAGATTTTAACCTCTGATACTGCGTTTAATTGATTGCGGGCATCAACACATTGGTCCATATCTATTTCAGCATTCAAATAAAAATGTGGGGCTGTAAATTTACTTTCAGATAATCTTCTGGCAATTGTTTTTCGCATTTGAGACAAAACCAATTCTCTATCACCTTGCTGATTAAAGGAACCCTGAGAGATTAAATCTGAAGCAGATTTTAAAATAGGATTTTGAATATTTTCTACATCTCTTTTAATAATTCTCCCATTTTCTCCAGATCCATGGACAGATTCAAGGCTTAAGCCTTTTTCTTTGGCCAATGATTTAGCTAAAGGAGATGCTTTAATTCTGCCAGTTTCAGGTTCTGCTATAATTTCTGATTTAATTTCTGGAACTGCTTCTGCTTTTGCATCCTGGGTATCAGTTGCCGGTGTTTTTGATTCTACTGGACTAGCATTTAACAGGCTGGAAATATCCTCTCCTGAATTTCCTATGATTGCAATTATACCATCTACAGCTACAGGACCTTCAGCAACAGCTATATGTAAAAGCACACCTTCCTGATATGCTTCCAAATCCATGGTGGCTTTATCGGTTTCAACCTCGGCTAAAATATCACCTGGTTTAACTAAATCTCCTACTTTTTTATTCCAGGATTTAATGACACCTTCTTGCATAGTATCAGAAAGTCGGGGCATCTTTATAACAATGGCCATGTTTCTTAATTTTACGCAAAATTAAGGTATTCGTACATTTATTTAAGAATGGATGAAAGATTGTATGAAAACCTTGAAATAAGTTTCTATTCAGTATATTATGAATTACAATTAGTTATAATTTTAACGCATGAATCAAATTTCAAAGATCTTGGATGATGCTGTAGGAGCATTCAGTTCACTACCTGGGATCGGTAAAAAATCAGCATTACGCTTAGCACTGCACCTGGCTAAATTGGATAAACAAAAAGCAATGGACCTGGCTCGTGCTATTCAATCCATGGCAGAAAACCTTAAAACGTGTAAATCTTGTTTCGCATATTCTGATGAGGATTTATGTGCTATTTGTAAAGATACCAGAAGAGACCATCGGATTTTATGTGTAGTAGAATCTGTCCGCGACTTATTTGCAATTGAAGAAGTTCAAATGTTTAAAGGCATTTATCACATTCTTGGCGGACTAATATCACCCATAGATGGTATTGGGCCAGAACAATTACAGCTGGATTCATTATTTGAAAAATTGGAAAAAACAGAAGTTTCAGAATTAATTTTAGCGATACGCCCCACAATTGAAGGAGATACAACGGCTTATTATATCAGTAAGAACTTACCAAATCCTGACATAAAACTTACCATGTTAGCACGGGGTGTCGCCTTTGGTTCAGAATTAGAGTATGCTGATGAATTAACATTGAGCAGATCTTTGTTAAACAGGACTCCTTATCTTATTCATGATAACAAGATGGTGTGAAAATCAGTGTAATTATTGTCAATTATAATGTACGGCATTTTTTAGAACAATGTGTTGCGTCGGTACGTCGTGCCTTGCATTCACTGCAAGGGGAGATCCTGGTATTTGACAATGCGAGTGTGGATGATTCGGTGCTTATGCTCCGCCAGCATTTTCCGGATGTACATTGTATTGAATCAAAAACAAATCTTGGCTTTTCAAAAGCAAATAATGCGGCAGCTAAATTGGCTAAAGGAGAATATGTATTAATTTTAAATCCAGATACGGTTCTACCAGAAGATTGTTTAATTCGTTGTTTGGAATTTCTAGATGCACATCCAGATGCGGGTGCGTTAGGAGTTAAAATGGTTGATGGACAAGGTAAATTTTTACCTGAATCTAAACGTGGATTTCCAGGTTTTTGGGTTTCCTTTTGCAAAATGATTGGCTTGTATAAATTGTTTCCTGCTTCTTCCATATTTAATGGCTATTATATGGGTCATTTAAAAGAAAATGAAACGAATGAAGTGGATGTTCTTACAGGTGCTTTTATGATGATGAGAAAAGAGCTATGGGAAAAGGTTGGTGGATTAGATGAAGATTATTTCATGTATGGGGAAGATATAGATCTGTCCTATAGAATTCAAAAGGCAGGGTATAAAAATTATTATTTTCCTAGTACTACCATAATACATTATAAAGGAGAAAGCACCAGTAAAGGCAGTTTGAATTATGTAGTAACGTTTTACAATGCAATGATCATTTTTGCAAAGAAGCATTTTGCAGGCAGTAATAAATTTGCACTCATCGGCTTTTTATCCGGGATAGTTTGGCTTAAAGCATTCGTTGCATCAGTTCAATCAACTGTTTCGAAAATTAAAATTGTAGGATTGGATATGCTTGCTTTAATGGTGGGATTTTATCTAATTAAATATTATTGGGCACTCTGGTATCATGGGAATGCCAACTATTTTAATAGTCAGACTATTTATGTAAATTTAGGTTTGTTTGTTTTGATTTGGGCTTCTTGCTTTTATTATCAAGGTGTCTATGAGAAGAAGT
Organism: Saprospiraceae bacterium; assembly: GCA_016717265.1. Lineage (NCBI taxonomy): Bacteria > Pseudomonadati > Bacteroidota > Saprospiria > Saprospirales > Saprospiraceae > Saprospiraceae bacterium. The sequence goes on from JADKFX010000001.1 coordinate 2,122,942, forward strand.
TTTCTTTAAAGGATCTGTTGATAGCTGCAATATCAGGATTTATTATTAATCTTTTGTTTTATGCATTGTTTCCGGAACATTGGAGAGCATCCAGAATGCTGTTGATATTGTCCTTTTTGTGGGTTGTTTTATATGCATTATTAAGTAGGTTATTATTAAACCGATGGTTCCTGAAGTCCTGGATTATAGGTTCTGATTACAAGAAAAATATTCTTGTAATTGGTGATATCATTCAAATTCAAAAAGTAAATTCCTTATTGAGCTCAAACAGGCAAAGTTTTGATTTACTTACAAAGGATCCGAATGAATTGGATTTTTATGATCGGGAACAATGGACGGACTTCATAAGGATTAATCAAATAAAAGAAATTATATTGTGTCAAAAGAATTTAAACTGGACACAGATATTAAATCTTATGACTGATTTAAAAGATGAAGTTAATTATAAAATTATGACAGAATCAGGATCTGGAATTATTGGATCCTCTTCAAAGAATGATCGGGGAGAAATCTTTTCGCTAGATTTGGATTATAATTTATCACAGCGAGTTTATCTTCGGCAAAAGCGATTATTTGATGTGTTCTTTACAATGATTCTTTTTGTTTTTTTCTGGTTATTCATTTTTCTATTTGAATCAAAAAAGCAGTTTCTTCTGAATTTATATTATGTACTCATTGGAAAGCTAACATGGGTTTCTTATCAAACAAAGGATTCTATAAAAGCGCGGCTACCCATAATTAAACAAGGCGTCATTTTTCCTGTTCAGCATATAGAGCATATTTTGACAAAAGAATTTGAATCGCAATTATTAACCATGTATGCATGGAATTATTCTATTTGGACAGATCTTGATATCTGTTTGCGAGATTTTCAAAAATTAGACCAGTTACCTTATGGATCCAATCATTAATTTAATAAAAGCTCGTGTAGACATTGAATTTTCTAAACTGGTTGACATCAGAAGACATTTTCATCGACATCCAGAGTTGTCATTTGAAGAAGAGCAAACGTCTTTAATGATTCAAAAAATTTTGACAGAATCGCAAATTGAATTTCAAACTGGTTTTTGCAAACATGGAATTGTTGGAACTATCAAAGCAAAAAATCCTGAATCCAGAATTATTGCATTAAGGGCAGATATGGATGCCTTGCCAATTTATGAAAAAAACGAATGTGCTTATAAATCTTTAAAACCAGGGGTTATGCATGCATGTGGCCACGATGTCCATATGACCTGTTTGCTAGGTGCATTGCAAATATTAAAAGATTTAAAAGAGGAGTGGGAAGGAACCGTAAAATTTATATTTCAACCAGCAGAAGAAAAACTACCAGGTGGTGCATCCTTAATGATTAAAGAAGGGGTATTAGAGAATCCTGTACCTAAAGTGATCCTAGGGCAACATGTTCAACCAGGTATGGATGTTGGAGAGGTAGGATTGGCCCCAGGTGCGTTTATGGCATCCTGCGATGAAATTTATATTACCGTAAAAGGGAAGGGAGGACATGCAGCACAAGCTCATTTATGTGTGGATCCAATTTTGGTTGCAGCCCATTTATTAGTGGGATTTCAAGCAATCATTAGCCGGGAAAAGCCAGCGATGCTACCTTCTGTTTTAAGCTTTGGCACCATTCATACAGATGGTGGAGCAACAAATATTATCCCTGATGAAGTTAAATTGTCAGGAACTTTCAGGTCACTTGATGAAAGTTGGAGAGCCTACGGTCATAAGAGAATAGAAGAAGTAGCCGTTTCCATATGTCAAGCATACAATGCAAGCTGTGAAGTAGTTATTCAAAAAGGTTATCCTTGTCTGATGAATGATAGCGATTATACCGCGTCTTTTATGGGGTTATCAAATTCCTATTTGGGAATGGAGCATACTAGAATGATAGATCCTCGATTAACATCTGAAGACTTTGCTTATTATAGTCATGAAATTCCGGCAGTTTTTTATAGGCTTGGAGTAGGGGACGTGCCCGGAGTTCATACATCTCGCTTTGATATTGATGAAAATGCAATAAAAACAGGTGTAGGATTAATGGCCTATGCTGCAATCAGAATTTAAATTTAGGTACTCTAAAGCTTAGAAATTCAAATGGATATATATCGCATTTTTTTTATACAAGGCTAGGAAAAAGTTGCCAAAACAACATTAACAGAAATACATATAAAATATATTACTAATTTGTAAGTAAATATCAACCAGTATATTAATTTTGTCATTCCAAGATATTGGTTTGAAATTACAGTATTAATATATTCATGGCAAGAATTCTAATAGTTGACGACGAGCAGGCAATCCGGAGGGCGCTAAAAGATATTTTAGTCCTAGAGAAATATGAGGTTGAAGAAGCCTTAGATGGATTAGATTGCCTGGTAAAATTAAAGCAAAGTGAATTTGATGTAATCATCTTAGATATTAAAATGCCTAAGATGGATGGTATGGAAGCATTGGATAAAATCCAATTATTAGTACCGGATACACCAGTCGTTATGATTAGTGGTCATGCTACCATTGACACAGCTGTTGAAGCGGTTAAAAAAGGAGCCTTTGATTTTATTTCAAAGCCACCGGATTTAAATCGTTTACTTATAACTATCCGGAATGCAATTGACAAATCTTCTTTGATTGTAGAGAAAAAAGTATTGCAAAAACGGGTATCTAAAATTAAAATACAGGAAATTGTTGGCGAATCAAAGCAAATATTAAAAGTACGGGAGACCATCGATTTAGTCGCTCCAACCGAAGCAAGAATTCTGGTGACCGGACCTAATGGTACTGGAAAAGAATTGGTAGCTCGTTGGATTCATGAAAAAAGCAATCGAAATAATGGGAATATTGTAGAAGTCAATTGCGCTGCAATTCCTTCTGAATTAATAGAAAGTGAATTATTTGGTCATGAAAAAGGATCCTTTACTTCAGCGATTAAACAGCGCTTAGGTAAATTTGAATTAGCAAATGGTGGCACTTTATTTCTTGATGAAATTGGTGACATGAGTTTATCTGCTCAAGCTAAAGTGTTGAGAGCATTACAGGAAAATAAGATTACCCGCGTTGGAGGAGATAAGGAAATTGGAGTGGATGTTAGGGTAATTGCTGCAACCAATAAAGATCTTCGGGAAGAAATAGCAAGAGGCAGATTTAGAGAGGATTTATATCATAGGCTTGCAGTAATCATCATAGATGTTCCTTCCTTAAATGATCGGGCGAATGATATTCCGGTATTAGTGGATTATTTTGTCGAACATATTTGTTATGAATATGGAATGCCTTTAAAAAAGATTGATGATTCTGCTATTGAAGAATTACAAAAATATAATTGGACAGGAAATATCCGGGAATTAAGAAATGTAATTGAACGATTGATAATTCTATCGAAAAACAAAATCGGACGTAAAGAAGTTTTAGATTATGTGATTCCAGCAAGTCAACGCAACTTCAAGTTTAAAGAATTATTTGAGCAATTTGAAAACGTTCAGGAATTAAATGAATTTATAAAAAGAGAATTTGCTGCATTTAAAACCTTTGCCTAAAAGAAATCTTAAAAATATATTCATAAAGCCTGTCTATAATTTTATAAGACAGGCTTTTGTTTGTCAATACCTAAGCTATTGAAGTGGATTCTACTATTTGAATTATTTTCAGATTGAATGGATCATTAATTAAAGATTTCTTGTAAATTGACATTTATTAATTTCATAAGTTATTGATGATGAAAACACAAAAACAATGGTCCCAGATGAAGGGGGAGAATAGCTGGACAATGTTTAAAGTGCTTGCTGAATTTGTAGATGGATTTGAAACCCTAAACCGTATTGGCCCCTGTGTTTCAATTTTTGGTTCAGCACGTGTTAAAGAACCTGATGAACATTATCAGCTAGCGATTCGTATTGCCGCAAAATTAGTAGAAGAAGGATTTGGAGTAATTACAGGCGGTGGTCCTGGAATTATGGAAGCTGCAAATAAAGGAGCATTTACAAACAAAGGTGTGTCTGTCGGTTTAAATATTCAACTTCCATTTGAGCAATCTAATAATCCATATATTGATTACGATAAAAATTTGCAACATCGATTTTTCTTTGTTCGAAAAGTAATGTTTGTAAAATATTCCCAGGCATTTATAGCTATGCCTGGTGGCTTAGGTACTTTAGATGAATTGTTTGAAGTCCTTACACTAACACAAACAGGCAGGATTAATAAAGTACCCATTATTTTAGTAGGTACAGAATTTTGGACTCCATTGAAACAGTGGATTTCAGATACCATGGTTCGTGATTTTCATTATGTGAGTCCGGAAGATTTAGATCTTATGCCAATTGTAGATACCCCGGAACAAGTTGTTGAAATGATCTTAAATTATTATGAAGGCGATACATCTAAAGGATTGCGCCCAACTTTTGAATTATAAATTTCAGGTCTCATTTCAACGAAATATTTTGGCAAGAATTTAATAATTGCCTATGAAATGTTTTATAAAGCATCCTTACTTTTAATTTAAAAATCTCCAGGTAATTCCCATTCTAAAGAAAAAATCATAAATAGGATAATTTGAAATAACAGATGGACGGTTTGTTTTCCAAAATGAATCAAGATGCTCCACATCGATGGTAAAATTAAATTCAGAGATCTTAAAATTCATAAATATTCCCACACTAGAAATGAGTTCATTTCTCGTATTCGATGTATAAAATGATTGAATAATTGGATTAAAATTTAATTTATAATCATACTGGTAAAGCCTTAATACAGCACCTAAATTAGCATTCACCACCTTTTTAAATAAAGTTTTATGGAGTCCGATTTGATGTTTTGAATGCCAACCGTTTAAATGAATAACATCTGGAGAATAGAATTCATAGTGAAATTGATTTTGAAGCATTAACCATTTCCATTTAAATGGGATGGTGATACTTGCCCCATACTTATTTATACTTTCTGAAGTTTGAGGTAATGATAAGCTATCAAAATAAGGCAAATTAGAAATTCTGGAAATGCCAAAATAAAGTTTAGACGGAAGCAATTTATGTATTTCCAAATGAGCTTTTATCCCAATTTCTTTTGAATATATAGAATTGTAAGAATGGTCCCAGAAATATTTTTTGTTGAGAACGAGTTTAGAAAACAAATAGGGTATAGGGTGAGCATTGTAAAATAATTCAGCTTTTAAAGCTAACTGCGGATTTTTTATAATGGCAGCTTTAATCGAAGCGTCTGGCGTAATAATTCCTTTATGAACTAACAAAGAAAACCTGCTGTCCAAATTGAATTTTCTAAAAATTTGCATGCGTGTGAGTATATCCAATTGAATTGAATTTCTCAAATTCAGAAGGGTGTCATGATCCAATATTGTATGTTCATACCGCACGCCAATGCCTGCATAGAATGAATCATTCTGAATTAAATTTAAGATCATTGATTGACTCCAAAATTTTTGACTTAATAAGTTATTGACAAAAGAGTCTATAACAAATGCACGGTAGAAACTATTTAATGAATCTGTTTCCGGGTCTGTATGATTATAGGAATACAAAGAATATGCAAGTTGGTATTTTAGGGAAGGATTAAATATTAAAAATTGCTTTTTCGGATTATAATTTAAATTTAAACCAATGGATCGTTCAAACAGATTTGTTTCTGCCCGATTATTTCTAACGGGAACAGATTCCCGAATTTTGTAATTTGCATCTGAAAAAACACTATCACTTATAATTCCCCAATTATCTTCAGAAAAATGACGTTCATCTAGAAATAATACATTCGCTTGAAAAGTTTCTTTTGAATTGGTATAATGAACGCCCGTTGTGAATAAGGTATTTTTTTGTTTGCCATGAGAATAGATCCCTTTATAAATCTGCCGGTCATAAGAAAAATTCCATAGCACATTGTTTTTAAAGGGAGATGCAAACATTAAGTTTAAATCGAAGTTATCCTGAAAGCTCGATTGTGAATTTGTAAAGGATCGTCCGCGGTGTGTTGAAATTTCAGAAATCGCTTTTGTTGGTAAAATAAATTGGAAGGATTCAAGATCGCTTGTATTAAATCTTAAGGAATGAATTCCGTGGTCATATATTCGTTTTCCCCATATATCATTGCCAGGGAAATAGATAGGCGAAAAATAATTATTCAGGCGTAATATATAGTCCCCTTCATTTTGATTAAACAGTAAGATGTTGTTCGTATCAATATTTGTTTTAATTTCAGATTGGAAAGCTTTAAATACTTTAATACTCAATGGAATTTTTTGAATACTATCTTTTAGAATCTGGTTTAAGGAGTCTTGTTTTGATTGAGAGGTAAGCACGAATGGAAGTATGATACAAACAAAAACAGCATAAAAATTCACTTGAATTTTATTTGTTTTCCAAGCTTGTTTCAAAAAAACCTTTAAAATTTGATTTAATTTCAAGCGTATCAAAATTTTATTAAACTGCTTGTAAACAATCCTTGATTTTTAAACCGTAATTTAAGGATATAATAACCAGACTCAAGCTCGTCTAATGGAATAGTATTATTGGATTCTATGGATTGTATAATTCCTTTTTTTAAAAGCTTTCCAGTTATATCCGATATTTCAAAAGTAGCAGCGTGGTAAAGGAACGGAGTTTTAATTTGAATTCCATGTTGCGTCGGATTTGGAAATATATTTACCCTCAAGCTTTTATCAAAGGAATTTGTTGCTACAGGATTACAGGAATACACCACATTACAAGGTTTTTCAACGCCTTCCACCACAAATAATCCATTTTGCATATCAGCAATTACAATATTCCCGGATGGTAAATACGGATAATTACCCCAGGAACCTTTATAGCTTAAATTATTGGGAAGTATTGAGGTAGGATAAAAGGCTTCTAAAATTGGTTTCGCAGGATTTTTTATATTATACACTTGAAGGCCATCATAATAATAGGATACATATGCATAATCACAAGAAACTAATGGGTTATGAGGGATTGATTTAGCGGTGTCTTTTGCTGGCGAAAGGGTAGATACCACCTTTCCATTTTTAATATCTGTTAAATCAATGAGTTTCAAAGGAAGACCATGATTTTCATCTGCCATTACATAACTTAATCCATCTGGAGTAAGCCATCCAGAATGATTATATCCCGCAAAAGGATAATCTGCAGGTGTTAAAGTTAAAATTGGTTTTGGATTGATTGCATCACTAAAATCCATAATAGCAAATCCATTCGGCCCACAATTCAAATATACAGTATCATTTCGTGCGTAAGCATCGTGTACATGGGAAGCTGTAATGTCACCAAATTTATTATAGTGTCCAATAAATTTAGGTTTGATTGGATTACTTATATCATAAAGTCCTAAAGCAAAAAAGCCTGTATTTCCATTTTCTGAGCAAGTGTACAAACGCGCTTTGGGAATATCTATAAATATATTATGAACCCGTGTCATGAATTCATTGGAGTCGTACACTATGGTTGCGGTATCGGGAAGTTGAGAAATATCAATGATTTGCAAACTGCTTTGTCCTTCATCACAGACAGCATATAAGTAGCAACGATAATCATCATAATCTCTATGAATTACATGCGGGCCATTTGAAGCTCCGGGTATTAACATTCTTTCAAAAAGTTTTGAAGGATTCGTTACATCAATTAAATGAGTTCCTGAAGTAGAACCGATCACTCCGTATTCTTTTCCATTCACCCAAAATCCCCAGGCTTCATTAAATGCATTGTCATAAGCACTTGAACCTACAACATTAGAATCTCTCCAATGGCCTAAAAGTTTTAATTGTTTAGCTTGGCATCGGCTCTCTGCAATTTGTAAGCAAAACAAAATGCAAAGCAAAGCTGTTATTTTCATGAACTATAAATTTAGAATAGATGGATTCATACCCATATTAGAAAAACCACCATCGTGAAATAAATTTTGCATCGTAACCATCCTGGTAAGATCTGAAAACATAACTACACAATAATCGGCACAGGCATCTGCAGAAGCATTCCCTAACGGACTCATTTTATTTGCATAATCATAAAATTCTTTAAATCCTTTTACTCCAGATCCTGCTGTTGTCCAGGTTGGGGATTGTGAAATTGTATTTACCCGAACTTTTTTCAAAGTCCCAAAATGATATCCAAAACTTCTTGCAAAAGATTCTAATAAAGCTTTTGATTCAGCCATCTCACTATAATCAGGAAAGACACGTTGAGCAGCGATATAAGTTAAAGCCAAAATGGATCCTTGTTCAGCAACTGCATCCAATTTTAAAGCAGATTGCATCAACTTATGAAATGAAATGGATGAGATATCAAAGGTTTTTTGCATAAAGTCGTAATTCAAATCTGTGTAAGATTTGCCTTTTCGTACGTTTATAGACATTCCAATAGAGTGCAATATAAAATCCAGTTTGCCGCCTAAAATTTCCATGGATTGTTTGAGTAAGTTTTCTAAATCTTCCACAGAGGTGGCATCTGCACCTATAAGTTCAGCATTTAATTTTGAAGATAATTCCTGGATCTTGCCCATTCTTAAGGCCACCGGAGCATTGGTTAAGGTGATTTTCGCACCTTGTTCTACACATTTTTCAGCGACATGCCAAGCTATGGATTGTTCATCTAAGGCTCCAAAAATAATACCTCGTTTATTTGACAGTAATTGATTACTCATATTATTTGATTTTTAGCAAAATTACATTGCTTATGATAGTATCCGATTAAATATTTAATAAAAATTAATTAGAACCGATTTACTTACATAAGGATTAATTCAGATGCATTTTTTAAAGCTGCTTTTGTCGGCGGTTCACCACTCAGCATTTTAGCCAATTCGTGCAATCGCTCTTCTTTTGTTAAGCTTTTAATTTTAGTATTTGTACTGTCTGTTTTATGTTCTTTATAAACATAATAATGTTGTTTTGCTCTGGATGCAACTTGCGGAGAATGGGTAATGCAAATGACTTGTTGATGAGCAGCCATTTCTTTTAGGATATTTCCCATTTGCAAAGCAATTTGTCCGGAAACTCCGGTATCGATTTCATCAAAAATCAAACAACCAGATTCATTTTGTTTTGCAACCAAGGATTTAATAGCGAGATTAAAACGCGCTAATTCCCCTCCAGATGCCTGCTCTTTAATAGGGCGAAGCGTGGCTCCTTTATTTGCGCAAAATAAAAATTCAATCTGGTCACTTCCGCTTTCATTTAGTATGGTTTCAGAATTAAATTGGATATCAAATTTTGCAAATTCCATTCCTAATTTCTTTAATAGGATATTTGTTTTTTCAATTAATTCTTTAGATTTTCCCTTTCTGATTTTAGATAAACTAATTGCTTCTTTTGTTAAATTTTGTTTTGCTCTTTCAATTTCAGCATTCAGGGAATTTAAAGTTTCATCGGAAGTGCTGATAGATTCTAATTTTTCAGCAAATGTAGTTCTTAATACAATAAGCTCCAGATCCGTTTGCACACGATGCTTTTTTGTAAGTCGATTGAGTAAATCCAATCGTTGGTTGATGATTTTAATTTTCTCCGGACTAAATTCAGATCCTTCAGAAATATCTTCAAGCTCCTGACCCATATCTTTAATTTCCGTTTTTACTTGTTCAAGTCTATCAAATATCAATTGAATACGGTTATTCATCCTGATATTTTTAAGTAGATTCATACATTCCTGAATCTGATCTAATATACCACGATCGCCTTGTAGGATGTCAAATGATTGTAATGAATTTGTCTTAATTTCTTCGGCCTTGGATACTAATTTTAATTCTTGTTCCAATTGATTGATTTCATCTGGTTTCAAATTTGCAAGATCTAATTCATTCCATTGAAATTCAAGAAATTCTTTTTCATTCATTCCATTTTTTATACGGGCTTCGATTTCATTTCTTTGGATTATTAATTCCTGATATTGCTTAAATTTTTTGCGAAACGTTTGAACAGCAATTAAATTCGCAGCAAAGGAATCTAAGACTTCTAATTGAAACCCACGATCAAAGAAATCGAGGTGATCAAATTGTTGATGGATACTTAATAAAGAATGTGCAATTTGTTGAATTTCTGTAAGTAATACCGGACTATCATTGATGAACGATCTTGATTTACCACTTGGAAGAATCTCTCTTCTTACAATGACTTCATTGGTTGCATCGGTTTCAAATTTAGATTGTATCTGATTTTTGAGGGACTCAGTGCAGCTGAAGATGGCTTCCACAATGCATTTTTCATCTGGATTGCGCAATGCTTTAACATCCGAACGATTGCCCAGAACCAATTGTAAAGCTCCTATGATTATAGATTTTCCTGCACCGGTTTCTCCGGTTATTACAGTCATTCCTTGTTGCCATTCTATTTCGAGCTGATCGATAATCGCATAATTTTTGATCAATAAGGATTGTAACATGCAGTGTTTTCTATTTTCTGTTTATTGTAATTTCTCTCCAAGTTTGGAGGCCTGTTGCAAATCCTGGTTAGCAGCTGCTTGGTTTCCTAAAATCTGATAGGTGCGCCCTCGCTCAGCATAAAATAAACCCATTTTTGGTTTCAAACGAATGGCATTTGAATAATATTCTATGGCTTTATTGGGTTGATTTAAAGCTCGCAAACAACGCCCTCCTTCATACCAGATATCTCCATTTTTAGGATCAAACTTTAAATACATATCGATATCTGCCAGGGACCGATCAAATTGTCCCAATTGATTGTAAATAATGGATCGATTTAAATATCCGAATTTCCAATTCTTATTGATTTCAATACCTTTGTTAAAGTCGGTTAATGCTTCCTCTAATCGACCTAATTTTGCTTTTGCCGCACCCCGATTTACAAAGTATTCTGCTTGCGGACTCATTTTAATAGCTTGGTCATAATCGAGAATTGCTTTTTCATCTTCATTTTTATTAAAGAATAATCTGGCTCTACTGTTGAATGTTGCATGTCCTGCTTTATATTTAATTGCATTGTTATAATCTTGTAATGCAAGATCATATTGCTTATAATCTCGTAAATAATTTGCCCGGTTATTATAAGGAAGTGAGGAGTTCGTATAATATTGTAAAACATGTGTCCAAAGCGTATTTGAGTTTTTCCAGATCTTAGTTTGATTATAGGACAAATACGCAAGGAATAACAGATAAATTCCGACTACCGAATACACATTTGTAGCAAGTGTTGGTTTTTTATTTATGAATTGCTGAAGGTAGTATGCGAATATAAAAAACAAGCCGATATATGCAATGTAGGTAAATCGATCAGCAAGATATCCTTGCCCTGCCCCTATAATTTGTAACAGAAACACGATGTTTAAAAAGAAAAAACTAAATCCAAAAACCAGGGCTTTTAAATTTCGTTTATAAGCATAATAAATCCCTGCAAATAAAGCGATAGCAGCAGGAAGTGAAAGATAATGCCAAATCGTTAATTTTTCAGGATACGGATATAGTGGAGACATTCGATAGGGTGCCAACCATTTTATACAATACGTAATAAAACTATAACTCCCTATAAAAATTCGTTGAATTCCAGAATGTACAACATCATTTGTTTCCAGGGAGCCTTGTTGTTTTAAGAAATAAATTCCAAGACATCCAAAAAGAAAAGCGGCAAGAAATAACAACCATTTTTCAGTAATTAACTTAAATTGGATTTCTCTTCCTTTAAAATAATCAATAGCCAACATAGATAAAGGCAATGCAACCATTTGAATTTTGGCGAATAAGCCTATGACAAATAATAGAAAGATCCAAATTTTTCTGGATGTCTTAGGATGATCAAGATTAATAATATACAGATATAAAGCAGGACAGAAAAAGGCCCCATACAGTACATCTTTTCGTTCTGTAATCCAGGCTACAGATTCAACTCGCAAAGGGTGAAATGCAAAAAACGCCGTAGCAATTAATGCGATCCAGAGCTGTAATTGGAGTGCTCTAAATATTTTGAAAACAAAAAAAATACAAACTAAGTGAAGTAATATATTGACAAGATGCATATTAGAAGCATTCATTCCATAAAAATGATGCTCTATGCCAAAACTTAAAATACTCAAAGGATTGTAATTGCCGATCACATTTTGACTAAAAATAGCTTTCAGATTCGGTTCTACAACTAAAGGATTTTCATAAACATTGCGATCGTCATCCCAATTTACGAAATCACATTTTAAGGCGCTACTAAATATAAAAAAGCTAAAAACTAATAAGGGGAGCAGATAAATCAGCTCATTTTTAGACTTTGGCTCTGAAATTACTTTGATTGGAGCCGGTACGGAAGCTTTGATTTTGGTTTTTTTATTTCCCATGAACAGATAATGACTTGTAACAAAGGTACAAAATATTGGATTTGCCATTTTGGACCTGTTTTTACTTCTTTTGCTTTCTCACCTAATTTGTAGATTTGCATTGTGAAAATCACTACCGGCGAGTTAGCAAAATTGGTGAATGGGATTCTGGAAGGTGATCCGGAGCTTCTGATTACCCATCCCAGTAAGATTGAAGAGGGTGAGGAAGGCAGTATCTGTTTCTTAGGTAACCCAAAGTATGAATCTTATTTATACACTACGAAGGCGTCTGCAGTCTTGGTTGAAAGCTCATTTGAACCCAAAGAACAGGTTAAAGCAGCTTTAATACGGGTAGAAAACGTCTACCTTACAGTTAGTCAGCTATTAAACCAATTTGACGAAAAGTCAGCTGGAAATGGCTTAGATAAAAATGCGATTATAGATCCGAAGGCTCGGTTATCAGGTGATACTAGTGTTGGGCCTTTTAGTATTATTTCCGAAGGTGTACAAATTGGCAAACGATCTATCATTCATGCTCAAGTATTTATTGATAAAGATGTGAAAATTGGGGATGATGTGGTTATTTATCCCGGGGTTAAAGTTTATAAAGATTGTATTATTGGCGACCGCTGTATTTTGCATGCGAATGTTGTTATTGGTTCGGATGGTTTCGGTTTTTCGCCAGATGGTAATGGAAATTACAAAAAAATAGCCCAACTTGGAAATGTTGAAATCGGAAGTGATGTTGAAATAGGATCGAATACTACGATAGATCGCGGTACGATGGGATCAACCCGGATAGGAAATGGATGTAAACTCGATAATCTGATTCAAATTGCGCACAATGTACAGATCGGTGAACATACAGTGATAGCAGCCCAAACAGGCATTGCCGGAAGTGCAAAAATTGGAAAATACTGTATGATCGGTGGGCAGGTAGGTATTGCAGGGCATCTTTCAATAGCTGATGGTACCATGATCCAGGCACAAAGTGGTATCGCCAGTTCGTTGGAACAACCAAAAGGCAAATGGTATGGATCCCCGGCGATTGAATATTTTTCATTTTTAAGATCTTTTGCAGAGTTTAAAAGACTCCCTACAATTGTTAAAAAATTAAAGGACTTGGAAGATCAACAAAAGTCTACTTAAATAGAATATAGGAAATGAATCAAAGGACAATCAAAGCAGATATTCAAATAGATGGTGTTGGATTACATACCGGTTCCTTTGTTAAAATGACATTTAAGCCTGCACCTGAAAATTTTGGCATTCGGTTTCAACGGATTGACCTTCCTGATCAACCCATAATACTTGCAGATGTAAGCAGAGTAGTCTCAACCAATCGGGGCACCACATTACAGGAAGGGGTAGCACAAGTTTGGACAGTAGAACATGTACTTTCTGCTTTAATGGGTTTAGGTATTGATAATGTTTTAATAGAATTAGACGGTCCTGAAATTCCAATTAAAGATGGAAGTGCTAAAGATTTTGTCTTTGCACTCGATCAAACAGGCACTCTTGAACAGAATGCAGAGCGTGACTATTTTAGAATTACAGAACCTATATCTTTTGATGATGATCTTACAGGTGCTGAATTTCTGGCAATGCCTTCTGATAAGCTGGAAATTACCACAATGATTGATTTTAACTCAAAAACCTTGGCACCTCAATATGCAACTTTAGAAAATATTGAAGATTATAAAACAGAAATAGCACCTTGTCGAACCTTTGTGTTCCTTCACGAACTTGAAAAACTAATTGAACAAAACCTGATTAAAGGGGGTGATCTCAATAATGCAATCGTCATTGTGGATCGCATGATGAGTCAGGAAGAATTGGATGTGTTGGCAAAAAAATTAAATAAACCAAGTGTCAAGGTGGAGCGGGAAGGAGTTTTAAACACTATTAAATTATATTTTGATAATGAACCTGCCCGACATAAATTATTAGATGTTTTAGGCGATTTAGCATTAGTCGGAAAGCCTATTTTAGGCAATATTTTAACGAAAAAGCCAGGGCATAAGTTGAATGTGGAATTTGCCCGAATTCTAAAGAAAAAACTAGTCGAACAAAAAAAGATGCAAGGCGTGCCGCATTATGATCCAGATAAGGTCCCGGTTTTTAATACGCAGCAAATTCAATCCATGTTACCACACAGATATCCATTTTTAATGATTGATAAAATTGTTGAAATGAATGAAAAAATGGTTGTGGGAATAAAGAATATTACCATTAATGAAGCCCTTTTTCAAGGTCATTTTCCTGGTAACCCGGTGTTTCCAGGGGTTTTACAAATTGAAGCGATGGCCCAAACTGGAGGGATTTTGGTATTAGCACCGCAAGAAGAGCCACATAAATGGGATACTTATTTTTTGAAGATAGACAATGCTAAGTTTAAGCAAAAAGTGATGCCAGGTGATACGCTGATTATAAAGATGGAATTGGCTGCACCGGTGCGAAGAGGGATAGTGCAAATGCTTGGCACAGCTTATGTAGGTAATAAATTAGTCTGTGAGGCTGATCTCACAGCGCAAATTGTGAAACGAGAATCATGAACCCGATGTTAAGTAATATTCACCCGGGAGCCAAAATCGGTAATGGGACAGTCATTGAACCTTTTTCAACCATTCAGGAAGATGTTATTATTGGTGAAAATTGTTGGATTGGACCCTATGTTACAGTTATGAATGGCAGCAGAATTGGAAATAATTGTAAAATATTTCCAGGTGCAGTGGTCGGTGCGGTGCCCCAAGATCTTAAATATGCTGGTGAGAATAGTTTATTGGAAGTAGGTGATAATACCATAATTCGCGAGTGTTGTACTTTAAATAGAGGGACAAAAGCAGCGATGACCACGAAAGTCGGCTCAAATTGCTTGTTGATGGCGTATGTTCATGTAGCACACGATTGTTTTGTAGGAAACCATGTCATACTTGCAAATAGCGTGAATTTGGCAGGACATATTGAAATTGATGAGTATGCTATAATCGGTGGTATGTCTGCTATTCATCAATTTGTAAAAATTGGTGCACATGCGATGGTAGGAGGAGGTACTTTAGTAACAAAAGACGTACCACCCTATGCGAAAGCAGCCAGGGAGCCTATGTCCTATGAAGGAATTAATTCTATAGGATTAAAGCGCAGAGGATTTACAGTCGATCAAGTGAATAAGATCCATGAAATCTACCGGTATCTTTTTGTAAAATATAAAAATGTAAGTAAAGCCATTAAAGCAATTGAAGTCGAATTGCCCGATTCACCGGAAAAAGATATTATCCTGGAATTTGTAAGAAATTCCAACAGAGGAATTATGAAGGGCTATAGAAGGTAAACTTCCAATGCAAATTATAGCAAATTCAATTTTTAAAAGGTTTATTCAGACCTGGATCATTCGTGATTTTAGTTTCCAATTTGAATCTGGCAAACGCTATGGTATCGCCGGACCAAATGGAGTAGGGAAGTCCACTTTATTACAAATGTTAGCCGGATTAATACCCCTAACGAAAGGAGTATTGAATTATTCTGATCAAGGGAAAGTTATAGATGGTGAGCATTGGTATCAACATATAAGTTTTACTGCACCTTATGGAGATGTTTATGATTATATGAATATAGAAGAATTGACAAGACACCATCAGGTTTTTAAAAAATTTCAAGATCAAATGAGTGTAAAAGATTTTATCAATTTTTGTTATTTGAAAGGACATGAGCATAAATTAATAAAGACTTATTCCTCTGGTATGAAACAGCGTTTAAAATTAGGTTTAAGCGTGTTGAGTGAATCCCCTATTTTGTTTTTAGATGAGCCACAAAGCAATTTAGATCATCAAGCTAAGGATTGGTATCAAAATTTAATGCAACAGTATACTAAAGACAAGCTTGTCATTATTGCGTCAAATGAAATCGAAGATTTCAAAATGGTAGATGAGATAATAAGCTTACAACCAAAGCAAAACTAAAGAAAGCAGAATCCATATGTATCTTTGTAATCTTCATAGATGGGCTTAACCAAGTACTTTTAGAAACACAATATAAAATAGTCCCGTAGTTCAACGGATAGAATAGGAGTTTCCTAAACTCTAGATAGCAGTTCGATTCTGCTCGGGACTACTAAATGGGATCTAACATCCCTATTGCCAAGAAATTTGTTCCTATTATGTTCACTTTCATTAGCCTTCTTCCAACATAACCAGTTTTTAGCGGAATAATAAAAATGAAAATTTCATTAAACTGTATGTCGTCAAAGTAATTTGAACTTTTCAATTAGTAATGTTTCTATTTAATTAAAACCTAATTCATTGTGTTTATCGCAATATCTATATTCGTGTAAATTTTAATTTTTCTATTGCTAATGTAATCTAGTTTAATTCTTTGTTTTTTCTTTCAAAACAAATCCGCTATCCATTTCCAAAAACTTCTTTTATAAATTGTAGCATCAACTGCCAACTTCTTTTAGCCGCTTTTTCATTATAGGCTACTCCTTTCGTTGGATCATTTCCCGCCTTAGGATCCGTAAATGCATGCACTGCATCTGCATAATAAATCATTTGCCAATCTGCTCCTGATTTTTTCATTTCCTGTTGGAATTCTTTGATTTGTTCTTCAGGTACAAAAAAATCATTTGCACCATGACAAACTAAAACTTTTGATTTTATTGCTTGCACCGGAATTGTGGTATCTCTTCCAAGTCCTCCATGAAAGCTAACGACCCCTTTGACTGGTAAATTTTCTCTAGCAGCATTCAAGGCTCCCGTACCACCAAAACAATATCCTATAACAATTATTTTAGTTGGATCGGCACCCGACTTAATTAATTGATTTAAAGCAAGCTTTATCCTTTTGTTGTATTCATTTACATGGGTTTTATAATATCCGGAACGTTCACCCGCTTCACTTGCGTTTTTTGGGGAATTGCCAACACCATAAATATCTGCAATAAAAGTATAATAACCCAATTTTTTTAATTGGATTGCCGACTGTTTTGAATGATCATCAATACCCATCCATGCAGGTAAGATTAAGATCCCGGGCTTCTTTGTACTGCTATTTTTTGGGGTGCCAGACAGGCCATTTAATTTTTGATTGCCATCCATATAAGTAACTGGATTTAACTGCGCTTTCATGGAATTAAAATACAGGAGCATGACATAAATCCAAATACTGATTGTTTTTATTTTCATAAGTATATTTTTATAAAATGAGGAGTTCTCAAATTTCAATTAAAATTGTAAATCCTATTAGAAATTTTGAATCTGTAATTTCATAATTCATAATTTAAACATTTTTATTTCTTTGAAAACCTAAAATAATTTCAATTTGTAAAATAATTTCAGTCTGATTGCAGAATTCTGTATTGCCTTCAATAAGAATGAATAAGTTTTATAATAGCTACTTGTTTTCCATGAATTAATTTGATAAAATAAATGCCTGAAGTTATATTTTCAAAATTTATTTCGTTTGTATGCTCACCGGCAAATTGATATTTGTCAACTAATTTCATAATTATTTTTCCAGAATAATCCAGTAAATTCATGGATGTGTGCGCTGCATTTTCTGTTTTCCAATGGATTTTTGTGCTGCAAGAAAAAGGGTTTGGTTGATTCTGATATAAAGTCAATCCAGTATTTTCTGCATTTGATTCATTAAAAGTATTTGTGCTGTTTTTTCTTAAAAACCAGGGTATCGAAGTGCTATCTGTTGAAAAGAAATCCAACAACATTTTAGCAACTTTTAATCTACCAGAATTAGAAGGATGTGTCCCATCGGTAACAAAATCTGTGAATTGCCAGGTGAGGCCGTCCGCTCGTGCAGTACTTCCTTTTGCCCATAGATAGGGTCCCCAGGATAACCAGGGAGCATTGGGATTGCGCCCAGAAAATGCAAGTGCTGTATCCCCTTGGATTTGATCATTTATAAGCCATTTCACAGAAAATCCAGATTCATAAGCATACGGTTCAGGATTTAATGGGGTATTTGCATATCCACCATAGATTCGGCTTGACAAATAAACCAATTTTAAATTTGGGTATTTAGTTTTTAAAATTTTAACGATAGTCTTTAAATCTGCTTTTAAATCTTGCGCATGTTTTGGAAATGCCATCGTTGGATTTGCATTTGCCTCTTTAAGCCACACAGTTTGAACTTGTAAAGGATTTAAATTTTGTTGCGACAATCTTTGATTAATAACAGTCCAGAAGTTAGCATTTGGATCTTTTATTACTGCAGCCGTTTGTCCTCCTTGTGCTCCATCAACAATTATTACTTTTGGATTTTTTAGTTTAAACGTATCGGTCAATTGTTTAAAAACAGAATATTCCTGAGTTGCATTTGACATACCAATGGATAACAAAACAATTTTTCCATTCGCTTCATCAAAAATTCCAAAATCATTTAATGGTACAATGCTGTTTGCAATGCTAATGCCTGCTATTTCATGGTTTAATGGGCGATTATTGAATCCGTTTTCATAGAGTCCGCCTGCCTGATTTTTCCAACTTGACAGGCCAAGTTCATTTAAAGGTATGGTATCAAGAATTGGGGACGAAGAGCTTGTTTTAAGATGAATATATTTTGATTTTTTCATTTCTTCCTTATACCTGTTCGTGATATAAAGATTATTTTGAATTCTGGCATCGCCCCAATTAGGATATGCATTTACCGGCCAATTTGCATTAATATAACTGAAACCTTTAATCTCTGTATGGACACTTATAAATTGCCAGAATTTTGCAAACCATTGATTCCAATCATTCAAACCATCTGTTGCGTCTGCACTGATATGAATTGACTTTGCAGAGGTTTCACTCAAATATACTGGTTTGGATTTTAACCTGGCCATTGAAAGAAAGCGCTCTGATTTACCTTTTTTAGTGATTTCAGTTCTATTAAAATCAGGTAGGGATTGATCAAAATGATCTGCATCAAATACATCTAAACCAAACCAATCCACATATTTATCTCCCGGATACCATTTTGCTACACCTTTACTAGTTAAGGAATCAAAATCGTTTGCAGCATCCGGTTCATAACACCAAATAATGGCAACAGAATCTCTAAATCCTAATGATTGATATCGATCTACAATTTTACGAAACATCACCGGATAATGATATGGATGATATCCACCGCCATTCCAATTTGGGCCTTGTCCATTAAATTCACCTCCAATTCGCACAAACATTCTTTTACCATAAGCTTTAGAACGATTGATAATACTATCGATAATCCAGTCATACTGATTTGAATAAGCAATCAAACTATCCGTTGCAATATCACTTACTAAAAACAAACTAATCTCCGGTATATAACCGATAGAATCTGCAGCATGTAAAAATTTATCAAGTCCTGTGAATGCATTTGAAGGCCCCCTGGTCCCAGGTATACTAAAAAAATAACCGCGCACTGCAGGATGAATTGTAGAATCATTTAATGCACCCAAATATCCGGCGAGTGGATCTGGCCCGGCTTCAAAAGTGCTGGTTTGAACGCCATGATAAACAAAACCATCTTCGGGTTCTAATAATATTCTGGATTCATTTTGCGATAGTATAAATTCAAAAAACTTTTTACAAGTATTGGTGAAGCTATAATTTTCAGTTTCTGGTGTGTTCTTATCGGGATACGGATACCAACTCCAAACTTCAATTTCGTCGGGGTTTCCACCTTCTTGTTTGTATTTAATATAGGAATCGAGTGTGTTTTCATAAAATAATTTACTACTACTCGCACCACCTAATGAAGAATTATGAATCCGTCCATGTCTGACTCCTTTGGAATGCAACCAATCTTCTAAAACCTTTATTTTTTTCCAACCAGAGGTAGCAAAATCATTTGAATATTCATAAGGAGAATCGGAATGAAAGATTTCAATTTTTTCTCCGCGATCTTCAAGAATTGAAAACACAGTATCTAATACCAGGAGAAGATCACCGTAATTATTGCCTGGATAATTTGGATAATTTCCTATGCGATACCACGGAATGGGTTCTACGATTGCAAATTTTACATTTGGTAAAAACTTCTTAACCGATTTCATATAATCTGCAATTTCTCCAGCCGTCCGTTCAACACTCCAATTGCAGGTACCACTTGGATCACCTCCTTGTATCATGGTGTTAATCGGAGAATCCATCGTGATGATATCAATACTTCCTCCACGAGAATACCATTTATAAAGATTGTTTAATTCTAATTGAGCATGTCGTTCCCCTGCAAGTGTATCACAACCGGAAAAAGGTCGCAAGCCACCACATTCGAAATTAACAAGCACACCGGCATTTTTAAATTTCCGAATGGCATTACTCAGAAGTCCTGTGTCTAATCTGTTTCCATCAAGAGCATTCACATGAATGCTGAAGACATCAATTTGTGTTAATAGGGTATCCCATTTTTCATTTAGACCAAACATTTGCCAAAAGTCGGATCGAACCGAAGCAGGGGAGATCCAAAATCTTTTTTGACCAATAGAACTGTCTAAAAAAATCAGTATAAATACAGTAAAGACTAATAATTTTTTCATAGATCCGATAAATATAAGGAAATTTTGTCAATGCCTATTATTTTGAATATGAATACTCGACAAAGCATGCAACTCAAGATTTCTTAAAAATTAACTTTTAGAGCTCTCATTGAGTCCTTGAAATGAATTTAAATATAAATATAATAGGGTAAGTATACGCGTTTCAATAAAGTTCGGAATGCTATTATTGTAGGAATTTAATACGCATGGATTCATTCAATTTTTTCAGTCGTTTTTATTTTAGTTTTTCAAGGATGTCAGAAGATATATTTTCTGAAACGCCATAGCCTGTTACTAAAACACCTTTTAATCCGGTTTTAGATTCTATAGCATAAACCGTAGCTTCATCAGAAGGATCCGTATTTCCTTCATATCGATAGACCTCCACAATGTCAAATGCTTCTGCTTGCAATTTGCCTTCTGCACATGAAATGCAATTTTCTTCTAAATTAAAATCAATAGTGAAACCTTTTTTTCGAAGTATAGCTAAAGCAACGCTTACTGTTTCGTAATAATATTTTGGCTTCATTGCGGTGTATTTTAAATAAAACGCAAAGAACATATAAAGTGTTTCGGCAATGAATTGTCCTATGCGGAAATTCTCAATGCTACAAATCAAATGCATCTTAAGCAACTTAAATATAAAGTTTGTTTAAAGATGAAATCAGAAAGAGGAATTAAAATTTAATCGAATGACTGATTTGCTGCAGAAGCGAGATTTACCATTTCCTGATATTCCAAAGGACTCAGGTCATCCATACAATAATGGACTGGATTTACGGGTTTGCCATGATAGCGAACTTCATAATGACAATGTGGAGCTGTGGAAGTACCTGTACTACCAATCAATCCTATTAATTGTCCTTTTTTAACTTTTTCACCCTGGCGCACTTTAACTTCTTTCATATGTGCATATAAGGTTTGATATCCAAAGCCATGATCTATTAATACATTTCTGCCGTAGCCCGATGATTTATTTTCAATTTTTATAACACGACCATTCCCGGTAGCTTGAATCGCTGTTCCTGCAGGAGCTGCAAAATCGATGCCTTCATGCATTTTATTGATCTTATGAACCGGATGTAAGCGGATACCATAACCGGACATCTGGGCAACACCTCTATTTAGTTTATCAATACGTACAGGTTTTATAGAAGGGATACTTAAAATCATTTCCTCCCGACTTTTAGTAAGTTTTTCTAAGGTATCCAGTGATTTTGATTGCAAATATATCTGACGTTCTAATTTACCAATATAATTGCGGGTGTCTTTAAGGGAATTTCCAGCATATTTCATGCCTTGTGTAATGGCATTTGGATCGTGACCTCCAACGCCTCCTTCCCATAAATCTTTATCAATTGGGTCCATTCCAAAAAGTACCCGATGAACCTTGGCATCCCGATCCTGAATGTTATTCAATACCTTATCCATGGTGAACATTTGGTCTTTCATGATCAACATTTGATATTCAACCTGACTCAGTTCCTTTTTTAATGCTTTCTCTCGGGGTGAAGGAAAAAACTCAGAAGTCAGAAAATAAAAGAGAAATGTAGTGACAATTACAGCGGAAATGAACCCTGTAATCCTAAATATATAGGCCTTGCTTGTAAGCTTAAGCTTCTCAAACTGAAGGGTTTGTGGATTATATACGTATTTTTCAGATCTCTTCAAAGACTTCTGCATTAAAAAATACTAAATTTGCGATCCGATTTACGTTCGCCTTGTTTGAATATTACAAAAGTAATTAAATTTTCTAAGCCGGGAAAGTATTCGTAAGATTAATTTAATATATTAGATATATTATTTTGTAAATTATTGAAATTAAGATATATAAACATTAAAAAATAGTATAATACATAATGGAGTCGCATATAATTCGAACTAAGTTTCTGCAATTTTTTCAAAAATACCAACATAAAATTGTCCCGTCTGCACCCATTGTGGTTAAAGATGATCCAACTCTCATGTTCACGAATGCAGGAATGAATCCTTTTAAAGACTTTTTCCTGGGCAATAAAATTGCCGTAGATCTTAGAATTGCAGATACCCAAAAATGTTTACGAGTAAGTGGAAAGCATAATGATCTGGAAGAAGTTGGCACAGATGGTTATCACCATACGATGTTTGAAATGCTAGGAAACTGGTCATTTGGAGACTATTTTAAAGAGGAAGCCATAGAAATGGCCTGGAAACTCCTAACCGAAGAATACAAAATTCCAAAAGAGAATCTTTACGTTTCTGTCTTTGGCGGTGACGAAAAGGAGGGCCTTTCAAAAGATTTAGATGCCGTTCATTATTGGAAAAAATGGATCGATGAAGATCGAATCCTGTTTTTTGGAAAGAAAGATAATTTTTGGGAAATGGGGGATACCGGTCCTTGTGGTCCATGTTCTGAAATCCATGTAGATCTGCGAACTCCGGAACAGAAAGCTTTGCAGTCTGGAGCAGCATTAGTCAATGTTGGGACTCCAGAGGTAATGGAAATTTGGAATTTGGTTTTTATTCAATTTAATCGAAAAGCAGATGGCCGATTAGAAGAATTGCCTGCAAAACATATTGATACCGGGATGGGTTTCGAACGAATCAGTATGGTCCTTCAAAATAAAAAATCAAGTTACGATACCGATATTTTTAGCCCGGTAATAAAATTTATCTCAGAATTTACCAGAATTCCATACAAAGGTTCTTATGATCCAACTGCAAAATCTGATTTAGCCATGAGGGTATTAGCAGATCACATTCGGGCAGTAAGTTTTGCTATTGCAGATGGATCTTTACCGAATAATACCGGTCCAGGTTATGTTATTCGTAGAATTTTAAGAAGAGCAGTTCGTTATTATTACTCCTTTCTAAATATTAAAGATCCTTTTTTATATCGATTGGTACCTATTTTATCACATACCATGGGAGCCGTTTTTCCAGAATTAAATTCACAACAAGATTTAATTATAAAGGTCATCCGGGAAGAAGAAGTTTCTTTTTTAAAAACATTGGAAGATGGACTCCGGAAATTAGATCAAATGGATCCCACAACCAAACAACTTTCCGGAAAACTTGCTTTTGAATTATACGACACCTATGGCTTTCCATTCGATTTAACGCAGTTAATTGCACGGGAGAATCAATGGGTGGTCGATGAATCAGAATTTCATGCTGCAATGGCTTTACAAAAGGAACGTTCTCGTTCAGATGCTAAAAAAGAGTATTCAGACTGGAATACAGTTAAAGAAGGTCAAACTCAGTTTGTTGGATACGATACCTTGGATGTTGAACAAACGCATTTATTAAGATGGCGAAAACTAGAGTCCAAATCACAATTGCGATTTCAATTGGTTTTTGAACAAACACCATTTTATCCTGAAGGCGGTGGACAAGTTGGCGATAAAGGAATTATTTATTTTGATGATTTTCCGGTGGAAGTATTGGATACTGTGAAGGAAAATGATTTAATCCTCCATATAACAGAAGTGTTACCAGAAAATTTGACTGCCAAAGTACGAATGCAAGTCAATGGCTATCGACGATCCTTGATAGAAAACAATCATAGTGCAACGCACCTTTTGCATGCCGCCTTGCGCAGTGTGTTAGGCACCCATGTACAACAACGGGGATCTTTGGTGAAAGATGATTATTTGCGTTTTGATTTTTCACATTTTCATAAAATGGAAGAAACTGAATTACACAAAGTGGAACAATTAGTAAATGAAAAAATTCGTCAGAATATTGCAAAAGAAGAGCGCAGAAATGCACCCATTGAAGATGCAAAAAACGCGGGTGCAATGATGTTGTTTGGAGAAAAATATAGTGACAAAGTCCGGATGATTACATTTGATCCTACTTATTCTATTGAACTCTGTGGAGGTTGTCATGTAGATTATACCGGGCAGATTGGATTTTTTAAAATCACTTCAGAATCTGCCGTTGCAGCAGGCATTCGGAGGATTGAAGCGGTATCCGCATTGCGTGCAGAAGAAATGATTAACGAACAGTTTTATCAAATTCATAGTTTAAAACAATTATTTAAAAATCCTAAAAATTTAATGGATGCGGTACAAAATGTTTTAGATGAAAACAAAACCTTACAAAAACAAATTCAAGACCTCAAAGAAAAAGAAGCTACAGGCTTAAAAGCTGCATTGTTGCAAAAATTTGTTCAAAAAAATGGTATTGAAATATTGATTGATGTGATTGCAATCGATGATAGTAAAATTGTAAAAAATCTAATCTATCAAATAGCACAAGAAAAAAATCAGACTATAATTGCCTTTGGTTTTTTGGAAAACAATATGCCGAAATTAATGTGTTATATTAGTGAATCCTTAATATCAGAAAGTGTAAATGCTTCGAAATGGACCAAGGAGGCTTGTCAGATCATTGGAGGAGGTGGCGGCGGTCAAGCATTTTTTGCAAGTGGAAGTGGAATAGAAGCAACTAAATTGGAACTTGCCTTGAATGTATTTAGAGATAAAATTCAAGGTATTTAATTTGCGGATTATTAAATGAACATATAAGCTAATTGCCTCAGGACCTCACAAAGTATTCAATCTTAAGTTTAATTCAAATATCGAATAAATTAATTTAAAAATGAGCTGGACTCCAATTGCTATCACGGTTTCAATTTTTGCAGTTTTTGTTTTGTTTAATATTTACATTCGGGTAAGAACGTTTGGAATGTATAAAGAACTTGTACAAAAGCGAATTCAATTTAACTTTTCTGATATCTTTTCTGGTGCAAAATGGAATGTTGTCATGCAAGCATATCCAACGGAGCAACAATTATTAAGTCGATTTAGAAATCACATGATTTCAACAGGAATTTTGTTTATTATTGTCATTGTATTAGTATTACTATTATTGTTTTATTTGCGAAATTTCAAATAATTTTAAATTGGCTACACAAAAGTTAAAAATTGCGCTGATCGGTGCGGGTCACCTGGGAAAAATTCATTTAAAATGTATTCAACAAATTCCGGAATTCGAGTTCGTGGGGATCTATGATATTTTGGAATCCGCCAGAGCTTTGGCCGTTTCAGAATTTGGAATTAAAGCATTTGATAGCTATGAAGAGATTATTGAACAGTGTGATGCAGTAGATATTGTAACATCTACTTCGTCTCACTATACACTCGCAGCGTATGCTATTTCAAAGGGTAAACATTGTTTTATAGAAAAGCCAGTCACGAATAGTTTAGAAGAAGCGACAGAACTCAGAAAATTACTGGATGCGAATCCTGTAAAAATACAAATCGGTCATGTCGAACGTTTTAATCCTAGTTTTGCAGCGATTCGACCCTATATTAAAGAACCTAAATTTATTGAGGCACATCGATTGTCAAGCTTTAATCCCAGAGGGAGAGATGTATCTGTAATTCATGATGTGATGATACATGATCTGGATTTAATTTGTTTATTAGCAAAAAGTCCGGTAAAGGATATTAAGGCGAATGGAGTTTCCTTGGTCAGTCCTTTGCCAGATATTTGCAATGCAAGGATAGAATTTGAAAATGGTTTAGTATGTAATGTTACTGCAAGTCGTATTTCAATGAAGCAGATGCGGAAGTTAAGAATTTTTCAAGAGGATGCTTACATCAGTATAGATATGCTTGAAAAAGAAGCACAGGTTATTAGATTATTAGATGATTATCAAGACAATACATTAGAAATTGAGACCCATAAAGGCAATAAATACATATCTTTAGTGAACCCGGAAATAAAAAGTGTGAATGCAATTTTGGAAGAATTAAAATCTTTTTACAAATGTATCGTTAATGATGAGTTACCTGAAGTTAATCTGGATGAAGGAATCCAGGCATTAGCTTTAGTGCAAGCTATAACGAAGCAAATCGAAGAAAACCAATGACTTTAAACCAAAGCATCTCAGCATTCCTATTACTATTTGTCGGCTTTAGTTCTTGTGATCGGGAAGAAGAAAAAATTCCTTCCTATTTGTATATCGACCAATTTAGTTTTTCCGTTCGACCTGGAGAAGGTAGCGCAAATCAAAGATTATCAGATGCTTGGCTCTATGTTTCAAATACCTATTATGGGGCATATGAATTACCAGCTTGGATTCCGGTATTGGAAGAAGGCTTAAGTGATATCTTGATTTTACCTGGCTATAGACAAAATGGAGCCATTACAAATGCTTTTAAATATAGTTTGTTAAATCCATATACGACTAAAATAAATCTCGAACCCAAGAAAACAGATACCATAAGACCTACTACCAGTTATCAAGACGGTTTGAAGTTTTCAACCCTTGAAGATTTTAATGGAAATCATTTGTTAAGTAAAGACCGGGATGGAGACCAGGAAACACAAGTGCTGCTTTCTACTACGCAAGAAGCATTTGAAGGTTCAAATTCAGGATTAATTGAATTGACAAGCGCACATCCGGCAATTTCAGCGGAATATGTTATTGATACAAAAATTCCACAAAGTGGAGATCCTATAATACTTGAGTTTAATTATAAATCGGATATTCCGTTTTCGATCGGATTTATAGCTTATAAAGACGCTCAGGGATCACAGAGTCTGTTAAATGCTGGTGTTTTACCAAACAAAGATTGGACTAAGCTTTATTTTGATTTTAGAGAGATTTTAAATAATGCTAATTCAGATTTTTACCATTTGGCTATAGCTGCAAATTTCAGATCGGATACTGCCAAGTCAGTTCAACGAATTCTAATTGATAATATCAAAGTGATCCATCGTTAGTCGTTATGTTTAGAAGGAAAGAGAATATAATTTATATCATTCTGGATTTTATATTGGCCATATTGGCATGGTATCTCTTTATTCATTATCTCCACACCAATCATTTTTTTCTTGGTAATGAAGCAGGAATATGTGGACAAATTTACAAATCGGGTACCGTCATAATTCCAGTAACCTGGTTTTTTTTATATCTTTTAGCAGATCAGTATAAAGATGTTTATCGCTTATCGCGATGGTCGGTTTTTTCAAGAACTTTACTCTTGTCCATCGTTGGGAGTCTGATTGTATTTTTTGTATTATTAGCAAATGAAAATATAAATTTTGAAAACAGATATTTTCGAGCGATCTCAGTATATTTTAGTTATCATTTCGGATTGATAATATTATTCCGATTAATCTACTTAACGATTATCAGCAATCGATTAAAAAATGGAATTGTTGGTTTTAATACCCTCATTATTGGTGGAGATCAAAGAGCCGTTAAACTATATAACGATATTAGTTCATTGACATATAGTCTCGGGCATAAATTCGTTGGCTTTATTCATTCAAATGGCGTTAAAAGCAATGAACTATTACAATATCTTCCACAATTAGGTGGGTTAAAAGATATTAAGAATGTAATGGATGAAAATAAAATTGAAGAAGTATTACTAGCCATTGAATCAACCGAGCATGAAAAATTGAAATCTATTATAGATGTTTTATTTGAATATGGTGATCGGTTAATGGTGCGAACAATTCCAGATACCTATGATATCCTTTTAGGTTCTGTTAGATTAAATCACGTTTATGGTGCCGTATTAATAGAAATTAAACAAGAGATGATGCCAAAGTGGCAAATCATTGTAAAGCGAATTATAGATTTTGGTGTCAGTTTGATAGCTTTAATTATACTTGCTCCAATTATAATGTACATTTATATTCGAACCAAAATGTCGGGCAAAGGACCTGCGATTTATCAACAAGAACGGATCGGATTAAATGGAAAGCCTTTTCAAATTTACAAATTCAGGTCAATGGCAATAGGTGCAGAACAGAATGGCCCGCTATTATCATTTGAAGGCGATCCAAGAATTACCTCCTGGGGTGCTGTAATTAGAAAATGGCGTCTTGATGAATTACCGCAATTTTTCAATGTACTCAAAGGGGATATGTCATTGGTTGGACCACGTCCTGAAAGAAATTATTTTATTGAACAAATAATGGAAAAAGCACCACATTATAAACATCTTTTAAAAGTACGCCCTGGTATCACTTCTTGGGGTCAGGTTAAATTTGGTTATGCTTCTACTCTTGAAGAAATGTTAAAGAGATTGGAGTACGATATACTCTACGTTGAAAATCGATCTTTAGGCTTAGACTTTAAAATACTATTTTATACCATTGCAGTATTGATTCAAGGAAAAGGAAAGTAAAAACAACGAATAGAATTGCGGATGAAATGTAAGAATTAGGAGTGCTGTTTTATTGACAATTCGAAATTCCGGCTTGCAAAATTTCATCCACCGTATTGCATCCGGAAAGATTGCCATTAATAAAAATGCTTCCACCAACTTTGTTGTTTTTCAAAATTTCAAAAACACCACAACATATTGCCAATTTTTTATTATCAGTGATTTGTACGATGGTTTTAATATTTTTAATATTTTTTAAGCCATTAATATTTAATAATTCATCATTTTGAGTAATCAATAAGGCTTCCTGAAGTTCGGTAATATTTAAAAAAGCATCTATATTTTGGAGTTTGATATTATTAGTAAGAGAAATACTTTCTCCAATACTTTTTAATCCAGATAATCCATCTAGATTAACTAAAGAGTCATTTTTTTCAAAGATTAAGTCTGTGCCAATGGTATCAAGATTTTGAAATCCATCCAATCGTGTCAATGATTTGTTTTCCATAATAAGTAGGAGCTTATTAATTTTAATTAAGTTATTGAAGCCTTCAATAGAACTTAGTAGGAAGTTTCCAGAAATAAAGCAATGCCCATCAATAGAATGAAGATTGCGAAAGCCTCTGATTTTTATTAATTTCTCATTAGCAGAAATAATGAGATTACCTTTGACAGTCTTTAATGCGTTAAAGCCATCTAAAAATTCCATGGAATTTAAACGCGATAGAAAAAGATCTCCCCCAATATATTTTACTCCTTGGAGATGCTCTAATGAGCTGAATTGATCAATGGTAGACAGGGAAAGATTCCCATATATAATTTCTAACTTTTGTAATCCGTCTAGGTTCTTCAATTTTGTTTGTACAATATCAATACCTCCAATACTTCTTAAAAAACCAAGTTTAGCGAGACTGGTAATTTCACCCCGAATTTGTATGGTTCCTAAGTAACTATTGCACGAAGGCGGAAGTGTTAGTTGAAAACTATCAACTTTTGATTGTGAATTTAAAACTATAATTTCACCAGGTGTGCCGCAAGGTTCAATGGATTCACAATCACATTGAATCATTAAAATAAGAATACTAGTTAAAAGGATAAAAAGCTTTGCAAAATGAGAGTTCATGATAATAGAAAAATTGATTCACCCAAATTTACATTTATTTGAGTAATCCAAGATCCATAAATTCTGCTAGGATCTATTTCGGGTTTAGTTTATTAAAGTGTACTCCTAATCATTTTAACATCTTTCTAAAACGATTGCTGTGGCACCTCCACCTCCATTACAAATGGCAGCTAAACCATATTGACCATTCATTTGATTGAGTACCTGGCTAAGGGTGCAAACGATTCTTGATCCAGAAGATCCAAGTGGATGACCTAAAGAGACTGCTCCTCCGTGGATATTTATTTTTTGAGCATCTATTTCTAATAATTTTCCAAAAACCAAAGGTACTACTGCAAATGCTTCATTGACTTCAAAATAGTCGATTTCATTTATTTTTAAGCCGGCCCTTTTAGCTGCTAAAGGCGCTGCAATCACAGGGGTAGTAGTATATTTTTTGGGTTCCTGTTCAGCATCTGCATAGGAAACAATTCTAGCAATCGGACTTAAATTAAGTTCCTTCATTTTGGATTCACTCATTAAAACCAAAGCGGATGCTCCATCATTAATGGTAGAAGCATTTGCTGCGGTAACGGTACCATCGGTAGTAAATGCAGGTTTAAGTCCTGGGATTTTTGAAAAATCTACTTTCGTAAATTCTTCATCTTTATCAATAATTAAAGCATCTCCCTTTTTTTGAGAAACAGAAACAGGTACTATTTCTGATTTGAAACCGCCTCTATTTGTTGTCTGTGCTGATTTTGTGTAGGATGCAATTGCAAATTCATCTTGTTGCTCTCTGGTGATATTATATTCTTTTGCTGTTTGATCTGCAAATATTCCCATCACAGCTTTGTCAAAAGGATCTGTCAAGCCATCTTTTTGCAAACCATCTATCAAACTACCGGCACCAAATTTTAAACCCCATCTAGCATTTGGAAGATAGTATGGGATATTTGACATGCTTTCCATCCCTCCAGCAAGGACACAATCGGAATATCCAAGTTGAATGGATTGAGTACCTAAAGTAATTGCCTTCATTCCAGAAGCACATACCTTATTAATGGTAGTGCAAATGGTCGTTGGAAGTAATCCTGCACCCATGCCGGCTTGACGCGCTGGTGCCTGCCCTAGATTTGCAGAACAAACATTTCCCATCAATAATTCTTGAATATGCATTGCATTTATTCCAGCTCTTTCAATAGCTGCTTTTATGGCAATAGAACCAAGTTCTGTGGCAGAAAGGCTTGCTAATGATCCACCAAAACTTCCCATCGGTGTGCGTGCTATAGAAACAATATAAACTTGTTGCATTTTGAATTTAATTTAAAGTTTTAATTATGATCCTGATTGAAAAATAAGCTTGGATTATAGATTTGTGATTAAACATTTGATTTAATAGATACTTTGATGCCTGTTGAATTTATAGATTGCATTTATTTATTAAGTAATTGCTTGCTCTTTAATTATTCTTTATTTCTTTAGATTTTAGAAATTTAAAGAAATTGCTTTTATCAAAAACAAAATATCTGTTGCATAAACTGACATTTTATTTTCTTTAATTAATTTTTGAAATGCAGGGGTAAAATAACTTAAGTAAATAATTAGCTGCACAACTAATGATAAAACACTTATTTGTCCTTGTTGTTTAAGTAAAATTATAAAAAGGATCCCTAAAACAGCCAAAATCCGAATCATTATAAATAGCTGACTAAGCTTAAACATTCCGCTAAATGTCTTGTGACCATAATATTGGTCTTTTGATTTTTCTGCATAATCAAATAATAAACTCTGACATAACACCAGAATAAAAAAGTCAAATACTATGTATAGAAATAGGTTAGATGGATAAATTTTATAATTAAAACTTAGAATGCTAATTGAAACCCAACTTAAACTTATAATACTATTTTTAATAAGTGGAATATTGCGAAGGAAAAAATAGGAGCTGTGATTATGATATAATAAACAAATTAGAATTGTAAGAAACAATATACATTGGGTAGGGAATTCTAATTTAAAAAAATAATAGACAAGCCATATTCCGGGTAGAATCAGGAGTGCATAATCTGTATAATTTAATTTTGATTCAAATGGAAAATGAATTGCAAATGCAATTTTTTTTTGATAATAATAATACGTGAATGTCGATAGGAATACAAAAATAAGTGCATTCCAACCTAAGCTTACGGTATTAAAAAACAAATAGTAGTTATTGGCTAATAAGGCCAGTAAGGCGCCATAAAATAGGGATGTAAAAATTATTTTAGTTCGCGAATCAGAAATATTTATAACTTTTTTTAGGATCAATATCCAGGAGTACTTCGTAAATTAATTTGATTACATTTTCGATATCTTCAATATTTGCAGCTTCCACTGTAGTATGCATATAACGCAAAGGAAGGGAAATAAGTACAGACGGCACTCCACCATTTGAATAGGCAAATGCGTCGGTATCTGTGCCTGTTGTTCTAGAGGATGCATTTCGTTGAAATGGAATTTTATGTTTTTCAGCAGTTTTCACAACCATTTGTTGCAATATATTGTGAACTGGCGGAGCATAACATAAGACGGGTCCAGCTCCACATTTTATAGATCCTTGTTCCTTTGTTTTTAGCATTGGAGTATGGGTATCATGTGTTACATCTGTGATAATCGCTACGTTTGGTTTAATGGTTTCAGCGATCATTTCAGCACCTCTTAATCCAATTTCTTCCTGAACTGCATTTACGATATAGAGCGAATATGGAAGTTTAATTTTGTTCTTCTTTAAAAGTCTTGCAACTTCTGCAATACAAAATCCTCCCATTCGATTGTCAAGAGCACGACCTACATAATAGCGGTCATTTAATTTCATTAGCCCATCTTCATAGGTAATGCAACATCCAACATGGATACCCATTTTTTCAACTTCTTCTTTGTCTTTAGCTCCTACATCTATAAATATATTTTCAAGAGTCGCCAAAAGATTCGTGTCGTTGCCTTTTCGAGTATGGATTGCAGGCCATCCAAATACGCCCTGGACGATTCCTTTCGGGGTATGTATTAAAACTCTTTTGGATGGTGCAATAGACTGATCAATGCCTCCATTTCGGATAACATAAATAAAACCATCATCGGTTATATAATTGACCATCCAGGATATTTCATCAGAATGACCTTCTATGACCACTTTAAATGGTTTTCCTGGATTTACGACTCCAAAAAGAGTCCCGTAATTATCTAAAGTCCATTCATCAATAAATTCTTTGATATAAGCTAACCAGATTTTCTGTCCTTCAGCTTCATATCCGGTCGGAGACGGATTATTGAGGTAATTATAGAGGAATTCCTCTGATTTTTTGTTGATAATTTTCATAAATTGGCTTTCTTCAAAAGGAAATTGTCAGACCAAAGTTTTGGATCTCCATTCCATTTTGAGAGGTTTTCGGAATCGGTATTGTTGATGTATTTTTGATGCAAAGCCTGTTCCAAAAGTGTATTAAAGTCGGATAAAGTATGAAATGAGATGTTTTTTTCTAAAAATTTTGCCTGAGCAGCCTGAAAACCATACTGAAATATAGCAATTAAACCCAAAACAGGATTCCCATTTAATTCTAATGCCTGAATTGCTTCTATTGAACTTCCTCCAGTAGAAACTAAGTCTTCAATCACTAATACCTTGGTTCCGGTTGATATTTCACCTTCAAGAAGGTTTTTGAGCCCATGCTCTTTTGGTTTTGCCCGCACATAGACAAAAGGCAATCCTAATCGATCTGCCAGAAGTGCTCCCCATGCAATTCCTGCAGTAGCAACACCCGCAATTGCTCCAGCTTCTGCAAATAATTTAGCTTTTTCGACAAATGCCGATACAATTTCATCCCTAATTTCAGGGTATGAAAGTATCTTGCGGTTATCACAGTAAATAGGTGATCGCAAACCAGAGGCCCAGGTAAAAGGTTCTTGAACATTTAATTTGACAGCCTTAATTTGAAGTAAGCGATCTGCTATATCTTGTGTTAATCCCATATATGGCAATAGAACAGCAAACATACGAAATTAACGTTGACGAAAATTCCTTGATTCTCATGAATGAAGAGGATATAGCAGAATCCCTGGCAGGGCCAAATCAATTGGTTTTTCCTTATCGAAATGTCAAGAAAACCTTGTTCAACTATCTGGATACACTTGAAAAATCAAATCGCTTTTATTCCATTGTATTATATTCCAAAGATGTGCAATTATTATTTGAAGATCTTAAGAGTTTATTGCTTTGGGTACCAGCTGCTGGTGGAGTTATTGAAAATCATGAAAAGAAAATTTTAATGATCTTTAGAAAAGGGTTTTGGGATTTGCCAAAGGGAAAATTAGACTCCAATGAAAAATCTAAATCTGCAGCAGTTAGAGAATGTATGGAGGAAACTGGCTTACATAATATATCATTGCATTCTAAATTGGCGGAGACCTGGCACATCTACCGGGAAAAAAGTAATCAGCGAGCACTTAAACGCACCAAATGGTATTTTATGAGCTATGCTGATCATGAAACGCCAATTCCACAAATTGAAGAAAATATTGAAATTATAGAATGGCTAACTTTTGAAGAAGCAATGCAAAAAAAACCAATCCATAAAAATATTCTATTGGTACTTCAAAAATATCAAGAAATGAAAGGAACATCTTGAAACAACACAAGTGTAATTTAAGGATCCTTTTATATTCTATTCCAGTAATTTAGAATTTTTATATATTCTAATTTTGACATTTCACATAAACCTTAAATCTAAAATTCACCCAATTCGTTGTTCCAATAAGATGCTAGCGGTAATCTAGTTTCGCAATTTTTTGTTTGTTTTAAAAAACGATTTTTATAAACTCCATTTAATGCCTACATAAGGTTTAATTCCAGCTACTGGCGCGTACACTTCTGTTGCATTAAAGTAAGGCCCAAATGGATTTTTAGAATCAATAATTGCATCGTGCTGTGTATAGTTTAAAATATTTTCCAGACCCGTGTAAAATTCCCATTTTTTATGGGTGAAATTTAACTGACTTTGTAACATGACATAGTCATTTGAATTTCCTAAATGATTATGGGAGATTTCATGTGGTATATTTTCCTTGGCACTTAACCTCATTTTTCCAACATAAATACTGGTAAGATTCAATAACCATTTTTTATTTGGAGATGAAAAATCAAGGGATACAAGTCCGCGGTATTTTGGAATCTGTAAATTTTGTAAATTTCCTTTTTTATAATCGGAGTAAGAATGTGTATATTTTGCACCAATTTTAAAATTTAATACGTCTAATATCGGATAGGAGAGTGTAGTAATCAATTGCAAAGCATTTGATTTCCCTTCTAAAGCATAGAAGTGAACTTGTGC
This sequence comes from Saprospiraceae bacterium, assembly GCA_016717265.1. Lineage (NCBI taxonomy): Bacteria > Pseudomonadati > Bacteroidota > Saprospiria > Saprospirales > Saprospiraceae > Saprospiraceae bacterium. Next base: position 2,158,290 of record JADKFX010000001.1, read on the forward strand.
ATCATTTTCATCTAAATCAATGAGAAGTTGATTCTGAAACCAGGTATAATAAAGGTCGAAATTGATAGTAAGTTCTTTGCCATTTAAATAGGGTTTTCCGGTAATATTCATTCCAGTGTTCCAGGATTTTTCAAGTTTTACAATATCTTCGATGATCATAGATTTTGAACTGGCAAATAAACCAGATTGATCTGAAAATATCCTTGGAAATCTATATCCACGACCTATGGATGCTCTTATGGTCCAATCTTCAGCAAATAAATAGCGAAGATTCGCCCTCGGTAAATAAAGGGCCTCTTTTCCATTTATTAAATCAAATCGTTGACTTATCGTGAAAGAAAATGAATTATCTAAATGCAAGGTATTTCTAAATGAATAATCTAAAAATATCCCAACAACAGATTCTTTGTATTGAATCGTATCTTGATTTCGTATTTCTTCGGCTTGATTATAATGAAAGGAAGGCCCTGTATTTATTATATGGATTCCATCTTGAAAAGGATGAATATAAAAAAGTTGTGCTGAGGCCCGTTTTTCATCTGCTTGAAATTTGGTATTTCCAAAACTAGAATTAATTTTTGAATATGAAAAATCATATATTGAACCCATATTCTGGAGTTCTTTTTTGAAATTGACATAGCCTAAATTCCCAAATAAATTTATATGTGAAATTTCCTGGTCAATCAAATACGGATTATCTGTTTTAATTTGGCCAGCTTTTCTTTTTTCGACCAAAGCTTGCGCATTAATTTGACCTTCAAATGTATGGCTATAAAATGTATTTCGAAACATTCCATTCAACCGATTAATTTTTGAATCATCCTGAAATGAATCCCCGTTATGATCTCTATTGGCATCGTGATACGTTGAATTGAGGTAGAGTCCGCTTGATTTTTTCTCGTTCCATATTTTATTTAAATGCAGATTCGCTTCTGTTCGACCATGCAGATCTCTAAATACATTTACAAATACCGGAGCATCCTGATCTGGTTTTTTTAATTGCACATTAATTGCACCGGCCATGCTTTGTGCACCATAAATCGTGGTAGAAGCTCCTTTTTGAATATTTACTTGATCTAGCCAGGTACCTGGAATTAAATCATATCCTGTATTTGATAAAATGCCAGCAAATGCGGGTCTGTTTTCAATAAGAAACTGTGTATAAAGTCCACGTAATCCTAAAAATTGAATTTCTTTTGAACCGGTTGCAGCATTAGAATAGCTTAGATCTACTGCATTACTTGTTTGAAAGCTTTCTGACAAGCTACAACAAGCTGCTTTTTTAAATTCTTTTCGTTCAAGTGTTTCAATGTTTAAAGGGTTTAGTCGGGAAAACGTATTTGAATTTCGAATTCCATCTACATCAATCGTATTTAAAGTTATCCCTTCATCTAAATAAAAGATATCAAAATCCAGACTTTCAGGTATTTCTACTGTGTCTGCTTTAAATCCAACATAGGATAAAACTAATTTTTTATTTTCAGGAGTTCGGTTGATTTTAAAATATCCATTTTCATTACTGGTAGTGCCAGCCGTTGAACCCAACCAATAAATAACGGCACCATAAAAAGCTTTGTTTTGACGATCTAAAACATTGCCAGTAAAACTTTGACTCCCAATTTTGGATGCCATAAATAGGAATACAAGAATTATAATTTTCTGCATTTTAATTTGCTATTAAATATTAAAGAATGTATGATAATTTAGAAATTAACACACTTCTGGCTAGCAAATCCAGGAACAATATTTTTTTCGAAGGAAAATTCCACTTTCATAATAATCGGGATAATGGAATTCAATTTTAGACAGGCTTGATTTTAGATTTGAAAGCGTCCAATGAATATAAGTTTCTGGACTTTGAATATCGAAAACTGGAAATTCAAAAAAACCAGGTTTTTCAGCTTTTGTTTGAAGTGATTTATAATCAATCACTTTATTGCCACAGGGCATCTTTTTAATGTTGACAGATGCTGAACATCCAGCCTTTGAACAGCAAGCTGGTTTTTTTAATTGCATCAAGCAGGGGTCTGCTTTTGGTATTAAAGAATAACTTAGAATTTTAGAACAACAGCAATATGCCAAATAAATATTAAAGCCAAATTGAGATGCTAGTAAACTAAAACTTAGCATTACAACGAATATACGCACTTTAAAACTCATTGATTAGTTAACGTTTTGTATCCTATTTTGTTTTATAATCAAGAGGATCAGCAATTTGGGGCGAATGTTCATTCGATTAAGTTTTCTCCAGTCCAGCCATACCCGCTATCGGACGAACGAATCATAAATTTTTGCCTTAACTATTCACTTCTTTTAAGGCTTCTCTTGAAATTACTAATTTTTGGATCTCTGAAGTACCTTCCCCGATAGTACATAATTTAGAGTCGCGGTAAAATTTTTCTACAGGAAAATCTTTAGTATACCCATAACCTCCAAAAATTTGGACAGCATCTGTTGATACCTGCACACTTATTTCTGAAGCATAATATTTAGCCATTGCAGCTTGTTTTGTCATCTTTTGTTTAAGATCTTTCATCTTCCCAGCTTGCCGGGTTAATAATTCTGCGGCTTCTATTTTTACACACATATCTGCTAATTTAAAGGCAATTCCTTGAAATTGAGAAATGGTTTGACCAAATTGTTCGCGTTCTTTAGAATACTTTACAGAGGCTTCATAGGCACCTTTTGCAATCCCTAAAGCGAGTGCTGCAATACTGATTCGGCCACCATCAAGAATTTTCATGGCTTGCACAAACCCTTCGCCAACTTCACCAATCACGAGCGATTTATGAATTTTGCAATTGTCAAAGATCATCTCAGCAGTTTCTGATGCTCTCATTCCTAATTTATTTTCTTTTTTACCAGCTGCAAGACCTGGAGTTGTCCGTTCTACTATAAAAGCAGTCATTCCTTTACTGTCTAATAATTCACCAGTTCGTGCTATAACCACAGCAACATCACTTGAAAGACCATGTGTAATCCATGTTTTCGTTCCATTTAAAATCCAAAAATCGCCTTCTTGATGTGCAACACATTTCATTCTTATGGCATCACTTCCTGTATTCGCTTCAGTCAATGCCCAGGCGCCAATCCATTCTCCTGTTGCGAGTTTGCTTAGATATTTTTGTTTTTGTTCTTCATTTCCAAAAGTCATCATATGACCAGTACATAGTGAATTATGGGCTGCTACAGATAATCCGACCGAACCACAAACTTTTGAAATTTCCTCGATCACCGTGATATATTCCTGGTAACTTAATCCAGATCCGCCATATTCCCGGGGTACCAAAACGCCCAAAAAGCCTTGAGCACCAAGCTGGTGCATTAAATCTTTTGGAAAATGTTGGGTTTCATCCCATTCCATAAAATGAGGGCGAATATGCGTTTGAGCAAAGGATCTAACGGATTCCCGAATCATTTTCAGGTGTTCAGTTTCAATTGGCGACATATAGAAAATTAATTTGCAAAGCTAACAAACAAGCTGCTTGATTTAATAGTTGTATTTTTCTTTCCAAAATTGTTTCAAAATAGCTCTTATTTTATCTTCTGATTGGTTTTTACCGGGTTCATAAAATTTCTGGGCTCTTAAAGCCTCCGGTAAATATTCAAGATCCACAAAACTATGTTCGTGTTCATGAGCATATTGGTAATCTTTCCCATAATCCATATTTTTCATTAATCCTGTTACCGCATTTCTTAAATGTAAGGGTACCGCTTGATTGCCAGATTTTTTAGTTTGTTCCAACGCTTTTTCAATAGCGGTGTAAGCAGAGTTGGATTTTGGAGAACACGCTAAGTAAATAGCGGCTTCTGATAGTATAATTCTAGACTCCGGCCAACCAACCATTTGAACAGCATTCTGACATGCACTTACCATTAATAGGGCATTTGGATTTGCCAAGCCAATATCTTCAGCAGCTGAAATGAACATTCTTCGCACAATGAAGCGTGGATCTTCACCACCATCTATCATGCGTGCCATCCAATATAATGTCGCATTAGGATCTGAACCTCTGATCGACTTAATAAATGCAGATGCCATATCGTAATGCATTTCTCCATTTTTGTCGTAAATCGCCGGATTTTCCTGCACTAATTGAAAGACCAGTGCATCTGTAATATGAATTTCATCCGAATTTTGAGAACCAATGAGTTCTAATATATTGCAAAGTTTACGAGCATCTCCATTAGCAAGTTGAATTAAACCTTCCGTTTCATCGAGTGTGATTTTTTTATTCTGAAACAAAAAATCTTTCGCTAAAATTTGATTCGTAAGTTTTAATAGGGCTTCCTTTTGTAAAGGTTTTAAAACATATACCTGACACCTTGAAAGCAAGGCCGCATTGACTTCAAAAGATGGGTTTTCGGTAGTAGCCCCAATTAATACGATCGTTCCATGTTCGACTGCAGCTAAAAGTGCATCTTGTTGCGTTTTATTAAACCGATGGATTTCATCGATAAATAATATTGGAGATGCCTGGTCAAAAAAGCGCTGATTTTTAGCTTTTTCTAATACCTCCCGGACCTCCTTAACGCCGGATTGGACTGCACTTAAAATATGAAATGGGCGCTCCAAATCCTGGGCAATAATTTTGGCAAGACTGGTTTTACCAACCCCAGGAGGACCCCAGAAGATCATAGACGGAATATGTTTGGTTACCATTGCAGTGTTTAGCACCTTACCATTCCCAGTTAAATGCTCCTGGCCAATTAAATCCTGGAGTTTTGTCGGCCGCATTCGTTCTGCTAAAGGTTGCATTTATTTAGGTAATTTGCGTAAAATTAGAGTTTAAGGCAATCTTTTTATTGTTATTTTACGTACTATTCTATGAAAAGGACCTTTGTTATTAATTCCTGCCTTATTTTTGATTTTAATTATGGGATTTAAGCTTCACCATGTTTTACTTTTTCTTGCTTGCATTTTTTCATATAGCGCATTAGCCACACACATCATAGGTGGCGAGCTGTATTATGAATGTTTAGGTTATGGAAATAATGGATTAGATACTACCAAAAGAAAATATTTAATTACCATCAAATTGTATCGTGATTGCGGCGCTCAAACACCATTTGATGCAAATCTTGGATTTACCATTTACCGACAAAATGGAAATCAATATGTCAACACAAAAACAGGAAATGGTTCTAATGCAGAATATCGAATTCCTTTTACGATCCCTGTAGAAAATATTGATCCACCTGTTTATCCATGTCTTCAATTACCGCCAAATATTTGTGGAGAAGCAGGCACCTATGAAATGATTGTTGAATTGCCAATTATTAATCAAAATTATTTGATTGTTTGGCAGCGCTGTTGTAGAAATGGTACGATAACGAATATCGTTGATCCGGGTGCAACAGGTGCAACCTACAGTATGGAAATCCATCCGGAAGCACAGCGTACCTGTAATAGTTCTCCCAGATTTATTAATTTTCCACCCATCGTTTTATGTGTAAATGCACCCTTTAAATTTGATCATTCAGCATTAGATAAAGAAGGTGATTTATTAATCTATGAATTTTGTGAGCCACTTAAAGGTGGTGGACAAGGAAATGGCGGAGGTCCAAATGCGAATTGTAATAATCCGACTCCAACTCCAGATTGTCTTCCTCCATATTCACCAGTTGCTTATAGATTTCCATATACAGCCTTGTTTCCATTAGGAGGAAACCCTCCAGTCACCATAAATTCTCTCAATGGCATAATAACTGGTAAGCCGGATGTTATAGGTCAATTTGTGGTAAGTGTTTGTGTTTATGAATATAGAAATGGCATTTTACTTTCCGTTCTAAAAAGGGATTTTCAATTTAATGTTGCAAGTTGTGAAGGAAATATTGAAGCCAGATTAGTTGGGGCTAGTAAACTTACACCAGATCATTTTGAAATTACGGTTTGCGGTACCAATGAATATCAAATATTAAATGCAAGTGTTGACTTTAAATTTATAAATGAAATTATGTGGACCTATGAAAACGGAGGTGCTATAGATACCTTCTTTGGTTGGGCTCCATATATTAAGTTTAAAGAGGGTGGAGTTCACAACGGACAATTTATTATAAATCCTGGTACCAATTGCGGGGATACGGGCTATTTTAAAATAAATGTCATCCCTGATTTAAAATCGCAATTTACGGTTGTTTATGATAGCTGTAAGGCCGGCCCAGTTCAATTTACAGATCTTTCAAGTTCCGCCTATAGCAATATTTCAAGTTGGACATGGAGCCTCGGTGATGGAATTACTTCCTTTTCACAAAATCCTAATGTAAATTATATTCATCCTGGAACGTATCCGGTATTATTGACCATTAAAGATAATTTTGGATGTGTAAATACAGTTTTTAATGAATTGAAATGGTATCCAGCTCCCGACGTTATTGTATTCCGTCCGAATGTAAGTGAAGGATGTGTACCCTTAAATGTAGAATTTAAAAACGTATCTTTTCCAACAGATAATTCCTACCGTTTTCTATGGAAGTTTAGCGATGGAGCTATAGATTCTGGTTTTACAATAGACCATACATTTACAGATACCGGTGTTTTCGATTTAAAATTAGAGGTGACTTCTCCATTAGGTTGTTATAATGAAGGTACATTTAATAATGTTATTTATGTTTATAATCCACCTATAGCAGACTGGGAAATAGATAAAAGTATCGTCAATATAAAAGATCCTATTGTTCAATTAAAAGATCTTTCTGCAGGTACCATAGGAAGAACCTGGATCATTGATGGAAAGCAGTATTTTTTTAATTCGGCTTTGCAATATGAATTTAATGACACGGGCATACATCATATTCAAATGATTGTAACAGATCGATTTTTATGTACCGATACTTTAGAAGCAGACATTACAGTTTACAGAGACTTTAGCTTGTTTATGCCTAATGCATTTACACCCAATGGAGATGGGAAGAACGATGTTTTTGTTGCTAAAGGGCAAATTCATTCACTGGAAAAATTTCAACTCCAAATTTTCGATAGATGGGGTGGGCGAATTTTTTCAAGCTCTGATCCTGATATTGGCTGGAATGGTAAATTTCAAAATTCTGATAAAGATGCACCTCCGGGAATCTATGTTTACGACTTGTATTATAAAGTTGTGCGGAAAGAAGCCTTCCATGAGCGAAATATGCTAAGTCTTATTAAATAATTATCGGTGTTGTTAGAATCCTTATATCATAAGCTGGAAAAGGCATTAGAAAAGAATGCAATCCAAGAAAATGCTTTTTGGATGAAAAATTATATGCGGAATCAATTTGATTATTATGGAATTAAATCTCCGGTAAGAAAAGAAATAGTAAAGCTTATTTTTGAGAATTATCAATTGCATGATAAAGATGAATTTCTTGCTTTTGTAGAGCGATGTTGGTCCCATGAAAAGAGAGAATTTAAGTATGTAGCATTAGATTTAAGTTTTCGATTTTCAAAGAAAATGGATCCTGGATTTATTGCTCCATTTGAATCCTTAATTGCAAGAGAATCCTGGTGGGATACCGTGGATGGTATTGCGCCAGGTATTATTGGTACTATTGTAAAACGCAACCTTGAACTTCGGGATGAATATTGTAATCGATGGATTGAATCTGATAATTTTTGGTATCAACGTTCCGCAATCATTCTTCAACTAAAATTTGGTAATTTAACAGACTTTGAATGCCTGCAAAAATTGATTTTAAGAAGGGCAGATAGCAAAGAATTTTTTGTTCAAAAAGCTTCAGGCTGGGCATTGCGCCAGTATTCTAAAACGCATCCTGATCTTGTGAAAAACTTTATAAGGAATCATAAAATTTCAGCATTAGCGGCAAGAGAAGGAATGAAAATAATTTTAAAATCAACTTAATTAAGCTTGAATTATTAATGATAAAATGAAATTAAATATTTTATCAGTTATTAAACACCTTAAAATCTTTTGAATCACTCACTTTTAAGATATAGGATCTTGTACATTGTTCATGCACATATTGATCATATCCTTCTACAATTCCGGTAACAACGAAGCGTTTATTATTTGGATTTTTGATATCACTGTAGAGTTCTATTGGAACACTTGTTCCAAATTCAATTTTTACCGTGTAGTCAAAATTATCAGGATCTCTTGCAAAAATGGTATTTCCAGCGGTCATTAAATTATTGTTTTCCAATTTCATTTCTAAGGTTAGTGGCTTGCCTTCACAGGACATCGTTTTATGGCAAGGCCCTTTACAATCTGAACGTTGTGTGATCCCTTTAATGCCTTTTGCTACGGAACCTCCCGGTGAACAGGAATTGAAAAACAAAAGAACTATGGAAATAGAATATATTATTTGTTTCATTTTCTGAAAATTAAGCTTGAATTAAAAGCAGAATACAATTATTTTCCAATTAATTCATTCACTAAACGATCCGCTTTATAAATATATTTCAAAGCAGCATAAATTCCTCCTGTATGAACAGCTATAGTCCTGTTGGATACTTCATCAAAAATAAAATTTCCAGGAAGGGATTCAATATTTCCATCAAATATTAGACCCACTGCTTCTTTATTTCGATTAATCATAGGACTTCCCGAGTTCCCACCAATAATATCATTGGTTGTTATAAAACACATGGGTGCTTGTAATAATTCCTTTGGTGGGTTTTCCCATTTTGCAGGCAAAGCATATGGAAACTGTTTATTAAATGAATAGTAACGATCATACATTCCAAAATAGCTCGTTTTATAGGGCGCAATGGTACCATTATATTCATAACCTTTTACAATTCCATCCGCGAGACGCAATGTAAAGGTGGCATCTGGCGGTAAATTATTTCCTTTTACTTTAAAAACGGCATTCGCTACTTTCGTTTCCAAGGCACGTCTTCTAGGTACCGATGACTGAAAAGCGGATACGGCTTCATTATATTTCGGAACTAATATTCTGGATGCATCCAGTAAAGGATCATTTAGTTTTTTAAATTTCTCTGCATCTTTCATTAAAATTTTGGTCAATTTTTCAGAATCAGCAAAATCTGTTTTATCAAGAATTTTACTTGCTGCTTTCTCCGGAGTTTTTCCATCAAGTATCTGATCTATATATTTATTATCTGGATGTTCAAATTTTTTCAATTCGCTAAGATATACTTGAAAATAAGCTTTCTCTTTCTCTGTGTTTAAAGCGTTTGCATAATTTTTAATTTCTTCTCTTATTTTATCCAGTTTTGCAACTTGATCTGGTTGGGATAAAGCTTTTTCATAGCGGGCTAATGTAAAAAGCAGCATGACCGTATTACCTTTTATTGGGGATGCTCCAATTAAAGTAGATGCAGCTCCGTATTTACTTAATTCTTGAATGGCTTTTTCTAATTCAAGCCATGGATCTTCACCTTTTAATTTAGTTTTACTTCGAATTTCATCTTCCATTGATTTTTTACGATTCAATAAATTAGGTGTATTCAAACCTTTTAGGATTCCGGTAATCGCTTTAATTCCGTTTGATAATCCAAAAATTTCATTCAGCAATTTTACATTTGGACTTTTAGCGTATTCAGCTTGCATTAAATCATACCGGTTTTTCATCATTTCCAATTGTGAAGGATATCGAATGTCCCGATCGTATTCAAATTGTTTAAAGGTTCTATACCGTTCTGTATTTCCAGGATTTCCTACTACAAATACGGGTTCATTTTCTTCAGCACCTTCTATTTTGAATTTGAAATAATTTGCGCTTGTATTTAAAGGATTACCAGATTCATCATAGGCTCTCCAAAAAGTACAATCCAAAGTATACCGTGGATAGGTAAAATTGTCTGATTCACCACCAAATACACCCAAATCATTTTCAGGAATCATTACCAGTCGAATGTCGTTGTATTTCTTATAACCATATAAACTAAATTTACCACCACTATAAAATGTAACAGATTGAATCCGAAGCCCTTTCCAGGATTCTTTTAACTGATATTCGCGGATTGTCTGTGCTAATGCAGAATCCTGAAACATTTTACGGTCCGTATCATTTTTAGCTTTATCCATTTTATCTAAAATACGCTCAGAGATGTCTTCTGCTCTGATCATTTGTTCAACAAAAAGTCCTTCAGATTTTCGCTCATCTGTCAAATTTGAAGCATAAAATCCATTTTTCTCAAAATTTTCACCTTCTTTTTGAAGTGCTGGAACCACATCGCGAGAGCAATGATGATTGGTCATAATTAAACCATTTGGAGATACAAAGGAAGCAGAACACCAACTTGCAAATCGAAGGGAAGCTTTTCTGACATCATCATACCAGCTATCATCTGGAGTAAAATTATAAGCTTCTTTAAACCACTCTTTTGGAGGGTTTTCGAATGTCCACATTTTACCAAAATCAAAACGTTTCGCTTGATTTTGATCTTGGGCATTTATAATAAATTGAATGCAAACGATTGCTATTGTAAGGAAAGTCTTTAAATTCATAAAATATTAAATTATGTTAAATTCACGCAAATATAGCTAATACGAATATTTTCGTATTAAATTTTTTCAATCAGTAGTTTTTGGACAGAATTCAGCGAAATCGGATGGTATCCTGATTTTGCCATTTCAAAAATAATCCAGGCTTCTTTATTTAATGCATTGTCTAACATGGCAGTATAAATTGGCATTAAATACTTTCTCCGCCCATTTTGGATAAGAAAATTTTGAATATCAGGAAGTATTTGCTTACCAAAATTATTTTTGACTGCATATTCAAACCAAGCGCATTTTATCTCGCTGTTTCTGGCCGTTGATAATTTAAATGTTGAATTCAAAATCAAACATCTTTGAATGTTTTTATCATATGGTAATTTGCGAATAAAATAGATCCATTCATGCGTAGTCCACGCATCAGAATGTAAACTTTTCGGATTCATAGTTTTTAAAAATAAAACTAAGCTTTGATCAATATTTTTAAATCTTAGGGTATCATACGCTGGGGTAAATGAAATTAAACCCGGTTCATAAATCCATTTTTTTACGGTATCTAACAGACTTGTATCTTGTTTAATCAAATGCTCCACTGCAAATTTTAAAAATCCTTCACTGGTATTCGATTTATATTTAAAATATTCAAAATAATTTTTTAGAAATTGATCAAAAGCTGCTCGCCCTATTCGTTCTTCTAAAAAGCGCAAAAGTAATTTTCCTTTTTCATAAGCGATATCCGTTAGCGCTTCTTCTGGATCCATTCCCTGGAGATTTAATTTTAATTTACTAAGCGGATTTTCGGTTCCCATTTCGTGCATTGTTTTATTTAAATCCTGGAATCCTAAACTACTTAACATATCTGCATATGGTTTGCCATAAAGTGCTTCCATAATTCTGCTTTCAAAATAAGTAGTGAAGCCTTCATTCAGCCAAAAGTCATTCCAGCTAGCATTTGTAACCAAATTTCCTGACCAGGAATGGGCTAATTCATGAGCTAAAAGGGAGGTAAGACTCTGATCTCCTGCAATCACACTGGGCGTAAGAAATGTAATCCTTGGATTTTCCATCCCACCAAAGGGGAAACTTGCCGGAAGTACAATGACATCATATCGTTTCCATGGATAAGGTCCATATAAGTTTTCGGCTGTTATAAGCATGTTTTCTAAATCCGAAAATTCTGCTGCAGCTTTATCTAATAGACCAGGTTCAGCATACACTCCAGTTCGGTTGCCAATAGCTTTAAAATCAAAATCTCCTACAGCCAATGCTAATAAATAAGCAGGAATGGGAATTTCCATATCAAACTCATAAATTCCATCTGAAGTGCGTTGCATGCTATTCGTTGCACTCATTACAACCATTAAATCTTTAGGTGCAGATACCTTTGCATGATACGTAAACCGGATACCGGGACCATCTGGACAAGGGATCCAGGATCGGGCATAAATAGATTGACTTTGGGTAAATAAAAATGGATATTTCTTTCTTCTGGTTTGTTCCTTAGGAAGCCATTGTAATGCATAAGCATTTTGACCACTCATATATTGAATGCGAACTTTTTCCGTTTTGGCTTTTAATTCTATATGGATTCCAGCGCCTAAAACGGGATCTATGGTATCTATATGATAATGAGCTTCTGTTAAACTGCCACCGGATTCAATTTGAATACTTTGAATAATCAATCCTAAATTATCTAAAATGAGTTCTGAACCATGGTCTGCTTCAAGAGTATAACTAGCAAGACCTTCTATTCTTTTATTTTCAAAATTTATTTTCAAATCAAGATCCAAATGTTTCACTTTAGTAATCGATGGATTTGAAAAACTATGCGGATCCATCACCGTTTTCATGGAATCCTTTTGTGTGCTTGTTTTGCAACCAAAACAAAGTAGGAGCGTGCTAATCAGAAAAAGGAACATTTTTAAAGAGTTCATATTTTAGTTTGCTATTTTGGAGTCTTTATGTAACGAATTAAATTTTCATTTGTTGAAGGTAAAATACGGCTTCAGGTCCTAAATGAAAAATAAGATCTAAAACACTCAATTGTTGTAAAAATCCGGTATTGCCAGTATAGACTTGATAATATGCTGGATTTTTAAATTGATGTATAGTACCAGGGAGCATCATTGACCGAAGATCGGTAATTTCTTTTTCAGGATTTTTTTGAAAGCTTGATGTCCTTTGAAACGGTATTTGAAATTGAATTAATGCACTTATTAATTTAAGCGAATTAAAGTTTAATTCCAATAAATTATAGCAATCCGTAAATAGGAGTTCTCGAACGAATTCAATATAATAAATGAAATACGCAGATTTGCCATAGCTTGATTGAATTGCTTTAATATGGTTGTGTTGCCAATTACTGTCATATGCAATCTGGACTTCTTGAATTGGCATTTGATGGTTTTTACCTTTTTTTAACGGGATTGAAAGCTCCTGTCTGCCTTGACTACTGCCAATTTGATATCGGTTTCGAAAACTTCTTTTTTGATAATGCTCATGCACTTCAATTAAAGTATTCGTCGATTGCACCATATAAGCAATACTTTGAATCGGTGGAAAGATTTGTGATTCAATGAGAATGTTTTGATAGTTTTGCTGATTGATATCCATTTCTGATTTTAGCAATGCAAAGTTATCTAGAAAAACATGCTTTATACGGAAGGATTCTGGATAAAATGCCTTCATGTGATTTAAAAATGATTGTTATTTGTCCTTCCTATTATGAATTAGAGTTAAAGACAGCTTTAAATTCTTTATTGAATTGTGTTCCTTTAAATGGCATTGTAGAGGTATTTCCAATATTGAACTATTCTGATACCTCGGATCCAGAGATTATAAATTTTCACCAGGAACAATTTGAATATATTAAGAAGTTAGAAAAAGCTACATCAAATCAAAAAATAAAAGTGTTAGCATTGCCTCTATTTAGCTTGCCTGAAAAATTTGCTGGTGTAGGTTTAGCGCGTAAAATTGGCATGGACGAGGCTGTTCGAAGATTTGAAGATTTAGGGGTTAATGGTATTATTGTAAACTATGATGCAGATTGTTTGTGTAGCCCATTGTATTTGCAGCAAATTGAAAAGTCTTTTGGAATCCAAGCTAAAATGGATGCAGTTTCAATTGGCTTTAAACATCACTTGCATGATTTGAATCCAGCTTTAAAGCTTGCTATTCAAACATATGAACTTCATTTGCGGAGTTATATAGGTTGGCAAAAATACTTTAAGTATCCATTTGCTTTTCAAACTTTAGGATCCTGTTTTGCAGTAAAAAGTATTGCATATCAAGCACAAGGAGGTATGAACAAACGTAAAGCAGGTGAGGACTTTTATTTTTTGCATAAGTTTAGTGTATTAGAAACTTTAGGCGAACTCAACCAACCGCTTGTTTTTCCTTCTGGAAGAATATCAACACGCGTTCCATTTGGTACTGGTAAAGCAGTCCAGGAAATTATTGAACTGCCAGACAAATACCTAAGCTATAATTCTAAAGCAATCGGGTGTTTTTGTAATTTTTTCAATGTAATTATTACAAAATATTCTGATCTAAAGTTTGCTGTTCCATGGAAATCCTGGGTGCTGTCAGATTCCTTATCTGCGTTTTTAGAGCAACAAAATTTCGAAAGTGAATTACACGACTGCCTAAAGCATTGTGCCAGTGAAGCAACATTTAATAAAAGAATATCCAGATGGCTTAATCCGTTTCGATTAATGAAGTATCTGCATTTTGCACAAGACAACGAATTTGAGAATATAGAAGTTTTGGAATCTGTGAGAAATTTATTGAAGGCTAATCTTCCAAATTGTGATTTTGAAACATTGACAATGGAAGCGCTATTTGAGTATATGAATGATTTTGATTATAAATGCAAGGTATTGGCTTAGGCTAATTTTGATATGATTAAGGTAACTTCATATGCTAATTTAGCAAACGATTTAGAATTAGATTTGCAATCGTAAATAAATTTAGAGATGAATTCATTTGGAAATAATTTTAGAATTAGTATATATGGAGAATCCCATGGATCCTGTGTAGGTATATTAGTGGATGGAGTTCCACCAGGGATTTCTATTCATTTAGATGATTTTATAATTGACCTTGAAAGGAGAAAAGCAGGTAAACCTGGAATGACTACCAGAGTTGAAGAAGATACACCTATAATTAAATCAGGAATTTTTAATGGCTTTACGACAGGAGCGCCTTTGAATATTCAGTTTGCAAATAGCGATGTAAAATCCAAGGATTATGAGAAAACCAGATCGATACCACGTCCTGGACATGCGGATTTTGTAGCTTCAAAAAAGTATCTGGGATTTAATGATTATAGAGGTGGAGGACATTTTAGTGGACGGTTGACGCTTGCTTTAGTTGCAGCAGGAGTCATCGCAAAGAAAACACTTCCAGATATTCAAATCCATGCCGAATTAATTGAAGCTGGAGGTCTAATGAATATTGAAGAAGCCATTTCAAATGCTATTTTATCAAAAGACAGCATTGGAGGAATTATAGAATGTCGGGTAAAAAATTTACCAATTGGTGTTGGAGAGCCTTTTTTTAATTCATTGGAGTCCATGATAAGTCATCTTGTTTTTGCAATACCTGCAGTGAAAGGTATTGAGTTTGGAAGTGGATTTAAAGCGGTGAAAATGAAAGGTTCAGAACATAATGATTCTATTTTAGACGCAGAAGGCAAAACCGCTTCGAATTTTTCAGGTGGGATTAATGGGGGAATTAGTAATGGAAATGACATCGTATTTAGAGTTGCAATAAAGCCAACGAGCAGTATTCAAAAGAAACAAACTTCATTAAATATAAATTCAGAATCCATGGAGGAGTTTGTTATTGAAGGCAGACACGATGTATGTATTGCATTACGAGTGCCAGTTATCATAGAAGCAGCTACGGCTATTGTACTTGCAGATTTGATAAAATTTTTGAAATAAGCTAAGGGAACTCATTTTAACCTGGAATTAAATTCAAATTAGATTGTATTCCTATAATTTGAATTTATGTGGAATTGCAAATTATATAGCTGAATCGGAGTGCTTTAGAAATGAGTGACGATCACCCCTGCTTTGTTTTTGTTTTAGGGTTAAACAGAGAATAACAGCATTTAGAGGCTTTATATAAGTACAAAAAAAAACTCCGAATGTAATCAAACGGAGTTTTTTTTATGAGCGATTAAGTCTCTTAAGACATCATCATGTCGCCACCCATTGGTGCCATTGCTGGTGGAGCTGCGGTTGCAGCGCTAGCTTTTTTTCTTCCTTTGGAAGATTTTCTAGCACCTGCTTTTTTAGCTGTAGCTTTTTTAGGAGCTGCTTTTTTAGCCGTAGCTTTTTTAGCACCAGCTTTCTTTGCGGTAGCTTTTTTAGGAGCTGCTTTTTTAGCCGTAGCTTTTTTAGCACCAGCTTTCTTTGCGGTAGCTTTTTTAGGAGCCGCTTTTTTAGCTGTAGCTTTTTTAGGAGCTGCTTTTTTAGCTGTAGCTTTTTTAGGAGCCGCTTTTTTAGCTGCTGCTTTTTTAGGAGCTGCTTTTTTAGCTGTAGCTTTTTTAGGAGCTGCTTTTTTAGCTGTAGCTTTTTTAGGAGCTGCTTTTTTAGCTGTAGCTTTTTTAGGAGCCGCTTTTTTAGCTGTAGCTTTTTTAGGAGCCGCTTTTTTAGCTGCTGCTTTTTTAGGAGCTGCTTTTTTTGCAGTTGCCTTTTTAGCGCCTGCTTTTTTTGCGGTAGCTTTTTTAGGAGCTGCCTTCTTTGTGGTTTTCTTAGCAGTTGAACGTGCTTTTGCCATGTTTAGTTTTTTAACGTTAACGAATAAAAAATTTCAAATTTGTTGATTTGTGAAATGACATTACATTATCAGAAATCTTATCAAAGGTATGACATTTTTTAAATATGCAAATTATTTTTAATATTTTTTTGCAAAAAGCCTATTATTTTGATTGAATTTTATGAAATTTAATTAATTTCTTTTCTCAAATTCTCAATATCAAAGAGAATAATTAGTTGTGATTTTCAAAATCCGCACTTTATTATTAATTGGTCTTTTGAAGTTCGTGCACTTCTGGTTTTCTCTTAGAATTGATATCTGAATTGAAATTTTAATTCCGATTCATATGCTGTTTGATCCGCTATTTCAAAATTTTGATGCTCATCGAATTGAAAAAAATAGCTTGTGGCCAATTTCATTTCAAACGTACAAGCTTTTAATGGTCTGCATCGGATATTTACGTAAGCCCTTATTCCACGCCCATTGTATGCTGATAATTGGTATTGACTCAGTACATCATTTTCGAATTCATAAATTCTTGAATCATAATTTGAGATATCAAATAGGGCCAATCTTAAGTTTCCTGAAAATTTCGATTCTATAGATTTATAGAGGAGATCCTGACTGATTGCAAATCCCTGTGCAACTGAATTATTTTTGTTTACCCAATGAAATTCAATTCTCGAACGCCATATAAGTTCCATTTTGAGTCGGCTTTCAAGATGAATTCTCAATTGGCTGTTGAAATATTCGATGGGAAATTTTTCTTTTAAAAATATTTGCTCAAGATTGGATTCTTGGTTGATTTTATGTCTTATTTGAAGGTAGCTAAGCCATTTTTTACGTTCTGTGTATTGTATTTTAAAAGTAAATAAGTGACTTGTTGTAAGAAAATCATGCTGATATCTTAACCATGGATAAGCTATAAATTCAATATTTCCATGTATGAATATGCGATTTGTAGGATAGAGATTTATCGCAAAATAGATTGCTTTTTCATTTGTGCTGAGTGCATTCGTTGAAATCGTATTGCTCAATAATTGATAGAACCCAGGACTGAAGTTCCTATATGAACAGATTGCTTCAGCTTGTTTGCCCAAGCCTATAAGTAAATTTTCTATAGAAGCATAGTGGCCTGAATTGGCAATTGCGAGTTCGCCATTTATACAATAATTTTTATATATCCATTGGTGATGAAAGGAAACAGCATAAGCTTCCTTGCGCTGTGAATAATATATCTTATCTATTCTATGAGCATTGTTTAAAGAGGTATTAAACAGATTGAAAATACCATTTATTCCAAAGTTTAGATTTGGTGAATTGTAATGAATTGATAATCCACCCTGTTTTATCCTAAACGTATTCTGATCTGCAAGTTCGGATTTACTTCTGTGAAGGCCTGAGCTTTGGATTGTACTAACAATGAGTTCATGGGTTCCAGTAGCTTGATTATATTTTTCAATTTGATTTGCATCTTTGTTTACAGCAGAATAGAAGAGGATCATGTCAATTTTTTTCTGAAGACTTATTTTAGTTGCCACACCCCGAAGCATATCGGATTCTCTTACGGATTGATAGGGCTTCACTACAGATGGTGTTTTAGCAATGGAACCAAACTGATAACTCTTGCCAATACTAAATGCATTATCAATTAATAAGCCCTGACCAAGCCTTAAGGTATAGTCTCCAATAGCTATGGATTTTAAGCGCTGGGTTAAATTTTCCAGAACTAAGGATGCTGAAATAAAGTCAATGGTTTTTATGTAACGAGCATTAAACCAAGTCTCACCAGCATCTTTCTCTAAGCTGATCCCAATAGAATATCTGCCAGGAACTGCGCTTTTATATCTAAAGTAAATTTTATCAGGAGAGCCAATATATGTATTGTTTGAGCTATCAACCTGGTTATATAAGGAATCTTTATTAAAAATTCTTCCCCACCTGATAAACAAAGAATGGTTTCCTTTGGAACGGATCAATTTTAATAATGGAATTTTTTTACTTTCGATACCAATGGTTATATAGGGCAGGCTATTTCGCAATATATCCAGCGGAATTCCAGCTATTGATTGAAGTTCATAAACGGATAGTAAGGGTTTATGATCTTGTATATATTTAAAAATTTTACTGGAAAGTTGAAAATCCCAGAGTGGAAACTGAATGATTTCATCAAAGGATGCTTGATTTAAATTTAAGGGATTTTGGATATGGTCTTTCAATGTATTTTCAATATTTTGATCAATATACCTGCCAGCTGTTTCTTCATTTTCTGCTTCGTGGATTACTTTTTCAGGATCTAGTGATTCATTAATTTGAGCATGACAAGGAGTCAAGTTTGATATTAATAGTAGAAATACAAGCTGCATCATTAATGGACAGGGTATCATAATAGCTTATTTTGCTACTAATTTAGATAATGAACCTTTTTTCAAATCAGACATTTATTGAATCACCGTAATTTCTTATTGAATTGTCAATGCATATGATTCATTCGCGTGGTTGATTACCTTTGCAGCCTGGCCCTGTAGTTCAACGGATAGAATAGAAGATTCCGGTTCTTCAGGTTGAGGTTCGATTCCTCACAGGGTCACAAAACACTATACAACTACCTGCTTTTCAATATTTTAATTTTCGTTGCCACCTTTTTTGCCACCTTTTTTTGTGAACATTTATAAACAGTAATAAACCGAATCGAAGGTAATCTTTAATTCATATGTTATTCAATTTTGTCTTTACAGGCATGTGAATTCTTGTTGATCACTGCAAGTAATTCATCTATTTTGATTTAATATGTTTGATTACATCTTTATCATTAAACTGCTTCGTTAATCTTTTCCTGGTTCTTTGTTTCTCGAGTACACTTTTAAAATTAAAAATCATTATCCGATAATTAAAACCGGAATGAATTCTTATTTTTCTTTATTATATCACTATTTTATTTAGATTCGTGTCCCATTAAAGCTGGTTACCTCATCCTGTTTTCGAAGCAATGAATGAAAAATTAAAGGTGATTGTCATTGATGGACATGAAGAGTCCTGTAAATCCTTAAAGTATTTTATACAAAATCACTTTCCAAATTTAGAATATGCAGGTGAGGCTTGTTCGCTTGATTCCGCTTATAAATTAATCCAAAAAGCTTCTCCTCAAATTGCATTAATGGATTTAAATCTTGATGGAGGAACAAGCGCTGAACTTATTTCACGTCTATTAAAAGAGAATAGTCTGAACTTTGAAATCATTTTTGTCACAGACAATGATGCAGATTCCCTTTCCAATTTGATCAATTTTACTGCTCTTGATTATATTAAAAAACCTATTGAAAACGATGAAGCTAAGAATAAACTTCAGAATGCTTTAACCAAAGCAAGCCTTAATGTTGACAAAAGAATTTTTAAAGAGCAAATCCGGATATTTGTTGATCTTGTATCAAAAACCACCACTAACACCAACAAGAGAATTGCTTTGCACCTCTTGCGTGGCTTCATCCAGTTTGTAAATATCAATGACATTGTATTATTAAAAACAGATGACAACATTACCCGGGTCTCCCTCAATGATGGCAGGGTTTTAAATTCAATCAATAATCTTTTATTCTATTCTAAGCTTTTAACACCTGAAATGGGTTTTATCAGAATTAGCCAAAGCACTCTGGTTAATAACGTTTATATAGACAAATTCAACCCGTCTGAAAAAAGGATAATCCTGACAAATGGAGAATCCCAAGATTGTTCAAGAAGGGGAGCCAAGATGTTTAAAGACTACCTGGATATACAAGGAAGTCAAGCTGGAATCCAATCTGAAGGAGGGTTACAAACGATGTTGGATAAGTTTACAAGCTTTTTCAAGTCCTAATACACACCCGTTTTTTCTGGTTTTCTTGCATTTTGACCGGATTTATCTAAAAAATGACCGAATTCTATAACTGCCTTTTAAAGAATAACTGCCTTTATACTTTTGCTCTCGTTCTTTTGAAATATCAAATTGAAAAGAACAATGGGATTTCTAGAAACCATTTACAAAAGAAGTAAAGCGAAATTGTCGAAAGTGTAAGAGTAGACCTCATTTTCAAAATTGCAAACAAATGAAAAAATCACATTTAGTTTCTATTGCTATTTTAGCAATCATTATTATTGCGCCAACTTTAAACGCTCAACGTGTCAATAGAACCTTTGGGGCCGGATTACAGACTACACCTTTTACCTATGGACTTAGTGCAAAATATGGCGTTTCTGATAATATCGCTCTGCAAGGAATTATTGCACCATTTAGCGTAAGTGTATTCAATGCTTCTGTATCCCTGAATTATTATGGTGGCAGATTCATATATCGATTTCCAGGCGAAATAAATAGTGGCGTCGTTTTAGACCCCTATTTATTTATTGGTCTCGGAGTAATGGTTCTAAGTAGTAATTTTATTGAAGCTTCATCAGTAACTGTTATAAAATCATACATGGTTGGGGCTGGACTAGAATTAATTTTAGCAAAGAAAATTGGACTATCTTTAGATGTTAGTTATGGTAAACAAGATATTTTGGGATTAATTGCTGTAAATTCAACTGCAATCGGAGGTGGGGTGCATTATTATTTTAATTAATTCTTTTTAATTCCATTTGTATTTAATCACCTCATTTTATTAACTCTAACTAACTTTAATATGAAAAGTAAATTGATTTTTAGTTTTATCTCATTAATGAATGTTACTTTATGTTTTGGCCAACCAATTCCTTTGAATAAAAATCAAACTTTAATATGTAAAGAAACTGCCACATGGTGCGGCCCATGTGGATCCTGGGGATGGGACTTGCAGGAACTTCTTGAAGCTGATAATAAAGATAAAGCTTTGGTTATTGCTTTACATGTTTGGAACTCGGATCTTGATAATGCTATAACAACTGCTTGGGAACAAAATTTTACAGCAACAAATGGAATCCCTTGCTGGTATGCTTCGGGTATAGATAAAACGGAATGGGCTAAGAATTCTGGTGGTGTCTCACCGTATGCAATTCGAAAAGCCATTAATGATGAAGTAAATAAGTTCAATAGTGCACAGGTTAAAGCGAATTCATCTTTTAAGTATACTTTTAAAAATGATTCATTATATACTTCTTGCACTTCAAAATTTTTCCAGAATTTGACAGGTGAATATTATCTTGGTGTTTACCTATTAGAAGACAGTGTACTGAATAAACAAAATACGGATAATGGAATTGTCCAGAAATATCATTTAAATGTTTTAAGGGCCTCCATAGACAATTCACCTTTTGGAACTCTTTTAGCCAAAGGATCTATTGCTAGTGGAAAACAATATTCAACAAATTTCAATTCATATTATTTAGACCCAAAGAAGGTGAATTTCAAAAAAGCTTTCATTGCAACTATAATCTGGAAAAAAGAAAATGGGAAATATTATTTGATTAATACTAATAAAACAAATGAATATATTCAGAAAAGTATTAACACAGCAGTAATCAATGAAAATAAAGAATTGCAAATTAAAATTTATCCCAGTCCAATAATATCTGCTGGTCTGCTATTAATAAAGTCACCTAATAAATATGATCATGCTGAAATCGGAATTTATGATATAAATGGAAATTTACTCAAGCATCAATACGTAGATATTCAACCAGAGCTTAATTCTATTGAGCTTGAAACTTGCAATTTAGAAAGTGGAAGCTATTTTATAAAAATTAAAACAGGGAATTCCTTCATATCAGAAAGATTCATAAAATTAAATAAATAAGCTTTACATAGAGAGATGAATTCTAATCAAAATAAAACTTTCTTCGAAACCAAGGGTGGAATTCCTGAGAACTTTAAATTTAATCAATTCGATAAATTATATCTGAAGTCAGGGCCTTACATCTGTAAACAGAGTCTTGGAGAGGGCGGTTTTGGCCAAGTTTACCAAATTGAAAATGAAAATGACCACAACGAGTTTGCTATGAAAATCCTGGACCTAGCAGCTAAAGATCCAAGAGAGTTTGATAATTACAAAAGAAGATTTTTCCAGGGTTTTGATATCGGTACTCTTAAATCCGGAAACCTCGTAACCAATTATTATTCCGGTGAGATTCAGGGCAATCCTTATATATTAATGGAGTATTGTGATCAAGGGAATTTGCGCTCCAGGATTGGAAAAGATTTTTCAAGAGATGAAATTGATAACCTAGGCAGGGCCATCTTGTCCGGCCTTATAACCTTACACAAAAATGGAATTGTTCACCGGGATCTTAAACCGGAAAATATTCTTTTTGATCATAACAATGACCCCAAATTGTCAGACTACGATATCTCTATCATGATTAATCAAAGACAGACATTAACTAATTGGCTGGGTCATTTAAAGCAAGTGTGGGGAACTTTGCCATACGCTCCACCTGAGCAATTGGATCCTTCAAAAGGATTTAAAGCCTTAACCTTTGCTTCAGATATATTTAGTTTTGGTGTTACGATGTACGAAACAGTAACAAAGGGTTGTCTTCCTTATGGATCTTATGAGGAAGTAAAAAACAATCCTGAAAAATATTATGACCGAATTAGTAAAGGCGAATTTATTCCGGTCGACAAGTATAATAGAAACATCTATCCTTACTGGATTCACATCATTCAAAAATGCATTTCATCAAACTCTTCAGACAGATACTCCAATGCCATGGAAGTATTTGATGATCTTCCACTAGAAGAAAGTAATGTCATTATTACGGAGGACCATCCCGTCATTGAAGGCGTCTGGAATTTTGTTATTCTGAATGGTTCGGAAAGAGGTAAGGTTTATAATTTAAATGAATTGTTGAATGCTAAAATGACCAACCAGTTGACCATAGGATATGCAGAAAACAGAAATAACAGAACCAATGATATCAATGTAAATGAATATTATACCAGATACATCTCGAGAAAACAGGCTACCTTGATATTCGAACAAGGAGTCTGGAGTATTCGGGATGGCCAATGGGACGATAGCAGTCCTGTACCTTACTGGAAACCTTCGAAAAACGGCACCTATGTTAATTCTTTTGAACTGGACCCTAATGATGTAATCTTTTTAAAAGATGGAGATATTATACAAATCGGAGATGATACTTCCATTCAATTACAATTAAAATAGTATGATTCAGGAAGGACAAATCATTGACGGTTATAAAATCATAAAATTCCTTGGAAGCGGCAGCTTCTCTCAGGTATGGATGGCCAATTTTGATGATGGAACTGACTGGGCATTGAAAGTATTTGATAAATCTATACAGGAAGATTTTAAATTGATGGTTGAGAAAGAATACGATGAGATTGTGAATCTCAAACATGCAAACATTGTCTCCCCAAAAAAATACGGATACTACACAGAGGGCCCTTACCTGATATATCCTTTGTGTGATGGAAGTTTAAGTTATCTGATTACAAATCGCATTGCAGAGAAAAAGAAAAACAGAGAATCCATTGAAAATATATTTTCAGAAAAGGAATTGGCCAATATTCTTTTAGACCTCAGTAAAGCGTTGATCTTCTTAAAAGAACATAAAATCATTCACCAGGATATTAAACCAGCCAATATTCTTTACAAGAACGATGAACAAGAAGGTTCCAAGTATTTCCTTAGTGATTTTGGAACCAGTTTTTTTATCAATAAAACCATTTCGAAAAGCGATATTTACAAAGATCAGACAAAAGACAGGTACACCACGTATGGACTGTCTCTTGGTTATGCGGCTCCTGAAGTATATAAAAATAATCCAATATATTACAGTGATATTTTTTCTTTAGGTGTAACAGCTTATGAAATGGCATGTGGCGATCTTCCTTCCAAATCTCAGAACCTGGGTCTTGGATATGCACTCTTGCATGAAAGTGTAGTTCCTGATTTACCGGGAAATTATTCAAGCGGTTTTAAATCATTCATTAAAAGTATGATGAACCGTTTTCCAGAAAACAGACCGGATGCAAATGAAATTTTTAGAGTTACCAGTCATTATATGCAAACCGGAATCTGGCAAGTTGAACGCGAAGTAAGGACCCGCGGTGAAACCGGCTTTCTTACTAAAGGTGAACGGATTTCATCCAGAGGATATAATCTTCCTAAATCACCCAAAACCAGAAAATCAAATATTATTGGAATATTTGCTAAAAAGTATAAGAACCCATTTTTAATTTTCCTTGCAGCAATCCTTGTTGTACTTATTTTATTTTTCATGTTTTTTAAGGATGGCACTGCACAACAAATGGAAGTTATTCTGCATGACGCAAAAATTAGTGGACATTACGCTGAAGCAATTGCTCAATTGCAACAACTATCAACTGATAACCTCGAAGTGTCAGACAAAATAGTCCGACTACAAGAAGTTATTCGTAAATATGAAAGAATAGATCCTTTTGTAGATGATGTTGCTGTAGTTTCAACTAAAAATGCTAAAGGAACTTTAAATAGCGATTTTCAGGAAATCATTCCTGCCATATATACGGCCATAAATATTTCACATGACATTGTTTTTGTGCAATCAAAAGACAATTTATGGGGAGCATTTGACAAAGATGGTAAGTCCTTATTAAAATGCGAATTTATCAAAATTGAATTTAGTCCTGATTTTAGTCAATTGATTGCATTTGATAAAAATCAAAATAAAATAGTCAAAGTCATTCATTGAAACTTAAAGATATGTCAACAAATACAACCACTTTAAATCCCCATAAACAAGGCTTGGCAAAAACCATTGGCCAAGGGATCAGTACCATTGGAGGTAGCAGTTCTGTTTTCTATACACTCTTTTACTTGGATGGTACAGTAAGCAAGCAAGCAGGAGATCATGATACAGTAGTAGTGAGCGAGATTTTTCTTGGTAGAGATCGAGATTGTTTGGTCCGTTATGGAGATACCAGGCCAACAGTTTCAAGAAAACATGCTGTCCTTAGATGGGAGAATGGCGTGGTTGTTTTGCATCACTTGAGTAAAACCAACTCCACTTATGTAAACGACCAGGAAGTATTTGGCCAAAGGCCATTGCAGAATGGGGATGTTATTAAATTATCGAGTGACGGTCCCAGAATGCGCTTTAATGTAGCCGAGCCAGGTCAGGGAGTCAGAGGCATGCGAATGACAGAACGATTATCCTTGTTTGCCAAGCAAGGTTTAAGACCGTATAGAAATGCAATCGTTATACTTTCTGCACTCCTATTAATAGCAGCTTCTTTCGCAACATATTATGCTGTCAAAACAAATGATCAAATCGAAGTGCTAAAAGTCAAGCAGAAGGAAATTGATGTATTATCAAATAAAATGACAGATTCTGAAAAAGAGCTTAATAAATTAGAATCACAAAATAGTGATGATGCCAATAGAATCAATGACCTTAAGTCTCAAATTAATCGGTATAAAACCAATATTGATGTGTTGAGAAATGATGTGAGAAATCTTGATAATAAAACGACCAACTTAAATCATGAACTAATCACAAATTCCAACAATACAACCACACAACCAGAAGTCAATACAACTCAAGTCTTATCTGAGAATCCTAAATCTTCCTACGACAATGCTTTAGAAGAGCTTGAAAAAGATATTTATTATGTGTATGTGGAAAGAATTGAAATCATTAATTCCAAAGGCGAGTTAGCTGAGGTAAAATTAAATGCTGAATGGGAATTTTGGGGGGCTACAGGATTCATGACAAAAGATGGTGATTTTATAACAGCCCGACACGTTATCGAACCCTGGAAATATTTTAATCCGGAGTTAAAAGAATTAAGTACTTCGATGTTTGGACCTTGCTCACTAATCCATCTGCTTAGTATTTGTGAATTTAATAATATCAATTTCACTGTTTACTATAAAGCGCTGTCAAAAAATGGAAATAGCTTTACATTCACCAATAAAGAATGCAATAGCGATCCAAGTAAAGATTATATCTCCAAAACAGATGAAGCTCTCGACAAATGCTCAAAAACATTGGCAGACTTGGCGAAGAGTATTTTTAAATCCAATTTAAAGAAATACAATGATTTTAAATCTTCGAAGCGTGGCTACACTGATTGGACTGCAATGCGAATGCATAATATCAAATCAAATCTTGAAATGTCAAGAGATATTATTCCGATTAAAGGAGAAACGCTTTTTACTTTAGGATATCCATTGTTATCTTCTATCCAGGAAAATTTTGATAAAAGCAAACTGGAGCCTGCACTAGGTACCATGGTCGTTAGTCAGGGTGGAGCAAAAAATAATGTCACCAATGTTTCAAACCATTCCTTCACTCCAGGTAATTCTGGAGGGCCGGTATTTGTTAAAAGGAATGGAAAATATATCTGTGTAGGTTTAGTTTCAGCTGCAAGCAATGGAATAGGTTTTGTTGTGCCTTGTGCTAACGTTAGATAATTTCAATAGCTAAAATTTATTTCCTAATTAAATAGAAATATTTTCCCCAATAAAATTCTATATGTACAAATTGTTATCCATAAAATATAGTGCTGCAACACACGGAGGAATGCACAGGGATAACAATGAAGATAATTTAGCTATATTAAAAGTCAGTGAAAACAACTTTGAATTTTCTGATAAATTAAATTTAAATGAAGCAGAAGTAAATGATTTTAATGTTGATCCTGAAAGATTATTTTATTGCACAGTTGCAGATGGAATCGGTGGAGCGAATGCAGGCGAGTTAGCATCAGAAATTGCCATAAAAATATTTCAGGATTCTATTTCGGAAAATAAAAAGGCAAGCATATCTAACAACGATATGGGTAATTTTTTAAGAAATACCATCTTGCTAGCTCATGATAAAATTTGCGAAGTATCACGAGACGATCCTTCAAAAACAGGTATGGGGACTACCATCGTTGTTGCTTCAATAAATCTAAATGGTCTTTGTGTGGCATGGAGCGGTGATAGTAGAGCTTATCTATGGAGTCCAAAACCATTGAAAAATAGGGATCAACGTTTGGGTCTCAATCAAATGGAGTTACTCACCAGCGATCATAGTCTCGTTTGGGAGCAAGTGGAGTCCGGTGATATCTCACCCGAAGAAGCCAGAGTTCATCATTTGAGCCATATTATTAATCAAAATTTAGGGTCAATTGACACTAAGCCAAGACCCGATATTGTTTTCAGGAAGCTCAATAAAGGAGAACGGATTTTGTTATGTTCAGATGGTTTAAATTCGATGCTTACAGAAGCTCAAATTGAAAAAACACTTTCTTTGCATCTACCCTTATCAGAAATAGTGAATCAATTTATTTTTCAGGCAAATGATGCAGGTGGTTTTGACAATATAAGCATCATACTTTTGGAAGTGATGGATGTGGAAGAGGACTCTTCCAGCGCTGGAAAAAGCTCTCATGAGTTCAATACTTCAACACAGGTAATTAAAAAATCAGACTCAAATAAACTATTATTGAATTTATCCATCTTGGCAATTGCGAGCTGCATTGTTTTTCTGTTGTTTTTCATTTATAAAGAAACAAAAAATCCATCTGGTGCCTTCTTAAATAATAATTCAAAAATGGACTCAACTGGTAAGGAGAAAGAAATTATTCAAGTTGCAACAGGGCTGTCCACTAAACCTTCTCTTGACAGTACATTGGTTAGAAAAGATAGTATAGCTAAATTGGATAGCAATGTATCGGTTCAGAAAAATATAATTAATAATGTAACTAGTAAAAAGAATGTCCGGTCAGAAATAAGTACGAATCCAATTCCTTCTAAAGTTATTGATTCTATTATTGTAGATACTAACTCACAAAAAAATATTGACTTGAAACATAAGTTTCCAAAAATTTTGCCGACAAAGAAATCAAAAAATAAATGAAATGCGAAAAACGGGTATTTTGACTAAGCGCTACAGGGGTAAATTTATTGATTTAGTTTGGGCTAATAACAAAAACAGCTGTATACTTAACCAATTTCGATTTATCTTGGACAAAATTGAAAAACTTTAAACCTAGGAGATGATCTTGAAATTCAAATATATTCTGATTCTGATAGTTTTCCAATTTCTTTTGTCTTGCAATTCAGATAAAAGGGAGGATGCGATGACTGTCAAAATGGAATTCACACTGGATGACAAATCGGTTGGCGATGCTGCTTTGGTCCCCACTAATAACCCGGTCACCAATGATATCAGTCTGGTATATCAATTAACGATAGATCAGACATATCATCTTCAGGATATGAATAAAGAATTAAAAAATCTGGATGATAGAAAATGGTATGTGTTAGATGTAAACCAAGAGAGAAAACTTCTAAACTCAGGAGAAAACACAATTAGCTTTAGTCCGGATCATGCAGGATTGTATAAAATTGCTTTATGCTATATGTATAATCTTGACGAACGTTGTGCAGAACGATTTATTCATGTTCGTAATGCTGTGAAAGCTTTAACGGCGGAAGTTAAAATCCAAAAGGTGGAGGAAGAAAAAACAAAGGTCCCGGAGCCAAAAATAAGTGTTTCAAAGCCTTTACCAAAAACCACTCCATCCATTCATACAGAAAACCCCATTGAAATTAAGCCAACTAAAACGGAACCTCACATCATAGTAGTAGAGCCGACTCCAAAAGCAAATCCACCGGTTGATAAAACTCCGGTAAAGCAAGCTACCCAGAAAAGAACCCTACTGGAAGAAGGAAGAATACTTCCTTTGAATAACGAAACCTGCATCCAGGAAAATGGCAAAACGTTAGCAAGAGGAACCATGAGATTGTCAGCAGATAAGGAGATCCGCTTGAAAGGCGCATCCTTGTATGCATCCAAAGAAGGTAAAATCATTTTGACTCTAAACGGTCCAAATGGCGAACATGGAGAACTGAGCAAAAGTCTGAATGCCGGACTCAATGCCATCCGATTTTCTGAATGGCCACATTTGATTATGAAAAAAGGAGAAACATGGAGTCTTGAATTTAAAGGACAGGATGGTGTCAAACTTTTTGATTTAAATAATTGCGTAAACGCTGCCGGATCGGATTTGCGTCCAATGAATAATTTGTTTTTGTTTAATTTGACTTATTATAATTAATTACATTGTACTGTTATGAAATACATTAATTTATTGCTAATTATATTGACTATTCAATTTAAGATTTGTATTGATTGTTCTGCTTGCGATATATTGCCTAATAATAGTTCGGTTTGCGCAAATACAAACAATAGTTTTAGCAGTTCTGGTGGGTTGAATTATCAATGGAAAATAACAGGAGATGCTACAATATTAAGTCAAACAAATAATACAGTTATTGTTAAATCAGGAAATAGTGGATCATTTGAATTAAAATGTATTATTGACTTAAATGATAGTTGTACTATTATTGTTATTGTAAATCCAAATCCAACAGTGTTAGCTAATGGGAAAGCAACTATTTGTAATGGTACTTCAACAACTATATCAGCAACTGGTGCTTTAACCTATGTATGGAATCCGGGAAATCTAAACGGAGCAATTCAAAATGTCTCTCCAAGCACAACTACAAACTATACAGTTACAGGTACAGATGCAAAAGGATGTGTAAATACGGACTCAGTGTTAATTACAGTAAATCCAAATCCAACAGTGTTAGCTAATGGGAAAGCAACTATTTGTAATGGTACTTCAACAACTATATCAGCAACTGGTGCTTTAACCTATGTATGGAATCCGGGAAATCTAAACGGAGCAATTCAAAATGTCTCTCCAAGCACAACTATAAACTACACAGTTACAGGTACAGATGCAAAAGGATGTGTAAATACGGACTCAGTGTTAATTACAGTAAATCCAAA
The DNA here is from genome assembly GCA_016717265.1 of Saprospiraceae bacterium. Taxonomy (NCBI): domain Bacteria; kingdom Pseudomonadati; phylum Bacteroidota; class Saprospiria; order Saprospirales; family Saprospiraceae; species Saprospiraceae bacterium. The sequence continues at coordinate 2,188,205 of JADKFX010000001.1, forward strand.
TCCAACAGTGTTAGCTAATGGGAAAGCAACTATTTGTAATGGTACTTCAACAACTATATCAGCAACTGGTGCTTTAACCTATGTATGGAATCCGGGAAATCTAAACGGAGCAATTCAAAATGTCTCTCCAAGCACAACTATAAACTACACAGTTACAGGTACAGATGCAAAAGGATGTTTAAATACGGACTCAGTGTTAATTACAGTAAATCCAAATCCAACAGTGTTAGCTAATGGGAAAGCAACTATTTGTAATGGTACTTCAACAACGATATCAGCAACTGGTGCTTTAGCCTATGTATGGAATCCGGGAAATCTTAACGGAGCACTTCAAAATGTCTCTCCAAGCGCAACTATAAACTACACAGTTACAGGTACAGATGCAAAAGGATGTGTAAATACGGACTCAGTGTTAATTACAGTAAATCCAAATCCAACAGTGTTAGCTAATGGGAAAGCAACTATTTGTAATGGTACTTCAACAACGATATCAGCAACTGGTGCTTTAGCCTATGTATGGAATCCGGGAAATCTTAACGGAGCACTTCAAAATGTCTCTCCAAGCGCAACTATAATCTATACGGTAACTGGGACTGATAAAAACGGGTGCAGAAATTCGGATACAAATACGGTAAAGGTTTTAAAACTGCCAAGTTGTGATTTTATAATTATACCAGACCCAGTAAATCCAAACCAAATAACTCTTAAAATTAAATTGCAAGATACCCACGCAAATGAACCAAGTACTTCTTTGAATAATTACACATTTAAAATTGATGCAAATAATCTCCCTTCCGATACAGATTTTATGAAGACTATTCCATATAAATTTGTTTCAAAGGGATCACATACAATAATCTTAGAAGTTACTGATAGCAATGGATGTATTTGTATTTCAGAGCAATCATATTTCACAAATGATCCCGATTGTGAATCGGTTGATTTTAAACCTAAATTCATCAATTCAAATTTATTTTGTTCTACTTTAGACTCTATATATTTAGATCTTGATATAAATATTACAGATTTAAGTCAAGTTGATACCCCTAAAATAATAATTACTAATACAAATAGCTCAAATACTTGTTATAGAGATACAATTAAAAGACTATTAAAGAATAGCAATGGTAGTTTTTTTAGAATACCAATTAAACCTTTATGTGATGGGAAGAATTTATTAAGCTTCAAATTAATAGCTAAGTTTAACAAAAATGGAACGCTCAAAGAAATAATTTGTGATACAATATTAAATTATGAAATATTTGACCCAGTAACTTTAAAACCAATGTCAGATAAATTGTGCCATAATGATGATATTGTTTTTGAAAAAGATTCCGGCGACGCATTAAATATAATTAAACTTACAATAGATAACATTAATTACCCATCTATTCAATTTCCAATTCATATTCCATGGATTTCATCAAGTCTAAATAAGGATGTTAGAATGATAAAGTATGAATTAGATTCAAAAGGAATGTGTCATTCAGATTCTTCATTTAATATTTGCGGATATGGATTTCCCGAAATTACAGATAAACATTTCTGCAAGGGAAATAATGCAATTGATACAGTGCCAAAGGGTTTTAGCTGGGAATGGAGTTATGCACCTAATTTCACTGGTAAAACTGATGCTATTAGCATTAATAAGATTCTCACCAATACACCAATCACAGCAACATTGACTAATTTGGCATCAGGAGGTTTATGTACTGCAAAAAGTAACTTTACTTTTTACGTTGATTCCATACCAACTTATAAATTGGACAGTATTGGTTGTTCGCCTATTTACTATATAGATTCATTAAATCCGTTAACGGCTTTAATTGATTGGAAGGCAACATTTAATATTGATGATTCGAGAAAATATGGAACCAACCGGATTATAATTTTAGAGACTGGAAGTGGTATTTTAACATCTACAGTGACTATTGGCGGACAATGTCCTATTTCCAAATCAATTAATGTCGCTAATAAGTATAATTTTAAAGATTCAACTTCAATGGATAGTATCATTAAGCATTCAAATTGTGGCGATAAAGTATTGCTTTATTACAACAAAAGCGACACCTGTATTTCATTTAATACATCATGGGTTTCATTTAGTCTTGATGGAATTTTAGATCAATCGTTTGGGGAGGATCACAATAAAACTTATATACTAACTGATAAAGAATATTTGAAACAACATATAATATTTATGATAAGTAGAAATTGCGGTACTTCATGTAATGGCTACGTAGCATTATTAAGGAATAGTTCTGTAAACAATGATACATGTTTGCTAAAAAAACAATCAAAATTGTATTTATTTCCAAACCCTAATGATGGATATTATCGCATTCAATTCAATGATTTTAATTTTGGCAATTATAAGTATAAAATAATAGACATTCTAGGCAATGATATATACAATTCTCAAATCACCATTAATAATAATCTTCAAAATAGTTTTGAAGACATGAATTCTGAACTTCATTCAGGAATATATAAATTAATACTTGAAAATCATTCGGGTGAGAGATGGGTGAAAAATATTGTGATCATAAAATAAAATTATAATATTAATTTATTTGTAACCAACTTTTTTATGAATAGTTATACTTCACGGAAATTATCTTTTGGCTTAAAAGTCTCTATCTTGATCATTCTATTAAATAATCAGATCATTGCCCAGTCCGAAATACTGGAAATCCGTGAAGATAAAAATAGCCAAATTGCCGAAGATTGCCAAAATGTAAAACGTGATATCAAAGAGTTGATAAGTAAATTTATCATCCGCTTTCAACAGGCGAGCACTTTTATTGATCTTTCTTTACCTCCTTCTTCTGAAATGCTAGTCACACCGGAAAGCCAGGAAAAATTCACAAAAATGTTTGCTTATAGCTCACGGGTATATAATGATTTGATGGATTACCCTATAACAGTTTCGCCTCAGGATTATGCAGCTTTTGTAGCAAGGCATTATAATAAGGGAATTCCTATTGACCAGCTTTACATAACAGACGTTTATCTAAAAAGCATTAATTATAACGCGGATGCACAGATCTATGAGATCGCACTCAAAATCAACAAACTGCTTTATACTTCTATCCTCACTGAAAATAATAAAGAAAAGAAATACAAACAAGGAAGGCTTCATACCCTGGACATGCAATTAAACCTGCCTAAAACGATGGATCCAAAAGACTTGGTAATAATTAGTATTACAGGCCCTTTTATCTTAAAACCCAAACCTTTGACGAAATGGTTCAACTTAGATGCCATCGTTGGTTTAAATAAGCCTTCAATTACTACTAACAATTGGGTTCTTGACAACTCAAGTTCAAAACTGAATGCAAGCCTCGGCTTATCTGCTGGAATTGGATTTACTTATTTTAATGAACTGTTCCGTAACAAAGGTCATTATTTAGTAGTAGGTGTTCATGGCATGATGCATCAGTTTAATATTTCTTCAGATTCTATTGACAATAGTTTTTCAAATCAAATTTTGCAGAGATATAATATAAATGGAAAAAATATAGTGAGATATAGTAACTATAGCGAAGGAAATAACTTTACTATCGAAGCATTAGTAGGATTAAGTTTAAGTCTGAAAAAAAACTATCGTAGCAACTTGGGTCTTGGTGTGTATTTTAAACCATATTTTGTATTAAATGCTAGCAAAGCAAATGGCGATATAACAATACTTCAGCAAATTGGTGAAGAAAAGCCTTGGTGTGTTGACCCAATAGGAGGTTTATCAATAGGAGGCGATGTTAATTCCAATGGATTTTATTTTGTTCTTTCTCCATTTTATGAGAAGGAAGTCAATAGTAATGGAACCAATCGTTTCAGAGTAAACCTTGATATTAATTATGCATTGACTTCATGGTTTAAGAATACCACATTTAATGGGGATACAAATTCTCCTTTAGGAAATAATACAATTATCTATTCTAAGTTCCTCCCTCATTATCTGGGTTTGCGATTTGAATACATGTTTAAGATGAATAACAAATAACTATTATTTTTATGAGCATCATAAGGCAGTTTATAATTATTATCATTTTTGTTCTCCCTTTTCAATTAGTTTCAGGACAGGCGTTTAAAAAAATATTGGGTCTTCCGGAACATTTCAAAAGACCACTTGACAAATCAGGTACTGAATACGATGATTATTTAATTCAAAAAAGCAGCTATAATAAAGAGATCCCTTGGGTGGTCACATCGGACCGCGAGGACAATGTTAGTTATAATAAAGCAGCTGAAGGAAGCGGTGAAAAAGAGCATATTAAATTTCGCGATGTATTTTATGTTGTAGAAGATGTAGGTGACTGGATCCATCTGATAAATTTAGGAAGAAGTGTCATTGGCACTTTGGACATTAAACCCGGAACTGCAATTACCGATCGGGGATGGATTAAGAAAAATAAAATGCTATTGTGGCGCACCAGTTTGCGAAATCCGCAAAATGGCATACACTTGAAGTCGTTGCTTTTGTATAGTGACAAAGCTGTCGTGGATATTGCCAAAGGCGATGTAGGAAAAACCGTAAAGTTTCTGGATGGACCATCGTCAACATCTAAAATATTATCCGATAAATTACTGTACGAATTTTTCTTCGTGCTCAAAAAAGAAAACGGATATTACCTATTAGGAACTGAAGCTGATTTAAAAGGCATCGCATCTGGAGATTCCAAAATATTGGGATGGATACCCGAAACAAAACAAGCGCCCTGGAATACCCGTCTATGCCTCGAACCAAACTTTACATCTGAGGCTTTTAAAGAACGGAAGAATCGCACAAACTATAGAGTGAATTGTTATCGGCAATCTTTAAGTGCTGTAGATAATTTCAATTCCGGTAATGTTACCAATTCCGAATTGGTGTATGATCCTGTAGTTTCCGATCCCAAAGAAATTGCTAAAGACGGATTCCGGTTTAAAGGTTATAAAATGAGATTACCTGTACTGGAAGTTGCACCAGAATACTTTAGCACCGGAGTGCTAGGCAGCCTGGATGCCAGTGGTAAAAAAAGAATTGATGATAGCAAGTTGTCTGAGATCCAAAGCGCTTTTTCCAATTTCAAGAAAAAACGCTCTAACTGGAATTTCTTTTTTCTTATTGAAGCATCAGAATCCATGCGAGCTTGGAGACCTGCTTTGACTACTGCACTTGATGAGATAAAAAAGAATTTAAATGGTGAAGAAAATGTGCGTTTTGGAATTGCATTCTATAGAGATCCTAAATTAAATGGAGAAGCACCTTATTTCAATTTAAAAACCAGGACTTCAGATCTTCAGGACGTTTACAAATTCATTAACCAACAAGAATTTATTGCGGAATCGCCTGACCAACATACATCATTGAATTATGCCTTAAAGCAAGGATTATTAAAATCCGGATTTGCTGATGGAGAAACAAACATCCTGTATGTTTTTGCTAACAACCCGGACTTTAGTAGCGATGTCATGCTGAATGCAGAGTGCAATGAATGTCCTGAAAGAGTGACCGTGGATGAAATTTCCCAACTCATGGAAAACAAAGGGGTGCATTTTATATCTATACAACCTTCTTCAAATGATGCATTTTTGTCACGTGACCTGCACGATAGGATAGAAGATATTATGCTCGAAACTTCCAAACGAATTTTTGAAAGTATGAAGGTGCTTGGAAAATATCTTGAAGATTTTGTGAAATTTGATAATCCAACAGTCATAGAAACTTCAACAGAAAGGAGTATTAAAAATGGACCCTATACTTGCAGACTAATTTACCCTGAGACCAATTCAAAATCAATTACTAAACAAGGGTTAATTGCTGCCATTGTAAAGAGCTTTTCGGAAATCAATGACTATGAAAAATCAGTCGTGGATTATCTCAACAAGCTACTTCTCAGCGGGGATTCTGCATCAGATCTAAAAGAAGATATTGCCGCAGGAAAATTCGGTAATGGAATTATTGATAAGATCAATGAAATTTTAAAAAACTCTGGCTATTCTTCTTCTTCAGAAAACGTCATCAATGAAATTGTGCAACGGAAAATCAGAATATACACTCAAGTATATGTATCAAAGAAACCAGCCGGTGCTATTTATGAATCATTTTCCCCTGTCCTGTTCTTTCCACGGGAAGAATTGAAAGACTACATTAATGAATTACAGAATTTAAGCGTATTAATTAATAAACCAGATCCGGAAATGCGAAGAGAATTGAGAGATCATCTGATGGATTTATTCAGCAAATATTCTGGAACAAAAAAAGTGCCTAAAGATCTCGATTTAAATGACATCTGTAAAGCCTTAACAGGTAATGGATTTAGTTTTGAACGTAAAGACAATTTTGAAATCCGTGATCTGCTCAGTGATAATATCCAAAGCGATATGATTCGTAGTTTTATTCAGACTATTGGAGAAAGGCAGGAATACCTCGATAAAATTATCAATAATCCGAAGATCTATTCTGAATATATCTATACGACCGCAAATAATGAAAATTACTTCTGGATTCCATTTAAAGATGTATTTTAACACAAATGAGCAAACCCGTTTTTAAAATAAGAAATTTATATTGTGGCTACAAGGAGAATAAGCCTATCCTTTTAATTAGGAATTTAAACATAGAGCGCTCTAAACTCTATTTTATTATTGGACCATCGGGTATTGGTAAAAGCACTTTCATTGAAGCCGTAGGACTTATGAACAATACAATATTAAGCAAGGCTTCAGAGCTATTGACCTATTCTAATAATGTAGGAGAAGATTTTGAATTGCTTCATATCTGGAATAATGGAAAAGCGGGAATTGAAAATTTCAGAAAACACTATTTCAGTTTTCTTTTTCAAAATAACTTTTTGATGCCGAATTTTACATCCGGCGAAAATATCAAATTTACCGCTCTGTTTAAAAGTGAAAACGGCCAAAATATAGATGATGACATTCAAGACTTAATGTTGAAAGTGGATTTAGATTCATCCTTTTATGATAGGGAAGTAGCGCAACTTTCCGGAGGACAGAAACAACGAATTGCCTTTATCCGATCACTCATAGCTCCTTTTGAAGTGCTTTTTGCTGATGAGCCAACAGGTAATCTCGATCCAATAACTGCCCGAAAAATGATGCATTTGCTTGCATCTGAGATTAAACAAAATGGTCAAACCGTAATTATTGTAAGCCATGATATCAATTTAGCAATGGAATTCGCGGATGTCATTGTGCCTATCAAAATATTCATAGAGAACAAACAATCTTTGGGTTGCATCGATGAAGAGTTTGTAGTTCGCAAATCCAATGATTCCTGGCAGCTTTCTTCAGGTTTACAAATAGCAGATATTGAAAATTACTTAACCGACGTATTCAAAGTCAATTAGTGTGGGAATATGAACAAAAATACCGAGTCATATAAGCGCTTATTGATTTCAAAAGAATACACTGCTTTTCAGGGAAAGAGAAAAATCAATCAATGGATACTGACCACCATCATTGTGATTTCTATAGGTTGTATAGCGCTTGCTTTGGACATTTATAAATCCCTTCAAAAAAGAATGAACAATCCATTCACCAACTGGGTGGATCTTCCTGTATTATATGAATTCAGGGATAGCATTAAAACCATGGAGGAACAAATTCTTTCAGATGGAAACAAATCGCTTTTCAATCTCCAAAGCATCATAGAGTACAATCAAAAGTTACAAGCCATTTTTGAAAAAGATCTTGAAAAACAGCGTCACTTATTTATCCGATCCATGCAGTATGATGAAGAGCTGTTTAAAAAAATTACCGAACCTTCCAACCTGGCATACTTTAATAACCTTGAAGCATTTTCTACGAACAAATGCGATGTTTTTATTTCTGAAGAGATATTTAAGATGTTAGATCTGAAATGGATTACAGGAAAGGAGATGAAAATTGGATTTAGTTTTAGGGATAAATTATTAATACTTAATGTCCAGGCCGTTCTCAAAGATATACCCAACCAAGCCAATTTGATTTGCTCTTCCGAAATGATGAATTTGCTCACAAAGCCTGTTGAGGAATCAAGATTTTACAGAAATAGTGAGCTTTCTGAAATTACCTTTCTACTAAAGAACGAAATCAAAGAGTTTAATCCGGGCATCATTTCAGGCAATAAACTGGAAACATACGACAAGGGTATCATTAAATTATATGGGGATCATGATTACTATACTATTAAGTTATTTTATAGAGATTATCTTAATGAAAAATCTATTGACAGCATAAAATCCAATTTGAATAAACAATCTAATGCCCAGGTATTAGATTTAGTTGAATGGGAATGTGTTGCATCTAATAAATATTTTGACAGGCCTCAATATCTGGCTTTCAATTTTCAGAAACTAAATAAGATAAGAAGCTTCAAAGAATACCTGCAAAACAAATACCTGATAAACCTGGATATCTCAGAAGTAGAAGACAAAGAAAATTTTGCGCTTGTAAGCAAATTAGCATCATCTGCCATAATTAGTATTGTGGTTATCGGGATGCTTTGTTTTATTATCTTTTTATATTTTCTAATCAGCAGCCACATTGATAAAATCAAGCAAAATATCGGCACTTTTATGGCTTTTGGGTTATCCAATAAAGATATTTTAAGATCCTATGTATATATTCTAATGAAGCTGCTTTTAGTCTCCGTTGTGTATGGTTTGGCATTATTATTTTTGATTGAATTTGCTTCAAGGCTCACTAATGGGGAAAGTTTATTGGATTTGTTAAATCCATTTATATATTTGGTTATTTCAATTTTCTTAGTAACCGGATATATTATTGTTTATTTTTTAGTCAAAAGAATGAGTCAGTATACTCCTGGCGACTTAATTTATAATCGTGTTTAATACTTGATGATGAAGTCATACTTTCTAATAATAATTTTAGTTTTAGTAATTTCTTGCAAAAGTGAGACAACCAATAACCCTTTAAGTACGGGAAATTCTATGATTGATAGCACTTTGCTTAGATCGCAAAATCAAATAGATACCGCAACACAAAGCGCAGCAAGTACTGAGCCAGATAAAAAAATTGACCCTGAGATCAAAGTAAAAGAACGTATGCACGATAGCGAATATGTGGAAAAAATTAAGGCGCAAGTAAATAATAGCAAGTTTAAAGAAAAGTCCTGTGAACAGATTTTAATCGAGTACAAGGAATTAGCAAATCAAGTAATAGCTTCCAAAAATCCTGGGCTGTTTAGAGAAAAAGGATGGAATAAAAACGATCCTATTTTTCAGGCATGTCTTCAGGGGAATGATAAATTTAAAAAGGAGTATTTTGAGCTTAATGATAAAATGATTGAAGTTTTGAAATAAATAAATAAGTAATTTTGAATACAATTAAAACCATTTTAATATGAAAACAATTTTATTGCTCGCTGGAATTTTTATAAGTTCTATATCTATTGGACAAATAAAATTATATGAGACATACAGGTATAATCCTTCTTGCAATGTGTGTAATGGAGAAGTTATCATAGGAATAACAGGAGTATATACGCCATACTATGCTTATATAACAGAGAATGGTTTAACTCGAAAAGGATTCGGTCCCTTCTATGGCTCTAGTCTCAGGATACATGAACTTTGTGCAAAATCATACCTCCTGGAAATTTATGACGCCTGTGGATGCTATGGCAAATATAGTTTTAATCTTAGTTCCGGAACATTAAGTGCCACTGTTACAACCACGAATGCAAATTGCAATAACCCTAATGGCACAATCACAATTAATGTAGGCAATTCAAATTATTACAATATCTATTACAGGAGATATGATGAGAGTGCTGAAAAATTGCAATATTTACGGGGTCCCAACATTCCTTTAGGATCTTTTATTCCAGGAATCTATTATTTGAGAGTAATAGATGGTAATGGTTGTGAAAAATCACTTACAGCTGAAATTTTAAGTAAATCCTTTAGTGCCAACACCACAATATTAAATGCTTCATGCAATAGTAATAATGGAAGCATTCTATTTAATTTAAGTGGGGGTCAATTACCATATAATATAGAATGGTATGGTCCAACCACAGGTAAAATGGACTCGTATCAAAATAGTTTTTCAATATTTAATTTACCGGGCGGAACATACACTATTGTAATAAGAGATAATAAAGGATGTAGTAATGCATTGACAATTGTAATTGGAACAATTAATACCATAAATCCTGTATTTAAATCTGGAATTTCAGATTGCGATGGGAATAATGGTTCTATTGACATAATGACTTCAGGAGCCAATTTGCCATATACTATTACATATTCTGGGCAGGGAATAAACGGGACAAAAAATGTGACGACTACTTCTACCCAATTAACCGGATTGAAGCCTGGAACATACAAGATAGTAATTATAGATGCCAAAGGTTGTAAGGTTGAAAGTGCTGCCGATGTTTTAAATGGTTTTCCCTGGATTCAATTAGAATCTATCACACTTGATAACTGCTCATCGAATGGTTCTGTCAGTGCAACACTTTGGCGCTTTACTTCTTTTAAATTATATGGATCCGATGGAAAATTAATAGATTCCAAAACGGGCAATGGAATTTCTTCTCCGTATTATAAAGGAAATCTCATGGGTGGCTTGTATACCGTGGTTATTGAATATAGTGGTTGCTTAAGAACATATGAATTTGAAATACCATCGAATGGACCTACAACCACAGTTATCAATCAAACTCCAATAAATTGCGCAACAGGAACAGGTGGACTTATTGAATTAAAAATTTCAGGAGGCAAAGGTCCTTATACGGTACAATACAGACATGAAAGTGAAATAGGTCATAAGTCCTTAGGCAATTTTTCTGGATCCGCATATATTCCAACTTTAAAAGAAGGGTATTACTTTATTTGTATCATTGATCAAAATGGCTGCTCCACTTTGATCAAAGTTCTAGCTAGCATCACCGGAGGACCAGAAATCATCCAACTTAATACTAAACCATCAACCTGTTACTTACCCAATGGGGGCCTTGTTATAAAGTTAACTACTTCAAAATTGCCTTATATTATACAATTGAAAGGTCCAACGTCATTAGAAACATTCAGTTTTAGTGCTGATTTTCAAAAAAGTGACTTGCTTCCGGGTGATTATTTAATTACATTTTCCGATGCAAATAATTGCAAAATTCAAAAGACTTTTCATGTGGATGACGAATCAAATGATATAGTTGATCCAACTAAATTGACTACTTTAAAAGGCTCGGGACAATCCATTTTAATTTACAACGACCTTGTTACAAAAGGATATTATGTGTGGGGTCTAAGTTTTTGCAGAGGCAATATTCGAATCGACACTATACTTGGAGAAGGAATCAATAATATATTTTATTATGGCTATGGCAATTCCGACACACTTGTAAACTACCTGAATAAAAATCATTACTACCTGTGGTCCAAGGCATATGATAGTGATCTTAAAAGAGGATGCAGCAATTTACGGTATTTAAATGGTCCGACAAACCTACCTTGTCTGACTTCAACTAAAGACAGCTACTTAGCAGATAATATATTAATTTTTCCAAATCCTGCATCAGATTATATTAATATTGAATTAGGCAATGTTCTCTTTAGTGCTGTAAATTTTAGTTTATTTAATACCACTGGACAGTATTTTAAGATTCAATCAAAAAGATTAAATGGCAATCAATTGCAACTTGACATCTCCACTTTGCCTAAAGGCATTTATTTTTTAAGTATAAAAATTGGTAATGAGAAAATAACTAAACGGATTATTGCAATGTGAAAACATGGCATCATAAATAATAAATTAATTAATTGCCAATTGTTCAATCTCATGTTTGGCTTATTTGTCTGCGTGTTCGGATAAGATAAAACAATCATTAATCAAAAAATCTGTTAAATTCAATCACATTTCTTTTAATCGTGGAAATTTTCCAAAAGATTTTCCAATTTTATTACATATCGCTTTAAAAATCTCAACCATCGCCAAAGTATCAAGCTTGCAATATGTAAGTAAATCTGATATAATCTTTTCTTTTTTCATATCTAGATTGCTTCCAAATACCAAATTCTTCCAGGCAGTTGTTGCAGTTCCTCCATCAGCAATGGGCAAATCTTTATAAGAAAGCTCTGGGACCAATACCGGCAGAACTTTCTTTATGGAACTGCTACCCTTGAAATCCTTATGAACATACATCCTTTTGGAAAATATTTCCATCAGATCGAAAAACCGCTCATTTATGCCAAGTAAAAAAGGAGTTAAATTTTGGACAGCTTCAGCAAGTCCTTTATTGCACATGCCTTCAAATTTTTTATTCCATACGACCACACTTCCGGAATCTCCTATATCTGATCTCAATTGACGGCTGAGATACTCCATTGGATTTGTTTGGTCCAGGTGAATGTATTCGCGATGTACAAGTTCACTATTGGGTTCTTCTATTATGTGTAGCGAATATTGAAATGGAATTTGTTGAAATGGTTTTGTCCCATCGTAATTCGGAATTGCTGATGAATATGTTTCATAGTCAAGAAAATATAATGGATATTCAAGTTTTTGCAAGACATCTTCTATTTCAGCTCTATGAATGATTTCTTCATTCCGATTCCAACTATATATCTGATCCCGATGCGTGTCAGTGAGATCCCAATTTGCTGGTACATCTTCTATTCTTATTATTTCTTTTTCAATAAATTCTACGAGCCTCTTTTTACTGGCACCGATCCTTGATAAATCATGCACAGTATATCCAATCATTTCAGGATGTAAATATGGGAGAGCAGGGCATTGGTTTTTCCTTGCTTTATACTTACAATCGCAGGTGACAGGTTGTAATTTCTTCGTTGATTTTGATAAAGCCGATAACATTCTTTGTTTAATGTTTTCACTTATAGATGAAATATCTTTGGTGACATCAGAAATATTAAAAAGACTTGGAAGATCTAATTCACCTGACTTGACATAGGTTTTATTCAATTCTACCAGAAATAATCTATCAACCTGATATCCAGCCAATGTAATGACCAAATATTGAAAGCAAAGATCATTTAGATGATCTTCCTTGTTAGGAGCTTGTTCGACATCTTCGGAATCTGAATCCTGACTGGATGAACTGGATTTAATCTCATAAATATCAATGTGCTTATCTTCTTTAAAATGTACCAGATCAGACTGAGCAAAAAACCCTCCGGCTATAAAAGCAGCTTGACCTAAATAAAATTCTTCTTTATTATCGAATTTCAAGGTTTCCGCAACTGCATCAAGATTTTTTAAAGTTAATACATGTGCATTGGGAAACATCTCATAGAATTTTTGCTCTACCATTTTTCCCTGTTCGGATAATGCTTTTTCGAAATCACTCATTTGTTTTTCAACCAAAACATCCGGATGATTTTTATAGAACCAGAAATATTGTTCACATTTCAGGTATTTTTTGAAATCGGATTTCGAAACTAAATCATGCATTGGTTTTATCTCTATTTAACCATTCCATCCAAATATTTTGATTGATATACGGAATGTTCTTAAGTTTACACACCTTCATTGTATGACCAGCGCCACCAGTTTCTGGATTATCAAGATCATCATAAAAGAAGCCAAAACTAGCCCGGCAGAATTTGACCTTTAATTCCAGTTACCTTTAAAGTGTCACGGATGATATAAGCTGCTTTTATTGAATATGAATTCCTTACACCATTTGCGTATTGGTCAATTAGATTTTTAGTTTTAATATTTTGCTTTGATAAATATAAGACTTCTTCTTCAACCACAATATTACATTCTTCCATTGAATAGGTGTATAGGCTTTCAGAATGTTTGTTCCGGTGATTTTTATAAGGAATTACAAGTTGAATCCTTTCAGGAGCAACCTGTTTAACACCATTTATAAATAATTCATCCGATCCACTAGCATTGCCACTTCTGAATATTAGATGCTTGGTTTTCAAAGCAATCATACTACCAAAATCCTTTAGTTTCTCTTTATCCGCCTCTAGAACTGTCCTCTTTCCTTCAAGTAAGGCAACTGATCCCGGATGATCATATTGCTGAATAAATTCCTTTAAGGTCATAACATTATAAATTGAAACTTGACATGAATCCCTTTAATTTACCTGCTAAAAAAAATGATAGAAGTCCGTTTATCAAATACTTTATTGTTTTTCAAGGTTAATGACGCAACAAAGTTATTAATGCTTTGTATATTTAACTGCTATTTCTAATAAATGAGATCCGAATTATCTGCCATTTTAGAACCCTATAATCACGATGACAACGTCTGTAGTTTTATTGGTACTCATAAAATCAAAGCAGAGGATTGTCATCAATTGATAAAACTCGGTTCTTTGCTTGTCTGGAATGCAAGTAATATGGTCTTCCGCTCTGGTAACTCTAAAGGAGCTGACTTTTATTTTAACCAGGGAATTATTAATAGCGCTGATTGGCGACTTCAAATAATTGTACCTCATCATAATTATTTTCATTACTACAACAAGCCGGATAACGAATGCCCACCTGAAAAGCAGATCAGACATCCTGCAAACCCTTCACATAACTTAGATAGATTTAGTTATCATGTTCTACGGAATATTTTCAACTCATTGGGTCCATCAATTATTCCCATTTCGGGCACATCCTTTGAAAGAATACAGATAAGCATCTTAGGTTATCAAAAATTAAAACCAGCTTCCGTGATTTTCTTTTACTGTGATCCAGAAGGTGAAAATAATGAAATCATCTCTCTGGGTAAAGACATCTGCAGGAAAAATGGAATTCGATTTTTTGATTCAACAGAATGGATGTCATGGCTATAATTATTTAATTAGAATAGTACCTTATTTGGAACTTTTTAAAACGTTTGCATATTTAGCGGAAGTTCCATTGCACTTTTTAGAATTATGCTTTAGTAGTATGGCTAATTCTAAATCTGGATTTTGATTAGTTTGGTAAGCGCAAGCCGCAAGCTATTTCATATAGGGTTCTGCGGTGTTGCGTTTTAGGCTAGAGTAGTTTTATGATTTGATGCCCAGTTCATGTATTAATCCTTAGAAAAAAATTTCAACTTGAATTTTAATTTCTTCTATACAAGACTTAACATTATATAGATGTGTCGATACTTCCTAAGTATAAATTAAACAAATAAAAATACATATTCCTAGTTTGGTACCCATCTCCATGCAATATTGTTTTAATTACCTTCATTGCAAATTAATGCTACAATAATACTGTCGTAAAATAATTAATAGTAATTTATTTAATATTTATGAAAAAAATAATATTATTCGCAATAATTCCAACTCTTCTTTTGGGCTTTGTTGCATTCTACAAATACGGTTCTTTTACTATGGAAGGCAGCTCGACAAATAATCAAGTTGAGCAGACTAATAATATAAATGCTACAGTAAAATCAAATCTAAACGCTGTAAATAGCAATTCTAACGCTAATCATCCTGAATTAGTTAAAGAAAACGTGAATAGCCAGTCAATTAAAAAAAATGATATACCAGCAAATTGGAAAGTTTACTCAAATAATAAGCTTGGAATTTCTTTTTCTTACCCAAACACATGGGTACAATATGAAAAAGAAAATGACTTTATAAATTTATCAGGAAATATTACCGGAACAGAGTTTGGTTTTAGTGACTCAACAACTCAAACATTTTTAATAATTAATTACCATCGAAATAGCCCGGATAAAAGTATTTACAGTGATGCATTATCTAAGGCTGATGCAAATCCTGGAGATTCAGAGCTCAATATTGACGGCATTAAAGCAATCAAAAGAATTAGTATAATAGATACAGGCTCAAAAGGTCAGAAACTAAAGCCTCCATTTAAATTAATTTGGATTAATTTTTTGGATAAGAATAAATCCATTGGAGAATTTGACATGCAGTTTAGAACGCCAATAACTGAACAAAATGATGTAAACATTGAGATCTCCCAATTGGATAAAATCTTATCTAGTTTTAAATTTTATTGATATAAAAGTTTAAATTTCGATAATATGAAAAGACATATTCTCATAATGTCAATGCTATTTATCACGGGCAATTTAATCGTTGCACAAGCAATACGTGGTATAGATGTCTCCCACTATCAAGGTACAATAGATTGGAAGAAGGTTCATGATGGAGCAGGTATAGTCTTTGCTTTTGCGAAGGCAACAGAGGGTATAACTAATTCTTTAAACGATGATTTTTTTACTAAAAACATGATAAATGGAATTAATGCAGGAGTGGTAATGGGGGCATATCATATAGCTAGACCGACCATTAATTCAGCAGAGGATGAAGCCAACCACTTTTTAAGTGTCGCAGCTTGTTTCATTGGGCCTGGTCAATTACCTCCGGTATTGGACCTAGAACCAGACTATATAGATCCACTAACTAAATCAGCTTTGTCTGCCTGGATACTTATATGGGTGACAACAGTGCAAAATGCAACTGGAATAGCACCTATTATATATACTACTAGTTTTTATGCAGCTAACCGAATAAATATAACGTTAAATTCTTATAAACTTTGGATTGCTACTTATCCTAGTAACCCAATTATTCCACCATCCAATCTTGGTGTCTGGTCAAATTGGACATTTAATCAATATTCAGCAGATATCGCCATGATCTCAGGTATCATTACGCCTGTCGATTTAGATGTTTTTAATGGGTCAATTAATGACTTAAATAATTTGATTGGAGTACACCCCAATCCTCATTCATTTGATCTTAAATGGGCAAATAGTATCGGAGGAATTAATAATGACGAAGCAAAATCAATATTAATAGATAAAAATGGAGATTATTATCTAGCTGGTAAGTTTAGTGGATCAGTTGATTTTGATCCGGGACCTGGAAATACAATACTAAATTCAAATGGCTCAATATTCATAGCTAAATATGCGAACAATGGAGATTTTATATGGGTAAAACAATTAGAAACAAATTATATAGGTGGATTTGGTTGGCCACATGGATATCCTGGAAAGGTCTGTATGGCAATAGATAATAATTCAAATTTATTAATTACCGGTGTTTATTCTGGAGCAACTGATTTCGATCCTGGTCCTGAAAAATTTAAACTAACAGCTTCAACTGATAACGCATTCATTTTAAAACTTGATCCAGGTGGCAATTTTATATGGGTTAAGGTATTTAATTCAATAGGATCAAATGAAATCAAATCCTTGGCAATAGATTCGGATAATAATGTTTATACAGTTGGAACATTTAGGCAAAAAACCGATCTCGATCCTGGATTAGGTACTTTTGATACAAATGTAGGATCTAGCATGTTTATTGATAAATTAAATGAATCTGGTAATTTTGTATGGGCAAAGGCATACAATTTAGGTTTCCCAGAATTTGATTATTCTATCAAAATTGATTTATCTAATAATCCAATTATTTCTGGCTCATTTACAAATAAATTTTCATGTTTTAATTGTGGCCTAGAAGGTACTTTGGTGTCACTAGGGTTTTATGATATTTTTGTAGCAAAATATAATAGTGCAGGTACTATATTATGGGCGAAATCATTCCCATCTAATGAAAACATACAGAATACCGCTTTTAATTATGACAATTCAATTGAAATTGACAAAAGTGGTAATGTTTATATCATAGGTAATTATTTTACTCCAACAGACTTTGATCCAGGACCAGGTCAGTATTATTTAGATCCATTTGACTTATTTAATCTTTTCTTTAATACTTTCTTAGTCAAACTAGATCCACTCGGAAAGTTTGTATGTGCAAAAAGAGTATTAAGTGGGTCTGGTGGCTATATAAATGATATAAAAATTAAAAATGATTTTCTGTATATAACAGGTGTATATAATAGTAATACACCTATGAATACAGTTGATTTTGATCCGGGGCCTAATAAATATTATTTAAATTCGGAATTAGATTACTGTTTTGAATGCGATAATTATGATGTTTACATCACAAAATTAGATCTTAATGGCAATTTTGTAGATGCACAAAACTTTGGAAGTAAAACTCGAGATATTTCAAGTGAGCTTGCAATTGATGAAAAAAACAATTTATTTATAACTGGTGCTTATTCAAGCTCAATTAGTAATCATATAAACGGTTCTAAACTCGAACTTTCATCAAAAGGTCTATATGATACTTATGTATTAAAGTTTGGCCAAGATTTAAACGCAATACCTAAAGTTAATTCTTTAATTTGTACAAATGTTATTAAAGGTCATCAAGGCATTCAGGAAAATAAAACGATATACGAAGATCATACACCAAATGCAAACAATGAACCAATAAAAATTTGCGCTGACGGTTCAACCGCCACGTATTTCAAAATCAATGTAGCTTCTGATCCTCAAAATTTCAGTTTTCAAATTCTTAAAAAGAATGGAAATATAGCTAATTCGACAGATGCAGATACTATTGGTTTGCTTGGTACTGCCTATTTAATTAACAATGGTAATGATGTTGAAATCTCATATACTGCTCCAAAATATATGGAAGGTGAAGGAATTCATAGGACTCTTACTTTGCAAGTAACTTATAAAGGCATTGCAATTAATAACATTAATTTTCCCTTGCATATTTATAGAGCACCAGTCATGTTTGTGCATGGTATCTGGGGAGACAAAATGTCATTTCCTAAGGAGTCAGCGGTGTCATTTGGGGGGGTAATAGGTTCATATTTCCCAACTGGAGGCATAATCAAATATTTAACTACAAGCGAGAAATTGTATCCATATTATCCCAAAATTCTTAGTGATATTGAGGAGAGAGCACCTTTGTTTTGGTTTGTTGACTATTCCAATGTAAATGACGCATCTGGTAAGTTCAATGAGTATCAAAATGTAATTTATGGAGATATGAGTGTATTTTTAAATAAATTAAGACTAAATAAATTTTCTTGTTCAAAAATTGATTTGATGTGTCATTCAATGGGCGGAATAGTAGCGAGATTATTTCTACAAGACCCAAGGTATAAAAACAATAATAATATTCATAAATTTATAACTCTTGATTCCCCACACAATGGAACTCAATCTTCAAATTTCCTTTTATCACCTGTTGGAAAAACTGTTAAAGATTATTTTAACGATCATGATATGCCTTGTGATAATGGGGCAGTTGAAGATTTAAGCGCTAATAGTTGTGCGATGCAATTATTAAATGCAGCTGGACAACTTCAATATTTTAAAGAAAGGAAAGTGCCTACAAATGTGATTATATGCAAAGAAACGCCCAAGGATTGTGAATCTTTAGCAACTTGTGGCTTCAGTGAACATTTTATTGTAGCCAAATCAACAAAAGCATACAATAAATATTACAAGACTAACTTATCTAAAGTTGAATTTGTTTTAAAAATGTTTGACAATGATAACAGTGATTTAGTTGTACCTATTAAATCGCAAAAGAATGGTTTATCAAAGTCAAGTGAATTTGAAAATTTAACGCATACTGACATAAGAGTTAGTCCTTCTGATGAAGCATTAAAACACTTAAAAAAACTATTAAATGCAAATAATAATGATGCCACCCTTTTTAGTATAGATGGATTCAGTCCAAGTAAATTAAATTCTGTTTTTGGTGAGGAATGCAATTTAAGAGGGTTGCCACCATCAATTGAAAACAATCTGCTTTATAAGCTTGAAATTGTTGTATTAAATCAAGGTGATATACAGAGCGATGATACGCTTAAAATAAAAGTTATTGGGTCACTGAATTTAGATGAAATTGAATTAACCTGCGGAAGCTCTAAATACCCAATTTTTTATAATAATTCAACTAATTTGGATACAGCAATATTCAATATACCCCTTTCTGGCTTAGTTGATGGTTCAGTTATTATAATGGCGCAAGGATTTGATTCGACAGCATACGTAATTGAGAAACACATATTTATTAATGTTTTACCTACATCAACTCTCGAGTTAATAAAAGCAGATAAAGATACTTTTTTAATAGATCATGAAAATGGAGGAAAAGTTTACGTCATGGGCTTTTACAACGATAGTACTTCTAGAAATCTATATACTAGAAATGGATTAGTTTTTTGTATTTCGGATCCAAGTATAATTGATATAGATTCAAATTTAATAATTACTCCATTGAAAGTGGGATCAACAGATGTCATATTCAAATACAAAGACAAGAAGGACACTATAAATGTGAATGTATTAAATATTTCAGACATACATCCATCAACTTTTCTAACTGAAAATTACTCAATTTGTTCTAATAGTATTATTTCATTCAAAAATTTAACCAATGGTAATCCTATTTCATTCTATTGGTCATTTCCTGGCGGATTTCCTTCAACTTCTACATTAAAAGACCCAATTATAAAATATTCTGCTTCTGGAAATTATAAAGTATCTTTAATTACGAGTTTTAGCACTGGAAGTGATACCTTAATTGTTGACAGTCTAATAACCGTAAATTTAAAACCCATAGTCAATTTCAACCAACCCAATGTAAACGCTCCAACAATTAGCGGTCCTTGCACTGCTATTCTCGATGCTGGTAATCCTGGTTCAACATATTTATGGAGTACTGGTGAAACAACCCAATACATCACAGTCAATATATCCGGATCTTATATAGTTACTGTAACAAATGAAAATGGATGTTCAAGCATAGGAGACGTTTTTGCAAACATCGCAGACAAAGTAAAACCTGTTGTAAAAACAAAAAATATAACGGTTTACCTCAATGATAATAATTCTAAAGTCACTATAACACCAGAAATGATTGACAATGGATCAAGCGACAATTGTGGAATGAAGTCAATTGTAGTGAATCCAAATATGTTTGAGTGTAAAAATGTCGGTTCAAATACAGTCTATCTTACTGTGACTGATAATAATGGTAATACAAGTTCTGCAAGTGCATTAGTGAATGTAATTGATTCTCAATTTCCAAGGATAACTTGTCCTGCAGATAAGCAGGGTATTACAAAACCGGGAGCTTGTTCAATACCTTCCAGTTCTACTCCTCTTGGTAGTCCTACGGGATTAATTGATAATTGTGGTATAAAATATCCTGTAACTAATAATGCACCGGCTAATTATTCTGTGGGAATTACAAATGTAATCTGGACTGTATCAGATGTCAATGGCAATAAATCAACTTGCATACAACAAGTAACCGTATTACCATTCACTTGTGGTAAACCAAGTCAAGTGTTAGTATCAGAAATTACAAAGAGCTCTGCTAAGATTAAATGGATAGCTGGCACTTGTGGGACTCAACATCAATTAAATATTCGTCAGGAGATTATAACTGGTATTTATGGAGCATGGAGTGCATGGATAAGCGCAAGTGGTCCCGGATTACAACATGTATTTACTAATTTAGTATCTAACAAGAATTATCAATTTCAATTAAGAGGACTTTGTGGTACAGTTTATTCGGGTAATGTCATCGGTACTTTTAAAACAAAGCAAAACTTGAAGGATGATGAATCACAAAACAGAAGTGCAGATGGTAAGGATCGCGCTGATAATTCAAATGAATCAATAGCAAAAATAGAGATCATACCAAATCCTGCAAGAGACTATACTACACTTTTGATTCAGGGTTTTGAAAAGCAATCTAAAGAAGTGACTATGCTTGATTTTAGTGGTAAACTGGTATTTAATATCACTGTCAATGCTACAGACAATCAATTGGAATTGGATCTGAATAAATTATCAGTGCATTCTGGAATTTATTTGATCAGAGTTTCAGATAATCAAAAGCAAAAGACAGAGCAATTGATGATTGAGAGGTAGTATAATCGAAAAATAATATAGGTGTATATGCATTTCCTTGTACGAATACCATGCATCAGCGAAAGGAGAATATATAAGCTAGTTACAATTGCTAGGACGGATACGATAAATTAGTCATGAGACTTTTAGATGTTCTCTTATGAAGATTTTATAATTCATGTATAACCTAGTTAGCAGCCATTATTAAGAAAATACTATTAATATGAAAAAAAGAATATTTCAATTTAACGGAACTATACCAAAGGAAATAGGAAAGGATATTGAGATCCAGCGGGAATTCCTTGAAGCCTTAAAACAGAAGGATGAAAACAAATTACTCAATTTTGGTTTAGATATGAAATTAATTGAAAATGGCTTACGAATACTTAAAGCAAAAGGATAACTTATTTGTATTTTCCACAAAAAATGAGAATGATTATTTAGTTTTCTTCAAATTCTCAGATGAGTATTTTACGCATACATGTACTCATTGTAAAAACATCTTTGAAATTTATGTAAATTGTATTAATAATGAGAATCCTGTTTTTGATCTTCAAACAATGGAAACTGTTATGGAAATAATAGAAGATTTTACTAAAGATGGAACAGTTGCAGCAGTAATGTATAAGTGTTACGACGGAGATGGAAGAGGCTGCAAAAGAGAAGCTCATTTTGAAAGAACCTTTGAAAACTCAGAACTAAATAATTTCGAGTATTATTCACATACATATCTATTTGAGGACGAAAAAGGAAAAATCGAATTAAGATATAACCTACTGGCTGCCACTGATAATGAAAACTATTCAGAAATTGTTGATGATTTCTATGACGCACCGAATTATTGGTTTAACAATTCAACGGAAATCAGAGATGAAGAAGAATAAATCAGATTTGTATGCATAAAATGAAACCAAAGATGACAAGGCATTGACTTAATTAGGTAATTGTCATTTCAAATGTTTAAATGCCAAACATCTATAATCCAAATAAATTTGATTTAGGATTCTTTCTAGATGAACAACGCAGTCAAACATATCAGTTAGCTACATCTAGTATTCCAAATCCAATTCAAGGTTCGCAGTTACTGATAAGTTATTCTTTTCCTAAAAAACATGTTTATATCAAGCTTGTGGATAATTCAGATATTCTGTGCGGAGTAATTAGGCTTCAAGAATTAAAAATAAATACTAAGAATTACTATATAGTTGAACGAGCATATACAAACCATTTTTATCGCCGTCAGGGAGTAATAATTCATTTATATAAATACGTACTTGAACTTGGCTATTCATTGATGTCAGACGGAACTCAAACTAATCCAGGAAGTATGAACCTCTGGAAGAATGCCAATACTCTTTTTAATTCGAAAAAAGTATATATCATCAATATAAAAACATTAAGCAAAAGGCGATATTTACTGCAACCTGATCATAAAATTTGGGGTAAGGAAACGAACGACGATTTCGATTTATTAGAAATGCATGAAAAAAAATATGCCTTAGAGAATCTATATGAAAATGGTATCATTACAAAAGAACAACAGATTTTACATAACACTTATATAGACCAATTAGAAGATAGGTATAATATTAGGATTACAATAGAATAAAAAGGCACCTAACACAGCATAGATACTACACCGCCAAGCATCTAAAATCATTCTTTTTAAATTTTTTTTGGTAGTGAAAAACTTATTTCTTATTTTTGGCTGCTAAACAATTGGCGGTGCAGCGTCTATACCAAAACGTTAGCTGCAATGAAACTAATGAATGTAAATTTACTAGCTAGAATATGACAAATTACAAAGAAACAAGTTTGTGGAGAGCCTCATTTAGTAATGAAAACGAGATGTGCAATAGGCTAAAAGTTGCATTTGATTCATTCAGGGAAAAGGCTGGGCTATTAGCAAATGAAATATATAAGGATCAACCAAGTCTTACTGTTCATGACCTTACTCATCTAGATGCTTTATGGATAATGGGAAGCTTAATTACAGGAGATGGATTTGAAATAACCCCTACAGAGGGGTTTGTTTTGGGTGGTGCTTTTCTGGTACACGATTTAGCCATGACTATATCAGCCTTTCCAAAAGGTCGTGACGAATTTAAAAAATTACCTCAATGGGATGATACAATTTTTACAGTCTTGAAAAAGAATAAAGGATATGCTAATTATGAGTTGAATCAAGCTGATATTAACCTAAGAATTGAAGAAGAAACAATGCAGATTCTCTTAAGAGACTTACATGCAATAAAGGCAAAAGAATTATGTTGTAAATCGTCAGGATAAAGTGGACTAAATATAACTAAAAACTAGTTAGTGTTTCCAGGATCAATTAAATTTACAAATTATGGAAACAAAGAAGAAACAAACCACAGAAAACTTCATTAAGGAGATTCGCAGACGAACTAGAAGGATATTTAGTTCCGAACAAAAGATTGGAATTGTTATGGAAGCATTGAGAGCTGAGATTTCAGTAGCAGAGTTATGTCGAAAGTATTCAATACATGAACCGCAATTTTACAAATGGAATAAAGAGTTCTTGGAAGCAGGAAAGAAGCGATTATCCGGCGATACGACCAGGGAAGCCACAAGTGATGAAGTGTTAGAGCTTAGAAAGGAAAATCAGCGTTTAAAAGAGATGGTTGCTGATTTGGTACTTCGATATGATATTGTAAAAAAAAGCTTGTCCGTGCTGGAATAACCGTAAAATTCAATAAGTATATGAGATTTACAGCTTCGGAAAAACAAGAGTTAATCAATATCGTAGTTGGTTCCCAAATTGGGGTTAACAAAACACTTCGAGAGATTGGACTTAATAAAAGTACTTTTTATAACTGGTATAAAGCTTATTCTGATCATGGTGTGGATGGATTGGCTCCCAGTAAACGTACTAACAGAAGGCAATGGAACAGTATTCCACAAGAGCAAAAAATATTGTTGTCATACTTGCATTGGAGTTTCCTCATTTATCATCCAGGGAACTTGCTTATAAACTTACGGATGAACAACAAATATTTATATCAGAATCAAGCGTCTATAGAATTCTAAAAGAAAGAGGATTGATTCCGGCTCCTGCACATATTTTTATAACAGCAGCAGATGAATTTAGTAAAAAGACTGCATTCGTAAATCAGATGTGGCAAACAGACTTTACCTACTTTAAAATATTAGGCTGGGGTTGGTATTACTTAAGTACTGTTTTAGATGATTACAGCAGATATATTGTCCACTGGGAACTCTGCAAAGGCATGAAAGTGGAGGATGTAAAAAGGACCGTTGATAGAGCAATCATCAAAGCTAAAATTGTCACTAAACAACGACCTAAATTATTGTCTGACAATGGCTCTTGCTATATAGCTTCTGATTTAAAAAATTATTTGAAAAAATTCTATGATATAGACCAGATACATGGAAGGCCATTCCATCCTCAAACGCAAGGCAAGATTGAACGATATCATAGGACAATGAAAAACGTCGTAAAACTTGATAATTATTACTGCCCTGAGGAATTGGAAAGAGCTTTAGAAAAATTTGTGCAAACTTATAACAATGAAAGATACCATGAATCACTAGAAAATTTAACTCCTGCCGATATGTATTTTGGTCGTGGCGACCTCATTTTAAAAGAAAGAGAAAGAATTAAACTACAATGTCTTAGGGATAGAAAAATTGAATATGAAAAATTATTTCCCATTAAAATTAATATTTATAAACAAAAAGAATTAGCTTTGAATTAAATAGAAACACTAATTAGTGAAAAGTTCAAATTACTTTGACGACATACAGGAGTGAAGCAGTACAATATAATTACTTGCAGGGTTTGGATAAATCATTATCTCTTGTTTGATTCAATATCTTTATTATTCACAATGCCACATCCAGGGATTAAACATCCGTCATCGTCAACTTTTAAAAGCCAGGGCATGTAATAACGATCTCCATTTTTTTCAAAAGCATCATCAAGGTAGGAGGCAGCAGCAATGATATACCCTCCTGTTGGGCAGGATTTAATGTCATGCAGGTAGCCATCGTCTTTTCCGTTTCTAATTCTATAAATCTTTCTCCATTCTATTTGCTTAAAATCATTAATTTTTACTAAGTTCAAAAGTTCATGATAACCTATAATAGTGTCTACTCTCTGAATCGAATCAGTAAATTGAATGAGGGCATTTTTTATTGGAATAGTACCACCAACAATGACTCCATCATTTTTATTGGATCTGATAATTTTTTCAAAGCTAAAGAGCCATGCTGGGCCTGTGCCATTGTATCTAAAATCAAGTTGAATATAGTCTTTAAAAATCAAAGAAGAATCCACAATTTGTACTATGCCAAAACCTTGATTACTATAAGGGTATTGCGGATAATCGTAATTGAAATTAGATGATAGATAAAATGTTCCCTTTCCGTCCTGTATAATGTCGTAAATATCACAAAATCCTTGAAATCGTTTAGAATTGTAAGAATTAACAAGTTTACCCTCAGGATTTAATTTAAATAAAAGGCTCTCATAATCATGTTTAATTCCAGTATAGGCGATGTCTGAGTAGCCAATACCTATATAAATAAAACCATTAACATCAATATAAGATGAGTATGGAACATTGTCGTAAGTAGTAATTGGTTCCTTTCCAATTATTTTTTGCCATATTAAATTTCCTAAAGTATCAATTTTAGTTACTTGTACTTTTCTCCATTGATTAGCTATACCTGTCCCTACTTTACTTGCGGTGATAATGAAACCTGAAGGATCTGTGGACATATTATTATAGACAATTGACCCGCCTGGATAAATTGAGTTTTTGATTTCAAACGCTTTCTGTGCTCTAGTTATTCTAATGAATTTCAGGATTGATTCTTGTTTATTATGGTGATTAAATCCAGTATAGAATGTTATTCCATCCCATGTATGAATTCCTTCTGGATAGAAAAAATTATGTAGACTATCATCTTTAATGTGATAATAATCAAGAAGATTACCGCTCCAATCAAAAGTGTAAAATGCAGTTCCATAAATATCTTTATATGTTGTGTCGGCAGAATAGCCAAAAGCATATATTAATGAATCAGTTGGAAATACAGCGCTAATCCAATTCGGATATTGATTGACGAAACCAGAACCATCTTCTGGAACTGAATAAACTTTGCTAAAGAATACTTGTGAATATCCCTGGGTAAAAGTAACTATTAAGATTAATATCAGTATTTGCTTCATTTTTATAGAAAAAGAATCGGAATAAATATAGTCAATTTACTCAAGTAGACAATTAATTGGGATTACTATTCATTACTCATAAAAATATAATGTTGCTTCACACTAGTTAAAGCTCGATTTGTATTTATTAATATCTTTAATTGGTTATAATTATTTTTCTTTTGTAACTACTGCCATTTATAACTAAGTGAATTATATACAGCCCAGATCTAAATCCATTTAATTTGCATTGAAATTTCTTTTGAAAAATGGGATTTCCTGCAACAATATTTCCATCCAAACTTGTTATTTTATAGCGTTCTACAGGGTACTCATTACTTTCAATTGTTAGCTCATTTAACACAGGATTTGGATATAAATTTATAGTAATAAACGCTTTCTCTTCAACATTATTAATGCTATCACAGTGACCTTTCTGCCAAGTCGTAACACCAAATTTATTTCTCGCAACACATTCATTTAAATAGGTCTTCTTATCACAGCCACAAATAGGATCATAAACTTCAGAACATATGGAAAATGTATCAATTAGATTTGAAGCAATACAAGTATTTTTGCAAATACCTTTATAAAATGCTGTGATTCCATGCTTATAAATTGCTTGACAAGAGTTTAAATAAATAACTGAATCACAACCACATACAGGGTCTTTGATGAATAGGTCATTGCAATTTTTTTCTAGATTTATCAAATTAGTATCCTTGCATTGACAAGGATTGGGGGTAAAGTATTTAATTCCACCCTTATAAATTGCATTGCATTCATTGATATAGGTATTTTTATCGCAACCACATACCGGTGCAAAATCATCAGGACAATCCAATTGCAAATTAAGTAAACTACTATCTCGACAAAAACACGGTCCTTCTTTAATCTTAAGTAATCCATACTTTTTTCTTGCATAACAAATGTTATCATAAGTATTTCCATCACATCCGCAAACAATACCTTTATACCCATAAATAAAATCAGGAAGGCACTGAATACTTGTATCAATTAAGGTTTTATCGTAACAGGGGCAAGGACCATTTTTATATTTTGTTATTCCAAAATAATTGGTTGCGATGCATTCGTTTTTATATGTAACCGTATCGCAACCGCAAACGGGTTTGTATTCATTAGTGCAATTGATATTTGGGTTGATTTTTAATGTGTCAATACAATGACACCCTCCATTATGGATAATTCTTGAAACCATGCCTTTTATATAAGCCTGACATGGATTGACATAGGTTATACTATCGCAGCCACAGACCCAATCAATGTTAGGATGACCAGTCGCGCTGATAAAATCATCTCCACAATCGAACGCTCCAATATAGTTATTAACTATATTCAAAGTATTACATTCACATTTTTCTATTGGTTGAAATTGGGAAATACCAAATCTGTAGTAGGCAATTCGTTTATTCATATAAGATTGTCCATTACATCCACATTCTGGAGTAATTTTAAATTGCAGGCTTACCGGAATTTTAGATGTATCAATAATTGATGGATCTATACACATACAACCACTATCCCTGGAAAAGCTAGTAATTCCTGATAAATATTTCGCACATTGTGGGCTTGGATATATTTTGCCATCACAGCCGCAAATCGGATCAAAATAAAAGTTCAATAAATCATTACATACATTATTAGCTCGCGATTTATCAATTAGAGTTGTATCTATGCAAGATTGTGTTCGCACGTAGCTTATTTCCAATAACAAGAGTATTAATAAAAAGATACGATTGGGTCCGTTCATATCTATGTATAAATTTTTAGGGTTACCGATGATTTGTCACAATAAACCCTGGCAAATAATAAAGTATTTGTTAAGTGCGGTGGAAGGTCAAGCATTAATTTTGTTTCTGAATCAAATTTTGAATCATTTAACACTCTTCCATCAATGCGGAATAATTGGACGCGATGGATATAACAGCCAATTGAAGTTAAGTAAATTTTATTTAAGATTTTTTGTACTTGCACATCAGGAATTTCTTTCTTATGCAATATATTTGTTTTTGTTTTAATAGTATCACAAATGCAGCCTGTTATAGCCTGAAGGTTGTCATTAATTTGCATTGGAATACTATGAAGCTGACGACGACTTAAACTATAATTATTTCTTACAACAGTAAAGCTATTATTAGTATCTTGAAACATAAGATGATAAACCGGTTTGCTATGAATGTCGGATACAAGTACATTCCCATTGGAAAGAGTATATAATCGATAGGCTAGGCATCCTAATGGCATTGTGTAGCTTACGTAAGGTGCAAGTTCGATACCAATTTTATGAAGATTAATGACATTAATATATCTTCCTCCTGAAACAAATAATAATGAATCATTTAAGGAGTAACTCAGATCAACAAGGTTATAAATATTTGTGAGAGAAGAAATATTTCCCCGAAATGTGAAATTCCCGCTACATCGGTCAAACCCATAAATAAGAAGTCCAATCGATATATTGTAGATTGAAAGCAATTCGCCATTATTGGAAAATTTGCAATAGCTATGTGAATAACTATCGTTAATTTCAGGTCCAATTAATTTATTTGAAATCTTGTATGGATCAATACCCGTTGGGTTCACCAGAAGTAAATCATAATTAAGGGTACTTTGTTCTAAAAGCAGAATCCAATAATCTCTTCCGTTGGCGTGTTTGATAATTTGAAAATTATCAAAATTTTCCTTCTTTATTTCGACATTTTTCTGCATCACGACATATTGCTTTGATTCATCTCTTACTATTAATGAATAGAGTAAAGATCTGTTTCTTAAAACAAGTTGTGGATCGGCTTCAGCTTGCGAGTGGATCAATAATATGGAATCTTTAGATCCAGGAAATTGAATCATAGCTACACCGTTTGGAATTATATAACCAGTTTCATTACAAACTTGGTCTGAGAGCGTACCTTGGTTAATATTATCTCCATTCTTTATTAAAATTCCGTCATAATCATATATCCCACAACCATTAGTAAATAATAACTTATTTTGATCATCCTTGAAAACTGCAATTGAACTTGCAATTGGGATATAGTACTTCAAGGTATCAATAAAAAGATTACCCGTAGAATCAAATTTTATCCAAGCACTTGTCTTGTACTTTGAATTTCCAACAGGCCAATTAATTTGACAGTTTGAAGTAAGAGACTTAGATAATAAAATTATCCCAAATATTATTGCTTTCTTCATTTCTCTTCTTTCTTTAATTCGTAGAATATTTTCCTTTCGACTTCCATTTCATCAATTAATGATTTAATAGATTTAACTCCCTTGTTTTTTTTCTCCATATATTCTATATAGTTCGCTTTTCCTAAAAGCGCTAACCTTGATTTGCCACCTGTACTTTTATTTATAGAAGTGCTTGCGAATGATGCATCTATTTTTTTCATTTGATAGTTAACATTATGAAATTGCAAGGTGTCACAACCACTACCAACATATTTAGAAAGTCTGTAATTCGGATAAACAGGAGTAAACCCCCATACTTTATTACTGAGCCTGAAAGCGTCCTCCTCAAAATCGCAGCTCAATCCCGGTAGGTTTGGGTTGTTTATTTTGTGAATCAATTGGGTCCCATTGCCAGATAAAATATAAAATTCATTATTTGATGTAATTATAGAAAAACCAATCTTGGCGGTAAGTACACTGTCATTTGAAATATTGAGAGGTGCAAGAGGTCTTGCAATTTCTGTTTCATTCACCTGAACAATAGGAAGCTGGAACAAGCGATCGAGCCATCCTAAATATAAATACTTACTGTCACTCGATGTTTGAACAACACTCGAAATATAAGTTAGAGTATTTGGAAGGATATAATCCGTTTTCCAGCTAAGGATGCCGTTGCACCTGTCAAAACTGTATATCTTAACTACAAAATCATTGGACTCTATATAATACTTTCCATCCTTAGAAAAAATATCCAAAAACCCATTTCCTCTCTTAATGGGTGAAGAAATTTCACGAATGAAAGGTCCATGAATACCTTCCGGATCAATCAGGAAAGTAAAATACCGGTCATCATTATTTTCTCGTGTTAAAAGCCACCAATCCCTACCATTACCATGTTTACATAAAGCAAAATTTGCCAAGTGAATATCATTAAGTAAAAAAACATTTTTCTCGACTGCTCCTCCATGCCCATTATTGTTTAACATATTAATTCTTGAATAATAAAGGGGACCATAATGCCATTCCGTCAACAACGAATCAAAATATACTCCCATATGAAATAAGATATATTCATCAGGGTGACCAGGAAATGGAATAAATTGTGGAGCGTAAAGTGTTTTATAATTGACGCCATCAATAACACAATAATTCCTCCAAGTACCAGGATTTATATTTGCACCATTTTGCATCAATAAATTATCCTTACCGTAGATATTTAATCCATCTGTGTAAAAAATTAAGTTCCCAGTGCTATCATTTGCACTTGTTTTAGGATAATACAAGCTAATTTTAATTCCATTTTGTACATTAAAAAACGCCTGAGAATCAATTACACTAACTATAAAAGGTTTTGTTTCGCCAGGAATATAATCCCCAATTAAAATGTTATTATCATAGTTCTGAGAGAATGTATAATAGGTTGAAAAGCTTAAAATTATAATCGTGAATCCATTAATTTTCATGCCTTAAAAATAGCAAAATTTTCTTTTTAAAAGAAAATTTTGCTATTTTTGTTTTAACTATTTAAAAGATCTTTTTAAAGAAATGCCCATTAACCTGGATAAAATACATTCCGGAACTAAGGTTTTTTAAAGTAATTTGATCATAATATGCATTTCGATCATAGGAATTTTCATTAATGAGCCTTCCTTGAACATCAAAAACTCTAATTTTTGTTATAGGATCTTTTGGATTATTAAGAACAATTATTCCAGTATTTTGCTGTAAGATAACATAGTCTGTTGAAATTGGATTATTTCCATTTTTAGATAAACTTTCAGGTTCACATTCATCCTCGGCAACGAACAAATCCCTATTAAGCAATATTCTCGAAATCAATACAGCATTTCCTCCCTCGGCCAAACATTGGTCCGCAATACTATCTAGAACCAATTCCTCCGTTTCATCAAATTCTGTCCATTCAGTTACATTGCTGTGATTAATAATAATACCTAATACTTTTTTCATATTTGATTGTGGTTCTGTTTCAGTTTCAATCTCATTTAAATCCTCAATAAGGGAAGACAATTGTGAATTTAGATTTGTTGAAAAATCAATACCTATTTCTGAGTTTCTATCCAACCATTGTTCTACCGTATCCAGAAGAACTTCGACATTTTCCTTAAAATCCAAAAATTCCTGCAGATTATTAATGGGATAAGCATTTTCAAGTGTATCTCTATAATAAGAGAGATATTTTGTAAGAGTATCAGTGAAAACATTTAGTTGTCCATAGTTTGAGGAATCTTGTAAATAATCATATAATCCTTTTTCAACTAAATTTAATTTATATTCTGGCGAATTTAAAGTATCTTGTAAATAATTGTAGGCTATTGTACTGTCCAACAAATCAGGAAAGGTTAAAAGTGATTTAATCGTAGAATAATTTGCATCAAATAAAAACCCTGTTTGCCATTCATCATAAACGGCTAACAAATCGCCGTAAACTGTTTTTCCTATCAAAGGAGATAATTTTTCTCTTGGAGGAGTATTTGTAAAACACTTATTTGTTGGTGTTTCTGTAATTACTGATACGTTTGTTTCAAGCACAGGACTTGGATAATATTGCCCAGAATTCGTCTCCACTATAAACGGACTCAACGATAATCCATATGCAATATCATATGAACCAATGGTACCCCAAGAATTTGTTTGATGTTTCTGTTCACCTATCACACCATTTGTCAAGCCAACTCCTGCCACGAGTACACCAATATTATCATCGTTATAATGGTTTTGAGTTAAATAAGTCAAATCACAATTGGCTTTAAAATAAGAACCATGCTGATAATTCTGTACTGAATTGCACTTAACCTCACTAAATAATGATGAAACAACGTAGGTTCCAGACTCATCGTAATAAGGTTGGTTTGTTATTGTTCCATTAATTGTATTATAAAGCATTTTTGTACCTGAACTATTAAGTGCTAAAAGTCCATATTTGTGGCAGAAAACGCATAACGGGGCAGAATTTAGATCAATATCATTCCCAAGAATCTCTATGCCTGGCGAGTTAAAAACACGAACTCCATATGTTTCAAAGAAATCCTTGCTATTGTCATCTGTTTCAATAATATTATCTTCGATTTTGTATTTCCAACCAATATTATTTCTTGCATATATCCCTGTCCAAGCATCAATTTCATTATTTTGAGTTAAGGAAATTTCATTCTCGTTATTAATTTCTCCTCCCCCAAAATTATATCCTGCTACCACATTTGTTGTAGAAATATTTGTAAATTCGTTATGGCCAATAGTGTAAGTTCCTATTGATCTATAAACGCCCATCCCATATTTTAAATTTGAAAAGACATTATCTGTAATTACGCTTGTAGCAGCTTGTAAGGATACAATTCCGATAAATTGATTAATATAATCAAGATCTGTTGTTGTAATATTATTCTGGTTGCAGTTAAAAGATGAATTTAAATTATCAGAAATATGCCATATTGAACACACATTATCTACAAAGTCCGAGCCACTAACTTCAAGATTACTATTTGACGCTAAGATTGCAGGGCATTCAGGTACAATATAATTTTCTAGTTCAAATCCTCCATTCTGACAGAAATTAAAATCAGAAAATGTGTTATTTACATATATCATAAATTCAATAACATTGTATATAAAAATAGCGTGTTTGCATTTTTCACCTCCATGAGGCTCCAAACTTTCATCAATTTCAGTTCCGTCAAAATCATTTTCAGAAATATAATGAAAAGCATTGGATGGATTATCAAAGGTCGCGTATATGGAAGAAAGGTAGTTATCAAAAAAATGATTACCAACACTATAAATATAACTTTCTGGTTTAAGCACAATCCCATAAATAGATCCAGATATCCATGATCCATTGAGATCTAAAATTCCGCCAGTCGCAACAGTCATCGCATTCCACATATATGTACATGCTTTAAATTCGGATTCGTAAACATGTAAAGTTCCCTCGATGATTAAATTTGATTCTGGATCAGTTTGATCTCTATCAAATAATATTATTGAACCTGCTGCAAAAGTATACTCTACATTATCATCAACAGCCAAAGTCCCTTGAATTAAAATGAATTGCGGATCTGATTCGGAATGACCTTCATCCAAGATACAATTTTGCATTATTAATTCAGAAAAATAAGTAATTTGACCTGGTGTACCAACCTTTACAAACTCTGAATTTCCAGCAATGCAATCTGGATCTTCAGGCTCGCATTGTGCAATTATTAACGAATTGAAGACAAGGGAAATTGCCAGCATTATTGCTATTTTATAAATTTTTAGCCTAGTACCGTAATTGAAATAATCCTTGATTTTTATTTTAGACGTCGATCTATTAAAGATTAATGAATTAAAACGATAATTTTGCGTAACACCTGATATCTCATGAGGTCTGCTACATGATGGATTTAATTTCATTCAATTAAATTTAAATGGGTTAATGAATTATTTTATTTATGAAGTAATACTTAGCAGTAAAATCAAAGCCAAGAATGTGGCTGAATTTGTGCCCAGTTTTCTGAATTATTTTCTCAGGGGTCTTGTGTGTAAAGGCCTATGGGTATTTTATTCATAACGATTTGAGACGAAACAAATGAATAATTAGATCAATCAGTTTTGGCTTTCATTCAGCCCTGTCTTGTCTGGTGGAGTAAGATCTTGATTTTCCATAGTTTTGGATTTTAAGTTAATCAAATAATTTACCGAACTGAATCATATGAACAGTTTTCAAATCCTTGAAAGATGTTTAAATATTCAGTGAAAAAATATCTAAATATTTTTCCTTGTTAATACGCTTAATCAGAAATGAAAATGGGTGACTTGAAAATGAAACGTGTGATTGTTTTTACTAAATTACAATGTGAAGGTCGGATACAATTTTAGATGGGTGTTTGTTAAAAAGGGGCAAAAAATTGATAAAAAGTGCCAATTGTTTAAAAATTCCGGGAAATGTTTATTTGAGATTAGGAATGGTAAAGCATTCATCAATATCATCAGAATTAATCAGCGCATCTAATTTTAGCTGCAAGGGTGTTTGTAAGTCCTTTTTTGTACAAGTTTTTAGGGTCATACCCGTATGTTTTTTGAATGCATGACATAATGACGAAGGATCGCTATATACAAGTATCCTAGCTATCTCTTGTTCATCAAGGCCGTCAATATTGGAGAAATAATAAGCTCTTTGCATTTTCAATTGCAATATCAACGCATAAGCATTTACCCCCAAGACTAATTTACAAGCCCGGTTAAGGTTTTTTTTACTGGTTCGCATAGCAATGGCTACATCATCTAGCTGAATAAGCTCATCAGTTCCAATATGTCCATTGAAGTAAACGAGCATTTTTATGATAATTCTTTTTGCCTGGTCGGGTCGCATTGTTTTTAATTTAAAGGTATTCCAAAAACATTGCAAGAAATACGCAATGGATTAAGTAATTTCTGTAATTAAGAGAAGAAGTTAAATAAAACCGTAGAAATAATGTTCTGATCAGAAATTTTATAATCATCTTATCTCAAACAAAGAAATTTAAACTGATCCTTTGTGAAGTCTGGGAATAAAATGCAAAACTACTTCCTTTATTTATCTCTGTCAATAGGGGAAAACCCTGATTTTTTGATTTTCAATGAAATATGATATTCCTAATAAAACCCTATACAGGATGTATTGAATTTTTAGGAAGAAGAAAATTTAGCATTTTGAAGAACATGTTTCAATGCGACAAATCTTACACTATTGATCAATGAGGCAGCTATTACAGTATTGTGAAATCACAATGGTAAATAAATTTTGCCTTATTTCACTTTTTGCTATAAAAGTAAAATAAAGAGAATGATATTTTACTTTTCGCCAATACCCCAGCTCATTGACTAGTGGGTTTTGGGGCCATTCGATATGCTGATCTTTCAATTACCTGAGGCCACTTTGGGCGAATTGATCTTATGAAATTTTAAATTAATTAGAATTTTGCAACGCACTGCTGCGTAATTTAAAGATATTATTATAATTGATCTTTAATGGTCTCAAATTGATTCTTTGCAAGAATCTCAACAATCCGCTTATACAAATCATCTTCGTTCGCAATTTGCTTTTACAATTCCATTTTCAATAGATTTCGCTGTCCAATTAAATAATCACATAAGTCCAATCTTTGCCGTTTTTCCGCTTCACTTACATTTGACTACAATAATTGAAGACTCGTACTTTCGCCCTGAATCATAAACGATGATTCAAATAAAAATTGCCATCTTTTTAGGTCAACAAAAACGGTTTACAACAACTTATCCTTGGCACATAAAATTCATGATAATTTGTAAAAACTTGAAATCTAGTTCATTCATGTTCAAAGATGTTCATTAGCTTTGCAGAAATTCTTCCTCATAGGGTCACATTTTATAATTTAATCCATTACTTTTGAAATCAAAATTAGCTTCCATCTTTAGCCTAAATTGCCCAGCTTGTAGAACAGGAGACTTGTTTCCAAATAAAAGTTTATTTTTTGATTTTAGCTTTAAAATGCACACCCGGTGCCTGCATTGCAATGAATCCTTTGTAAGGGAACCTGGATTTTATTACGGTGCAATGTTTATTTCTTATATTTTTTCTGCTTTTTTTAGTTTGCTATTTGCAGGTATATTGATCATTGGCTTGAAGATCGACTGGCACTATGCTTTGTTCCTATTAACCCTGGTGCTTATACTTAGCTTTGCATATTTATTTAAGGTATCCAGATCTATATGGATCCACTTATTTGTACCGTTTAAACACAAACCATCAAAAGCTAAGGAAGAGGTGCTTGAATAAATTGTTGCATATAGTTTAAGTCACCTGGTTTGTTTAATTTCTAAACTTTTAAAACTTATTTGATTGCGCTACTCAAGTCTATATCCGAATTTAAAAGATTGCTAGTCTTCATTAAAATTATGCATAATATTCAAATCAAAAATACAGTATTATATTATTTTAACTGATTCCTTACCAACTACTTCCACCACCTCCGCCAAATCCTCCGCCAGAAAATGATCCGCCGCCGCCTCCACTGCTGCCAAAGGATCCACTGGATGATGGTTGACTTGACATTACAGTCCTCATTTCGCTTAGCGAAGAGGTCATGCTTTCGTTAAAAGCAGACATATTAAATCCATGCATCGTATTATAAAACGGAACATTTGAAACATACCATTGCGGTGGTTCTATAGCAAGGCCATTAAATTTACCACACCATTCATCAACGCAATTAAATGCTACAGCATAGGGTAAAGTCTTATCAAAATAACTGGGATCTTCTTTTGTTAAAAATTCAAGTTTTGATTTTTCGGCTAGCCGTATAAATTTTCGGAAGCCTTTGATCTCCTTAAATGATTCATCGCCACTTTCAGATCTCTTCAACAATAAATAGGCAAATAAAACTAATATGATAGCTAAAAGGATAGAAATTGCAAGAAATAGAAAACGACCTGAAAAAAAACAATAAACCCCATTCAAAACAGCTGTAAGAATTATCAACCAAATGGAATTCCAATAGATCTGAACTGATTTTTTTGTAAAATAATCAGAATTCATGACTGCATCATTGATGGCACTTAATGTACTAATAAGGGTTGTATAGAAAGTGTCTTTTAACAAACTTAACTTCACACGATCTCCACATTCAAAAAGTCCGTTAAAGAATATTTTTTGGTGTGCAGGTGCATCTGATGACAATTCTTTTAATTTTATAAAAGTCATTTCATCACTTGAAAAAAGTCCTTTTTTTTGCTCATGTTCAATTTTTAAATATCCTAAGGATCCAAAATATGGAATGAGTGATAAGGCGTCCCGTTGA
This sequence comes from Saprospiraceae bacterium, assembly GCA_016717265.1. Classification (NCBI taxonomy): domain Bacteria; kingdom Pseudomonadati; phylum Bacteroidota; class Saprospiria; order Saprospirales; family Saprospiraceae; species Saprospiraceae bacterium. The sequence continues at coordinate 2,226,096 of JADKFX010000001.1, forward strand.
TTTGATTTAATGTCTATTGCAAAACCAGCTAAAGCAGAATCCATATTTTTTGGCGGTAAATAAGCAACCATATCTGCTAATCTTGTGTCTTTTCCATGTTTCCACCAAGCATAAAAAAAACTAAACAACATTAAAATTGGAAGGATTAAAAACTTGAAATGATAGAACCATATTTTATAAAATGGATAGCTCGCAATGACACCTTCTGGTATTAAAACGGAAATGGTCATTCCACTTCTATTGCCTAATGGGATTAAAGACTCGCCTTCAATAATATTATTTTGGAAATTAGATCGTACATCAGTACTTGTAGATCCATATGCACCCGTTTTAATATTGAAACTTTGCGCATCCAGTCGTACCTCTTTCGGTAATGTTAGTTTAAAACCAGCATGTAGAATTTCTTCATCCCAAAAATCTCCAATCAGATTCCAATATAATTCAGTTTTGCCATTTTTAGTAAGCAATGCATTTTGAATTAAATAAGAAATTTCATAGGTCTGATCACCATTTACGAATATTTTCTTATCACCTATTTTAATCTTAATGCCATTTTGTGAATATTGACTGTTAAATTTATAATCTTTAACCTGAATATCCTTTATAAAAACTTCATGATTAAAATAATCATCCAAGAACTCTCCGGAATCGTCAGATTTTATTTTGTAAATTAATGGAATTTCTCTTATCAAGCCATGCCTTTCGGAATTGAAATATACTTGAATGAGTTCTGTGACCGCTAAATCCCCATTCTTATCCAACTTCAAATCGACAAAATAATCTTTGATATAAAAGAAATCCTGACTTAACAGAATGTTGCAAAACAACAGAAAGCCTGTAAAAAGGCTAGTTTTTTTTATCATGCTGAGCTTACACCGAATTAAAATTGAACAGTCACATTTTGCCGACTTTGCTCGTCTGTTTCAAAGAAATCAAACGTTAGAAAACCAAAACTACGGGCAAGTAAAACCCCAGGAAATCCTTCTACCTTATTATTGTTTTCGCGAACGGTCGCATTATAATATCGACGACTATTTTCTAGATTTGTTTCAATTTCATTAAGATTTCCTTGTAATTGAAGGAAATTCGTGTTAGCTTTTAAATCTGGATAACTCTCTGCTAAAGCAAATACTTGTCTTAAACTTGCGGTTAAAGTTTGATCTGCAGCAATCTGACCGTTGATATCTCCTTTTGGTACACTTAAGGCTGCATTTCTAGCAGCGATCACTCTTTCAAATGTTCCCGTTTCATGGGCTGCATAACCTTTTACTGTATTTACCAGATTTGGTATCAAATCATAACGCTTCTTTAAAGCTACATCAATGTTGCTCCAGGCATCCATTACAGCATTTTTAGCACTGACAAGTCCATTGTAAAGAAAAATGGCAATGAATACTAAAACTCCTAAAACGATAAGCATAATCATGGTTAAATTCTATTTTTGTTTATTAAGAATGTAAATATAAATGTAAAATTGACTTAAAAAGTTCCAAAATTATTATTACAACGCATTTATATTTAAAAACTTAATTTAAAGGCCTGTAATCCATTTATGAATCAAAACTCCATTTTAAGATTTAATCTAAAATTAATACCTTCTTCCGCTGCAAAATAACGAAGGCGGTTTAAATAATCTCTGTAATTCCTATTAAGTAAATTTTCCACTTGAGCATTTATTTTAAATTTTTTAGAAAATAATTTTATTTCAGTTTCAATCGATGGACTGATTAAGAAATAGGCTGGTGGGGCGATTAATAACTCTTGGTTCGTTTCTAAATTTAATTGTTCAAATACATATTTACCTTGCATTTCAAATTTGACATTTTTAAAACGGCCAATCGATTTTAGATGATAGAACAAAGAAGATCCGAATTGATTGGGGGGCATATAAACGAGCCCGCGGTGATTTTTAAAATCATAACCATTCAAATAAGAATATTGGATGACCCATTGTAATTTGGAATTAAATTCAATTCGAAATAAAGCATCAAGACCATAAATTCTGGCATCCGTTTGTTTATATAAAAATAGTGGGAAGGCTCCTCTGATCGTTAACCTAAATTCTTTTTGAGGTTCTAAATATATGAAATCCCGGATAGCCTGATAATAAGTGCTTAGCTCCATGTTGAAAAAGCTTCCTAAAGAGATTGTATTTGTTAAAATTAATTTTAATGCATGTTCATTCTTTAATTCTTTATTCCCTTCTTCAATGCCAGCAACAGCTTGATGGAGTCCATAACTGTAAAGTTCATTTACCTCTGGAGAACGTTGGGTAATTCCACCATTAAATCGGATATTCCAGAAATTATGAGCATTATATTTTATGCCTCCGGCAAGTGAAAAATGTTTGAACAAATGATTGGCATTTTGAATTGTTTTTACACCACTTGTGCTATAATAATCAACATTTAATTGACTTAGGTCGTAACGACTTCCTAGTTCAAGCGATGTATTTTCAAAATGATATTTCCAATTCATGAAGACACCTTCATTATGCAATAGATAATCTGGTATTAATGGAAAAATACCAGTGCCTGGTTGGTTTCGATTATAAGTAAATTTGTATTGGATTCCGTAATTGATTTCCTGTTGATTTAAGTTAATTCTGCTTTTATACTCAGTAACATACGATTGCAATAATAAATCTAAAGATGGAATATCAGAGCGGGAACCGCGGCGCACATCAAATTCTTTTCGGTGATTAAGCTGGGCTGCATAAACGATTTCATGAAACTGATTTTTACGAGTCCATTGATGATTCAATTTTAACAAATGATGTGTTACAGATTGTCTTGGAGATTCAATTCGATAGGAAAAATGATCTTTTGTAAAGTAAGGTATTTGCGCTCCTATAGCGGACTGTAGATCTGTTAAATTCCCAATATGGGATCCTCTAAGAATACCTGGTTCAGAATGAAAGAGACTATAATATATATGGTGTTGAAATTTACCGGGCTTGTCTTTATTCCATTCTATCGAGCTGCTATATTCCTTCATACCAGTGTTTGTTAAATAGTATTCAGGAGATTTATGATCACCACTTCGCTTAATTCCTGCAGTCAATCGCCAATCAAAAACTGGTGTAGATTGTTCCACTTTGGAAGCCAAATAAATCTGGTTGCCATTTGTTTGATAATTAACCTGGGTACTACCATGAAAGTGTGGATCTTTATCAATGGGTCCAGGTTCCATCAATATCAAACCACCTAAACTATTTCCACCGTAAGCAATAACATCTACCCCTTTAATAACTGTAATTTGTTGCGCTATGAAAGGATCAATTTCAGGCGCATGGTCAGATCCCCATTGCTGACCTGCTTGAACGATTCCATTATTTAAAATGCTAACCCGATTTCCGGTAAGCCCATGGATAACTGGTTTCGCAATACCAGACCCATTTTTAATTGAATATACTCCGGGAATTATTTCGAGAATAGATGCCAAAGGTTTGCCAGCTTCTTTATTCAATTCATTTGACTTAATTGTATTTTGGGTAGCCGATTCTGATCGGTTTCTATTACTTTTTACAGTCACACTTTGCAGAAAATGTGCGTGATGCTCCAATTCAATATGAATGATGGTATCTTTCGTAATGTGAACAAATAATTTTTGTGTCTCACATCCAATATGATTGATAATCAGATGATATGCTCCCGGACAAATATTTTTTATAAAATAGAAGCCATTTGAATCTGTTTCAGCATATTGATTGGATTCCTCCATATAGACAGATGCAAATTCTAGTAACAGATTTTCATGCGGATCTGTAATGCTCCCTGAAATTGAAATTTTACATTCTTGAGCAATTAAAGATTCTGGTTGAATCGTCCAGAATCCAACCAGAAATAGTAGCATATTTTTCATTCAATAATCAGATCAAACTGTAATTCAATATCCGTTTCACCGCCAGCATTCTCAATTTTACCATCTTTGACACCAACTGCGTTTTTATTTGGTAAGTGCCTCAGCGTGATGGTAAGAGATCCCTGACTAGCTTCCCCTGTTTGCAGTATTGATTTTTGCCCAATAGGAAAACCATTGGTATCGGTATCATTATACATTGCAGTTACATTTAGTGAATTTGAAGGAGTCAGAAAAAATTGATGATCATTCGCTTCCTGAAGAATTTCTAGGGTAATAGAATCTATTGGATTCACGGATTCATTTAAAAGTAACAATGTGCAATTGTAGCTTGCATTTGATTTTAGTTTTCCTCCAATTATCGTTGGTACCTGTCCTCCATCACCATCAAGATCTCTAAAACTTAATACGACGCTATCATTGCTTGTAGTGGAATGCATACTATAATATACTGTTGTAATTAACTCCGATTCATTTATAATGGGATCTTTAGAACATGAAAACGGAATCATTAGGAGAAAGACTGATAAAACGAGTATATTTTTTAAATTTATTTTTTTCATAAAGTATAGATTATGGGTTTGCTGTAAATGGTAAAACCTTTGCTTTGGTTAAATGATTTCAGCGAATGAATTAAGGTAAAGGATTAAAATATACGTTTGCAATGAATCCTTTTAAGACAAAGGAATAAGCCATTGTTTTTCAAATATTATATATAAAATTAAACTCTAAATTATTGGAATTAAATTTTTAAAAAACTATATAAAATTTGGTAAAAAGTTCGAATTAAATAGCGTAGGGTGGTGCTCGTGTTCTAGCGAATAGCTCTATTCGAGCAGATTTAGAAAGGACAAAAGCGATGCTTTCCTCCAAATGGTATAATTTTTCACTAACTAATTTTGAAGTGCATACATACGTATCAAAATGCAATACTAAATCACACAGTCCACAATGTTTTGACTGCGTTGTAAGATGGAAATCATGTTTGCAACCATTCAAGAGATCATGATGAACCAGTTTTAAATGACAAGGATCATTTTCTGTGGTTGATAGATTTAAATGACAATTTGTATGTTGATGGGTATGTTTATGTCCAATTTCTATTGTTGCAATAAGTAAATTGAGAATATAGAATATTAATAAATAAAGCCCGAATTGGTACTTTTTAATTCTTGAAATTCTATATTTGGTTCCTAAATTGGACATCTTTAGATCTCAAAGATATCATTTTTTTTGTAATGTGAAATCACAAAGTAGAACTCCTTACCTTATTATAGGCTTATTCAGTTAATATTTGATTTTTTAAATGGGAAGTTTCAAAATCCTGAATTAAGATAGTTCTTGGCGATTCTAAGCAAACGAATCCTGTTTTTTGTAAATATTTTTAAAATTTATTTTGTGTTTCGCTAAACATATTACATTTATTTATATATTTGCAGCAGATTCTACACACCGTCTTCCCAATTACAGCTTAATAAGAATTTAAATAATTCAAAATATGAAAGCTGCCTATTTAAGGCTGAATGCTTGCATTTGGCTGTTATTGACTTCGTTTTGCTGGTGTGATAAACTAATCGCAAACGACCTTAGTTTTTTTCTGGAATGCCCTCCTTCCGTAACTATTAATTGTTATGATGATGTTTCCAATCTTGATAAGTGGGGAATTGCTTATGTGTGGTCTAATAATAAAAGGACTCCCGCACCCGCTCCAGTAAAAATAATCTATAATACGAATGCATGTGGAATTGGGACCATCACAAGATATTGGGAGGTAGAAGATCCTTATTGGGTCATCCAAAAATGTAATCAAGTAATTACAATAATTGGAGGGACCACATTTGCTTATGCTGATATTAATTGGCCTCCTGCTTATACTATTGATGGATGTAATCCGAGTACAGATCCTCGTATTTTGCCGACTCCGTACAACTATCCAACTTTTAATAAGTTAAAATGCAGTCAACCAATGTATTCTTACAAGGATAGTAAGTTTACAGTTTCAGATGGTTGTATGAAAGTTCTGCGGGAATGGCATGTTATCGATTGGTGTCAATATAAACCCAATGCTTATCCGGCGGTTGGTTCCTGGTATTACACTCAGGTAATTAAATTGATTGTTTCAGATTCTACAGCAAAATTAATTTGTCCATTAGATACAATCCTGGATTCAAAGGTAAATTGCAAAGGAACCTATGTAAAACTTGATTCTGCAAAAGCTATTTCTAAGTGTGGTTTCATTCTTACGATTCGAAATACATCTCCGTATTCAAAAAACATAGGTCCGGATGCTAGTGGAGATTATCCTTTAGGCACAACCGAGTTTTATTTTATCGCAGAATATGGATGCGGTAAAGAAATTAAGTGTAAGGTTAAAGTAACTGTTCGAAATAAAATCGGACCAATTCCTTATTGTTTAAATGGATTAATTACGGCTTTAATGCCAATCGACACCAATAGAGACGGTAAGCCTGATGATGGAATGATTGAAATTTGGGCTAAAGATTTTAATTTAGGTTCATATCATCCCTGCGGATATAAAAATTTGAAATATTCATTTTCAGCGGATACAAATTTTAAATCAAAAGTTTTCACCTGTGCTGATTTGGGAAAAAATGAGGTTCAAATGTGGGTGACAGATTCTTTGGGTAATCAATCATTTTGTAAGACATACCTCGAAGTACAAAATAATAATGCTAATATTCCTGATTGTAAACGAAAAGATAGTATCCAAACAACCATAGTGGTTGCTGGTTTAGTTTCAGATGGTCAAAATGTATCCTTGCCAGATGTTAAGGTCCTATTAAAAATGAAATCTACATTTCAAATTGTACCAAGAATAGATTTTATTATAAAAACTCGATATGACACCATTGTAACAACTCGCGGACTCAAGTTTTATGTTAAACATAATGATACCACGTTTATAACAAAATATGATACCATTCAAAATCAATGGCAAAAGGAAAACGTATCTTTAAAAGATGGTTCTTTTGGATTTAAGGATCTAATAAAAGCTCAAGATTATTTTTTAAGTTTTTCAAAGCGAGAATTAAGTTCAAAAGGAATTAATATTAACGATGCTATTGTGTTATTAAAGCATATTTCAGGCACAACTACATTGACGGATCCATTGAAAATAATAGCAGCAGATATAAATGTAGATGGTGTTGTCAATGATACTGACTTCGATTTATTGTATGAGATTATATTGGGTACAATTCCTTATGATTATTTGACAAGCCAATGGAGGTTTATTCCTAAAGGTTTTGTATTTAAGAATCCTTTAAATCCATTTGCTGATAATTTTGAAAGTATAACTGAAATTCGTTCGATTATAAGTTCTAAGTTGCATATGGATTATACAGCCATTAAAGTTGGTGAGTTGGATGGAATTGTATCTGGAATTGATGATAATATCCTTCATCATCGGAATTCAATAATTCTTTCAGAAAGGAATGACAAATTTGAACTGGTTAATGTATATCCGAATCCAGTAATGGATGACCCAGTAAATTTTCAATTAAACATAAAGCAGGCTACTCAAATTCAGGTAGAATGGTTTGATGCACAAGGAAATATTTTAAGGACAAATACACGCTCTTTCGACAAAGGCTTTCAGGTTTGGGAGCAATCGGTAAATGGATTCCCTTCGACAGGAATCTTTTTCTACCGGATCTCAGATGGTTTCCATTTTAAATATGGAAAAATTACCCGATCAGAATAAGAAAACAAGGGTATTAAACTACGTTCACGTAGCCGGATCTTTCAAGGCAAGATCCGGCTTTTTTTTTTCGTTTCTTTAAGGTATATAAGCTAATCATCAGTTTTTTTTATAAATTTTAGCACCTTAAATTTCTTTTAAATTCTAGTTTATCTAACTTATTATAGATTCTATATTCCAATGGATCGTAGTAAATTCATCGCAATTTTTACTTAATTTAGCTTTATTATCAGGATCTGCACAATTGAAACTCATATTTTAAAATGAGGTTCTGGAGGCCTTATTTAAATCTAATTTTCTTGTATACAATTTATTTCTATATTTGCTTTATCTGGTTTGCCAGAGAAAATCCTATAAACACCTAATAACAGGAACTATGAAATCAACTTTTTACAATGTAATTCAAAGCTTAATTATCATATTTTGTATTGATAATCAAGCATTTGCAGATTTTTCTTTAGTTTGTCCGCCAGATGTAACGGTGAGTTGCAAAGAGGACTATTTACATGATTTAAATGTATTTGGACGGGCTTATACAGATTACAATGGACTAATCCAATACCAGCATGATTGTAAAACAATTATTGAAATTGATGATTGCGGAAAGGGTACTATCAAACGGGTTTGGGGCGTGGAGAATCTTGAAAACTGGAAATGGTTAAGCTGCACTCAAGTTATTACCATTAGTAATTTGGATGGTTTTAATTACAGGGATGTCAATTGGCCACCGTCTTTAGTAATTAAAAGTTGCAATCCACAAGCGGATATAAAAAATTTGGCAGCTCCATACGACGCACCCAGTTGGTCAACGCCAAAATGCGCAAAACCTATGTTGTCATATAAAGATACCCGGTATCGGGTAGATGAAGGCTGTGAAAAAATTGTTCGGGAATGGAAAATTTTAGATTGGTGTCAATATGATCCAATAAATTATCCTGGAAGGGGCTTTTTCACTTATACGCAAGTGATTAAATTAATAAGTTCAAGTGACACGGCAGTTTTGAATTGCAAAAAAGATACTTTAGTTATCAATAATAGAAACTGCGATAGCATTTATGTGCAATTAGATTCCGCAATCTTTGAATCGGGTTGTAAGATCTATCATAAAATTTACAATACTTCTAAATATGCGGTTCATTCTGGTGCTAATGCCAGTGGTTATTATCCAAATGGAATAACAAAATTTTATTATATAGCGGAATACGCATGTGGTACAGAAGTAAAGTGTGAAGTTACAATTCAAGTCAAAAATACAATTCAGCCAACGCCATATTGTTTAACAGGTGTAATTGTAACCTTAATGCCTGTCGACCAAAATCAGGATGGTGTGCCGGAAGAGGGAATGGTGCAAATTTGGGCATCAGATTTAGATAAAGGAAGCTGGCACAAATGTCCAAACCAGAAACTTACATTTTCATTTTCAAAAGATGTTCTGGATAAATCAAAAACATTTGTTTGTAAAGATATTGGAACGAATGAAGTTGAAATATGGGTTACGGATTCATTAGGTAATCAGGAAGTATGCAAAACAATCGTGGAAGTACAAAACAATAATCCTGCAATACCAAATTGCGATGGAAATTTGCATGGTGGAAAACGGTCGATAAAAGGAGAAGTATTGTTTTTTAATACAAATCAACCCAGAAATGTTGAGGTCTCCATTGTGAGCTTAAATTTACAATCGCAAGTAGCTCTGGATAAAGGGAGTAAATTTCAATATCAATTTGATAATTTAGACCAACAAAATGCTTATTCAATCAAATTAGAATGCCATCAATTTGATGCCTCTGCGATTGATTATAATGATTTATTTTATTTAAAATCGATACTGTCTGGAAAGCAAAAATTAAGTTCAGTCTATTCATACTTCGCAGCTGATGTAAATGGCGATCATCAAATTACGCCTGATGATTATGCATTGTTGAAGCAAGTGGTAATCAATAGAAGATATAATGCATTGCCTAAATTCTGGCAAATGATTCCAGCTGATTTTGTATTTAATCACCCAACGAATCCATTCTTAGATATAATGCCTTCTGACATCCATATTAAAAACTTGAATCATGATATGGAAAATCAGAATTTTATAGCTGTGAGAATTGGAGACCTGGTGTCAAATGTCCATAAAGAATCCAATTTAAGCGATCGGGATCGGTTGTCAAATGGTGGATCAAGTATTAATGTTTTTCAAGCAAAAGTATTGCGTGAGAATGCAACGAGTTCAAAAATAGAGTGGCTTGTATCTTCAGAAACACAGCAGTATATTAAATTGCAGCTGGTAAGTATAGATGGAAGAAGCCATTATAGTCAAGACTTCTTACTTGAAAAAGGAATGCAAATCCTGGAATCAAACACAAATTTAACTGGGATCATTTTGTATCAATTTATGAATCAGGACAATGTAATTTCAGGTAAATTATTTTGTGATTGAATTGGAGGATTAGTTTAAGTATATAGGGTAATATTCAAGGCTATTAATTTTTTTATACTTAAAGATTTTGTTATTTTTCTTGATCTGTTTCTCCGATGTCATCCCAATCCATATCCACCCATAAATGGCGGTCAATTTCACGGCGTTCCTTTTTAGTAGGCCGGCCAGCACCCCGATCTCTTCTTTCTAAGGTGCCTTGACCTGTAAACCAATCTTGATATTTATTAAGTTCTTCGATCGGAGTTAAATTTATATAGCAGATAGCTGCTTCTGGGGCAGATACCCTTTTTTCAATCAATTTAATAACTTTAAATTGAAAGCGAAATCCATTTTTTTTGACATCAATCAGGGAGTTAATAGAAATGAATTGAGATGGCTTGGCTTCAATCTCATGAATTAAAATTCTGCCTTTTTTACAAGCATCCGTAGCAATTGTCCGGGATTTAAAAATTCTGACGGACCAAAGCCATTTATCAATTCGAATTTTTTCCACCATCGAGTAGGAGCGGAAATGCAGGATTAATTTTTTTTAAATTATCGTAGACAACTTGAGCAACAATATAATTTCGATACCATCGATTATCCGATGGGACGATATGCCAAGGAATCTCAGAACCGTTGATGGCAGCCTCATAATATCGCATATATTTTTCCCAAAGTTTACTTTCTTCAAAATCTGCAGGATTATATTTCCATTGTTTTAAAGGGTCCGTTTTTCTTTCTTCAAGTTTTTCTAATTGTTTTTCATGGGATAAATGAAGGTAAAATTTTAGAATTGTAGTATCGTTATCATCCTGAAGTGATTTTTCAAAATTATTTATGGCTTCCATTCTCATGGCGGCTCGTTTATCATCTATCCATTGATGCACTCTTTGAATAAGGATATCTTCATAATGGCTTCTAATAAATAATTTCATTTGACCTTTAGATGGTGCATATTTATGAACTCTCCATAAAAAATCATGTGCCAATTCTTCTTCCGTCGGTTTTTTGAAGGCATGCGCATCAATTACCAATGCTGGACAATTCATAAAAACAGTTTTGGCAACACCATCTTTCCCACTGGCATCCATTCCTTGTAAAACAACCAGGATTCCATTTTTCTTTTCTGCATAAAGCATTTCAGAAAACAATCCAATTTTTTCAGCAAGTTCTTTTGTTTTTTTTTGAATCGTTTTTTTGTCCGCGTTTTTAGGCGGTTTCGGTGAGATTTTAGATAAAATTATCTTTGGCATATGAGTGAATTAAATATTCATTTTTTTTCTTTTCACAAAGAACGATTGTAAGATATAGTCATATCCAGCGTTAATATCAGCTTCATGATAATCAATTCGATATTGAAGACATTTGGATTTAATTTCTTCATGGTATTCAGAAATTTTATGAATGTATTGTTGCCGAATTTGATGCGCTTGTACTTTGATTTGTTGTCCAGATTCCATGTCAACAAATTGATAAGGTCTGTTTTCAAAATCAAACTCTATTTCTAATTTTTTGTCGATTGTATGAAATAAAATAACTTCGTGTTTATTATATTTCAAATGCTGCAAAGCCGCAAATATTTCATCCAGCTTAGAACTTTGATCAAACATGTCACTAAATACAATGACCAAAGACCGCTTATGAATTTGATCTGCAATTTGATGGAGGGCTGGTGCTGCGGATGTTGTTTTATTAATGATTCCATCCGACATGTATTTATCAAGATAGCTTAATAATAATTGATAATGCGAAGTACTCGATTTAGCATGGGTATGAATTCTTAGGGCGTCATCAAAAATGGACAAACCATAAGCATCCCGTTGCCTTCTCAAAACATTCATCAGACATGCTGCTCCAAGTGCTGAAAATCTAAGTTTATTAAGTATGAATCCAGATTTTAGTTTTTCTTCTGGAAAATACATGGATGAAGAGGTATCAATGACTATTTGACATCTTAAATTTGTTTCTTCTTCAAATTTTTTTGAGAACATTTTATCTGTTCTGGCATAAACCTTCCAATCAATATCTTTCGTCGATTCTCCTTGGTTGTAGAGCCGGTGTTCTGCAAATTCAACACTAAATCCATGGAAAGGCGATTTGTGAAGTCCTATTATAAATCCTTCTACTACCTGATTAGCTAATAGATCCAGATGGTTAAATGCTTGTACCGGAAATTGATCAAAAAAACCCATAGAAAAAATAAAAGCCCTTATCAGCAAAGATAAGGGCCGTATTTTGTTATTTATGATTATTAAATAATTGCTTCTAATTTAGACTTTAAGGTCGCTTTTGTTGCTGCACCAACTTGTTTGTCAACCACTTGGCCATTTTTGATAAATAATATTGTAGGAATACTCCGGACGCCAAATTGGGTGGATACCACAGGATTGTGATCTACATTGAGTTTGCCAATGCGAATTTTATCACCATACTCCGTGGATAATTCATCAATAATCGGACCGACTAGTTTACAAGGACCACACCATTCTGCCCAAAAGTCAACAACTGCTACCTGATCTTGTGATAGTGCTTCTACTTGAAAATTTGAATCTGTAAATTCGAAAGCCATATATTAGTAATTTTGATTTATTATGTAACATTAAAATCAGCTTTTTAGTTCAAAAAATAGAATGCTTAAAAGTCTTAAATTATACTTAAATAAATTATTGCAATCTAGAATGATACGACTTTGTATGGTTTTTGGTATTGTTACCTTTCTTTCTGGATTTGCATTGAAATCATCAAATACACTTGTTGAAAACTGGTATTATAGAGTGTTTTATTCAGGATTTAGAGATTTTTGGGATTTGGCATTTTCCTGGGTTCCTTTTCCATTGATTTATGTTTGGTTGGTTTTTTTAATTTTTAGTATTGGTTTCGTTACATGGCATCGCTCGCATCGAATTACCAAAACCTTAAAGTGGTCTGTATTTCTTATTTCAGTGATTACATTTCATGTAATTTGGTTTTATTGGTCGTGGGCATTTAATTACCATCGGATCAGTTTAGCTGGGCGGTGGCGTTTACAAAATCCAATTACCGAACTGGATTTTGTAAATACATTGAACTTGCATACCTGTCTAGTAGAAGAACTTAGAACAGATTACACCGAAGAAATTACAGCTTGGAATATGGACCCATTGAAGATGGAAAACAACATTCGAAATTTAGTCAATAACTTCCAAAAACTACATCTGTTCCCTCAATTTATGAAGTTGCGTTGTCGGATTTTGAAGCCTTCAGGTTCATTATTAATTTGGGCTACATCCGGTGTTTATATGCCTTTTGTAAGTGAAAGTCAGGTAGATAATGGTTTGCATAAATTGTCAAAGCCTTTTACTATGGCACATGAATTTGCCCATGGAATGGGTTGGACTCATGAAGGAGATTGTAATTTTATTGCCTATTTGGCTTGTATTCAAAGTTCAGACCCATTTATAAGATATTCTGCGGAAATTAATTATTGGAGATATTTATTGTCGAATGCTCGTAAAAATCATCCTGAACTATTTAAGGAAATAAGAAATGGAATGGATTCACTCGTATTAAAGGATTTAATTGAAATAGATACTGCGAATGATAGGTATCCTGAAATCTTACCAAATTTAAGAAATTGGTTTTATGATTGGTATTTGAAAAAACACGGTATACAATCTGGAGAAAAAAGTTATTCAGAATTAATAAGTATGCTCATTAACTATCAGAAATCTATAAATTAAAATGTTCAGATTGGCGATCTTAAAAATATTGCAATTTCTATAAAATTGGAATTTGTATTTTAATAACTTGCAATTTCAAATGGATTGCATTCATGATTTATTCATTTGATATTTATAGAATCATTATTCTATTGCTGGAATTCATTGGATAAATTTAATTTGAAAACGAATAATAAGGAAATAGCAATTAGCAATCCAAGGAGTTTCATTGTAATTTATTAAGAATATTAATTAATTCAATGTTTAGTTGTTCAATAGCTTTTTGTAATTGCCAGTTTTCTTTGTTTCTTGGTTCTACATAATTTGAAATACTTCGGATTGAAAGGAATGGCACATCCAGGGTTCGGCAAGCATAGAATAAACCTATGCCTTCCATACTCTCAACATCGCCGTTAAATTTATTAATTATTTGATCTATTGTGAATTGGTTTCCACTTGTTTTATTAACACTTAATCCATGAACTTGCTTTAAATTAGTTTGAATGGTTTTGTGCGTTTTTAAAATTTTACCATTTTGATATGGAAATCTATTTTTATCCAAGAGTCCTAAAGTAAAGGCATCTATAAGTTCTCCTTGTTGGTTTTCAGCACCAAGATCTGCCCATTCTTCAGATATCACTTCAACAAGGCTCCCAGGTGGCAAAGTAGCATGATAGCTACCGGATACTCCTGCATGGATAATAAATGACAGCTTTGGAATTTGTTGATATCTAGCCAATGCAAATGCCATCATCATGCTGCTAATACCAGTCACCAATGGACTGATCTGAAGTCCATCTTTTTCATATTCGAGAAACGAATTTTTTTTCCAGGTATCTTCAAAATGGTTTAGACAAGGTTTGATTTCATTTTCAGTAGCACTTACAAGCAGAACTCTCATTTAAAATTATTAGTTTAGTGATATAGATAATCCAATCGAAGGGCTCATACCTAAAGGGATGTGATATTCTATGGCGGAGGTCATCTGGTATCGTTTTCTGAGTTGCAATTGGAATGCAAAGCTATACATTGGTCCGGAAGTATTTATACCGCAAATTACAGCACGGCCATAAATGGGTGTGTATATGAATCCAAAATGAAGGGTTTGTTTAAGAATTCCATGTTTTTGTATTTCAACCAGGATATGAAAGGTTTCATTCACCTGATAGTTGAATCCAAATTTGAAAACAGCGGGATAAGCATATAGAGATTTACTTTGGATAGGCAGTGGATTTTTGATTACAAAGCCAACAAGAAGATTGGGAAGAAGCTTAGTTTGTAAGCCAACAGCATAAGTGATATTCATTAAATCATTACTTTCTGGTGTTTGCGTATGAATATATCCAGCGCTAATTCCAAGATTTGTTTTTTCGTTTAATTTTTTTCCATAACTTATCAAGAACAATAAATCTTTTAGTTCATTACTACCATCAACGGCCATTTCAAACCCTATACCCGATGCTTTTTTTATTGGGAGACTCATGTTAAAGCTAGTTTCAAAAATTCCGTTTACCAAAAAATAGTTATAGGATTCGAATTGGAAATTTATTGTTTTAAGACTCCCTAAATGAGCTGGATTCATCAAGCTATTTAATGAATTCCAGGTGCAAATTCCGGTTTGGCCAGCACCCCTAGAACTTGAGCTAATCCCTGAAGACAAGATAGAGTGCTGACCTAAAACCGGTAAACCAAACAGTACGCTGAATATGAAAATCAATAATACCACGAAGCGAAGCTAGCCTACGGCTATGTTAATCCGCAAGTTTAAAGCTTAAGTTTATTGAACCCCAGAACTTATTTATTTAGTTTCAGATATTGCTGATTAAGGATTTATGGAATCATTTATAAATTACCCATTGAAACCAATTTCTTTTGAAAGTGATTTGACTTGTATCTTTGTATCAAGGCAGCAATTCAATTATTTGTTATTTTATTTGAATACAGTTTTATGAAGGAGATATTTTCAGAACAAATTATAAAAGCATATCAATTTCAAGGTATTGGTATTAGTTTGGGATCAGCCATGATTGGGTCTGAAGTAATACCAGATGCGAAAGTGAATCTTTCATTAAAAATGTTAAACCGGCATGGATTGATTGCCGGAGCTACAGGTACAGGAAAAACCAAAACGCTACAAGTATTAGCAGAGCAAATTTCTGCTCATGGTGTTTCCTGTGTATTAATGGATATCAAAGGTGACTTAAGTGGCATTGCAAAACAAGGTGTTCTAAATTCTAAAATTGAAGACCGGCACAAGGCAATTGGTATTGAATGGAATCCAAGGGATAATTTCATTGAATTTCTCAGTATATCCTCGGAAGCAGGCACAAAATTGCGAGCTACTGTTTCAGAATTTGGGCCTGTCTTATTTTCGAAAATTTTAGGTTTGAATGATACGCAGGAAAGTGTATTATCAATGATCTTTAAATTTTGTGACGACAATGGACTTTTACTCTTGGATCTTGAAGATTTGAAAAAAGTAATCCAATATATTGGTGATGAAGGAAAAGAAATCATTGAAAAAGAATTTGGATCATTTTCTACGGTATCAACAGGTACCATACTAAGAAAAATTATAGAACTAGAACAACAAGGAGCGACTGCATTTTTTGGCGAGCGTTCTTTTGAAGTCGAAGATCTTGTTAGGCAAGATTCAAAGGGCAGGGGAGTAATTAGCATTTTAAGAGTTACAGATATTCAGGATAAACCTAAACTTTTTAGCACGTATATGCTGCAAATGTTAGCAGAAATTTATTCTAAATTCCCGGAATTGGGAGATCAGGATAAACCGAAGTTAGTATTTTTTATTGATGAAGCGCATTTGTTATTTGAAGAGGCAAGTTCGGCCTTGTTAAATCAATTGGAAACGGTTATTAAACTTATTCGATCAAAAGGAATTGGTTTGTTTTTTATAACCCAAAATCCAATTGATATTCCGGAATCGATATTAGCTCAATTAGGGCTTAAAGTGCAACATGCACTTAGAGCATTTACAGCTAAAGACAGGAAAGCTATTAAAATGGCAGCCGAGAATTATCCAGAAACTAAGTTTTATGATGTAGCTGAATTAATAACCCAGCTAGGAATTGGTGAAGCGTTTGTTACCGGGTTGAATGAAAAGGGAATTCCAACTCCATTAGTGCATACGATGATGCGCGCACCAGAATCGAGAATGGATATAGTGTCTGAGGATGAATTGAAAGAAATTATTCGTAAATCTGAAATTGCAGCATACTATAATGAGGTTATAAACAGAGAAAGTGCAGCTGAGATCCTGTTGCAAAAAATGGAACAAGTGGATGAAAAAGAAGCTCCTGCTACAGAAAAAAGAAAAGGTAAATCCGTTCTGGAAAAGGTAATAGACAGTACCGTCACACGCCAGGTAGGTAGAACTGTAGCCAGAGAATTGACAAGAGGTTTGTTAGGTATGTTTGGCATTAAAACAAGTACCACCAGAAAGAAAACTTGGTTTTGATTTTACTAAATTTGTTTGGAAACAGAATCAATGACAAAATAGGGTCTAAAATAAACCAATGCAATTAATTTATTAATTCTTGTTACCGGTTAAATTGAGTTTATAAAATTATTTTTTTGGTCCAGGTTTAAAGGATTCCTGAAAATTTTGGTAAGGGGTAGTTTTATAATGATTACCTCCAAAATAATTTGAAATAATTTCAAAGGTATCTGCATCCTGATAACCAGGTAATGGTTGTATCGTTTTAAAATCTTCATCCATAAAAACAAAGGTAGGATAGGAGAGTTGTCCATTCGTAATTTCAATTGCCAATTGATGAACACCGCGATTGCCACTTGGCATATACTTGTAAACTTTAGATTTAAAAGTAATATCTTCTTTTTGCTCTGCGTTAAATTTTACTGCGTAATAGTTTTTGTTTAAATATTTTATGATTCTAGGATCCTGAAAGGTAGAAGCATCCATTCGTTTACACCATCCACACCAATCTGTAAAAACGTCGACCATAATTTTACGTTTTTGCTTTTTCATCAAGCTTTGTGCCTGGTCCCAATTAACCCAATTGATTTTTTCTTGAGTGTAAGAAATAGAAACGGTTGAAAACAAGAAAACCAGGATGAGCGCTCCAGACAGGGTAAACTTAGTTGACGAATGATTCATTCTTAGATAGTATTTTTATATAATAGACGACAAAATAACAATGAAGTAACCGAAATAACAAGCATAAAGGTTTTTAATGGCTTCACTTTAAAACAACTTTAACTAAGATTATTGGTTTTCGTGAGATAATGTATTACATCTTTATCTAATATTAGGCTATTCTCTAGGAATCCTTGAATCGAAGGAGCTTCAATTCCTTCCTTTAAATAGAGTGCAGTATTCGTAATAATGCGGGCTTCATCCCAAAATCCTGATTTGTAAAAATATTGAATTGTCTTTGCACCTCCTTCAACTAAAAGGGTTCCAATGCCTAAATGGATTAATTTTTCTAATAAAGTCTCTGGATTTTGATCGGATTCAAATTTAAGGTCATTGAGATCGTAGCTTAAGGTAGATTTGTTAAAAGCATTGAAATCCATTTTTTCTGAGGCACTAAATCGACCTAAAACGATCCTAACTGGATTTTTACCTGGCCAAAATCTTGTTGTAAGCAATGGATTATCAATTTTGATGGTATTTGATCCAACTAAGATACCATCGGTTTCAGATCGCCACTTATGAACTAATAGATCAGAATAGGAATTACTAATTTTCACCGTTTGTCGAGTTTTTCCTATGAAAAAATCAGCAGATTGGGCAAATTTCAAGATGATATAAGGTCTTTTATAAAGTATATTTGTTTCAAATTCCCGGATGCGATTTTGACCATTCCTTTCAAGCACAGGGCCAATCACTTCTAACCCTTGCTGTTTTAGGTATGCGATGCTTTTGCCAGCCATTTTTGGATTTGGATCATACGCTCCAAAAACAAGCTTTTCTATTTTATTTTTTATAATAAAATCAGTACATGGACCCGTTTTGCCATAATGATTGCAAGGTTCCAAGCTTACATAAAGCGTGGATTTTGGAATTAAATCAAGGTCTTTCGGATGGACAGCATGAATTGCATTTACTTCTGCATGGGGTCCACCATATACTTTATGGTAACCTTCGCCAATAATACGATCCTTAAATACTAAAATAGAACCAACTTGAGGATTTGGTGAAACAGTCCCTTTACCTAGTTCTGCTAGATAAAAGCAATATCTCATATAGTTTTCAAGTGATTTTTGACTCATTTATGAAGCGCTAACGTAAAAAGAAATACTTTTATACCAAATTATTTGATTTATTAAAATCTTAATCTTAAAGATAAGTGTAAAGATCGGAGAATTTTACTCGCAATCAATTGGGAGAAAACGTATTTTGGAATTTCGAACAAATAAGAGACCTTTTAAGTTTTGAATTTTAAAAATGGATTAGGCCTAAAGTTAATTTTTTTTGATCCTGGAATCATTTTAATATTGCATTTATTTGATTTTGAGGATTCGTTGATTTTTTTTATTCTAATTTAATAAATTCGCAAAAATGAAAAAACTAGTAACTGAATTTATTGGAACTTTTTTCCTGGTATTGGCAGTACAACTTTGTGTGTTAGGGGATGCTGGTAATCTTGCTCCAATTGGAATCGGTGCCATGTTAATGATTATGGTTTTTGCTGGAGGGCATATTTCCGGAGCACATTATAATCCGGCCATTACAATGGCTGTTTTTCTTAGAGGGAAATGCGCAGCTTCCGATGTGCCAGGATATATTTTCGCACAGTTTTTGGGAGCTAGTTTAGCAGCCTTATTGTGTAGTGGATTTTTATTTGATAAAGTTGGACATGGAATCGATTTATCACTGACAGGTTCTCAAGCAATTCTTGCAGAAGCATTAGGCACTTTTGCCTGGTCTTGGGTGGTCTTAAACGTAGCGACTTCAAAAGATACTGAAGGGAATTCATTTTACGGACTAGCAATAGGAATGACACTTACAGCGTCTGCTTTTGCATTCGGTCCAATCTCTGGTGGAGCTTTTAATCCGGCTGTTGCCTTTAGTCTTGGGATTAGTAATATTTCAGGCTTTAATAATTTATGGATTTATATAGTCGGCGAAATTATAGGAGCAGTAGCCGCTAGTTATGTTTTTCTATTTGCAAATGGTCGCGATTAAATTTGAAACATTTCTATTTATTAAGATCTAAACTACTGTTGTTGCAATGCAGTTGGTTTGAATTTATTTAAACAAACAAATTGTAAGTTATTAATAGCATCAAATAGCAAGGACAAGGTAATTTTATTTGCTTTCATAAAATGCTTAGTACTAAACGGTCAGTATTTATCTTTGAGTACTTAGAAATTATGGATTTGATTATTTCAGTTTTTGTATACTGTTTTAATTTATATCTTTCTTTTCGGTCAATTTTTTAATCATAGATTCTAAATTTATTTTATTGGCAGAATCTGGTGCAAGCGGTAATGCTTTTAGCGCAAATTTTAAAGCCTTATCGTAATCACCCATTGCAGCATTTCCGCGAGTCATGCCAACCAACGTCGTAAAGGTGTTTGGATATTTTTCAAAATTATATTTAAATATTTCCATTGCATCTATAGGTAATTTCATGCTTATTAACTGTTTTCCATATTGATGAATTTCAAACATGTTGCCCTTTGGAAGAGCCCTTTTCATGATTTCTGTTGACTCCTCAATTCGATTTAGTTTTTGTAATACTTGAGATTTGGTAATATATGCTTGAAAGCTCTTATCACCCCCAAAGATGGTGCTTGTCGCTGTGTCAGCCCACTGCAAGGCTTCATCTAAATTTATATTCTTTTGGACGCACCATTGTGCTGCCTGGTTCCAACTCTCCCACAAAAATCCTCTTTCAGTTCTTAATTCATTTCTGAATACTTGGATTTGGTCAAGGAGGTAATTAGATTGAACGTTAAAAGTGAATTGTAGTTTTTCCCAGGATATTGCAATCGTAGCGGCATCTTCTTTTTGATTTATAAACTTGTATTCTAACCACTCAGTATTTGTTTCTTGCTTTTGTGGCTTGATTTTAATCCTTAATATATCTTCTTTTTCAGTATAGAAAAAATGTCCCCAGGATTCAGCATTTTTTGAAAAAATAAGGGTGCTATAAAGGCTATCAAATAAAATAAAAAATCCATATTTGCCAGCTGGCAATTCGTTTCCTTCAATTTTAACATCTTTGGAAAAGGAGATGGTTGTATTTTCATTTGCGCCAGCTCTCCAAGGTGCAGCTTTACTATTTCCAAATCCAGGATCAGTCATTCCATAGGGTATTAATTCGCCCCAAATTTTTCCTTCTCTACCTTTTACTCCAGGACGGCTATAGTCTATTTTAACTTCGGTTAAACCTACCCATTCTGAGACACTGGCTCTTTTATTACCGCCACTTGGAAGCGTTGTTAATGGTATTTGGGCCATCAAGTTTAGGCATATGAAACACTTTATGAAAGTGATAAATAATATATTTTTCATGATATGGACGTTTTTTAATTCGGGTGCAATGTACGAATGTATTCGTACATTCGTTAAATATTATTCAACAAAGAATTATTTTAATCTAGTTAGATCGCAGACCATATTCTAATGTGGAATATCAACTTTTAAAAATTTAATAGAATCCAATTTTAATTAATCTAAAAAATAAGCTAAGGATATTTTCAAACCCAGCAATCTTTACACTATTCTTAGATTTAAAATGAAAAACCAGTATTCAGCATGATTTCTTGTCTGGAATTTTTATTCTTTGTTTTCCAATAGAATAATTGCTGGTTTGAATCCATGTTTAATTGTCGGCCTTCTAAACGAATAAATAAATTATCCATAGGTTTAAATTCAATGCCCGTTGTTAAGCCCCATAATTTATATCCACCTTGGTTTCCTTTGAAGTCGATTATTTTTGGAGACAAAATCCCGTTTGGATCATGAAACCATTCGAATCTACTATAAATTGAACTTCGTTTTGTAAATGCAAGACTGGCAGTAGCAACTCCACTAAACAAAACGCCAACTTTGTTTGGTTGACTAATTTTAGAATTTTGTTGGATGCAATAATCTCCACCAATTTGAAATTTTAATGAATTGGTATTTGCATTCAAATAAATATTCTGATAAAAACGAATTTGTGAATTGGTATCAATACTACTCGGTGTGTCTTCACCAAGGTAATTACTATAGCCAAGGGTAATGCTTTTATTTATTGAATAATTAAAAAGTACACCAAACGATTTCTTATCATTAAGATCGTCAAAACCATTGTAAGCATTTAGAATATAAAGATTTAAAAACCATTTATCACTAGGTAAATAATTAAACCGAACGCCACTCGCAAAAGCAGGTTCATAATAGGTGCTGATCGAGCTGGAACTACAAATGTTTTCTCTGGGCAATAAACCTTCTGTTCCTATATGGGTGCGAAAAAATCCTACATCAATCCATAGTTTTTTAAATACCCGGAGCCCGGCATTCCCTTCCATAATGTTATTAAATTGAGTAGACCAGCTTGTTTTTGCATAGTCTCCAAAATGCAAAGCTCCAAAAGCCCTGAATTTATCTGCTTTATATTGAAAATTAAGTTGAATTGTATTTAAACCAAAGGCGTTACTTGTTGGAGAAATACTAGAAAATTTTTGATATTGATTTGTGCCAACAGAATCCGTATAGAATGCATAATATAAATCAATATATGCGCTAAACCATTTTAATTTATCTATGGGTGTTATTGTTGGATTTAAAATTGAATCTATTAATTCAATAGGGGATTCCGGTAATTCGGTATGGAAGACTTTAGTTTCATCCAATGCCGAATTCATAGGGTGAGTACCACCATACTTTATGCCTGTTAAAGACTCCTGAATATTTGAAGGGATGCCAAATATTAATGGGATTTCAATCGTTTTACAAACCTTTGCTGCTTTACTTGAATACAATCTTATATAGGATTGCTCCACCTCATTTATAAAGGATGGGATATAAATAATTATATGTTTACCACTTCTTTTGAATGGGATTCCGGTATTATTCCATAGAACATAAAGTTCATCCGGTATGGAGTCAAAAATTAAATATAATTTGCGTTCTGTATATTTTTCTATTTTGAACTTGCAAGGATCCGATTTTAAATCACTATCAATAATTGAATTTTTAAATTCATCTTTATTTTGCTTTTGAAAAAGAATAAACTCAAGTGAATTATTTTTTTGAATTTCTATATGGAATAAAGTTTTAAGCGTATTGCCATGTCTAATCCAGTAACTACTATTAGAATCCTGTCTGTATTCCAAGCCATCTGAAATTCTTAAAAATTTAATCTCCTCTTGGGTATTTAGAATTTCTTGGAATGAATATTTTGTCCAATTGGAATCTATTTGAATAGGTTTGAGTAAAATTATCGGAGCAGTACCCTGTGACCATATAGAGTTCGTAAAACACAAAAGATATAGAATTGCAATTTTAATCCGGTTCACTTTACATTATTTTCGAAACAAAAATTTATTTACTAAAAATTTAATTTTTAAAATTATACTGCGAAGTAATTTCGACAACATTTCATTGATTTTCATAATGATTTTTATATTTTGCCTTTTAATGATTTAAGAAGGATCTCAATCGCTTTATCAACTTCTAATTTGGTATTAGAATAAGCAAAAGAAAAGCGAATAGCTTTTCCTTTATCATCAGGTCGTATAGCACTAATTACATGGGATGCTTTTTCAGCACCTGAATTACAGGCACTACCTCCAGATATACTTAATCCTTCAATATCCAAAATAAGAGGCAATAGTTCGCTGCCTTCAAAAAATGGAAATTGTACATTCAAAATTTTAGCTGAACTATTTTCAATAGGAGTATTAAATTCTAAATTTACAAAATTTTGTTGAAGACTTGTCAACATATAATTTTTAATAAACTGAAGATGGCTCATACGTTCTTCAAATTGTTCATGACACCAACTTAAAGCACGGGACATCGCCCCAATTCCTAGTATATTTTCAGTTCCGGCTCTCATATTTCTTTCTTGAGAACCTCCATGGATTAATGGTTCAATTTTATTTTGTTGATTAATATACACAAAACCAACACCTTTTGGCGCATAGAATTTATGTGCAGAACCACTCATAAAATCAAGCGCATTGCTTTTTAAATCGTATTGATAAAATCCTATGCCTTGAACCGTGTCTGAATGAAATAATGCATTGTAATGTTTGCATAATTTGCCAATAGGATCTAAATTTAAAATAGTGCCCAGTTCGTTATTGACATGCATAAGTGAAACGAGCGTTTTACTTGTACTTTTTATTAGTAATTCTTCTAAAGCATTTATATCTATTTGGCCTTGCTGGTTGACCGCAACATAATTGATTTCAGTTTGACAATTTCTTTTTAGCCATTCAAAGCTTTCGATATTGCATGAATGTTCAATTTTTGTGCTTATGATTTTTTTTACACCTAAATTATGTACTGCACTTTTTAAAATTAAATTATTAGATTCTGTGCCACCTGCAGTGAAATAAAGTTCGGATGTTGAACATCCTAAAATGGTAGCAATAATTTTGCGATGCTCTTCAACAAAGCTTTTAGCAATTCTGCCTTCTGCATGTGTGGAAGATGGATTGCCAAATATACTTTTTGAAATTTCATAAATGTATTCTCTAACTTCCGGCAACAGGGGTGTTGTTGCGGCATGATCAAAGTAAATGCGACTTTTATTCATGCCTGCGGTTAAAAGTGTTCAATTTTATCTTTTATTTTTTCGGAAAGTAGCATCGCATCAGACTGTGTTTTGGCTTCACTATAAATTCTAACAATGGGTTCGGTATTAGATTTTCTTAAATGTACCCAGGAATTTTCAAAATCAATTTTTAAACCATCCTCAAGATTTACTCGTTCATTTTTATATTCACTTGTTAAAAATTTTATTAATTCATCGTAATTAATTTCTGGCTTTAAGATAATTTTATCTTTATGCATCTCATACATCGGATAATTCGTTTTTAGTTGCCTGAGACTTTGTTTTTTAGATGCCATATTGGAAAGTATTAAAGCAATACCTACCAGGGCATCACGACCATAATGTAGGTCTGGAAGAATTACACCGCCATTTCCTTCCCCACCAATAATTGCATTCACTTCTTTCATTTTATTAACTACATGTACCTCCCCAACAGAAGACGTATAATGGTTTCCTCCTCTAGCGATTGTCAAATCTCTTAAAGCTCTCGAAGAGGATAAATTTGAAACTGTATTTCCCGGTTTTATTCCAAGCATATAGTCAGCAACTGCAACAAGCGTATATTCTTCACCAAAATAACATCCTTGATCATCTACAAACGCAAGCCGGTCAACATCAGGATCAATAGCAATACCCACATCAAATCCATTTTTAGCAGCTTCAAGTAAACTGCTCAAATTTTCTGGTAAGGGTTCAGGATTATGTGCAAAATCACCATTTATATCTGAATTTAATAATTGATAATCAACGTTTAATGCATCAAGCAATGGTGGAATTGCAAGTGCACCTGTTGAATTAATACAATCCACAATGACCTTAAATTTTGAATTGCGAATTTGTTCGACTAAAATAAAAGGCAATTCTAGAATACTTTTTACATGTTGTTGAATAGAATTTTTATCAACTTGTATTTGACCTAATTCGTAAATAGATGAAAAATGAGTGCTGTCTTGTTTTGACCATTCAATAATTTGCAATCCTTCTGCAGAGGATATGAATTCACCCTTAGCGTTTAATAATTTTAAGGCATTCCATTCCTTTGGATTGTGACTTGCAGTCAAAATAATTCCTCCATCAGCCTTGTGAAAGACTACAGCCATTTCAACAGTAGGTGTCGTACTTAAACCAGTTTGTATTACATTAATTCCCATGGCTTGAAGACTCCCAAGGACTAATGAAGCAACCATCTCCCCGCTAATTCTTCCATCGCGGCCCAAAACTACAGTAGCTTTTTGTTTAGAGCCTTTAATGAGGCGACCATAAGCACTTGTAAATCGTACAATGTCTATTGGACTCAAATTATCGCCAGAATATCCACCTATTGTTCCTCTAATACCCGAAACAGAAGCAATTAAACTCATCCTTTTGTTTATTAACCTGCAAATGTATTAATTTCGGGCCTAATATGTTTTAGATTCTAGTTAAAAGAACAGGTATGAAAGAATGGTTTGAAGATTGGTTTGACACAAAGTATTACCAAGCTTTGTACCGGGATCGAAATGAAGAAGAAGCAGATCTTTTTATAGAACTCCTCATCGAACAATTGAATTTACCTAAAGAATCTAAAATTTTAGATATAGGTTGTGGTAAAGGACGGCATGCGGTTGCGCTGAATCAACTTGGCTTTGATGTCACAGGGATTGACCTTTCTTTTTCAAAAATTGCAGGAAATCAATTAACTGAAAATGACCTTTTGCATTTTTACAGACATGATATGAGGCATTTGTTTAGGATTAACTATTATGATTTTGTCTTTAACTTTTTTACCAGTTTTGGTTACTTTGAGTCGCATAATGATGAAAAAAATGTAGCTTCAGCTATGGCTGCAAACTTAAAATGGGATGGTACTTTGGTTTTAGACTATTTGAATGCTGAGTATGTTCGAAATAATTTGGTTGAAACAGAAGAAATTATGGTCGATGATTATAATTTTAGAATTCACAAAAGGATCGTTGACGATAGAATTTCAAAAAAAATTACAATTATTGAGGAGGATCAATGTTTAATATTTTATGAAAAAGTGCGATTATATAGCCTGAAACAAATGGTCGAATTGTTTACGATTTATAATTTATATTTGGAATCTGTATATGGTAGTTATCATTTAGATGCTTATGATCCTTTACGTTCAGAAAGAATGATATTGGTTTTTAAAAAGAAAAGAGTTTGGCATGCTTGATTATTTTAACCTCCTGGATCATCAACTATTTGATTTTATTCAGATTAATTTCCGGTCCGTACATTTGGACCCCATGTTTCTTGCATTTCGGGATAAAGTATTTTGGATACCATTTTATATTTTTTTAACGAGTTGGATAATTATAAAATTTAGGAATAAAGCCTGGAGATTCTTTGCGCTTATGATCTTAACAATAATCCTTACAGATCAATTGAATAGTACTTTGTTAAAAAAATACTTTGAGCGCGTTCGCCCTTGTAATGAAATTTATTTTAAAGATCAATTTTTACCAGTTATTGAATGTAGTGGTGGCTTTAGTTTTCCGAGCTCGCATGCAACCAATCATATGGGAATTGCGAGTTTGTTATTTTTTGTTTTTGGTTCCTATTTTGGAAGTTGGAAATGGGGAATTCTCGTTTGGGCTTTGCTGGTTGGTTTTTCACAAGTCTATATTGGAGTTCACTTTCCCTTTGACGTACTTGCTGGATGGATAGAAGGATTTTTAGTTGGTTTTGGAATATTTGTTTTATTTCGGAAGTTTATTTTAAGCCCATAATTTTAAAATAAAATTTCTTCTAAATGGATTGATCCTATTGCAATTCTGATGTATCAGTCAAAATATGGGTTAAATTTAAAATTTCAATTTCACCAACTAAATTGAAAATTATTGATGAATGCAAATAGAATTCCTATAAGTAATGGCAAAACAATAAGTATCCACATGAATTGATAATACCAGCTTGGTAAATTTGATTTTTCCAGCCGCTCTGTTATGAAACTGATGAATAACAGGATACAGGAAATGGAACTTATAAGGATGCTTAATAAGAAGGCCAAATAATCATTTACAATCCATAATAGGCAAAGTATAAATGATACTGAAATTGATATTTCTATTATAGGAAAGCGTTTATCAAACATTTTAATATTCCGTTTTGCATTTATAAACTAAAATAAAGGTCATTTCGTTCTTGTATTCATGAGAAGGAAACATTATGTAGGTTTTTTGTTCATTTTTATGTCGGCATGTATTTGGGCTCAAAATACAGCAGACCAATATTTAAAAAATTATGAAGCCCGCATAAAGCTCGAACGCATAGACGATGTATATATTCCGAAGGATTTAAAGGATGCTATAAAAGAGTTGGATCGATTGACTGATACCAAAACTGCATTGGAACTTATTTCTAGTTCAGAAGATACGATCGCCAGTAAACTACATTTTAATCTTGGGAGATGGATGCAAATCCATTGGGGCCTGGAAGAGGGGAGCAGATTATCATTTTATCTTAAAAATAGAGGTTTGAGCTTTCCGGATGATATGATGGACTTATTAATTAGATGTTGGTATCGTCATTTAAAACAGCTTCCTCTTGATGACCAACAACTTATAGATCATTATATAAATCAAAGGCAAAAGGAATTTCAATTGCGAAAAGCCAATGATCCCAAGCCTATAATTATTAAAAAATCTTGATCCTGTTTGCTATTAAATTTTTCATTTTTGAAGTTTAATAGTGGCTTACTTGGCATATTTTTAGTCTTAATTTGTTTCAATCTTAAATATATTATAATCCATATGTATTTGTAAATCAGATGGTTATTAGCTATATATGGGGAGTTGACCTAAGTAATTAATTGGTCAATAATCAAAAATCTTTAGCTTTGCCCGGTTTAAAAGATAAAATTTGGCGCTGAATGGCAAACAAACTTCTAATCGTTGAGTCTCCGGCAAAAGCGAAAACTATAGAGAAATACCTAGGAAAAGACTTCAAAGTTAAATCTAGTTACGGGCATATAAGAGACCTTGACAAAGGGGCAAAGGGTATTGATATTCAACACAAATTCAAGCCAAGTTATATCGTTTCGCCTGAAAAAACCAAGGTCGTAAAAGACTTGAAAGATTGGGCTTCTAAGGTAGATGAAGTTTGGTTAGCAACGGATGAGGACCGCGAAGGTGAAGCAATTAGCTGGCATTTATGTGAAGTTTTAGGTCTTGATCCAAAAATTGTAAAACGGATCGTTTTCCATGAAATTACCAAGACAGCGCTTCAAAAAGCGGTGCAAAATCCTAGAAATGTAGATTTAAATCTTGTAAATGCACAACAGGCACGACGAGTTTTAGACCGTTTAGTTGGTTTTGAATTATCAGAAATACTTTGGCGTAAAGTCAAGAATAAATTATCGGCTGGAAGAGTCCAGTCCGTAGCGGTAAAATTAGTGGTAGATCGGGAGCGTGATATCAACGAATTTAAAACGGAAGTTTTTTATAAGGTGGAAGCCTTATTTTTAAGTGAAGATCCCAAGATTAAATCCATTATTAAAGCAAGCCTAGATCATAAGTTTCAAAAACCGGAAGAAGCAGAACAATTTTTAAATCAATGTTCCGATTCTAAATTTAAAGTTGAAAATGTTTCGGTAAAACCAACTAAAAGAAATCCTGCACCTCCATTTACAACTTCAACACTACAACAAGAAGCTAGTAGAAAATTAGGGTTTGGTGTTAATCGCACAATGAGTAATGCTCAAAAATTGTATGAAGCAGGTTGGATTACTTATATGAGAACAGATTCTACCAATTTAAGTGAATCTGCAATCTCTGCAATGGCCCAGGAAATTGAAAAGCAATTTGGACAAAAATATGTTCATACTCGACAGTATAAAACGAAGAATGCTTCCGCTCAAGAAGCGCATGAAGCGATTCGACCAACCTATATGGATCTTCGAAATGCAGGAGAAGATTCTGATCAACAGCGACTTTATGAATTAATTTGGAAGCGGGGTATGGCTTCACAAATGGCTGCAGCTGAAATAGAAAAAACAGAAATTGATATTTCAATTTCTAAAGTTCAAAAATATAAATTTATAGCAGTTGGTGAAGTCTTATTGTTTGATGGTTTTTTGAAACTTTATTTAGAATCTTCAGATGAAGAAGACGAAGATACAAATTCAATTCTTCCGCCATTAAAAGTCAGTGATTTGTTGAATTATACAAATATCACAGCAACAGAACGTTTTACAAGGCCACCTGCGAGATATACAGAGGCGAGTCTGGTTAAAAAACTAGAAGAACTTGGCATTGGCAGACCTTCAACATATGCTCCAACAATTTCCAAAATTATGGAAGAAAATAGAGGTTATGTTGTGAAAGAAAGCAGAAGTGGTACAGAACGATCATATCAAGTTCTAAAATTAGAAAAAAGTAAAGTAGTCAGTAAGAGAGAAACCGAAATAACAGGAGCAGGTAAAAATCACTTGTATCCTACAGATATCGGTATGATAGTTTGCGACTATTTAGCAATGCATTTTCCGGATGTTATAAATTATAGCTTTACCGCAGAAATCGAACAAGAGTTTGATGAAATAGCAGATGGAAAATTGGATTGGGTAAAAATGATTGATGAATTTTATTGGCCGTTCCATAAGAATGTCGATGTTGTAATGGAACAAGGGGAGCGAGCAAAAGGCAGAAGAGACCTTGGAGTAGATCCAATTACTGGAAGAAAAGTATTGGTTCAATTAACTCGTTTCGGACCCGTAGTGCAGTTAGGCGACCGGGAGGAGTTACCAGAAGATGTGAAGCCAATTTTTGCCAATTTACGTCCTGGTCAAAGTATGGAAACAATTTCATATGAAGAAGCTATGGATTTGTTTAAACTACCTAAAGAACTGGGAAAATTTCAAGAATCCGATGTTATTGTAGGCGCTGGTAGATTTGGACCTTATGTAAAATTTGGCGAACAATTTATTTCGATTCCAAAAGGAAAGGATCCGCTGGATTTATCTATGGAAGAAGCAATTGAACTGATTCAACAAAAGCAGCAAGAAGATGCTCCAATAGGATATTATAAAGAACTTCCAGTGACCAAAGGAAAAGGTAGATTTGGTCCGTTTGTAAAATGGAATGGCATGTTTATTAATATACCAAGAAGAATTGATTTTGAAACCATCACCATCGATGAGGCAATTCCACTGATGGATGCTAAGGAAAATAAGGAGGCAAACAGATATATATTAAAATTTGAAGCTGAAAAAATTTCAGTTGAAAATGGCAGATGGGGTCCTTATATTAAATTTGGTAAGAAGCTTATAAATATTCCAAAAAAAGATGGGCAAAAAATAACTTCAGAAATTGCAGCCACCATGAGTCTTGATGAAGTAAAAGCAATCATTGAAGAAATCATTCCAAATGCTTTTGCTAAAAAGGTAAGCAAAACTACAAAAGCAACCAATGCTACCAAAACGAGCAAAACGACCAAAACTTCCAGCACTAAAAAACCAGCGGTTAAGAAAAAGTAATTATTTTATGCAGTAAATGGGTAGTTTTATTCAAAACTAAAATTTCATATTTTCACTATCACTCGATCTGATTTGAAACAGTTTATATAACATGATGCCCATGTTTCTAAAAGCTTTGATTTCATGGATTGGGCATAATTTATTGGATTGATAAATAATAAAATAGTAATTCATAGCTTCCATATGGAAAGCATTTTGCCGGGATAATAATTCTAATACCTCTTTAGAAAAATAATATCGGATTACTTCTTCAAATTCACCTTTTAAATGAAATTTTTCGGAATATTCAGGAAAATTCGAAAAATCTATATCTTCAAAACCTAAATAAGAAATTAATTTAGTAAAAAAGTCTTCTGGTTTTTGGTAAAATTGAGGAAGAGAAAGTGTTTTTGAATTTACAAATAATACAGTTTGATTAAAGCGCACACTAGACTTTCCTGTTGAAATCACATATTCAAAATCAAATAAATGATTTTGCGAATTAAGTTCCGATTCAGAAATTAAGTTTGTAATTTTTTGGGAAGACCCATATTGAAATAATTTAAAATCACTTAATTGTTGAATAATCCCAGTATTATAATTCTCCTGGTATGATAAATTCAATTCAGCAGCGATGCGATTCATTTCTTCAGCACGGTTATTAGAATTCCCTAATAGTTTCCGCAAAAAATTCATTTTAATAATTATTTAATTCTGGTTGATTTAAGTCTTTTAGGATTTCAGCTGCAACTTTTTCGTAGCAATTGTGTCCATCGAGCATTTTTTGTATGGATTCAAGATTATATTTTATTCGTTTTCTGATTTGTGGATCTTGAAATTTTCTGAATTCGGATTGTATCGCCACTGGCGTACAATCATCCTGAATAAGTTCTTGAACAATTTTTTTATCTGCTATTAAATTAACTAAACTAATATATTTTACTTTAATCAAACGTTTGGCAATCCAATACGAAATTTGACTTCCTTTATAACATACAAGCTCAGGAACTCCAAATAATGCAGTTTCTAGGGTTGCAGTTCCAGATGTTACCAACGCCAGGTGTGCTTGATATAATAAATTATAAGTGTCATCATAAACTATTTGAGCCTTTATACCTGATTTTTGGATATGGTACTCATAAAGCTCTTGATGGTGAATTAAGCCAGCGATCACAATTTGATATTTGCATTCGTTTTTTATCCCATCAAGATATATTGGCAATAGTTTACTTATTTCTTGCTTTCTACTTCCAGGCAATAATGCTATAATGGATTTGTTTGTTAGTTTATGTACTTTCCTGAATTCAGGATTAAACTTAAATTGTTTGATGGTTTCTAGCAAAGGATGTCCAAAATAATAGGTATCTATTCCATGTTTTGAAAAAAATAATTTTTCAAATGGAAGGATTACAAAAAGTTTTTTAACATACTTTTTTAAAATCAGAACCCTTTTTTCTTTCCATGCCCAGGCTTGTGGCGCAATATAATAATAAACAGGAATTAAATTTTGGTGCGCCCATTTTGCAATTCGAAGATTAAATCCAGGATAATCTATAAGGATAATGGCATCTGGTTTGAATTCTAATATTGATTTTTTTGTAATTTTAAATAAATCTAATATCGTAAAGAGATTTTTAAGCACTTCAGTAAAACCCATGAAGTTTGTTTTCTCATATCGGATATCAAGTTGAACCCCGGCAGATTCCATATTATTTCCTCCCCAACCTCGAACATCAATAGATGGATTGCTTTTTTTTATTTCTTTTATCAACTGTCCTCCATGCAAATCTCCAGAAGCTTCCCCAGCGATGATATAAATTTTTTTTGCCTGGATCATCCTAATAAATCGAAACCATAAAAATACATCCACAAGGCTACATAAACTAAAGTTGGAAATACGATTCCGCGCATAGCATCCAGCATCTGTTTTTTATTAAATATTTGCAGGGGTATTACATTGCAAATGATGGCAAGTAAAGCGATCGTGCGTTCTCTAAAATTTTGAGCCATTCCACTAGAATTAAAAATTTCATAGTAATCTAGTTTATCATAGATCATTAAAATAATTCCATAACTCGCGAATGGAACACAAAGACCAATTAAAATACCAAACCAAACTTTGTTATACGGACTCGGAATATTCATACTTAAGATTTATTTAGAATACAACAAATTTATTCAGGATTAGATAAACAATTATTTTTCATAAAATTTATTTGATTCAATTGCTTTATATACAGTTAAATCATGTCCAGAAGGGACAACACTAATATAGCCATTTTCTAATGCCCAAATATCAGTTTCTTCAGAAGGATCTGTAGATACAAATTTACCGGTCAGCCAGTAATAAGGTTCATTTCGAGGATCTTTGGCTTCCATAAATTCTTCGTCCCATCGCCCTTCAGCTTGTTTACAAACTTTAATTCCTTTGAGTTCTTCTTTTTTAAGTTTCGGAATATTGACGCTCAGTAAATTACAATTATTTATTCCATTTACGAGTGCTTTTTCAATGATCTCCTGGATAAATCCTTCTGCAGCTGTAAAATCTGCTTCGAATGAATAGTCTAGTAATGAAAACCCAATGGAAGGAATATTTTCTAAAGAAGCTTCCATCGCAGCAGACATAGTGCCTGAATAAATGATATTTATAGAAGCATTGGAGCCATGATTTATACCAGATAAACAAATATCAATAGTTCGGTTTTTTAAAATTACATTTTTTGCAAGTTTTACACAATCTACTGGTGTTCCGGAACATTCATAAGCCTCAATACCTTCTAAAGTATGAATTTTATGCAAACGGATAGGCTGATTAATTGTTATTGCATGACCCATTCCAGATTGTGGACTATTCGGAGCAACGACAATGACTTCTCCAAATTGTTTGGCAATATTTACCAAGGCAATAAGACCTGGTGCAAAAATGCCATCATCATTGGTTACTAATATTAATTTTTTTCGCATAAATGACTTTAAATTCCGGCTAAAGATAAGGAACGACTGATTAACTTTACAGCTACTATTCAAGAACTCATGGAATTTAAAGAACTTATTAAGGAAATTTCCAGTGCGCATTGCAAACCCATTTACGTAGTCAGTTCTGAAGAATTATTTTTTGTAGATAAGTTAATTCAGTTCATTGGTACTCAAATTTTAAGTAAGGAGCAACAAGAATTCAATCAAAGTACATTATACGGTAAGGAAACGAGTGTCAATGCCATTATCGACCTAGCTCGGGAGTATCCATTTATGGGAGAAAAACGAGTGATTTTGGTTAAGGAAGCACAAGAAATTAAAAATTGGGAAGCACTCATTCAATATGCTAAACATCCTTTGAATAGTACACTCTTAGTGGTGTGTTTTTCAAAGAAGCCAGATGGGCGATCTTCTTGGGTTAAACAATTGAAGGAAAGTGGGTATTATCACGAATGGAAAGGATTGTCCGATTTTCAAATTCCAGCGTTTATTAAAGAATCTGCAAAAGAAATGGAACTGGTATTAGAGGAAGAAGCTCAACAGTTGCTGTTAGAATATATTGGGAATGATTTAGCGAATATCATAAATGAATTGGAAAAATTGAAATTAATTCGCTCTCAGAATAAAAAAATAACGAAAGAGGATATTGTTAAATATATAGGAATAAGTAAAGAGTATAATGTATTTGAGCTCCAAAAAGCAATTAGTACAAAAGATCATCGCAAAATTTATTGGATTAGTAATAATATGGCACAACATCATAAATCGAATCCACTGATTGCAACAATAGGGGCACTATTTAATCATTTTCATAGAATTTGGATATGTAAAATTTATCAGAAAATGAATGATGATGACTTAAATAAAATTCTTAAATTAGCTTTTAAGAATTTCATTAAAGAATATCGTGATGCAGCTACTTTATATTCACTTGCAAATATAGAATCTGCATTTCAATTACTATCAGATTATGACCTGAAGATTAAGGGGCTTTATAACCGGAGCGCTACTGAAAAGGATCTTTATCTTGAATTAGCTTTAAAAATTTGTCAATTATAAATATAAAAATGATGCATCAAATCAAGCGTTTTTTAGTTTGTTATTTTCTGATTACCTGCATGTTCTCCTGTAGCAAACAGAAAGTAAATCTTATGAATGATAATTTTGAAGCTTATAAAGATTATATTAGTGCATATTCTGCAGGAATATTGAAGCGAAATGAAGCGGTGCGAATAGAGTTTACAAAGCCTGTAATAACGGCTGATCAAATTAATCTGGAATTAAATTTATCCTCCTACAAGATTTCACCTTCACTGGAAGGAAAATGTATTTGGAAAAGCGTCAATATTTTGGAATTCTATCCAGACAAACAATCGCTTAGAGAAAATCAAGAATATCAGTTTTCATTAGATATTAAAACATTTTTTCCTGAAATCAGTGAATCTTTAAGAACGCTTTCCTTAAATTTTAGCTATTTACCTCTTGAAATTTCAGTAAAATGGCAGTTTCCAAGAATGATTTCGGATCAACCCGATAAAATGTACCTTACAGGAATACTCCGGGTGAACGATATTATAGAACCTGGAAAGATTTTAGAATCTTTTGAAATTAAAATGAAGTCGGGACAAAAAATCATTCCTCATATTGAGGTTTCGGCATCAGATCCATTTCAATATGAGATTCTTATTAAGCCTATTGACAGACAGGCTAATGTAGCAGATCAATTGCAAGTTCAGTGGAAACAACATTTTAATGAGGATGCTAAAGTTTTAGACTCGAAATTATTTCAGATTCCAGCATTAAACGAATTTGTTGTGATGGGCGTAGATGATGCAGGAATTTCCCAGCATAATATGACCATTTATTTTTCTGATGCATTGCTTGAATCTCAAGATATTCGAGGTCTTGTTGTATTAAAGGGAGATTCCGTTGCCTTAGAACTCACGAAGGATAAAGATTTAATAAACGTACACATACCAGACAGTTGGGATGCGAAAAAAGCGATTTTGTCTGTAAGTCATTTAATCCAATCTAAAGATCCTAATAAAAAACTTATTGCATTTGAGTATCCATTTGTACTTAACCCAAATCCGCCTGAAGTTAGATTTACAAATACGGGGAGTATTTTGCCTTATTCTAAAAATATTAT
Organism: Saprospiraceae bacterium; assembly: GCA_016717265.1. NCBI lineage: Bacteria > Pseudomonadati > Bacteroidota > Saprospiria > Saprospirales > Saprospiraceae > Saprospiraceae bacterium. Next base: position 2,262,131 of record JADKFX010000001.1, read on the forward strand.
TTTACCATTTGAAGCAATTAATTTGCATACTATTGAAGTAGAGGTATTTAAAACATTTGCAAATAATGTTTTATTCAATATGCATCTGGGGTTTAACGACGATTATGATGGTTATAATATGGTACGACTTGGTAGAATTGTAAAGCAAAAAATTATTAAATTAGAGGACTTGTCTCAAGGTAGCAATGAAAAAGAATGGAAACGATATGGATTAGATTTGAGCGAATTAATAGAAGCAGAAATTGGTGCTTTTTACCAGGTTAGAATTTGTTTTAAACCGGGCTATAGTAATTATTATTGTGCTGGTGGAAAACCTGAAATGCCGGAAGATTATTATGATGAATATACCGGTGATTCTAAGATAAAATCATTTTGGAGAGCTTACGCTTATTATAATTATTCAGAGAATGGAAATAATGACACGCAGGATCCTTGTAATTTGAGTTATTACTATAAAGATCATTTCGCTAAAACCTCTTTCTTTGCTTCAAATCTTGCAATGATTGCAAAATCATCAGACCATGGTGGGGATTGTTTTGTGGCAGTTTACGACGTTCAAGATGGTTCACCTGTAAAATCTGCTGAAATTACATATTACGATGCGCAATTACAAATTTTAGCCTTAGAGAAAACAGATGGAAATGGAACTGTGAATATAGTGCTCCCAGTTAAACCAGCATTTATTGTTGCAAAAAGTGGTAAGCATATTTCGTATTTGAAAATTGAAGAAAATAAATCTTTATCTCAAAGTGAATTTGATATTAGTGGTGTTAAATTGCAAGAAGGATTAAAAGCTTCTTTATATACGGAACGAGGAGTATGGCGTCCTGGTGACACAATATACTTTAGTGCTATTATTCACCAAATTGAACGTCCCATTCCTGCTCAATTTCCAGTTGAATTGACAATTTATAATCCTCAAAATCAAATTATATTTAAGAAACAAAAAGCGGATCATTTAATGGGTTTATATGCATTTCAAATACCAACTAAAGAGACGGATTTGACAGGAATTTATAAGGCTCAATTAAAAATAGGACTCTCCGTTTTTGAAAAAAATCTATTGGTTGAAACCGTAAAGCCGAATCGCTTCAAAGTCGAATGGCCATTTCAAAAAGAATTTGCAATGGAGTCTTTTTCAAGTGGAATTCCATTTTCAGCAAAATGGTTGCATGGTTCACCTGCAGATGGAAAACAAACCAATATTTCCGTGAAGTATCAAATGGTTACTCCTGATTTTAAAAAGTTTGCTGGATACGTTTTTATCGATCCGGAATCTAAATCCGTAACTGGGGAACAAGAAGTTTTTAATGCTAGATTGAATGAAAAAGGAGAAGGCCGTATACTTTTTCCAGGAATAAAAGATGTGGTCAAATCAGGAAAATTGCGAACCACTTTTATAACCCAAATTCTGGATGATGGTGGTGATCTAACAACAGATTATTTTGAATCCACAGTGTCTCCATTTAAAGAGTTTGTCGGTGTTAAATTACCAGAAAATCCTTATGGAAGACAAATATCTGTAGGTGTTGATCAGGAAGTTAAAGTGGTGGTTTTGGATGCTGATGGCAAAGCAATTGCCAACCGGGATGTTTCCATAGAATTGTTCAGAGTGAGTTATGAATGGTGGTATGAATTGCGGAGTGGTCACATGGGAGATTATCAACGCAATATACATCAAGAAAGACTTCTGAATCAAACAATTAAATCTGATCAAAATGGAATAGCAACCATGAAAATTAATTTGAAAGAATATGATCGATATTATATTAAAGTTACAAATAAGTATAACGGGTATGTCACAGGAGAATATTTTTATACGGGTTGGAATTATAATAGCGATTCGAAAGAATTTGTAAATATACTATCATTTAAAACCGACAAGGATAACTATGGAATTGGTGATAAGGTAAAAATTGATTTGCCAGGAGCAACAAAAGGCATGTATTTGATTTCTTTTTTGAGAGGTACTAAAATTTTAAAAACACAAAGTGTAGCAGCTAAAAAAGAAAAAACACCTTTTGAATTTCAGGTATCTAAAGAGATGGCGCCAAATATTTATGTAGATGTTTCCTTTGTTCAAGGACGTTTAGAAAAAAAGAATGATTTGCCATTGAGGTTATATGGTATTATACCTGTTAGAATTGAAGATTCTGATAAGAAATTATTGCCAATTATTAAAATGAGTGACAATATTCGACCAGATGAAAAATTCACAATAGAAATTTCCGAAGAAAAATCCAGGGAGATGGTATATCAGTTATATGTTGTCGATGAAGGATTATTGAATCTAACTCGGTTTAAAACACCAAATCCGTATAATGATATTATGGCTAAGGAAGCATTATCTTTAATGACCTGGGATAATTTTAATGAAATTATTGGGAATTTGGATGGTGAAATGGAACGTGTTTTTAGTATTGGAGGTGACCAGGCTTTGAATAAGTCACAAGAACAAAAAAATAAACGTTTTAAACCGATAGTTCTGAATTCAGGTCCGGTGGTCCTTAAAAAAGGGGAACGGAACAAGCATGAATTTGTGATTCAAAATTACATTGGTTCTGTACGTGTGATGATTATTGCAAATGAGCAGAATGCATTTGGTTCAGCAGAAAAATCAGTCGCGGTAAAGAATGAATTGATGACGCAATTGACAGTTCCTCGGGTCTTTGCCTATAATGATGAAGTCTTGATTCCTGTTACGGTGTTTGCATCAGATGAACGTGTAAAAAATGTACAAGTAACATTAGATGTTAAAGGAAAAATACAATTGACAGATCCACCTGTACAGAATATTTCATTTAAGCAACTCGGTGATCAAACTGTTTTTTTTAGAGTGAGAGGGAATGGAGGAATTGGAAATGCAAGTATTACAGCAAGCGCAAAAAGTGGAAGTTTTAATGCAAGCAATACAATTCATTTTTATGTTGATAATCCGAATGTTTTGAGTCATGAAGTGAAGCAGTTTTGGGTAGAACCAGGTCAAGAAATTCATGAAAACATTGGAGCTTTTGGTATGGAAGGAACGCGTTCTGTGAAATTAGAAGTTTCAGGTCTTCATGGCTTATCCATTCATAAATTATTGGATGATTTAATTCAGTATCCGCATGGATGTTTGGAACAAATTACATCTGGAGCATTTCCTCAAATATTTTTGTCTTCTTTAGTTGAGTTAAGTGTTGAGCGGAAATCAGACATCACAAATAACATTCAAATTGCAATTGACAAACTGAGAAGGTTTCAGTTATCCGATGGTTCTTTTAGCTATTGGCCTGGTTTGGAGGACTATTCTGATTGGAATACAAGCTATGTCGGCCACTTTCTTATAGAAACAAAGAATGCTGGTTATCGGGTACCAGATGATTTATTAAAATCTTGGTATAATTTTCAACGATCAAGATCCAACGCATTTGTCTCAAATAAAAAAGGGCTCTATCATCGACCAGAATTAATGCAAGCATATCGACTGTATACGATGTCTTTGTATGGAAAACCAGAATGGAGTGCTATGAACCAGCTCTTTCAGAATAAAGGAAATGATCTAATGACATCCATTTTATTAGCTGGTGCTTATGCTGCTTCTGGTAAAAAAGAGATTGCTACTCAGTTAATTTCAAATTTGGCATTCAATGAATTAAATTATTACAGAGAGCTTGCCTACAGTTATGGTTCCAATACACGAGATGAGGCTTTAATCGCGCAAGTGCTTGTCCTTTTGGATAGAAAATCTGAAGCCTCTAATCTATTGAAAAAATTAATTCAAAGAACTTCATCTAATTATTTTTATTCAACACAGGAAATGTCGATGATATTGGTTGCTGTGGCAAAATTAAATGGTGATAACAAAGATCATAAAATGAAATTCAGTTACAAATGGAATACAACGCAATTAATGACAGAAACTGGAACGCAATCTTATTTTGTAGACTTAAAGCCTGCGTCAAAACAAACATTTGATTTTAAAAATTTAAGTAATTCTGGTGTATCTGTTTCTTTAGTACAATATGGTAAAGAAACTTCAATTGCAAATATGGATAAATCAAATGGATTGAAATTGAAGTATGAAATTGTTTCTGGAAACTCAAAGGATCTAAATTTTGAATCAGGTGACCAACTCAATATTCGGGTAACTGTTAGCAATATGGGCACGAATGGAAGATTGGATAATTTGGCTTTAAATCTGGTGGTTCCATCTGGAATTGAACTTGAAAATCGCAGGATTGGTGGCATCGATTCGAAGAATTCAAGAGTAGATTATCAGGATTATAGGGATGCTAAAATTATTAGTTACTTCAGTTTAAATACTGGAGAAACAATGGCGTTTAATTTTCCGGCAATTGCTGCTTATCCTGGAAAATATATAGCTCCTGGAATTTATTGCGAAGCAATGTATAATCCTTCCATATATGCCGCATACAGATATGGAGTTATAAATATTAAATCGAGAAATTAGTAGCTTGCGTATTCTAAGTTGGATAGTTTGTAGTGCATTTATAGTTTGGTTTGCATCCATGGTTTATGCACCTTATTTGATTCGGGATTTGAAATTTTCACCAGTACTTTATAGTAATGACCATACATTATTAGCTGCTAAAGTGAGTGCTGACGGCCAATGGCGTTTTCCGGTCACATCAGATATTCCAGAGAACTATAAAATAGCATTAAAAGTTTTTGAAGATCAGCGATTTGATTGGCATGTCGGTTTTGATCCGGTGTCAATTTTTAGAGCAGCAGTACTTAACATCGAGAACGGAAAAGTAGTTTCTGGAGGTTCCACTATTTCTATGCAATTAGTTCGTTTGTTAATGCGCAATCCGCCACGCACATTTTTTAATAAATTGAAGGAATTTTGGTTAGCTATAGGTTTAGAATTTAATTTTAACAAGGATGAAATTCTAAAATATTATTCAGGAGTTGCTCCTTATGGTGGAAATGTTGTAGGAGTTCAAGCTGCCATTTGGAGATATTTTCAAAGAGCTCATTTGCAAATGTCATGGGCAGAAGCAGCTTTATTTGCAGTTCTGCCAAATCAGCCTTCCTATATTCATCTTAAAAAAAATCGTGCGCTATTGTTAAAAAAGAGAAATGCACTTTTAGAAAAATTATACTATAAGCATTTTATTGAAAAAGAAATTTTGGAACTATCATTATTAGAGCCAATTCCAGATCAAATATTTTCGATGCCGCAATTATCCCAATTATTATTAGAGCGTTTAATAAAAATGTATCCTGGGCAATTTCAATTTGAATCTACCATGGATCCAATTATTCAAGACAAGTTTATCAAGATTGCAAATCAATATGCCAGAAATTTTAGACAAAATGAAATCCATAATCTAGCGATCCTTTTAGTTGATAATAATACACAAGAAGTGAATGGTTATATAGCGAATGCTATTGACACTGCCGCTTCACTTAAAAATCAAAGTGTAAATAATATACATTCTCCCAGAAGCTCAGGAAGTATTTTGAAGCCATTACTATATGCCTGCAGTCTGGATCGGGGCATTGTTACACCAGAATTATTGATGCCTGATGTGCCAACGCTTATAGCTGGATTTCGTCCTGAAAACTTTTCCCGTACGTATGCAGGAGCCGTACCCTTAAATAAATGCTTACAACAATCTCTAAATGTTCCAGCAGCTCGTTTGTTACGTCAATTTGGCGTTGCAGCATTTTATCAAAGATTGCAACAACTAGGATTTTCAAATTTATTTAGACCCGCAGAAGATTATGGCTTATCCCTTATTTTAGGTGGCGCTGAAGTAAGCTGCTGGGATTTGGCAAAAATTTATGCTGATTTAGCATTTCAGCTCAACAGTTTTAATAATGGAATAAAATCAATTCAAGATCCTTTTAAGTTGAAACTATTGAAGCAGGAATTACCTTCTAAGGAGCGCGCTAGGGATCCATTTAGAATTTCAGTGGCTTCAATTTATGAAATGTTTTCTGCTCTGCAAGGAGCACAATTACCCGATGAATTTTCGACTGTATTTTATGAAATGAATAAGCATAGAATAGCTTGGAAAACAGGAACCTCATTTGGTTTTAAAGATGCGTGGTGTGTAGGTGTTACACCAGATTACACAATGGTTGTTTGGGTTGGAAATTCGACCGGGGTAGGTAGACCCGGTTTAATTGGTGTGCATACTGCAGCGCCTATGCTTTTTGAATTATTTCAATCTTTAAATTATACAGCCGATTGGAAAAAACCAGTGGGTGAAATGTATCCTCAAATGCTTTGTAAACAAAGTGGGCATCCTATCAATAAATATTGTTCGGATTCAATTTCAATATTACATCCATCAAAAAATTTAGATATTCCTTTATGTCCTTACCATCAAAAAATATTTACGGATGTAGATAAAAAATTTCGAGTTTATAGAGATTGCGAGATAAATTCAATTTCAGCTACCTATTTTAATTTGCCTGCTGTACTTGAATTTTATTATAAACCGCATCACGGTGATTATCAAAGTATTCCTCCTTTGCGAAAAGATTGCGTGGAATATGGAGGCAATAAAGGGAGTGTTATTGAGTTTATTTATCCTGACAAAGGAACCGAAGTATTTATACCAATTGATTTGGATGAATTAAGTAATAAAATGGTACTCAAAGCCGCACATAAGGATGGTTTTGCAGTCGTACATTGGTTTATGGATGATCAATATTTAGGTTCTACAACAAATGGAAATCATGAATGGGCAGTATTGCCACAAGCTGGAACGCACCAATTTCTTATTGTGGATGAAAATGGAGCTTCGGCATCTGCAAAAATTCAATGTTACCGGAGGTAGTAATTGTGCAATATAACAGCTTAGAATGGCGTTTTAAAGAGAGCGTGATACATATTATAAAAAAGTATTATATATTTGCAATACCTAAGCCCTGACTATGAAAATTAATATAGCTTTTGTTTTAATTTGGCTTTCACTTAATCTTGTTGCACAAGCACCTAAATTTAGTAATGATTTCTTAAATATTGGTGTTGGTGCGAGAGGTATGGCGATGTCAGGAGCTGCTGGAGCGCATACAACAACAGTTCAAGCTGCCTATTGGAATCCTGCTTGTCTTCCATATAATAGTGCTACTTTTCAGGTAAGTGCACAACATGCAGAATGGTTTTCTGGAATCGGTAATTATGATTATGTAGGTTTTGGTAAGTCTCTCGATGAAGAATCAAGAAGTTTTGGTGCTTTAAGTTTGATTCGAATGTCCATTGACCAAATCCCAAATACGCTGAGATTGCGAGGGCCTGATGGCAGTATTGATTATAGCCGGATTGAGGAATTTAGTGTTGCCGATTACGCATTGCTGGTTTCTTATGGTCGAAAATTGGGAACAGGTCCCTGGTCTTTTGGTGCAAACACAAAAGTTATTCACAGAAGTTTTGGTTCGTTTGCGAAAGCTTGGGGATTTGGAATAGATGCTGGCCTGCGATATACTTCAGATCATTTTTGGTTTTCAATCATGGGTAGGGACATTACAACTACATTTAATGCTTACAAATTTAGTTTTACAAATGAAGAAAAAGCGGTTTTGCAGCAAACAAATAATGATATTCCCATTAGTTCTGTGGAATATACCTTGCCAAAAATAATCAGCAGTTTAGCTTATAAGATGCGGTGTTCAGATAAAATTTATCTTTTATCAGCATTGGATCTGGAATTTTCAGGGAATGGTACAAAATCATCCTTAATTTCTTCGTCAAAATTTAATGTGGATCCTAAAATTGGCTTTGAATTGGATTATAATCAACGCGTATTTCTAAGAGTAGGGGCCGGTAATTTTCAGAATGTACTGGCAGATGATGGTTCTGGATCAAAGGATTTTTCATTTTACCCAACTGCTGGTTTAGGTTTGAGAATTGCAAAAATTACAATTGATTATGCGATGACGAATATTGGAAACGCTGGTTTAGGACTTTATTCTCATTATTTTTCATTGAATCTAGATTTTTAAGCTCTGCGGAATTTTTACCCTAAATCTTTCAACATTGAACTTTTCTGGTTCAAATTTGGTTCACACAAATAGGGATATGATATATTTATAAGCTAACTGTGATTTTGTGTTGATTCTGTATTTATCTTTAAAATGGATGAAATACAGTTCAAAATCTAGTAGATCGGTCATTATTTTATATCTTTGCTTATTATTTAATCATCTGTTTCTTCACTTAATTATTCATTTGACTAACCAGATACAAAACCAGTAATTATTTATGGGTAGAACGCAGGAAACTTACAGTAAAAAGGAAAATGAGAAAAAAAGATTAAAAAAGAGACAGGATAAAAAAGAGAAACAAGAAGAACGCAAAGCAAATTCGAAGAAGGGTATGGGCCTTGAAAATGAATTTAGCTATGTAGATGAAAATGGAAATGTAAGTTCAACCCCGCCAGATCCCAAAAGAATGATTTCCGTTAAACGGGAAGACATTCAGCTTGGTATAAAAAAACAAGACCCAAGTGAACGTGCGGATCCAGTTCGCACAGGTGTCGTTACATTTTTTAACGAATCCAAAGGTTATGGATTTATCAGAGATCAAAATTCTAAAGACAGCATTTTTGTTCATGCAAACAGTCTGAATGTGCCTTTAAGAGAAAATGATAAAGTAAGCTTTGAAGTCGAGAAAGGCAAAAAAGGTCCTGTTGCTAAATCTGTTACAATAATTAAATAGTAACAAATTTATCTGCAATCCAGAAAGATCAAGGTATTTGCTTGATTTGATTCAGAATACGGTTAAATTTTATAAAAATTTATACCCTGCCTTCCGAAGGTAAAGCATTGCAATCTATAAATTTTAAATTTGCTTTAGTAAGGTTTATTGTGTTTGACTTATTTCAAGTCCTTTAAATTGAAATTTCGGAATTCACCATTCATGTTCATTCGCTTCAACCATTCTTGTCTTTGTTTGCTTTGTTCGATCATATAATCTAACTGTTGAATCAATTTTTCAAGTCTTTCTTTTTCTGTTGCCAGGCTACTAAAACGATATTCTTCTTCTAGTGTAAAGCCAACTATATGGCCTAGTTTATAACTTTGAAAAGTTTCCCATGAAATTTGGTGATATGGTTTCGCTTTGTTTATATCACACAAATTGTTAAACAATTCCATGACTTCATAAGTCATTTCTTTTTCTTCTGCAACATCTGGTTCTAATATTTGAATATCTATAGCTGAGTACAATTTACCAGGCCATTTGCTATACTGCTCAAGCACCTTAAATTGTCCCATACAATGTAACTTGATATCCATTCTGCCATCATCATAAACTTTTACAATCTCAAGTAATTTAACAAGCGATCCAATGTTCATCATTCTGCTTTCGATGACGGGTGTTATTCCAAATACAATCCCTGTTTCTTTACAATCATTTATGAGTTGTTTATATTGAGCTTCAAAAATATGTAAGCGCAGTTCTTCGTCTGGAAAAACAACTATTGGTAATGGAAAAACTGGTATTTTTTGATTTTTAGGCATTCCGTTCACAGATTTGACAAATTCTAACAATGACCTCCGCAGCTCTTTGCATATCCTGCTCACTAACCCATTCTTTTTTTGAATGAATACCGTGTTCGCCAGCAAAAATATTTGGACAAGGTAAACCCATAAAACTCAAACGACTTCCGTCTGTACCTCCTCGAATTAATCCTTTTATTGGTTTTATGTTTGCTTCCACAATAGCTTGCTCTACATATTCCACCACTTCTGGGTGATTATTTAAAATTTCTTTCATATTCCGGTATTGTTCGGAAACTGTAAATGTGTATTTACTATTTGGATAATTCAGCATAACTTGTTTCACAATTTTTTCCAAATAGTTTTCATGATCCATAAGTTTTGAAGTTTCAAAATCCCGAATGATAAAATACAAACTCGATTTCTCAAGTTCAGATACTACTTTGACAGGATGAATAAATCCTTCTCTACCTTCCGTTACTTCAGGAATTAAATGGTCCTTTGGAATATTTGCAATTATTTCGGCTGCTATTTTAATCGCATTTTCCATTTTCCCTTTAGCATACCCGGGATGCGTACTGACTCCTGTAATTTCAATATGAACTGCATCTGCTGAAAAGGTTTCATCTTCAAAAGCTCCAAGTTCTCCACTATCCATAGTGTAACCAAAGTCTGCCCCGAGTTTTTTCATATCAACATGATTCACCCCACGACCAATTTCTTCATCCGGTGTAAATAAAATTCGAATTTTACCATGTGCAATTTCAGGATGATTTTTTAAATAAATAGCGGCTTCCATAATCGCGGTGATCCCTGCTTTGTCATCAGCCCCTAATAAGGTCAAACCACTGGCGGTGATGATAGTTTCTCCTTGCTTTTTACTTAATTCTTTAAATTCTTCCGGACTAATCAGGATACTTGAATCATCCGGTAGCCTTATTTCCTGCATTTGATAATTCTGATGCAATATAGGTTTCACATTTGTACCACTGCAATCTGGCGCAGTATCCATATGTGCACAAAAGCAAATGGTAGGGATGTTTCGGGTGCTATTTGAAGGGAGGCTGGCATAAATATAGCCATATGCATCCAATTCCACATCTTCTATATTCGCTTGCTTTAATTCTTCAAATAATAGTTTTGCTAAATTAAGTTGTTTCATAGAAGAGGGAACGGTTTCTGAACTTGGATCCGCCTGAGTATCAATCATAGCATACCGGATAAAACGTTCTGCAGTGGTTTTAAAATCTGTATAATTCATAATTTGGGTATATAGTTTGTCTTCAAATCAATTTTGATTCTCAATTGTTTAATAAGCAACAAAATTAAACAATCCTGCATTATGCCATTCAATATTCCTACATCGACCAAGCCAAGGTTGGTGATCATTGGTGCCGGATTTGCCGGTTTTACACTTGCCCACAATTTAAAATCTCGGGATTTTCAAATTGTCCTATTGGATAAAAATAATTATCATCAGTTTCAACCATTATTTTATCAGGTAGCAATGTCGGGATTAGAACCAAGTTCTATATGCTTTCCATTGCGTAAAAATTTCCAAAATCAAGATGCATTATATGTCCGGGTAGCAGAAGTACAAAGAATTGATACCATTCAAAAAAAAATTGAATCCAATGTAGGTTTTTTAAATTATGATTTTTTGGTTTTAGCTATGGGTGCTGAAACAAATTATTATGGCAACCCAAATTTTGAAAAATATAGTATTCCATTAAAATCAGTTTCGGAAGCATTATATTTAAGAAATTCTATTCTAGATGATTTGGAAAAAGCGGTTACAACATTACATTTGGAAGAACAGGAGCACTTATTAAATATAATAATTGTTGGAGGTGGCCCAACAGGAGTAGAATTGGCGGGAGCTTTAGCTGAAATGAAAAGACATATTTTACCTAAAGATTATCCAGACTTAAATTCTCAAAAAATGGAAATTCACGTGATCCAGGCATCAGATCGTTTATTAGACACAATGTCAAAGAAGTCTTCCCTTAAAGCATATCAGAATCTTATAAAAATGGGGGTTCAAATTCATCTTAATGAAAAAGTATTGGATGTTTTTGAAAATAAAGTTTCATTATCAAGCGGAATGCAGCTGATTGCAAATAAAATTATTTGGGCAGCAGGAGTAAAAGGGGTTCCTATATTTGGTTTACCAGAAAGTAGTAAAGCTCCGGGTTCTAAAATAAAAGTAAATTCATTTTGTGAAGTTGAAGGCGTCGATGGTATTTATGCAATTGGTGATTTAGCATACCATGTAGATGAAAAATTCCCAAAAGGATTACCTGGCCTGGCTCCTGTAGCACTACAACAAGCAAGATATTTGGCGAAGCAACTAATCGCTCAACAGCATGCTGAAAGTAAATCCCCGTTTATTTATATTGATAAAGGAAGTATGGCAACAATCGGAAGAAATAAGGCAGTCATTGATTTTAAAAATATTTTTTTAAGTGGATTTATTGCTTGGATTGGCTGGCTATTCATCCATATTTATTATTTAATCGGTGTGCGCAATAAAATAATCGTTTTTATTAATTGGACTTGGAATTATATTTTCTATGATCAGGCTTTGCGGCTTAATATTAAACCAAAAACTACGAATGTCTTTAAGGATATTTAGGCTTGATTTAATAACAGTTTCGAAATCATTTCAACATTCGTTCTGTTTTGACCCCAATCAAAACATTGAAATCTAAATCTAGGCTTACTTGAAATTTCAAGTAGTGTATTCATTTCTAATTGCCCACTAAATTTAATGCAAATTATTTCACCCCAGGATGCGTTAGATTCATAACTCTCTATTTCTATTTTTTGATCTAACAGTTGCCCATTTTTTCCATCCATAAATGAATTATTCTTGATTACTAAAAAGGCGTCTTTAAGGGTTTTAGTATATGGAATTATTTTAAATTGGCTAAGCTTAAAGTGTTGATCCGTAAAACGCTCAATGCCCAATTTTTTGAGATTATTATAGGTGTAATACGTAAATATAGAGGACAGAAACAAACTGGATAATAAACCAATTTTAGTCTGAATTACAATCTTACCAAATAAAAGCCATAGCATTAAATCTACAAGCATAAATGCAATGAAAAAAAAGCCAAATGACTTTAAGTACAATTTAAAAATAGGATTCATTGTTTTGAAATAAAATTTCTCATTTTTTAATGCTCTCAATTCTAAGCATTGATAGTTCTTATACAAAGTCTAAAAACCGCTTCAGTTTAAGAAGCAGTTTTTAGACTTTGATCAAATAAATTTATCAATATTTTAAAATTATTCTAAATTTTAATTTCGATCCAACAAATTGGAAAGTTATCTCATGATTAACAAGGTCTGAATTGTCTTACTTGACTTATTCTTTAAAACAACCCTGTATACTCCAGCAGTCTTTTGTTTAAACTCATTAGAATTCATATTTATATGATCCGTCAGTTTATCTATTTTATACATCCACACTTCCTCACCTAAAAGGTTAAATATTTGTAATGAACCCTCTTCGATTTCACTTTCAAAAATGATGTCAAATACACCATAATTAGGATTTGGAACAATCTTAAATGGGAATTCAGCAGAATTTCCATTTTCATCTGATTTATGCGCAGGATTATTGTATTCATCTCCAATAATAGGATTGTTAGGATCTATATTTCTTACAAATCCTTCTGGACATGTTTTACACGGTCCTAATGATTGATTAGGTTGTGGGGCATTTATATAATCCGTATAGCGCACACATTTCGTTGTGCATTTGCCATCTGCACCAATTTCTGCAATGTAAACTTTATTAGGATTTGTTCCACATTTCCAAGTTGACTTGACTTTCGCAAATATGGGTGGAAACTTGCAATCAGGTTTTCCATCATTATCATTATCTACTTTGTCATCACCACCCGGACAAACATCACAAACATCCCAGACTCCATCGCAATCTGAATCAGCAGTATTTGTTATGGTGACGGTAGCAGTACATGTACTCATATTTCCTGCAACGTCTTTTACAGTTACTGTTACGGTGGATACTTTCGGACTTTTACAATCAAAAACAGTCGGTGTCATAACTTTAGAAATAATACCGCAATTGTCTTTTGCAAGAAGGATTACACTATCCGCTTTCAAAGTTTTTGTTTTACTTGAAGGAAGCGTAATATTAATGTTTTTGCAAATTAAGGTCGGTTTAGAAATATCCTGAACAATCAAATTGGCTTCACAAGTATCCGAAAGTCCGGTTGAATCTGTTACCGTTAAAATTACTTTTCTGGAAGGTATGTCATCGCAACCATAATTGTAACGATTTAATTTCATTGATTTAATGCCACAATTATCAGTCGAACCATTATTGATATCATTGACATTGAGTATATAATTTCCTGTTGAATCCAATATAATCGAATCTCCTTTGCAATGTGCGACAGGAGGTTCTGTTTCAAATATTGTGACTGTAAATTTACAGGTAGAAGTATTCCCACAATTATCTGTAGCCAACCAGGTAATTACATGTACCCCAACAGTTAATTGACTACCATTTAAAGTACTGTTTGAATTGTAATCATTGATAACCGTTGAAGGATTGAAACATAAATCAGAGGCAGTTGCATCAAATTCATTATTCTTGATTGTATAATGACAAGTTGTTGTATCTGCCTTTCTGGTTAAAGAGTTTCCAGTCGGACACAGGACGACAGGACCGGAAGTATCTTTTATTGTAATCGTTTGTTTGCCACTTCCTGTTGAAGAATTTCCACAATCATCATAAACAGTCCAAGTTCTGTAAACTTTTGAAGTACAATCTGCTAATGCAATAGAATCTTTATAATTCGCAGATGGTGTAGCATCACATTTGTCCAGGATATTAGAAGGGTAACCGGTAAAACCAGGTTCATCATCAAAAGCACAGGCGATATAAGGTTTGCTTGCTTTTACCTGGAAGTTGTCAATATATAATTCCCTTGTTTGATTACTATTTCCACCAGTATATCGAACCCGGATATACAGATTCGCAGGATTTGAAACACCTGCAATGCTAGAAGTGCATTCAACCCAATTTCCTAATACCAAATTCGTTGAACTGAAAGTGGTCCATGTGGTTCCATTCGTACTATAATCCATAACTAAGGTCGTGGCACTACCATTCCCTTTTCGGTGCGCTTGAACATAAACTTCGAAATTGGTAAATACAGGTAAATTGGCACCACTTATATTAAACTGCCAATAACCCGACTGGAATGAATTATCTACTTTTAATCCTTTTCCAGGAATTGGATTACTTGTAAATGCTAAACCACCAGAAGCAACCCCAGTAATATTTGAAAATACATTAGAAGTAACATCAACTTTAGAAGTTACTCCGGAATGAAGTTTTGGTGCTAAGCTCAGATATGAATTACCAGCATTAAAATCGTAATTGACAATTGTTTTCGAACCAGCAATAGAAGCCGCTGTATAAATGGTAACATCAGGAGGTAAGGTAAATGTTGGTGCCGCATTATCTTGAACCGTGATTACTTGTGTGCAATTATCGGTCGTGTTGCATTTATCAGTGACAACCCAGGTTCTGTTAATAATATAATTACCAGTACAATTTCCAGCAACAATTTGGTCAGAATACGATACCGTTGCGGACGTTCCACATCCATCTTGTCCTGCAGCCGTGCCTGTATTTGCAGGTAACTTGGAAGCATCACAATTTATCGTAATTGCATTCGGACAGAATATAGTTGGAGGTGGTAATGCTGGAATTGTAAAGCTAGCAGAACAAGTTTTTGTTGTTTCGCAACTGCTTTGGACTGTAAATAACACTGTTTTAGATCCACCACATTCACTAGGAGCGCCAGTACTGTTATTGTTTAAAATAACATTACATCCACCAGTTACAATAATTGAGTTCAACCAATTTGCATATGCTGTATCAATTTCAAATTGAGACTTGCAAGCATTTGAAGAGAACACGTTTACAGGGCAAACTATCGTAACGGGTTGAACTGTTGTGACTGTAAATGTTGCCGTACAAGTTTTCGGTACTTCACATGAACTGGTTACGGTAAAGGTCACGGTTTTAACGCCACCACATGCAAGTGGTGCGCCATTATTATTATTGCTTAAAGCTGCATTACAGCCACCAGAAAAACTAACAGTTGTAAGCCAACTTGCAAATTTAGCATCGATGACCGCTTGTGATTGACATTCTGTTTCTGTTACATTTACCGGACAGGTTAAAACAACAGCCGGCGCTGTAGTAACAGTAAATATTGCAGAGCAGGTTTGCGGCGTTTGGCAACTACTGGTTACTGTGAATGTAACTGTTCTATTGCCGCCACAAGCAAGTGGTGCACCTGTATTGTTATTTGAAAAACTAATATTACATCCGCCAGTCGCAGAAGCAGTAGCAATCCAATCAGCAAATTTTTGATTGATCACAGCTTGTGTCTGACAAGCAGCTTCTGTTTGATTGATTGGACAGCTTAACACTACAGGATTTGCAGTATTTACCGTAAATGTAGCCGAACAAGTTTTTGCAGGTTCACAGGAACTTGTTACCGTAAATGTAACCGTCACTGTACCGCCACAAGCATCTGGAGCCCCTATGTTATTATTAGAAATACTTGCATTGCAACCACCTGAAAAAGTAGCAGATGCTAACCAGGTAGCAAATTTACTATTTATTATGGTTTGTGTTTGACAAGCAAGTTCAACTTGATTTGCAGGGCAGGTAAGAACCACGGCAGTCGCAGTAGCCACTGTAAATGTAGCAGTACAAGTTTTTGGAGTATCACATGTGCTCGTGACTGTGAACGTAACCGTTTTAACACCACCACATGCTAACGGAGCACCCGTATTATTATTTGAAATATTTCCACTGCAACCCCCTGTAAATCCAGCAGTTGCTAACCAGGTATTGAATTTTGCATCAATCGTTGCCTGTGTTTGACAAGCAGTCTCCGTAACATTTATTGGGCAATTGACTACAACTGGTGAATTGGAAACAGAGAATGTTGCAGAGCATGTTTTATTTGGTTCACAAGAACTTGTAACCGTAAACGTAACAGTCACGGTTCCACCACAAGCAAGCGGTGCACCTGTATTATTATTGGATATTGCTGCATTACAGCCACCACTAAAATTGGCAGTTGCCAGCCAAGTTGCAAATTTAGTGTCAATCGCAGTTTGGGTTTGACAAGCAATTTCAGTTTGGTTTGCTGGACAATTTAAGACAATACTTGCCGGTGCGCTTACGGTAAAAATTGCGGAGCATGTTTTAGGTCCTTCACAATCACTCGTCACAGTAAATGTAACTGTTTTTGCCCCACCGCATGCTAACGGTGCTCCATTATTGTTGTTGGATATTGCTGCATTACAGCCACCGCTAAAACTTGCAGTAGCCAACCAGGTTGCAAATTTAGTATCAATGGCAGCTTGTGATTGACAAGCAATTTCGGTTTGGTTAGTAGGACAATTTAAGACAACTATTGGAGCCGTTGTAACTGAGAACGTAGCGGAACATGTTTTATTAGGTTCGCATGTAGAAGTCACGGTAAAGGTAACGGTAACAGTACCGCCACAAGCAGAAGGAGCGGCGCCTGCATTATTAGAAATTGCCGCATTGCAGCCACCACTAAAACTTGCAGTGCCTAACCAAAGAGCAAATTTATCGTCGATTCCTGATTGTGATTGACAAGATACTTCTGTAGTATTTATTGGGCAGTTCAAAATTATTACTGGAGAACCAGTTACTGAGAATACCGCAGAACATGTTTTTGGAGATTCACATGAACTGGAAGCAGTAAATACGACAGTCTTCGATCCACCACATGCAGAAGGAGCGCCATTATTATTGTTACTTAAACTAACATTACAACCTCCGGAAGCACTAACGGTAGCTAACCAGGTTGCAAATTTTGCATCAATAGCTGCTTGCGTTTGGCAATCCACTTCTGTTTGATTAATAGGGCAGGTCAAAACAACAGCTGGCGCATTCGCAACAGAGAAGCTTGCGCTACAAGTTTTTGAAGGTTCGCAAGAAGAATTTACGGTAAATGTTACCGTAACAGTGCCACCACAAGCATTTGGTGCACCTGTATTATTATTTGTAAATACAGGATTACATCCACCGGAAGTACTGACAGTAGCTAACCAGATAGCAAATTTAGCATCGATGGCAGCTTGTGTTTGACAAGCAGCTTCTGTTTGATTCACCGGACAGTTTAGGACAACCGGAGTAGCTGTGGTAACTCCGAAACTTGCAGTACAGGTTTTTGAAGGTTCACAAGTCGAAGTTACTGTAAACGTAACGGTGGTTGTACCACCGCAAGCGTTTGGAGCACCGGTATTATTATTTGTAAATCCAGGATTACATCCACCTGATGTATTTACAGTAGCTAACCAGGTTGCAAATTTAGCATCGATTGCAGCTTGTGTTTGACATGCAGTTTCTGTTTGATTTACAGGACAATTTAATACTACAGGAGTTGCTGTAAACACTTCAAAAGTGGCAGAACATGTTTTTGCTGCTTCACAAGAACTCGTAACTGTAAATACAATCGTAACGGTGCCTCCACACGCTGACGGTGCACCGGTATTATTATTGGAAATCGCAGCATTACAACCGCCACTAAAAGTCGCCGTTGAAAGCCATGTATTAAACTTGGAATTAATGACGGTTTGTGATTGGCAAGCTGCTTCCGTGACATTCATTGCACAACTAATTGAAACAGGCGAAGATGCTATTGCGAACGTAGCGGAACAAGTTTTATTTGGTTCGCAGGTAGAAGTCACGGTAAAGGTAACGGTAACGGTACCACCACAAGCAAGCGGAGCGCCTGTATTATTATTAGAAATTGCCGCATTACAACCACCACTAAAACTAGCAGTTGTTAACCAGGTAGCAAATTTAGTATCGATAGCCGCTTGTGTTTGACAAGCAACTTCGGTTTGGTTTGCAGGACAATTTAAGACAACGATTGGAGCCGTTGTAACTGCGAACGTGGCGGAACAGGTTTTATTAGCTTCGCAAGTAGAAGTCACAGTAAAGGTAACAGTAACGGTACCACCACAAGCAGCAGGAGCGGAACCAGCATTATTAGAAATGGCTGCATTACAACCACCGCTAAAACTAACAGTTGTTAGCCATGTTGCAAATTTGGTATCAATGGCAGCTTGCGTTTGACAAGCGGCTTCGTTTTGATTAGCAGGGCAATTAAGTACCACAAGCGGCGCTGCAGTGACTGCGAACGTAGCGGAACAGGTTTTATTAGCTTCACAAGTAGAAGTCACGGTAAAGGTAACAGTAACGGTACCACCACAAGCAGCAGGAGCGGAACCCGCATTATTGGAAATGGTTGCATTACAACCACCGCTAAAACTAACAGTCGTTAGCCAGGTTGCAAATTTCGTATCAATGGCAGCTTGTGATTGACAAGCAACTTCGGTTTGGTTTGCAGGACAATTTAAGACAACAATCGGTGCATTTGCAACGGAGAAGCTAGCGGTACAAGTTTTTGGAGGTTCACAAGAAGAATTCACCGTAAACGTCACCGTAACGTTACCACCACAAGCATTTGGAGCACCTGTATTATTATTTGTAAATACAGGATTACAACCACCGGAAGTACTAACAGTAGCTAACCAGGTAGCAAATTTAGCATCAATAGCCGCTTGTGTTTGACAAGCTAATTCAGATTGATTTATCGGACAATTTAAGACGACGAGCGTAGCAGTAGTAACACCGAAACTAGCGGTACAAGTTTTTGGAGGTTCGCAAGTAGAAGTTACGGTAAAGGTAACGGTAACGGTACCACCGCAAGCATTTGGTGCACCCGTATTATTATTAGTAAATACAGGATTACATCCACCGGTAGTATTTACAGTAGCTAACCAGGTAGCAAATTTTGCATCAATAGCAGCTTGTGTTTGACAAGCAGCTTCCGTTTGATTCACCGGGCAGTTTAGGACAACCGGAGTAGCAGTAGTAACTCCGAAACTTGCAGTACAAGTTTTTGGAGGTTCACAAGTAGACGTTACAGTAAACGTAACGGTAACGGTACCACCACAAGCGTTTGGAGCCCCGGTATTATTATTAGTAAATACAGGATTACATCCACCCGTAGTATTTACAGTAGCTAACCAGGTAGCAAATTTAGCATCGATAGCCGCTTGTGTTTGACAAGCAGCTTCAGTTTGATTTACCGGACAGTTTAAGACAACCGGCGTTGCAGTAGTGACCTCAAATGATGCCGTACATGTTTTATTCGGTTCGCAGGTTGATGTTACGGTAAAAGTAACGGTAGCAGTACCACCACAAGCGTTTGGAGCCGCCCCGGCATTATTTGAAATCGCAGCATTACAACCACCGGCAAATGCAACAGTACTTAACCATATTGCAAACTTACTGTCGATTGAAGCTTGTGTTTGACAAGCTGGCTCTATTTGATTTGTTGGGCAAACAAGTGCCACTGGAAGCGCAGTCGTAACTGCGAACGTAGCGGAACAAGTTTTATTCGGTTCGCAAGTAGAAGTTACGGTAAAGGTAACGGTAACGGTACCACCACAAGCTAAAGGAGCGCCTGTATTATTATTAGAAATTGCCGCATTACAACCACCACTAAAACTAGCAGTTGTTAACCAGGTAGCAAATTTAGTATCGATAGCCGCTTGTGTTTGACAAGCAACTTCGGTTTGGTTTGCAGGACAATTTAAGACAACGATTGGAGCCGTTGTAACTGCGAACGTAGCGGAACATGTTTTATTAGCTTCGCAAGTAGAAGTCACGGTAAAGGTAACAGTAACGGTACCACCACAAGCAGCAGGAGCGGAACCAGCATTATTCGAAATGGCTGCATTACAACCACCGCTAAAACTAACAGTCGTTAGCCAGGTTGCAAATTTAGTATCAATGGCAGCTTGTGATTGACAAGCAACTTCGTTTTGATTAGCAGGGCAATTAAGTACCACAAGCGGCGCTGCAGTGACTGCGAACGTAGCGGAACAGGTTTTATTCGGTTCGCAGGTAGATGTCACCGTAAAGGTCACGGTCACGGTACCACCACAAGCAGCAGGAGCGGAACCCGCATTATTGGATATCGCTGCATTACAACCACCGCTAAAACTAACAGTCGTTAGCCAGGTTGCAAATTTCGTATCAATGGCAGCTTGTGATTGACAAGCAACTTCGGTTTGGTTGGCAGGACAATTTAAGACAACAATTGGTGCATTTGCAACGGAGAAGCTAGCGGTACAAGTTTTTGGAGGTTCACAAGAAGAATTCACCGTAAACGTCACCGTAACGGCACCACCACAAGCATTTGGAGCACCTGTATTATTATTTGTAAATACAGGATTACAACCACCGGAAGTACTAACAGTAGCTAACCAGGTAGCAAATTTAGCATCAATAGCCGCTTGTGTTTGACAAGCTAATTCAGATTGATTTATCGGACAATTTAAGACGACGAGCGTAGCAGTAGTAACACCGAAACTTGCGGTACAAGTTTTTGGAGGTTCACAAGTAGAAGTGACTGTAAAAGTGACGGTAACGGTACCACCGCAAGCATTTGGTGCACCCGTATTATTATTAGTAAATACAGGATTACATCCACCGGTAGTATTTACAGTAGCTAACCAGGTAGCAAATTTTGCATCAATAGCAGCTTGTGTTTGACAAGCAGCTTCCGTTTGATTCACCGGGCAGTTTAGGACAACCGGAGTAGCAGTAGTAATTCCGAAACTTGCAGTACAAGTTTTTGGAGGTTCACAAGTTGACGTTACGGTAAACGTAACGGTAACGGTACCACCACAAGCGTTTGGAGCCCCGGTATTATTATTAGTAAATACAGGATTACATCCTCCCGTAGTATTTACAGTAGCTAACCAGGTAGCAAATTTAGCATCGATAGCCGCTTGTGTTTGACAAGCAGCTTCTACTTGATTTACCGGACAGTTTAAGACAACCGGCGTTGCAGTAGTAACCTCAAATGAAGCCGTACATGTTTTATTCGGTTCGCAGGTTGATGTTACGGTAAAAGTAACGGTCACGGTACCACCACAAGCGTTTGGAGCCGCCCCGGCATTATTAGAAATCGCAGCATTACAACCACCGGCAAATACTGTAGAGTTTATCCAACTTATATATTTCGCATCAATAGCTGCTTGTGTTTGACAAGCAGGTTCAGTTTGATTTACAGCACATAATAGGACGATTGGAGTTGCTGCCGTGACGGCGAATGTAGCAGAGCAAGTTACCGGAGGTTCGCAAGTAGAAGTAACCGTAAATGTAATGGTCACGGTACCACCACAAGCGGAAGGAGCACCAGCACTATTATTAGAAATTACAGCATTACAACCACCACTAAATGTAGCAGAACCAAGCCAGGTAGCAAAACTGGCATCAATAGCTGCTTGCGTTTGACAAGCTGGTTCGGTTTGATTTCCAGCACAATTTAAAATTACTGGAGAACTAAGTACAGCAAAAGTAGCCGAACAAGTTACATTTGGTTCGCAAGAACTTGTTACTGTAAAAATAACTGTAACGGTGCCACCACAAGCATTTGGTGCACCGGAATTAACATTCGAGATTGCGGCACTGCAACCACCAGAGAAGGTTGCGGTTGTTAGCCAGGTTGCAAAAGCAGCATCGATAGTTGCTTGTGTTTGGCAAGCAGGTTGCGTTTGATTAGCCGGACAATTAAGCACCACAAGCGGCGCTGTAATGACAGCGAACGTTGCCGAACAAGTAACCGGAGGTTCACAAGTTGAAGTAACTGTAAAAGTAACGGTAACGGTACCACCACAAGCCAAAGGAGCACCTGCACTATTATTTGAAATGGAAGCACTACAACCGCCAGAGAAACTAGCCGTAGTTAACCAGGTTGCAAAAGCAGCGTCAATAGCCGCTTGTGTTTGACAAGCAGGTTGGGTTTGATTAGCAGGGCAATTTAAGACAACAACAGGAGCTGTAGCAACTGCGAACGTTGCAGTACAAGTTTTTGGAGGTTCGCAAGTACTAACGACTGTAAAGGTAACGGTAGCCGTTCCACCGCATGCGGAAGGAGGAGCACCAGCATTATTAGTAATTACAGCAAAACAACCTCCTGTAAAGGAAGCCCCAGTTAACCAGATTGCAAATTTAGCATCGATGGCAGCTTGTGTTTGACAAGCGAGTTCCGATTGATTGGCAGGACAGGTTAAAACAACAACAGGTGCAGTAACTACTGCAAAAATAGCGGAGCATGTTTTATTTACATCACAGGTAGAAGTTACGGTAAAAGTAACCGTAACGGTACCACCACAAGCATTTGGAGCGGCCCCTGCATTATTAGAAATCATAGCATTACAACCACCGGTAAAAGTAGCAGTAGCCAACCAGGTAGCAAATTTAGCATCGATGGCTCCTTGTGTTTGACAGGCAAGTTCAGTTTGATTTACAGCACAAGTTAAGGTCACAGGCGTTGCTGTAGTGACTCCGAAAGTAGCGGAACAAGTTTGATTTACAGCACAGGTAGAAGTTACGGTAAAAGTAACGGTAACGGTACCACCACAGGCAGAAGGAGCGGCGCCAGCATTATTAGAAATCATAGCATTGCAACCACCAGAAGTAGAAGCAGAAGCAATCCAGGTAGCAAATTTTGCATCGATAGCCGCTTGTGTTTGACAAGCAGCTTCTGCTTGATTGGCAGGACAAGTAAGCACTACAATAGGAGCTGTAGTAACCGTAAAGGTAGCCGAACAAGTTACCGGAGGTTCACAAGTAGAAGTTACGGTAAAAGTAACGGTAGCCGTACCACCACAAGCATTTGGAGCGGCCCCTGCATTATTAGAAATTGCAGCATTGCAACCGCCGGCGAAGGTGGCAGAAGCAATCCAGCTAGCAAAACTAGCATCAATAGCTGCTTGTGTTTGACAAGCAGGTTCGGTTTGATTGGCAGGACAAATTAAAGCAACCGGAGTTGCATTTGTAACAGCGAATGTGGCCAAACAAGTAACAGGCGGTTCACAGGTAGAAGTGACGGTAAATGTTACACTAACGGTGCCACCACAAGCTAAAGGAGCACCTGTGTTATTATTGGATATTGCCGCATTACAACCACCACTAAAACTAGCAGTTGTTAACCAGGTAGCGAAAGCAGCATCAATAGCCGCTTGTGTTTGACAAGCAGGCTCGGTTTGATTAGCAGGACAATTTAAAACCACGACAGGCGCTGTAGTGACTGCGAAAGTAGCCAAACAAGTTACCGGAGGCTCACAGGTAGAAGTGACGGTAAATGTTACACTAACGGTACCACCACAAGCTAAAGGAGCACCTGTATTATTATTTGAAATACTTGCATTACAACCACCACTAAAACTAACGGTTGTTAGCCAGGTTGCAAAAGCAGCATCGATAGTTGCTTGTGTTTGGCAAGCAGGTTGCGTTTGATTAGCCGGACAATTAAGCACCACAAGCGGCGCTGTAATGACAGCGAAAGTTGCCGAGCAAGTTGCCGGAGGTTCACAAGTCGAAGTAACTGTGAAAGTAACGGTAACGGTACCACCACAAGCCAAAGGAGCACCTGCACTATTATTTGAAATGGAAGCACTACAACCGCCAGAGAAACTAGCCGTAGTTAACCAGGTTGCAAAAGCAGCGTCAATAGCCGCTTGTGTTTGACAAGCAGGTTGGGTTTGATTAGCAGGGCAATTTAAGACAACAACAGGAGCTGTAGCAACTGCGAACGTTGCAGTACAAGTTTTTGGAGGTTCGCAAGTACTAACGACTGTAAAGGTAACGGTAGCCGTTCCACCGCATGCGGAAGGAGGAGCACCAGCATTATTAGTAATTACAGCAAAACAACCTCCTGTAAAGGAAGCCCCAGTTAACCAGATTGCAAATTTAGCATCGATGGCAGCTTGTGTTTGACAAGCGAGTTCCGATTGATTAGCAGGACAGGTTAAAACAACAACAGGTGCAGTAACTACTGCAAAAATAGCGGAGCAAGTTTTATTTACATCACAGGTAGAAGTTACGGTAAAAGTAACCGTAACGGTACCACCACAAGCATTTGGAGCGGCCCCTGCATTATTTGAAATCATAGCATTACAACCACCGGTAAAAGTAGCAGTAGCCAACCAGGTAGCAAATTTAGCATCGATGGCTCCTTGTGTTTGACAAGCAAGTTCAGTTTGATTTACAGCACAAGTTAAGGTCACAGGCGTTGCTGTAGTGACTCCGAAAGTAGCGGAACAAGTTTGATTTACAGCACAGGTAGAAGTTACGGTAAAAGTAACGGTAACGGTACCACCACAGGCAGAAGGAGCGGCGCCAGCATTATTAGAAATCATGGCATTGCAACCACCAGAAGTAGAAGCAGTAGCAATCCAGGTAGCAAATTTAGCATCGATAGCAGCTTGTGTTTGACAAGCAGCTTCTGCTTGATTGGCAGGACAAGTAAGCACTACAATAGGAGCTGTAGTAACCGTAAAGGTAGCCGAACAAGTTACCGGAGGTTCACAAGTAGAAGTTACGGTAAAAGTAACGGTAGCAGTACCACCACAAGCATTTGGAGCAGCCCCCGCATTATTAGAAATCGCAGCATTGCAACCGCCGGCGAAGGTGGCAGAAGCAATCCAGCTAGCAAAACTAGCATCAATAGCTGCTTGTGTTTGACAAGCAGGTTCGGTTTGATTGGCAGGACAAATTAAAGCAACCGGAGTTGCATTTGTAACAGCGAATGTGGCCAAACAAGTAACAGGCGGTTCACAGGTAGAAGTGACGGTAAATGTTACACTAACGGTACCACCACAAGCTAAAGGAGCACCTGTGTTATTATTGGATATTGCCGCATTACAACCACCACTAAAACTAGCAGTTGTTAACCAGGTAGCGAAAGCAGCATCAATAGCCGCTTGTGTTTGACAAGCAGGTTCGGTTTGATTAGCAGGACAATTTAAGACGACGACAGGAGCTGTAGTGACTGCGAACGTAGCCAAACAAGTTACCGGAGGTTCACAGGATGAAGTGACTGTAAATGTTACACTAACGGTACCACCACAAGCTAAAGGAGCACCTGTATTATTATTTGAAATACTTGCATTACAACCACCACTAAAACTTACGGTTGTTAGCCAGGTTGCAAAAGCAGCATCGATAGCTGCTTGTGTTTGGCAAGCAGGTTGGGTTTGATTAGCCGGACAATTAAGCACCACAAGCGGCGCTGTAGTGACAGCGAACGTAGCCAAACAAGTAACCGGAGGTTCACAAGTCGAAGTGACTGTGAAAGTAACGGTAACGGTACCACCACAAGCCAAAGGAGCACCTGCACTATTATTTGAAATGGAAGCACTACAACCGCCAGAGAAACTAGCCGTAGTTAACCAGGTTGCAAAAGCAGCGTCAATAGCTGCTTGTGTTTGACAAGCAGGTTGGGTTTGATTAGCAGGGCAATTTAAGACAACAACAGGAGCTGTAGCAACTGCGAACGTTGCAGTACAAGTTTTTGGAGGTTCGCAAGTACTAACGACTGTAAAGGTAACGGTAGCAGTTCCACCGCATGCGGAAGGAGGAGCACCAGCATTATTAGTAATTACAGCAAAACAACCTCCTGTAAAGGAAGCCCCAGTTAACCAGATTGCAAATTTAGCATCGATGGCAGCTTGTGTTTGACAAGCGAGTTCCGATTGATTAGCAGGACAGGTTAAAACAACAACAGGTGCAGTAACTACTGCAAAAATAGCGGAGCATGTTTTATTTACATCACAAGTAGAAGTTACGGTAAAAGTAACCGTAACGGTACCACCACAAGCATTTGGAGCAGCCCCGGCATTATTAGAAATCATAGCATTACAACCACCGGTAAAAGTAGCAGTAGCCAACCAGGTAGCAAATTTAGCATCGATGGCTCCTTGCGTTTGACAGGCAAGTTCAGTTTGATTTAAAGCACAGGTTAAGGTCACAGGCGTTGCTGTAGTGACCCCGAAAGTAGCGGAACACGTTTTGTTTGGTTCGCAAGTGGAAGTTACGGTAAAAGTAACGGTAACGGTACCACCACAGGCAGAAGGAGCGGCGCCAGCATTATTAGAAATCATGGCATTGCAACCACCAGAAGTAGAAGCAGTAGCAATCCAGGTAGCAAATTTAGCATCGATAGCAGCTTGTGTTTGACAAGCAGCTTCTGCTTGATTGGCAGGACAAGTAAGCACTACAATAGGAGCTGTAGTAACCGTAAAGGTAGCCGAACAAGTTACCGGAGGTTCACAAGTAGAAGTTACGGTAAAAGTAACGGTAGCAGTACCACCACAAGCATTTGGAGCGGCACCTGCATTATTAGAAATCGCAGCATTGCAACCGCCGGCGAAGGTGGCAGAAGCAATCCAGCTAGCAAAACTAGCATCAATAGCTGCTTGTGTTTGACAAGCAGGTTCGGTTTGATTGGCAGGACAAATTAAAGCAACCGGAGTTGCATTTGTAACAGCGAATGTGGCCAAACAAGTAACAGGCGGTTCACAGGTAGAAGTGACGGTAAATGTTACACTAACGGTACCACCACAAGCTAAAGGAGCACCTGTATTATTATTTGAAATTGCCGCATTACAACCACCACTAAAACTAGCAGTTGTTAACCAGGTAGCGAAAGCAGCATCAATAGCCGCTTGTGTTTGGCAAGCAGGCTCGGTTTGATTAGCAGGACAATTTAAGACGACGATAGGAGCTGTAGTGACTGCGAACGTAGCTAAACAAGTTACCGGAGGCTCACAGGTAGAAGTGACTGTAAATGTTACACTAACGGTACCACCACAAGCTAAAGGAGCACCTGTATTATTATTTGAAATACTTGCATTACAACCACCACTAAAACTAACGGTTGTTAACCAGGTTGCAAAAGCAGCATCGATAGCTGCTTGTGTTTGGCAAGCAGGTTCAGTTTGATTAGCCGGACAATTTAAGACAACGACAGGCGCTGTAATGACAGCGAACGTGGCCGAACAAGTAACCGGAGGTTCACATGTTGAAGTAACTGTAAAGGTCACGGTAACGGTACCACCACAAGCAGAAGGCGGGTCCACACTTGAATTCGTTAAACTTGCATTGCAACCACCCGATGTGGTTACAGAACTTAGCCACATTGAAAATTTACTGTCAATAGTTGCTTGTGTTTGACAAGCGGCTTCAATTTGATTTATTGGACAATTAAGTACAACAACAGGAGCTGTAGCAACTGCGAATGTTGCCGTACAAGTTTTTGGAGCTTCACAAGTGGAAGTGACGGTAAATGTTATCGTAACGGTACCACCACAAGCTGAAGGAGGAGCACCAGCATTATTAGTAATTACAGCAAAACAACCTCCTGTAAAGGAAGCCCCAGTTAGCCAGATTGCAAATTTAGCATCGATGGCAGCTTGTGTTTGACAAGCGAGTTCCGATTGATTAGCAGGACAGGTTAAAACAATTACAGGTGCAGTAACTACTGCAAAAATAGCGGAGCATGTTTTATTTACATCACAGGTAGAAGTTACGGTAAAAGTAACCGTAACGGTACCACCACAAGCATTTGGAGCGGCCCCTGCATTATTTGAAATCATAGCATTACAACCACCGGTAAAAGTAGCAGTAGCCAACCAGGTAGCGAATTTAGCATCGATGGCTCCTTGTGTTTGACAGGCAAGTTCTGTTTGATTTACAGCACAAGTTAAGGTCGCAGGAGTTGCTGTAGTGACTCCGAAAGTAGCGGAACAAGTTTTATTTGGTTCGCAAGTAGAAGTTACGGTAAAAGTAACGGTAACAGTACCACCACAGGCGGAAGGAGCGGCCCCAGCATTATTAGAAATCATGGCATTGCAACCACCCGTAAAGGTGGCAGAAGCCAACCAGGTAGCAAATTTTGCATCGATAGCCGCTTGTGTTTGACAAGCAGCTTCTGATTGATTTGTAGCACATGTTAAAACTACAGGCGGTGCTGTGTCAACACCAAAAGTAGCCGAACAAGTAACCGGAGATTCACAAGTGGAAGTGACTGTAAAAGTAACGGTAACCGTACCACCACAAGCTGGAGGTGCGCCCGTATTATTATTAGAAATAGCAGCATTACAACCTCCACTAAAAGTCGCTAAACTTAACCAGGCATTGAATAATACATTGATATCTGTTTGTGTTTGACACGCTGAGGTAGAATTATTTGGAGGACAACTAATAACGACTGTAGGTGCAGCAGTGACTTCGAACGTAGCCAAACAAGTTACGGGCGGTTCACAGGTAGAAGTGACAGTAAATGTTACACTAACGGTACCACCACAAGCTAGGGGAGCACCCGTATTATTATTTGAGATTGCCGCATTACAACCACCACTAAAACTAACAGTTGTTAGCCAGGTGGCAAAAGCAGCATCGATGGCCGCTTGCGTTTGACAAGCAGGCTCGGTTTGATTAGCCGGACAATTTAAAACCACGACAGGCGCATTCACAACAGCGAATGTTGCCAAACATGTTACCGGAGCTTCACAGGTTGAAGTAACGGTAAAGGTTACGCTTACAGTTCCACCACAAGCTAGTGGCGCACCGGCACTATTATTGGATATACTTGCATTACAACCACCACTAAAACTAACAGTTGTTAGCCAGGTAACAAATTTGGCATCGATAGCCGCTTGAGTCTGACATGCAACTTCGGTTTGATTTGGCGGACAGTTTAGGACGACAGGTGGTGCATTTGTAACAGTAAATGTTGCAACACAAAATTGTAAAGGTTCGCAATCGCTGGTTACTAAAAAGATGACTGGTGCAGATCCACCGCATGCTGATGGAGCACCCGCGTTATTATTTGTTAAAACACCATTGCAGCCTCCTGTAAAGCTTGCCATGGCCAACCAGGTTGCAAACTTAGCATCGATAGCAGCTTGGGTTTGGCATGCAACTTCTGTTTGATTTGCAGGACAATTTACAACTACTGGAGGGGCAGCGCTTACGGAGAAAGTAGCTGAACAGGTTTTTGGAGGTTCACACGTGGAGGTAACGGTAAAGCTTACCGTTGCAGTGCCACCACAGGCAGCAGGTGCAGCGCCGGCATTATTAGAAATTGCAGCATTGCAGCCTCCTGAAAAACTTACTGTTGCCAACCATATTGCAAATTTAGCATCGATGGCAGCTTGCGTTTGGCAAGCGAGTTCCGATTGATTTGCAGGACAAGTTAAAACAACAACAGGTGCTGTAACAACTGCAAAAGTAGCAGAGCATGTTTTATTTATATCACAGGTAGAAGTTACGGTAAAAGTAACCGTAACGGTACCACCACAAGCATTTGGAGCGGCCCCAGCATTATTAGAAATCATAGCATTGCAGCCACCGGTAAAAGTAGCAGTAGCCAACCAGGTAGCAAATTTAGCATCGATGGCTCCTTGTGTTTGACAGGCAAGTTCTGTTTGATTTACAGCACAGGTTAAGGTCACAGGCGTTGCTGTAGTGACTCCGAAAGTAGCGGAACAAGTTTTATTTGGTTCGCAGCTAGAAGTTACGGTAAAGGTAACGGTAACGGTACCACCGCAGGCGGAAGGAGCGGCCCCAGCATTATTAGAAATCATGGCATTGCAACCACCCGTAAAGGTGGCAGAAGCCAACCAGGTAGCAAATTTTGCATCGATAGCAGCTTGTGTTTGACAAGCAGCTTCTGATTGATTTGTAGCACACGTTAAAACAACAGGAGGGGCATTATCTACCCCAAATGTAGAAGAGCAGGTAACCGGAGCTTCACAAGTAGATGTTACCGTAAATGTTACCGTAACCGTACCGCCGCAAGCCAGTGGTGCGCCTGTATTATTATTAGAAATAGCGGTATTACAACCTCCACTGACAGTCGCTAAACTTAACCAGGCATTGAATAAAATATTAATATCTGCTTGCGTTTGACAAGCTGTTGTATTAAGATTGCCAGGACAATTTAATACCACGGGTGGAGCCGCTGTAACGCTGAACGTAGCCGAACATGTTTTTGGAACTTCGCATGTACTTGTTACGGTAAATGTTACCGTCGTAGTGCCACCACAGGCTAATGGAGCACCTGTATTATTATTGGAAATACTTGCATTGCAACCCCCACTAAAAC
Source organism: Saprospiraceae bacterium (assembly GCA_016717265.1). Lineage (NCBI taxonomy): Bacteria > Pseudomonadati > Bacteroidota > Saprospiria > Saprospirales > Saprospiraceae > Saprospiraceae bacterium. The sequence goes on from JADKFX010000001.1 coordinate 2,292,664, forward strand.
TAACATTCGTTAGCCAGGTTGCAAATTTAGTATTGATGGCGGCTTGTGTTTGGCAAGGAGCCTCAGTTTGATTCGTTGGACAGGTTAATACGACCGGAGGTGCCGTTGTTACTGCAAATGTTGCAGAGCATGTTTTTATAGGTTCACAACTTGAGGTAACGGTAAATGTAACCGTTGTGGTGCCACCACAGGCTAATGGAGCTCCGGCATTGTCATTGGAGATCGTTGCATTACAACCTCCTGAAAAGCTTGCATTTGCTAACCAGGTTGCAAATTTAGTATTAATAGTTGCTTGTGTTTGACAAGCAATTTCTGTTTGATTTACAGGACAATTTAAAACAACGGCTGGTGCTGTTGTTACGGTAAAGGTAGCAATACAGAAAACTAATGGTTCGCAATCACTCATTACCGCGAAAATAACGGCAGCACTACCTCCACATGCCGAAGGGGCTCCAGTATTGCTATTTGTAAGGATGCCGTTACAACCACCTGAAAAACTAGCAGTTGCCAACCAGATTGCAAATTTAGCATCAATTGCTGCCTGCGTTTGACAGGAGGCTTCTGTTTGATTTATTGGACAATTAAATACAACCGGACTTGCATTCGTTACGGAGAAAATTGCTGAACATGTTTTGTTTGCTTCACACGTACTGGTAACCGTAAAAGTTACCGTTTTTGTACCTCCACAGGCTAATGGTGCAGTTCCTCCATTATTAGAAATCATGGCATTACAACCTCCTGAAAAGGTAGCACTCGCTAACCAAATCGCATATTTAGCATCGATTGCAGCTTGTGTTTGACAAGCAGCTTCGGTCTGATTTGCAGCACAGTTTAAGACTACTGCAGGAGCCGTAGTGACTCCAAAAGTAGCAGAACATGTTTTGTTTGCTTCACATGTGGAAGTTACTGTAAAAGTTACCGTTACGGTGCCTCCGCAAGCAAGTGGAGCAGCCCCTGCATTATTAGAAATCATTGCATTACAACCACCTGTAAAAGTGGCAGTAGCCAACCAGCTAGTAAATTTAGCATTGATGGCAGCTTGCGTTTGACAAGCCGCTTCGGTTTGATTTATTGCACAAGTCAATACTACTAATGGAGCATTGGTAACACCAAAGGTAGCGGAACACGTTTTATTTGGTTCACATGTTGAAGTGACCGTGAATGTTACGGTAACCGTGCCACCACAAGCATTTGGCGCAGCCCCTGAATTATTAGAAATCATGGCATTACAGCCTCCTGTAAAGGAAGCAGTAGCTAGCCAAGTCGCAAATTTTGTATTAATGGTTCCTTGTGTTTGACAATCAGCTTCAGTTTGATTTGTTGCACAAGTAAGTACCACTGGCGGGGCGTTTGTAACGCCAAAAGTAGCAGAACAGGTTTTATCCGGTTCGCAACTGCTTGTAACCGTAAATGTCACGGTAACAGTGCCACCACAAGCAAGTGGAGCCCCTGTGTTATTATTTGATATTGCAGCATTACAACCACCTGCAAATACAGCAGAAGATAACCACGTTGCAAATTTAGTATCGATAGCAGCCTGTGTTTGACATGTTGCTTCCGTTTGATTTGTTGGACATATTAAAGCAACCGGAGTTGCAGTAGTTACGGTAAATGTAGCTAAACATGTTTTTGGTACTTCACAAGAACTCGTCACGGTGAATGTAACACTTGCTGTGCCACCACAGGCTAGAGGAGCACCCGCATTATTATTGGAAATACTTGCATTGCAACCCCCACTAAAACTAACATTCGTTAGCCAGGTAGCAAATTTAGCATTGATAGCAGCCTGTGTTTGACAAGCCGCTTCGGTTTGATTCGTTGGACAGGTTAATACAACCGGAGGCGCTGTTGTTACTCCAAATGTTGCAGTACATGTTTTTGGAGGCTCACAACTTGAGGTTACCGTAAAGGTAACGGTTGTTGTACCACCACAGGCTAAAGGAGCACCCGCATTATTATTTGATATACTCGCATTACAGCCTCCTGAAAAGCTTGCATTTGCCAACCAGGTTGCAAATTTAGTATTGATAGCAGCCTGTGTTTGACAAGATGCTTCTGTTTGATTTGTTGGGCAGGTTAAAACCACTACTGGAGCGGTTGTCACAGTAAAAGTTGCAGAACATGTTTTCGGCGCCTCGCAAGAACTCGTTACCGTAAAGGTAACGGTAGCAGTGCCTCCGCAGGCACTTGGTGCCGCTCCAGAATTATTTGATATACTCGCATTACAGCCACCCGAAAAGCTTGCATTTCCTAACCAGGTAGCAAATTTACTATCAATAGCCGCTTGTGTTTGACAAGATGCTTCCGTTTGATTTGTTGGACAGGTTAAAACAACCGCAGGGGCAGTTGTTACTGTAAATATTGCCGAACAAGTTTTAGGTGCTTCACACGTACTCGTTACGGTAAAGGTCACCGTAGCGGTACCACCACAAGCGCTTGGAGCTGCGCCAGCATTATTACTTATGGTGCCATTACAACCACCTGTAAAGTTAGCTGTGGCTAGCCAGGTAGCAAATTTACCATCAATGGCAGCTTGGGTTTGGCAGACAGCTTCTGTTTGATTTGCTGCACAGTTTAATACGATCGGAGGAGCAACACTTACACCAAAAGTTGCCGAACACGTTTTATTAGCCTCGCAGGTTGATGTTACCGTAAATGTAACCGTCACAGTGCCTCCACAAGCAGCTGGAGCAGCCCCGGCATTATTAGAAATCATAGCATTACAGCCACCTGTAAAAGTAGTAGTTGCAAGCCAGGTAGTGAATTTTGCATTAATGGCTCCTTGTGTTTGACAAGCAGCTTCAACTGTATTTGAGGCACAGGTTATGGCAACCGGAATGGCCGCTGCAACTGCAAATGTTTTACTGCAAGTAACAGGAGCTGTACAATCACTAGTCACTGTAAATATTACTGTTTTAGTACCTCCACAGGCATCTGGTGCACCCGAATTATTATTCGTTAACATAGGATTACAGCCACCTTCAGAACTAGCTTGTGCCAACCAGGCTGTAAAGGCAGCATTGACACTGCCTTGAGTAGGACAGGCTGCAATTGTTGTATCGTTTGGACAAGTTAAAAAAGGACCCGGTACTGGATCTACATTAATTACTTGTACGCAAGTACTTACATTTCCACAAGAATCTACAGCTGTCCAGGTTCGGTTAATATTATAATCTCCTGTACAAGGTCCGGGAACCGTTACATCAGAATGTGTAATATTCGTCACCGTATCAGCGCAATTATCAGTTGCATCTGCATAACCTGTAGAATCCGGACTTGTCGAACCTTCACAGGTAATAGTAACATTTGGTGGACAAGTGATTTGTGGTGCAGCAGTATCAATTGCAGTAATAATTTGTTTTTTAGTTCTTGAATTATTACAATCATCAGAAACAACCCACGACCTTTCAATGATCATTTCATCTGGGCAATCTCCGGTAAGCACTTTATCCACATACGTTGATGATGGAATCGTATCACAATTATCTTGAAGGTTTGTAGGATAGCCAGTAATTTCAGGAGATGCATCAAATCCGCAGGAATCATAATTGATGAAAGCACGCAATTGAAAATTATCTATGTAAATCGGTTTTATACCACCTCCAATACTTCCGGAATAACTAATTCTCAGGTATAATTTAGAAACACTTTGTGTAAATGGAATTTTTGCAGTGTCTTCTGCCCAGGTATCTAAAGTGAGCTTATAGGAATTAAATTTTGTCCAAATGATACTATCTAAACTATATTCATAATGCAAGGTATCAGCACTTTCTGCATCTTCTTTATAGGCCTGGGTATACACAAAGTAATCACTACAAATTGGGAGTGTACTTCCTTTGATATTAAATTGCCAGTAGCCTGGATTACTGGATGTATCTACGCGCAAAGATCTACCAGCAACGAGGTTTGTTGTAAACGCTAATGGACCTGTTACAGTACCTGTATCAATTTTAAAAACATTAGAGCTTGTATCTATTTTTGATTCCACGCCAAAATATAACATTGGCGATAATTTAGAATAAGATTGTCCACTATTGAAATTATAATTTACTAAAGTATGGGTGTCTGCAACAGCACCCCCTTTGTAAATTGTAATATTTGCAGGCACATCAAATGTTGGGCGGGTAGTATCGCTAATGGTAATTTCCTGGATCTGATCATCTGCAAGATTTCCACAACTATCCTGTAAAGTCCAGGTTCTATAAATTAAATGAGAACCTTCACAAGGAGTAGCAATAAGGGAGTCACAATACGTTGCTTGAATATCTGGATTACAACTATCAAATTCATCGGTTACATCACCTGTTACATTTGGTGATGCATCAAACGTACAACATACATTTGCCCGCACCTCAAAATTGTCTATATATAAATCTCTGGGATTGGTATTCGATCCTCCTGAATAGGTAACTCTCAAATATAAATTGCTAGGATTTGCAATTCCTGGTACCGTTGCGGTGTCTTGAATCCATGTTCCTACAGTGAGTGCTTTTGTTCTGAATGTTGTCCAGGTAGTTCCATTTAAACTATGCTGAAATTTTAATGTATCCGCACTTCCAGTTCCATTTTTCTTTGCTTGAATATATACTGCAAAATTTGTACATTTTGTTAAATTATCACCCGCTAGATTAAACTGCCAATGACCTGTCACATTGGATGTGTCAACCCTTAATCCCTTTCCTCCAATAGCATTTGTAGTATATGCTAAGGTACCGGTTGAAGTGCCTGTTGTAAATTTATAAGAGTTTGAACTTGCATCTACATCAGAAGTAATTCCTGCGAAAAGTGCCGGACATAAACTTGAATAACTAGTGCCAGAGTTAAAGTCATAATTTACCAGGGTCGTTGTATCTGGGATATCTGAACTTTTATAGATCGTTATATTGGCAGGTTTTGTAAATGTAGGTTTTATAGTATCTGCTCCAACAGTAAATGTAGCCGAACAAGTTTTTGGTGCTTCACAAGAACTGGTTACTGTAAATGTCACCGTTTTACTACCGCCGCATGATGGAAAATCGCCTGCATTATTATTGGTCATTACAGCACTGCAACCCCCGTAAAAGATGCCGTTGCTAACCAGGTATTGAATTTTGTTTCAATCACTATTTCTGATTGACATGGTGGTTCCACTTGATTTACCGGACAGGTTAAAACAACGGGAGTAGCAGTCGTAACAGAGAATGTTGCCGAACATGTTTTTGGTGCTTCACAGGTACTTGTAACCGTAAACGTAACAGTAGTAGTGCCACCGCAAGCTGCAGGTGCACCTGAATTATTATTGCTGATTACAGCATTACAACTATTTGTAAAGGCTGCGGATGCTAACCATGTTGCAAATTTGGTATTGATAGCTGCCTGGGTTTGACAAGCTGCTTCTGTTTGGTTGATTGGACAAGTTAAAGTAACAGCGGGTGCATCTAATACTGTAAATACTGCTGAACAGGTTTTCGTAGGTTCGCAGGTACTTACTACAGTAAATGTTACTGTTTTTGAACCACCACAAGCTAGCGGTGCCCCAGTATTGTCATTTATCATGGCTGCATTGCAGCCGCCTGTAAATGAAGCGGTTGCAAGCCAGGTTGCAAATTTAGTATCAATGGCAGCTTGTGTTTGGCATTCAGCTTCTATTACATTCGTAGGACAATTTATGACAACCGGAGTAGGGGATGTCACTGCAAAAATTGCAGAGCATGTTTTATTTGGTTCACAAGTACTGGTTACCGTAAATGTTACAGTATTTGTTGCTCCACAAGCACTTGGTGTGCCTGGACTATTGTTTGTTAAAACAGCACTACAACCACCAGTAAAACCTGCTGTTGCAAGCCAGGTGGCATACTTTGTATCAATTGCTGCCTGAGATTGGCATTTTACTTCGGTTACATTAGTTGGACAGGTTAAAACAATCAATGGTGTTCCTGTCACCCCAAAAGTAGCACTACATGTTTTGTTTGATTCGCAACTAGAAGTTACCGTAAACGTAACTGTTACAGTACCACAGGTACATGCATTAGGAGCACCGGTATTATTATTTGAAATAGCAGCACTACAACCACCAGCAAAAACTGCAGAAGCTAACCAGCTTGCAAATTTCGTATCGATGGCTCCTTGCGTTTGGCAAGCTGCTTCTGATTGATTCGTTGGACAAAGTAAGGCCACAGGCGTAGCCGCAGCTACTCCAAAAGTGGCGCTGCATGTTTTATTTGCTTCACAAGTGCTAGTTACCGTAAAAGTTACCGTTACAGTACCACCGGTACATGCATTTGGAGCCCCTGTATTATTGTTTGAAATTGCGGCACTACAACCACCGGCAAAAACAGCAGAAGCTAACCAGGTAGTAAATTTTGAATCAATGGCAGCTTGGGTTTGGCAAGCAACCTCTGATTGATTTGAAGGACAAATAAGGGCGACCGGAGTTGCAGCAGTGACCCCAAAAGTGGCGCTGCAAGTTTTATTTGCTTCACAGCTACTCGTCACTGTAAATGTTACAGTTACCGTACCACCGGTGCAAGAATTGGGGGCTCCTGTATTATTATTACTTAAGATGGCATTACAACCACCACTTTTTGTAGCAGAGGCTAGCCAGATTGTAAATTTAGAATTTATTGTTGCCTGTGTTTGACAAGCAGCTTCCGTAACATTTGTCGGACAAGTAAGTGCTACCGGTGTTGCAGCAGTAACGGCAAATGTTGCACTGCAAGTTTTATTTGCTTCGCAAGTACTCGTTACCGTAAAAGTCACTGTTTTTGTTCCACCCAAGCAAGCATCTGGTGCTCCTGTACTATTGTTCGTTAAGCTCGCACTGCAGCCACCACTGGTAGACACAGAAGCTAGCCAGGTTGCATATTTTGTATTTATATCTGTTTGTGTTTGACAAGCTGCCTCCACTTGATTAATCGGGCATGTTAATACAACCGGTGAAGATGTCACTGTAAAACTAGCAGTGCATGTTTTGGTAGCTTCACAAGTGCTTGTCACGGTGAATGTAACGGTTACTGTAGCACCGCAAGCAGCTGGATTTCCAGGACTATTATTTGTTAGGGTTGAACTACAACCACCAGATTTTGTGGCAGTTGCAAGCCAAGCTGCGTATTTAGTATTAATGGATGCTTGTGTTTGACAAGCGACTTCTGTAACATTTATAGGACAGGTCAATACAATGGCTGCAGGTGCTGCGACACCGAAACTTGCCGTACAGGTTTTATTAGCTTCACAGGAGCTGGTTACTGTAAATGTCACTGTTGTGGTTCCGCCACAAGCATTTGGTGCACCAGAATTGTTATTGCTTAAGACTGCATTACAGCCTCCACTTTTACTGGCTAGTGCTAACCAAGTCGCAAATTTTGAATTAATTGCTGCTTGTGTTTGACATGCTATTTCACTTTGATTGGCAGGGCAGGTAATTGCTACTGCCGTTGGTGTTGAAACCGTAAAGACTGCAGAACAGGTCAAGGTATCTAAAGGGCAATCACTGATATATGTGAATACGACCGTTTTTGCACCACCGCAAGCAGAAGGTGCACCTGTACTATTATTAGAAAGTACTCCATTACATCCACCACCACCAACACCTTTAGCTAACCAAGCAGTGTAAAATGAATCTACTAATGTTTGGCTAAGACAGGTACCAAGCGTTGTATCTAATGGGCAAGAAAGATAAAAACTTCCAAGTAAATAATCCTCAACTTCACCGTTTGATGCGGATAAAAAAGAACGTTCGTCAAAGGCAGTAGTTGAGACATCATCTTGAAGATTATTGGTGGTTAATCGAATTCTTAGAAAACGATTGGAATCAGGACCTGAAATGGTAACTCCCGTCCAAGTTAATGTTTTCGAACCTGTAAAACCATCTGCAACGGTAGTTGAAACAAATTCATTGGCTTGAAAACGTACTGTACCTTCTAAATTTATCCAGCCATACAAATTTGCAGTTTGGCCAGTTGAATTGTGAATATTGTCTATGGTAATGCTAATATCCTGAGGTCCGCCAGCGGCCAGTGAACCCAATGTCAATACACCATCTTCATCATCAATCCCTGCTAAATCATCACCATTTGCCTGGAGGTTTGGTTGTATATCTAATTCACCATCTAAATTTCCAATATATAAATTCTCACAATCGATAGTATGTGAAGGCTTCCCCCACTGCAATGGAATATCGCCATAATCTGTTTGAACAATGGATGGTAGCTCTAATTGAAAAATGATATGGGAATCATCTGTGCCATTAGATTTAGTTCCATCAAAACCGCCAAATATAGCATTCGGAGTATGTGAGGAACTATGGATAGTAGTTCCTACATAAATATTACTTCCGTAAACATTTAATTGGTTTGAACCTCTTGGATCGCCAATGTTACCCAGATAATCATTGTCGGATCCACCTACATAAGTGCCGTAAAGTAAAGTATTTAGAGCATTTGGAAAGCCTGCAAAAAACATATCTGTTCCACCATTATGTGAAGCATCATAAAAGGGCTCACCACTAGGATTTATGGTTGGCAAACCAGTTCCGCCAACGGTACCCCAAATTAATAAAAATGTTGTGGTACTATCACCTCCACAATCGGATTGGGTAACTTGTTTTATTCCATTTCCTAAATCATTGGATGTTGTCCCATAAAATGTAGCTATGTAACCGGTAGTACCTGCAGCATCCACAGCACCAATTATCGCATCTGTTCCCCCTCCATTAAAAGAAACATCATATGCGCCCGATGAAGTTGGAAAACCTGTGGCCACATCACCTGTAAAATATAGTTTCGAGCCTATGACTTCACAATCCTGAATTCTATCATTTCCTGCACCACCTATTTCATCAAGATAATTAAACGTTGTACCTGTACTATTTAATACGCCGATGATTCCGTCTAAATTAGTAATGACCACTGATCTACCAGCTGCAGAGTTGAATTCTGTAAGCGTACTAGCTCCATTTCCACAAAAAGCGACGCGACCATCTGTTAAAATTTCCAAGTCATTAAACTCATCAGCCTGGGCTCCTCCAACATAAGTACCCCAAACTAAATTGTTTAAGCCACTGAATTTTGCGATATACATGTCACCAGCACCGCCATAAGTGGTATCTGCTGCCTGTACTGGAAAATAATTGGGCGAAGTTCTTGGAAGTGTTCCATTTGCTGTCATACCGACAATAAAAGACGTATCAGATATTGCTCTTATGCAAGTGGCCCCTTGTGTTTCAGCTCCGGTACTTCCTAAAAAAGTTGCATAATGTAAAGTTCCTAGATCTTTAGAAAATACAGCTACAAAGGCATCCGTACCATTTTGGACATTGTCAAAAGGGGAACCAACACGAGGAATGTCTAATTCTGTCATCCCCGAAATAAAAACTCTATTTTGAGATAAACTTAATCCGAATGCGTTTACTGTACCGTTATTTGGAATTGTAGCTGGACCATAAAGTGTTAAGTCTAACAAATCATTTCCTGTGCTATTTATTCTATATACTACAGAGGTTGCCTCACCTGTATTTGTTCCACCTGTAAGTCCGGTCACGACATTCTGATAACCATTAGCATCATAAGGCGATGTACCTGTAGTAATTTGTCTATTTGTAGCACCTGCACAATATAAAATTCCATCTAAAGTATCTAATTGAATAGCATACAAATATTCATCAAAGTCGTTTGGAGCACTCACGATATCATCCATATAGGATCCCCAGACTAAAGTGGGGTCAATCACAACAGGAAAACTTGGATCAATTATAGATTTGGTTTTAAAAGCAATCGTATTTGAATTGGTTTTCGTAAACTCAAAATCCACGGCCACTTTGCCATGGTCAGTAACCTGATAGGATTCAGGAATATGAAATTCTAAATCTGTAAATCGCAAACCGACTTTTAAACTTCCATCTTTATTAATTTTTAATTTATCCTGCCCTTCAAATCCCATGGAGATTTTCGAGTAATCTGCTCCTGGGTCTATGATCCAGTCAAACTCAAGTGAGCCATCTTTTGTGCTATATAACCTTAGGTCTATCCCAGGATAAACATCTTCTAAAGTCAAGTCTTTTGCAGCAGTGATACCAGAAAACCAGGAATTTGGATCATTTCCTAAAATGTAGTTATAATTTGTTCTAAAAGATGCACCTAGGTTTAATGTAGGATTTTCATTAGACCCATTTAGATTTATAGTAAAAATGTGTCTTCCAACCAATACAGATTGATCTTCTCTTAAAACAGTGCTATCATTTTCGTTTATTTTTTTACCTTTTTTCTTGGTAACATATTCACTGGTTACAAAGCGTATTTTACTTTTTTCAATATAAATAGAACCCTTTTTGCTTTCACAATAATACAGGACATCTTTATTAGGATATTGTCCTTTGTTTTCCATAAATCGAATCGTAGCGGCATTTTCTTTTAGGGTCTCGCGGACTCTTTTTTCCGTAAGAACTTGTTGTGGTACAGGTAAGGATTGGCCAAAAGTTATGCTAAAACAAAAAGTCAGAATTATGCTTGTAAATATTGTTTTAAAAGAAGTCTTGAAATTGGTAAATATATTTATACTCATAGGGTTGGATAGATTCAAGTTAGTAACCGACATTGTTTTCAGAAATTGTAATGTATGGTATTTGTCAGTCGTGAAAAATGAATTTACTGACGAAGGAAGATTATGTATAGTTTGCTTTGTTTTCAAGGATTGACTTTTAAAATTAGTATCCATAATTTAATGGTTTGAATATTACGACACGCTGTATTAAATACGTTAACAGCATACTAAAAGGATGTTTGGTACGAAAATAAAAACCTGGTAGTATCCATAGCGAAGGCTGGCAAACAAAGCTGCCAGACATTTTAGCTAGTATATATTTTTTAAAGAATTGGAAAATAAGAATGCAAGTAAGGCATATGCCCCAATAGAGCACATAAAATGCACAAAGAAGATTACCTACCACAATAATCATTTACTTTCAGGTCAGTTTTTGTTCCAATCACAAAATCAAATCAAAACATATTACAAAATATATTATATAAAAATTTATATAATATGTTCTTAATCTGATACTTATAAAAGGAGTTATTGTATTACTTGCCCTCCAAAGTTACAACATTTTGAGAAAACCAAGAAGTTTTTAATAATTTATTTAAAGGGAAGTAATAAATATATAGGAAAAACTTATTTTTGTAAATATTTTAAGATCAATAAGTTGAAACGTTTTAAAAGTAAAATTTAATAATTTCTTAGCAAATTTTTTAACGTTTGAATGGTTTGGTTTGCCTATTTTTAAAATTAGTGGGTACGAATTAAAAAATACTACAATCTATAAGCAATATAAAATACCGAAAAAGTAATTTATATATAGATTTAATTTTGAAGCATGGATTGGTTTTTTAATAATTTATCTAACTAAAATTATCAATTTGACGAAAACTTAATTTTGACATTGAAAGCTATCTTATTCTCTTCCAAAACATACATTAGCCTATTTGTCTTAGGTTTAATTTTCTTTTTTTCTTTCAAAAAGGCAGAGATATCAAGTTTAAAAAAAATCTACCTGGCAGATGTCGAAAGATTAGAAGGAGCACTACAGCATTTAAAAGTTACTATCCAACAAGAGGACGTAAGTTCAGAAGAAGGCAAACTTAGGGTTCTGAATTATTTAAATGAAACGCGTATCTATGTTAAAAATGCTGATTTTTGGCTCCGGTATCTTGAACCAATTGTTTATAAAAAAATAAATGGCCCTTTACCTGTAGAATGGGAAAATGAAGTTTTTGAAAAATTTGAAAAGCCTTATAAAAGGGAAGGAGCTGGTTTGAGTTTGGCAGCCGTTTATATGGAAGAACCGAATTTTGAAAAGGATTCTTTAATTCGCTTGATTGATTTAACTATGGAATCCTGTATACCGTATAAACAAGATTCGATCACCCGTTTTTTTAAAAATCATCATGCATTTTTTCTGGCAAATCGATTGTTTTTATTAAACCTTGCAGCGCTTTATACAACCGGCTTTGAATGTCCGGATTCAGAGCGGATTCTCCCTGAACTTAAAGCGATGCTAGCACATGTTAGTATGATTAATTCTGCTTACAATGAAACATTTCAGGATTATCCCTTAGGAGAGATGTATCTCAAAAGATTCAAAAAATTAGAGACTTATATCGCATCTCAACATCAGGATATAAACCGATTTAATCATTATAACTTTATTAAAGACTTTGTAAATCTATTATTTGCAATGAATCAGGAAATGATTCGCAAATACAAGATTGTTTCGGAAAATTTTAATGACTATTCACTGAATAATAAGGCAAGTTCAATTTTTGATAAGTTTCTTTATGAAGGCCAGGATACGAAAGGTATCTATAGGGGAATAAAAAATGATTCTCTCTTAAGTCAAATTAGAGCTTTTGGTAAATTATTATTTTATGATCCAATACTATCAAAAAACAATAAGCGATCCTGTGTGTCCTGTCATAAACCTAAAGAATTTTTTACCGATACATCCGTTACAAGCAGTTTGGAGTTTGATCAGCACACGCTATTGTCGCGAAACACACCCACACTATTGAATGCAGATGCAAATCATTTGCTTATGTTGGATGGAAAGCATATTGATCTATTCGGACAATTTAAGGATGTTATTGCGAATCCAAAAGAACTGGCAAGTACTGAAAAGGAAATTCTAAAAAAGATTTTAAGTTGCCATGAGTATAAAGAGCGGTTAAAACAATTTGCTGATTGGACGAATAGTAAGGAGATTACATTTGAACATATTTCCGCTTCAGTTATACTTTATTTTAGTCAGTTTAGTAAATATACTGCGCCTTTTGATGACGCAATGAATAATAAATCAATTCTCAATACACAGGTAATCGATGGATTTAATTTATTTATGGGTAAGGCCGCTTGTGGTACCTGTCATTTTGTTCCGTTGTTTAATGGTGTAAAACCTCCTTATATCGGTAGTGAATTTGAAGTGTTAGGCGTTCCGCAAACTAAAGATTTTAAAGCACTTAGTGTCGATCAAGGTCGGTATCTAATAAATCCTGCCAAGGAGACAAAACATGCATTTCGAACTGGCAATTTGAAAAATATTATGAAGACAAAACCCTTTATGCATAATGGCGTTTTTAAAAGTATGGAAGAAGTCATTGAGTTTTATGATGCAGGAGGAGGGGTTGGCAAAGGATTTCAATTAAAGAATCAAACCTTATCAAGTGATTCTCTAAAATTGAGTGACACTGAAAAAATTCAATTGATTCAATTTATGGAATCTTTAACGGAAAATATTATTTTTGATGAGCCACCAGCAGCGCTTCCTAAATCAAAAATCAAAGCGTTAAACCAGCGAAAAGTTGGTGGTGAATATTAATTAAAGAAGTATGAATAGAAACTATTTATTTGGAATGCTATTTATCGGAATGTTTGTTTTTCAATGCCATTCAAATAAAGTAGTTTACGATTTACCAGATACAATCTCAAAAGATGCCAAACGAAATTTTACTGCATACCTTGATGAAGGGCAAGCTCTTTACAAAATAAATTGCAGTAATTGTCATGGTATTATTGGCAATGGTATTGACAGTATTCCAAATTTTACAAAATTAGAAATTGAAACCTATAAAGCTAAGCTCGCTTTAAAAAATGAAAATACACATGGTGCTGCAGAAAAACTTAGCTATCAACAAATTGAATCCATTTTGCATTTTCTTACTTTTCGCAAATTAAAATAAGATAAAATTTATATTTTTTTTCTAAGTATAAAATAAAAACCTTAACAATCTCATCATTTTTTTTAGTTGCGGTGGAAACATTTTTGGAAAGTTTTATTCCAAAGAAGACCTTCCCTTAATTGCCAGGCATCTGCTTCAATTTTCTAACAAGATTTTTTGTTTTACACTAGAGTTAAACTCAGCTTCATTTAATAAAAGAATCTCCTTAAAAGTTAAAGTGAAAAACACTCACCATGCGTTGCATGTCGAAGGCATATTTTATTATTATAAGAAAAGATATTTCTTGCTCTCGGTTTTTTAAGTGAAACCATTTAATTTAGGGTGTTATTTGTCTGGATGGCTGCTGTTGCGTTGCACAATGAATGCCGCCACCGCGCCAATTTAAAGGCAATGCATTTATAAAAACAATTTTTCGATTTGGAAATGCTTTTACAAAAATATTTTTTACTTGATTTTCTTTTTGAATTGAAGAACCTGATTTGATATAAGTTGGAAGCAAAATTATTTGATTGGATATAAAATAATTTAAATAGCTAGCGGAAGCTACTCTGTTTGCCGTATCTCCGGCTTTCCAACCATCAGAAGCTTTAAACATAAGTTCTGGTACATTATAATATGCATCCCATTCATCCTCCTTGTTTATTTGTACTTTTTGGATTATTGGATCTGGCAATGGAACTTTTATAATTTTAAATTTATGTCCTTCTACATCTCTTGAATTTTTTAGAATTTGATAATTAATATGCATTCTTTCATAATTCATTTGGTTGATTGGATTTGCATTTTTTTCTTCTTCTGAGACCCATGCTAATAAAATTGTTTTCGGATCAGAAAATCGGGCATATTCATCAATATGTCCACCGGTACCAAATGCTATATATCCTTTTGTAATGGTTTGACAGATTTGAGGATCTTCTACCAATCCATCCTGTAACCAGATAAACTGAGTCGTACCTAAAACACGCTCAAATTCTGCTTCCAGAGTTTGTTTTGTAGCCCCTTTATTTCTGTTTAAAGTGAGTGGTTCATTTAAAAGTATGGTGCCCTTACCATTAACTTCGATCATGCCACCTTCAAGTTTTATCCACGATTTTTCAACCGTTAAATCCAATAAAATACCCATGAGGCTGTCTATATGACTCTTTTGTGTCTCCGGATTTTTGTTGAGTACATTTTGAACCTGTATTTCATCCCCAGCATAGTAATTTTTCAACCAATCCTCATACCCATAATTTGCCCATTCAAAATCAATGACTTTTAATTTGCCAAGTTTATTTACAACGAACGTGGCACCATGATCCCGGATCCAAAATTCGTTATCTTTCATAATATCAAATTGAATCAAATTCGTGTTTATATGATCACTTTGTAAAAAATCTTTACATATTTTTAGCAGACTATCAGATTGAGAAATAATCCGAATTTGTACATAAGGTAAAAGTTCTTTAACGATATCATAGCGTACCTGTCGAAATTCATCGTTTCCGCCGCATCCCATCCAAACTGCATCCTGCTGCTCAAATTCTGCAGGCATGTAAAACTGATCATTATTGACTTCTGGTCGGCAGTTTTGGAATAGAAGCAAGCATACGGCAAAAAGGAAGGTATAAATTCTTGTGAATTTATACTTAGTTTGGGACATAGATATCCCTTTGTCATTATACACCAACATACTACTACTGAATTTATGATAAAATAGTTTAAAATATTCTATCGTGCCAAATATACAAAAAGTCTTAACAGTTTATTTAATTTTAACAGTTTTATATTTCGTTTGATTAATTGCTTGCGCAAAGGCATTTTTTGAATGCCGCCTCTAAAAATTCATTTAGATTAACTATCCTTTTCATTTGCAGATAGTTATAATGGGCAACACATTTGTAATGCCTAATGAAAATTTAAAGTGCTTCGAATCGGTTTAATCCTGATGTAGCAATATGAATTCATGGTAGCTTGAAAAAAATAGTTGGTCGGATGTAGTTTAGATGAAAACTAAATCGGGATGACGACAACTAAAATTAAAACTAAGCTTGAAACCTAGGGAGTTTAAAGTTTGTAGTATTTGGTTTCTTTAGGGTAGTCAAATTTAGGCTAAAGCATTTCAAAGGCAACTATCAAATTTAAATCGATAACCAACTAAGTTCTTAAATTTTTTAGAAGATTTCTGTACCTGCAAAATGAAAATTGCCTTCAATTTGGGCATTTTCATCAGAATCTGAGCCATGTACTGCATTTTCTCCAACATTGCGCGCGTATAAAGCACGAATCGTTCCTGGTTCAGCTTTGGAAGGGTCGGTTGCTCCAATTAATTTTCTAAAATCTTCTACCGCATTGTCTTTTTCAAGAATTGCGGCTACTATCGGACCAGATGACATAAAATCGACTAATTCACCATAAAATGGACGGGCTGCATGAACTTCATAAAATTCACCCGCTTTTTCTTTAGATAATTTGGTGTATTTTAAAGCAACAATTTTGAAACCTGCATTGCAAATTTTATCAAGTATTGCGCCAATATATCCTGAATGCACTGCATCCGGTTTAATCATAGTAAATGTTCTGTTTGTTGCCATTTTAATAATTTTGAGCGGCAAATCTATGGCGTTTATTGATTTTTAATGCTTCTAATCTGCAATTTTGAGCACTTATTAACATATAAAAAGGAAAATGCCTGCAGTTTTTTATAGATTTTTGTATCCGTTTTATGGAGCAACTTCCTCAACTTAAATCTCTCTTAGCAATTCCTAAGTCCTGCGTAATTCTTTCACATAGGAATCCTGATGGTGATGCCCTGGGTTCTAGTTTAGCTTTAAGTTTGTTTTTGCAATCCATGAATCATCAGGTTCGTGTAATTTTTCCAAGTGATTTTCCAGTTAATTTTGAATGGATGCCTCAAACAGAGGAGATCCTTATTTTTGATATGAATCAAAAATTGGTGGAAGAAACCATTAAATCAGCAGATCTTATATTTTGTTTGGATTTTAATTCATTGGATCGAATAGATCGGATTGCCCCATTTATACTTGAACGCAATGTGCCGAAAGTAATGATTGATCATCATATTGATCCAGAACCATTTGCAGATCTGGTTTTTAGTTATGATACCTTAAGTTCAACGTCTGAAATAATATATGATTTGATCAGGGAAATAAATCCTGCAAAACTGAAGTCAAAGTTAATTTTGGAATGTTTGTATACGGGTTTAATGACGGATACAGGTTCTTTTCATCATGCTACGAGTCCGAAAGTATTTCAGATGATGGCAGAAATGAAATCCAATGGATTGGATGATACCAGGATTCAAGAACTTGTAAATAATAGTCAGCCTGATAAATATTTAAGATTATTAGGACATTGTCTTCATAATAGAATGGAATTGATACCAGAACATCAATTTGGATTAATTTATTTAACAAAGGAAGATTACCGTAATTATGATATTCGAAGAGGGGATACAGAAGGCATCATTAATTACCTGATGATGTTAAAATCTATAAGAATTGGAGCTTTGGTAATGAATCAACCTACGATTGTAAAATTATCCTTAAGATCAAAAGGTGATTACTCCGTTCAACAAGTTTGTCGCCAGCATTTTAATGGAGGAGGACATCGAAATGCTTCGGGAGGTTCCTCAAAATCGAGTTTGGAAGATACCTTACAAAAGTTAAAAGAAGTGATTGCTCAAACGCATATAAATGTTTATAATTAAATAATTAATAATTAATCAATGAAAAAATTAACGGTATTATTCTTTTTAGGAATTTTAGTGATGACCACTATGAATTCTTGCAAAAGTGCAAAACAAAAAACGATGAATGGATTTGACATGATGTTCCTTAATGACCAGTCAGGTGACTTGGTAAAAGAAGGAGATTATGTTTATTTCAGATATCATGTAAGAAGTAAAGATTCATTAATCTTTTCTTCTACAATGCAAACACCTGTCATCAAATTCAAATTACCTAAACTTGAAAAAGTAGAACAAAAGAATGCGCAACCTATTACAGAGGCATTGCATCTTATGTCAAAAGGGGATAGCATTGTGGTGTATCAAACATTGGATGACCAAATGAAAAAATCAATTGGCATTCCAAATGTTGAAATTCTTGAGTTTCATGTTTTTCTTGAAGATGTAAAAAATGAAGCAGATTATCAATCAGATATTGCGGAAGATCAAAAACAACAAGCAGAACAGGGTAAGATTTTAATGGAGCAAGCTTCTGGAATTGCAGAGAATGCAAAACAAATCTTAAGTGATTACAAAGCAAAAAAATTGGATGCAAATATTATTAAAACAGCTTCCGGATTAAAATATATCGTTCATGATGCAGGTACAGGAGCAAAAGCAGAAGTTGGCAGTCCTGTATCGGTAAATTATTATGGTATGTTAATGGATGGCACCCGTTTTGATGATTCCTGGTCACGGGGTCAGGCATTTACATTTCCACTTGGTAAAGGTCAGGTAATTAAAGGATGGGATGAAGGTGTGGCAAATTTGAATGAAGGTGCAAAAGCAACTTTGTTTATTCCTGCTGAGTTAGGATATGGAGCGGAAGGTTCACCTCCTGCAATTCCAGGTAATTCAGAATTGATGTTTTACATCGAGGTTAATAAAGTAAAGTAATCAATCTATAAATTACAAAAGAGGAATCGGTGAATAAAAATTGGTTCCTCTTTTTTTATTCATTTTAAATCAAATCTATGACCGTAGATCAATTAAAAGATTTAAAGAAAAGACTCAGTGAGTTAAGGAGGTTTCTTTGACATCGATCAAAAGAAATTAGAAGTAGAAGATAAAGAACAGCAAACGCTGAATCCTGATTTTTGGACGCAATCCAATAAGGCCGAACTTATTATGAAAGAGATAAAAATGGCTAAAAAATGGATGTCATCTTATCAACATGTTGAATCCAATGTAGAAGATTTGGTTGTCTTATTGGAATTTTTTGATGCTGGTGAAGCGACTGAGGAAGAATTAGAAAAAAAGTATCAGGAATGCATTCAATTAATAGACGATATTGAATTCCGTTCAACCCTAAATAAACCAGAAGACGAGTTAAGTTGTGTGCTGGAGATTAATGCGGGTGCAGGAGGTACGGAGTCCTGTGATTGGTCAGCTATGTTATTAAGAATGTACCAGATGTGGGGCGAAAGAAATGGGTTTAAAGTGAGCCAAATTAATTACCAGGCTGGAGAAGCTGCAGGAATTAAAACGGCTGAAATCGAAATTAATGGAGATTATGCATATGGAATGTTGAAGGGCGAAAATGGCGTTCATCGACTTGTGCGTGTCAGTCCATTTAACTCACAAGGTAAACGAATGACCTCTTTTTCCTCTGTATTCGTCCATCCATTAATTGACAATCGGATTGAGGTAACTATAAACACGGATGATTTAGAATGGGACACTTTCCGATCGAGTGGTGCAGGTGGCCAGCATGTCAATAAAACAGAATCTGCTGTGCGGGTACGGCATTTGCCGAGCGGTCTCGTTGTTGAATGCCAGCAAGAACGCTCACAACATCAAAATCGGGAGAAAGCCTTACAGTTATTAAAATCCAAATTATACGAAAAGGAGCTGGAAAAGCTAGCTATGGAAAGAGATAAGGTAGAAGCTACTAAAATGAAAAACGAATGGGGCTCTCAAATCCGATCTTATGTTCTGGATGACCGAAGGGTTAAAGATCATAGAACTGGCTATCAAACAAGTCAAACGGATCTCGTATTAGATGGATATATTGACGATTTTTTAAAATCTTATATGATGAATAAAACAGAAGGTAGCCCTGCTGAAGAAGATTAAAATGTCTGCTTAAGCCAAGTTTGTTTTCATCCATTCAAAATAGGATTTATTAACCTGTACGTTCGTTTGTATGATACATGGAATTTCATATGGGTGATATTCTAGAATTAAATTCTTAGCCTTCTTTTTTTTAGAATCCAATGTTTTTACAAGAAGCGCAATTTCTTTAGAATTTACAATTTTCCCATTCCATTGGAATAAGGAATCTACAGGAATTAATTGTATACAGGCGGCAAATTTTTCCTTTAATAGTACTTTACTAATTTTTTTTGCTGAAAGTACATTTGGGAAAGGTATATATAAAAGGGTGATTTTCATTTCTCATTTTGTTCTTTAAAGTATTTGTAAGTTTCAATTTGGGATTGAAATTTTTTCTTTGGATCTGTTTTTATATATTTATTTATAAAATCATGGTGAATAGAACGAGCTTTGATATTGTCTTTTAATTGAAAATTAATATTATCAAGGATTATTTTCTTAATTGCCGGGTTGTAAATTGGAAATGCTGTTTCTATTCTGAAATGTAAATTTCTAACCATCCAATCTGCAGATGATAAAAAGATTTTTTCTTCACCATTATGATAAAAGTAATAGACCCTGCTATGTTCTAAATAACGATCTACGATGCTGATACCTTCAATATGTTCACTCAATTTATTTTTCCCAACTACCATACAACAAATGCCCCTTATAATCAATTGAACATGCACACCTGCCTGACTAGCATCGTATAATAAATTGATCATTTCAGTATCCTGAAGGTTATTTAATTTTAAGAGAATTCTAGCTTTTTTCCCTTGTTCAGCTTGTTCTTTTTCATATGCAATGAGCTCATGAATTTCATCATTTAAATTAAATTGACCAATTAAAAGATGTTTAAATGGTAAAGAGGGTATTTTAATGTTTTCTAAAAAACTAAAAAAACGATTTACCTCTGTTGTAATATTTTCATCCGTAGTAAAAAATCCATAATCCACATAAATTTTTGCTGTTTGTTCATGGAAATTTCCGGTTGATAAATAGGTATAATGTTTAATTTCGTCATTTTCCTTCCGGGATATTAGAGCTGTTTTGGCATGGACTTTTAAGCCTGGAAAACTATATCTGACTTTCACTCCTTGTTTTTCCATTTCTTCTCCCCAAGCAAGATTCGCCGCTTCATCAAATCGGGCTTTCACTTCAATAAATACAAAAACACTTTTACCTTCTGCGGCTGCATATTTTAGGGCATCCATAATTCTTGATTTTTTTGCCACCCGGTACTGTGTTACTTTTATTTGAGTAACATCAGGATCTTTTGAAGCTTGTTCAAAAAATTGTATAACAGGTTCATAATTATGAAATGGAAAGCATAATAAATGTTCCTGATTTCGGATTTGATCAAAAAAGTTTTCAGTATTTGCTAAGGCTTTATAATCAATTGGTTTTAGATTTCGGTTTTTTAATTCTTTCTTTCCAAAATCCGGAAAATGTATAAAATCAAAATTATTATGATATCGACCTTCTGGAGTTAAGTCGCCTCGATTAATTTCAAGTAGATTCAGGAAATAATCAAGCATTTCTTTAGGCATGGCATCATCATAAACGAGTCTGGATGCGGGTCCGATATTTCTTTTAATTAAGCTATTCTTAATTTTTTCCATTAAGTCTCCACTAAATTCATCTTCAATATATAATTCTGCATCCCGGGTAATTTTTATGGAATACGAATTAATTACATCAAATCCTGGAAATAGCCATTTAATGGAATAACGTACGATTTCATCTAATAAAATAATATCATGCCTGCCTTTCTCACTCGGTAGCTCAATGAATCTTGGAAGATGATCTGAAGGAATTTTTACAATGCCAAATTGATGTGCATTAATTTCAGCATCTTTATCCTTTAATATAATTGTTAAATATAATTCAGAATTATTGAGAAAGGGCTTTACTTTATTTCCAATCAGCAAAACAGGCTGTACAAATGGCAATAAATTTTCTTTGAAATAGATATCCAGAAATTGTTCTTGCGCTTTTGATATTTCCAATTGTGATAATAGAAATATATTATGAAGTCTTAATTCTGGTATTATTTGATTTTCAAAAATATCATTAAACTCAAGGAGATGTGTATTTGCTATTTTATATAATTGTTTTAAAAGTATATTCGGGTTATAATCTAATTGGCTTTTGGTATTTTTGCCCAACTTTTTAAGATTGCGGTGATGCGCTACCCGAATCCTAAAGAACTCACCAAGATTTGATGAATAGATAGCCAAAAATTTTAATCGTTCCAAAAGTGGTACTGATTTATCTTTAGCTTCTTGTAAAACTCTGTAATTAAAATTCAGCCAACTTATATCCCTGTCTATGTATTCGTAAGGAGAGGGGTTTTTATCCGGGGTCATATTGATGGTTTCGAAAAATTGAATCCCAAAATTAGGCCAAGTTAGATGGACCTGTGAATAATATTTACGTTAATAATTTAATAATTTTACGCATTATGAACCATTTCCTTAGAAAATCTCTTGTTGCAGCAAATTGGAAAATGAATATTCTTCCTACCGAAGCCAATGCTTTAGTCCGTCAATTAATAGATGTGGAATGGACTTCCAGATTGGATGTATTAATTTGTCCACCTTATACGCACCTTCCATATCTTATAGATCTAACAAAGGAAGGAATACTCATAGGGGCCCAAAATTGTCATATAAATTCATTTGGGGCTTACACAGGGGAAGTTTCAGCAGAAATGTTGGTTGATATCGCATGTTCGCATGTAATACTAGGTCATAGTGAGCGGAGAGCAGCCGATTTTAATGAAAACATGGTAGTTTCCAGGAAAATACAGCATGCTATAAATGCAGGTCTTGAAGTGGTCTATTGTTGTGGGGAAACCTTAGAAGTGCGAGAAAGTGGATCTGAAAATCAATTTGTTGCAAATCAATTATTGCTTGATTTAAAAGGGTTAGAGGCAGAAATGTTGGCACAATTGATTATAGCTTATGAACCAATATGGGCTATTGGTACTGGTATCAATGCCACGGCTCAACAAGCTCAAGCTATGCATTTATGGATCCGGGAACAGATTAGACATCTTTTTAATGAGCAATGTGCCAATAACATACGTATTATTTATGGCGGAAGCGTAAAGGCTTCAAATTCTGAATCTTTATCATTAATGCCAGATATAGACGGTGTTTTAGTTGGTGGAGCCAGCTTAATACCAAAGGAATTTCAAGAAATTATTAAGTACTTTTCCTAAAAATATATCAATCAGCTCTAATAAGATATACTTATCCGTTTCAAAGAAATAGAAAATTGTCAGTGCGATTCTGTTTAGACTAACATTTAATTGCAGCAACGGAAGCTTTTGCTGCAGCTAATGAGGCTTCCCAATCAGTTCGTGCTTGACCTGTCAAAGTGGCGCAATTCCCATAAGGTTCCAATGCATTCACATAAGCTTGTGCGGCATTTTTATAGGTATTGCAAGTGGTAGTTGATGGATTTGAAGCGTAGGCTTGAGCGGCTGCATTCAGGGTGTTAAGTTCATCCTGTAATTCATCAGCATAAGCAATAGAACATGGTTTCGTGCCACCATCATCATCTCCACCACAAGAACTGGAAAACAAGCATATACTTGCAACCAATAATGTAAAAAGCATTTTAAATTTCATAATAGAGTAATTTATTTTTTATTAAAAACTATAAATGCAGACAAGGATTACAAATATATTTAAAATTTTCTGTTTTAAGAATTTTTTATAAAAAAAAGAGATTTATTCTGTTTTAAACATTCATTTCATCAAATTTATCTTAATGTTTTCCATTTGTCGTTTATGTCTTAGAATATGTACAATGGCATGTTCCGTTATTTGCTCTATATCGTATATTTGACCCCAGGATGTTTTGATTTTTAAAGCATTGTCAGATTGTTCTAATTCATGGTCATGGATTTCATTGAAAACGGTTTCGGTGAAATTAAAAACCTTGGTCAAATCTTCAATATATTCTGAAACGTTTTCGTGGAATGATTTCTCTGGCCGATCCAAATTTTTAAATTTTAAATTCTGAATACTAATTGCGTAGCCATAACCCGAGCTTATTACATGGGACAAAATAGATTGAATCGTTTTGCAATTTACATCCGTTGTTTTCACATCCAGTGGTACTGTTAAAGCGCTATTTGGAATATTGCTTACAACAGTTATTAATTCTTCAATTGCTTTTTCGTAAACGTCAAGCAAGGCTCCTTTGGCACCATTTCTGATCTGTTTAGACATATTTTATAAATATTTAAATTTTGCTGTGGCAAGAATGCTTCATGTATATCGATTTTGATTAATTTCTTTAAAGTGGCAATTATTATACTGTATTGATCTAGATAAATTGAATTGAGCTAATGGCTTACCATGCGGTAAGTACCTTTGTTACTTCAGGGTGGACTTCAGAATTCAGAAAGGCAGCAAATTCAGAATCATTCATTTTTGCTTTATGCAATAATAGCCCTGTCCATAATTTTGCCAAAACCTGTTCTCCACCTGCTTCATATATATTTTTACTTGCAACATGCAATTTGCATTGATACCAACCATAATTCCGAGGATCCATATTGTCATATCGATTTTCGAAATCAGTCAAGCTTGTAAAATTGAAACCTTTTGTACCGTTGGCTACGACCATTTCTGGAAATATTTCTAATGCAGGTAAATTCGTGGGTTCGTTTGTAGCGATATAAGTATGGAGCATTATATTGCAGAACAATTCTTGCATCCAAAGTCTTTGCATTGTTAAACCCGCTTGTTCATGGAATCCATGTCCTAATTCATGTAAGGCCAATAAATCAAAAAATGGCATCATGCTTAATGAACCAGAAGGATTGGAATATGTTTGTTTTATTTTTGAGGCTAATTCTGTTGGTAGCTGCTCAAGTGGCGGTATAAAACTTTTCCAAAAATCATTATCTTCTGATGCGATTATTAGTCTTTCTTTATCAGGATAATGGGGCATTCCATAGACCGGAAATGTGGCATATTTTTTCCAATGCTCAGGGTTTAAAATAAAAAGACTAACGGTGGGTGTAAATCCTACCAATCCATGTACATATTGAATTGTTTTTTCACATCTGCCAACAATAATTTTAGCCCTTGCTTCATTTCCCGGACTATAATACGCCTTCATTGAATACCCTTTTAATTCGTTTAGGTCTGTAAAAGATTGAGCATCCAAAGTAAGTATGCATGCCGGGAATATAAATAGTATTATAAAAAAAATGGCACTTTTCATGTTCTTTATATTAGTTTTTTAGAATCTTTATTTTTAAAATAGGTGCTCACTAAAATGCTTGTCGTAAATCCTTTTAAAATCACATTTTATAGGATTCGCTTTTCAGATTTTCAATATTGCCTTCTAAAATGTAGTCGGTTCCTAAGACTATAGGAATTGCAATCAAACAAAAATAATAGTTTAATTTTAATCTTTCAAATGAATTTACTTTTTATACTTAAACATTTATATTGGCTGTTAAGTTATCATAAGTAAATTAATAAATGTTAGGTCGTTCTACAATTATTTAAGCTATAACTTTTATGACTACGTTTCCAATTTTTTGACCAGTTTCAACATATTTATAGGCTTCAACGATTTGATCTAATGAATAAACCCGATCGATTACTGGTTTGAATTGTCCGGTTTCTACAAGATTTTTTAAAAAATTTACGTCTGCTTTATTGATTGTTGGTATAGGGAATAAGACTTTTTTTTTGCCAAAGAAAGCGGTTATTAGGGCTAGAAATATATTTTGTGACATATATCCAAGCTCTGTCGACATATAGATTCCATCGTACTTAAGTATTGCTTTACAGTTTCCAAAAGAGCTTTTACCTACTGCATCAAAAACTACATCAAATTTCTTAGTACGTTTTGTAAAATCTTCTTTAGTATAGTCAATGACATCATCAGCACCTAATGATTTTACCAGTTCGATGGAATGCGTAGCACAAACTGCTGTTACTTCTGCGCCAAAATATTTTGCAAGTTGAACGGCAGATGAACCAATACCACCGGTAGCACCATTTATTAAAACCTGTTGTCCATTTTTGATTTTTGCAGCTCGAATATCACAAAGTGCATAATGAGCACCTTCTATAATCGGGGCCGATTCTAAATACGATAGTTTAGTTGGCATCGTTGTTATGGCATCATCTTCTTGCATAAGCATGTACTCAGCATGGGCTCCAAAGCTTTTATCATTATATCCAAACACCCGATCTCCAATGTTGAACGACTTTACATCTTTGCCCATGGTTTCAATCTCTCCTGCAAATTCGCTTCCCAGGATCTTATTTTTCGGCCTAAATAGACCACTAAAAAATCGGACTATAAAATACTCGGCACTTCTAAATCCGCAATCGGTTCGATTTACAGTGGTCGCATGAATTTTAATTAGGACTTCATTGTCTTTTGGAGTAGGTTTATGTGCATTCGTAATTTTGACAACTTCAGGTGGACCATATTTTGTATAGATACTTGCTTTCATTTGAAATTTTATTAAATTGGATAGTTTAAATTATTTATGAGTGAAAATACGATTATAACCATGACCCAATAAATTTATTTTATTTATTATTTTTCTTGTGTTAAATATTTTTGAAATCCTTTTTGCCATATTCTGTTTTTATGGTTTTGCGTTTTCGATTGAAAGCAATACAAAAGTATGGCATTCATTGAATTAATGCATGTATTCATGCAATTCAGATAGGAGCTTTTATTAAAATTTGTGTGATATTGAAGTCAAAAAAAAACCCTCTTCAGTTCTTTGAAGAGGGCTTTTTATGGTTTGTGTTTGGATCTTAATCAATGACATCTGGCAATGCATGTCCTGTAATTATTGCAAGCTGTTGTCTCGCACCAAATGCGATTTGCTGGTGGTACATGTCGACAAATATTTAAATGTCTCTTCAATTTATTTAGACAAGCAGCCTTACAAGAAGCTGGATTTGGAATTTGAAAAGCAGCAAACGTAATGAGCGCTATATTAAAAGAATCGTTTTCTAAGGCCGCAGTATCCAATGCATTATAATATGCAAGTTCACTTAAGCCTGTTATTTGTGAATCTTTAATAGCTAATGATTTCTCAATGGCAATTAAGCGGTTTTCAATTTCTGGCTGTTTTCCATCATTGCAGGAATTCAGGAAAAATAGGGCAAAGGCGAAAGGAAGAATTAATTTTTTCATAATTATTTGTTTAAGGTTGATTAATGATTACAATTATTTATTTCAATGTTATTTTTAAGGATTCGTTTTTATTTATCGAGAATATAAATAAGACTTAGTTTTAAATGTATTTGTGATAGCCATTTGTTTTTATAATTATTCAAATTCTAGCTGAATGCAAAATTGGAGCCTTTCTTGAGATTTGACAATACCTCTAAAGTGCCATTTTTTGTATGGTACTTTAGGAGTGTATAGGAAACTATTTTAATAGGTGGAATGCACTTTTTGGTACCGAAAATATTAGAAACTATTGGGAAGTATATTTTGAATAAAAAAGTTTTTTGGTAAACTTTTTAGAATTCGTATTTCAATGCGATGTTCAATTTAAACGATTTAGTTATAATCTAGACTAAGGTTTTATTGTACTTTATTTTTTAGTGACAAGGATTTTATCAATCCGTTGTCCATCTTTGTCTATGATTTCGAGTTCGTATTTATCAAAATCAAATTTTTCCCCAATTTCAGGCAAAGTGTTATTTTTGTAAATTACCAATCCTGCAACTGTAGTGAATTTATTCTGATAGTTTTCATCTAGTTCGATATCAAAATATTTCACAAAATCAAAAATGGAATATTGTCCATCTACGAACCAGCTATTTTCATTTCTTTGGGTAATTTGGTATTCGTCTTGATCATTTTCTGTGACTTCTCCAATTAATGCATCTACCACATCATCCATCGTTACAATTCCTATGGTTGTGCCATATTCATCTACTACAATACCATAATGCATTTTTTCTTTTTTAAATAGTTCTAAGACTTTGTAAGCATAAGTATTTTCGTTCAGATACAGCGGATTTTTAACATAATCCAGAATATTAAATTCTTTGTCTGCAGTAGGTGTAAATAAATCTTTTAGTAGCACGATTCCTAGAATATCATCTAAATTATTACTTTGTGTGACGGGATACGCGGAATGTTTTTCTTGATTGATTTTGAATTTAATTTCTTCCCAAGTATCGCTCGTAGTGAAGTAAACAATTTCGCCACGGTGCGTAAAAAGTGTATTTACCTTTCGGTCTCCCATTTCAAAAACGCGTTCCATGATATTATGCTCAATATCTTGAATTTCTCCTCCTTCAGCACTTTCCTTAATAATGGATTTTATTTCTTCTTCAGAAACTTTACTTTCACTTGTTTTTTTAATTCCAATTAGTTTTAAAAGAATTTCGTTAGTGGATGTTAATAGCCAAACAAATGGGGAAGTGACCACAGAAATTATTTGCATTGGTCTTGCTAATCTTATGGCAATGGGTTCAGGGAATGTCATTCCTAATCTTTTAGGTAGTAGTTCGCCCAAAATAATGGACAAATAAGTTACAAAAATTACAACCGCACCTGTAGCGATATAATTAGCATATGGGATCAGTGGTTCAAATGTGATCAAATAGGCTGTAACATTTTTTGTCAGATTTTCATCGCTGTAAACTCCTAATAAGATTCCAATCAAAGTAATCCCTATTTGGACGGTTGATAAAAACTTAGAAGGATTTTCCGAAAGTTCTAATGCTGTTTTTGCTCCTTTACTACCTTTCCTTTTAGCATTTTCTAACTTAAATTTCCGGGAAGATACTAAGGACATTTCTGACATTGAGAAAATGCCATTTATTAATATAAGTGTTAAAATTATTAAGATTACCATTCGTTTTGCTAAATAGTCTATAGGTTTTGTATGATTTTACCTCGAAACCATTCTAAATTAATATGCATATTTTTTATTTGCAAGACGCAAATATACTGCTCTAAAGTGATTTGAATTCGGTATCATAATCTGGAAAACGCAATTTCGTAAGGTTTTTTGATATATTAGGCCTATTTTGTAGCTAAGATGTAATTTATATTTTTTATTCTCAGAATCCTGGTTTTCTAGCCATATCATTTAATTTTAGTCCATTTAATGTCATAAGTCCTTGTTAAATCATTCGTTCAGCTCGTTCCTTGTTGGGTTTACTCCATTTGCTTTTTTAAGATTTCTTGGAGTAAAGTTCAAATAGTAAATTCCACATCCTTTTTTTTACCTAAACTATCTATCCAACCAAAACATATTGCTTCTTCAGTAGTTTCCATTAAATTGTTGCTTTGTACTTTACTTTTTTGTGATACAAAATTAGCCAAACAGATTTTTCGGTTTGACAATTATATCGTAACCATTCACGTCATTCCAACCTTGTTTTAGCATAGATTGCACGTTTCCCATCTTTAGTTTCCATGAGCTATTTAATATGCATATTTTTTGCCTAATTTGGATACTTAATAATAGATTTAATTATACGAAATTATTTGAATTATTTAAATTTTCAAAGAATTTCTGATTTCAATATGTTTAGGCAACCTTAGAATATGATAAATGCAGTGCACGTGCAGAAGCGATTACACAAAGAAAACCTTGGATTATTCTAAAATTTTCTCCAAGCACCCAATTTTTTGCTAATGCCATAGTTTTAACGGGCTCTAAATTTATTCCATTCCCCCAAAATAAATAATTATTGATAGGTAAAAAGTAGAACATAGTAAATAAAAATGCTGCTATCGTTAGAACAAAGTGAACACTCAACATATAAATAATTTTTTTATCGTTTCTTAAGTAAGCTATGAAGCTAATAAGCGAAATGATAACAGTGGCTGGGACAATTATTCGGAAGAAAACTCCAGGATCTGCATTTTTAAAAAAAGATCTATAATTTAGGAGCAATTCAATATTGCCATATTTCCAGTTTGACATTATTACAAAATAGTCAAATATATGTCCGGTTAAATAGCTAACTGAAAATATAAAATTAAGCCAAAGTAAAATTTGTTTTGTCATAATACAATTTTAGCGAGATTTATTTTCATTAATGAATTCTATAGTTTTCTTTAAAACAAGATCTTCGTTATTTAGTATGTTGTGTAAACTTGGTTTAATCTCTATGTCTGGCTTAACCCCGGCACCAGTGTTTTGAATTTTATTCGTTACTTGCATTTGGTGTGTTGCTTTGAAAACATTTAGTTTTGTATTGGGCAAGCTGAAAAAACCTTCACCACCTGATAAAATTACATCATTTCCGCCTGTTTCCGAACCTATTAATTTGCCCCTGTTGTAGATTTTTATTAAGGATGCAAAGATTCCAGAGTTTGAAAAACTTCCACCATTTATAAGGACAACTATATTTCCTTGGTAAATGTATCCGGAAGGCTTCTGGGTTTTAGTCAAGCTTTTAGCAGCATTTATTAATTTATGATGCTTATTAAAAGTCTTGACTGAATAGAAATAATTAAAGGAATGATTCAGTAAATGTTTTAGTAAATAAATTCCGTTCTGTCCATCGCCCCCTTGATTGCCTCTTAAGTCAATGATGAGATTTTTCGTTTTGCTTAATTCTAATTGTTTAATAAAAACATCAATTTCTTTTCTAAATTTTTGTTTATATTCTGATTTAAGTAAATTGTTGCTCCAGGTTCGTAAGGAAAGTAGCATATAATTTTGGTTTTCATCATACTGCCATGAAATGCCTTTCTCAAAATCTATTCTATCATATCTCAAAGGTAGGCTTTCGCCTCTTCTTTTTTTAATGGAATTAAGAGGTAATGCAGCTATATTTTTATTTGCAACAACATTCAATGAATTCTTTATTTCCAACAAGTAATAGCTTTTAAATCCAAATAGAAATCCATAGTAAGACCTAAAATAGTTTTGTGAAATCCATTCAGGATAATGTAAGTTGTTACCGTCGCGAACTTGATGAGAGACTAAATAATTAAATAAATCTATAGATTTTACTCCATTTATGGATATGATTTCATCTCCAGGTTGAATACTAGCGTCGTTACTAAAATTTTGAGTTACATAAAACTTTTGGTCATAGACTGTAAAATTGATTGGAAAGTATAATGAATTCTCTTTATGAAATGTTTGTAGTGGCAGACTTGGAAGAATGTAATTATGACCATCTTGTATAGTTGGTTGAATGGTACAAATATATTGATAAAATTCTGTGGCGGTCATTGGCTTGTCAATTGCAACATACATTTTATTAAATATTGAATCGACTATAAATTTTGGATTATACAAGAATAGGTTTGGATTCTGGTTTTCCAACTGGGTTTTCATAAATAAGAAATCAGTTTTTAATTGGTCTATTGAATATAAGAGTTCAGAGTCTGTGGTTTGGCTAAAAATTTTGCCCGAAACGAAGAAGAATGCTATTATATATTTTAGATACATTAAATTTGATTTAACTTGTAGTTTGTTAACTTTGGGAACATGTTGAAATATTTTTTATATCTTGAATTGATTGATTATTATTCAAATATAGCTAAAAAATTAACTTTATTTAGGTAATAATTAATTTACTTGAAATTGTATTTTGTTGATTTAGTTGAAATCTCATCCAGTTAGAAGTACTAATTTAGAATTATAAATATGTCTTTTGCATTTTTTTATTTTGAGTTTTAAATATATTTGAATATTATTTTTTAAATAAAAATTTTGTATGCTTTTATCTAGTTCTTCAATGGCATAACGAAGCATTATCCGCTGCATGGTAGCGGCATGTTTGTTTAAAAATCTATCAATTTTTGGGGCTCTTTATTTCCTTCTTTCCGGACCCAACTACCAACCGTTTTTTTGCTAAATCTTGTTTGTCATTAACAAATATTTCTGCAATTTTAAAAGTTACTTCCAAGTCGTCGGCACGAAATTGCGAGATACCTTTAATCGTAAAGTGCAACTGAAATCCGTTCATGTAGCCTTTTAAAGGATTCAGGATCTTTGCCTGGAATTGAAACTGAATTCATATAAAACACATTAGTATTATTTTACAGCTTTATGGATTCCATTTTTGTGAATTTATTATACTGTTGGATTTAATTTATGATAGCTTACATATGAGAGCGTCAATATGGCTATAACTATTATTGGAATTAAAGTTGTTGTTCCAATCCCATATACAACAATAATACTTACCAATGCTGCAATAAAGTCAAATGTAAAGCCTGCATATGCCCACTCTTTAATTCTGGAAGGAATCTTAGGAATCATCAAAACGAAGCCACCAAAAAATTTAAAAACAGCCAACATAATTCCAAAGTAAGTAGGGTAGCCTAATTGATTCATGGCATCTTTTGTGTCTTCAGCATGGATAGTCAAAATAGGCATAATACCTTGCGTTAAAAAGAGAAAGCTTGTTGTTACCCAAAACAAGATTTTAGTTATTTTCATTATCTATATATTTTTTAAAATTATTCATGATGGATTGCCAACCAAATTGTTGTAATTCAATGGTGTTTTGTGTTTCTGCATCAAACGTTTGACTAATAAAAACTTCATTGTCATGTGTACTAAAAGTTATTATTGAAGTTCTTCCATCCGCCATAGTATATTCTATTAGTTCATTTATTTTAATGCAGTCATAAATGCCATTAAAATCAAAGCCGAAACTTCCATCTTTAGCTTCCATTCTAAAACTAAATGTTCCTCCTGCTTCCAAATTATTTTCCACTTTAGTTGTATGCCAATCATCCGATGCATGGTTCCATTGCAGGATATCATTTGGTGTGGTCCACGCTTTCCATACATTTTCAATCGAAGCAATTACGGTAGTGTTTACTGTAATTTTTGTTGTCATAATAATTATTTTATTTGTTTTGTAAAATATCTGTCTAAGCCTTCCATAGCCATGGTTAAGCCATCTTTGAAGCCCATTTGAATAGTTGCTTCAAGTTGTTCTAAATCAGGATATGTAATGTATAATTCAACGAATGTATGTGGATCTTTGTTAATAAATTTTACTTCCCATTTTGATTGCGGTAAATTTTGGTTTATGTTCCCATCAATATCTGCAAATGCATCGAGTCCTGTGAACACATGATAGATTTGAATATGTTCGTAATCAGCCCATGCCCAATGTTCCTCACCTGCTGGTCCAACCATTGCATAATGCCAATGACCGCCTTCTCTGAAGTCCATTGATTTTGTTTTCGTTTTCCATGGTTCAGGCGCCCACCATTGGTCAAGTATTTCTGGTTTCGTATAAGCATCCCAAACTAAAGGACACGCGGCTGCAAATTCTCTTTTTACTGAAATTGAATTATTCTCTTTGTTTACAGTAAATTCCATTAATAATTTTTGAGTCATATTTTTAGATTTATTTATTGTTTTTAAAAGTTTATCTATTTTTTTGAAAGCCTTCATTCATTCCTCTTTCCATACCAAATTGTATCATTCCATCTCAGTCTTCCACAGACTTAAAAACAAATTGAATGTGTAATTTGCATCGGTTATTTGGCAAGGTGGATAAAGTTAATAATTCTAATGAAACATGGTAGCGTTCAGAGAGTCCTTCAAATTCAAATGTTCGAATCATTCTTTCAGTTTCTGATACTTCGGGAATCACCCCATTGAAGCCAAAGCTTAAGCCACTACCATTGAAATCTGAATGAATAAATCTATAAGAACCGTGCGATATACTATCTAACTTTTCTATTTCCATGCTTTTTGTTTTTTAAATTGAGTAATACCTTGTCAAGTTGGTTAAACCGGTCTTCCCACATTTTTTGAAAGGGCGCTAACCAGTCGGCAATTTCTTTCATTTTTTTAGGATTAAAATGATAGTAAATTTCTCGGCCATTTTGTTCCTGAAATATAAGTTGACATTCGGTTAATATTTTTATGTGCTTTGAAACAGCTTGTCTACTCGTTTCAAAATGTTCCGTAAGTGCATTCGGGGTCATTGCATGTAAAGCAATAAGCCCAAGAATTGCTCTCCTTGTCGGATCTGCAATTGCTTGGAAAACGTCGCGTCTTATTTCCATATTATTAATTGGCAACTATGTGGTTGCAAATATATGTGCAATTACGTGGTTGCACAAAATATTTCTGTAATTATTTTAAAAATATTTTAAATTAATTATACATAACTGTATTTGCAAGGTGTTTCTTTCCAGGTTTAAAGCAATTTTTTAAGGTTTAGTTGAAATTCTAAGAGTTGGATTCTATTTTAAATCTAACCAACATCAATTGGCATATAGTCAAATTTTCAGCTAGCCTATTTAAACTTAATTTGGATCAGTGTAGCGAAATATTTTGATTTTCAGAATATTCGCTAGGTTTGATTTAAATAGTGCTAATCTGAAATTTAAATCTTTGCTTTTTTTAATTTATGGAGTATTTCAGCTTTTGCACAATTGGTTCAACTGGACTCCTCCAATTTACCTATCTGTATTATAGATACTCGTGGTAGAACTGATTATGGACTATTTATTGTATTAATTTTTGACAATCGGATTTGATGCTGAAGATGTTGATTTGAAATTCAAAAACATATATATTGACCAAATTACTCCAAGCAATTGAATTCCAGAATATGCAAGTACATTTGAAATATTTTCAAATGAATAAGTACCCTTAATAACGCTTAGGTAAATAAAGAAAAATGGAATACAGGTTACGGCGGACAAAAATCGAACCCAAACAGGAAAAAATTTACCAATGCTTATTAGCAATAATGCTGGAAGTAAAGGTAATATAATCGTTGCCATTTTATCTTCATTGATAGCATTGAATGCACTTGAAGCGAAGGATACGCCATATGCAATTCCTAAAAGTGTAAATCCAGCAGGGACTATGTGAAATCCTTTTGTGCCGATATATCTACTTGCTAAAACACTAGCCATTATTGCCGCAGCATCGCCCATTTGCCAACAAGTCATTTGCCAGAAACTTTCAGGTGAAAATGTAGAACCCGCAATGCCTAATGCGAAGTTTATTGTATATCCGACACTCATTAAAATTAAAAGTAAAGGAATTTCATTAATGTTTTTCATTATCGATTTTGTTTAGTTTATACTTGTTTAATCTAAGTTAATTTAAATGTACTAAATTACAAAATGGATTTAATCTTATCTAATGCTTGATATTTTAATGGTAATCACCAAAGATCATATTGACAAGTAGAAAAACCAAAATTATTGCCCAGGGTCCGATGCCCATCCAGAGTGCTAGTTTTATGTTTGATTTAACTAAGGTAACATAGAGGCCTGCGAATCCAAGGCATAAAAAAAGAAAAGCATATAAAGCGGTTGCTGTAGACGAATACTTGCTCGTTTGCAATACATTGATAACATTTAGGAAAAAGCGAATGCCGAGATAAATATTAACCGATGAAATGAGGATACATAGAATTTTAGCAATTGTCATAAAAATGAATTACTGAATGAAGCGGTTAAGGTATATATTATAATTTGATTTTATAGTAGTTGGATCTTGAAAAATATAAAATATTTGAAGTATCACTATTTTTAATATGGAATTTGTAAACTATTTAAATTATCATGCTAATCAATGATCTTGCATGGTGTATAAATAATTCCTTTTCTTGAAAAATCCAGATGTTCAATGTGTTTAGAATACAACTGTTTTATTGGAAATTGATTACTCTTTGAACAATAAATTATAAATGTTCTTAAAACTGTGGATTGTTTAAGTGGCTTTTAATTTATATAATATCTAAATATTTTGCCAAGACCCAAAATTGGAGTAGAGCAAAGCCAGGATTAAATCAATTTAATTCAGAATGCAGACTCTATTTACAAACTGAACTCCACCGACATTTAAATGTAGGAAATAGATACCACTATGTTTTGGTGTATTAATTTCAATCCGTTGCACACCACCTTCATTGTTAATTTGCTGATTTAAAACCTGTTTTCCATAAATGTCGAACCATGTACAATAGAGTGGGCTAGGGATGTTGTTTTGAAGCATTAAATAGCTGGATCCATTTTCTGAGATTAGATTTGGAGTATATAGATTAATTTGATTTTCAATATTGCCAGATTGATTAAATCTTCGAGTAAAACGATGATTGTCAGCATATTCCGGACTTGCTTTTTTAAGATTGTATAATTCGATACAAAGCGTATCTTTTAATGTGCAATTGTTATCTGTAATTGTCCATTCAAAGCAATAGGTACCGTAGTTATAAGCTGAAATTTTTGTTCCAGGATTAGTTGGGTCTAAAATCGTAACATTATAAGGACCACTGATTAACTTCCAAATACCATTTGGATTTGGCAATGCATCCAGATAAGCTGATAAGCCTCTCTGTGAATAATCCGGACCAGCTATCGTTTTTTCTAAGAATACGGGTATACATTTAATACAACTTGTTCCGCAATCCACATTATAGGATGCACATATTTTTCCGGTATCTCCGGCGTTAAATGTCCAGTTTACATCTACAATAGCGCTGTCAATTTTAGATATAATTTGTCCTCCATCAACAGTCCAATTATAAAAATTTACATTTTTTGGAATGAAAGTATCAATTCGATATTTGCCAATGCGATTGAAGCAATATACGGACGTTCCAGTGAGTGGGAAGCACTCCGGGGTTATATTTCCTTCATCTATGGACTCACAAAAAGTTTTTGTACAAAAAGATACTTCAGAATCTATTACGGTGATTACAGTTACGGTTAAGCAATACTCTTCAGACAGTGTGTTAACTAACAATCGTTCTTCCTTGCTGATAATTTTAGAAGGATCCCTTTTTTTATACCAACTGTAATCAAATTCATAGGTTTCACCGGCATCGCAAGTTTTTATTATGCTTACATTCGGTACGAGCTCAATCATTCCGTTAATACAATTTGCCGACCAAGTTGGCTCGAAGTTGGCATTTATTACAGTCAATATAATGGTGCTATCGCATCTATACGGATTTGTTGTTTTTGGTAAAATCTCGTTTGATCTAACCAAGCATGGGAAATGTTTTTTTCCAAGTAAATCTGAATACGGTTCATTATTACAACTTATATAATACACTATTTCTGGATTCGGGAATTCAAGTACCGTAAATTGTACTACGGAGTCAAAATCACAACAGCCAGACTTAAGTTTTGCTCTATAGGTTCCGGAACTATATATTTTCTGTGAATGCCATGAAAATCCTTTAGGATTTGCGGATTCCCAACATATGTTTCTGGGAGTTCCGATTCTATCTGGAAGGCCTGAGACTTTCACAGTGGCACATTGTGGACCTTGTTGATCGCAAATTATGTTTTGATTTTTAGGATTCCGGATATAAGCGGTCACACAAAGCTGAAATTCACCATTATTAGGAAACCTATACTCAATTTCATTTTGGTATACTCCTTCGGTAATCGTTTGGCCATCAAGTTCCCAAACATAATATGAATTGCACGCATCACTAAGGTTTTCAATTCTAAAAGATTTATAGCAACCTGCGCACACCCCTGTAATGATGCGGCTAGCTTCATTATTGATATAACCGATCGGATCTAAAGTAGGAGCTGCACCGCCGGTCGTGTTAATTGTAAAATCACATATATCTCCATTACAACCATCAACCCATAAATAATATTCTGTGCATTGATATAAGGTTGCATTTACAGTTTCGACGGCACCTGGAGGAATACACGGATTGGAACGACAAACAACTTGATGCGCACATTTGCAATAACCCAAAATGCCAAATTCAAGCCCTTGACTATTTGAACAGGTGCCAACGGTAATTGTAACGGAAGCATTTCCTCCGTTGCCTAAAAATCCCCACCAGCTTGTATTTTCACTTTGTCCACCTTGCGAACAAATCGGGGAACATGAGCTGGGTATGGTACTAGAACTGGAGCATGTCAAGCCATCGATTTCATCCAATGAGCATAGGATATTGGCATTGCTGCAAGTTTGTGACATTGGAGGGCTGCACTGTGCCATTAAAGCCTGCGATGCAAGGAATAAAAAAATCAGTTGTAAAGTATTTTGTAAATATTTAATATGTACCATAAGAATAAGATCTGATTAAGACATAAAAAGCTGCTTAAGCATATAAATATACTGAAACTATAATTAATAAGAATTTTAAATTATTGGTAATGAGGTTTGTTTGCTATTTTTAAAACAACCGAAGCGTAAAATACTTTTTGGGGTAGTTTTTATTCAAAAATTAAAAGAGATAGAAAGAATTAGATTCCTGAAATGAATGCTGGTTCCCAAATTATGCAAATCCCTTTTTTAATATCCACATTTAAATTCTAAGTTGTCGTTGGAATCTTTAAACCCTTAACAAACCCCGGAAACCCCTTGCAGCATAATACGAAGAGGCACCATTGTGATAAACGAAAACATGATTATAACGAAAATCAGTAAAAAGAGCTCCACCAAGTTTTCTTATGTCAGGAGGTGTTTTCACCCAGCTAGATGTTTTTGTATCAAAAGTCCCAACTTTCTGTAAGTCTCTATATTGCGCCTCATTCAAAATTTCTATACCCATTGCTCCAGCCATATCGAGTGCATTATTTTCTGGTTTGAATTTCTTCCTGGAATCCAGCGCTTCCCGGTCGTAACAAACACTTCTGCGACCTTTTGGACTTTCTGCTGAGCAGTCATAAAATATGTATTCTTCTGTTTTTTTATCATAAGCAATCACATCCGGTTCTCCTCCTGTTATTTCCATTTCATTGAGCGACCATAGTTTTCCATTATTTGTTTCGAGTTTCTTTTGCACATTGGCCCATTCGAGCCCGTTATGCCGATTCATATTTTTTTCGAACCGGACTTTTAAAATGTTGATTAGTTCTTCACTTTGTTTAGTTGATAATTCCATTTTTTTACTAATTGTCATAATGTTAATTTAATAGTTGAAAATATCATACAATGGATACAATGTAAAGTTAAATAGAGCTTTTGTTTAGCCTTACTATTGGGGCAAAGGTATGCTGAAAATTGCATTCTCAAATAGATAGCGAGTGATTATAGTTTCTAAATTAAAGGCGTTAAAATAAAAACGACTTTCCATTGGATTTTTACAATCAATTAAAATTTATTTCCTATTAGATATTTTTGATGGAATACAATTATTTCCTCATTCTGTGTATTTGTAATATGAATTATTTTAATAAATCAATAAATAAATTGGAATTTAAAAACGCGAATAAAACTGATTATTAAAAATAAATTTATTTGTTTAGATATCTTGTTAATCTATTTGTAAGTTTTTGTTTTTCGGATCTGTAGGCATTTTTAGATTCTGCTGTTTGTATTTCATTCGCATCCCGAATCACTCGGTAGTCTTCATATCCTTTCCGAACACATTTAACTTCCCAGTCAAAAAGGTAATTGCCGTTTCCATTGAATAGTTCTTTTACTTTAAAACCTATATTTGTTTTATCCATCACTGCAAGACCTTTTGAATCTGAAGAACCTGGTGTTAAATTTACGGTCATTGTTTTTGAATTCGACACAATTTGAAAATCTTCGGAAAAAACAATCATAGCTTCACCATTTATAAGTTCTGCTGTACCTCTTACATACGCTGCAGCTTCGGGACCTTCTAAAGATGCATACCAGATTTCTTTGCCTGGTTTATTTGGATGTTTCAT
The DNA here is from genome assembly GCA_016717265.1 of Saprospiraceae bacterium. Lineage (NCBI taxonomy): Bacteria > Pseudomonadati > Bacteroidota > Saprospiria > Saprospirales > Saprospiraceae > Saprospiraceae bacterium. The sequence continues at coordinate 2,331,808 of JADKFX010000001.1, forward strand.
TCTGAAATTTTTGATATCGCCAAATAGGACACCTCTTTTGTTATTGTCAAGATACATTCCAGCTTCAATAGTAGCATCATTAAATATAGCTAGAAAACCATTATCCGGATTGTTAAGCAAATCGGTGGCAACGATATTTCTATTTCCTCCTGGGCCCCATAGTTCGAAATATCCTGCATTATCTGTTGTTTCAGAAAAATTAGAAACAGAAAAAAGCACATTAGGGTTGCCACTAAAGATTGCTAATTCTTCTCCTTGTATCCATGTTTTTCCATACACTGATAAGCCTATTTTATCATTTGGTGCAAAGATTAACATACCTTGTTGTCCTCCCTCACAAACAAGTCCAAATTCAGACCCATAAAATCTGCCACCGTCCAAACCGGTACCTAATACACCGGTATTGCCTGCTCCTACAAGTCCAAAATCATCTCCAGCTCCTAAGATACCCATATGTGTATTGGCAGGATTCCCACTTAATGTATCCATATTTCTAAACGGATTTTTACCTGCGCTACTTAATATCCCAATTCCGGAGTTTGCGCTTGTATTATAACTAACAGAAAATGGTCTGCGATGAGCAGTATCAATCGCTTCATCCAGCACTCGCATGACACCATTTTTCCTAGCCAGTCTCACATCTAATGGGAATTGTGGGTTATTATTTCCTATCCCTACAAATCCTGTATTTCTAAAAATGTTATTCCCGTTTAGCATCCAAAAATTCGTACTATTACTGTCGATTCCGGGTGTCCAGGAAGTGCCATTCCATTTTAAAACCTGACCTAATTGAGCATTTTGTTTTGCCAGTCCAATCGTGTTATTGTTAATATCAATTCCGGGTCCTGCTACATAATTTCCACCAGCATTATCAGAAGCAGGATTCCATCCTGTGCCATTCCATTTTAATACTTCACCAGATTGTGCATTCTGACTGGCTAAAGCAATTTTATTGTTTTGAATTGTTATTCCTTGTCCTTCTGTATAACTTACACTATTACCAGCATGCAAAGCATAAGGTACACTGATTAGCTCCTTTGTTGCAATAATTGTATAATTCGTTGCACCGGTTGGATCTGTTTCGGTTTTAATAAAATAGGGTCCATTTGCCCAATCTATTGTTGCAAAATTTCCAGTAATCGGTATGCCGGTACCAATTTCCAAACTAATTAATCCATTCGTATTGGTTATTGGATTGGGATTATAGATTTCTGAATAAACAGTAGTTCCAGTTGCGCTTTCTTTCAGAATACTTACACGCATTCCAACTGCTCCGTTACTTACTAATTGATTATTAGAATTTCGAACAACAGCCTGATAGCTTATTTTTTGTGGAATTTGAGCTATAATATTTATGCCGATTAATAGGAAAAGGGAGGTTTGAAGTATCTTTTTCATCTATTTAATTTTTAATAATTTTAAAACTTTTTAATTCTTGCTGGCCGCGATTGATTTTTAATATGTAAGTTCCATTCAAAAGTAAGTTTAAGTCAATTATAGTGTTTTTTGATTTGATTAATTCATTTTTTATCAGTTGTGCATTTAAATTATATATCTGATATTTTAAATTGGTTACATCCTCCATATTAATTTCCAAATTAAGTATTTGCTTCGTTGGATTTGGGAATGTATTAAAACGTAGGTTGATTTTGTCTTCTTGAGTACCTGTGATGATAAAGAACTCGAAAGGTTGTTGTAATCCTTGATTAAGATTTCCTGTAATACCGGAAGCAGAAATGTAATCGGGTTGACCAATGGAAAAACTTACGGATCCGGATGCAGAGCTTGCATTTCCTCCTGCGGATAAAGTATTAGATTGCGCTTCGATAGCAGGAGTTAAAAAACAAATGAGAAAGAGAAGGGTAGTACTGATTTTAAGAATCATCATGTTTTGAAATTTGAAAAATGAAACAAGGCATCAGCTAAAGATCATTTGACAAATATCACAAACATATACATCAAATCAGGTCAAATGATTCGGCTTTGTAATAATGCAATAAAGTTAATGAATTATTTCATTTTATTTCAAAAATATTCAATTTTAATCATTCTACATATATATGAAACAAAAAACAAGGTGTAATATTTTAGCTAACATAGCAAAATTTAGACAAATAAAACCTACGCTTGCCACAAATCAAGAATAAACTAAAATGGGAAGAATTAATTTCTTATGATGATTTCAATTCTCAAATTTTTAAATACCTAATTTCTTCTCCATATTTTCAAGTGCTATTCCTTTAGTTTCCAAAACCCATATTTTTATCCAAAATAGTTGAACAACCATCAGGATGCAAAATATACCAAATATTAAAGCAGGATTAAAGATAGTTACCATCTTAGGGAATATTAATGTTAACAATGCAGCGAAAAACCAATGTGTAAAACTTCCCAATGACTGACCCGCATTGCGATATTGGTTAGGAAATATTTCACTAATGAAAACCCAAATTACAGCTCCTTGCCCGATAGCATGTGCAGCAATAAATGCAAAAATGCAATAGGGAACAATTTCAACAAATCCAGAAGCGAAAGCCCACGAGCACAAACCTAAGGAAATAATATATCCGAATGAACCCCAATAAAGCAGTGTTTTTCTGCCCACTTTATCGATCAAATAAAGACCCATTAATGTAAATACCAAATTCACCAATCCTATACCAATAGATTGCAGTAGTGAGGCTTCTTGACCTAAACCTGTTAACTCAAAAATTCTCGGAGCAAAGTATAATATAGCATTAATTCCAGACATTTGATTAAAAAATGCAATAAAAAATGCTAGCGAAATAGGCTTCCACATCGACTTGGTAAAAAAAGTTCTTTTATTATTTTCAGTACTTGTTGATATTGAAATATTGTGTACAAGGTCTGTGATTTCTTTTTCGCTGGCAATTGGATTTATGGTATAAAAAATTTCAGAAGCTTTGGCCGTGTTTTTTTTACGAATGATTAACCAACGAGGACTTTCAGGCAATCCAATGCATAACAGAATATAGATTATAGATGGAATTGCTTGCACTCCCAGCATATATCGCCAGGAGTCTGGGCCAAGGTGGCTAAGTAAAGCATTTGAAATATAGGCTATTAAAATTCCCAGCACGATATTGAATTGAAACATACCTGTTAATTTTCCACGCTTTTCAGGTGGTGATATTTCAGTAATATAAAGTGGGGCTGCAATGGTAGATATTCCGATGCCTATACCGCCTATAAATCTGAAAATGATCAAGGAATACACATCTGAAGCAAAGGCCGATCCGATAGCCGAAATAAGGTAAAGAAATCCAACAAGTACCAAGGTGTTTTTTCGTCCCCAATATTCGTTAGGGAGTCCACCTATTAAAGCTCCCAAAACGGTACCCCAAAGTGCCATGCTAATTGTCAAGCCATGCATAAAACTGTTGAGCTGCCAAATCTTTTGAATATCCTGTTCTGCTCCGGAGATAACAACGGTATCAAACCCAAATAGAAATCCTGAGAGCGCAGCGACCAAGGCACTGTAGTATAATACATATTTATTTTTCATTTTAAACATGCGGCTGGGTTTATGTTGTGTGGAATAAAGTACTGTTATTTTTTTATATACACTTTCAAATTATCAAATTCCACATGGGTGGTATCTTTATAAAATATTGGAGATAGTTTGTTGTCACCGCGCACTTTTACGGATTCTAATCTTAAATTATGGGTATCGTCAAACACCATAGCAGGGCGATAATCGGGTTCTTTAATTTTGAGATCAATATTCTTAAAAAGTATGCCCTTTACATGCCTGACATAAAATCCCCAAGCTGGTAGTTCTCCAAACATCGAAAATTCAGGGTAGCTGGTTTCAAGTTCTGGCACATCTTTTATACGATATAGAGGTAGGTTGGAAAAGGCTTTATTTCCTTTGCCAGGATATCTGATTTTAATATTTTCAATAATCACATTTTCTACATAAACACCTGGATTGCCAGTAATCGACGAAGGAAAAATATTGTGAAAGAAAGGCAATTCGGGACCTCTTATTTTATAGTTGATATCAGGTTTTTCAAAGGGTACTATCACTTTCATATTTCTGATGGTGACATTTCGCAATGGGCCGGCTTTTTCAGCACCTCGCACTCTGCCAATACGCATAAAAATAGCGTTCCCCGTATTTTTTGCTACGATATTTTCCACGAGTACATTTTCGATAAACCCACCTTGCGTGGCTTCAATAGCAATAGCGGATCTAAAAGTATCGTAGATTTTAATATTTCTAATTACCACATTTCTGGCGCCGCTCACCAGGGATGTGCCAAACTTTACTGCGGATGCACTAGAACGTATGGTGCAATCTGCAATGTATATGCTATCGCAAATTTGGGATAAACTAAAATCTTCTGATTTAATGCATATGCCATCGTCTGATGCATTGATAAAACAATTCGTGATTTGTACATTTTGGCAATCTACAATATCAATACCATCATTGTTCCAATACGCATCGCTGTCTACATGAATCTTGTGGATAATGATATTTTTACATTTTTCATAAGATTGAACCCAACTAGCGGCATTTTTTATCCTGACATTAGTTATTTTAATATTGCGGCAACCAGTGAATTCAATGATATGTGGCCGCAATTCGTGCCATGGTCTTTTTTCTGCAATATGATAATTATGACTATCGATTTGGCCAGCATAAAAAAGGCTGTCGACATGCAATCCTAGTTCAGCACCTCTGCCATCAATAGTTCCTTTTCCACTTATTGAAATATTGGAAGCATTCTCTGCAAGTATTAAAGCCATCCATTTATAGAGTCTTATATAATCTTTAAAATCAACACTTCCCAATAATATAGCGCGTTTATCAAGATGCAGTCCTACACGATTTTTCAAAATAATTGATCCTGAAACAAATTTACCAGCTGGGATGACTACCATGCCACCTCCATCAGCATGTGCCTTATCAATTGCTTTTTGTATTGCGATGGTATTGATCGTTACACCATCACCTATAGCACCAAAAGATTTGATGTTATATTCATTGCCGAATCCTGTAATATGAAATATAAAGAATACAATATTAACTAAATTAAATTTTTGCATAAGATTTATGAGTAATACAAATATATTGATATATTTTCAGATTTGCCGGAACTTTATCTGCAATATACCGGAGTAAACAACGGGTTCTTAATTTAATTCGCAACATCTGTATTTATGAATACCTTTGCCAGGTCAAGTTAATAAATGGGTAGCATTCTGGGTAAGCATCTATTGTTTATTTTATACCTTTCTGTCTTTTCAGGATATTTAATTTCCTGTAATCAAATGGACTTATGGAATTCTGTTTTCTTGCCATTGCAGGTCACCTCCAAACCAAATTATCAAGAATCCTATTTTGAAAATTCTTGCAATTTCGGTGTAAAAAGCAAAGCCTTATTAACTACCCGGTTTAAAAATCTTGACCATTTTAAAACAGTTGTATCAATAACATATAAACAAGATCTATGTAATGTTGATAGTAATAAATCTTGTAATTCTGCGGTTAATTTAATATATTTTAGCAATGGAGAAAGGATCAGTCGAACGATGACTTCCGGTGTTAATCAAGGAGATTTAATAAGTATTCAAAATGCTGACTATTGGACACAACTCAAATTTGTGCTCTCAAATCCTTATGCGATCCGGCAGCGAAAAGCATTAGAAAGGATACATATATTAAGCCGCAGAAGAGCAGATATCTATGGATCTAAAGATGTCGCTTTTTTTGACTTGGCGGAAGCTTCAGTTCGCCACATTAACACTCCTAATTTAGCCTTTTTATCAGTACAAGATAGCTTAGAGAAGGGGTATCTAAATACTTTTAATCATGTAACTGCGCAAGCCATAATTTCCTCATTTTTTTCTGAGGATCTTGCTGATTTAATTGGTGATTTACACGAGCGATTTTATTTGCCGGAACTGACTACCGGAAATTTTAAGGAAAGCCAATTGACCGATTCAATAAATAACCCTACGGATAATTATGTTGATATCATTAATAATGAAATTGGCCAGAAAATTGGAAAGGCACTGAAAGATAATTATAAGATCAATGAAAAAACAAGATGCACTCCGATATTTCTAGCTTCTTATTTAAATAGTATTCAAAGTTATTATACCTGGTCATTGGAACTTGGAATGGATAATTTTCGTCCAACAGACGAAGTAGTGATAAAATTTTCAAAGAAACTTAATGCACTTTTGGAAAGATAGTAAGTTAAATTGTGAAGGTGATTATTAATTTGATCTCTTTAGGAGTTCTGGATGGAATCAATTTGTCTTAGGCATTAAACGATAAATCAAAGAATCCTTTTTGATTGTTGTATTGGAAACGATTTGGTATTTATCAAGTATGGTCTGTGCACCAATTTGATTTTTTTTATTTAACTTTTCCAACCAATCTTGCTCTGTAATTGCACCATTCAGAATGACTCCTTCTAGATTTGCATTGGTTAGGGTGCTTTTGGTAAATATTGCATTCGTTAGATTGGCATTAGAAATATTGGCCCCAAACAAAAAACAATTGCTTACATCTGCTTCATTCAGGATGGCATTGGATAGCACAGTATGAATTAACGTTGCATAATTTAGTGTAGATTTTTGAAGTGTTGCATTTGTCATATCAGCACTATCTAATCTTGTCCAATTTAATTTTGCTTCATTTATTTTAGACCAATTTAACTTTGTGGCTATTAAATTGGCACCATAAAGGGAAGCTTGATTTAAGTTTACACCAAGCAAGTTTGCACCCCTTAGATCAGCATGCTCAAGTCTTGTAGCTTGTAGGTTTGCATATTGTAAATTCGCGTATCGCAGGTCAATTCCATTTAAGTTTAAACCATGGAGGTCTACATTTTTTAAATTTGCTCCAGAAAAGCTCACATTATCTTTTATCTTTTGAAAGGAAGTAGAATCCATTTGTGTATTGACCAAAGCGAGCAATAACATGCCTCTTTCTGAACTTAAGTATTGATAGGAGGCGGTTTCAGTGTCCCATTCTTTATGTAATTTGAATGCATGACTTAAGGCTACTATGCGATCCGTCATTTTATCCACCATGGATTTATTCTGAATATTCATTTTAGTGGAATCCAGGGTGTGAATCAAATCTAATAATAGCGAAATTTTATTTTTTTGTGCTTCCAGGCTTTCCCGATGCTTCCATTCGGCTAAATCCAATTGTGCATGATTTAAGCTTTCCTTGATTTTTTTATTTGTTGAATAGCCTACGATGCATAACACAAGTAAGCTTACAAATAAAATAGAAATCAAAATTTTAGCAATGGCAATCCTATGAATTGTTGAACCTATTTTAGAATGTAATGTGGATTCAAAAAGAGGGTTTGTTTTTTTAATATTCAATAGCCATATCAAGGCAGTTACCAACGAAATCCCTGTTAAACATCCGAAAAAACCAAGCCAAAAAGAATCATGAACATCTATATATGGAAACTTAATGAAACCAAAGAACCAGCCCAGGAGTGCACTCATGATGAGTAATAGAATATATACCAACCTCCGATTCATATACATCAATCTCTTAATATTTCTTTATTCATTTATAATGTAAATCTTACAGCTGCAAAAGTACTTGTTTAAAATTAGTACTTTCATTTAGGAGTGTGAAATCCTGTAAATAAATGTTGTTCAGGTATTACCAAATAGCTAATATTGCAGGATGAGCCTTGTACAAATGTTTATTCTTTGGTTATTCTTATTGCCAGGAGTTTTATCCGTTCAAACCCAAACAAAACCAACGAAACATATTCCACCAAATCCATTTTACAATTCTTCAAAACCAATGGTTCGTTGGTTTTGGTTTGCTACAAAAATTAAAGAAATCGATGTAAAATATCAACTTGACTGGGCCAGGAGTAACAACTTTGGAGGTGTTGAGATTGCCTGGCTTTATCCATTGCACCGTTATCAGGAGTGGTTTGCAAGGGATTTTAATAGGCATTATCCTGTCGATACCAGCGCCCAAAAATGGCTCAGTAAAGAATGGACAGAAATTGTCGCTTATACAAAACGGTATGCAGATTCTATTGGTCTGGCGTGCGATTTTACTTTTGGCAGTGCGTGGCCTGTTGCCGGGCACAACATTGGAAAAGATTTCGGCACTCAAATCTATGGAGATACTGCTTTTAGTCAACTCTTGACATTTTCATGGGCCTGGCCTGAAAACATGAGAGTCATCAATCATATGGATGCTAAAGCCTTTGAATTATTTGCTCGTCCAATAGAATCTGCTATGAAAGATGTTCTAAAGGGCCCTAAAACCGTACTTTTCACAGATTCATGGGAAATAAAACTCAATAAGAAGAATAAATTATGGACTCCAGGCTTTGATGCCACATTCAAACAAAAATTTGGATACGATATCATTTCGTACATGGATATTGGTATAGATTCATTTCCTGATGTACGCTATGATTATATGTTGCATTTAGATGAATATGTAACCAAGGGTTTTTATATTCCATATGTAAAAAAATGTGCTGAAATGGGAGCCTGGTCGAGGGTTCAATGTCTGGGTGCCCCTACGGATGTAATGACCACTTATTCTTTGGTGGATATTCCCGAAACGGAAGCCATGTTAAACAATCCAAATTATTCCAAAATTGTCAGTTCAGCTGCATGTTTAGCTTCCAAAAAACTTGTAACCAGTGAGTCCTTTACGTGCATGTACGGATTTCCAGCTACTTATCTTCGGAAAGAGCAAACTGCAGACCTTAAAATGGTAGCCGATGCATTGTTTACAAATGGTGTGAATCAACATATTTATTGTGGAATGCCCTTTAATCCTAAAGGTTCTGATACTATTGATTTTTTTGCAACCTGCTATATTGGACCTGGTGGAAGTTTAACAGAGGAGTTGGCGGAGTTTAATTCTTATGTTGAAAAAGTTTCAGGCTTTTTGCAAAAAGGCAAAACGTATACTGATGTAGCGGTATATATTCCGTACGAAGACGCTGTCATGAAAGGAGCGTACCCTTCTGAAAGGCAACGTGTTTGGGTTTGGGGCGAATATGAAATGCGGTATATTCATACTCCGGATGAAGTTGTGGGTTATCACCCTCTTTGGATCAATCGACATTTTTTAGAAAAAGCAAAGGTTGTAAAAAACAAATTGTTGGTAGGCGATGCTGCATTTTCTCTTTTGTATATCGATGTTAAATACATGGATATCCGAGCTCTAAAAAGAGTATTGCAATTGGCTCAGGAAGGTGTGCGCGTTTGTATTAAACAACATCCTATTCAACCAGGTAAATCCAAATCAGGAGAATTTTCCAAAATACTCAAGGAATTGTTGGCAATGAATCATGTTTCAGAAAATTTTAGTCATCTTATCAATCATCCAGCCTTAATTCAGGGTGATAGTTTACCAGAATATTGGTGTCGAATGACAAAAAACGGGACCAAATATTTATTTTTGGCGCAATGGGCTTCTAAGAATTTGCAATATCCAGTTTACTCTGGTCAGTCAATTGCTTATGAATCGAAAACAATGGAATTTACGGTGCATGTCAATGGAAAAACTCAAAAGGTTAAAGTAGAATTTAAACCCTATCAATCTGTCATGTTGAAAATTGCTCCAAATGGAAAAATAGATTTTATCGATATTTCTTTTATGCCTAAAACTCCTATAGTGCGTCCGAGGGAAGTTCAGAAGATGTATTTTTAAGAAGTTCTATTAATCCCAAAGCACAAAGAAATGGAACTCATCAAACAGATAAGTTCCAACCCCTAAACTCTGAACTCAAAATTGAAATAATGCGCAATCTGACTTGTGATTTTCAAAAGCTATTGTCATTAGAAAAGGTTATAATAGCAATTATTGGATTTAATATTTAGGATTTCAGTACTTTTATATAGCCGAAACAAATCGAGCTTGATTATTTTTCATTTGCAATATTTCTGACTAAATGTTTAATTTAAAAAATAGAAAGATGAAAAGCATATTAATAATTTACCTTCTGGTTGTCTTATTTTATCAGCATTCTATTGGCCAGAATTGGAAGGAATATCCATTTCCATCATTTGGGAGTACAAAGTATATTGAATTTTACAAAGATTCCATGTTATTAATCCAAAACATGAGTAATCAATGTTATGTTTCTTTTGATTTGGGTCAAACATGGATATTATCGATGAATGGATTTTCCGGTAATGACTATCCTGAATATATAACCTTAGGAAAAGATCTTAACTATTATGCTCAAATTCGGGATAATGTATATCGATATTCTATAAAAAGTAATTACTGGGTTTGGTTATTCGGAGGATTTGATTGTAAAACTAACTCAGAAAATGGATTTCAAGTGGACGATGAAAGTAATATTTATTCTTATTGCGATTTTTATCCTTCCAATCCATACAAAAAATCGAATTATAGGTCAAAAAATGGAGACCCTTATTATTATCCTGCCAAAATGATAGTTCTCAATAAAGATAAAGTGATTAATTATCATTCAGAAAGAGGAACGATTAATTTTATCGACAATGATGGTGGAGTAAACCCGGCAATTAATGTTTTAAAAAATAAAGCATATCTTTTCTTTTCTGATCATTATCAAAATATGTATTTTCATGATTCTAAAAACGTATTTATTATTAACATAAATACGTTTCGAATTGATAGTGTTCCACTTTTATCTGATCAATATTACCCTGTAACTAAAATGTATGAAAATCAAAATCACGACTTGTTAATTTCGGGATTTTCTTTTTACCCTAGCTATGCAGGAAAAAAATTGTTGTATTCTAAAGACGGGGGCTTCAGTTTTCAGCCTTTTGATCATTTTATTGGTAAAAATTACCTGGCAGTAGATTATCTTCATTTTCTAGCTGATAATAATATTATCATGGAGTATGAAGGATTTATGCTAAGAATTATGGATAAGCAAAGAATTGTGAATTTTATTCCGGGAAAATCTATTTTACCTCAGGCGTTTATAAAATCAAGAGATGCAGAATACTTTAATTATTATAATAAGGCAGTATTTTATAAATTAAATAATGAATTGGAATATAAGCCTCTTGTTATAGATAGTTACTTTGAATTTAATAATTTATTTAAGGATAATGAAGGAACAGTTTATGTTTACAATCCAAAAATTAATTGCTATTACTATAAATTGATTAATTCATCTGATTGGATAAAGGTAAATACGCAACATTTTAAATATCCAATAGTTAGGTATTTGACTGATGAAAATGGAATTGTTTATGCCCTTGACAGTTTGACCATTTCATATACAAAAGACAAAGGGATCAATTGGAATGAATTATTTGTACTTCCGAATGGAAAAACAACGTATAGAATTACCTCAGTTGATAATTCATTTTATTTTTCGGTTAATGATACTTTGCATATTATTGATCCGCTAAATTCTGATTCAAAGATATTTCCACTTTCAGGTTACAATGACATCAGTAATACTAAAAAAGTAATCTACTCCGAATATATTCCAGGATTTACAAAAGGTTCTTATAAATTTTATATCTTAGATAGTCTTCAGGCTACACCGAGATTATTTTATTACTCTTCCAAGGGGTTAAGATATAGTAAATTTAATAATAGTTTCTGGCTTTTCAATAATAGTGGAATTTACAATTTATTAAATAAAGATTATTATTATTCCAGCGAAGGTTTACCGGATAATTCTGCAAGTAATATTGTAATTGTAAATATATCGGTTGATGATGAGGGCTATTTATATGCTATTACAGATATGGGAGTATTTGTTTATAAGGATAGAGTGAATGATCCAGTCACTTCAGTAGGGGATTTAGAAACAATTTCAAATATTGTAGTTTACCCAAATCCAACAGCTTCATATTTAAATGTCATGACCCGAACGCGAATGGAGAGTATTGAAATTATTTCAACCGACTTTAAAATCATAATGCGGGAAAATGTTCATAGTAATCTTTTTACGGTGAATATTAGTACGCTATCACCAGATTTGTATTTTTTAAAATGCAATTATGGTTTTGGTAAGTTTCAATTGAAAAAATTCATAAAGCTCGAATAGTCCTTATTAACAAGTTTGTCTTATTCACCAGGTATAGAATCGCTTTACACAACTCTTAAAATTTTCTCCATTTTACGTCCCTTAGCCAATTCATCTACCAACTTATCCAAATATCTTACCTGCTGCGTTAAGGTGTTTTCAATATCTTCGACGCGATAACCACAGATTACACCAGTGATGAGTTTAGCATTAGGGTTTAACTTAGCATTCTTAAAAAAAAATTCAAATGTTACTTTTTCTGCAATGAGTTCTTGCAGTTTTTTTTCATCATAGCCGGTTAGCCACCTAATTACTTGATGTAATTCTGCTTTTGTTCTGTTTTTTTTCTCGACTTTTGTAAGATAAAGTGGATAGACTGTAGCGAATGTCATTTTTGCAAAGCGCTCATCGTGTGCTGTTGTCGTTTTCATGTTTAATATTATAATGTTAATCAGTCAAATAATTTTCCCGAAGGCCCGATTGACGATCGGGGATCCCTAAGGGATAATCTTTCTAATAACCCTTATCTTTTGATTTTGTTTTTGTAGTCCCAATGAATGTCCCTGAATTTTTGCAGCCAACGCTTAGGATCTTTTGCATTGATTTGTTCTACAGCAGTAAAGAAAGCAGAAGCATCTTTAAATTTTTTACCTCTAATTTTTAATTCGTCTTCTTCAAAATCAGCACCACTCCAAAAAATGAAAATCAGTTTGGAGTTTGTATTGAAGCTTTTGTTAAGAAACCGAAGCAAAATGTTTAAGTAAGTATTTGTCTGACTGGGAAATCGTTTAACTATATTGTCAATGTTTACAAATTGTAATAAGCTATAATATTATTAACCTTCAAAACTAGGTATTGAACTTACAAATTTTGAAAAAAACAAAAGAATTTATATTGACTAGTTTTTGAGTGTCATTATTTTTCAAGAATATATTTTAAATTTGATAGACTCGTATTCATATCTTTTGCCAGCATTTTTTCTATCATTGAAACCATAATATTCATTGGATATTTCATGGCACTTGCATTGCTCCAGTATACTTTTGTTTGATTTTCAGTTAAGGATTCTGTAGTTATATTTGCAAAAGCTATCCCTGCAAAGGGCCTTATAAAACGAATTTCTGTTTCAATGATTTTTCCTTCTACAATGGTTTTAATTTCCTGTTCGCCTGCACCTGCTTTTTTAGTTCCATTCCAGGCATAAATAAATCCAACGGTCCCGTCTATTCCTTTGAATTCTCTTTTCATGTCGGGTTCAACCATTACCCATTTATTAAAGTTGTCTTGGTTTTTGAGTTGTTTTAAATAAGTAAATACTTTTTCAAGGGGCGCATTGATAATGATTTCACGATTAATTTTATAGTTCTTTTTCGAGAAAAGCGCAATGATTAAAATCAAAGCTATAATGCCTAAAAGTAGAAGTAAAAAAGTAATTAAGATATTCATTTTGATTATATTGTAATTGTTAGGTGTGGAAATATTTTGAATTAATATTAGAATGTGCTTTTAGCAAATTTTATTCTTTTAATATCCGAGTACATAGTGTTTTTCCTTTTTCATTTGTAATTAATATAAAATAGAGTCCTTTTTCAAGTTGTGAAATATTTGGTTCATGGGTCGTTTTGCTTATCATCATTTGATTCCCGGTTGAAGAAAAAATTTGAATACTATTAATGTTTCCAAAATCTTGGGCTACTTCAACAGTAAGATTGCCAGTTGTAGGATTTGGAAATGCTTTTAGTTGAGTGTCCTTTTTTGAAATTTCATTAACGGATGTATAAAGAATGTATTCGTTTCCAATTCCTAGCCAAAAGACAGGAATCGTATCAAGTCCTTTTATATAGCTATAGTTTTCATTATACCCTCCAATTGTATTGGATGAAAATGTCACTGAGTCATTTTCTCCTAACACTTGTTGCCTTAAGTTGCTTGGACTTCCTACATCCCACCAGCCCCCGGGGTTAAAACTTGTAAATACACTACCATTTCTGCAGCTGTCTGTAAATAGTGAATTGTTCCAGGTAGCAGTAACTGGCCAATGCTTCGTGTGAATGTCAATCGTTTGAATATTCTCGTATTTAAATACCGGGCAGTAATAGTAGATAATTTGCTTTTTAGTATGGTAGCTTCCTGGCATGTTAAACCTGGTTCTATTATAAAATTCATTCGTAATTCTCACATCAAGTCTACTATCAAGTGGAGTAGAAATCTTATTAATTTCTCCAAATGTGAGGTCTATACTATCTGTTGCTAATAAGTCATAACCCAAGGTAATTGTGTCTTTGTCTCCAATTGCATCAATAAAGAACATTTTGAATGAAAACAATTGTCCTTGAGCTGTTATAAAGTAGCAAATTGTTGTAATTAGAAGTAAACTTTTTTTCATTGTTGATTTTTTAAAATTACACAATAACAATTTGAATGCTAAGGTACTGTAAGTTCAGAATATTAACGGTCTGTATAACGCAAATGTTGATGTGCAGAATATTTTCAATGAATTAATAGTCCATTAATTTCACAAAATAGCATTCAGTGTTTCGTGATGCTCTGTGTTCCAATAGTAACTTCATTTTCGTTCTAATGATATTTTCATGCCTAAATATGTCAACATTGTTCCAGAATTTTACAAAACGCCCATTCTCATCTTTATGAATATCAATACCGATTACGTTCACTTTTTTGCGGTTGCAGGAATTCCAAATAAAGATCATTAATAGGTGACTGATGTCTCAAATTGAAATATTGCATTGTTGTCGTCTCCAATGAGATATTTAAGATATAATTAAAAGTAGGGTAAAGCTATGCGATCAAACCAGTCCAGAGCAACAATCTGATTAACTCGATCTCTATTTCGATTATTATGCCGGCGATTTAGTATCCATAGTTTGTCGAGAATCTATCTTTGAGTCATTTTTTTTGAATTATAGATTTTTAAAGTTTAAAAATATTTTTTGGATGAGCATCTGAAATTGGTTTTAAAATTCTTATTCAGTTCTGCTAGATAAACAAAGCATTAAATTGTCTTTTTTCTTTTGCTTTCAACTTTAGAATATATTCTGCTGTATTCATGGGAAATTGTTCTTGAGAAAAGAAATTAATTGCAGAATAAGTATCGTGCCAATTGCCCAGCATTTTTTGTAGCTTGTCAATTTCTAATTCATTTAATTTAATTTCTTTTTTTATCTTATTTGGTAAAGCATTATAAATAAATAATAATTTTTTAATTTTCGATCTGTATCGATGCACATGCTCTCGGTCTTTGGTTTTAAATTTTTTATTTGCTTTCTGTTTTTCAAAATATTTAATAATTATTTTTTTATCAGGAAGTATTTCAGGAAAACTAACATTATTTTGAAAAGTCTTTATAATTTTACTATATCGCAAATCATGTTTAATAAATTGTTGGGTTAGAATATTTTCTTTCTTTTTTAACTGTGTAATGAGTCTCTTGGGAGGATGCTGAAAAAGTGAAAGCAAGTGAATATTTATTTGAATTTCCCGTATTTTGCCTGCTTTTTTAAATATAGGTTTTATCTTATTCGTATTAAAACTTTCTCCATATACATTTTTAGCAAAGGAAAATACTGCATTTATTTTTTTGATTTCTAACCTTAGTCGATGAAGGTGTTCGGGCTTTTTGTCTTTTGTGTAAGCGGATAGGTTCTTTGTGATAGATTTGATGCGAGTAACAACATATTGATTTAATAGATTATTTGGCATTACTTTTTTGTCTTTTAAAATTTATTAAATAAATAAAGACTCAGCCCTCTTACTTGTAAATTCTGTTTGAATCTGTTCTATTTCTTTTTTGTCAAGCAGCTTTATTTTGTCTGATGATATAGTATTTTGAAATCCAGCTCAAATACATTTGCAAATCAAAGCTCATGGATGCATTTGTTATTTATTTCCATTACTAATTTTTTCGTTTTGGATTGGTGAATAATCTGTTTTAGTTTGTCCATTAACTTGTAATTGCTCAAAGTAACATTTAATACCTGTTGCAAAATTTATGTCTTCTATGTTTTGAATATGAAAATGTAAATGTGCTTCTGAAGAATTTCCTGAATTACCACAAAGTCCTAAAAGCTGTCCTTGTGCAACTTTTTGTCCTTGTTTTACTTTTATTGAATGCTGTTTGAAATGAGCAAAAAACAAATATTCATTATTCGATGCCTTTAAAATTACAGTATTTCCTGGAATATAGATTGTATTTATAATTCCGGGTATATTATCTTTAATTCCATCCACAACTAAAACTATTTCTCCGTCACAAGGAGTAGTAATTTCTCTTCCAAATGCATAATAATCTTCATTCGTTTTTCCGGTAGTTTTAAAGGAGCTTCCTTTTTCGTCTGTGATTACAAGGTCGAAAGCGTTTTTTTGAGCTTCACTTTCAACGTGATAGTTTAGTTCTTTTGTATCACCACCCCAAATAACAGTCCATTCGTCTTTAAATGGCAATACAAGTTTGGTTTTATTGCGGTCAATTTTTGGTAAATCATTATCTTTATATGGTTTTACAAATAACCCATTAATTTTTGAATTATTATCCACTGAAATATTTAAAGTAAATATGCCGCTTTCAAAATTAGTTTTGTATGAACCATAGGTTTGTTCATATTTTACAAATTCTAGTTTTGTGATTTTTCCTGCTTGTGATTTAAGTCCAGCTAAAAACTCTTTTGTTTTATCAATAGGTAATGCATTTTGCATTTCACTTGAAAAGGACAAGTATATCGCTTCAAAATTGTTTGCATTATAATTATTTTTAAAACGGTCAGAAGCTGCTATACTGTTTGCATTTTCAGTCTGACCAAAAGACAGGTTCATAATTAATGTTAATGTTAAGATGGATAAAAAATTCTTCATTTGATGGTCTGTTTACCGGTTTATATTTAGCTGCTAAAGTGCTCAATAGAGAGTCGCAGAGGATGAAATGAACGGAAGATATAATTTTCAACAAAACAAAGTAGCACAACGCAAAAGCTTGGAATCATTTTTTGATTTTGAAAGCTACAAAAGTTTAAAATTAATTCAGCACAAAAAAAAATAGTTAGTTGCATTTTGTTGGAGTAGCTAAATATTTATATTATCGAAACGAAGAATAAAATTCGTTATTATTGTTTTCATATTTTAATAATTCTTCAGCGGTTATACCTAAAATGCTTGCACATTTACCGGCATAATCTTTAGGGTACTTATTCTTAAAATATTGTATGATTATATCCATGCTATTAGGGTGTTTAAAATCTTTAGCCAAAAAAGTCAAATCCCTGTCTTTTTCTTTTTCATTAGAATATTTCCAGGAATTGTACAGGTAAAAGTAATGCAATACGATCCGCATACAAACTTCGTTAAGTTCTTCTGATTCTATGTTCGTTGATGCTGTTTGGATATATTGCCCTTTTACTACTTCAAAGTTTTTCCGGAGAATATCCATCGTATCCGCAAAGTTTTGACCCGGCAAAGGCAATTCCTTATAAGCTGTTTTTAATTGAAGTCCATACTCATTTTCAAGCAGCTCAATTTTTATTTTTTCTATATAAAATTCCATTTTAAGAAAGCTTTTATTAATTTAATTTTAACCAATTATTTACAGCAAGTTTATATTTATTGTGCGTTTCAATGTATGATTTTTTATGTTGTTCGTTTTTTCTTTCAGGGGGTATTATGTCCAATGTTTCTTGAATTTTAATCATTGCTGGTTTAAATTCTTTAGAATAATTTTTAAACTGTTCTTCTAAAACACGACACACAAGTTCAATATCAGATACACCTAACTCAAGATTATAGGGGTCGTCAAGTGATTTTCCAACTCTAATATTTAAAACTTTTAGGCTGGATTGTATAGGTTGAATAAATTTTTCTGGGTGTTCCATTTTATTTCCATCCAGGAATGCGTAGACAAAATAGGTAGGGTCATCATATACATAAATTTCTTCCAGGTTCTTTTGACCTAGAATGTCTATTAAGTCCTGTTCCCAATTTTCAAAAGATTTTATTTTAACTGTGGCAGCTTCTCGTTGTGTTTTATCGTTTTTAGGATGTGCAAATTTTAATAAGCCTGTTATTGTTGATTCGTTATAATTTGCAATAGATTCTAAAGTAGCTTTATAATCAGAAAGCTTTTCTGTCTTATGATTTTTTTCTAATTGAATGCCATTTAAACGTTGCTGTACCCAGAACTTTCCAAAAGTATAAAGTATACCTATGGCAATTATTTGACTGACAAAGAAACCAGCCTGAATGAGGAATTTTACCCAAAAAGGTGCAAATCCACTTAAGCTCTGGACATTTATGAGATATACACTCGGAATGAGCAGTAATAGAGGTAACCAAAAATAAACTCTACTTCGAATAAACCAAGTCATAAATTGTGGAAATTCGCTTCCTATAATTTTAGTATGGTATTCTAAGCTCCAGATAAGAGCAAATACAAATGATATCCAGCCTAAGAAAACCAACCAATTCCGATATTTCATGATGGATGGAGGAAACCAATCAAAGCAATGGTTTAGGTTCATATTCCAAACCAAAAGACCTGTAGAAATAATGAAACCCGCCAAATAGATAAGCCAGGCAAAGGAATACCCAACACCATAATCTCCACCTGGCATCGGTTTAAGCAAAAGATTGACAAGGAAGCCATAAATGATAATGACTAAAACGAATAGTATGTTTCCAAGCATTGAATTTTTAATTTTAATGAATGGGTCAGTTTGGATGTACGGATAAGTAAACTGGAATTTCTTTTAGTTTTATCGAATATTAAAGTGTGAAAATACTAAAGTTTAGATTACTATTTGTAAAATATAATTTATAAAATCCCCACCATATGATAGGAATAGTTTGGCAGTGTGTATTATTTTATCTGAAGCTGTATCTTTAAATAATTTAAACCCGTCTAAGTCTTTTGAATTCATTTTAACCTGAAATATATCAAAGTTTTTTTGGAGTGTAAAATCTAATATTTAAATTTTAGCGAAAGCTTTTAAACGCTTAGTATATTAAGGCAAAGTTTGTTATTGTATTCAAGTAAAATTAAATTGCGTACTCTCTTTACTTAAGTAAAAATTACTAAATTCACAAAACTGATTGCAGATCACAGATTGTGGCGCTTCTGTGAATAAATTCCGCTGACTTGTCCAGCTTTAGCGGGATTGCAAATTTGCAGTGATGCGGTTCTTGATTTTTTGAAACCCGGGCATCAAAGTTGTTGATTATAAGCACTATTGATTAAAGCGTTGAATATTGAAAGCTAATGGCATGGTTGCATAGAAGTTTAAGCAATTCAACGAATGACTAAGCGTTTTTTACTGGTGCGGTATGATGCATAAAATGTGCTGCGATATTTAACGGTCGCATGCTGTATCTCTTTTTATGTCGATGACCACTACTTTTATTAAGTATTTTCTTTAGTAATTGTATCGTATCAATTATGAAATCTCCTTTATTAAGCATAACACATTCTGCTTTGGCAGCATGTGCAGCATCCGTTACTTCGCTTCGGGTTGCAATGCCCGTTTTGCTGAATGTTTCAAGAACCTGTGTAGCCCAAATGACTGGTGTATTGGAAGCTTCGCAAATCCATAAAATCTCATCCTGTATTTCGCTTAGTCTTTCAAAACCGATTTCGACTGCCAGGTCGCCTCGTGCTATCATGACACCGAATGTTTCTTCTGTCATAGCTTCAAGGAGTATTGACGGTAGGTTTATTACGGCTTCTGGAGTTTCTATTTTTAAAATAAGCTTCGGGCTGTTTTTATATTTTTTAAATGTGTCTTTTATTATTTTGAGATCGGAAGGGGTTCGTAAAAAACTGCATCCGGCAAGGTCAGCGTTTGAAGCAATAAATGGAATAGCTTTTAAATCTGCGTCCGAAAGAACAGGTAAATTAAGTGTTGAATCTGGCAGATTTAATCCTTTATCTTTTTTCAAAAAAGGTTTATTAGATGAAATCCTTGTAATCTTTAAATATTGTTTCCCTTTTTTTATTTTTACAATTCCTTCAAACTTTCCGTCATCTATAATGATTCTTTCGCCTTCCTTTAAAATGGAAATAACTCCATATTCATAACAAGATATAACTTTTTGATTTTGTCTTACTTTAGCTCCTGATTCCAGGAGTAGAATTTCTTGCCCCAGAGCTATTTTAAGTTTCCCATTTTCTTTTCCTTTACCCGGTAAGTCAACCCGCATTTTAGGACCTGCTATATCCATATATATTTTACAGGCACAGCCACTTTTTTCACAAGCATGGTGTATTGTTTCAATCAGCACTTCCCAGTTTTTCTCATTTCCATGTGCGCAGTTTATCCGTGCAATATTCATCCCAGCTTTAAGTAAAGCCATTATTAAATTTACATCCTTCTCAAAGGAGGTATCAAGGGTTACCATAATGTGTGGTATTGAAGGCTCCTTTTTGAAACCAAATAAATCGGTTGTCCGTTTATTCAAAGTGTTTTGTGCAGCAAAATAATCAAAATCCGATATCTCCTTATTTATTATAGTTGCACCGATCCTTTGTCTGATAGATTGAATTTGCTTTAAAATATGACTTTCTGAACTTGCTAAACTGGATAAACCGGCTTGATGTAAATTATCTTGCAACAAACGAACATCTTCATTTCTTAATGCAAGATATTGAACGAGGTTAACAGCGCTTTTTTGCTGAGAAATGTGACGCGACGAAATCAGCTTTTTGCGAGTTAACGCTGCAATGCTTATTTTTTTTTCAAGTAGTTGCATATCTTTTTGTAGCTGTTTAAGGTTTTTCATAGAATAATAATATTCTTGCAAACTTAATGTACCCCGCATGGATATTAAGTGATAATTATCAGCTTTGTGAAAATTTATTAATTATTTAATATCATGTAAGGATGCTCCCCGGAAACATTTTTTTAAAAAAGGAACTTTTCTTCGTTTGGCAATTGTTTTTCGTGTTAGACCTTTTAAACTCCTTGCGATTATTTTCTTAATTCGTTTCTGTATTGTTAGTGGATGTTGACAAACTCCATTTTATATGTTCGTTTTTCGACAAGATTTGCAAAATTGAATACTATGTTGAATGGAGTTCGTTGTGACCCCGAAATTTATAGTTTAATCAAGTTTTTTGCAAACTCCAGCTCCACATCTTTCTTTTCCAACTTGTCTTTTATAGAGGGAATAATTATATGATTAGGGATTAAACCCCTGTCTGGATATGGATATCCTTTTACTGCCATTGTATAGTTCATTAAAGGTATTTCAACACTTACTTTTGTATTTGGGAGAAAATATTCTGGTGTGGGGCCGGAGCAATTTCCATAATATCCACCTCCACTTTCTTCCGATTATGCATAACACGAGATGATTCGTAGGACAGCCGTTTAGGCTAGTTTGTTTTCATAGTCATTGTTGGGCATTCGTATCTTATCAATATAAGTTAAACATTTAAAGTCCATTGAACTTTAAAACAGCTCCTGGGTATTATTTTGAGATGCTTTTACCTTTTATTCATTTTAAGAGTGATTTTAGGCGCTCAAAATCCTCCATTTTACCATAAGGATTCGCTGTAAAGTTTTTATCAGCCTCCTTTATAATATCCCTGAAAGTAACTCCAGAGGAAGTCTTGAAATTTGGGTCTGCTCCATGTTCTAATAGCACTACACATACCCCCCAACGCTCCCTTTTGGCAGCATTGAAAAGTGGCGATACCGGACCCTCTTCATTATTCATTACTGCTGTTACATCCGTTTTTGCACCGAATTCCAACAATAGCTTCACCGTGGCCTCTGGTTCTTTATAAGCACCTAAAGCTTCAAATAGGATATGATTTTCGAATGAATGGTGTATATCGTTTGCTGATGCCCCTTTTTCTAATAGCAGACGCAAAAGGGCAATTTTCCCACTTGAAGCTGCTGGAAAGTGTAGTTCGTAAGTCCGAACGCTATCCCATTTAGCTCCGGCATCGAACAAGAGTTGCAAGCACGCCAATTGTTTATCGGGTTTGTCGTTGCTATTGTCGGATTCTGAAATAGCAAATGCTAAAAATTCACCTTTTTTAACTTCGTCTGGGAATTTTTCCTGCATAGTGCGCCATTTCTCCAAATCCCCTTCCAGAAAAGTACGGGCTAATGCTTCGGTAGTTTTGTCTTCAAAAATGGGTTTTGCCGCTTCCATTGCGTGCCGTTTGATTCGTTGGTAGTCGCGCCATCTGGGGGTTACCAATAAAACGAGTACAAATACAGTGAGTACAACCACTACAGCAAAAGCAGCATATTTGCCATAGTGATTCGGTATTAAGTTGAGCACCAACAAAACTATCAGAGTAATAATAGCCAGTTGAAGAATACCTTTACCCATACCTTGTACTGCAGCGTCACCTCCTCCTTTATGGGAGAGTTCTTCTACAATGAGTAAAAAAGCTACAACCGCAATAACAGCAATCGCAATCCAGTTGAAAAGGGTAATGATTTTATAGAGCATGATTTTATAGAATTTGCTTATTTAGCAACAGTTATACTGAAAGTTAAATGGTTGAGTGCGATTTGTAAATGAAGGCTTTGCAGTTTTTCTTGTTTTACAACCACTTTGTGTTGATTATAAAAAATAAGTCCGCCAACTTGAACGGATCCAACTTTAACAAAGTTAAAGATTTTTTTTTATTCTCAATCACCTTTTTCAAAAAATTTACTATGCTGCTTAAGATCAATAATTACGATTTTTAATTCCCATTCAGGTCATCATAATTTAAAGATTTTGATGTTTTAAGAGAATCAGCTTTGTTGCAGGAATCCTAAGTTTTATTTGAAGCTCAATGGTTTTAAAACATTCGCTTTCTGGCCTGCGGCTACTTCCTAACGCATTTAGAAATCCGTATAAATAAATATTTAGTAGCGTAGAGGATTCAAAACTTGGTCGTCCTTCTTATTTAAAGTCTTGGTTTCGAATCCAAGTTTTAATAAATCTAATTGTTTTACAAATGCAACCCCGCCTGCAGTCGGGCAGGAATAAATCTAATTGGATTTTCTTGATCAATAGACTCTTCTAAAGAACTCATTTCAATTTTTAATCTTGGTATACTTATTATAGGATTCAGAATATAAATAAATACAAATCATAATTTATTTTACAAAGAAATTTACAAATTATTTTTACTAAGTTTTTTCACATCCTGGTGGTTGTCGAACTTGAGTTCGGGCGGGTTTTTAGCACTCACTTTGATACGAAGAACCGCAACCAAATTTACGTACAAAGCGTCAAGCAAAGCACGAAACCCCGCTTGACGCAAAACCGCTATTATAGGCTGCACGTCTCTTTGTTTATTTCATTTTGTTAAACATATATCGAGCAATTTTCCATTGTCCGTCCACTTTTTGAAGCACAAACAACTCACGGTTTTCTTCGGGAATGGTCTGCCCGTTTGAGTGAATTAGTGTTGTGCCTTTTGAAGTTGTCCTTGCAAATGCATAGTCGTCATTAACAACAATGTCATCAATAAAAAACTCAATGTGCAATTGAATGGTTTTAAACACGAACTCGTAAGAACCTTTAATTTGTTCTTGTCCAATTGCAGAAGGTGCGTTTGAAGGCATAAATACACCATCTTGAGTATAAAGAGCTAATACTTTAGAAACATCGGAAGTATTCAAAGCATCACGATAAGAGAAAAGCATTTTCTCTATGGCTTGTTTTTCTGTTGTTGCGTTCATTTCTGTTTTATTTTGATTGTTTGTTGTTGATTTATTTTCTGTTTGGTTCTGACAACTTACCATTAACAAAAACAAAAAAGTAGGAATTAGGATTTTTTTCATTCTATTAATTATTTTGATTTATCCATTCATTAAAAGATACGAATTTGTTGGTGGCAATATCTTTTGCCAATTCTATTTGTGTTTCGGGATTAGGTCCCATATAAGTATGTTTTTCAAAATACCCGAACATTTCGGCTAATTCTTTTGCTCCATCAAAAAACGTTGAAAACACTTCAGCGGGCACTTGCGTAAAGCTATATTCTTTACCATTGGCTTTATATACTTTAAGAATATCGTTAAAACTATTTAACTCTGTGGCTAATGCAAGGTAATTGCCATTTCCAGCTTTTTCCGGTTGTGAAAAAGCACCTGCAACTACCTTTCCCAAGTCATTTATATCCGCCATATGAATTACTTTTTTAGTAGGGTCAATTGGGAGTGTCCAACCAGTTGAGCCATCTTGTTTTGGCTGAGGACTGAGCATTCCAACAAAATTTTGATAATAAAATGGAGCTTGAACAAATGTTGAATACTTAAAACCAGCATTTTTTACCAAGTCATCTACTTTTGCTTTTCTTGTAAAGTGAGGAACTTCAAACGCTCCCTTGCTAATAATTTCTACATTTGGAAGTGTTGACCAAATAAAATGTACTATTCCCATTGCTTTTGCTGCTTCGATAGCATTTTTACCTTGAGCAATTTCGTCTGCACCTTCCCAAAAATTAGTTACTGCAAAAACTCCGTAAGCGTTGTTAAAAGCATCTTTTAATGATTGCAAATCGTTTAAATCACCTTTAACCACTTCGTTTGCATTTCCTGTGTACTTTTCTAGGTTGCGGGTTATTGCTCTCACATTATAAGTGCCTTGATTAACTAAAGCATTTACAACGCCATTACCTTGTGAACCGGAGGCTCCAATTACTACTATTGTCTTTTTGTCCATTTTTGATGTTTTTAAAAATTATTATTGTTTTAATTACAATGCAAAGATGAGACAAACTGAATTCTGTAGCCAATAAAAAAGTTTAAGAAATAATCTTAAACTATATTAAGGGTAAATTACTTTTTAGAAATGTTATTGCGGATTTTACTCAAAAACTCAGGCGTAATACCTAAGTAAGAAGCGATTTGGGTATTGGGTAGTCGGTTTGATAAATTCGGATATTGTTCCAAGTAAGTCTCGTAGCGTTCTTCTGCCGTAGAACTTATAGATTGCAAAACCCGATTTTGCAACTCAATAAATTTATCTTCTATTATTACTCTAAAATTTCTGTCAAACTTGGGGTAATTTGTGTACAAATACCATAAATTGTCTTTTGAAATTTGTAGAATTATGGATGGTTCTATTGCCTCTATATAAAGTCGGCTTGGCTTTTCGTTATGAAAACTGCCAATGTCTGCAATCCAGTCGTTTTCTGATGCAAATTGTATGTTGTTTTCTTTTCCGTTTTTGTCAACAGCATACATTTTAAAAAGCCCTGAAATAACAAAAGTGTAATATTTGCAAACATCATTTTCTTGAAGTATGAATTGTCTCCGCTTGATGTTTTTCTCAATTACACGATTGCTCAATTCCTTCCTTTCCGTGTCGTCAAGAGGTAGATAATTGTCAAAATGTAATATGAGTCTGTTTATGTTCATGGTGTCTTTTAGGGCTGCCGCTAAAGTATTTGAGATGGATGCAGGCAGAGCACTTTCGATGGCTGCCAAAATCAAAAACAGGAAGTCAAAAATACGACATTTTCTTTAATGAAAAATGGTTTACGCTGCTTACATTCATCTCCTGTGTGCGTTTTGAATGGCAAATAAACTGTTTAGCAGAAAACAGAATAAATCCAGAGATTGAAAAGCTCTTATACGCCGAGTAACGACAGGACGTGTCAGCAAACTGTAAGGTGGTATAAAAAGAATCAAGCGCTGATGCCCGCCTGACCGGACAGGCAGATAAACAGAACTGCAAAGATTGGTACCGACGATTCGTGAACGTAGTGAAGTTTCTGAAAGAAACCAAAAACATATTCATGTCTTTGACGAAGTGAAGAGCGAAGCGGTTGTATATGAGGCTCAATTCAATGGGTAATGTAACGCATCATGCAAACGACCCATGAAATTTTGAGATGAGTAGATAAAGCGGGAATTGATCGAAAGATATTTGCCTTACCGAAATGAAAGAACGAATCGAAGGAACCGGAAGGGGAGGGTAGAAGAAGGGGAGGATAGGCAATTACACAAAGTCCTATTCTTAAAACTACCAGCACAATCCAGCGCTTAAAACAACGAGGTTACATTTTATTATCAGATCAATAGCAGATGATCAATCTATGACTTTGCGAACCGCCGTATTCGCGACCCAAACGGGAGTCTATCCCGGAATGCGGGAATGGAGTGAGGGCGCAACCTGTTAACGTGATCTGGCAGGACCGTCCACTCAATTTGCGGTTCGTTGTTTATTTTCATTACTTGTTGATGTCATATGCTTGCTCAATCGTTGTCAGTTACATCGTATGTTTAACGCCGTCTAGAATTGCCGCTTCAAGCGTGTCAATACTTATGTCCTTCAGCGTTTTGAACTTAATGCAATAGCCCGTTACACTTGCCTTGCCTATTTTTTCACCGTAGGTTTCGGGCAAATACTTTTTGTCTTCAATGCCCATTATATAAACTGAAATTCCTGTCGTGTTTGCACTGATACCAATTTGATAAAACTCCTTAGTTTTTCCGTCAGCATATTTTATGGTTTGAATTCCATATCCTATATTAGGATTGGAAACAATTTTTCCTTTATCGTCTTTGCCGTCTAAGAACCATAATTTACAGTTTGGTAATGCTTGAAGTATGCGTTTATGCAACGCTTCAATATCAGCCCGTTTTGGTTCAGCTTGGCCGTCAATATACTTTTTGATTTGTTCTTGAATGTTCATTTATTATCTATCTACGGTGTAATTCAGTTCCGTTACCCCGCAAGTAAATTGTCGAGTCATAGGCAAAAGTTTAAGTTTTATTTTGTCTTTTATGTCTACAAACAATGGAATGCCTTGTCCTAGAATAATTGGATTAATAAATAGCCAGTAGCCATCAATTAAGTTTTGTTGAATTAGTGAATGTGTTGCTGTCGGACTTCCAAAAAGCAAGATGTCTTCACCCGCCTGTTGCTTTATTTCATTTATTCTGTCTGCAAGGTTGTCGTTAATAATTGTTGTGTTAGTCAAACCCGTTTCTTTCATTGTTTTTGATAAAACAACTTTTCGAACATTTTTATACCATTTTGAATGTTCAATGTCGTGCTTGGTCGCTGCCGGCTTGTCTGCTGCGGTAGGCCAATAACTTTCCATCAATTGATAAGTCACTCGTCCATATAATGAAGTGTCGCTTTTGCTTATCCGCTTACCTACATAGTCAAAAATTTCTTGGTCAGCTTTAATCCAGCTCATTTCTCCGTTTGGTCCTGCTACAAAGCCGTCAAGCGATATGTGCATAAATGAAATTACTTTTCTCAATGTCTTTTAGATTTTTGTTGTTTTGAATTGTTTGTCTGTTTTGTTTTTTGTCTATTGGTTAATGGTTGCACTGTTTATTAGAAGTTCAATTGCTCAATTAACCACTTCAGCCCTGCTTTTACCAAGCCAATATTAGCAAAGCCTTAGATTCATTTATGTATTTTATTTTGACTTTTTTTCGATTTCTATATATATAATTTTGTATTCGTCTCCTTTCAATTTGTTTCCCATCAAATAATATACATCACTGATGTATTTGTAAAATTTTACTAAATCCTTATGTCCTTCTCTACGTTGAATAATTTTATTTTTCAATGCGCTCTCAAAATAAACCAATGAAGTACTATAATCTGTTTTCTCCCGGTAAGTATTTCCCAGACCCACATAAGATTCAATAATTTCTGCACTTGTTAACCCAAAAATTTTTTCTCTGATTTTCATTGCTTTTAAATGAGCTTCAATTGATTTATCAAACTCCTTTTTGTTGCGGTGAACATTTCCTATGTTTCCATAACTTGTTGCAACTTCGGCATCGTTTGCTCCTAGTTTCAACAATCGAATGGCAAGGGCTTTGTAATGGCAAATTAAAGATAGGTCGTAATTTTCTTCTGCGTTATAAATTACACCTAAACTAATGTAAGTCATTGCAATTACCAGATTGTTTGTATCAAGTGAAGAAAGTCCCGTTGATAAACCCTTCTCTAAATAAGTCTTCGCTTGTTCATATTTGTCCTGTCTTGTAAGAATAATTCCTATTTGATTATATGCGCTTATAAATTTTTCAATGTTCCCAAGTGCTTGAAATTCGACAGATGCTTTTTCATAATAAATAATTGCACTATCTGGTTTAGAGTTTTTCTTAAAATCGTCTGCTATTCGAATGTAATCGTCAGCAATTGGATTATTTTGTCCATTCACAATGTAGATAGAAATCAACAAAAATAGAGCATGAGCAATAATGTTTTTTGTTGTTATCATAATTTTGGAAATTTTATTGTAATTATTTATGACTGTCTATTATTGTTATAAATTGTTTCATATTACTTTTATAGTCCTGCTTTTTTCAAAATACTAGTTTCTGTATCCTTTGGCAAATCTTTTGATCCATGAAATAGAATTAAAATGAATCCAGATATAGTTTCATGTTTGTATATTTTATGACTACCAGTTTGTCTAACAAAATACCAACCCTTCGTTCCAGTAAACTTTTCAAGTTCTAGGACCTTCCCAATACTAACGTAGCATAATAGCTAATATTTTAGAACGTGACAATCGATTTTTATGATTTCAAACATTTTCATAGAACAACGGAGTAACAGGACAAAGTGCCTTTTGCCTATTTAGAATTCTTCATTACGCCCAATCCGAGTTTCCCATATATAATTAGCATGATTAAATCTCCAGCAATATTGGCGGATGGCCCCACGATAATTCTACCAATCGGAAATAAAATAATGCCGATGATTAAGATAGCCATTGTAACCATACTAATAGTCTTAGCCTTGAATAAGGCTATACTTAATATAATTAAGCCAATCGGAAATGTCAATCCTATTTGCCGGCTTGTACTAAAAACGATGGGATGATGTACGGTCCTGTCAATTTCTGCACTTAATCCAACTTCATTCATAGCCCAGGCTACTCTTTCCAGACCCATAATTGTTTCCCCTACAAGGACTCCAAATGATGCAATAAGGGTCCCAATCAGTGCTAGTTTCGTAGCGTTCGATAAGTGATGTACTCCATGAATTAAGCCCAGGAAGGCATAAAATGAAAGAAATAGTAGTATGCTGGTGAACCAAAAATTTTTAGGATATTTAAAAAGCAAGGAGTTCGTATCAGCCAGGAGCATTAATAAAGGTGCTCCAATCATGGCAGCGCCTATCAATTTATTAATTTTATTCATGATTAATTTTTTTTTAGTTGTCACGAACGGACTCAGCTTGGAGCCGTGGCAGAATCAAAAATAGTGAATAAGTTTAATTTTATCATCATGTTTAGGAATCAGCTCTAAAAGTGTTGGAATAAACCAAAATCTAACACTGCAAAACGCCATGGTTCTAAGCTATTGTTGTCGCTCTGTAGCTAACCACTATAAGTGAAAGCAAAAATTGCAAGATTAGAAAAAATGCAATATTGACTAGTGAGCAATACTTAAATAATTTTTTTTTAATAGGCGATCATGCCAGTGTGTGAAAATACCAACTTATATTTATAAATCCAAAAAGCACTTCGTATAAGTTCATGTAAGGCATTTTAGCAGTTATAACACAGCCGCCATGTTGCCAACGTGTTGTGCGCTGGCTTTTTGTTATTTCTGTAACAGCAAATTTTTTAAATTAATCTTTCCGCAATGAATTTCTTTATCGTTAATTCTATAAAAAAGATTTTGCTCTTTTAAGTTAAGTCCCGTTCGCAATGTACCATCTACTCCTAGATTAAAAAGAGTTACGACATAAAAATTACTTGATTTATTTGGGTTAATAGTTCTTTTCAACGAAGACGATTTGTGAATACCATTATCTAAAAAAAATTCTAAATCTGTCAGGCCATAATTAAATAATGGTTCTTTATCAAGTGTCATTGTGTCGGTAGGAAGCAATATTCTAAAGTATCTTCCAGGTGAAGACGGAAGCTCATATGAATCTTTAGGAAAATTAATCGTAAATTCAAAAGGATTTACTGTTTCATTAATTATTCGAGTCCAAAATATAGCATAAACATATTCCTTACCATTAGGGTCAGTGTATTTTAATCCACCTCTTGGTAAGCTATTTTGTATTATTAGATTCATGCCGATAGAATCAGTATACTCATATTTAGTGTCAATATATTTTTCATTATAATTAGCCAATGATTTTTGACTTTGGATATTTTCTGTCGAATTCAAAGTTCCTGTATTAACGGTATCTGATGTTGATTTACTGCTTTGCCCACAGGAAAAAAATCCTGTTGTCGCCATAGCCAATATTATTATACTTTTTTTCATTTTTTTAAAGTTTGCGCATACATCGTGGCTATACAATATGTCAGCAAATTCGCCGTAAACGTTGGTTTAAAGCGAATTTGCCGTGGGCTAAGTTTGCTCAGCGAAGGTCTATTCACTGTTTTTAACTTGTAAGCTTCAAAGTATAAATTCCTGCCTGCTGGCCGCAGAGCAGGCAGGCGTATGATTGGTTTACTGATGTGTTCCATAGAGTATAGGACCATGCAATATATTGAATCTCAGAGCTGCTCCCACAAAATTGGAAAAATTCAACTGCTCCGGCTCGAGCAAATCAGCTATGTGTACTTCGCCGTAAAGTTACTTAAAAGGTAAGCGTCCAAAAAATCAAAATACTGGATTTTTATTAGATTGTTAATGCTGTTTGCTCATTTTAAATAAGCGTTTATCATTTAATGTCACGGACGAAGAAATTCATTCTTATTGTAAACGTTTAATAATCTGCTAAGCTTAATTTTCGTTTTAATGATACCCATTCTGTTTTTCTGCATTGAATTCTTAACAAAAAATTAAAAAAATAATTTCTAATCCTGAAGTTTGTGAATAATGATTTCTCTAAAGGATTTGCTAATGGGTATAATTTTCCCTGTACTCATTTCAACAATTTCTCGATTCCATTTTTTGACAAATTTAGTATTAATAATATAACTACGATGGCATCTAACCAATAGACTTGAACTTAACATGTCCTGCAAATTCTGTAAGCCTTTTCGAATAATTAATTTTTTATCTTTTACAAATGAAATATGAGAATAAACATGGTCGGCTTGTATAAATTCTATTTCATTTACATTTATTTTATAATTTTCTTTTCCATCTGAAATCTCCAATTTCTCATGATCAGCATGATACGTTTGAAATAATTG
The DNA here is from genome assembly GCA_016717265.1 of Saprospiraceae bacterium. Classification (NCBI taxonomy): domain Bacteria; kingdom Pseudomonadati; phylum Bacteroidota; class Saprospiria; order Saprospirales; family Saprospiraceae; species Saprospiraceae bacterium. The sequence goes on from JADKFX010000001.1 coordinate 2,362,942, forward strand.
ATAAGCCGCCTCAATGCTTGTCCAAAGTGTTTCCTTTTGCAAAGGTTTTGCAATGTAACCATAAGGGATTGTTTTCAATGCTAATTCCAATATTCTTTTATCATGTTGCGAGGTAATGAAAATATACGGTGATTTTGGTTCTACAGACTGTAGGTAATTAGCTACATCGATCCCAGACTTATCGCCAAAAAGTCTAATGTCTAACAATACCAGATCAGGAGCATGCAAGTGAAATGCAGCAATAGCCTCATCATATGAAATACAAATAGCACAAGTTCTATGATTAACTTCTGCCAAGTACAGTTTTATGGTTTCAGCAATCAGAATTTCATCTTCTACAATAAGTATATTTAAATGCTTCATATTAAACTGCAGAAACTTTTTTCTCTTGAAATATTAAATTAAATGATGATGTTCCAAAAGCTGAGGACGAACTTTGTGCTTGCAATTGTCTAACCATACTGTCAATTAACATAGTACCCATTCCTTCTTTATTACTGCTTTTAACAGATGGAAATACTCCATTATCCTGATACTTGAGAATATATTTGTTTTCTAAAGCATAAAGCTTAAATTCCAGAAGCAATGTTACCTCTTCTCTGCGAGCATATTTTAGAGAATTGCTAATAAGTTCAGTACATATAATACCAATAGGCATAGTAGTTTCTAAATTAAGATAAATAGGCGAATCGGATTCCAAATGATACTCAAATTTAAGTGCGCTGGTATGTAATGCCAAATAGTGTTCAAGAAGCTCTTTAATATAAGATCCTAACTCAATTCTTTCAAATTCACCAGAATTATATAAGTGTTCATGTATCAATGCAATGCTTCTGATTTTATTTGCAATTTCCTCGAGAAATTGAAATTCGCTGTTGTTTTTTATTTTATTATAATGTAATGCAAGCAGACTAATAACTAATTGAAGGTTATTTTTAACCCGATGATGTACTTCTGAAAGCAACAAGTTTTGGCGTTCCAATGATTTATTTAATTCTTGGTTTTGATTTTGAATGAAAAGTTTTTGTTGTTCGATCTTTCTTCTTTTCAAATGATTGCTATAAAACATTCCTATAATAATCAACAAACATAATCCCAATATAGCGATTGCAATTTTTTGCAAGTTGGATTGCTTTAATAGACTATCCGATTTTTTCTTTTCCTCACGTATCAAAAAATCGATTTCAGATTGGGAAATTTCCGCTTGATTTATATCTGTTTTGGATAATTTTAAATGATTATTTGCTAATTTAGAATATGAGTAAGCAGAGTCTGAGTGATGGTCGTTTTCAAAATTAGCACTCCTCGTTTCATAATAAATCGACATCAGCATGTGGTATGAGGGATTATATTCCTGAATTTGATTTAAATAATTGGCCATGGTATCCAACCAATTACCTAAAGGTTGCTTTAAGTGATACTTTTGATGACAATTGTAAATACTCAGAGCCATATAGGAAGCACCGTCATAATTATTGTTTGATATAAAATAGTTCTTGGCTTTCCAAAAATATTGAGCAGAACTATCTTTTTTAGGAGTCACCATGCCGATTAACATATTTGCATCTGCTGCCTGGCGGATGTTCTTGTAGATTTCACTATTCTGAGCTGCTAGGTTGGCATAATAAAAACTTGAATCTAAAGATTCATAAATTCTATGGTAGCTAGAATATCTAACCCAGAGAAAACTATTTAACGACCACAGTTTATGGCTCTCAATTATATTTTTAGAAATTAGGAGATGCCTTAGACAATCTGCCTTCCTTCCTATTGTTTCCATGCATCTGGCAATTGAAATATGGCAACTGGCCATTAATTCAAAGTCTTTTAGCAATTTGGCTTGTGTACTCAAAAAATAATATTCTTTAAGAGCCTCCTGAAATCGATTATGTAGTTCCAAAGCTTCACCCCGGTTGTACAAAATCCAAAGTGCATCTGGACAAGCCTCTAGATTTTGATTTTTGATAATGTTATTTATTGAATCTGCATAGTTTAAAGCACTTATAGGGGAATAGGCAAGCAACATTTTGTTTAATTCCATATTGGCACTATGGAGCCATGAATGGTCGCAATTTCCTCCCCATATTTTAGTCTGACCTATTAGCAGCCACCCTAAAATGTAGATACTTACGCTCCAATGTTTAATTTGTGCCACTTTTTTTGCAAATTGCTAAGCGAAGTAAATTAAATCCCTAACAAGATATTTCTTATGAAAATGCATATCATGCATAATATTTTCTAATAAATAGAACCAATATACTGTCAATTTTGCATAATTTTAAATGAATTGATACCAAATGTCTTTTTGTTGAATTAAATCAATCGCTAACATAGCAATATTAATAAATGATGATCTTATGTCTTTCAGTACCTCCATGATATATTAATTCTACAATATAAATACCCGTCTTTAGCTGTGGAATTTCATCGGCAACTAATTTAATTTTAGGATAAAAATTGGTAAAAAGTACCTTGCCATTTAAATCCAATAATTTGAAAGAAAGATTACTTTCATAGGGTAAATTTATATTCCATTGTACCGGGCCAAAACTTGGGTTTGGAAAGACACTTGAATACCTTTCTTTTGATCCATCCAGAAAAGCACAATTCAGAATTTCTATTTGTTTATTGATAGTGGCTTCACAGATTGGACTTTTTAATTTGAGTACAATTGCATATTTTCCTGGTTGTGTGTAAATAATAATTGGGTCTCGTTCATTTGAACTGCGATTGTTTCCAAAATCCCATAAAAATTCAATGTCTTGAATGGAATCCTGGAAAAAACCATATTCAATTAATCGGATACTATCTTCTGTACAAGCTGTTCCTGATACCAAAAAATTGGAAATAAATAAGATTGATGGATCAGTGCATGGGTCACATTTTTCACTAAAAATATGTTGAGCATCAAATTTGAATTTCCCGCTTCTCCAATTCGCTTTGCTATAGTCTTCATCATCCACTTGGATACAGGTTAAATCTGGATTATTAAACGCTTCTATAAGACTCATATCTTCGTTAATTCCATTTGCCAGATTCAATGACAATAGTTTATTGTTGTAGCACCAAATTTGTATCAAGTTATTGTTTTTACTAAAGTCTAAAATATTTAAATTGTTATCGTTGCAGTCAATAGTTTCCAGATTGGTATTGTCTTTAAGGTTTAATTGATTTAATTTGTTTTGGAAGCAGTACAATTCCCGCAACTTCAGATTCCCATTTAAATCAAGTGTTTGAAGTAAATTATTTGAACAATTAAGTTGCTCCAGTTTCGTGTTTTGACTTAAATCAACATTCGCCAATAAATTATTACTACAATTAATTTCCTTAATATTAATAAACGCTTCGATGCCGCTTAAGTCAGCAATATTAAGGCCATTGCAATCAATTAATCCAGTATATAATTCAGCTTCTGAACATTCAATTTCAGTATTGCCATTGGTGTTTATTGCTGTATTTTGTACCAAATAGTTTTTAAAGTTTGCATTTGGTATAGAGACAAAGCAAACCGATAGATTGACAGAAATAACATTGCTGTTGGCACTGTTACCTTTGTTGTTGACGGCCCGTATACGGTAAAAATAGGTCTGATTGTTGGTCAAACCAGTAATCAAGGCATTCACATTATTTCCAACATTCAGGTTGTTGTATGCAGGCAGTATGGTGCTGAATGAACCACTGGTAGAAACATCAATTGCATAAGATGTCGCCCTCGCTGAGGTCTGCCAATGTGCTGTAAAGCCCGAAGCGTTAATGTTCGTGGCTGGTAAGGCAATTGGAATCTCTGGAGCTTCTGATGCATCGCATGCGTTTTGCACAGCTTGCTCAGAATTGCAACCCGGTGCATTGCCAGAAATAAATCTTTGACCGGAACCATCCAGGTAGGTACATATGTTGGGTAGCTCACAGATGGCGAGTGCCGGATTATTTTGAATTGTTAATCCAGTTCCCTTAATAGAACCTGCTGGTATATTTGTCAAACCCGATATTGAATTTAAGTTATTATTACCAATGATATGAAGGCTTCCGTTGAGCGCATTAATTTTGCTGAATTGATCCAGGTTGATTAAGGAAGCATTGTTTTTAAGGATAATTTCATTTGCAAATGTGAGCTGAGACAGCGCAATGAGATTTGACAATAAAGCATTATTCTCAATCGTCAGCGTGCCAGCAATTATCGGAACATTCCCAAGTGCATTTATGGATTGAAGTTGCGGATTATTAATTATATTCAAAAGCCCATTTATTTGTGTTAATGAATTTGTGATATTGATAAGGTTCAATTTTGCATTATTTTCAATTCTAATAGTTGGCATATTGGTCATGGAAGTATATCCTGAAATTTCAGTTAACTCTTTATGATCTCCAATGTACATTTGACTACTGGAAGTTAATTTATTGAATGTATTAATTTTAGTAATTGCAGAATTATCAGCAATCCAAAAATTGCCACCTACTGATTTTAGATTTTGAAGTCCATCCAAATTAATAAGTGCAGAATTGCGAACGATATTTATTTGACCAGTGACATTTTCCAGATTGCTAAAACCATTCAAGTTGGTGATATTTGAATTATCGGTGATATTTAGATTTCCTGTGATTTGAATACAATTTGGATAAAGGATCTTAAAATTATCTACTTGCGCTTGCGTATTAACTGTAACATCTCCAAGAGGGCATTGTGCAAAAGAAACAGTAATCGAATTGCTATTAGGGCTTGTTCCGGCTGCTTTACTAGCTCGAACTCTATAATAATGTGTTGTGTTAGAAGATAAACCACTCACAGCAAAGTTTGTAGCATTTCCTACACTGCGATTATCATACCCAGTGACAAAATTCGCAAACGTGTTACTAGTAGATACATCTAGAAAATATTCTGTTGCCCCTACAGAAGCTTGCCAGTTGGCCGTGAACCCTGGAAAAGTAACGTTTGTTGCTGCAAGTGCTACGGGTGCTGCAGGAGGGGAGCAAGCATTTTTTACTGTTTGTTCGGAATCGCACCCCGCTGCATTCCCTACAATAGTGCGAGGGCCAGTTCCTTGCAGATAAGTGCAGATATTTGGCAAATCACAAATCGAAAGCAATGCATTGAATTGAATACTTAGGCCTAAGTTTTTGATATGGCTTGCCGGAATATTGCTTATACCACTGATGCTTACGAGCATGGCATTGCCTGCAATCTCAATACTCCCATTAAGCATATTGAGATTATTGAGGGCATCGAGATTTGCTAAAGCAGCATTATTCTGAATCGACAAATCATTAGCTGTTGTCAATTGCGAAAAGGCATCTAATTTAGTAAGAGAATCATTATTCGTAATAATGAGGCTGCCGTTGATCTTTGCGACATTTCCAAAAGCAGTTATCGATTTCAGACTTTTACAATTATTTATTTTTAGAGATCCATTGATGGACTGAATTGGGCTTGCAATACCAATTTTGTTCAGTTTCTCATTTTGCTCAATACCTGTGGATGGAAACTGACTCAAGGAATCAAAACCCGAAATTTCAATAAGTTCCTTGTTGCCTCCTATATACAACACTGGACAAGAACTCAGCTTATTAAAGTTGTTTATCTTAGAAAGTAAAGCATTGCCATCTATCCATAAATTTCCTCCCACTGAAATTATATTTTGGAGACCATCGAGATTTGTCAGCGCTACATTTCGAACGATATTGAGTTGGCTGGTAATCCTCTCAATATTGATAAAACCGTTTAAATTATTAATACTTGAATTATCCGCAATATTTAAATTACCGGAAATTTGTTTGCAATTTGGATAGAGCACTAAAAAGCTATCCACCTGAGCCTGCGTGAAGACTGAATAGCCACCCGGAGGGCATTCGGGAAAAGGTACATCGATAGAATTACTACTAGCGCTTACTCCAGCTGCATTTACAGCTCTTACACGATAATAATAAGTTTGACTTGCAACAAGTCCATTAATCTGATAGTTGAGTACGTTTCCTACATTAAAATTATTATAGCTTGCTAATAATGTACTAAAAGTTGGACTGGTGGATATATCTAAAACATAATTAGTAGCGCCAGATGAAGCTAGCCAATTTGCAGTGAAAGATGGAAAAGTAACAGATGTTGCTGCTGTTGCTACAGGTGCCGCGGGTGCATTGACTGCAGTTATGCCATTGATCGCAAGAATCGCAGTGCTACCTGCACTGGAAGTTTTTGTAAACGTTATGCTCGTTAATATTTTAGTATTGAATGGTGCATTCAAAGTGATTTGGTTATCATATAGCCTCGGATTTTCAGCATCGCCAGTAAATATATCGGGTAATTGAGAACCTACGGTTGTTCTAGTCACTCTTCCAATTCCTTTAACTGCAAAACCAGAGCCAAAATACCAATCGGGTACAGTAAAACTTGCATTGGTATTTGTACCATCACTAAAATTTAATGTTACATTAAAATTAGAGGCACCCTCAGCACTTGAACCAAGAAAAGCAATCTTAGAAAATACTCCAGGTGTTTCTAGTTTCAATGTTCCAGCACTGCCATTATTCTTTAATACCAAAGCGTTTAGTGAATCATAATGTGCCAGTGTATAAATAGCCCCTACCAGATTTGGATTCACGCTTGTAATGATTCTATTGACTGGTAGACCATAAGTTGGAACTGTATTCGGATTATTGTTCCCTCTGAAATCCTTGGAATACATGACATTATCTCCCCCAATATTGACTCCATCAAACGTAATCGTTGTAGTCGCTGCTGCACGATTGGTGCCGCCAGATCCATTGGCAATCAGGTCATGGTTGAACCCTGTAACGTTGACAGGTACAAAGGTTTGGGCTTGTGCACTTAACGAGCACAAGAAAGCACACATTACAAATAATTGTTTTTGATATATTTTTAGATTAGTCATGATTCAAACAATTAAACTATTTTATTAAAATGGATTTGGTTTTACTCAATGCACCTGAAGTTCCATCTTCAAAATGGATTCGCACAGCATAATTGTATAAACTTTGTGGTTTTAAGTTCTCATCTATAAAAAGAAGTTCATCCTTTGTAAGCGTTTTGTAAAAATGCACGCTTTCAGATCCGGAAGATTTGAAGATTTCGTAGGTATATTTTTCATCTTTTAACTTTTTTGGTAATTCAAAATCCCATGTTAATTCTATTCCGGATTTATTATTTTGTTTGATTTTTAGATTTTTAACTACTAATTCTTCTTTAGGCAATAAAAGTGTTGCTTGCTTTAATGGAGATAATTCACTTTTATTTCCAGAGTCATCGACTCCCAAAACTTTGTAATAATAGGTTTTCCCAACTTCTGTGACTCGATCTTTATATAATGTTTCGGTTTTTATAGAATCCAATAACTGCCAACTGGTATCCGAACTATTCGCATGGCGCCGATAGATATAATATTTGATACAGTCTTCACTTGGACTATGTTTAATATCCAAAACCAAATTCAATGAATCATTATATACTTTTAAAATAGAAGGTGGAATAGGCGCAATTTTATCCAGACGCTTGACTTTCAAAATGTCTGTGGAAGCACTCCTGTTATAGGCAAAGTCCTCTGCACGCAAGGCATAATAAATATATTTATTCAAAGACTTTTCTGGAATGTAGTAGATGTAATTTGTATCCGAAATCATTTCTTGTTTAACTAAAGAAAATTCTCCATCTTGCGTATGCGACCAATACAACCAATACCCATTAGCATCCATGGAACGACTTCTATTCCATTTTAATCGAACGATACCCATAGAATCAATGTATCCGGAAAAATTTTCTGGCGTTTGAGGATTTGTAAAATCAGGAACATTAGCCAATACCGTAAAGGAGGTACTATAATTTCCTTGATCATCATACACATTCATTGCAAAATAATGCTTGCCCTCATTCATTTCATTCCAATCTCCTTCAAATTTATACTCATATCCGGCTTCACTTAAATCAAGTGCTGAACTTATTGGAGTAAAAGGGCCTGAAGCTGATCGGGAATGCATGATTTGAAAATGATCAAAGTCTTCAGCTAAATTATTTAAATCAAAATTCCAATCCATTTGAAATTCTTTCGAATCTTTATCATATTTCACTTCAAATTGTGTCGGCGGTGCCGGAGGGGTCAAGTCCTTTGGCATACCACTTGCAAAGGCAGGTTTGCTATATTCAGCAAAGGCAGTTCCGCCATAAATTTTATAGTAATATATCTGATCATTGAAAAGGTTGAAGGAGTCAATATATTCATAGGTCGTGAATTTCTCTGATAGTTCTGTCTCAAACATAACTAGAGGTCTCTGGAGAATTGGATAAAAGGTTTTATTATCCACAGATCTTTCTATCCAATAATTAGAGAACTGTCTCTTGTTATATTCTTTACTCCATTTTAATTTCAGAAAACCGTCACCTGTGTCCACCTGAAACAGATATGGAGGTCTTTGTTCTATAAATTCATTTATAATTTGTCCGTTCGTTTTAATATTTTCATTTCCAGTGATATTAGCAGTATAAAAATAAGTCTTTCCTTTCTCTACGTTTTTATCAACAAATCTTAATCCTAATATATGTGCAGCAGATGCTGAGAATTCAGCAAGCATAAGAGCCATCCCGAAAAGCTCATTGTTGGCTTGGTTAATTTGACCTAAGTTCATGCCATTCGTGTTGATTTTTTCATCATTTAGAATGGATGCTGCCATGATGGCAAACGAGTCTGATTTCATTGATTTTGGATCAATTTTTTCCTTTGGAACAGGAAATATGGTCGCAATATTTTTAAAATTTATATTGTCTTCACTTCTATTTAATTGGATTCCTTTTTTTATTACATTTACAAATGTGCTGTAATCATTTGGCGCAAATCTAATTACAATAGAATCGGAATATGAACGTAAAAGGAGCATCACTTCATCATTCTTTTTCTTCTTAGGATCGGTGGTATCTTGTGATTTTAACTTACTTAATTCAAAATCTGACACGAACTCCCAATTTTCTTTTACAGATCCATCGTATGAAATAACCAATAAGTTGTTATCTTTCATTAAATGGTGGATCGCAAATGAATCGCTTGCAAACAAAATTATTTGCATAAACAATGTAAATACGATTAAATTCCTTTTATAAAATAGATTTCTCATTAACTTATTTTTTTATGCTTTCGAGATCAAATGAATTAAAATAGGGTTTGAATTTATTAATATCAATTATGATATTGGTACCCTCTGATTTTTCATTCCATTCCCAATAAAATCTTTCTTTATAATTATATCGCTGATAGCCATATTGATTATCTGAATTTATATTCAGTTTTAAATCTATTGGACAAAATGTAATGCGATCAATCGTATTTAACCCCCAAGCATATTCTATAGAATTAATTTGTTTCTCGGGTGTTTTTACATAATCCTTTATTGTAAATTCTTGTCCGGATGGCAATGAAGAAACAAGGAGCGTATTATCAAAGGGTGAAATTCTTGCGTTTTGTACCGTAGAATTTAGAATTTTATCCAGAATGCGTTTTTGTAAATAAACTGTACTGGAAATACCATCTTCAAGGAAAAAATCAAAATCATCATTGACCTCCTCAGGATATTTAAATACCCGATTATCTGTTTTATTTGCAGTAGTGGTAATAACTTTAGAGTTCAGTTTTTTATTACTTATCTCATTAATAGAAATTTCTGATATTTCTTGCTTTTTTGAATTGGGTAAAAATTTAAAGTATTGACTTCCTTCGCCATCAAATTCGGGGGAAACATGTCCTAAACCCAAATTATAATTTCCGTCCTTATTGGGTCTTAAACCAAAGTCCTCAACATTTTGATGCGTATAATATGTTGAGAATAATTGTTTTGTATCCCAAATATCAATATTGAGCGGATTATAATATTTACTCAATCCACTTTTTATGGTCGGAAAATTGTCCACAATAAGCTTCGCATTCCAGTTCATATAATTAATTGAACTTGGTTTATACGTTACATTCATATATTGATTAATCAACTCAATATCTTTGGCATCAAATCCTTCCTTATTGCCTGAAAATCCCCAATAAATATCATTTGGTACGCGCAGTTCCTGCGATTCGATGCCTTCGTCTACAATCACTGAAATCTCATTTTCTGGCAAGAAGATTTCTCTATTACAATTTACAATACTATTTTGCGAAAGACCCATTTTAATATCCATATCGTTTAATTTATCTGTTAATGATTTATACTGGCTTACACCAAAATAAAATTGATATATTAAGCGATTAGATGGTGACTGGACTCTTGGATAGACAGAAAAATCTACCTTGTTTCTATCGAAGTTACCCATCCTTCCTAAATCAAGTACCTTTGATTTATCTGCAATAGCTCTATATAACTGAAACAAACATAGAGACCCGGGTTTAAATGGTATCTTATTAAATTCCGGAAAAGTGACTAGGTCATCAGGAAGGCCATACAATAATTTAAAATCAATTGGTGGAACACCTCCTGTACTTAGGTATTTCGTTGTATTATTGATATATTTATCTTTTAATTGTTCGAAATACTGTACATAATCCCGATTCGGTGGAATGAATTCAGTTGGAACTCTGTGAAATAGTTCCTGCCCATCTTGAGTGTATTCCACAACATCGACATAATAAACAAATATTTGTTCATCATTAGGAGGAAAAGCATCCTCAATAGCTTTCCGATCATTAGCAGAAAGCCTTATATGTGGGTATCCATAACCTGGATTCCAATAACGTTGATTTCTAGCAGGAATACTAGATTCAACAAGCTCATGTTCAATTACTTGATCAAAATGATCTCCGGTAGTAAATTCAGTGACAACTTTTTCGCGACCTATTTCCTGATCTAAGGTCAAAATTCCTGGTACTTTTTGTGCATTGCTATTATCTTTTCTCCATTCATATTCTTGACTTACTAAATAAGTAGTTTTAGATTTAAGTTCTTCCAGAATTTCCAATGTCAATTTTTTCTTGTCTGATGACCAAACTGACTTCACCTTTACGGGTTTTTTACTTTCTTTCTCTTTTAGCCAAAAATCGGTACCTGATGCAGAAGGATAAATGTCGTATTTAGCTTGGGTTGATGAGTTTGCAGACATGGAATTTGGATCAATTTTGATTCGCTCACTATCGGGGAGAAAGTTTGTAATCTCTACTTTTTTCAAAAACGCAATTTTTCCTGCGCCGTCTGGTGGGTATATTTTATTATGAATTTTTAAACCGACAACGGGATCTGGAGAAATATCTAAACAAATTTTTCCACCTACACTTATTGGAATAATTCGAGATCCTTTATAAAAGCCTCCAAATAAACTATAATCAGCTTTAATTTCTCCCTGCAAGAAAGATGGATTAGGAAATCCAAAATTTAAACCTGCCTGTAATTGTCCATTCAATATTTCGAAGGAACCGGACAAGTGCTCACAAAAAGGACAAAATCCAAGGGTAACATTTGCATCCATTTTGACATTCAATTTCAAATCGGCATATCCATTGCCCATGGCATAGTAACCATTTGAAAAACCAATTTTTCCTACATCAGGGCATTTATTACCTGTTGTTGATACTTCTGAAATTCTAAAATTTGCACCCAATAGACCATTCGCATCGGTACTAAAAATTAAAAAGGAACTATTAAATTTAGCATTTAATCTGAGACCACCCATTGTAGCAAAAGAAACATTTGATTTAAGTTTTTTAAGAGGGTTATTCTTTTCTATTTTATCAACAAATTCGCTAGATCCCATCAAATAGGAAAGACTTGGTAAATCATCTACTGTGCCTTTGCTCCCTATTTGAAAATAAGCACCGGCCATTACATTGATCAGTGGGGTTTTGAAACTTGCATTGATTGGAAACATTTTTGATTTAGGACCAAGACTCTCGGATTTACTATCTATCCGCCAGCTTCCTGCTAAAAAATACTTTTCATTTTTAGATAATTTGAATAAAATTGTATTCCATTTTTTATTTTCATCATCATTAAGGCTAAGGCCAACAGAGGCACCTTCAGGAGAAAATAATCCTATTGGACCGGCTTCCTTAACAAATTTAAATTTCATGTTTCCATCAAAAGCCCATCCTTCTTTCTGATCATTGGATACTGTTATGCCTGATTTAATCACTAACGGAGCAGATTTTCTGTTTTCATATGAATCAAATAAAGCCAAAGCCGTAACATCCAATCCAAAATTGTCAAAGTGCATTCCTGTGCTGTCATTTGATACCTGTAGACTGGTGACAATCTCGCCTGTCACTACCTGAACAACATGAGACAATTCGACTAATAAATACCCACCCATGCTATTCCGTTTTACTTCGTAGCTTAGACCAGATAAGGATTTGCCAGGTTCCAATCCATCCAATGCACATTTGTTATTATCAATTTGTTTGGGAACTTTGCTTGAATCAGGAGCAGTTAGACTAGGGGGTCGCGTTTTTGCCATATTATAGAAAAATCCACCGCCAATTCCGGTCAGCATGATACCTGTATTCGGCTCTGTAAAGAAACCAGCACCATTGTACGCAGCAAGGTCCGCAAACCAGTATCGATAATCTTCCAAAATGCCAGGAGAATTTGTTAGCTCAGTTTTTACTCCTGTCTGAAACTTGGTTTGGAATTCTAATTTTTGAAATTTCAACTTGACCATGCCAAGAAAACCATTTCCCCATTTTGTAGTAGAAGCCTGTTGAATTCCGGATGGATTTTTTGTGTCCTCCCTAAATAGATTTATACCACCCTCAAATGCTACAGGACCAAAACTTCCACCAAGTTTCAAACAATTCAGATCTACCTTCTTGAAACCCTTGTCATTAAATACCACATCAATAGAACCACCGGCAGTTATTGCAAATGTTTTAGTTTCCTTTGCATTTTTGAATTCAGCCTTTGCAGTTTCGGCCTTGTATTTTAGGTTTTCCTTTAAGTTGGTTTTTGCTTTGTCCTCTTTGGCTACCCGAATACTTTTCACATTATCCAAATTATCTTTCTTATCCTTCAGATCTTTCCGGGCGCTTTTCATTTCTGAACTTTTCTTTTTAACTTCTGTTACGGCGGCATCAAATTTGGCTTTAGAATCATTGACTTTTTTGGAAAGTTCATCCAATTTACTTTTAGCCTCTTCCCGGGTCTTGCGAGTATCAGCATTCATTCTTGAGAGCGGGATGGAATTCGAAAGTTTATAAATGACTTCTTGTTGTCTCTTTTGCTTTAATAATTCTTTCCGTTCAGAATTTGTTTTTTTAATGAATTCTTGTTGAGTCTTATAGGCAGCATTTGCTTTATCAAAATTTTCTGAAGTAGATTTTACATCTTTATCAAGACTTTCTTCAGAATTATTTTGATCAGCGGCTGCTTGTTGTGCGGCTGTAAAATTGGATGCATCCCTTGATATATTTAATTCCAAACCCAAAGTCAACACCCTGTCATTGGCAATATTACAAGTAAATTTTGGTTCTTGTAAATTAATATCAAAGTTTGCGACTTTATTAAATCCACCTTTCAGTTGCTTCATATACTTATTGTCCTTGGCTGAAGGATTTTTTCCTGCCTCTTGCAATGTTTTCAATTGACTTGCTGAAAAAGGCGCAGGGCTCCAGGTGCCAAAATCGATCGAATTTATACCGGCCAAAAACTCACCTTTACAAATATTTTCAACACTATAATTTAACTTAAGATTTTCAAAAGCAAGCGTACTGATTGTTGCATCCAATTTGGGTATGGTGTAGACTACTCTTCCATTGAGAAGTGCTCTTGCCATCAAACCAGTTCCTTCACTTCCGATTTCGAGACTTGATCCGTTTTCCAATTTATACCCAAGATTATCGATATGATAGGATTCAAACAACTTATCCTCTATCTCAGAAAGGTATCCTGACACCTCCGGATTTGTCGAATACCCAACATTTAGAAAATATGGAATCCAACTATCACTATACTTTTTTAACCATTCTGCTGAAGATTCTGATGGTGCTTGTTTGAAAATCGGAACCCTGATTTTGCCTTTTAGCAATAATAGATTTTCGTCAAGCTCATTATCTTCAAATTTAAAAGCAATGCTATCCAATACATAATCCCAAGTACCTAATGTTGCTTTATTCTCTTTTGCGACTGCATTTATTTTGGAATATTCTGATTTAAAACTCTGCGTCAATTGTTCAAAACTTGCAAAACTGACAAGACTATCCCTAAAGGTTTCAACATTTCCATCAGCCTTTTTCTTTACTTCTAATATTTGTATATCAAATTTGAGATTCTTGAAAATCAAGCCGGTAAAACTATCTTCTTCCTCTTCATTTCTTACGAATGAATTTTGCAAATTGGGTGTTGGTTTTTTTTCAAAAACAGATTTATTTTCATTAAAATCAAGGTAGGCATCCAATTGCTGCGGTGCACTAAATAGAATATGTTGTGCATTTAAACCTGTAAATTGCCATGGCTTCCAGTTTTTGTCCTTGCTGTCAAAATACTCAGGTTTTAAATTTGCAGTAAAACTTGTCAACAAATCATTATTGCCTGTAATATTATTCTCTAATACTCGAAACCCAAATGTTGCAGCTTCTGCTGTCTTCGTGTTCGCGTTGGTGAGGGTACCTGTATTGACAGTATAATTTCCAACAATATTAATGAACTCTAGTCCTTTATCACAATTTATGCGTGCATAGCTGTCTGTAGTTGAACTCGCTGGATCTTTAGAAATTGAAGTCTTGTTCTTTGTGCTTAGATAATTGATATTCTTGTTGAGTGAAAAATCATTCAATAAATAAAATGTTTTATCTGCCAAATCTATTTTTTGTGGACCTACTGAAATATCTTCCAATGTTGCAAAATGTATGTATTTCTTAGAACCTTCTACATCAAGCTCACCAATTAAATCCATGGTCATTGTCGCTGCTGCAAGCTTGTCTGTGGCTGAAGTTTTAAATTTTGAAATAACCAGTTTAAAATTATCTGGCAATGGATAGGTTGTCTTAAAACCTAAAGAATCCCAGTACGCTTTTGTTATAACAATAGGCAAATTCAAATCTTGAGATTCTTCATTATTTAAAAATCTGAATAAGCTTTCATCCCAATTAATTTTATCTTGAGCAAATTTTTTATCCCGATAAACTCCTTGATAAGCTCCATCTTTATTTTCAATGTTCAGGTTCTTTCCTAAAAATGGAATATATATTTTATTCTCTCCCGACTGGGGAAACCAGGCAATGGCATTTGCTTTTATATCTGCAATTTTCAGCACATCGTAGATACGATACCATGATTTAGATTCTGATAAACTTTGATGTCCGGAACGGACCTCTTGAGAATAACTAAGGAAATTGTTTTCTAAACCAGAATGCTTTTTATAAAATTCTTCTATTATTTGATCCCACTCCTCCGATGTTGGGATTACATTCAAAGCAGCGCAATTGCATTTCAATAAAATATTCTTTATTTCAATTCCTTCAAATTCAAACTGTGATTTGTCCTTTTTAGACCATACAATCAATTCTATCTTGCTTTGACCTTTTAAGACAATTAGTTTCAAACCTACTCTTTCTTGGCCATTGATCTCCTCATGCAAAAATACTGCGTCTTTAAGTTTATCTTTCTGTTGCCCAAAATTCAATGTCGAATTTTGTTCTTCAAGGGCATCTGCTTTATATTTATTTTTTCCGCTATTAAATGGATCACTGGTAAGTCCCTGAATGCTTAAATTATTCAGGTTGAAATCCAGTGACTTTAAATTCAAGGATTTCTCAAGATCTTCAATAATTTCAGATTTATTCTTATTTAGAATCGATTTCCTGAATTCTTCATCGGTAAAGTTGATGTTTAAGCTTCCATTAAATGAACATCTTGGTGACAATATCACTTCACCATTCTCATCGATTAAACTCGCTTCAATCCTGGAATCGTTCTTTGAGGTAAATTGTCCATGCCACATAGACATTTTTAATTCAGGTTGAAGGATGGATGCAATTAATTTTGTGTTGGCCTTCTTTGATTCTTGAAACTGTGCACTGTAAGGAAATGCATCGTCAAAAAATGGGGTCATTAATTGTCCACGAAGACTTAGGTTTGAAATTCTATCCTTACTAATATTCATCAACATAGAATCAATGCTGTATGCCCATGGACCCATCCTTCCCTTGCTAAAACCCAAAACATCTTTTTGATAAAAAAATCCTTCCTGAATATCATTATCATCTATGATTAAGCTTCCCTTTTCCAACAATATTGGTTTGGATGGATGGACGATATTATATTTCTGTGGCAACTCCAGCACCACATTGTCAATAATCAGCCCTCTCCAGGCAGGATTGTTCAATTCAGGACTTGTCTGGCCGGATCCTGCGGCATTTGGATTTAAATCCAATGTACCGGATTTTGGAATAAATTTAAATCCTTCCAATCCATACACCGCAAATGCGCTACTCAGACTCACTTTGCCTATGTAAGTACCTATATCATTTACAGGTTTTTCTGTTGTTAATGATATGGGTCCAGCATGATCCACCTGATGAATAATCTGTGGTGAAATGATGAGTCCGGTTTTTGCTTTAATATCCTGATAACCATTACAATCACATTCTATCTTGCTTCCTGCAGATTGTAGGCCCGCCAATAAGATGGATTCTGTAATTTTTTCACCACCTGAGGGATTGGTAGAACTATGCAACGGCACCAGATAGGCTCCCGATTTTAATCCATATGGAGTTGCAGGAATATTTGTTCCGACAAAAATATCTCCCTGTGTATTTCTGGAAATAAGATTTACATATGCATTTGTTGTTGTAAAATAAACTCCTGCTACACTGACGCCATCGTTCGGAAACTTAACATTGCTTAGCACCAGTGGAAGTGCATTTAATTTGATATTATCCTGTGGAAGATCAGTGACTTTACTTTGGGCACCGATCTTACTGTAAAATTTATCCACATAGTCTACAGAAAAATAATCCTTCACATTTGAAGAATTGATCTGTTTCATATCCAGATAGATATCCGGACTCTGCAGCGTTTGTATCCTTTCACTCTTATACACTCTGCCTTCCTTATTTACTTTTATATTCTCAAATTCAACTTCCAAGGAAGATCTCAACATGGGATAGTACACAATCCCTTTGCCCGAATATCCGGTTTGAATATCTCCGATTGCTTCCGTGATTTTCATTTTGAAAAAACCCAACTTTACATCCTGATTTACCCCAACGATTATGGATTCATTATCTGCTTTGGCAATGGGTCCATAACTGGTCTCGTACACTGAACATCCTCTTGGTGCCGGATTGTCAAAGGGATTCATTTCTGTGGCAGGGGAGTCTCCATCATAAAGAACAAATACCGATATTTCACTTTTGCCATCGTTTTGAAATAACAAGCTTGTGGGATACATGATGCTCGAAGCAGTTACACGCCATGCATAATATTTGTTAGGTTCCAATACAGGCTCTGCCTGTGAATAGATCAGGGAAGTAGCAGTTGTTGTTGTATTATATACTTTCAGCGCGCTTTCAAAAACGTCATTGGCATTCATGATCCCTTGAGGTAATTCGACCAATTCAAATAAATATTCCACTGCACCTGGATTGTTGCCGCTTCCTATATGCATGGGCTGCCATGAGAAAATCATATTTTGTATAGCTGGCATCTTTATCTTCTCATTAAATGCAGGCTTAATTATTTGAGGAGCTTGATTTAACCTGAAATTGGAAGTGATACAGAATTTATTTGAAACAGGCACGACTCTGTCTACACCATACATTTGAATACAAATATCCAGCAATCCTTCAGGAAGAATGACGGATCCGCGTCCTTCCGAATTTTTACCTGTGAGTGCATCATTTGAAAGGTAGGCACTCAATACGGAACCATCTAATGTATATTGTTCAAATTGTAAAAGCTTTATCGGAACTGATGCAAAATTCATATCCGTCTGATAGATTATATTCCCGTTTTGCTCAATACTCAAAAAAGGTCTAACTTCCAGCATTTCCTCCAATGGATCCTTCAATAAAACATTAAATAGTAAATCCTCTATCCGATCTGTGGTGTACACTTTCAAATCCAGAGAATGTGGGGGAGTCATACTACCTGTCACTTGTACCGGCCAAATCTGTTGTGACTGAATTCCTGTTAATATTAAAATAGAAATTATACTGGATAAAATGAATTTCTGATTCATCATTTTGTTCTTTTAAACTTTATGAAAGATAAAATTTACTTCTTTGATTTTTTGGATTTCGGAGCGTAATTGAAGTTGTATTGAAGACCCAGATTTCCAGTGTTTTCGGTAAACTTGACGCTATTATCTGCCTTGGTTGTCAATAGGCCCCAGGAACATTGGATATGCATTCCTTTAAATACCTGAAACCCTGAATTTAATTGCCCGATCAAATTAGTTGATTTAGCTCCATTGGCATTTTTGTTTTGGAAATAATTTACGTTACTACCCAAGGATAACTTACCTGAAAAGAATTCCTTTTTGAATCCTCCCCCAAAACCGGTTCTATTTAAACTTACACCCTGAACCTCATTTTTATTATAATTTACGCGGAAAGTAAACGACCATTTACTTCCTGTTTTAAACAGATAAGAGGCATTTGCTAAAAATAACTTTGAACTGGTGGCGCTGACCGATTTTTCTATGTCGTCACTGACATCCTGCATATTCCCATTAAGAGAAACCACATGTTGATGTCGACTTTTGAACGGCAAGGTATAACTTACATTAACTCCCAAGTCCTGCGTTACGATTGCAGCATTTAAAGAATCCAATTGCTGATTGAGGACATACGTAACAGTAGAAGAATTATTGCTGTAGTTTGTCTGCACATTTAGTTTTTCAGCAGACCAGGCAGTTTGGATGTCGTAAATTAATCGTGTAGTAGTAGTGGGTTTACTGCCATCGAGGTTGTTGGATTGTGTGCCGAATTTAAGAGACGTATTGAGTTTGTTTTGAAGCAATCCAAAATTTGTAAATGCCTGAATGTCCATGATATCGCGGTTAAAAAAATAGGCTCCGAATGTTTCAAAATCGGAATCTATTCTGTTGAGTGAAATGCCGGCATTAAAGGTCTTGCCTTCATATCCAACAGAACCTTCCAATGCATTGCCATAGTAGCTGGTGGTTTTCTTCTTCAATAAAAAATTCGTAATACTTTTGTCACTTGCATTGGCATCGAGCGTGTTAGGGGATACTCCGCTGTTGGTAAAATCGAATTTGACTCTAAATTTTTCAAAGAATAATTTTTGAAGTTGTATTCCGATTACCAGATTTGCTTCCGGACTTATTTGTTTTGAATAACTGGCAGGAATGTCTATAGATTGATCATCATCTTTTGCAGAGAATACAATTAAATCTGCAGAAGCTTTGTCGTCACCATATCCAATCTTCGTTCCCCATCCGATTCGCTGATAAACGGGGAGGTTGGGGGTAACCAATGATAAATTAATGGGTTCTGCTTTTGCAATCCTTCCATACATAGCACCAACTCTAAGTTTTCCGGGTTCCAGCATCATTCCAGCACCAAAAAAATTCAGGTTATTCATCGTGTACTTTGAAAAATTCATAGACCGGTGGCCCAGGTGCAACTTTGCCCATTTATAGTAGGGGCTGATTCCTATTCTAGCGAAACCATTCTTTCTGTTGTTGATGTTGTTTTTTAAAGATTCTTTCAGATCCGAAAAGCTGGGATAAGATTTGCTGCTATTTTTTGCAGTCAACACCATGGAAAATGGAAGATCGATCTGGTAGATTTTCACATTGACATTTGCATTGATAGTATAAAAGAAAGGATCTTGTCGCAAAGGACCTCCAATCGCATCATAGGATCGCATGTTGATCGATAGTCCCCCTCCTAATTGGAATGGATCTCCAAATGAATAGAAGTCTTTAAAAAAACCACCTAAAGTCTTTTTCAATCCACCTTTATCTAACTGCTCAATGTTCTCTAATGAGTTTATTTGGCTGGATAATGAAAATACCAATATATAGCAATTAAGCAGTATACAAATTACAAATTTTATCATTACAAGAAATTTTAAATTGAAGCTGAGTTCCTTTTCAAAACCACCATCATTTTTACGAATCTTTTCACAAGCTAAAATTATAAGTGGTTTAATAATTCGTATTTATAATACTTTCATATGTTCTGAATGACACATTATATGATCTGAATTTCTAGCAATTGATCAAATTATATAAAAACCAGAATTGGTTCCTTGATAGGATAGAAGATAGCTTAATATAACCACTGAACCGCCAATTTCTTGTTGGTACTGTTATGCCTGCCTGTTTTTATTGAATCAACCATATTTGGTTGAAGTCTCCAAAAGTGCTATTATTTTTAGTTTATCTTAATGATTGATTACCACAAATGTGTCTGCGGAGCATTGAATCGCCACTTTTGCCAAACCTGTCATTAGTGGCTGGGATTATTTCGGTCAATAACTTTGTCAAAGTACATTAGTAGTTTTTCTTTGTCGGTTTTTTCAAACATATCAGTAATTAAATAATGTAAACTGTCTGGTGTTGCTTTTTTCAAATAATCAAGCATTTCCAAAGATGTTGTATAGGGTGGTGGTTGGAATTTAACTTTATCCAAATATTCCCTCAATGTATTATTTAGTTTTTCTTCACCAATAAATTCACTTAATGTATAAAGGGCAATTGCACCTTTTCCATAAGAAATATGAGACTGCTCAGGATTTACTAAATATAACGGTGGTTCTTGTTCTGTTTCCTTTGCCCTGCCCAATAAATATCGGTTACACTGTATCTGCAAAAACTTTAACGCACTTTGTTTACCGTATTTTATTTCATAAGTCTTTGCAGTAATATATTCAGCTACACTCTCCGTTATCATTGTTGCTCCTAATACATCAGCTGGTATGACTTGGTTTCCCCACCATTGATGCGAAAGTTCGTGCGCTGCTACGTAAAATGAAAGGTCAATACCACCTTCTTTTATATCACATGTATCATTAATAAAACGCATTTCGGAAATTTGAATACAGTTACCAGCAGTAGTAGCATATGAACCTTCCGACCTTGAAAATTCGATAATATGAACTTGTTTATGTTGATACGGCCCAAAATAAAATGTATTATAGTCTAATGAAAATTTTAATCCATCCAGCATTTGCTGGATATTATAAATGTGTTTTGGGTGGTAATAAACCCGCAAATCAACTCCCTTATAGTTTTCTTTCAATACCGCAAATTCACCAGAGTTAAAGCCAAGAACAAACTTAATGGGTTTGTCCATTTTGTAATGAAAGTATCTTCTGCCATCTTCTAACCACTCCTTTATCAAATTGCCCGATGTAATAGCAATTTGCTTTGAGGTTGTACTCACAATTGCTTCGAAATTTATTAAATCAGCATCTATACTTTGATAATGATTAGCAATATAGGTGCTATCGGTAGGCATCTTTTTTTCTGTGTTGGCAAAATATCCTAATCGGGGGAAAATATCACTTTTCAGGAAAGTTCCATTTTTTAAGATGTTAGAATTTTGAGTTAAAAGCGTATTCTTTTGATTTTTAACTGTAAAGTTTAAGTTGATGCTGTCATTGGGTTTAATGCCTTTATCGAGTTTATAAATACAAAACTTAGAAATTGTATCTTCCTCAATTAACGTAGCTTTTGTATCAAACAAAAGTGTGGTTATTTCGTCATAACCCATTTTTATTAAAAGTGTATCAATGGTTTGAGCAGTTTTATTTATGAGTGTGTATTCTCCTTTTGCAATGAATGAATTAGTTTCAGGGAAAATATCTAATTTGACGAAGACAGTTGTAATTCTTGGTTGTTTAGTATGCTTGTATTTCTCATATTTCTTTTGGAATTGAGTTAAGAAAGTAGTCTCATTTTTTGCAGAGATAATTTTGTTATCAGGATTATTTTCTTTTTCAAAAAGATATAAACCAAAGCATAGAAAACTTGTCATTAGTGCAATTGATATAAATGCCAAC
Organism: Saprospiraceae bacterium; assembly: GCA_016717265.1. Classification (NCBI taxonomy): domain Bacteria; kingdom Pseudomonadati; phylum Bacteroidota; class Saprospiria; order Saprospirales; family Saprospiraceae; species Saprospiraceae bacterium. The sequence continues at coordinate 2,384,881 of JADKFX010000001.1, forward strand.
TTGCCGCTAAACCTTTTTTTAGCAATTTCTAGTCTTTCAATGACAGAATTTGTGAGTTCTCTTTGCCATACTATTAGGGTAATGCAAAACAAAAATAATCCGAAAATCAACCAATATGATTTATATAAGAAGTAAGGAATTAGGGAATGTCCGTAGCCACTCATATCTGAATATTTGAGAAAAAAATCAGCACTAGGGCTTTCATTAAATCTAAAAACAAAATTTTCTATACCCAAAGATGGCAGTTGTGAAATCCCTAATGTACCCAAAATTAGCAGGAATAAGCTCAAATAAATATTGCTAAATATTGATTGAGCCAACAAAGAAATGAAAGCCCAAATAATAAAACCAATCAGATGAATAGTAAATAAATCAAATAAATAATGCCCAATTTCAAAATGATAATAATTGCTATTTATTTGAATTACAATACCTGCGACCATTATCAACGAAAGTAGTAATAATTGCATTTTAACTAATGCTAAAAATTTTGAAAATAGGAACACCCAATTTGGAACAGATGTAACTGAAATTAAATCAGAAATGCCAGATTGTTTTGCTCGATGAACTAAAATGCCTGCGTAAAGAAAGGTGAGGATTTGAATAAGAAAAGAAAAAAAGAAAACAGGGAAGCCTAAAATTACCCAAGTTACGGGTAGTGTTTTAGTGTCTGTTTGTGGGTTCATTTGCAATAAAATTGCTGCAATAAAGATTACACCTGCAATAACAAGACTTATAAAAGCACCATTTCTTATAATAAAAATAAAATCAGTTTGTGATAATTTCCACGAGGTTTTTATCTGCTGAAAAAACGAAAAATCAAATTTCAGTTTAATTAAATCTATTTTGATAATGTTTCCAAAATTGTCTTTAGTTTCGCTTTCACTATTTTTAGTTTTTAAACTAATTAAAAATGGATTTTGGTTAAAAGAAAACCAGCGAAAGGTTGCTGTAAAAATAATGAATCCAATAAATATCCATAAAAGCCTATTTATAAAAATAATTGGCTGCAATGGTAAGGAAAGAGTATTTTGTTCTACTACTGCCCAATATCGTGTAAAATATTGTACTGCACTTTCGCCAAAAGGATCTATCAGCGAATTTGCCAAGCCTTCAGCGCCAACCAATCGAATGGCTATTTCTTTAAGAAGCCAAATCAAAACAATGGAAATAAAACCAGTGTAAATATTTCTACTAAGCAGCACGATTGAAAAAACGACAATACTAAATAGCAATAAATTCGGAATTAAATACATGAAATACGTTTGCAGATAAGGTACTACATCAAAAGGAAGTAATTGTACAGGATTAACTGTCGTCAGTTTTGTTCCAATTATTAATCCTATTTCTACTGCAAAAGCAATTAAAGAAACGATCAAAAACGCACTTGTAAACTTGGCAAATAAATAATCGGTTTTAGAAAATGGATACGTATGTAATATGCCGTTAAAGTTGCTTTTGTAGTCTTTATAAATAGTGCTGCCAACAATTGCAGGTATTAGGAATAAAAGAAGTTTATTGAAAAAGTTGGTAAACCCATAAATGCTCATTGGCGAATTAGCCATATTTTCGGTAGCAGCGCTGCCTTCGCCAAATGCACCCGCAGCACCTGCCATACTCAGCATTGCCATTAAAAAGAAATTGGATAAATAAGTATAAAACGACCAATTTCTTAACCAATACTTTAACTCAAATTTGAAAATTGTAAAATACATTTATTTTAGTTTTCAAGGTTGTTTTTCAATGCAATAAAATAAACATCCTCCAAATTGGGCGTTGCTGATGCAAAATTAGATAATGGTTGTTCATTAGCATAAACCCTTATATTTATTGAATTATCTTGGTTATATTTGGAAGAAAGCACCAAAAACCGTTGCTCCATTTCTTCAATTTTTTCTCTGCTTATATTACTTGTCCAGATTGTATTTTCTATTTCCTTTGTTGCGTCCGATGGTTTAATTTTCTTTAATATTTTACCTCCATTCATAATTGCCATATCATTGCACAAATCTTTAATGTCATCTACAATATGTGTTGAGAAAATGATAATATTTGAGCTGGCAATTTCTCGTAAAACATTTAAAAATCGGTTTCTTTCAGCAGGGTCTAAACCAGCCGTAGGTTCATCCACGATAATCAGTTTGGGATTGTTGAGTAACAGTTGAGCAATGCCAAATCGTTGTTTCATTCCACCCGAATATCCATCTACATTTTTTTTTCGCACATCATAGAGGTTTGTAATTTCCAATACTTGGTTTATCAATTCATTTCGTTCTTGTCTCGATGCAATGCCCTTAAGCGTTGCTAAATAATCCAACAAGTCCACTGCTGACATTTTGGGATATACACCAAACTCTTGTGGTAAGTACCCTAAAATTTTCCTTAATTCCATTGGATTTTTCAAAATATCTATGTCTTCAAAAAATACATTACCCGCGTCAGGGCTTTGTAAGGTTGCAAGTGTCCGCATTAATGATGACTTACCTGCTCCGTTGGGCCCAAGAAGTCCAAACATACCTTGATTTATTTCCAAAGTAAGATTGTCCAAAGCTTTTACACCATTAGGATAAGTTTTTGAAAGATTATTTATTTTTACAGTCATTGTGATTATAGTTATTCGTAATTATCATTTGGCGAATTAAGGTCGATAAAGTTACAGTCGGTGGTTGTTTATGCTTGCCACTAAACTCTAAGGAAAGTTGACGGCTTACTTCGTCAGCTTTTCAAGTTGAACGAAACCGACAAGCTATGGTGCGAGCTATGCGGTAAGTCATTTATTCTACTTTCATTTATTGATCTCATATATATCAATATTTTGAGTCGTTCAACACAAATTTAGTAAATTTCTATGGTTAGAGGGAACTCTATTGCTTTTTCGACTTCGTTTCCAGAAGTTTATAATTGAATATGGTATTTTTCTGATTATGAACCGTAGGTGTGATATTGTACATGTAGTTTACATTGCCATTATTGGGTTAGTATGTTGTGTTGAGATGCGGTGGAGAGCTAGTATAAACCGGATTATGCAATGAACCGGATAAAGAGTTGACAAAACATGAACTTAGATTCGAAAGGTATGCCGATGACTTTAACATTTATGTAAAGACAAAAGAGAAAGCACGGGAAGTTGGAAACACTAAGTACTTATTTTTGAAAGAAAAGTTATTTTTACCGATCAATCAAGATAAAAGTAGGTTAATAAAACCAGTTCAATTCACAATTCTAGGATTCAAGTTTGTAACGACATACATCAAAGACGACTTGACATTAAATACGTCTTGGTGTTTTAGCTTGACATGAGTACCTGAATGATCCTGTGCTTTATTACGTTGGTAAAATATTTACCAGTCTTTTAAATGATTTTTTTGTCCATTTTGACATTTTTTTGTGTAAACCTATTTTAGGACAAGACAACCCACATTGTGACTCAAAAAATTGACAAAATTTCCTGGATGATCTTCTCGGATCAGGAGATAGTGATCAAAAGAATCAGAAATCAAGCTTGATTTTTTAATGGATCCGCCGTCGTCAGTTCTTGTCTACTTTTGTGTTAAGAACTGATGAACAAATTTTTGCGAAGACTGAAGAGTTCAACATGATAAAGTTTCTGCTATTCAGAAAGCTTGACAAATTTAGGTTTTTTTCTACTTAGGTAGAATCCCATAACCAATTGATTTAAAAGAAAAATTATTTGACATTCCAGCCGCACATGCTGTCATGCCTACGATTAAATCCATTTTTGCTTCAAGAATAATATAATCTCCAGCCTTACTCTTGGGGGGCAAAACGGAAATCTTTCCGGTATTACCATCCACAGCTACATTCATGAAAATATTAAAGCAAACAGGAATTTCATCAGGTCCTATTCCATGTTCTTTTAATGCAGCAGCCAGATTGCCGAAACATCCACGATGAGGCTCATTATGCCCGTAGGTAATACGAAACATTTCTGCACTACAAGGAGTTAATAAAAAATCATGTCTGCCAACTGTGTCCGCAACAATTTCAAACATTACATTACTCCGATTCGAATAGAAAGGATGTCCTTTTGTAAGAAAAATTGTTTCTGCATAGTCAATGGTCCTTCCTGAAGATAAATACTCTGCTTTATCTTTAAGATTATAGCAAATAAAATCTGACACCTGCTCGCCTTCTAAATCAATAACTTTCAGGCGTTGGCCTTGAGTTAAAATAAAGGAAACACCACTACATGGTTGAATTATGTTCATTTAATTTTATTGTTAAATTTTAAAGGACAACGCCATTCTGCATCGTATTTGCGTCCACTATATTGATATACTTCAGAAGAAGTACCAAAATCTTCTAACATCGGGTTTATAGAACCGGAATATGCCATATCTCTTTTCCTGATAACAGTTTGCATGCGTTCGTAGTGATTCGTTTCCCGAAGTTTTTCAAATTGGGAATGTGGATTAAAAACTAAAGTTGGATATTTGAATTGACGCGCTAATCTACTGCTTGATGAATGAAGCCCAATAATAAAAAATGCTTCTTCTTTAAGACTAAAGCTAAAAAATGGTGATGCCGGATCATTACTAACACGATTATCATAATTATAATTTTTCTTATCAAGTTCTATAAGTGCTTGTAGTCTGTGCCATAATAATTCATCAAATAATTCTTCACTGCTAATTTGTGATTGATTAAATATAATTGCAGCACTATGAAATGGTCTCGATGAATTCCGGTAATCTTCCACAAAATCGTAAAGAAATTGTAAGATAGCTAGGTCATCCTTGGAACAAGCCATGTTACTGGCTATCATACATCTTAATTGTTGTTTTCTAATGGCGGTTTTAGCCCCAATACACGGAAAGGCCTGATTGTTCAAAAAAGCCAGGTATTCTTCCACTATGTTTTTTTGTTCCATTATAAACTTTTTTAATCAGGAAACAGGAAATTCTGAATCTAATCGCTTTAACATTCTAACATGTTTATTGGCATTTTTAAAAAATTTCCAACCTTGATAGGGTTTGCAATAGTTAATGCCTTTGTCATAATTACATTTCGAAATTTTGTACATGATATCCCAATGCTGCATTAGAATTTTGCAAGCTTTAATAAGTGTATTGCCATTTCCATAAACATGGTGAGGCTCTCCACCACTTCCATTATATTCCAGTATCGAATAGTTTTCTCCACGTTTTAGGTCTTCGATAGAAGCACATTTTATATCATAGCGTCCGTAATAAAAATATTTTGTATAATGACTAAGGTCATCGAATACTTTTAATAATCTTTGATCTTTCTGTTTCTCTAAATTAATAAGTCTTCCACCACGGCTTAGGTTAAGGGCATGGGATAAACAAAATATTTCCCCTTGAGGAATTACATTATTAAGTTTATCCGTGTGTTTCAATTTCATTTCTTCAATGCGTTGCCTGGCTCTCGGAGAGTCGGTTATTAATTGTAGCAGTGTGGATCTGCCGTCACCAGTTACTTGAAGCGATATCTTTTTCAATAACCCTGTAATAGTTCCTTCCTTGTCATCGGGAAAACGATAATAGAATACACTCACTTCTATCGGATAATTGATAAAATCCTGCAGAATATAGTTTACAGGCATCCTTGCATGATAAAGTTTTAGATCATCAACAGTTTCAATTTTCCGAAACATAAAGCCCATTCTTCCAATTTCTGGTTTTACTGCTATTGGATACCTAAAGTTATTATCTGTGAAAGTTTTACACACTTCTTCAAAAGGGAATTCAGGCGAAATATAAATGCTTTTAGGATACAGGTTTGAAGGCAGATGCTTGTACATGTCTTTTTTGCTCACCCCATCAAATCCTCCAAAAAATAATGAGGGATTTGAAGGAGTAAAAAACCAAAAGGAACCGGATTTGATACAATAGTAAATCCAGAAAGGAACTAATGGAATATATTTAATGCGCCAATCCCAGGTTTCCCAATGGAAAATAAAATACATAGCATTCTTAAAGTTACTGATCATGGATTCAAATTTACCTTTCCGGTATATTTCAATTTATTTTATTCGTTTAAAGAGGATTTAAGTCGCTTAAAGGCAAGATTAAATCGGTTTGGATATGGTAGTGGGTAATTTCTTATAGATAGAATACTTTCTTCATTTTATTTTAGTTAATGATGGAATTGAATTTTCCCAACAATGCAAAAGTGAATCTCTTATTAATGATAGTTGTTACACAATTTTATAAATTTGTTATATGATACACTGATTTGAATGATATAATAAACATGTTATGCTTAGCAAGATTATAATTTAATAATATAAATGTTTAATCATAGCGTGTCCATTGTGGGGTAGTTTTTATTTTAGTTTTATCATCCTTTCATCCACTGTCTTTTATCTTGTAATGGAAACAGGTTTTTGTATTTGGGGTAATTTATACTCGCTCCCTTCCACCAAAATACTTCCTATCAGGTTCTCAATATAAATACCTTGGGTGCCATGCGCAGTGCTGATATTGGTGTTTTTTATATTTTGTCTAAATCGTCAGGATAAAGTGCACCAAATATAACTAAAAACCCAGTTTAATTTCATACTTCCGTTTGTCCTTTCCAATTTCAAAACCTCCTTTGTTTTTTTTACTGATCCAGAAAATTTCTTTGTTTCCTCTTGATTCATGTGGTAATAACCAACAATAATTAGCTTGATTGCTGTACCCTTCCATTTTTCTTTTGTCAAGACGACATTCTTACTTGTACTATACATTATTAATTTCACTGATCATTTTTTTGTTTTTCTTAATAAGTAACTAAAATTTATATTTGCGAAAAATCTTGAGCCAGACCCAACTCCGCCTGGATTTGGGATTATGCTCCCAGATGTATGAAAGCCCCACAATATTTTTTCAGAAATTTTTGATTGAACACCTAATGAAAAGCCAAATCCAAAATAATTCTTTGGTGTACTTATAAAGTTTGGCGATGGTTCATAAAGTTTAATATAGTTTTCAGAAAAATGATTGTAAGAGACATTGGCACCAATATAAAATCCCCGAAAAACTTCCTTAGGATAGAATCGTATTTCAGGTTGTACTGTAATAAGTGTCCTTGAATATTTTAATGATCTGTCATAATGTGTAAGTTTTTTGAAAGAATAACCTGCAAGGAGACCGGATGAAAAATGTTTTGACATTTTATTTTCAAATGTTAATACGAGACCAATATGCTCTGGTTCTGCAGGCACATTAGTGAATGTTTGAAATGCAAAACCCAAGCCTAAACTGTTTTGCTGTGCCTTTACAAAAAAAGGTGATAATAAAATCAATAAGTTAAATAATAAAAAGTTTTTCATGATTAATTTTTTTATTTTATTGTTAAATTTCTGCAAATATGTTTTCAAACCAATTAAAATAATTTAAAAATCTAACGGGAACACTCTTGATGGTATAAAAAAACATTTTATACATTTTGAACATAAATAACAACTCACACTTGCAGAGTGCATAATTATTAGTTATCAACTATTTCAAATCTCAAAATTGCAAATTGCCTTTTAAATCAACGGAAGATAATTGATCTGTTTATGCATTACAATTTGTGAATTACTTTCCATTGTGTTTGAATTTAATTTATTATTAATGTTGAAAAATAAAAGCAATAAAACTTATCAGTATTGTATTGCTTGGAATATGAAATCGCATTAAAAATGGATTTTGTTTCATGCTATTGTTTTAAAGATTATAGATTTCTATTTTAAGTATGTTAAATTCTTTTATATTGAATCATTGCCCTCCATGTTTTTTCTATTCTGGGTGCATGGCTTGCAGCCTGCTCAATCATTTTAATGCGATAAATGTTCAACAATGAATTTGACTTTATCTTTTTCCAAATCTTTAATAGGAACGTCAGGAATTATTCCTGTACGGTTGTATCCATTAGCCGGAATCTGTTTGTGCCAGGTACTGGTTGGATAGCCAAAATAAATAGTTTGAATTCCCGATGAATTTAGTTTAACAGTATTTACACTGGTGTAGTCAATTACACCACCTGTTGGGCTTCCGAATGTGATTACTTTATTGCTTGCATTCTTTGAATGCAGGATGAATGACTCCGCTGCACTCATACAACCGTTATCAGTATGTATTGCCACCCTTTGAATTTTGGTTTTAAGTGGCTTAATACTCTTAGCAGGATACTGTGGACCATCCACAATTTGACCAGGATTTTTGCTAATTCGATCTACAACAGGTCCAAAAATATCCTTCGCAAATTTAGCCTGTACTTCAAAGTAGAGTTTTGTGTCTTCTGAGGCAAGTACCAATCCCTGGCTGGCATCTAAATCCTTAGTAGCATATGCATCAAGGAATGAAAGATATATGGCATTACCGCCTGTATTTCCTCTAATATCAAAAATCAGGTTTGTAGTATTTATTAAGAGGTCATAATTTTCCTCCAGTATTTTATTAAATTGCTTTCCCTCCATGTTGAATGAAGGAATTGAAAAAAGCGTGTTTTTATCATCAAGTTTTGTAATGGCAGGTAGCAAAACATTTTCTTTATTAATCATGCCAATTTCATGAGCAAAAGAAGATTCTACTTTGCCCCAATAAGTTCCACCATCCAAAGCAATCAGGGTTCCCTCCTTGTATATATTACCTGTAACATAACTTGGACGGTACGATGCAGAGTATAGTATTCCACCAAACCCGTTCCGATTTTTTTTAAAGTGAGCCTTCAATCCTCCAATAACTGAAGAGGTGTCTTTCGAACTTATAACATAAGCCTTGTATTCATCCTTCTCTTTCAAGATGGTAAACACTGAATTTCCATCGCTCCACTTACCAATAAGCCCATCTATTCCAACAAGATTCGTATAAGTCTTCTGGGTTTCCAACAGAGTCATCAATTCATTTATCTCTATCTTGTTACTTATTACTTTGCTTTTAAAAGAAGATAAATCGCTTGGTGGATATTGTGGTCGTTCAAATACGAATAGATGACCATCCTTAAACTGATTTAAAAATTCTTGCAAAAATGACGTGCATTCAGTTGATGGGATATTACCCGATTTCGCATTGTACACCAGCTTTCTTTCTTGATAGTTACCACCCTCACCGGAAATTTCAAGTTGTTTTAAACCAAGATAGTTAGCCTCAAGTTTTTTAGTCAGTTCCAGAAAAACCGAATCACATTTACAGTTACCTGATTGAGCAATTGATGCGGAACTGATCAATACAACAGCTATTAGGGCGCATAATTTAATAAAAAAAATTATTTTCATGTATATATATTTATTGTTCTTGAATACTATTTTAAAAAAATACTTTAGCATAGAACTATCCAAACCATGTAATGTTTTTTTACTTATTTAATCATCCCCATTAAAGTTCTTTCTATCCTGGGCGCATGGCTTGAGCCCATACTTATAAAAACCCTTTCTCCTTTATTTACCAATTCAATAATAGAACTGCACATATTATCATCCCGTACAGTATTTGTAGCCTCTGCTATTTCTTCCAGTATTCCTTTTGGCCAGCCATTCCGTGGATGCTTATAATTTCTCCAGCTAACTTCATTTGGATAATCTGCTTTCCATATACTATCAAATTGTGCTACCGATTTTATTGCCCCTATTAATGCTTTATAGTTTGTTCTTTTTCGGATCAAACTTTCAATTTTTTCATCCTGTTCACTTTTCGAAAGATCACCCCATTTGTTATGATAAGACCTCAGGCAATAAAAAAATGCCACATGCATAGGATCAAATTTTTCAAGTACATGATCTATCTCTGCATCACGGCCGGCTTCCCATGAATATAATTTTATCCTTTTTTCTTTTGCCAATTTTTGAGTGTATCCCCCTTCGCCAGATGCTTTTACAGGATTGAAAAACCAGGTTAGCATCAGGTCTAAATTCCCTTCAACCATTGCAACAGTAGGATTAAATTTATCCCAGTATTCTTTCATTACCGGGAGTTGCTTATTGGTAGGGTCGAATGTATGCTCAAGGCCAAAAACCATTACGGCCCCTTTACTATTTTTGCTTTGGAGCGTAAACACATACGGCCTCGGATGCATGTCAATAAGGCCAGTAACAGTATATTCATTTAAAGTCATTACCGGCGGCTGTAATATTACCTGGTCTTTTGGCTCGTATTTTTTGGGCGGTAGCCACAAAACATTGCATTGAATTAACAGCACTGCGGTTAATGCCAACAATACTGTTAACTGAAGTGTTCTTTTCAAAATTAACTTTAATGTTTTGTACATTGGTACACTGTTTCCTTTTATTTCTGTAAATCCCTAAGTACTTTGGCCTCATTGGTAGATACATTACAAACAATCTTCCATTCCTCATTTGGTTGTTTTTTAAAGATGAATACCCAGGCAAAATGAGTGGTTTCCTCTATTTCCTTATTTTCATCGTTCTTATAAGTTAGTATCACTTGTTTATCTACTATCATATATGCCATTGAGCCATCTTCCGAAAATTCAATTACTGGAGGATAGACATCGTCCCATTTCTTAAATTCAACAATTGCAAAATAATTGCTGAAACGTTTCAACGCTGAGTCTTTTGTGGTTACTGATATATTACCCTGGTTCACCGAAAGCATGCTGTCAGCAAACTGTTCAACAAATTGTTTTGCTTTTTTATTCATGTGTGCATCCTGTTGATCTTTGTGAAGTATCAATAATTTTTTCTTTTCAGCCTCAAGATCAGGTTTCAGGTTACAATTGGAAAAAAGAATAATGAACATTGACAGGGCGGTTAAGAGAAAATATTTGATTACTATATTAATCATTTCTTTACATTTTTATAGTAAAAATCCGGGCTGTTAATAATTACTTTTGTGAAATCAAACGTATACTTTTTTCCACTTTGATCAATATCCACATGATGAGGTAATAATAGATCCTTTACATTTTTCCAATCGGAAAATTTAGTTTTAATGGTCTCTTTTGCATCAGCAGGGTTTTGAAAATGCAAAGCAGAAAATAACCCCGTTTTTATATCAAAAAATAGTGTGCAATCATTGTTCAATTCATCTTTTGCATTTAGCCTGTATGCTTTCATTCCATCCACTTCAATAATTTCCGGGTTTCCAAAGTCATGAAAGCGGTGATCCACTTCAAGAACCATATTATGAAATTCATGGCTCCGGATGGTATATAAAGCTTCTTTGGAGAGGGGTATTAATGAATCACCAAGTTCATACCCCGATGCTTTGTTTTCTATGACTGTCTCAAATGCTGCAGGTTTATAACTGTAAACCTGCTTGAAATAAGAGTAGCCCCCTGAAGCGGTGTGCATTTCTGTGCTATACTTTCCATTTGGCGACATACAATTAGCATTCGATATTAGGTTTTGTATCTTTTCCCTGTTTGTCGTTATCCAAACAACATCAAAAAAAGAGCGGAAAATTTCATCAGCTGTTTTAAGGTTTTGGGTTTTTTGATTTATACAATTGTATAAAAACATACACATCACTAAGAAAATTATACTTATAGATCCTACCGATCTGTTCCATATTAACTCAATACTATGCATATAAAATCCTTTGAATTGATCAGTTATTTTGTTTAACCCAAATTATTTAAATTCTGTTTTAAATATTTTCAGGGCAGCACTTTCGCTACCTCGCTGCGATGGGTGAAACGTGTCGGGCCCGTAATAGGAGTAATCACCGGTTGCAAAAAAGTATTCTTTGCAGACTTTACCAACGGGGCATAACAATGAATTTGTGGCTGTTGCTGCATCTATATAATTTTTAATTACCCTATCAAAAGTGTGGAAATTGGAATAAGCGATGCAACTTCGATTAAAGTATGAATTTTTGTACCCATTTTATTGTCGTCTGTGATTATAGTGTTGACACCACACTTTTAAATGTAATCAATTATTCAATGGTATTTTATTTTTTAATAAAACGAAAGTAAATCGTTTGAATAAGTATTGTTAAAATTTAAAGTCTCAAAATAATGTTATCAAAGTTTTATGATAGTTTGAGTATTATAACTTTTACCAACTTTAACCTTTATTATATATGTGCCTATTGTTAACCCGGTAATATCAATTTCCTTTTCATTATTTGAGGAGTAAATTAATGTGCCGTTTTTATCATATATAGATGTAACAAAGTTTTCATTCCGGTATTCATCTGGTATTATTATAGTTATCTTAGTTGATGCTGGATTAGGGTAAATTAACACATCATTTATTTTTAAGAGGCTTTCGGCATTTATATTGGTAATACCCTTTTCTTGAACAATTGAAATAAATTGATTAGTGGTAATATTTGTATAATATTCAACAATGCCATTCAGCCATTCTACCTTTATTGAATCAATATTTGTAGCATTACCTAAGCCAAAATGTGGACGCAAATCATTTTGCCCGCAGTATGAAGTTTGTGCGGATAGTTCACGCATCTGCCAAACCGGATTTCCGTTAATGATTGCTTTAACTCTTATTTTAGTTCCTATAGCAGATTTATTTGTTATAGTGCCAACCAGCTTTATCGTGATCCAGTTATTTGAATTTCCATCATTGTGATAAAGTAAATCAGGACGGTCAACCGAGTTATACCTGCAGGTAGCTACTGCTAAATCCTCAAAACCGTCATTGTCATAATCACCAAAAGCGCAACCATAAGACCAATCTAAATCTGTTGCAGGTGCTGTGTTTCCCACTCTCGTAAATGAGCCATTGCCATTATTTAGAAAAAGAAAATTAAGCCAAAGAGTTGTTGTCCCAAATGAATTGGTTACATATAAATCAATGTCACCGTCATTATCTATATCCGACCACGCCGAGCTGAACGAATTTCCACCGCAATTTGAAACTGTATCGGAATTGATTTTTGTAAAGTTAAAATTACCATCATTTCTGAAAAGCCCATCATTTCCCTGGTCGTTAGCGAGAAACACATCAAGGTCACCATCATTATCATAATCACCCCAACTGCTGCTCATTGTTTTTCCTCCATCATTTAATAAGGGACCCGTAGTAAGTTTAGTAAATACCCCTGCACCATCATTGCGATACAAATTTTCATTTTGATCGTTTTCATTTGTTACAAACAAATCAAGGTCGCCATCGCTGTCAATGTCTGTCCAGTTAACACTTCGTGAAATAAAGGCATCCGTAACTGGCGTGCCTGTTAGTACCTTTGTAAATGCATTGCCTCCATTGTTGTGAAAGAGTAAATTTTTATTTGTGGGTATTGTACCGCCACTTCGGGTAACGTATAAGTCGAGCAAGCCATCATTGTCGTAATCTCCCCACGATGCTGTTTCACAATAACCACCGCTGGTTTCAACAGCATTTTGAGTTTGAGTAAATGCACCAACTCCGGTATTAATATAAAATAGATTTTTTGTGTTATACCAGTTCACTACATAGCAATCTAAATCGCCATCATTGTCACTATCAGCCCATGTCGCTCCATCAGAAGGTTTATTGTCGTTAACAATGGTGTCGCCCGGGAGAGCAGTAAACCCTCCGGTGCCATTGTTGATATATAAAAAATTGTCTTGTCCTGCCGCTGGACCATTCGTAATCATACAATCAATAAACCCGTCACCATTTACATCAACCCAGTTTACGCTGCGCGAGTCACCAACAGTGGTCACAAACGGGCCGGAAGTAATCTTTGAAAATGTTTGCGCAAAAGTTGTAGTAACCATTAGATGGCTAAATAAAATAATGAGAATTTGTTTTGAAACGGAAATATAATGGTGACTTATTTTCATGTTGAATAATTTTGTTTAAGCAAAACTAAATAGAATAATAAGTTCAATTTTCAAAAGTATCTGAACAACATATTCCGATACCCATAAAACAGCATTTAAGCTACGTACACCATACTTCTGGTTAAATTTACTGTTTGTATGTAGCAATCTGCCGTTCCTATTTTTTTTTAGCCTTTTGTAATTTTTATTCTGGATATTTACAGTGTGATAATAAATAAGAGAGTTTGGTTCCACATTTTATTCTGGATGGTTTATTTCAGTATCAATCTCTTTACAGGGCTATTCCTTTCCAGTTCCAATAACATTAACCCTTCACTTGATTTATTTAATAAGACAGCGTTGAGCCATCTTCTTTTATTATCAATTAAATTACCTGCAGTTTATTATGTTTTATATTCTCTGATTCCACGATGGTTGAAACAACCGGGTAAGTTCATGCTGTTTATTGAAGTTTTTGCTGCAATGTGTTTTTTCGTGTTGGGTTACCGTGTCATGATACATTTTGTAATATGGCCTTATGTGACATTCAATAAGCCGCAGACATTTACCACCTTGGAATTTGCAGCACGATTATTTTATTCGATTTTCGATTTATTACAGGTGGTTGGTATTGCAGCAGCTATTAAATTATTCCGGTTGCGGATAAATGCTATCAAAAATGAAAAAGCACTCATACAAGAAAAACTACAGTCTGAAATGAGGCATCTTAAATCGCAAATCAATCCTCACTTTCTGTTTAATATGCTCAACAGCATTTACTCGCTTTCGAGAGCACAATCTGCTGCAACGCCTGATACTGTTATGAAGTTGTCAAAAATTCTTCGCTATATGATTTATGAGACTGGAAAAAAAACGGTTCCTATAGAAGAAGAGATAAAAATTATTGATGATTTTATAGAACTGCAGCAACTTCGTTTTGGAAAAAGATTAGAGGTGAAAATGGAGAAGAGTATTGATAACAACTCCATGCAAGTAACACCACTACTACTTTTTCCGCTTATTGAAAATGCTTTTAAGCATGGAAATGGTTCAGGTGCTTCTGAAATCCGATTCAATATTACATTGGTTCAAAACTCGCTTGATGTATGCGTAGTAAATCCTATTGAAGGTTCATCTGTTCAATCAATTGGGGAAGAAGGAATAGGTTTGCCAAACCTGCGCAGACAACTCGAACTGTTGTACAGAGATTATTCATTTGTTCATTTTGAAAAAGATAATCACTTCGTTGTAAATTTGCGTATTAACTTAGCATCATATGCAGGATTTGAATTGTTTGATAGTAGAGGATGAATCTCTGGCTGCCGATGTAATTAGCGACTACATCAATCAAGTTCCCGGGCTAAAGCTTAAAGGTACTTGCGAAAATGTATTTGCAGCAATGGAGAAATTGCGTTGTGAAAAAATTGACCTTATTTTTCTCGATATTAATTTGCCGAAAATAAGCGGAATTGATTTTATAAAAACCATTCCTGATAAATATGATATTGTACTTACTACTGCCTATCATCAGTACGCTATTGACGGATTTAATCTCAATGTAATTGATTATCTGCTAAAGCCAATTGAGTTCAACCGTTTTTTGCAAGCAGTAAATAAGGTATTCGACAAACACAAAAAAGTTTCATCGGAAGCACACAGCGAGATTCGTCAAAGGGTATATCATTTTTTTAACGTAGAGAAAAAACAAGTGAAGGTATTTGTGGATGATATACTCTATATTGAAAGTCTGAAGGATTATGTGCGAATTCATACCCGTAAGCGGAATTTCGTTACCAAATTTCAGATCGGTGAAATAGAAAAAATACTAACGCAAGAAGACTTTATTCGTATTCATAAATCCTATATAGTCAATAGCAACATGATTACTTCTTACAATGCACAAGAAATGGAAATAGACGACATTTCTCTTCCTTTAGGGAGGAGTTATAAAGAAATAGTCGAGCGAAAATTAAAAGGATAAACTCCCTCTTGATTATTTTAAAAATGTTGGTGGTGTCTCTGGAATACGATAAAGTTCGTTACGTGTACTTTCTGTTAGTCATCCTTTGAGTTTTATAATACCTGTCCTGTACAAGTCTAACGCTTTTTGCAAAATAGTTTCAATCGTCTTTACAGGTATATCTTTGTTCGGATTAACTCTAAAAATTTTCATCCTGGAGCGTTCGCCTGCCTCTAATTTTGAGTGAACAAGGTGTTTCCCTTCTACCATAAGGATGTAAGGCTCATTCGTTTTTTTATCAGTCCATAAATAACAGAACATCTTTTTCTTATAGCAGAAACAGGGCATTCCATACTTCTGCGTTTCAGTGATATTTGTGTCTTGTTCAAGAATAATATTTCGTAAAGCAAGTAAGCAACTCTTGTTTGGTTCTTCTTTATTCAAATAATAGCTATTAATTTCTCGAATCATAGTTGTAGTCATTCATTTTTCGTTTTCTGTCTGACATTTAATGTATGGTCTATGTTGCATTGCCAGTAACGGCAGAGTGTGAAAATACTATTATTTTTCTAGTTAATTCGCGATATTACTTTATGCAATGCATCCAAGATCAATTCAATCCCATCTAAGAGCAGTATTTTTTAATTTGGATATTTCATCTTATAAATAAAAGTTTTCCTGGAGGCCTTAGGATAAGCCAATCTGGAAGAAATGCAGGATCTTATTTGAATGGAGAAACCCAATTTTTTAATCTATCGATTAGTTCTAGCACACCAAGTATATTGAAACAGCGCTTTATATTGTAGACTAGCATAATAAGACTGTGTTCACCATTTATTTTATCTAATCCTTTAAGATTGGTGAAGTATTAGCCCCATTTTCTTTTTATTGTTCCAAAGATATGTTTCCCACAATAATTGAGGGACAGGCTAAAATCTCTTGTCTTTTTCGATACAATGCTGCATTTTCTTTAGAGCGTGTATTGTTTGATTATACTGCAGATGCAAATTCACTTCTTTCTATTTCTCTACCTCCGCCCGCTCTTCCTTTGCAGCTGTTTTTTACTGGGCATGATTTGCATTCTGGTGTTCTGTATTTTTTGTAATTATAGTTTGTTTTTCGATCTCTTGTTTTTTTATGCCAGGTAACTGTTGTATTTAATGTTATGTCTTGATGACAAGTGTAACTGTGTTCTTGTTCATTCTATGTAAAATTAGTTACTACATATTCGGGAGTGGTTCCATGTAAGTTACTATTGACTATTGTGGAAGGAGCAACGATTGTAATTATATTCTCATCCGTACATTTTTGAATTTCTCTGCCATTTTGATATCCTTTATCTAATATTGCAACAAAGCTATTTACACTTAAATTTTCTTTTACTTCTAATGTAATATCAGTGAGCGCATTCCGATCATTACGATTAATAGCATCATCCGAACTATACTACCAATTAAATCAATATCCTTAAGAAAAGAAATAAACAACTTGAGTACACTTTGAAGAGCATTTGGATTATCCTTTCTGAAATCAAAGATCGTATGATAGTTTGGCTTTAATCCTTAGGTTAACCAATGGTGATTGGTTTTGAGGCAACACTCAATATCTATTCTGCGGCTACTACGAAGTCCAATCAGATAACTATATAAATAAATCTTAAGTAGGGTAGAAGATTCAAAACTCGGACGACCTTCCGATTTTAAAGTTATAATAAATCTAATTGACCTACAAATACAGCCCCGATTGCAGTCGGGCAGGAATGAATCGGATTGGATTTTCTGGAACAATGGAATCTTCCAAAGAACTCAATTTCATTTGTAATCTTGGTACGCCTATTATATGTTGCATAATATATGTAAATACAAATTATAATTTATTTTACAAAGAAATAAACAAATTATTTTAACTAAGTTTTTTCACATCCTGATGGTTTGCAGCTAGGCGCTGGTGGGTAATTCATAGTACATAGGTTCATTTTAGTACAAATGTTAATTAGAATTCCAATGTTCAAATTTAGCACAAAATCTCTTCTAATGCAAAACTGAAGTTAGTAGCTTGGCTTTTTGGGTTTCTTACTCGATTTTGCTTTTTTATTAAAGTCTAATGCAAGTTCAATCCAAAAGTCAAAGTCCTTTTGTGTTTTCATTCCATTGTTGTCTATCATTATATAACCTTTCATTGGTCGTTTTGTAAAGTCCATTGTTCGGCAACCAATTTTTTCAATGACTGTGTCGGCCAATGCAGGATCAATTCGACACATCAATTCATCTTTAATTATTCCAACACACATTTTGTCGTTGTACATAAATGTCAAGCCACCCATCATTTCTTTTTCAGTAACGTTGGGTAGCTCGACAAATTTTTCTCTTACTCGATTTGCTAAATGTTCATTATAAGCCATTGATTTTTCTGGGTATGTTGTTAAACTGTTTAGAAACTTACCTATTCCTGAATTAAATTGTTAGTCTATCATCATTTTGTTCATTAGAACAACAAGGATATCAAACTTTAGAGTATACTCCATTTCTTGCAGTGCTTAGGTTTGATTGCCAATTTTTTTGAAAACTGTAAGGTTGTTATAAGCCGTTGATTGGAAATGAATAGTCTGGCAATTTATAAACCAATTTTTCGGTTGGTTTGAAAACAGTAATCTTTTCATCAAACCAATTTTTGCAATCTTGGATCAGCACTTTTCTTTTGGCATCAAGCCCCGTTTTGTTATCAGTAATTAATGTCGCTTTTTTTCCTGTTGGCTCGGTTTTGTCCAAAAATTCTAAATCAGTTAAAACGCTCCAAATTTTTTCAATTGGTGCATTAAAAGTGGTATCGATTATTAATTTTCCTGTCTTTTTATTTCATTGAATGTAAAGCAACTTTATTTCCTTCGGTGTCTAAAATATGAGCCATGAAACCATTCTGTCCAATTGCAGTTTTTGGCAATAATATTTTTCCACCTGCATCTTCTACCTTTGAAAGCGGTGTATTTAAATCTTCACCACCATTCAAATAGATTAATGCTCCTTTTGTTGAAGGTTCAAATCCTTCGTATTGTGCTATTCCACCTCCAACACCTTTTTCCATATCACAAGGTAACATACCATATTTTCCATCAGGGAAAGGCATTTCCATTATTTCAGCACCATACAATGCTTCATAAAATTTTTTTGCTCTTGCGAAATCTAATACTGGGATTTCGAACCAATTAATTGAGTTTGTCATTTTTACTTTTTTTAAATTGTGAACGGCAAATATACAAAACAACTTTTAATTTGCAAGTAGTTTTGTTTTTTTGTATTTTTGCATTATGAAACAATTTTTAAGAAAGTCGGATTGTCCGATAAATTTTGCTTTAGAAATTTTTGGCGACAAGTGGACTTTCCTGATAGTCAGAGATTTAATGTTTAAAGGAAAGCACTATTATGGCGAATTTCTTTTGTCAGAAGAAAAAATTGCAACCAATATTTTAGCGGATAGATTGTCGTTGTTAGATAGTAACGGAATTGTCAGCAAGTCAAGCAACCCAAGTCATAAGCAAAAAATACGGTATCGCCTTACACAAAAAGGAATTGATTTAGTTCCTGTCTTGATTGAAGTTATAATGTGGTCTGCTAAATATGATAAAGATTCCGCTGTTGATATGAAATTTATCAAAAGTGTCAAACGTGATAAACTCGGTTTGATTTCTAAAATTTCAAATCGTCTGGTCGAAGAGTTGGGTGTTTCATAGCCTTTCCACTCCATAGTCCTTGAATAAATTTCAAATGGAATTTAATGACGATATTAGATCGCCAAACTTTGTAAGGGATGCTTGATATAGCGTTGACGTTCCAGCCTGCTAAAAAATTAAAGGTAATCCAGCCGCTTTAGCGGTTCTTTCACTTGCCGTTTCACGTAGTCTTGCATCTGTAACATAGATGAATGTTAATATAATTTGCTGCTTAAAAGTTGTAGCTAATTCTATAATTTTTACGATATCTTCTTTTGAAAATATTATTGGTTATGGTTTTTCCTTTCTAGGTCTTGGGAACGTATGTAGACAACATTCTATAAACACAACTTCCACCTTGCACAAATGCGTCTTCGAAGCACGGAACCGCCACTTTTGCCAACCCGGTCAGCGATAGGTTTATTTTCAATTTGTTGTTTGTCTTTTATCATTTCAAGTTAATGATTTCGTCTATTGTATTAAATACTTGTCGCCCTTTTGATAATATTAAATCACGTTCTTTATTTGCTCCAGGGCTTTCTCCTAATAGTAATAAT
The DNA here is from genome assembly GCA_016717265.1 of Saprospiraceae bacterium. Taxonomy (NCBI): domain Bacteria; kingdom Pseudomonadati; phylum Bacteroidota; class Saprospiria; order Saprospirales; family Saprospiraceae; species Saprospiraceae bacterium. Next base: position 2,404,787 of record JADKFX010000001.1, read on the forward strand.
GCATCACACGCATTAATTACCGCTAGTGAAATTTCCAAGGTGCATTTATACTTGTCAATGACATTTGCTCTTTCCAAAACAGGTAATGCAGCATTCATACCTATAATTGGTATATGTCCAAGTTCTAAAAGCTTTGCTGCTGCAATATTCATTGCATCAAGATTTAATTGTTTTTGCTTTTTTGTCTTTGCGTTATATGGTCCTGCTACCCCAATTATCATAATTTATTCTATGTCGTTATTTTCTAAATTAGTGAATCACTCAAGCTTTTTCTCTGACTTTTATTTATGTTCTATTTTTCATTATTGATTAGTTCCCAAATTTTGTCGTTGTAAGTCTCTTTTGTAATTCCAGTTATTTTTTCAAGTGCTTGGTAATATTTTTTATTACCTTTTTCAAAAGGCCCAACAGCCAAAAGTTCCCAAACTCCTGCAAATCCTTTTTCATTCTCTATTTTTTTGACTAATAAAGCGTTTACAATATCATCGACAGAATTATCAAACTCTTTTGTTTTGAAATAAATTGGAGTTTCTTTAATTTCAACCCAATTGTTATTTTTATTATTAGCAATTTGTTCTTTGAAGGCTTTAAAGATTTCATTCCAAGTCAACCCCCAACTTCCACCATACAAATAAGCACAGCCTTCATCCACGGGTTTGTTTACTTTACTTCTTGAAATTACTAAACTTAACCTACTGTGAAATAAATCGTGTGGGTCAAATTCGTTAAATGTTGAATTGTTGTTACCGAAAACAATTAATTTTCTATCGCTATATATAGTACTCCAAACACTTTCTGCTCTTCCGTTGTAATCCGATTTATACTCTACTCCAATTAGCTTTTGCATTTCAATTATGTTGTCTGTGCAATAATAGTCAGTTATTTTGTTTGTTGATTTTAGTTTTAAATCAAATGAAGAAGTCAATTTATTGAACTCTTTTACTTTCTCTTTGTTGATTGTATTTTGATAGTGAAAAATATTATTTCCTACTTTTTTAACTTTCCAGTTTTTAGTATTTTTCAAAAGTGGCGAAGAAAATTTAAATGAGTTATTTGTTTTATGAGCAATAAATTCAAAACTTGCTCTCAACAATGCTACTTTTTCATTTGTTCCAATGTATGAAACTTGTATCAGATAGTTGTGGTCTTTCATCAATACAACATTTGTCAAATATGGTTTGTAGAAAAAATCGTCTTTGAACTTTCCACTTTTTTCAATTCCGTATATTTCATCAAGTTGAATTAAAGTCTCTATTTTCTCGCTTTCAAAGATAAATGTGTTTTCTTCATTTGGTTTCTGTGCAGCAAGTAAAAAGTCGTTAAGCGAAGTTGTTAAACGCTTACTTTCAATACTGTCTTTTGGTAAAACAATATTTGAATTTACTAATAAAGAATTTGTCTGTGCATTCACGAATAAAGTCGTGATGAAAAGTGTAGAAGTGTAAATTAATTTAATATTCATTGTTTTATTTTGTTTATTCTTTGATGGTTCTGAAAACTACCCGCTTTCGTTTGGTATTGATTGCGCGCCAACATTTGCATGAAGCTCGTTGTGAAAAATATTTTACTTTTATACCAATCCCGAAAAATAAGATTTTTTTTCGTGGTATGATCTTCAATAATGTGTTATATCCAGTTTCTTTCTTTCAATGGTTTTAATATGATTTAATTTTTTAACGAAATATGAGTAATTGCTTCAATTAAACCCTTATTTAACTTTAATAAATTGAGCATTCAAAACTATGTTATCTTGGATAAACTGAATATTATATTTTCCATTTGATAAAAGACCTGCATTAAAATTTAATTCTTTAGCGAACTCAATATATTTAGAAAATACCAACTGACCATTTTCGTTATAAACATTCAGCAAACCTGAAGATAATTTATCAAAATCTATTTTCAAAATATCAGAAACTGGATTGGGCGATATTTTTAATGTATTATCTTGGTCTAAACTTACATCTTTGTTTGCTGTCAATACACCTAGGTCTTCACCTTTAATCATAATCCAACTTGACCAAAGTGGAGCAGGAGACAATCGGGTTGCGGTTTCTCTATGTATAAAATAACACAATATATTATCACCCACTTTTTCTATTTTAATTAGACTAATTTCTGTTTTCGTACCAGGGTCGGTTTGAAATGATTTTGTCTTAGTAAATTGTCCCGCACCATTTGATAAATAAAAATCTACAGTGCGATTTGTTCTAGAATGAACACAAGAAAGAATTTTAGGTCCAGTTTTCGTCTGAATAAGTGTGGACTGCATGGTGTTTATAATAGTAGAATTGATATTCAGTGCTCTTAAATCAATCTTCTCCATTGGGATTCCTTTACGGTCGAATAGCGTTAGATACTTAAATTTAAAATAATAAGGTTGTTCTACAAAAGAATCAGATCTAAAGACAAAATAATCAGATGAAATAAAAGCTGGACCAAAATAATTTTCTTCACCCGTATTCAAAATGTTAAGCTTACCTGAATCCAAGATTTGCATTTTTCTATCCATATAATGGAAACCGATATCAAAATCTTTAGTTAAAGTATCTCGGTGAGTCTCTGAGGAGTAGAAACAAAATGAACTATTACTTTCAAAATCATATAATAGATCAGAAATCTTAAAATATTCTGTAGGGATGTACATTTCAGAATTTTCTTTCTCTTTTCCATGTTGGTCAAGAACAAATCTGTTATACCACACACTGCTTTTGCCTGTGGTAGTATCAGTTAAAGCAAGGTGGTTAATGACTATGAAGTCTGTACCTTCATAATAAAGGTGTGTCGGACCGTATGGAAATGGTACTGGAAGTTTACGGGCATTTGGATCTTTTAGAATACCAAAAGTAGAATTTATGATATCTCCTGATCGTTTATTGAAGCTTAACCTTCTGGGATAGGCAGTAAACCAAATTGGTCTAAAAAAAGTATCAGTGTTATCATATTCTTCATGAATCAATAACTCTAGCGTGTCGCCATGTATTTCTGGACGATTGGCAAATCGTCTTTCTCCAACATTTTCACTATAGAAAACATTATCCCATAGAAGCTTTCCATCTGCTAAATCAATAGCCTCGAGATAGTAACCTCCTATCCAGGCAGGCCCAAAAACAATATTATATACATTATATAAAACACCATCATCAATGACAAAAGGGTCTCTATCATAATTTTGCTCTAAAAAAATCCAATTGCCTTCAAGTATTGGAATTTTATCTGTTTGGTGCATATGAGACCAGATAGGTGTATAATTTTTAAATCCTAATGGTTTATAGACCTGGGCTTGTGAATGATTTACAATTATTACTAAAAGCAAAATTTTGATAAAATAAATATTTTTCATATCTGTATTTTTTTGAGTCTATATCTTTATTTTAACGTTTTGTTAATTGATTTAGTTCTTGAATTTGGTATAACGGTTGGCGTTGGGTGCATTCTTAGTCACAATACTTCAACAAGTGATTCAACAATAAAATATTCCTCTAATTTATAAATTTTATACAATTTCTTTCCACTGTAATTGTTCCAACTTTCATTTACCACAGTTCCCTCGTTTATCGTGTGCGAATTAGTTAGTTTTATTTCAGTAAATAAGTTGTAAGTAGTAAAATTACTTTTTTGAATTTGCTTTAACCTTGGTAGTTTTATTAAAAATTTTGTTTGGTGGGCAATAATCAATATATACAAGTAATAAATAAATGTAATTGCGAGAATAAGTAAAAGTGCACCAATCACAGTCAGAAATAGTGCATTTAATGCCCACTGTTCTTTTTTATCTACATAAAGCATTGCAAAGAAGATGATCCCAATTGTTGCAATAACGGAAGTCAATATTGAAATGTCAATAAGTGTCCTGTATAGAATTCCATAAACAATATGTTTTTCTTTGAGCAAAGCCTTGCCTTCAATTTCCAGATGCGTACACTGCTCAACATCGTGCTCAAATCCATTGCACCAGGTACATTTTGATTTTATTCTATTCTTTTTTCTCCCCAGTTGTTTTTCATCAGGGGCAAATTCACAATTAAATAATTGGTATTTCTGCCAATGCTGATGACCGTCACCTGTATAGGTAATACCTTTATCAAATACATGGCGAAGTTCCAAAACTATTTTTTTCATATTATTTATCTATTTTTGCGTTTATAGTTTTGACTATCATTTTGGGCTTTCCGAATAGGGGGAATTCGCAGTACCAATGTTCAAATTTAGTAAAAAAGCTAATAGAAAGTAAAAATGTTTGGCCTGGTACAAAAGCCCCACTTTTGCCAAATGCGAGTTATAAGGCGATTTTCTTCTTTCCATTTTCAACTCAATTTATAAATAAATTCTTCTATCTCCATTTGTCTGGCATTTGCAAATCCTATATCAGATCCAACTTTGTTAAAGCCACATTTTTCTAACACTTTCTGTGACCCAAAATTGTCAAATGCAACTCGTCCAATAATTGGTCTTATCGATTCAATAGCAAGAAATTCATTTAGTGCTTTTGTTGCAATGCCCTGTCCCCAAAATTTCCTGTCAATCCAATAAGTAATTTCTGTATCGCCTTCCATAACAAACTTAGCAATACTTCCCACAATAATATTGTCAAGAAGGATTGTTTGATTGTTTACTGTTGGGTCGTCTAACAACTTTGTGTGTTTTTTTATATAGGTAGTTTTATCTGTCGGGTCTTTCGGCATAAATGCAGCTAGGTATCCGCCTTCTATATCAAGTTGAAATTGAAATAAAGTATCCAAGTCTTCAATTCCAGTGGGTCTAAGTATTATTTCAAGTTTGTTGTTTACCATTGTTATTATATTATTTTGCATTTATTGTCTGTTTTGCACCTAAGATGCCTTATAACGAACAGGGTTTGGCGAAGGTGGGGAAATAGAATGCTGTCCGCCTGGAACCGCTGCTGATTGAAATACGGATTGGAAGATGACAACATAATGCCAATTTGAATTCCGTCAGGCTGGAACAAAAGCCACATAGAATTGCAAAAAGTTCATTGTTTTTCCGTCCTCCCCACTTTTGCCAAACCAGAGTTAGCGGTTCGTTGTTTTGTCATGTAAGTTTAAACTTAACTGGTGTCGTGTCAGCAATTCTGGTAATTTTCTTCCTAGCTTCTAAGTCAAGTTTTACCCATTCCATATGCCATTCAATAGAACCTTCAAATTTTAATTTTTTCTTTTTAAAATCTTCGGTTATTGTGTTTAAAATTTCTTTATGAGTTGATTCGGTTTTTCCATTAAGGCATTTCAAAAGTGATTTTTCAATAACACCATATTTTTCTTTATCCATGCTTATGGCTTTTTTGCCTAAGGGATGTTTAAGTTGAATTTTTTGTTCCATTTTGTTTTTATTCAATTATGGTTTTGATAGATTTCGTTTTAACATGTTTTCTGTTACCTATTTCATAGGCTGATGTCATATACTTTCTTACTTCGTTATTGATGTCTGTTTTGCTGCGAATTTTGAAGTGATGAATGAAAAACCGGTTATCTAAATTATCAATTTTATAAAAACATAAATTGTCAGCATAGGATTCGGTAAAAACTAAGTGAATATTTATATAGTCAAACCCAATTTTGTTGATTGAACAGAAACGCATTTTTGTCAATAAGGCAACTCTGGTCTTTACAGGATGAATATCAAACTCGCCAATTTTTCTGTATTCGGATATGAAGTAATTGAATAAGTCAATCATTTTTGAGGCTTGCCGTTTAAAAAGTCATCAATAGTGAAATTTCCACACGAATGCGATTGATTTGTGTTGTAAAATTTATGATTGCAATTCGGGCAAGTCCACATTTTATTTTTTTGTAAGATATTTTTGTTTGTAAATTTTCAAAACACTTGCAAGCAAATCTTTAATATCCTTAGATTTTATTTGTTTTTCTGATTTTAGCTCTACATATCTTGATATTTTTCCATTGCCTTGGAGCAATTGTCAGGGTCTTGTAATTCAACCCTCCAGTTAAATCCAGGTTTCAAGCCTTTTTTAGACAGAATAATGGTGCAAATTAATTCTGAATATTTCTGTCCAAAACAATAAGCAATCATTCTTGCCGGAATATCTATTTGCTCAATGATATCGGGAAGATTTGCAAATAGAGTTTTACGAAGCATAATAGAGTTTCTGAAAACCTGTTCCTCATACTGTGATAAAAAATCAACTATCTTATGGGTTGTTTCCATTTAGGATCTTTGTTTCATTTTTCGTCTATTAATTACTATTTCAACTAATAAAATCAGTAGCATCGAAAATATTAAGACTGCCCACGTGAATTAAACTATTTTGTAGTTTTAGCACCTATTTGCTCACCTAGTTTTTCAAATTCAATATCGTTAGGCTCCCATAATTCAATTTTATTGCCCTCGATGTCCAGAATGTGAACAAATTTACCATATTCAACTTTTTCAATTGAGTCAGTAACTGTTACACCGTTTTTCTTCAGTTCTTCGATCAGATCATCCAGGTTTTCTACTCTGTAATTAATCATAAAATCCTTGGTTGACGGCTCAAAATATTTGGTTTTTTCAGTAAATGGACTCCATTGAGAAAATCCTTTTTTGGTGCTATCAGCACCTTGAAACCATTCAAAAACAGCCCCATATTGGTTTGTATTTAATCCAAGATTTGTTTTATACCATTCTCTCATTTTATGAGGGTCTTTGCATTTGAAAAAAATACCCCCAATGCCTGTTACTTTTTTCATTATTGTTGTGTTATTATTTTGGCCTGCTATTATCGTTTTAAATGCGATACCCGATAGGAACGATATCGCAATAACCAATATTAATAAAGTTATTTTTTTCATTTTGATTAAATGAGGTTACTTTTCAAGAATGTTTTTCAAAGTGAACAAACTACTATCCATATCTTTCGGAAAGTTTCTTTCAGCCAATGGAATAAATATATTCATTGGATATTTCAATATGCCGGAATTTATCAAGGATACTTTGGTTTGATTATCGGATAAAGATTCAGTCTCCATGATTACATCGGAAGTGACTGCCATTGGTTTTACAAACCGAATTTGAGTTTCAATTCTTTTCCCTTCAATGATGTTCATTATTTTCTTTTCTCCTTCACCGGCTTTTTTATTTCCATTCCAGGAAATAGTGAATCCGACTGTTCCGTCAGTTCCTTTGTATTCCCATTTCCTGTTGGGGTCAGCCTTTGCCCATTTGTTAAACTTGTCCTGGTTTTTGAGCAACTTTAAAAAGTCAAATACTTTTTGACTTGGTGCATTGATGATGATTTCACGATAAACGTAATGTTCCTTTTTTAAGAAAAGAGCTATAATTAGTAGGAAGGCAATAAAGCCAACTAGGCCAAGTAAAATTGTAATTACGATGTTCATTTTATTTTTTCTTTTGGATTAAAAATATTAAGGCTAAAGCAATCAAAGTCAATACTATACCGCCAATGATTAGAGTATTGTTTTTTTGTAATACACCAACAATCAAGTCGCCCACAAACATTACCAAAAGGAAAATATAGGCAAGTGTCAGCATTGGAATGGATTTTTTAATGGTCGCATAAGCAAAGATAAAACCAAGTGCAAATTGTCGAGTAGCCCACATATAAATTAAGAAGTCAACACCTTTTGCATTAAGGTCTATATTGTCTGCCATGGATTGGGGTGAAAAGAACAATGATAAGCTTACTCCAAGTTCCATTAGCGCAAGAAGACCTGATACTATAAGTATCCAGTTCGGTAATGATTTTTGTTCTTGTATCATACTTGTTGTTGAATTAATTACTTTTTTATTGGCTGTTTAATGGTTGCAATAATTTGTAAATTTAATGGATCTTTGAAAAACTAACTAGTTTTTAGTTATTTTTAGTCCACTTTATGCTGACGATTTACATATTTGAAAGTATCTCCATAAATTAATGAACCCCGCCTGATCGGACGGGCAGAGCTGAGTACGAGGCCTGTAAGCTCAGTACATTCCGGAATGGAGGAGTGGTGTGAGAGACGCACCTTGTTAGAATAATCTGGCAGGACCGACTATTCGATTAGCGGTTCGTGCTAATTGTTTTTGTTATATAATTACAAAGAAATTCTCATTCGTTATCATTTTTTAAGATTATTTGTTGTCCATTTATCATAACAAGACCAACCGATTGAAGGTTATCAATATTATCGAGTGGATTTTTTTCCAAGATGAGTAAATCTGCATACTTTCCTACTGATATTGAACCGTAAAGATTTTGCTTATTCATGAAAATTGCAGAATTGATGGTTGCAGTTTTTAAAGCTTCGTAATTTGATAACCCAGCTTTAGTTAGTAATTTAAGCTCCTGATGTAAGCTTATGCCCGGATATACAAATGGCATTCCTGCAAAATCACTACCCGCTAATATCTTTACACCTTTTTTGTGTAGTCTGCTTATCAGCCGTAATTGAGATAAATACGTTTTATCAAGTTTGTCCCAATCCTTAAGCTTTTGATGTCTTTCCACACGTTTTCCCCAAGTTATTTTCCATTCTTTTACAAGTGCAGTTGGAATATATTTTGAATACTCTTTATTTACAATTGTAGAATCCCTAAGTTGTGTTTTTAATTGGTAGGTTATAATTGTCGGGCAGACATATGTATGATGTTCTAACATCAGATCTGTTAAACTATCAAATCTGTTTCTACTTTCATTCCAAATCTCATATAAACCATTAAGATGTTCAATGCTTTTTTGTCCTAGGGATATTGATGTTTCTGGTTTAACATATTCAGAAAGGTGTCCTGCAAAATGAAAATCATTTTTCCTGCAATAAGCGGAGATTTCTTTTAACTGTTTTTCTTTTAAAAGGGAATAGGTTTTAAAAAAATCGCTTCCATTGTTTTTTAAACTGTCTAAAAGTTTCGTGATATCAGAACTGTTATCTACTGGCAGGGAGAAGTCATGATAAACTGGTGGATTACCATCAATCATTGGTCCCGCTCCATATATATGCAGTTTGTTTACGTTTTCCAACCTTTTGAATGCACTCATAATTTTGAGATCTCCACCCATATCGCGAATACCTGTGATTCCATTTTTTAAAAGTGCAGGATACAACAAAGTATCATTGTTTATATCCCAGCATAAATGAAAATGCATGTCCCAAAGTCCGGGGCATAAGTATTTTCCCTTTCCATCTATATATTTTGTGTTGGTCGATGTCCTTTCTGAAAATGAATTTCCTATGTAATAAATGAATTGTCCTTTTATAACGACATTCTGTTTTTTTAAAATTTTTCCACTACTTACATCAATGATATTAATGTTTTTAATTATCAAAAATGTAGTATCTGATTTATTGATTTGTCCAATAATGATATTGGTGTAACAAATAATGATGAGCAAAAAAAGACTTCCAGATATTTTCACTCGTTAGTTGACTTTAGGCTTTTATCAAAATGAATCGAATGCTTAATTGGTTGTTTTATATTTATTTTGAGGTATGGATATGGATAATTTTCCATTTATCATTTTCCTTAATTAAAACATTGGTTTCCTTTAAATAATAAACTTGTTCATTACCATCAGGGCCATAAGCTCCCCGATTGTGATAAGTAACAACTGCTGTGTCGCCATAAATCTGGATTTTGGGTTGCATTTCTTGAAAAAAGTGAACCTTGGTTCGTGATTTACTTAGTGACCAATCAAATTCATCTTTATCGTCCGCTTTACCCTCAATACGATATGGACATGAAGGAATGAACAAGGTCAAATCATCATGGATGTAAGTAAAGTAAGTTTCATTGTCATTGTGTGTAAAGCTGTCGTTCCAAGCTTTTACAATTGCAAAAATTTCTTTCTCTGTGGTTGTCATATATTTATTTTATGTTTTTGGTCAAATGTTTTATCTAAGCTTGACTTCTGACGGTTTTATTTTCCTGCTTTACCATATGCCGACTTAATCCATTCAATTACTTCTTTATCAATTTCGTCTATACTTGCAATGCATATTTTGTGAGTGCACATGGCATTTGGCTTTTCCGACTCTAATTTGCCCTTTGGTTTTTGCCCTTTTAGAATAATTCCAATTTCAAATCGTGTCTTTGTTGCTGGTTTAAGAGTCACAAATTGCTTTTTACGTACCAAACTTACATACGCTTTTTTGGGCGCTACTTGAATATCCTTTCCGAAAGTCAAAATCTTTGAAATTAATTCATCGTAAATAGGTTTTAGGTGTTCCTTCCCCTTATACTGATTGCTCAATAGAGTAGTGTCATTTATTGATGCTGCATCAGATTTCTTTGTTTTCAATGCTACTAAATTTGCGAAGCCATAAGTAAAGCCGTATTCAGCTTTCAAGAAATTTATAATTTCTAAATGCTTTTCAATTTTAGATTGCTTCACTACTTTAATCCAATGTTCTAGTGGCTTTCCTGTTTTCTCAATGAATCCTTTTTCCATTTTCCAATTATTTTTATTTCCATGCACCTAAAATTACCCCCATAAGCGTAAACGATACTATCATATAACCTCCATTGATTAAAACATATTTTATCGGTCTATTTTCAAATAAAGAGATCATTGCAATTGCAAAGGCTACCCAACCAAAACCAGTCATAAAGCCTGCAATGGCTCCGAATGTTACATTTTCTTTACCGATAAACATAGCCAAATTAACTGACATTATCAGAGAGAAAAGAAACGATAATCCAAAGACTATCGGCATATTTCGCTTCTTTAAGTCTTCATTTGTGAGGTTGTTGACAGTCATCCATGGTTTTTCAAATACGGAATACCAAATTCCACCAATCATAAAAGTTGATAAAGCTGCAAGAATTATTGCAAACCAGTTTAGATTTTGAATTACTTCTGAAAAGTTCATTTTATATTAATTTTTAAAATTAGATACAAAGAAGAGCCTTTTATTTTTTATAGAATAGTAAAAAATTAACCTTTTTTGTCTAAAGGGAGAAAGTTAGTTTGTTCATTAGGAAACTCCATTTTTATAAAATCCTTTGGATTGAAGCCTGAAAAAGGAAAGACTCTTTAATAAAGTGGGATTAGTCTGAGTAATCGCAACTGTATGCTACCTCTGTCCAGGGCAGCCTTTCATTTTTATAAATTATTTTCAAAATTTCATTAAATCGCAAAATACGGTGATAATATTAGGGCGTTAGTTCAGCATATTTCTTAAAGTGTTCAATTAATTTCTTTTGAGAAACTAGATAAGAGATTATGATTTTATTTAAGTTGGTGAATGGTGCATTTTGAAGTCTTTCTATGAAATCCAACAAGTGTTCAGGTGCTTCTTTATTGTTGGCAAACCTTTCTGCTAACCAATTAGAAATAAGATCGAATTTTGCACGCGGATTTTCTGCAACAAAATCATTTTCTCTCAATTCCATTAATTCCTTTCCGAATATAACTTTCGCTGAAACTACTTTATCATTCAGTTCTTGAAGAGGGCAATGTAAAAAGGAAATGCCCCCGCAGGTTTAAACTGAACAGCAAGTATTTCAGATTGTCCGCAATTACCTGAAATTGGCTCCCGTTGGTCGCCAATTTCGGCGGATCAAAGCGGAGCCAGGTATTCGCTGTTATCGGTAAGATTCCAAAAACAAATGATACCCATGTCATAAGCATGTTTATAAGCTTCAAAGTAAAACACCTCATCCACCATTGAATCATTTCATTTATTCCACCAGTCCGAAGCTATACGGAAAAATTCAGCCTTATGGTTTTTTCCATCAGAATCCTCTAATGTGTGGCTGCAGTCAGCAAAAACTTTAACTATTAAATTTTCTTTTTTTAATTTCTTAAATTCATTTTGCATAAAGTACACAGATTCGACCGGAGCCATTTCATCCTTTTCGCCATTAGCGACTAAGATTGGAATGGTTAAAGATTTGAAATAATCCATTGGTTTAAATGGAAGGGCGGAAGCCCAATATTTATATGTTTGCCCAGCAATCCTAAGCTTTATATTTTCAGGATATTTTTTTACTTCCTGATAAACCAAATCAAAATCCATGTTATATTGGTTACCCCACATTTTAAATTCTTCTAAAGCGGGCATACCGCCACTTCCTAGTAAAATTAAATGGGTGATTTCCTGGATTTCCTTTGCTAAATGAACTGAAATATTTCCGCCTTTCGAAACACCAAAGAGTACGATTTTTTTATGTTTGAAAACATTACTCTCTAAAATTCCTATAATAAACTCCTTTTGATCCTGAACTATTTGCGAGTGGTAGTTATGGTAATCAAATTCTTTTGACGCTTTACGCATCCCAGTTTCTCTTTTTTTGACATAACGTTTTTGAAGTGCATATATAGTTGTGTTTCCTTGTAGTTCATTAAAATACTGACGTAGATAATAGAAATAACTTGTGTGTCCTGAACCACCAATAAAAAAAACAATCACATCAGAGTTTTCTTTATTCCCCTTTTGGTGTACATAATAAGTTCCAAGATACCCATCACTAAACTTATATTGATATGATGGTAATGGTGCTATATTAGCATGAACAAACATGCCAATTTTTGTTGAACAACCATTTAAAAGTAACAAAAGTTGAACAAATAGCACCATCAAAAGTATTTCTTGACTTATCTTTTTTATTTTCATATTTTTCCTCCTTTGGGAATCTCAGCTATAGCGATTTGTGTATTTGAGTTGTTGCCGACCATCGAAGCAGGTAACTGTCTAACGAAACACAAACAAAGATAAGAAAAACAAAACTCAATACAAGTTAGATAGTGGCAATAAACCAAATTGCGCTGCCATAGGCTGGCGTTCTTGTTTGTAGCGAGTTACAATAACTTTTACAACTTCCGTTTTTGACAGTATAGAATACTATTTTTTGCTATTGAATAGTTTTATTTTTTAAAATAAGAATCGCAAAAAAGAGCATTCAACTGATTGTGATTAATGAGAATTTTCATGGATTTGTTATTCAAATCAGCGATCATCAGATTTCCGTCAGCGTCTAAGTATAATATACTATTTGAAATCAAATTATATTTGAATTGGGTTGTGCTTATTCCTTCTACTTTTTGTTTGTGAGTGCCGTCTATTTTCATCGTCATTATAACACCGGGTGCTTGGATGTACATAATAGTCTTTTCGTCCAGCCAACATGGAGCATAGTTATGTGTCGTGGTGTCGTTGGTAAGATTGGTATGATAATTTCCATTTTTATCTGTTAAATAAATCTGGTCTCTCTGATCACCCTTTTCCGAAGTATAAACAATCTTATCGCCCTTCGTATTCCAAGCAGGGGTGTAGCATTTGAAGGCACTGTTTTTAGTGATTTGGTTTATCCTGTTTGTTTGAATATTGTAAGTGCAAATTTCAACTTTTGCATTCGCCCCTTTACCTTTCTGAATATTATAAGCAAAATTTTGGCCATCTGAAGACCAACTAACCGCATACTTTTTTAGCGTATCATTTATTAATAGTTTGTCTTCTTTTTCATTCAAGTTGTATAAGTAAATTTGATCCTTGCCATTAACCTGCTTAATATAGACTACTGAATTTCCGTCAGGAGATACGGACAATCCTCCTCCATCAATGGGCAAAAAGTCAACTGTTTGTGACGGAATAGTAAATTTGAATTTTTTGGGAATTGGAGGTGTATTTTCAGTCTTATCAATTTTAAAGATATTCAGTATTATCGCTTTGCCATCAGGCATCCAAGTAAAAGCCGAAATTCGTTTTTCGAATAATGTATCTTTTTTTTGAGTAACGAGATAATCTAGCGTTTCGGGTTTCCAGCTGTACATCATTATTTTAGCAACATCATTAGCCACTTCCATATTAAACATTTTAGACAGAAGATATAAAGAGCCATCAATCCCGGCAGAAACTCCTTCGGTAGTAATAATTCTGCCATTATCAACAAAACGTTTACCGGTAACTATATTTATTTTTGGGTAGTTTTTAATTAGGTTTTCAATCGCACCATAATGGCTGGTTGCTGTCATTCCGTCTAAATTACCTGTTTTGGCAAGTAGGTTTAGCCCATTACAAACCGATAGAACGTATTCTGCCTTATGATTTACTTTTGATATCCACGCAATTAATTTTTCGTTGCTTACAAGTGATAAATTATTGCCACCTGGGATAATTAATATTTCTGGCATTGGGCAATCCTCAATTACATATTGTGTAGTAATATTCAGAAAATTTTGACTTAAAAGTTTGTTTGAATCTACTCCAACAGTATAAACAGTAAAAGCATCTTTACCGTTAAAGTTGGCTTGTTGAAATACTTCACCAGGTCCTGCAAAATCTAAAAGTTCTACTCCATCATATAGCAGTATTGCAACATTTAATGGCTTATAAGTACTGTCAGCCTTAAATTGTCCAAAGGCATGATTGAAAAGAAATAGGAAGAAAAATATTTTATGCATCATTTTATTCACTTTAGATTTTTGTACGGTTTGTCCCAAGACTATTAGGTATGCCTCTAAATGTTATATCTTCTTTACCAATAAAGATAGCCAGATTAACTGACATTATCAGACAGAAAAGAAACGGTAGTCCAATACTATTGGCATATTTCGCTTCTTTAAATCTTCATTTGTGAGGTTGTTGATATTCATCCATGGTTTTTTAAAATACGGAATTCCAAATTAACCCAACCATAAAAGTTGATAAAGCTGCAACAATTATTGCAAACCAGTTTAGATTTTGAGATACTTCTGAAAAGTTCATTTTATATTAATTTTTAAAATTAGATACAAAGAAGAGCCTTTTATTTTTTATAGAATAGTAAAAAATTAACCTTTTTTGTCCAAAGGGAAAAAGTTAGTTCGTTCTTTAGGAAACTCCATTTTTATAAACTCCTTTGGATTGAAACCTGAAAAAAGGAAAAACTCTTTAATAAAGTGGGATTGGTCTGAGTAATCGCAACTGTATGCTACCTCTGTCCAAGGCAGCCTTTCATTTTTATTAATTATTTTCAAAATTTCATTAAATCTCAAAATACGATGATAATATTTTGGCGTTAGCCCAACATATTTCTTAAAGTGTTCAATTAATTGCTTTTGAGTAGCTGGATAAGTCTCTATAATATTATTTAAGTTGGTGACAGGTTCATTTTGAAGTCTTTCTATGAAATCCAATAAGTATTCAGGTGCTTTTTTTTTGTTTTCAAACCTTTCTTCTAACCAATTTGAAACAAGATTGAATTTTGCATGCGGATTTTCTGCAATCAAAATTTCTTCTCTCAATTCTAGAACTTCAGTTCCAAATATTTCTTTTGCTGAAACTACTTTATCATTCAGCTCTTGAATAGGACAATGTAAAAAAGGGAATGCCCCTGCAGGTTTAAACTGAATGGCGAGCATTTCAGATTGTTGATGTGCGGATATAGAAATAAATTTTCTATGTGTACCCGAAACCCAAACTTTTGTATATGTTTCAAGGGGTCTTAATGTTTTATTATCAAAAGTATTTCGAGGAATATTATCTAATTCAAAAACTACAAAGACATGTCCTGTGGGGACAATTCTTTCTATCGAATGATTGGGATTGAGACCCTTAAAATACAAAATAGACTCAATGTGATATTTAAGGTTAGACGGAAGGTGATATTGTTCAAAAATCATATTATTTAATCGACTATTTCATGTCGGTATTTTTGCATTAGCTTATTGAATTTGTAGGGTCGTCTTAGCATGAGCGCTAACAGATTTGAGATTAATGTATGCAGAGCATTTTGGATGACTGCCAAAAGCAAATACCTTTAAGCCAAATTTAAATCATATTCTGGAATGAAAAATGAATTACTCTGCTTGCATTAATCTCATGTTATGCCTCGTATTCTTTCAACCTACAGTAAGGCTGATGGAATTTAATTTCACACTTACATCCTTTATTGCTTTCATAACTTTTTCAGTTTGGGCTTCTGATGCTTTTTTTGTACCTGAAACATATTGTCTGAGTAAACCAGGATTTAGGTTTCCTGTTTTAGCCAATTGACTGATGTTTACTTCTGGAATCAAATCAAATACAGATTCTAAATCAACTTCAAATTTAAATTTATATCCTTTACTTAATATTTTTTTAAGATCCTTATCTTCTTTTTGGGCGATATTGAGCATTTTTTCTAAATTTAATTTGACTTCTTGATAGGTTTTACCACATGCAACACAGCCATCTACCTCTTTAATATAAGCAAAAAATGCATCTTTATTTCTTTCTATTATTGCTGTTAATTGTTTCATATTACTTTTTTAATCCTGCTTTTTTCAAAATACTAATTTCAGTACCCTTTGGTAAATCTTTCGATCCATGAAATGGAATTACTATGATTCCGGATATTGCTTCGTGTTTGTATATTTTATGACACCCATTTTGTTTTACAAAATACCAACCTTTCGTTCCAATAAGCTTTTCAAGGTTTAGGGCCTTTATAACACAAAGGTAGCATAATAGCTACTATTTTATAAATATATTTAATGATTTATTTTTTTAATATGAGGCAAAAGGTTTGGGGTATCGTGATGGCGAAGTAAATTAGTAAAAACATGCATACGAAGCATTAAACATTTTATACTAAAATAGTGTCAACGAAGCACGCCCATCGCAATTTAATTAACTAATGTGTCTGCGGAGCACGGAACCGCCACTTTTGTCAAACTGTGTTATGCGTTCGTGCTACTCTCTGCATGGTTGTCTATTATAATTTTCTAATGTCGTTTCATAACTACCAAGGTCCTTTCTGTTTAACCTGATAAAATCGTTTGCCATCAAATCGGAAGAGCCCACTTCCTGCACCCCACCACATATTTCCTGATTTATCCTGATACATACTTTGAACACAACAATTTAAACCGTTATCAGGTGTAAACATTGTAAACGCTTTTGGATTTGGTAAGGGAACGGAAGGGTCAAATCTGGTTGTGCTGCCCCGGGCTGTAACCCAAATAATTCCCGACTGTTCTATAATTATTCCCCAAAACTCAGTTCCGTTTAAGCCGTCTTTGGAAGTATATTCTGTAAAAGTTTTGCCGTCAAATTTGCAAATACCATTTTTGAAGGTAAACCACATATTGCCTATTTTGTCTTGTGCAACGCCACCTGCATAGTTCTCGCTCAAGCCTTCTTTGTCATTGAAGTTTACAATAGTTTTTCCCTGCCCGATTTCTTCATTCAGGCGGGCATCATAGCGAAAGACACCATTATCAGACGAAGCAAACCAAATGTTTCCATTTTTGTCTTCCATAATATCTACAACATTTATTGGTGGGAGCAATTGAAACAGTGAGAAGCATTGACCACCTTTGCTATCTATTGATGGGTCATATTGGTAAACGCCACCGTGCGTACCAACCCAAATTGTACCCGATTTGTCAACAAGAATACTTTTTCGACTTATATCGATATGATTTAATCCATCTTTTTGATTATAATTTCTAAATGTTTTTCCATCATATTTATACACTCCCTGGTCGGTTCCAAACCAAAGATTACCATTTTTATCTTCATTAATTGCATAAACAGAGGTACTATTAAAACCATCAGGATTGGAAAAGTAGGTCAGCGTTTTTACATCATACCTCACTACGCCTTCGCCTAAGGTACCAAACCATAAATTCCCTTTCGAATCCTGAAAAATACTTCGGATATATTGACTGACTAAGGTAGTGTCAAAATCGGGTGGCACAGCAACCGCCTTAAAGTTTCTTATTACTGTTGGAATTTGTTTGGACGTAATTGAGTCTTTATGTGTGTTTGTTTTTTCTTGTCCGTTGCAGGAAGTGAAAAATATGCATATCATAAGCAGTGCATAAATTGGATTGTATAAGTAGTATTTTGTCATTCACCTTTGATTTAGTTGTATCAAAAAAATGTTCGTTCAATCCTATGAAATTTCAAGTTTGCTGGTCGCCCAAGCATGACACATTAACGGATTGGGCTTGACACAGTTCCGCCCAAGCGTAAGCATGAAGCAAATATATTCATTCCGGGCGGCATTGTTTCAAGCCCGTGTAGTTAGCGGCATTTCATTCATTTTCAATTTTCCAGGCGACTTTCCCGCCAGACTTTTAGGCTGATCTGTCATTTGGTTGGCGTCTCGGTTTTTATATATTGTTTCCGGTTGCCGCTAACAGTTAGATGTACGCTATGCCGCCGTGCCCAGGGATTGGGGTTTGGGTTCGGAGGCACTTTTGTCTTTTGCCTTAAATTTTTACAAAACCGACCTGCCCCTCTCGCGCCCCGGCACGGACGACCAGCCGGTACACACCGGCCTTCATCGAGCCGAAGGCCACCTTCGCTGGGCTTTCCGAAAGGGTGGTAATCAACAATTTTCCTTGTAAATCAAAGACTTGCAGACGAGCAGTGCCTCCGGTACGACCTTCCCAAATGACGGTTAGCTCGCCGCTGACCGGGTTCGGCGTAACCCAACAGGGCAGGTCTGACATGGGCAGGGAAACAACGTCCGATGTCACATCCACCTTTGACTCGACCGTGTTCGTTCGGATGGGTGGGTTGAAGTCGAAAAAGATGTCGGCATAGTTATTCACCACCTCGCCCTTCATCAAGTCGGGCCGCATGGCGATGCTATATTTCACGAAGCCGTGAGAGGCAGGTTCGTCGCTCGTGTTGTCGGGTAATTGGATATCGGGGAAGAAGAACTCGACCGTTCGTCCTTCGAGCGACCACGTCATAGGGTGCGACGCGGCCTCCACCTGAAAGCTGCCAAGGTCGAGGCCTGGGCTTATCAGGTCGGTGACCCGTACGAACTCTGCCGGGAAATTACCTTTGTTTTGGAAACGAATGGTATAAGCAAGCCGCTGCGTATCGGCGACCATCTCGGGCGTGATGTTACCCTCGGGGCTGACCGACTTGTCGTTAGGGTCAAAGGAGCCAACCACTGGAAGGACATAAAACTCGACGTTGTTTGCACCCTGCGTGTCGAGGAGGTTCTCAAGGGTTACCTTTCCCGATAGATGGAGGATGGTTCCGACCGAGATGCCCGATTCGAGTTTCAGCGTCACAGGTACCACCTTAGAGCCGCCCGGTGGGATGGCTGAAAATAGCCATTGCGCGGTGTCGCCGCTCACAAGGTCGGGCAGTTCGCCGAAGTCGCTCCATGTCGTGACGAAGTCTTTCACAAAAGACAGCTGGGCATCGGCTGGCAGGTAGCCGTTGTTGCGGCAAGTCAGGTAGAGGCTGAACTCGAAGCCCGGTCGGGGTAGCGAGGCTGCGGTGATGTCAATGGCAAGGTCGCCCAACTGGCTGCCGCCGACCACCGGAAAGTCGAAGACCAGGCCAGGCGTGTCCGCATATTTCGCCAGCCCGATGTTGCTGGGTAAGGCCGACAGCGGAACCAGCCGCAGCGAGTCGGGCTGCCCGCGCCAGTCGAACGCATAGCGGCCTTGGGCGTCGGTAGCGGCATAGAGGTGTTGGCTTTTCAACTCGACGAGATGCCCGGCGAGCGGTGTGTCGGTGCTGTCGAACACAGCGTTCTGGTTGGCATCGACAAAGACCCGACCGCCGACAAGCTCAGAGCCGATGGTGCCGCTATACCAGATGCCGCCTTTTGTGGCGATGGTCAGCAGCGAGTCGGTGAAATGGTATGCGTTCGTTAGGTTGTAAAGCCCGGTCGGGGCATGGGTTTCCCACGAGTTCGCCCCGTCCGTCGAACGGAAGATGCCAGCACCGGGGGTGCCCGTGAGTATGGAGTTTCCGGAAAAATGAAAGGCATTCGGAAATGGCCCGTTGGCCCCGCTCGTCGGCACGGGAAGCGTTACTTGCTTCCAATCAGGTCCTGTCAACGGCGAGGCCATCATCCAGTAATCTTGATGGACAAAGAGGTTTTGCGGCCCGACGGCCATCTCGTAAGCAATGAAGCCCAAGTTACCGCCCAGACCAGCGCTGAAATCCTGCCATGTCGCACCCGTGTCGCGGCTCAAATAGACCTCCGACCCTTGTGTGGCAACCGCTACAAGCGAATCGCTTTCGGCAAAGACCCGCGCCTCGATGGGCAGGCCGCTCGGCGTTGGGCTGAACGGCTGCCATGTTGCGCCCCAGTCGTCGGTGAACCAAGTGCCTGTGAGGTCGCCGTAGAAGAGCCGGTGACCTATCAGCGAAAAATCATAAGTGGCCCATCCCGAGACGACTGGCAAGGCCCGTTCTATCCAGTTTGCCCCGTGCGTTGGGGAATAGAAAAAGCGCGTGTTGTTACCCGCTATAAGGTGGTTGCCCAACCTTTTTATCCACCTGATTTCGCTGTTTGTGTTTTGAAGTTGAGGGTACATCTTCTCCCACGAGCCGCCGTTGTCGGGGCTGAAATAAAGCCCATTGGGCAAGCCGAGCCACCAGTTGCCGTTGCCTTCGGGCAGGACGGCGAGCGAATTTTGAGAGGAGAAACCCTCTGTGGGTAGAAAGTCTGCACCCGGCGAGTCGGCCCTGAAAACGCCACTGTCGGTGATAGCGATGATGGCCCCCGACGGCGGGAACAAGCAGGCGCGGGTGAGGCCCTTCAGCCCGGTGGCAGGCAGCGGCTGCCAAGATTGCAGCCCGTCGGTGGAGAAGATGATAGAGTCCAAGCCGTGCAGGAAAATAGTATCGTTGCGTTCGGCCACCGAGACCTCGTTTTCGTGGTAGAGGAAGGGGAGGCCGCCACGCTGCCAGGTCGAGTCTGCGGCTGTTTTGTACAAATACTCCGCATAAACCCCCTCGAAGAAGATGAACACGAAGTCGCCCGCCTCCAGGATGCGTCGCGGGAACACGAAGTTGTCTGAGGCTATGTAGGTTGTCTTCCATCCCCCAATTCCCGTCCATCGGAAAGCAGCGTTGTAAAAAGAGCTAAACCAGCCCTGGTTGGTGCCGATGATGTTCCATCGGCCGCCTCCTGGGCCGGGCTGCCATGTCGTGCCGCCAACGAGAGACATGTGGCTCTCGCTGGTGTTGACGACAATGGTATCGTTTTTTACATCGAATACACCCATCGTCCCGTTCACCTGGTGGAGGTTGCTGAGGATGTTCACCCAGTTTGTACCGTTGTCCGAGCTTTTCCACAGGACGTTCGCGTAGGTGTTGTGGTCCTGACCCACCATGTAGAGGTTGCCGTTGTCCCAATCTAGTTGGACGGGCAGTTGGCCGAGGGAAGCGGCTCCGGGGAGGAGCTGCCAAGTCAGGCCGTCGTCGATGGAGGTGAACAACCCGGCGGCCCCGCCAGCGTAAAGAACGCCGTTCGGCGTGACAGCCCAACAGGTGATGTATCCGCCGACCGGGCCGGGCAGCGGCTGCCATTGGGCCGTGAGTTGGGTAGTAAAAAAGAGGTGGAGGAAAAAGGCAAGTTGAAGGAGTGTTTTCATAAAAGATGAAAATTTTGGTTCAAATGGCGGTGTTGCATGAACCGGAAGGTCACTTCCGTTTTGTGCATTCTTCTCCGCCAATAATTTGGATTGAGTAGTCAAGGCAAATATAGTTATGGTTTTGCACCCGCTTATCGAAGCCGTCCAGTTCCTGCTGACCTACAGTTCCTCTACAAACTGTCGCCCATTATCTTCCGTAGCCCATACATCAAATATACTGATTTTTCCCAAGATCCAGGGTAACTGGTAAGGGTTTTAAGTTTTTACAACAACAATATGCCGCTTGCAATCCTACAGTAGAAAAACGTTCAGAATTGAAAATATTATCTTCGTCTTTTTATTGTTGTTGAAAATCTTGCGAAAGGCAAGCTTGTTTTTTACATCAACAAACTGCATGATTAGATTTTCCACAAAAGTATTAAAGCCTCTATGGGCTGAAGGGCTTTCTTATAAAAATTGTGAAGCCAGTTTTTTAGCCACTCTAAGTCGCTTTTGTGATGGTCGGTGTCACGGTTATTCAATTTCATCGTCTTGGTGGCATCCCGTTTTATTTATTCAATCGTCTCGGAGGCGTCGCGATTTTTATTTTTTGTTTCCGGTTCTGACTAACGTCACGGGCCAAGCCTGAAAATCAAATAGTTGCAAATCAAAAATCATCCGGTTTAGGATCAAACTTAGCAATAGATTTTCGGATACGACTTACGAATCCTGGTTTTCTTTTTTGATCAAGCAGGAGGTATCCTTTGGGTGGTACATATTGAATTTTTTTAGTGATCATTGTCCATATTATTACGCCTAGTTTTCTTGCTGTAGCCGAAACCCCCGTCTATTGCAAATGTGCTGTTAGTTCCAGTATGTTTGGTTATTGTATCGCCTGTATGGAAATTTAATTCTACTGTGTTTTTTTCTGTAGGTCTTTTAAGTCCCCAGATTTAATATTATATGATACAGGTGAATATGTTGAATATATTATCTCTCCAGTTAGCGAGTTGACAACACTAATATATTTGTCCGTGCTACTTTTGATATAAATTAGATAATAAAAACTTGTTTTGTCTGCAAGAATTTTTTGATTTAATTCATCTAAAGATATTAATTTGTATTTAAGTTTATAGTCTTCAAATAAGTCTTTTTCATCGTGTTTTTTAGTTTCGTCCCCTGTGAATTTATTAAATTTCGTCAAAACATATTCTGGAACATACAAAACTTCTTTTTTTAGATTTTTCATTTCCTTTGAATTGAATATGCCTGAATATAGAGTGCGATTTTCGCTTTTATTTAAATAGCTTATTAATGATTGAATATAATTTTTCAAAATACCAGATCCCCAGTTTCGGATATGTCCATTTCCGTCATAATCTGATTGGAAAAGTTTGTCGGGATCGGATAAGGTTTCAAAATCAGTAAAAAGTTCTATTCTCGCAACTTGGATTTTATCACTATTTCCAAATTCTTTTTTCTTTTTTTTACTTTGAAAATATTTTTCATTACAAGTCCATAGTTCAAGATATAAATGTGTATTGGAGTAATTGATACCATTTTTTCGACTACCATTTTCATATAGTTTAATGAATTGAGTACTTGTCTCATAGCCCCCTATAGTTAAAAATGAATTTTCCGGAGATATATATTTTTCGATTTCGGAGTATTTTATAAATTCAAATTTGGAAATAGTCCAATTGTTTTTAAATGCATTAACATACTCTTTAGCCTTTTCCGAATTTGGGTCTTTCATAGCAATGTACGTTGTCCCACTTTTTATTTTCGCAATTTCAGAAATATTTGAAATTGCAATTTGACTATTTGCAGAAAATGTAATGGCCACACTAAACACGAAAGTTGTTAGAAAGAATTTGATTTTTGTTTTCATTTGTTGTTTTTTTTTGGATTTATTTTTAAATTTTGTCGAATTATAGATTTCCTACTGGTAATGTCTGTATATATTCGCACTAGCGTACAAGTATCCACGAGGTCCCGCACCTGGTGGGCACCAAAAGTAATACTTTATTTCTCATGTCATGGCCAAGAGTAAATGAGTGCAGTTAAAAGCGGGATCGTGTTGTATACATTGTTGGCTTTAGTGAGATTATCATGTGTTTTTAATACTAGTCTGAAATTAATAGCTTTCCAGTTGCAATTGTTTTATTGAACTGTATAAGTTGAGCATAATATAATCCACTTAGAAGTGTTCCTCGTAGGAAGGTAAATGTATTTCCTGAAATATTATTTACTTGTTTTACAATCTTTCCATAAAGATTTGTCACTATTAAAGACCCATTTTGTAAATATTCATCTGTATAAAAGATCGTTTGATCGCAAAATGGGATAGGAAAAATATTTATTTTCATTTTAACGGTACTTAAATCAGTTGATGAAATTACAAAATTGCAATTTTGCGCAATTTTAAAATCATAAAACCCAAATATAGTATCTTCATAACAACGAAGTCCATGGTAAAAATTGTAGTCAATCCAATTGCTGTAACAAGTAAAATTAATGTCAGGATTAGGCTGATAAATGCTTCCAATGTGTTGATATACTTTTCCTTCAAATGCATTATTTAGTGATGAAATATATAATGTTTTAAGAGAAAAACCATTAATTATTTCAACTCCAGTTGAATCAACATTAATCAATAAATCGCAAGTATCAGTTTGCATAATCCAACTATCCCCCTTACTTTTATTAAAATCATAAAGGACAGTAAATTTATTTATTGTTGTGTTATACCAATACACAATATTGTTATCCTCGTAAGCTATTATTTTGTCAGAAATATCACTGAAAACGAGAGATCCTTTTCTTTGTATAACTTTGCAGATATGCCCACCTATTAATGTATCACCTGTTGATATCCATCGTCTAAAGTCAATCTTTTCACTTGCAAAGTATATCACCTCAAATGTCCAGACGGCTCCTTTTGGAGCAAATGTTAATACCTGCTCATAACTTGCAGTTGAGAAAATCAGAGTAATCAATATTAGTAAATAATTCTTTATCATTTTTTCAGCATTGAAGCCAACGGATTTGGCATAGACACTGCACCGCCAATTGTTTAGCAGCCAAAACTAAAAAATTAATTTGTCATTAACGAAAAAAATTAAAAGAAAATGATTTTTGATGCTTGGCGGTGTAGAGTCTATGCCGTGTTGGCAGCTGTGATATTTTACTTGAACTCTACCTTCTCGATTTGATATTTTTCCGGGTTCTTATATATTTCGAACATTTTATTCCTCATTGCATCTGCCTCTTCAATAGTATAATAATACATTAAATCCGAAGTACATCCTTTTGTATTTTTGCATCGATTGTTTACAAATTTACCCCAATCAAAAGCTTTTTCCTTAATAACTTGGTCATCACTTTCTATCTTTAGAATATCTGTATAGAGTATATATTTTATTGTAGATTCTTCTTTGGATTTCCATTCATGAGAATAGCAAAAGTAATAACCGGTATTTTTAGAGGTGGTTAATTCCTTACTGCAAGAAAATGTAAACAGAGTTAATAATGATAATAAAGACAAGAGTTTCATATTGCAAGGTTTTAAAGTTAATGCAAAATAATTAAAATATTTAGATTAAGCCAAAATATTTTTTAATCCATGGCAGCCAACGTCAGAGTGTGAAAATACCAACATTTTTATTCATAATTCCAAAAAGCACTTTGAATAAGTTCATGTAACGCAATTTTAGACGGTATAGGAGTAGTATTTTTTTAATTGCCTAATAGTATTACAAAATAGTAAAAGCTCCAAAAGTCTTAAATTAAGGCATTTTGGAATGAAAGTAGAGTCTTTTTTGTAAGGAGAAACCCAATTTTTTAATTTCTCGCTTAGCTCTGGTACTCCGAGTATTGTAAAGCAACGTTTTATGTTATATACCAACATAATGAGACTATGCTCTCCATTGACTTTTCAAGTCCTTTGAGATTGGTGTAATAATATCCCCATTTACTTTTTATGGTTCCAAAAATATGTACATTTATCTCTTGGAGCTTGCTATATAATGCAGCATTTTTTTTGTAGCGTTGATTATGTGCTTCTACTGCTACTGCAAATTCACATCTTTCGATTTCTCTTCCTCCACTAGCGCTTCCAGTACAGAGGTGTTTTACTGGACATATTTTACATTGTGGGGTTCGGTATTTAATTTTATTTTTATTGAATCGATGACTAGAGTTTTTATCTCTGGATTTTTTATGCTACAAATATCACTGGATTTTCTTGGCAAATTGAGTCGTCTAAAGAAGTCCTTTGCAATTGCAATCTTGGTATATCTTTTACGCGATTCATACAACATAAATATACAAAAACAATTTAAATTATTTAAGAAATAATTGAATTAAATTGCATGAAATTATTTCACAACCTAATGGTTAGTACATGCGTCGTGACGGCGTTTAGTTTGCATGAACGTCATGTACATTTTTACTGACAGTATTCATTTTAGAAGCTATATCCTATTGTTATAAATCGCACTACTAAAAAATTAAATCTTATTCCATTCGATACCACTGGTTCCAGTTCTTCAAATACGGTCATTTGTTGTCCTGTGTTTGGATTGATTTTATTTATTGTGCGATTTTCTTGAATTCTTGTATTGAACTATGTTAGCCTGAATCCTGATTCCATTCCGACGCTGAATTGGTTGGTTATGTAATATTTAATTCCAAAAAATGGATTAATTCCAGCGTCAATTGTTCTAGCAGTTCTATCAGTTGTGCTTGTACTATTTAAAATAACACCTCCTATAGTGGCATTATTAGGAAAATCATCATCACTTTTGAAGAATTGTCCATAAATGTCAGATCCTATGTAATGAACAAATCTTTTATTTTGAAATTGCTTTTCGATTCCAATCCCACATGTTAAATCAACAATATCAGACGGATGAAATTCGATATTCGTTGAATCTTGGTTCATCCTTGTAGGGTCATCGGTAAAGTTGATTTGAGTATTTATTGAAAAGTATGCTGCAAGAAATTTACAGAATTCACTTCAATTAAATCTCCAGTTTGATGTTTCTTCTTGAACATAATTGTAGCAGCTACTGTGTTATTATAAATGTTTTGGATAGATCGAAATCCTAATTCAATCTGATAATTGTTTTTCCTTATCTCACTGATGTTTGATTTATTTTCTGAGTTTTGGGCACATAAATTTATTCCGAAAAATGTAACTAAAATTATGGAACTAAAATATTTATTCGCTTTTATTTATTTTCTTATTGTCAGTAACGGATTGGCATAACGTCAAAGTGTGAAAATACCTAAATCCAATTCGTTTAGAATGTAATATTTGAAAATTTCTAAGGTACCTCCGAATAAAATAAGCCTAATTGGGAGTTTTTTCACATCCTGACATAGAAATCTAAACAACGGCAGAAGGCAGGTTGATATCAATTTACATAAGTTTAGGCCTTCGTTGGTGCGTCCTCTTTTAGTGCTACTCTAGTTTTCTACTCAATTGCTATTTTTTTATTCACAACATTTCTCTTGTCATCAATTATCTGTAAAAAATATATCCCATTTCGCATCGCACCTTTTTCTAAAGTGAACTCTTTGCCTGTAAAGTTCAGGGTTTTTAATTCTTTACCAAGCAGGTCTGTTATTTTTATAATCGTGTTATTTTGATCCTCCCTAAAGGATATGGTTGTTTTTGATGTAAGTGGATTTGGATAAATATTAACTTGGAATAGCTGAAGCTCGTTCACACTTGTCGTGTTTTTAATTAATTGATTTTGAAACCATGCCATTCCGCCAGAGCCACCAAATGTTGCTGAGAGAATGTCCTGGTCACCATCACCGTCAATATCATCCACTCTTACAAAAACAGGATAATGAATGGATGTTGTAACTACTTGATATTTGCTTGAATCAAATGCATTTCCACCTTGGTTCCAAAAGCATCTGACAGCACCTTTATAGTCGACTCTGTTATACATGGATGCTATAAGATCTTTTTTACCATCACCGTTAATATCAGCAGCATAAATGCTAGTTACTACAAAGTTTGTATCAACCACCATCAAATTATGAATGGTGAATTTTCCTTTTCCGTCGGATTGGTACCACTTCATGATATTGTCTGAATTAGGAAAATAAGAGCTTGATGGATAAAGTATATCTACAATTCCGTCTGAATCAAGATCGCATAGGCTCATGTAATAATATCCAAACTCAAGCTGTGAATCGATAGTTTTGGGAGTGTTAAAGCCGCCTTGTGTGTTATTTTGGGAATATAATATTTTATTGCTGTTTGTAAGCTGAGCGATGTCTTCATATGAGTCGCCATCAAAGTCATGACTTACAATTGAATATCCAAACTGGCTTAGCTTTATGCCGTTACTGTCTAAAATGCCGTTCGTGTTATTAAAAATGCTTGAAGAGGCAACTATTTCAGGATAATGATCCTTATTGACATCAACGGTGTTGATGCCAAAATATTCACCAGCTACATGACTTACAACAGTTCTTGTAAAATTTTCCGAGCCGTCGTTAATAAAAGCCAATACATTTTGCCCGTAATAATTGTCCGCGGCAAAATCAAGGTGTCCGTCATTATTAAAGTCGGCAAGAGCAATGGATTCTGAGTAATAGAGGTTGTTTTTTCCTGCGTTCCAGATTTGTTTTGCAGGAGAAAAAGTTCCATTTCCCATATTCTGATACCAAACTATACTGGTATCGGACGAGCGATTAACCATTAGTATATCTTTACTACCATCTCCATTAAGGTCTACTATCTGCGAATTTGCTGAAGCTTGTTTTGAAAGGGTAAATTGCACAAAGGGGATCTGAGCATTTACTTTTGTGCGTAATCCAAGGAACGCAAAAACAATTAGTGGATAAATTTTTTTCATTTGTAAGTCTTTTTATTAATTTAGAATGGCTTTTAAACAATGAAGTATTACGGTTTGTCCTTACCGATTCCACGGTGACAAAAATAGAACAATTTTTTTATTCTCAACCAATTCCTTTGGACATTTTGAATCTCTATGGGTTTTTATTAATAGGCCGAATTCACCGATTGCCAGCTTCGGCCATCATCAAATTGCTTTTATAAGTATTTTCAAACAAGATTATCCTTAAGTTCAACTTTGGGAAGATATTTCTCGAAACATTGTATGAAATACTCTAATATGCAATAATCGTAATGAATTGTTCTAGGACTAAAAATCTTTAGCACCATAAATGATTTCTACTCTTCTAACCACATATTTTTGGAATACAGCTTCAAACTATATTGGAATGAAATATTATTCCATAATTAATATACTTTTTTATGAATTTCCGAGCTAAAAATTTTTGTGTTAGGGAAATAATTTGGTATTGTTCAATAGAATACATATAGATGATAGTTGGGCATTTGAAAAACGGCAACCCAACCTTTACAAAAATGCCCGATAGAATCACAAATGTTGAGTTTATAACGATCAACCCCACTTTTGCTTTTGCGAAGATATAATAGGGTATTTAACAGTATTATTTATGTTATTGTTTCTCACCATGGATTGTAGATCGGGTCAGTGAATAAATAACTTCCTAAAATTGTCAAAGGAATTGCGGTCAGCAGAAAGATAATAATGGGTTTCAATTCTATTTCAGTTCGTGTTTGCCAAACGATACTCGTCAAACATTTCCGAAAATTTGTTTGATTTTCAAAATGTGAACGACTGCTTTTATTCCAACCATTCCTGTCAAAGCGGGAAGTAAAACCAAAGCTTCACCCAAACCGGCTGCTCCCGAAATTGTCGCGGCAAGGAATGAAATTGCGAATAATATGATTAGTTTAGTACATAAAATTTATTTATTCGTTCAATAAATCATGTTTGTTAGAAATATTCCTTGCTCTCGGAGTAATAACTCTATGCTTTTCGAACGAATTCGGATTTTAAAGCCATTGAACCAAATTCATCAATCTTACAATCAATGTTATGATCGCTATCATAGTTTAGCCGAATGTTTTTAACTTTTGTACCTGCTTTAATCGGCTTAGGAAAGCCTTTTACTGGTAGATTTTTAATGACAATGATACTATCTCCGTTTTGAAGTTCGTTTCCATTGGCGTCTAAAATTTTTTCACTCACTGTTTCAATTAATTCATCAGGGTTCCACTCATTTCCACATTCGGGACAAGAATATAATTCGATTCCTAGTGAATAGCAATATGGAGATTTACATTTTGGACAAGATTTCATATTTATATTATTTAGTTTTTTTTATTGTAATTAGGCATAACGGCAAAGTGTAAAAATAAGATCTTTTTCATGCATTATTTTATAAAACATTTTGTATAAATTTGTATTATTCAATTTTATATGTTGTTATAAGCGTAACATTTTTTTAATTGCCAAGTTTTTCGACAAATTACTAATAACGCTAAAGAGTTTTATTTAATCCAATTTAGAAGAAGCAAAGGGTCTTTTTTGAATGGAGAAGCCCAATTTTTAATCAATCGGTTAGTTTTGGCATGCCAAGAATATTAAACATTTTTTGATGTTGTACACAAGCATGTAAATTGTCAGCATAAAGTGGACCAAATATAACTAAAAACTAGTATGTGTTTCCAAGATCAATTAAATTTACAAATTTTGGAAACAAAGAAGAAACAAAGCGTCTTCAATTAATTCATCAAGATCTGCTACTTCCAAAGCCAATACTGAAGGTGCAATTATCCATTGTGTTCAGGATTTTATTAAAGATGGGATTAGACATAAATATTTGTCCAATTTGCAAAAAAGGCATGATGATTCTTGAGAATACTAAAATTTATTTCAACGGAATTTTAATCGACATCAATATCATAAAGAACAAAGGTTCTCCTAAAAAAGACAATCTATGTTATGGTAACATTCTATTAAAAATACAGTATACAAATCACCATATCTAAAAGAAATACTTGGCTTTTGGAATGGCGAAGCCATAATAAAAAGCTAGAGATAAATTCAATTCTAAATTACAGGAATGACTAATTCTTGTTTTATTTAATACTAAGGCACCTATACACAGGTCTCGCTGAACACCGTATATTCAAAAGCCTATTTTGTAAATTTTTTATCAGAGTTCTTAATCTTCATGTCTAATGCAAGGCGTGGCTTATGTTTATCCGGCTTAATGTTAATGGCTGCTCTATTTTCTGTCATATTGTTTATTTAATCGATAATCAATTCGATGAATGATGTTCCGTTGAATTTGCAAATACCATTGTTATCTGTTCCAAACCATAGTTCTCCGTTTTTGTCTTTATAAATTGTATTTATTGCGTTGCTGGTAAGTCCGTTTTTGGTTGTGTAATTAGTTAAGTTGTTTCCGTCATATTTCCAAACTCCTGCGTCAACAGTTCCAACCCAAATGTTTCCATTATTGTCTTCGTTAATCGAATATACACGAGCCAAAGTTCCTAAACCTGGTTTTCCAGAGGCTCTAAAGTCCGCATTATTAAGTCCTTTTTCTTCAGTGAAATTTGTCAAAGTCTTTCCATTATATCGGAATAATCCAGCACCATTATTTCCAAACCAAAGGTTGCCCTTAGTGTCTTCAAATAAACCAAGAACGGCAGGACCTGACAGTCCTTTTTCTTTAAACCAAGTTAGTGTTTTACCATCATAACTGCATACTCCCTCTGCTTGGGTTCCAAACCAAACATTTCCTTTTTTGTCTTTGAGGATACTGTAAACACCATAGCGACTAAGCGAAAAAGGGGTGTTCATTTGTGAGTTTGAACTTGATGGGTCAAATGGTAAATATTCAAGTGAAGAATTGCTGTATCTAAACACTCCACCACCAGCGTAAAACCATAAATCGTTATTTTTTGATTGCCATTCGATTTCTGTACCGTTAGGTATTTTGACTTTATTGGTAAGTGTTGTGATTTTTTTGCCATCAAATTTACTAATGCCGAATGTACCTGAGCCGAACCAAATATTTCCCAAATCATCTTCTTGAATGTTTATTACTTGATTGTCTGCAAGTCCGTCCTTCACGGTAAATTGTGTCAATGTTTTTGCATCGTAACGATAAACACCTGCTCCATTTGTCCCAATCCAATAATTACCATTTTTGTCTTGAAAAATACTACGTATGTTCTTGTCAATGGTTTTTAAAGTTGTTGAATTGTATTGGTTAACCTGCTGTGATGTTTGAGTCGTTACAGAATGTCTTTCCACTTTATTACTTGAATTGTCTGATTTAATTTGTCCGTTGCAAGAATACAAAAAGACAAAAATGAAAGTAGAAATGGCGAACTCTATAATAGTTATTTTCAAGTTAATCATTTTAGTATTTTAATTTATGGTCGGTTGTCATGAGTTGCCTATAACAACGCAAACCTCCGCAATTCTCAAGAATTAACCACCTAAGCTAATTATCAAAAGCCACTATCAGATAAATAATTACCAGAATATTTGAACTTGTCCACGAATGCCTGATTAAAATCAGTTTAAGCTAAGTCCACTAAGAAAACCGCTGCTTGACTTCCTGGTCTTTTGAAATTACAAGACTTTTCATCTGCTCCATATAATCCGCCAAATTGGATTGTAAGCCCACATTTTCAAGACTCAGTATTTTACAAGCTAATATGCCAGCATTCTTTGCGCCGTTTAAAGCGACCGTCGCAACCGGAACGCCATTTGGCATTTGCAATATCGACAAAATGGAATCCCAACCATCGATAGAATTACTCGATTTTATTGGAACTCCAATTACAGGCAGGGTAGTGAGTGAAGCAACCATACCGGGTAAATGTGCGGCACCTCCTGCTCCTGCAATAATCACTTTTAAGCCTCTGGAGATCGCCGTCTTGGCATATTCTACCATGTTTTCAGGAGTGCGGTGCGCTGATATAATCCGAACTTCATATGAAATCCCAAATTGATCTAAAATTTCGGCAGCATCTTTCATGATTTTTAAATCACTGTCTGATCCCATTATAATACCAACTTCCGGATGCTCTTTCATGAAATAACTTTGATCGTTTGTGCCACAAATTTAGCGATTTCTTTGCATCTTTCAAGATTGGAGTCCGTAATCGTTACATGTCCCATTTTGCGATTTGGCCGGGTTTCTTCTTTGCCATAAATATGGACATGAACACCATCGATTTTTAAAATTTCATCCAAACCTACATAACGCGCTTTGCCAGCATATCCTTCTTCTCCTAATAAATTTACCATAACCGCTGCCCGGGTGTGCTGCGTAGATCCTATACTCAAGCCGGATATAGCTCGCAAATGATTTTCAAATTGACTGGTAGCACCATTATCCATCGTGATGTGTCCACTATTATGAGGTCTCGGTGCCATTTCATTAATCCAAATCGAACCATCTTTATTGTAAAAAAATTCCACCGCAAGGAGCCCAACGATTTCAAGCTTATTGGCCAATTCAAAAGCTATTTTGCTCGCCTTTTTTTCAATATCATCCGGAATTTCTGCCGGACAAATTACAAATTCAACTAAATTGGCAGTAGGATGGAAATCCATAGATACAGCTGGATACACTTTTGTTTCTCCAATGATATTCCGAACTGCAATAACACTGATTTCTTTTTTAATATCAGCAAGTGTTTCTATTACACTATGACCATCCATCAGTTTTGGTATAAAAGTTTCATCATGAATAAGCTCAACACCTTTGCCATCATAACCTCCGGTTCTTAATTTTTGAACAAAAGGAAATGAAAGTGCTCCGGAATCAATCGCTTCTTCAATTTCTAATTTTGAATTAAATAATCGAAATGGAGCTGTTGGAAAATGGTGATCCTTGTAAAATTGTTTTTGATTTCCTTTATCCTTAATTAAATCTATAATTGCAGCCTGAGGATATACCAAAATACCTAATGCCTCAAGTTTATAAAGACCTTTAGTATTTACATTCTCGATTTCAATTGTAATAATTTGCAAAACTTGACCAAAGCCAACAACATCTTCATAGGAAGTAATATCGCCTTCTATAAAATTTGCACTGGCTCTTCCAGCTGGATAATCTCTTGATTTGTCAAGGAAGAATAACTCTAAGCCTAGGCTATAGCCTTCCTGAGCCAACATTCTGCCGAGTTGTCCGCCACCTAAAATACCAATATTGAGATCGCCAGGAATATAAAACATAAAATATTTTTGCGAAAATCGGAAGCTTTGCCAACATCTTATCAATTTTATGCATCTTTTCGTAAATTATGAGCAAATTATTAATTAAGAATGCCCTCCTGGTGAATGAAGGTTCTATTTTTGAATCTGATATTCTGATTAAAAACGATCGAATCGACCGGATAGATCGGAATATTTCATCTTCAAATGCAGATATCCTGGACGCTGGAGGAAAGCACCTCATTCCAGGCTGTATTGATGATCAGGTGCATTTCAGAGAACCAGGTCTTACACACAAAGCCACCATAGCTACCGAATCTGCTGCCGCAGCTGCAGGTGGGGTTACTAGTTTTATGGAAATGCCCAATACGATTCCAAATGCTTTAACAGGAGCTTTATTAGAAGATAAATATCAGATTGCAGCAAAAAGCTCGTTCGTTAATTATTCATTTTATATGGGCGTTTCTAATGAAAACCTGGAAGCTGTCCTAAAAGTCAACTACGACGAGGTGTGTGGCATTAAAGTATTTATGGGTTCCTCTACAGGAAATATGTTAGTGGATCGACTCCAGGTTTTAGAATCTCTATTTAAAGAGGCGCCAGTACTTATTGCTACGCATTGTGAAGACGAAAAAACAATTCATCATAATTTGGATTTAGCATTCGCAAAATATGGAGATGACATACCGGTAACAGAACATCCAAATATTCGGAGTAGGGAAGCGTGTTATTTGTCATCAAGCCTTGCTGTTGCATTAGCAAAAAAGCATGATACGCGCTTACATATCTTGCATATTAGTACGAAAGAAGAGTTGGATTTATTTGATAATTCAATACCGCTAAATGAAAAACGAATTACCGCTGAAGCATGTGTGCATCATCTTTATTTTAATGATCAATATTATACAAGTTTAGGAAACCAAATAAAATGCAATCCGGCTATTAAAACTATCGAGGATTCAATAGCTATTGCCAATGGATTGATTGAAAATAAATTAGATGTGATTGCTACGGATCATGCACCGCATACTTGGTTAGAAAAATCTGAAAAATACAGTAAAGCTCCAGCAGGATTGCCATTGGTTCAACATCCGCTATCACTAATGATAACAATGGCCGAAAGATTTCATTGGGATCTTCCATTTGTCGTACAAAAAATGGCGCATAATCCTGCAATCTGTTTTAAAATCAAAGACCGTGGTTACCTTCGGGAAGGTTATTTTGCAGATCTTGTTTTGGTAGATGTAAATCAAACATACAAAGTCGAGAAAAAAGATCTTTTGTATAAATGTAATTGGTCACCTTTAGAAGGTATTGAATTAAAAGGTCAGGTGATGTCGACATTTGTAAATGGGGAAAAGGTATTTGATGGAAAGCAAGTTATGCAAATGAATGCTGCGAGGAGGTTGGGGTTTGATAGAGGATAGGGTAGTGAATGTAAAATGTTTCAATAATAGATTAAAAGAAACTTCAGTTTTGAAAAATGCTCACCTAACGCTGTATTTTGAACGATTAAATTTGTATTTGTAAGTTCATTTTCCGGTGAGTAAAAGTGATTTTATATTTGAATGAACTATGTTTTAAAATTTGTTGTAGGTGATAATCCCATTACTTATAAAGGAGGATATTTTATTCTTTTTCAACTTTTGAAAAGATTCATAAAGACAGCCTAATTAAAAAGAAATTCTAAGGCTTGAAAATATAAAGTTATAAATTAGTATTTTCTTCCTGCAGCTTACCATAGAAGTAGGAAATTTTATTATCTACATCATCAAAGGTTACGATTTCTTTGTTTTTGTTAAATTCAAAATAACTTAACAATCCAAAGTCACCAGAACACATTGCAGTATGCGTTAGCAAAGTACCAACAATTGTCAATGTCCAGTTAGGATTCACAGTAAAAAATAATACCATTAAAATAGTTGTGATTATTACAAATGGTGCAAGTGCAATAATCTCAAACTCTTTCTTGTTTGCTACAAATTTGTCTGCAAGAGCCATAAAATAGAATTTTTTAAGGTTTGCATCATAAGAAGTATTTTTAGCTCCCTGCGATTTATAAGCTAATATGTGAATGTATTCGTGAAGTGGTAATAATCCGAATGCAATCGCAAGTCCATAGCTAAAATGTGTAAAACGATTGCCAAGGTCAAAGTCAGGTTTGTCAAATCCATTCATAAATAAATATCCCGCGAGTCCAAAAATAAAGAAGTTGCAGAAATAGTAAAAAATTGAATACTTTGTCCGTTTATTAATATATGTTCTTATGAATGGAACTAATTCATTATGTCCAAATTTGTCAAGTAAAACATAACCCTCAACTTTTAATTCTTCTGGTTTGATTTTCATTTTGACATTCTTTTTCTTTACCCCAGAGCACCATGGTCTGCGATAGTGGTATTGCTATAAATTGGTTCGATTTTTAGGATTGTTATTTTCTTTAATTATAAACTCCTAAATTAAATTTGAAATGGTCTAGCAATCTATTTTTTTGTCAAATACAATCCGACCTCGATCATCATATTTTACAGTAGCCGCAGAGGTATTAGGATCGTGTTCAAAAATAAGAATGTGTTGATGATCTGCAGCTTGTTTTAATAAAAATTCTTTTTCCTGCAGAGATACTAATGGTCGAACATCATAAGCCATAATATAGGGCATGCCTATATGAAATGATGAAGGCAGTAAATCGGCACAGTAAATATATTTTTGATTATTAAATTCTATTTCAAGAGTCATCATCGCTTCTGTATGCCCAAACGAATAGCGAATAACAATGCCAGGTAACCATTCAACATACGCTTTATCCGATTCGATAAAATGTAAAACACCTGCATCCAATAATGGGACAAAATTTTCTTTAAGAAAAGATCCGCGCTCTCGTTCATTAGGATTCATAGCCCAATCCCAATGTCGCTCATTTGACCAATAATTAGCATTTGGAAAAGCAGGTACCAGGCTTCCATTTTCAAGTCTTTTGACAGCACCACCGCAATGATCAAAATGTAAATGAGTCAAAAAAACATCCGTAATATCCTCTGCTTCAAATGCGCGTTCTTCCAATGATTTGATTAAACTTGCATTGCCGTGTGGGTGAAAAAAAGATCTGAATTTGCTATCCTGTTTCTCACCCATCCCACAATCTACCAGAATTTTCTTTTCGTCTGTTTCTATTAAAAGGCAACGCATAGACCAGGTACACATATTCTGCTCATCTGGCGGATTGAGTTTTACCCACATGCTTTTTGGGATCACTCCAAACATAGCACCGCCATCTAATTTAAAATATCCGGTCTCTATAGTTTGAATGGATTTAATCATATCATGTATTTTCTCATTCCTGATTTGATAACTGTAATTGCGATCTTATGTTTAGCATTTGTATTGCTGTAATCGCAGCTTCTTCTCCTTTGTTTCCAAATTTGCCACCTGCACGATCTTCTGCTTGTTGTATATTGTTTACGGTGAGCACTCCAAATATAATAGGTTTTTCACTTGAAATGTTTAAATCTAAAATGGCTTTTGATATTGAATGCGCAATAAATTCATCATGTTTTGTTTCTCCCTGAATAATACAACCAAGACACAAGATGGCATCCGATTTATAATATTCTAATGCCCATTTTGCTGTCAATGGAAGTTCAAATGATCCTGGTACAGCAATCGTTTTGATTTGTGATGTCGGAACTCCACAATTCGTTAACAGCTGGATTGCACCAAGTTCTAATTTACAGGTGATTTCAGAATTCCATTGGGCTGTCAGAATACAATATGTAAATTGCGTAGCCAGCTGGATTTCTAACGGATTCAGCGAGGATATGCTTTTTAAGCTACCCGCCATATAAACAGGAATTAGCTAGTTTACTCAAGCGGTATAATAAACTTATCAATTCCGTTTCCATCTGGGGAATCCGGATATTTTGTTTTGATTTCTTTAAATGCTTTTAATGCACCTTCCTTATCGCCAAGTTTTTGCTTGAGAACTCCTAGTTTTTTCAAATTGACAGGTGTTAAAAATTCATTTTCTATAACCGTAGTCGCTTTTTGATAATATTTTAATGCTCCTTCTAAATCATTTAATTCAGCACTCACATCACCTAAAGCTGCATTTTTTAGGATCGGCATTATTTTACCATTTGCATCGAAGTCTTCAAAGTATTGTTTAGCTTCTTCGTATTTCTGAAGATTTAAACAACACATTCCTGCATAATATTTTGCAAGATTTCCTGCTGCGGTACCACTATAATTTTCAGAAATTTCTGCAAATCCAGCAAAACCACCACCCGGATTATTTAAGGCAAGATCAAAAGAATCTTTTTCAAATAAAAATTCTGCTTGGTACATTTGTTCGAGCGCTTCAAGGTTTTTTGGCTCTTGATACATGAATTTATAGAGTAACCAACCTCCAATTACCAAAACTAATCCGCCTAAAACTCCTAAAATTGTGAGTTTATGCTTCTCATAAAAATCTTCTGCATGGTGCTTTACATCACCAATATCGATTAAAGTATCCTCTTTAGAACTTGCAGTTTTCACATTTCTTGGGGTAACACCCGACCTGTATCCTTTTGCCATAATTGCTGTATGTTTTTAAAAAACTTCGCAAAAATAATACCTAGAGTCCATTTAAAGACAATTATCTGCGACTTTAGAAGACTTATATTAATCTTTTATAAATGGGTAGTCCGCTTCACTGTAGTTGTCATCATATAATGCAGTAGGTGGAGGAAATGCAGAAGATTCTGCAAATTCAACGGCTTCATCAATTTCTAGCTTGATTTTTTCATTTAAAGCATCGATTTCTGCTTGATTTGCAATATTTCCCTTTAAAATTTTAGTTTCTGTCATTAATAATGGATCCAATGTCTTGTAATGCTCAACTTCCTCTTTCGAACGATAACTTCCCGGATCTGAAACGGAATGCCCTCGATATCGATATGTTTTGATTTCAAGAAAATACGGACCATTACCACTCCGAATATGGGCTGCAGCTTTTGTTATAGCCTCATGTACGGCAATAGGATCCATCCCATCAACCGGCTCAGATGGCATATCAAAAGCAGCCCCGATTTTATATAATTCATGTACATTACTAGTGCGCTCGATAGAGGTACCCATTGCATAGCCATTATTTTCAAGGATATATAAGACTGGAAGCTTCCAAGTCATAGCCATATTAAAGGATTCATAAAGTGCTCCTTGTCTTGCCGCTCCATCACCAAACATGGTCACACAAAGATTTTTGGTTTCTTTATATTTTTCTGCGAATGCAATTCCGGTTCCAATAGGAATCTGGGCTCCAACAATGCCATTTCCACCAAAAAAGCGATGCTCCTTGGAGAAAAAATGCATAGAGCCGCCTTTACCTTTTACACAACCGGTTTCTTTTCCATAAAGTTCTGCCATACAAGCCTTTGCAGGAATTCCTCTGGAAATAGCATTGCCGTGCTGACGATATCCTGTAACTACTGCATCGTCTTTGGTTAATGCACTTACCATCCCGGCTGCTATTGCTTCCTGCCCAATATAAACATGACAAAAGCCCCGAATCTTTTGTTGGGAATAAAGCATCAAAGTGCGTTCTTCAAATCTTCGAATGCGAAGCATGGTTTCATACCAACCCATCCAAACAGATTTAGAATACTCGGAAGCTGGCTGTTTGTTAGTTTTAGCTTTAGGTCTTGTCAATACTTCAGACATAATTCAAATTTAGAATGCAAAAATAGTTTATTTATCAGGATCTCAAGTTTGGTTCCAGTTTTAAAGTGTTTCCTTCAACCAGCGATAAAATTCAGCTTGCCAGATAAGCCCATTTTGAACTTTCAAAATATGATGACCTTCATCCTGGAAATATAATAGGCGGGATTTAATATTATGCAATCTCGCTGCAGTATACGCTTCAAAGGCTTGGGTATCTGGTATTCTATAATCTTTGGCTCCTTGAATAATTAAAATCGGAGAAGTCCATTTGTTAATCCATTTATGAGGGGAAAACCTGGTATACGATTTTGGTAGCTTTTTTTGCCAATAAGATCCCTTTAAATCAAAATTTGCAAACCATAATTCTTCCGTACTGGCATACCAGGATTCAAGATTGTAACTTCCACAGTGGGAAATAAAACTTTTAAATCGACCTTCATGAATTCCAGCAAGCATAAATACAGAATAACCTCCAAAACTTGCTCCAACTGCTGCACGGCGGGACTTATCTACATATGGTTTTGTTGAAACCTGATCAATTGCCGATAAATAATCTTTCATACATTGGCCACCCCAATCTCCTGAAATCTGCTCGTTCCAGGCACTTCCCCAACCAGGCATTCCTCTTCGGTTTGGCGCAACGATGATATAGCCATTAGCAGCCATCAATTGGAAGTTCCAACGGAATGAATAATATTGAGTCAATGCACTCTGCGGACCTCCCTGGCAATATAATAGGGTAGGATACTTTTTATTAGGATCAAAATCTGGGGGAAAAATTACCCATGCTAACATGTTTTTACCATCTGTTGTTTTAATCCATTGTTTTTCAACTGTTCCCATTTTAATCTTGCTGTAAACTTCTGTGTTTACCTGAGTTATTTGTTTTGCTACACCAGTTGCAATATCAACTGAATAAATTTCAACAGCATGATTTATGTCAACACGATGGCAAATAATATATTGGTTGCTTAAACCAATGAGATAGTTGTAATCGTGATCGGTATTTGTAATTTGTCGGAATTTTGTTTCATTTCCTTTTTGAATATCGGTAGGAATCAGGAGCTCAAATAATTGGATTGTACCTCTGTAAGGCAAGCTGCAATAAAGTGCTTTGGAATCTTTACTCCAGATAAATTGGTTTACGGTTTCATCCCATTTTGCGGTAATTTTATTGCGCACTTTAGTTTGCAAATCCATAATGTAGATGTCATTTTTATCGGCTTCATAACCGTCTCTGGCCATGCTTGTCCAGGCTAAATATTTGCCATCTGGGGAGAATACCGGATTTTTATCATAACCTTGCAATCCATCACTAATATTTATTGTTTTGCCGGAGGCGACATCATATAAATAGATTTCAGAATTAGTACTTACGGCATAATCCTTACCAGTTTTTTTAACTGAAACATAGGCTAAAAATTTGCTGTCGGCACTCCAATTTATATCTTCCAAACCACCATCCGGCATAGTTGGACAATCATATGGTTCTTTAAACATGATATCTTTTTCATGTTGTAAGCCATCAGGTGACATTCTAGCTAAAAATATATGATTTGCATAACCATCTTCCCATTCTTTCCAATGGCGAAACATCAAATCATCATAAATTAAAGCAGTGGATTTAGATAATTCAGGGTATAAGTCTTGTTTTGGTGTATTCACTTTTACAGATCTTGAAAATGCAAGCCACATGCCATTAGGAGATGGTAATAGGTTCGAATATTCTAGTTTTTCAATTCCCAGTGATTTATTTATAAGTTGATGATGAATGATCCCATCATTTGAATACATTAAGTTTCCACCACTATCCAGACAGGCATTTCCTGCATAATTTTCTGCTTTTGACACTTGTTCACTTTGGCCGGTTTGCAGGTCACTTACATATAATTGTGTGTTTCCTTTGTTTTTGTCGGTTAAGTATCGGGTTACTGTATAATATACTTTTTTACCATCTTTAGATACCGTTTCTCCTTGCACACGACCCAATGACCACAATAATTCAGGCGTCATCAGCCCTTGTGAAAATCCAAAAACCGGCAGCAGAAAACATAGAAAAAGGAAGATTCTTTTGATCATTTTGTTGAAATTAAGCTTCAAAAATAATCCTTTCAACGCATTATTTATAAGCTTTAACGTTCAGATTGACTAGTCCAAACCTTTGGAATCAAACCAGAGCTTTGAATACCACAGGTATTTTACGATATTTGTGTTTCCTTTTAATTTCGGTTTAAGTTTCTGATATTTTGTATTTTAATCATTTATCAATTCTCAAGTTTAAGAATTTTTCAGATTTACAAATCGATTTAAATCCTGGATTTCATTTTATTACAGGTTTAAATGGATCCGGTAAAACCAATTTTTTAGATGCTCTTTATTATTTGTGTATGACCCGGGGATTTCGGAAATGTCCTGACAAATTAATAGTTCAACATGAGCAAGATTTCTTTAGATTAGAAGGTAGTCTACAAACAAAAAAGGGCATTCGCCAGGTAGTCATTAAATGCAAACCTCCGGTGTTAAAAGAAGTATTTTATGATGACAAAAAGTATTTAAAAATTACAGATCATCTGGGAAAGGTACCTGTTGTAATGATTGCTCCAGACGAGGTATACACGCTTATAAATGAACATGAAGAGCGAAGAAAATTTTTGAATCAAACCTTGTTGCAAATAGATAATCAGTACTTCGAACACCTATATGCGTACAATAAATTATTGAAACAACGGAATGCCGCTTTGAAACAAATGAAGATGGCTGGACGAATCAATTCACAATTGTTGGATGCTTTGGATTTTTCGCTTGTTCAACATGCAAATTATATTTATGTTAAAAGGAAAGAATTGGTTGAAAATTTAAATCCGGTTATAAAAAATTATGTTGAAAAAATTAGTGGTAATAAACAGGAATCTAATTTTACATACACTTCAGATGGGGGAGCGCAATACGCACAATTATTATTGGATTCCAGAGAAAAGGATTATTTTTCCTTACGTACAAATCGGGGAATTCATAAAGACCGGATTGATTGTTTGATGG
Organism: Saprospiraceae bacterium; assembly: GCA_016717265.1. Taxonomy (NCBI): domain Bacteria; kingdom Pseudomonadati; phylum Bacteroidota; class Saprospiria; order Saprospirales; family Saprospiraceae; species Saprospiraceae bacterium. The sequence continues at coordinate 2,446,886 of JADKFX010000001.1, forward strand.
GAGAGCATAGTTTGGGCGATTTAGGTTCTCAAGGGCAAATTAAAAGTTTTATTCTTGCTATGAAATTGGCGCAATTTAATTTTTTACAATCCACTTTAGGAATTACACCCATTGTTTTATTGGATGATATTTTTGCAAAATTGGATGCAGGTCGAGTCGAGAAATTACTTGCTTTACTTATTGAGGAACAAATATCGCAGTGTTTTATATCAGATACCCACCTCACCAGAGCGCAGGAATTGCGCAATATTCTAAATAAGGATGCCTATCTTTATCAAATTCAAGACAATCTGTTACACGCTATATGAAACACGACGAGCAAAATATACACGATTTGTTGAAAGTATTTTCTTCGCAAAAACACCTTAAAGACAAGCTATTGGATAAGAAAATAGAAGGCGTTTGGAAAAATCTATATGAAGGGATAGCACATTATACTACCCGGATACAGTTTAAAAGTGGGGTGTTATATGTATGGCTGAGTTCTTCCCCTTTACGCCATGAATTAAGCTTTAATAAAGCTAAAATTATAAATCAAGTCAATACAGCCTTAAAAGAAGAACTAATTAAGCAGTTGGAGTTGCGTTAAAAACTATTGTTCTTGTTCAGAAATATTCATTTGAAGCAAAAACCAACTGAATAAAAAGCATAATACGCACGTTGTAGCAATAACCATAGTCGAATATGTTTGTTTTCTTAATAGGGCAAATATATAACATATTATTAATATTCATAATATATTATTCATATAATTTTTGATCCATTTTAGTATTTTTGTGTTATTATTAAAAAAATGTAAAACCATGAAAAATCTTCTTATTTTATTAATTATTGCGGCATTTTTGCCTGCATATGCCCAGATTACGACTCCTGCACCAAGTCCAATGTGTAAATTGGAACAAAAAGTGGGTCTCGGAACAATTACTGTTGAATATTCCAGACCAGGTAAAAAGGACCGGATCGTTTTTGGTGATGTCGTTTCTTATGGAAAAACCTGGAGAACTGGTGCAAATGCCTGCACAAAAGTAACGTTTAGCGATGACGTAGAAATTGAAGGCGTAAAAGTTGCAAAAGGAAGTTATGCATTATTTTCAATTCCTGGTGAAAACCATTGGGAAGTTATGTTCTACAATGATATTACAGTTTCTGGTGTACCCGATAACTATGATATCACAAAAGAAGTAGCGCATATAAAGGTGACTCCTGAATTAATTCCTTATACTGTTGAAAGCTTTACAATTGATATCAATGAGATCCGGAATGAATCTGCAACTATGAATTTGATTTGGGAAACTACCATGGTCCCAATAAAATTGAGATTTGATACCGACAGTAAAGTGGTAAAAAATATTGAAAAAGTAATGAGCGGTCCAAGTAGTAATGATTATTATCAAGCTGCTCGTTATTATTATGATACCAATAAAGACATGAATGCTGCAATTCAATGGATCCAGAAATCAAATCAAATGGATGCTCAATTCTGGAAACTTAGAGTTGAATCCTTAATTTTAGCTCGTCTTGGCAGAAAAGCAGAAGCCATTGAAGCTGCTAATAAATCTAAAGCGAAAGCTATCGAAGCAAAAAATGATGAATATGTGAAAATGAATGAAATGTCCATTAAAGAATGGAGTAATTAAATAAAATAATGGTGGATTGTTGGTTAGTTTCTTCTGCTGACCAACAATCACCAACTTTTAAGAGGATTCATTTTTTTTGATTTTCTCAAAGAGAATACTAAGTCCCATTACCATTCCACAAGCAATTACATTATACCAGAGAAATCCTAAATTTGTATATTTAAAAAGTGCTATAATTGTAATCTGTGCAATAATTGCTGCATAAAACACTGCAGTTCCTTTTATAAATTTAAGGTAAAAGCCGGTAACAAAAATCCCCAGAACTGTACCATAAAAAAGTGAGCCAATAATATTTATAAATTGGATTAAATTCTCAAATAAAGTCGCATAAAGTGCAAATCCTATGGCTATAAAACCCCAGGCCGCAGTGAAAATTCTAGACCAAATGATATCCGTTGCAGATTTTGAATATTGAGGAAAATGACGTTTAAAAATATCTACCATGGTGGTGCCTGACAGGGCATTAATTTCTGCCGATATGGAGGACATAGCTGCACATAATATCACCGCAATCATTAAGCCAATAAATCCCTTTGGTAAATAATACAAGATATAATGTAAAAAAATATAATCCCGATCATTGGATTCTTGTCCTGGAATATTTTGTTTTACATAACTTCTTACTTCAGTTTGCAATCCCTGGCGATTTGTATTTAGAATTTCTAACGTTGATTTCATAGCAGGATTGGACAGATCTATAGGTAAGGTATTCGACAACTGATGGATACTATCATTTCGTTGATTCCAATTTAGAAAAAAGGTTTCATGGTTTAATTTTAATTCCTGTAATACTTTTTCATTGAAATGGATAGGCGTTTTCTGAAATTGAAAAACAACAAACAATAAAACGCCACATAATAAAATAAAAACTTGCATAGGAATTTTAAGAATTCCATTCATAATCAGCCCCATTCTGCTTTCGCGAATGTTCTTTCCACTGATGTAGCGTTGCACCTGTGATTGATCTGTTCCAAAATATGCAAGTGCTAAGAAAAATCCACCACTTATTCCTGCCCAGAAATTATATCTGCTATTAAAATCAAGATCAAAACTTACAGCATTCGTTTTGTTAGACCAACCTGCAATGGTCATAGCATCTGTAAATCCAATGCCTTGCGGTAAATTAAAGAGCATATAAACAAAAATGAATACCATGCCAATAAATATGACCGCCAATTGTTGCAATTGTGTTTGTGTTACAGCTTTGGATCCACCAGTTACCGTATAAAGAATCACCAGGATGCCAGATATAATATGTGTCCATTGAAGATTCCAGCCAAAAATCGAAGACAAAATAATACTCGGTGCATATAATGTAATGCCAGCTGCTAATCCTCTTTGTATTAGAAAAATAAATGCTGCAAAGGTCCTGGTTTTAACATCAAATCGCTGTTCAAGATATTCATAGGCTGTAAGTACTTTAAGCTTATAAAAATTTGGAATAAAAGTGACGCATATAACAATCATAGCTAATGGCAATCCAAAATAGAATTGAACAAATTGCATTCCATCAGAAAATCCTTGTCCTGTTGTAGAGATAAATGTGATTGCACTGGCTTGCGTTGCCATTACAGTAAATCCTACCTTCCACCAATTCGTGTTTTGATCGCCTAAAATATAATCTTGTAAGGATCCTTGATTTTTAGTCTTTAGCATGCCGTAAAGTCCAATAAAACCAAGTGTGCCAATTAGTACAATCCAGTCATAAATACTCATAGGTTTACAAAATGATTATTTTTTAAAATACATTGTAAATAACCAAAGTAAAAATACATAGACTGCAAGTAAAACTCCTACAAGCAAATAATACCGCTTCCAATTTGGTTCGACTGCCATGTATTAAAAACTAATAAGATTAGAAAATAAACGGTAAGAACCTGGAACACCTGCTTTTAATTGTCGGAACCAGGCTAGGGAGGAATATACAAACCAACCTTTGCCAACTTTTTTAATGAGGATTCCACTATTTAATGCTTTTTCTTTTGGATCGTTCATACTCAGTATTTCCTCATAGGATGCACTATATTTATTTGGAAAGTACAAACCCCGCTCTTGAATCCAATTATTGAAATCTGCAACAGTTATTTTATTCGGTGTGCTGAAAATAGGATGTTCAGGTTTTAAAATTCTTACTTCGGCCGTTTCATCTGTAACGCGATCTCTGGAAATTGACATGCTATCAGGGACAAAATTATCGGTTATAAGATCAGCGGTAGTATTATATTGAAATATTACTTTTCCACCTTCATTCATAAAGCGATCTAAATGTTTCTTGCAATTTTTTAACTCCTCCTGAGTGTTTAAAGCCCTAATGCCAAATAATAAAACATCATACTGTTGGATACTGAGTTGTGATAAATAAGAAGCAGGAATCTTAGTTATACCATAACCCATCTTTATCAACGCCTCATCAGCATAATCGCCAGCACCATCTATATAAGCAACCCGCTTTTTTTTGTTAATCAATATATCCGTATTTATAATTTTTATAGACGCTGGTATCAAAATATTCTGCCAGGGAATATGAGGATACTTTATGTTTTTATATTCATAGGCCTTTTGTTGATTGATAAGAATAGGAATTTCAATAAATGTTTCTGTTGTTGGATTGCAGCTGATTTCAAAATTTAATATTTGTTTATCTCCAGCTTTTTCAAGTGTATATGCAGCCTTCGCAGTGTTTGTGCTTTGCAGTTTAGCTTCTGCCAGGGAAATATAACCTTGTTGATTATCTTCATTCGCAGTTATTTGTATTTGAACATTCGCTTTATTTGATTTTGCAATAAATAGATTATCCACTTGCGTAATCGTAACAGCTGGAATGATATCAAGATTTTGTTTTACTTCACCTAAGACCGGGTCGTCGTTTTTATAAATAATGTCTCTTTCAATGATATAGTTTCTACTTAAGATTCGAATGGTAAATTTTGTTGTCAAACTTTTAGTAAGTACAGGGCGATGATGATTCTTTAAATCGTCAACTTCATACATGCCCCGATGTCGACCATTCCATAACCAAAATGGACTGGTTTTTTCAATTGATTGCGGTATTGAAATTTTAGTTGTCCAAAATATCGATTGATTCTTTGCAAATGCGATATTAAAAAGACTATCTTTTGAACAACTCGGAATTGAAATGGACTCAATTCGGGCCTCCACAGGACTCCGAACGATGCACTCAGAGCTTACCAAAATACTGCTACCTGGACTTGTAATCCATTTATCGGTAAAGGATTCGGCAAATATTCCGGCACAATCTAAAATGAGATTTTTTACTTCAGATAGTTTAATCCATTTCCAATGCGAATCTGAAAGTTCTTCTATATAGCGTTCGATTTTTTGTAATGCCGCAATGTTTTTCCAGGGTTCCTTGTAATTATAATTGAGAATCAAGGTATCGATAAGCTTATCAACATTTCCGCCTCCATTTATACGGGACCAACTTAGATCCAAGCCATCAAAGGGAGATTTATGTGAATTGTCCTTTGCTTGATCAATTCTCTCAAAATATTCAAAGACGCTTCCTCGACTCGAATTGATTCCAAATCCTTGGGATTTATGCATGCTTCTACTTTGTGCAGCAATTTCGTTATTAGAATAACCATAAGCAGGGTAGTAAGCACCCACATCAAGACTGTATAACCCGGATTTGTCCATAGCGTCAAATTTTTCTTTCCCACCAAAGAAAAACCAGGAGGTATTAAAAAATACACCTTGTACAATATGCATGTCTGTTCCTTTGAGTGCATCCAGTTTGTAAAGTGGGCTGTTTGAATATTTTGCAGCTTCAAAACCTAGAATTGCAGATGCAGTATGATGTCCATGCGTTTTGCCACTGGTGCGGTGATCAAAGCGATTTATAATGATATCAGGTTTAAATTCTCTGATTACCCGAATTACATCCAACAAAACACTATCATGATTCCAAAAACTAAAGGTTTCTTCAGCATTTTTGGAATATCCAAAATCATTTGCTCTGCTGAAATATTGTATACCCCCATCAATTTTTCTGGCTTCAATTAATTCATTCGTACGGATGACACCAAGATATTCGTCCAGCTCAGACCCGATTAAATTCTGTCCACCATCTCCTCTGGTTAAGGATAGATAAGCTGTATTTAATTTCAAATCTTTTGATAAACAAGTTATAAGTCTAGTGTTTTCATCATCAGGATGTGCAGCAATATAAAGTACAGATCCTAGCACTTTTAATTTTTGAATGCCTTCCAAAATTTCACCACTGGTTTTGGATTTTTGAGCAAACAGCGCACTAAGAGTAATGAAAATAAGGACACAGGTAATTTGAATTTGTCTCATATGAAATTAATTAGCCAGCAAAGATCATAATATTGGTGATTTTATGGCACCAAAAACCGTTTACATTTGTTGTTTATTAAATTTCCAATAAATGAAACCGGCTATAGCATTAAACGATAAAAGGAAAGGACTTATTCTAGGTCCATGTAGCGCAGAATCAGAAGAACAAATGGATGCCATTGCTCAAGCTATTCTTCATTTTAAAAGTGATTTTGTGAGAGCTGGACTATGGAAGCCTAGGACACGACCGGGTCATTTTCAAGGTATGGGAGCTGAAGCAATTCCCTGGCTTATCGGAATTCAAAAAAAATATAAGCTTAAAATTTGTACGGAAGTCGCTACAAGTCAACATGTTGAACTTGCCTTGAAAGCTGGATTTGATGCTCTTTGGATTGGTGCCAGAACAACCGTAAATCCATTTTATGTTCAGGATATTGCGGATGCCCTTAAAGGGGTTGATATTCCAGTTTTTGTAAAAAATCCAATCAATCCAGATCTCTTTTTATGGTTAGGTGCAATTGAAAGAATGCTTCAGGTTGGTATACAACGTGTTGCAGCCATTCATAGAGGATTTAGTTTCTACGGAAATTCAGTATACAGAAATGTACCCCGATGGCAAATTCCTATTGAGTTGCGCCGACGCATGCCAGATCTTCAAATGCTGGCGGATATCTCTCATATCAGTGGAAGACCAGATAATTTGTTGGAGATTGCTCAAATAGCCTACGATCTTAATTATGATGGACTTATGGTGGAAGTTCACAATCAACCAGAAAAGGCATTAAGCGATGCAGATCAACAAGTGACGGCCGACTTTCTTCAAACTGAAATATTGGATAAATTAATTCTTAGAAGTATTGCTTCCAATGATTTTGCATTCAATAAACAAATCGAAGCCATTCGAACAGGAATTGACGCTATTGATGAAGAAATCGTTCACTTATTAGCAAAAAGAATGTTACTTGCTGAACAAATCGGACTTGAAAAAAAAGAAAATTCCATAGCTATCTTTCAACCAAAACGATGGGATCAAATTGTGGTTAGGCTCTTAGAAATTGGTAAAAAGGAAGGTTTGAGTGAAGAATTTATTTTTTCTTTAATAGAAGCCATTCATATTGAATCTATTCAGCATCAGAGTCAGAAAATGAATAAGGAAATAGCTGTATTAGAAGAAGATTTATCAACCCGACTTAATCAGAAGTAAAAAAATCCCTTCCGGCAGTGGAAAGGATTCATTCAGTTTGGTTTTAACAGATACGAAGAGTATTCGTATGAAATCTTGTTGGCAAATTGTATGCCAGACTTATGTATCTAAATGAGCATTCCGTTTAGCCATTTTTAATTTTATGTCCATCCATTTGTTTCCAAGTGCATAATTAATACTTCTGTCAATCGCAAAGTGCTTGGCAAGTTGAACAGCGCCTTTTAATTTCAATCCAAAAGTATTAGATGCCCGAAAAGAAATTGAAAATCCTCCTTCTATATATTCTATATGATGCCAATACATACTAGGAATGAATAGCGTTTGTCCATGTTCAAGAATGGTTTCATATCCATGAATATATTTTAGACTTGGATATTTTGATTCATCCGGATCGATCATATCCACCAAACAACCTACAGTGAAAGGGACATGATGCAAGTATTTGGATTGTTGTTGATCAAATAGTAAGATTCGCTTGCGAGTTTGAAATTGAGTAAGAAAAACATGTGAACAATCTATATCATAATGAATTTTAGTGTAGGAACCTTGCCCTCCAAAAAACATAAACGGCAATTCATTATAAAAGCCATTCATGATGTTAAATTTTCGAATATCCTTGGCTAATTGAGGCGCATACTTAAAAATATTCCACAAAAAAATTCGCAAAGGAGTCTCTTTTGTCTGTATTAAATTCAAATAGTCTTTGAATTTCATAGTGGCAGTTGCAGACATATAACTTTTTCCACCTTTACTAAATGAACTATCAACAATGGGGACAATTAAATTACCATAGTGTTCTTTGAAGTAATCAATTGTCCAAAGAGTTTTTGCTGGCCAGTCATCAATTAAGTCTGTAAAAACAACAGGCTTTAATGGATCCAAATAATCAGTTTTAAAACGGTCTTTATTCAGGCCAGATACCTTGTCAATAGGGCTCAGGTTCATAAAAAGCGATTTGCATTGAAAGTCCTAAATAGGATCAACGAATAGCGCTAAAAATTAGTTCAATAAGCCCATCAAGAAAACGGATTATTATGGACGCTATGATTTATAAATAGTTGATTTTCATTTGGATGTTATAAATTATTTACAATAAATACATTCAAAATTAGCAATTTATTAATATGTATTTCACAAGCTTAAGTTGAATACAGATTTGATTTCAACAAGTTCTTAGCCGTCTATTTGAGTGCCTTAAATTGAGATTTAAACAGATAAAATATACGAATCAGCAAAACCAAAATTAATTGTTTTAGATTCTATGTTTTTATAAAGCCTCAAAAGTTATTATTCAGATTTTAAATTCGTACATTGAGTTCATTAATCTATTCTACAAGTTCTTAAATTTCAAACAATTTAAACGCATTAAAATGAAAAATAATACCTTTTTTCGAATCCTTTTTTCCATGATTTTTGGAATCTATCTCTTGGCACTTCCATCCTGTAAAACCAATCTTGAACCATCTATAACGGCGGCACAAAAGCAAGACACACTTTTCGTAGATCGAATGGACACGATCATTACGTTTGATCCGAATACACAAGTTGAAGGCATTAGAATAATAAAACTTACGGATACCATAATTCAGAAAAAATAGACCCTTATTAGTATTATTTGCTTTATTTCTAGTGCTTGAAAAATTTGATTGTTCAATGGCATTAGATTTTATTAAATTCTTTAAATTGTGTTGTCAATTTATTGACTTACAGTTAGTTAATTAGTTAATTATTAATTATTACCTATTAATTATTAATAAAATCCAGGTCTTCAACATATTCGTATATTGGCATCCTAAAGGATTCCTTGTAACTTTGCTAAACTTATGGTCAATAGATATCAGTCTTTAGGAGTATCAGCAGGGAAAGAAGATGTACATCATGCTATTCGGAATTTAGATAAAGGATTATTTCCAAATGCGTTTTGCAAAGTGTTACCAGATTATGTAGCTAAAGATCCTGATTTTGTCAATTTTATTCACGCCGATACAGCAGGAACAAAAACGAGTTTAGCATATTTATATTGGCTTGAAAATCCTGACCCGGCAATTTGGCATCATATTGCGCAAGATGCAATGGTTATGAACCTTGATGACCTTGCTTGTGTAGGCTGTATCCAGGACATCATTATTTCTTCAACCATTGGCAGAAATAAACACCTGATCTCCGGAGCCATAATTGAGCATTTAATCGAGGGTACTCAAGCCTTTATTAATAGCATGAAAGCGTTTGATATTCAGATTCATTCAGGCGGGGGAGAAACAGCCGATGTTGGTGATATCGTTCGCACCATTGATGTTGGCATAACAGCTTTTGGAAGAATTAATAAAACTCAACTCATAGTAAATAATATTCAAGCTGGTAATGTAATTATTGGTCTGGCTTCATCCGGCCAATCCATTTATGAGAACCAATATAATAGTGGTATCGGTTCAAATGGGCTCACAGCAGCAAGACATGATATTTTGAAAAAAAATTATGCAGCTATTGAAGCATCCTTTTCTCCAGAAACAAACAAGGAATTTGTGTATACGGGAAGTTATTCGCTTTCCGATTTATTTACCTACCAGTCTAATTCGTATTCAATTGGTTCTTTGTTATTGTCTCCTACACGCAGCTATATACCGATTCTGAATGTAATTTTGAATAATTTTCGAAGCAAAATAGATGGAATTATTCATTGCACTGGTGGTGCACAAACTAAAGTTAAGAAATTTATTTCAGGAGTGCGTGTTGTAAAGAATAATTTATTTCCTTTGCCACCTGTTTTTGAATTATTAAAGCAACATACTTTATGTTCACCTGCTGAAATGTATGAAGTTTATAATATGGGCCATAGACTTGAAATTTATACAAGTCCTGAAGTAGCGGAGGAGATTATTGCAATTTCAAAATCCTTTGAAGTCGATGCTCAAATTATTGGTCACGTAGAAGCGAGTCCTGAAACAGAAATCATTATTAATTCTTCCTTGGGTGAATTTAAATATTAGATACAATGTCAATTGAACCGGGCAAAGAGTTACTTTGGAAATATGCAATGGACCAATGCAGTGAGCAGGAAGTTGCATTTGTAGAAACATGGATCCATTCCAGTGAAGAAAATTATATGGAGTTTGAACGCATCAAATTGTATATGCAAAATAATAATGCTGAAATGGATACAAAAGAACAAATTAAACAAGCAGAAATTGCGGAAGATATTAAATTTTCAGTAAAAAATTATGCCTTGCCAATTCTTTTAATTTTGATCGTACTTTTATTATTTGGTTTATTTTATTTTATAAAAAATTAAGATTTAGGACCAATATAATTTTGAGGGTTTAGGTTTTTTAATTCTAGTTTTACTGCTTCGGAAATATTTAAGTGATTAATAAAATTATGTAAATCTTCTCGTGTAATACTGGTTTTTCCTCGGGTTAAATCTTTCAGTGCTTCATACGGATTTTCATATGCTTCTCTACGTAAAATAGTTTGTACCGCTTCTGCTAGAATGATCCATTGTTGATCTAATTCGTGTTCAATTTTCGGATTATTTAAGACCAGTTTATGAATGCCAGTTTGGATCGATAATAAGCTTAAATAAGTATGTGCAATAGGGACTCCAAGGTTTCTTAAAACAGTACTGTCGGTAAGATCTCTTTGAAGTCTGGAGATGGGTAATTTTTCAGCCAAATGAGATGCAAGTGCAGTTGAAATTCCTAAATTTCCCTCTGCATTTTCAAAATCAATAGGATTTACTTTATGAGGCATGGCAGAAGACCCAATCTCTCCGGCTTTTGTTTGTTGGGTGAAATATTCAAGCGAAATATAAGTCCAAATATCCCTGCAAAAATCAATTAATATAGAGTTTAAGCGAATCAATATATGACACCATTCTGCAATTTCGTCATAATGTGCAATTTGCGTTGTGTATTGTTGCCTTCCTATACCTAAGTTGTTTTCTAAAAATTGATTCGCCCAAGCTGGCCAATCTATTTGAGGAAAAGCTGCAAAATGTGCATTGAAATTACCCGTTGCGCCACCAAATTTACCGGAATACTGGAAGTTTTGTAATTGTATAATTTGTTTATTTAAACGTTCAGAATAAACGAGAAGCTCTTTTCCCATCGTAGTAGGTGTTGCAGGCTGCCCATGAGTTCGGGCTAACATAGCAACCGGTTTCCATTGAATGCCGCGTTCATTAATTAAATTTAAAGTATCGGATAATTTAGGTAACATTAAATTGATGGTAAAGTCCCGAAGTAAGATTGGAATTGCCGTATTATTAATATCCTGAGAAGTTAAAGCAAAATGTATGTATTCTTTTAAGGATGCTAATTGAATTGTTTCAAATTGTTGTTTAAGAAAATATTCGACAGCTTTAACATCATGATTTGTTATTTTCTCTATTTCTTTTATTTGTTCAGCATCAGAAATTGAAAATGCGGATACAATATTTCTTAGTTTTTCTTTTTCGGTTGAATTTAATGTATTACTTATCGGGAGCGTATCCAGGAGGTGTATAAAATACTCAATTTCTACATAGAGCCTGTATTTAATAAGTCCGTACTCCGAAAAATAAGGACTTAATTCATGAAGTTTATTTTGATATCTTCCATCTAATGGAGAAATTGCTGTAAGCATATACTGAAAAATTAAATTGTCTGTTTTTGATATTTGAATTTACGGGTAAGCCAATAAATTAATAAAATATGAAGTAATCCAAATATTTGAAAACCTACTAAATGCATAGGGTAAGGCCTTAGGATCATAGGATTGTTTGCAATAGGAGCGCGCATTAAATAGATATAATTTGAATCTAAAACGAGATTAATGAAATAGACACAAATTAAAATGAAGTTTCCAAAAAGAAAAACGCGTAACCAGGAGCCAGTTCTCGGAACCATTTTTAAAACAAAATAACCATATAAGGGTACGAATATAATGGCAGCATGACTGAAATAAAAATCAACCAAAAAATAAGGTGAAAAACCATGGGTCAATTCCGGTGTAATTAAACTTTGAATAGCACCAGCTAAACTAAGCATAATCAGAAATTCAAATAAAAAGGCACTGGGTTTTAATAAAAAGATGATTAAAAAAATATAGGAAATATTACATAAATGAAACGGTAAGGAATCTTGAATTGTAAACTGACCTTGTTGGATAGTATAAGCAAACAAATAGATTTCACGAATGATAAAAACACCTGCGAGGGCACGTCGATAATTCATTTCAAAACCTTTTCGCATGGCGTATTGTCCAAACCATAACAAGGTACTAAATACAAGGACGCTTAAGACAATTCCCCAAATCCAGAACTCAGATAAAATTGGAACTACATAATGTTCTTGCATAGATTTTATTTAATGAAGCGCTGGCCTGATTTCAAGATTGCGAACAATTTCTGATTCTATGTCAATCCACCGTGCTAATCGAGGATACACCTGGGTTTCAGGAAAATAGTGCAATGCCATTTTAACATATAGGTGTCCGTGTTTAGCTTCTGAAGTCCAAAGCATTTTGTAAAAGGATTTGAGCTCACCGGAGTCCAAATGTTCAGACACTAATTTAAATCGTTCTGCACCTCTGGTTTCAGCAACGGAGGCGATTAATAAACGATCTAAAAATCGTTCATTAACCCCTGAATGGGCTTCCTTAATCAAAGCTTTTATATATGGATCCTCACCCATACCGGATGGAAGTTGAATTTTTCTGCTCTCCATAAGTTTGTAGACAAGTTGAAAATGCTCTAATTCTTCAAGTGCAGTCTCAATTAGCGCTGGAATAATTTCAATTCGGTTTGGATATTTAGCTATAAAGCTTAAGGCCATTGCGGATGCTTTGCGCTCGCAATCAGCGTGATCCTGAAGAAAACGATCAAAAGAAGTAATAACGGATTTAATCCAGGCTTCAGGACTCGGAAATTTAATATCTAAATTGAGCTTCAATAGATTCTATTCAAATTAACTAGCCGAAAACATAAAATACATTAAAAGCATTAAGACGACAGCAACAGCAATCAATATGTAAAAGAAGTTTTTTTCGCTTTTCTTTGATTCTGTTTTGCTAGGTTTATGTGGATGGGTCATAACAAGGTTTTAGTTTTGCTCAAATTTATAAACTATTTCTGTCAAAAGTTTATGCCCTTTATTGATATTTCCTTAAAAAGTCAATTACCCGCTCATCTGTTCGGATATCTTTCCAGCTTAAAGCTTGCTTTAAAACGATGCCTTCCAGGGACTTGCACCTGCTGAGCGCTACATAAGCTTGCCCATGTTCGAAAGCTCCACGGCCAAAATCAATTATAATTTTCTCAAAGGTTTTACCTTGGCTTTTGTGAATTGTAATAGCCCAGGCAAGTCGTACAGGAAACTGACTAAACGTTCCAATAACTTCAGTCTTTAACTCTGCATTTTTACCAGAACTCATTTTGTAACGAATAATTTCCCATACAAATCGTTCAATTTCAAGAGGCTTTGATTCATTTTCAAGCAGTATTTGAATGGTCTTGTCATTTAATTTAATAACCACCCCTAAACTGCCATTGACAAAGCGCTTGTTTGGATCATTGCGAACCAACATAATTTGTGCACCTTCTTTTAAAACCATATGTTCTTCAACCGGATATTGGTTTGCAAGAACTTGACCTGTTATATGTGCAGTATATATTTTACTTTCAGTGGAAAGTTGATTTAATCGGTTTGTGTTTATAAAATTTGCAGACTGATTGGTGCTTGTCAATGTCAGTATTAAATGATCCTGTTCTATGAATTGATTATGGAAACAGGTCGTATTAATTTCAAGCAATTCTTCTTCGTCAATAGTATTCATCCTGATTTTTTCAAGAAGTTTGATAAACATTGGATTTGATTGACGAAAGACCTGCCCCAATTCTATTAATTCAAAATTTTTCAATTGTTTAAAAACGGTAGCAGAAAAAAAATACGGGCTTGCATATTTTGTTGAAAAATATTCTTTCTCATAGGCTGTACTTACCACAGGTGGGAGCTGAAACAAATCTCCAGTCCAAAGCATAGCCTTGCCGCCAAAGGGCTCATCCAGCATTGCAGATTGGCGTAAAAGTTGATCTATATGGTCCAGAATATCTGCTCTGACCATTGAAATTTCATCAATGAAAATCAAATCAATTTTATCAAGTAAATTTTTAGGTATTAATTTATAATCTTGTTTACTTATCCAGGAGGGTGGAAATTTAAAAAAGCTATGAATAGTTTGACCTTTAATTTGAACTGCAGCTACACCGGTTGGAGCTAAAAAAATTACTTTTTTTTCTGAAAGTTTTCGAAACAACTGAATTAATGTTGATTTCCCAGTTCCTGCTTTGCCAGTTATAAAAAGACATCCTTTCAAATGATCAATTTGATCTAAAGCATAATGGTGCTCATCACTTAATATAAAAGGCGTTTCAACTGCCATTGAATGTTTGCAAAAACTGGGTTTTGTTTATTCGATTCTAAAATAACACAATACCGGAAAATGATCGCTGTAACCACCAATATATTGATTTCCGGAAAAAGTGCGCTTAGGATAGTTTTTGAAATGACCTTCTTTTTCCATCATAAAATCTCTGCGAAAAATTTTATGATTAAAAAATTGTAAAGAATTTGGTCCTGATTTTTTAAGTAGACTTTTGGAAATGAGAATTTGATCAAATAAACTCCAGGCATCCTGATATGCTGTCGATCCTTCACCTTTAATATAATTATCATAAAACGGATTTAGGAAGTCATTCTCTTGGAGCCCTTTAGGTTTAGCTTTAGCAGAGACTCCTGAAATCAAACTTGCATTATCTGGATTGTCGTTTAAGTCACCCATAATTAAAATACCAGCATCTGGATCCACACTCCTTATAGAATCTGCTAACATTTTATTTGTTTTGGCTGCAATCACCCGATATTCTCTTGTGGCTTCTTCGCCACCTCTTCTGGATGGCCAATGATTTACAAAAACGTAAATATTCTGAGAACCGATTTTTCCTTTTACTAATAAAATATCTCTGGTTAGTCGGGGTTTCCCATCTTTTTCGAAAATAGGAACCTTGAATGATTTGGAGTTTAGGACCGTGAAATATTTCGGCTTGTATAAAAGGGCAACATCTACACCTCTTAGATCTGGAGAATCGAAATGAACGATTTTATAATATTTATCCTTAAGTTCCGCAGTTTGAATCAGGTCTTCTAAAACTTTCCGATTTTCAATCTCACTCACTCCCAATAAAACAAGCGGATCTGCTCCGTTTGAATTTTCTAAACTCGAAATAACACGGGCCATGTTATTTAATTTGTCAGCATATTTTTCCGGAGTCCAGTTTTTCGCCCCGGTTGGTGTAAATTCAATATCATCTGTGATGGTGTCATCAATGGTATCAAACAGATTTTCAAGGTTATAGAAACCCATCGCTAGAGTTGTCGTTTGACTATGCAGTTCTGCGTTTGACCATAGACCGGTGCATAACATAACTATAATATTCCAAGTCCTTAAAATTTTGTTACTTTGAGGCTTCATGATTTCTAATTTCATGCAAATAAACGAAAAACAGGTCTTAAAAGCTCGAAAGATGGTGTTAAACAAAGTTTATTTCTGTTTCTTTTTGATTAGTTTTTATTTTTCTCAAAGTTTTGCTCAGCAATTGAATGGTCGTATTCTAAATACAATGAACCAAAAGCCAATTTCATTAGCCGTGATAAATGAGCAAAATTCAGGTCAAATAGTCTATTCAGATGCTGATGGTAATTTTAGTCTGGATCCATTAAAAATTAATAATTTAATGAATCTTCAGGTTTCTTTTGAAGGATTTGAATTGTTTTCTATCGAATTAAAAGAATCCGATTGGAATCCAATAATGCAGGAATTCTTTTTATATCCGGCAACCATTTCCGATTACAAACTTGTTGAATTTTCAGGAACAAGTTCAGAAGATGAAAATTCTGAATCGGATGTTTATAGTCTATTATCGTCTGCGGATGATCCAATTTTAGAAGCTGCAAGCTTTCAATTTAGTTTATTTCGATATCGTTTAAAGGGGATTGAACAAAATTATGAGCAATTAGGCTTGAATGGATTTCTTTTAAATGATCCAATTTCAGGCAGATTACCATATTATTTGTTTTCCGGACAAAATTTGATTACCAAATACAGTGAAGTATATCGGAATTTTAAGGAAAATCCTTTTGATTATGGATCATCAGGTGTTGCACAGTGGGTCAATGCGAATCCTGCAGCCTTTAAAAATGAGTTCTTTGTCCGTTATGCAATTTCAAATAGAGCCTATAATCATAAATTGGATTTAAATTATGCAACCGGAGAGTTAGCAAATGGTTGGTCATTTTTAATTGGAGCCAATCGCAGATGGGCCCAGGAAGCTTTTATACCAGGGTCATTTTATGATGCATGGGGAGCATATCTTGGCATTTCAAAACGAATCGCAAAAAATCATAATTTTCAATTGTTAGTGATGGGCGCTCCTTCTCGCAGAGGTAAAGCCAGTCCTGCTACGAAAGAAGTTTATGCTTTAGCCGGTGATAATTATTACAATTCCTATTGGGGTTTTCAGCAAGGAGAAAAGAGAAATTCAAGGGAAGCTAATTATTCAACACCCATGGCACTGTTGAATTATAGCTGGGATGTAAAGGAGAATTTAAAATTTACATCCGGAATTATGGGTTTGACAGGAAAGCGTTCAGATTCTCAACTGGATTGGTTTAATGCACCAGATCCAAGACCCGATTATTACCAAAAACTGCCTTCCTATATTCAAGATAGCACAGTATCCAATGCAGTTGTAGCTGCCTGGAAAAATGATGTGAATACACGTCAAATTGATTGGAATCAATTGTATTTTGCGAATTATGGAAATATAGAAACCATTCAAGGTGTGAATGGAAATCCAACTGCTACCGTTACCGGTAAACGTTCTGTTTATTGGCTTCGAGACAAACATTTTGATCCAACAGAATTAGAACATTTTGGAAACCTTAAATGGTTTAATAAAAGAAATGAATTTATAGCAGGATATCGAATGGAGTTTTCTAAAACTGAATTTTATCTGAAAGCTAGAGATTTATTAGGTGGAGATTTTTTTGTGGATCTTGAAGATTTTGCGGATTTGCCATCTCAACAGCATCCGGACATCAGTCAAATAAATCATATTGTAAAAAAAGATGAAATTTATGGATATCATTATGAAGCTAAGAATCAAAATTTTAACTTTTTTGGAAACTATATTTATACTGGGAAGTTTATCGATCTAAGTTTTGGTGCAAACTATACTGCAAATTCATTTTCAAGAAATGGAAAATTCCAAAATGCAATTTTCAATAATTCTTTAGGTGAATCGGACCGGGTTCATCAGAATGGGGTAGGAGGAAAAGGATTAATTACCTTGAAATTAAACGGACGTAATTATATTCGAACTAACCTTGCGTTACAAAAATTGCCTAATCGATTTGATCAGGTTTTTATAAATCCTGAATGGCGGGCAGACCAACTCCAAATAACAGATAAAACCACCGTTCAATATATTGATTTAAGTTATTTTTATAGATCACCAGAATTCAAATTTGAAATCAGTCCTTATTATGCAACCTATAAAGATCAAATTGTAAATCGGAATTTTTTCCTGGATGAGCAATTAGAATCTGCAGAAAATATTGAATTAACAGATGGTGGTTTAATTAGTGCTTTTTACACAGGTCTTAATCAACGACATATAGGCTTCGAAACTTCATTCGAACTAAAATTAGGCAGAGGATTTGAAGTATCCGGAGTTTATAATGTTGGAGATCATATTTATACCTCGAGACCTGAATTGATTATTTTTGATAAATTCAGCCAATCAAATTCGCAGCATACAATATATTTGAAGAACTTTTATGTTCCAGGCTCTGCACTTCAAGCAGCTTGTTTGAATCTTAAATACGATTTTAAAAGGAATGGGTTTGCAGTATTAAGTGCAAATTTTGTGAGTGACCAATATTTAGAACCCAATCCATTGCGAAGAATTCCACAAGCTGTAAAAGAACTGGATCCAGAAAGTGATCAGTTTAATAAAATTATAAATCAGGAAAAATTACCTTCCGTGGTTTATTTGAATGCCTTTGTATATAAGAGTTTTGAGATTTTTAAAGAACGGTTTGCAATTTCTTTAAGTGTCAATAATGTTCTTAATAAAAAAGGTATTGTTTCCGGTGGATTTGAACAATATCGCTTTGATTATCAAGATAAAAATCCAGATAAATTTCCTTCTAAATATTATTATTTGCAAGGATTTAATTATTATTTAGGAGTAAGTTGGAAATATGATTTTAAAAAATAAAAAGATTCTTTCTATGAAGAAGCTATTATATAGTCTTGTTTTGTTTTCGATTTGTGCACTTTCATGCATTGATCATGATTTTGATGCTCCACCTCAAGTGACCGATGACATTGGGTTTCAACCAAATTCATCCATTGCAGCATTAAAGACAAAGTTCGTTGCTGGTAAATTCATCGATATCACGGATGACTTATTAATTCATGCAATTATAGTAGCAGATGATAAAAGCGGGAACTTTTATAAGACACTTGTAATTCAGGATTCAACAGGTGGTATAGAGTTAAAAATTAATCGTACAGGTTTGTATGCGAATTTTCCGGTAGGAATGAAAATTGGCTTAAGATGCAAAGGACTAACCATTGGCGATTATAATGGATTAATACAAATTGGACAAGGAACTTATCAAAATGGTAATTTTACAAATCTTTCTGGTATTGAAGACGCACTCGTAGATCGCTATGTTTTTAAAGGTCCGAGAAATCAAGTAATTACGCCTAAAAAAAGAACCATTCCTGCATTGATAGCACAAGATCTAAGTACATTGATTCAATTAGATGATTTGGAATTTATTCGTTCCGATACAGGTAAAACTTTTGCAGATATTATTGGAAAGAATCCATCAAATTTAATGCTAACCGATTGTGCTGGAAATGAAATTATTTTAAGAACCAGCGACTTTGCAGATTTTGCTGGTACTACAGTGCCACCAACAAATGGTTCTATAGTGGTGATCCTTAGTAAATTTAAATCGGATGCACAGCTTTATATACGCACCATCAATGATATTCAATTTTCTAAACCTGCATGCAAAGGAGGATCTGGAGGAAATGGAGCTTTAATTAATATTCTCGACCTTCGTAAATTATTTACAGGAACCATCACAAATGCACCCGATTTAACAAAGATAATAGGTACCGTAATTAGTGACCGGGTGAATCAAAATACAACTTCAAGAAATTTACAATTGCAGGATCAAACTGGTGGAATTACAGTTCGATTTTCTGCAAATCATAGTTTTAGTGTTGGAGATCAAATTGAAATCAATGTTTCCAAACAAGAGTTGTCAGAATTTGATGGCTTACTTCAAGTGAATAATGTTGATTTATTAAATGCAAAAAAATTAGGGACACTTACGGTGGTGCCCTCAAAGAAAACGATCGCTCAGATAGTTGCTGATTTTGAAAATTTGGAATCAACTCTTGTTGAACTTACAGATGTTGCCATCTCAAAATCCAGTGGTGCATCTTATTCCGGCACCTGTACAATAAAAGATGCATCTGGTATGATGGATTTATATACTCGGTCTGCAGCATTATTTGCAAATGATAATTTCCCTACTGGCAATGTAAAAATTATTGGTATCGTAACTCAAGGTGGTGCTGGTTTGAGTAAACAAGTAGCAATCCGTACAACAAGCGATGTAAGTGGCGGTGGAACTGGTGGTACTCCTGAACTCATTTCACTAAAAGATATTCGGGCAACTTTTTTAGGTACCATAACCACAGTTGCAAGTAATAAAAAAATACGCGCCACCGTAATTAGTGATAAAGACAATATGAATACAACTACAAAAAATATCCATATTGAAGATGCAAGTGGAGGTATTGTGGTGAGATTTACGGTAGATCATTCATTTAGCCTGGGGGACGAATTAGAAATTAATGTTTCAAATCAGGAATTATCAGAATTCAGCGGTTTATTGCAGGTAAATAATGTACCATTGGCAAATGCTACTAAAATTGGAACCAATACGATAATTCCTGTAGTTAAAACTATTGCTGAGATTTTAAATAATTTTGAAAGTCTGGAATCTACTTTAGTAGAAGTGTCTGATATTGCGATTTCTAAAGCTAGTGGAACAACATATTCTGGTACCTGTATTCTTTCTGATGGTACCGGTACAATGGATTTATTTACGCGTTCGCAAGCAAGTTTTTCAGGAACTAATTTTCAAACCAGTAAAGTGAAAATTGTTGCATTTGTGAATCAAGGTGGAGCATTGCTTTCTAAGCAGCTTTCTATCCGTAAAATTACTGATATTACACCATGATACTTTTGATTGTTGAGCAATTCAGTTTTTAGATTAAAGCAATTTTCAGTAGAAATCTTTGAGGGTGTCTTCCCTGTAACTACGGATTCTATATTATTAGGTTCCTGGGTGCGCGTAGCAGATAGTTTGCGAATTTTAGATATTGGTACAGGCAGTGGCTTATTGAGTTTAATGGCCATTCAAAGAGCGGTTTCTAACGCAGAAATTTATGCCATTGATTCTAGTTTAGCTTGTATTGAGTGCTCCAAATATAATTTTTTATCAAGTCCTTGGG
Source organism: Saprospiraceae bacterium (assembly GCA_016717265.1). Lineage (NCBI taxonomy): Bacteria > Pseudomonadati > Bacteroidota > Saprospiria > Saprospirales > Saprospiraceae > Saprospiraceae bacterium. Next base: position 2,467,682 of record JADKFX010000001.1, read on the forward strand.
CAGACAGATTGCATGCCTTCAAATTGGATGCGTTGGATATTTTAAAACCATCTGATTTTTTTTTATTGGATGCTACCTTTGATGTTATCATTTCAAATCCTCCATATTTTATAAACGCTCTAAAATCCGATTTACCAGATAAATCGCGAAGTCGTCACCAACAGGAATTGGATTTTGAATTGCTTGCGCGATTAACAGCTAAGCATTTAAATGTAAATGGCAGTGCATCCTTTATAATTCCAATCAATGTAGAAGAAACATTATCAAATGTTATGATGAGCTGCCAATTATTTGTTTCTAGATTATGCAGGGTGCGAGATCATGCGCAAGCTCCGGTTAAACTTTGTTTAGTTGAATATAAGAAAATCCATGAGTTACCAGAAATAGAAAATATCATTTTATTTAATGAGGATGGCAATAGATCCAATGAATATCACAATATTACGAAGGCGTATTATATTTAAATTCCTTGGTTATCGAAAGGAAACGGCGATACAGGAGCACTGCCATAACACTCAAACAGACAATAAAGGCTACCCAAACTCCAATGACTTGCCAATTTAAGGTAACACTTAATAAATAGCCTACAGGAATCCCAAGAAACCAATAGCAGAGTGTCGTATATAAAGTTGGTAATTTCACATCTTGTATTCCTCGGAGGATACCAATTCCAACGGCTTGAATAGAGTCTCCTAATTGAAATGCAGCAGCAAAAAGAAATAATATAGAAGCTTGGCGAACAACTTCTTGTTCGGATGAAAATAAATAAGGAATATAATTTCTAAAAAGTATAAAAGCGATGGCGCATAAAATGCCATAAATAGAAGCAAATTGCAATACCGAAATTCCAGTCTTCCTTGCTAAATGAATATTTTGCATTCCATATGCTTCTCCAACTTTGATAGACCCTGCACTTGATAATCCGATAGAAACCATAAAAGTTAAAGCGGCAACTGAAAGCGCAACCTGATGAGCAGCTTGTTGAATTGCTCCAAACCATCCTACCATAATGCCTAATATTACAAAGGCACCAATTTCACTGACATACTGCCAGGAACTAGGAATAGCAAGTTTTGCAATTTTATTTAGAACCTCCTTCTTCAGCAATCTATTTTGGAGATTATATTTTTTAAATTGAATCTGATCCAAAACAAAAGCTCCTAGAATTATTGCCATTAATAATCTTGTTATAAAAGTTGCAATACCTGCACCTTCTATATTCAGTGAAGGAAATCCCCAATTACCATAAATTAAAGCATAATTTAGAATGGCATTAAACGGAATGGAAGCGAGTGATAAAATCATAGGTATTTTAGTATGATTTAAGCCATCACAAAATTGTTTAATACTTAAAAATGCTATCATTGGAACGATAGACCAAAGCATCCAATTTAAATAAGGTCTTCCCATATTCGCTACCTCTTGATCTTGTTTTAAATAGTATATAATTCCGCCTGTAAAATATAAGATAGAAACAAGAAGTATACTAATTGACATATTAAGATAAAAGGCATTGTTAAGCAAATTACCACAGGTTTCTTCCTTCTGAGCCCCTTTTAATTCAGCAACTAATGGAGAAATTGCAACCGTAAAACCAATACAAAGAACAAATGGCAATCCGATCATATTATTTACCAATGCAGCTGCTGCAAGATATTTATAACCTAATTGACCCACCATAGCAGAATCAATGATGTTTAGCATCATTTGTGAAAGATTCCCAAGGATTATTGGAAATGCTAATTTCAATAATTCGACTTGATGATTTTTAGACAAAAATAATTTTTAATGATCCGAAATAAAAAAGGGTTTGCTAATGTTCAAGAGAGCAAACCCTGTATAAATAGGTAAGGTAAAATTTGTGTTTTCTAATTTTGTTTTGCGCTTTCTTCTATTAATTGTTTCGCAATATTTAATATCGTTTCATCTTCAATATGCACGATTCCTCCATTGGGTCCTGGTTGAATATGATTTCCAGAATTTTCTAAATGATGTGCTCCAAAATAATTTCTTACGGTTTGCTCATCTAAACTTAATTGATCTGCAATTCTTTTAATTCCGCCAGAAGGTAAATTGTGTTTGATTAATCTAAGTTCTTCTAAGGTTATATTCATAAAAACAGTTTTATTTGTGAATAACGAAATGACCCTTGAAGTTATTACGAGATTTAATTCCTTGCAAGTATTTTTAGATAAATTTTTAAAGAAAATTTAATTCAAGCTTATTTCAAATTCAAATGAATCTAAAAGACAGCTGGATCCTAAATTTATAACATCGTTTCAACCGGGACATACGGTAAATTGAATGCATCTGCAACGCCTTGGTAAACTACTTTTCCATGGACTACATTAAGTCCTGTTGCTAATGGCTTACTATCCTTGCAGGCTTGTTTCCATCCTTTATCTGCTAATTGTATAGCAAAGGGCAATGTAGCATTTGTAAGGGCTAGGGTAGAGGTAAATGGAACTGCTCCAGGCATGTTGGCAACACAATAATGGACCACTTCATCAATGATATAAATAGGATCATCATGGGTGGTGGGTTTGCTCGTTTCCATGCATCCACCTTGATCAATCGCAACATCTACAAGTACAGTCCCAGGTTGCATCGTCTTCAGCATATCGCGGGTTACAAGATTCGGCGCTTTTGCTCCAGGAATTAAAACAGCACCGACAATAAGATCATGAGAACGGACTAAATTTCGAATCGTTAATTCATTAGAATACATGGTTGTAACATTGGGTGGTAAGACATCCGCCAAATAACGCATTCTCGGTAAACTAACGTCTAATAAAGTGACTTGAGATCCAAGTCCGGCAGCCATTTTTGCTGCCTGTGTCCCAACAACACCGCCTCCTAAAATAAGAACTTTGGCAGGTGGTACACCCGGAACACCACCCAAAAGGATTCCTTTGCCTTTTTGAGGTTTTTCTAAGAATTTAGCACCCTCCTGAATTGCCATTCTACCAGCAACTTCCGACATTGGAACTAATAATGGCAGACTCCGATCTGGTAACTCAACGGTTTCATATGCTAAACAAATTGCACCACTTTGGATCATGGCCGTAGTTAAAGGCTCATAGGATGCAAAGTGGAAGTAAGTGAAAATTAATTGGTTTTCTTTAATTAAAGGATATTCTGAAGCAATGGGCTCTTTTACTTTAATAATCATTTCAGCAATCTGATATACCTCCTCAATCGTGTGAAGTATAGACGCTCCTGCTTCTAGATACATCTGATCTGTAAATCCACTGCCGATTCCGGCGGTTGATTGAACATGGATTTTATGGCCTCTTTTACTAAGTTCAAGAGCACCTGCCGGTGTTAATGCCACCCGGTTTTCATTACTTTTAATTTCTTTTGGAACGCCTATGATCATAACAAGGTTGAGTTAATTGAAATACAAAAGGCGAAAATACGATAAGAGCTCAATTTTTAGGGAGATCCTTAAAAAAAGATAGCCCGTATACAGTTATACGGGCAAATCTTCATTTAATAACCAAAACTCAAAACTCAAGTGGCTTTAGTTCAAGAACTATGCCAAATTTTCAGAAAATTAATACCTTCTGATTAGATCTTTGAAATTCAGGATTTTATAAAATGAAGCTGCTTTGAATTTGTAAATGCAGTATAAAATCGACTGCTACTTATGGATTTGTTTGAAAATAAAACAAACCAAATTCTTATAAAAAGGTCCTAAAATAAAAATGCTCGTGACTTTTCACGAGCAAAAACGAATTTTACATTTAATAACCAAAACTTACACAGCGTAAAGATATAATACATTATTAATATTTACAATATGTAAACGGCTATTTTATAGGTTTTAATATAAATTTAAATAACATAATATGTAATTGATTGTAAAATAATCAATTGAAAATATCATCTTCATTTGAAAAAATTTGATTTTCAGGATCAATTAAACGAAAAATTGCCTTTTTACCCTCTGGGCCAATTTCTTTCGTGAAATGATTAACATATAAATCAATATGCTTCAGGATTACTTTTAGGTCTAACTCATTGGCCTTTGATTGTATGAATGGTAATAGTTCTGTTAAATGTGTATTTGCCCATTCCAGACTTTTTTGAACTTGACCTTGAATTTCCTTTCGGAGGCTTACTTCTAAATTCCGTTTTATTGCAATGAGTCCTAATGGAATTGGCAAAGAGCTTTCTTTAAACCATAGTTTTCCTAAATCAACGATTTCAAATAGTCCTTTTGCCTGATAACTAAACCTCGTTTCATGAATAATGACCCCTGCATCATATCCACCATCTGTTAGCTTATCCTCAATTTCCGAAAAAATACAGTGTTCAAAATTCTTACAATCAGGAAATAAATATTGAAATAGAAAACTAGCTGTAGTGTTTTTACCGGGTAATAGGATTTTTAAATTCGGCAAATCTTTTAATTGTATAGGCTTTTTTCCTACGAGTAAAGGTCCGCAATCATAGCCAGCAGCGCCTCCACAATTTAGAATTTGATATTGTTTGTAAACGGAGGGAAGCATCACGGCACTTATCTTAATTACATCAAATTCACCTAAAATTGATCTTTCATTAAGCTCTTGAATGTCCATGTAACTAAACTCCGCTTTTGTTAATTTAGGATTCTCAATAAAACCCTGAATCCAGGCTCCAAAAATATAAGTATCATTGGGGCACGGAGAAATCGCTACTTTTATCAGTTTATTTTGCATCTATGAAATTTATTCCACATATTCTTTACGAAGATAATCATCTATTAATCCTTGAAAAGCCTGCAGGACTGCTCTCCCAGGGAGACCATACCGGAGACCCTAATTTAGTGGACCTGGTAAAAGAATATCTTAAAGTTAAATATCAAAAACCTGGAAATGTTTATGTAGGTCTCGTACATCGTTTGGATCGACCGGTTTCAGGCATTATTATTTTGACAAAAACTTCGAAAGCATCTTCTCGATTGCAAGAACAGATGAAGGCTGGTGAAATTGAGAAATATTATTTGGCTGTTACAGAAAGCCATCCTCCTAAAGAAGATGATACGCTCACGCATTATCTTACTAAAGATGAAGGAAAAAATAAAACCAAAGTCTACGATCATGCTAAAAGTGATACTAAAATTTGCAGCCTGTATTATCGGGTATTAGCAAATATGGACGGTCAATGTTTATTGGAAGTTGAACTTCAAACAGGTCGTTCACATCAAATCAGAGCGCAATTAGCCCATATTGGCTGTCCGATTAAAGGGGATACAAAATATGGTAGACCTGCTACCAAAAATGAAAATGATATGGCCTTGTATGCTTATCGAATTGTATTGACCCACCCGGTATCAAAAGAAGTATTGAGTATCGTGTCATTTCCACAAAACACTGGATATTGGAGAAATTTGAAAGGATTTTTTCCTAAATAAGCACGGATTTTAATTTTTTTCTACTTCATTAATAAGCCTTAGAGGGTTTATCAAGGATATTTTTACCCAATAATTTCTTAAGATCATTCAGATCTGACTTAAAATCTTAATTTTGCCTTCGGTAAGGGTTCACGACTTGCTCCTGCTGAATCCCCCAGGGCAGAAATGCAGCAAGGGTGAGTGGTTGAGCGGTGCGATGAGCTCTTGCCTTTTTTTAATAATCAACCTGGAACTATGAAGTTTTTTATTGATACCGCCAACCTCGACCAAATTAAAGAGGCCCGTGAATTGGGAATTTTAGATGGGGTTACTACCAATCCAAGCCTTATGGCAAAGGAAGGGATTACCGGCAAAGAAAGTATTTACAGGCATTATAAGAAAATATGTGATTTAGTGAGTGGCGATGTTAGCGCTGAAGTGATTTCAACAGATTATAAAGGAATCATGAAAGAGGCAAAAGAATTGGCTGAAATTGCCGAAAATATCGTCGTAAAAGTTCCAATGATTAAAGATGGTATAAAAGCAATCAGCGAACTTACTACGCTAGAAATTAAAACGAATTGCACCTTAGTCTTTAGCGCTGGCCAAGCGATCCTTGTAGCTAAAGCTGGGGCAACCTACATCTCCCCTTTTATTGGCCGAATTGATGATACCAACTGGGATGGTATGCAATTAATTAATGACATTTTTGAAATATACACGATGCAAGGTTATGACACTGAAATCCTTGCAGCATCCATCAGAAGTGGTTTGCATATTGTAGAAGCCGCTAAAGCTGGAGCAGATGTGGTAACCTGCCCATTAGAAGCAATACTAGGTCTCATAAAACATCCTTTAACAGATATAGGCTTGCAGAAATTCCTGGAGGATCATAAGAAAGCTCAAGCTTCATTGACCAAAAAGGCTTAAGATTTTTTCGAGCGCAAACCTTATCATAATTTTAATTGTCTTTTCAGGATTATTTGAAAATTTACCAGTAATACGGTTTGCTAATATGGCATTAATCGATAGGGCCTGATGACCCATTAAGGTACTTAAACCATAAATCATAGAAGTCTCCATTTCAATATTGCTTATTTTGCCAATATTTGGAATATTCCAGCTTTCAATTTCAGACAGAAGGTTTGCTTGAGAAATCCTCGTAGGTCTGCCTTGCGGAGCATAAAAGCCAGCTGCTGTAACAGTGTTTCCTATACATACTGTTTCAGAATTAAAATGCTCTAATAATGCAGGATCCGCTCGGGTGATATGCAATCCTTGGAGTCCAGGAATGGTATGGGAGGATGACGGAATTTGCTTAAACGTTTGATTTGAGTCAGGGTAAAATGACAATGTATTGTCTAGCGCAATACAATAATCTGTAATTAATATTTGATCAATTTCAATTTCTCTTTGTATTGCACCTGATGTACCTAAGCGAATAATCTTTAATTGTTGTGGATGCTTATGAGGTTGCCCGGTTTGTAAATCAATATTGAATAAAGCGTCAATTTCATTCAATACAATATCAATGTTGTCTGTGCCGATGCCTGTTGAAATGATACTCATCAATTGGCCTCCTAAATAGCCAGTGATAGTATGAAATTCGCGTGCTACAACTTCAGATTCAATTCGATCTAAATACTTCGCTATAATTGAAACCCTTTCTGGGTCACCAACTGTTATTATGATTGGAGCAAGTTGTGATTTTTTTAGTTTAAGATGGTAAATGCTACCATCCTGATTTTGAATCCAGTTTGTTTTCATATTTTAATAAATTGCAGAATGAATAAAAACAAAATATACCATTTAAGTCAATGTAGTACGTGTAAAAGGATACTCGGCAATATAAATTCCAGTTCCTGTGAATTGCAAGATATTAAACAAGATGCTATTCAAGCTAAAGAACTGGATGCAATGGCAAAAATTGTTGGATCATATGAAAAACTTTTTAGTAGGAAAGCCTTAAAATACAGAAGCCTGGGCTTGCATTTAAAAACACTTTCTGAAAAGGATTATCGCAAATATATTTTATCAGAATACACGTTTCTAAAAAGACCAATCATACAAGTAGGAAATCAATTATTTATTGGAAATACAAAAGAGGTGGTAGCAGCCGCAAAAAAAGCTTTGGAATAAAATGAGTACTAGATATTATTTACAATTTAAATAGATTTTTCCGGAATGTAAATCATTGCTGATATGACCGGCTTTATCTATCAAATTAATAATAAAATCTAAGGAATCTTTAGGATACTGGGGCGGATTGCTGCAAGGAGGAATATTATCTTTAAAAAGACAACAGCTTGTAAAAATTAAAATCGTTAGGACCCCTTTTTGTGTTTCTTTGTCAGAGGGAATTAAGTCAGGTATTTTATATTCATCTTGAATATTGCCAGTTCGGCCATCTATTACCCGAATATCTTTTCTCGAATCGCCACTTCCATACCCTAAATCACCATCTCCATCTTCAAAGCGAAATTGTAACCAAAGTGAATCCTGGTTTAAGTCCCCTTGTGTCATCTCCGTTTTGCTTACTCCAATTAATTCGATTTTAGGGATCTCTGATCCATTCTCAGGTTTGGTACATCGTATACAAATACAACATGTTAAAAATAAAATAGAAAGATTTGAAAGTCGATGCATAGATTTACGACAATAACGAAAAATGCAAAAAAGAATTACCCTGCAAGATAAAATATTAGACATGAATGATTTCAGTTTGCAGGAAATCATTTTGGAAGTATTTGACTATCAGTCGTTATTTAATCCGGTATACGCTGAATTTATTCGATTGCTGGGCAAATCAAAGGAATCTGTAAGAGCTCTTAATGAAATACCGTTTCTGCCAATTCAATTATTTAAGACCTTGGAAATTAAGACAGGGGAGTGGTCTGCTGAACAAACCTTTGAATCTAGCGGAACAGGACAACACGGTGTTTCAAAACATGCAATTGCTTCTTTAGATTTTTATCATAAAATTGCCCGACATTGTTTTCATATGCATTTTGGGTCAATTTTGCAATATGAATTTGTTGGACTCCTACCAAATTATTTGGAAAAACCAAATTCTTCCTTGGTTTCAATGCTCCAATTTTTTATAAATGAATCTAATGACATTTCTGAAAATTCATTTTTTTTATACGATTTTTCTGCTTTAAATAGACATTTAAATGCGCTTAAAAAGGCTAAACGCAAAGTAATATTATTCGGGGTGAGTTTTGCATTGTTGGATTTTGTAGCAGAATACCAGATTGAATTTGAACAACTCATCATAATAGAAACTGGTGGAATGAAAAACCGACAAAGAATCATTGAACGAAGTGAATTATTAACTGCCTTGAAAAAGGGATTCCCACTTTCAAAAATAGTTTCAGAATACGGCATGACAGAAATGCTATCGCAAGCTTATGCACTGGATGCTATAGAATATCGCGGAACGCCATTTCTTAAATTTTTGATTTCTGATCCAACAGATCCAATGCAATTCTTAGAAACCGGTAGAAGGGGCATTATAAATGTTATGGATTTAGCAAATATTCATTCCTGCTCATTTTTGCAAACAGAAGATATAGGGATACTCAATGAAAATGGTAATTTGCAAGTATTGGGGCGATTTAATCCAGAAGATACTCGGGGTTGTGTACAAATGTATGAAGGCTAAGATTTTGTATTAAATATCATTGCATTAATAAATTGGAGTACTCAATGTATTATTAAATTCAATTATTTTAAAAATCCTTCCGTAATCCAGTCTGCAAGTAATTGTCTGTTTTTAGGATAAAGAATTCTTTTTTGATCTTCAGGATTATGAATATTTGCTAGCTCTACAAAAATAGGTTCTGGGTCAGAGTTTCTAACTACATAAAGTGGTCTTGAACTGACAGTGCCTTTGTAGCATTCATTTTTTCTACAAATTTTGTATTTTTCTTCAAATACATTTTGTATATCAAGAGCTTTATTTTTACTAATAGTACTTTCAGATTGATAATAGAAAAATACATCTTGCCTGCTTTCTTCACTTTGTGCATCAATATGAAGTGAAACCATCCATTGTTTAGCAATCCCTTTTTTCTTGTGTTTCGAGTATAATTTATTAACTTTTGAAATGCCTTGCTTTAGCCTCTTTTTTTGGCTCAAAGGAATTTCATGACCACCCATACTGGTTTCATCTTTATCACAATCCAGGTACATTTCATCTCGAATGCCGTCGTTTTTATCTTCTACAATAATATAAACGCTTGCGCCTTTTTCCATTAAATTTTTTGCCAATCGCAAACTTACATCATATGCATATTCATCTTCACAAATGGTGTATTTGCCATCCACATTTTTTGCAATAGCTCCAGGATCAGGACCACCATGCCCTGGTACTATATAAAATACCTGATCGTTCAGTTCGTCTGTGACAATATCTACGGATTCATATTTGTTTCCAAAAAGTGGTACGTTTAAAGATTTTGCAGATACTTTTTTAATTAAATTACCTTCAGATTTAAGAGACGTGAATCGCTCCCGCAATGAATTAACTTCTGCATCTGTCATTTTATAATCAGCCACCAACTTCGACTTCATTGTACTCATAGAGGCGACAAGAAATTGCTTTCTTGGGTCATCTTCTGGAATGCTTTTTACACTTTGTGTTGTTGATGAATTGGAAAGTATTATTTTCGAAGAATTCGCTAACTGGTTATTTGATTTCTCGTTGATTTGAATGGGGACCCATAGTTTTCCATCTTTTTTATAATCTGTTTTTCGGATTTTCTTCTTTGTTAATACAAGATTGTATTCTTCAATCTGTTTTGCAGTTTCTAAATTCTTATTTCCAATACTTGTACGAATACTCTTTCCATCGTATTTTAAAACTTCAATCGGGAGTTTATACAATTTGTTTTTGCTTAAACTTGTATTCTGCTTCAAACTATTAATCTCATAAAATAAGGCTACATTATCTGGATCCTGAATTAATTTATAATTTCTTAATAAACTATAAACCCCTTGACCTTCGCTCGGTTTTACTTTTAAATACTGAATAGTTTTTTTGGATTTCGAGGACTTATTCGATTTTATAGGTTTCGGCGATGCCTGTATGGAAACACCAATCAACAGAATGGTCCAAAGGATAAGTTGCTTTCTTAAGGACATAGACTAGGATTTAAGGAACAAATATATTATAAAATATTATAATATGTATATACCTGATAGATAATTTAATATATGTTAATAAATTTTATAATATAAATGCTTGAAAATCAAGCTTATCTTTATACATTTATTCCATGTTTAAATCTTTATTAAGAAAAGAATTTCTTTTTGAATGGCGAAGTTTATACCAAATAGGAGGCCTCCTGAGCTTTTTAATTGGTGTAGCCTATTTAGTCTATTTTTTTTCTGGAGAGATAAATGCCAGGCACTGGAATCTTATGTATTGGATTATTTTTCTGTTTTTAAGCTTTTTTGGAGCAGCCAGAGCTTATGAAGATGATAATAACAGATTTAAAATTTATACACATCAATTGAGCTCCCCATTATTGCTCTTCTTGACAAAATCGTTTTATTTATTTCTTTCCCTGTCTGTGTTTGGACTTTTGTTAAATTTTATATTAAATGGACTCTTACCAATTCAAAATGGATTTAATATCTCCTGGATAATTGTATTATTAGCAGTTTGCTTGGGATTTGCTCTATTAACTGCTTTTACGTCATTTCTTTCTAGCCATGGCCAAACAAAGCAAGTACTTATGGTAGTCATTAGCTTACCTCTTTGTTTTCCACTGATCGGAATGGCTTTTTCATTTACCCTTGATATTTTATCAGGCCAAAGCTTGGCTGCCATTTATCCTAAATTATATCCAATTTTTGCAATTGATTTATTAGCCATGGCATTAGTCTCTTTACTCTTACCTTTGAGCTGGAAAAATTAACTATGACTGAACGACATATGTGGTGGAAAGCATTAGGCGTTATTTTAATGCTGATAGTTTTGACAAAAGGTTTATTGACACCTTTAAAACACGGAATTGTAGATATTCACCCAGACCGATTTAATGCAGGAAAGGAAGTCCGTTTTGAGGTAACTGCATATAATTCGCATTACATTTCCCATCCAGACCAAATCAATGTGTATTTGAAGCACGTTGGGGACTCAAAGCAAAAGGAAAGGAGTGTTGATTTTATTTTAAAGTCAAAGCTTGTAAAACCTTTGAATGAAAATCAGATTGAAGTCCAGTTCGACTTACCAGCTCATTTGCCAGATTCAAGAAAATTGGCTTTGTTTACGGTGATTGTTGAAAGTCCATATGATGGAGCAGCCGCAATTCCCTCTAAAATCATTATACAACAAGATAGTATCAATCTAGAAAATGGTATCCAGGCATGGTCCGTAACGGATAAGCCGAATTTTCATTTGCCAAATAAGTTCGATTTCCCTTACCGCAATATATTGGTCGAGACTATCAGAAATACATTTTTTCATGTGTCTTTATGGTTTGCAATGTTTTTATTGTTTGGAATGTCCGTTTATTATAGTATTAAATTCCTACGCTATAATATTCCAGATGCTGATATGAGGGCCTTTGCATTAGTTCGTACAGGTTTATTATTCGGCATTCTAGGATGTTTGACGGGTTCATTATGGGCACGATATACCTGGGAAACCTGGTGGACATCAGATATTAAGTTAAATATGGCGGCGTTAACCATCCTTATTTACCTATCTTATTTAGTTCTTAGAGCGTCTATTGAAGATAAAGACCGGAAGGCCAGAATTTCATCGGCTTATAATATTTTTGCTTTGGTGGCTGTAATCCCATTGATTTTTGTCTTACCAAGATTAACCGATAGCCTGCATCCTGGAAATGGTGGAAATCCTGCTATCGGTGCAGACGATATGGACAATGCCTTAAGAATCATTTTTTATCCTGCCGTTTTGGCCTTTATGTTAATTGGATTATGGATGGCAAGTTTGCTTTATCGGTCCGATAAAATTTCGAATTTCATTGAGGAGAAGTATAATAATTAGGAATTTCTTTCGTCAATTGAAGAATTAAGCTCAATTTCGCAGCAGATTTTATAAAATTAAAAATCAAGATTAACTACATGAAATTATTAGGATTAATCAGTTTAGTTGAAAGTCCGATTGCAGGCGATTTCATGCGGGAAACAGGTAAAATCAATGTGGTATTTGGCGTTTTAACAATCATTTTTATAGGCATTGCGTTATTTTTAATACACCTTGAATTAAAAATACGTAGAATCGAAAAAAGAATTAACAATGACGAAAACAAATAATGGATCCTTTTTAGAAAGTGTAAACCGAAATTTTGACAGAGCAGCAAGTTTTACTGATATTTCAGAAGGAATTTTAGAACAAATTAAAGCTTGCAATGCTGTATATGAAATGAAATTTCCAGTCAGAATTGGAGATAAAATTCAAGTAATTCAGGCATTTCGGGCACAACATAGCCACCATAGATTACCTACAAAAGGAGGGATTCGATATAATGAGCATGTTGATAAGGAAGAAGTAGAAGCGTTAGCTGCATTGATGACCTATAAATGCGCAATAGTAGATGTTCCTTTTGGAGGTGCAAAAGGAGGTGTTAAAATCAATCCCAGAGAATATACTGAAGAACAACTTGAGCGCATTACCAGAAGATATACAACAGAACTAATACGGAAAAATTTTATTGGACCTGGTATTGATGTTCCAGCACCTGATTATGGTACAGGGCCTCGTGAAATGGCCTGGATTTATGATACTTATCTTACGTTTAAAGGGGGAGACATTGATGCTGCAGGATGCGTTACTGGAAAACCTGTCAATCAAAATGGTATCCGGGGACGGAATGAAGCTACTGGTCGAGGTGTTTTTTACGGTTTAAGAGAATTGTGTGACACCGATGATGCAATGCAAAAAGTTGGTTTGGACAAAGGATTAGCTGGAAAGAAAGTCGTAATTCAGGGATTGGGAAATGTGGGTTCCTTTACGGGTTCTATTATGCAGGATGAAGGAGATATTAAAATCATTGCAGTATCAGAATATGAAGGTTCTATTTATAATGAAAATGGTATCAATATAACTGAATTATTGACTTATCGTAAAGAAAATGGGTCGATTCTTGGGTTCCCGGGAAGTAAGACCTTGCCTTCTAAAGAAGCAGCACTAGAATTGGAATGTGACATTTTAATTCCAGCAGCATTAGAAAATCAAATAACGATTGAAAATGCGAACAAGATTCAAGCAAAAATCATTGGAGAAGCAGCGAATGGGCCTATATCTGCCGACGCAGAGGAAATTTTAAATAAAAAAGGAATTATCATTGTTCCAGATATGTTTTTAAATGCTGGCGGGGTTACTGTATCCTATTTTGAATGGCTAAAGAACCTGTCACATATGCGTTTTGGTCGTATGGAAAAACGTTTCGATTCAAATACCTATTCTAATTTTGTTGGTTTGATAGAAAAACTTACTGCTAAAAAAATCGGACTTAGGGAACGTGAATTTTTAACAAAAGGGGCAGATGAGATTGATTTAGTGCGATCTGGATTAGAAGAAACTATGGTTACTTCTTTCCAGCAAATTTGGGAAACTTATAAGGAAAACAATAAAATAGATGGCCTGAGAAGTGCTGCGTTTGTTTGTGCTTTAAATAAAATATCAAACGATTATTCAAGTCTTGGAATTTTTCCATAGGATTTAGCTTTCCTTATTTTGTTTATACGCTAAGCTAAATTCATTGATTTAGGTCTCTTTAGAAACTTAAATACTTGATTATTAGTATACTTGCTTTTAAATCTAGTCTAAGCTTGAAGCTTAGGGCTTGTTTTTTCCCATTTTTGTTAGAAATTGGATATTTACACGTAACCATATAACCATTTTATCCATTTTTCCAGTCCAATTAAACTTCATTAAAATTGGAATTCCTAACTACTTTTATATTGTGATTTAACATTTTATTGGCAAAAAAATATTTCTAATAAATTCCGTTAAATACAGAATATTATTCTATCTTAGCCATTGAAAGTACGTGTTTTCAATTTTATATTTTATAAATACTGATTTATGGCAGACAAATTGGATAAAATCGATGTTAAAATTCTAAACTTACTCCAGGAAAATAGTAAGATTACAAATCTTGAGCTATCTAGAAAAATTGGATTATCACCAGCTCCTACTTTGGAACGTGTAAAAAAGCTCGAGCAATTAGAAGTTATAGAGAGCTATCATGCTAAAGTCAATCCCAACAAAGTGCAATTAAGCATTAGCACCTTTGTTTTAGTCAACTTAGCTTGGAACAAAACACGCGCTATGGAAAGTTTTGTTGAGAAAATTAAAAATATTGAAGAAGTTACGGATTGCTATGTAATTACAGGTGATGCAGATATCCTTATGAAAATAGTTTGCAAAGACATTCAATCTTATGAAATGTTATTGTTTAAAAAACTTTCAGCTATTGAAGAAGTCGAACGTTTAAAAACCTTAATGAATCTATCTGTTGTAAAATCTTCTAATAAACTACCCATTCATATTGAAGATTTAGATTAATAATTATACACCATCGGATTTTTAATTTCAATCTAGCCATGGCATTTGAATCCGGTCTATTGTGGAAATTAAGTTTTAAGAATACACTGAATTCTTATCTATTTGGCACGATTCATTTGAATAGTTCTATTCTGAATGATAATCGCATTTTATTTTCAAGTTTGTTAAATCAATGCAATGCATTTGCTGCTGAAATTGATATGGACAAAATGGAATTTAGTAACATGCAGTCTTATTTTAGATTGCCTGATGGTCAAAATTGGAAAGAGGCATTTAAGAATAATCAATGGGATAAAATGCAATCAATCTCTAAAAAATTATTTCATCTGGATCTTGACCAATTTTCAACTATTTATCCGCTGCTGTTAATTAATCAATTAAGTTTACAGTTGATTGGAAGACAACAAGAAAAATCATTAGATCAAATACTTTGGGAAATGGCTACAGAAGCCGGTTTAGAAAAAATCGGATTGGAAGATTTTCATCAACATTTTAGTATGATTGAGGAAATTAAATTGTCAGATCAATTAAAAATGTTGAAAGATTTATTCTCAAATCTGCACAGTTCACGTAAATTGTATTTGAAAATGATATCAGATTATCAAAAACAGGATAATCGATCTATCTATCATATAAGCAGAAAAATGTTGGGTAAATATCGAACGATTATGCTGATTCATAGAAATCATATAATTTCGAATCGAATTGTAGAAATTGGAGCCTCTAAAACATGTTTCTTTACCTGCGGTGCCGGACATTTATATGGGAATCAAGGAGTGCTAAGAAACTTGAAAAAACAAGGGATAAAATTGCAACCTGTAAACATTTAGTTTGTTATCCATTACATTCATTCAGTGTAATTTAAGATGCAAATGTTCATGAAATTGTTTATTTGGTTTTGTTTCTATTTTTTAATGTTTTCATCTAGTGGGTATTCCCAAAAAAATTACACAATTAGTGGATATATTAAGGAATACGGATCTGGTGAAACCATGATCGGCGCTAATTTATACTTAATAAGCAATCCAGCCACAGGGACCGTTAGTAATTCCTATGGATTTTATTCATTTACATTGCCAGAAGGTGAGCATCGTTTATTGTTCTCTTATTTAGGCTACGCATCTGAACAAATAAACTTTAATTTGCAACAGGATACCATTTTTGATGTCTTTTTGAAACCTGGTATTTATATGCAGGAAGTGGAGATTACTGCAGAAAATCCTAGGAACAATATTGAAAGTACCGAGATGGGTACTATTGATATTTCTATGGAGACAATTAAAAAATTACCTGCATTATTAGGAGAAGTCGATCTTATAAAAATATTGCAACTTTTGCCTGGGGTTTCTTCTGCTACGGAAGGAACAGCTGGAATCTATGTAAGAGGTGGTGGTCCTGATCAGAATCTTGTATTGTTGGATGAAGCCATTGTTTATAATACGGGACATCTGCTTGGGTTTTTTAGTGTATTTAATTCAGATGCAATTAAAAATTCAATTTTAATTAAAGGAAATATGCCAGCGAATTATGGCGGCCGTATATCCTCCGTTATTGATGTCCAGATGAAAGAAGGAAATAATCAGGATTATGTAGCAGAAGGAGGCGTTGGTTTAATATCCAGTAGATTTACAGTGCAAGGCCCTTTGCAAAAGTATAAAAGTTCCTTTATTCTTTCTGGTAGAAGAACGTATGCACTTGATCTCGCACAACCTTTTATTAGCAAAACAAAATTTGCAGGAACGAATTATTATTTTTATGATTTAAATGCAAAGGTAAATTATCAACTTGGATCAAAAGATCGGATTTTTATTAGCGGTTATTTCGGTAGAGATGTTTTTAAGTTTGCGAATGAAGAAAGAGGTTTTAAAGTTGAATTGCCATATGGTAATGCTACGGGAACATTTCGATGGAACCATATTTTACAGGATAATCTTTTTTTAAATGTATCCTTGATTGCAAATGATTATCATTTTGGTTTGCATGGAGGCCAGGAAGCCTTTCAATTTAATATAGATTCTGGTGTAAGGGACTATTCTGTTAAAACGGATTTGGATTATTATCCGAACCCAACACATCAAATTAAAACAGGTTTTCGATATACCTATCATAGGTTATCGCCAAATGTAATTAATGCGACAAATGGTGAGGTTACCTTCTCAACAAAATTTGAACCTAAATTTGGACATGAAACAGAGGTTTATGTGATGGATGATTGGGCTGTTCGCAGCGGTATTAAAATCAATGCTGGTGTAAGAATTTCAATGTTTAATCATGTGGGTCCTTATGTGTCTTCAAGTAATCAAGTGGTTTATAATTCCGGAGAACTTGTAAAAACATATGTTGTACCAGAACCAAGAATTGGAATGAATTTTAATGTTTCACAAAGCGCATCCATCAAAGGTGGTGTTTCTTTGTCTAGTCAATATATCCATTTAGTTAGTAATTCAGGAAGTACTTTGCCAGCTGATGTGTGGGTGCCAAGTACAGAACTCGTGAAACCTCAAATTGGAATTCAATATGCACTTGGCTATTACCGTAACTTTATGGATAATGCAATAGAGGCTTCCATCGAAACGTATTATAAGGATCTTAGAAATCAATTGGATTACAAAGAAAATTATGTCGAAAATTTCTCAGCAGAAATTGAAAATGAATTTGTTTCTGGGAAAGGTAGAGCCTATGGTTTGGAATTATTTATTAGAAAAAATAAAGGCAGGTTAACGGGATGGATAGGATATACATTATCAAAAACAGAACGTTGGTTTGAAGCTATTGAGCAGGGTAGAGTATACCCAGCTGTTTATGATAGACCACATGATTTGGTATGTGTGTTTAATTATAGTTTAAGCCGCAATTGGCAAGTTTCTGGAAATTTTATTTATGCAACCGGAAGATCGTATACACCAATCAAAAGCGTATTCTTTATTGATGCCAGACCAAATATTGAATACGGTCCTAGAAACAGTGCAAGATTAGAAGATTACCACAGAATGGATTTGTCTTTCATTTATGAAAATGTTGAGAAGCTTAAAAAACCATTTCATTCAAGTTGGGCTTTTAGTATTTATAATATTTATAATCGGAAGAATCCCTTTTTTACTTATACAGATTTCGAATCCAATGTATTTACTGGAAATGCATCTGCGAAAGCATTAAAAGTTTCTGTATTTACAATAATTCCTTCTGTAACCTGGAATTTTTATTGGAATATTAAAAAATAAGACAAATGAACTACAAAAATATTTCAGGATTAATGTTATTACTTGGTACTTTATTAACTTCTTGTGAAGAAGAATTTATACCTGGTGATACTATTTATGAAAAACAATTGGTGATTGAATGCTATTTGGAGAAGAGTAGTAATAATATTCCAGTCTATGCAATTATAAGTTATTCTTTACCTTTTTATTCATCGTTTGGTATCGATGTAGTAAATAATTCATTTGTGCGATCTGCTGACGTGAGCATTTATGATGGAGTCAGTCGATATACATTGCAAGAACTGTGTTTAAGTAGTTTACAAGAACCACTTAGAACCGAAGTCATAAAACAATTTGGCTTTAATCCAGATAGTATTAAAACAGATATTTGTATTTATGTTGATTTATCAGGCCAAATTAAACCGAAAGAAGATGTAAATTATGAATTGCGTGTCATCACTCAATCTGATACTTTTTTTAGTCAAACGCAAATTCCAGATTTAATCCCTATTGATAGTTTTTGGTTTGAAAAACCACCTGGAAAGAATTCAAATGATACATTTGCACAAATGTTTTGTATTATTTCTGATTTACAAGGTCAGTCAGATTATTATAGATATTTAACCGCAGGTAAAGAGGAGCAATTAACAGCAGGCATAGCTTCTGTAACGGATGATGTTTTTTTCGACGGACAAAAATTTAAATTTACCCTTTCAAAAGCACAAGGAGCAGATGAGTCTTTTGGTGACAACACAGGTCTGTTTAAACGGGGAGATACAGTGCAGATAAAATGGTGTAATATACCGGAGAGCCATTTTAGTTTTTGGAGTACTCTGGAAACAAGTAGGACCCGTCAAGGACCATTTTCTTCTTACGTAAGAATTAATGGTAATATTCAAAATGGCCTTGGTATTTTTGGTGGTCAAAATTGTGCATATTATAAAATTGTGGTTCCAAAATAGTATTTAGATGAGCAAAACTACAGAGATTAAATTAATAGTAAACCTCGATGAACAGAATATACCGGAGTCCATTTTTTGGTCAACCGATAATCATCAGGATAAAGGTGCAAATGCTAAAGCATTTCTGTTATCCATTTTTGAGGAAGAGTCAAAAGATACCCTAAAACTTGATTTATGGACTAAAGATTTTCAAATGGAGGAAATGAATCGTTTTATGTTCCATTCCCTGCAAGCGATGTGCGACACTTATGTTAAAGCAACTAACAATAAGGATTTAGCAAATCAGTTTATGAATTTTGTAAATTACTTCGGTGAGAAGACAGAAATTATTACTCCTACGGAGTAAGTTATTCGCAGCCTTTTTGTAAAATGCTAAACGCTGAAGCAAATTCCCAAAATCAAACGATTATTTTTCGTTTAACAGCTTTATGGGCTTTAAATGAATCAGGGCTCGGTGGCTTTTTACATGCGCTCAATTTTCCTTTTTCAGGTTTGATTATTGGAAGCATAGCTGTCGCTTTAATTAGTTTTATTATTTACTTTTCCGGGACGGATAAGAAAACCTTGTTTAATGCATTAATAATTGTCCTTATAATAAAATTGTTGATGAGCCCACATTCTAGTGTTACAGCGTATTTTGCTGTGAGCTTTCAAGCAGTTTGTGCATATGTTTTTTACCGGTTATTTGGCATCCATTTAATAAGTGTTATATTCGTTTGTGTTTTAAGTTTTTTGGAATCGGCTGTTCAAAAATTAATAACATTGACGGTCATTGGTGGATTATCTTTTTGGAATGCAATTGATGTTTTTGTTGAGAATATCGGAAAGCAATTGTTTCAATTAGAAATCAGTAATGCTTCTCTATGGTTGGTTGGAATTTATTTTAGTATATACCTGGTATTTGCCTTGTTGTCAGCTTTTTTTATCCATAGTTTGTTGGAGCAATTTAAGATGATTAATTTTGGAACCCGAACGAATGAATCTTTAAATGCATACATTAATGAACCTATAATTTCGAATAAAAAACTGAAACCATTCTGGTTGAAATTATTATTGTATTCATTTATAATTGTATTTGTAGTATTTACCTTTCTGATTTTTAATAAGGAGTCTTATAAAGATCATTTTTTAATTTATTATTTTTTACGTACGATTTCTGTGATCTTATTTTGGTATTATATTGTTATGCCGTATTCCCTGCTGTTGATTAAAAAGTATCTAAATAATAAGTTAGTTTCATACCAAGCTGAAGTTGATGAAATAATTGAAGTGTTTCCAAAGCTTAAGCTGATCATTTTGTATTCTTGGCATCAATCTGCTAAATTTAAAGGCTTTAGACGTTTGAAGCATTTTTTCACCTTGACGCTTTTGGAAATTCTTAGCTATAAATAATTTTAATGTCACTTTTTGTAGTAACTGGAGATATTGGGACTGGTAAAACTAGTTATTTGAAAGATTGGTTATCGTTTCGAACAGACGTAGGTGGTTTTCTGAGTCCTGTTATAGATTCTAAAAGACATTTTATGCTTCTAAAAAACAGTCGGATGATTGCAATGGAAGCGGCCTTGGGTTCGCAAAATTTGACATTCGATATTGGTAAATATAAGTTTTTAAAATCTTCTTTTCTGTTAGCAACGCATTGCTTAATTACGGATTGGAACGCTGGTTTGCGATATTGTATTCTGGATGAGTTCGGCCCCTTGGAATTTAATAATTTAGGACTGATGCCAGATGTATTGCACATTTTACAAAGCAGTGCGATATCTGAAAAACAGCATTTAATTGTTGTTGTGAGAAACTCTTTGATTGAAAAATTTAACGAACTTTATACAATTGATAAATTATTCTCAATTACGGAATTAAAAGAATTACAAACTGGTTTTTTGGATTAAATAGCTTGCAATTCATTCCATTTATTTAAATCTTCAACGGTATTAATTCCTTTTAAAATATTTGAATCTTCCAACGGTATTGTTTTAATTTTAGATTCCATAAGAAGACGTTTAGCGGATTTTAGTTTACTGTTATATTCTGCTATTAGATTCTTGAATATCGAAGCGTTATAAATAGCAAATAAAGGATATGGCTCATTGGTTTCTGGGTTGTTTAAACAAATAGCTTGATATGTTTCATCTTGATTTTTAACAAGCAATTCAATATCTTCAAATGTTATATAGACCAGATCAACAGCTATAATTAACCAATCACTTTTGGAGTTTTCAACAAAAGCTTGATACAAGCCTTCTAATGGACCATTTGTCGAATTTTGATCACATAAAATATGCGCATGCTTAAGATCTTGAATTTGATCCTGTCTACATGAAATATATACCGTTTTACAAATTGGTTCTAATAGTTTTAACATGGATCTGTATAATGGGATTCCATTTTTATGGAGCTTGTATTTTGGGAGCCCCAGTCTTGAACTTTTCCCACCACAAAGTATTAATCCATTTAATTTCATTCAATTGCTATTCTATTTGGATTGGAATATATATTGGCTTTGTTATGTTTCAAAAAGCCAATTAGGCTAATTCCAAAAACTTCTGCTGTTTCTATAGCAAGACTCGACGGTGCACCAACAGCAGCAAGTATTGGGGTTCCAATCATGAATGCTTTTTGGACTAATTCAAAACTAACTCTTCCACTTAATACGATCAAATGATCTTGTAATGGTACTAAACTATGCGTAAAAGCTTTACCTACAAGTTTGTCTAAAGCATTATGCCGACCCACATCTTCAGCGGATAATATTAAATTCCCATGGGTGTCGAATATCGCACAACCGTGAATACTGCCTGTTTTTTGAAATATTAGTTGCGCGTTATTTAATTTTTCAACAAGGCTATATAATATTTGAGATTTTAAAACTGGGTAATCTTTTCGCAACAAAAATGCACAATTATCTAAGGACAGATCGATGGCTGTTTTACCACAAACACCGCAACTTGAGCTTGTATAAAAATGCCGTTCAAGGTTTTCGATTTGTGGAATGCAATGTTCTTTTAAATGTACTATTATAGTTTGTTGTTCGACCGGTTCGGCATTGCAATTAAATCTAAATTCAAAATGATCAATATCTGTGATAGGGTTTTTTACAATTCCTTCTGTGAATAGAAATCCGCGCACCAAATTTTCATCATCGCCTGGTGTGCGCATCGTAATTGATATTGTCTTATATTTTAGTTTGCCATTTTGAATATAACTTAAGTTAATTTCAAGGGGTTCTTCTATAACGATAAGATCTGTTTTAGATACTTTTTCATGCTCTATTCTTGTAATTTGCTTATTTCTAATTTCTAGCGATAACTGACTTAGCATAGTTCCGACTTTGGATTTGGAAAATTATCAGATTCATCTTCATGCAATCTTGGTTGAAGACATTGAAAATCTTTTTCAATTAATACGTATAATGATTTATGATCCGCTAATTGGAGCTGTGTTTCAATTCCTATTACATTGCTTTTGCACCAATCCTTAGCCGATTGGCTTGGAATATATACTCTTAAATGATTATTATTAAAAGTTACTGAAATGGCTTCATGATCTGCTTGAATTAAAGAGTAACACAGAACATCGCAGCCGTTGGATGTAAATTGTATACATTCATGGACTAGTCCATGCGTAAAAAATTCATCAACTTCTGATTGACTAAGTCTGAAACGAATTGAATTCTTATTTGTACGAAATTTCATAAATAGGAAATTTATATTAATTTAGCAGCCATGAAAAGATTTACAAAGATATTTTTCTTTTTACTTTATGGGCTTAGTTTATTAACAAGTCAAAGTAACTTCAGTTTATCAGATCCTGCATGTCTTGATCTATTAAAAGGAAATTTTAAAGCAGATTCATTTGCCGATAGAGAGCTCCAGGCTAATGAAAATCTAAGTAATTTTCTAGTTTCGCAAATAAATGCTGATTCATTACATAGATATTTAGCTGGTTTAGTCTCTTTTAATAATAGAAATACGATTGCTGATCAACTTTCAAAGCCTACAGAAGGGATTCTTGGTGCAAGAAACTGGATTCGATCCTATCTTAATTATTGGTCAAATCAAGAAAAGTCCGTTTTAATTCCGTGTGAGTTTGAATTTGATTTTACAATGTGCTCTCGGATAAGGCACCGTGAATTATTTGCGATTATTCCGGGTACAGGTGCTTTGCGAGATGAACTGGTAATTGTGGAAGCGCATTTAGATAGCCGCTGTGAAGATGTTTGCGATACTCTTTGTGTAGCACAAGGAGCGGATGATAATGGAAGCGGATCTTCATTATTAATGGAACTTACGAGGCATTTAAGTAAGGTAAAATTGAATAGAACCTTGGTAATTTTATGGGTTACTGGTGAAGAACAAGGACTTGGTGGATCTAGATCCTTTGCCACATTTTGTAAGCAAAATGGCATTAAAATTAAAGCAGTCTTTAATAATGACATTGTAGGGGGCATTGAATGTGGGGTGACTTCATCACCTCCTAGTTGTCCCGGACCAAATTTGATGGATAGCTTAAGGCTCAGAATTTTTTCTGCCGGGACAACGAATAGCATGCCTAAAAATTTGGCCCGATTAACCAGAATTTTAGTAGAAGAAAATCTTATGAAAGCAATGCCATTGGCTCCTAAAATTGATATCATGTTTGGTGAAGATCGTTCTGGAAGAGGAAGTGATCATATTCCATTCAGAGAACAAGGGTATCCAGCAATTCGATTTACATCTTCCTATGAACATGGAGACGGAAATCCTACACAGGTAGGATATACTGACCGGCAGCATAGCACTCGGGACATCTTAGGGAAAGATCTTAACGGAGATGGCATTTTCGATAGCTTATATGTGAATTTTAATTACTTACGCAACAATACAATAGTAAATGCACTTTCTGCTGTAAATGCGGCTTCCTCCAATTTAGATGCATTTACGCTTGTGGTTACACCTAAAGTGCGATCCTTAAATTTAAAGATTGAAAATCCACAAGCAGCTAAGAAATTTGTTTTTGGTGTTCGGCGAATTAATAGTGCTTATTTTGATACGGTAATAATTTCAGACCAACCAGAAATATTAATTGAAGAATTAATTCCTACACAATATTATATAACTGCCTGTGGAATTGATTCATTAGGTTGGATCAGTATGTTTGGTCAAGAATATAATGTACGTGTATTTAGTTTAGTAGAAGATACAAAACGAAAAGCTTTTGTGGAGCTATTGCAAAACAAGCCGAACCCTTTTGATGAACAAACGTTAATACCCATTTTTGTAAATGATATTTCGAATATTAAGACAGCGGAACTTATGGTGACTTCAGCCGACGGTAGGATCGTAAAGAAAATTGAGCTTCAATTAATTCCTGGAATTAATGAATTGATCTATGATTATAATTGGCATAATTATGAATGTGGAATATTTTATTATAGCTTATTTATCAATGGTCAAAAAGTGGACACAAAAAAGATGGAATTAGTAGCGTATTGAATTGTCAGTTAATAAAAATTAGTGCACCTAATTTTGGCATGTATGGAATTCTAAATTTAAAAATCAGGTATGCACTTCCACCATCCACTCATTCTTAGTTTGAATTTTTAAATTTCTGCATTAGCGTATTAAGAATGATTAAAACGGTAGCTCAATTGCAATTAGAATAAGCCACTAATAACACCGAATTCATCAATGTCTATTTTTTCTGCAGAAGGTTCATCAGGTAAGCCTGGCATTCGCATTATTTCCCCAGTAATGGGTACAATAAATCCGGCACCTGCAGCAATTTCTATTTGTCTTACAGTGAGTATAAAATCTCTTGGCCTGCCGATTAAATCTGGATTATCAGATAATGATTTTTGAGTTTTTGCAATACATACTGGTAAGTGATTTAAATTCAAACTTTGTATCTTTTTTAAATCATTCTTTGCATCTGCTGAATATTCAACGGAAGCAGCACCATAAATCTTAGTAGCAATTGCATGTATTTTTTGTTCTGGTTCCCAATTGAGTTCGTAACAAGGAATAAAGGGTTCATTCCAGCGATCTGCAATTTTAGCAACTTTTTCAGCTAATTCTATTGCACCTTCACCACCTTTAGCCCAGACTTCTGAAAATACAGCTTCTGCTCCAAAAGCTTTGCATTTTTCCTTGATAATATTTAATTCTTCATCTGTATCGGTTGCAAATTTATTAATAGCGACAACTGCAGGTAATCCAAATTGTTTTGCATTTTCAAGATGTTTTTCAAGGTTTTCACATCCTTTTTCAACCGCTTTTGCATCGGGATTAGATAAATTCTTAAGGGACTTTCCACCATGATATTTTAAAGCGCGAACGGTTGCCACAATTACCACTGCATTTGGCGACAAACCAGCCGCTCTGCATTTAATATCTAAAAATTTCTCAGCGCCTAAATCAAATCCAAAACCAGCTTCGGTCACTACATAATCTGATAAGGACATACCCATTTTGGTTGCAATGATCGTATTGGTTCCTTGAGCAATATTTGCAAATGGTCCTCCATGGATAATCGCAGGATTGCCTTCGATCGTTTGTACTAAGTTAGGTTTTATTGCGTCTTTTAAAAGCGCGGCCATAGCACCCTCTGCTTTCAAATCTCTTGCAAATATTGGTTTTTTGTCAAAAGTGAAACCAATAAAAATATTACCCATTTTCTGTTTTAAATCGGTAAGGTCTTTCGATAAACATAAAATAGCCATAATTTCTGACGCCGCAGTAATGTCAAAACCTGATTCCCGAGGGATACCATTCCCGGTTCCGCCCAATCCAATGGTCATTTTTCGAAGAGAACGGTCATTCATATCCATCACGCGTTTCCAGGCAATCGTTCTCGAATCTAGTCCTAGATTGAATTTTTTATTCTGAAGATTATTATCAATTAATGCGGCGAGTAAATTATGGGCCTTTTCAACTGCTGAAAAATCTCCTGTAAAATGAAGATTTATATCCTCCATAGGCAATACCTGAGACCATCCACCTCCTGTTGCACCTCCTTTAATTCCAAACACTGGTCCTAAAGATGGTTCTCTTAACACTACAGTTGTTTTTTTGCCAATTTTATTCAATCCTTCCGACAAACCAATAGAAGTGGTTGTTTTACCTTCTCCTGCTGGTGTAGGCGAAATTGCAGAAACCAAAATTAACTTACAATCTTTTACTTTTTCTTCACGAATTAAACTTAAAGGCAATTTTGCTTTAAATGAACCGTATAGTTCTAGTTTGTCTGGTGTTAAGTCTAACTTTTCGGCTATTTTTGTAATTCCTTGTAATTTTATTGATTGAGCTATCTCAATGTCTGAATTTAGTTTATTTGAAACCATACGTTATGAAAATTTATAATCGCCTTTGTGATGCAAAAATGACACCAATTGCTTTGGTTTGCTTTGTTTTATTTTTAAATTGCAAGAACAGCCCAACAAAAACAGAACAACCAGTAACCACAAGTCAGGAATTGGCAGGGCAAATGCCAAATAAGGATAGCTCAAAAAACACAATTCATTATCCTGCTGAAAAGCATCTTAAAAATGTAAAACAACTTACTTTCGGCGGCAATAATGCAGAAGCCTATTGGAGTTTCGATGGTAAAATGCTGGTTTTTCAATCCGATAACCCGGCTTGGGGTGCAGAATGTGATCAAATATATTATTTCAATCCCGATCTAGATGATTTATCAAAAAACAAACCGCATTATATTTCTAGAAGAGGAGGCCGGACTACCTGTTCTTATTTTATGCCTGGAGATTCAATGATTATTTTCGCCTCAACACATCGGGATACTTCAGCTTGTCCTCCAGTTCCTGAACGGACAACAGGAGGAAAATATGTTTGGCCGATTTACTCAAGTTTTGATATTTATGTAGCAGATCTAAAAGGAAATCTGAAAAAGCAATTAACAAATATTGCAGGTTATGATGCAGAAGCTACGGTCTCTCCAAAAGGAAATAAGATTCTATATACGGCTCTTAGACAGGGAGATTTAAACTTATGGATCATGGATATTGATGGTAAAAATAAAAAGCAAATTACGTTTTTGCCAGGGTATGATGGAGGTGCTTTCTTTTCACCAGACGGGAATTCAATCGTCTTTAGAGCCTCCAGACCGAAGGATTCTGAAGCAAGAAAAGAATATTATGAATTGTTGCAAAAGGGATTGGTGCAACCAACAGAAATGGAAATATTTACGTGTAATTTACAAGGTGGAAATTATCATCAAGTTACCAATTTAGGGAAAGCAAACTGGGCACCTTTCTATCATCCTTCTGGTAAAAAAATAATCTTTTCTTCAAATCATGCTGCTCCTAAAGGATATCAATTTAATTTATACCTTATTAATTTAGATGGAACCGGACTCGAACAAATAACATTTGACTCCGTATTCGATTCATTCCCTATGTTTTCACCCGATGGAAAACGATTGGTATGGGCCTCTAATCGTAATAATGGTGGTACACATGATACCAATTTGTTTATGGCAGAATGGGTTGATTAATTTAATTGATCTGTATTAAAGAGCATTCCTTTTTTAGCATCATAACTGGCAACTCCTGAATGGAGATACATTTCTTTTTTATAAGGATATTGACGAGCATCAATGATATAGACTTTACAACCAATAGCTTTTTTTAATTCGTCGTTTGTTTCTTTCCAACATTGTGCTAGCTCTTCCGTGGTTTCATCATAATTTTTTTTCCACTTCTTAGTAAACATGACTTCCAGATACATAATGCCGTTTCTAAAATTTACAAGACGGCTGCATAAACCATAATTTATCCTATATACAACATCCGACCTGAGGAGGTGTTTTCGATTAATTTCTTTAATATTAAGTGCCATACCTCAAAGAGCACATAAATTGTGCCATTTTTGGATATGTGCATTGAGATATGATTCTAAATTAAAGTATAATTAACAGATATACAGTTATATATAGATTATAAATTAATTTAATATATTTTATAAAGAGGCAATTTGAAAGTCAAAATTATAAGCGTTTAGGCTCTGAATCAACACAATAAATAGTTAAAAAAATATACTTATCAAGGATCTAAATTTTGATTAAGGATTTTCGAAAAAGATTATTTCTAGGATCCTTTATTATGAGTTGATAATATCCTGCCGGTAGGTTTTCAGTATGCAAA
This sequence comes from Saprospiraceae bacterium, assembly GCA_016717265.1. Classification (NCBI taxonomy): domain Bacteria; kingdom Pseudomonadati; phylum Bacteroidota; class Saprospiria; order Saprospirales; family Saprospiraceae; species Saprospiraceae bacterium. The sequence goes on from JADKFX010000001.1 coordinate 2,495,907, forward strand.
ATGGATTGATTTGGATGGGACGAAAGACTTGTTTGGTGAATTCTATTTCCAAAGAGATCTAATAAAATAATTTCATATAAATTAGATGGTTCAGCAAATTCAATTACAATTTGATCTTGAAAAGGGTTCGGATGACAATCAATATTTTGCGTATTTATTGAATTTGAAGTTGTAGTAATCTGACACGCGTTATGCGTTGAGCAATAGGATCTTTTAGCTAAGCTACAATCCAAAACAAAGGGATTTGGTTTTTGACTTTGATACGTTGCAATAATTTGACTGCGAGTCCATTCCAAAGAATCCACTGGATCTTTTAAATGCCAGTCGCATAAAGTGATCTTCATACCTTCAAAAAAGCTTCGATCGGCTTGTAGCTCATACATCGTAAAAAAGTAAAAAATGGCCCTCGCAACATTCCCTTTATGGTCTTCTCTTGGTTCAAATAAGCCATTGATAGATTCACTATATTCATCAATGAATTGGGAAGGTTTATTGGTTTGAGAAAATGACTTATAATACCAATCATCTGTTTTAGAATCGCTAATTTCACCAAAAGGATAATTACTTCTAGCTTCATTAACAGCAGCACGGGATGGAAATAAATGATGCATATCAGATCTAGCATTCCCGGTTTCAGCTCCTTTGCTTTGTGGGAAGGTATGTTCGCAATTAATTCCATTTGAATTCCCATTTTTCGATAAATAACCAATTGGATCCGATGATGCCGGACTGAGATATAAAGTATGTTTCGTGTAAACACAAGAAACTGAATCATTTTCATTATAAATTTGCTGATACATTTTGACTCTGGCCTGGCTGTAATCCAAAACCTGTAAAGGCTTAAAATTTTGAACTAATTCATTAATTAAAACAAACGAGGAGTCATTTGGGAATAATATCTGTTGTTTATATTGGGCATGTGTTTTATGATTAATAGAAAGGAAACTAATAATAAAAACAATAACAGATAATCGCAAATGTTGCATTTGGCAAAGATCTGAATTTTCTGCTTAATTTTGAGCAGTGAATATTGAATCCTTTAGAACTTATTGCCTCGGCAAGCCGCACACGCATGAAGATTGTCCTTTTGGACCAGAAACGCTGGTTTATAGAGTAAAAGGTAAAATTTTTGCACTGACAGGGCTTGACAATGTTGAATTTAAAGTAAATCTAAAATGTGATCCTGAATATGCTATGGAGTTAAGAGATCAATATGATGAAATTCAAGCAGGGTATCATATGAATAAAAAACATTGGAATACGGTTCAGTTTGATTCCAGGCTTTCAGATAAACTGCTTAAAGAATTGATAGACCATTCATATGATTTAGTTAAAAAGAGTTTACCTCCAAAAGATCGGTTTTAAAAATGAGGTCAATCGATTTTCTTATTGTAGGATCTGGTATAGCAGGACTCACCGTCGCCGATCATTTAGAAAATGATAATCAATCGTTTTTAATTGTGGATCCATTTTTAGAAGGTCATGCGAGTCAACAAAGTTCAGGAGTTATTAATCCAATAACCGGACGAAGATTTGTGAAGAGTTGGTATTATGAAATTATAAAAAATTATTTTCTGGAATTTTATTCCCGGATTGAATTAAAACTGAATATTAAATGTATTCAAGAATTTAAATTAATTCAGAAACTAAATAGTCCGGATGAAGAAAATCAATGGCTTGCAAGGACTGCGGATCCCGAGTATTCAGGTTATTTGGATGAATTTAAAGCTACTGAATTTCAAGGAACAATCCATTCAAAAAATCAAATATATTGTTTAATAAAATCCATGTATGTGGTGGATGTAAATGTTTTATTAAACCGATGGAAGGAATATTTTAAAAGTAAATCATTATATAGTAATTTGAAGTTTAACTATTGTGAATTATCAAAAGTTGAGCATGGATATTTGTGGGGTGATCATGAAATAAAAAGAGGAATTATTTTTTGTGAAGGATTTAGAGTTGTTGAAAATCCATATTTTAGTTGGCTGCCTATATTTAAACTAAAAGGAGAATTTCTGGAATTTAAAGCCCCATTGCTGAATTTAGATTTTGTATATAAATCAGAATATGTTATTGTTCCATTAGGGAATCATCGGTATTGGTGTGGCTCCAATTTTGATTTACAAGATGCAAGTTTAAAAGTTACCAAAATTGAACTTCAAAAGCAAATTGAATTTTTGAAAGCCAATTTGAAAGTTCCGTTTGAGATTGAATATCATGGATTTGGAATTCGTCCATCTTCAAGGGATCGAAGACCTGTTGTGGGAGCTCATCCAGGAATTAATAATATGTTCATACTTAATGGATTAGGTACAAAAGGTTTTTCAATTGCCCCATTTTGTTCAAAAAATCTTGTTGATAATATTCTATTCAATAAAGAAATACTGCATACGATTTCAATAAATCGTTTTTTGCAGAAGGGATTTATTCCTCAGAATCCTTTTTTGGGTTGATTTTCAACAAAAATTCATTCTTATTTATTTCAGAGCTGGTATTTGGCGAATTCGTTTAATTTTGCAGCTTCAAAAAACAGCCGATGATACTTGGTGTATTAAAAGAGCGTAGAGAAGGTGAAAAAAGAGTTGCTATAACCCCTCAGGTTACAAAGCAATTTATAGATAAGGGTTTTCAATTGATCATTGAAACCGGTGCTGGGGAATTATCTTCTTATCGTGACCAGGATTATATAAAGGCAGGTGCAACAATAGCGGCAAACAAGGAAAGTTTATTGCAATCCTGTGATGTGGCGTTTAAAATTAATCCACCGTTGTCTGAAGAGATTCATGTCGCTAAGAAAGGCTTAGTATGGCTTAGCTTGTTGTATCATTTGTCACAACCAGCATTAATTCAAGAGATTGCAAATGCCGAGCAAACAGCAATTTCAATGGATGCAATACCCAGGATTTCAAGAGCTCAAAGTATGGATGTCTTGAGTTCACAAAGTAATTTGGCTGGATACAAAGCCGTTTTGTTGGGGTCAGATTATATGACCCGTGCATTTCCTCTGATGATGACTGCGGCTGGTACTATTACGCCAGCAAAAATTTTAATCTTTGGTGTAGGCGTTGCCGGTTTACAAGCAATAGCAACTGCCAAAAGGTTAGGGGCCGTTGTAGAAGCTACAGATGTTCGAATGGAAACGAAAGAACAAGCGGAATCCTTAGGAGCAAAATTCATTACCGTGAAAGATGATGGTGTGAAAACGGAGGGAGGATATGCTAAAGAAGTAACAGAAGAATACCTTGCAAAACAAAAAGAAGCTGTGAATAAATCGCTATTTCTTGCAGATTTAGTAATAACGACGGCCCTTGTGCCAGGTAAAAAAGCACCCGTATTGATTCGGGCAGAGCAAGTGCAACAAATGAAATACGGTTCTGTAATCGTGGATATGGCTGCAGAACAAGGAGGAAATTGTGAACTTACACAAGAAGGAAAAGTGGTGGTTGAAAATGGAGTTAAAATAGTTGGATTGACCAATCTTCCATCCAGTTTAGCTACAAATGCCAGTGAATTATACGCTAAAAATGTAATCAACTTATTTGTACATCTTGCTTCAAAAGACGGATTTAAGAATGATCTTGAAGAAGAAATCACGAAAGCAACATTAATTGTTCAAAACGGCAAAATACTTAGATCATAATGGGACTATTTCAGTTTATACACGAACATATTCAGATTATTTATCTGGTTATCTTGATGATATTTGTTGGGATTGAATTAATATCCCATGTGCCATCGGTATTGCATACCCCTTTAATGTCTGGTGCAAATGCGATCCATGGTGTTGTCATAATTGGTGCAATCATAGTCATGGGACAGGCAGAAGAAACCTTGCATTTAATTCTTGGTTTTATTGCTGTGGTTTTAGGTACTTTAAATGTGGTTGGTGGATTTGTTGTTACTGATCGAATGCTTGAAATGTTTAAGAAAAAGAAATAATGGCCTATATACTTGAAGTTTTATATTTGATAGCAGCGGTAACCTTTATGCTAGGGCTTAAAATGCTGAGCAAACCGGATTCAGCCAGGAGCGGAAATCTAATTGCAGCGGTAGGAATGACGATTGCAATATTTGCAACGATTTTTATCTATCAGGATCAAAATGGAAATCATTTAAAGAATTTACTTTTTATCTTTTCAGCCTTATTGGTGGGGACTATTATAGGTTTTATAATGGCTAGAAAAGTACAAATGACAGCCATGCCGCAAATGGTATCGTTTTTTAATGGAATGGGCGGTGCTTGTGCAGCTATAATTTCTATTATTGAATTTGGGCATTTATCGCACATGATGGATGCAGGAGATTCAAGTCTGTTTTCTCAAAAAATTGTAATCATTTTGGCAGGTTTAATTATTGGTTCTGTTTCATTTGCAGGTAGTATGATTGCATATGGCAAATTGGAAGGAAAAATTAATGATTATAGTATTAATGGACAACAGTTTGTAAATGTAGGCTTACTATTAGCTATCCTTGTTTTTTCATTGCTGTTTGGCTTTCAGGTCTTACCAGATAGTTATTGGTTTTATGTAATCCTTGGGATCTCCATTTTATATGGTTTGTTATTTGTTTTGCCTATCGGAGGGGCTGATATGCCAGTTGTAATTTCATTGTTGAATTCTTTTACTGGTGTTGCGGCTGCATGTGGCGGATTTCTCTATGATAATTATGTAATGTTAATTGGTGGAATCCTGGTTGGCTCTGCAGGAACGATATTAACCGTGGCTATGTGCAAAGCAATGAATCGGTCTTTAACGAATGTAATCGTAGGAAATTTTGGTGGAGGAAATAGCGGTATTGTAAGTGCATCCACTGGACAGGGGAGTACGAAGGAAATATCTTTATCGGATGCCTCTGTTTTAATGAAATATGCAAAAAAAGTAGTAATCGTTCCAGGCTATGGTTTAGCAGTCGCCCAAGCCCAGCATATTTGTCATGAATTGGAAAGTATTTTGGAAGAAGAAGGCGTTGATGTGAAGTATGCTATTCATCCGGTCGCCGGAAGGATGCCCGGACATATGAATGTATTATTAGCTGAAAGTAATGTAAGCTATGATCGCTTAATTGAAATGGAAGAGATCAATCCTGAGTTTAATTTAACAGATGTAGTTTTGGTTGTTGGTGCGAATGATGTTGTAAATCCAGCAGCAAAAACAGATCCTGCAAGTCCTATCTATGGTATGCCCATATTAGAGGTAGAAAATGCTAAAAATATAATAATTCTCAAGAGATCAATGAAAGCAGGTTATGCGGGTATTGACAATGATTTGTTTTACCGTCCGAAAACATTTATGTTATTTGGTGATGCAAAAGACTCCTTAACTAAACTTGTAACAGAAATTAAAAATAGCTAGCGAGCTAATTTCAATATTCAAAGTATAATAGCAGCCTATTTTTTAAATTTCTTAAGAAATCCATAATAAAAATTACCAAGTTACCCTGAATCGTTTCATTAATTTGCAAAATCATCTACATAAAGCGCTGGTTTTCAGCGCTTAAAAAAATAAAAAAAATATATCTATTTATTTTTTATTTATAAATGTAAATGTATATTTGCATGTTATAAGAGCGAAAGCTTTTATAATGTTTTAACCAAACTTAAGACTTAATTCTCTTGGACGAAGCCTCCTAACTGAAAAAAGTCGTAATTTATTGATTACCAATTATTTAATACATAAAGTATGTATTATTAATTGTTTTTTGTATGTAAAGATTCCCTTGGAGTTTATACATATTTTTTTAATGTGACATATTTAAAATATTAATAATTAAATACTTATCCCATGAAAATGTGCAAATTCGCATTGTTTTTAGTATGTGTGCTTGTAAGTTTTAGTATTAGCGCACAATCTGTCTTGCCGAAATTAAAAGACAATCAAACTGCTAAGGTGGCAATTGAAAAAGAAATTGATAATCTCAATGGCCTTTTTAAAGCTAACCAAAGTCACGAACTTGAATTGAAAATTGGCTTATACCAAATGGCAGTTGATTTCTTAAATGAGCCGACTATTATCCCTCCTACAACAGATTATGCACTTACTTCTGCCTTCCTAAACACAGAAGTTATCAACAATAATATATTAGATTCTGAAGCCCATGTTCGCTTCCAAAGAAAGCAATGGAATCAGAATTTTATTGATTTGGTGAATTTAGTAAAGCTATAAAAAATTCATCATCAAATTTTATTACGATCCTAAACTCAGTCTCATGAAAAATTTCTCATTTAGCAAATTACAATTTTCAAATTTGAAATTTTGTTTTTTCGCTTTTTTTATCTCATTAATTGGTCAAAATTTAAGTGCTCAATTTTATACTCGTACAGCATGTAATGATCCTTATGTACAAGCATTTGGTCAAGCGGGCACCACATTTATTGGTCAAGGTGATGATGTTACTTTTACTATAAATTTACCTTTCACGTTTAGCATTTATTGTGCTAATCATACAACAGCAACTCTTGGTACCAACGGTTTTGTTAGCTTTCCTTCTGGAACGACCAGAGGTTTAGGAAACGTTACATTGCCAACTACGCTTGTTGGTGCTGCTTTATATCCTTTTTGGGATGACTTAGATATAAATCAAGCTACAACTGCGAATGCGGGGGTTTATACTCGAACAGATGGGGTAGCCCCAAATCGTATTTTTACAATTGAATGGTTTAATGCTGGTCATTTTGCGGATGTAGCAAATCAAGTAGTTACTTTCCAGGTAAAATTATATGAAACCAGTAATTTAATAAAATACCAGTATCTAGATGTATTCTTTGGTGGAACGCAAACTGCCTTTGATAGAGGCTTGAGTGCTACAGTCGGAAATGAAGGTGCTGTTGCAACGCCTCGTCAATTTAATCTAATAAGTTTCAACACAGCTACCTTAAATAATGGTGATTGCTTTTTATTTACACCACCTCCACCAGATTGCCCAGGTTTTATGGTTACAAATGGCGTGGTTCCAATGGACGCAGGAGTCTGTGGTGCTAATGTAGATCTTAATAATTTTGTACAACCTAGAGGTTGCCCAGTTACATTTACCCCTCCTGGTCCATTTTTTCCAGGTGGCGTTACTCAAGTTACCGCAAAAAATGGTTGTACTACATTATCCTTTACAATAACCGTATTAGATATATTACCACCTACAATTATAGGCTGTCCGAAAGCTGTAATTTTAAACTTAGGCCCAGGAGAGTGTGAAGCTAGTTGGGATGCACCACCATTAATGGCCATGGATAATTGTCCGGGAGTTAATTTTGCAGGTCCAATTACTACATCACCTGGCTGTCCTTTAGGTGCCAATAACTTCTTGACTGCCGCTGGTTTTTACATCGGATTGATGTTTGACATTCAGAACACTAGTGGACAATTAATGGCTGTTAGAGGATTGAGTATGATGGCTCATACTGGGGTAGGCAATATTTATAGAGTTTACACTACAACAGCGCCAGGAACATTTGGACCTGTCGCAAATAATCCTGCAGCTTGGACTTTGGTAGGTAATGATATGATGAAAGTTGGTCAAAATACATTTCCTCCAGGCAATCCTAGATTTTTAGAACAATTCGATTTAAATATTCCAATAATTTTAATGCCAGGAGAATCCAGAGGAATGGCTATCTATGGTGGCGCACCTGCCATTTCCCAATATTATGTAAATGCAATTGCACCCTGTAGTACCATGTTACAAGGTGATGCAAATTTAAAAATTGATGTAAGAACCGGTTTAGTGCAATACGGAACCGCTTACTTCCAGGTTTCTGGAACATTTGCAAGCAGAATGTTTAATGGTAATGTAGATTATCAATTTGGCGATAATATGATCAATGTTGTTCAAACTTGTGGACAACCATATGGTCCTGGAACTTACTTCCCAATCGGATGTACTACGCTTTGTTTTGAAGCAACTGATGTTGCAGGAAATAGATCTACTTGTACGTTTGATGTTTGTGTAAATCCATATGCAAATCCAGTTAATTTCTTAGCTTGTCATGACGAGATCCAAATTAGCTTAAATGAAAATTGTACGGCTACCATTTCACCGGATGAAGTTTTATCTGGTGGTCCATATCGCTGTTTTGATGAATATACTGTAGAAGCTCGCGATTGGGTGACAAATACAATTGTTGATCGTCAACCCAATGTTCCTGGAGTCCAATTAGGATTTCAAGATATAGGAAGAGAATTAAAATTAACGGTAAGAGATCCTCAAACTGGAAACAGTTGTTGGGGACATGCAAAAGTAGAAGATAAGTTACCACCTACTATCATCTGTAGAGATACTTGTGTGCCTTGTCATTCTGGGACGACTCCATTTTATACAGGAACACCTATCGTGGTTGATAATTGTTCGTCTTATAACCTTAGTTATTATGATGACGATACACAAGGTAGCTGTGCTTTAGGTTATGATAAACTTATTAACAGATATTGGACAGCAGTAGATCCTTATGGTAATAAAGCAAAATGTACTCAAATTATTACTGTTAGTATTGGTAAGCTAGCAGATGTTATCGTTCCATTAAGTTATGATAACATTGAAAATCCAATGTTGAATTGTAATGAAAAAATAGATTTGAATAAAGATGTTACACCACATTATTTAGCATTCCCATATTGTGTAGATGGATATTTATTAGACTCCGTACATTGGTTTGCAACAGGTGGATTTTTACCAAGTCCAAATGGAGACTTAGCGGGTGAGCGTTTACCAAGAACATTAGGTTGGAATTGCCTGGATTCAGGTCCATATCAAGGACATCCAAATCCATTTCCTGTATATTATCCAGCACATCCTAACTGGAGAGCAAATAATCCAGTATGTTGGGGTCCGGATGAAGTAGTTATGTGGCAAGGAACGGGTTATCCTGGAGGAGCATATTGTAGAAATTTTGGTGTCAATTACGTAGATATTGTTATAGATTTAAGAGCACCAGCTTGTGATGCAGGTCCTATTGGTTGTTATAAAATAATCAGACAATGGACTGTTATGGATTGGTGTACAAGCGAAATTGGAGGACACAATCAAGTAATTAAAGTTGGTGACCAGGAGGGTCCAAAAGTATTATATCCAGATACAGTCAATGTAAACATGGAAGTGTGGACCTGTACCGGAAGATGGGAAGTACCACCAGCCTGGATTGTTGACAATTGTAGCAATGAGTTACATTATACAGTACAAGTTGAAGACGGCACAATATTAGGAAATGAAACCACTGGATATGTTGTAGTAGATATGCCTGTTGGTGTTCAAAATGGATATATTATTGCAAGTGATTGCTGTGGAAATATAACGAAGAAAAGAATTGCATTAAACGTATTTGATAACGTACCACCAATTGCAGTTTGTGAACAACGAACGATCGTTAGTGTCAATGGAAATCAAAGTCCTGGTGAGAACTTTGGAAAAATATTTGCAGAGTCATTTGATCAGGGAAGTTTTGATAATTGCGCTCCTCATATTTTCTTTAAAGTGATCCGTATGGATCAATTGAGAGGAACAAACAATGGTAGCAATGCAAGCCAACCAGACAATGGTACAAATTGCACTGGTGTTAATGGTGATGACAATGCAATCTTAGAAGGAAATCAAATCTATTTTGATGATTATGTTAAATTCTGTTGTTCTGATGTAGGGAAAACAGTCATGGTAGTGTTCAGAGTTTTTGATCGCGAACCAGGTGCAGGCCCAGTTACTCCAAATAGAATGAACTCCGGTGGAAATTTATTCAATCGTTACAGTGATTGTATGGTTGAAGTAGAAGTACAAGATAAGAGTGTACCTACCGTAGTAGCACCACCAAATATCGTAGTAAGCTGCTGGTTCTGGTTTGATGTTGACAAATTAGTAGATCCTAATGATGCAACATTTGGTAAAGTGGTAACAGACTTATCAAGCAGAGAAAAAGTTAAAACAACAGATTTAGTATGTTATAATTATTGTGTGAGAAATGATATCACAGGTTACCCAGGTTTCGTACCAGGCGCACCACCATCAAATCCACCAGCATGGAATAAAGCATGTGACTATTACAGAAGCTTATTCGATACAGCACATTATGACAGAAAATATGAATTAGTATGGGGCTTTGACGGTTATGTCTTAAGTTCATGCGGAAATACACCAACGATCAGTGTAAATGACAACCGGGAATGCGGTCAAGGTCAAATTACACGTACAGTAGTTGCAAGAGGACCCAATGGAATTAGCGTAACAGCAACTCAGATAATCTGGGTAGTTGATTGTGATCCATTCTATATCAATAGAGCAGATAATTGCGATCCGGATGATGACATTACCTGGCCAGGAAATTGCACAGGACAAGCAACAACAATTGCTGGTTGTGGAGCAGACATTAGCCCAGATAATCCATTATTAGGAAGACCAGTAGTTGAAAACGGAGCAGATGATTTATGTGCATTGATCAGTATCGAATATTTCGATGAGATCTTTACAATTGAACCAGATGCATGTTTCAAAGTATTGCGTAAATGGGTAGTAATTGACTGGTGTCAGTATGACCCAAGTATCGATCCAGTAAAAGGAAGATGGGAGTACTTACAAATTATAAAAGTACACGACACAGATAAACCAGTTGTAAGTATTGAAGTAGGTCCATGTGAACCTGCAGTAAAGAATGCAACGGATAATATCTGCTATGGCCATATTAGCTTAGTAGCTGATGCAACAGACAACTGTAGCCCATTAGATTGGTTATTCTATGACTATAAAATAGACTTATATAATGATGGAATCGGAACTCATCAGGGATATGATTTCAAAGTAGGTCCATTGACTAGAAAAGAATATGCAGCAGGAAGAACACCATTGTTCCACCACAATCCATTAGCAGATAATGAAAACAATCCATTTGAAGCAAGTGGTACGTATCCAATAGGAATACACAAAATCTGTTGGTTTGTAGAAGACGGATGTGGAAACATAGGAACCTTATGTCAATTGTTTGAAGTGAAGGATTGCAAAGCACCAACACCATACTGTTTGACAGGAGTAATTACAGTTCCAATGCCAGCATCTAAATGTGTAACGGTTTGGGCAAAAGATTTAGACAGAGGAAGTTTTGACAACTGTACAAATGCTGATGATTTATTATTCTATTTCAACGGAGATACGAGTGCAACAAGCATTACAATCTGTTGTGATGATTTCGTAGCAGCAGGTGCAAATGATGAGTTATTAGTAGATGTTCAAATGTGGGTTCAAGATGAAGAAGGCAATACAGATTATTGTAAAACCGTAATCATCATCCAGGACAATCAGGATATCTGTCCTAATACAGGATCATCGAAAGGTCGCATTGAAGGTGAACTTAAAACTGAAAATGGTAGTGGAACAGAATTGGCAGAGGCACAAATGTACTTAGTCAATAAAATGATGAAGCAGGTAGTTACAAAAGTTGATGGTCAGTATTTATTTGGGGACTTAGATCCAAATAGTTATAGCGTTAAATTCAGCCGAAATGATAATCATTCAAATGGCGTAAGTACAGCTGACATCGTTAAAATTCAAAGACATATTTTAGGAATTGAAATATTAAATAGTCCATACAAATTAATTGCAGCAGATGTAAATGCGAATTCAACAATTACCGCTGCAGACATAACTGAAATTAGAAGATTAGTTCTTGGAATTAATAGTAAATTTACTAAAGTTGAATCCTGGACATTTATTCCTAAATCATATGTTTTTCCAAATGTTTTAGCTCCGTGGTATGCTCCACGAGAAGCAAGTTTAACAATTTCAAAAGATGAGCGATTTGTTGAAAATTTCGTAGCCGTTAAAATGGGGGATGTAAATGATAACGCTAGAGCCCACAATGTAGCTGGAAGCAGCAGTCGTAACAATGGTAAGTTACATTTCGAAATAGATAACAATAATACGGTATCTGGAGAATTGTACAAAGTAGCATTCAAATCAAGTGATTTCAACAACATCGCAGGATACCAGTTTACAATGAAATTTGATCGTCAGGCATTGACATTCGAAGGAATTGAAGCAGGATCTTTAAATGTAGATGAATCAAACTTTGGAACAAACCAAGTAGGAAATGGCATTTTAACTACAAGCTGGAATAGCAAAGTAGCACAGAGTGTAGAATCAGAAGCAACGTTATTTACAGTAGTATTCCGCGCAAACAGTAACAGAAACATTGGTAGCTTAATCGCAATCACTGGAGATGTAACAGCAGCAGAAGCATATGATGCACAATTGAATACAAAAGACATCAGCTTAGGAGTACGTACAGAAAGAGGTGTTGTAGAAAGTGGAATTTTTGAGTTGTATCAAAATACACCAAATCCATTTGCGAAAGAAACTACCATCAGTTATAGATTACCAGAAGCAGGAAATGCTAAATTGAGTATCTATGATGTAACCGGTAAAGTATTGAGAGTATATGAGTTAACAGGCGTAAAAGGCTTGAACACTGTAAAAGTTCAGAAAGCTGAATTGAATGCAGGAGGCGTATTATACTATCAATTAGATGCCATAGACCATACAGCAACTAAGAGAATGGTAGTTATTGATTAATTAATAATAAAGAAAATAGTCCGATGGGAGTAGAAATTAAAACTACTCCCATTTTTTTTTTGGCATGGTTTTAGCAAATTGAAAGTAGATTCTAATCAAATAGCTCATTCTGAGCTTTAAAGTCCATTTATAACCTATTTAGGTAATGAGACATAGTAATAATAGTTTTAATTTCATCGTGTTTCATATTAAAATTCTTTAAGGGGTATAAATATTTAAACCTTTCCTGGTTCGATATTTAAATATCATCATTAAAAAAATATCAAATTTTACTTGCAGTCCCATACTAAAAGAGTGATCATTGTCCTGTCACTCACAACTATCTATTCATAATAAGAACACCATTTTTATTTATGTATAGCTAGTCTTAGTTTTTTAATAAACTAAGGATAACCATCATTTAATACCAGTCTACTCAATTCTCATTCTTCATTGAGCTTTCAAATTTTTTTGAAATGTTTAATGGAGAGCGATGAAGCAATTAATGATTTAACAAATAAATCCAAATCTCTATTGTATGAATAGACTATGCTTACTTAGTTTGAAGAGACGACTCCCATTGAGTTGTCTAATGATTTTACTCGCTCTTTTGTCTGTAAATTTTGGTTTTGCAGCAAATGGGCCTCGTGAGGTTGCCCCTTTAGGGCAATTGGTGTGCCATGATTTAATTCAAATCAGTTTGGACGAAAACTGTGAAGCAACAATAAGACCACAACACTTATTGGAGCAAGCGGGTCCGAACTTTTTGTATGAAGTCATTGCACGTGATTGGGAGACCAATAAATTGGTAGATGAAGATCCATCAACGCCCTTTGTTCAAATTGGACGAAATCAAATCGGACGTTGTTTGAAAATTACAATTCGTGAAATTTCTTCTGGTAATTCTTGCTGGGGAAAAGCTTGTGTTGAAGATAAATTAGCTCCAGCATTAACTTGCCCTCGAGATATTAGAGTTGAGTGTTATGAAGATGTTGGGCCTTTGGTTACGGGCGCTCCAACTGTAAATGAAGGATGCGGAACGTACTCTTTAACATTTAAAGATGTAGTCTCCAAGGGATCCTGCACATTAGGATATGACCGTATAATCACACGTTATTTTATTGCAGTTGACGAAACTGGAAATAGAGATACCTGTGTTCAGATAATTACAGTTGAATTAGGGGACCTAAACAATTTAACTTATCCGTTGAATTATGATGGCCTTTTATTACCAGGTCATACACATGCATTAAGTTGTGACGCAAAAGTAGATGCAAATAAAAATATCTCAGCGCATTTAGTAGATGCACCAACATGTGTAGATGGCTATTTATTAGATTCTGCTTTATTTATTTCATCTAGTATCAGAGTTCCTAAATTACTAGGATGGAACTGTTTAGATTATGGTGCATATCAAGGGCATCCAAGTCCAAAAAGTATTTACTATCCTGCAAAACCAGGATGCTGGGGAGCAAATGAAATCGTAATGTGGGAAGGAACTGGCGAACCTGGAAATGCAGGTTGTGGAAACATAGCTGCAACCTTCAGAGATATCCGTATTGATATTTCAAAACCAGGTTGTGATGCTGGTCCAGTAGGATGTTATAAAGTTTTAAGAGTGTGGACTTTACTTAACTGGTGTACCGGTGAAGTGAAAGACACGAATCAAATTATTAAAGTGATGGACATCGTTCCACCACAAATTCTTTATCCGGATAGCCTGGTAGTCAGTACAGATCCTTGGAGATGCGAAGGTCGTTGGGACGTTGCACCTGCTTGGGTAACTGATAATTGCTCAAATGAAATTCACTATTCTATTCGTGTAGAAAGTGGAACTGTATTGGGTGATGATAAAGCTGGTTATGTCGTGGTAAATCTTCCTCTTGGTATCCAAAACGCCTATATTGTTGCTGAGGACTGCTGTGGTAATATTACCGAGCGCAGAATCATCCTCGATGTTCAAGATAATAATCCTCCAAATGCAGTTTGCGATCAAAAAACTGTAGTTACAATTACCGGAAACGGAAGTCCTGGCGATAACACAGCTAAAGTGTTTGCTGAAACTTTCGATGACGGCTCTTTCGACAACTGTTCTCCACATTTATTTTTTAAGGCAATCCGTATGGATGAGTTGTTAGGTACTAATAATGGTAGTACTAAAGATAACAAAGCAACATGTAATGGTGTCAATGGTGATGATGATCTATCAACACTCGGCAATCAAATTTATTTTGATGATTATGTTAAATTCTGTTGCCAGGATGTTGGAAAAACGATCATGGTTGTTTTCAGAGTTTATGATGTTGATCCAGGTGCAGGACCTGTTGCACCAAGCAAAATGAATCAAAATGGTTCTTTGTTTGGTCGTTTCAGTGATTGTATGATTGAAGTAGAAGTGCAAGATAAAAGTATTCCTACAGTGGTTGCACCACCTGATATCGTTGTAAGTTGTAATTTCTGGTTTGATGTAAATGTACTTTCAAATCCTTCAAATGCAACTTTCGGAAAAGTAGTAAATGATTTAGCATGGAGAGGAAAAGTGATTACAAACGATGTAGTTTGTTCCTATTACTGTGAAAAAAATCAAATCACAGGTTATCCTGGCTATCTACCTGGTTTGCCACCACATTTACAACCCGTATCAAACAAAGCTTGCGATTATTATAATTCATTATATAATGCAGCACATCCTGATAATAAATATGATTTATTATGGGGCTTTGATGGTTATGTTTTATCTTCCTGTAATGTTACACCTTTAATCAATGTAAGAGATTTAAGAGTTTGTGGACAAGGTAGAATATTAAGAGATGTTTCTGCAACTGGACCAAATGGTGTTATTATAACTGCAACACAGACAATCTGGGTTGTAAATTGTGATCCATTTTATATTAATCGTAGAGATCATTGCGACTTAACAGATGATATTATCTGGCCTGATTGTCAAGGATTAGGAACTACAATCGATGGTTGTGGTGCAGATATTAGTCCGGATAATCCAAAGTTGGGAAAACCTCAAGTTGAAAATGGTGCAAGAAATCATTGCAATTTGATTGCTATTGAAAACTTTGACGAAATATTTACGATTGAACCAGATGCTTGTTATAAAATACTAAGGAAATGGGTTGTGATCGACTGGTGTCAGTATGATCCGAATGTAAATCCAGAAGTCGGCAGATGGGAATTTACTCAAGTTATTAAAGTTAGAGATCAAGTGAAACCTATCGTTACTTGTAATGTCGGTATTTGTGAACCTGCGGTATTAAATACGCAATTAGGTACCTGTGTTGGTCATATAAGATTAACCGTTACAGCTACAGATTCATGTACACCAAATGATTGGTTACTTACGGAATATAAAATTGATGCATTCAATAACGGTACTTATGATTTTAATGTGGGTAAGTTAACGCGTAAAGAGTTAAGCCAAGGCGTTATTCCATCAATCCATAATAATCCATTTGCTGACAATCCAAATAATCCTTTTGATGCTAGCGGTACCTATCCAATTGGCGTTCATAAGATTTGTTGGTATGTTGAAGATGGTTGCGGAAATATTGGTCAGTGTTGTACACTTTTTGAAGTTAAAGATTGTAAAGCTCCAACGCCATATTGTTTAACTGGTATTATTACAGTACCTATGCCAACTTCTGGTTGTGTTGACATTTGGGCGAAAGACCTTGATTTAAATAGTTCAGATAATTGTACACCAAGAAACAGATTAAAATTCTATTTCAATGGCGATACATCTAAAAGAAGTATCAGAGTTTGTTGTGAGGATTTTGTAAGACAACAAAAATCAGATGAATTAACGATTTCTGTTCAAATGTGGGTAGAAGATGAAGAAGGTAATAAAGATTATTGTGCAACTACAATTATAGTACAGGATAATCAAAATATTTGTCCAAATCCTCCAACTGCAAATGGTGGTAATATCAATGGATTGGTTAGAACTGAGAATGGTGATTTAACAGCAAAAGCAGAAGTTGAATTGTATAACAATAATTCAATAACAAGACAAGCTGTAACAAACAATTCTGGTTCTTATCTATTTGGTGAGCTGGTAATGAATGCTTCCTATAGTGTTAAATCGAAACGTAATGACGAAGCTGGAAACGGTGTTTCTACTGCAGATATCGTGAAAATTCAAAGACATATATTAGGAATAGAGGAATTAAATAGCACATACAAATTGATTGCAGCTGATGTTAATAAATCGAATTCAATTACAGCAGCAGATATATCAGAAATCAGAAAATTGATATTAGGTATCAATGCAGAGTTTACTAAAACTCCATCCTGGTTAATGATACCTGCTGATTATGTATTTGCAAATCCGAAACAACCTTGGGAGTATTTGCAAGAGAAAAGCTTAATAACTGTCAGTCAATCAAATAAAGTAGATTTTATAGCTGTTAAAATGGGAGATGTTAATAACTCAGCATTAGCAAGTAGCTTAAATGGGGCAGTAACTTCTAGAACTTCAGCTTCATTGAATTTATTTGTTGATCAGCTTAGCGTAAACCCTGGAGAAACCTATAATATGAATGTAAAAGCATCTGACTTTAAGGATATCTCTGGGTTCCAATTTACCTTAAACTTTGATGCTTCAAATTTAATATTTGAAGGATTTGAATCGGCTTCTTTAAATGTTGATGGATCTAACTTTGGTGCAAACCAATTAGAAAAAGGATTATTGACAATGAGTTGGGATTCAAAACAATCCAGAACAATTTCTGAAAACGATGTATTATTTACCTTGAAGTTTTCAGTATTGGGAAAAGCATTGGCAAGTAATTTATTTGCAATTACAAGTGATGTTACAGCTGCAGAAGCTTACGCTTCAAGTTTAGAAACAAAATCGATCAAATTAAATGTTCGTAGTGGAAAAACAGAGGTAGAAGCAAGTGTTTTTGAATTATATCAGAATGCACCAAATCCATTTGATACTGAAACTGAAATTAGTTTCCGCTTAAATGAAAATGGTGAAGCTAAATTGAGTATATATGATGTTACTGGAAAAGTAATCTATATTTCACAATTGAAAGCTCAGAAAGGCTTAAATACTGTAAAAGTAGATCGTTCAGATTTAAATGGTTCCGGTATGTATTACTATCAATTAGATTGTGGTAATCATTCTGCAACGAAGAGAATGATCATAATGGATTAATTTTTCAGGATTACTGAAAGCTAATTTATAAGCAGTCTTCGCATACCGTTGTGAAGACTGCTTTTTTTTATTTTGAAATGATAAAGGGTAATTTCATTTGTAGCCCTTTATTTGTTTTCCAATATTTCATTTCTTGATAATAAGGAATCATTTCCTCCAATTCCTGTTCCATAATTCGAGCTTTTATTCCAACGCTTCCTTCTTCATTATTTCCTTGTAAAGCTTCCATTAGTTTTTGTATAGGATCTTTTTGTGTTGGAAATTCACTGATTCTAAATTTTTCTAGGGATGCCATACGAGAAGCACATGAAATCGCATCATCTAGATTTCCTATTTTGTTTACAAGACCTAATTCTTTTGCTTTTATACCACTCCAGATCCTTCCTTTCGCGAACTCTTTTACCTGTTCTTTAGCTAAACTCCGTCCAGAAGATATCACAGATATAAATTGATCATAAGTTTGTGCAATATTTTCTTGCATAATTTTAGCTTCATCAATTCCCCATGGTAACATCACGTTGAATTTATTCGCCATGGGTCCAGTGCCGACTGTATCAATATCAATTCCAATTTTATCTCCACTAATTCTATTAAAATTTGGGATTAATGCAAAAACACCAATGGAGCCGGTTAATGTATATGCATTTGAAAATATACTATCTGCATGACAGGAAATATAATAACCACCAGATGCTGCATAGTCACCCATACTTACAACTACAGGTTTTCCCTGAGCTTTAATTAAATCAATCTCTTTTAATAATTCATCACTTAATAAAGCACTTCCTCCAGGTGAATTTACTCTTAATACAACCGCTTTAATACTCTTCGTGGATCTTATATCCCGCAATATTTTAATGTATTTTCGACCTATTTCGCCTTCTTCTCCTTTGCCTTCTATTATATTACCTTCTGCATAGACAACAGCAATTCTGTTAGAGCTTGAGAAGTCTTCGTTAGCGGATTTGCTAATCGCAAAATAATCCTGTATATTTATAAAATGAATTTTATCATTTTCATTAAAATTCATTTTACTTCGAATATTTGCCAATACGTCGGATTCATATGCAATAGAGTCAATCAATTGGTTAGTATACGCTAATTTTGGGGAATACGATTTAAAGCCATCAAAATTTGATTTTAATTCATTGTAATCAAGATTTCTTGCTTTAGAAATTTCATCTAAATATAGATGATATTGCTCGCCTAAAAATTCCTTTAATTGCAATCTATTTTGATCGCTCATTTTATTTAAACGAAAGGGTTCTGTTGCACTTTTAAATTCGCCTGCGTAATAAATATTGAAGTCTAAACCAATTTTATCTGTAAATTCTTTAAAATAGGGGATTGATATTCCAAATCCTTTCAAGTCTAAGAATCCCAATGGATGCAGATACAACTGATTTGCAGCCGAATTAATATAGTAATTTTTATGATCTAAATAATTGGAATAACAAATGATAAATTTTCCTTCATTTTTAAATGCTTGTAATGCATCTCTTATTTCTTTTAAAGTTGCATATCCGTGATTATAATTGCTGCTTTGCAGATAGATACCTCTGATTTTTGGATCCTTCGCAGCATGAAGAATGGCTTTTGTAAGATCCTTTAATCCTATCGTTACGGTATTATTTAAATTGTAACTTTGAATGGGATTATTATTTGTTTGTTCTGGTATTAATCCTGGAATAATCAATTGCAATACTGAGTTTTCTGTAAGCTTGGTATCCGTTTTATTGCGCAACATGAAGCCTGTGCCGATTGCAATTAGTAAAAAACCAATAACAATAAGTGCAAGTAAAGCCCCAAGGCATGAAGAAAAGATTGACGAAAAAAATGTTTTCATTCTATTTTAATTTAAAATTTTAATATGATGTAATCCAGGAGCAAATTGTGTGAAAACAATCTCTTCTAGTTCTTTGTAAATAGTTTTATTTTTTGTAAAATCTTGGTCTTCAAGATTAATTACCACGACAGGTATAATTGTTTGGCTTTTAAAAAATTCAAAATAGCTGTCCTGAATTTTACTTAAATATTCATTGGATATATTGTTTTCAAAAAGTCGACCTCTTTTATTTATATTTGATTGAACGTGTGTAGTCTCCCGATGTAAATAAAGTATTAAATCAGGTTTATTTAAAGTGTGCGTTAATGCCTGGTAAATTTTGAAAAACAATTTATATTCATCTGGTGGCAAGTTCGTTCGAGCAAATAATAGGCTTTTTAAAATGGTATAATCTGAAATAATAAAATCATTAAATAGATCAGGACTTTGGGCGTCTTGTTGTATTTGCTTTTGTCTTTCTGTTAAAAAAAACAATTCAACGGTTAATGCATATCTGGCCGGATCTTTATAAAAGTATTCTAGAAATGGATTATCACTGAATTGTTCAAGTATCAGTTTGCATTTATAATCTAAGCTGATCATCTGGCAAAATGTAGTTTTACCAGCTCCTATATTGCCTTCAATACAAATATATTTATTAGGATTGGATTTCATGCGTTTTGAATTTTGTTACGTGACCTAAATCCGTACACCTTACTAATAACTCGTCCATACGTAATTTTAGTATTGGATGAATTAATTTTGGGGCAATCTCCGATAATGGAAGCAGTATGAATTTTCGAAATGCCATTCTGGGGTGGGGTAGTATTAATTCTGGTGTATTTAATATCATACTTCCAATAAAAAGAATGTCAATATCAATGGTTCTTGGTCCATATTTTTCAATCCTTATCCTTCCAAGTTTTTTTTCAATGTCTAATATTTTATGTAAAATTTCAACCGGTTTTAAATTTGACTTTAGCTCAATTATCTGATTCAGAAAATGATTCTGCATCTTATTACCCCAGGGTTCTGTTTCATAGATGGAAGATTGCTTCAGGACCGTTGAAAGTTCACCAGAGACAAGGTCAACGGCACGTGTTAAATAGTCGTATCTATTACCTAAATTTGAACCCAGAGACAAAAAAACTGAATTATTATTCATGAATAATAATTTTTTTAGTGGCTTTAAATTTCTTATTTGATAAGCTTAAAAAGTAAAGTCCTGTTGATAATTTTATATGATTTAATTTTGTAAAATTGTCATTTCTTAAGTTTTGATTCATGGAATATATTTTTCTACCCTTTATATCAAAAATTTGCAATAAACAATTTTCAAGATTTTGATCTGGCTTTATTAAAATGCATCCTTCTTCACAAATTGCTTGAAACTTGTTTTCCTCTTTTGTATTCGTGCCGGTTGTTTGATCAACTATGATATCAATGGAGCTGCCATGTTCAATCTCTGCAAGTTCGATAATTGTCGCAATGGATGCTTTAACGACATTTGCCATGAAGTCAAAATTTAAATAATGGCTGGAATCTCTAATGGTATGATAATTTTTATTTCTAAAATTTGCTCCATCTGTTATCATTAAAGCGGGTATATTGCGATCCCAGAAACTTGCATGGTCACTTCTTCTTAAATCTGGAGCAATACTTCCATTTCCGGGTACTTCTAATGATATAATTTTTAAAGCAGGAACATGGTTTAGTGTATTGGTATGAAAACTATTTTTAAGATTTAATGAATTCGTGTTTCCAACATTGATTATAAAATCGCCTTTTCTATTATTTGCAATTACCTGATTGTAAGCATCTGGAAATAAAACATTGAAGCCAGTTGGTAAATCTTGTGTGTTTGCTTGCTCTGTATAATACCCAATCATTTCAAAATTAAGAACTGCTTTGATACTATCTCGTTTGCTTAATTGATTAGCATTATAGATACTACTTCCAACTAATCCATTTTCTTCCAAATCAAAAAGTACATAGCGAATTGATTTTTTGCTAGGATAATCTGCAAGTATCCGAGCCATTTCAAGAACCCCTGCAACACCAGAACCATTGTCATCAGCTCCTGGCGAAATGGTGGCGGCATCATAATGCGCATCCACAATAATGATGGAGGATGGTTCACTACTGCCATGCTTCGTAGCTTCATAATTAATTCCAGTATAGAGTGCATTCTTAAAATCTAGTGATTTTGTGTTTAAATAGGTTTGCAATTGTTCAGACAAATATGTTCGAGCCTGGTTGTATATAATTGGATTATTCGCGTTTCTGCGACCCTGAATTTGTTCTACATAGTCTTTTAAATTGTTGGGATTAACATTGGAGATGATATCTTCAATATTTATGGATTCTTTGTCGTAGGCTGATAACACAACCACCAATTTTGGACTTGCATATTCTATATTTATAAGATTAATTTTTTTATTCAGTCCTGGAGAAACAGGGTAACCCACATCTCCAGTTATAGATTGGGCAAGTAATTCGGTATACTTATCGTTTTCTGATAAACTAAATATTTTACATCGCACTTCCAGTTTGTCATTATCTGGATCCTGCAAATCAAAATCAATAGATAAGCTGCGATCCGTTGAAGTAAAATGAATACTTTTTTTTATGATCTTAGGGATTGCGTTTTGTGCTTGAATATGTACTAAGAAAATAAGAAGAGCTGTTAATACATTGAAATATTTCATTTGATTAATATTTAAAATGAGATAATACGTTGATTTTTTGGAAAATAATTTTTTAGTCCATTTGAATTGGATTTTAACCATCCAAGATTCGCAGATCGATAGGAAGCAATGGCCCATTTGGATTTTTGCTTAACCGCAATTTCAGGTGCATTCGATTTTAGAAAATTAATTGCTTGATTAAATTCTAAATCTGATAGTTCAATATTTTTACTGAAATGATTGCTTTGACTTAAACCATGTGCCGGATAAAAATCTTTCCCTTTAAATTGTCCTATAGGAATTCCTGCATAATAAATTGGGGCTATTTGCATTAGATGTTGAATTGTATCTGCCCAGAAATTTGAGATTGCATATAATGAATCTTTTAATCCTATGATACTAAATGCATCGGGATTTGATAACCATTCAAAATGTGTGGTATTGTTCGAAGGTCTTATTTTAGATTTTTTTACATAATTTGAATTTTCACTAAATTTTATTGCTTCTTGTTTTTTAAGAACACTTACTGTAAATCCTTCACCTTTTGATTTGTGTGGAAAGAATCGATAGGTAAAATTTTTGGAATTGGGTTCGCATATTGAAAAATCATTTTTAATATTTACAGATGTATATTTTTCGTTTTCAAGATAGGGATTTGTAATAGCTTCATTTTCCTTTGTATTGTAGGTACAAGTGGAATAAATAATATATCCGTTTTCTGCACACATTTTATCAGCAATTCTAAGGATCTGATTTTGCATATGTACACAGTTATTAATTTTATTTTGGTTCCATTGATTGATGGCTTCTTTCTCTTTTCTAAACATCCCTTCTCCACTGCAAGGAGCATCAATTAATATGAGATCATATTTAATATCGGAACGTTCCAATTTATCCAATGAGCCTTGTGTTATAATTGTATTGGAATAGCCCCATCGTTCTATATTTTGACGGAGTACATTTGCGCGTAAGGGTTCAAATTCATGACAATGCAGCAACGTATCTTGAGATAAGTTAGCTAACATTAATGTGGATTTTCCTCCAGGTGCACTGCACATGTCCAGAATTTTAGCGTGTATTGGTAATTCTATAGATTTTAAAATAAAATCTATAAACATAGATGCAGCTTCTTGTACATAATAATGCCCGGCATGAAAAAATGGATCTAAGGTAAAAGAAGGCCTTTCATTTAAATAATAAGCATTT
Organism: Saprospiraceae bacterium; assembly: GCA_016717265.1. Lineage (NCBI taxonomy): Bacteria > Pseudomonadati > Bacteroidota > Saprospiria > Saprospirales > Saprospiraceae > Saprospiraceae bacterium. Next base: position 2,519,314 of record JADKFX010000001.1, read on the forward strand.
GTACACCATGCGACAGGATCAGAAAGAATTAAATCATTTTCAGTTTTAAAGGGATTTATACGAATACTAATTGGTAATTTATCATGTAATGAAGATTCAAAATCAGAATACTCATTTCCAAGAATGGCTTTCATCTGTTCAATAAATTGTATTGGCAAATTCATTTGAATAATTTATTGAGCGATGGAATATTAGATATTATTGCATCCACTTTTTGAGTGATTTTTGGATCCACAATTAAGGGAGGAGCATGGTGTGGTTTAGTTCTTGCATCAATAATTAAGTTGGTTTCACAAGCCCAATGTTTGTAATCGTAACGTGCATTGGCACCATAAATATCATAGGCAGGATTACTCTTTGTAAAGCAGGACCAAATGAAATTATTGTAGTTTTCCGTAATAAATTTTGTATTATCACATAAAATAATTAAAGGAAATCCAGGACATGCATTTCGTTCAAAGTAATCTGTTAAAATTTTTAATTCCAAAATCGTTTGTTGGTAATTTAAAAACGATGTACCTTGAATACAAACGATTCCAGATTGAATAAGACTTACGCTATGAAAGGATTCTGGTAAATTATGAAAACAACTTAAATCCGAATCAAGATTTCTTAATTTATTCCTATTGCAAGCAATAACCACTTTGGAGCCTGCATTCCAGCTGCCTCCAGAATAATCAAGCGTGTCCATGGTAGTATTTGTAAAAAAATGTAAATCTTTACTCCAGTCCACACGTTCTAAAATATAATTGAAAAATGCAGGAATGTTTTTAGTGCTTAATTCGGTACCTTTTTCATCTGCTGCAATAAATAAATATTTAGCCAGTGAGGTCTGGCCTTTTCCTAATAAATGATTTGCCAGTGTAAGTATTTCTTCTGGTTTTCGATCTCTAAATGGCATGTAGCGCTCACTTCCTATAGCGAGCAATAGAGGATGTACGCCAGCCTGATCGACTGCATGAATTTCTTTAATTCCTGGAAACTCTGTAGTGGTTAATTCGGCAACAATCTGATGTATTAAAAAACCAAAACTGCTATCTTCCTGAGGTGGCCTACCTACAACTGTAAAAGGCCATATCGCATTTTTTTTATGATATACTTTTAGATTTTCAAGATATGGAAATGGATGTTTAAGACTGTAATATCCTAAATGGTCACCAAAGGGGCCCTCAGTTTTTAAATTTTTTAAATTAACCGTACCGGTTATACAAAAATCGACATCTTGTGGAATTAAAAAACCATCTTGAGTGTAATAAGAATACCGTTTTCCATTCAAAATTCCAGAAAATAAAATTTCACTCAAATTTTCTGGCAAAGGAAATATAGACGCTAATGTATATGCAGGAGGCCCTCCAACCGCAATACTTATCTTAAAATCTTCTTTTGATTGCAAATATTGTAAATGGTGATTGCCAATGCCTCTATGAAGTTGATAATGCAGTCCTATTTCCTCATTATTTATATAATCATTACCGGAAAGTTGAATCCTATACATCCCAACGTTTGCTTTTTTAGGATCCAATGAATTTGGTGGAAAGCTGATAACCTGTGGGAGGGTTATGAATGCACCTCCATCATCAGGCCAGGATTTAATTTGAGGCAAATCCAGAATATGACATTTTTGATTAAGTTGATTACTATAATTGCGCTTCGGTAAAGCGGAAACCAAATATCCTAGATTTTGAATTGTAGTAAGTGGATGATGGAAAACAGAGATGGGATCTTTTTTAATTTTTATGAGCCATTCAAGTTTTTTCATCACGTGTCGAAAAAGAAACTCAGATCGTTCAAAGGTTCCAAATAAATTAGAAACCGCTCTGAATGGACTACCTTTTACATTATTAAAAAGGAGGGCAGGACCTTGAACAGCATATACCCTTCGATGGATTTCTGGAATTACTTGATCCGGATCCAAAAGTTCATCGATTTGGATTAGTTTTTGGTTTTTTTCCAAATCCAGGCATGCATCCTGTAAGTTGTTGTAAGCCATTGAGTTTGATTCGATGTAAAATTACAGTCTTTAAGATCAGGAAAGAAATTTTTGGAAAAATTATATTATAAAAATTTTAATATGTTTCTTTGCCTTTGATTTTAGAAGATGCAGGTTTATTTAGATCTATTAAGAAAAGTTTATCAGGAAGGTATAGTTCGTTCTGACCGCACCGGGGTAGGTACTAAAAGTCTATTTGGCTATCAAATGAGGTTTAATCTGCTGGAGTCCTTTCCATTGGTAACTACCAAGAAAATGCATTTAAAGTCGATTATTTATGAATTATTATGGTTTTTAAAGGGTGATACTAATGTCCAATATCTTCGGGAACATGGGGTTTCTATATGGGATGAATGGGCAGATGAAGAGGGCAATTTAGGGCCTGTATATGGTAAGCAATGGAGGCAATGGTTAACCGCAGACGGACAAAATATTGACCAAATTGCTATTTTACTTGAGAACATTAAATCTAATCCAGAATCGAGGAGGCTAATTATTTCGGCTTGGAATGTAGGGGAACTTTCTAAAATGGCTTTAAGTCCATGTCATTGTTTGTTTCAGTTCTTTGTCGCCGATGGCAAGTTATCTTGCCATTTATATCAGCGTTCTGCAGATGTTTTCTTAGGAGTACCTTTTAATATTGCCTCCTATGCTTTATTGACAATGATGATAGCTTCTGTTTGCGAACTGAAGCCTGGTGAATTTGTACATAGCTTTGGAGATGTCCATCTTTATTTAAACCATATTCAACAAGCAGAGGAACAATTAAGTAGAAAGCCATTAAAGGCACCTATTATGAATCTTAATCCCGAAGTGAAAGATTTATTTAAATTTGACTTTAATGATTTCCAACTTGTTGATTATCAAAGTCATCCATCAATAAAAGCAACAATTGCCGTTTAATATATTAACAATATGTAAAAGATCTCATAATGCTTAACCAAATCGAATCCTGGCTGTTTTAATTTTAATGAAATTTTAACTTTTTTATAAGATAAATAAAACAATTTGATCAGATGTTTTGGGAAACGCAATTCTGGGCTATTTTTGCAGGAAAATTGATACTTATTAAATTGTATATCTTTTTTTAAAAATTATATTCATTTAGTTTTCAATAATTTATGAGCTACAATAGGATTCTTGCTTCCATTTTATTGGTTTTCTTTTCACTCGTGGCTCCATTCTCAGCCCCTGATATCGAAGTTGGAAAGAGTTCTTTTAAGAATAATTGTGCATCTTGTCATAATAAGAACATGAAAGATGCTTTGACGGGGCCTGCATTAGGGGGTACCGAAGAGCGTTGGGCCGCTTTTCCAAAAGAAGATCTTTATGCATGGATTCGGAATTCTCAAGCTTCTATTAAAGCAGGTCATCCGCGGGCTACAGAATTGTGGAATCAGTTTAAGCCGACTGTGATGACTGCGTTTCCAAATTTATCAGATGACGAAATTGCAAGTATACTTCTCTATATAGATGGTGTTTATAAAGGTACCTATGGTCCTAAAACAGCTGGAACAGCAGTAATTGGAGGCTCTGAAGCCAAACAGGAAAGTGGTTTTTCATTTTGGATGTATTTGATTTTTATACTTTTAATATGCTTGGCGGTATTCTTGTGGACCTTAATGTCTGATTTGGCTTATAATGTTAAAGTTAAATCAGGAGATAACTTAGCTGTCAGAAAAACTGTTTGGCAATTATTAACAAGTAAATCTGTTATCAGTTTTTTGATTTTCGGATTAGTCCTTTTTGGAGGATATACTACCGTTAATAATGCAATATCCTTAGGTAGGCAGCAAAATTATCAACCTGATCAGCCAATTAAATTTAGTCATGAAACGCATGCTGGCTTAAATAAAATTGATTGTAATTATTGTCATGATGGTGCTAGACGGTCAAAGCAATCCTTAATTCCTGCCACGAATACCTGTATGAATTGTCATGCTGCCATTAAAAAAGGTAGCAAATACGGAACTGCAGAAATTAGCAAGATTTTTGCATCTATAGGTTATAATCCTATAACCGACAAATACATTGATAATTATGTAAATCTAAGTGAAGAGGAAATTGCAGCTATTTATAAAAAATGGATCAGTGAAACTTTTGCAAAAGATAATAATATCAGTGCAAATTCAGATGCAGTCGTTCGGGAAACAGACTTGCAATGGGAAGGTATAAAAACATCCTTAACCAGCGAAACGAAAACAACCATTGCAGGACCTATTGAATGGAAACGAATCCATAATTTACCGGATCATGTTTATTTTAATCATTCACAACATGTTTCAATTGGTAAAATAGATTGCGCACAATGTCATGGTAAGGTGGATCAAATGCCTGTTGTTAGACAGTATGCACCGCTGTCCATGGGATGGTGTATTAATTGTCATCGTCAAACCGATGTAAAATTTACTGAAAACAAATATTACGACAGTTATAAAACCTATCACGACGAATTAAAAAATGGTGTAAAACAATCCATTAAAGTGAGTGATATTGGTGGATTGGAATGTCAAAAATGTCATTATTGATTAAGTAGCAACGAAGAATAATATGAAACTTAACGAATCAACTATTTGGATTGACGAAAAGGATTTAGTACAAGATCCGGAATTTATTTCAAAAAGTGAATCAGAATTAAATCCAGTAGCTCTTGAATCTATTATTAGTGATGAAAGAGCGGGTTTGTTCGAAACGAATCGCAGAGACTTTTTAAAAGTTTTGGGATTTGGAATTAGTGCAGCCACATTGGCATCTTGTGAAATTCCAGTTAAAAAAGCGATTCCTTATGTAATTAAACCGGATACTATTATTCCTGGAATTGCTAATTATTATGCATCTTCATTTGTGAATGGTGGGGACTATTGTCCGATATTAGTTAAAACAAGAGAAGGAAGGCCTATAAAAATTGAAGGAAATGCCTCTTCATCCATTTCAAAAGGTGGTACCAATGCAAGAGTTCAAGCTGCTGTTTTAAGTTTATATGATTATAATCGAATTAAGCAGGCTTCCAAAATTAACCAGTCTCAGTTGGTTGAGTCGAATTGGAATGATGTTGATGCTGAAATTAAATCGGCACTCGCAGCAAGCAGTAAAATTAGAATTGTAAGCAATACCTTAATGAGTCCGACAGCTCAAAAAGCGATCGGTGAATTTATTGCAAAGTATCCTGGTGCAAAACACATTAGTTATGATGCAATATCATCATCAGCACTTTTAGATGCAACAATGCAATGTTTTGGTGAACGCGTAATTCCAGAATATAGATTTGATTTGGCTGATACAATCGTTAGTTTTAATGCAGACTTTTTAGGTACCTGGATTTCACCTATTGAATATGCCGCTCAATATGCTAAAAGAAGGACTATCCAATTGGATAATATAAAGAACATGTCTCATCATGTGCAAGTTGAGTCACATATGTCATTGTCTGGTTCAAATGCTGATAATAGAATTCTTGTTAAGCCTTCCGAGCAGGGTGCTGCAATTGCACATTTATATAATGAAATTGCAACAAAAACAGGAGCAACTGCAATAGCAACTCCAGAATTAAATGATAAGGCAAAAGCAACGATTAAAAAATTGGCAGAAACCTTATTAAGTCAAAAATCTAAATCCATTATAGTTTGTGGAAATAATAATATTGGGGATCAAATTTTAGTTTTTGCAATTAATAATTTACTAGGGAATATTGGGACTACGCTTAATTTTAATGCTGCCTCTTATCAGCGGAAAGGAAATGATAATGAATTGTTTCAATTGTTGACTGAGATGAAGTCTTCAACTATTGATACGGTAATTATTTGGAATGCAAATCCTTGTTATGAATTGCCATTTGCAGCTGAGTTTAGTGAGGCAATGGCAAATGTTAAAACCAAGATTAGTTTAAATACTACATTAGATGAAACAACGGCATTGTGTAATTATGCAGCTCCAGATCATCATATTTTAGAATCTTGGGGTGATGTAGAAGCTAAACGGGGTGCTTTTAGTTTAATCCAACCAACCATTAACCCAATTTTTTCTACACGACAAGCAGCACATTCATTATTAACCTGGACAGGTAGTACAAATATAAATCAAAGTGCAGAGCAGCCTTATTATGAATATTTAAAAAAGAATTGGCAGGAAAAATTTTATACTGCAAACAATATGAATTCAGGATTCCAATTATTTTGGGATGAAACTTTGCATAATGGGGTTTATGAGATGCAAATGCCTTCTAAAGATTTAAGCTTTAAAGGAGATGTGCAAATGGCAGTGAATAAAATTTCTAAACCTGCAGCATCTGCTTTGGAAATTTCATTTTTCGAATCGGTAAGTATCGGTTCTGGAAATTATGCAGGAAATCCTTGGTTACAAGAAATGCCGGATCCTGTGACGAGATGTGCTTGGGGTAATTATCTTATGGTCCCGATTAGTTTTGATGGCGATCGAAGATTTATAAATTTTAATAATATAAATGAAAACGGAGAGCAAGTAGAAATTGCTATTTCTGGAAACAAATCCAAAGTTGCTGTTGTAAAACAATTTGGACAAATGCAAGGAACTGTGGCAATCGCATTAGGTTATGGTAGAACATCTGCAGGTGATTGTGGTACTGGGGTTGGTACAAATTTTTACTATGCATGCAAGTGGGTGGATGGCTATATTCAATATTATAATACAGAAGTTGAAGTTTCAAATAGTCTTGGATCTATTGAAAAGCATTTTGCCTGTGTACAGCATCACCATACATTAGGGGTTACTGCAACTGAAAAGAGTAGTGGAAATATTATAAATGCAGATGAAGCTGCATTAGTTGATGATGCATTTAAAGGGATTACCAAAGGTTATCAAGGATCATTGACCGATCGGTCAATATTGCGCCATAGTCATTTAAATGAAGTAGAAGCAAAAATTGACGCACTGAAAGAAGAGCGGGAAAAATTTCAAAAATTAAATTCATATACACTTTATTCCGGGCATGATTATAATTATAATTCAGGTCACCATTGGGGTATGCATGTGGATTTAAATGCTTGTATTGGTTGCGGTACTTGTACCATTGCTTGTATGGCAGAAAATAACGTACCGGTAGTAGGTAAAAAAGAAATATCTAGGCATCATGAAATGGCATGGTTGCGGATAGACAGATATTATTATGGGGATGTAGAAAATCCAAATGTGGTATATCAACCTATGATGTGTCAGCATTGTAATAATGCTCCTTGTGAGAATGTTTGCCCTGTGAACGCAACAAACCATTCTTCCGAAGGATTAAATCAAATGGCATACAATCGTTGTGTAGGAACTCGATACTGCGCTAATAATTGTCCTTATAAAGTGCGAAGATTCAATTGGTACGATTATACAACAGCAGATTTATTTCCAGTAAATCAATTTAATATAGCGGGTGAAAAAACCCAGCCTTATTATTCTGATAATTTAGTCAGAATGGTTTTAAATCCGGATGTTACAGTGCGGTCTAGAGGTGTAATTGAAAAATGTTCGTTTTGTGTTCAGCGAATTCAAGAAGGCAAATTAAATGCAAAACGCGACGATAGAATTTTACATGACAACGATGTTAAGACAGCTTGTCAAACTGCTTGTCCAACAAATGCGATAACGTTTGGTGATATGAATAATAAGGAAGGTGTCTTGTTTAAGAAAATACAGAACCCTTTAAATTATATTGTACTTGAAGAAATTAATGCTAAATCAGTGGTGAATTATACCATGAAGGTTAATAACCGTGATGTAAAATTTGACGCATAATCATTTAAAATTATTAAGATGTCAGGAGGAATTGTAGCCCCGGTAAGAAGACCGCTAATTGAAGGACATAAGACCTACCATCAGATTACGGAAGATCTATGTGCGCCAACGGAGCGAACTCCAAGCAAAGCATGGGTTATTGCTTTTATTATTTCTGCAGCAACCTTGTCTTTTGGATTGTTTTGTATCTGTTGGACAATTTGGATGGGGATCGGATCTTGGAATTTGAATCGAACCATTGGTTGGGGATATGATATAACAAACTTTGTATGGTGGATTGGTATTGGTCATGCCGGCACCCTGATATCAGCAATCTTATTATTGTTCCGCCAACGTTGGCGTACCGGTGTAAACAGAGCAGCAGAAGCAATGACAATTTTTGCAGTTATATGTGCAGCTTTATTCCCAGTTATTCACGTTGGTAGACTTTGGGTTGTATTTTATTTTTTACCATATCCAAATACAAGAGGTGCTTTGTGGCCTAATTTTAACTCACCATTATTGTGGGATGTATTTGCAATTTCTACTTATTTTTCAGTTTCTCTTTTATTTTGGTATACCGGCTTGGTACCAGATTTTGCTACCGTAAGAAATCGTGCTACCGGTTTGCGTAAGAAAATATATAACGCCTTGTCATTTGGATGGACAGGTTCTGCTAAACATTGGCAAAGATGGGAGTCCTTATCATTAGTGTTAGCAGGACTATCTACACCATTAGTATTATCGGTACATACCATTGTAAGTTTTGACTTCGCAACATCCGTAATACCAGGTTGGCATACAACAATATTTCCTCCTTATTTTGTTGCAGGGGCTATTTTTTCAGGTTTTGCAATGGTGCAAACATTGATGATTATGACCCGGAAAATTCTAAAATTAGAGCAATATATTACGTTGGAACATATTGAGTCTATGAATAAAGTTATTCTTGTGACGGGAACAATAGTAGGAGTTGCTTATTTAACAGAATTATTTATTGCATGGTATTCAGGATATGTATACGAACAATTTGCATTTTTTAACAGAGCGATGGGAATTTATTGGTGGTCTTATTTTGGAATGATGACATGCAATGTAGTTTCTCCACAATTATTTTGGGTTAAAAAATTCAGGAGAAGTGTTTTCTTAACGTTCTTTATGTCCATCTTTGTAAATATAGGAATGTGGTTTGAACGTTTTGTAATTATTGCAACCACATTAGCAAGAGATTATCTTCCTTCATCCTGGAGTTATTATCGTCCTACGTGGGTAGAAATTGGAATTTTTATTGGAACTCTTGGATTGTTTTTTACACTCTATTTAATATTTGTGAGAGTTGCACCGGTGGTTGCAATTGCAGAAGTAAAACATATTTTAAAAGTAGGTGGCGATCAATATATTGGAGAACATGCAATCCATAAACACGATGCCAACCATGCAAATCATAGTGAACATAAAACGCATCATTAATTTTAAATAAACGAAGATTAAAGTTATATATCAATGAGACGATACGATAAAGATGTGATCTACGGAATTTATTCAGATGAAGAATTGCTGTTAAGTGCTGTGCGTAATGCAAAAAGCAAGCATCTGGAAATAATGGATGTTTTTTCACCATTTCCAATTCACGGAATGGATCAAGCACTGGGTTTAGCTGAATCTAGAATCCATCAAGCTGGATTTGTGTATGGAGCTATAGGGACTTTGACGGCATTTTTAGGTATGACTTGGATTATGACAAGTGATTGGCCAATTATTTTTGGAGGCAAACCTTATTGGCCGGTACCTTCCTATATTCCCATTGTATTTGAAATGACCGTGCTTTTTGCATGTTGGGGAATGACCATTACTTTTTATACGATTTGTGGTTTATGGCCTGGAGTAAGTAATCCACAATTGGATTTGCGAACAACAGATGATAAATTTTGTCTTGCATTTGATCAAAAGGAAGTATCCGAATCTGCAGCTAGATCTTTTTTTGAAGAGACAGGTGCCGAAGAAGTAAATACTAAAAATATATGATGATGAAAGATTTTGTTAATAGTATACTTTTATTATTATTCTCTATTACACTTTTTCAGTGTAGCCCTGCTGAAGGAAATCACACAGGAACAGAATATATGCCAGATATGGCACATTCAATTGCTTACGAACCAAACGTAAACAGTTATTATTATTACCATAGTTGGGGATCAAAGGAATCCATTTATAAAATGTCAATTCCAAGAACTCCAGTAAGTGGAAGTATTGCCAGAGGCAGTATTGGAAACAGTTTAGATTCTATGCATTCTAAAATGTTTGACGGGTCTTTGAGCCCAAATGCAATGCAAGTAGCTGCTAATGGATCCGTGCATTATTATTATGGAAATACAGAAGAAGAGCGATTGCGTGCGATGAAAGAAATTACTGAAAACCCTGTAAAGCTTACGGATTCTGGATTGGCCCAAGGCAAAAATTTATACACCATTTATTGTGGAATATGTCATGGAGATTTAGGAGATGGAGCAGGTTATTTAGTAAGAGATGATGGGGGTAAGTATCCAGCGCAACCTGCAAATTTTTTGAAAGATGAATTTATTGCTGCATCCGAAGGTCGTTTTTATCATGGGATCATGGTAGGAAGAAATATGATGGGTGCTTATAATGATAAACTTTCATACCACGAACGTTGGAATGTAATTCATTATATCAGAGGGTTACAAGCGAGCTCAAAAAAATTGAAATATACTGAAAAGGAAAATACATTTTCAGGTTCACAGGTCATTAAAGATGCATTGAAAGCAAGTATTGTTGCTTCCGCTACAACACCAGTTGCACCAATTACCACGAATAAGAAATAGTAATTATTTGAAAAGAATTAATTTAAACAACAATGAATTCAATACAATTACCATCCAGAGATAAATTGATTTTAGGAATCATGGGATTCATTGGAATCATTTCACTGGTCGCCATTTTTTTAAATGATGATGCATTGCATACCAGGTTTTGGAGTAGTTTATTGCACAATGGAGTATTTTTTACGTTGATTTCCATGATGGCAATCTTTTTTGTTTGTGTCAGTAGAACGGCATATGCAGGATGGAATGTTGGATTTAAAAGAGTGTGGGAAGCAATGGCTCAATTTATGTGGGTAGGCTTTTTCATTATGATGATTATTGCTTTAGGCGTTTATTTTGGTTGGCATCATTTATACCATTGGTCTGATCAGGAAACAGTTGCAAATGATGCAGTTTTAAAAGGTAAATCCTCATTTTTAAATAAAAATATTTATACATTTTTAGGTTTGGGAATTTTAGCATCCTGGATATTTTTTGCAACTAAAATTCGCACGCTAAGTATTGCAGAAGATGATCATGGTGACGGTAAGTTTGAACATTATAATAAAATGAAATTTTGGGCTGCAATTTTTCTTCCTGTTGCAGGATTTACAAGTGCCGTAGTGATCTGGTTATGGTACATGTCTATTGATCCACATTGGTACAGTACGATGTTCGCTTGGTATACAGGAACCAGTTGCTTCGTAAGTATGATTGCATTGACAATCTTGTTTTTGATTTATTTAAAATCAAGAGGGTATTATCATAACGTAAATCAAGAACACTTTCATGATCTAGGTAAATTTATGTTTGCATTCAGTGTATTTTGGACGTATTTGTGGTTTTCTCAATATATGCTAATTTGGTATGGAAATAATGGTGAGGAAACCGTTTATTTTCAAACGCGTATTCAGCAATATCCAATACTGTTTTTTGGTAATCTTATATTAAATTTTGCATTGCCATTTTTAATATTAATGAGAAATGATAATAAGCGAAAGTATGGTACCTTAATAGGCGTAGGTATTATCGTATTTTTTGGACATTGGTGGGATACCTTTCAAATGGTAAAACCGGGCACACTGCATACTTCCCATGAAGTTCTTATGGAAAGAAATCATGCTGCAGCTGGAAATCCTAGTACCCATGAACTTAATTTATCAAAACAAAAGGATACAGAACATACTAACGCCGGACATGATCAAGGAGGTGCAGAACATGTTGGCCACGATACGAAACCAACGATTGGTTATTATATTCCTGGATTAGCAGATATAGGATTATTAATTGGTTTTCTAGCATTGTTTTTTGCTACAACCTTGCATTTTCTTTCAAAAGCACCGTTGGTAGCTAAGAATGATCCATTTTATGAAGAAAGTTTACATCACCATGTATAGTAATAGATAAAGTATATAATAATGACAGCTTTAATAACAATTCTTTCGGTCATACTATTATTTGTAGTATTACTTCAAATAGCGAAGATTAATGATATCACATCAGAAATTAAGGGTGATGAAGAGACACAAACCCAAAGTTCAGACCTTAATGGAAAGTGGTTAATGATCTTTTGTGTTCTATTTTTAGGATCATTTTTTTGGAGTGCACTTTATTATTCTAACAGATTACTTGGATACGGTCCATTGAAATCTGCTTCTGAACATGGCGGATCCATAGATTCTATGTTTAATGTGACTTTAGTTTTTACCGGAATTGTTTTTATATTATGTCATATTGCTTTATTTTGGTTCGCATACAAATACAGATATCGTACTGGTAAAAAAGCTTTGTTTTTACCGCATGATAATCGATTAGAAATAATTTGGACGGCATTACCGGCTTTGGTAATGACAATTTTAGTTGTTCAAGGATTAGTCACCTGGAATAAGGTTATGGCGGATGTTAGTGTTGGTGAAGATTTCATTGAAATTGAAGCTACTGCCTGGCAGTTTGCATGGAATCTTAGATACCCTGGAACAGATGGCAAATTAGGTGTAAAAGATTTTAGACTTATTAAACCGGGAGTTAATGAACTCGGACAAGATTGGCATGATGAACGAAATTTAGATGATTATAATGCAGATGAATTAGTATTACCTAAAGGTAAAAAAGTTCGTGTTCGTATCATTGCTCGGGATGTTTTACATAATTTTTATTTGCCTCACTTTAGAGTTAAAATGGATGCCGTTCCTGGTATTCCAACATATTTTATATTTACTCCCATTAAAACAACAGATGAATTCAGGCAGGAATTAAGAAAATATCCAGAGTACCAATTGCCATCAGATCCTAATGATCCAAATAGTGAACCTAAATGGAAAGCATTTAATTATGAATTAGCCTGCGCAGAATTATGTGGCAAAGGTCATTATAGCATGCGAAGATTAGTTAAAATAGTTTCTCCGGAAGAGTGGGAGAAGTGGAACAAATCTCAAAAATCTTTTTATTTTAGTGCTATTCGGAATACTGATGAAGATCCATTTAAAGGGAAACCAATACATGCAGAAGCACTACTTAAAGGGGAAGAAATGAAAGGCATGTTAAAAAAAGCATTAGATACAGCAAATGCTAATATGGATGATCGAACCCTTCGTTTAGATAATATTTATTTTGAAACGGGTTCTTCTAAATTAAGTATCGAATCCGAAATTGCCTTAAATATCTTAAAGGAAACATTTGATCAATATCCTAAATTAAAAGTGGAGGTTAGTGGCCATACCGATAATGTGGGAGACCTATCCTTGAATATGAAATTATCTCAAGAACGGGCCTTGGCTGTAAAAGATTTTTTAGTTTCTAAAGGAATACCTGGTGACAAAATATCATCATTAGGGCTTGGACCAAACAAACCAGTGGAATCAAATGATACAGATGCTGGTAAATCTAAAAACAGAAGAATTGAATTTAAAATTTTATCTTTTTAATACATAAACTATGTCAGCAAATCATCCAAACAATGTTGAAAAAGATAAACTAATCCAAGAATTGGGTTATGATGATCATTTTCATGAACATCATCATGGGGATAAATATCAGACTAATTTCTTAACTACTTATATTTTTTCCCAGGATCATAAAATTATAGCTCGTCAATTTTTAATTACAGGAATTTTCTGGGCAATAATTGGTGCAGCGATGTCAATTATATTCAGATTGCAATTAGGGTTTCCGGACGCAGATATGGCATGGTTACGTCCTATTTTAGGTCACTGGATAACTATAAATGATGCCGGAATTGGCCGCTTAGATCCGGAATTTTATTATGCCTTGGTGACAATGCATGGTACTATTATCGTATTCTTTGTATTAACAGCAGGCTTGAGTGGAACCTTTAGTAATCTTTTGATTCCACTTCAGATTGGAGCAAGAGATATGGCATCTCCATTTTTGAATATGTTGTCATATTGGTTCTTTTTCATGTCATCGGTGGTTATGTTTTACAGTCTGTTTATTAGTACAGGACCATTCTCAGGAGGCTGGACGGCTTATCCGCCATTAAGTGCATTGCCACAAGCTTCCATTGGTAGTGGTGCCGGTATGACCTTATGGACTGTTTCGTTGGTGTTATTTGTAGTTTCTGTATTATTAGGTGGAATGAATTATATCACCACGATTTTAAACCTTAGAACAAAGGGAATGAGCATGTGGAGAATGCCTTTAACAATCTGGGCATTTTTGGTGACAGCAATCCTAGGATTACTTTCTTTTCCAGTTTTAGCTTCTGGTTTTTTCCTTTTACTTTTCGACCGTAGTTTAGGTACAAGTTTTTATTTATCGGATATATTTATAAATGGTCAGGCTTTAGACCGAATAGGAGGTAGCCCAATTTTATATCAGCATATTTTTTGGTTTTTGGGTCATCCAGAAGTTTATATTATTATACTTCCAGCAATGGGTATCGTTTCGGAAGTTTTATCAGTACATGCTAGAAAACCAATTTTTGGTTATCGCGCCATGGTTTATTCAATTTTAGCAATCGCATTTTTATCCTTTATAGTATGGGCACATCATATGTTTATGTCTGGTGTGAATCCATTTATTTCAAACTTCTTTGTTGTTTTTACGCTCATTATTGCGGTACCCTCCGCCGTCAAGGTATTCAACTGGATAAGTACCTTGTATGGTGGTAATATTCGTTTAAATACACCTATGCTTTTTTGTATTGGTTTTGTGTCGATGTTTATTTCTGGAGGATTAACAGGTATATTTTTAGGAAATTCAGCAATCGATATTCAGCAACATGATACCTATTTTGTTGTTGCACATTTTCATATTGTGATGGGGGTAGCTGCATTTTTTGGAATGTTTGCTGGAGTGTATAATTGGTTTCCAAAAATGTTTGGTCGTTTTATGAATGAAACTTTAGGAAAAATACATTTTTGGATTTCTATGATTGGTGCGTATGCAGTTTTTGGTCCAATGCATTATATTGGAATGGCTGGTGTGCCAAGAAGGTATTATCGTTTTGATAGTTTTGATGCTTTCAAAGACTTTGATGATTTAAATAAGTTTATCACAATTGCTGCTATTGTTACTTTTTTCGGACAGATTTTATTTGTAGTAAACTTTTTCTGGAGTATGTATCGCGGCCGCAAGATGACAGAACAAAATCCATATGGTTCAAATTCTTTGGAATGGACAACACCAATTGATGCAGGTCATGGAAACTGGCCAGAAAAGATTCCAACGGTTCAGCGTTGGGCATACGACTATGGTAAAGATGATAAGGAATTTATACAACAGCATGTTCCTTTGCAAGAAGGCGAAGAACCAAGCAGTCATTAATTAAATTTTAATATTCAATACATTGAATCATTTTAAAACTACTGTTCTAAATTATTCCTTCATTCACGATGTTGGAATTTTGGTTAAGTTTAAACTTAGCTTGATGGTAGTATTTTCTTCAGCCTTGAGTTATGTGATTTTAGCTAAAGATAATTTTCATATTCAAGAATTTTTATTTTTATGTTTTGGTGGTTTATTTATAACATTTGCTGCGAATGCATTGAATCAATGCCTTGAACGGGATTACGATAAATTAATGCTTAGGACCGCAAATCGCCCACTTGCCGAAGGTCGAATGACGGTATCACTTTCTGTATTAATTTCGGGCTTATTGTGTACCATGGGAGTATTATTGCTGGCTATGATAAGTCCAGAAGCGGCTACTCTGGGAATGTTGTCATTTGTTTTATATGCATTTGTCTACACCCCTTTAAAACGGTATTCAACATTAGCAATTCCAATTGGTGCAATCCCTGGAGCACTTCCAACTTTAATTGCTGGAGTTGCAGCTTGTCAAGGTTTTTCATTTGAAGCATTTTGTTTATTTGGAATTCAATACTTATGGCAGTTTCCACATTTTTGGTCAATCGCATGGCTTGGTCATGATGATTATAAAAGAGCAGGATTTAAATTAATAAAAGATATTGAAGGTAGACCGGACCCCAAATACGGTTTATATTCTTCAATTTATGCTGCATTAAGTATATTTTTTATTTTATGGTTTTATCTCACAAACCAATTGGAAGTAATCATCGCTGCTTTATTGTTGTTTGTTGTAATAACTTATGTGTTTTACGGTTGGAATCTTTATAAATATAATGATGCAAGTGCAGCACGAAAATTGATGTTCTGTTCAATCCTTTATTTGCCAATTATATTATTTCTTTTTTTAATCAATAATATAATTCATTGATGCCAATAATTCAAATGATCGATAAAAACCTTGGCCCAAGCCGTTATCAGGCTTTGCGCTTTGGTTTATGGATTGCGATGGCATCCATAACAATGATGTTTGCAGCATTGACGAGTGCTTATTTGGTTAGAAAACCAGCTGGAAACTGGTATGAATTTAAATTACCATTTCAATTTTTTATTAGTACGATTTTAATTTTTCTTTCGTCCTTAGTTATTGAATGGGCTTTTCAAAGTTTTAAAAAGGGAAATGAGAATTCTTACAAGTTTGGAATTTTAGCAAGTTTTTTATTGGGAATTTCATTTTTAGGATCTCAGATTTTAGCTTGGAAATCATTGACTGCTCAGGGAATTACAATTGATCTTACAGTCTCTGGGTCTTTTTTATATGCTTTATCGGGAATTCATGCAGCGCACGTCTTAGGAGGAATTGCCGCATTAATGGTTAGTTTATTAACCGCTTTTTTAATCAAATTTGAAGTGAGTCCAATGCGAATTTTAAAATTCGATTTGGTAAGACAATATTGGCATTTTGTAGATATCCTCTGGATTTATTTATTAATCTTTTTAATATTACAATAGATAAAAAATTTAAAATGGCATCTGAACAAACTTTACATACACACGATATAAACGAGCAAGAATCGGTTTGGATGGGTGGAAAAGAACCATTTAAAGCGAGTTACGGCAAGCTTATGATGTGGTATTTTCTATTATCAGACGCATTTACGTTTGCAGGATTTTTAATTGCTTATGGAACTTTAAGGTTTAGTAGTGCAACATGGCCTGTACCGGATTTTGTTTTTTCAAGCTTACCAGGCGGAATTCATCATAAGCCATTGATATTTGTAACTTTCATGACCTTCGTACTGATTGTAAGTAGCGTTACGATGGTTCGTGCAGTGCAAGAGGGCCATCGCTATAACAAAAAAGGGGTTGTTTTCTGGATGTTGATGACAATTTTAGGAGGCTTATGCTTTTTAGGATGTCAGGCTTGGGAATGGACGACCTTAATGGGTGGAGAACATATGACAATTCATAAAAATCCATTTGGTACCCATATAGAATCAGGTGTTTATTTAGAAGGAGATGGGCACGATGTAAAGGCAGGTGATACATTTCATATTGGAACTACATATTTAATTCATAAACATGGTGAAGACTGGGCACCTTTAAAATACAAAGTGACTTCCGGGGATATTAAAGAACAGCAATTTGGGCCTAAAGCATTTGGCGCTTTATTCTTTTTTATAACAGGATTTCATGGTTTTCACGTATTGAGTGGGGTAGCGTTTTTATTAATTATTATGATAAATGTTGCTAGCGGTGTTTATGCCCAACGAAAAAATCATTACGAAATGGTTGAAAAAATAGGGCTTTATTGGCATTTTGTAGACTTGGTATGGGTATTTGTATTCTTGGTATTTTATCTACTTTAATTCAAATTTTATAGAAAAATGGCACATTTAAGTTACGAGGAAGGTAAAAAAGTAGTATTCAAAGGTTTTGTACTGTTGGGTATAGTAACGATTTTAGAAGTTATGGTGGCCTTAGTGGGTAAAGGCTATATTATTCATGGCTTTCATTTACCCCGTTCTATCATGTATTTATTGATGATTTCAATGTCAATTTATAAGGCATATTATATCATTTTCGAATTCATGCACATGCGATATGAAGTACCTGGACTTATGAGAAGTGTATTAATGCCAACAATGTTATTGATTTGGGCTATTATAGCGTTCTTTACAGAAGGAAATACATGGTATCATTGGAGAAAACAAGTAAATGATAGACCCATTGCACAATTTTCTATGCCGTCTTCTCATCATAATAAAGAAACCATACATTCAAATACAACGGATACCACCCAACATGATAATATCCTGAATGTGAAGCATAATACAGAAGCTGTTGATAGTAATGCACATAAAGCTCATTAATAATATTAATGAGTTTAAACAATAAAGCCTGTTCGATACTTATATAATCCAAACGCTTTGCTATGAAGAAAGTATTGACCAATCTTATGCTTGCAGTAATTTTGATTGGCTTGCCATTGTTTGCTTGGTATTACTTAGACTCAGGTACAAAGATGCGGAAGGAAGCTATGCTTGATTTAGAACCTAAAGCAGAGATGGGTAACTTTCAATCAGTGACGGATCAAGATTCTTTATTTTACTCCGAAAGCTTAATTGGCAAACGGTGGATTATCGGGGTCATTGGCGCCGATTCACTCAGAGCTAAAAGTGTTGAAATTTTAAAAAATGTTTATAAACAAGCTAAAGAGGAATTTTCAATAAATATGTATTCTATGATAGGCTTATATCCTGGAGAATTAATCGGCGATATGAGTAAGAATTTTTCTTTGAGTCAAGATAGAAATTGGATCAAAACATATATGGCTGAAAAGCATATTTATATATTTGGACAAGATGCTTTTTCTATCCCAGATCAGCTTAAGAATAAAGATCTGATAATTTTCTTAGATGAGTTTGGTAAAATTCGAAATTATTATGATTTGACGAATCCTGAACAGGTAAAACATATGGCGCGACAAGTTCCGGTATTTCTTAGTTTAAAATAAACGTATGCATTGGAGCGAATCAGCGATAAAAAAATTAAATATTTTTGCTACAATATTTAGTGTTTTAATATTGTTAGTTGTGGTATTTATGCGTAAAATTCATGTCGAATCTACCATCGATTTTTCATTCCTTCCGAAATTTCATTCGAGTTTAAATGCCTTGTGTGCAGTCGTATTAATTGCAGCATTTGTTCAAATAAAAAAAAGAAACATTCAGAATCACAAACGGCTAATGACTTTAGCAATCAGTATATCTTTTCTGTTTTTAATCTCCTATGTTATTTATCATATTACAAGTGTAGAAGTAAAATATTGTAAAGAAGGATGGATTCGTTTTATTTATTTTTCATTATTGATAAGTCATGTTGTTTTATCTGGAATTAGTTTTCCATTTATTGTTTTTACATATGTTCGTGGTTTAACGGAGCAGTTTGAAAGGCATAAAAAATTAGCTAAAATTATATTTCCAATTTGGCTATATATCTGCATAAGTGGACCCTTATGCTATTTATTATTAGTTCCTTGTTTTAATACATAATAATGAATAAAATTATAATTATCCTATTTTTAGCATTCGTTATATTATTTTTTAATGATGCTCTATTTGCGCAATGTCCAATGTGTAAGATGGCTGCTGAAACAAATCTTAAGTCTGGTGGTTCTGCGGGGAAAGGTTTAAACACTGGAATATTATACCTTCTTGCAATGCCTTACTTAATTGTTTTTACACTTATTGTGCTTTGGAGAAGGAATAAGAAAAAGTTGCTTCAAACCTAATCTGCCACTTAGAAAATCACTACTAGATTTTAATTATTTATAAGCGTGTTAGTGTAAGAATATTTAAAGCTAATTGTAAAAAAAAAGCCAGATCTAAAATTAGTATCTGGCTTTTATATTTAAAGTTTAATTTATTTATTTAAAAACGTAACGCACTGCAAGGGCACCATATCCAGCACCAAAGCCATCACCAAAACCATTTATAAAAAATGTAGGGATCCAATCAGCGGATAAATTTATTGGATAATCTGCAAATTTATAGTCTAAGCCTAAGCAACCTGAAAGTCCAAAGGAAGAAGATGAAAAATCATTATTTGGATAATATACATCATCAAAAGACCAAAAATAAGCATTGACTCCACCCCCAAAATACCAAGCCAACCCATCTACACTATTAATTGGCATATGGTGTTGATAATAACCACCAATGTTAAACCAGTTGTAGTAAGAATAACTTCTATATCCTGCGGCAATTTCAATAGCAGCTTTTTCAGAAATAAAAGTCTTAAAAGATAGACTCAAAGGAGAGCCTAGTCTTAAACCTATTGCTGATTTGTAATCCTGTGCTTGTAAACTAAATGTAATAGCAAAAAATACGAGAACAATCAAATTTCTGATTTTCATAATGAATTGTTTAAAGGTTTTTTAATAAGGCAAATTTATTCGTTTTATTTTAAAATCAAGTAATATTAGTTAATTTTCCAATCTATTGGTTGTATGTTATTGTCAATCAAATAGTTATTAGCTAATAAAAAATGAGAATTCCCTATGAATCCACCCCTTGCCAGAGGCGAAGGGTGAGGACTTTCTAAAATAAGATGTTTGTTTGAATCGATTAAGGGCTTTTTTGATTTTGCAAAATTTCCCCATAGCATAAACACAATTTGATTTTTATGAGTACTAATCTTGCGTATAACTTCATCTGTAAAATGCTCCCAACCTATGTTTTTATGTGAATTTGGCATTTTATGGCGGACTGTCAAGGAAGCATTTAATAAAAGGACACCTTCCCGGGTCCATTTACTTAAATCTCCATGAATCGGAATTTCAAAGCCAAAACTCCGCTTTAATTCTTTATAAATATTAAGTAATGATGGCGGAATATGAATCCCTTTAGGCACTGAAAAACAGAGCCCCATGGCTTCACCTGGACCGTGATATGGATCTTGGCCAAGAATTACAACTTTTAGTTTATCAAACGGGCAGGAGTTGAAAGCATTGAAGATTAATGGGCCTGGAGGATAAATTATCGATCCTTTGGCTTTTTCGGAACGAATTTGTTCAGAAACTTGTTGAAAATAGAGGGTATTAAACTCATTTTTCAATAATTCTTTCCAACTTGATTCTATCTTTACTGTATGCATTTTAAATTGGCATAGTTCTTTTAGGTAGAATCGCGAAGATATTTGAATAATTTCTAAATTTTTCCAAATGAAAAAAGGTATATTGTATTTATTGATTTTAGTTGCATTTTCATCAAATGCTCAACCCGTTAAATTGTGGAGTAAAATATTTGGTGGCAATGTTTCCGATATTGCCAATGTCATGGGTGTCTATAACGATACTATGTTGATTGCAGCAGGAAGAAGTTCATCTACCAATGTGGGTGGAAATAAAGGAGGTGATGATTTTATAGTTTGTCAATTCAAGCCGACAGGCGATTTAATCCGTTTGAAAACGTTTGGAGGTCCACAATCGGATCAAGTAAACTCCTTTGTGACATTACCAACTGGAAATGTAATCTTAGGCGGCTTTACAAATGGAAAAGGATCGGATGTTTCAAATTTATATGGTCTAACGGATATATGGATATTAGCCTATAACCCAGTTAACGGATCAAAAGTGTGGGAAAAAAGTATCGGAGGAACAAATAATGATCTATTGAATGATTTATTTTATTTAGAAGCAGGAAGAATTTTTATTGCAGGGCACACTAAATCAATCGACAGGGATCTTTTAAATAGTCCTACGAAAGGTGGAAATGATATTTTGGTTTCTTCTATTGATGAAGCAGGTGCTATTGTAAAAACTGCAACTTTTGGTGGTACCAAAGATGAAACGGCAAAAAAAATATTGAGAGCAGAATCATTTGGCGGTCAAATGCTCATTTTTGGTGAGACAGAATCAAATGATCTCGATTTTAATGGTATGAGCAAAGGAAAGAAAGATATTTTTATTTTAAAAATCAACCGAAATATCAATAAAGTTTTTCTTACGACAATCGGGGGGCCAGGTGATGATTTATTTGGGGATGCTGTTAATTTGGGGGATTCTGGCATGATCATTTTCGGCACCGTGAATACAGTAGGTGGGCAGGTAGATAGCCTCAAAGGAGCTAAGGATTTATGGATGGTAAAATTGGATAAAGCTGGCAACCTTCAGTGGAAAAAAAATATTGGCGGAAGAAATGATGAGACTTCAGTGAAAGCTCAATTAGATGCGAACAATGACATTATTTTATTAGCAAATTCGAGTTCCAGAGATCAAGATATGATTGCAAATTATGGAGGAAGCGATGTGGTTGTTATGAAGTTGGATACTTCTGGAAATATCAAATGGCAAAAAAATTATGGAGGTACCTCTGGTGAAAATGCTGGTGCAATGTGTTTTGGAAATGACGGATCCATATATTTTGCAGCGCAATCTTTCAGCGTTAATACAGACTTACCAGCGACAAATACAGTTCCTCCAGATTTCTGGACTGTAAAACTATTTGAATGTACAACAAAAGAATCATTTTATGATCAAAAGGCATGTTTCGGCGATACGATTGTTATACACAGTAAGAAATATTATTCAGGCAAAGAAACCGGAATTGATACTTTAAAAAATGCTACAATTAATGGCTGTGATAGTATCGTTCATATATCTACTGTCTTTTTTCAACCAGTTTTAGAACAAATCGACGACACACTCTGTAATGAAGCTACGATTACCATTAATAATATAATTTTTGATAAGAATAACCCGATTCATACTTTTAAATTTAAAAGCCAATTTGGTTGTGATAGTTTTTTATTAGTGGATTTAAGTTTTTCTCCAGCACTTGAAGTAATTGATACCTTAATCACGAAAGATGATGGCACTCAAAATGGCTGTATTGAAGTTGTTGTTGATGGTGGATGTAAACCTTATCAATATATTTGGACCACTGGAGATACGACAAGTCAAGTTTGTAGCCTTGCAACTGGAAATTATAAATTAGTAATTATTGATTGTAAAGCGTGTTCCAAGGAATTTTCATTTAAAGTTGGCACAACTGTAAAGACAGAGATTTCTGAAGAGGTAGAGCCGAAAGTATCATATACTACTGATCATATATTAATTGGCTTTGATAATCAAGAGATTATAAATATGAAGTTATATACACTTGGTGGTCAGCTATTGTTGAATCAAAATCCATTGACAAACGACATCATAATTTCTAGGAAATCACTTCCAAAAGGGATAATTGTACTTGATTTTGTATTTAAAAATGGTAAGAATCTTCAAATGAAGTTAACGAATTAAGTAAATTTCGCTGATAGTTCTATATTTGCGCCCTATTTAATATTAAAATGGTCTCGTAGCTCAGCTGGATACCTGTCTGCCCGCTTGTCAAAAGGAGAGTAAATGGGTTAGCAGGCAAGCAGGCAGGGAGCAAATTGCATAGGAATAAATGAAAAGCACATGGTAGAATGTTATTTTGTGTATGTAATTAAATTGAAAGTCACAATCGATAAAACAAAAATGGTCTCGTAGCTCAGCTGGATACCTGCCTGCCCGCTTGTCAAAAGGAGAGTAAATGGGTTAGCAGGCAAGCAGGCAGGGAGCAAATTGCATAGGAATATTTGAAAAGCACATGGTAGAATGTTATTTTGTGTATGTAATTAAATTGAAAGTCACAATTGATAAAACTAAATGGTCTCGTAGCTCAGCTGGATAGAGCAACTGCCTTCTAAGCAGTAGGTCTCAGGTTCGAATCCTGACGGGATCACAACTTATTTAACATTGCATGATGAAGCTAATGAAATTAACAACTCTTGTTTTTTTACTTATTAATTCTTTTATAGGGTTTAGCCAATTCACTACTGGAGCACTAAAAATGGAAGTCAAAGGAATTAAAATGAATGGAGAAGACGCTCCTCCAGAAATGGCTTCTGTCTTAGGTGCAATGGATATTTCCATATTTTCTAACGGTACTACCCAGAAATCCGTGATAAATATGATGATGATGAAAACCACCAATATCGTTGATCTTAAAGCAGATTCGATATTTATGTATCTGGATATCATGGGCAAAATGTATAAAATTGCACAACCCAGATCAGCTACTTTGGCAAATGCCGACACCTCAAATCCTGTGCAAATCATAGAACATCCTGAAGATACCAGAGAAATCTTAGGTTTTAAATGCCATCGCTATGATATTAAAATGAGTATCCCATCATCAAATTCAAAAGAAACCGATGTTCAAGAAATGAATTTAAAGTTATATGTTACTAATGAACTCAATTTCGATCCTTCTTTTGTTACACAAAGCAATCATAAATTAAAAATAAAAGGTACACCTTTAGCTTATAATATGGTCATGGGCGGAGGTGCATTTCAAATGGAATTGCTTATGGAGGCCAAAAGTTTTGATAAAGAAATTAATCCAAAAGATATGCTTCCTCCGGAAGGTGTTTATAAAAATTATACCATGGAAGAATTTCAAAAAGAAATGTCAAACAGGAACCGATAAGTCCAAATTGTCTTAATGCTCAAATTGAAATTTGTCCTTAATTGCATCAGTACCTTCCTTGGAAAGTGTGGATTTCAATACTTTAACATAAGTCTTTGAATCAATTTGGAGTTCAATTACTAAGTCTTCAATTTTAGTGATTCGCCCAATAATGCCAGATTGGGTGACAACCTGATCTCCTTTTTTAACTTCAGTAATAAATAAATTTTGTGCTTTCTGTTGTTTTGATTTTGGAAGTATGAAAAAAACATACATAATTCCAAAAAGAATAACATATAAAATAATTATACTCATATATTCAATATTTTATTGATTGACATAACCTGTTAATAATATTTTTGTTGAAGCTGGAAATGTATTAGCAAAAATTGTGATTTCTTTTTCTTGATACATAACCTTATCGTTTGTTGAAAATACAACTTTTAAGATTGAAGAATCTCCGGGTTCTAGTTTTTGTTTTTCAATTTTAGGAATTGCACATCCACAGGAACTGCTTACATTACTTATTAATAAGGTTGCTTTTCCTGTATTATAAAAACGATACTCATGTGTAATCGTATCACCTTGAGTTGCTATACCAAAATTGTAATTGGTTTCTTTGAAATATATCTTAGGAATATTGATGGAATCCTCAGGATTATTTGCAGAAGCAGGATTATTTATAAGTGTATCATATGAATTTGGTTCAAGCTTAGCATTTGGTTTGCAAGCAACAAATAGAGCTATGATTGAAATCAGTACAAATTTATATGAAATCATGCTGCAAAAGTATTCAATTCTAGTTTAATTGTGTGTTTCAATCCTTTTATTACCGAAAGTTTTGTTTTAAGCCACTTCGAATCTGCTTAGTTTGGAAACTTATTTAAATGGTTTTACAAATCCAGTGATTCTTAAAGTTGCCATTGGAGGAATTGTATTTGTACTAATATAGACTTCTTTTTCAACATAGCCGGGAGTTACTGCTGAATGATAAACAACCCGTATAGCAGAAGAGTCACCGGGTTCTATAATCATTTTTAATGCTTTTGGTGTCGCGCAAATACATTGCGCATCCATTTTTGTGATTCGCAGGATAGTGGTACCTTGATTTTTAAATTTAAAATCATGAGATGCACTATCTCCAAAATTTAAGGTGTCAAAATCATATAAATACTCTTTATAATATATTTTTGCTATTTGATTTGAATCCTGATTGCTTTTAGCTTGATTTGAATTTGGCAAAGAATCCGTTGTATTTTTACACCCTGCAATAAAAATTGTAAAAATCAATAAAAGAATTCGAAAAACATTCATAACACAAATATATTGAATTCAAACAAAAGAGATGTATAATTTAAACTCTAGTATTTGTTTTCTAGGGATGCCAGGGTGTGGTAAAACTTGGATTTCAAAAGAGCTTGGTCATCATTTTGAAATTCCTTATTTTGATTTAGATGCTGAAATTGAAATCCGCACAGGTATGCGTATATCTTTGTTTTGGGAGAAGTATGGAGAAATGTGTTTTCGGATTGAAGAACGGGCTGCCTTGCTGGATTTACTCACAGGGGATCCATTGATCCTGGCTTTAGGAGGGGGAACGCCTTGTTATTTTGACAATATGTCGATTGTTCAAGAATTTAGCACAAGTTTTTATTTGAAAAGTTCACCGGAGAAACTGCTTACAAATATTGAAAAAATCAGAAGGCCCGTATTTAATGGTAAATCAGAAATCTTACACCAAATTACTATTTTATTGAAGCAAAGAAGTACATTCTATCAAAGGGCTACACTTATTCAAAATGCATATTTAGATGAACCAAATCTTTTTAAGGATGTTAAACAAATTTGTATTGATCATCATTTAATTGAATATAAAATATAATCATGGAACAAACTATTCACCATACAATTATAATTGGTTCAGGACCGGCAGGTTATACTGCAGCCATTTACGCTGCCAGAGCGAATATGCATCCAGTGCTTTTTACAGGAAGTGAGCCTGGCGGTCAATTGATGATAACAACAGAGGTGGAAAATTATCCGGGTTACCCTGATGGTGTCCAGGGACCTAAAATGATGGAGGATTTTCAAAAACAAGCGCAACGTTTTCAAACGGATATTAAGTTTGAAATTATTTCTAAAGTAGATTTCACAGGACCTGTTCATAAAATATGGTCTGAATCCGGGGATATGTATCAAGCGCATACAATCATCATTTCTTCTGGTGCAAGTGCAAAATGGCTTGGATTGGAATCTGAAAAAAGACTTATGAATAGAGGCGTTTCTGCTTGTGCGGTGTGTGATGGATTTTTTTTTCGTGGAATGCCCGTTGCCGTTGTAGGCGCTGGTGATACAGCAGCAGAAGAAGCTTCCTATTTAGCGAAGCTTTGTCCGGAAGTCCATCTTTTAGTAAGAAAGGATAGCATGAGAGCATCTAAAATAATGCAGGAACGTGTTTTAAATAATCCTAAAATTATTGTGCATTGGAATACAGAAACACTGGAAGTACTGGGAAACGAAGATGTTGAATCCATCAAAATAGTAAACAATAAAACCAAGGAAATTTCTGAAATTCAGGTTAAAGCATTTTTTGTTGCAATTGGCCATCAGCCAAATTCGGGTCCCTTTATGAATTGGATTGATATGGATGAACAAGCTTATATTAAAACAATACCCGGTAGCACACGAACAAATAGACCGGGTGTTTTTGCATGTGGAGATGTTCAGGATCGAAATTACAGACAAGCAGTGACTGCTGCGGGCACTGGCTGTATGGCTGCTTTAGATGCAGAACGGTATCTAGTGTCTTCAGGCGTTCTATAAGCATTAAATGACAACCGTTTTTAATAAGCTTGCTAAATAATTCCGTTCGTTTACAATATGTTGATGAGACTTTAGTTCTAATTCCAGGTCTTCATCATTCAAACTATGGTTTTTAATTTTTTTCTCAAATTCAGAAATTGCTTTATTGTATTTCTTTAATTTAAACCTCAAGATAGAATTTGTAATATCGAGTCTAAAATTTTCCTCAGGTGGTTTTTGTGTGCTTAGATAAATTCCATACCGATCAACCCAATTTTGACTATATTCAAATTTGGACATTGTAAATTCTAAAGCTAAATCTGCAATACTTTTATTTGAATGTGTTATAAAATAATTGGAATCCGGTATTTTGCCCAGGGTCAATTGTTCTGAAATATCAAGAATAATATTTTTAATAAGTTCATTGTCAAAAAATGGAATCGTATCTGAAATATTTTCGATAATATATTCAGCACAAGAAATATTTTCAACCGTATCATACAATTCCTTTCCCCATAATATTAAAACTCTACAAATATCTTTCTCTTGAAATTCATCATTCGTTAAACTAATAATTTGCTGATGACTTACCAGGGTGTCTCCTTCATTTAAATCTTTTAAGATTTGTTGATCCCGATCTAAAGCCTTTCTTTTTTCCTGAAAGGAACGAATTCTATATTCTTCACGCAGGAGCTTATTACAAGCTTCAATTAAGCTTAATTCATCTAATTGGAGTGCTGAAGCAGTTTGTTTTA
Organism: Saprospiraceae bacterium; assembly: GCA_016717265.1. Lineage (NCBI taxonomy): Bacteria > Pseudomonadati > Bacteroidota > Saprospiria > Saprospirales > Saprospiraceae > Saprospiraceae bacterium. The sequence goes on from JADKFX010000001.1 coordinate 2,547,179, forward strand.
AATAAATAGATCGTTTGATTGGATCCTCAACTTTTGCAATGGTTTGTATGACATCTTTGGCTGCAACCGATTTTTTCAATGGATCATTTTCTGCATCTTTTGCATGTAAACTCAGTTTATAGAAAATGAAATCTTTTGCATCATTTTTTATAAATTCTTCAAATGCATCTGCACCAATTTTTTTTATAAAACCATCAGGATCTTCATTGTCAGGAATCATAACAATTTTAACATCCATACCTTCCAAAATCAGAAGATCAATTCCACGCATTGCAGCCTTAATACCAGCCGGATCACCATCATATAATATGGTGGTATTTGTAGTAATCCGCTTGATGCTTTGTACTTGTTCTTCCGTTAAAGAAGTGCCTGAAGAAGCCACCGCATTTTCAATTCCAACTTGATGTAAAGCCATAACATCTGTATAGCCTTCTACCAAAATACATTGATTCTTTTCCCGAATTGATTTTTTCGCTAAATGCAAACCATAAAGAGTCTTGCTTTTTTGATAAAGTTCAGTCTCTGGTGAATTAATATATTTAGGTGCCTTTGGATCTGAACCTAATATTCTGCCAGCAAAGGCAATTGGTTTTCCACTTAAATTATGAATTGGAAAAATTACCCGATTTCTAAAAAAATCCTTTTGATGATTGGTTACTAATCCTAATTTTTGTAAATAATCTAATTTATATGCTTCTTTTTGTGCAGCAATTAACAAACTGTCTTGTTGGTCAAATGCAAATCCGAGTTCGAATTTTTTAATCGTACTTTCCAGAAAACCTCTTTCTTTAAAGTAGGATAGTGCAACCGATTGACCTATCTGATTTTCCCATAAATTATGTTTATAAAAATCGAGCGCAAATTGATTTACTATATGAAGGCTTTCTGTTTCTTTGCGATCTTCAACCGATGATTCTTTTTGATTTGTTTCTTCTAAAGTGATTTGATATTTTTTAGCTAATTGCCGAATAGCTTCCGGAAAGCTCAATTGTTCAGCTTCCATCATAAATTGAACTGGGGTACCCCCTTTACCACACCCAAAACATTTAAAAATGTTTTTAGTAGGGGAGACAGAAAATGAAGGCGTTTTTTCTTTATGAAATGGGCACAAACCAATCATATTTGCACCCCGTTGTTTAAGATCTACAAAGTCACGAACAACATCGTCAATACGTGCCGTTTCAATAACTTCTTCAATAGACCTTTGACTAATCATTTTATAAATAGGTTTGTATTGATCTTTAAAGTAATGAAGTGATTCATTTTAGGAAGGTACAAATTTAATCCTCTAAATTTAACACATCTTTCATCGTAAAAATTCCTTGTTTTCCATAAAGCCATTCTGCAGCTATTACAGCTCCTAATGCGAAACCTCGCCGACTAAAAGCTTCGTGTTTAATCTCAATTTGATCAATATTTGAAGTATAGCTTACGATGTGTGTCCCAACTACTGGATCTTTTCGCTCTGAATTAATATGCAGGGTTTTTTCAATTAAAGGATCCGCAAGTGACCATTGATCATAAGCCGTATGATTTTCAATGATATCCAAAGCTAAACTCAGGGCTGTGCCGCTTGGTGCATCTTTTTTGTGGGTGTGATGAATTTCTTTTAAACTACAGGTAAATTCATTTTGATTGGACATCATCGAAGCTAATTTTCGATTTAATGCAAAAAATATTTGTACTCCGACGCTAAAATTAGAAGCATAAATAAGGGATCCGTTCAATTCTTTAGCTTGTTTTTCAACTTCATCCCAATTCTTATTCCAACCTGTGGTGCCACAAATAACTGGCACTCCTTGTTTAAAACATTGAATTATATTAGCAATTGCAGCATCCGGACTCGTAAATTCAATCGCTAGATCAGCTTCTTTTAAATAATCTGGTAAAGATTCCCTGTTGGATCCTGTAATCCTTCCACAAATTTGGTGAGATCTTTCTAAAAGTTCTTTCTCAATAGCTTCCCCCATCTTTCCATAACCAATCAAACACACCTTCATAATTATTTGTAAATCAATTTATTATATATTTAAATTCTCAAATCGCTTCAAAATTAAGAGATTATTCCAAATTACAAGCGTTAAGTGGTGAATAAAGTATATTTTTGCTTTGATCCCACAGACAATTTTATTTGTCAACTAAATTTAAATAAATATATGGGTTGGTTTAAACGACTCAAGGAAGGTATTTCAACAAAAACGAAAGGAAAGAAGGAAACTCCAGATGGTATTTGGTTTAAATGCCCTGAATGTTCTGAAATGCTTACTACGAAGCAATTAAAAGAGTCTATTTATAAATGTCCGAAATGTAATTATCATACAAGAATAAGTTCAGATAAGTATTTTGACCTTATTTATGATGATGATTATGTTTTGTTATTTGAAAATCTGATTTCTACAGATTTTTTGCATTTTAAGGACCTTCAATCGTACCAAAAAAGATTAGATGATGCTCGTGCTAATTCGGAACATAAGGATTCTATAACCGTTGCAATTGGTACTATTGGAAACCGTGAATTAGTCACTGCAGCGATGGATTTTACCTTCATAGGTGGTTCAATGGGCTCCGTTATGGGTGAAAAAATTAGTCGGGCCATCGATGTTTGTATTGAGCGTAAAGCACCTCTTTTGATAATTTCAAAATCTGGTGGTGCAAGAATGATGGAGTCGGCATTTTCATTAATGCAAATGGCAAAGACTTCCGCTAAATTGACACAATTAGCAAAACATAAAATTCCTTATTTTTCATTTCTTACGGATCCTACCACAGGTGGAGTTACAGCATCCTTTGCCATGTTAGGAGACATTAATTTTTCAGAACCTAATGCGTTAATAGGTTTTGCTGGTCCCAGGGTTGTAAAAGAAACTATTAAAAGAGATTTGCCAGAAGGATTTCAACGTTCTGAGTTTTTATTAGAGAATGGCTTTCTGGATTTTATTATTGACCGCAAAGATTTAAAAGCAACGCTTTCTGATTTAATTGAAATGTTGCAACCAATCGAAGTTTGATTATTTTATTTCTTTTATGATCGCAAACTGAGCCAGGTCTGGTTGGTAAGTATCCATTAACATATCTAAATATTTCTGGCCAAAGTTTAAATAATAACTTAAAAAATTAAAATGCCGCTCCTGGATGCTATTATCCGGAAAAAGAACCTCCTTTATTTTGCGTATACTTTGAATTTCTTGCTCGTGTTTTTGCTTTATAGACTTAGTATGCTTCGTTTCAATATGTTCCAGTGATTTGTAAATTTTTTGCAGTTCAGCTTCTATACTAATTTTTGTTGAGCTGTCTAAATTTGAACAACTAATTTTGATTTTTTCGAGTAATAATTTCGTATTGGATAGATCTTCTTCGTTTAGTGTATGGGAGTCTTTTTGTAGTTTTATAAATCCAACTTCTAATTCATTGATGGGCAATAAAAAGTCTATTGGTTTATAAATTGTTTTCGCTATTTTAGATAAAAGAGATTGATCAAAGTGAAATGCAGAAAGCCTTCTGAATAAAAGCGGATACGGAATATCGACTTCCTGGAAACAGTTTTTTAATTGCATCCAATAAGCTATTTCGCCTCCTCCTCCTACAAATGCCACATTCGGAAATAGGAATTCCTGATATAAAGGTCTCATTAATACATTTGGACTAAAATTTATAGGATTCTGTTTTAGTTCATTTAAAATTTCAGATTCAGTCCATTTTATATCTGTATCTATTAAATGAAAATATCCAGCTTCAATGGCTATGCGTTTTCTTCCGCTTGGATGGTGGTAAAATAAATTTAGAGTTCTTGGATTTACCTGGAGTGGGAATTTTAAGGATTCAAAGAATAAACTGCTTTTAATTGCATTCTCATAAATAAATCGTTCGCGTATTTCTTTTTCAATGATGCCAGAAAATAGTGCTTTAGCATCTTCGTCATCAGGGTTAAAATAAACCAAGCCTTCACTTCCAAATAATGCATCGACAAATAATCTGTAATAATCTGCATAGTTTGAACAAATGTTAAGCCATGCTTTATTTTTATTAAAAAATTGTGTTGCAAATTCATTTCTTTGAAATAGATTTTCAACTTGATCTAAAACGGAATGATATTGACCTAAACCCAAACGTCCGGTTGCAATCCCTGGCTGTTCTTGCCATACAATTTTATGTTGAAATAAATTAAGGTGATTGATTTCATCAAAGTCATGATCTTCATTTCCAGCGTAATAAATTGGAATAAAATTATACTCAGGATACTTTAACTGAAGAATTTTAGCAAGTTTTATAGTAGAAGCTATTTTGTAGACCCAGAATAAGGGACCACCCAGAAGACAGGGCTGATGTGCACAAATTACGGTAAAAGTATTCTTAAGTTTGAGTTTTTCAATCTGTTCAATAACTTTCGTACTGTGATTTATTCCAGCATATTGTTTAAGCAGTATTTCTGTAATTTTATTTCTAAATTTAAAATCCTTTCTATTTTCAATTTGCTTTTCAATATTGCTTATTAAAGGTACAGCTGATAATAGGGGCGAAAATTCCTTTGGAGTTTTCCAATAGCTCAGATCCAGGGGACCAAATCCAATAGAACTATTTGGTTCTAGGTATTCTATATCAAAATGAACTGTTTGCATAGGAAATAATTGGGCAAAGGTATTTACTTTTGTTCAATTTAAATCTGCAAGCTTTGATGCGTTTTATTATTATTAAATTAGGTATAATTCTGATCTCAGTCTTTTCAGTGATCAGTCTTATTAGTTTGATAATCTATTTAGCACCTATTGACCCTGCAAGAATTCAGTTTGGCCAACGAGCGGACCCAAAATCAATTGAAATAATGCGAGCTAAGTTGTTCTTGGATAAATCTTATGGTGAACAAATTTATCGATACTTTGAGGATTTGAGTCCTTTCCAAATAATTCATAGGAATAATTATCGGCTTGAAGATTATTCCTATTTGCAATTAGGATCTTTTAGTAACCAGATGATCATACTTAAATATCCATACTTAAGAAGATCCTACATTAGTGGTGAAAAAGTTTCTGATTTAATTGTTGGAGCTTTATTCTCAACCTTAGCACTCGGGTTTTGTGCCATGTTAATTTCTATTGTGCTTGGTTTGTTTTTAGGAATTACCGCTGCTATTCATTTTGGGAGTTGGTTAGATCAGAGTATTACAGCGATTACAACAGTATTTTATGCAATTCCAAGTTATATTTCTGCAATTTTATTTGCGGTTATTTTCGGTTATTATTTTGGTTCGTTTACAGGATTGCCAGTGCAGGGCTCATTAAATGCATTAGACGATTATGGGAATGAGTTTTATGATTTTCGGCGAATCATACTTCCGTCACTTGCATTAGGAATCCGACCAGTTGCGATGATTTGTCAGATGACCCGAGCATCGTTATTAGAAATTTATTCCCAAGATTATGTGAGAACAGCAGTATCCATGGGACTTAAAGAGGGTAGAGTATTACACAAACATATATTTCCAAATGCATTAAACCCAATAATAACAACAATCAGTGGTTGGTTTGCATCTTTATTGACGGGAGCATTTTTTGTAGAATATGTTTTTAATTATCGCGGTTTAGGGGACTTAACAATTCAAGCTTTGAATCAATTTGACCTGCCTGTTGTATTGGCTTCTTGTGTTGTTACTGTAAGTTTATTTATATTGGTAAACAGTTTAGCAGATATCTTATATACCTGGATAGATCCTCGTGTTAAAATTTAATACTTAAGGTTCCAATAAGCCGGGAAGCAGATTTATCGAAATTGTATTTTTTTCCAAAAAAGTTAATATGATCTCCGTATTTGCTAAAATTACCTTCATGACGAATGTCAATACCAATGAATGAAATATCAAATCCTATACCTGCCTGATATCCAAAAGAAGCAGTATTGAATTTATCTTTGTATCCAGAAATATTTGTTAATTCAGAAGAATTATTTATAAAAATATGTGCAACTGGTCCTGCAAAGAGTCTGAGTATTCCAAACTTTAATCCTAAAATTACGGGTATATCAAGGTATTGATATTTTTCTGTTCGAACGGAATCAACTAATTGGGGAATAGAAAAATCATTGAATTTAAAATTTGCCTTATTGGAATTAAAAAGTACTTCAGGTTGGATATAAAAATTTCCAAAATTAATCCGGATTCCAGCACCAAAGTGATAACCATAGGATGCATCTTCAAAAGATAGTTTAAAGGAATCCAAAGAACTTTGATTTGTTATTAGAAAATCATCAGCACTAACATCAACACTATGGAGCCCACCTGAAATAATTAAGTTTATTTGAGATTGCGCAGCGTTACTGCATATAAAGAAAGCTATAAAATACAAATATTTGAGCACTTGGAATTAATTTATAACAAATATACGTAATATTTTTAATATTATTATTTGTTACTTTTAAATTATGATAAACTTAACGAACTTTGCATTTCGTATGGACGCTCAAATACAACATGTTGAATTTATCGGTTCCTTTCCAAAATTTAAAGATTTACCGGAGTCTAAATTTCCTGAATTTTGTTTTTGGGGTCGCTCCAATGTAGGAAAGAGTAGTCTTATAAACTATTTATGTAATAGAAAAGAAATTGCAAAAGTCTCCTCAACGCCTGGTAAAACACAAGCGTTTAACCAGTATCTGATTAATAATTCTTGGATTATGATGGATCTACCAGGGTATGGTTATGCCCGTATTTCCAAAGATAAAAAGGAACTCTGGGCGCAAGAAATAAAACGGTATTTAAACGGAAGGCAAAATTTATGCTTGTTATTTTTATTAGTAGATTCTTCTATTGAGCCGCAAAAAATTGATATTGAAACAATCAATGATTTAGGCGAGAAGAATATTCCATTCTATATTTTATTTACCAAAACAGACAAATCAACAAAACGAAAACTAAGTATTAATAAGCAGAAGTTTGAAAATGAAGTATCTCAATTTTGGGAAACATTACCACCAATGTTTGAAACCAGTGCAGAAAAAGCATTCGGACGAGATGTTGTGGTATCAGCTATCAATGCAATTCTCAAATCAATTTAAATTTTAAAGTTAATTATTTAAAATGGATTTCAAAAATATTTCAACATATCAAAAATTTGAACATTTAGAATCGGATTTAAGTAAATGGCCAATTTCTAAATTTACCAATACAAGAAAAGCATTTTTAAAAAAACTAACAAAAGATGTAATAGGATATTTTAATACACTCCCTAAAGACGATATGGATCAGGCTATTGCCAGAACAATCTATCTTGAAAAGCAACGTGTCAAATCAAATCCATGGAATGCGGATCCTCCAAATGAAATGGAGTATTACCGAAAAATCCAGAATGAGTATAATGAAAATCAATTAGAATCTGACAAATACAAAGCAAATCAGGATACATTAATCCGACTTATAAAAAGATATGGTCAGGAAATTATCGGACATTTTAATCCGAAAACATTTTTAACAGCTCGTAAAATAAGTGATTTTGTATTTCACTTTTTACTATATCCTTTTAGTTGGCAATCTTTAATTAATTTTAAAAGAATGCGGCGAAAAAACCTTGAATCTATTAAAATTAATGGGCATTGTGAGGAAGTTCGCAGTTTGTTTAAAGATCATATTATTGTTTTAGTCCCAACACATTCTAGTAATCTGGATTCCATAATGATTGGCTATACCATTGATGTAGCTTTAGGCATGCCAGCATTTGCTTATGGAGCCGGATTAAATTTGTTTGATTCAGAATTTTTTGCATTTTTCATGAATCGTTTAGGAGCCTATAAGGTAGATCGCCGGAAAAAGAATGTGATTTATTTGCAAACGCTCAATAGTTATTCAAAGCTTTCTATTCTGGAAGGTATGAATACTATATTTTTTCCCGGCGGAACCCGATCCAGATCCGGGGAAGTAGAAACTAAAGTCAAATTAGGACTTTTGGGTTCTTTAATCCAGGCTCAAAGAAGCTTAATTGAGCTCGGTAGTGAAAAGAAAGTGGTAGTCGTACCGGTGGTATTAGGCTATGAAAGTGTTTTAGAGGCACGGTCATTGGTCATCCAACATTTGCGTACGACGGGTCAAGAGAAATATACTGCCAGAGTATTTAAAGATGGGTTTTCAGCTTATTTAAAATTTACAAAACGAATTTTATCAAATGCTTCCAGGATTGTATTGACTTTTGGAAAGCCAATGGATGTTTTTGGAAATGTGTTTAATGAAATTGGAGAAAGTATAGATTCAAAAGCGCATGTTATTCGATGTGCTGATTATTTTCTTACCGATGGAAAGCTCGCTGTAGATTCTCAAAGAGAAATGATTTATACCAGAGAATTGGGTGAGAAAATTGGTCTGGCATATAAAAAATATAATTTTATTCTTCCAGCTCATTTAGTAGCTTATGTAGCCTTTAAATTGTTGTCAAAGATGTATGCTCCTATGGATGTATATAGCGTAGTTCAAGTGCCAGAAGAAGAATTTGCGTTTCCAAAGCAGGCATTCGAAACACTGTGTTTGCAAGTGCGCACAATTCTATTTGATAAATCTCAGAATAACGAATTAATTTATCCATCGGAATTGGAGGGATCCATCGAAACTATTATTTCAATTGGCATCAAATCATTAGGTATTTTTCATATAAATAGAATTTTGTTTATCGATGATTTTGGTCGAATGGTGAGTCAGGATTTTCTAGGTTTATATTTTTACGCAAATAAAATGGCGAACCTGGAAATTGATGAACTTATAGATTGGGCTTCAATTCAATGGGAAGCAGAGCGATTTTAAAGATTAAAGGATATTCAAAGAGAAGTAGCTTATTTTAATGTATGAATTATTTTATTATCGATCTGGAAGCAACATGTTGGGGTGCAGATAATGTTCAACATAAACAAGAAATTATTGAAATTGGAGCCTGTTATATTAATTCGTACATGGAAGTTGAAAAAACATTTTCCAAAATTATTAAACCTGTAGCGCAACCGATTTTATCCGTTTATTGTAAACAATTAACAGGCATAACACAAGTGGAAATAGACAAGGCAAAATCATTTAATTTTGTTATGGAACAGTTTTTAGATTGGTGTGATCATACAGATGAGCCCATATCTCTTTATGCATGGGGTGCTAAAGATCGTCAGTTGTTTAATGCGGATTGTGAATTTCATCGGATTGGTATGGATTGGCTTCGTGAATATTTTGATTTAAAATCGCAATTCGCAAGAATCAAAGGATTGCCAAAACCAATTGGCTTGGATAAGGCTTTAAAATTAGAAGAAATCGACTTTGAAGGTGGCAGACATCGGGCTTTACCAGATGCAATCAACTTATCAAAATTATTTGTAAAATATTTTGAAGCTTGGGATACCTAGTATGGCTGTAATTCAAACTAAAATTAGTGATTTAATAAATAAAAGTTCGATACCATTTATCGATGTTCGGTCACCGGGTGAGTTTCAAAAAGGGCATATACCTGGGGCTATTAATCTTCCATTGTTTTCGGATTTGGAACGTGCAATGGTCGGTACCATCTATAAGCAAACAGGAAAGCAAGCTGCAATACTAAAGGGTCTTGAATTTGTAGGTCCAAGAATTAAATTTCTGCTTGAACAAGCAATTGATTATAGTTATCAAAATAATTTAATATTGTATTGCTGGCGTGGAGGCATGCGAAGTGCTAGTCTTGCCTGGTTATTTAGTCAAGCTGGTTTAGAAATTTCCATTGTAGAAGGGGGTTATAAAGCATATCGTAGATTGGCCAGGACTTTTTATGAGGAGTCTAGCATTAAATTTTTAGTTTTAAGTGGACGTACCGGCACAGGAAAAACAGATTTATTAAATCGATTGCAAATTTTAGGTGAGCAGATAATAGATTTAGAATTTATTGCAAATCACAAAGGATCTGCATTTGGATGGATAGGGCAGAGCGTGCAGCGTTCCAATGAACAATTTGAAAATGATTTATTTCAAGCAATTTATGGATTGGATTTTAATAAAATCATTTGGATAGAAAATGAGAGTAGAACTATTGGTCGAAATTTTATTCCGGAAGAATTATGGAATAAGATAAAATCATCTCCAATTATAAATATTGAAAGGACAATAGAAAGTAGATTGGAACAACTTTTGTTTTATTATGAAATTAAAAATGATAATGCTCTTAAAGTTTCCTTTGAAAAAATCAGAAAGCGATTAGGACATGAATGGACACAAAAGGCAATAGAATTTATAGAGCTACAGAATTATCATGAGGCTGCTAAAATTGCATTGCGATATTATGACACTTGTTATGATTATAATTTAGTTGAAAGTAGTAGTCCGCAAATTTTTAATATAGATTTTAGCGACAAATCAATACAGGATATAACCATCGATTTATTAAAATTTAAACAACTGCATTTTGGAAAGGGAGACTAGCAAAATTCGATTAACACAATTTAGTCATGGTGCAGGCTGTGGTTGTAAGATTGCACCTGGGATTTTAGAAGATATTCTAAAAACAACACGACATCAAATATTTCCCGGATTATTAGTTGGATACGAACATAAGGATGATGCAGCAGTATTGGATTTGGGAGATGGAACTGCAATTATAAGCACTACTGATTTTTTTATGCCCATCGTAGATGATCCATATGATTTTGGCAGGATTGCTTCGGTGAATGCAATAAGTGACGTATATGCTATGGGCGGTAAACCATTATTGGCAATTGGAATACTTGGATGGCCTATTGATAAAATTGCTCCTGAATGGGCTGCAAAAATGATTGAAGGTGCTAAGGCGGTATGTGCGGAAGCAGGAATACCATTAGCAGGTGGACATTCTATTGATTGTCCGGAGCCTATATTTGGATTAGCAGTAACAGGCAAGGTTAATATCGAACATTTAAAGAAAAATTCCGGAGCTAAGCCAGGAGATTTAATTTTCTTAACAAAACCACTGGGCGTAGGAATATTGACGACTGCAGAGAAAAAGAATATTTTGGCTACAGAACATCAAAATCTGGCAAAGGATTCGATGCTTAAGTTAAATGTGATTGGTGCTCGTTTATCTAAGTTTACGGAAGTACATGCGATGACAGATGTAACTGGATTTGGCTTATGTGGACATTTATTAGAAATGTGTGAAGCCTCAGAAGTTGATGCCACTATACATTATGTTAAGTTGGATGTTTTAGGTGATTGTGTATTTGATTATATTGAAAAAGGAGCTATACCAGGTGGTACGCATCGCAATTGGAAAAGTTATGGTCACAAAATTTCTTTAGGAGACGATTCATGGTTTATAATTTTAGCAGATCCTCAGACCAGTGGAGGATTATTAGTTGCGATTGATCCAAAGTTTGCAAATGAATTTGAGGAGGAAATTAAAATGGAAGGATTGGATTTAAAACCGATAGGAGAATTTACCGATATGGGGTCTGGTGATTTTAGAATTCAGGTAGTATAAGAGTGTGTTAAGGGTAGCAAAATAGTAACTTAACATAATATAAATTATGGGACAAAAGTCCCAAGTAATTAGAAAGCAAGGAGTTACAAGTGTAAAACGTCGGATTTTACAATTTAACCTCTATTTATGGAGCCAGAACTCTTTTATTACAGCTTTCAAATTGGCGAATATGGATCCTTAAGATCCACATGGCAATTAAAAGATATCAAAATTGCAGCCTATAATCCCAGACAAGCTATCGTTATGCTTTACTGGATGGATTACTTTAAAAACAAGATGACAATTAGGTCTATGACTAAAAAATCTGAATTTGGAGTTCCACATAAAAGCTATGTGGAGAGATACATCCGACAAGTAATTGAATACCGTGTAAAAAGTAAGGTTTATTACTTTCGAATGAATTTTACCAAAGTCAGGCTTATTAATTATCATGAACTTGTAAAAATGTTTGAGTGAAAATACATTTGGCTTGCAGTATTCTAACATTTGATTTTCTTACTAATTTCCTTCATGAAATATTTAGTAACAATAATTACAAAAAATTCAGCTACTACGTTTAGCAGCTGATTAAGGTCTTTATTGTGTTTATACAATCGGTGAAGATTCTGGATTATGGAGCCTGACAAAAAGCCTTTCAAGGGCTTCATCCAGGTTGTCACCTTTGGATCCATGCTTACGGCCATTGACCGTGCAATCCATAGTAACATGATTTGGTTTAAGGAAGATCCGGATTTTACGAGTACCGGAAATGTGAAGATGTTTTACCATCTGATCCAGGGTTGCCACCTGGTTACTAATTTTTGAATTTGTGACAGTCATAATACAAAGTTTAAAAAATGATCAATACCGGAAGTGACTGTCACCTCCTGCATGAGCAAGAAATCGTTGGACCTTACGGTATCCAACCTTCCGGTTATTCTTAAAATTAACTTCTTTTGAATTTGCCCATTATGAATAGAAAGTAACAGTCGGTACAAAGATAAAACAAAGCTTGGAAAATAAAATGTTAAAGTTTTATTACAATTCAATTCCTAAAGCAAGTCTATTTTCAACAAAGTTGAGTTCATTTTGAGATTTATTTGTTGCCATTTACAAGAATTGGGAAAATAATGACTTTTGATTTTGGAACGTATTTTGTTGATAATAAATTTTCTAATTTAAAAGCAATGGAAAAAATCTTGAATTATTCCTTTTCGATAATTTCTGGTCTTGCATTTATAATCGCAATTTATTGTACAAGACAAATTTCAAACATTAAATCGATTTCTGATCAAACTATCGGAATTTTAAAGCAAATCAATATAAATAACATTAAGGACACTTCAACAACAATAAATATAAAAGAATTGAATGCGAAAATTGCAGATATGCAATTTCAACAAGAATCTTATACTGAAATGTTGGGTCGTCAATCAGATTGGTTTATATTATATGTCACAATCTTGTTTGGACTTTTTGGCCTCATCGGCTTCGGCTACTTCATCAGTAAGGTGAAGAAAGTAAAGAAGGAATGCGACGACACCATTGCAACACAAAAAAAGGACTATAGGATGCATTTGAAAGATTTTACAGACTTAAAGGTAAAAATATTTGATAACATTGGAAATGTGTATTTACTACTTAGTGAATCAATGACTACAGATTTTTCAATGGCTTTTAAATTCAGAATAAATTCAATTGAACACTTTTTGTTTTCATATGAAATAAGCAAATCAAAATATAGAATAGAAACAGTAAAAGCAAATTTGGAGTATGCAATACAAATTATATCTGAAATTGAGAAAAACAACGATAGTATAAATCTTTTTTCTAGAGACATGAAAATTTATGGTAAGGAATTAATTAATGTTTTAAAAAAAGTGATGGAAATAGATGATAAAAATATAGAAAGTCATTGTTCCGATTGTATTTATAAAATTAATTTTTATAGTAAGCAAAAGACTTAATCAAAGATAATTAAAAAGCCAATCACTACATTTAGTAATTGGCCAGGTATTTTTCAAACTATAAAAAAAACTTACACCCGTTTTGTGAGGATTTAGAAAAACCGGCCAACAATTAAGTTAGCCGGCCCTTGGAAGAAAAGACTTCTTCAAACCAATCCCATTATCTCCGAAATTATTGAAAGCGTCTATCACCGTATTCTTGACCGGTAACAAAGCGCAATATTTTTATTAGTACTCCAATTACGACAAGCACCCCACCCCAGACAGCATTTCCATCAAGGCAAATGATATTTTGTTCGCAAAGTTTTTGAACAGCTTCGGTAGAAAACAGAATGCTGAAAGTTCCTACGATTGTTGTGAGCCAACCCAGGATCATAGTTTTTTGTTTTGGAGCTATTCCTCCGAATATTTTTGAAGCTAGAAATGAAAATAATTTTTGTAACATATTTGATGATTTAAGTTTAAGGAATCCAATTTAGTCTTGTCCAGAATTTGACATCTGTTACCGGTGGTACATTTGATTTATAAAAAATACCACCTGGCTCCCAAAGAGTCTTTGCATATCCATAAGTACCGATAGCAAGTTTTACCCATTCTTCCCAGGCTGCAGAATTACGTGGAGGTTCGGCGTAACCATTTTTTTGGTTGAAGGCAGATAATAGGCGGGCATATTCTTCCCTCCGTTTCTTTTCGTTGTAATTTGCGTACAACAAAAATCCTCCGGTCAATACCAGCCCGCCAACTATAAGCCATTTAGTGTTTTTATTCATTTGTTTTTATTTAAGAATTAATAAAAGCGCTACAATAGCTGCAGCTATAAGAATTGGTTTTTTATTGTCAGAGCTAGTCACCGGCCCAGGATCCACGCTTATGGGTGGAACATTAGGCTTAGTTGTAGTATTTGTTGGAACTGGATTTGCAGGTTTTGGAACTTTATTAATAGCTCTTTGATAAGCATTGGCCAGGAAATTTTCTTTAAATGAATTTTCACCTTCGTATAAAATAAATGTAATTGGTGTTGTGTCTTCAATAATTACAGCCGAAGGAGTGGCTACAACTCCAAAGGTACTTGCAAGTTTTGTGTCCGCTTCTTTTGAAGGTCCAGGCTTAAGATCTATGTGTGTTACATTTGGAAAGTTAGCTTTTATTAAAGCAATATCTGTTTTAACAGCCTCACAATGTGGACAATTGGGTTGTGTGAAAATTATAAGTTCTGGGTAATTCATGGGCTTACAAATTTTTGTTTACTTGCTTGTTGTTTATACTTGTAAGAATCGTAAGTCATTTTAACCGCAAACAATAGAAGCCCCCAATACAGAATAGATTTTTTCTTATCGGTAGCTACTTTACTACCGATTAATCCAGAAGCAATCAACCATAAATAGAAAGCAAGTTTACCATGGCCAGTTAAAGTGTTTAAAAGATCAACCAGCCATGCTGGAGCTCCGGCAATTGTAAATATTGGAAACAAACCACGATACGCTCCCCCACTTCCTTCAAGATCAATTAAAACGTCTTCTGGCTTGCCTGGATGGCTGCCAGCCTTAGGAATGTTATTTGGATCTAAACCATTAGAAGTAATTGAGTTTAATAAATCAATTACTTCATTTATAGATGCCGTAACTGGAAGACTGCGATATACTTTTTGTTTAGTATCTGAAATTGGTTCTGCAAAAAACCAACCATTGCGATTGTCGATTCCTTCGGTATCAATTACAAGAAATGAAAATGAAGAACTTGCAAGATCCTGGATAAGATCAAATTCAGAATCTGCAATTGAAGAACCTGGTATTGCTCTATATATTAATATAGTTCTATTCATGATTAGACGATTGGATATTCCATGTTTTTAATGATGGTTGCAGTATAGCCCGCTATTAGATCCGCGCGATCCACGCCATTTACAACTTTACGAGCATTGATATAATCTGCTTGTCCATTGTTAATATATCTTGATAAAGCAGCGCCTGTAAACAATCCTTCGAGCATTCCAATGACTAAAATGTCTGCAGAATAAATTCGATCTAGAGCCAAATCAGGATTTGTAACAAGATCAATTCCTAAAACATTGCCTAGTTTTTTATAATTTGATTCGTGTGTTAATTGCACATATCCACGACCATAGAAGCCAGTATTCCAATATCTTTCTTGTTTAGAATAAACATCGGTACCGGGCGCCGCTCTTTTTTCTTTTACCAATAATAGTTTTGATTCATGCCAGGCAGTTGCAAGAATGTACGCAAGCTTTCTAAGATCGCGATCACCATTTGCAATAAATGATAAAACGATTTGAGCAATTGATTTTGCTTGTGCTTCATTGAGAGCACCAAATGCTTTTGTGAATGAATCTAAAAATAGTTTTACCATTGCGTTGTTATTAGAATTGGAAGATTGACCAAAAGCTTTTGAGCTTAGCAGTGCAAAGCCGGCTATTAGAGCTATTACAATTTTCCAATTTAGTTTCATGCGATTGCATTACCAGTTCTTTTAGGAAGTCCATTCATACGTACATTATCAATGAGTACATAATCATCAAAACCAGAATCAACAGGTGTGTTTTTTGGAGGTGCAATCGCTTTTCTTTTTACGATCGCATTTATTATTACATACCCAAGACCGGCAATGATTGCCATTTTGATTAAGCAGCTAGGTTTCATTACAATTTATTATTTATTTGTTTAATGTCAGATTTGATTTCTTTGATATCGCCTTTAATTTCTTCCGAATGGCTTAAATTCTGATCTACTTTATTTAAAATAGATGCAAGTACTTCTGTGTTTTTGTCAATTAGTTTCACATAAGAACTTACTACTGGTTTAATTATGATAAACAGTATAAATCCTAGAACTAGTCCAAGAATACCATGTTCGGCAAATACATTAAAAATCTCCATATAATTAATTATTCAGTTACAAACCATCCAGAAACTGTGGCAGAATTTTCATCTCCACAAACACTTTTAATATTATAGTGATAAAAACTATTTGGATCTAGTCCTGAGAATGAATGAAGATTGATAGGACTTCCACTGTATGAAGCCCATGGTGACCAATCACCGAAAACTCCTTCTGATATTTTAATTCTAATTCTTACTTCGTAATCTGTTGGGCCTGTTCCTTTCCAACGAATATCTGCAGAACTTGAAGTAATGTTTGAAGCATAAACAGATTTTGGAGTTGGACAAACAATTAATTGAGAAGGAATTAATGAAGTAATAGGTTTACTTGCATCGACAACAAGGCAAGAAAATGAAAACATTGTTGTAATTGAAAGCAATAATAATTTTAAATTTCTCATATAAATAAATTTTAAGGATAAATCGCTGCGGTTATAAAATCTTGAATAGTAACTTGTCTAGGGTTTGTACCAGCACTTTTATAAAATATATGGGAAGCTGTAGCAGTTGCTGCATTTGGAAGATTCGCGTAAATACGTCCTACTGCTACACCATCAATATAATAATGTACTTCTGATCTTGCTTTATCAATTTCAATTCTTAGATCATAATTTGTATTTGTGGCAACAGTAATTCCAAGGTCAAGGGTTGTTTCTGTTCCTCCATTATCTTTTGAAAATCCTAGAAATTTACCAGAATTAGTTCCATGTGTATACCGAATTCCAACACTATTATTGATTGCAGTATTTCCAGTCGTAGGGGAATTGCAAATCCGGTATTCATAAGTATAGGTATCAGTTGCATCTGATAATGTTGGAATATTAATATTGGAGTTGGTATAAATATGTGCGTTACCAAAATAGGTGAATAAACCAGTTTTTAAATGGTAACATATTTCATATTGAGTATTAGCTGATCCTCCAATATAAATACCAGCAAAAGTATTTGAACTAGAAGTTTGCTGTCCTATGGTTCCGGTCGCTGTAGTAAATCCCCATTCACTGTAATCGGCTGCAGTAATTGAATATAATGGTGATCTAATTTTTAATTCTTTTGGATTTTCTCCATCCGATGTTTTAAAAATAAACCATCGATCTGCAATTGTATCGTAAGTAAGAATTGCAGTTTGGCCTGGATATACGAAGATATCCTTATTGCACTTAATTCTATAACTTGCAGTACTTCCTGTGTTTTCACCAGTAAAATAATACGGATAACTACCAGTATTTATAAACTTTTTTTCTTCACCATCAGATTGTGGTGCAAGTCCTGTTATTGCCCTGAGTCCATTATCGCCGCTTATCTTGATGATATTGGCTGCATCAAAACCGGACGGATTATAATCATCCTGGTCAGATGTTAATTGTGATGGATTTATTATACTTTTTGTAAGCACTGCATATTTCATGGCTACCCCATCACCGGTAACGGAGGCGTATACCGTATCACCACGATAAAAAAACGAATCAATACTTGCTGATCCACCACCGCCACCACTTGCACTAATGGAATCGCCTGCAACTGTTAGTCCGGATCCAATTCTTATTTGATCAATTCCTCCATAGCCAGAAGTTTTGCGTCCAATTAAATGCATGTATTTAATGCTATCACCAAGTGCCAATGAATCCCTACCTGGTGACCAGTGTATTTCAGCTTGTGAAAAAGCGAAATTCGAAATGAACAATAATAATAATATGATCCTGGCTACCATGTGTATGAGATTACAAGTTGTCCGGTTCCACTCATTGTATGTGAAACTGTTTGTTTATTTAGATATTTACATTTTTGTTCCGATTTTACTGAATATGTACTTCCTGACGACATTATGGTACTTGTAGTATTTCCTCCATAACGTTGAATCATGAATGTACCTGAGCCGGATTGCTGAAATATTGAAAATGAAGAAAATTTGGAAAGATCCCAACTGCGAGTTCCAACAGTATTATAAAATTCTTGGCCCCAATTACCTTTGTATATGCACCCACCAATTTCACTCATTTGATCACAAGGAATCATTACAGAAGCTTCCGGTGGACAGATTACGTTTTCGCCGTATTGATTGATTACGTTTATTACACCTCCTAATTCATTACGTGTAACATCAAAATATAAATAGTCCTTACAATCAGTTATTCCAAAGTAATATCGACCTCGATTTGTGCCAACGGAATCAAAAATTACATCGGAGTATTGAATAGATATTACCCAACCATCTGCAGATGCATTCTTGGTATTTTCAATAGAAATTTTACCGTATTTATTTGTGTTATGCAGCCACTTTTGAATCGTGTCTTGCAGTTGCTTATGATCTGGCTGTACAGTGGCATAATAATTTCCGTTAATTGGAATTGTAGAACCATTGGCCCAGATGGTTGTAATGGTATCTTTTGTTGAAATCAGAAGATAGTAACTACACAAACTTGAATCCGTTTTTGTGATGTAGCAATTTTGCGAAGCTGGTCTATCACAATCATCTCCACGATTAGATTGATAATTACAATCAATTCGTCGGCCTAATAATCCAAAGGAAGCATCATTAGGATAAAGTGGTGTTGTAGAATAATATGGAAGTATATAATAAACCGCTCCATTTTTTTCTTTTCTAAATACTTCACAAACTTCTTCTGTGGATACACTTGTTACAACTGTATTACCGCCAGTTTTGGTAAGCACTACTGGATTTGGATCTTTTAAATTAATAGTAAAAAGTGCTGTACTTAATTCTATATCCCAATTGTTGCGCACAGTATGAATTTGGAAGTCAAGAGCATACACTCCACGCATGGCCCAGGTTGAGCTATCAATATAATGCACACCTTTACAATCAAGCCAGTCTTTAAGATCGGCCACAAACCGAGAAGCTTCTCGGTCTGTATTTCCGTATGGATAGTTAAGTGGTATTGGCAGCTTTGCTTTTGCCGGACCAACTCCGGATCCCAAAAATTCCTCATAAGTAATCGATCCTAAATAGATATCATCATGGTATGATGATACATCTGATATTGCAAGTTGCCATTTTCTTTTGTTAGATGAATTTGAAACTGCTCGAAGTCTACATTCATTTACTCCATTTAAAGAAAAGCAAGGAATTAGTGTTCCAGTTGGAGTATAAGCAATTGTAGTTGTTTCATCGGTATAATAACCAAAAGCTTTACGGCCATAATCATACAGGCCCCATATTTGTTTTTGATTAGAAGGTGAAACAGAATCTACCATACAGATTGAATATATTTCGTAATCGTAATTAATGCCTGATTGTCCGATAAGAAAAGACAGACAGGCCATTATTATGGCTGGTATTATTAGAAGTCTTTTCATTGTATATGGGTATTAGTCTCCTTTTCGAACGATCAAAAATGTAGTACCACCATTGGCTGCACAATCCCATGTTAAGGAAGGACAACCAAGTAGTTCATTTGATATTGGATCCTCTTGAGAATCACAATACCATTCAGACCCTGGGTAAATATTTTGCACTGTTGAATTTACTGTCACGGTACCAAGGTTAGTTCCTACATTTAAAATATGTATAGAAAATTTTCCATTTGCCGCAGATATAGATCCTGTAGTTGAAGTTGAAATAATATTTTGCAAATTGGTTACAGTTTTATCAACCCAACCGGAACAAAAACCATCCATATAAGTACCAGTAGGTGTATATGAAGCTCCGTTATCTGCTCTAAAATTGCCCATGAATGAAACTGTTTTATTTCCTGGACTAGCAGTAGTTGTTCCAACCCGCCAAATTTTAATATATGGAGTTCCTGTAGCACCAGTAAAAAAGTCACATGCTTGGGTAAAATAATATTGATAAGTTGAATCCGGATTTGAAGTTGTTCCTGAACAAGGTCCTACTTTAATTGTAGATGTTGGCGTATATGCTGAACCATCAGGTTTATAATTACCAACAGTAACAACCGCTTGTCCTGGACGGTATAGATCCAAACGATAAAATGTTGTTGAAGATGCAGAGTCACATAACCAACGCATTTCATGATCATATACCTGGTATCCTGTGACACCAGCTTGTGAAAATAAATTCGATTGTACGATTAATAGTATCATCGAAATGAGAGAGAGTTTAAAAAGATTTTTCATTTTAATATTTTTGGTTTAAAAATTTACAAAGTGAATGGATCTGTTGGATCCGATTGAGGATATTTTACATACACCCAGAATAGTTCACCATTTGGTGAGCTACACGTAATAGGTTGTGAAACATCCTGACGTTTAGAAAATAAATTGATAGATGATTCAAAACTGTATTGACTGCCTACGGCAATTGGATCAACTGGTTTTGCAGATATACTTAATTGCAAATCATTAATTGTAGGATTATAAATATTTATAACTAATGCACCTGCAGGAATAGTTACATTATTAGTTTGAAAGCGGCGATCCTTTGCAGTTTCTTTTGTAAGCGGAAGATCAGCTACTCCCCCACCTTCTACAGCACTATTGCCAGCAAATATTGCACCCCACATATTAGTTAACATAGATTCCTTGAGCTTGATAAGATGAAGTAAATTTATCGGCTAATACGACCTCAATAATTTCAAGGCGATTAAATCCATTCGCATTGAAAGGATCACTAGGAAAATCATATGAATAAATCTGAAAGTTTAGATCTACATTATTAGAGGATCCAAGCTGCAATGATCCATCTGGTTTTAATTTGATATTGCCACAAATCATTATATCCGTGGTTCCAGCATTTTTAAAAATGATCATGTTACGAACATTATCGATGCGACCATTTTTAAAAACCGCACGACCGATGTTTGTAATAAATTCATTAATAGGTCTTCCATCTGCAGTTTTTAATATTGCTCTGCCATTATCTACACGACTTGCATTATTAAATGTTGGAAGTGTTATTCCGACCGATCTTGCAATGATTGGATTCATCTATGCTTGTTTAAAAAATGTTTTAGCCATTTCAGGATTTTTTTCAATCCATTTAGCTAGTTTATGTAAGAAATTAGGAATGTCTGGGAATACAACTTGAATGCGTATCAATGATTCATTGATTGCATCTGCTTGCTCTTGTGTAAGTTCATGCATATCTGCTTGTTCTTGTGGCGGTCCATTGATAGCAGTTTGCGGAACAAACTGAGATCCCAGGTATTTTGAAATCACGGCCATAATAATTTCCTGAATAGGAAGTTCATCAGCCACACGATTAAATACTTTTTGAATTCCGGATCCCTGATTTTTTTCTGCAAGTGCAGCTTTTAATTCAGCTATTTCACGGTCCTTTTCATAACCAGCAATTTTTGCATCAACTTGTTCTGCAACATATACTTCAATTGGTTTACCTGCAATAAAATTTGGATCTCCGGATCCAATGCCAGCTATGCCACTTTGAGAGTTATATGTATTCTGCAATTCTAAAAATTCCGTAAGTCCATTTGAAGTACCTGCCTTATCTGTAATGAATATGGTAAGTCTGCCACCACTAGCTATTTTTCTTCGCAAATGATTTTCTAGAGCATCCCAAGAATCTTGAAGATCCGGAATATCATTATTGACAGCAGCTCTATCTTTTTGATCTTTTCCAAAGCCATTCCATATAGTCCAAAATGGAAGTTTCATGGAAAAAAACCATTCTCTTAGATCATCTATTTTACGAATACTAGGTTTCATTTCTTATAATGGATTTGCACAATCAACTTCATCTGGATTAATATAAATCCATACTAATACAATTGCTTCATTGGTAGTAAGTGTTACACCATCTGCAACCTGGATGTAAGAAGAATTTGGAACAATTCCACTTGGAATTGAAAGTTGGACATAATGGCCAATACCTTCTGCACCATCGCATTTTTTAGAAAGCCAGGCTAAAGGACAATCGCGCAAAGTATCTTTTTGACCTGAGCGAATTGTGATATAAGAACCGTCTATGATTACATCGGAGGCAAGTGTTCTTCCTGTTGGAGACTTAGAGTTAGTTAGTTTACGCAAGACAACTAACCCAATAATATGTTTTCCTTCCAAGAGATTATTATCATCCAGTTTCATTCGGCGATTTGTGCCATCTGTGACAATTTCTTGGATGTGTGTATAACGTGCTGGATGCTCGCGAAAATGCGGATCCATTTGTTGGAGTAAACCGTTCATAATTGTTTTTTGATTTTTTAAAAATTCAGGCGGCAGTATTTCTACCGCCTGAAAAAATTACGTTGCACTATGATAATTATACAAAACAGTCAGTTATGCTCCAAGGCTACAACCTGGTCCAGAAGGAACAACTCCACCAAACAACCATCCGAAAACGTCTACTTGCAATACGTTGAAATTTGCACCACCTGCAATTGCAGCTTGATATCCTTTTAAGAAGGTTTTAATTTGGTTCACTTTATTTGTGTCCATAATTAAGTTCGGAGCTAATTGGATGTAACCTTTTTCTTCCAACGATGGTCCATAAGCTGGCCAAAATGGCTGTGCAGAAGCTACAAGCTCATATTGTTGCCCAGGATTTCTTCTGAATAGATTATTGTCTAAGTTTACTACTCGACCATTGTTATCTGTGATAACATCAGTAGTTCCGTTAAACAAAGAATACATTGAGTTTAATTCGTTTGCTACGGTCAAGTAGTTTGCATCTTCATGTGAAAAAGCTGGAAATAATAATTTGTTCGTTGCATCCCATTTTCTAAAAGCAACCCTTATGAAGGCGGCAAAGAAATGTTGTTTGTCTGGAGCAAGTATTTCAAAAGTTTGAATGTCTGTATTTGCAGCATTTTTACTTTTAATATCCATGGTATAAGAATTCGCTGTATTGCTAAGCTCTTTTATCATTCGGACATTAAATTGTTGCAAGCCAAGTTCTGAAATATCAGAAACGCCATTTACAGCTTTAAAATGTTCAACAGCTCTAGAAAAAGCTGCACGAATTGGATCCGGTGCAATCATCATGGATGCTACAACAATCCCAGATATATTTTCTGACGCGCCTAAAAAGTAAGGCATTCCTAATACTACAACAGCAGCCAGGAATATTGATAAAATGAATTTAATATTTTTCACAATTATAAGTTTTAAAAATTAATAATGATTTGATTTTAAGCGTGAGCTGCAGTTTCAGAAACTGGACAATTGATTCCATTTAATGCAGAAGATTGTCCTGCAATGGCTTCACGTCTGCGAGGTGCAAGTAGCCCATTCATAGTTACATCTTTAGGTGTAACCCCACCACCTGGAGTAAGTGAAGGCAAATATTTTTCAATGGCATCAGTGATACCTCCTACCATAACACCGGTAGCGATATTTCCAACTGTTCCGGATCTTGATCCGAATAACAAACCAAGAGCAATTTTTGCACCTGCAGAAATTGTAGGATTATTATTAATAAAAGGAATAGGAAGAGTGTTAATGAATTTACTCACTACCAAACCCCCTGCGACTTCCAAAGCAGGCTGGAAGTTTTTAAGATTGAGTTTTTTCATGTTTAATGCTTTTATTGATGATTTATTTGATTTACGACGGCGCCGACCAATTCCACGTACTGCAGATTTGCGACTGCATGATTTGCATGCTATGTTACCACTACACATGGCTTAAGCTGTTTTCTTTTTTGCACGAA
Organism: Saprospiraceae bacterium; assembly: GCA_016717265.1. Classification (NCBI taxonomy): domain Bacteria; kingdom Pseudomonadati; phylum Bacteroidota; class Saprospiria; order Saprospirales; family Saprospiraceae; species Saprospiraceae bacterium. The sequence goes on from JADKFX010000001.1 coordinate 2,571,044, forward strand.
CAAATAAGCAACTACCTCCGGCTGGATTCTTTTTAACCATGGCCGCTTTTCCTCCACGACGTGCAGAAGTTGCGGCTTTATTTGCTGCAGCTTTTGTAGTGTGGCAAGATCTTTTGGTCCATGTTTTGCCAAAAGCTTTTACTGTTTTTCCCAATGGTTTTTTACCGATGGTTGTTTTGCGACGTTTAGAGGTTGATTTTCTCTTGCGTCCGATGGATGATGATTTTTTTGTCATGTCCTTTTTTTTATTTAACTAATGAAAAAATGATTACGATTTTTTCTGAGATGGTTTCTTAGATAATTTTTTTGGCTTAACAATTTTTGGAGCCAATGAAGGTGCTGCATCCGGTCTTGGTGGAATTACAATTCTTCTGCGATTTCTAACACTCATGGTTTTAATGTTTTATTTTGATTAATTTATTTTCTTAAAAAGATGAACAATAACACGAGAGCTGCACCTCCAATAATTAAATTTTTATTTAATCCTAAACTAGCTTCATCAGTAGCTTTTTTTGCATTATTGGTTTGCTCAAGTATTTTCTTTTGCTCATTTAATTTTTCCTCCAAAAGTTTTCTTTCAGCTTCAATTTTTTGAAGCTCACTAGATTTACGCAATTCATTGAGTTCATCCAGTGTATATTCAACTCCCCATTTTTTACTCCAATTATCCCAGTTGCCTTCTTTTAATGAATCTATATTCCAATTATCAATAATTTTTCCTTCTTCAAAAACTCTTAACCAAGGATATTTTGTAACTCCTATTACTGATATATCGGTTCTTGTAAAGGCTTCTTTATCTACATTTATAACTTTAAATGATAGATTTTTATAGAACTGTATTTCATTATTTATAAACTGAATCACTCTTTGTGATTCAGCCCAATTTGAGGACTTAATGTAATTGTCGTCTATAATAAAAACGATTTGTCTCATTTTGATTTTAATAATGATGGTACAATAAATAATGCAGCACCCCCAACAAGTGCATATGGCAAATACTTTGAAAAACTTCCTAAGCCTGAGCTACTTGATGATTCAATAAAATCTTTATAATCAGCTGAAAAATCCGGTGTAGCAGCTCCTGGTAATTTGGATTGTAATTGAATTCTTTTACTTTCATTCATTTGTTGCATCAGTAATGAAAAAGCACTGATTGCAGTAATTAAGGCCCCGATAATTTTTACAATTGCAACCGCAACCACAGATATTGGTTCTCCAATGCTTGGTCCTGAATAATTTTGAATGGCAGCATCCTTTAAAACTTTAATTGCATCACCTGGTGTGATCCCAATCTCATTAGGTAATTTCAAACCTGAGTTAGTTCTTAATATTCCATTTTCGCACATTAAGCGAATATTAGATCGATCGATATGAGCAAGCTGCCCAATGGTAGCAATTCCTGTTTTATGAAGTACAGATTTAGTGGCAACAATGTTAGTTGCAGAATTTGCATCTGTAATAAATTCATAGAGTAAATGATGTGCAGATTTATCAAAACTCTTTGCCGTCAATTCAGCAAACTCATTGGATAAAGCACATTCATTAAGATCCTTTTTCAGATCATTTTGAAAGTTTAATAATTCAAATCTTCTGTCTTCTTCTGAACGAGTTAAACCTCCTTTAAATACTTTACTATTTAGTAGGTTAAATTCATTCAGAAGCTTCTGATATTCATTGCTTATAAGATCCTTACAATTTTTAGGATATAATTTAGGCTTATTATATTCCAAAGTACCAATACCACTAAGCTTAAAGTTAGTACCACTAATTCTGGTATTTTGAGAAGCTTTTTGAATTTGTGCAATCAAATCATTCAAACGAGAATCAACATAACCGGTAGGTAGTGTATTATCGTAATGAAATGAACCACGACGCGCTCTGAATATTAAATTACGAGCTTTTTGAAGGATACCATCAGGATCTCCATAGTAACGCATTAATATTACGATTTGATCATCTAGCAGTTCAAGTGTAAGAGCGCCTTCTGTAAGACCTGCAGGAATAATATTACGACTAGGTGCAGCCTGACGAGGTGCATCAGCAATACGTTGTGTACGTGTTGGTTTAGCTTTAAAGTTAACCATTGGTACACCATGTAAATGAACAATTCTAGTCACGCGATCCCATTTTTTATAAAACTCTACCTCTTCATCAAAAGTGTCATGCACACTATCCAAAATCACTTCTCTATTATTGAGTGTAGCGACTATGTACACGTGTGTTGGTTCTTCACTGCGGCCATAAGCTGCAAATCGATACCGGTATTTTATACCTAAGCATTTCAAGACACTAGCAAGGAAGAGACTGAAACTTTTGCAATCTCCGTAACCGTCTTTCCATGTTACCCGAGGATCTTTTACTTTCTCGAGTCCTGGCCGGTCGGCAACGTACCGGATATTATTATGGACAAATGACCAGAGGTCATAGAGTCCTGCATATGATTTTTCAAACTGTGAAGCAAAATCACACATATATTGACCAAGTTTATTGTCGGCCATCAGTATGACTTTTATGATATCCCAGGTACCACCATCTTCATAATATGTTTTGCGCACTCCATCCGGTTTTGGGATGGCCCGGGTATCAAGTGCCGCTTGGATCATGCATTAAAAGGATTGATGTTTACATCGATAGGAATCGAAAGTGATTCATATGCCAAACTACCTTTTAAGCGAAGGCTTGACAGATATTCACCACGTTTGATAATATCTGCAATGCTTAATCCTATTTTCTGAAAATCTATAAAACTGTCAATTGCAATAATTGAAATACGGTTTGGCTCTATCACTACACTGCGATTAATTATAACAGGTGCTACAGGGCTAGCCCCATAGACGATATAACCGTTAAAGCCTTGTAGTGGAATAGCCAGGCTTGTATTATTTTGGATGTGAAGATTTGCTGTGACGGAAACTCCATTGAAGCTTATGGAGCCAAACTTTACCGTAGCTTTTACAAGCGAAAGGTTATTGGCAACCTTTTTGGCTATGCTGGTAACAAGAATGTACCCGATAAAAAATAAACCGACGAATGAAAGTACGTTCTTCAACAGCTAATTACATTTTATAAGAATTAATTACATTTTACAAGCGATATTTCTATCGAATCAAATAATATGTAATATTAATATACTATATATGTAATTGAAGAAAACTGCGAATTAATACTAAATAATCCTTCTAAGGAGTGGTTCCAAACGAAAGTATGTGATGATTCGTTTGGTTTTAAGAGCATCAAATTTACGGATCCGGTGGTACTCAGCCTCCGTAATTTCAAGCTCTGCAAGAGCTTTATCAGTAAAATATTGCAATTTAAGGGAGCGATAATCAAGATGACCACCAGGGTGATCGAGGCCAAAACACAAGCAGAGCTGCTTTTTGGTTAACGTTTTAGGAAGTATATATTGGTAAGGAGCGGCCAATAATTACATTTTTGTGATACAAATATAACAATATTTGTATATATAACTATAATTAGAAATATATTTGTATAGATTTATTTTTAACTACCATTATAGCAAATTAAAACTGATGCCACATAAGCATCTGAGTTATTCTGATGTAAAGAATGTGAAATACTAATAGTATTTATAGCCTCCCTATATTTAAAAAAATCAATTAATTGTTCATTAATTTGATTCATTGCAACTTTAGGGTCTTTATCTTTTGTAATAAAGTTTTGTATTACCATGGTTTTGTTTTTTTAAATATAGTTTAAAATTAATGCGAAGCATGAAATGTAAAGAATCACATTTTTATGTATAACAATATAAATAAATTAACCATTCAACTTATTTCTATTACTTAATTCCTTATCAAATTCTTTTAATGCACCTATTAAAGGTGTTGAATAAGCAGTTAATCTATTTTGAATAAGATTTGTATTACGATATATTAATAATCCAATTATTATAGAACAGAGCAAAGGCAAAACCCCAATAACAGTAATAGCAAATAAATTGGTATATACCGGGAATTTATTAGTTATATAATCAGTAAAATCAAATATAGTATTGAAAGGATAAAAAATAGATAAAATTAAAATTAAAAATAATAATACATGTCTAACCTTTTCAATAATATGAAAAGTACTTACTATGCAAATTACAAAAAAGAAGAAGTAAACACAAGCAATATTTTTAATCAGCCACACGTAAATCTTTCCATCTTCCCACTCTATTCCAATAGCAAATAGAGTATATAAAATTAACAAGGACGAAACTCCACTCATGACCATGATAATTTCTCTAATCTCATTGTAACTTGCAATAAGTTTATCTTTTTGAGTTTCTAAAAATATAATATCATTTGGATTTAATATTTTAATATTGGCCGTTTCTATTCCTTGGTCAATTATTAATTGATTTGCAGATTTGATTTCATTATTAACTTTGTAAAAATTATTGTTAAGATTTTCAATTTTCATTGATAGTATATCTCTTATTTGCTTTATGCCACTATAGGCAAGATTAATACCTCCTAGTATTTCAATAAAAGAAGAACTGTCAAGTAGTTTCATTTTAAATTATTTCAACAAAATGCTTTCCTTTAATAAGTTTCTAAAGATATTGGATATAATTAATGTTCTTTTTTCATCATTAAAGGAACACATTGCTTTATGCGTAGCACTTTCTGTTTCGTAACGAAACATTTGTTTATCTGCAATGCAGAAATTTAAATTAATATTATCGGTATTATTCTTAATATGCCAAATTTTTACTAACCCATAATCAACATAATCTAATAATATTTGCATTCCTTTTGAAACATTAATACTAACACATTTTTCATCATCAACTATGATTGTGAAATTTACACTTTTAGATAAGGCCATTTTTAACCCGTCAATATAATTATCTTCATTTGAAATTTCGCCTGAGAAATTATTTGCCTTTATATAGACATTATTTTTTGCACATGAAAATATTTTTCCAAGTACAATTGCAGCAAATTTAGAACCCCTATTTGGAAAAACTATAGGTGATTTTGAATTTGCCAATAATTCAACTTTTGCCATAAATGACAATAAATCCTCTTCTTTAGGATTAATGATTATTTTAGAATTATCCATAATTTTATTATAGTGATTTATTGTTTATTATTTTCTATTGTGTATTGAAAATAAGTATTAACCATTTCATCAAGACTTGAAATAGCTTCTTCTTGATTATTGCCATATCCTAAAATATCAAGTGAAGGCAAATTTGCATAGAAAATATCATCTTCTTCAAATAGAACTAAAGGAACATCCATGGAAATTGTAGCTGAATTTCCTTTATGTAGGATTTTTATGATATCAGCCATGAATTGTTTAGATTTTGAACGTCTTAGCAAAAGTACTACAGAGTAAACAAATTTATCAAATTTTTTAATAGATGATTAATAACCAGTCATTTAACGACAATCCCCTCCACTCAAGTATTTTTCTCCATTTTTGATACAACTATAACACATTCAACAAATTAAATGCCAAAATGATTGAAATTCTATCAATCATTAACCAAGCATTATACAGGGCATATATAAAAAAGGATCCTAGCTGTATGCCAGGATCCTTGCTAAAGACATTCTGTGACTGTTTTTAAGACTTAGGACCCATTAAATCAAATACTGTTTTACTTAGAGCTTCCATTTTAGCGAGATACTCTTTTGTAAGCCGGTATGAAGTAACCAGATCTGCACGCTGCATACAGTCTAGATCACTCAGGTCAGGCGCTGTCATAGCCATAAAGAAAAGCTCGTCGAGATCTTCTAAAAAGCCTCCTGGTCTTGCCAATTGAAAATAATCGCGTGTAGCGGTTTCTAAAGTCTCAGGATGTGTAGCGGATCCTGTTTCGCTCTGTGAATTTGTGGTTGTCATACAAATACATTTTAAAAGTGAATAATATAGGCACGGTCACTGACAACCACCTGTTATGCAATAACAGAAGAGCTTCCGGACTCTCACCGGTATGCCATGCCTTGTTCTTGAAATTTAACTTTTGAAAATAATGCATAATAAATGGTTGTCGATACAAATTTATAACAATCCACAATCCTGAAGCAAAATATTTTGTTAAATTTTATTTTGTTTTTGGGTGAAAATGCAAAATATCTATTCCACCGCTTCTCAGCCAAAACCACAGAAATCTCACGCGACTGACGAAAAGTTTTTGGGAAACTGAGTTTTTGGGTAAGAAAATAAAGTTTTTGGGAATTCTCCCAAAAACTATTCTATTATAATACTATTTCTCCCAAAAACTTTTTAATTTCTCCCAAAAACTTTTGCTGTTTTAAATATATTAAAAATTGATAATCAAGCAAGTAATGTTTTGAAAAGTGGGTTTCTCCCAAAAACCCAAAAACTTTTGACCAGTTGAGTAAAAAGCCCTTTTTTTGTTACTTTTTAGTTAATTTGACTAAAATTTCTCCCAAGAACACTCCCAAAAACATTTGAGTTTTTGGGTGAAAACGGCAAAAACATAGCTTTTACCCAGAAACTTTTCAATTTTGACCATTTTGAGTCTGTTTCAAAACACATTTTTAATGCAAATAAATGTACTTGAAATTCAGAATATAAATGATAACCTGTATAAAAAACACAGAATTATATTTGGTTCAAAAAATCCGAAGTTTCCTTATCCTCGTAACTGAAGTTATCGGATTGCTGGGTCGGCCATTGGCCGTTTTGGAAAATGGAGATTGGTGTCTTCAATGAATTGAAGACGGTTTTTATCTGATCACCTGGCGGTGATCAGCGAGATGTTGACAGCTAAACGAGTCTGCAAGTGAGTATTTGCTCGTCTGTAAGATCAAAGCGCCTGCAGATGATCTGGAAGAGTTTACGAAGGTTTACAACATCTTCTTGATTGTAGATGATAACATGTTTGCGCTTTTCGAGATTAAACCAGTCTTTCCAAATGGTGAATACACTGGTTTTGTATTTACGCTTTTGCCGGCCGACGGCATAAAGTTGCTCGATGTAAGCAAGTTTATAACTTGATAGTCCTGGTAAAACCTGCCTAAACAGTTTGAGTGCATTTATGCAGATATAATCATTGCGAAGCTCCATGCCAAAATGCTTTTCCAGATATGCAATGTCTGGTCCATAAATGATGATGTATTTTACTCCCTTCAACAGTGCGATAAAAGCTTTTTGGTTTAGCCTAGACTCGTACAATGCACCAGATCTGCCATCTGCAAAAGCATATCCTAATAGAAAAATGTTTTGATCAAGTGTCCATTCTGCATCAAGGTAAAGGGTCATAGTGTGGGGATTATAATATTAAAAAAAGGCAGGCTACTTTGTCTACTAAAGTTTTGCCTGCCTCCGTTTGTAATCTGACTTAGATTATTCTTGACTAGATTACCCAGCCTGTTTTTGGCCGGAATTCTACTTTTTGTTTTCCGTTTTTATCCTGGTACCAGATAGTTTGCCAGTTAGCTTTTTTAAATGTAAGTACATGAGTCCAGGATCCTGGTATATTACGCATATCAGCAAGTATTCCATTCACAGGAGATTTTGCCAAAACTTCTATTGGTAATGCCGGCAATGAAAATGGCTTAACCAGAAAAGAAATTACTTTATAATCTTTTGCAAGTTTTAAAGCAATCGCATCAAGACCAGCTTTGATTTCATAATATTGAGGAATGATGATACCATCTTGACGTGCATAGGATGCATACGCATGATGTTGATTTTCTAACCAAAGATCTTGATATCCATTGGTGAGTGTTCCTTCATAAGCAAAAAAGATTTCGATACTATCTTTTGTGCTGGATCCAAAACCACGTGCAGTAATGATTTTAGCTGCAGGTATTCCACAAGCAATTAAAAATCCTGTAACCCAATCATTGTTGATATTATCGATTCCAACACTAACTGATTTTCCAAGATATTTAAATGCGACTACTTCATTTGGTGAATAGTCGTATGCAGTTTTGTAAATAAGATTTCCTGTGACAAAATTCATGATTCTATTTTTGAATTGTTAATAATTAATTTTTCAACATGTTCCTCACATTCTTTTTTGTATTCATCTCCTGCTATAATTGCGGCATCAATGATTGAGTCTGCAGTTTTATTCGTAAAAAATTTTACTACATTTAGTGCAGCCTTAATGTACTTCCAGTAATGCATTATTCTAAATAATGGTGGTGTTGAAGGATGTGCAAGTTTAAATTCTAATGGAACATTATTTAGTTCCTCAATTTGTTTTAAAAGTTTCATTTGTTTATTGATTTAGGAAATAATAATTCACCAGCCTTATAAGTCCTTATCACAATAGGACTAGAATTATCCATCATAGCTTTTTTGCGTTGTGCCACTCCATATTTATGGCCATTTTGAGCGCATGCTTGAATGGTTTTAATTAGGATCTGAGCTTTCTGAAAAAGATCATCTGGCTCCTGGCCATTGGCTATAATGTCATTAAGTGCGGTCTTGAAATTATGGTAATCATTATGAAGCCGGTTACGATGTAACCGCATATAAGTTTGCGGATCGATACGGCGTTCAGTAATCATGATGGCTTATACTCTAATTCGTATTCTGATACTTCAATGAAATCAAACTTTACTTTTTTGCGCAGTTCATCGTATAGATTTAAGCAAAAGACATTGCGCTCATATGTTGACTTGCCATTGCCTTCTATGTGTAAAAGCCATTGGTAGACTTGCAGTTCATTTAGACAAAGTATTGATTCTTGAAATTTATCTGAAAAATTAAAATTAATTTCTGTGCCAGTAAGATTGAGATTTGGATGTGAGGCTAAATATTTTAATTCTGCAATTTCATTTAGATTTAAAGCCTTGATTACAGACAGTACATCAATCCATATCACATTATTGATTACTTGGTAATGGATCCATTTTTTGCGATATATGAAAGTTTTTGGTTTCATAACATGATTTTAAAAACGTGCCGGATTTAAGAAGTACCGGCACGAAAATGTATATGTATGCACAAATTCAAATAATAGAAAAAAAACAGCGCAATACTTCATTAAGCATTGCGCTGCAGGAGAAAACAACCTATGAGCTACAGTGGTTGGATTTGCTGTTTTTGGTTGGGAATACAAAAATTCCCGGACGGATGAATACAGGTCATTACGGTCAGATGCAGACAGATCCCGCCCGGGGGTTCTATTGATCACGTTAAAAATCTCATGTTGGCTTTGCATCTGACTAATAAATACAGTGCAAAAATGTAACTATAATTACATATTACCAAACATTATAGGTTAAAAATTACTTAAAATGTAATCAATAGCAAAATAAATGTAATTTAAGTCGATCAAGGGCTGACCTGCTTAACATTCTCAAGATCACTTATAAGCTTTATTAGTGACTTGATAGACCTGGCAAATGAAACCCTGGAAATGGTTTCATGGTTTTCAAAGTCCTCGCTACTGGCAGCCAGGATAAAGAGTTCATGAAGATCACGACCTATATCTTCAAGGTCATGATTATCTTTAAACTCTGATACAATTTCATCAAAGGAAAGATTGGATTTATTCATGGTTATTAATTTACAGGGTATAGTGTCGGTGTTAGGGAGTTTAAAGATAAGAAATTGAGCTTTTAGATATTTGTATTTTTGAAATATATTTTTATTTTAGTCAGGGTTTACCCTGATTTTTATCAGGGTAAACCCTGATTTTTGAATTAAAATATGTTAATTACTTGACACTTACTTCTTTTTACTGTATATTTGAAAAATCATTTTCAAGATTCAAATAACTGTATTAATTGCATTTACTTTTTCATAACAGAAAAAATGAATCAGGAAAACACCTTTTGTTAAATTAAACGCTTCATCTCTTCAAATGTCAAAGTACATCGCGAGTGAGCATTATCTGAACACCTCACTTAAAGCTTAGTAAGTAAGACGGAATCCTTAATTCGTCAATTAAGGAACAATTACTTAATACTTTTATATGAAAAAATTAAGTTTAAATCGTATAATTAATTATACCTTTATTACTATTATTATTTTTATACTTTATGCTTCTTGTAATAAAACGGATAGCATTGAGTCTATAAAAAAGGACTTTAAGTTGAAATCAAGAGGCATTATTAGCGAAGAGTATGTATATCATGGTGTTCATTATATACTTTACTTTAATGACAATGACACTTCTTCTACTCCGAATAATGAAACTACTGCAGACTCTTTAATTGATGCACTTGGTTCAAATGAATACACAATTGCTTATTATGAAGATTACCCAGCATTAACATTTATAGAAGACGTAACAACCGGAGAAGAATCTGACTCAACACTTTCGGCTTGGTCTCCTAATGCATGTTTATATGTTGAATATTTTGCTGATGCAAATTTTCAAGGAGCTTCGTTTTGTGTCGATAACCAATTTGATATTCATGAAGTTCTAGTGGCAAACAATGCTATTTGTGCTGAATTAATTGCTGAATCAAATTTGGCGAATAGATCATACGGTCAAGGCCAATCTTGGAATGATCGAATTTCATCAATCAAAATATATCGGGATGGGGCCTCTAAAACATCTTATGATAACGCTGGATTCACTGGGAATGGCACGATGGTTACAATAACACTATTCCGAGGTGCGAATTTACCTATTTCATTTTGTGATAGAACTAAGTGGGTTATGCGACTACCAGGACCTGGCACTACAGAGTCTGCATGGGAAGTGCCAAATTTAAAGAAAGAAAGATGGGGATTTTTATGTACAAACATGAATGATAAAGCCAGTAGTTTGGCAGTAAGTGCATGTAAATGCAGCGCCCCTTGTTATAATTTTTAAAAATTGAATTACAAAATTGAGAATTATGATTAAGCAAATTTCTTTCATATTATTTTTAATGTTAAATGCATTTAATTTGAATTCTCAGTTTAAATTTAACGCTACGGTGGGAGTGAATTATTCAAATCATTTATTAACGGCATTCCCACCGGATTTTGTTAGAGCTTATCATGATGATTATAATTATATGATTCAATGGAATGTTGGTTTAGGTATAAATTATGTTTACCACAATATTAATTTTGAATCTGGTTTTGCAGTTAATAATAAAGGGTCAAGGGTAATAGAGATTCCTGCTGGATTTCTTGGCCCCTTTAGCTCAGTTTATACCTATTATGAGGTTCCATTACTCGTTGCTTACAAAATTAATAGATATAAAATTGAATGTGGTGGTGGTTTATTATTAGAATATCGGACTGCATCTACAGAAAAAACTAGCGATGATTATTCTAGACCTTATGGTTTAGATATTAGAGGATTTGTTAGGTATAATTATAATGAAAGATTTAGTTTAACAGGATCTTATACATATGGCAATTTTGATAAATTAATCACACAACCTAAAGGTCGATATCATTATATACATTCAGTTTTTGCATTGAATTTGAGCTATAATTTTTGGATCTCAAATAAACTTAAAGCAAAATATTTAAAGTAATTTTAAAGGTATTCAAAAACCTTCCTGAATGTCATTATTATTTTATTTCAACCCATAATTGTCAGCTTATGAGTTAATTTTTGACCTAATCAAATATCGAAAGTTGATATCCAACCCATTTAACAAATCTTGATTTATGCAAGCCAATTGGGAAAGTATAGTATCGTTTGAAGACAAGATCGCCAATCCATTCTCCATGATTAGAATTTTGAAATCTTGTCACATAAGTATCATTAGTTTCACCAATAATAGTTTCCTCGACTTCAACCCTAACCCAACCACCAGGTAATTTATATTCTGCTGGATTTTTTTCTATACGAAATATTCCCTTCTTTGGAATTTGATATTTTTGATAATCAAGTAATAAATTAAAATTATCCATTCGTTTTCTTTTTAATTGGTATAGCCAACCCATGATCCAAATACCACCGATCCGGAAGACGTCCATTCTTACGGAGAAACTCGATGGTATCAGAATCATAGATATAATTCATTTTATTAAGCCTTCATCTGCAAATGAATAATAGCTTGATTGAGTAATGATAATATGATCAAGCAGATTGATATCAAGAGTTTTAGCACCTGTATTTATTAAAGCAGTTAATTTAATATCTGCATCAGATGGTTTTGTATTTCCAGATGGATGATTATGACTAAGCATAATTCCGGTAGCTCCACTTTTTAAAGCTGCAGCGAAAACCATTCTGGAATCACAAACAGTGCCGGTAAGGCCTCCGGAGGATATCTTAATAAAGCCAATTGTAGTATTCGCTCTATTAAGAAGCAAGAGTATCATTTCTTCACGATACTCAATCAAATCAGCATCATAGAGTTTTCTAAAGAAGTCGGCAGCTTCATAAGAAGATTTAAGAGTCGCTTTTTCAAAGTCGCCTCGTTTGTACTTAAAAGTAAGTTCTGGTAATGAAGTTTTGTAATTCATAACAATAGAGTTTTTATGCTCTTTATTGCCTGAATAGCATAGCGTTGGCAAGGCCAAAATAGAAAAAAATACTACCTGCAAGGTGGAGATTATTTTCATTTTGCCAAATGGTTTAGCCTTGCCTGCGCAAAGTGATGGCGCATAGATTTGCTTAAAAACGCTTAATGGAATGACACAAAACATTATCTGATTGAATTAAATGTTAAATGCCGACTAATTAAAAAGCGATAGCTGACCAATTGGTGCTTGCCGGATTTCTATGATTTCTGATTTGAGTCTCCTGATATTCTCTGAAATTACAGATTTGGCTTTCTTTTGATCATCCAGATCCCTTTCTTTGTTAGAGATTAGTTTTTCGCGACGTTCATAAAGCAGCCCTTTTTGTGAGAAATGATCATAAAGTACCTCGTAACACTCTCTTTTGAAATTCAGGAATGCAGTTTTTGCTTTTGGATTAACTTTAGATTCATCAATTGAAAACAACCATCCAAATACATATTTTATTGGAAGGCAAAACATAGCTTGCTTTCTTAATCCAGTAGAATCAGATGCGTATACCGTATCGGTATACACATCTCCTAAAATTGGATCGTTCTTAATTCTGTCATATTGCTTCTGGTGATCAATTTTTAATGCTTGACAAACAGATCTAACAGCAACAAAGTGCTGTTCATTTTCAAAAGGACATTCAATGTCGATGTCATTTACTTTTACAATTTCTAAACTCATGATAATTGGATTTATTGAATTAATAATGGAATTCGTTATTTTTTATACCAAAAGAAGCTTTGTGATCCTTTCCTATATTTATCAATTTTATCTTATGTTATTGTACTTCGTTCTATTACCCAGAATCTAACTTCTTCACCTGAAATGTTTGCAAAAGAATTCGTTTCACTTGTTACAATACCAAATTTTAAATAATTCATTGAAGGACATTCAATGTCGATGTCATTTACTTTCACAATTTCTAAACTCATGACAATTGGATTTATTGATTAATAATGGAATTCGCTATTTTTTATACCAAAAGAAGCTTTGTGATCCTTTCCTATTGGTTCTAATGGTAAGTAAATTTCGTTGTTTACAAATAACACATCTTCTTTGCATACGCATTGTTCGGCCTCTTTTGTCATTTAATTTCTCAATTGTCCATACATGGCCAAAAATACATTTCCAAGTAAAACGTCTCAAATAATTTACAATAATCTTAATTTTTTTCATTTGCTTGAATTTAATAAGTCAATACAAATATTATAGGCCTCAACAAATGTTGAACATTCAATAATTAAAGTATCAAGTGATTCATTGTCACGTTCTTTAAACACAGGAAGCTGTTTTAAAACGGATTTGTTTCTAGTACTAAATTTTTTCCAAAACAAACTGTATCCAAATATTTCTATTTCCTTTTTTTCCATTTCGTTAATTTGCTCAACACTAAATAAATCAAGTATTTCAGAGGCATTAAAAATTGACGATGCTGTAAATGTGTAAAAAATAGATTTCTTGGTTGAAACATTCACAACAGAGCCAGCGATTTCAGAATATTCAATAGAATATTTTTCGTATTCTTTTGACCAGCCTGAATTTTTTAATTTCATTTTCTGTTCTAATCCCCAACGAATTGATGTTAAAGCAATTTTGTTTTCGTCGATCATATCTCTAATATCTTTGGTAGATAAATAAACAATTGCTTTATTGACATTAGACATATGTTCTTTAAGTACATGTTCAATGGTAATTTCGATTCCGGAGCGGGATTCACTAACAACAGCATCAAGTGCATCAGTACGAATAAGATTTGGATGAAACCATTGTCGATGCTCATAATGTGTAACCATCTTTCTATTTTGCAAAAAATGAAGAAAAGCTGGTATTTCTTTACGCAAATTGTCAAACCAGTATTTATCAATTTTATCTTCTGGTATTGTACTTAGTTCTCTTACCCAGAATCTAACTTCCTCACCTGGAATGTTTGCAAATGAAGTCTTGTCATTTGTGGCAATACCAACCTTGAGATAATTATCGATGATATCGGCATCGATACCCTTGTACTCGATCCTACCTTTGTCCGAAGTAACCAGACTTTTTAATTTTTCGATAGTTTCTTTTTTGTCTAAAAATGCTTCATCAATATATACCAATAATGCAGAAGCAAATAGCGAAGTAAATTGTCCGTTCAATTGATGTGAGTTTATAGGTTTAACATTAGCTTGAAAAATTGCGGCTATCCATTCCCAAAATTTGGTTTTACCGGTACCGCGTTCCGACGAAACCAAACATACGATTGGAAGAAATTGAGTAGGTTCTAAATACAATATTTGTAGGTAATCAAGGCCAAGCTCCCATTCATTGTAAATTTTGCCATGATGTGCAACGGTACCGGATCCAAATATGTGTTTTACAAAATCTATTGATATTGTAGTATTTCCAGGCATAGGATTATGACTTAATTGAAGGTATTTATTAAAATACTTCATTGAATGACCTTCCTTATCAGTTGCCAGAAAATCTTTTTTGAAATCAATATGAGCTGGTCTGTTTATAAAGCCATTATAGTATGGAATATCAAAGAATAATTTTTTTAAGAAAATCTTTAAACTTGGATCATCTGCAAAGTTTTTAGATTTTTGTTTGAACATGCCTGCAATGCCTGCAGGCTTAATTGGTTTAAGAGCATTCTCAATTTCTCCATACTTAGTAGGTACCGGTCCTTTAATAAAAAAAGTAGAGTCTACCATTATAAACTGTGTAGACTCCCCACACTTTTCATACCTTACCTTATTGCTAACTTCATCAAATTTATATGCGCTCCTGTGAAATACAAATTCACGTAAACCAATTATATTTTCATACTTATTGTAAAATGATTCAACACCTTCATTCAGACCAAAATATTCTCTGATTTTATTGGACGACTTAGATCCAATTTCCATTTTTTCAAACCAGGTACCAGACTTGGTTTCATCGTCCAATTCTTTTATTATTAGAGCAACCTTTTTAGGATTATCTATAATCAAATCGTCAATTCCTTTGCTAGGTGAATTCTCCTTGATGTGTGCAAATACTTGTTTTAGATTAAAATCACGTGTACGCTCTTTAAATTGCGTTACAGCGTTGCAAAATGCTTCTGCTCTTTTGCCTAAGTCCTTTGCTTCAACCCATTGTACAGTTAAAGTATCAGCGTCGGTTAAAAAAGTGATTGTTTCAACCGAGCATTCAATAATTATCTTTTCTATGTCTTTAAATACACTAGCCTGATCTTTAGCATTCCATATTTGAATGCCAGGAATGCCAACAATATCTAATCCAAACCTTGCTGCACACTTTGCTTTGATTTGGCCTTCTGTAATGATCAGATTTTTGATTTTAGTTTTCTTCTGGTATTTATCTACGATCTCAATAGGGATATAAGGAAAAACTCCATGGCCAGCCTCAAATGGTGTGATTTTACGTTCTTCACCATCAATGATTTGTGGTTTAGCCCATCTTATAAAGTGAAAGATTTGATTTGCCAGGCGAGAATGACTTTTCTTAACATCGACGGTAATAAATTGTCGATCCAGTCCAAAAACGCCAATACAAAGGTTTCCTTGTTCGTCGGCCCAATCTGTAGGCTTTTTTACTTTACCTGCAATTGGTTCATCTGGATTTGCAGTATAGTAAGCCCAATCCAGATCAGGGTTAAAGCCAATCTGGGTTAACCTATTTTGAGCATAGATCATACAAACGACGCGACTACTTGTTCTGGTTTTATACCAATAATGCGACATATTTTAACTACGTCTGTCATTAATGGAGAAGTGTCATTATTTAATAGATGTGTCCACTTGGTTAATGAGATACCTTCACTTTCGAGGACTTTCTTTTGATATGGATTCAGAAGTTTTCCTGAAACTAGCCAGGATTCGCCAGGAGTACCGGCAACGATTGGTTTAACGAGTTCAAGCAACATATGGTTATAAATTGTAATGCAAATGTATAAAAAAAGAAACATAACTATAAGAAAATAGTAATTATATTTTAACAAATAAGCTATTTTAAGGATTTAACTTTGTCAAAAATTACAAAAAATGAAACTTAATACCAAAACAGTAGAGTTTGACGGCTTACATATAGGGCAAATAGTAAGAAAAGCTATAGAAACTCGGCATATGGATTTTGCCAGAGTAGCAGAAAAAATGAATGTTACACCCACTGGTATGCATCACCGCATGAAAAACCCTACATTTTCAGATATATATGATATCATAAGAGTTTCTCAAGTTCTAGAAGTCGATGTTTTTACATTGATATTCAATGAATTAAACAAAAGAATGCCAAAGCTTTTTTCACTTAATGACCATGAATTTAATAATACTAAAATCAAATCTTTAACAGAAATGGTTGAAAAATTAATGCATGAGAACAAAAGCCTATATGATATTATAGCTGTTTATAAGAATTCAGCGCTAAAAGAAATGTAATTAGTAAAATTGGACTCCTTGTTTAATTACTCTATTGGTAATCAATTATTACAAAATATGTAATAATTACTTACTATAAATTATGGGAAAAACTTATACAAAAAATAAATGAAGTAATTGGGTTTTTAATTTCTGGCCATCTGAATTTCCTTGATAAAATCATTGTAACCAACACCCATTGTCTGTATGTTGCTGTTTACCATTCGGCTGTTTATGTATTTAAAATGACTTTGAAATGTAATTGGTCTTTTCAAAGTTTTATCCGGGTAGTTCCAACATTCGTGGCCACCGTTATATCTAATGAAAACTAATCCATCATTGCGATATCTAGAAAAAAGCATAATTATAATTAGTACGTTTTACTTTTTCTTCTTTCAATATACAATAGCGTAAATATTTTTGAATCCTCTGAGATCAAGAAAAATACCCTCCAATTACCGAACTTGTATCTGTAGGTTTTATCTTTCAATTTACCAGACTGAATAAATTCAATGTCGCAATTATGTGTATTCGGATTCTCTAACTTTTTCAGATACTCTTCAATGCTATCATGATATTGCTTATCGACATTTTTACTGAGCGACTTAGTAAAGTATGCAGTCTTGCCGACTTCGATTGGCTCCGGAAAACTCAAGGGGATATTAGCTTAGATTTTATGACTTTACTTCTGCAATGGCTTCATTCAATTCATCAATCAAAGAATTGTCTAAAATAATATCCACCATCTCAAGAACTAATCTGGATTTATTATGAAGCTTTTCAATCAGTTTTTTTAATTTTTGGGGAACATGTGCGGATTCATTTGCAAATTCATGTAAGTTGGCAAAACGTTCATTTAAATTTTCCAGTTTGGGATAGATTGATTTAAGTTCATCATCAGATAATACAGGAATGGAATTATTGATATCTTCTAAATACGCCAAAGCGTTTTGGTATGCTCTTGAAAGTTTAAAATTTAAAAATGGCATTAAAAGAAAGGATAATGGAAAAGTATCTAAAATGATAAATGCCAAATTGATTGTCTTATTGCTTTTTTGAACCGATGACAATAAATCGCTTTGGTGATCCTGCTGAACGGAAACTGAATTCATTTTTTGACTATTTGACTGAATTACAAAGATAAAACAAATAATATTGGTTAGTTAATAAGGTAATAAACTAAAATTAAGCGATTATTTAACGATTTTCCAAAATGAGCACCAAAAAATGGTTTTTACTTCATTAGGAAGTACAAATCAAATCCTTATGAGTAAAAATAATCCATTATTTACCGAAGTTTTAACGGTAATTATACAAGATATCTGCATATAAGCTTCATTCATCCCTTATTATCTTACTTTGATCCAGACATCAAAATTATATCACAAGAAATTTAACATGTATTTATTTCGTGCCAGAATTCATCCAGCAGCATCTTTTAGTACATCGAAAATTGACTTAAAAGAATCGAATGAACTCAACAAATAAATTAGGGAACATATTTATAAATGTCTCTAACTTTAATAATTTTATATAAAACTTCCATATTACAATTACTACCTGGATCACTACTTACAGAAATGCGTAGTCTTTGATTATATTTATTTTTAAACTCGCTGTAAGGAATAATAACATCAAAACCTTGATTTAAGCTATAACCACCAATTGGATCCCAATCTCCTAATAAACCATTAATTGAAAATCCATCAGAATTATTATCATCATACAATATTTTTTTTGAATTATCGATCCTAATTTCTGGGTACCCTTCATTGTTAGCATTTGATTCATTACCAGTAAAATATAGACGATGATCTTTAATGTTTAAGATTTGTCCGTTACCAATATCATCTAATTTACCCTGATCGGAATCATTGCGTATCCAAGCATTGTCTCCATCTACATTAATTTCTCCAAAAACATCTGCAAGATGATCATCAGTTATTCCCCAATCACAATCATTTAGAACTTTTATACCCTCGATTTTTACATAAGCTTCATCACCAATATCTACCGCACTATTTGGCAATGGTGTGCATTCCTTTAAATTGTACTTAGTAGTTTCTACAAACTTCGCATTTGTTCCATTTACTAAATTTGAGAATTGGTAAAATATAGGTTGTAAAGTAAGAATATCAGTTTCTCGATTAAAGTAATCAAGAATTTTTCCAGACCTTAATACTTCAACAACATCATCCAATCGACCTCCTAACCCTGTAGCATTTATACTTGAATTTTTTAAAAGTGCAGCATATTTATAGTCAGAACTCCCACTAAAACCCATATACGATGCTGAAACTGCAGCAATAATGCTATCAGCAGAAGTATTTGATACAACATTAAAAATAAGTATTCTGCCGTAACTAATATTAGAAATATAAACGGGCAAATTTGTATTACTTATAGTTCCTGAATTGAGTTGATCATTTAAGTCTAACATGGTAAACTCATGACTGAACCATCTTGCTGGTGATGCCGGTGGAACAATAAAAACAGAAAATGCCCTTTGAACGATATAAAAAGTGGCTGAGTTCTGAGTGCTTGATTTCGCAATAGAAAGATTTCCTTTTGCTTCGGCTCCCATATAGTTAATAGAAAACCCTAAATTAAAAAGTGATTCTTCTAATTTTTCAGTCTTTGCTCCATAGAAATATATATTATTTGCGTACGGTATATTTTTATTTTTAGCATCTAACAAAAGTTCAGCAATTGCAATTTTTACCGAAGTTCCGTCTGGATTTTCTATATACTTCGCTATTGTTTGGCTAGGTATGTCTAAAGCGATCATCAACGGCGCACGTTTTCTAATTGGAACTTCTGCTAAAGATCCTAATCCGCCTTCAATACCGTTTCCTTGAAGTAATGCACCTGGCCATAGTTTACCAACATCAGGATTCATTGTCACAATTTTATCAGGTGATTTACGTACATCAAGCGCTGTTGTAGTACAATTCAATTTTAATTGACCGCTTTTAGTATTTTGATTATTAAGTGTATCAAGACTTGACGTACTGCTTAAAGTGACTTTTTTTTCAGTTAAATCATGTGTACTGATCCAAGATGGTAATTTCCAAAAGTAATTATTTATTTTGACAGAATTATCTGTATTTGGATATAAACTATCTTGTTTTGCCTTCCAATCATTATAATCTTTCAAATCTTTAACGCTAATTACAGGTTTTTTCCACACTACAGTTAATTTTTTTAATCCATTTAAGGGTTGACTACTAACGAAATTACTAAATAAAATAAAAGAAAGTAAATGAATTAGAATTGAGAATTTCATAATAATGGATTTTATTGAAGTGAACATTAAATTGCCTTCTTTGAAACGAATATTTATAACAGTATACTGCCCATACTAAAAAGTAAACAGGTTAATAAATATAAATTCATTTCATTCTCCCCTATCTAAAATCAAATTTAATAACTTTTCAATTAAGTCTCGAATAAAATTAAATAGTGAATACTTTAAAAATAGTAAATATCGGTTTTCCAATAAATTATTCTATTTCGAATATTATATGATTAATAAAAAATAGACTAACGTTAGAATTTTGCTTTCTTTATAAAGGTCTATAAACTAATTAATTATGAATTAAACATTCGATTATTTAGCTACTATAACGGTTAATCTAAAGGTTAACCGTCTAAAAGATTACGCCAAGCTTCAGTTCCATACTTCTTTCCTGAATTAATCGATTTTGTACCCATGAATTTAACAAGAGTTTAGCTGCCTTTGGATTTAATCCAGCAGCATCTTCTATTAACTTTGAATATCTGTTTCCATACAAACAGAAATTAGGGTGTTACAAGCTTCCGGTTCTCAGCCTGGGGCTTTTTTGTTGTAATTCAATCAGTCCTATTCTAAGGAGAATCATGACTAAAAACCCTCTTGAATTAATCACGCGGTTTTTTATGAGCAAACAGATTTTTAATTAATCGATTTTTTGAATCATTATTTGCGCGAATATATCCCGCGTGTTAGGGATTTTGGAGGGTAAACCAAAGGCATTTGCTCCACCGGTATTATTATGTATCCAATGGTCTAAACTTAATGCAAGATTAAGATTTGTATTATCTATAACAATGGTCCCTAAAATAAAAGACCTTGTTACAATACCTAAACTTAATTCATCATTAGGAATTGCGGAAGAAAATTCTGAAGTTCCTAAGATTTTAATTAACTTAGGACTTCTAGCCTCTCGAAGACATAATTTATGTTCACCAGTTTTATAAGCGGGCGCAGATCCAGATATTAGATAGCTTCCTTGGAAAGGGAAAACTAAATTAAACCCTTGTAACCTAACGAATGGATTTACAGGTGGGATTCCTAAAAAAGTCAAATGACGTTGAGTCCAGCTATTATCAACTGGATTAATATTTGGTTGAGTTTGTTCAACAAAAATAAGAATTTCTACCATGGCAATAATTTAATTTGTGAAGTTAAATTTTTTAATCGTGTAAATGTACAATATTCAATTGATAGTTTGCTTTAATAAAAAACAGTATTATTCCTGTTTTTTATTTCAATTTTAAATTGTATTAGGACATTTTTTGAAACTTTCGAAATTCACGATTGAATTGTAAAAAGTTTCTGAAAACCTGTGTTCCTGTGAATCTTTTTGGATGGAAGAAAAGTTTTTGAGAGCTTACTCAATAACTTATACTCTTTTCTCAAAAACTATTTTATTTCTCCCAAAAACTTTTCAGTGGTTTTCCGAATCAAAAATTTGAAAATCAATCCGGAATATTTAAAGCACAGAAGTGTTTCCCAAAAACTCAGGAAGTACCCGGCTGATTAGGAATGAACCGTTTCCCTGTGAATTTACGAAAAACGGTCACTCAGAAACTCTCCCAATTTCATTTGAGTTTTTGGGTGGACAATAAAAAAGATTGAAAAAAAATTCGATGATTCCTGATCCTCCTTTCAGTAGATCAGGGTCAATCTGAATCCGAAAGGATTAGATAAGCCTGCAGGTCATTATCTGTTCGTCAGTGAGATTAAATCTATCAGCAATGATACGGAAGAGCTTTAAGAGATGGACTACATCCTCCTGATTGTAAATGATTACTTGTTTTCGCTTTTCCAGATTGAACCAGTCGCGCCAGATGGAAAACACACTGGTCTTGTATTTGCGCTTATTGCGGATGATGGAATAAAGTTCTTCTATGTAAGACAAGCGGTAACTTGGAAGTCCAGGTAAAGTCTTGCGGAATAACTTCAATGCATTGATGCAGATGTAATCTTCGCGAAGATCTATTTCAAAATATTTTTCCAGATAAGCAATATCAGGTCCGTATACAATGATGTAATCTACTCCTTCCAGGAGTTGCATAAAACCTTTTTTGGAAAGCTTGGAGTCGTAAAGTGAACCTACAAGTCCATCAGAATAGACATATCCGATTAAAAAGATATTCTGATCAAAGGTCCAATCACAGTCTAAGTAAAGAGTCAGTATTTGGTAGTTAAGTGATAGGGAAGATTAATAATAAATAATTTTCTATATTTGAAGAAGATTAGAATAATTATTTATCACTTAATAATCTTTTAAAATGGTCATTAGATCCGATATGTATGTTTGTGTTCAAGGCAGCCTAAATACCCGGGCAATAAAACAAAATTCTGGAACCGCAAATGAATTAAAGCAAAATTCTGGAACTGGAAATGATATAAATCAAAATTTGGGATCTGGAAATGATATAAATAAAGCTCAACCTCAAGATGTTTTAAATGATGTAGTAGAAGATCCCCTTTCCTATGGCGATATTTCAACATCTAATGTCATTTATCATAATGACCTTCCAGCTTCTGTAAAAGAATATAGAAACTATAAATATATATCTGAGTATAGTGGAAAAACTCATTACTATTATTCATTTGATAATACAAGAGCTTTATTGGAGTTTAAATCTCTTGGCATTTCGTTAATTTTATCAATCTTCAGTTTTTACTTATATTATGTGGCAACTAAACTTTATCGAGAGTATTTCGACAAAGAAAAAAAAGAAGAGATATGGAATTATGGATTTTATATTTTATCACTTCTTATAGTTATTATATGGGTTGGTATTATTATTAAATCAAAAGATTTAATTCCTGATTTTATTTTAAATGAAATCATTAATTATCCAAATCAATTTGTATTAGGTTTAGTTATTTCTAGTCTATTGCTATTCGGAATTGGAATATTTAGATTCATTGTTGTAGCATTCATTCAACATGCGGAAGATCAAATTCGTCTTGTAAAAGATATAAGGTTTTCATTTGTTGGTTTAATGTTTGGTCTGTTGAGCATATTAGCTGATTTAATTGCCCTTTGGTCAATATTTAGATAAAATGCATTTAATTATTACACCCTCCCCTCATCCTCAAAAAAATAAAAACTCTTATCATCAGCAATGATGATGTGATCAAGCAACTTGATATTAAGTGGTTTGAGAGCTTCTTATAATATTTTGGTAAGATCAATATCTTGCGATGAAGGCTACAAACCACCGCTGGGATGGTTGTGGCATAGGATCATGCCCGTGGCCAAAATCAAAATTGCTTTTTGCAAAATGAATTGTGTATCGACTACTGTTGATGAAATTCCACACAATGAAATTAGATCATAACCAATGATGAAATTTGCTCGGTTGAGATAAAGCACAACAAAGAATTCCCGGCGGTCTAATTCGGATTGTGGAACAATTTTTAAAAGTTTTTCGTAACAATCGTTGCTGGATGCTATTTTTTTGAGTTTTGATTTTGGTTTGTTGTATTTGTAGATCAGATCGACATTGGAATGTTGGAATTCCTTTGCTTTTGCAAGTAGTTCTTTTCGTTCTGCTTGGGATTGAGTGGTAGTGAATGATAAATTGAGATCCCTACTCCATTGATCATATCGTAAAGGAGTTTTTCTTTGCGCTCTGGATATTTTCCGAATTGTGCTTTACTGGATTTGTTGAGAAGCAGATAAGCGAATATTAGGATAGCCGCTGCTTCAAAGATGTAATTCTCTTTTTGTTTTCCCATAGTGAAAGGTGTTAAGTGATAGACTTATGAATGATCATTTCTCCGAACTCGTACTTGCGGATTAAAAGGCATGGATCTGTTTCCATTATTTTTTTTTCTTCCGTGCTTCTGCGTATTTGCGTGCATTATTTGTACAAGCCTGAATAGTTTTGATTAGCTCAGAATCTTTGCCGTATATATCATCAGGCTCAGCTCCATTTGCAATGACTTCAATGAGTAATGTTTTAAAATTGTAATAGTCGTCATGCAGTTTGCTACTATGTAGTTGCATGTATTGGAATGGTCCGATCTGTTCTTCATGGATCATGCTTTGCTCAATGATATTGCAGTATCGTTTTCCGGAATTTCTCTAAATTGAAATTTTACCTTACGCCGGAGATGTGTGTAGAAGTTAGAGATAAAAATATCACGCAGATTTGCTTTATGACTAAAACTCAAATGCTCAAGCCATAGATATAAATTCAGTTCAGTGATGCAAAGTGTTTTTTCAGAGTACGATTCGGAAAAATGAAAATCAATTTCACGGGCTCTAAGATCCAGGCTAGGATGCTTACCAAGATATCTGAGTTCTTCAATTTCATCCAGATCGAGGGATTTGCAGACTGATAGTATATCAATCCAAATCACATTGTTGAGAAACATGTAGTGTATCCAATTTTTCCTGAATATGAATGACTTTGGTTTCATACTGCAGAAAGATTTGAAATAAGCTAGGGCCGGGCGACCCTGACTTTTACTCTGCGAAAACTAAAAATTACGACCTTGTAAAAAAAGCAGCACCTGAGCACATCAGACCATGAGCTGTTGTCTGGAAAACCGACTGAGTTGCGAATGCGGTTTTAATTTACTTTTTTTGCTTGGGAATTCAAAAAATCCCGGACGGATGAATACAGGTCAGTATGGTCAAATGCAGACAGATCCCGCCCGGTGGTTCTATTGATCACCTTAAAAATCTCATGTTGGTTTTGCATCTGACTAATAAATACAGTGCAAAAATGTAATTAATATTACCAAACATTAAAGGTTATAAATTGCTTAAAATGTAATCAATAGGCAAATAAATGTAATTTGAGTCGATCAAGTGCTTGAACGATTAGCTTTTTCTAAATCACTTATAAAGATAGGGAGTGATTTAATTGACCTTACAAATGATACCCTTGAAATGTAAAATCCTTGCTACTTGCAGCCAGGACAAAGAGTTCATGAAGATCAAGACCTATATCTTCAAGGTCATGATTATCTTTAAACTCTGATACAATTTCATCAAAGGAAAGATTGGATTTATTCATGGTTATTAATTTACAGGGTATAGTGTCGGTATTAGGGAGTTTAAAGATAAGAATTGATGAGGTTTTTAGAAAGGAAATTGAGCAAAGTATAAAACTTTAACTAAAATTATGTCAGGATTGATTTAGTTGCTAATTTTGGAAATGCAAATACGAAATATTTCGCATATTTTTATATTATGCACAAGCAAAAGACAAAAAAATTGGAAATATTTGAAATAAATAGAAAAGCAAATCCGGATAAGCAGGAAGTACTTGTAAGCAACATTAAAATTAATCAACCATTCCTTATTCGAGGAATCAAAGAGAACATACTCCTATTTACTCAAGTCGAAAAATTAGCAATAAAATTTGAAGGCTGCATATTCGCAAAGAATGTATTCTATGAAATTGATCTTAGCAAATTCAAAATGCGAAACTTATCAATTTCATTCTCTAATTGCTTCATACATGGAGATGATAGAGCTTATTCTAATAAAATAAACACATTTGAATCTTATGAAATTCATATATCTTATTTCAATTGCATTTTAGAAAATATAAGCCTTGATAACTTGGAATTTACTCATCTTAGTGTATTCAATTCCATAATAACTAAAAATTACTTCAGTGTTCGTAATTGCAATATTAACTCCATTCAATTCTATAATGTCTTAGGAAAATATGGAGTAAATAGATCAAAAGAATCGAACATCAACGTAAGCTTTGGAGATGTTAACCTCTATTTACCGTCTAAAGCAATCAAAGATGCATATCAAGAAATTTCACAGAAATTTGGTAGCATATTTTCCTTCCCTACAAGTATTTTAATTACTGAACCTAAAAAATTATATATAGAATTCAAATTATCAAGCGGATCTGGATTTAAAAAATCTTATCTTGGTTATCATTATAGATTAAAAAACGAAGAAATTAAGGGATTAGACATATCCTTTAATATCCAAACTGAAAATGACACAACAGATTCAATTGTAATCAACAAAGCAATATTAGAAGGAATTGAATTGAGTAATTTCTCCAAAGCGAAAATCGAAATACTTAGGAGCAAGATTAATAAAGTATTTATTAGAGATTTAGGATTTAGTTCATTAAAAATATATGACCTTTCTTCACGTGTCAAAGAAAGCAGTGTATTTGAATCGAGAAATGTAGATTTATCCAACGCTACATTTGACAAGACAAATTTGTCTGCTTATGAAATTGTAAGTTTCTACAGATCCACGTTAACTGATATAAATTTTATATCTCCAAAATTTCCAAATGAAATTCATGTTTTGGAAAATATCCATCACCCAGATAAAAAGGAAGAAGGGTATTATAAAATGCAATCAGAAAACTATAGACAGATTAAAAATTCTTTAGTTGATTCAGGTAATCAGATTGAAGCTTTGGAGATTCATTCTAAAATGTACTCAAGTTTGCAAAAAGATAAAACGTTATCAAAAGAAGACCGTGCAATACTATTTTTGAATAAAGAATCTAATAGTCATGGAGTATCCATCATAAGGCCATTTTTTATATTGCTAATCTTAGCTTTTATCACTTTTTTTCTATACAGAACATCGTTAAATGAAGCACCATATGATTTTGGATTCAAGAGTTTTAGATCATGTGGGCAAACTATTTGGGCTAACATAGTTTTTGTCTTTGATGATTTTCGTGTATTCTGGCTGCTGATAGATCCAACACATAAATTATCTACACTTGAAAGTTTAGAACCAGAAAGCAGCTTAAATTCTGCATCACTCTTTTTTTCATACTTTTCACGAATCATTATGGCATGGATTATGTATCAATTTATTATAAGTTTTAGAAAATTTGGAAGAAAATTATAAGGACGAATGCCAGTGCCTAACAAGGGCTATGATGTCCATGCTCCTAAGGTCTCACGGCACATAGCCAAACCGTCAGGTTGTGAAAAAACTCCCACCTTGGCTCAATTTATTCGGATACCTATCTTAGAAATTTTCTAATATTGCATTGTAAATGCATTGAATTTAGGTATTTTCACACACTGCCGTAATGCGCCACTTAACTAAACCAAATTTTCAATAATGAAAACAATAAATTGGAAGTATAGCATAGGAATAATCCTAATAGGTCTCGGAATTTTGACCTTTAAACCTATACCGATTGCATCCGAGCATACCTATTTAATATCCAAAGGAATTGTTGTTGATATCTATGAAGGAGGTCACAAGGATGCTGTTTTCAAATTGAAAGGTCAGAATAAGATATTTTATATAAATCGCGGATTACTCAGAGGACTTGACTTGCTGAATATTAAAAATGAATTAATTAATAAGGAAATTACAATAAAATATCCTAGATATTGGACACCATTGGATCCATTAGGTTTTGTAAAGCAGGTATCAAAAATTGAAACCGGAGGAAAAACTATCTTTAATGAAATGAATTAAAAAGCGGTGCATAATTGAGTAGACGGCCCTGCCAGATCATTCTAACAGGGTGCGCCTCTAACACCACCTGCAACGTTATGATACACTTTTAATTTCTGCAGTATGTAAAATTAAAATTACATAATTTTCAAATAAAAAAACAGACCACCACCTGCATGATGGCCGGTTGTAATCCGAAAGGATCTAAGAAAACCAATCTCATGAAAATGTGTGAACCTATTTGCTATTCCGTTTTATCCATCTTTAAAAACTTTTCATCTCCGTAAGATTGTCCTGTAGCAAAGCGTAAAACTTTTGTGATCTCCCCTATCATTATAGTAATTGCTCCCCAGGTGGCATTTCCTGCAAGGCAGATATGTACTGTGTTGTAAAGACTTTGAATTACTTCTGCATTGACTACAATATTCCATGCACCAAATGCAGTGAGCAGCCATCCAAGGATTAGTGTTTTTTTACCTAATATTTTACTGAGTAAAAGTCGAGCGACTGAAGAAGATACTTTATTGATACTTCGACCAAAATTTTATTTGTTGCAACCTAATAGTATCAGGTTCAGTTCGTTTTCGTCCTTGGTTAAAATCTTCAGAAAAATAATATTGTACTGAAAATTCGCCTTTGATAATTTTTAATGTACTGTCTATTGCGTTTATTGTTATAAAGTTATTTGTTACATTGGAATCTATTGAGTATTCATATAATACATAATCATCCTCCAATTTAAACATTGGTGTAATGTTTGATTTAATAGGATGCCTCCCGATGGAAAATGGGACGTTTCCAATAACGTATAATTCTTTGTCATAATATTCAAAAGGATTTAAGTAACATTGTAATGAAATAGTAATATCTGTTTTTAGTTTATTTGCAAATTGAGCAGAAGAATTTGCTCTAAATTTGTAACAATTTTTATACCCAAAAGCAACTCCATTCGTGGTATCAATATGTGCAAAAAAAATATCAGGTTTCTCATATTTTCCTATATAGCAATCAAT
Organism: Saprospiraceae bacterium; assembly: GCA_016717265.1. Lineage (NCBI taxonomy): Bacteria > Pseudomonadati > Bacteroidota > Saprospiria > Saprospirales > Saprospiraceae > Saprospiraceae bacterium. The sequence goes on from JADKFX010000001.1 coordinate 2,599,568, forward strand.
TTTAGGAACATCTATTGTATCAATAGGATCCATTGGCTCATCAATTATTGTGATAACATTGTCATCTTTACAAGATGCAACTAAACAAAAGATTATAAACAGCTTAAATAGTCTATTCACAAAATCTAATTATTAAATTTAAGTTTATAAATACCAAGCATAAATTAATACAAATATGTAATTGTCAACGCAAAATAGTCAATTTCCTTAAGTTTAAATTTTATTATTCCTATTTTGTTACTACAAATTTTAAGGCTGCAATTTTATTCTCTGAATTGAGTTTTAAAATGTACACACCAGAAAGTAAGGAACTAAGATCCATTTTAAAAGTATGGATTCCGGCTTGTCTCCTACCCTTCTCAACTACTTTTATTAATTTGCCGTCTTGATTATATAATTCCATTATTATGTTCCTGGATCTGCCAATTCCATATTTAAAATTGATTTGGTTTTGGGCAGGATTTGGATAGGCTTCAATTAATTCAAATAATTCTTCATCATGGTCTTGTTTTATATCAATCAGAGAAGTCGTTATAACGTTTGTATTCTGAAGCACTTCATATGCATCCGTATGAATTAATTCACCTTCTGTATTAAATAAAGTAAATTGAAGTTTTGTGGTTTTGCCTTTTAATAATTTTAAAACAATATTAAATTTTTCAGAAATTTCATCTTTCTTTAATTTTAGTACTTCTTCTAATTCAAAAAATGCGATTCTCTTTCCCATTTTTGCTGATTCAGATTTTGCCAGGTTATTTGGTAATGGATCAGAAGGATGAACAGAACCAGATATTGCAAAAAATTCAGGATTTTCTGTTGCAATTTGTGCACTATCTGAAAAGCCAATAGATACATATTTAATATCTGGACTACCATCCTCTAAGGCTTTTAAACTTATTTGGTATGCACTCAGTCCATATCCGGTTTCTAATGCTATACTGTCATTGTTAAATAAAAATTGTCCAAATGGATTTTTATGTGCAGGCCAAAGAAATGTTGATGTGCAAGAACTGCTGTCACACTTTATAACTTTTATGGTAATATTACCTGTGTATGCAAAATTAGTAGACATTTTAAATTTTATCGAATTTGTTGCTGCAATGCTTCCGTTGGCAGGGAGTGAAAATGGTGAATTTGTGGATGTCCATAGAAAAGGACAAGTAGAACATGGTGTGCCGTCAACAAATGTTTGGGAACCAAAAAATGTTGTAGTTGGGTTATAATATATTAGTACATTGCAAATTGGAGAACTAGGATCTAAATTATTGATCGTTATATATCCATCTCGTTTTATCTGACCAAACGGAACAAAAAAGGCCTTATCAATAGTTGCACAACAAGGTGTTGGCGGACAAGATGGACCGCCCCTAATTTGTCGACATGAACTTCCATCTGCAAATGTGATGTCATACGTTATCGTTACCGGTGAATTTAAATCTTTTTGAATATAACAACAACTAAAAGAATTTGTAAAACAAGGTGCCAGAGTTGTAAAAGTATATGAATTTGTACCATAAAAACCAGGTGGTACATTTCCACAATCCCAACTCGCTTCTGAAAAAACTGCATTATTTAAACTTACATGGAGTGATTTAATTTTACATACGGAACTCAAAGCACTGCAACATGCAGCAGTTCTTGGAAAAGTAAGCGAATCGCAACAACTAGCTTTCGGACAATTATAAAAAACAACAGATTGAACTTGATTACTATTGATTGGTATGGTAATTGTCCCATTTATAGGAGAACTGGGAATCCAACCTGCTTGGTTTATTTCTGTTATCGTATAGCTACCATAGTTTATGCCGGAAACGTAAGCAGTGCCATAAGAATCTGTAATCACATTTGAATTGTATCCTGGGCCAGATATGTTGAAAGTCCATCCAGCTCCTGCCTCCCCTGCATCCAGAACACCGTTGCAATTTCTATCTAAAACTTTTTGAATAGCTATAGTACCCCTTTTTTGACAAGAGTCTGCGCATAAAAAATTGTTTGCAATCGTTCCTGTGATATTTCCAATTAAATTAAATCCGCAAGATTGACTTGAGTTATTGCGCAATCTAACCTGTAAAGAATGGGTAGCATTATTAGCGGGTAGATTAATTACGTAATTATTCACTCTCGTTTCATGTCCTGCTTGAAATGTTCTTTGATCATTCCAGTTATTACAAAAATCACATAGAATATTTTGGTTAGGATTGAATGTTACAGGGTTTCCACCAGGTACTGTTACAGTAGTCAAAGGGACGGGTGCGCCATCTAGAAAAATACATGCGGAGTTATCAAATCTGCATTGAATGTTTATAGTTACAATATCACCTTTTAACATGCAAAACTGCCTTTCAAATATTATTGGAAGATCGGGGCAACTATTATTACATGCCAGTTGATAATCGAATCTAAAGGAGAGCCATTTTGATAATGGATACGGTAGTGCCCAGGTAGGATCGGGAATAATTGCAGCACTTGGACCTCCGCTAACGATATTCGTACAGGTCGATAAATTTGGCATTTGAATTACTTTCCAATAAGGATCATAATCACCAATTTGAATTGGGCCCATAAAAAATAATGGACCTCCTGTGGCATAGAGTGCATTTGTTGAGTGATTATATCCAGTATTTAATAATACTTGATTTTGACATCCTGTTTGAGCCAGAATAATATTATTTTGAATGCTGACACTTAAGAATAGTAAAACGAAAACAATTAATTTTTTCATCATGATATTTTTAATTTGAATATATACCCCAATGGGCTGTTATCTTTAAAAAAGATGTATAATACAATCGGATTTGAGAGACAAATAAATTCAGGTCGTTTAAAATATTATAACGACCGATTGAAATCAGCTTTTGGAAAAATATAGCTTATAAGTCCTAGAATAGAATTTAGATAAATCTACGAAATTTATGAATGGCTTGTATTTTTATTTTTAAAAATCATTCAAATTTGAATATTTAAAATCGTCTTTATTGTTGTAATTATAAGAAAAACAAGACATTTTGAGATTGTTAATGGGGATGGTGGTTTAATTCATTGGTGTTGATAAACTGCTTTAAAGTAGGCAATCATTGGTTTAGAAATTAAACAGCCCATTCAATATGAACAGGCTGTTTGTTCAAAGGACCAAGGTCTATTTCAACTGATAAGAATTTAAACAAATTTTCTAATCCAGTTATGTTAGCATGGTTAAAACTACTTGAATTAATACTAATAAAGTTCTAGAATTATTGAGCTTGCCTGCTTTTTGATTGAATGAACAGACTTTTTGATTGAATTTAATTTTTTAATTGTCAAATTCAATGAATTGTTAAAAATTCAAGAGTCTTGTTTAAAATTTATTCTTGATTTACCAAAGTCTTAGCTGTCCATTTTTTATCGGACTAAACAAATCGCATCTCAAATTAGCTTTCTGGGGATTTGGAAAAAACTTAGCGTAAGCGAGCTTAAATTGTTGGTTTATGATTTCCGAAATGCTACCCTCCCCTTTCATTCGGAAGCCAAATCTTGAGTCATTTAAGTTGCCACCATGGCAGGAACGAATTGCATTTAAAACTTTGGCTTTTCTTTCAGGCATATTCTCTTCCAGCCAATTATTAAAAATTGCTTGCAAATCACCATTTAATCTTACGATCTGATAGGAGGCGGTGTTTGCCCCTGCTTCTGAGGTTAGTCGCAACATGTTAAAGAGTTGACTATCATTAATTCCTGGTATAATGGGTGCTAGCATTCCATGAATTGGTATCTTATTTTCTGCTAACTTAGAAATAGTTTTTAAACGACTTTCAATACTAGATGCCCGAGGTTCCAGGGTTCTTCTTGTCTTATCATTATCTGCAGTAACTGAAATAGCAATAGAACATAATTTCAAATTGTTTAAATCAGTTAAAATATCTAAGTCTCTTAAGATTAAGGCATTCTTTGTAATTATCTGTACCGGATGTTTCCAATCAAGTAAAACTTTTAATAACCCACGTGTTAATTTGTATTTACGTTCGGCAGGCTGGTAACAATCTGTGTTTCCAGATAACATGATGGGTTTTACCTGGTAATTTTTTGATGCTAATTCTTTTTTTAAAATTTCAATGGAGTTCTTTTTTGCTAAAATGGTATTTTCAAATTCATCTCCTGCGCTATATCCCCAATAATTATGTGTTGGCCTTGCATAACAATAACTGCACCCATGCTCACAGCCTTGATATGGATTTAATGAATAATCCATTTTAAGATCCGGTGATTTTACAGTATTTATGATACTTTTGGCAATTACTTCAATGATTTTAGTCTTGGGATTTGAATTGATTTCCAGATCAGAATCTATGGATTGATAAAATTCTTCATCAATACTATGGTTGTATTTTAAATACTTATTTTCAATATGAAGCGTAGAACCTCTGCGACTTATAATTTTATCAGGCATTAGACGATATATTATATATTTATGGACGACAAAATAGGCATTTTGATTCGATTTAAATGAATTCTTTGTTGTATTTTTGTAGAAATATTGAGAAATGGGCATTTTCGATTCAATAAAGAAAGTATTGGGTATTACAAAAGACAAAGAGGAACCAATCCGTTCTTATCCTTATTCTGAAATATCTGCTGAGGATAAATTTGAAGCTATGGCTAATGAAAACCGAGATAACCAGGTTGATATTTCATTCACAGATAAAGCTAAAGAATTTGTTTCAGGTACGCTGGATGAAGTAAAAGAGCAAGGTTCTGCTTTATGGAGTGAAGTAAAGGATAAAGCAGCAGATCTTGACGAAGCGACCAAGGAATACAGAGAGAAAATTGCGCAAAAAGCAAAAGATACCTTGGAATCCTTCGATCAATTTGTGGATGAAACTGTTGAAAAAGCAAAAGGCTTAACCGATGAAGATCATAAAATGGATGCAGATAAAGATGGATTTGCAGATAAACCAATAGATTTTGGCTCAGAAACCAACTTGAAAAATGAATCTTTTTTTAATAAAGCCGAAAAATGGTTGGAGAAAAATAATAAGGAGTCGAAAACTCAAGACATAGAGGAATCGAATGAAGGTCAAAAAGTTATACATCCTTTAGAATTGCCACAAGAACCAGAATCAAAATAATTCGTCACATTTTAAAATATTTAAAATTATGTCCATAAAAGATTTCTTTTCAAAACTATTGGGTAAAACCAAAGAAACTACTAAACAAGCTTATGATAAAGCTGAAGATTTTGCTGATAAAACTTTAGATACTCTAGAAGATAAAGCAGAAATCGCATTTGAACAGGCTAAAACCTGGACAGAAACAAAAGTTCAAGAAGCAAAAAATGTAGCCACTGAAACACTGCATAATGTACAAGAATCAGAGCTTTATAAAGCTACCGAGCAAAAGGCTGAAGCTGCCTGGGATAAAGCTAAGGAAATTTCGCAGGATGTTGTTGATTCAGCTCAGGAATTGGCTGCAAAAGCGACAGATAAAATAGAAGATCTTGCAGATAGAATCCAAGGAGATGATACACCCGTTAAAGCTGCAGAAAAAAGTGCTGAAAACATTGCGCAAAGTGCAACAGAAAAACCTACGGATGAAAAACAAGTTTAATATTCAAAGTTGAATATGCTAAGATTGTTTTATTTTATACTCGTAGTGTGCTTCACAGCTGCATGTAAGCCTAATGAAAATCAAACAACATTTTATGTTGATCCGGATTGGATTGAAGTCCACTTCCATAAGAATATGAAAACCGAAGAATTAGTAGACATTCGCGATCGCTTAGTACCTATGGGAGTTATTTTAAAATATTTAATTATTCAAAGAGATAGTTCCAAGGTTATTAATATGCTTCAAATAGAGGTACAAGATGGAAAAGGAAAACTAGCGAGATCAAGAACAGAATTTTTAGATGAAATTCCTTACGGAATTCGGATTAACCGAAAAGACTATACCGATGAAGGATTTAAAATTGGACCCTTATATTCTAAACGGCCGAAATAAGCTGAACTAAATAAATTTAGATAAATCTGCCGGACTATAATTAATCGACTTCAGGACCTTACCATCTTCAGCACGATAAACTAAGAATACATCTTCTTTCGTACGAATTTCAGAAACGGTATCTTTTTCACGTTGATATTTATCCTGTGTTAATTGTGCTTCTTCCATAGTTTGACATGCTTTGCTCATATTAGAGCGTTGCACTTCTTCAAACATAGTATGAAATTGGTCGCCTAAACCAAATTCATGAATGGCACCTGAAAGTACATATTGTAAATCACAAAAAGCATCCGCCGCTTCCATTAAATCATTATTGTTGATAGCTTCTTTTAGCTCGTTTAATTCTTCTTCTAATAAAGCAATACGGAGTTTACAACGTTCGACAGAAGGAATTTGCGGACTTTCTAAAATAGGTAAATCGAATAATCGGTGAAAAGCCCCTACTCCATTTAGCGCGTTTGCTTCTTCAAATTTTTTTGACATGCTTATGGTTAGAATAGAAATAAATATTTTAATATCTTATAGATTCAATAAATATAATAAATCAGGAATCTCTTATTGAAATGCAAAATTACTAATTTCCTAAGGCTTCTAATTTTACTTTGTAAGCATTTGATTTGTCAAATTGCGATTTCTTAGCAAATATTTCTTTAAGTGCAATTAATGTATTTTTATCTTTTGGATCTTTTAATTCAGCTTTTTCAAAATATGGTAATGCCTTATCAAAATAGGATTCCATTTCAGCTTTTTTCTCGTTATATTTTTTAGTTCCTTCTTTTGTATAGTCAGAACTTAGTTTATTAGCTTCTTTTGAAATAAGCGCAGCCTTATTATAATATAATGCACCTAAGCTGTACAATGTATTAAAGTCATCGGAAGCAATTTTTAATGCCTCAACATAATATTTTTCTGCATTTAAACAATATTCATCTCCTTTCATATTGTTGTTGGCTTCATATTCTTTTTGACAAAGGTTGTCATAGACATTTCCTAAAGTAGTATAAACAGAAGCATTCCCAGGTTCTTTTTCAATAGCCACTTTTAATTTTTCAACGAGCTCATTTAATCTTCCTTTTTTTAAAAAATGGTTAATCTCTGAAAATAATAAGGTAGTTTCATTTGGAAACTTTTGTCGTCCTTCAGCTAATGCATCTTCTGCTTTCTTTTCATCTGTCGGAAGATAATATTTATATAAGCCTTCATAAATGAAAGATTCTGGATAATTTGCTTTGCGAAGTTCTTCTAGATATGGATACGCTTCATTTAGCATGCCTGCATTTACGGCACAAGCTGCGACCAAATATTTTTGTTTCTTTAAATCTTCTGGGTTTGGTAAAATACTTTTCATTCCGCCTGTTGTAACTAAAAGATCAATTTTAACAACGGCATCAAAATGTATATACGCTGATTTATAATCACCCGTTTCGTATGCTTGAATTCCATAATTATTCAGATACCTGGATGTTTCAGTAAGTGCATTTAAAGCATCTTTTGTTTCAAATGATTTAACTGCCAATTCTTTTGATTTAGTCCAAGCATTATAAGCTTCTAAAGCGGCTTCCTTATATTTTAACTTATATGATTTTCCAAACTGTTGCGCCAGAATAATAGAATCACTTTCAAATGAACATATCGCATTATATATTTTTCCTTTCACACTCCAGGTTCTGCTTTGTCCTTTTACCAGATCATTTTCACTGGATGCATCAATTAAAGACTTAGCTTCCCAGAGCTTAGAAATATTTGCAACAGGATCTAGATAATAATTTGCAACTTTACTATCAGCTTTTTTAACATCCTTTTCTGGATCCTGAGTAAATGCTTGTGTTGAAATAAAAACGAAGAATAGAAGTGAAAGGTTTTTCATGTTTTCAGTATTTTTATTTAGTATAACTATAATCTCAAAAAAATAATTCTGTATTTGCTATACGTTTTAGTTAAGTTTTTATTAATAAATTATTCCTCCGATTCGTCTCCAATTATTGGAGGCACTATAATTTCTACATCTTCTATAACTTCTTCTTCACGGTCAATAACCGCTACATCAGCAATTTCATCGCCTTCATCTAAACGTATAAGTCGCACACCTTGTGTCGCTCTCCCCATTACCCGAAGATCTGAAACATGCATCCGAATGATGACTCCTTGTGTAGTCGTAATCATCAAATCTTGCTGCTCTGTTACATTTTTTATAGCTACTAATGCCCCGGTTTTATCTGTAAGTTTTAAAGTTTTGACACCTTTGCCACCTCTATTTGTTACACTGTAATCATTGATATCGGTACGTTTTCCATTTCCTTTTTCGGAAACTACTAAAATCGTGGATTCAGTGTCTGATGGATCAATGCAAACCATTCCAACTACTTGATCACCGGTACTTTCCAGACGAATCGCCCGCACTCCGGCTGCATTTCGTCCCATGGTACGAACTTTAGATTCTGAAAAACGAATGGCTCTTCCTTTTCGATTTGCAATGACAATTTCAGATTGACCATTCGTTAATTTTGCCTCCATTAATTGATCCCCTTCATTGATGCTGATGGCAATAATACCATTGGATCTTGGCCTACTGAAATCATTCACGCTACTTTTTTTAATAGTTCCTTTTTTAGTACATAACATGATAAAATGGCTATCTAAAAATTCTCGATCTTCAAGATTTTGAATATTGATATAAGCCCGAACTTTATCTTCTTTTGGTAGATTTATAATGTTTTGAATAGCACGTCCTAAATTCGTTTTTGCGGCTTCTGGTATTTCATATACTCTAAGCCAAAAACATTTACCAAGTTCTGTAAAAAGCAATAAATAATTGTGATTACTGGCAATAAACATGTGTTCAATAAAATCTTCTTCTCTGGTTTTACTGCCTGTAGATCCTCGTCCTCCTCTGCTTTGTGTACGATATTCAGATGATTTTGTCCGTTTAATATATCCTTGATGAGAGATGGTAACAACCACCTGGTCATTCGCAATAATATCTTCCATATTAATATCACCTTCGGCATGTGTGATATCTGTACGCCTTGGATCCCCAAATTTTTGTTTTATAACTTCAAGTTCGTCTTTTATGATTGTCCGCCGCAATGATTCATCACCTAAAATCAATTCTAATCTTGCAATTTCAAGCAATAAAGCATCGTATTCTTCTTTTATTTTTTCGCGCTCTAAACCTGTTAATTTTTGCAATCTCATGTCTAAAATTGCTTTTGCCTGGATTTCAGAAAGTTGGAACTGGCTCATAAGACCCGTTCTGGCATCTTCAACAGTTCTGGATGCACGGATTAATTTTATAACTTCATCTAAATGATCTATAGCAATTAATAAACCTTCAAGTATATGTGCCTTTTCTTTTGCTATTTTTAACTCATAATTAGTTCTTCGAATAACAACTTCTAATCGAAATTTAATAAATTCACGAATCAAATCCTTTAATCCTAAACTTACAGGTCGTCCTTGAACTAAGGCTATATTGTTGATTCCAAAGGAAGTTTGTAAAGGGCTATACTTATATATATTGCTTAATACAACACTGGAAATAGCATCTTTTTTTAATTCGATGATAACACGAATCCCATCTCTATCAGATTCATCTCTAACATCACTGATTCCAGTAATTTTTTCTTCATTCACTAGATCCGCAATTTTTTGGATCATAAGTGCCTTGTTCACTTGATAAGGGATCTCTGATATTAAAATAAATTCCCGATTATCATTTACTTGAATTTCAGCTTTACCACGAACTATGATTTTACCTTTCCCTGTTTCATAGGCGTCTTTTATTCCGGAAATTCCATAAATAGTTCCTCCTGTAGGTAAATCGGGTCCTGGAATAATCGTCATCAATTCTTCCAAATCAACCTCAGGATTATCAATCATTCGAATAACTCCATCGCAAACTTCAACTAAATTATGTGGAAGCATATTGGTAGCCATCCCTACAGCAATCCCAGAAGAACCATTGATAAGTAAATTCGGAACCTTTGAGGGTAATACCGTAGGCTCTTCTAAACTATCATCAAAATTCAATCTGAAGTCAACTGTTTCTTTGTCAATATCATCCAATAACTCATCCGAAATTCTTGACAATCGAGCTTCCGTATATCGCATAGCCGCCGGACTGTCGCCATCCATGGAGCCAAAATTTCCCTGGCCATCTACTAATGGGTATCGCATCGACCATTCTTGAGCCATCCGTACCATGGCATCATAAACAGAAGAATCTCCATGAGGATGATATTTACCCAGAACTTCCCCGACGATTCTGGCAGATTTTTTATAGGATTTGTTGTAACCGAGTCCGAGCCCACTCATTCCATACATTACCCTTCTGTGGACCGGCTTTAAACCATCTCTCACGTCTGGCAATGCTCTGGCTACAATCACTGACATAGAATAATCTATGTACGAACTTTGGAGCTGTTTTTCAATACTTACGGGAATAATTTTATCGTGTTCTGACATGCTGATTTTGTGCCTTTTAAAAAGTCAGCAAAGATATAAAAAAACGATTTAAAATTCATGGGAAATATTGCTTTTTTTTGAATAATAATTTACTGTATATCAAATCATAATGTATAATTTATTTAATAATTTATCATACATTTTAACATCCTTTTAAAGGAGGTAGTACCTTTGCAAAAATTTTCTCTATTGAATAATATAAGTCCTTATAAGACAGACGATTCTAAAAAAATCCAAATTGCAAAGATGTTTGACCATATATCTGGCAACTATGATTTCCTTAATAGCTTACTCTCATTAGGCATTGATCGATTTTGGAGAAAAAAAACTTTGCAAGAATTGCCAATTGACCCTGTGAATCAATATAAGGTTTTAGATGTTGCTTCTGGTACTTGCGCCTTATCCATACAAGCGGTTACGATGTACCCTAACATAAAAATAGCAGCGACCGATATTTCTTTAAAAATGTTACAAAATGGATTCCATAGAATCGAAAAATTAGGATTCCAAAAGAACATTGAAATTTCAGTTGAAGATGCAGAGCATCTCAGTTTTAGTGATAATACATTCGATGCAGTGATGGTCGCTTTTGGGGTACGGAATTTTGAAAACTTGGAAGCAGGTTTGCAGGAAATGAGACGCGTTTTAAAACCTCATGGCAAAATCGTAATTCTCGAATTTTCTAAACCAAGAAAATTTCCAATTAAGCAATTATTTAATTTTTATTTTAAAAATATTCTTCCAATTATTGGAAATCTGCTTTCCAAAGATAGCAGAGCCTATACTTACTTATTTGAATCTGTACAACATTTTCCAGACTATGAACGTTTTACAGCCATTCTTTCTAACATAGGATTGATTAAATGTTCTTACAAACCGCTGACTTTTGGAATATGCACAATCTATTCAGGTTACAAATTGTAATTCTTTTTATCAGCCTATTCCTATTTCCTGATTTGTTGCTAAGTCAGTCCAATTCAAATAGTTATAATTATTTGGCATTTAAGAGAAAATCGCATTATTTCGGATTGACTATTGGCTATAATTCTTCTGGATTTAAAATTGAACACTCTAGACGCTTTATCAATAATGCCAATTATAAATGGAATGAAGGAATTCGAAAACCGGGTTTAACACTATCCATGATTACTAATTTTAAAATTGGTGAATATTTCGATTTTAGAGTTTTGCCTAGTATTTCACTTTCCTACAGAAGCTTAGGTTACATAGGTGTTAACTCAACCATTGAACGTCAAGACCGGATTGAATCTGTTTTTGGTGAATTGCCTATGTTGATTCGATTTACCTCTGCTCCTTATAAAGATAAACGTGTTTTTTTTATTACCGGTGTGAAGTATTCTTATGATTTTTCTTCTAATAGTCGCTCTGATAAAAATCAATTTCAAATTGTTCGGATTTCACCTCATGATTTTCAATTTGAAATTGGAGCAGGTTTGCAGTTTTATCTCCCCTATTTTATTTTCTCGCCAGAGATTAAATTTTCTCATGGAATAAACAATATTTTAATTTACGATAATAAATTACCGGAATCTACGATCATTGAAAAATTATTTTCAAGATCATTTACTGTTTCGTTTCATTTTGAAGGTTAATTTGTGCTTGTACTTTGGCGTTACATTCTTTAAAAAAGTATCCAAAAAGCTGTTGAAACAAATCTATGTTTTTAGCTAAAACTGGCAACACAAGCCTAAAGTCGACAGGAAATTTCGTTTTCTTATTCATTCGAACATATACGTTTTCAAGTCCTTCGTAATTTTTATATTGAGACATAAAACGATGTGTTGTCATGTTTAAGCAAATATTCGCAATTCGGTCTGGCATAAATTGCATTACTTCTCCTAATATTTGGTAAGTTGTATTTTCAAATTCTTCAAATGTAAATTTGAAATATTGATCCCATTGTAAAAATAATAAATGATCACAAAAAATATCAGAAGCCACGGGTGCATATTTGTGCACTACCGGATGTAAATAAGAATTAATTTCTTTTAAATGTTCACTATTATTGGAAAAATTATCAATCCATTTGTGGAGTTGTATTCCTTCATGGAAGAAAGAATTAATTTGTTTTGATTCTGAGTAATTGAGTAAATCATAAATATAATTTCCTCCAAGAAGTCCAGGATTTGGATAGGAAAGAGATAAATGTGATAAATAATTCATTTTATTGCTAAAGTTAATGATTTCTAATTGAAGGGTTTCCCATTTCATTTTTCCTAATTTTGCTTTTAAAATTAGAATTATGGGTTTACAGTGTGGAATAGTAGGATTACCAAACGTTGGAAAGTCGACTTTGTTCAATGCATTAACTTCAGCAGGAGCATTGGCTGCGAATTATCCATTTGCTACTAAAGATCCAAATATTGGTGTTATTTCTGTTCCAGATAAGAGATTGGATGTATTGGCAGAGATCGTTAAGCCGCAACGTACAGTGCCTACTTCTGTTGATATTTTGGATATTGCGGGTTTGATAAAAGGCGCTTCTAAAGGAGAAGGATTGGGGAATCAGTTTCTAGCCAATATTCGGGAAGTAGATGCTATTTTACACGTAGTCCGGGCATTTGAAGATGATAATGTAGTCCATGTAGATGGTTCGGTGGATCCTTTGAGAGATAAAGAGATTGTAGATACCGAACTCATATTAAAAGATATTGAAACACAAGAGAAGAGAATTGATAAAATTCGGAAGCAGTCCAAAGGTGGTGATAAGGAAATCTTTAAGGAATTAGGAATTGCTGAAGAATTATTAAAGCATTTAGAACAAGGCAAACCAGCTCGGTCTTTTATTACGGATGAAGAAACTGCGGCTTATGTAAAAGCAACGCAATTGCTAACCGGAAAACCGGTATTGTATATTTGTAATGTAGACGAAGCCTCCATTCACACCGGAAATAAATTTACCGAAGCATTTATTAAAGGCATCGCTGCAGAAAAATCAAAAGTAATTTTTATTTCTGCAGGAATAGAAGCTGAAATTGCTGAATTACCAGAATCGGAACGCGCAGATTTTTTTAAAGAAATGGGTCTTGATGAACCTGGAGTTTATAAAATTTCAAGGGCAGCTTATGAACTTTTAAATTTAGCTACCTATTTTACAGCTGGAGAGAAAGAAGTTAGAGCTTGGACTATCATAAAAGGAATGAAAGCACCTCAGGCAGCCGGTGTAATACATTCTGATTTTGAAAAAGGTTTTATTAGAGCAGAAGTCATTAAGTATGATGATTTTATTCAATTCAAATCTGAAGCTGCAATCAAAGCTGCCGGAAAGATGTCCACCGAAGGCAAGGAGTATATTGTTCAAGATGCGGACATTATGCATTTCTTATTTAATGTTTAATTTTAAGAATTGCTTTTGCTAAGTTTTATTTGCGTTTTTAAATATGTAAATTTGACTTGAATATCTGGATGTTCCCGATATCAAAGCGGTGATATTGGAAATAAATCCAATGGTCAATCCTTTAAGAAAATATAAAAGAGAATTTTTATATTTTTCACTCAAAAGTGAAACGTAAAAAGCATCAAAATACATGGGCAGAATTGCATCTAACTTAAAATTATATTTAGATGCTAAAGATTCCATTGTGCTTGGATTGAAATGCCACAAATGTCTGGGCACATCAAAGCCGGCCCAATAATTCTTATAATACTGAGCATCAAAAGAATCACAATTTGGCAAAGCAATGATCAAAATTCCATTCGGTTTGAGTAAATTTTTTAATTGTTCTAATCGTTCATTTAAATTGGGTACATGCTCTAATACATGCCACATCGTAATAATATCAAATGAATTTAAATTTATACCTGGAATATATGTTTCGTCATATACTTTTAAATCAAATTGTTGAATTGATTTTTCTCTTGTTGTAGAATCAGGTTCTATACCGATGGAGTCAAATTTGTATTTTTTTGTTTCATTTAAAAAATATCCAGCTCCACTACCGATATCTAATAAAGTGCCTTGTTTAAAATATTTATGGATTAACTTAATTTTTTGCTTCAATGTAAAGTTTCGGATGAATCGGTATATTTTATTGATAAGACCTTTCGAGGTATCACTATGGGATATATAGTTTGTAGAATTATAATATTGTCCTAAATCATTTACTGCAGGTTGAGGTGATGTCAATATAAAATGACATTTGGTACATTGTATTAATTCAAAATTTTGTCCTGTAATAGAAAAATCCTTACAAGTTAAGAAAGGTTGAAATAAGTTATTACTACAAACTGGGCATTCACTAATGTTTACCATATGTAAGTGTATCTTTGAAAAGGCAATTGAAATTGCAGCATTGAGTTTAAAAAACCTTGTTTTTAAAAAAGCGGCTTCGTTATTTTAAAAGACTTATGTTTCCTTTTTTAATATATTCCTGGTTATCGATGCATTTATATTTTAATCCGTAACCAAAAACATCAGGGGTCAATATTTTTCCATTAAAGCGTCCGTCCCAACCAATATTAATATCATTTGTACTAAATACACGTTCACCCCATCGGCTATAAATAATAAGTTCAATTTTAGTAATTGCAGATGCTCTGGCTCGAACAAATAAAATATCATTTTTGGTATCTTGATTCGGACTAAATGCATTCGGTATAAATACAGCTTCTTCGCAACTTGTTACGACGATGGTCACAATGCCAGTTGCCGTGCATCCATTTTGGTCAGTTGCAGTTACAGTATAGGTCGTTGTCTTATTTGGATTCGCTACAGGATTAAAAATACTAGAATCTGATAAACTGCCATCATTTGGTTTCCAAATATATTTCCAGGTAGGATCAAATGTTGCAATTAATTGTGATTTTTGTCCTGGTACAATCTTTGTAGGGTCTGCACTTACAATAAAATCCTTCTGAAGGTCATTTACTTCAACAGTGAAACTGCGCTCCCAACGGCAACCTTTGCCGTTGGTTATGATGACATTAAAAGTGGTTGTTTCTGTTGGGTTTACAAGCACTATGGAATCTGTATTGCTACCAATAATATTTTGTTTAGGACTCCATTCATAGGTGTACATAGAATCTGGTCTTGCAGTGGCTTTTAATTGAGTTTGATTTCCCTTGCAGATAATATGATTACCTGAAATTTCAGCTTTCAATTCAAAAATAGTCACATGAATTGTATCCCGTGTTTCGCAATCATAAGAATCTATTGCTTTAATTATATAAAATGTTGTTTTTTCCGGAGTGACTTGTATTTGTGGGCCATCACCAATAGATTTATTATTTTCATCACACCATTGGATTTTAATATTCGTTAAATTGGCATTAGATTTTAAGGTTAACAACACAGGCTCACATAAAATAGAATCCGGACTAGAACTCAAAATAATTTTAGGGGGCACTACTACACAAATACTATCTTTTATTGAACAGGCATCAGAAAAGTTAGGGTCCGAAATAATTACGAAAAATTTGGAACTAACCGAAACCGTAGCAGTTGGATTTGCAATGGTGCTATCACTTAAACCTTCCGATGGAGACCATTTATATTTATAGCTTGTATTGCCACCTGGATTTAATGCAACAGATTGTCCTAAGCAAGCAATAACAGAATCTTGTAAAGTTGCTTTCAGTTCAACGATCACGATTTCTTTAGAAGTTGATCTTAGACAAATAGAATCCGTTTCCAACGTAATCGTATACCGACCCGCTTTTTCATATTTGTAAGTCATAGTCTTTAGAATTCCACTACCCTTTCCATCTCCAAAATCCCAATGTATATTCCCTATTGCATTCGTGCTAACCTTAACTTCTAAAGACCCACATATATTCTCAAAAGTGAATTCAGGAATTTCTGCAAAAACTGCAATTATAATGATACTATCATTAAACACACAACCGTATTGATTCTTAGTTGTAAAATGGAGCACATATCTTCCTGGATTTGTTATAGAAATTATTGGATTTAGAACATCGAGCGCGCTAAGAATAATAGCATTTGAATCCCATTTTACAGATAAAATATCACTAGAATTTAGATTCTTAAGGTCCAATTCAAAAGTATCACCTGTGCAGGTTTGTTTTTCTTTAGTGTAGCTTAATTTTACAGAACGATCTGTGACTAAAATTGAACTTGTGTCTTTACATTGTTCTGAACTACCTGCCTGAACATAAAATCTTGTACTTCCTGATATGGTGGTTAATAATTTATTGCCACTAAATAGTATTGGATTAAAGTTTGAATTTTTAGACCAAACAAAAATAGTAGTAGAATCTGATTTTGCATTCAATTCTACGCTTCCATTACAAATGATGGTATCTCCAGATATTTCGACTTTTACTTTATCTAAAACGATTACTTTAATTTGTTTTATTAAGGAGCATAAACCATCTGTTATAGTGACAGTATAGGTAGTTGTAATATTTGGTCTTGCTATCGGATCACTTGGGTTGCGAAGATCGAGACTCGAGGTAGGACTCCATTGATAATTGAAATTTACATTTGGATTTCTAACAAGTTTAGTAGAATCTCCGTTGCATATTTTTGTTTCATTAGCGATAAGATCAATATCTATAATTTTTGCAAAAAGCTCTTTTGTAATACTTGAAGTACATCCATTCTCATCCGTTATAATTAAGTTTATTGTAATTTTTCCATCGCCATTCAAATTGAATACGGGATCTTTTAAATTAGATCTTAAACTATCTGAAGTTCCGATTAATGTCCAGTTGTAATTTATAATTGTTGAATTTGCAGTAGAGGTATTACTTATTTGGATTCGAAGTTTATTAATACAATCTACTTGAAAGTCAAATGCTGCTTTTAATTGTGGATCAATTACAGTGATATTGAGTCGAGCAGTATCATCGCATTCGCCATTTTTTGCAATTAGAATTACTTCATAAATGCCTGCTTTCGAATATTTAAATACTGGATTTGTTGCTGTGGATTGTAAACTTTTATCATTTTGCCAATCAAAGAACCATTGATAATTGATTCCATCAATACTATTGTTCTTAAAGCTTTGCTGAAGGCCATCACAAAGCGCTGATGTTTTATCAAATGCTGCAACAGGTTTTATACCACAGGGTACGATGTTTAATTCAAAATCTCTTCTTGCATAACCTATTAGTTGACCTTTCCGATATTCATATACACAAACACCAACCAGAAATTGTCCAAGAATTGGAGGGGTACCTTCTATAAGACCAGTATTAGGATTAATCGTAAGCGGACTACCAAATAAATTATTAATATTAAATGGACTTTTCCAAGTTACGGTATCATAAGGAGGAAAGCTTGGTCTTCCAGCTGGATCTAATCTGGTTTTGCCTAAGTAGGGAGCACACAAAGTATATACTAAAGAATCTCCATCCGAGTCGATAGCGCCATGATCAAACGTAAATGGTTTATTGGCACAAGCATAAATTGGAGGAAAGGACCCAAAGAGCGGGTTTGAATTTCCTTCAATTAAATTTTTGGCAGTAATCTGAGCGGTATATGTAGCTCCGGTTTCTAATGGATCTACTATATTCGCTAAGGTAGTATTTCTACAACACCTTTGATAGACTAGAATATAGCCCCGTTCATCAAATGGTAATTGCACCGTATCTCTATAAATAGTTTGGTGAACACAAACTTCTTTAAATTTATCAACACAAAAGTTATCAATTGTTTCTGTAAGTGTATCATCAACGGTTTGTTTAATTGGAATTACACCATCAAATCCAATTCTAAATGCTTTTTGGTTATCTCCATAAAATACACCTAATAATGCTGGGTTGTCAAAAGGCACCGTATCTGCTCCATTTATACAATCACGTCGGAATATAATGGATATTTCAAATTGATTTTTGCCAAGATTCCGATAACTGAGCTGCCCTCCTACAATATGTGTTGCATGAATATAATTTGTATGAATAAAGAATAGAAAAAAGCTTAGTATAGACAATATTCTAATAATGCCCTTTTTTAAAATGAAAATAAATGTATCTGCTTTCATAAGGATGTTATTTACTTTATCTCAACAATTTCAACTCTTCGTTCTTTGGAAGCTTCAACAGTAAAGATGGATCGTAAATCTTGTTTATTATCACTAATCCCATTTGGTGCAGTATTCTCACCAAAAGGTTTTTCACTTAATTTTAGTTGACCAGAATTAATATATTTTATTAAAGTACCACTGCGATATTTATAAAATTCATTAAAAATAGAGTGGATTCTTCTATGCGATAAATTTAGATTATACTCACGTTTTGCGAGCGGTGATGCATACCCTTTTACAAATATTTCATATTTTTTTCCTTTTCGTAAATCTTTTTCAAGAATTAATAAAAATTCATTAAACCGATCGTATCCATTTTTAATTCCTTTTTCAAAGAATTCTAACATATCATTTGGGGAGCTGGCGTTTATAAAAGGTTGAATTTTTATATAATTAGTTTGATATTCTTCTTTTTTAGAATAATACTGAAAATACGTTTGAGAATAACTTAATTTCGTTATTTCTGCCAATGTTGAAGGATCCGGTCGATCATTATCAAAATATAAGCTCACTGGTAATAAACTAAAAATGGTATCAATTAAATACAATTTATGGGTAATGGTGCCAACAGAATTACAATCAATGGTAAACTTTAACTCAGCTGGTGAAAATTCTTTTTTTAAGCCAGTGATCTTATAAGTATGACAAGGTATAATATTGAATTGCGTTAAATTACTATTCAAATTTGTAATCGTAATAGGCGGAATTGTCCGATCGTCCAGATCATATAAAGTCACAGTAACATTGTTTAAACTATCACCTGTAATTTTATGAAATGTTAAAACTTCCAGTTTGACATCTTTTGGTTTTAAAAATAATTTTTTTGTAATGATTGTAAATTCTGATGGTTTGCCAGAATATAAGTTTGCAGTATCCGGTATATAGCCTGGTTTTGTAGCAATAATTTTATAATTTCGATCGCAGAGAATATCAAAATTGTACTTATTTGTTTGTTCGTATGATAATACAATAGGTTTTGCCAGGGGTCTGTCTATATCATATAGCGTAACGGTAGCATTATATAATTCCTTTTTACTGTAAAAATTGTAAACCAATGCTTCCAAATTAATATTACATGCTGGGAGTTTTAGTTTAAAAATATCAAGACAACAAGCTTCGCTGGCATCATCAAGAAATTGTGATCCGGTTCTATTGGATGCTAAAAATCCAATGGTATCTAAATCAGAGATCATAAAATAGACATCATCAAAGCTACTATTAATAGGAACTCCTGAGTTTTTTGCAGTGCCCCAATGGTCATCTAAATAATGCGTTGAATACACGTCATATCCACCCATCCCTAAATGGCCTTTTGAGGAGTAATATAAAGTGTTTGATTTCGTATGAAAAAATGGGGTAATATCATCCTGATTTGTGTTCAAGTCAACACAATTTATGGGTTCTGAGTAATTACCAATCTTATCTATTTCAGTATACCAAATATCCAATTGACCTTTTCCACCGCTTCGATCAGAAACGAAGAAGAGTGTTTCCTTGTTTTCAAGTCCGATATAATTTAAATGAGGTTGTGTGGTAGTTGTTCCGGGTTTGTTTATATAATCTGGTAATTTAGTTTTACTACCCCACGTTCCATTTTTATCAACTGGACTTACAAACAAATCGCAGCGTTTATCATAGTCATTCAAATCCTCACAAATTGTAAAATATACCTTTGTAAAATCTTTATTAAAACTAGAATGTGCAATATTTAAACCTCGGTCAATATAATTTTCATCGATTACTTTAACTGGAGAAGTTTCATTTTTAGTAGATAAAACCGAAGCCACATATCGTTTAGGAATATATATTTCTTTTGTATTTTCAAATCGCAAGGAAGAGTACCAAAATTGTTCTTTCCAAAATGCAGGTGCAAAGTCTGAGAATGTAGAATTTATACCTTCTGGTAATCTCACAACTTTAATAGCACTCACTGGATTCTGTAATTGTTGAATAGCCCACTCACATGCTTTTATTTCTTTTGTTGCAATAGCTATCAGTGATGGATCTTCTCCGGAATGTTCTGAAATGAAAATTTTGTAAGCAGTTATTGCCTTTTGATAATCCCCTTGAATTTGATGTGTTTGTCCTAACCAATAACTGGTTTGTGGAAATTGGTTATTATTCTCATGAACTAATAAGGTGTAATAATAGTTTGCTGCGATTTTATAAGCGCCAAAAAGTCTTGCAGATTCTGCTGCTTTATTGATAAAAATTGCATTCGTAGGTTCAAACTCAAGTGCTTCTTTAAATTTTGAATAAGCATCATAATAGTTTTTACTGGATAAGGATTTTTCTCCCGCCTCAACAATTCTTTCCAGGCTTTGACAATTCGACTGAATTGAATTAAATAAGAATATTATAATGAATATATAAAAGGATTTCATAAGGTAATTCCAGTAATTAAAAAATTGGACAAGACTTCAAAACAGTAAGGGGATGCGCTTTAGTCAATATATGTACTAATGAAAATTCAGGACCTCCTTGTTGATTTGTAAAAGCTTTGAAACCTGACGTATTGATATCATAACTTAAACCGGCATACCAATTTTTCCATTCAATAGCAATTTTAGGAATGATTGCATCCTCTAGTCGAGTTCCAATTCCAAGTAATACATTAAATTCTTTACCTCGCTTTTGATTTAAATAAAATTTTCCAAATCCACCAAAAACGATTTCCTGAAACGGATTTTGATTTTGATATTGAGCATAAAAAACGAAATCAAATAAATTTGTAATTTGAAAACTGGGTGTCAAACACAGATTCAATCGAATGGGTAACTTAATTGATAATGTTTGTTGAAAGAAACTTTGCTTTGGTTGATTTAGATGATATGCTGAAATTCCAAAATCGAGTTTAGTTCTTTTTGATTTTTGCCATCTATAATTGATGCCGGCATTGAAATCAAAAAAATTGGTAGATGTTTTGGTAAAATCTTCTTGTGTGATTCTGGATGGGTCAAAAATATCCCCATCCCATTGTGAATCCCATTGCAATTCATCCGGATTAAAATGCCGTTGCGAGATGCCTACCAAACCACCAAAAGTCAAAAAATGATTCGCTTTAAGCGGATAGGTATAGGAAGCACTTACTCCTAAATGTGCTAGACCTAATTTAGAATCTCCGGCACGATCGTAATTAAAAAGGATTCCACCACTCCAGAATCCTTTGGTTTTCCATTTTTTAGGATAAAATCTAAGATCATAAGAGCCAGTTATTGTCATGTACCTAACAATATCATCCACAAACCACTGTCTTCGATAATTTACACTAAATCGGTTATCACCATTAAAAATTCCAGTTAGCGCTGGATTTACATTCAATGGACTTGTATAAAATTGGGAATGGTGAATATCTTGGGCATTTAAATCGGAAGCATAAAAAATGACATAAAGGAATAAAAAATACCGATAAAAATGCTTCATACTCAGTTTGTTATCTCGAAACTACTTATAAGAAATTGGTATTCAACTACTTAAAAATAATTTGCAAATAATAGGTTCTTTAAATTCGGTCGAATTGGGTTGTTTTCGAATCCGAAAGTTATAACAAACTTACTACATATTAAAAACTTTCCTATATTTATTTTATCAATGTGACATTCCCTTTTTTTGAGAATTTTTTGCCATCTACACAAACAACTCTAAAATAATATCCATATACATCTGGCGGTAAATCAACCCCTTTATAGCTGCCATCCCACCACATTGATTTGTCTTTAGTTTCAAAGACTTTTTCACCCCAACGGTCATAAATATAAAGTTCAACGGATTCTAGAAAGTTACTTCGTATTTCTAAAACATCATTTTCCTTATCATTATTAGGACTAAATACATTTGGCATAAATACATCGGTATCATCACAATTAGGTCTAATGACAATAACCCGAACATCTGCTTGATCTTCACATCCATCTTCATTTTTAGCTTTTACCGTATAAAGTGTTGAGAAAAGTGGACTCGCAACAGGATCTGTACAATCTGTGCAACTTAAATTATAAGGAATCACCCAATTATAATTAGAATACCCTAAATTAACGTGCAATACTGTAGATTGACCAAGATAAATTGTATCATCTTCTGCAAAAGCTTCAAGTGGTGGGTTAAAGCGACTAATATTTACTTGGAAGCTATCTTTAAATGCACAACCATATTCATTCACAATGCTTAAATAAAAAATCGTTGTATCGGTAGGCTTTACAAGAATTCTTGATAAGGTAGGATCAGATACTATAAATCGACCTGGCGTCCAATTTAGAGCATATTGGTGTCCATCATTATTGATAAATTCAATAAACCCATCAGCACCTGGACAGAGGTTTACTTTACCGCGGACAATATAATTGGTATCCAAAGGAACGACTCGAAAAGAATCTTTTTCACCGCAACCATATTGATCTGTAGCAAATGCGTATACATACATTGAGTCAATGAATTGTTGTTCTAATTGATATCCTCTTCCTAATAAGATTCCAATTTGATCCGTCCATTCAATATTTGCAGTTACATCTGTTGCAGCTTGTAGTATTATTTTTCCTGGATTGCATAAAATAGTATCATTATTTACACTCAAATTAATGGTTGGGGGTACAAAAACCGTAACCGTACGATCAATAAAACAATCCGGTATGTTTTTATCAAACACGCGCACTTTGTAGATGGTCGTTTCTGTTACTGAAGCCGTTGGATTTTGACTATTTGGATTGTCTAAGCCATTTGCAGGCGACCATTCATAGGTATAAGTTGTATCTGGATTTTCATTTAATTTAACAGGCGTACCTAAACAACTTACTACACGTTCTTTTAAACTTACCATAATAAAACCAACATCTACGATTTTGGATATTGCATTCTTACATTCGGCATTCACACCTAAGCTTACCGTATATCTTCCTGGTTTAGCATACAAATGAACTGGACTTTTATCGGTAGCTGAGGTACTGTCTCCAAAGTCCCAATAATAGTTGCCATTCGAGCTTAAGTTAGAAAACGTGACTAAGGTATTATCACAATTTTTATCAACTTTGAAATCTACTGTCGGCTTGCAAATGACTCGAACTTGTACAGAGTCTTCTCCGGTGCATTTATATTGATTTTCAATTTTAACATGAAATTGATTTATTCCACAATCAGGAAATATAGCAGAAATTTTATTAGTACTTTGACCAGATAATATTGAAGACACAGGACTCCATTCAATTTGAAATTGATGTTCTGGACGAAGATTATTTAATTCCAATTCAAATGTATCGTCTTCACAAACAACTAAGGAATCTATAGTTGTTTGAAAAATAACTTTCTGATTTTCTACAGATATACTATCAGAGCCGGGGCAATTGGCATTACTTTTTGCTCTTACATAAAATGTTTTTTTACTTTGAATGCTAGTATTAAAAAGGAATGAACCTGATTTTAATATATTGCCAAAATCAGAGACATCAGACCATTCAATAGTGCTCTCGACGCCTCCAATAGCAGATAAATTAACTTCATCAGCACAAATTACAGAGTCTCCTTTAATATCTATATCTAACAATCTGGATACGGTAACTAATATTGAATCTTCTTCTGTACAATTACCATCGGTTATCGTGACTTTATAAAGGATGTCATTTGCAGGATTTGCAATAGGATCCGGACAATCGTTACAACTAAGATCAGCTGAAGGAGACCAATTATATTTAAATCTTCCATCTGGATTTGAAATTAGTTTGGTAGATTCACCAATACAAATTGGAATTTTTTCGGAAAGAAACATAGGCTTCAGCCGATTTAATTTAAATTCTTTGTCTAATGAATCTGTACAACCACCAGAGGATGTAACGATCAATCTTACAGATAAAGTTCCGGTATCTGAAAATGTGAATTTCGGATCTTGCTTTGTGGAAGTGACAATGTTATTATTTAATTGTATAAACCAATTCCAATTCGAAATATTTAATAGAGAATCAAATGATTTATCTTTGAATGAAATTTCAATACTATCATCACAGGAGCCATAATTTGCATCAAAGTCACTGCCTAATAGATTTTCATCATAAATAAAAATATTTTTATAATTGGTATCTATACAATCTTTTGCTCTTACTGCAATTAAGGCGACCGTGTATTTTCCTGGTTTAGGAAATGTAAATACGGGATTTGTATCTATTGAAGTATAATTCGTATTTGGATAGTCAAAATACCAGGTATATGCTTTAGAGTTGATACTATTATTCGTAAATTTAACGGTACTATCCCCTTTACATAAAACCGAATTATCAGCATCAAAATTTGATACTGGATTCGTGGTACAAAAACGGACATTATATTGAAAATCTCTACGTACTCTAGAAAGTAGACGGCCATTTCGGTATTCGTCTACACAGATACCCACTAAATATTGTCCAATAGCATTCGGTTGACCAGTTAGCAAACCGGTAGTTTTGTCAATTTTTAAAGTGGGAGTACCCCCAAGTAAATCATTTAAGCTAAAAGGTGATTTATAGTTTACCAAAGGAAATGGTGGTTTACTAGGACGTGTAGGCTTTGAATTAGAAGTATCAGCGCCAGCAAAGGGTACGCATAAACTATAAACTAAAGAATCGCCATCTGGATCTTTTGCGGAATTGTCAAAACTAATAACGCGATCCCCACAAACATAAATTGGGGGAAAAGCACCAAATCTAGGGGAACTATTACAATAACGCAAAGCATCTTCAGATATCACAACACTATAGGTTGCTCCTATTAATTCAGGGTCGGAAATGTTTGTAATGGTTTTATTTCTGCAACACCTTTGATATGCCAAGGTATATCCTCCTTTTGCAAAAGCTAATTCTATTTTTCCTCGATAGGTTGTTGTATGAACGCATACATCCCCTCCTACTACTTCACACTCAGTTCTTAAGATTTCATTCAGTGTATCATCATTTCTAAAATCCAAAAGAAGTAATCCAAATTGACCAACATTTCGAGCTGGATTACCTTCTGTATCAAAGATCCCAATATGTGCAGGATCATCAAATTCAGCTTCCGGACTTCCGTTAAAACAATCTCTGCGCAAGGTTAATGTAATTTCATACACCTGGCCGCCAAGACATTTATAGGACATCTCACCGCCAACAATATGGCTGGCATGTGCTTTCGGTGAGTAAATGCACACCAGAAATAGAATCGTTAAAAAAAGATTTGTGCACTTATTTAAGAAAATTTTCATCGATTTAAATTTAAAATATTTAAGACTATTCTTCAACCCCTTTTAATATTTCTAATATTTCTACCCTTCGTTCATATGCAGCTTTTAGATTGTAAATTGAATTTCGGGTATCATCTAAACTGTCACTTACATCACCTGATGAAAGGGATTCACCAAATGGAACTTCCTTTATTTTAAAATTTTTATTCTTTATGTAGTCATGAAAAACATGTTCATTATATCTGTCAAATTCATTTCTAACACTGGTAACCCGTCTGGATGAAAGATGCTGATTATAATCTGATTTTGCACGTGGAGAAGCGAATCCCTTTAAGAAAATATCAATTTCATGTCCTTCCTCTAATATGATTATCAGTTTTTCCATAAACAGTTTTAGTTTTTCTGCATTGGCTCTGATATTTTGATTAAAAAAAGTGTCAATTTCCAAAATTGCTTGATCCTTTTTACTGCCTTTCATTTTATGCGTAAATTCATAAATGTATTTTGATTTTTTATCAAAATAATCATTATAAATATCTAAGAAACCAACCGAAGTAGTATCTGATTGGGATCTTAAATCCGGCATATCATTTTCAAAAAACAATCTTATAGGGAGTAGCTTTCTTAATTCCGCTATTGCCGCTAATTCTAGATAAAGATTTCTTTTTAAGATAGGTTCTAGGGAAGTTTCCAAAGGGCTAATAGATACACTGGCAGATTCATATTTATTTTTCTTTGCCATTAAATTATACTTTGTTCCCTTAAGTAATTCAAAGTTGAAAAAATTACTATCCGGATTCACAATTGACTTTATTAATTTATTATGATCCAGGTCCCAAAGTTCCACAGTAACACCTTTTAAATTTGCATTTGTGGTTTTCTCAAACGTAAAGGCATTCAATTGTTTTCGCTCAACCAGATACAAATTTCTCGTAATTGGACTAAAATCTTCAAGGTCTATAGCACTGCAGTAAGTTGTATCGCTTATCCAGTTATCTTTGGCAGCAATAATTCTATATTTCCGGTCTTCCGTTATTTTATAATTAAGATTGGACTTGTCAGTCAAATTTGTACTATAAATTAAAGAATCGGATTCCGTAATATCCTTTATAAATATTTGAACATTTCTTAAAGGAGTGGAATCGTATTTATCATAAGTGTTTACAATTAATTCGATGGTAGCAGGTGTATATTTAACTTTGTATATATCATAACAACATGCTTGTATATCTTCATCGATAAAACTTGATGCAGGTTTATTGGAAACCATATATGCTTTGCGAGCTTGCGAATTTTCAAAATAATAGAGATCATCATAACTGCTATTAATTGAAGGGCCAAGATTGATTATTTGATTCGATTCTTTACCTGCGTATGCATATTTGTAGATGTCTAATCCTCCAAATCCTTTATGCCCTTTACTACTAAAGAAAAGAGTGTTCTCATGGGAATTAAAGAAAGGACTAAATTCATTCTCAACGGTGTTAATATATTCAAGATTTTCAACTTGTGAAGGATCATTGGTGTCATTTAATAGGACTGCATAAATATCAAAGCCTCCTTGACCTCCAGGCCGGTTACTTGAAAAAAATAATTTTTCTAATTTGGTTTCAGGATCAATACTTATAAAGGGTTGTGTTGAAGAGTAATTTACCCTGTTTACAGGATCCGGTAATTTAAGCTTTGGAGTCCAACCTTTAGGTGTTTTTAGTTTTACATAAAGGTCACAATGAAGTGTGGTACTGTTTTCTGCATAATTACAAACAGTAAAAAATAATTTTGATTTATCGGCATTTAAACAAGGATGTGCCATATGAACACCTTCTTCAGAAAAACTTTTATCCAATTCTTGTGCTTCCAGTGTTTTCTCATTAAATTTTAAAATCTGACCTGAATTTTTACTGATTTTTCCACGTTTCGATTTCTCATATGTATTTTGTGATGTTATATATAAAGAGCTATCATTAAAAAATGGACTAAATTCATTTTCTTTTGTATTTATTGGAGCATCCAATTTTTTAATAGAAATTAGCGGATCTTTATATTTAAGATTCTCTTTTGCCCAATTAACCGATTCAATCCGTTTCTGAACTTTTGTACTCATTTCGCCATCTGAAACGGTGGATGCTAAATATGATTTAAAATAGATCAACGCTTCACTATAAAATCCTTGATAAAATTGAGATTCCGCTAAATAGAAATCAATTTCTGGATGCCTTTCTACAATGGGTTTGTCAATAATACTTTTCAAATGTTTTGTTGTTTTTGAGAACGCATTTAAATTAAACGCTGTGATCCCTGCCAACATCTGAAATGAATCCATTTCTGTTTCATACTTTAAAGCTTCTAAAATATCAACATAAGCTGCATAATAATCTTCTTGTGCAAGATATTTATTGATTTGCTCTTTATATTGATTTAAAGATTGTGAACTGCAATTTAGGATTGTAATAAAAAACAGAATGCTTATAATATGTAATTTCATTTTTACTATTCTCATGATTAATAAATCGGGCATTTTTTGTAAATTCCAACAGGTTCTACACCTCTAAAAACATATTGGACAGTCAATTCAGGACCGCCACGTTTATTGGATGCTGTCTTAAAATCGGATGTGTTAATATCATAAGAACCTGAAATCAACCAGTTTTTTAATTCTAATGCTAAGATTGGATAAAAGGCATCTTCCAATCTAATTCCACATCCTAATAACAAATTCAATTTTACACCTGGATTTTTATCCAAATACAATCTAAACATGCCAGAACCAACGGTTTCTTCATATTTATCTTGTTGTTGAAATTGCCCACTTAGCATCAAATCTAAAAAGGATCCTATGCCAATATCCAGATTGGCATGCAAAACCATTCGTTGTGGTAATTGAACTTTGGTTTGTGAAAGACCATAAAACGTTTGATCTGGTTCTAATAGGTGAAACATTGCACCTCCTAGAAGAATTCGGGATCTTTTAGTTAAGGAGTATTGATATGCCAATCCACCGGATAAATCTAAAAAGAAGGAACCGGATGTTTTAAAATTCTCTCTTGGAGATAAATTTGGATCATATCGATCACCATTCCACTGATTATTCCATTTTAATTTCTCTTCTGAAAGTCTTCTTTGACCAACATTTGGGCTAAGTCCGATTATGATTAAATGGGATTTCTTTAAAGTTAATCCATAATTTAAGGACACATTTAAAGAAGTCAAACTTAGTTCAGAATCACCTGCCCGGTCATAGTCAAAACCAATACCGGCTCCTATATAGTCACCATTCGATTTTAACTTGATTTTACTGTCGTAAAACATGCTCAAGGTTAAATAAGGAACGGCTACAGTCTGCCATTGATTCCTGTAATTAGCGGTAATTCGATGATTTCCCTGATAAAGTCCTGTTTGAATAGGACTTTGACTTGGGTAGTTCAAGAAATACTGCGAGTAGTGAATATCCTGGCCATTTAAAAAATCGGTTGTAAGGAGTGATATCCCTAAAATAATAAAAATATGCTTTAAAGGCATAATTAATTGATTATTAATTAGTTAATAAAATTAGTACTAAATTTGAATAATGTAAAAACGGAGTGTTTATGGAGAAATCCCTTAGGAATAGCAATATTATGTGATTTCATGCAAATATTCAAACATATTTTGAATTATTTTATACATTATATTAAAATATTTCTTAATATTTGTTAATGATGCCAGCCCAAGTTTTTATAGATTCGCTTATCATTGTACTATAAATTAAAATGTTACCAGTCTATAATGTAAATCAAATTCGAAATTGGGACCAGTTTTCCATTCAAAATCAAAGTATACAATCTATTGATTTAATGGAATCGGTAGCAATGAAAATTGTAAATTGGATCACTAAAACATATGAACCCAGGCGAGGCTTTATCATCTTTGCTGGTAACGGTAACAATGGTGGCGATGGACTAGCTGTGGCGCGGATCTTAACTTTAATTGGTTTTGAAGTGCATGTGGTATTAATCCAGGTAGCTGGTCATGTCTCAGGCAATTTTCAAATAAATTATGAACGATTAGTCAAGATTGGTTTTAAGAATTTTCTCACAACGGAAGCTGGATTTAATTTTTTAGAACAA
Source organism: Saprospiraceae bacterium (assembly GCA_016717265.1). Classification (NCBI taxonomy): domain Bacteria; kingdom Pseudomonadati; phylum Bacteroidota; class Saprospiria; order Saprospirales; family Saprospiraceae; species Saprospiraceae bacterium. Next base: position 2,629,294 of record JADKFX010000001.1, read on the forward strand.
GTTCCTGCATGCATAATTATAGATGCTGTTTTGGGTTCCGGTGTGGATAGACCAGTTTCTGGAGAGCTTCTATTGCTCGTTAATCGTTTAAACGATATTCATAATTTTAAGGTTTCAGTTGATTTACCAACTGGTTTGGATGCTGACAAAATGACTTCGTCTGAATTTTTTCATACGGATACTACGCTTACACTCCAAGCACCCAAATTATGTCAGCTTATTCCAGATACAGGTCAATATTGCGGAGCGCTTACATTGCTGAATATTGGTTTGGATCCTAAATATTTAGATATAACTCCAGCAAATAAATTTTTTATAGAGCATTCTGATGTTGTATCCCTTTATAAACCGAGATCAAATTTTCAATACAAAAACAATTTTGGTCATACTTTAATAATTGCTGGTAGTGAGGGAATGGCAGGAGCGGCTTTACTAAGTGGTGAAGCGAACCTGCGCACAGGATCCGGATTATGTACCATTAGTTCAGATCCATTAAATAGAGAAATCATCCAAATTGGCCTGCCTGAAAGTATTTTTGAAAATTTTAATCAAATAGATTATGCTAAATATTCAACTATCGTTATTGGTCCAGGATTAGGGATTACGACTAAAATATCCAAACTGTTCATAGAGGTTCTGGATCACTACAAAAAACCTATGCTCATAGATGCAGATGCTTTAAAAATAGTGCATTTGGAAAATTTAATTTCTAAAATTCCTGCTGGTAGCATTCTTACTCCTCATATTGGTGAATTTGATTATTTATTTGGAAAATCGGAAAATGGATTTGAGCGTTTGGATAAAGCAATTTTTGTAGCTGAAAAAAATAATATTTACATTGTCTTAAAAGGGAAATACACAGCAATCGTAACACCTGACAAGAATGTATTTTTTAATAGTTCTGGTAATGTGGGTCTTGCAAAAGGTGGTAGTGGCGATGTATTGAGTGGAATGATTGGTTCGTTATTAGCGCAATCCTATACCGCTAAAGATGCTTGTATTGTCGGAGTTTATTTACACGGATATGCAGCAGATCTGGCTGCACAAAATAGTGCCTTTGAGTCTATGATGGCACGCGATGTTATTCAAAAAATTCCGGATGCATTTCTAAGCCTTCAACGATGAAAACAAAATTAGTAGTTTTAACAGGTGCTGGCATAAGTGCCGAAAGTGGTATTAAAACTTTTAGAGATTCTGATGGATTATGGGAAGGCTATGATGTAATGACCGTTGCAAGTATTGAAGGTTGGAATAAAAATCCAGCTTTAGTTCTAGATTTTTATAATCAAAGAAGAAAACAATTACTAACTGTAAACCCCAATACTGCACATTTACTGTTGGCAGAGTTGCAGGATTTATTTGAACTCAGTATAATTACACAAAATGTGGATGATTTACATGAGCGTGCAGGTAGTTTAAATGTAATCCATCTTCATGGCGAATTGCGAAAATGTAGAAGCGTAGTTGATCAACAAAAATTATATTCACGGGATTCGGATATCGTATTAGGTGATTTATGCGAAAGTGGTTTTCAATTGAGGCCTCACATTGTATGGTTTGGAGAAGATGTGCCTTTGATGAATCGCGCCATAGAACTTACGGCAGAGGCGGATGTTTTTTTAATTATTGGTAGTTCTTTGCAAGTCTATCCCGCAGCTGGTTTGATGTATTATTTAAAAAATAGTACTCCAATCTATTATATTGATCCAAATCCTGTTATTAATTATGAGTTAAAAGATCACCGGCAGCTTCATATTATTAAAGCCTCCGCAAGTTTAGGAATGCAATTGTTTCAAAAGGAACTAGAAAAATTAAAACTCCTTTAGTTTCTACGTTCATCCCAACGCCTCATTCGGTCCTGATCCATTGTATTATTTTGGGTAGCTTTTTTTCCAGAGTTATAGTTTCTTATATTATAAGTAAAAGAAATCATAAGAAACCGCTGTAAACTATTCGTTCTGGAATCTTCAACATAATAATCAGATACCGACTGCAATATGTTAATATTTTGATTAAATAAATCATTTACTCCGATTGCGATTTCGCCACGTTCATTCTTGAATATTTTTTTACCAAATGCAAGATTAAAAAGCCAGATTGTTTGATCAGGTCTGTCCGTTAAACTTTGCGTTGATTTCGAATTCAAATCCATTCTAATGATTAAACTATTATAGAACTGCCATGCGAATCGAACTTTATTCTCAAAATAAAAATAATTATCTTCAATATTTTTTGAAGTGTAATTATTGTATGATGGTCTGAATTGAATATTAAAATCAATTTTTTGATTAATATTACTAGATAGTGAAATTCCCAAAGAAGTATTGTTTTGAGTTGATCTATTTATTAAACTGTCAACCAGACTTGGTGCTTTTGAATAAATATAGGATGCATCTAAGGAAAGATTACATTTAATTTTTGGAATTGGAAAGCTGTACGAACAGAAAGCTCTATACTGTTTTGAGATACCATAATTTTCAGGAATACTCAATTGACTCCCAATAGGAAGGTCGATAATATTAAAAATAGGATGATTTCGACTCCTTATATAAAGATGATTTGAAATATAGTTTTGTGTAATAGTGCCTCCAAGCATGAGGTAAATCATACTGGAGTTTGCATTCGATGAAGAATAGCGTATATTGAAATTATGATTTAACGCTTGTTTTAAATTAGGATTTCCGATGCTAAGCTGAACTGGATTCGAATTGTTTAAAACATTTTGTAATTGGTTTATAGTTGGTAGTTGTGTCGTACTTCTGTAATGTAAATTAAAACTCTTGGTTCTTGTTGGCGTATATCTTAAAAACAATGAAGGGAGAATGTTATTAAATATTTTATTATTATCATTTTGAATTGGAATATATTGTTGATTTAATAATTTTGATGTTTGCCAATGGATTCGGGAACTTAAATTTAATTTTTGCTCTCTATTAAATTGGTACCCTAGTCCAACTTGATGTGATTTTGAATTTGAAGTAAAATGATTACTTAAAGACGAGTTGAATTGCTCGCCATATAATCCATCTAAGGATATATCATAGGTCGACAAATCAGTTTCATCTTCCTGATAACTCATTTTATAATTAAGGACTACGGAATGTTCAAGTGTTATGGGTTCTGTATATTCAATATTAGAACTCAAACTCCATTTACTAATCGCATTGTCTGATCTTTGACTTATAGTATCAATGAATAATTTATTTTTAGTTTCATATGTAGTTACAGAATTTTGTTCAAGATCTTCTGTTTTTGGAGCTATATTATGATTTAGATCTATTGATACGGATCGTCCGATTTTAGCAAACCGGTGTCGGAATAAGAGGCTATTTGAAATATTACTTCCTTGGATATCAGAATTGTTTGTATTTAATGAATGATTTGTAAGGATATCATTTAAATAGGTACCACTTTCACTTGTGACACCTGATTTATTTAATTGTATGGTTATCCTCGGGCGAAAAATTAAAGTATTGAAACTATCCATTTTATATTCAACTCTTCCATTTAATCTATGGTTGACATTTTTTGGTTTTGAATTTGTAGATTCAAAATAATGTTGATCTAAAAAGCCACTTGTCAAATAGGTTCGATCCAGATCGTTTTCAATATTATTACTAGTTAAATTGTAAAAATAAGAAAGGTTTAATTCAATTTTTGATCCGAGTTTATCCGTATAGTTAATTCCAACAGCATTCGTTTTTGCAATACCTCCGGATTGAGGTACAAGAAAGTCATTTACACCATTTCCAGGTCCCCGGCCTTCCCTTCTAGGATTTGTAGGATTTCCAGAATTTGACCTGTTTCTTGAATTATTAGAATTTCCCATTGCGCCAAGAATATCATCTACGGCAAAATTTTGGATATTTACATTATTCGACATTCCGATCAAACTTACTCGCCGGTTTCCATCGAAAAAATTAAGGTTTGTTCCAATTTGGTATTTATCATGCACACCATACCCTGCATAGAGTTTTCCAAATTGTCCATTGTTCATTCCATTTTTCGTAACAATGTTAATAGTTTTTACAGTATTGCCATCATTAATACCTGTAAATTGTGATTGCTCACTTAGTTGATCAAATATTTGAACCTTATCAATAAGTTCTGCAGGCAAGTTTCTTAAAGATAAATTAGGGTCATTTCCAAAAAATGGTTTTCCATCAACTAAAATTTGTTTAACTTCATCTCCTTGAGCTTTTAAAGTCCCATTTTCTTTGTTTATTGAGGGCATTTTTTCTACCAATTGATCAGCGGTTGCATCGTTCATCATTTTAAATGAATTTGCATCAAATTGAACGGTATCATTTTTAATGCTCCCTAATGGTTTCTTATCTTTTATAACAACTTCCTTTAATAGTTTAGTATCCGGTAAAAGGGTAATATTCCCTAGTAAAATATTGAAATTTTGAATACTTATTTGTTTTACAATGGTCTGAGTACCTAAATACTTTATTTGCAATTTGTATTCTCCAGCAGCAATGTTTGTAAACTTAGCATACCCAATACTATCTGTTAGTTGAGATTGTATAGCAATATTCTGTTCCTTTATAAGATCTAAATTCACTCCAAAAATAGGCTTCCCCTGATCATCGATAATGGTGGCATCAATAGAAAGCGATTGACCTCTTGATAGTGGAAAAGCAATAGTATAAAAAAGTATCACTAAAAAAACAATCCGCATTTTATGATATTCAAGTTTTATGATGTTATAACGTGTAAATATACGATTGAATTATTCCTATTTCAAGGATTCTTAGGATTGAGATAAGTAATAACGATTTGGATTTATATAGAATTGATCCGTATAATAAAGAAAATCAATATATCTATTAAATATCTTGAATTCAAGTTCTTTCAATTCCATCTCATATTTAGTTTGCTGTATCATAATTTTTAAAATTAAATCAGTATCGGTAAAACCAATATTCACCATTTGATCAAAGTCATAGGTTTTAGTATACACTGAAATTGAATGTTGCAACAGTTCATATGCATGGATTTGATTTCTAATATCAATATAGATTGAATTGACTTTTAGTTGCTTTTTATTTTGATCCGATTCTAAATTAAACTGTGTTTGAAATTCTTTGATTTTTGAGTTTTCCTCAAGCGCTTTGCTCATTGTGAGGTACGGGATTCTTAAACTGATTCCGGCAGATAGTTTTTTTGACAAAAGATCTTCCGGGTCGGATTGGTATTTTAATTGTACAAAATCCAAAATTTTATTCGCTTCTGATTTGTCTTGGTCTAATTTAATCTTTATTTTTTGTAATGTTGAATTTAGTTTATCAGTTTCAATTGAAATATTTATTATTTTAAAAGTATCCAACGCATTCTTAATAAAAGCAACAGTGATTCTATGATCCTTATCACGAGTGTCGCTTAATTCAATTCCAATTTCTTTAGATAAATTTGTTAATTTAAATTCAGTTTCAGCTTGAGCTCTTTTTGATTTTTGATAGTTTAAATCCTCTTCAAAATAATTTTCTAAGTTTGTTTTATTTGTATAATCTAATCTAAGCTTTGCGTTATTCAATGATTTTTCTCGTAAATTATTAGATTTTAAATGCAATTCATTTAATTCTTTTGATTCCATGAAATCAAGAACAGATTTATATTTTAAATAAGTAGCATGATTTTCAATTGAACGAAATTCAATATTTATAAATTCTTGTTCAATAAGGTTCAATTTATTTTGATATGAATTATACTTAGGGGATGTAAAACGAAATCTTAAGCTATATTCCTGTTGATTAAGTTTATATTCATGAGATTCCGATCTAAGGTCAATTCTATTAATTAACGGACTATGAAAATCATGTGTTTTATAGTAGTCGGAAAGTGAATTCAATGATTTGTATTGAGGCATATCATTGTTTAGAATATAATTTTTATAAGGATTTTGAGCTGCAATTTGGGAAAGACTTAATAGCAGTAAAAAGAGTATTCTAAGAGAATACAGAAAGTAGGTTTGCCAAATCAATCTAAAGAAGTGCATATTTAGTGATTTAGCAATTGAACGCGTACTTTTTCACCTTGTAGAAACAAATTATCCTGCTGAATATTTATTTGTACTTCCCTGCCCCATGCCCGAAGTTCAGGTATTTTTTTTAGACGTTCAGGAAGCGCTGTTATTCTTGTTCCAAGATTAACAACAAAACCTTTAAGAATATAGTTTGTATTAATTAATGAAGAGATAAGAACGGTGTCCCCATTTTGAATCGTGCTTATGAAGCCCTCTCCAATGAATGTATTTACAATATTTGGATGTGTAGCATAAATTTTAAGGATACTATTGTAAGATGGTATTTTGTCACCTGGATTAAATTCAAATTGGCCAATAATTCCATTTTCAGGGCTTAAGAGGAATGAATTTAATTCTATGTTTGAAAGTATCTTTATTTCGGATTTAATTTTTAATGTTTTCGCAACTAAGGCATCATTATTGAGTTGTATATCTTTATTTAAATTTTTAATTTTAAGATCTATTTCTGATAACTCAAGTTGCAGTTTAATATTTAATTCATCTCTTAAATGCGCTACCGAAGAATTTGATATTGTTTTACTTGAGTCACCATATACTTGTATTAAAAGGTCTTTTTGTAGATTTGAATTTCTAATTAATTCTTGTGATTTTAAGTGATAGTTTTTATTAATTTCATTTCGATGATTTAATAATAATGTGAGCTCACTTTTTTGTAATTCTCGATTTACTATATTTTTCTTTTCAAGTTCTACTAAATCAAATTCTAGATTTTGTTTTTCTTTATCAATTTCAATACGTTTAAACCGCGCAATGGTATCTCCAGTTTTGATTGCATCTCCTTGTCGTTTAAAGATCTCAATTATTTCTACCGGAAAGCCAAGATTAATGCTTCGTACTTGATTCTCAGCGATACCAAAAAAAGCATCTGAATTACTTATGGATTTTTTAATAAAAGGCAATATTAGAACGATACATAATATTGCTAATATATATACAAAGTTAATAGTTTTCACGACCGTATAAATGCTTATCGAATGATAAATTTCGAAGATTTGCTTTCAATTTTAATAACATAGAGGCCTGTTGAAAGCAAAGAAACATCAATTAAATTTTTGTTGATATAGTTTCCTTCAAGAACTTTGTTTCCTATTAAATTATAGATTGAAAAAGGAGTTGAATCTTCAAACGGTGTATGGATTTGAATCCATTTGCTTGCTGGGTTTGGAACAATCGTTATAGATGAATTTTCAAATTGGTAATTTGTGATTATAAGATCATTATTCTTATTGAACGTGGGAGCCTGGACGATAAATGATCCGCTACCGTTTGGTTTCCTAGCATATCCTTTGTCGGTAAGTTGTGCACCGAAACTAACCTTGTCAACTTGTTGAGCTAGGCTATCTAATAAAATAATTTCTTCACCGGAGGCTGATAGTTTAAAATTTGCATGGTAGCCTGTTTGCTTTCCATTTTCATCAGCCCAAATAATTAAATAACTATCTGGAATAAGTTTGGTGCCGTAAGGAAAACGATATTTATCAAGGTTTGTTGGATTATCAGTTAAAATCCAATTACTGATATCAATTTCTTTATTTGAATTATTGTAGAGTTCGATCCAATCATCAAATTCACCATCCTGATCAGCCATCGTAGTTGAATTCGAAGCCATAAATTCGTTAATTACAATTTCAGTGGCCGATGAATTTTTTAATTCTACTTGATAAATGTAAACGTCATGTTCCGCACCTTCTGGTGAATATTTAGTAGTTCCTGCAGTATTATTGGCAATAGATTCAATATAATATCTTATAAAATTACCGTTTGGATAGGCTGGAATAGAAGCTGCATATATTCCATCCTTCGCTTGGTTGTCGTTATGGTTTCCATCATCATACATTACGATTTTGTTAAAATAGCCATCATAACCTGGTGCAAAATATAAATTTACTTGCTTTGCTGCTATGTTACCACTGATTGTTGCTTGAATCGTTACTTCTTGAGTTTCATCTGGAGTTTTGAACGGTACCCCATTTGTCAAAAATTGCACATCAGAAATAGTAGCACCTATTTGCTTGAATTCTGTATTGTTTAAAACAAATGTTCTTCGACTTCGCATCCAATTTATTAGAACATTTTTTTCTGCTTGAAATGCAGAATACGTCATGAATTTTTTTGGATCACTAGTTACTACGGAATCGATATGATTGTAGAATGTGTTGATATAATTTGTGAAGTAGGTGGAGTCTAATGTAGCATTAAAAAGGCTTCTAACATGCGCTAAGTATCTTTGTCTTAATGCCGGAACAGCAAAAAGTCTGTTTGTTAATGGGAATTTTACATCAGCCTCTTTTAAGAATATTGACCAATTCGTAGTCTGTCCTTTCATCACTGAGTTTGCATCATATTCAAGTGGAATGAGTCGCTCTACGTCTTTTTGGTAAATTGCATAATAATCCATTCCTCCTTTATTTACATAGCTATCGTCATCGCCAAATAAAATCTCTTTAGCTAAAAACCAAAGAGCTCGGTCAATATCAAATACTTTATTCAAGCTGTCTTCTAATTGCGCCAAAGGGACCGTATTTAAAACTTTAGTAACTCTTGCAAGATCGGCCCATGGATTATCAACTGTAGTATGTTTTAATGTATAATGTGGTTTATAACTTGACGTGTCATCACCTAAATAATTTAAAGTCGAAGTTCCTGCACCAAAACCACCCATCCCTCCAGTGGTTCGTTCACATCTCCATCTGGTACCGTCGTTACTTAAAAACCATTCTTTGATATATGCCCCATCTAAAGCTTGAACATTCGGATAGAGTCCCCAATCCTGACCATTTATATAAAGATGAATAAAGTTAGCTTTCAAAGAAGGGCAAAAAGGTCTGGTAATATTTTCATATAAAACCTCTCTGGTGCAGCTATTATCTTCGAATGCATTATTGAAGTTTAAGGTTTGATATCCTTTTAAATCTTGTTCGGGGTCCAAAAAATCCATTGTAACATTAAATGATTTTTTTTGGCTGGTTACTCTGGAATAAGACGTTTGACCTTTAAACCGAACACCCACATTTGGATAGGTTACGCCATCTATAATTAGGCTGGCTACGATATCTTTTTTAGATTGATAATTATTAGTTAGTTGGGTCCAATAATCAGGCTGATCAAATATCAGATCTACACGTCTTAATTTTTCAGTGTTGTAAAGTCCTGCTACTTCAGAAATTCCTGTTATTAACCGTTTCCCATCGGTTGAGAATTGGACTTCCGATGGAAGTTTTTGTGCTTTAACACTATTGCATATTAGCAATAGTAAGCATGCTATAATATTTTTCATTCAACAATTTTAAACCTCAAATACTTTCTTCTTCTGATCTCAAATTATATCGTATTGATTTAACTTCAGATAAGGCGGAGATAGATTCTATTAAACTATTTTCATCAATATTTTGTGAAGATTTGACTTCCCAAATATAACTTTTATCAGTTCTACCTGATTCTAGTGAAATATCTATTCTGATGAGTTCTGCTGCAATTTTAGCCTGGACAAAATATTCACGAATGCTCTTTTCTCCAATACGAGCATCTTGATCAAATGTAACCTTTATAGTTTGGGATTTTTTAGGATAATTACTTAATGGTGATAAGTCTAATAAAAAAGCCAAAACACAAAAAAGTACACAGCCATAGAGCGCTATATTAAAAGCAAATACACCACAAGCTATTCCAGATGCCAGCGCAGCAAAAATAAAAATCATGTTTCTTGGCTGGTTAATATTTGTTCTAAAGCGGATCATTGCAAGCACTCCTAACATCCCTAACCCTCTTCCTATACTATCACCAACTGCCTGAGCTACAATAGCTGCAATGATAGATCCAAGTATCATAGATTGTATAAAATGACCTGGAGATTGATTGTGACCTGTTGTTTTTTCATAGGTAAATGCAATCAAAGAAGACAGGAAAAAGCTTAGCAACAAAGCATATAATACAGATAAAGGCGACGGATTATCAGTATTTATATTCGTTAATGAAAAATCAAACATTTCGGAAAGTTAAGCCTTTTTTAAATTTGATCCTTAATTTTAGTTAAGCCTACCAAGAGATTTGGACGGATGATTGATCAAAAGGTTTAATTGGGGAATATAAATTCCCCCAAATGCCCCATATTAATAAACTCTGTGTATGCGCTCTAACCTTGGCAAAAAACACAGCCATCTTCCATAGTACAAGACTGTCCTTCTGTCATTGTTTGAGTTTCCGTGGCAGCAAACATTTCCTGCAATTGCTCAATCTTGATTTCACCAGAACTTGGTGAAGTGGTCATTGTAAATTCTTCTGATTTTACATCTTCAATTTGATCCACAAATTTGCGCTGATGCTTTTCACTTAGTGTAAATTTAATAGGATCTACAGCAGATTTTGTTCTGAGGTAATACATACCGGTTTTTAAACCTTTTTTCCAAGCATAGAAATGCATTGAGCCTAATTTATTTACGGTAGCGCTTTCAAGAAACAGATTTAAGCTTTGACTTTGACAGATAAATGCACCTCGATCTGCAGCCATGTCTATGACTGCTTTTTGGCTTATCTCCCAGACTGTTTTATAAAGTTCTTTTAAATGTTGCGGGATGTTGGGAATCGTTTGAATAGACCCATTATTTAACATCAACATTTCTTTCATTTCTTGATTCCAAAGACCAAGTTTTACGAGATCTTCTAATAAATGTTTATTGATTACAATATATTCTCCAGATAAGGTTCTTCGAGTGTAAAAGTTTGAAGTATAAGGTTCAAAGCACTCATTATTACCTAAAATTTGTGAAGTACTTGCAGTCGGCATAGGTGCAAGTAATAGACTGTTTCTTAAACCGTTTTGGATGACCTCTTTTTTTAAGGAATCCCAATCCCAACGTTTGGAGTCTGGAGTCACTCCCCACATATCAAATTGAAATATTCCTTGGCTCATGGGTGAGCCTTTAAAACTTTCATAACTGCCATGCTTTTTTGCAAGTTCGCAACTTTCTTTTACAGCAGCAAAATATATTGTTTCAAAAATATCTTTGTTTAATTGTTTCGCTTCATCACTATCGAATGGCATTCTCATTAAAATAAAAGCATCTGCCAAACCTTGTACGCCAATGCCAATTGGGCGATGTCTAAAATTGGATGTTTTGGCTTCTGGAATTGGGTAATAATTAATATCAATGATTCGATTTAAATTTCTCGTTATTACTTTTGTTACAGCTGCCAATTTTTTGAAATCAAACGTATTATTTTCAACAAACTTAGGTAATGAAATAGAAGCTAAATTACAAACTGCAACTTCCTCGGCTGAAGTATATTCAAGTATTTCTGTGCATAGATTTGAAGAACGTATAGTGCCTAAATTTTTCTGATTTGATTTTTCATTACAAGCATCTTTGTATAATAGATATGGCGTTCCCGTTTCTATTTGACTTTGACAAATTTGAAACCATAATTCCTGCGCTCTTACTGTTTTACGCGCTTTGCCATCCGCTTCATATTGATGATATAAAGTTTCAAATTTTTCGCCATAGGAATCGTATAGACCGGGTGCTTCATTTGGACAGAACAAGGACCAATCTGCATCATCTAAAACTCGTTGCATAAATAAGTCAGGTATCCAAAGGGCAAAAAATAAATCACGAGCTCTCATTTCTTCTTTGCCATGATTCTTTTTTAATTCTAAAAAATCTTCAATATCCGCATGCCAAGGTTCAATATAAATAGCAAATGCACCTTTGCGTTTTCCTCCACCCTGATCTACATATCGTGCGGTGTCATTAAATACGCGCAACATTGGAATAATGCCATTGGATGAACCTCCAGTTCCTTTTATATAACTTCCTTTCGCCCGAATATTATGAATGCTTAAACCGATTCCACCAGCAGATTGTGAGATTTTTGCACAGCGACTTAAGGTTTCAAAAATTCCAGAGATTGAATCATCTACCATACTTAATAAAAAACAGGAAGACAATTGCGGTTTTGGTGTACCCGCATTAAATAATGTTGGAGTCGCATGGACAAACCATTTCTCTGACATTAAATTATAGGTTTCGATTGCAGCATCTATATTTTCACCATGAATCCCTACAGCGGCTCTCATTAAAAGATGTTGTGGTCTTTCAACTACTTTTTTATTGGCTTTTAATAAGTACGATTTTTCTAATGTCTTAAATCCAAAATAATCAAAACTATAATCTCTATCATAAATAATTGCAGAGTCTAATAAGTCTGCATGATTTCGAATTACACTAATCGTTTCATCGCTTATAAGGCCTGCTTTCTGGCTAGTTTTTGGATCGATATATTGATATAGCAATTCCATAGTTTCAGAAAAGGACTTATTGGTGTTTTTATGCAGATTTGATACCGCAATTCTAGCTGCAAGGATTGCATAATCAGGATGTATCGTTGCAAAACTTGCGGCAGTTTCTGCGGCCAGATTATCCAATTCCGATGTCGTAACACCGTTGAAAAGTCCGGTAATTACTTTTCTAGCAATTTCTATTGGGTCAACAAATTTACTATCGAGGCTATAGCACAATTTCTTCACACGGGCTGTAATTTTATCAAAACTGACTTCTTCCCGCTTGCCGTTACGTTTTAGTACTTGCATAATAAGTATAGATTAAAAATCAAAAAAGGGTTAAAAAAAAAACTACGGGTTAAAACTCTTCGTCTATGGTAAATACCTTCGGAGCATGTCCCGTTGTTACGCCCGATTTTTGGTATTCCGACACCCTTTTTTCAAAAAAATTGGTTTTACCTTGCACGGAGATCATTTCCATGAAGGCGAATGGATTTTGAGAATTGTAAACTTTAGGATTTCCTAATGCTATCAATAGTCTATCAGCAACAAACTCAATATATTGACACATCAATTCTGCGTTCATACCGATTAAAGCAACTGGTATTGCATCGGTAACGAAATTTTTCTCAATTTCAACAGCATCCTTGATGATTGCTTCGACTGTCTCCTTTGGAAGTTTGTTATTAATATGCTGATTGTATAATAAACATGCAAAATCACAATGCATTCCTTCATCTCTTGAGATTAATTCATTAGAGAAGGTTAAGCCTGGCATGAGCCCGCGCTTTTTAAGCCAAAAAATACTGCAAAATGATCCACTAAAGAATATTCCTTCTACTGCAGCAAAAGCAATTAACTGTTCCTGAAAACTACCTTTTTTTATCCAACGCATTGCCCAATCTGCCTTGTTTTTAACACATTCCAGGTTGTCAACAGCGTGGAAAAGGAAATCTTTATCTACAGGATCCTTAATATAAGTATCAATTAATAAGGAATAGGTCTCTGAATGAATATTTTCCATCATGATCTGAAAACCATAAAAGAATTTAGCTTCTGGATACTGAACCAGCCTGACCATGTTTTCAGCAAGGTTTTCATTAACAATTCCATCACTTGCTGCAAAAAATGCAAGGACATGTTTAATAAAATGTTTTTCGTCAGAAGTTAATTTATGCTGCCAATCTTCCAGGTCCTGAGCAAGATCTATTTCTTCGGCAGTCCAAAAAGAAGCTTCAGAATTTTTGTAAAATTGCCAAATATCATCATGCTTTATTGGAAATATGACAAATCGATCGGGATTTTCGGTAAGAATTGGTTCTGAACGGTAATTCATTGGCTCTTGCTGTTTGAGTTTGGTAAGCTGATCGGGTAATTGTGGTTCAAATGTATTTAAAACTTAATATTATATAACAAAAATTTTGATATATTTTTTTACTTAATATGTATTGCTTTGATTTATATTTAGAAATCTGATTTAATAAATTGTGATCCATACAAAAATCATATTATCAATAATTATTATATTTAGCTCAAAAATACAACGAACTTTGTTTGATTTTTTACAATAATTATCAACATAATGTGGAAAACTTGGGTAAAAAACTGAAAAGGCGTTAAATACAAAATGTTAATTCTTGCTATGGTTGTGGAAAACGCATTAAAAATGTTTAAAACTTATAATAAAATGACTCTAAAAGTTTTAAATATATGATTTTGTTTAAATATGAAGGTAATTTTGAAACCCTAAATGGACTAAAACAAACTATAAAATGTACTATTACAAAATATATAAACCTTATGGAGTCTTAAGTCAGTTTAGCAAAAAAGAGCCTGAACAAGTAACTCTCCAGGATGTATTTAAGTTTCCAAAAGCAGTTTACCCAATTGGAAGATTGGATAAAGACAGTGAAGGATTATTAATTTTATCAGATGATATTGCATTAAATAATAAGCTTTTAAACCCAAAATTTAAAATGCCGAAAACATATTTAGCCCAGGTAGAAGGAATTCCAACCCAAGAAGCATTGAAAAAACTCGAATCTGGGATTTTAATTAAAATTGATGGAAAATCACATACAACATTACCTGCAACAGTTAAATTGATGGATAAAATACCGACTTATCCAGAAAGAATACCTCCCATCCGACTCCGTAAATCCATCCCAGACCGGTGGATCGAAATAACAATCCATGAAGGAAAGAATCGACAAGTCAGGAGAATGTTTGCAGCTGTAGGCTTTCCGGTACTGCGACTTATTAGAATTTCAATTGGACCCATACAATTAGGTACATTGCAAGCAGGTAATACGGTGCTCCTAAATAATGCAGAACTTCTTGCTTTAAAAGTGTAATTAACTAAAAAGTGCTATCTGTACAATACACTTTTAACTGCCTTAATCACTTTCTCAGGATTCGGAAGATACTCTTGGACCATAGTTGGAGCATATCCCAGGGATGTATCCGCTGCATTTACTCTCGTTACTGGTGCATCAAGATAGTCAAATGCATGTTTTTGAATAGTGTACGCAATTTCAGATGAAACGCCCGCAAATGGCCAGCTTTCGTCCACAACGACTAATCGATTTGTCTTTTTAACAGATTGTACGATGGTTTCATAATCCATAGGACGAATAGTTCTTAAATCGATTATCTCTGCATGAATTCCTTCTTTTTCTAATTCTAATGCTGCTTGTTTAACTACTTCCATCATTTTATTATAGGAAACTATCGTAACATCAGTTCCTTCTTTACGGACTATCGCTTTACCAATAGGTACCAGGTACTCATCCTCTGGTACTTCTCCCTGAAGTCCATAAAATGACTCAGACTCCATAAAACAAACCGGATCATTGTCTCGAATTGCTGATTTCATAAGACCTTTAGAATCATATGGATCAATACAAGAAACTACTTTTAATCCAGGACAGTTAGCTAACCAACTTTCAAAGCTTTGGCTATGTTGTTGTGCCAGTTGACCTGCAGCACCGCTGGGTCCTCTGAAAACAATTGGACAATTAAATTCGCCCGCGGATTGTGACAATGTTTTTGCAGCGTTATTTACAATTTGATCAAAGGCCAGAACCGCAAAATTCCAGGTCATAAATTCAATTATCGGCCGCAGGCCATTCATTGCCGCACCTACACCGATACCAGCAAATCCTAATTCTGCTATAGGTGTATCAATAACTCTTTTAGGACCAAATTCATCCAGCATCCCTTTGCTCACTTTGTATGCACCATTATACTGGGCGACTTCTTCACCCATTAAAAAAACATTAGGATCTCGCCTCATTTCTTCACTCATCGCTTCTCTAAGCGCGTCCCTTAAGCTTAATATTCTTGCCATATGATTTGAATAGCCTGCAAAAATAGATAAACTACAGGAAATTAAAGTATTTCGTAATAGGATCCCTGAAATGTAAAGCACATGCTGCTTTAAGCACTTAAGTACAATGCAGATTTGAATTAAAATAGGAAGATTATTGAAGACTTATACCTCCAAATTGCCCACTTCCTAAAAACAGAATTAAATCAAACTCGGATTGATATTTATTTAAAAATTCTTCTAGTTGTGATTTGTTTTCACACACTTTAATGGAATCATTTCCGAAAGCTGACTTAATGAAAGCAGGGTCTAGTAAATTCATTCTTTTAATTTCTAATGCTTTTTGATCATAATAAACAACTACTTGATTTGCTAAGTCTACCGTGTATTTATACTGAGGTAAAAATTCCTTATTCAAACTGCTATAAGTATGAAGTTCCAGTATTACAAGGATTCGTTTGTCAGGGTAGCGCTCCCGAACTGCCTCTATAGTTGCTTTAACCTTTGAAGGTGCATGTGCAAAATCCCGGTATCGAACTTGGTTTGAATTTTCTGAAATTAATTCCATGCGCTTAGCCGCACCTGTAAAGCTACTTAAGGCTTCTGCAACTGGATTTAGAGGAATGTTTAAAATACTGCAAGTATTCAGAACTGCTTGCAAATTTTGCATATTGTGTTTGCCAAAAATTTTGAGCGGAAAGGTTTTATCTTTTATAATTAAATATACAGTTCCATTTATTAATTGAGAATTTGCTTCTGTATATGGATGACTCATAAGATGGTCAGCATGATGCAAAATAATCTCAATTAAAAGAGGATCCTTTTCATAATAAATCACATGTGACCCTACATCTAAACTGGCTACTAAATTCTGAAATGTATTTAAATAGGATTGAAATGTTGGAAATACATTGTAATGGTCCCATGCAACTCCAGTGATAATATTGATTGTTGGATGGTAATGCATAAATTTTGAACGAGCATCCAGGCATGAACTTAAATACTCATCTCCTTCTATGATTGCATAGGGAGCATTTGTAAAAGAAACCATAGTGTCAAATCCGTCCAATTGTGCTCCAACCAGATAATCAAATGAAATTCCAAGCTTTTGAAATACATGCATTAACATGGAGGTCGTTGTTGTTTTTCCATGACTACCTGTAACAACAATTTGAGTTTTATTACTGAATTGTTCACCAACAAACTCAGGGAATGATTGTATTCGTATACCAAGCTCCAAGGCTTTCAATAATTCAGGATTGTCATTTTTGGCATGCATACCTAAAATGACCAGATCTAATTTTTGATCAATCCTATTTGCATCCCAACCTTCAATTTCTGGCAAGATTCCAGCTGCTGCCAATCTGCTTTTTGCGGGTTCATAAATTTGGTCATCACTGCCACTAATCTGATGTCCTTGATTAGATAATGCTAGGGCTAAATTGTGCATTACACTCCCTCCTACTGCTATAAGATGTATCCTAGACATTCATATTATTTATAATATAGGGTAAACATAGTTTAAATTTAGAAAATAATTTATCTTTGCAGTCCGTTTTGAAAGTATTCAATCATTTCTAAACTGGTTATTATGAAAATTCAGAAAAAATCCGGTACTTTATTAGCATTCGCTGGGCTAGCTATGCTTTCACTTGGTTCTTGCAGCAGAGGATATGGTTGTCCATATGACTTTTCTGTTACTAAAAGCGCCTTTCAACTAATTGCGACTTGTTTTCAGACATTGATAAGTCTGCTTTAAATAAGCAAATTAAGATATAGCAAAAGCCAGTCTTGACCAATCAGGACTGGTTTTTTATTTTATGGATAGGCGAATAATTATTTCTACCCAGGATGGCTCGGATAGCATATTTGATCCGGCGCATAATGTCCATTTTCACTCCATTTATGGTGCATTGACAGAAAGTAAACATGTGTTTATCAGAAACGGCTTAGCATTGGCAAGTATCGGTAAATCTGAGCTTAAAATACTTGAAATGGGTTTTGGTTCTGGCTTAAATGCTTTTCTTAGTTTTATATATTCGAAGGAAAATAATTTAAAAATTGAATATACTGCTTTAGAAAATGAACCGTTAAGCCTGGATTTAGCGATTCAATTAAATTATCCAATGCTTTTAAAATCTGAAGAAATTGAACCAGCATTCGAAGAATTTCATCGTTGTGGTTGGGATTCTAAGATTATTCTAAGTGATCATTTTAGCTTGACAAAATTGAATTGTGATTTGGAAAATTTTGAATCGAATGAATTTTTTGATTTAATTTACTTTGATGCATTTGCTCCGGAAACACATTCAAATCAATGGAGTTTAGACATTTTTCAAAAGCTATTCCAGAGTACTTCAATAGGCGGCATTTTAGTTACTTATTGTGCTAAAGGATCTGTAAAACGGAAATTAAAAGAAGTTGGTTATAAAATTGAATCCCCTCCTGGTCCGCCTGGAAAAAGGGAAATGACTCGAGCTATTAAATACAATTGAATTAAACTAGATTTTCCAGGGATTCTTAAGAACTAATTTGATATTATAGTTTTTCTTAATATTTTTGCCTAAATTATTAACAGATGAGTATTGAAAAAACATTAGGAGTTGGTTCTAGAGTTCGGCATCCTGCATTTGGAGATGGTGTAGTCGTTATTGTAGATGTAGCAGCATATCAGGTTTGTTTTATTCAATTTGGAATGAAACTGGTGGGTAAAGATTACACACAATGGGAAATCATTGAACGCCTCGAACCTGCAGAAGCAATTTCATTTACGGAAGCTGAAAAATCACTAGCTAAAATTTTAAGAGCTTGGTCTGATATTACAGAAGTTACACCATTAGGTGATAAATGGAAAAATGGAGTGATGATTTTAAAACCAGGGGAAATTGGATTGAAAGAAAAGGAAATCCCAATTGAGCAATTTTTTCATAAAATTGTTATGCTTAGAGATCGATTACGAGTTATGGAGCAAAGAATAAATAGTAGCAATTTAACAGATGAAGAAAAAATTAATTTGCAACAGTATATAACGCGTATATATGGAAGTTTAACAACCTTCAATGTTTTGTTTAGACATAAGGAGCATCAGTTTGTAGGTGAAAAAGGGGAAGCATGATTAGATTTAAATTTATTATACTTCTTTTTTGGACTGCAATCTTATATAATTCATGTATTACAATTCCCAATCAACATAAAGGTTTTCCACCGGGAATTTGGAGAGGAATTATTTATATAGATGAATTTAAAGATTTGATTGTTACCCAAGGAAGAAATGAAGTGGTTACCCGGGATGTGAATTATGAGTCTAAATCAAAGTTTGTTCCATTTAATTTTAGAATTCATAAAGATTCTTTAGGCAATCCAGTTTTAACCGTATTAAATGGTGATGAACAAATTATTTTTAAAGATATTAGTTTTGGTAAAGATCGTCGTACAGGTGATGATACTTTTAAAATCAACTTAACACCATACGATGCTTGTCTTAAAGGGGTTTTTCAAGAAGATAAAATGAGAGGCTATTTTATTGTAAACGACAAAAAGGATTATTATATGCCTTTTGAAGCTCGATATGGTCAAGCTCATAGATTTACAAAAGTTCCAGAGAAGGCTACCGTTGATTTAAATGGAACCTATCAGGTAGTTTTTTCAGACACAACAAAAGACCGTTTTGATGCAGTCGGTGAATTTATACAACAGGATCAAAAACTCACTGGAACATTTCGTACAGAAACTGGAGATTTTAGATACTTGGAAGGTGTTGTTGAAGGAAATAAGTTTGCTCTTTCTTGTTTTGATGGTGCACATGCTTTTTTATTTGAAGGTGAATTATCTGGGGATTCAATTTCTGGTATGTATTATTCAGGTAAACATTTTAAAACAAATTGGCATGGACATAAAACGAGGAATGGTATTTTAAAGGCAGCAGATGCATCCAGTTATTCGAAGCAATCATTAAATGATTTTCTTTTTAAATTTAGTACGCCCGAAGGAAAAGTAATTGATTTTGCAAGTAAAGAATTATCGAATAAAGTTAAAATTGTTCAAATAATGGGATCCTGGTGCCCAAATTGTAAGGATGAATCCATTTTTTTAAATTCGCTTATCACAGAAAACAAGTTTTCTGATTTATACATTGTTGGATTAGCTTTTGAAAGATATGCTGACAAAGAAAAAGCAATGAATCGGATTAAAAATTTCAAGACAAGTATGAATTTGAATTATGAAATTGCTTATGGTGGATTAGCAAATAGGGATTCTGCAGCTATGGTCTTACCGCAATTATCTGGAATTTCTGCCTATCCTACTACCCTATTTGTAGATCGTCAGAATAAAATTTATAAAGTACATACTGGATTTGAAGGTCCTGCAACTTCAAAGTATGAAGATTATAAAAAGGAATTTCTGGAAACGCTTAATACACTTTTAAACTCGAAATGAAAACTATTTTAATTTCAGGTGCAAGTTCAGGAATTGGAAAAGCTACAGCCATTGAATTTTCAAAATCTGGCAATTATCAATTAATCCTATGTGGTAGAAGATTAGACCGATTAAATGCAATAAAGGAGTTATTGGAAACTGAATACAAAGTAAATATTCATGTTTTAAATTTTGATGTGCGTTCCTTTGTTGCATGTCAAACAGCATTCCTTAGCTTGCCAAAAAAATTTCAAAGTATTGATATTCTATTAAATAATGCTGGACTAGCAAAAGGTTTAGACTTTATACATGAGGGTGATTTAGAAGATTGGGAAACCATGATTGATACAAATTTAAAAGGATTACTGTATATGACAAAATTGGTTTCTTTGGGGATGGTTGAGCGCAAATCGGGACATATTATCAATATTTGTTCCACTGCTGGAAAAGAAGTTTACCCTAAAGGAAATGTTTATTGTGCCACGAAGTATGCTGTAGATGCATTAACAAAGGCAATCCGATTAGATTTATTTTTGCATAATATTCGGGTTAGTCAAATTGCACCTGGACATGTGGAAGAAACTGAATTTGCGCTGACACGTTTTGATGGGGATGTAGAAAAAGCTAAAATCTATCAGGATTTTAACCCTTTAAAATCTAAAGACGTGGCAGAAACTATTTATTTTATTGCTACACGGCCCGCCTATGTGAATATCCAGGATGTGCTTATGATGGGAACGCAACAGGGATCCTCTAGCCATATTAATCGAAGTGGGAGAATGTTTGATTAAGCATTGCATTCGATATTTTCCATTAGCAACAAATCTATTTTATTGAAGAAACGCACACTCATACAAGTGAGTCGATATCGCTTGATGAATATTTGATGTAAAATTTGCTTAACTTTTAATACTATTTAAAGTGTATTTAAATACTTACCTCAATTGAGATTGTTATTTATTTAATTGGGAAATATGATCAATTTCGGATGCTTGTTGTAATAGTTCACGTATTTTATATTCGTTTATTTCTGTGACTTTATAAAATGTTTTTATGGATACATATTTTCGTTTTCCCAAAGTAAGGTAGTTAGTATCCATTAGTAAATGGCCGCTTGTAAAACCTAATTCTACCCCATCCTTTGCTAGCTTCCCCCATGGAATTGCTCCTGGCCAAATGAAACAAATATTCTTATTTAACTTATAAAACGGTACATTATAGGATAGCTTCTCTCGGATTTCTGGGATCGTATCAAAAATAAGTGTTCTTAAGTTTTCAACAATTAATTTTTGATTTTCTGGCAATATTGCAAACATTTCTTCATAATTATTAAAATGGAAATCCTGGAATTTCATTGGATTTAAATCTTTGTAAAGGATTTACATATTTTCTGATTAGAAGCGTAAATATTTAGATAGTATAATCCAGTTGCATATTTTTCAATAGATATAAAAGAATCTTTGGTAGTATCTAAAATAGTATTTTGAACTAAACGACCTAAATAATCAAGGATTTGAATCCGAAGTATTTTATTTTTTAATGGTTCTTGGATTTGAATATTTAATTTATCTGTTGCTGGGTTTGGAAATAACTGGATGCTCAATTCAGCTTTTGCTTGACTTACTTTGACGATCTTTTTTAAAATATCTTTTAGTGGAAAACTCATAATGGATTTTCCAAAAGTACCAGCAATAAGCGTGTTTTCTGCTTCATTTATGGCAAGGTCAAAGACTTCTATAAATGGCATATTATCGCCTATTCTTTCCCAGCTTTCACCACTATCTACGCTTCCATAAACCCCTATGTGATTCCCAATGAATAAAATGGAATCTCCACGAAATGGATACACTAATAAATCATATACAGGCAATGAAGGTAAATCTGAATGAATACTACTCCAGTTTAGACCATTATTAGTAGTCCTATATACATATGAATTAAAATCATTACTGCGCAAACCACTGAGCGTAACATAAAATGTATTTGAATTTTTATAGGAAGTTTTTACAGAAGAAATATAAGCAATTGGCAAGCCTGCAGAAACATTTACCCATGCTTGATCAAAATTTTTAGTTAACCATACATTGCCATTTATCGTTCCTGCAATAATGACCGAGCCATTCAATGGAGATTCATCAAGACTCGTAATGGTAGGATTTGAACGGGACGCATACCGTGGATTATTTACTAAATTGGGACTTATTACTTTCCAATTGTCGATTGTATCTATTTCATTAAAGTAGACTTGATTTGAACCTGCCAAAAGTTTTGATGTGTTATGGTGACTAATCATATAAGGGAAATCCCAATTTTTTGGTCCGCCAAGTCCAGTTGTAAATGACCTCCAATCACCATGATAATATTGTTGGAGTGCTCCATTTTGATATTCAGCATAATAAATAGTAGGATCGTCCTTTTTAAATGCCATTTGAAAGCCATCACCACCGTAAATACGCTCCCAATTTTTAATAGTTGTTGCATTCCCACCCGTAGAACCATTATCTTGTAATCCACCGTAATAATTCGATTTTTCTGAAGGGTTATAAGCTACTCTATAAACTTGGTTCGTTGGGATATCTTCTAAATCTACCCAGCTATCATCAGCGTTAATATGCTTATATAAACCGCCATCTGTCCCTAATAAATAATCGCCATTTTTGAAAAATACTAAATCATGTTTATCGGCGTGTACATCATAAAAAGACCAGGGATTTGCTGCTAGTTCCCAATTGTTTCCACCATCTACTGAACGAAATATTTCAATTGCCATCAAATAGATATCATCTGGATCAAGAGGGTTGATAGCAATTTTGTCAAAATACCAACCAAAACCACCAAAATCTTCACATTCTAATCCAGAACCAGGGAGTAATGAAGGAAGTTCTTGCCAGGATTCGCCAGTATCTTCAGATTTATATAAGGCAAATAAATTATTTGACAATCGATTATTACAAAGAAATGTTCTCACATATCGAGCGTATAAAATATTTGGATGACTTTCTGAGATCGCTAATGCAATGCGGCCATTTAAACTATCACTAGGCAAACCATTTGTAATTTTTTTCCAATGAATACCACCATTAATAGATTTGTAAATCTGTCCGTCTGGTCCACTAACAAGGCCTCTGTTATTAAAACCTAATTTATTCCATCCTACTGCAAAGAGGATTCCTGGATTCTTTGGATGCATCACAATATCTGTAATACCTGCTGAATCATTTAAATACAAAATTTTGTTCCAACTCACTCCAGCATCGATTGATTTATATAAACCCCGATGTTGATTTTTTTCATAGCTATATCCTAAAGCTGCAACATAGATAATTTTCGGATTCGTATAATCTAGAATAATTTCTGTTAGAATTTTTGTTTCGTTGAGTCCGATATTCTTCCAGCTATTTCCATTGTCTATACTTTTATAAATTCCATTTCCTTGACCACAATAGAATCCGCCACTATGATCACCTGTAGCGATATAAATATTGTTTGTATTAACGGGGTCTATTGCAATATCACTGATATAAAGGGTTATTTGATCATCAAAAATGGCTGACCAGTTTTTACCTCCATCTAGGGTTCTGTAGGCGCCTCCATGTGAAAAACCAATAAATATAATATTTTCATTTTTTGGATTAATCGCGATGGTGTTAACGCGTCCTCCAAGATTACCGGGTCCTTGTACAGTCCAGTTTCCTGGAAAATTTAATAGAGGATTGCGATATTTTGATTTAGCATTTTTGAAGGATTCTATTTCATTTTTGCGCAACTCCATAAAGTCCAGAGTAGGTTCACCCAATTTATCCATTAGATAATTATCATCAGGTGGATTCAAATTTACGGTTTCAGGTACTTGAATGGCTTCAGGTTTGCAACTAAGTAAACAGCTAAATGTCACAAGTACGATGTATACGATAGATTGTATTTGGTTCATGCAATCTTAAATTTGATTTAAAAATACTTTAGATTGGGTAGCTTCTGATGGTTTCATTCGGCCGCTTACGACAAGTCTAAATTCTCTTCGGATGGCTGCCCCATCATACAATTTCTTTTCATCATCACTTTCTGGAATCACGGAAGGTACTGCTTTTGGTTTCATTGAACGGTCATCTAAAGCTACAAAGGTAAAAAATGCCTGATTAGATTTATTTGCATGATTTTGCAACACACCTCTGGTAAAAACTTCTAAAAACACCTCTACGGATGAATGGAAGGATCTGGTTACACTCGCTTTAATATTTACAACATCTCCTAATTTTATGGGTTCCTGAAAGGTAAGATGGTCTACGGAAACTGTAACTACATGTGCTTCGCAGTGTTTTGATGCACAGATTGCAGATGCTATATCCATCCAGCGCATAAGATTTCCACCCATTAGGTTTCCTAATACATTGGTGTCATTGGGTAAGACCAATTCATTCATTTCAGTACTGGATTCACTAACTTTTTTTGATTTTTCTTTCATAGGATTTTTATTAATTCAAAATTTGAAATAAAGTGTCTAATAAATTTTTCTTTGACCTCTTCAAATTGAATTGGTTGGTTTAATTCTTTTGCTAATGAAGTAACAGATTTCTGTTTTGGATCTATTCCGCAAGGGATGATATAATTAAAATAATTTAAATCAGAGTTAATATTAAATGCAAGTCCATGTAAACTTACCCACCTGCTTAAGTGTACGCCAATAGCACAAATTTTACGAGGTACTTTACCGTGTATATCTATCCACACGCCTGTAAGTCCATCAATTCTGCCAGCGTCTAGCTGGTACTCTTTTAATACATCCATGATACTCTTTTCTAAAAGTCTGACAAATCGATGTACATCCGTAAATAACTTATCCAGATCCAATATTGGGTAAGCAACTAATTGCCCTGGACCATGATATGTTACATCACCGCCTCTATTAATTTTATAGAAGTTTGCATTTATTTCATGCATTTTATCCAATGGTTGCAGCAAATTTGACTCTGCACCGGATTTTCCGAGTGTAAATACATGCGGGTGTTCACAAAGTATAAGGCTATGGTGGTGAAATGTTTGTGGTATTTCTTTTTTTAGTGCAATGAGGTCAAGATGGATTTTAGTTTGAAAATCCCAGGCTTTTTGATAGTCTATTAAACCTAAATCTATAAGCTTTAGGTTTTTTGAATTATTTGTTAAAGTATTTTGATTATCAGTCAACTAGCTGTATTTTTGATTAAATATTAATGAATATGAGAGCGAATTTAATGTTTAAAGCAATTTTTCTTATTGCATTGCCAATTTTTGGTTTTACAGCGAAAGCACCAGATTTTACTGTAACGGATTACAATAATAAGGTTCATAAGCTATATGAAGCGTATCTCGATAAGGACAAAGTTATGGTAATAAAGTTCTTTTTTGTTGGTTGTCCTCCATGTACAAGTATTGCTCCCTATGTACAACAATCATATGCCCGTTGGGGTTCAGGTGCGGGAAAAGTTGAATTTTTACAAATCAGTACGATGAAGGGAGACTATAATTCTACTATTAAATCGTATTCACAAAATAAAGGACTAACATTTCCAGGAGTTGGTGTTGATGGTGGCGCTCAGGCTGCGTTGGCACCTTATTTAGCTGGAACATTCGGTTCCTGGTATGGTACTCCAACATTTGTAGTTATTGCCCCTAATGGCGAGGTGAATTATAATGTAAATATGAGTTTGGGAAATCCTAGTGGATTGGATACAGCAATCGCTCAAGCTTTGCGCTTGGGTAATGGTGGCGGCGGAGGTGGAGGATGTACCAATGCATTTACGGTGAATACAATTACAAAAATTCTTCCAGAGACCTATTATATTGTTGATTTGCTCAATGGGAATCCTGCTTCAGAAATTCAAACAGGCAACTATAATTGTGAGTTTCAATTACCTCAAAATATTGATGGGCACTATGTCATTCCACAAATGAACCAAACAGTAGACCCAAGACAGAATGTATCAACTGCAGATATAGTGCTTATCCAACGTTATATTTTGACCTTACAGCCATTTAATAATTTGCAAAGAGCAGTAGCTGATGTTAATAATTCAGGGTCCATTACGGCTGCAGATGTTTCAGAAATTCGTAAATTAATTTTAGGAATTACTGCGGGTTTTAATAAATTGACAAAATCCTATGTCGTTGTACATAATCCAAAATCGCTAAATTATTTTGATCTTACAGATCGGGTTTTAGTTAAAGATTTGGTATCAAAAGCTAAAACAAATGTATTTGGTGTAGGACAATATGGCGATGTTGGTGGGGCTAATCTAATTTCAAATGATGATTTAATTGTTCGTTCTTCAGGCAAAATCAATTTTTTTGTAGAAGTTACACAAAATTCAAATGGAAATTTTGAACATCGTTTTTATTCTGATGAAACGTTGCTTGTGAATTCCTTTCAATATGAAATTCAAGGTACAGAAAATAATATTTTGGATGTAATGGCAGGTAATTATTTTTCTAGTAACCTGGGTTTTAAATATAGTTTAAATAATGCTCCAGGCACTGCCCGGATGGTCGGTTTGGCATCTAATTTGGCTGCAAACATACCTGCTGGAGAAACTTGGTTCACGGTCATAACGAAAGACCATGATAAATTCAAAAATAGCCATGTCAATGGTTTTAATTATGAGTTTGCGCTAGATAATTTAAGTCGATTTATTTCAGATGTAAATTTAATTTACCTTGTTTCTTCCTTGAAAGGGCAAAACGTTTCAATTTATTATTCTCAATTAAATGATATTATAATTAACTCAACGAAGAATGCAATTACTAAAATTGATTGTTTGAATTTAAATGGAAATCAGGTTTTTAATTATTCATATCCTGGGGAGACTTATGAATTGGAAATAAAGACGACTTCAATGCAACCAGGAATCTATTTTGCAAAAGTTCAATTAGCAAATGGCAATACAGAATTAAAGAAATTTGTTAAATTTTAGTTTCGTTTCGCATTGTTTTATTAGAAACATATCATACTTCACTAGAAGCTGTCTATTACTGATTCAAGCTTCAGTAGATTTATTGAATTAGTTTGAAGATGGTGAATATGGTTTTGAACAAACCAGGCAGTTTGATCATAAAATAAAAATATTACGGGGGCTTCATCGATAATAATGGAATCCATTTTTTGATATAATCCTTTGCGATTTACAGCATTTGTCTCTTTAATTGATAATTCGTAAAGGGCATCATATTTCTTGTTTTTAAAACGGGTATAATTTGGAGGGGCTGGATTCTTACTATAGAAAACATTCAGAAAAGATTCTTCATCAGGATAATCTGCTACCCAGGATGCTCTAAATAAAATTATTTCTGATTGTCGCATTTTTTCACGTAAGGTGGCGGTTTCAACTAAATCAATTCGAACGGGTACACCGATTTCTTCCCATTGCTTTGCTACAAAGGTTATAATATCGACATAATCTTTATTGGTATAGATGACAAGTTCTGGAAATGAATCTTTGCTTTCATATCCGGCTTCAATTAATAAAGTTCTGGCTTTTTGTGGATTGTATGAATACCCTTTTACTAAGCTAGAATCAAAACCAGGAAGTCCTTTTGGAACAAATCCTGCATGCGCAGGGGTTCCAATTCCAAATTTTAAAACTTGTATTAATTTTTGTCGATCAATACTATAATTCAATGCTTGTCGCACTCGTTTGTCGTGAAGAGGATGATCTCGTGTGACTAAATCCAGGTTTATTCCAATATATTCGGTATTTAAATAATCGCCTTTCATAAGTTTCAGTTGTTTCTCTTTGTCAGGTCTTAAGAAACCATCCTTTGTAACCAACTGTAATGCAAAACTAGCTTGGAGTCCAGAGAAAAAATCAATTTCATCTTTAAGAAATTCAAGATATGCTGTATTTCGATCTTCAATAAAACTGATGCGGATACCTTCTAGTTCTGGAGAAGCTGAAATAAAATAATGTGGATTCCTATTTAAGAACATTCCTTTTCTTCCTAACCATTTTTTTAGCATAAAGGGTCCGGTTCCAACCGGATTTTTGTTTAAATCCTTTCCATAATATAGAGCAGCTTCTTTTGGCATCACACTGCAATATTGCATGGTTAATAGATTTAATAAAGGTGCAAATGGGGTACTTAATTTAATTTCGAAAACACTATCATTAATAGCCTGAAATGCATTTATTGAATCCACTTTGTCTGAAAATATCCAGGATCCAGGAGAATTTACATTTGGATCTAAAAGTCTGTTGAAACTAAATACAACGTCCTGTGCATTTAATATTCTTGGCATTGCATTTTGGAAACAAGGATTAGAATGGAATTTGATGTCTGTTCTTAATTCAAAACGATATATTAGTCCATCCTTTGAAATGGACCATGATTTTGCGATTTCCGGCTGTAACTTTAAGGAATTATCTAAATCGACAAGTTGATTAAAAATGTGATCAATGACCCATATATTATTTTGTGATTTTGAAAATGCTGGATCTAATGTACTTATATAATTCGTTTGATTATAGTGGAATACATTTGTTCTAATTGGCTTATCATTATTTTTACAAGCAATGAATATAAATGCCAATAAAAAAAGATATTTAAAATTTTTCAAACTCCTCCACAAGAGATTCAATGCGTTTTGCATGTTTTGGATTTTCAAGCCAAAGATCCAATACTTTATTAATATTTGGAAAATAAACAAAGCCAGGATATATAATCATTTTTAAATATCTGCAAATGGACATAAGATGATCAACCCCACGTACGTTTCCGTTGATTCCATCAGAAATTCCAATCAATGCAATTTTTTTAAATTTAAAGCTTTCCGTTGGTTTCCGAATACTAAGTGTATCAATCCACCATTTTAAAAATCCTGGAAAGCTGCCGTTATATTCTGGTACAATTAAAATAATTTTAGTAGCTGGTATTAATACATCATCTTGAAATTTGGCAAGTAGACCAGCTTCATTTAAGGAGCTATATTGATCTTTATCTGAAATGGAATCTGTAAAATCCTCAAGATTTACAAAGGTGAATTTTATATTTTTCAAAGTTAAAATCTCGCAAATCCGTTTACTTATCAATAAAGAGGAACTGTCTTTTCGATTTGTACCGGAGATGATTAAAAGAGGCATTTTATTAAAACGAAGGGTATTAAGAATAGTTCATTATGGGCCAAATTCAAAAAATCAGATAGTTTTGGCGTAGGTTTGCATAAAGTTTTAGCATGAAAATACAATATTATGGTCATTCTTGTTTTGCAGTTGAAATCGGCGCAAAGCGGATCCTTTTTGATCCGTTTATAGCCGGGAACCCATTAGCTAAAGATATTGATATTCAAACTGTTAAAGCAGATTATATTTTGATTTCTCATGGACATGGTGATCATATCGGTGATGTGGAAGTCATTGCAAAAAATAATAATGCTCCTGTTATTGGAGCGTATGAGGTTGTTTCCTGGTTAGAATCTCGCGGATTAATTGTTTATCATATGAATATTGGTGGCAAACGGAAGTTTAACTTTGGAACCGTTAAAATGGTTAATGCAGTTCATTCATCCATGTTACCAGATGGTAGCTACGGAGCAAATCCTTCTGGATTTTTAGTTTATGGAGATGATTATAGCTTTTATTTTGCAGGAGATACCGCATTAACTATGGATATGCAGCTCATCCCTTTATGGTGTCCTAATTTAGATTTTGCAATTTTGCCTGTAGGAGATAATTTCACAATGGGTTATGAAGATGCTTTAATAGCCTCTGATTTTATAAAATGTAATACCATTATTGGCTGTCATTATGACTCTTTTCCTATTATTGAAATCAACCACCGTACTGTTGAAACTGCGTTTGAAGATCGAAATAAGAAAATATACCTTCCAGCTATTAATAGCGTTGTAGTAATCTAAATGGGAAAAGTAATTGCAATTGCGAATCAAAAAGGGGGTGTTGGTAAAACAACCACTGCCATAAATCTGGCTTCCTGCATAGCTATATTAGAGAAACGAGTTTTGCTGATAGATTCCGATCCACAAGCCAATAGTACTTCAGGTACTGGAGGTGAAAAATATCAAAATGAATATAGTCTTTATGATTGTATGATCAATGATATAGATCCACATAAGGTAATTATAGAAACAGATACGCCTAATTTATTTTTATTGCCTTCGCATATTGATCTTGTGGGTGCAGATATTGAATTGGTAAATATGCCAAATCGGGAAAAAGTAATGAAATCTGTGATTGATAAAATCAAAGATGAATATGACTTTATATTTATCGACTGCCTACCCTCTTTAGGCTTAATTACAATAAATGCTTTGGTAGCTGCGGATTCTGTATTAATACCTGTACAATGTGAATTGTTTGCTCTTGAAGGATTATCAAAAATAAAAAATACAATTGAATTGGTAAAAGGAGTTCTAAATCCTGGTCTCCAAATAGAAGGGGTTCTTTTAAGCATGTATGATAAACGGTTGCGATTATCAACAATGATCATTCAAAATATTAGAGAGAATATAAATTTGCCAGTTTTTGAAACAATTATACATAGAAATTCTAAAATTTCAGAAGCTCCATTGGTAAAAAAACCAGTGGTATTATATGATGCCGCAAGTAAAGGAAGCCATAATTTTTTAAATTTGGCAGACGAATTCATGCGTAAAAATTAAAAATAACGATGAGTCAAAAAAATGAATTAGGAAAAGGCTTACGTGCTTTACTTTCCAATATGAATACAGAAAGTGGTTCTAAAACCAATTCTGTTACAAGTACCGCAATCAATACTATTAATTTAATACCTGTTGAACAAATTATTCCGAATAAGCAGCAGCCACGGCATGTATTTGAGGAAGAACTTATTAATGAATTGGCAGATTCAATAAAGACCTATGGTCTCATTCAGCCTATAACAGTTCGAAAAATTAATATTAATGAATATCAAATCATAAGTGGAGAACGGCGATATAGGGCTTCAAAAATTGCAGGCCTACAGGAATTGCCTGTATATGTGCGTACCGCAAACGATAATGAAATGCTGGAAATGGCATTGGTTGAAAATATTCAGCGAGAAGATTTGAATCCTATAGAAATTGCAATTTCTTATCAACGATTATCAAATGAATGTGGATTTACCCAAGAACAATTGTCGGAACGAGTTGGTAAGAAAAGAAGTACCATAAGTAATTATGTGCGCTTATTAAAGCTGCCCGTCGAAATACAAAATGCAATTAAATCAAAAAGTCTCACAATGGGGCATGCCAGAGTTATTGCTGGAGTGGATGATTTAATTAAGCAAATGCAGTTATTTAAAGATATACAAACCAAAGATTTGTCAGTTCGGGAAGCTGAAAAAGCATTGCAATCATTTACTAAAACACAATCCCGAAAACTTGTAAGTCCAGCGCCTGCCAATTCAAACGCACAAATTAAATTGTTAGAAGATCGAATGAGTGCATTTTTTGGATCAAAAGTTCAAATTCTCAGAAAAGAGAATGGGCAGGGGCAAATCGTTATTAAGTTTAAAGATGATCGTCAACTTAATGATTTGCTTGATCGAATTGATGAGTAAAAATATGTTTCGCCTACTAACGTTTGTTGTTCTTTTATATTTTCATTGTATTGTTGCATTTTCACAACAATCTAGTGACTCTATTCCAGCAGAAACGGAGGGTGAATCAAGTGTTTTTTCTGTATTATTTAAGGGAAATCCGGGAAAGGCATTGACTTACTCTTTGATTTTACCTGGAGCAGGCCAAGTATATAATGGCAGAATATGGAAAGTTCCAATTATTTATGCCGGATTTGGGTTTTTGATTTATTCAGTTCAATTTAATTCAAAACAATTTAAAAGATTTGATAATGCATATCATCAAAGAGTTGATAGCTTAAAAGATGAATTTGAAGGAATCTTAAGTTTGTCTGGAATCAATAGTTACCGTCAATATTATGATAAAAATTTACAATTAAGTTACATAGGAATTGGGATTCTGTATTTATTAAATGGAATTGAAGCTTTTGTCGATAGACATTTACAAGAGTTTGATGTTTCTAAAAATTTAAGTTTTCAATACAAAACGGATCCTTTTCAAAATGTTTCTCAAGTCTCCATGATATGGTTAATTAACCCTGAAACTAAAAGCCAAAAGCAACAATATATAAATACTAAGATTCAGGAATTTAATAACAAAGTAAGATTTATTTCGTTCTAAGTAAAATCTTTTTTTACAAATTTTCATATAATGAGAAATCTTAATTGCATAGGATTTATATCCATGTTAATATTTTTAAGTTGTGATGCAAAAGAAGATTGTCTGCACGATTTAAAAGCTGTTGTTAAAATCAGATGGACAGGCGATTATGCAGTAGATGGTTATGGATATTTTATTGACATTCAAAATATTGAATACAAACCTATAAACGAAGATTATATTAAAAATACATATTCAATATTACAGGATACTATTGTCCATATGCATTATTTTGATCTTAAAAATAGTAAGCTCGTAATGTGTGGTTTTGTGCAAGCCAAAATATATCCTACACTAGAAGTATTGGATATTTATTAATGAAATTATTATTATTTCAAATTATTAAATAATAATTCTGCAATTTCAAGTACTAGAGGAATATTACATCCAGCCTAGAATTTTAGCAAATTTCAACATTTCTGTTTGATTGGTAATTTTCAATTTTCCTGTTAAAATGGCCATCATTGGATTTAGTTCACCTTTGAATATTTTGCTTAGGTTTTCGGCATTTGCTTTGATTACACAAGTCGGCTCCCCTTGCAGTCCTTCACTTGTGGTCATGCTTCCATTCTCTACATGGATAGTAACTTTACCTCCCTCTTCTCCATCTAAATCAAAATGAAAACAAGTTGACATTCCATCCAGTAATGCAACATTTACTTTTGTAGGTAAATTGAGTAAGAATTCTTTAGTATTCATTCTATTTATTAAATTTTAAAAAATCATTTGTAGGATTTATATCAAGCATTTGCTTGTCCGGATTTAACTGAATTATATTTAACTTAGAAATATCATCCTGAATTTCAAATTCATAAAATGGATTCACCCAGGACCAAACTGGGAGTACATAGACCTTATCTTGCTTAGGAAAGTATTTCTTGCCAAGCATTAAATTTAAAGGTATATAATAATCTTTTGTCGCACCATTATTTAATGTCACTTTTATTTCAACTGGCATTGGAAAAAGATTATGGTTTTTCAATCTGCAAATGGTTTTGCCGTTTACGACAAAGATACTATCAATGCCATAATCAATTTGTTTAGTAGAATGCACAAAGTATTCCTTAAACCAATCTAACTCCATATTTGAAGCATGCTCCATGATTCTAAAAAAATCATTTGGATTTGGATGTCGAAATCTCCATTTCCAATAATAGTCTAACATGCCTTTGCGAAAGGCATCTTCACCTATAATATACTTTAATTGGACCAAGCAAATAGCCCCTTTTGAATAGGATGCATTTCCATAAGCCGTATTCGAACTAAAGTGATCTGCATGTGTACATAATGCCTCTTCATTACCATCCGTAGAGAATTTTATAAAATTCTTAAGCGTCTCAGCATGTGGATCCTCTTCGGGTGCACCTGGTATCATTTGCTCTTGCCGAAGGTAATTTATAACCTCTTCTTCAGCATATGAGGCAAAGCCTTCATCCATCCATGGATATAAACTTTCATTACTTGCCAATAACATTTGATACCAGCTATGCATTAATTCATGGATAGATACCCCGACCAGACTGTTGAGAGGCCGGTTGCCAGTAATTAAGGTAGCCATGGGATATTCCATTCCGCCATCACCACCTTGTATAAAAGAATAATCTGAATATGGGTAGGGTCCATAATTAGTTTCAATAAATTCAAATGCTTTTGCAATGATGGATGGTAATTTTGACCAGGCTTCCTTGTTGTTTTCTTGCTCTTGATAAATAAAATGTAAATTACAACCACTCTTAAGTTGCAGAATATGGTGTTTATAATCAGGATCTGCAGCCCAAACAAAATCATGTACATTGAGTGCTATAAATTTCCATGTCTTTTTATTTTTTAAACTCGTGGACTCACTATATCCACAGCCTACTTCTGAAGCATTTGTTAAAACACCCGTTGCGCCTAAACAGTATTTTGAATCGATTGTAATATTTACTTTGAAATCTCCCCAAGGTGCATAAAATTCTCTTGCAACATATGGTGGCGTATGCCATCCATGTTCATCATAGTTACATAATTTCGGATACCATTGTGCCATAGAATACTCAATTCCCTCCTTATTATTTCTTCCACTTCTTCGAATCATAATTGGAACTTGTGCTAAAAATTCCATCTCTATTATGGTAGAATCATTAGGCAATAATGGACTTGTTAATTCTATTTCTAAAATGGTCCCTTGAATTTTATAGAGTAGTTTTTTATTATTTTGCTTGGCGCATTTAATTTCTGTGAAGCCTATTTCGTTTTTGCTTAATTTAGAAATTCGGCTTCCAACCCTTGGATCCGGATCCGGAAGTTGTCTAGAGCGAATGTCCATATCACTTCCTGGCTGAAATGCATTATAGTACAGATGATAAAATAAGCTACTTAAAGTATCTGGACTATTATTAATTAATTTTAGTTTTTGAATACCGTCAAACTGATTTTTACTAACATCAAAATCAATTTCCATATCATATTCTACGCTTTGCTGCCAACGATAACTTTGAGCGTATACGGAATTTAGAATTAAATGAAAAAAGAAAATGATTTTAAGAAAGTTCATATTCACTATTGGTTTTTAGGGTTTTGATAGATTCAAGCCAATTTAATTTGCGAAATATCAGAAATAATATTAAAAATAAAAGGAGCGTTTCAATGAAAATTAACCAGACATTTGGCGTTGATAAATGAAAAATGGAATGAGTCTGTAAAGGTGATGATTCATAGTTTACAACCACCGCACCATAAAAATTGTTTGCTGCATGAAGACCAATAGCAATTTCAAGACCATTAGACAAAACTGTAAATATTGAAAACAAGATGGCTACAGATACATAACTTAAAAACATTATAAAATAACCATACCTTTCATTTTCCGGATTTGCTAAATGTAAGCCGGCAAAAAGGAAACTGGAAATCAAAATAGCAAACCAAACATTCGTCCTGGGAATGGATGAAATGGCTTGAAGGATATAAGCCCTAAAGAAAATTTCCTCACTTGCAGATTGTAAAAACAAAAAACTAATAGAAATTAATAGGAGTGGTATAAGTTGAGTGTAATCAAAGCTAAATTTGTATTCTTGCAAACCCAACAAGTGATTTATAATATCTATTGATCCTGTGAGTAAAAGCATGATAAAATAGACAATGATCATTCGTCTAAATTGAAATTTAGTTTTTGCAGTTAATAGGCTTTTAACGCTTCTTTTATGAAAATAGGATGCTATTGGAAGAAAAATTATTAACCAGATGATAAATGGAACCAATTGAAGCAATAAATTAATATTTTTATTATTTGGAAATCCAATCCAGCTAACTAGTTTGACATAAACAAATGAAATAAAGATAAATATCAGTATACTACAAAGTAGGGTCCATAAATAACTAGCCGGAGTTTCAATTCCGCTTTTAGCTAATTTATGAAATGAATTTATATTTGAAGGCATATCAAAGTGTAAAAGTATTTAAAATGATTCTTTGTTCCGATGTAAAAAATACTTATTTTTGTTGCTATGAATGAAAATTTAGAAAAAAGTTCAATTCTTATCCTTATCAGCCTAGGAATTATCTTGGTTTTAAGTAGAATTTTGCCTCATGTGCCTAATTTTACAGCAAGCATTGCTGTAATTTTATTTGCAGCAACTATTTTACGAAATGGGTGGTCTTTTGGTATCCTCATTTTATGTTATTGGTTATCTGACCTGGTTATTAATAACTGGATCTACCCTGCTTCTGATTTTATGTGGTTTACTAATGGCTTTTATTGGATCGTTATACCGTATCTAATTGTTTTTCTTGCAGCTAAAGTTTACAATAGAGATCATTTTTCTCCGCTACGCATTTTAAGTTCTTCTTTTCTGACTTCCTTGTTGTTTTTTGTTGTAAGTAATTTTGGTGTTTGGATTAGCTCTGTTGTGACTTATTCCAAGGATTTAAATGGATTGTTGCTTTGTTACTGGAACGCAATTCCATTTTTTAGCTATGAATTGGCTGGAACTGTGTTTTATTCATCTATAATCTTTGGGATATATTGGTTATTTGAAAGTCGATTTCAGGTACATGAGCAAAGAGTTTGAAAAATCTGACTCCTATATTGAATTTGAGTTAAAAGCTGGAATTGATTATTATATTGAAAATGGATATTTTGTCTTTACAGCAGATTTTTTAAAACGACGAGGATTCTGTTGTGGTTCAGGATGTAGACATTGCCCTTATAAGCTTTAAGGCTTCCAGTAGACCTCTTCTGCGCCATTTTTAAATGCTATAAACCGTGCAAGTACAAATAAATAGTCAGAAAGTCTATTGAGATATATAATGATTTCAGGATTAATTTTTTCAATTTGACTTAAAGAAATTGTTCGTCTTTCTGCACGACGACAAATTGTTCTACAAACATGGCTATAGGCAGATTGCAAGTCGCCCCCTGGTAAAATAAAATATCTAAGAGGCTTTAGTTGTTCCTCCATTTGATCAATCTTTAACTCTAGGAATTGTGTTTCTTCCGGAGCAATATTTGGAACTGACAGATTCTTATTTTCTGGATCAGCTGCAAGATTAGAACCAATTACAAATAAATAGGATTGGATTTTGTACAGATCTGCTTTAATACCAGTATCTTCTAATGTTGAAGCAAGAAGTCCCAAGAATGAATTTAATTCGTCAATAGTTCCATAGGATTCAATTCGGAGATCGTCTTTTGAAATTCGCCTTCCACCAAATAAAGAGGTGCTTCCCTGATCGCCGGTCTTAGTATAAATTTTCATAGTGAGTTCGTTTGATCTGATTCCACTTGTCCATCTTTTAATTTTACGATGCGATGAGCCCGATTAGCGATATCAGTTTCATGGGTAACCAGGATTATAGTATTTCCATTCTGATGGATTTTTTGCAAGATCTCCATAATTTCTTCGCTCGTTTTACTATCGAGGTTTCCAGTGGGTTCATCTGCCAAGATAATTGCAGGGTTATTAACGAGTGCTCTTGCAATTGCAACCCTTTGTCTTTGACCTCCTGATAATTCATTTGGTTTATGAAGCACCCTATCTGCTAGTCCAACATCCGTCAGTTTTTGTAGAGCTATCGCTTCTCTCTCTTCTTTGTTTTTGCCAGCATAAATGAGCGGCATGGCAACATTTTCAAGAGCCGACATTCGGGGTAGTAGATTGAATGTCTGAAAAACAAAACCAATTTCTTTATTTCTTATTTCCGCTAATTGATTATCGGTTAATTCACTTACTAATTGATTATTAAGGATATAGCTACCGGAACTCGGAGAATCCAAACACCCAATTAAATTCATTAAGGTGGATTTACCACTTCCTGATGGTCCCATTAAAGCTATATACTCGTTTTTATTGATATTCAAACTTATGTTCTTCACCGCTTCAATTTTCTCATCACCCATAGTGTAAACTTTATAGATGTCCTTTAATTCTATTATATTTTCTGCCATAATCATTTATAATCATGTAAAAATAATGATTTCAACGTAGGATCTTTCTGTATTTAGTCGATTTACAGTTTTCTATAGATAAGTATTTTGTATTTTTCGATGAAATAAGCTATCAGACATATTAAAAATCAAAAATAGTCTGATATATTATTCGATTGCCACATTAACTATTATTTTGCAGAATATATCATTTGAAAACCCCTGAATGGTAAAATCATGAAACATATAGCAATCGCAGGAAATATTGGTGCTGGTAAAACAACCTTATGTGAATTACTGTCGAAGCATTTTGGATGGGAAGTTCGTTATGAAGATGCTACTACAAATCCCTATTTGAGCGATTTTTATTACGATATGCCTCGTTGGTCTTTTAATTTACAGGTATATTTTTTAAATAGTAGGTTCCAACAGATCGTGGAAATCCAAAAAGGTGAAAAAACAGTGATTCAGGATCGAACAATTTATGAGGATGCACATATTTTTGCTCCTAATTTACACGAAATGGGACTCATGTCGAAACGAGATTTTGATAATTATTTTTCCCTGTTTCAAATTATGATGAGTACTATTCGACCACCTGATTTATTAATCTATTTAAAAGCTTCAATTCCAACATTGGTTGACCATATTCAAATCAGGGGTAGAGATTATGAAGGAAATATGAGTCTTGATTATCTTAAGAAATTGAATCAAAGGTATGATCAATGGATTAAAGAATTCAACAAAGGACCTGTGATTATAGTAAACACTGATGAATTAGATTTTATGAATAACCAAGAGCATCTAGGAAAAGTAATTTCTGATGTAAATGCACAAATTCATGGTCTATTTTAAATCAGTTCGTAGAATTGAGAACAGTCTGGTGCAGTAAGATTATGTTGAACGGATCTAATATTTAGAATCCATTAGTTTGTGATGTGGAAGGCCTAAGAATTGATTTTATACTTAAAAATTAAAGTGTTGTAATTTTCATCAAGATATTCCTTATGAAAATAATATCGTATTGATAAATGGTTAATAATAGTGTGGGAATCTGAGACTTACTTATAAAGTTATAGAAAATTCATTTTTCAATTTTTTTAAACAAGAATTCATTTTTTATTTTCGCTTGAATTGCTTAAATAAAGATCCTAATAATATTAATGACTTATAAAACTTCCTTCCTTTTAAAAAACCAAAGCAATAACATACTAAAGCCCAGTGCAAAAATAATTACCAGATAAAAGGAAGCTTTGGAATCACTAAAGTTAAATGGCATAGGAACGTTCATGCCAAAAAAGCTTGCAATCAATGTTGGAACCATTAATATAACGGTAATGACAGTCAATCGATTAATAAATTTATTTAAATTATTTGAAATTATGGAAGCATAAGCTTCCATGGTTCCATTGAGTATGTTGGTATATAATTGAGCGACCTCTCGAGCCTGGTTATTATCCACAATGATATCTTCAAATAATTCACTATATTCTTCATTGCCCCGAATGTTTATGAAATCTGTACGCTTCATTTTCAATTTTAATAATTCATTGGCACTGAGCGAATTTACAAAATAAACCAAACTTTTTTCAATGCGCAAAAGGCTTCGAAGTTCTTCGCTTCTACTTGAATTGTATAATTCCTGTTCTATTAAATTTCTGCGCATGTTTAACTTTTTTAAATATTCCAAAAATAATCGAACCGTTTGTTCAAAAATATGAAGTATAAAAAGTGTTTCATTTGCTGGATTGAAATTTTTAATTTTATTATCCAGGAATTTATCAATCACGGGACTATCTACACTGCAGATTGTAATAATTTTTCCCTGACATAAAACAATACCCATAGGAACCGTGATAAAAATAGGATCATTTTCTTTTTCTGTTTCATTGATCACTGGGGTATTAAAGATAATACTTCGCGCTTCATCATATTTCTCATAACGAGCACGTTCTTCAATATCCAAAGGGTCCGTAAGAAAATCAGATTCGATACCAAGCATTACAGAGAATTCATCCAACTCACCGGGCAGAAATGGTGGAGAAAGATTAATCCAGGAGGCGTCTTCTAATGAATATGTCTCCAGGAATGCATTTTTGACAACTGCATGATAACGGATCATCGGAAGATTTTTCGCTGGATATTTTATTCATTATAGGATACTAATACAAGCGCTAAATTACAAAAATTGAACCAAAGGCTTGTATTTTTTATTTTTTAAAGAGAATTCTATGTTTCCTTTTATTTATAAAATTAAATAATTGCTAACGATTTTCTTAATTAATTAATTGACTGTATTTTATATATTCAAATTTATTTATGTAAGAAATGTTATCTAAATTTTAAAGCTTGAACCGGTTTAATGGATTGAACGATTAAAGAAGGAAGTAATAAGCTAGTTATAATTACTATAAAAAAAATTGCATTTAATATTAAAATCGGTAGTATTGATAAATCAACAGGAGCATAGGACAAATAATAGTCGCTTTCACTTAATTTAATTAGTTTATAATGATATTGAATATAACAGAGTCCAAACCCAATAAGATTTCCAAGTACTAAACTCCAAAATAATATTCTGGTGGCAAAATGTATAAATATTTTACGCTGAATCCACCGATTCATTCCCATTACGGTGAGGATACCAATCATTCGAGTTCGTTCTAATATGAGAATCATTATCGTGGTAGCCATATTTATTATGCAAACTGCCAATATTAAAAACAGAATAAACTGTTTATTTACATTTTGCAATGAAAGCCATTCAAATATATTTGGAAATTTTTGCCTGATTGTTTCAGAATACCAGTTCATAGGTAAAAGTTCCTGTGCTATTTGATTGCTAATTTCTTCTGATTTTAAAATATCATGACAAAATAATTCAATCCCTGTAATTTCAGTGGTGTCTTTATGGAGTATTTGTTGCAATAATTTTATATCTACTAATGCAAATTTTCGATCATATTCTCCTAATCCCGTATTATAAATACCGCAAATTTTTAATTTTCTTTTTAGATGCTCCTCTTTCACAATAAAATTTAATATTAGAAATTGACCAGTATCGACATTCAATCGGGAAGCCGTTTGTTCTGAAATCAATATTTCCTTGGAATAGCTCGTATCGTTAGATTCGATGATTCTTCCTTTACTTAAAAATTCCTTGAAAAACATCCAATCAAAATCAGAACTTACCGCTTTTAAAAAAAGGCCTTCAAATTCTTGTTTTGATCCGGCGATGGAAGGATACATTAGAAAGGATTGGATATGTTTTATAGAATTTTGAGTTTCGCCAGGAATTTTGAAATTCAGGATACTGTCTTTCAAACTCTGAGTCAAACGTATTGTAATGGGTTCTATACTTCGCTGAGATTGAATATCTGTAATATGTATATGACCCCAGAAGCCAAAAACTTTTTTTGCAATTTCCATTTGGAAACCATTAAATATACTTTGGGAAATGATCATCACAGCAAGACTTAAAGAAGTAGCTGCAATAGAGAGTCTAATAATACTCCTTGTAAAGGATTTACGAAAGCTACTAAAAGTCCTGTTTGCTATGTATTTAGCTAGGTTCATACATTAAATTCCTGCTGCATAATTTAGAGGTTTCATTTATTCATGTAATTTTGCAAACATACAATCTTATATTTAAGTATGCAAAAGCTAGGATTTTTAGAGGAATTGAGATGGCGAAATATGCTACAGGACTTTACACCAGGATTGGAAGAATATCTTGAAAGTGGAATGCGGTCTGCATACATAGGCTTTGATCCAACTGCAAAATCGCTTGGACTTGGTAATTATGTTCAAATCATGTTATTGAGTTTCTTTCAACGTGCAGGTCATCAACCGGTTGTATTAATGGGTGGTGCAACTGGAAGAATTGGTGATCCATCTGGTAAGGATAAGGAACGAGAGCTAAAATCGTATGAAGAATTAGATGAAAACATACGATTTCAGGAAAAACAATTGCGCTGCCTTTTGAATTTTGATTCCGGAGAGAATAAAGCAATCCTTGTTAATAATTATGATTTCTATAAGAATATGAATGTGCTTGATTTCTTGCGGGATGTTGGTAAGCATACCACAATTAATTATATGCTTTCTAAAGAATCTGTCAAAAAAAGATTGGAAACGGGTATTTCATATACAGAGTTCTCATACCAACTCTTGCAGGCTTATGATTTTTATTGTTTGTATTCATCGCAACATTGTACCATTCAAATGGGTGGTTCCGATCAATGGGGTAATATTACGGCAGGAACCGAGTATATTGGTAAGGTGATTTCTGATTCCAAAGCGTTTGCAGTCACAACGCCCCTTTTAACTAAATCGGATGGAAAGAAATTTGGCAAAACGGAAGAAGGGAATATTTGGCTGGATCCTGAATTTACAAGTCCCTATAAATTTTACCAATTTTGGATTAATTGTGATGATGCAGATTTATCTAAATTATTAAGATATTTTAGTTTCAAATCGAAAGCTGAAATTGAAAGTCTGGAAGCATTGCATATTGACCAACCCAAGGATTTAAAAAAAATTCTGGCAGAAGAGATAACGCTTAGGATACATGGTGCTAAAGCGTATCAAAATGCAATGCAGGTTTCCGAATTGTTGTTCAATAGAGATTGTACTCAGGAGTTTTTACATTCGCTGGAAGTTGAAGTTTTTATGCTGTTGAAAAACGAATTACCATATTATTCACTTCAACAAAGTAACTTAAATGAAAACTCAACGATTATCAATTATTTGGCTGAATTCACCAACATCTTAAATTCTAAATCCGAAGCACGACGCGCCATTCAAGGAAATGCGATTACCATTAATAAAGTAAAAATTTCAAATCCTGATCAAATTATAGATCCATCCAATTTTATTCATGGGAAATATTTAATGGTTGAAAACGGTAAGAAAAATAAATATATTTTAGAGTTAATTTGAAAATGGCATTATTACAAATAGGTAAATCACGCCAAGGAGAAATCTATTTGAATGGATTCAATGGAGTGCAACCAAGCATTTCGACAAATGGAAATTTGCTAGAAGAAAAGGCAAGAAAAATTCTAAATAAAAAAGCTTTTGGATATATTTTTGCCGGAGCTGGTTCGAATCAGGGTATTCAAAATAATCTTGAAGCATTTAAATCTTATAAAATTCGTTCAAGAATATTACAAGGTGTAGAATGGCCTGAATTAACTACGAATCTTTTAGATTTAAAATTACCATATCCATTTTTATTTGCACCAATCGGCGTTTTAGGCTTAGCGCATCCTAAAGGGGATCTGGAATTAGCAAATGCTTCAAAGATTACCCAAACACCCATGATTCAGTCAAATCAAGCTTCATTTTCAATGGAGGCATGTGCTGAAATTTTAGGCAATACGAATAGATGGTTTCAGCTATATTTTGGGAAATCCAGAGATCTGGTGGAAAGTCTTGTAAATCGAGCAGAAATTTCTGGATCAAAGGCAATCGTATTAACACTAGATACTACCATGCTTGGATGGCGGTGTATAGATTTGGATCAAGCTTATTTACCATTTTTAAGAGGCTTGGGTTTGGCGCAGTACACATCTGATCCAGTATTTAGAAAATTAATGCAAAAACACATAAGCACAGCTTCAAATTCAACTAAACGAAAATTACCAAATATTTTTGACCTGATTCAATTATTTAATTCTTATCCGGATACTTTTTTTAATAATATAAAATCTAAAAATCCTATAAAGGCTGTCAGCACATTTCTGGATATTTATTCAAATCCTTCACTTTCATGGGAGGATGTAAAATGGCTTAAAACAATTACGAAGCTACCGATT
This sequence comes from Saprospiraceae bacterium, assembly GCA_016717265.1. NCBI lineage: Bacteria > Pseudomonadati > Bacteroidota > Saprospiria > Saprospirales > Saprospiraceae > Saprospiraceae bacterium. The sequence goes on from JADKFX010000001.1 coordinate 2,672,807, forward strand.
ATTTTAAAAGGTATTTTACATCCCGAAGATGCGTTAAAAGCAATCGATTATGGTGTCCAGGGTATTATTGTTTCCAATCATGGTGGAAGACAAATTGATCAAGTAATATCTAGCCTGGAATCCATGAAAACTATTAAGAAAACTATGGACCCTTCATTTCCATTAATTCTTGATAGTGGAATCCGCACTGGAATCGATATATTCATTGCACTAGCATTAGGTGCAAAAGCAGTTTGCCTAGGACGACCTTATGCATATGCGCTAGCAATTAATGGTCATCAGGGGGTAATAGAATATGTTCAAAACATGGCATCCGAACTATCAATAGCAATGAGTCTTGTAGGATGTAAAACCATCGATGATATTTCTGAGAATTTGATAAGCATTTAAATAGAATTTCTATTTCACAACACCATTTGGAATAAAATGTAATGCCACTGAATTCATACAATATCGCAATCCTGTGGGAAAAGGTCCATCTTCAAAAACATGTCCTAAATGCCCTTTGCAACGTGCACAAACTACTTCAACTCGAACCATTCCATGACTGCGATCCCGATTTTCTTGAACCATTTCTTTTTGAAGAGGCTTTGTAAAGCTTGGCCAACCTGTACCGGATTCAAATTTAAATTCAGATTGAAATAATGGTAAGTTGCAGGCATTACAGAGATATATACCTTTTTCATGATGATCCCAATATTTGCCAGAAAAGGAACGCTCAGTACCCTGTTGACGCATTACATAATACGTTTCATCTGATAATTTTTCCTTCCATTCTGCTTCACTCAGTTGTATAATCCCAATTGGATTTGGAATTTCGACAATACTATCTTTTGTTGCGGCAGTTACAGTAATGATAGCTCCATCTGACAATTCTTTTTTTTGTGGAAATTGACAGGCTAATTGAAAACTTACTAAATAACTTACTAAAAAGAGACTAATGATTTTCATCTGTTAATTTTTTATCTTGTCTAATAGCAATTTCAACAATTTTTCGAAGCACATTGATAATGGTCAAAAAAACTATATATACAATACTAAATACGAATAAAATCCAGGAATATGTTTCTACTTCAGAAACGTCTTTGCCACTTATTATAGTGCAAATCATTACAATAAATACTAAAGTACCTAGATATGTAAAAATTGAATTCCGGTAATATAGTAACTTGTTTTCAGCAGTAAAAAAGAAAATAGAATTTAAAATGATGTAAAAAAATAACATAGCGGTACCATATAACCAACAATCGGTTGTCTCAAATTTAAGAATACCGATCCAGGATAAAATCCAAATGCATAATTGAATCAGGATAAATAAACTAACAGAACCTAATCCTTGAAGCCAAGGTTTAATATGAAAATTTAAAACTGAATTACTTGCTGCTTTCATAAGGTAGATACATTTGCATGTAAATCAAAAGCATCCGCTTGAAAAATCGTTGCGTTTATAAAATCCCCTACCCTAATATAATTAGTAGCATCAGATTTAATAATTACTTCATTATCTACTTCCGGGCTATCAAATTCTGTTCTACCGATATAGCAAGCATTTTCTTTTTTATCAATTAATGTTTTAAATGTTTTACCGATTTTTTGTTGATTTGATTCAAAACTTATTTGTTCCTGAATTTGCATCAGTGCAAGTGCACGTTCTTCCTTAATTTCAGGCGGAATATTATCATCCAATTTATACGCACTGGTATCTTCTTCATGTGAATATTGAAATACACCCAGACGTTCAAATTTTGTCTCTTCAATAAATTTACACAAAGTATTAAAATCATTTTCAGTTTCACCTGGAAACCCAACTAACATAGTGGTTCGCAAATGAATTTCTGGTATTTTATCGCGGATATTTTGGACAAGGGCCCGTGTTTCTTCCTGGCTAATTTGCCGTTTCATATTTTTTAATACGGGATCTGAGAAATGCTGCAAAGGGATATCTAGATAATTACAAATTTTGGATTCAGATTTTATGACGTCTAAAATCTCTAATGGAAATTTGGATGGATATGCATAATGAAGTCTAATCCATTCAATTCCATTTACATTAGACAAGGCACCTAATAAGGTATGTAATGAACGCTTTTTATATATATCTAAACCGTAATAGGTTAATTCCTGAGCAATGAGAATGAGTTCTTTTACACCCATAGATGCCAGATAGCTTGCTTGTTTAATTAACTGTTCAAGGGGTACAGAAACATGTTTTCCGCGCATTAATGGAATAGCGCAAAAGCTACAAGTGCGATTACAGCCTTCTGATATTTTTAGATATGCATAATGAGAAGGTGTCGATATTATTCGCTCCCCCACCAATTCCTGCTTGTAATCTGCATTTAAAGTGGCTAATAAAGCAGGCATTTCCATAGTTCCAAAAAATGCATCGACTTCAGGGATTTCTTCTTCAAGATTCGATTTATATCGTTGTGAAAGACATCCGGTTACATATAATTTTTCAACAATACCTTGTGATTTTAAATTTGCATATTCCAAAATAGTATTAATAGATTCTTCTTTAGCCCGATCTATAAATCCGCAGGTATTAATAATTACAGTATTTGACGTTTTCGAGTTTGGATTGTGTTCTACATCAATCTGGTTATGACTTAACTGGGTCATTAAATTCTCCGAATCTACCCAATTTTTTGAGCATCCTAAAGTGATCAGTTGAACCTTATTTTGATTTAATTTTTTAGTTTTCAGAAAAAATAATTTGTGCAAAGATAACAATATATAAAAAATAATGTTTTAGTACCATGTATCTTAGGATTTTACTTTTACTGGTGATCGGTTTTAGCCTGGAAAACCTAAAAGCACAATTTGGTTTTCAGCTCGTTGCAGGATTGAATCAGTATCCTAAAGAACAGGAAAATGGGCTTTATGTTCCTGAAAATAATTTGCATGTATCAATTGGCCCTTCTGTATGGTTTCGATTGAAAAATAGGCGTATAGAGTTTAATCCTTCAGTTATAATTGATTATGCCAGTTCTAAAGTGCAAAATTCTCCAGACCAAAATCTTACTTTAAAGGAATTGAATGCAGGATTTACATTTCCAATTTTGATATATCCATTGGATTTTGGTAATGATTGTAATTGTCCAACATTTAACAAACAGGGTCAATTTTTCAATAAAGGATTTCATTTTATAATTTATCCTGCTGCATATTATTTATCTCAAACACTAGAATCTGATCAGATATTAGAGAAATACGCATCTTTTGCTTACCAATTTGGGATTGGTGCTGGTATTGATGTCGGAATTAATAGAACGTGGACAATTAGCCCTTCACTGGTTGTTTCAAAATTTTTCAACGACCAATATTTGATTAATGATTTAAATAAATTCATTGCGAATCAAGAACGAAATCGATATCGTATTGATTTTATGCTGCGATTGGTTTGGTTTGCTAAGAAAAAACGATATTGAACTTAAGCCAAATTTCTAGCTATCCACGGTAAAATCTATATAATTACTTTATGGATTACATTGCTTTAGGTTAGAAATAAGTAGTTTTAAAACCATTCCTTGGCAAAATGCCAAGCAACTATTCCAGCTGCTACACTTACATTTAGACTATGTTTAGTTCCAAATTGAGGAATTTCTATGCAGTAATCTAGAATATCTAATAGTTCTTGTTGAATGCCATTTACCTCATTACCTAAAACCAGAATATAGGATTGTGAACTATTAATATCAAATTCATGTAACTGAATACTTTGATCTGTTTGTTCGACTCCGATAAGTTGGAAACCTTTATTTTTTTGTTGTATTAAAAAGTCCAAAGTATTTTCCACCTGTTCCCAATACACGGTTTGACTTGAGCCAATAGCTGTTTTTTCAATTTCTGGGTGTGGGGGTGTAACACAATAGTTACTTAAATACACGCCTCCAATTTTAAAAGCATCTGCTATTCTAAATAGTGAGCCAATATTATGACCAGATCGAATTTGATCTGCAAAAAAAAATATGGGGACTTTGGGCAATCTTGCAAATTCCTCAGGATTCAATCTTTTTAATTCTAATAGCGCTCTTTTTTTCAACTCTAAACTGAATTAATTGCTTGCTTTATGTTGTATACAAGCTTTAATAAAACCTACAAATAAAGGATGTGGACATTCAACAGTGCTTTTTAATTCAGGATGAAATTGTACCCCGACAAACCAAGGGTGATTTTTCAATTCAATAATTTCTATCAAATTTTGCTCTGAATTAAGACCAGTTGCAATCATTCCATTTTTTTCAATTAATTCTGCATATGCATTATTAAATTCATAACGGTGGCGATGTCTTTCGACAATATGATCTGTTTTATACGCTTTTTTAACCAATGATTTATCTTTTAAATTGCATTGGTATGCACCCAATCTCATGGTGCCTCCTTTGGCAACTATGACTTTTTGTTCCGCCATTAAATCAATTACAGGATGCGGTGTATTTGGGTTTACTTCAGTGGAAGAAGCATCTTTCAAATTCAGTACATTTCTACAAAATTCAACAACGGCACACTGCATTCCTAGACAAATTCCGAAAAACGGTAACTTCTGTTCTCTAGCAAATTTAATTGCCTGAATTTTTCCATCAATTCCTCGTTCTCCAAAACCTGGGGCTACAAGAATTCCATCAAGATCTTTCATAAGGCGTTTTGTTTCAGCCTCATTTTCTAAATCTTCAGCATGGATAGGAATTATATGAACTTTACATTCATTCGAAGCACCTGCATGTACAAACGCTTCATGTATTGATTTATAAGCATCCGGAAGTTCGTTATATTTTCCAATTAATCCAATGGTAACTTCTTCACTTGGGTTTTTTAAATGTCCTAGAAATTTTTTCCAGTTCTTTAAATCGGGTTCATTTTTAGATTGAAGCCCTAATTTTTCTAAAACCCGAATATCTAATCGCTCCTTTAGCATTAATAATGGAACATCATAAATAGTGTCGGCATCAATAGCTTCTATTACATTTTCGGGTCTAAGGTTACAGAAGAGTGCTAATTTAGCACGTATTTCATCAGTAACTGGCCTTTCTGTTCGGCATACGAGAATATCTGGCTGAATTCCAGCTTCTAATAGTTCTTTCACAGAATGCTGCGAAGGCTTCGTTTTTAATTCTTTAGCTGCGGCTAGATATGGCAATAATGTCAAATGAATAGTAACTACATTTTGAGGTCCGATATCCATTCTGAATTGTCGTAATGCCTCTAGATATGGAAGTGATTCTATATCCCCAACGGTGCCACCTAATTCCGTAATAATTAAATCATAACCGAAGTCGCCTAATAATGAAATCCTTCTTTTGATCTCATCGGTTATATGCGGAATTACCTGGACGGTTTTACCAAGGTAATCTCCGGCGCGTTCTTTATTAATGACCGTTTGGTAAATCTTACCAGTAGTAATATTATTGGCTTGGGAGGTTGGCTTATTTAAAAAGCGTTCATAATGTCCTAGATCAAGATCTGTTTCCGCCCCATCATCGGTAACATAACATTCTCCGTGTTCATAAGGATTTAGGGTTCCTGGATCCACATTTATATACGGATCAAATTTTTGTATAGTCACATTGAAGCCTCTAGCCTGGAGTAATTTTGCTAGAGAAGCTGAAATAATGCCTTTGCCTAGGGAAGATGTTACACCACCCGTAACAAAAATGTACTTGGCCATAATGAAGGAATTGGTTTACTTTGTTACGGGTCATAAAGGTAGTACATTTTATTAAAAACAAGAATGCAAGCGTATAAAACAGACGAAATTTATATTTATCCGATTAAATCTATTGGTCCTATAAAGCAAGATCAAATTAAAATAAATGGGTCTGGACTTATCTATGATCGGTATTGGATGTTGATCCATCCAGATGGCTCAGCAATTACCCAAAGGGAGTTTCCTTCCCTAAATTTGATCCATATTACTGACGATCTAACGCATTTTATTTTGAATGTTGAGGGCCAAAGCGTTCCTGCTATAAGATTTCGGAAACAAGCTGACGCAATGAGTCTCAAGGAAGTCAGTCTATGGAATAAGCAGTTTATTGCATATGAAACTCAATCTGAATTAAGTAAATGGTTTTCTCACTATTTAGGTACTGAAATTTTGCTGGTAACAAATCCAAGCCGGATAAAAGAATTAGTCTACAATGATAAGATCTTTAATTTGCCTTTAAATTTTCAAGATGGATACCCTGTGCATTTGATTAATTATAGTTCCATAATTGATCTATCCAACCGTTGTGGAGTTGATCTTAGTCCAATGCGATTTCGGGCGAATATTTATTTAGATCTGGGTACACCTTATATTGAAGACGAAATTGATAAAATCAAAATAAACGATATCATTTTTCAGTTTATTAAACCTTGTGAACGTTGTATTATGATAAACTTAGAACCGTTTACAGATTGTTTCCAAAAAGAACCGCTAAAAAGTTTATCGACCTATCGAAAAGAAAATAACGTGGTTAAGTTCGGTATTTATTTAAAAGTCTTAGCTTCTAATTGAAAATGGATTGCAAATAAGTCATTCAATAATTAGCGCTTACAGGTCATGACATAAGATTTATCCAATGGTAAACTGTTCCAAATTAAACGATCAAAAGATTCAAATTTTATATTTTGCTGTAAAACTATAATCAAGAGTTAAAAAAACATGAAATATTTATTCACTTTTTATATTCTGATGACAAATAACTTGAAATCTTCTAATATTAAACTTATAATTTTATTAACTTTTCACTTTTTAGAATGCCTGCAGAATTAAATATTTGAAGAATATAAGTGCCTGTTGGAAGTTCATGCGTTTTAATTTCCATATTATTTCCGACTATTTTATCTTGCATTGCAATGCTACCTAAAGAATTTACCAATTTGTAATTCAACGGAAGCTTCTCATTTAATACAGAAAGTAGAATATGATCTCCAAATGGATTTGGATCCACCTGAATTTTTATTTGATCTGCTTGATTGGTAAAAACTATTTCACCGCTAATTTTAAGATTATCAATTAAAACATAATCTTTAAACTCAAGAGAACTAACATTTTCATCGATAGGACCATCCAGGGTAATATTTGTTATTTCAATACTTATAGGTCCTCCTGTGAGTGGAATATCAGATTCATAATAATTCAATTTGAGTTCCGTATTTGCATCAGAAATATAACTTGGCATTCCTATTGTAGTGCCCTGTTCATTTTTGAAAATAATTCTGGTTGCCGCTGCATAAATCGGACTCGTTAACAAAGTAGAATCATAAACAGTTGTTCCCAATTTGTGAATATAATCAAATGACAATATTGCCTTTTGTAGATTTTCAGTATTTACACACAAATAAAGCGTACTTGTGAATTTTGGATTACTCGACATGAAATTAGCGAGTGTAGGTCCATTCGTTGGTATAAAGCTATTAGCAGCATTAAATATTTTTCCACCACTAAAGATTATAGCAGGTGATGTACCAATATCATGGATATTAACTACTTGAAAAGAATCCTTTTTGATTCCTAGCAATGTGGAATCGAATGTTGTATTGTCAAATGGCTCTAGATATCCAATTTCAGCATTATTAATATATACCGCATTAAAACTTGTAGAATTATTAGTTAATACGGTGTCCAAAGGATATCCTAATGTGGCAAGGATTCGTTTATATCCAGCAAACGTGCGGTCAATATCAAATGCAGTAGAACGATAATTAGCGCCTGGATAAATCGTTGTAACTGTTTTAACTTTTTTAATAATTTCCTGATTATCAAATTTCAACACGAGATCTAATTCAGTACCAGCAGGAACCGGAGAACAACCATTAAAATTTGCATTTACAGTTGCTCTAAGTTGCTTGTTTTCACAAGGCGATCCAGAAACATTTAAACTATTCACTCTGAAATCATGATCACTGTTATTGTTTTTTGTTACCGTGATTTGAACACGGTTATTTGATGTGTCAATATCATCTGGCAGTAAAGCATAAATGTTAATTCTAGTGTTAGTTTTATCGATTCTTGCCGGACTTAAAAATTTATAAATAAAAGATTCTCCGGGTAATAAATCTTGGGTACTTGTATAATTTTCGATGATTGGATTTTTTCCAGTTATTTGTATGGAGAATTGAATATCCGTTCCAGCAGGATATGATTTATCACAACTTTGGTTAACCAATCGCACTTCGACTGGATACAAACCTTCCTTGCAAGTAACCAAAGGAATTTTATTATTTACTAGTAATAAGTCTGCTTCGGTAACGCCAAGTCCCATGCCGACAGCTTTCCAGGCTTCTGCAATATTTCTATATTCTTTCGAACATTTTCCATATTGATTTTCCGTAATCGTTAAAGTAGCTTCTCGCACATCGAAATAAAAAGAAGTAGAAATTAAATAATTGGTCATAGCATTATACACTAACTGTATGGCAGCATCCATTCCAATTTTTTCTACATTGTATGTTTTACCTGTTTCATTTGTTCCAATTCCACCTTCTACTAAAAGATAAAACCAATGATTAATAACGCCACTATTCGAATGGACTCCTCCATTATCCGAACTGTTTGCTACCCAAAATGACCCTTTGTAATTTTTTGGATTTTTAAAACGATTGGGATTTGAAAGGCTTCTAAAAGCGGTATCAGGCTTAAAAAAGAATCTAGAACCTAATAACCAATTAAAATTTGCAGAATCATATTCAAATTCTACGGCTTTTCCAAAAATATCACTAAATCCTTCATTTAACGCTCCGCATTCATATAAATACTCAAGACCACAGGTAAATTGTGTTACACCATGTGTCATTTCATGAGCAACTACATCTAATGAAGTCAAAGGTCCGGTATCTTTATTGTCGCCAATTCCAAATAATGTTCCAGCGCCTTCCCAAAATGCATTAACTAAGGTGACTGAATCTACTATTCTATTGATAAGTTTTCCGTTTTTACCATCAATACCATTGCGATTGAAATGGTTCTTATAGTAATCATAAGTACTTTGAGAACCAAAATGTACATCTAATGCACCCTTTCTTTGTGGAAATGAATCCTTTTCCCAAATATTATCACCGTCTGTATATTTTCTTCCACTGGCTGACATTGTTTCTATTCCATTTCCTCTGGTGTTATCTACTAATTCAAATCGGCCTGTAGTCATAACGGATGTTTCCATTGGACGAATTCCATGATATAATGTATGTGCATCACCGATGCCACCAAAACACGCATGCAAAATAGAATGTGATAAAACTAATTCACCATTTTCTGCATTAAAATAATAACGCATTTTTGCAAATGGATTTAAACTATAAATATCTACCTTATATACAAGTATAAAATCTCCAGAATTCTCCGGAAATGCTTTGTCCATTATTAGTAATTCGGGTTTTGGATACAGTGAAGCATCATTTTCCCAAACATATTTTGTTGAAGGTAATAGCTTTAATGCTAGATCTAAAACTGCATGAGATTCAATTTTTGCATTCGTTTCAATGCTTAGATTTTTACCAAAAGTACCATTCAATGTTTCCACATTGCCATTACTTTCATGTAGAATCATTTCTGCACCAAGGACTCTAATCCCATTATGATATTGTTGAAATTTATAATGATGTACACTTTTAGATTCAGTGTTGGAATAGACCAGTTTCATTTCAGTTTGCTCTGTTAATCCTATTTCAAAGGCATACTTACTAAAAAACTGAGATGCTTTTGTAGGTTCAGCTGTTTTTAGTTGATACCATACAGCATTTCCATGTTGAATTTGTTTTTCTAAAATAGAAACACCAGCAATTTGGCTAAATACTGGCATTATAAAGAAGCTGCTTATGAAGCAAAGTAAGATTCGTTGCATTGATTTAATTTTTTAATTATAGTTTAATGAAGCGTATAATGTCAAAAAATCGCTCCCCTTCTAATTTGATATATATTAGTCCGGCAGGATAATTATCAATTTTAAGGGATATGATATTATTTGTTGTCAATGGGTTTACCAAATTCATTTCAATAAATTTGCCATCACTATTTAAGACCGTATATTTAATTTTAGAATCTTTATTTTGTGGTATTAAAATGTTTAAAAGATCATAAGCAGGGTTCGGATGAAAAGTAGTAAGTCGATCTTTAGTTAAATCTTTTCCTGATACAGGGATACAATTTATGTCCCCTGAATTAATCAAAGAACAACCAAAGGAATCTATCATATGTACTGAGTAATTATCAAGATTATTTAAAGTATCGCCATTTTTATGGCCACTAAGAATTATTCCTCCAGCATAACTACTAACACTTACATTTAAGATTGCTTTACCAGTGCGATTCCCATTTATATCCAAAATACAATCATAACTAACATTCATATTTGGCCTGGCATATGCGCAAGAATCAAATTTGCAAACAATCTCACCACTCGTAGAGATACTGCAACCTGCAGCATCAGTCACTTCAGTTAAATATTTATCTCCTTGTGCGAGTTGATCTCCAACTTGATTTCCTTTAATATTAAAATTCCCTAAATTGCCTTTAACCTCCAGATGCAATATCGCTTTTAATAAAGTATCTACACATTCATAACTAGCATTTATTGTTAATTTAGATTGAGAACAATCAAAAGGAGGACAGATAATTTGTCCTTCTTCTATAACATAACAACTATCTGAATCAATCAAGATAATTTGATACTGTTCACCATGTTTTAATTTACTTCCATCAGGTGTGCCATATAAATAATATGCTCCAGAACCTCCCATTCCATTTATATGCAAAAGAACTTCTCCTGATTGTCGACCAAGAGAATCCATTAAACATTCAGAAATGACTATTAGATCCAAATTTGAATTTTTACAAGATGCTGGAGCCTGACAATCTATTGTAACTTTATCAAAATCACGACAACCTACCTCATCTTCAATAAAAGCTTCAACAGTCGTTCCAGGATAAAATATTTCTGTCGATTGTGGGCCGTTGTAATTATATTGACCTTTCCCCCCTGTCGCTAGGTAATTTACTTTTCCTAATACACCATGTAAACATTCTACTTGAAGTTCTAAATTTAATTTTGTGAATGCAGGTGCTTTACTTAATTCATCAATGCGAACACAAAGATTTCCTTCTCCAGATTTTAATGGATTCACGGCTGATATAATTTGCAAATAATAGGTCCTGCCCGCTGTTAAAGCGGTTACAGGTATTCCTCCTGAGCAAGGATCTGGTGATTTTCCGCAAGCAAACTCGTTAAGATTATTACAAGTACCAGAATAAATTGCCCAATTATATATAAATCCTGCTTGTATATCTAAGTTTATATTTTTTTCCGAAGGTGCAACAAAACTAAACCAGACATCCGTTGCATTATAGACAACACAACTCGGTTTGATGCTACTTTTTATTCCATTTAAAGTGTTTAAGGATTCACAAATTTGATTTAAAGTAATTGCTTTGGAAGTTGGACAATCATCATTCAAAGGTTTCGTCGTTGATTTATCTTTCACTTCAATACATAAATGGCCTTCAATGGTAGAAAAATATCCAGAAACCTGAATAAAATACTCAGTATTCGTAGTTGGATTTTCCAAAATTAACTTTCCACCTAGGTCCTCACATTTGACTTCTATTAATTGTGAACAAGTTCCTTTATATACTGTTAAAACATCTGCAAAATCTGCATGTGAAATAATTTCAAGGGATTTTGTGTTGCTTGTTTTAAAACTATACCAAACATCAGCTCTTGATTTGTCATTTAAACTTGGTATTGGATTTTCAAAGCTTGCAAATATATTTTCCTCGCTCGTGCAATTTGAATTTATTGTTATTGTTTTTTTATTTGTACAAATGTCATGTGAAGGATAAAGAGGTTCTTTTTTTCTGATAGTCATGCATAAATCAGAAATATCTTCACGACCATAAAATCCAGTTTGTTTTGCTACTCTAATATAATAAGTTTTGCCCGCTTCAACGGCAGCATAATTGCGTTCGCCGGCGAAGCCATACTCATCCTTATTAAAACAATTTAAATCTTTAAGAGAGGCACATCCACCTTCAAATACACTCACAGCATCATTATAAACTGCATTGGTTTGAATATTAAGATGTCCTGTGAATGTACTTACATATTTATACCAAATTCCTTGTACATAATTTCCACTGCATAGAATTTTTGGTCCAGCAAAAAATGCACCTGAACTATTGCCAGATAGGCAAGGCTTATCTAATTGAAGTTCTACGGCTCGTGCACAATCATCATTATCAGGCCCTGAAATATTTAAATTATCAATTAATATTATAGTATTAAAATCATTTCCAATTGCTTCATACTCAAATATAAATTTTAATTTTTGATTTGCTTGGTTTGTATTGATCGTAAATACCTGATTTACCAGAACAATTCCATTTTGAGTAACATCACTTGAATAGGTTTGAACTAACCGACTGACATCGTCTATAACTGCGAAAAGTTTTAAACTACTATTCGCATTTGTTTTAATAAATCGAAGTCCAAAATTTAAAATATATTGATCATAATTAAATAATTGAAAATCCTTACTCGTGATATTGAATTTTCGATTTCCATTATCTGTTTTATTTGCTTGCTGATAGAGAATACTACAAGTAGCATCTGTTTGCGGCATAAGATTCGACTTGATTATTGAAAAGCCAAATGTTCCAATATCAGATTTTAAACTCCATTTTTCAGGAAGCGTACAGCTAGCAAATTGCTCTGTTGTGATCAGGTTTTGTGCGAATGCATATTGAATGCAAAACAGGGCTATATATAATAATTTTTTCATGGTTTTTCTTTTTAAAAAATATTAAATCTTCTCATGAATGTTTTTCCTGCACTATCCAATTGGTATATATACTCGCCTGGTTGAATTTTCCATTTTTGCGGATCGAATGGAATTGTATAGGAGCCTTTTACTGTATAGCCTTCATGCAATACAGCGAGCGTTTTTCCATTAACGGATTTAACTACTAGTTTTACTTCATTTGAATGCAGTTGGGAAAACTTGAGATCCACAATTTTAGAATTGAATTCATTTGGGTTATGTCCTAAAAGAATCGTATTATAATTGGATCCTGAACTGCTTCCTGTGCATGGATTATCAAATAGACTTAAACGGCTGTAGTTTTCACCTAAACTGTAATTTACTAATTCAGTATCCAAACATAACCATTGCTCCATGACGGTAGAATACATATGTCTAAAATCCAAACTTGTTTGTTTCTCAAAATATACCCTTGCATCCCCTGCTTTTAAAGTTGCATCATTTAAGTTCATAGGGGTACCTGTAAAACCTCCTTTTACAGCATCACCAAATAACATGATAGGAGACATATTTCCATGATCGGTGCCCACAGATCCATTTTCGCGTATAGTTCTTCCAAATTCCGAAAAGGTCATCATGCATACGTTTTTATCTGCATTATCAGCTTGCAAATCTGCAAAGAATGAAGATATAGAATCAGCAAGATTTCCTAATAGTCCGTTATGATAATTTTTCTGATCTGCATGCGTATCATAACCATCCATATAAACCATGTAAACCCGGGTACCAAGTTTACCTTTTATTAGTCGAGATACAATTTTTAATTGTTCAGCGATTCTGGAAGTAGTATTAGCTGGGTATGCTACTTTATTTATAGTTGAATTATAAGCTTGTGTAACGGATTGAGAATAGCGCAATGAATTATTGGTTAATTGTCTTAAAAATTCTACTTCCTGACCTTGGGGACAATCTCCTAATCCATCTGTAGGATATAATTTTCCAAATTGAGCTAATCGATAAAATTCATTTGGATCATTGAAGACTAATTCAAACTGTTGGTTACTAGCAGATTTAAATACAAGGTCTGCATTATAGCCAATTCGCAATGCTGGTGGAACAGTAGGTGGAGTTTCATTAAATACGGGAAAATCTTGTTCCAGATATCTTCCCATATACCCAGATTTAGATCTGGGATCAAGTGAATTATCTGCAGCACTAGCCCAATTATCTATGGAAGTAAAATGAGAATAATCTTGGTTAGGATAACCCACATTATGCAAAATATTCATATTGCCTGAATTCCATAAAGACATTAAGGAGGCCATCGTACCAGGCAAGGCAAAATCATCACTGCCAAATCCTGATAAAACGGTGTTTGAATTATAATCTGTACCAAATTTTTGACTCAAACTAGGTCTATAATTAATATATTCTGCTTTACCTGCTGCATCCGAATGCGGAAACACCATATTCAAGCCATCATTTCCTCCAAACATTTTCACTAAAACTAAAATATTATCACCGCCTTGAACTAAGGGCGATGCAAATGCTTTTGAAAATAATGGATTCACTGGAATTCCACTTAAAAGCATAGAACCCAGGCCTGCTATTCCCCCGGTTAAAAGGAATTGTCTTCTATTCCATAATAAATGATCTTCTGTATGTTTTTCTCCAAGATCTGAGCGGAACAAATTATTATTTAAATTATGATCGTTACACATATAATTTAGAATTTGGAGTTTATAATAATTGAAATTCAGGAAGTGTAACCATATAATTTACTAATGCAATAAATTGGTTAGGCACTGTGAAATAATCTAAATTCCAGGTTCCATTAGTATAGTAATTAGATGGAACTAAGGATTTAAAAACGCCGATGGCAGTTTGAATTATATCTTCTGGTAATTCAACAGTTATAAAATAATTTATAACGCTTCGTACGATTAAATCCGGATCGCTGACATTGCCGGAAAGTGTTTTTAAAAAGTCTCTATATTTTTCTTTGGTTCTATCATATTGCAAAAAATACCCAAATTGATCGCGATTGTATTTCCATCGATTTACTAATGTGAATTCATTTAACCAAGCTCTATAGCCTGGCCAACCAGCAACATTTATTGGGTTAAACAGCGTTTGACCAAGATTCGATGTAGCATAATAGACATTGCTCAGCGTGTCTCTGTTTAAACTATTTGGAAAATTTGCAGGATCTGGCACCTCAGCCTGGAAGGTATTATTAATCCATTTATATTTAAAGAAATCTTTTCCAGGTTCAAGATCCAAGCTTCTGAAAAAATGAATTTGATTATCAATATGACTTTTTATTACAAGTCCCATTGCTTCATCCTCAAAAAAATGTTCGCTTTTAAACAAGGTCTTTAATACCTCAGCAATGTTAAAATTAGAATTAATAAATACAGTTGCCAAGCCATCAATTATTTCTTGTGGTGGATCATTGTATAAATAATATTTGTAAAGTTTCTTACAAATAAATTGTGCAACTTCGTTTTTCTTTACATTGAAAATTACATTGTCATGTAAAGACTCGTATTCTGTTTGTGCTTTAATTAAAGCCTCGTCTTCTGTTGCAGGAACAACACCACCAAAGTTACCAACTGTTTTGCCAAATATTACTTTCCCTTTCCAGTCATGATTATATCTATAAAAAACAAATTCATCGATTTTTGTCGGACCAATTACATAATTTCCACCACCCGCATCATAATACTTAATATTCCAACCTGTTAAGGCTCGAGCTGTTTCGGCAACATCTTTCTGAGTGTAGTTTCCAACACCCATAGTAAATAATTCAAGTAATTCTCGTGCATAATTTTCATTCGGTCTTCCCGAGACATTAGCATTTCCATTTAAATATAAGATCATGGATGGCGTGAGTCCTATAGCTTTCACAAATTCTCTAAAATCACCAAATGCATATTTATGTAGAAGGTAGTAATATTGAAACACCCAGGTAGGACGGTTACCTGCTCCGTCTGCCGTTGCAACAAAATGATTTGACCAAAAAAGCACCAGTTTATGTCTTACACCCTCTGTAATCATGCCATTAAACCACATATGGACTAATTCCAGGTATTTGTAATATGCATTCGGATCTTCAGCAATGTTTTGTTCTTTCCATTGATAGGTATAATCATAGGTTCTTACTCCAACTTTCTTTTCTCCTGGCAGTGGATGGCTCATGGCGGTGCCAATTAAATAATCAATTAAAACGGAAGGCTTATTTGCTTTTGCGGCACTAATCAGATATGGTGGCGCACCGTTGCATAGTTTGTTATAAAGATGATGGATCCTTTTTTCATTCCATGGTTTTGCAGGGCTTGGAATATATTCCTGTAAACCTCCTGTAAGACATTTATTATCAGGCATGATTCGATTGTTTTACAGTTGTAAAATTACACGATTTTACCATTTTTCCAAATTAAATAACTTTTGATCAAGGTGGTGAATTAGGGCCAATAATGCATTTTTAAGCTACATTATTTTCAGCTACCCCATTGTTGTTTAGAAAATTGGAATTGGAATTTTAGAATATGAACGCTTTTTTCTTGCTTAAAATCCATTAAATAATGTTCTTTCAAAGTAAATTTTGAGAACAAATTGGAATGAACAAAAAAGCTGGGAATCATACATCATGTATAATTCCCAGCTTTGCGATTTTAAATCAAATTTTTACTTTTTTACTTCTTCAAATTCAACGTCCGTTACTTTTTCATCAGTGCCATTCCCTGTTTGATTTTCAGGAGCTCCATTAGAACCCGTTTGATCATTTTGGGTGGCTTGATACATATCTTGACTTGCCGCTTGCCATGCAGTGTTCAACTCTTCAACATGTTTGGTAATCAAATCTAAATCCTGCGTTTTGTGTGCATTTTTTAATGCTTCCACAGTGGTCTCGATAACAGTCTTTTTCTCTGCAGGAATTTTATCTCCATATTCCTTTAATTGTTTCTCTGTTTGGAAAATTAAAGCATCCGCCTCATTAATTTTATCTGCTTTCTCTCTAATTTTTTTATCTAAATCTGCGTTTGCGGCAGCTTCATTTCTCATTTTTTCAATTTCAACTTTAGTCAAACCTGTAGAAGCTTCTATGCGGATGTTTTGCTTTTTACCAGTCCCTTTATCTAAAGCACTTACACTTAAAATGCCATTCGCATCCACATCAAAGGATACCTCAACTTGTGGAACCCCTCTAGGTGCAGGGGGTATACCATCTAAGATAAACCGTCCTACAGAGCGATTGTCCTTTGCCATAGGGCGTTCACCTTGTAAAATATGTATTTCAACGGAAGGCTGATTATCTGCTGCAGTAGAATACACTTTTGATTTTTTGGTTGGAATCGTTGAATTTGCTTCTATCACAACATCATAAACACCACCCAAAGTTTCAATTCCTAAAGAAAGTGGAGAAACGTCAAGCAATAAAACATCTTTTACTTCACCCGTTAATACACCACCCTGTATTGCTGCTCCTACAGCTACTACTTCATCAGGATTTACTCCTTTATTAGGTTTTTTACCAAAAAATTCTTCAACTACTTGTTGTATTCTTGGAATCCGTGTTGAACCTCCTACCAATATAATTTCATCTATATCATTCTTGGTTAAGCCTGCATCTTTTAAAGCATCTTCACACGGTTTTAAAGTCCGCTTTACGAGATTATCTGCTAATTGTTCAAATTTTGCCCGGGTTAATTTCAATGCCAAATGCTTAGGAACCCCATCCATAGCAGTAATATAAGGCAAGTTAATTTCCGTTTCGGTAGATCCGGATAATTCAATTTTAGCTTTCTCAGATGCTTCTTTTAAACGTTGTAAAGCCATTGGATCTTTTCTTAGATCCATGTTCTCTTGGGATTTAAAATGATCTGCCAAATAGTCTATAATAACCTGATCAAAATCATCTCCTCCTAAATGTGTGTCCCCATTAGTAGATTTAACTTCAAATACGCCGTCGCCTAATTCCAACACAGAAATATCAAACGTTCCACCACCAAGGTCATAAACAGCAATGGTCATGTCTTTTGTTTTCTTATCCAATCCATAAGCTAAAGCGGCCGCAGTAGGTTCGTTTATAATACGCTTTACGGTTAATCCTGCAATCTCTCCTGCTTCTTTTGTTGCTTGCCGCTGAGAATCATTGAAATATGCAGGTACCGTAATTACAGCTTCTGTTACTTCATGGCCAAGATAATCTTCTGCAGTTTTTTTCATTTTCTGTAAAACCATTGCAGAAATTTCTTGCGGACTATACATTCTGCCATCTATATCTACCCTACAGGTATTATTGTCTCCTTTCGCAACTTTATAGGTCATCCTTCCAGTTTCGAGGTTCATCTCATCAAATCGACCACCCATAAAGCGTTTAATTGATGAAATGGTCTTCCTTGGATTCGTAATTGCCTGGCGTTTTGCAGGATCTCCTACTTTACGCTCACCATTATCTAAAAAAGCTACAATAGAAGGCGTTGTGCGTCTACCTTCATCATTTGCAATAACAACTGGTTCGTTACCTTCCATAACTGCAACACAGGAGTTGGTTGTACCTAAATCTATTCCTATTATTTTTCCCATTATTTCGATTTAAATTATAGATGTCAATCCTTATGCCATCCTGAAATACAGGAAATTATGTCAGTTATTCCAGTAAATAAGTATCAATTTGACATAAATAAATTTTATAATATGTCATTCCGTCATATCTATTTGGAAATCTACCAGATATAAATATTTCTGATTTTAACTATTAACTATATTGATTATAGTTTATAAAAGGATAGTCTTTGCTTTCAATTTAACAAATGACCTAATAAACACTAATGCTCAATATTTATTAATGGCTGATCCATAATTAATGTTGGTTATTGAAAATAAGAGTTGCCATCATAACTCTATTCAATTCATCAATTATTGCATCTTATGGATTCGTTTAGACAGAATGAAGATGAATACATCCTAATGAATAGAACTTATTTGAAATTTAAGTCTCTTGTCAATGGATGCATTTGTAAAGAATCAATGGTTGGATTTTGCAACGTAATCGTTTTTTTGATAGTCACTGCTGAACTAAAGATTCCAAAACCTTCTGAAAGGTTAGTATAACGTGGGATTTCCTGAGAAGCTGTAATACCAGTATTCGCATTGATAATATTTAGATAATTCTGGATCTCTGGCCCTCCACCGGTAAGATAAAAATCAAGTTTATTAATGTATCGTTCAATACTTGGATCAACAGTCAATTGATCATGTAAAAAGTTATATAAAGTTGAACCTAACACTTTTGTACTACTGATATTTGTCGATGATCCAGTTTTACCAGGAAAACTTTTAGCAAACGGTATTTCAATTATTTTAGTTTCCACTTTTTGAGTTACGATATTTAATTCATCAATTGAAACCAATGCTTTTAAATCAAATACAGAGGTATTTGATTGATGTTTCCAACCAAATAAATAGGAACTTTCATAAAATATCTTTAACTGTCTGGTATTGTCATCCGGAAATGTAAAACTGATATCCCCAACAAGTATTATCGTTGCTGTTACTGGTGCTTTACCATCACCTCTCAATAATTGCAAAGTTATTTTATCGCCTCCTTTTAAATTGATATCCTTAGACAAAATTTTATATAGGTAATTTGGGCTTGTAGCAAAAGGTCCATTTTGCCTTACAAGTCCTTCAAGATTTCCATCCACTTTACTTAGTAAAAACTCTTGTTTTGTGAGTTCATTTACTAATTTGACAGTTGGATTTGGATAATATAAAGAATCTGGATTTTTGGCCAATTGGGTAGAAGCAATGTTTTCATCTACAAATGCTTTTTGAATCCGTATATAATGAGCCGTATCTGCTCGATTTAAAAGGCCATAAATAACCGGAATGTCTTTATAGGGTTCTGTTAATTGAAAATCTTCTGAACAAGAATTTAAAAAGCCAGCCAAAAGTAAAAAACAAATAAAACGAGTTAGGATTTTCATGGTTCAAAGATAAACAAGATGAAATAGGTTTTAAAGCTATTCTCAAAAACACAAACTGATTTACACTGCTTAAAACGAATGAATTCGAATTCTAATATACAATCTTCCTTTTTTTATGCTCCAATTTAAGTGTACTTAAATGCTTGATATTAAGCATACTAAGCTAATAAACTTACAAGTTAAAGCTAAAAATTCTCTAATTTTAGATTTTCATTGATGAAATTTGGTAAAAGGTCAACATTTTGTAATGGTGTCTATTTTATTAAGTTAATAAAATTTTAGAACCCGGTTGAATTGTGTTAAAACAAGAATTAGTTTGCTATTTTAATTGTTTTAGAATAATACTTTTAGCATCTATGACTCAATAACTTAAAATAATCTCGAATTTAAATCAGACTACCAATTGATTAAAATTATCAGGAAAGACTGCTAGAATTTGTATATTTTGAAGCTATTTTAAAGAAATTTGGTCAAGTGACATTCTTCCAAAGTTAAATTGAAATCAAATCCAATTTAAAAGCGCTTTAGTTTGCCAATTTAACTGTTAGAAAAGGAGTGAGTTTTATAACTTTACGCCATGTCTATTCACAAAGATCTCAAACGTATTACAACTAATACGATTACTGAAATGAAACTTCAAGGTGAGAAAATTGCTATGCTCACTGCCTATGATTTTTCAATGGCTAAATTACTGGATGCTGCGGGTATTGATATTCTGCTAGTCGGGGATTCTGCTTCCAATGTCATGGCTGGTCATGAAACTACCCTGCCGATTACCTTGGATCAAATGATTTATCATGCCCAATCTGTCGTGAGAGCAGTTCGAAGAGCCTTAGTAGTTGTTGATCTTCCTTTTGGATCGTATCAAGGGAATACAAAAAGAGCCCTTGAATCATCGATTCGGATTATGAAGGAAAGCGGTGCTCATGCTGTTAAGCTGGAAGGTGGCTCAGAAGTTACAGATTCAATTCGGCGGATAATATCAGCTGGTATACCTGTAATGGGACATCTTGGATTAACTCCTCAATCTATCTATAAATTTGGCACTTATGTTGTAAGGGCAAAAGAAGAGGCAGAAGCTGATAAATTAAGACATGATGCCAAACTTCTTGAAAAATCAGGATGTTTTAGTATTGTTCTCGAAAAAATACCAGCTAAACTTGCTTTAGAAGTCAGCCAAAGTCTTACAATCCCAACAATTGGCATAGGTGCAGGTGCTGGAACAGATGGGCAAGTATTGGTAAGTCATGATATGTTAGGTATTAATCATGAATTTCATCCCCGCTTTTTAAGACGTTATGCAAATCTTTTTGAAATTATTGACCAGGCAGTTAAAAACTATACTGCAGATGTTAAGAGTCATAGTTTCCCCAATGAATCCGAGCAATATTAATGCGTTTAAATAACTTCGCTTTTTATGGTTCAGCTATCGCATTATTAAGCATTGGTATTTTTGCTTACCTAAGCTATTGTGCTGCATTTAATGCGAATGTGAGATCAAGCTCAAGAATGGAATTATATGTCTATCCAAATGAAACAGATGTTGCCATAGGCCTTAAAATGGATAGTATACTTTTTGATACAAGCTCTTTTATGCATTTGGCTAAAATTATGAAGCTTACTAAATTAAAGCCAGGTCGATATCTGTTTAAAAAGGACGATCATAATTTTGCAATCATTAATAAATTGCGAAGTGGTGCTCAGGATGCTATCAATGTTACAATCAATAATGTTAGAGATATTTATCAACTTTCAGGTAAATTAGGTGCTGTTATGATGCTGGATTCAATGGCTTTTGTAAGCTTACTAACGGACTCCATAAATTTAATGACATTAAATTTTACTAAAGAAAATATACTTAGCTTATTTATTCCAAATACATACCAAATGTACTGGACAACTTCCGGTGATCGATTTTTACAGCGGATGTTGCAAGAAAATAAAAATTTCTGGTTAAAAGAAAACCGACTACAAAAAGCTGCAGAGAAATCATTAGGTGCGTCTGAAATTTACACAGTGGCTTCCATTGTAGAAAAAGAAACAATCAATGAATCTGAAAAAGGAATGATTGCAGGTGTCTACTTAAATCGCTTAAAAACAGGAATGAAATTACAAGCAGACCCTACGGTTGTTTTTGCAATGGGCCTAACAGGAATTCAACGGGTATTATTGCAGCATTTAAGAACAGAATCACCTTATAATACTTATTTGGTTGAAGGCTTACCTCCAGGGCCGATTTGGATGCCATCAACAGCTACTATTGATTCCGTGCTGAATGCAACAAATCATGATTACATATTCTTTTGCGCTAAACCTGGTTATGATGGAACCCATACTTTCGCGAAATCGCTGGAAGGTCATTTACTAAATGCAAGAGCTTATCGCAAATGGTTGGATTCTCAAAGGATTAAATAAGCGTTAGCATGATCCACCATTAAAATTTCAGTATTTATAGACGAAATACCCTAAATTTAATTATCTAAAGCAGTTAGTACGGGCAAATTGGTAATGTATTTTGATAAATAATCATTTGTTCACTGTGAAGCCCTTGATTATCAATTCAAACTATTAAAATACCCAATTGTGTGTTTCATATATCTCAAGCTGGTTAAAAGAAATCAATTCTTATTTACCTGGCAAGGTATCTACTCTTGATAATTTAATTTGCCATGGGTTGTTGCTATATTTTGCGGTGCCAATAAGTATCATAGTTGCTGGATCTACCTTAACCTTCCATTCAGAAGATGTACCAGTTGTAGACCGGAGTTCGAGAAATGTTGTTTTTTCATCGAATATATACCTTCCCGTTTCAGTTGTTTCTCCGTAAAGTCCTTTTTTATACTCACCTTTAGGTAGAAGATCTAGCCATTGACCTTTGTAAATATTTTCTTTCGGTGCAGCTTCTTTTAGCGATAATGCAAAACTATAATGCCACAGCATATTTGTCAAATCCAGGTTTTCTTTTTGGGATTGAGACAATTGAATAAATTGATCGTCAATTCTTCCCATTGTAGGTGGAGCTAACTTGATTTCTTCTAATTTTGAGTTTTCAGACCCAGAAATAGCTTCCATGCTCTTGTTCTCCTTATTTTTACAGCAGATTAAAAGCATCCCTAATGAACAGATCAAACTAAATTTCTTCATATTAAAATTATTATGTTAAAAACGCCCCGCAAAGTTATTCAAAATCAAGAACTGTTTTCTAAAAATGACAAACTACTCGTTGGAGTGAGCGGAGGCATCGATTCCATGGTTTTGTGTGATGTTTTATACCGGGAAGGTTTTAACTTTTCCATTGCACATTGCAACTATGCACTTCGAGCGAAAGATTCTGATTTAGATGAACAATTAATTCTCCAATGGGCATTAGAACGAAACATTCCTTGTTTTATTAAACAGGTAACAATCCATTCGAATTCTAACATACAGGAAGAAGCCAGAAACATTAGATATCTTTTTTTTAATGAACTAAGAGCGCATGAACAATTTAATTTTATTCTAACAGCACATCATGCTGATGACCAGATTGAAACATTCTTTTTGAATTTATCTCGAGGGGCAGGATTAAAAGGTTTAAAAGCAATGGCATTTCAATCAAATTATATTCTTAGACCATTCTTAGAAATTCGAAAAACTACTTTGTACGATTATGCAAGTGAACATGAAGTTCCATATAGAGAAGATTTTACAAATCATGCATCGAAATATCTGAGAAATTTTATACGGAATGACGTTTTAACATTATTGAATAAAAAAATTCCTGCTTTTGATGAACTTGTTTTGAGGAGTATTCAACATTTAACAGCATTGGACCAATTTTTAGAAATTATATATAATGAATGGAAACTGGAAAATGTATTTTATAAATCAAATTCTACGGAGATTATCAAGCCAGTATTGGATCGATTTTACTTTGTAAGTACAACATTAGTTGAATTAGGATTTCACCCAGAAACGATACTTGAAATAAAAAATCACTACTTTACAACAGGTAAATTATTTTATGATAAAAATGAGCATGAGCTTTTAATAGATCGGGATCTTCTTATAATCCGCAAAAGGAATAATCAACAAATCATTGAATCTAACTATTTAATTGAAGACGCATCTGGTCAATTTATAGGGCTTGCAGGAATCTTAAAATGGGAAGAAGAACGCATAGATTTTGCTGCCGTAAAATTTCCAGATTCACAAAATACCTGTATTATCGATTATGAGAAAACCATATACCCTCTGATTTATAGAAAATGGCAGGATGGTGATGTAATACAACCTTTAGGAATGGCTGGAAAGCATAAAAAGGTTCAAGATGTATTAACCGATTTAAAAGTTAGCTTATTTGATAAAGAATTGGTATACGTTTTAGCTTCAGAGACTGAGATTTTATGGATTCCAGGATATCTACGCTCTGAAATTGCTAAGTTAAATGCTAATTCCAAGCATATTCTAAGATTTGAATTTATAAAAAATGAAAATTTATAGATAAAGTAGCTTTTTGTTTGAAACTTAAATCAAGTGAAATGTATAAGTTTATTTCACTTTGCTTTTCCCAAATAGATCCTTAGAATCTTTTCCAAGAACGGGTCGCTCCCGAGGTGCATTTTCTAAAATTTCACCTCTTTGGTATGGGATATAATTCCAATATCCATCTTTAAGTTCAAAAGCTTCAAAGGTTCCATCAGGTACCATTAATACTTCACCAGATTTCGAATCTGTAATTTGATCAATATGGTCAAAGAAAATCATTTTTGAATCTTCCTCATATCGGAGTATAACATTTGCTGAAGGAGAATAATGAATGACATGTCTGAAATATAATTCCTCCTGCTCTTTAGTATCATAATGCTTGAATATCGGGCTACCAATTTGGATATTGCCCTGATCTATTTTTATTACATCAATGAATCGATGTTTGTTTCCGTCTTTTGAAAAACGATATCCAAACAAAGTATAGTAGCCATTTATTTTCTCAGGGACAAAATGATAGTATAAAGCTCCATACCAATTGTGCTCCGTGAATGATTCAAAATTAATCCTATTTAAATTGCGCTCTTCAGATTTGAGAAAAATAGGCTTACATGAATCTGCAAATACAAATGCTGCATATCGATAATTTTGAAAATTTTCATCTATCTGCCAGGAAACAATTTTTAATTTTTTATCTGCAGATTCTGCCATGACAAAGGAAGGATGAAAGCTTAATTTTGAGCTATCTTCATTAGATTTTATGAGCGTTGTGGCGAGTCTTAAAAACTGATGTTCGGCGAACAATTTATGTTCAATTAAACGCATTGAGAACATTGCGTCGGCATAAAAACGCATACTATCAATTGGCGTTATAGGAACTTGGGCTTGAGTTCCTGAAATGGTACAGAAAACGAAAATTTGAAGCAAATATATTTTCATAAATGAAAAACGCCTTTACACTACTAATTTATTGCACAGACAAACAACTTACCATTTTTAAATAATTGGGCTTATCGGATGCATATTTATGAATAAAAGATGATAATATTTTCCCATTAGAAATTAAGAAAACACCGGGCATTTGGAAACCATCACCTAATTGCATTCCAAAACCATAACCTTTAATAAGTCCTGCTTCAATCCCTCTAAACCAGGATCGGAATCCAAAAAGTTGATTAAAGGTGCCTTTTAACAAACCAAATTGTTTATAAAATTTACAATCTGGATCTGCTACTCTCAACACATGATTTAAGTGATATCTTTCAAAATATTTTGCAGCAATTTCTTCATTAGACATATGTACTAAAATCAACTGAGTATTCTGGAATTTACCTTCATTTTGTAATGTACTCAATTCTTCTAGTGCCTCTCTACAAAATGTGCAACCAAAATGTCGTAAAAAAACCAACAATACATCTGATTTGTTGGATTGATCAAAAACAGAATTGCCATCATTGGTAATCATGTTCTGTATCACGTCACTATATAACACCATGAACAGAAAACAAGGTGTTAAGTAAAATGTTTAGTCAATATTTAGCCAGGAAGCTTATCGTACACTTCCATCATTGACCGAACTTCATCTGCAGATTGATTTAGGAGCGCTTGTTCACTCTCTGTTAATTTTAATTCAATAATGATCTCTATTCCATTTCTTCCTAATTTAACTGGAACTCCAACAAAAACATTATCTAAACCATACTGCCCGTTTAAATGGACACAGCATGGAAAGATTCTTTTTTCATTTTTAGCAATCGATTCAACCATTTGAGCAGCAGCGGCACCGGGTGCGTACCAAGCGGAGGTACCCATTAACTTCACGAGTTCTCCTCCACCATATTTAGTACGTTCAACGATCGCGTTTAAAGTATCTGTATCTATTAATTCAGTAACAGGAATACCTGAAACCGTTGTAAATCTTGGCAAAGGGACCATAGAGTCTCCATGGCCGCCCATAAGTAAGGCTTGTATGTCCTTCGGTGAAACATCCAAAGCTTGTGCTAAAAATGCACGATAACGAGCAGTATCTAGAACCCCTGCCATCCCGATTACGCGAGAAGAATTTAATCCAGACACCTTATAAGCTGCATAAGTCATTACATCTAATGGATTAGATACCACAATGATGATCGGGTTATTAGAGTATTTTAGAACGGAGGAAGTTACTGAATTTACGATGGAAGCATTTGTACTTATTAGGTCATCGCGTGTCATTCCAGGTTTTCTAGGTAGACCGGCTGTAATTACCACAATTTCAGAATCTGCGGTGCGTGCATAATCGTCCGTACCAATCAGACGACTTGAATAATAATCCACCGGTGCTTGCTGCCAGGTATCCAAAGCTTTACCGACTGCGAGATCGCTTTTAATATCTACTAAAATAATTTCTTCTACGAAATCCTTGTGCGCCAATACGTTAGCAACAGTTGCGCCGACATTGCCAGCTCCGATGACAGTAACTTTTTTCATTTTGAAACGTTCTATAAATTAAACCGCAAAACTATAAAACTAAGTATTAATTTTGTGGCCTCTTGCAAACATATTTTAAAATATTAGTATGAATAAAGCTTTCGTTTCAATTATTCTAAGTTTGTTTTTAACAGCATCCGGGTTTTCCCAACAGTTGTTAGGTACTTGTGGCTCCAGCCTGGAAGACAATCTCCTTATAAAGCAAAGGATGCTTGAGAATCGAGCAGTATGGCAGGGAAAATTAATTCAGCGAGGAGGAGCTCCGAGCTATGTACCGGTGCGGTATTGGTTAGTTGCAAGAGCAGATGGAACAGGACGTTTGCCTTTTAAGAATGTTATTGATAATTTATGTGCACTTAACAAAATATATGCAAGTTTAAATATGGTTTTTTACTTAAAAGAAACTGTAAACTGGGACAATCAATTTGTATTTGATGATCCAACGAGCACCTTAGGGCAGGCATATATAAATCAAAAAATGCAAACTAATAAAAATGCAATTAACATATTTACAGCGAATGTTGCAAATGCTTCAGATCTGGGGGTATTAGCTTTTTATAGACCTCAAGGTGATTATGTCGTTTCAAATAAGTTATATGTGAGCTCAAATGGAACAACATTAGCACATGAACTTGGGCATTACTTTTCATTGGCCCATACTTTTTTCGGGTGGGAAAATGATAAATATGATGAGTTAACAATGAACTGTTCAAAACCAACACCAATACTAATTGGTGGTGGTTTTCTTGTAGAATACGTAGATCGCAATAAGCCAGGCACGAATCCTTCAAAGAAAAATTGTCAAGAAGCTGCTGATGGATTTTGTGATACACCAGCGGATTATAACCTTGGTTTAGGATTTCAAGGACCTGGTTGTGTATATACTGGTTGTGCAAAAGATCCTGATAATGTTAAATTAGACCCAGATGAACTAAATTTAATGAGTTATTTTCTAAATTGTATTAAACAATTTTCTACAGAACAAGGGGACGCTATAGTTAAAGATTATGTCTCATCTGGTAGAAACTACTTGCGAAATCCAGTCTATACCCCAAAACCCGAAATTACCGATCAGGTTAATTATAATTATCCAAATGCTAATACAGCTCCATTAGGATATGATACTGTTTATTTTGATTGGGATGATGTGCCTAATGCTGATCGATATATCTTCGAAATTGCAGAAAATACAGGCTTTAATATAAATGCAAAAGTATTTGTCCTAAACCATTCAGATACCGTTTTGACTAACCTTAAAAAGTCTAAATCACATTATTGGAGGGTGACTCCTTTTAATCAAAATAGTTTTTGTGTAGTTCCAAAAGCGGTAGCCTTTGTGACACCATCCTGGACCGTTGCAAGTGATAATTTAGAAATTGAAGGGGTGCGTTCTTTCGTAACTCAAATTAGTGAAGAACATCCAAATCTTATAATTCAATCGAATCAATCACAAATTATAAGTTTGCAAATTATAGATGCAAATGGTAAAATCGTAGAATCCAAGAAGTTATCAATTGTAAATGGAGAAAATAACATTTCATTGCCAAAATTAAATTCAGGTTTTCATTTGTATCGCATTCTGGATAAAATGCAACGTTCTAATTCTGGAAAATTTATTATACAGTAAGCCCTATCCATGAAATTAATTAGCTGCCTAGTATTGGTAAGTTTCCATCTTGGAATATTTGCCCAATCGAACTTTTGTGGGACATCATTTCACGATGAAGCAAAAATTATTGAAGATCAAAAGCAATATATAAGCAGTGGTAATCAAGATCAAGCCACGCAGTATATTCCCTTAAAAGTTCATAATGTTAGTAATGATAATTCAATTGGATTTTTTGCTCCCTGGGCATTATTTGAAACTTTGTGTACATTGAATGAAGATTTTGCTCCTTCAGGAATCCAATTTTTCCTTGATAATGATTTTAATTATATCCGCAATACATCCTGGAATGATCATGAAGCATTTGAAAAGGGAGAAGAAATGATGGAGCAAAGTAATTTTCCGAATGTTGTTAATTGCTATTTAGTAACTAATCCTGCTGGTAATTGTGGATATTTTACGTATAGTGGGGATGCCGTTGCGCTAGGTAAAAATTGCCTTGGAAAACAAAGTCATACTTGGGCTCATGAATTGGGACATTATTTTTCTTTGCCACATACTTTTTTTGGCTGGGAAGGAATTAAGTATTCAAATAGTAAAAAAACGCAGGATTTTCAATCTCAAGTATTTACTTCTATAGAAAATGTTGAGCGTGATTTTTGTAAAAATCAAGCAGACCGGTTTTGTGATACACATCCTGATTATATAAGTAATCGGTGGACATGCGCTCCAGATGGTTTTAGTGGTAATATTTTAAGGGATACAAGGGATTCTACATTTCGTGCAGACGGATCCTTATTTATGTCGTATTCAAATGACGATTGTATGAATCGCTTTTCTTCCGATCAAATGGTGGCAATGGAAAAAAATATTAACGGCCAAAGATCCTATTTGAAACGGACTAATGTACTTCCTAAATTTATTGAGAAAACTGGAATTGAATTACATTTTCCTATTGATAGTCAAGTCGTTTCTACATCTAAGATTTTAATTTCTTGGGAACCAAAAGCAAATGCTAAATATTATATTATACAAATTTCAAGAACTGAAAATTTTACAGTAGTCATTAAAAATTTATTACTTACGAACCCTTATGTAGAAATTGATTCTTTAATTCAGGGAAAAAACTATTGGTGGCGTGTTAGAGCCTTTTCGGAGTTTGATTTTTGTGGAGCAGAATCTGAACCTGGGGTATTTAAAACAAAAGCTATCGTAAATCTAGAAAACCAGTTTTACGATACTGAACTTGCATTGATCCCAAATCCAGCAAGTTCATTTGATCGAATTCAATTAGATGTAAATAATCTATTTACAGAAAATTTAAAAGTTGAGATTCGAAATTTAAATGCTCAACTTATTTCTATCAACACTCCAGAAATTATTGGATCAAAACAAATACTACAATTAAATTATATGCCTGATGGTGTATATATAATACATCTTTCAGATAAAATACATGCGATAGCTAAAAAGCTGATCATAAAAAACAAGTAAATGAACTTACACGAATACCAGGGAAAGGAATTATTAAGTCGATTTCATATTAAAACACAACGAGGTTATCTTGCAACAACTGTAGAAGAAGCAATTGATCCTTATGATGCTTTTATTAAAGATACCGGCAGCAAATATGTTGTTGTTAAAGCGCAAATACATGCTGGCGGTAGAGGAAAAGGTGGAGGCGTCAAGTTAGCAAAAACAAAAGAAGAGATGATTCAATTTGCATCTCAGATATTAGGAATGCAACTTAAAACACCGCAAACTCCAGGTGGTCTCGAAGGTCCAGGTAAATTGGTGAGTCGAATTTATATAGCAGAAGACTCGTACGCACCTGATTTTGATGCCTGTAAGGAATATTATTTTTCTATTTTAACAGACCGCGCTACCCAAAAAAATGTAATTATTTATTCCCCTCAAGGTGGGATGGATATTGAAAAAGTAGCTGAAGAAACACCCCATTTAGTTTATAAAGAATATGTAGATCCTGCTTTGGGATTTCAGGAGTTTCAAGCACGTAAAATCGCATTTGAATTAGGGCTTGAAGGATCTGTTTTTAAGCAAATGGTATCTTTTACTAAAAATCTTTATCATGCTTTTGTCGAATTAGACCTTAGCTTGATTGAAATAAATCCAACACTACAAGATTGTAATCAGGAGATTATTGCTGTGGATTGCAAAATAGCAATTGATGATAATGCATTGTATCGGCATCCAGATCTTGAAGCAATGCGCGATGAATCTGAAGAAGATCCGACAGAAGTGGAAGCAAAAGCTTATAATTTGAACTACGTTAAACTTGATGGAAATGTTGGCTGCATGGTAAATGGAGCTGGGTTGGCAATGGCAACTATGGATATTATTAAACTGTCTGGTGGGAATCCAGCAAATTTTTTGGATGTTGGTGGAACTGCAGATGCAAATCGTGTAGAGCAAGCTTTTCGTATTATTTTAAAAGATCCAGCAGTAAAAGCTATTCTTGTTAATATTTTTGGTGGTATTGTTCGTTGTGACCGGGTTGCACAAGGCATTGTTGATGCATATAAAAATATGAAGAACATTGAAGTGCCTATTATTGTTAGGTTGCAAGGTACGAATGCCGAAGTTGCAAAAAAAATTATTGATGATTCTGGATTGAAAGTGCATTCTGCAATTTTATTACAGGAAGCGGCGGATTTAGTTAAAAAAGTACTGGTATCGTAATTGGAACATTTTACACTTAGTAAGCTCAATTCTTATATTAGGCGGGTTCTTGCAATCAATTTTCAGGATGCTATCTGGATTTCAGCAGAATTATTAAGTTATAAGGAAAAAGCAGGACATGCATATCTGGAGCTTGTTGAAAAAGACGAACAGGATACAATTATTGCTCAATCTTCTGCTGTTATATGGAAATCAAGTTTTGCTGCAATCAAAAAGATTAATGCAGTAGATTTATTACAAATTTTAAGAGAAGGTAATGAAATTAGAGTATTGGTCCAAGTGGATTATAATGCTCGATACGGACTTAAATTAGTTGTTCAAAATGTAGATGCGGCATATACTTTAGGTAAAATTGCACAATCCAGATTGCGTACTGTGGAGCGATTAAAAAAAATGGGTTTATGGCAAAAAAATAAAGAACGTGCACTGAAGCCTGTTTTGCAAAGTATAGCGGTTATCAGTAGTAAAAATAGCGCGGGTTTTATTGATTTTGAAAATCATTTGCTCGAAAATAATTTTGCTTATAAATTTAGAATTCAGCTTTATGATGTTTCTGTGCAAGGTGATAAAACAGTACAAGAAATTCAGAATGCCTTTCATCGAATAATTAAAGATGCTTCCCAATTTGATTTGATTATCATATTGCGGGGAGGAGGTTCTAAACATGATTTAATTGAATTTGATTCTTTTGAAATTTCTGAATGTATTTCAGATAGTATATTACCTGTTTTTACCGGAATTGGACATTTTATTGATGAAAGCATCGCGGATCTGTCTGCTTATTCATCTTTAAAAACACCAACTGCAGTTGCAGATGCAATATTGAATATGAATTTTAACTTTGAGCAATCTATGATTCAAAAATTGCAAGAAATAAACACGCAGGTTCGTCATCTGCTAAATTATTCAAAACAACAAATACTAGATTTTGCACAAACATATAAATCGAATTCTTTAAAAACCATAAAGATTCAAGAAAGAGAATTAACACAATGGAAACATCGCTTGTTCTTTGATGGACATAAATTTTTAAATGCAACTCATAATGAACTTATTCAATATCTTAATTTTCTGGACTCAAATGATCCTAATTTAATTTTAAAGAAAGGGTATTCTTTGACTTATTGTAAAGATCAATTGTTATATAAAATAAATGAATTGCTTCCTGATGAAGAACTCACTACCCTGTTTTCAAATGGGTCTATTACCAGTACAATTAATAAAAAATGGCACAGAAAAACCTAAGCTATTTGCAGGCATATCAAGAATTACAGCTCATCTGCGATCGAATTAAAGAGGAATCTATACCTATTGAAGAACTTCCAAATGAGATAAAAAAAGCCAAGAAGCTCGTAAGTTATTGTGAAAATCTGTTGCGGGCTATAGAATCAGAATTGGACGAAACAAAGGAAGCCTGATTAAAAATAATTTTAGTGAACTGATCACTTTTATTTAGGATTGCAATAAACCTATGTAAATGAATTATTCACCCTAAAATTATGAATTATGAAAAATGCTTTTTATTTGGTTGCTTTATGGCTACTTAGCGCCTGCGCCCCAGAATCTCTTCCTGTTAGTACTGTTGATTTAAATGGTATAGAAGTAGGCAAATCATCTTTAAAACCCTTTAATCTTTTGGATGCTTGTAATGACAAAACAAATTGTATAGAAGCTTTAAAGGAAAAGGTTGCAGAATTGCAAATTCTTGCAGATCAAAGTTGTATTTCTGTAACAGATGATTTGACTTGTTGTCTGGATGGTCGGTCTATCTCTTATTCTGTGATCGCAAATCCAAAGTCTGATCGGTGCTTCCATGAGAATATTAAAGAAGTAGAATCTGCAATACCTGTGGAACGGCGGAATGGATTTAATGTAATTGTAAGCAGACAGTATTGTACTGCAAAAGCTATAAGCTTGGGAGTAAAAGTACTGGATGATGATGCTCGCGGAGCAAAATTTGGGTATCGTTTTAGATGGTCATTAGACGGCGCAGATTTAATTACTGGAGAATCCCTACAATGCATTAAAGGGTTTAAATATAATCTATATGTAATTCGTGTTTTTGACCTTAAAACAGTTGAAATATCTGGAAGTCTTTTTCCCACAATATCAAGATAAGAATTTTTAAAGAAAGCTGCCTGGTTTAATATCAGGCAGTTTTTTTATTTTTATTTTTTTCGGGATTTAAAATGAGAAAGTACGTTTTTTAAAAATAATTTAAAATCATCAAATACATTTCGATCCCGCATTGCAGACCAACTTAAAAAAATACCAGGAATTGATAATAAGATACACGGCAACCAAGCAGCCCAAACAGTTGGTATTTTGAGTCCTTCGGTAA
Source organism: Saprospiraceae bacterium (assembly GCA_016717265.1). NCBI lineage: Bacteria > Pseudomonadati > Bacteroidota > Saprospiria > Saprospirales > Saprospiraceae > Saprospiraceae bacterium. The sequence goes on from JADKFX010000001.1 coordinate 2,706,123, forward strand.
GCCGTTTACAAAATGTGTTAAGTAAAATATAGACTGCAAAAACTAAAATGCAAATAATAAGAGGATAGCCATATCCACCTTTTCGCACAATGGCGCCGAGCGGTGCACCAACGAAAATAAATAAGAGGCAAACCGCTGCAAATGAATATTTGATAAAAAGTTCATATTCAAATTTGGCTTTTTGAACTTTAATTTGCCGTTTATCTTTTTCATCTGAGAGTTTCTGACTTTGATTAATTTCTATAGTTCCTAGTACTTTTTTCTGCAAGCTTTGATATAGGAAGGAATCCCGCATATCCCATTGGCAGCTAAGACTATCCATGAGTCGGAGGTTTGTTGTAGAGTAATAATGACTAAATGTGATTGACTTTTTAAAAGTATCCAATTCTTTTTTTTGTACTCTGTTAATACTTAGGTTATTGAAAATTCCTCGGGGTGTTTTATGTAAGGACCGATTAATACTGTCAATTTCCAATCGCAATTGTTGACTGTTTTTCATACGCTTGTCGTTTTTAAACAAGTCTTCATCCGTTCGATCCAACTGAAATTCACTAAGATCAAAAACTTTTGTGAGTTCAACAAAGGAGGTTCTAATAAATGGCAAATTCGATGTTGCAGATTTTGAATTTCCTGGATCCTGATAAACGGTGCCATCATTTAATTCCATGATTAAGTACATTTGATGAGGCGTGACATACATTCTCCCATTCGTTGCTGAGATGATTGTTTTTTCTCCAGAACTCTCTGAACGACTATGATCATAAATTAATATATCCTGAATGTCTTTTCCGTTTGAACTTTTATTGCCAATCCGAATGGTATAACCATAAAAATCTTCATTGAAAATTGCTTCATCTAAACCGAGTGTTGGTTTTTGCCTTTTGAGATCATGTAATCGACTCAAGTATTTTAAATTCGTACGAGGTATTATGTAATCTGAACAAATCCAGGAAAACAGAGCTACAAAAAAAGACATAAGTATGAGTGGTCGCATGATTCGAAAGAGCGAAATTCCAGCTGACTTCATGCTGGAAAGCTCATACTGCTCACCCAAGTTGCCAAATAAAAATACACCGGCCAATAATACACCGATAGGAAGCGCCATTGGAGTTAAGGAGAAACTTAAATAAAATAAAAATTCAAGAATCACCAATATACCTGCCCCTTTCCCTAAAATATCATCAATATATAACCAAAATACTTGCATTACAAGCACGAATAAGGCCATTAGAAAAGATAATACAAAAGGCGGGATAAAACCTTTTATAAGCATTAAATCAAGTTTTTTGATTTTCAGCATTTCTGATTAAGATTGGAGCAAAAGATTATAATTATATAGAATCATAAATTGAATTTTAATAAAGTTCTTGAACGATTTGGTAGTGCGTTTGTATTTAAAAATTATAAACACTTTGTAAAGAATTCTAATTTATTGCTTGAGAGTTCTAAAATGGTTTTTTCAATACGTTCTTGATTCGTGAAGGTATCAACCACCACAGCATAAAATTCTGTATTTGGAAAATTATACTTATAAGCTTTCGTAAAGCCCAATTTCAATAATTTGTTCACTTGCGTATCTGCATTTTTTGGAATCAGAAAACTGCCAGAAATTAAGTAGCAAATGAACTTTGATGGATTAGGTATTATGGTATCCTGATTCTTAATCGTTGATTTGTGGACACCATCAGCCATTAGAAAATGCAAACCTTGGGTTTGTATAAATTCTTTAGAATGAATGTTGGAACAATAAAACCAACAAATAAGAAAAGGAAGTCCGAAGAGTATTGAAATTTTCACAAATTAAAGCTTAGGTATTGAAGTACATTAATGTCTTTGCAAAACTATATTTAATATCGCTATTTAGCGCTTTATTTGTAGAATAAACGCTTTTTGTATGAGAATTATATTTATGGGCACTCCTGAGTTTGCAATTCCTTCACTTGAAGCATTGCGTGTTAAAAATGACATTATTGCTGTTGTTACTGCCCCGGATAAGCCAGCAGGAAGAGGTCATGTAATGCATCTATCAGAAATTAAGCAATATGCTGTCTCACAAGGATTTACAGTTTTACAACCTATAAATTTAAAAAGTCCTAAGTTTTATAAAAAACTAAAGGAACTTAAAGCAGACTTATTTGTGGTCGTTGCATTTAGAATGTTACCTGAAAGTATCTGGTCAATGCCTAAATATGGCACTATTAATTTACATAGTAGCTTGTTGCCAAAGTACAGAGGAGCTGCTCCTATTCAAAGAGCCATTATGAATGGTGATGAAATTACAGGACTAACTGTCTTTAAACTTGATAAACAAATTGACACAGGAGCTATACTAGCTACCATTGAAATAAAAGTTGGACTTGACGAAACCGGTGGTCAATTACATGACCGGATGAAATTAATGGGAGCAAAACTATTAGCTGAAACGATTGAAAACATAGAAAATGGGACAATAGTTCCGAAGATTCAACTTGAGGAATTCGTATCGAATGCGCCTAAGATCTTTAGAGAAGATTGCCAAATAGATTGGAATCAGGATATCCATAATGTTTATAACCTTATCCGGGCTTTAATACCTTACCCATGTGCATGGTTTATTAACAAAAATATTACATATAAAATACATGCAGCCACCATGATTTCTGAGATCCATAATTATCCAGCTGGAAAATTCATTGTGCAATCCAATCAATTAAGAGTTACCTGTTTAAATGGATATATAAACATTACTGAAATCCAAGCGGAAGGAAAGCGAAAAATGCCCATAAATACGTTTTTAAATGGGTACAAAAATTTTGAATAAATCTTAATCCGGAGTAGATGCAAGCAACATTTGAGTGTAGGCTGTTTTTGGGTTATGGATGATATTATTGCAGTTACCATATTCAATGATTTCTCCATCTTTCATAACCGCAATACGATCTGCAATAAAATTTACAACAGAGAGATCATGCGTAATGAATAAATAACTTAAATCAAATTTATTTTTTAAATCAACCAATAGATTCAATATTTGGGCTTGAATAGAAACATCGAGGGCTGAAACTGGTTCATCACAAACAATGAATTTAGGTTCTAAAGAAAGTGCTCGTGCAATACAAATACGTTGCCGTTGGCCGCCTGAAAATTGATGTGGATATCTATTAAAATGGCTTACCTCTAATCCAACAGTTTCTAAAAGATTCATAGCCTTGTCTTTCCGATCCTTTGGATTATTATACAAAGAATGCACTTCCATCGGTTCCATAAGTGCTTTACCAATAATTTGCTTTGGGTTTAAAGCTCCATATGGATCCTGGAAAATAATTTGTAAATCCTTTCTCAAAGGTCTCCAGTTACTTTGAGACACTGTGTTAAGATTTAATTCTTTGTATTTAATTACCTCTGAAGACGATTTTACTAAATTTAAAATTGCCCTCCCTATGGACGATTTACCACTTCCCGACTCACCAACTAAACCTAAGGTTTCCCCTTCTTTGATTGTAAAACTAACATCGCGCACAGCATGAATCTCATTCTTAATCTTTCCAAAAAATGTTCGACCTGTAGTATAGCGTATATTTAATTTTTGAACTGTAATTAAATCTTTTTTCAATCCCAAGGATTGTAGTCTTTTGTCTATTTCAAATTGACTTACAAATGAATTTTCATGGTCTCTATTATTTGATGTTTGGGGCGTTTCAAAATCTTGAATCGTAAGCAATTTTCTTATTTTTCTTTTTAATGGTGGTCGGCAGTTTATCAATCCTTTTGTATAAGCATGTTCTGGGTTTTCAAAGATTTTCTGAATGTTGCCTTGTTCAATAATCTTGCCTTGATTCATGACTATAGCATAATCACAAAGTTCTTTAACAATATTTAAATCGTGACTAATAAAAAGTATAGAAAGGCCTAATTCCTTTTTAAGTTGTTTTAATAGTTCAAGAATTTTTCGCTGAAGGCTTACATCCAAGGCGGTGGTAGGTTCATCGGCAATAATTAATTTTGGTTTACAACTGATTGCAAGTGCAATTAATACCCGTTGTAATTGCCCACCAGATAATTGAAAAGGGTAAGCATTATAAACGCGTTCAAGATCTGTAAGTCCTACCAACTTAAAACATTCGAGAACTCGATCTTTAATTTGAGATTTAGATCCATAATGATGAGCGTATAAGCCTTCAGAAACTTGAAAGCCACATCTTAAAATTGGATTTAAGGCAGACATTGGCTCTTGAAAAACCATTCCAATCTTAGCTCCTCTGTAGCTTCTGATTTCTTCCTCTTGAAGCTTTAAAAAATCTATAGTTGTATTCGATTCATGCCAGTTTATGCTTCCTGAACTTTGCAGGCTTTTTTTGTCAAGAAGCTGCATAATAGACATTGCTGTTACTGTTTTTCCGGAACCGGACTCGCCTACTATGCCTACAATTGAATCCATTGGAACCTGAAAATCAATGCCTTTTAGCACTTCAACTGAAGTGCCATCCTGGTTATAACTAACTCTTAAATTTTTAACTTCTAATAAATTCACCGCACAAATAAAGCTAAAAAAGCTTAAATATGGGCTAATCTTCAACAACAGGACACTATTTTTGTATTATAGTAGTTGATATAGTTAAATACACTTACATGCCTAAATTTTTGAAAATCACACTCATCGTTTTAATTTCAGTCCTGCTTATTTTATTTACATTACCTTATTTATTTAAAGATCGCTTAGTTTTAAAAGTTAAGCAAATTGCCAATGAGAATTTGACTGGAAGTTTTGAATTTAAAGATGTCTCTATTTCATTGTTCAAAAAATTTCCAAATCTAAGTTTATCGCTACTTGAATTAAACTGTAAATCATATGTATTAGAAGATACAACAGATTTAATCAAAGCAGATGAGTTTTTAATTAGTTTGAATTTATGGGATGTACTAAGCCAAAAAGAAGTCCCTTCGATAGCAGCCATAGAATTTGTAAAACCAATTATTTCAATTATTCAATATGATAGTTTAGTATCGAATGCGGATATCGTTAAACCAGATCCAGACCATAATTCAAACGATTCAACTTCACTTGAGCTTACCATTGAAAAATTTAAAATCATAAATGGGGCAATTCATTATCTGGATCAACCCAGCGGCACTCAACTGGTTTTAAAGGCTATTAATCACCTAGGGGCTTTTAGTTTTATGAGTGACCGTACTTTAATTCAAACTTCAACACAAATTGATACCATCACATTTCAAGCAAATGGTATGAAATTACTAAAGGAAGTCTCTATGAAATCAGATTTAAATCTTACATATTTTGATTCTCAAGGCAAGTTCGAAGTAACAAAAGGCTCCTTTAATTTTAATAATCTTAAATTAGACATCCAGGGAATTCTTCAATTGAAAGGGGATTCTATAATTTCTGACATTGCGATTAAGGCTCCTGAAAATCAGTTTAAAGATCTTTTTTCTATACTTCCAGAAGCATCCACTGCTGACTATTCAAATGTGACATCAAGTGGTACCTTTCTATTGAATGCTTCCATTAAAGGTATTTATTCAGCTAGTGACAAAGTTTACCCTTCCTGGGATTTATTATGTTCAGTTATGAATGGATCAATGAAATATCCAACGAAACAATTAAGCCTTGAAAATGTCAATCTTGATTTGGTTTCAAAAAACGAAAGTCCAGATGCAAAAACAGCCTACTTTAATGTAAATAAATTTTCTTTTTTATTAAATAATCAATCTTTTGAAGGCTCTGTTTCAATTTCGAATTTATTAGATAATTTCAAATCATCTGGCAATGTCAAAGGTCAAATTAATCTAGCAGATGTTGAACGATTTTATCCAATAGAATCTGGAAGTACAATGAAAGGAATAGTTAAGCCGGATCTTGCTTTTGGTTTTTCAAAAAGTGATATTATAAATGATGTATATGATCAAATACGGTTGGATGGTAGTTTAAAGATTGAAAATTTAGAGTATAAAAGTAAGGAGCTGCCTTTAATTGGAATACCCTCTGCCCTATTCCATTTGAGTCCTAAAAAAATTGATATCCCGGTATTAGAATTGCGATTTGGCAGAAGTGATCTGGCAGCATCCGGGAATGTCATAAATCCTTTGAATATGATGACTTCTAACAAAATTGTTACAGGCTCAATTACTGGAACAAGTAGTCTGATTGACTTAACGGAATGGATGAATCCGGTCGCAAATACTTCAAATCAAAAACCTGTAAAATATCTGGGAAGTGAATTGAAAATATTGAACCAGATTTCATTATTGGTTCAAGCAAAAATTTCTAAACTAATCTATCCAGAATATGATATTCAAAATATTTATTCCGATGCAAGAATTCAAGGTGATCAATTGAATATAAATACATTTACTGCTAAAATAAATGAAAATTCAATTTCAGGAAGTGGAAATTTGAGAAATGTATTTGCATTTTCTATGTACGATCAACCAATTCAGGGCAGCCTGAATTTAAAGGCTACTGTATTTAACGCTGATCAGTTTTTAAGTCCAGTATATTCGACAAATTCAAACGGTACAGCAGCAGCATCGGAACCCTTTGAAATTTCTAAACTCTTTCATTTTGATATCGACTTTTTAGTTGATCAATTTATTTATAAACCTTTGACTTTGAATCAAGTGAAAGGCAATTTGAAAGTTGTGAATCAAGAAATTCAATTTCATAATCTCAATTCAAATGCATTAGGTGGCAAAATGTTTTTGAATGGCATTTTGGATGCAAGTAACCCAGCACAGCCAAAATTTAATTTTAAATATGATCTCAGTAAAGTTCAGTTTTCAAATACTTTAAATTCTTTTGTTAGTGTAAAGAAATTAGCCCCGGTACTAGAATATATTCAAGGTTTTTTTAATAGTAGTTTGATATTTCAAGGAGTACTAGGAAAAGACATGTTTCCTGTAATTGATAGTATTAATATCGATGGCATCATTGAAACATTGGAAGGATCCATTAAAGGATTTAAACCATTAGAGGCAATTGCTGATAAATTGAAATTAAACGCCATACGAAACTTAAATATAAAGAACACTAAGAACTGGATCACTGTCCAAAATGGACTCGTTTCCATTAAAGATTTTAATAAAAAATTGGACGATATTGATTTAAATATTAATGGTACACATAGAGTCTCAGGTCAGATGGATTATCTGCTTTTATTTAAAATTCCAAAAAATAAGGTTTCTGGATTTATGCAATCGATTAAATTAGAGAAAGGTCTTGAACAATTAAATGGATTGTTAAGTAAAGTAGGTTTGCAAGGTGTAGCTAATAATGGAATTAATGTATTGGTAAATATGAAAGGAGGGCTTACAAATCCTTCCTTTACATTTAAACTCGTTAATGAAAAAGGAGAATCGGCATCTGATTCAAAGTCGATTATTGAAAATGTTGGGAATCAATTAAAAGATACAATTCAATCTAGACTTGAAGAAGAGACGAATAAATTGAAGGAAAAAGCAGCAAAAGAAATCGATAAATACGCCGACAGTTTAAAACGTGTAGCTGCCCAAAAAACGGAGGAATATAAAAACAAAGTACTTGATAAAGCAGCTGAAGAAGCAGGCAAACATGTTGATTCGAATATTATAAAACAAGCTAAAACTGTTTTAAATAATCCTTTAGATAGCTTAGCGGGTAAAATATTGAAGGGTGATAAAAAAGATGTTGATAAGATTAAAGATAAAATGAAGGATTGGAATCCATTTAAAAAGGATAAAAAATAAAGCCGGTGGTTTGCCGGCTTTATTTTGTTTTTATATTTAAATATGGGATTACTTTAATTCTAAATTTATAACATTTTGAGCGAGATCATAGCCCATTTGGAAACCTGCATCTATACTACTCCTGAAATAGATTGCACCTAGCATATCAGAATATGAAGCTTCTTTAGCCATAATATTAAAAGTTTCAAAGTATTTGCGGTTCTCTCTTAAATCCGTTCTTGATGCTTGTGTGTAATCCATAAATGGAGTTCGGTATCCAAAGTACATTCCTAATATTTCAGAACAAGCACTATAAATAAGTGCATTTTCCGAGACAAAATCTGGCACAGGAGTATTACTATAAAATGGTATATAATACTTATTTATATTTTGTTTGATATAACTGGCAGGTCTAAGTAAGTTATACGAAAATTTTGTTTTCCAACTGACTATATAGCCATCATATTGTGCTATTGAAAGTCTTAATGCTAATTCAATGGCATGATCCAACTGAAATTTGCGCTCTTTTATAAGTTGAATCATAAGCGAAGTATTATGACATACCGGTGATACATGAGGATCTTTATCCTGGTGCCAGTATTCATAAATCTCACGTTGAGCAGGGTTAATATTTGTCGCCATATTATAAAGCTCAACAGCCTCTGAATACATAATAGAAGTTTGTGCCGTACTATAGGTCAAAAGTCTCAAAGGTGCTACATTGGTTGCATTTTCTAATAGTGCTAATTTGGAATTTCCCCAATAAGGTAATAGAGGTTTTTGTGAATAATCCGGAGGTGTTGGAATCCATGATCCTTCTTTTACAGGCATATTTACATCAGGAAAATTTCTTAAATAGGAATCAGCTTGACCATCTGCATTTGCAAAATCACTAATTTTCCAACCAATTTCGTTGCCTAATTCTTTTGAGTTAAAAACAATGTCAGTTGATAACTCAATCGATGCTGATTTTACATATTTATCTCTTAATTTAGTAATTCTTGCTAAATTTTCAACTCCAGAAGCTTTGTATAAATCGGTTGACACAATAGCTAATGCTTGATTCGCAACGATTATCCAATTATAACTTTTATTTGGATCAGCTTGAGGTAAAGTAGTATTAAAGCCATTGATTCTGGTTTGGAGTGATTTATAATTGTATAATCCACCTAGGAGTGATTCGTAGCAAGTAAGGCTCACATAATAAAGTGCTCTACTGGCTATAGGGTCATTAAACCCATTGCACTTAGTACCAAGGTCTAACGATAAATCAAGCCAATCAGTTACAAGGGTAGCTTCAAAATTATTTACAAATGAGTTTCCTGTGGGTGTAGGTGTTTCTTTATTACAAGAAAAAGAGGCTACAATCAAGAGTAGGCATAGAATGCCTTTAGAATAGGTTTTTAAAAAGGTCATACTCAATGGTTTTAGTAGTTAATACTATGACAACAACGTTATCAGGCACAAATATATTATAATATTTTATAATACATAAATGTTTGATAATTTAAAAAACCATTTGAGCTCTTCTATTATTCGTTTATTTTATTCGTTTTCTTTGATATTCAACAGTTTATCCATAATTTCTGATAACTGTTCAGCACCTATTTTTTTTGTTAATATTTTTTTGTTTTTATCTAAAATATAAATTTGTGGGGTCGTTTTCAAATCATAAATAAGCTTAAATCTGGATGCGTGACTTGGATCTGAAGCATTTATCCAGCCATTCATATGCATACTTTCCATGGATTCCCAACAGGTTTTCTCATCTACTCCTGTCTTCGTGCAGACAGCGAGAATTTCAACTCCTCGAGTCTTAAATTTATTGTAAAAGTCTACTATTAAAGGCATTGATTTTTTGCAATGTCCACAATCTGGTGCCCAAAACATTAGTACAAGATAAGGAGATTTTAGTTCATGTAACCGTATTTGAGAAGAATCTTTTTTATATACAAGAATATCCGGGGCAATTTTATCAATTAATAAGGGTTTTAAAGATTTAGCATCACTGACCATTTTCGCCAGATTCTCCGGATCCATCCAACTTGCCTTGTTATTTGCATAATACTGCTCCACTAAATGAACATAAACTCCATCCATTCCAACAAATTTTGAATTCGCATATTGGTTTAAATAACTGGATAACAGGTATTTATAATTTTCAGAACCAACAATACATTTAGATAAAATATAATCCAAGGCTACATTTATAGAGTCTGGATGTTGCATTGTTAATCGTTGTATATAGCGATCAACCTTTTGAGAAAATAAAGGTAATCTCACAGCTCTATCATCTTTAAAGTCTGAAAAATCAAAGTAATGATCTTTATAATAATTAAAAATAATTAGATCCTTCTTGTCGGCTGGTTCTTTACTAAAGTCCGGTATTTCCACCTCTAGACTCCATTTTATAATTAAACTTAATAAACTCAAGGGTTGTGTTAGGATAATCTCTTGTTGCTTATTTTTTACTTCTTTATCTAATTTTAATAAAACTTCTTCTATAGATTTGGATTGAGAACTATCAGCAAGATTCTTACTTATTTTAGTTAAAGAATCGGCCTTTGTTCTTCTTTCAGTTATGAAATCAATATATTTTATAAAATCCTCATTTAGCTTAGATCCTTTAAATTTTAAGGCTCCCGAAAGATTATCGTTGGAAGTTTCAATACTAAAGTTTTGCTTATCTTTTTCAATTAAAATTTGGAAAAAATCATGGGATGGCATGGTTACAATAAGATACATTCCTGGATCTAACAAGGTATCTTTCGTAAAAACAAAGCTATTGTTATTCCTGAATGCTGTGTCCCTTATATATTGTTTATCTCCAAAATGATATCCTAATAGCAAAGTATCATTTGTGTAGCCCTGAATATTTACTTTGATTTTATAGGACTGACCAAACAAACAAGTATGAAGGAGGAATATTCCAAAAATTATAGTTCGATTCAAAAGCTGCATATCTTAACTATTCAGTTTATCTAATTTATTAGTCAAAGTTATTGCAAGTCTATAAAAATAGCTGTCAACAGCCTTACAATAACAATATTTTAACCTACTTTCAAGGTGTTTAAGCAAATGGAATAAATGTGATCTAGGCGATTTCCTATTGCGCCTGTTGAAAATAAAATTTGAGCATCGCGTGATATGGTTTCAGGGTCAAAATTCTTAGTGCCGTTCAGAAGGCTTTCTAAGGAGGCATATAATGCGATACTGTTTCCCTTCTCAATTAGAATTCCATTATTAATGTTTATAACTTCTGCGATCCCTCCTACCCCGGTACTAATGACAGGTGTGCCGCAACACAAAGCTTCGGCAATAACACAAGGCATATTTTCTTTATTGCTAAAAAGCACTAATGCATCCGAACTTTGATACCAATTGGCTAATTCCAAATTTTGCAATTTACCATGATATTTAACAATTTCAGTCAATTGATGCATTTGAATAAACCCTAAAACTAAATCTAAATCCTTCCCATATCCAATTAAATTAAGTTTAAAATTTTTATATTTCAACGATAATAATCTTACAACTTCTAATAGACCCAATAAATTTTTGTGGTCATTTTTAAACTCTGAAACGTGTAAAAAAGAAAAACCTTTTCTTATTAAATGAATTTTATTTGTAAAAATATGGATATCAACAGAATTATAAAGTAAAAAGTAGTTCTTGTTATATAGCCCAAAGGCATGCATTCCAATTTCCAAATCTTTCGAAACAGTAATTACTGCCCGGGCGTTTCTCACAATAAATTTTCGAATCTTATTTTTAAAATTATATTTAGATTTAGTAAACCCCGAAGTATAATATGTAGAGTGCTCGGTGATTAAAAATGGAACACGATAAATGCTACTGAAAACAAATGCAATAATTGAAGATCGAAGTAAAACATGCACATGAATTAATTCTGGCAATCCATACTTTTTTATAGTTGCTTTAATGAGTTTAGAAAGCAGAAAAAAATACAGTAAAAATTTTATAAGCCTGTCAAGAATTAAAATACCTGAAATTTCTTTACGATAATAGGCTAAATATTCAATTCCATTTTTTAATTTGGATTCCTGGATGTAATAAATTTTATTTGAATTTATTTGTTTGCATACTTTCGCAAAAATGACAATTGCAAATTTTGTGTGACTTGCTTCAATATGGCGCTTTACAAAAATACCTTCTAGGTCATCCTCCGCATTGGGATACCATTTTGGCAAATGCAAAATATATTTTCCCATGATTATAGCGCTTGGAATAAAAATTATGCACGATTATTTGCCAATAAATAGAGCACAGCCATCCGGATTGCAACGCCATTTTCTACTTGATCTAAGATGATTGAATATTCAGAATCCGCTGCATCTGTATTTAATTCGACTCCTCTATTGATAGGTCCAGGGTGCATTAGAACAATTTTCTTCTCTAGTTTATCCAGTAGTGCTTTAGCTACCCCAAAAAACTGACTATATTCTCTTGCAGATGGAAAATATTGAAGATCCATCCGTTCCGTTTGAATTCTTAAAACATTTGCAACATCACACCACTCTAAAACAGAATTTATATTGTAATCTACTTCTACACCCAGTTCCTCAATATATTTAGGTATTAATGTGGGTGGACCACAAACTTTAACTTTGGCACCAAGTTTAAGGAGGCAAAGTATATTTGATAATGCCACTCGACTATGCAAAATATCACCTATTAATGCAACTTTTACATTTTTAAGCTTGCCCATGACTTCCAAAATAGAAAAGGCATCCAACAATGCTTGCGTAGGATGCTCATGAGTGCCGTCACCAGCATTTATGATGGTAGCTGGTACTTTCTCTGTTAAAAATTTAGCTGCACCTACAGAAGAATGTCTAAGTACAATAATATCTACTTTCATTGCCAGAATATTCTGGACAGTATCCAACAAAGTTTCTCCTTTTGTTACAGAAGATCCACTGGAAGAAAAATTTATGACATCTGCTGATAATCTTTTTTCTGCCAATTCAAAAGACATTCTGGTTCGAGTAGAATTTTCAAAAAATAGATTTGCAATTGTGATGTCTCTTAAAGACGGTACTTTCTTTATAGGGCGTTGCAATACCTCTTTAAATTGCTTCCCTGTTTCCAGAATTAATTCAATATCAGTTAGCTTAAGATCGCGTATTCCAATCAAATGCCTGGTGCTTAATTTAGGATCAGCCATTATTTATATTTCAATTTAAATTCGCTCTTCTTCATAAAATAAAACCCGATCACTACCCTGCTCTTCAATCCAATCAACTTTTACATAAGAATTATCTAAAGCATCTACTCGGATACCACAATAATCTGCCTGGATAGGTACTTGTCTATTAAAACGTCTGTCTACTAAAACTAATAACTCTGTTTTTGAAGGACGGCCAAAACTTTGAATTTCCTGCAACGCAGCTTGTATTGTTCGTCCAGTATATAGCACATCATCCACCAGAATGACATTCTTAGATTCAATTAAAAAATTAATTTCAGTTGGATATGATTGGTGATTTTTGAAACTAGATTTAAAATCATCCCTTGAAAAAGTAATATCAAGTTTACCAAATTCCAGATGTATATTTTTTGATAAGTCATGGAGTCTGTTAAAAATTCTTTCAGCAAGCAATGCACCTTTATATTGTATGCCAAGAATGCAAGTATTGCTAAAATCATTATAATGCTCAATCAATTGATAACACAAACGATCAATTGCAATGTTCATTTCTTTACTTGTTAAAATAATTTTAGGCTTCTTTTTCATTTTGCCTTTTTTGATTTATCCTGAGTTTTTGCAAAGGAGTCTTTTAAACTTACCGTTCTGTTAAAAATTAATTTTTCAGATGTTGAATCCAGGTCAGGTGTAAAATATGCATTTCTTATAAATTGAAAGTAGCTGCCTATTTTAGCAGTTTTTAGATACGGCTCCACACGTGCATTATAATTAACAACCAACGAATCTGGGTTGATATAGTTTTTAAAATCGGTTTCTTGATTATCAGGATCCGGAACCGTAAAAAGTTTATCATATAATCTTAATTCAGCGTTTATGGATTGCGTTTGTTCCACCCAATGAATGGTAGATTTAACTTTAATTCCAGACTGATCTTGGCCACTTTTTGATGTTGGAAAATAACTACAGTGTAATTCCAAAATATCACCCTTTTCATTTTTAATAAGGTCATTACATTCAATAATATATGCACCTTTTAACCGAACTTTCCCATGCAGGCTTAATCTGAAAAATTTTTCCTCTGGCTGTTCAATAAAATCATCGTGCTCGATAAAAATATTCTTTCCAAAGGGCACTTTTCGGGATCCTGATGCTATATCTTCAGGATTATTTTCTATTTCCAATTGTTCAATTTGGTCCGGATAATTTGTAATAACTAGTTTTAATGGATTTAATACAGCCATGACCCGATTTGCTTTCTTATTTAAATCTTCCCGAATCGCAAACTCCAATAATTCAAGTTCTATTACATTATCTCGACGGGCTACGCCAACTAAAGATGCAAAGTGACGGATAGACTCGGCTGTATATCCTCGTCTTCTCAAAGCACTTAAAGTTGGCATCCTAGGATCGTCCCATCCATTTACATATGAATCTTTTACTAATTGAAGTAATTTACGTTTGCTCATCACAGTATAGCTAAGATTTAGTCTTGCAAACTCTGTTTGTTGTGATGGGAAAATTCCTAATTCTTCAATAAACCAATTATATAAAGGCCGATGATTTTCAAACTCCAATGTGCAAATAGAATGGGTGATCCCCTCTATTGAATCACATTGCCCATGGGCAAAATCATACATTGGATAAATACACCATGTATTCCCTGTTCTATGATGCGGCTTGTATAAAATTCTATATAAAATAGGGTCACGTAAATGCATATTTGGTGCATTCATATCAATTTTTGCTCGAAGTACCTTCTCCCCTTCCATAAACTTGGCATCCTTCATTTTAAAAAACAAATCCAGGTTTTCTTCTATCGTTCGATTTCTAAATGGACTTAAAATACCTGGTTCCATAGGATTCTTTTTCATAGCCGCAATTTCTTCTGAAGTAGAATCGTCGACATAAGCTTTACCTTTTTTGATAAGCTGAACTGCAAATTGAAAAAGCTGATCAAAGTAATCAGATGCATAAAATTCGCGATCATCCCAATTGAAGCCTAACCATTTAATATCATTTTTTATGGAATCTACATATTCAGTATCCTCAGTAACAGGATTCGTATCGTCAAACCTTAAATTTGTTTTACCCTTATATTTTGCAGCCAAACCAAAATTTACACAAATCGATTTAGAATGACCAATATGAAGATAACCATTTGGCTCCGGAGGAAAACGAGTATGGACTCGGCCACCATGTTTGCCATTGCGAATATCTTCTTCGACCAACTCCTCTAAAAAATTCAATTTTTTATGTATATCTTCAGTCATATATATCCATTTACATTCTATCCGGCATTTGGATGCCTAGGCAATCCATGCCATGTTCAAGAACTTTTAAAATATTTTCACTTAACATCAATCTCCATTCTATTAAATTATCAGACTCCGCTTTTAATATCCGAAAATCATGGTAATACTTGTGATAATCTTTTGCTACAAAATATAAATAGTTTGCTAAATGGGAAGGGTCATAAGTCCTAGCTGATTCTTGTAAAATCTTAGGATAGTCCAAAAGTTGTCTTAAAAGATTCTTTTCTGAACGATCGACATAATCAGGTATAACGTTTGAATTCTTACAATTCGCCTTTCGCAATATAGATTTTATACGAACATATGCATTTACTATGTAAGGTCCTGTATGACCTTGCATGTCAACGGATTCCTTTGGATCAAAAATCATTCGCTTTTTTGGAGCTACCTTTAGAATAAAGTATTTTAATGCAGCAAATCCTATTTTTGAAAAAATGACTTCCTGTTCTTCCAAAGGTAATGCAGTAATCTCTCCTCGCTCTTCAGCTGTATGCCTGGCTTCAGAAATCACTTCATGGATTAAATCATCAGCATCTACTACGGTTCCTTCTCTTGATTTCATTTTTCCAGTGGGTAAATCAACCATTCCATAGGAGCAATGATACAGGCCATCAGCATATGGCTCTTTAAGTTTCTTTAAGGTTTCAAATAAAACTTTAAAATGATAATCTTGTTCATCTGCTACGATGTAAATAGTTTTATCGGCTCGATGATTTTGAAAACGCATTCTTGCGGTTCCCAAGTCTTGGGTTATATAAACGGAGGTACCATCACTTCTTAGAATTATTTTCTTATCTAATCCAACATTTTCAAGATCAATCCATACAGAATTATCAGATTCCTTGTAAAGTATATTATTCATTAAGCCATCGTGAACAATATCTTTGCCTAATAAATAGGTTTGTGATTCATAATAATAATGATCAAATGAAATATTTAATAATCGAAATGTTTCCTCGAATCCTTGATACACCCAATTATTCAATTTTTTCCATAATTGGATAACCTCTGGATCATTAGCTTCCCATGAAATTAAAATAGTTCGAGCTTCTTTACCTAATAAGCTATATTGATTAAAGTATTCATTTTTAAACCGTACGAAAAATTCTGATTTACTTTCATCTGGTTTTTTAAGCTTAGAATATACTTCATTAGCAATTTCTGATTGTTGCCATTGCAAATATTCTTCCTTAAATTTAATTTCAAAAAGCACATAATAATCTCCAACAAAATGATCTGGTTTGATATTTGCTATTTCAGGTGTTATACCATTTGAAAATTTTTTCCAGGCTAACATACTTTTGCAAATTGCGATCCCTCGATCATTTACGACCTGGGTGGTTTCAACTTGATGACCTAATGCTTTCAGTATTTTTGAAAGCGACCATCCTAATAAAATATTTCTGATATGCCCTAAATGCAATGGTTTATTTGTATTTGGTGAGCAATATTCTATAAGGTATTTTTGCTGCTTTGAATGGATCTCCAGGGAGAAGTTAAAATCCGAATTAAATAAATTAGCATTATTTGAAATCCAATAAGAATCTGGTAAAGAAAAATTAAAAAATCCCTTAACTACGGAAAAAGATTTTATATAATTTTTAGATATTAAATAATCCCCTAGTTGAGCTCCAAGTATTTCTGGTTTAGTATTTAATTTTTTAAGCCAAGGGAATAAAATAAAAGTGTAGTCATCATCAAATTCAGAAGTACAAAAATTTACAGGGTAATCATTCAGATCACCTGAAATATTAAGAACATTTTGAAAAGTTTCTTTAAATAGAACTGAAAGATTACTCATTTCCTTCGCAAAGGTACGAACTATGGCCGAAAAAAACTGAAAAATGTTTCTCCATAATTTCTTGATTTCCAATAAAATGGATGTTTTTCAAATCGATATTGTGGATTGTGCTCCAATACTAATAAACCATTTTCTTGGATCATGTTTGCCGCTAAAATTTTGTCTGGAATTTGGTCTAAATTCGGTAACGGGTATGGGGGCCCAGCAAAAATGTAATTAAATTTTATTATATTAGTATTTATAAATACCTCATAATCAGCATTTTTTAGGCTAATAAATTCTAAAATGTCGAATTCAATTGCAGTTTTTTTTACGAAATTTAAACAAGGCATAAATTTATCAACATACACTACGTTTTGACATCCTCTCGAAATCATTTCATAACCATGAGCTCCGGTTCCTCCAAATAGATCTAGCATTGCTATTGCTTCGAAGTCAAGCATATTGGAAAGTATATTAAAAAGGCCTTCTCGGGCGATATCTGTAGTTGGACGTGTTGGCCACTTTCCAGCAGGTGGATAAAATGTTCTGCCTTTTAAAAATCCACCGGTTATTCTCATACAGAATATTCCCCCGAGAAATTGAAATTATGCTCAACAGCTACATTCAGAAAATAAATTTTCAAAAGGCGAACAATTTGGGACTCTGTATCAATAGATCCTAGTACGAATATTTTATCGTTGCTATTATTTAGATTAAGCGCTTCAAATACTGATTGTATATGGTATAAAAAGTCTTCCGCCGTTGAGAATTTAAAAACATTACTAAAAATTGGATCTGAAATTCTTTTGACAAAAACAAAAGCATTTTTGTGGTAAATGCTTATATAAACACAACAATTATTTTGACAATTTCCGAACGAAATAATTTGGGATATACACTCAGCTATATGGGAAATTTTATATTTACGCTCCTTTGCAAGGGAATAATCACCGGTCTTCAAAACATAGTTGATAAAATAGGAAGTATCCTTAAGTTCTCTAGTAATTTGTGTTTGATTAGGATATATAGGAATCAGTTCTGATAAAATAGCAGTATTTCGCTCTGATGTTAAGCAATAATTGTTGTCAAAACAAATTCCATTAGGTTCTGCCTCAAAGTTTATGTTAGAAGATATAAATGGTGTGTTATACATGAATTTTTAAATACAAACTGATAAATTGAAGACGCGCATTGATATGCAATATTAGTATTTTTACACCATTCTATCAAATTTCTTATGATTTTATGAAGGATATAATAATTCTTGGAATTGAATCTTCATGCGATGATACCGCAGTATCTGTAATTGTTAATGGTAAAATCAAAAGCAATTTAATAAGCAGTCAATGGATTCATAAAAAATATGGAGGTGTTGTGCCAGAGGCAGCTTCAAGACAGCATGTGGAGTCAATTGTTGAATTGACAGAAACTGCATTATTGGAAGCAGGGATCCTTAAAACTCATTTATCAGCCATTGCAGTCACCCGTGGTCCCGGTCTATTGGGTTCGTTATTGGTTGGTATATCATTTGCCAAAGCACTTACTTTAAGTTTAAAAATACCGTTAATAGAAGTCAATCATTTATATGCACATTTGATGTCGCTGTTTATTGATAACGAGCCGAATTTTCCTATATTGGTTCTTACGGTCTCTGGTGGACATACTCAATTAACACTCATGAGAAGTTTTTTTGATCTAGAAATAATTGGCCAAAGTATTGATGATGCAGCCGGAGAAGCATTTGACAAAACCGGTAAATTATTAGGTCTTGCCTACCCTGCCGGTCCCATTATAGACTCGTTGTCCAAAGCTGGCAAAGCAATATTTAAATTTCCAATTTCAAATGTCGCAGATTTCAATTTCAGTTTTAGTGGTTTGAAAACTGCGGTTCTTTATTTTTTACGGGAACAATTGAATAAAGATTCCGAATTTATTAAGAAAAACCTCTCCGATTTGTGCGCTTCCATTCAAACAACTATTTGTCAAACTTTAATTCAAAAATTAAAATTAGCCGCTGTTAGAACCCAAGTAAAGGCTATTGGAATTGCAGGAGGCGTTTCTGCAAATTCCCAGTTAAGAGAGGAACTGACAATACTTTGTAACTCAAATGACTGGAAACTGTATACAGCAAAATTATCTTATTGTACTGATAATGGAGCTATGATCGCACTGGCAGGGTATTATAAGTTTTTAAATCAGGAATTTGCAGAGGATACGTTTCAGCCTTTAGCTCGTTATCCAATTATTTAAATTGAATAATAGTAAGTCCTTGTCCACCGTTAATCTCTTCAGGATGAGAATAATTTTCGATGAATTTATTTTTTTTCAAAACTTGATGAATTGATTTTCTTAAAGCACCAGAGCCTTTTCCATGCAATATTTTTATTTCTTTAATATTTGCAATGAGTGCCTGATCCATATACTCATCTAGCATTCTAAGAGCGTCCATAGCACTTTGTCCTCTTAAATCCAAGGTACTTACAAAATTGGAAGCCTTATCAATTAACTGCACTTTAATCGAATTTTGAACTGGCTTAATAAGACTTTCTTGAACAAGTACTAATTCACTTTTATCTAAATTAAACGTAAAATGTTCGGTAATCACTTTAGCAGTTTTATCAGATAGTTCTGAAATGACGCCAATCATATTATGTTTTAGTAAACTTACTTTATCCCCAATTTTTAAAATCTGATTACCAAAATCTTTCCGTATTAATTTTGTGTATTCCGTTGAAATGCTTAATAATTCTTCAGAAATAGCATTCACTTTAATTTTATTTTCTTCTGCTAATTGTTTTGCTTTAACTAAATCTAATTTTGTTTTAATTTCATTTACAAGTTCCGTATGTTGATTTCTATTTAGTATACTTTGCTCGTGTTCCAACTGCTTTGTGTCCATTTTTAATTTTAATCTTTTTAATTCATATTGCTTTTGAATACCTTCGTAAGCTTTTATGATTTTATTTAAAGATTCTAATTTTTTTAAATAAGAAGTATTTAAATCAACTAATTGCATTTTCTCTTCTTCCAGTTTGGATATTAAATCTTCCATTTTAACTAAATCCTTACCGGCTCTTTTCTTCGCGTAGTCAATTAAATGTTTAGGAAAATCAAGCTTTAAAGCAATATCCAATGCGTATGAACTTCCTGGTTTTCCAACTTGCAAAATATATTTTGGTTGCATTTTGGATTCATCATACAGCATAGCACCATTGACTAAACCAGCTGTTGAATGTGCAAATGCTTTTAAATTTGCGTAATGTGTTGTGAGCACACCCATAGCATTTTTTTTAATAAGTTCAACCAAAATACTCTCTGCAATAGCACCTCCAATTTTCGGCTCTGTACCGCTTCCAATTTCATCAATTAAAATAAGAGATTTCTCATCAAAATTCTGAAGCAGGCATTTCATATAAGTCATCTTCGCAGAATATGTACTCAAGCCGTCCTCAATAGATTGCAAATCACCGATGTCAACCCAAATATTATTAAAAATGGGAAATACAGACCCCTTTGAAATTGGAATCAGAAATCCTTTTTGCAACATTAATTGCAATAAGCCAACAGTCTTCAAAACTACTGTTTTTCCACCTGCGTTTGGCCCAGAAATTAATAGAATTCGGTTTTTATTATTTAAGAAGAAGTTTAAAGCTTGTGGTGTTTCCCCTTTCTTCAACAAATTAATATATAACAAAGGATGAAATCCATTATTTATAATTAGATTTTGGTCTGAACTTATATGCGGTCGAATAGCATGTATTGAAATTCCAAACCGAGATTTAGCAAGCAAAACGTCAAAGGAAACAAGTAAATTATAGGCTTCTATAAAATCATTATTAAAAGGCTTAATTTTGATTGTCAGTAGCTTTAAAATTTTTGAAATTTCACGTTTTTCTTCTAATTCTAATTCAATTAAATCATTATTTAACTCAACACAAACTTGGGGTTCTATAAAAACTGTTTTTCCACTATCTGATTCATCAACAATAATTCCTGGAGTCTTCCGTTTATGTTCAGCCAACACTCTAAATACAAAACGTCCATTTCTAATAGATTCCTCTCCTTCTGCTAATATTCCTTGGACTCTTGCAAGTTCAAGCTGCTTCTTAAAAGTTGAGTATAATACTTTTTGAAATTTTTTAATCTTATCTCTTAAAATTTGCAACTCAGGGGATGCTTGGTCTCGAATTTCATTTACATCATCAAAAATTTCATTAATTGATTTTAAGACAAAATTTAAATCAGGAAATAAACTAATAAAGTTAATAAGCAAAGCACAAGACTTAAGTTCATCCTTTTTAAGTAATTGTAAAATCTGAAGCACATTAATAGCGAGCTTTCTGATTTTAATAAAGGTGTCTTTTGAAAGTTCAGCATTTTGAATTTCCAGTAGTTGCACATCTTTTTCAATTGAGTGGTACGTGGATAAATTAAAATTTACACTTCTTAAAACGGTACTTAGCTCTTCAATCAATATTAATTCATCAATTGGATTAACATTCAATTCTGAATGTTGTAATTCTAACAATCGACTTCGAGCTTCATCCGAAACAGTATATTCTGAAGCTAATTCCAAAATCTTATTAAATTCCAATAAATATTGAGCCTTTAAGAATAAATTTTTCTTATTGTATTCCTTTTCTTGCATCCTTTTCTTCTAAACTACTTTTTTGCCTGATTTTTTAATTCCTTGTTGAAATCATAAAATGAATCAAACTCTTTCCGATAATTTACACCGGTACCTATTTTATGTTTAACACCTTCAATGGATTCATCACCTCGATAATATATTCTCAATTTAAGTCCTGGTACAGGTGTATTCCATTCAATAACACTTTCTGGATTAAAATAAGAGTTTCCATAAATAGCAGATTTTGATTTATAATTTCCGCCTAAGGTTACAACCCATTGATCGTTCCATAATCGGTGTTTAAGACTAAAAACAACCTCCCCTTCATTAAGTTTTGTACTTTGTTTGGTGTCTCCAATACTGGCATTGTCGAGGTCATAACCTATATTAAAATCCACTCCCGAAATAAAATCAACATCACCAAAAGCATTACTAAGTAAACTTGAAACAAAAAGTGAAAATTGATTTGCAAGCATTTCGCTCATCGTGTTAATAGTTGTTGCACTCAGATTAATACCGCCATCAAAACTATTATTATTCAAAAATGTACGTAAAACTAAAAGACCAAATACTTGCTGATTTAATTGGTCCTGGTTACTCCGTAAAGATTGTATCTTACTGTCGGCAAATCCCTTCAATGTGCCTGTCAATTCAGGTAATTCAATATCAAATTTTATATCAGGTTTTAATAATGAACCGGTTAAAAGCATTATCAATTTAACATTTGTTCGTCTTTTAGCTTCCGTTTTAACTACTTCATCCCCATTTTCAATGTATTCTTGAACGAGCAAATAAGGGGGCGCATAGAGTCCTTCATAAATAGCTTCTAAATTTATATTTGCATTCAAAGGATCTCCGGTCCAAGTTATGGTTCCTCCTCGTTTTATAGTAAATGGCTTATTTACAAAATTATAGAGCGTAAATAAATACTCACCTTTTTCAATTTCATAAGTGCCGTTGACTGTAAAAACGCCATTTCTCAGAGACTTAATTAATAAATTCCCCCTTCCAGATCCTTTCAATATATCTCCAGTCAATTCATCAAATACGATAGCAGTTTCAGCTTCATCGGTCATCGTGATTTGCATATTAAGATTCATTCCTAATATACTGGTGTGAAGTGGAGACTTAACAGTGTCTATAGAGTTTAGTTTGGAATTGAATTTGACAAATTTTGACTCATTTACAACTTGGTCTGATTGAACGGGTATGCTAATTTTAGTACCTCTAAGACTTGTAACGCGCACATTCATATCCAATGCACTCAAAGGCCCGGTAAAATCAACATCCACACTACCAAATCCATAGCCGTAATAAAATAGATTTTCACCTTTTTTCGTATCTAAAATTAGCGCTTTAGGGGCTGTAAGATTCGCCACTACTTCAAAATCATTAAAATGATCATGAATTAATTTTCCATTTAAGCTAATTGGGTTATCAAACTTATCCTTTAATTGTAGGGATTCAAATAGAATTTCATTTTCTTCAAATCGAATGGGTTGTTTGTCAAAATTTATTGGAATGCCTAAGTAATTGATACTAGTCTTGGCTTTCTGAGAAATCAATTTTCCAGTAAGATAAAGTTTATGATCTCGACTATAAAACTTTAGATTTCCGTCACCACCTCCTTCTGTATTGGAAATTGAAGAAATAAAATTTTCCAAAAATTTAAAAGGAAATGCTTTAACGCTTAAGTCTAATCCAAAGTCATAGGCCTTATATTTATAATCTCCTTTACCTAAAGGAATATTAAATGTTCCAGATCCAGAAATTACATGCTCTTGAAATATATTTTCAATTTTTAAATTCCATGGTTTATTTGCATCTGGAACAGAAAATCCCAGGCGAAATGGCCCAAAATTATCTTTGCTAAAATGAAGTTGAAATACTTCTATATTTCCATTTAAACCATCAAACTTCTTTAAATCAGGAATTTCCACCTCAAGTGAAAATAAACCTGAAAAACCAATTGCTTTATTTCTAATAAATTGATTTACAAAGGATATATCAAATCCATCCGTCTTTAATGAAATTCCTTTTTGGTCAATGTCATGAATGCTAATATAATGTGAAGAATCGGTTAACTCCATTTGGCTGATGGAAAAATAATCTCGGCCTTTAATAAATTTATTTTTTTCATTGATCAACCATCTTTGATTATTAAAAAATAGGTCCTTATTTATAAAATTTAAAGAAAACTCCTGATTTTTAAGCGAGCTTTTTAAGTTGGCATTAACAAGTATATTGGTATTTGTTGAATCAAATATTTGAATGCTTGATGTGCCTTCATTGGTTTCAAAATTAGTTGTAAATTTAAAATTTCCAATGACGATCTTCTCTGAAGTTTTAATAAAATCGGTGGTTACAAGAATTTTTAAATCCTTTGAACTTAAAATTGAAAAACTAAATTTACTTGCAAAAAATGATTGAAATTCAAGATCGAATCGATTTGACTTTAGTTCAACGATTTCAGATCTTGTATCAATATTAAAATCAACGTCCATAAACTTAAAAACTACAGGGAAAGCCAAAATTTGACTTAGCTTTTCTCCATCCCTGATAAAAATGTTTCCACTGGCTTTCGTAGCATGGTAACTTTTATTAAATTTCAAATTTAAGGTGTGCTGAATTTCTGGGTACTTAACACATAGAAAACTATAAACATCTTGTGGCAGAGAACTCAAATTATACAATCCACCCAATTGAAAATCAGCAACATCACTTACAAACTTAGCAGCATTTAAGCCATTTATAGAAGAAAGCTCTAGTCGTATTTTTTTGAGTGCAAAAGCTTGATTATGGACTTCTAAACGTGAATTATTAACTTCAATAAATCCATTAAAATCTTTACTAAAATCACCCAAAAACTGACAGCTTAAATCTCCAGCATACGAAATTGTATCAGATGTTAAATTTAATTTAAAAAAGTTTATATGCTGAATTCGAGAATTGATATTTAACGCTATTTGATTTTTATCTCTAATGGCTGTGCCATGCAGATCAAGCTTTATATTTTCATCTGAAATAGAGATATCTCCTTTAAATAAATCTTTATTCAAATTTCCAATTATAGAAATATCTTTATATACATATTTTTTATATTCAAATGAAAAAAGTTGACCATTTACATTTGCAAAAACATTATCTCTTGAAAGCCCTGAGCCGTTTAATATTTGAGTATTTAAATTTATAATACCAAAATCTTGATTATTTATAAGTTTACCAAGATCCAATTGAATCGCTTTAAATATTCCACTATAAGTTGCTGTTTTTTCATTTTTTAATAACCGCACTTTGATATCAGATTGTACAATTCCTAAATCAGTCTTAAATGTTCCGAATGCTACAAAATCATTAAGATAGCCATCAAATTGCCCATTCATGCGAATAGTTCCAAATCTATCATAAGTGTCCGGAATTTTATAGTTTGGAAATAAGCTCCTGATAAAGGAAGCTTGACTTTGCAGCTGAGCTATATTAAGGTTAATTAATTCCTTTCCTTTACTTGTGATGTTTCGCAAATTAACATTTCCATTAAACGTTAAATGATTTCCATAATTTAAATTAATATTTTTAGCTTTAATACTATTTACTTTTCCAGAGATTTCTCCTTTTAAATTTAAAACAACATCTTTCTTTAAATTTACATATTTCTCAATATTAAATTTTGGAAATAATGAAACTAAATCTAAGGGATTAAAGATACCTTCTTCAAGTTTTAAATTGTAATATGAATTCAAATAATCAATTTGATAATTATCGTCGTGACTAAAATCAGCCTGCAGTTCAATTTTTAACTTTGAGATTGGTGTCTCAATAAATAATTGCTCCAATGTTGCCTTGTTTTTATCAAGTCTAAAATTTGTAATCAATGCATTTTTTAAAGAAAAGCCATTAGAACCTTTTGCATTAAAGTGCATAAAGTCTAATTGACTCATGTCACTTGATTGGAAGAAACTCTTTAATGTAAAATTAATATTCTCTAAGTAAAAGTTATCTGTGTTTCCAGAATCTATGGATGTATAGTTTAACGTTGCATTGTTGAAGTTTATAAAATCGACCAATAATCCATAACCCATTGCACAAGTGTCTAAACCTTGTTGATCTTTCGTTGAGGTAATATTGTTATCCTTTGATATTATAATATTAACGGTAGGCCGATCCACTAAAAGTTTTCTAACTTTAAAGTAATTTATATCTGTGTTTATGGAGTCTACTGCTAAATTTAGAGAATTAAAATTTATATTTAACTCCGTATTTGGGATTATAAAACGAATGCTTGATTTGGAAAAAATTAATTTATCAAATTTAAAATTAAACTTGGCACTGGAGATGGAATCTTTAGATTTAAAGTTATTAATAAATTGCTCCAAATTAGTAATGGATTCGTTCTCATATTGAATTATATGAAATACAGAGGAATCAATTTCAAGATTTTGTAATTGTAGGTTCTTATAATACAAAGACCACAAACTCCTGGCAAATCCTATTTCCATATGATTCGTGTAAAATAGTGTATCCGTATGATGATCTCGAATTAAAATAGATCCTGTAAATCCTTTGAATGGGTCAAGATAAAATGAGTTAATTTGAATATCTTGATTGAATTGTTTGTTTACATAATTAAGTAACTTTTCTTTTGCATAATTTTGTACTACACTTGTTTTAAGTAACAGTGCTAACATAAGAAAAGCAATCAAAGCAAAAGCGAATACCCTGAATGTTGTAAAAAGATATTTTAAAGACAACTTATGTAATGATCGTATTTTGGATGGTGGCGTACTCATTTTACAAAGTTGCTTTTGTTTTCTACATTTGGATGTATCATCTTATATATAGATAACATTTGTTTTGTTTCTTTAACATCATGAACTCTTACGATACTACACCCTTTCAAAACAGCATAAAATTCGGCTACTACACTTCCTATCAATGCTGTTTCCGGACTTAAATTCAAATTTTTGTAGATCATTGATTTTCGTGAGATTCCTACCAGTATGGGCTTTGACAAAATTTGAAAACATTCCAGATTTTTTAAAATTAGAAAGTTATCCGTTGTTTTTTTACTAAATCCAAATCCGGGATCAATAATAACCTTATGTAAACCAATACGTTTTAAATGTTCTATAGTTTTACTAAAATATTTGATTAAATCTGTAACGACATCTTGGTAACTTGTATTTTCAGTCGACTGCATTGTTTTTGGAATACCCCTCATGTGCATCGCAATATATATTTTATCTGCATCCTTTACAAGCTCTGGAAGTTTTGGATCAAAAATCCCTCCACTAATATCATTGATAATATCTGCTCCAAATTCAATGGATTCCTGGGCAATTAACGAGTTCATCGTATCAACAGATATCGCTAACCCTTCAAATTCATTTCGAATCGCAGTAAGAAAAGGCATTAGTAGTTGCCTTTCTTGCTGATAATCAGGTATTTCAGTTCCAGGTCTGCTTGTAAAAGCTCCTATATCTAAAATATCCAAACCGTCATTCAACATGGTCTCTACTTTTTTCAAAGCCATATGAATCGTTGTCACAATACTCTCCTTATAAAAACTATCAGGATCCAAATTCAAAATACCCATAATTAGAGGGAATTTGGCCGACTGATTAAAAATTGTATATAACTCCTTATTATTCAATGAAATAAGCTAATATTAGTTGCTTGAAATTACCATAAATATCTTAGAATTTACTTAAAACACAATACTATATATATAAATCATTGATTAACAAAACAATACAATAAGATAAAGTTTTCAAAAAATGATTAGTTTTGCATTCTATTTCAATTAACGAATCAAACTTACAGGAATGACAGGTAAAAGTCCGCTTTATACTATTGCCCAAATAGTTACTCTTGCCATTTTATTAGTTTGCAATGGTTTTATTTTAGATTTTATTTTAAAACTTGAAAATGGCTTTACAATTGATAAAGTATGCAAACTACCAAAAGAATGCCAAACCAAATATGAATCCAGTATATTTGGTTTTGATCCAAGCCAGTTTCACCTTGATATTTCTAAAATTGATAATGGTCAATCTTTATCAGAAATACTAAAATTATACAGTGTACCAAGTGACCGTTCTGAGAAAATATTAAAAGAAATTTCAACAGTAATTGATTTATCAAATATCAGAGCGGGCAATAAATATGGCTTTGTTAGTACTAATTTGTGCCAGTTTCCTGATTATTTCATTTATGAAATTAATGCTTCAAAATATATCACATGTGAACTAAGAGGTGATCATTGTGCTGAGATCAAAACTCGGGCAAGTGAAATTCGTAGGGAACATGCATATGGAATTATTGAGAGTTCATTATGGAATGCTTTAGAAAGTCAGAATTTATCTTTAGATTTAATTGATCAAATGGAAGATGCCTTATCATCTGCGGTAGATTTTCATCATGTACAAAAGGGAAATACATTTAAATTATTATTTGATCGGGTATATATTGAGGGTAAACCTTCTGCTTCCGGTGAGTTAATTGCAGCCTATTTTGATACTGGAATTAAAGAGCATTATTCAATTTCCTATGTTCCAACTAATAAGAAGGGCTTTTATGATATAAATGGCAGCCCAATGGTAAGTCGATTTTTGCAGGCACCGGTTAGATTTTCCAGAATAAGTTCTGGTTTTAATTTAAAACGTTTTCACCCGGTTTTAAAGTACCACAGACCTCATTTAGGTACAGATTACGCAGCACCTTATGGGACTCCAATTATGGCTGTTGGAAATGGCATTGTTGAATCTGCTTCGTATACTGGAGGAAATGGAAACTTTGTTAAAATAAGACATGATAAAACGTTTGCAACACAATACCTTCATATGTCAAAATTTGCTAGAGGTATAAAGAAGGGCGCAGCTGTAAGTCAAGGTCAAACGATTGGATATGTTGGCTCAACAGGTTTAGCAAGTGGTCCACATGTTTGTTTTAGATTTTGGAAAAACGGAGTACAGGTTAATCATCGAAACTTAAGATTCCCATCACCGGATCCGCTTCCATCCAATCAAATTGATAAATATTTCAAACATCGTGATGAAGTTGTTAAAATATTTGATTCAATTCAATTTAATACCGCTTTAAATTCGAACAGAAACTCTTAATTTAGATTGCTTTTTGAAGTGTAAATCCAAAGGTAGTACCATACCCTTCCTTGCTCCGAACATGTAACTTTTGACCATGACTTTCAATAATATGTTTTACAATTGAAAGCCCAAGTCCAGATCCACCTTGATCTCTGGATCTACTTTTATCGACTCTATAAAATCGATCAAAAACATGTTTAATATGTTCTTCTGAAATTCCAATTCCATTATCTGTAACTTCTATTAATACTAATTTATCTAGATCATATAAACTTACTTTAGTATAGCCACTGACTTTGCCATATTTAATTGAATTATTTATTAAATTATTCAAGACAATTTGAATATGCTCTTTATCAGCTTCTACTCTTATACTTTCTTCCGCTCCATTTTTAAATTTCAATTTAATATTTTTTGCAGCTGTTAGACTAGCATTCTCTTCAAAAACCTCTTCAATTAGATTTTTAATATCAAATGTTTGCAGATCCAGAATTTGAGTTCCAGATTCTAATTTATAAACAATATTTAAATCCTCTATAATCGATTGCAATCGGATTGAGTTTTTATAGGCTTTTTCAATAAACGATTTTCTTACCGTTGGGTCATCAATTCCTCCATCCAGTAATGTTTGCAAATAACCTTGTATATTAAAAACAGGTGTTTTTAATTCATGTGAAACATTTCCAATATATTCTTTTCTGTACTTTTCTAAATGAACAGATTGATCCAATTCGGCATTCTTTTTTAAAATCCATCGTTCTACATCCTTTTCTACATTTTGAATAAGTAATGATTCATCTCCTTGTGGATCCTTCTTTAAATTATCATCAAACTTCGTATCACTTATTAATTTATAAATTAATTTTACACGTCTAAACAGAAATTGATTAATTGAAAAATAAATAATTATATAAGATAAAATAAGAAGGATCCAAAAATATAGAAAAGCATAAACAAATTTATTATTAAGTATTCCAAGGACTATAAACAATCCATAAATAATTGCAAATGCTAAAGAAATGCTTAGGCTTAATAAAAATGAAAATCTTTTTACAGAAATATTTTTAAAATATTTAAATATCGAATTTATAACCAACGCCTTTTATAGTTTTAATGTATGAATTCTCTAATTTTTCCCTTAATTTACGAATGTGTACATCTATCGTGCGATCTCCAACAATTATATCTTTTCCCCAAATTTTGTCGAGAATTTCTTCCCTTTTAAACACTTTACCAGGATAAGAAGCTAATAAATAAAGTAAAAGAAATTCTTTTTTCGCAAATTCTACAATTGTTCCTTTATAAATAACTTCCATTTTTAAAGGATTAATTTGAATTCCATCAAAAATCAATATTTGATCTTGCTCTCCAGTATCAAGCGGTTTCAATTTTCGTCTAATCACTGCTCGAATCCTACTCAGCAAGACGTTCATATTTACAGGTTTTGCAATAAAATCATCTGCACCTTGATCTAAAGATTTTATTTGTGTTTCTTCATCTGCTCTAGCAGTTAAGAAAATAATAGATAAATTATCATATTGGGTATGCTTTCTCAATTCTTGACAACAAGTAAGGCCATCCATAATTGGCATCATTATATCTAGAAGAATTAAATCAGCAGCATACGTTTTTAATGCTTCCAAAGCTTCCTCCCCATTTAATGCTGTTTTAACATCAAATCCAGCTTTCAATAAGTTATAGGACAAAAATTCAAGTATGTCTTCTTCATCATCAACCACTAATAATTTATACTTCATATATGGATATATTAAATCTGCAAAATTAAATTTATAAGTCCTGTTATTGAACGAAAACCATATTATCTAATTATTAATTATGTTTTGATGCCTCGTTTACACTGCTTTTCACACCTTCTTCCAATTTTTTTAAAGCATCTTCATTTGCATTATAATACTGTTGAGCCTCTGTATAACGCGTTTCGTCTACTCCATGTTTTTGAAGTATGTTCTTAAACTCCACTGCAATAATACTATCCTTTAAATGGCTATTCAGATCCGTAAATTGAGCTTCTAAAAAATAGCATTCGGTCATAATCTGAATCATTGTTCGCTCTTCTATAGGAGGAGTACCTATTGTCTTAGAATGTTTACAACTATAAGCCAGTAAAACTAAAATAAATAAAATTGTGGGTCGCATCAAATTTTTGTTAATGAAAGTTTAGGGAAATAATAATCTTGTATACTTAAATCATGATAACTTAAGTAATTCCATGAATTTTGAAGATTAATGCAATGAAAAATAGAACATGTTGGGACTAAACCATGATATGCATTAACAAACTTTGCTACTAAGGATTCAATTGTTGGGTTATGGCCAAACACAAAAACCAATTCGATATCATCGGAAAGCTCTGTAAGGCATTCTAGGTAATTAGATTCGTCTCCTGAGTATAAACCTTCATGCACTCTAATGTTATCCACAGATTGCTTAAATTCTATGGCAAAGTATTTTGCAGTTTGAATTGCACGCATTGCCGGACTGCTTAATATCATAGGATGGCTATCTGGATAACGTAAATGAATAAGTTCTGCCATTCTTGGGGCAGTTTTGTTTCCTCTTTCATTTAGAGGACGTTCCAAATCCGAAATACCAAAATGATCCCATGATGATTTTGCATGCCGGATATACAATACGCTCTTTTTATTCATTTGCTTAAAATTATGGCAAATTTAATATCTTTGCTGGTTTAGTAGCAAGAAAACGTGAAATCTGTTAAACCAAATTTGATTTTTGATTTATTGGAATATGAAATATCCAATATTGATCTGGAATACTTTAAAACAAGTATAGATCAAGGCTGTGTCAAAAAAGTAAATCAATTAAGTTCATCCAAATGGCTCTATCTCATTCGCTATGACTCAAGTCTTCTGGAAATTGAAGTTATATACAATAAAAATAGCATTAAATTATTTCAATGTGCCTGTGGTGCAAAATCACCTTCTAAAATTTGTAAGCATGCACTCCTCGCAGCATATTGGCATCATTTAAAAATTCATACTAATGAATCTAGAAATCATCGCGAAACGCTTCTTAATAAAGAATTACTACAGAGCCTTACTAAAGAAGATTTAGAGTATTTTCTCGTTTTTTTAACTAAGAATAATCTATTGAATAGAGAATGGGTTCATTTTTTTATTTCAGCTCGAAATCCCACAAAGTATCCATACACTAAATACCAAGACCTATTAAACAGATTTAGTCTGTTTCTAAATAGTTTTACAAGAAATCCTGCCTCTCAAACAAAGTATAAGCTTCAATTATTAGATGAAGTATATCAATTAGCTTTTTATCATTATAATCAATCTAATACCGAAGAAGCCATTCATGCAATACTTTCAGGTATTACATTTCTTCATCAATGGAATACAAGCGCTCCATTAAAAAATGCATCCAAGCTCTTTCACCTTAATGAAAAATTTCACTTAGCTATTTCCCAATTTATTTTGTTAATTATTGCACCTCATGCATTAAACAAATTAATAAATTTAATACTACAAATTGCAAGTTCGGATGAATATCAGGTGATCCATCAAAATTCTAATTTATATGAGATCATTCATAATCGTAAATCAAGCCAAGAGTTAGCAAAAGATCTCTTTTTAAATATTACATCAAAATTAAAATTGCCTATAAATATTGAGTTTAAACACAATCTATTAGATTATCTCTATTTTAAAAATAAAAGTAAACTTCTTACGTATTTAATCCAAACGGATAAAGCCATTAACTATAATCTTTCTTTAAACTGGATTGAATCCCGGAAACGCAAAATCTCTGAAGATTGGATATATCAATTATATCTAAAAGCTTACGAAGATACTTCTGGAGATTTAAAGAAACATTGTGCAAATTTAATTTCGGAACTACTCTTAAAAGGAAACATTTTATTTGATACTATACTTTATTATAAATTTTACATCGAGACTGGGGACTCAAAATATTTAGAGCTCTATTTTTCAAATTTCGACTTAAATAGTACTGAAATTCAGGAATCTATTACAACGTATAATAAAGCTTTTGGAAAGCAGAAGTTATCATTCTATCAAACTTTGGATATAGCTTACTTTTCCAGGCAATATCAGGAATTAGTTTTATTATTAAAGGAAGCACCTGATTTAGACTGTATTACAAAATATGACATTTCGCTACCGGATGAATATCAATTGGAAGTAGTGCAAATTTATTTGAATCAAATCAAGACATTTCTGGAAGGGCACGCAGGATATAAGGCGAATCTAAAAATTGAAGAATTAATAAAACACGTTAAACAATATTATAAAAATATTTATTATCAAACTTTTGTTAAAGAGATTAAAATTCAATTTCCTGAGCGAAAATTAATTGCGATAAAATAATTATGAGAAACTATTGTTTTATTTTTATTATTTTGTTTACTGCTTGTAATCAATCAGTAATAAATTCCAAAATTCCTGATTGGGTCAAATATTTATCTATTTATGAAGTAATGCCACAGCAGTATTCCGAGTCAAAAAATTTAAATGGTATAACAGATGACTTAAAAAGGATCCATACTATGTTTTTTACTGCTCTTTGTTTACTTCCGATTCAGGAAAGAGATGAAGCAAATAATGCATTTAACCCAAGCAGTCCATTTGCCATTAAAAGTTTTGATGGAATAGATTTAAAATTAGGGATTGCTAAAGATTTGACAAGATTGATAGACTCTGCACATGCACTTAAGATGAAGGTACTAATGGAATGGAATTTTAATTTTACAGGTCCACACCATACTTGGAGAGAACAGCATCCTGAATATTATATTTCTGATCAAAAAATGATTGACAATCACTACAATCCGAATTATGTTAAATTGAATTTAGAAAATACAGATTTGCAAAAAAAGTTAATTAAATCTATTTCAAATTTTTTGCGGGAATTTCAATTTGATGGAGTTGTTCTCTTTGATCAGGACAAAACTCCGGCAAACTTTAATGAATCACTTTTAAAATCCATTTCGAATATTAGACCTTTAGTATTAATTAATCATTCTAATACAATTCTAAATGGCTATACATTTCACATGAACTCTTCATTTTATGCAAAACTCCATCAAGCTTATGATAGTACACTGTTGGTTGATGCATTCAATTTATTTGTAGATTCCTGTTCAAAAATACCAAACATTAACTTTGTGCATGATTATTTATTAAATGAAAAATTTGGATCAGAGGTGAATGTATTTTATAATGCTTATAAGTATTTTCATACGCTGGCTTTTTTTCTACCAGGAATCCACTGGGTATTGAATGGTACAGAGGATCCACAGTTTGATAGACTTAGTATATTTTCAAATAAACCGTTTTCAAGGCAGTTTAAATATAATAATGATTTCTTTAGAAGCATGAATTATCAAAAACAAAAGAATCCGGCTTTATGGAATTTAGATCCAGAAAACTTACCAAAAAGAATTTCTACATCCAATGATGTTTTAGCCCTAGAACGAAAATCTGGATCATCTTGTATAGTTGGTCTCTTTAATCTAACCAACAAAATTGTTCGTTTCCAAATAGTAAATGATTATTTTAATTACTATCAAATATTTAATAAAGTTCCTTTAAATTTTAGCAAAAATACAGAGCTTCAATTAGGACCATTTCAATCGCTACTTTTCTCAAATATCCCTTAATTATGGAACTTTGGTGGACTGGCAAAACAAATTCTAAGTACTTAAACGATGGAATTCTTGAGTATCAAAAGCGAATTTGCCAATTACATAAATTTGAAATCAGAGAGTTTAAAGAATCAAAAGGGATTCAAATGCCAAAACTCATTACAAAATATGAAGAGGAAGCTATCAGTTTAGTATTGGATAAATCAAAATTCAAAGTGGTATTATTAGATGAAGTTGGAATTTCTATGCGTTCCATTGAATTCTCCAAATGGCTTGAAGCTAAATTTTTAAATTCAACACATAAGTTTTGTTTTATAATTGGTGGACCGTATGGATTTTCTGATGAATTTAAATTAAAAGCCGATTCTTTGTTGTCTTTATCTAAAATGACCTTATCTCACCAATTAATTCGACTTGTTTTTTTAGAACAATTATACAGAGCCTTATCCATTAAAAATAATTTACCATACCATCATGAATGAACTACTGCCATTAATGACTTATTCATTGCTGATATCCATATCGCTGATATCGATTATTGGTTTCAATAATACTGCTTTATTTGATCAATGTAAGCACTATCCATATCTTGAAAACAAACAAAAGTCTTTTTATAGATGGTTTACCTGTGGCTTTTTACATGCCAACTGGTTACATTTATTTTTCAATGCATTTGTTTTGTGGCAATTTGGATCTGTCATTGAGAAAATATATAAAGAAATGTATGGAATGATGCTAGGCGGAATTCTATTTATTGTTATTTACGTTTTAATTTTAATATTATCCTGTATCCCAACTTATATAAAATTTAAAAATAATCCACAATATTCTAGTATCGGTGCTTCTGGTGCCATTTCTGGTATCTTATTTATTTACATTTTATACTTTCCGTTTAATTTGTTATATTTATTTGGAATGATTCCTGTACCAGCTATCGTATTTGGATTCTTGTATTTATATTATTCGTGGTGGGCATCCCGAAATACAAATGATCACATAGACCATGATGCGCATTATTATGGAGCTGTAATGGGCCTTTTATTTGGTGTAATAATTAAATATCTGCTATAAATAATTGTTTACATAATATTTAGCACTCTTCCATAAAAGGATAATCGTAAGCAACTGGGGGAACAAAATTTTCTTTAATTGTTCTTGGCGAAACCCACCTCAGTAAATTTAAATGTGAGCCTGCTTTATCGTTGGTGCCAGATGCCCTTGCACCGCCAAATGGCTGTTGACCGACTACTGCACCTGTTGGTTTGTCATTTACATAATAGTTTCCAGCAGCATTTCTTAGTATAAAACTAGTTTGCTCAATAATACTTCGATCGGTAGCAAAAAGTGCACCTGTTAATGCATATGGTGTTGATTGATCTACTAAATTTAAAATTTCTTTATAGTACTCTTCATCATACACGTAAATTGTTAAGACTGGGCCAAATATTTCTTCACACATTGATATATATGATGGATCATCTGTTAGAATGACCGTAGGCTCAATAAAGTAACCTATGGATTTATCAAAATTTCCACCTGCAATAATTTTAACATTAGAATTTAACTTCGCATCCGAAATATACTTTGTTATTTTATCAAAAGATTTTTCATCTATTACTGCATTAATAAAATTTGTAAAATCTTCAGGGTTTCCCATTTTCAACTTACTTAAGTTTTTCAGAAATGATTCCTGAATTGCAGGCCAAAGTGATTTTGGCAAATAGGCTCTGGAAGCCGCACTGCATTTTTGTCCCTGAAATTCAAAAGCACCACGCAATAAAGCAACTGAAACCTGGATAGGATCTGCAGATTCATGAGCAATTATAAAATCCTTTCCACCAGTCTCTCCTACTAATCTAGGGAAGGATTGGTACAAATCAAGATTTTGTGCAACTTTTTGCCATATGGATTTGAACACTTGTGTAGAACCTGTAAAGTGAATACCTGCAAAATAACGATGATTGAAAATTACCTCACCAGCTGTTGATCCATCAACAAAAACAAGATTTATAACGCCATTTGGCAAACCAGCTTCAATTAGAATTTCCATAATTAAAGACGCTGAGTAAATTTGAGTTTCAGCAGGTTTCCATACTACAACATTACCCATCAAAGCAGGAGCACAGGGTAAATTACCAGCAATTGAAGTAAAGTTGAATGGGGTAAGTGCGAAAATAAATCCTTCAAGCGGTCGATATTCCAATTTATTCCAAATAGTCGGAGAAGACTCTGGTTGTTGACTATAAATTTCAGTCATAAACCGAACATTAAAACGTAAAAAATCACAAAATTCACAAACTGCATCAATTTCTGATTGATAGATGTTCTTTGACTGTCCGAGCATCGTCATTCCATTTGTTCGAGCTCTATATTTACCAGAAATCAAATCCGCTGCTCGCATAAATATAGCTGCCCTTTCTTGCCAAGAAGTAGCCTCCCAGGATTCTTTTGCCTGTAAAGCAGCATCAATAGCTTTTGATACATGGGAGGCATTCCCTTTATAAAAGTACCCAAGTCGATGTGCGCGTTCATGCGGAGAAAATATATCTTTTGTAAGCTCAGATTTAATTTGTTCTCCATTAATTGTCATACAAATTTCCTTTACTTGAGATTTAAGATCTAGCAAAGTCTGCTTAAGTTCTAACTTCTCATTGGAACCTGCTTTATAATTTAATATTGGCTCATTCTTTACTTCAGGGATTTTTACAATTGAGTTTAACATGTTATGGTGATTATTGTTTGTCAAAATAAAAATTATAGGGTTGCTTTAACAAGCGCTGGAACAAATGCCTGGACATCTGCTTTACCTAAAATGAGTTCTCGTACAATGGTAGAACTAATATGTGATAATTCAGGACGAGAGATAAAGAAAACGGTTTCAAGATTCTCTACCAATGTGTGATTGATTTGAGAAATGGTTTTTTCATAATCAAAATCGGATGCATTTCGGATACCACGTATCAGATAATTTGCATTAATCGATTTACAATATGTCGCAGTAAGTCCATGGTAACT
The DNA here is from genome assembly GCA_016717265.1 of Saprospiraceae bacterium. Classification (NCBI taxonomy): domain Bacteria; kingdom Pseudomonadati; phylum Bacteroidota; class Saprospiria; order Saprospirales; family Saprospiraceae; species Saprospiraceae bacterium. The sequence continues at coordinate 2,743,484 of JADKFX010000001.1, forward strand.
GGTAACTTTTAACTTTTCTTCATTTTGAAATATTTCCTGAATCCAATCTTTTCTTTGCTTCAATGAAAATAAACTTTTCTTCTGTGAATTTTCACCTATAGCTATATAGATTAAATCAAATAGTGGCATGGCTCTTAATACAATGTCCATATGCCCTTTGGTAATAGGATCAAAAGATCCTGGAAAGACAGCTATTTTTGGCAATGTTTGAATTTTTTACAAAGATAACGAGACTCATTTCTTTTCCTTGACTAATTTTAATCTAATAATTTAAAACTTTCAAAAAATTCATTGGATTCAGCGATTAATCGTTCTTTATAATTTGAATAAAAAAATAAACTAATTAATTGATTTCCCTTCCAAATCAAACAAGCCTTTAATGATTTCTCTTCATATTTTATTAAGAACCAACAACATTCAATTCCTTTTAGTTGTCCAAATTCTTTATATATAAGTTGGCCTTTCAAATAATTTTGCATTGCATCAATCAAGGTATTGTTTACTGTATTTCGCTCTTCCAATAATGAAGTTGAATTCATAAATTGTGCAGGATACAATGAACTTATGATTTGATAGGTTTTTGAAGTGTTAAAAGTATCAATCGAAACATAAGATGTTTGTAATATGGTGCCCAGTTCCGTTTGAATTTCTTTGGACTCTATTCTTGGTAAAGCCGGTATGGATATCTGAAAGAAATGATCGATAGATTTAAAAACAATCCAGGATTTATTAAAAAACAAAAGAATTCCAGTAAAAATTACAATTTTAGCCACTATTTTAAAACGACAAAGCGCAGAAAATAGTACAATACTATGCACTGATATCTATTTTTATCAATAATTTCGCACCCAAATTAGTGCTTTATGAAATTTGATATACTTGTAATTGGATCCGGACCAGGTGGTTATGTAGCAGCTATTCGAGCCGCTCAATTGGGAAAGAATGTGGCCATTGTAGAGCGGGAATCTTTAGGTGGCATTTGCTTAAATTGGGGTTGTATTCCTACAAAAGCCTTATTAAAAAGTGCTCAAGTCTTTCAATATATAAACCATGCGGCTGAATATGGTATTGAAGTCAAAGAAGCAAGGCCAGATTTTAATGCAATTGTAAAAAGAAGTAGGACTGTTGCAGATGGCATGAGCAAGGGCATACAATTCTTAATGAAAAAGAATAAAATCCAGGTTATAATGGGTCTAGCTAAGCTTTTGAAGGATAAATCAATTGAAATCACGGATGGTACAGGTAAAAAAGAAGTACATACAGCAGATCATATTATTATAGCAACTGGAGGTCGGGCAAAACAACTTCCAAATTTAGAAATAGATGGAAAAAATATTATTGATTATCGGAAAGCCATGGTGCTGGATACGATCCCTAAAAGAATGGTCGTAGTAGGTGCAGGTGCAATTGGTGTCGAATTTGCTTATTTTTATAATACCATGGGTTGCGAAGTTAGTATTGTAGAGTTTATGGAGCAAGGATTAGTGCCCCGAGAAGATCCAGATATCTCTAAAGAGTTAACAAAGTCATTTAAAAAACTTGGAATTCAAGTTTTTGCAAATACCAGTGTTGAAAAAGTTGATAAATCTAAATCAGGACTTTTAGTAAAATTAAAAGATCGAAAGGACGGAAAAGAATCGACTCTTGAATGTGATGTAGTATTATCAGCAGCAGGTGTTACTGCAAATATTGAAAATATTGGATTGGAAGATTTAGGAATATCAACTGAAAAAGGATTAATTAAAGTAGATGCTTTTTATCAAACAAATGTAGCTGGGATTTATGCAATTGGAGATGTAACACCAGGCCAAGCTTTAGCACATGTTGCAAGTGCTGAAGGGATCATTTGTGTAGAGGCCATCGCTGGCCACAAACCTGAGCCAATGGATTATAATAATATTCCAGGTTGTACTTATTGTAGTCCAGAAATTGCATCCGTGGGATATACTGAACTCGCTGCAAAAGCAGCAGGATATGATGTTTTGATTGGTAAATTTCCATTTTCAGCTTCTGGTAAGGCAAGTGCTGCTGGATCAAAAGAAGGATTTGTAAAACTCATTTTCGACAAAAAATATGGGGAACTTTTAGGTGCCCATATGATTGGCATGAATGTTACTGAAATGATTGCTGAAATTGTTGTCGCCAGAAAGCTTGAAACAACGGGTCATGAACTTATTAGATCAATTCACCCGCACCCTACTATGTCAGAGGCAATTATGGAAGCCGCCGCCGCAGCATACGGTGAAGTAATTCATTTATAATTAATAAGAAATGCCTAGTTTTTTATAGATAAAATGCAATAACCAAGCAGGTCCAATTAGTAAATACTGAATATCCTCTAAAAATGATGGTTTCTTGCCTTCTATTTTATGACCAATAAATTGGCCAATCCATGCAATTGTAAAAATAATTACTAATGTTATAACAGAATTACAATTATTCAAACTACAATATTCTATTAAATACCAGTTCATTTTTAGTAATAAAAAACCAATAATTATAAAACCCAAAAATATCGGCTTAGATAATCTAAAATAATAAATCAGAATAGCCAAAAGAACTAAGGACGCCCAATTAAAGTACCATGTTTTAATAAAAACAAAAGGAATATGCAGTATTAAACCAATGAGGCTAAACATTATCAATGGTACACAAATCCAATGAATTAGCTTGTTGACTTTGTTTTGATGACTTATGCCATAAGTTTCTAGTAAAATATATAATTTACCCATTGCATTTTATTTTTAAAGAACTTTACTCATTTTCCAATGTAAAATATTTACTTCGATAAATGAATCGTCAATCTTTTGATATCCACACTTTTCATAAAACGGAATTGCGGTGTCACGGGCATGTAAAATAATTTCTGAATAGCCATTCAAAATTGCCCACTGTTCTGCTTCAAAGACCAATATTTTACCAAAACCAATAAACTGATATTGCTTAGAGACTACTACCTGCCTCATTTTTAATTTTAAATCAGGCATTTCTTTGAAAGTAAGACAGGCAAATAAAATCATTTCGTCATCGAAAAGCCCAAAATGAAATTGATTACTTTCTTCTTCAAGTTGCTCTGAAGTAAACTCAAGATTTAATGGCTTTCTTAATTCCTGATCCCGAAGTTTAACACAAGAATCATACTCTGGACTCAAAAATTCAATAGGACTAAAAATCGGATCTTGCATGTTCTAATGATAATTTTCAAATATTAATTTTGAATTATTAATTGCAAGATAAAATTGATCTAGTTTTATAGATTCAACTTGTTTTCTTTCATGGAAAAACAGAATAAGATTTTCTGTAGGCATATTTCCAGTAAGTTCATCTTTCGCCATTGGACAGCCACCATAGCCATTAATTGCACCATCAAACCGAAGACAACCAGCATTAAAAGCTGCCTCCACTTTTTCCTGCCATGCTAGTGGAACGGTATGAAAATGAGCACCAAATTCTATAAAAGGATAGTTTGGGATTAAATTCGAAAATAGATACGAAATACTTTCCGGTACTGCAACACCAATTGTATCTGATAAAGCCATGATTTTAATACCTAAACTATGAAGTTTATTAACCCATGACATTACAATCTCAGCATTCCATTCATCTCCATAAGGATTTCCAAATGCCATGGATAAATAGATAACTAAATCTTTTCCATTCTTTAAACACAAATCATGAATCTCTTTAACGGTATCCATGGATTCGGGGATATTTGAATTTGTATTTCGTATTTGAAATGTTTCTGATACAGAAAAAGGATAACCTAGGAATTGTATATTTGAATAAGTACAAGCTTCCAGGGCCCCTCTTTTGTTTGCAACAATAGCTAGCAATTTGGTTTTTGAATTAGACAAATCTAATTCTTGAACAATTTGATGTGTATCGCGCATTTGAGGAATCGCTTTGGATGATACGAAGCTTCCAAAATCAATAGCATAAAAACCTGTATTTATCAATTGCTGAATATATCTTATCTTTAACTCCGTAGGAACAAATTGATGAATACCTTGCATAGCATCTCTAGGGCATTCTATAATTTTAACAAGATTTGTCATTCGTTAGGATGAATATCATTTATGTTTTATATAAATTCAATTAAAACTCAAATTTAATATGGAATTACGAATACGCTCCTTTCTATTAATACTTGGTTTTGTTTTGTTTGTAGTTGGTCTTCTTTCATTAATATTAAGTCTGGTAAGTATTCGCTTATCTTTTATGGTGCCAATTGATGATTTAGGATACCTTAAAGCAAGTATTATTAAACTTATTATGGTCGTTTCAGGTATCATTTTAGTCTATTTTATGAAATCAAATAGATAATTTTAGTATATTTTAAAGGGTCAAATATAATATTTTAGATTTTTTTTGCGTCCTTTACAGTAAAATACGCTTTCATGAGCCAATACTATTATTATGACGCCGATAAAGTTGAATCTGGTAACAAAAGGATAGGTTATTTGATAGCTGGAATCCTGCATGCATTATTGTTACTTATATTTTTATGGCGCATACTTGATTTTGCAAAAGTCCCAGAAGAACAAATAGGAGTTGAAATTCTTTTGCCAATCCAAATCCAGGTTGAAGAACCTGAAGTAGCCACTGGCGGTGGTTCAAGTGCTGGACCTGAGTCAGAAGCTCCAGAAGAGGGCGGTTCAAAAGGTAGTGAAGCCGCACCCGCATTAGAAGATGTGGTGAAACAACCTGATAAAATTGAAACCACTAAGCCGATGCCCGTGCCGGTTACCCAAGCTCCTAAACCAGTGATTGTAGCTCCTGATCCTCAAGTAGTTAAAGTGGATCCTCCTAAAGTTGAAGCACCACCCACAACCAAACCATCCACAGAAGTTGTAACGGCTCCAGTAGAAACTAAACCAAAACCATCGACAGGTGGTTCTCAAGGATCTGGAGGTCATGCAAATACTGGTGATAATGATTCACCAGGGACTGGAACCAGTGGAACTGGCTCAGGTTCCGGAAGTGGTTCAGGTGGAGCCAATACAGGAACTGGAGCTGGAGGAGGAGGAGGAACTGGTAATGGTACCGGAACTGGAACAGGCGATGGTGTAGGTGTTGATTTTGATGAGGTTGGAGTTTTAAAAAGAAAAGTAAGTTCAAGACCAGATATTAAGGATTTAGCCAGGGAAAATGCTCAGATCGTTGTTTTTAATATGTGCATAAATCGAGATGGAGCAGTAACATACATAAAGTACAATCAAAAACTTTCTAAAACTCGGGACATGAAATTTATAAGAGAAGCAACTGTAAAAATGCAACAATATAAATTTCAGGCAGATGCTAAAGCCCCAAAAAAGGAATGTGGTACATTCACTTTTAATGCTTCCGGGATGATTCAGCGATTAAAATAGCTAATCACTATAGATTAAGTATTTTTTCCGCATTGCTTTAAACCGAACAAGGTCTTTATTCCAACTATTCCGGATTTGTGTTTCGCTTTCATTCGAAAGTATTTGTTTTCTTAGTCTATTATCTCCAGCCAACTTATCAAAAAATAAGTTGGGTAAAAAGAAAGCAGTATCCATTTTCAATTCTTTAAAGGCACTTATCAAATAATTTAAGTTTATTTTTTTTTCTTGAAACAATGCATCAATGTTGCCACTGTTCAATTTAGTACCGAAGCAAATTTTGGACTCTAAAGGTGGATTTTGGGCTTCCATACGATCTTCAGGTATGAAACTAAACCCATTTGTGCCTTTTAATTTTGGATGCCCGAACACTTGAAATGGAAAATCAGTTCCTCTCCCAAGACTAACTACAGATCCTTCAAAAAAACATAAGGATGGATAGAGAAGAATTGAAAATTCATTTGGTAAATTTGGGGAGGGTTTAATTTTTAATTTAACTTTACTTCTATGTGTATAATGCTTGCAGGAAATTACTTTTAAATCTAATTTTTTACAATCTTTAATCCAGCACTCCCCTCTTATCATTTTAGCTAATTCGCCAATTGTCATACCATAAACTATTGGAATGGGATGCATTCCTACAAAACTTCGAAAATTAGTGTCTAATAAAGGCCCATCTATATAATGCCCATTAGGATTTGGACGGTCTAAAATTATAAGTGGAACATTATTTTGTGCACATGCTTCCATAACATAATGCAGGGTGCTAATGAACGTGTAAAAACGAACTCCAACATCTTGAATATCAAAGACTACGACATCCAAACCTTGTAAGTCGATAGGATTAGGTTTAAATTTTTTTCCATATAAAGAGACAATTTTAATTCCAGTCAAAGAATCTTTTCCGTCAATTACATGAGATCCAGCCTCCATATTTCCACGAAAACCATGCTCTGGTGCGAAAATGATTTTTAAATCAATTTTTAATTTCAATAAGGTATCTACTAAATGAATATCTTCAATCATAGAACTATGATTAACAACCAATCCTACCCTTTTATTCATTAAAATAGGTAAATATTGATTTAATTGATATGCACCAGGTTTAATATTCTTAGCTACAATTGATATAGATTCATTAAAACTGAATAATTTTGGTTGATCAAAATAACTTAAAAGAATTATTAAAGTAACTACTTTGAAGGATCCTCGTTTTGCAATAATAGACATAGAGACAACTGGTGGTATAGCTAAAAGGGACAAAATTACAGAAATTGCTATTATCATATATCAGAATGATGAAATCATAGATACATTTGAAAGTTTAATTAATCCTGAACGCAGTATTCCGTATGAAATTACACGAATAACAGGAATTACGAATGCTATGGTCGAAACTGCTCCAAAATTTTATGAAGTTGCAAAGGATATTATAAAAATTACAGAGGATTGCATTTTTGTTGCTCATAATGTATTTTTCGATTACAATTTTATTAAAGAAGAGTTTCAGCAATTAGGATTTGCCTATAGCAGAAAGAAATTGTGCACGGTTCAATTAAGTAGAAGATACTTTAGAGGATTAAAATCGTATAGTCTAGGATCGTTAATTGAACATTTTAAAATTGTGGTCAATAGCCGTCACCGAGCCATGGAAGATACAAAAGCTACTTTGGATGTTTTTAAAAGGGTTCTGAAAGTGAGTGGTAATTTAGAACAATCACAGACTCAATTAACAGTTTTACTAAAAGAAACAAAAATACCAGCAACACTAAATAAAGAGGAATTATACAATCTACCGGAATCTCCTGGCATCTATTATATGAGAAATGCAAATGGAGATCCAATTTATATTGGTAAAAGTAAGAATATTCGAGATCGCGTTTTTCAGCACCTTAATGAAACCACGAGTAAAACTAAAAGAATGATAGATGGAATTCATTCTATTGATTTTTTAATTTCTGGAAATGAATTAATGGCATCATTACTTGAAGTTCAGGAAATTAAAAAATTTCAACCAGAAATTAATAGGGCATTAAGAAAAAAATCACATGCCGCCTTATTAACGATTCAGTTTTGCGAAGATAAGTACACAACATTTACAGTTAAAGAAGCCGAATGGTTAGATTCAAATGATGAAATCATAAATCATTATGCGTCCAGGACTATCGCAAAAGAACATCTTGAGTATATAATTTCAATGTATCAATTATGTAAAAAAGCAAATGAAGATTTATTAGATGGAAAGCCTTGTAATTCTTTTCAAATGGGTCAATGTCTAGGGGCATGTGTACAAAAAGAGGATTTGGAGTCCTATAATAATCGCGTTTTAAGAGCCTATCAAGAAATTAATAAAATATTTCAAAACGATTTTTTAATAATTGGGGATGGTCGTTCTATGGATGAGCAATCTATTGCTGTTGTTGAAGATGGATTTTGCAAATATTTTGGATTTGTATCGAAAGAATTAAGCTATAATCAACCCAATGATTTAATAAATGAGCTTACTGCATATAAAGGTAATATTGAGACGAATCGTTTAATAGAAAGTTATTTGAATAAATCAAAATCGTATCGTAAAATTACATACCGGCAGAATACGTTTTTAGATATTTAAACATTTCTGATCGATATTCATTTGCAAGTTGTCGGACCGTAGTTTTATAATCCGTAAATGACTCAGGATAAATTACTTTTCTTGATAAATTAATGAGTAAACCACCAAATTTATTTTGTCCAAATTCCACAGTAGATTTCAAATCACCTCCTTGCTCACCAATTCCAGGAACTAAAAGGAAATGATCAGGACAAAGTGATCGGATTTTAATAAATTCTGAAGGATGCGTTGCCCCACATACAAACATAATATTTGAACTATATTTAGATTCTACAAAAGTCTCAATAACGTTTTCATATAATTTTTTGCCAGTATGCAGACTTTGAAGTTCAAAGTCTTTACTCCCTGGATTCGAGGTTAGCGCTAATATTATGGACCACTTCTCTTTATATTCTAAAAATGGCTCCAAAGAATCAACACCCATATAAGGATGTAATGTTATTGCATCTACAGCCAAAGTATCAAAATAATAAGATGCATATTGTTTTGAAGTATTCCCAATATCTGCACGCTTAGCATCCGCAATAATGAAACATGTACTTGGTATAATTTTAAATATTTTTTCTAATTGCAACCAACCTTTTGGTCCTTGTGCTTCAAAAAATGCAATATTGATTTTATAGGCTATTGCTAAATCATGAGTACATTCTATAATGTCCTTACAAAAATCAAAAAATGAGTTCTCCTGATCGAGATAAGATTTTGGAATTTTATGTCTATCTGGATCAAGTCCTACACATAACAATGATTTTTTTTTGTAAATCTGTTCAGATATAAATTCTTTGGACTTCATCATAATGGTGCCTTAATTTGCTGAAACTGCTTTTGTAGGAGAATAAATTAAATGCCGCAACTCCACTTTATTTTGAAGTTGTGTTATAATGTTCTCAAAAATTTCAGAATACTCTGGAGATATTGAGCTGCCCTGCCCGATGTCAAAAGCTTTGCGCATATTTACTCTTATAGGTAATTGACCCAACAAACAGGAATTTGTTTTATCAGCTAATCGCTTACCTGCACCTTCTCCGAAAATATAGTATTTCTTATTTGGTTGATCATCAGGTTCAAACCAGGACATATTTTCTATAACCCCTAAAATTGGAACTTTAATTTGATCCATTTCAAACATATTCGCCGCTTTAACAGCATCAATGTAGGCAACTTCTTGTGGCGTAGTTACCATAACCACTCCAGTTAACGGAATAGTTTGAACCAATGTAAGTTGTACATCTCCGGTACCAGGTGGCAAATCAATTATCAAATAATCCAATTCGGGCCATTCTGTATCATAAAAAAACTGCTTAATAATTGCCGCTAATCTCGGGCCCCGTAAAACAACTGCCTGATCTCCTTCAATGATATTCCCTAGAGAGACTACTGAAATACCACCAACACTTATAGGTATCATCTTGTGTTTTCCTCCAATCTCAACAACTTTAGGTTTCAAATCCTTTATTCCTAACATGGTTGGTATAGAAGGACCATACAAATCTGCATCCATCAATCCTACTTTAAAACCTGCTTGGTGCAATGAAACTGCCAAACAAACAGAAATCGTAGATTTTCCTACCCCCCCTTTACCGGAAGCTACTGCAATAAAATTACCGATTTGAGGAAGTGAAGTATTTGGTGTGTCTGAAATTGGGGCTTGATTAACAAAATGAGCATGAATTTGAATGTCATTTATACTTTCGGAAAGTCTCTGGTGAATATTGGAATACAATTCATCTTTATGTGCATATTGCGCTGATGGCAAGTAGATTTTGCAATGAAATTGATTTCCTTCCAATTTAATATCTCGGATCATACGCAACTGAATAATGTTCTTTCCTGAGATCGGCTCAATAATTAGCTGCAGTATATTAACAATTTGTTGTATTGATTCATTCATAATCTTGCAAAAATAAACCTAATTTAGTCGTTAGTAGCTTATTAAAAATTGATATTTTTGCGAATCCTTTCTATATGAGAATTATATATTATGGGCAAGACCCTTTACCAACTTTTATAAATCCAGTAATAACGGTTGGTACATTTGATGGACTACATACAGCTCATCTAAAAATTATTTCTAAACTAATTGAATCTGCTACATCAATACATGGGGAAAGTATATTAATTTCATTTCATCCTCATCCAAGATCCATCGTTGATGGAAAAGACCATAATATTCAACTGTTAACAACCCTTGAAGAACGTATTAAACTTTTAGAAGAAACTGACCTTGACTACTTTGTAATTGTACCCTTTGATTATAGCTTTTCAATGTTAATGCCTCAAGAATACATTGAACTATTTTTAATACGCAATTTTAAACCTAGTAAAATAATTGCGGGTTATGATCATCGATTTGGAAAAGATGGACGGGGAGATTGTGCATTATTAAAAGAATATGCAGACCAAGGGTATTTTCAATATGAAGAAATTGAAGCTCAAACTTCGAATATCTCTTTAATTAATTCTACGCAAATTAGAAACTCTCTTTTTGAATGCAAGATTGTAGAAGCAAATGAATTATTAGGATATCCATATATGTTTTCTGGCAATGTCGTTCCTGGAAATCAAATGGGACGTAAACTAGGCTTTCCTACAGCGAATATAGAAATTTTAAATAACTCAAAACTCATACCGCCAGATGGAATTTATGCTGCCTTATGTCTTGTAAGAGGATTGCATTATGAAGGAATGTTGTATATCGGTAAAAGCGAAACTACAAATACCCATTTTAAACGCACTATTGAAATTCATCTTTTTGATTTTGTTCAAGAGATATACGGTGAACAAATTACTGTTTATATATTGGAATATATTCGAAATGACAAAAAATATGAATCCATTGAAAAATTGAAACTACAGATACAAAAAGATGAAATTAAAATTAAAAATGCAATACTAAAATATAAAATCCATAACAGGCCTTTATCAAAAGCTACCACTGCCATTGCAATTTTAAATTATAATGGTGTTCGTTTTTTGCAAGAGTATCTACCTTCAATTGTTCAATTTTGTCCAAAAGGAATGCTCATTTATATAATTGATAACAACTCCACGGATTCAAGTTGTATTTTTGTTGAACAACATTTTCCTGAAATACAATTAGTTCGATTAAGAAGAAATTATGGTTTTGCTTCCGGCTATAATAAAGGACTTGCACAAATTAATGCAGACTATTTTGTTTTATTAAATTCTGATGTCTTAGTAAAGCAGGATTGGATTTCAGCAATCATTGAAAAAATGCAAACAAATCCAGCTATTTTAGTAATGCAACCAAAAATATTATCCTTGAAAGAACCCCATAAATTTGAGTATGCAGGTGCTGCAGGAGGCTATCTGGATGTTCTTGGGTATCCATTTTGTAAAGGTCGGATTATTGACTATATAGAAGAAGATTTAAACCAATATGATGAAGAAGATGAAATCTTTTGGGCAAGTGGTGCTGCAATGGTAATTAAAGCTGCAGCTTTTAAGGCAATGGGAGGATTTGATCCAGATTATTTTGCCCATCAAGAAGAGATAGATCTATGTTGGCGTTTAAAGCGAATTGGAGGCAGTATACGCTATTTCCCAAATTCCGTTGTTTATCATTTAGGGGGCGGCACTTTAGATTATGACAACCCAAGGAAAACGTATTTAAATTTTAGAAACAATTTGTTTACGATATTTAAAAATAGTTCATGGTTGCAATTATTAACCATTTTGCCAGTGCGACTTGTGCTTGATTTTTTAATTTCAATAAGTTATTTATTTAAAGGAAAATTTATTGTTTTTTTTAGAATTATTCAAGCTTACATTATTTCAATTATTAATACGATTTATTTAGTGCATAAAAAACGACATACGGATCAATTAATTATGGCCTTACAGTATAAGCCATTTAAGAAAAAAGGTATCTTAAAAGCATCCATTTTTTTACAATACTACTTTTCTGGAAATAAATTATTTTCATCTATTCCGAAGCAATATTTTAAGAAATAAGTATGGTTCAAAAATTAAATATTGTTTTTGAAGATTCTAATATTATTGCGCTTAATAAACCTTCTGGACTATTAAGTATTCCCGATCGATTTGATCCAGAAAAACCAAATGCATATACGATCCTAAAATCTTTATATCCTGAGGTTTGGATAGTGCATCGTATCGATAAAGAGACTAGTGGCCTTCTTCTATTTGCAAAAAACGAGGTAGCTCACCATGATTTAAATATTCTTTTTGAAAGTCATACCATTGATAAAAACTACATCTGCTTTACAGAATCCGCTCCGTTAGAGGAGGAAGGCATTATAGACGCTCCGATTGCACATTCTCCGGCGCATACTAGCAAGATGATGATTCATCCAAAAGGGAAGTCTAGCCAAACCAAGTTTAAATTACTGGAACGATACCATGGACATAGCTGCGTTTTGGCAAAGCCATTAAGTGGACGAACGCATCAAATTCGAATCCATTTTGCTTATATGGGTTGCCCACTTATCTGTGATCCTTTATATGGAATTAGAACCGAAATAAGTATTGCAGATATAAAGAAAAGACCTGGATTATCAAAAGACCAAGAAATCAGACCCTTATTACAGCGCACTGCTTTGCATTCCTGGAAGCTTAACTTTATATTAAATGCGGTTTCTTATGAATTAGAGGCTGAATTGCCAAAAGACTTGAAAGCCCTCCAAAACCAATTAAGAAAATGGACTAAGAACTAATTTTCTTAATTCTGATTAAATCTTTATATTTGCTGACCAGATTGGAATTCCATTTTCATTCATTCCTATTTTCCTAATCAATTAATAAGTATATGCTAAGAATTGCTATTGCTGACGACCACGCTATGTTCGTAGATGGAATAGAATCTATTTTAAGAGATGAAAAGACTATAAAAGTCGTTGATAAGTGCTTCGATGGTAAATCTGTATTTGGTATGCTTCAAAAGCAACCCATAGACGTTTTACTATTGGATATAAATTTACCCGATATGAGTGGTATTGAAGTTGCAAAAAAGTTGAATGTTGAATTTCCTGATGTAAAAATCATAGCAGTGTCTATGTATAATGAAGAAAGCATCGTTTCAGAAATGCTAAATAATGGGGCTCAAGGGTATATTTTAAAAAATACAGGAAGAGCCGAACTTGTCCAAGCCATTGAAAATGTAGCTGCCGGGCAAACCTATTTTAGTAAAGATGTTACTGAAACTATTATGGGAGCTCTGCTAAAAAAACCAAGTCAAAAAAAATCATCCTCCTTTAATATTCCAGAAATTTCAAAACGAGAACTGGAAGTGTTGGCTTTGATAGTGAAAGAATTTACAACTCCAGAAATTGCTGAAAAATTATTTATTAGTCAAAAAACAGTAGAATCCCATAGAAGTAGTTTAAGCTCAAAATTGAATGTTAGAAATTCAGCTGGTTTGGTAAGGGCAGCATTAGAATTAAAATTAGTTAAAAAATAATAATTAAAAAAATGAAATCCATTAGGATCTTTCTATTTTTTTTTATTGTGACACATACTGTCTTCAATGTGCAAGCATTTAGTTTGGATACTGTTCCTCCCCCATCGGATTCATTTGAAGTTTCACTATTAGATCCAATGAGTCTAGAAGTTGAAATAGAATCTCATATTTCAAAACACGATTACCAGTCTGCTATAAGTTCAATTTTGACAGCAATTGAATATTTTAAGCATGAAAATGATCTTACAAAAGTTTATTATTATCGCTTTGCATTATCAAGATTGTATTTATATATTGGTTTAATTCAAAAGTCTATCAATACGCTTGAATTTTGTCATGTTTATTTCAAACAAGAGGAACGTGATTTGGATGTTGTCAGAAGCCAACATGCATTGGCTTATGCTTATAAGAAACTAGGAAACACGGATATGGCATTTTATTATTTAGGCCAATGTGAAAATAATAAAGCCGATAATTTTAATGAATTTTGTAAAAATGAGCACATCTTAGTGGATGCATCTTTATTCCTTAGCAGAATAGCTTCTCCTTCAAAAATAAATAATGTTTTTAAATATGCGAAGTCCATTAGTAATATGGACCTTCAAATTAAGGCGCTGGAGGTATTAGGCGATTACTACTTTCACTTTTCAAATTACAAACAAGCTGAAAAAGTATTTAAAAAAGCATTAGAAATTTCTGAACCTTTAAATTACTTTGATTATTGCAAGCAGTTTTCATTTAGGCTTTATGAATGCAACCATAATGTTGGCGATTATAAACAGTCATCTGAATATTTATTAAAATTTGTTCATTATAATGATACTTTGAATCAAATTAAAAATTCAGAGTGGCTCCTTAAATTAATTGGTAAATATGATCAGAAAGAATTTCAAACAGAAAAAATTGATTTAGAAAAAAACAAACGCTTATTTGAATTAAAATCTAGAAGATCAAATTTTACATTATATAGTTTATTATTTAGTATTGGGGCAATTTTATTGGCTGGCTATTTTGTAATTTTATTTTACCAGCAAAAATTGGAAACCAATAACATCATTCATGATCAAAGTGCCCAAATCAATAGCCAAAAAATCAAAGAGCTTGAAAACAATATTCAACTTCAGTCTATGCAATCTATGATAGATGGTCAAGAATCTGAAAGAGAACGTATTGCACAAGATCTCCACGATAGTCTGGGAGGTTTGTTATCTACTATCAAACTGCGTTTTGATAAATTGGTCCATGAACAAAAAATTACAGAACGTGAAGATTTCAATAAGTTGTATTATCTAATAGATATTGCATGCGATGAAGTTCGAAGTATTTCTAACGACCTAAAACCAGGTTCCCTTGAAAAACTCGGTTTGATTGAAGCTATAAGAGATTTATTAAACCGATATAAACTGGACCACGGTCCTAATATCATATTTCAATACTTCGGATTTGAAAAACCAGGTACTATTGAATCAAATACTGCTTTAAATATTTATAGAGTGATTCAAGAATTAGTAAATAACTCAATTAAACATGCAAATTGCAAAGAAATCTTTGTTCAAATACGGAAGTCTGCTTATGAAATGACTATTTCTGTGGAAGATGATGGAAATGGTTTTGACCCCGAAACTGTAAAAAAAGGAATGGGTCTTGAAAACATAAGAAGCCGCATTAATTATTTAAAAGGTGAATTCAATATAGAATCGTCTGATAATCAAGGAACTCTATTTTTAGTTCAAATTCCAGTCCGATAAGCTTCAAAAATTTAATCAGGGTTTACCCTGACCTTAATCAGGGTAAACCCTGATTTTTAAAATTCAGGGTTTACCCTGATGTGCAGCATTTCAAATCATCTGATCTTTGTATCGAAGGAAACATTAAAACGTTAATGATTCTATAAGCTTGATTTGAATATTGAAAATGGAATCCAGAAAGAAAGACTATCGATCTTACAATTCTTAGGTTTGGTTATATTTTAAAACATGGGACTTACAGGGTTGGTTTAACGAAACCCTTTCTTCGCGCTTCGAGGTAATTCTTCACAGTTTGCTTTGATTTTATAAAAAATTGTGACGATAGTCTTTTCTGGATTGTATTAATTTACGCTATGTATTGTTAAATTATAAAGTTTTGATTTAGAATTTTCGGACTTGTACACCAAAGGCTTTTGAACGTTTGTTCCAAAGCCTTTTTTTATAATTTAGCTACAGCAATTTCCCATTCTTTAGTACATACTTCTAATCTGAGTTTATTTTCGTTGTATTTTTTTATTAAGGATTCATGCTCAGGCTTAAGAAAAAAATCAGAATTACTCATCATTTCCTCAGTTTTTAAAATATTTTCCTCCAATTTCAAAATTTCCTTCTCCAGATTTTGGCTTAAACGTTGTAATTTTTTACGTTCATTATAATCTAATTCAACAATAGCGTCGTGACTTTGCGATTTCTGAGTATTTTTCAAATCATAAATAGTAGCTGATTCCGTTTTCTCGAGATAATATTCAATATCACCTTCAAATATTTTTATACCATGATCTTCAAATAAGATAGTCTTATCGGCAAGTCCTTTTAAAAAATCCCGGTCATGTGATACCAATAAAATAGTACCACTATAATGTAATAAAGCTTCTTTCAAGCGTTCTTTAGAAGGTAAATCCAAATGATGCGTTGGCTCATCTAAAATTAATAAATTATGCTCATTTACAATTAAGTTCGCTAAACGAATGCGCGCTTTCTCACCACCAGATAATACGGATATTTTCTTTTCAACATCTTCACCAGAAAAACCGAGTCCTCCTAGTACTTTCCGCACCATACTTCGCATTTCAGCAATAGAAGCAGATTCAACAGCTTCTAATGCCGTTTGATTTTCCAAAAATACTTCTCCATGTTCTTGCGCATAATATCCTATTTTAATCTGATGTCCTAATTCTATGGTGCCTTCACTAGGTGCTAATTGACCACAGATCATTTTAACCAAGGTGCTTTTACCATTTCCGTTAGCTCCTATAAAACTTATCTTAGAACCTCGTTCTACAAAAAGATTCACATCTTTTAGCACTCTTTTATGACCAAAACTCTTACCGGCATGTTGTATTTCCAATACTTTATTTCCACCTTGGTGAGATGGTTTAAATCGAAGTTTAATAGTAGATTGTTCCTCTTCTGGTAAATCCTTTACATCCATTCTACCAAGTTCTGTTATTAGAGATTGTGCAAAGGATGCTTTACTTGCTTTATAACGAAATTTTTCAATTAAATTTTCCTTGTGTTGGATGATTCTTTGTTGAGCATTATATTCATTTAACTCAATGGCCTTTCGCTCCGCTCGATATATTTTGTAGGTGCTATAATTTCCTTTAAAATCATATATTTTGCCACGATCAATTTCAATAATTCGTTTTGCTATATTATCCAGAAACATTAAGTCATGCGATATCAATATCACAGTTCCTTCGTATTCTTTCAAATATTTTTCAAGCCATCTTAGGGAAACAATATCCAAGTGATTATTAGGCTCATCCAGTAATAAAGTATCTGGCTTCGAAATCAAGAGCTTAGCAAGCTCTACTCTCATTCTCCAACCACCACTAAATTCAGATAATCGTCTATTAAAGTCTTCTTCTTTAAATCCAAGTCCAATTAAAATTTTCTCAATCTTACCATCTAATTTATCTATTTCCAAAAACTCTAAACGGATTCTTATTTCTTCCATTTGATGAACTATATCTAAAATTTCATCATCACTTCCTTCACCAAGAATCAGTCGTTGTTCTAATTCATCATAATTTTCTTGCATTTTTTGAGCTTCTTCCAAAGATTTCCGAACCTCCTCAAAAACGGAGTTGCCTTGATCAGGTGGCAATTCTTGTTTTAATAAACCTAAAGTGTTTTGACCTTGAATATCAATGATACCCTGATCAGGTTTTAGTTCTTTTTGTATTAACTTAAATAAGGTAGATTTACCAGAACCATTTCGACCCGCAATTGCCAATTTCTCGCCATCTGAAATGGTAAATGAAATTTGATCGAATAAAACACGCTCGCCAAAAAATAAACTTACATTTTGAAATCTAATCACAATACCTTATTTAATTCAATAATTCATCTCCTCCAAGCTCTCCAATGGCACTGTAATGATATCCTTTTTGGTCAAGAATTTCTTTCCACAAAGATTCTGAATTTGATTTAAAAATAAAATTTGGGTCCATATCACCAATGATCCAAGAAGGATCCTTCATTTCTTCCTCCAATTGTCCAGTACTCCATCCACTATATCCAATATAAAATCGAATATTATGAGGTTGAATTAATTTACAATCAATTAATATTCTTAGTTTTTCATAATTGCCACTCCAAAAAACACCATCACTAATTTTAATTGAATCTTCTAATAATTCTCCGGTGTTATGAATAAAATACATTGATTCCATATCTACAGGACCACCATAATGAACATTCCCTTCAAAATCCCCAAAGTCTGTTGTGATTTCTGATAATTTTAAATTGGTTTTCCGATTTAGTATAAAACCAACAGTTCCTTCATTAATATGATGATCTGCCAATAAAACCACAGCTCTTTTAAAATGAGGATCTGTCATAAATGGCTCCGCTATTAATACTTTTCCAGTCTCAATCTTTAAAACATCCATCGCTCTAATTAATTTATAAACTGGAAACCGGTATTTCGCGGTTAATTCGCTTTAGAAAGCCACTTAAAACCGTTCCATTTCCACCTACTTCATAAAAGTTATGAAAGCCATCTAATATCATATGTTGAATGGTTTGAGTCCATTTTACGGGCGCTGTCAATTGTTTTATTAAATTTTCCTTTATAATCCGAGAATCTGTTTGACATTGAGCATCCACATTTTGATAAATAGGACACTTCGCTTCACTAAAATTAGTTTTTTCAATTGCCCTTTCTAATTCTTGTCGAGCTGGCTCCATTAAATTTGAATGAAAGGCACCACCTACAGATAATACAATAAACCGCTTTGCCCCAGCTTCTATCATTTTCGTTTCTGCCAATTCAATTCCTTTTAAACTTCCTGAAATTACTAACTGACCTGGACAATTGTAGTTCGCAGGGACAACCACTTCTTTGGTAATTTGCATGCAGATTTCTTCAATTTTAGTATCATCCAAACCCACAATTGCAGCCATTGTACCTGGATTTTGTTCACAGGCATGTTGCATCGCATGTGCTCTGATATTTACCAATTCTAAAGCGGATTCAAAAGACAATACGTTAGAAGCTACCAACGCTGAAAATTCTCCCAAAGAATGTCCTGCCACAGCACCAAATTGAATTGCCGAACCTAATACCTTCGCTTTAATCACAGAATGCAAAAAAACGGAAGGCTGTGTAATTTTAGTAGCTTTTAAATCTTCATCACTTCCTTCAAACATGATTTCAGTAATATTAAAGCCTAATATTGAATTTGCTTGATCAAACAAGCTCCGGGCTTGTGTATTTGTTTCATATAAGTCTTTCCCCATTCCTTTAAATTGACTAGCCTGTCCGGGAAATATAAATGCGGTTGTTTGCATAAACGCTATATTGAATCTGATTGAATTAAATTTAAAAACTCAGTTCGTGTTTCTACTTTTCTAAAAATACCAGTAAACGCTGAAGTTTTTGTTATGGAGTTTTGTTTTTGAACCCCTCTCATCATCATACACATGTGTCTCGCTTCAATAACAATTGCAGCTCCTAAAGGATTTAGAGTTTCTTGGATACAATCTAAAATCTCATGGGTTAATCGTTCTTGGACTTGTAATCTTCTTGAAAAAATATCGACTACCCTTGGAATTTTACTTAAACCGACGATATAGCCATTCGGAATGTATGCAATATGTGCTTTTCCAAAAAACGGCAATAAATGATGTTCACATAAACTATAAAGCTCAATGTCCTTAACGA
Organism: Saprospiraceae bacterium; assembly: GCA_016717265.1. Classification (NCBI taxonomy): domain Bacteria; kingdom Pseudomonadati; phylum Bacteroidota; class Saprospiria; order Saprospirales; family Saprospiraceae; species Saprospiraceae bacterium. The sequence continues at coordinate 2,762,823 of JADKFX010000001.1, forward strand.
TAACCATTTCACTATAATCTTCCTTAAAAATCGCCGATTTTAAAGTTTCCTGTGCATTTTGGTGATAGCCTTGGGTGAAAAACTCAAACGCTTTCGCTGCCCGTTCAGGCGTTTTAGACAGACCTTCTCGGTTTGGTTCTTTCTCAACACTTTCTAAAAGGCTTCTATAATAATCTATTAATTTGGTGTTTTTAAGTTCTTGCACAATTTGTCTTTTATGATTACGTAAACGGTCAAAAATCAGATAAGTTCTGTCAAATCTAAATTCCTTTTCATTTTGTCCATGGAAAAGCACATCAAATCGAAAAATATAAAAAATCAAGCTATACAAAGCTATTTTTGATGAATATTTAATGAGTTTTAATCATACTTTAATCGAAAGAGGTAAAACGACCCAATATTGGACACAATCTGTCTTTTGGTTTGTATTTATATGTTTGGGGATATATATTTACCCTCCACATCTTAATTTTTGGAATTCGATTCTATGCTCTGCTGGAAATGCTCTATTCTATTTTATTTCCATAAATATCAATTTATACGTCTTATTGCCTAAATTCATGTTAAGGCAATCCATTTTAAGCTATCTCGCTTTATTAATAGCATTGGCACTTCTTTTAACGCCATTCATGACAATGTTCAATATTTGGATGTTATCCTATGAGCTAAAACCAAATCCTAATTCCTTAAGTTCTCCATATCATAACTTTATTAATCTAATAATACTAACGGCCCTTTCATCCTTAATACGAATACCGCTTGATTGGCTAAAAATGCAAGCAGAGAAAAACGAATTAGTCACCCGAAATATTGAAACGGAGTTGCAATCTTTAAAAAATCAAATCAATCCACATTTTTTATTTAATACACTCAATAATCTATATGCACTGACTTTGAAAAAATCTGATTTAGCTCCAGAAGTGGTTTTGAAATTATCAGACATGATGCGTTATATGCTATACGAATGTAATGAGAAGGAAGTTTCAATGGAAAAAGAATTTCGATATATACAAAATTATATTGAATTAGAAAAACTGAGACATGCTACAAATTCAGGTATCAAACTTAATATAGATGAAGCTTTATATTCAAAATATATAGCTCCACTTTTATTAATTCCATTTATTGAAAATAGTTACAAACATGGATTTCATAACCGACTTGACAAAGCATATATTCATATAAATGCGAGCTTAGAAAATGAATATCTGGTATTTTCAGTAGTCAATTCAAAAGCAACTGTTTTGCCAAGTCAATTAAATCAGAAAAAGCAAGGAGGTGTTGGGCTTTCGAATGTAAGAAAAAGACTTGATTTAATTTATCCTTCGAATCATACACTTATAATTGATGATATGCCTGATTCGTATTCAGTACTTTTAAAACTTAAACTTAATAAATTAGAAAAATGATCAAGACTTTAATTATTGATGATGAACCCTTAGCCGTAGAAATTTTAGAAACTTATGTAAAGCAAATTAGCGGTTTAGAGTTAATTGGAACGTGCCACAATGCAATGGACGCAAACGCAATATTAAATACGCAAGAAGTTGATTTAATATTAATAGATATTCAAATGCCCCAAATGTCAGGAATTGAGCTAATCAAGAGTCTACGGCATCCACCAAAAGTAATTTTTACAACAGCCTATCCAGAATTTGCAATTCAAGGTTTCGAATTAGATGCTATTGATTATCTCTTAAAACCAATTGACTTCAATCGCTTCTTAAAAGCTGTAAATAAAGTATTCCAAGGAGCATTCAATACAGATAAATCAAAAGAGACTTTTAATTCAACACAGGATTTTATATTTGTAAAGGCTGACAAAAAATTAATTAAATTAAATTACGAAGATATTTTATTCATTGAGGGTTTAAAAGACTATGTAATCATATATACAGATCAAACCAGGATTGTTACACTTCAGACTATGAAATCGCTTGAGGACAAATTACCGGAGCACTTTTTCGTGCGGGTACACCGGTCCTATATAGTCAATGTGCATAAAATTAATTCAATTCATTCGGATGATATAGAAATCATTTTGAAAAATCAAAGTAAACTAATACCAATTGGAAATAACTATTCTGAAAATATTAATAAGATAATAAGTGCAAAACGTATTTAGATTTTAGGATTAATATTTAGTATCTCTTAGATTCCATTCATGATCTAATCAAATAGGTAGCTTGCGGCTACTTAATAAAGACACAAATATTTCAATTCATCACTCGCTTAAATTACAGTTGTGACTCAATTATTTGTATTTTGAATAGTACCTGTATACAATAACCAGAGCATATATAGATTTAAATTATTAAAAGCTTTCTCTACTAATTTGAATGTACTTCTATAAAATAAACAAGCCCCTTGTGGGGGCTTATTTATTCTAACAATTTTAGATTAAAACTGGTTATATAAAAAACAGGGATTATCTTAAAATTTCTACTTTTTTAGTGATTGGACCTAAACTTGTTTCTGCACGAAGCAAATATAAACCATTTACCAGATTTTGTAAATTTAATATTTCATGTTTTTGATCAGAACTCTCAATTTCTTTTACCAAAGAGCCGTCAAGTGTAAATAAACGAATTGAAAGTAGTTGGCTCCTACCATTTAAATGAATATTTAACAAATCACTGGTTGGATTCGGATAAACCAATAATGAACTCGGATCGAAAACTGCAGGATCTGTTGATTTTTTACGTATATTGATATAGGCTACTTGATCTGGCAACTGAACATATTTTCCATTTTCATCCAGTACCAATATATTTTGAAAATAAAATGGAACTTTAAGATACTGATCCCCTTTTCTAAAGCCTCCTAGGTCATCTTCAACGATAAAGGACAAAACTTCTGTACCACCTTTTCCGCTTACTTTTTTTCCATTAGAGCGAATAAATCCGGATTCAATGCGTCCATCCCAAGGCTTTTGATACATGTGCATCAAAGCTGAATTTCGTGTAACCCAACCTTGCTCGTAAAAATTAATACCTAAACTTTGTTCGTCGACTACATCCGTGTTATAGTCCAGTTCGTAAGCATAACCAGAAAGGTTAATTGCAGGATTTGCTGCATCTCCTAACTGAATTTCAATTAAAGCTACATCTCCTGAATCAGCATTAGGTGTTAATATATTTAATAAAAAAGGAAAATCGCCTCGATCGTACACTTGTTTTGGTACTAAAGAGTGTTGTTTTCTATAGAAATTACTAATATAACTGGTATCAGCGCAATCAACCTTACCATTACCATCTGCGTCTGCATGCTTTAAATTAGTTAAGCTTCCAGGTAATGATCCATTCCAATCAGTTGCTTTTAATGATCTGAAGATTCCACTTGACTGATACATTCTAGCATCCCCTTTAGAGCCTAAATTGTAGCCAATTTGAAGTAAATCTTGCATAGTAACTTCTCCATCCAAATTTACATCTCCAGGCCAGACACAATCACCAACACATTGTTTATTACAATTTTTACTTTCGTCATAAATAGTAACATCACATTGTGCGTCTATACATTGACCAGTAGATGGGATACAATAGGTGACTGTAAAACTTTTAACCCCTGCAAAATTTAAGGGCGGATAATATACTAATTGATTATAACCTACTATAGTTGATGGACAATTTCTTGAATCTTTAACAATAATAGTATCATATCCAGGATAGAACTTTACACTATCTTCAGTAGAACTAAAATTATAAGCATCTATTGGAATATGATAACTAAATACTAGAGGAACATTCTTTGGTGTTGAAAACTTATATCGATCTCTTACATCTGGCTGCCAATTTCCTATGAATATTTTAACTTCACCATATTCGCATAATCCTTGTGGACATACCTTATAGGTAAAGCTTTGCACGCCTTCATACCCAGCTTCTGGAATATATTTGAAATCCCCAGCATTATTAATTTTTAAAAGTGTTCCTCTACTTGGATTTTGATCTAGAAGGAAGGAATACTTTTGGACTATATCATTATCTCCAACATTAAATTCTACTACAGAATCTTTAGGTGTAAAGACAATATCATCAACAGTAATTTTACTAGGTTCTTTTACATTATAAACTTCAACAAATACATACTTGAAAATACTGTTTCGAACAACTGCAAAAGTATCAAAACCGGTAAATGTGGAAACTGGTTTGTACAATACAGAATAATCCGTATTATATTCTAAAGTACCTTTTTTGGGGTTAATCGATGTCGAATATCCAGTCAGCGGTAAAGCAATAGATAAAGAAACAGCCTTAGGCGTCCCGATATATACGCTATCACTTACTAAATTTAAGGTATCTACAACATTAACAACAACATTGCCGTCTTCACACGTATTAAAAGTATCACAAACCTTATAGCTAATGTATGCTAATCCTGTAAAATTAGGGGATGGTTTAAATCGGAGCGTCGTATCGTTTGGACTGGTAACTTGCAAATTATTAGCTGCAGTTACCGCATTAATTTTCAAATAAGTATAAGATCCAATGGAAGAACTATCATTCAATAAAGGATAAAAATTCTGAAAATCTGAATTTTTATTAACAGAATAAACATCTGCAACTAAACCAACATAGGAATTAGATGCTTCAAAAACAAAACTGATATACTTGATTTTTCCTTTAAAATCCTTATATTCATAAGTAGCTGTATCATTGCCTACAAAACCCGGACTTGGTATATAATCTACCTTAGGATCATATTTTGTTCCAAAAAGTACTAACTCACCGTTTTCTGTGCTATCAATAATCAGCTTATTAGTCTGATAATTATTGGCAAATGTTAAATTTAAGGAAGTATTTTTTAGTAACTTAAAGACAAGATAAGGACCTTGAACTTCTTGTGCTTTTAGGGTAAAAGCAAAAAGCAGAAAAACCAGAATTGTGTAAGTCCTGTTTTTAATCATAATTGTTACCAGCAACACAAAAGTATAAAAGAATCTGATATTTCAATGCATTATATACAAAAATAATTAATTCATATCAGAAAGAAATTTAATATATTAGATAATTCTTTATAATATAATACTATACATATTATATATATTAATAATATATTAAAATAAATTGAATGTTTTTAATGAATTATCACCCAGAATACTTTCTATAGACATAAATTGACTTAAAAGTTTCTCCAGAAACATCATCTCCATAGTACATATTAAATAAACCCCTTTAGTTCACTTAAACCAGTAATAGTCAATTTTCAAGCATAAAATTCTAAACAAATCTTAATAATTTGCAACAATGTTTAAAAACAGTAACTTTAAGCCACTATGACAGAATCCAAATTTTATCATTTTTTAAAGGCTCTTAGTCTAAAAGAACTCCGTCGATTTCGAAAATACCTGGAATCCCCTTATTTTAACTCTCATGAAAAAATACTGGAGCTTTTTGAATATTTTGAAACTCATTTATTAGCATCAAATAATGATGAAATTGTGAAGGAAAAGGTATGGGAAACACTTTATCCTCATTTAGATTTTGATTATGATAAACTGAGAAAACTTCAACATCAGTTAATGGAACTAGGTGAAGATTTTCTGGCACAACAAATTTATGATGAAAGTCCTGTGCATAGAGTAAATTATCTATTGCAAATGTTACATCGAAAGGAATTAGATATTTTTATAAATAGTGCAATTAATTCAGGAATGACCTTATTGAAAAGGGAACCTAACAGGCCAGGAACTTATTATTATGATTTATATTCAATAGAAAAATACCGCTATATTCTAGAAAATATGGAGTCGGCTAGAGTTCAAAAAGTAAATATTCAAAAGTTAAACATTGTAGATATTGACGCCCATTTAAATCACTTCTATTTCGCTGAAAAATTAAAATATTATTGCTTACTTTTAAGCTGGAGTAGAATGACACACGTAAATAAAGACGTCATTTTAATTCCTGAAATCATTGGCGAAATATCTAAAAATAGCTATCTTGAAATACCTGCCATCACTATTTATTACCAGATCTATTTAACTTTTGTAGAGCCGGATATTGAAAGTCATTTTACAAACTTAAAAGAATTAATAAAAAAATATATTCATTTGTTTCCAGCTGAAGATGCCCGGGATATTATTAACTCAGCCATAAATTATACGATCCAAAAACAAAATCAGGGAAATCTAAAATTTAGTAAAGATAATTTTGAACTATGGAAAGATGCGCTTTCGAAAGAAATTGTATTGACCAATGGAGAATTATCACCCTGGGCGTTTAAAAATATTGTAACCCTTGCTTTGAGACTCAATGAATTTGATTGGACAGAAAGTTTTATATTTAATTATGGATCCAAAATAAGTAAAGAATATCGAGAAAATGCTATCCATTATAACAAAGCTTCATTGCATTTTTATAGAAAAGAATACCATTTGGCAATTCCTTTATTGCAAAAAGTACAGTTTGATGAGGTAAATTACGGCCTTGGAGCAAAATCATTGTTGTTGGCCACGTATTATGAATTAGATGAATTTGATGCACTACAATCTTTTTATGATAGTTTTAAAATATTTATTCAAAGAAATAAAAGCATTACAGACGAACGCAAGAATAGCTACTTGCAATTAATTCGCTTTACAAAAAGATTAACCGAAACAAGTAATGATAAGTCTAAATTCAAAAAAATAAAAGAAGAAATTCAAAACTCTCAAGCCATGAGTAAAAAGTGGTTGCTGGAAAAGGCAGATGAATTATTAGGTTAAAATAGATACCTGATTTAATTTCTGAATTTATTGGATTTTGAATAATTTTTGTTGTTTATTTTTGGACTTTGCAGCATACAAATCTTTAATATAGTTTTAAGTTTTACTCTTATTTAATAGAAAGAATAGTGGCTAGCTTGATCTCTATTTTTCCTCCAATGCTTTCTTAAAGGTCTTCAGACAACGCTCCCTTGCCCATTTATGGTCAACTATAGGTTTCTGATAGCTTTCGGATAAATACTCCGGAACCCATTTTTTAATATATACCCAATTCGAATCAAAACGTTCTTGTTGAGTTTGCGGATTAAATATTCTAAAGTATGGTGCGGCATCGGTGCCGCATCCTGCTGCCCATTGCCAGCCTCCGTTATTACTAGCTAAATCAAAATCCAATAATTTTTCTGCAAAATAGGCTTCACCCCAACGCCAATCTATCAATAAATGCTTGACAAGAAAACTAGCGGTAACCATGCGCAGGCGATTATGCATAAATCCGGTTGTATTGAGTTCACGCATACCAGCATCCACTAATGGATAACCAGTTTTTCCTTCACACCAATCGCTATAATTGGCTTCATTATTAACCCATTCAATTTTATTATATGCAGGTCTAAAACTAGAAAATTCAACATATGGAAAAGCTTGCAATATCATAGAATAAAAATCCCTCCACATCAACTCTGTAAAATAGGTTTCATTGAGTTGTGATGCAGCCCTTGCTTTTTCTCGAATGCTAATAGTACCAAATCGAAAATGAATACCTAGTTTTGAAGTACCTGCTAAATATGGGTAGTCTCTATTTAAAGTATAGTTTTGAATAATCGATTTTGCAACTATTTTGGATGGAATTGCGATTTCACTTTTATCAAAACCTAAGAAATCTAAAGAGACTAATGGAGAAGATTTAGACTTCCAAAAATTTGTAAAATCAGAGGTATTAAACGAAGTTAAATATGGAGAAAATTGAATGGAATTGTTGTCTGTCATTAACGTTGTTATTAATTTTCGTTTATATGCAGTGAATACTGAATAATAAGTTCCATCTTCCTTACAAACTTCCTCTTTTTCAAACAATACATGGTCTTTGAAACTACTAAATTGAATCTGCTCTTTGAGGCATAAATTTCTGATGGCAGCGTCTCGCTTAATGGCATAGGACTCATAATCAGTATTTACAAATACTTGTCTAATTTTATATGCTTGAAATAATTTAATCCATACATTCTCAACGGTATCGTAAAACACTAAAAGGTCAGATCCATATTGTTGAATTTCGGATTTAAGGTGGCCTACATGGTTATGTATAAATTCAACTCTGGCATCTTTTTTATTACTAAGTTTAGTTAAAATTTCAGGATCAAATATAAAAATAGGGATCACTGGAAGTCCACATTTCAACGCTTCATGCAATCCCTTATTATCTTCTAAGCGGAGATCTCTACGAAACCAAAAAACTGCATATTCCATTTGGCTTCAACAAGATTTTACATAAAACGTTCAAAATATATGTTAATCTATTCCAGATGCCATAAATAGCTACTATTCATTTCTTACATTTGTCTAAATTCTATTAAGTATGAAGACTGGTGGTTATATACTCATTTTTTGCCTGTTCGGTATGATTGCATGTAAATCAGATAAAAAATTTAACAACGAACAAATAAGCAAATTAGAATCAAATTTTAATTCAAATCCTGTTGATTCAACCTATGATTTATTGATTTCTGCTTATTTGGAAATCATGCAAGAACATAAAGATGATGCGGGAGTCATTGAAGACATACTTGCAAAATGTGCCGCTGCCAGTACAAAAATGAATAATTGTAGGCAAACCGTAATTTTCTTAAATAATTTAATTAAAGATCATTACAAAAGAAAAGATACTCCAGATAATCTAGTGAATATGATCAGTTGTCTTAGAAACATTGGCAAAACGCAAGCTGCGGATATTCTTTCCCTTTGTTTTGGTCAAGCCTTTCCTAATGATGCTAGAAAAGTTGACTTATTATCGAAACTTCAAAAACAGGAAAGTCCAGAAGACTACCTGGTTAATCTAGCTAAATCCATTTTTCCTGATACTATGAATTCATATGACAAGCAAAGTGCATTTAATTATGTGGATGCATGCGAGGCATATGCTTTGGTTTTACCAGATAACCCACGTTCTCCAGAATTTTTATTTAGTGCTGCACAAACTTCTAAATTACTGCAGACATACGATAAGTGTATCAGTTTATTTGATTGGATAATCGAGAAATATCCAAGCCATCCAAAAGCAGAAAATTCAAGTTTTATGAAAGGATTTCTGTTTGATAATGACTTAAAGGACACCGCTACTGCAAGAAAATTTTATACCGAATTTGTGGAAAAGTATCCGAAATCTGAGTTTGTTGATGATGCTCAAATGTTGATGAGTAATCTTGGCAAATCTGAAGCAGAGATATTGGAAGAATTGCAGAAAAAAAATAAGTAAATCTTGGTTTTGATATTAATCTGATGTAACAAATTCATTTAGAATTCATCATTCTTAAGACTACATTGCCTTCTTTAAATTAGTTTTGAATGCCAAGATCGTTTAAATGGTTTCAACCAGCTCTTTTGAAAATCGATTTTAGATTGAACCAAGGTATCGAAAAACAGGGTATCCTCATTTATAATTCCACCCTTTATATGATCCAATAATTGGTCCTTAGAAACGGTTTTAACTACTTCATTTTCAAGATAGTAAAATAAGTTTCTATTAAAAAAATCAAGATTAAGAGTAGTTCCCATTGATTTTACAAAATGCACCGATTTATCAATGCTACATCCTCCGGGATTATTAATACCATCATCCACTATAAAAACTATAAATCGGTTATGTAATAATCCACCAGTTGCACGTAAGGCAATATTGTGGCTTGACCAAGTTTTGGCAAAATCCAAAATTTTTGAATATGTTTCCAATATATCTGCATCTTGAATTTTATCACTAGCTGCATATATCCATACTTTTGAATAATCTGGATATGAAATTAAATCCATCATACTTTGTTTTGATTTTGCAATATTAGCTCAGCTAAATCATACACCATAACATGATCTTGTTGATTTTTCTCCTTTATTCCATCTTGTAACATAGTAATACAAAACGGACAATTTGCAACCATGGTATTTGCACCTGTTTGAAGCGCTTCTTCTACCCTTTCCGCATTTACTCTTTTTACACCGGATTCTTCCTCCTTAAACATTTGGGCTCCTCCCGCACCGCAACATAAGCCATTTTCTTTGGACCGTTTCATTTCCAATATTTCAAATTCCAATGCATTTAGAATACTGCGAGGAGCTTCATAAACTCCATTAATTCGACCTAAGTAGCAGGAATCATGATATGTTATTGCCTTCTTATCATCAGGCTTAATAACAATTTTTTGAGTTGATATTAAATACTCTAAAAATTGCGAATAATGAATCACTTCATAATTCCCTCCAAGTTCAGGGTATTCATTTTTTAAGGTATTAAAACAATGTGGACAGGTACAAACAATTTTTTTAACTTGATACTGATTTAGGGTCTCTATATTTTGAATTGCCAACATTTGAAACAAAAATTCGTTTCCTGCTCGTCTTGCAGGATCCCCAGTACATTTTTCTTCATCGCCTAAAACTGCATAAGAGTAACCGATGTTATTCAATATTTCACAAAATGCTCGCGTAATTTTCTGAGCTCTTGCATCATAATTGCCTGCGCAACCAATCCAAAATAGTATTTCAGGATAAGTTCCGTTTGCTATAAGTTCATTGAGTATTGGTATTTTCATCCACTATTAATTTTGAATCCATTGCGTACGAGGTTCTGACATCGCCCAAACGGATTGATTATTTTCCAAACTATTAAACATAGGCAACCAAGCTTGTGGACCTCCACTATTCATTAATATATCGTAACGTCTTAATTCTAAAATAGGTTGCAATGGATTAATTAAAACAGGACATGCTTCTACACAAGCGTTACAAGAAGTACAGGCGTACAATTCTTCAGCACTAATTTGATCAAATAATGAAAAACCGTCAGTGACTTCCGTTGCTTGTGTTGAACTGTCAAATTTAAAAGCATTTGTCCTTACTATTAACTCTGCCCGGTCTCGAATATCCATAACAATTTTTCTCGGACTTAATTTTTTACCCGTAATATTTGCCGGACAAACGGAAGTACAACGACCACATTCTGTGCAAGAAAAAGATTGAAGTATTGTCGTCCATGGAAGATCATTAATATCTTTTGCTCCGAAACTTTCCAGCGTTTCTACGTTTTCCTTTAATGGTAATTCCAGCATACTTCGCACTTCATTTTCAATTGCAGGAATGTTAGACATTTGACCTCTTGGAGAAAGATCCGAATAGAAACTCGTAGGAAATGCAAGGAAAATGTGCAAGTGCTTAGAATATGGTAGATAGACTAAAAATCCTAAAACGACTAAATAATGACTCCACCAAAATAAACGCTCCATAAACTGTAACCAATCAAAAGGCAAGTTTCTAAGCCAAATCATAGTAGAATTGGCCGACAAATAAAAGGTACCCGTTGGATGATATGTTTCAGGTTTGATTAATTGAAGTACTTGCTCTGCCCCATTCATCATAAAAATACTAGTTACCAAAATGATCTCCCCAAGAAGAATCAAATTCGCATCCAGCGCTGGCCAACCATTTAAGTCAGAATTCTGAAATCGTTTAATTTTAATAACATTTCTTCTTATTAAAAAGACTAAAGTGGCTATTAAAGCCAAGACCGACAAGGCCTCAATAAAATTTATAATGAAAGCATAGAAGACTCCAATTTTGCCAGCAAACAAACGATGATAGCCCAAAAAACCATCTGCAAATATTTCAATAGCTTCTAATTGGGTAATAATAAAAGCAACATATATAAATAAATGAAAAACTCCAGCAACCGGGCGTGTAAACATTTTTCGCTGACCAAGAGCGAAAAGCAACATATTTTTAAGTCGCAAGCTAAATTGACCAATTTGACTTTGTCTTTTACCTAAAGTAATCGCTTGATAGATCGCTTTATACTTTTTATAAGCGAAGGAAAAAGCTAAAAAACTGATTATAATAAATGCTATTGTCTGAACCATATTAAAATAGTCAAAATCAATCCAATAAAATTAAAGACTTTTGTACTCAAATTAAGCTTAAAAGTATGATAATTCTAAATCAGGAGCAAATTAAACAAAAAATCAAAAGAATGGCTATGGAAATTTATGAGCGCCATGCTGATGAAAAAGTGATTTATTTGGCCGGTATCAACAACAAAGGATTTGAAATTGCAGAATTACTGGAGCGTGAAATAAGCTTATTAAGCCCATTAAGCTGCAATAAATTTAATATTAAATTAAATCCTGCAGCACCTACAGAAAATCCCATTGAATTAAATATAGACCCAAGTAAGTTGAAAGATAAAGTAATTATAATAACAGACGATGTTTCAAATACTGGAAGAACTATATTTTATTCATTTAAAGTTTTAATGGAAATTCAAGCTAAAAAGATAGAAGTAGCGGTTTTAATTGAAAGGACACATAAATGCTTTCCTATCCAGGTAGATTTGGTTGGAATGCGTTTAGCAACAACTATTAAAGAAAATATTGAAGTTGACTTGAATCAAAATGCACCCTGGGAAGTGCGCTTAAACTAATTTATAAGGACTTTCGTTAAGTTTTCTAATTGAATCATGCCACATTCATAACCAAGTTCGAAAAGTTGGTTAGCACCTTTGAGGTCATATTTAGAAAATTCGCAAATTTTATCAGTTTCTATAAGTAAATCGCATAGTTCCATTTGCAATTTTGAATTATTTTGAACAGCTAATTCCAAAACACGGGTTAAAACTTTTATACTTGAATTGATTTCATTTATATGTAATTCTTGAAGTGGCATCAAACTAACACCAATTATAAAATCACACTGACCTTTGATAATGCTGACAGGTAAATTCATTAGGATGCCTCCATCCATATAATATTCATTTTGAATATTTACCGGTTTGAATAAAACAGGAATACTGCAAGAAGCTAACACTGGTTGTATAATCTCGCCAGATTGGAATATAGCCAAACTTCCTTTAGAAATATTTGTAGCAACTACTTTTAGTGGGATATCTAATTCGGAAAATTGATTATGTCTAATGTTCAAATTTAGTATATACTCCAGATAATCCAATCCCATTAATCCTTTATTGGGCATACTTGGACGGATAAAACTAAACCATTTCGTACGAATTGCCAGTGCGAGCATTTTTTCAGGTTTTACGCCTGCAGCATAAAGGCTGCCAACTAAAGAACCTGCACTACATCCAGATATTATGGAAATAGGAATGTTTAACTCATCAATTGCTTGTAACACTCCAATATGAAAGATCCCCCTAGCCCCTCCGCCAGATAAACATAAACCAATTCGCATTAAATTAAATCTTCACAAATCTCAAAATACTCGATTGGTCACCAATTAATTTAATAAAATAAATTCCACTTGGAAAAGGACATAGGATTCTATTTTTAAAAGCATCCTTAACAAGAATATTTCCCCGAAGATCCAGTATTTCAAACTTTGAGTAATTGATATCCGAATCAATTTGAATTTCATCACCCACTGGATTTGGAAAAATCGACGGAGCAGATGAATTCAAATCCTTGGATCCTACTAAGATTTTAATATCTGCTAAATAACGAGGAAATATCTGGTAACCTTCAAGAAATGGATTAACAGCATCAAACTGAGAACCCAAACCTATTAAATCAAATTTACCAAGTGGCGCAGAAGTTCCGTGTATATTGACATCATTATCGATGCGCATATCAAAAGTGTTTACACCATTCGTAATCTTAACAGTAAAGCCAAGAGGATTATTGGTCCAAAGAACTGGATCTACAAGTTCCATGCTCTTCATCTCAATTAATTGAGATTCCGTACTTTCGTTTAAAAAATTAACAAATGTTGGTTTAAATAATACATGATTAGAAGAAAATTTTACGATACTATCAGGAATCATTTGTGCCAAACCATTAAATTGATTAATGGTCCCTTTTACCTGAATATAGTCACCTTCTGTTACTGTATAATTTAAATTTCCTGAACTCAAGAAAATTGCAATACCATCATTTAATTCATCAATAATTGTGAATTGAAGACCTACTGGTCTAAGATTTACGCCATACACAGTTCCTTCCACTGTGTACTTTTTATTGAGTGAATCAATAACACCATTTATATTTGTAGAAGTAACAATTCCAATTTGAACATTCGGGTAATTTACATCCCGGTTTCTTACAGTCACAGTACCTGTCATCCCACTTGAAGCATGCACATCACATTGATAATTGTATACTCCAATTTGGTCAAAACGATAAATGTATGACCATTTTGCAGATGAGGGTGCACCATTTCCAAAATTAGAAGGATTAGAAGGGAATGTCACTTTAGATCCGTTAATATTATGAGTACCACCCAAGTTTACCCACTCTACTTGCTCTCCAGTATAGATTTCAAGGTTAACAGGGTTAAATACAAAATCCTGAACATTCACTGTGTATTCTGCACATTTCGATGAATTAGCTCCATTTGGAGAGGCGAAAATAAAATGATTATTTAACTCTATCCCAGTTGCTAAAGTTGATGGACGCCAATAAACATCAAGATTATTATCCGCTGAAACCCGGCAAAGTTCCAGACTGGCTCCATTTCCGTTTGTTAGTGCGCTCCAGGAACTATAATAATGTACGCTATCCACTGGGTTAAGGGTAGAATCAAGGAGGGTAATTACCTCGTCCGTATTCCTCAAGCCTCCACTCGTCCATTCTAAAGCTTGAAAGCCAAAAACGGAATCAAATTTTTGAGAATTAACACAAATGATAAAATAGGAATTTGGTGTTAAAATAGTATCTGGAAATGTAATTACAACAGCATCCTTAATGGCATAGTTTTTTAAATTTACGGGACTATTGCCTGCGTTATAAAACTCAATATATTCTAAATAATCCGTACCGCTTTCAGGTGGATTATACATAATCTCATTAATCACAATTTGAGCCTGTGTAAGGGTTGTGAAAAATAGCAATAATAATATTGGGTATATCTTTGACATAGGAGAAGAAATTTTATCAAAGTTAATATATTCCACGTTAACTATACGACCAAAATACAATTAAATATAAAAGCCATATCACAAGTTGATATGGCTTTTATTATATAAATAACTAGAATTCTTAGAAAAAATATCGAGCACCCAGGCGCAACTCCCAACGAGACGTTCCATTTAAAATGTCAAGACTCTTTTTTCCGCTTTCATTTCCCCCTCTATAAGTAAAGGTAGGTTTTGTTACTTTATTAGCATTATTTGGATCAGCTACCAGTTTTTCATAAGTATAGAGCTGATAATTATTAAAATCTGAGCCTGGCACTGTATACCGGACACCCCACTCTGAATTAATTAAATTTGCAAGATTAAAAATATCCGCACTTAACTGGAACGTATGCATTTTTCCATTAATGTTAATTCCTAAATCCTGTTTTATTGCAAGATCAAGGAAACTGGTGAAGGGCATAAAATTGCTATTCTTTTCAGCATAATTGCCTCGATTTTTGCTTAGATAATCATCTGACTCAATAAAATCATTCAATTTAGTCCATTGCTCATCAGCAGTAATGGTAGTTGTACCTGAAGTATAATCTACTAAGTTAATATCTGATTTCTCTTTTGGAATATAAATCAAGCTTCTATTTCTTGATGTACTACCTACCTCATTATTTATATTTTGTCCATTCGTACCTCCAATTACATAAGAAAATGGAGAGCCTGTTTTACCTTCATAAAAGATAGAAATGGTGGTAGCAAAATTCTTTTTCCCAAACCAATTTATTTTATAAGATAAATTAGAAATAAAACGATGCCCCATTGCATAATCTGCACGGCCATATGTAGGATTATTTCTACCATTAACACTAATTTGTCCTCTCCATTGTGATGAATTTTGAGAAGAAGTTCCATCCATTAATGAATTTGCATCACCATAAGAATAGGCAAGTAAGGCCGATAGACCAAATCCAAAATTTTTGGCTAAAGAAGCAGTCAAAGTGTATGCATCCCCTTCGTTTGTGTTATCTGCAACATACACTGAACTATAGGTAGCTTCAATTGACTTTCTTGGAAAGACTGTCCGATTATCTGTAGAACTAGACCAATTAAAACTTCCAGTTGTATCAGAATTTACTTGATAATAAACAACGTTATTAAGAATCTTTGTATAAATACCTTCTATTGTTAAATTGATATCAAAAGGTAATTTGGTGTCAAAACCTAAATTGGCTTTAAATACTTGTGGATACTTAAAGTCTTTTACAAAAAGATCATATTGTCCGGATGGAATTTTAAAACCAGGATTCGTATACTGGCCTCCAATAGTAGGGACAAACGTTACACCTCCAGGAACATTTGCTTCTGTAACTCTACCTAATGTTAAGCCATTATTTGTAAATATTGCACCAGGCCAAACAAAAGGAATCCGACTTGTAAAGACACCTACTCCTCCTCTTAAAATATGCCTATTCGAATTTTTTAGATCATAATGAAAACCAATTCTTGGAGAAATCAAGATCTGTCCATCAGGCGCTTGTCCGGCAACAATATTATTTGCAATATCATACTTAGCCTGGATTTTTGGCAAAGCTGTATTATTAAAAAAAGTATCGACTTTTGGATCTGACGTAATGAATGGTACATCCACCCGAACACCACCAGTCAATCTAAATCGATTTGTTACTTCCCAATCATCTTGTAAATAAACACCTAATTGCATGGCTTTGAATACACCTGCTGCTTGTGAGCCATCTCCAGTAATATCATCTACTAAAGAATATGCTCTCACATACGTTTTTGCCTTATCATTATTTAGAAAACCTGATAATGAATCATACGTATAGGTTCCATAATTTTGGCCAATAAATAAATTATAAATGTCATAAAATTCATTATGTGTCCCTATGGTAATAGTATGTGCACCATTGTATATTTTAAAATTATCAGTTATCGTAAAGATATTCTGGTCCAATTTATTTGCGGTTGAAAATTCTTCTGAACCAAGTCTTATGCTGTTATTTCCGCCATCATTAATTATCAAATAAGGAAAATCACCTCCAATAGGATCGCGATCATCTTTTACACTTGTAAAGCCTAAAATCAAATTATTAGAAAACTTATTTTTAAATCTTGAATTTAGCTCAATTGCGGTACTGTTCGTGATGGATGGAAAATAAATTCCACTATTACTAAAATTGATTCTATTGGTTGAGCCAGCAGTTCTATCGTATTGTTCTGCTTTTGTATAATTATGTCTAAACGTCACCCTATTGTTGTCATTTAAATTGTAATCTAATTTTACAAATAGTTTTAAACCATCTAGATTATCTGAAGTATTACCATAGTCACCTGGGTCATAGTTATACTTAGAAATTAGTGCTTGCCTAAAATTTTCAAGGTCCTGTGCTTTTGATTTACCAGCATACGTTACCACATCAAAAGGAGCTGGTGTTTCATCTTTTTGAATTTCTGCATTCGCAAAGAAAAATAGTTTATTTTTTAATATGGGCCCACCAAGTGAAAATCCGTAGGTTGATTCTGAATAAGGATTTAATTTGACTCGGTCCAATTTATAACGATCTGCATAGGTTTTGTTTGACTTGCCTGCAAGACTTTCATTTTGTGAGAAGTAATAGGCTGTGCCATGAAATTCATTGGTACCCGATTTGGTTACTGCATTTATTCCACCTCCTGCAAAACCACCATATGAAACATCATAAGGAGATAATACAACTTGAAGTTGATCTATAATATCAATTGAAAAAGGACTAATACCCGTGGACCCACCGTTTGTGCCAGAAGATGAAATACCATAAACATCATTATTCACAGCTCCATCAATATAAATTGCATTATACCTATTATTCATTCCACCAAAAGTGATACCATCAGAGTAACTAGATGCCTGAGGTGTTAATTTTAAAAAATCATCTATATCTCTGTTAATTGTAGGGATATTAGAAATTTTTTCAGCGGATATCTGGGTTCCAGTTCCGGATATTTCACCAATAGTGCCGACTTTTGCAATGATTTCGACTGCTGCTAAAGCGGTCGTTGACTCTTCTAAAGCAATATTAAGCTTTTTGTTTTCACCTAATTCAAGAAAAATATTTTCAAAATTTTTTTCACCAAATCCGACATAGGTAATCTTTATTGAGTACGGGCCACCAACTCTCATATTTGGTATATTAAACCTTCCATCATCTCTTGAATAGACTCCGTAACTAGTTCCGGAAGGCATGTGCACAGCATGAATGGAAGCCGCAATTAAAGGACTCCCTTTTGAATCAGAAATTTGACCAAAAAGTTGGGCTGTGGTTACACCTTGTGCATGAAGTTCTAAAATTGTAAAGACCAAAAATGCTATTAACATAGACATTTTGGTAAGTTTAGCATTTCGTTTCATAATAAGTTTGTTTAAAAAAGGGATTAATTATAGCAAAGATAAAAATAGATACCTACACCTATATTAAGTTATTATAAATAAATTATCAATATGTTATAATACTGTAAACCAATACTTTGTAATGGTTTATTTCTTCGGCAAGAAGTTTTCTGCAATCATACAACGCGCACTTCCACCTCCTACTTTTTCAATTGTTGGAATTTTAACAACTAACAGCTTCGTCCTGTCCCTAAGCAATTTTAATTGATTTTGGTCCAAAGAATTATAAGCGGTTTGAGACATTATTAAGTGCGGCTCTCCGGTTTTACTAATGACTTGTAACATATTACCAGCAAATTGTGCCATTTGAGTAAAATTGATCTCTATTAAGGCTTTAGCTGTTTTTTCAAACAATTTCAATAATTCTTCTCTTTTTTGAGATTCCACGGATTCTAAGCAACAAATTACAAAATCCTTTCCAATACTCATCATCACATTTGTATGATAAATTTCAAATCCATTTAGATCCGTAGCTTTAAAATGAAAGGCTTGGTAGTTGCTAAGAAGAGCAAATTTATCCATGACTCGTGGATCCGTTCTTGGACTTAAACAAGCATATGCAATTTTGTTCTCTCTGTCCAAAATCATACTTCCAGTACCTTCTAAAAATTGATTTTGGTCTTCAAACATTTCTAAACTATACCTTCTTTTTACTTGAAACTGTTTAGATAAATTATCAATAATATCTTCTCTGCGTTCCTTTCTCCGTATTTCAGAAAACATTGGGTAGGTATAAATTGTACCATCTTGGTGCAATGTGATCCAATTATTTGGAAATATAGAATCTGGTAATACGACATTCTCAGAATCATTAAAAACCTGAACATCAATACCACAATTATCAAGATCCTGAACCATTTGATCGAACTCAACAATTGCTAAATTTGTAATTTCTTCTTTTGATTGTGTTTCAAATTGACTTTGAAATTTATTACTTGAAGCCGTTTCTATATTAAATCCAAAGGATTTTGGACGGATCATGATGATTCGATTCGTAAGTTGATTAGCCATTATATTACTGTTTAAAATTTAATTTTGCAATGCTTCATGTTTCAAATTGTCACTTAAGTCCTTTCCTAAATATTGTCGAATCAAAAAATGAATCAGGTAAATAATCGGGGTTAAACCAATTGCCATACAAATCTTATAAATATAATTGACCGTACCAATTGCTAAAACTTGTGAAATAGGCCAATTTGCTCCAAAATAGAAAGCAATAAATAAAACGATGTAACTATCAAAAAACTGTGATACCAAGGTAGATCCTGTTGCTCTAAGCCAAATCCCTTTATCACCTGTCCAAAGTTTTAATCGGTAAAAGATAAAAGCATCTAAAATTTGACCTATTAGAAAAGCAATTATGGATGCCATGATAATACGCAATCCCTGGCCAAACACCAATGAAAATGCAGAATTATAGTTTGCTACTTCTTGTGAAAGTGCTTGCTTTTTAGATGGATCTTCTAAGAAATCAATATGGGAAGTAGGCCAAAAATCAGCTGGAACTAAATGAATTGCAATAAAAATCACGATAAATGAATAGGCTATCATTACAACTGCGAGATAAGACAGTCTTAATACCCCTTTTTTACCAAAATATTCATTAATTACGTCTGTCAATACAAAAACTACCGGCCATATTAAGACCCCAGCTGTCAATTGAAATGAAAGCTTATTTATTCCAAATAAATTTAGGGAAAGCAAAGAAAAACCTAAGGTCTTTTCAAGTGAAAAAATCTTAACTCCAATAAATTCAGCAATAATTGCATTTGTAATAAATATCACTGAAAGAATAATAAAAAGCCGAGTTACTTTACTTTTGTGCTGGTTTATCATTTAAGGCTAAACAAACAAGGC
This sequence comes from Saprospiraceae bacterium, assembly GCA_016717265.1. Taxonomy (NCBI): domain Bacteria; kingdom Pseudomonadati; phylum Bacteroidota; class Saprospiria; order Saprospirales; family Saprospiraceae; species Saprospiraceae bacterium. The sequence continues at coordinate 2,782,950 of JADKFX010000001.1, forward strand.
TGAATTAGGTTTAATAGCCAGTATAAAGTAGTTCATGAGTAAAATAGCGATAGATTTTAGAACCGGTTCCTTAAAAGTTAAAAAGGAAATCGTCGTTGGCATAGATTTAGGAACGACAAATTGTTTAATAGCATATTGTTTAAATGGAAAACCTGAAGTAATTCCACTAGAAAAGGATTTTGAAAAGTTGATGCCGTCTGTTTTATACTTTGATAATCAAGATCAGATTTTAATAGGCATTGAAGCTCGAGCTAAAATGGCCTCATTTCCAAATAAAACGGTCTACTCCATTAAGCGTTTAATGGGCAAAACGACAAACGAACTTAATAAAGTAAAATCTTATTTTGCTTTTCAAATTGATTCAGCAGGTGGAGATGATTTAGTACAAGTTAATATTGCTAATAAAACCTATACGCCCATTGAATTGTCTGCATTTCTTTTGAGAGAAATTAAATCCCGGGCTGAAAAATATTTAAATGTTGATATTTTCAAAGCTGTTATTACAGTCCCTGCATATTTTTCTGATAGCCAAAGACAGGCTACAAGGGATGCTGGTCAATTGGCCGGATTAGAAGTTTTAAGAATCATCAATGAACCAACTGCTGCAAGCATGGCATATGGCATTGGATTGGCACCAAATGAGATTAAAAATATTATGATTTACGATTTCGGAGGTGGTACTTTTGATGTGTCGATCCTAAGAATAGAAAATGGTGTTTTTGAAGTATTAGCAACTCATGGTAATAATTTTTTAGGAGGAGACGACATTGATATTGCAATTGCAAAGCATTGGATTTCAAAAGCAAATCTTAATCTATCTAAATCAGAATTCAATGAACTTAGAATCCTTGCTGAAAAAACAAAACGGTTTTTATGGGATCATGATTATACGGTTGTAAATTTTATGGATACTGAATTACAGCTCTCTCAAACAGAGATGAATTTAATTATTAATGAGCCTATAGAACTTACTATAACGAGCTGTTTACTTGCAATTAAAGACAGCAAACTAACCATTGATGAAATGGATGAGATCATATTGGTAGGAGGATCCTCCCGACTTGGCGCAATCAAAGAAAAATTGAAATCAATTTTCAAAAGGCCTATTAATGATTATTTGAATCCTGATGAGGTAGTTGCAATTGGAGCAGCTTTGCAAGCTGATGTGATTGCAGGAAACCGACAAGACATCCTTTTATTGGATGTTACACCCTTAGCTTTAGGTATTGAAACTATTGGAGGATTAATGGACACCATTATACCTCGGAATTCTAAAATTCCGTTACAACTTGCAAAAAATTATACAACTTCAATTGATGGACAAAAAAATCTGAAAATATCCATTTACCAAGGCGAACGAGAACTCGTAAAAGATAACATTAAATTAGCGGAATTTATTTTAAAGGATCTCTTGCCAATGCCTGCAGGTCTGCCTAAAATTGAAGTAAAATTTGCAATGAACGTTGAAGGTATTCTATCCATTACTGCAAAAGAATTAAGAAGTGGTATTTCTCAACAAATAGATGTAAAATCCCCACTCCAAATAGATCAAAATGAAGTTGTAAAGCGTTTAAAAGATTCTATTTCAAATGCAAATTCAGATATGGAATTGCGTTCCCTTATTGACAGCATAAATGAAGCCAACTATATTATTGTAAATGCTAAAAGATTTTTGAAACAAAACGAAGCAATGCTTTCAGCATCAGAAATGGAGTTAATTCAATATCATCTTACAATAATTGAAATTGCAATTGTAAAAAATGATAAACTTGAAATAAATCGAACGATTGAAGATTTTAATACAGCTACCGCGGATATAGCACATGAACTTATGAATATTCATTTAAAATCTTCTTTAGATGGAAATCAAATTGATAAATTGTAATTCATGAAAAAGAAAACCTTAAATTCATTACAAGATTTAACATTGGCATATTCAACCCATAGTTTAGCTGATGTTACCAAAGAAAGTGAAAGTAATGAAAATGACAATAAAGTTTTGCAAAAAGTCCGGGTAGAAAGGTATACTAAATTGAAAGGCGGAAAGTCCTTGAGCCGAATATTTGGTATTGATGAAAATGATAAGCAATTAAATGAACTGTGTAAATATATTAAGCAAAAATGTGGACTTGGCGGCGCTGTAAAAGATGGCGAAATATTAATTCAAGGAGATCAAGTAGATAAAATCATTAAAATCTTAATAGAGAAAGGATATAGAAATACAAAACGAAGTGGAGGCTGATGAGAATATTTACAATTGTTTTAAGGTACCTAACATTTAGTATGTTTATGATTCATATTGGATGTAATCCAATAGACAAAAATAATAAACATATAGTAGCTGAAACTATTGAGTTCAAGGAGCTAAATAATTCTAAGGAAGAAAGTTTTGAATATTTTAATCAGAGAAATCTAATAGAAGAATTTCCATTTGAGGCGAATGAGACTTATAGTTTTTATAGAGAATTCATTAAATTTAAAAACGGACTTCTAAATAATATTTTTTATCGAAATCTTCCTATTTGGGAGAGTATTGGCCCCAATAATATTGCAGGCAGGACATTATGTATTGCAATACACCCAACAGATAGTTCTGAATTATGGATGGGCAGTGCCAGTTCGGGCCTATGGAAATCAAATTCTGGAGGGCTCGGTATGAATGCATGGAAAAATATTCCAACCAGGTTTCCAGTCGCTTCCATTTCATCAATTGCAATTCAACAAACCCAGCCCAGTACGATGTATATAGGTACCGGTGAAGTGTATAATTATTTAGGATCAAATGGGGGCATTGCTACAAGAACATTAAGAGGATCTAATGGAATTGGGATTTTAAAATCGACAGATGGTGGTTTAAATTGGAAGATAAGTTTGGATTGGTTAAACAAAAAATCGACGGCAATATGGAAAATTATAATTCATCCTACAAATCCAAACATTGTTTTTGCTGCAACAAATTTAGGTGTGTATAGATCTGTAAACAATGGATTAAATTGGTCTGTCATACTGGATCTTCCATTAGTTATGGATTTGATAATAAATCCTCAGGAACCAAATATCTTATATGCTGGTGTAGGAGGAATTAATGGAAGCCATTATGGAGTTTACAAAACAATAAATCAAGGCACAACGTGGCAAAAAATTAATTCTCCAAATGATACTATGTATAATGGCCGAATCATGTTAGCCCTCTTTAAATCAAATCCCGATAAAGTTTATGCAGCATATTCAGATGCATTTAAAACGATTGGTTTGCTGCGTACTGTTGACGAATTTGATTCTACCAAGTATTATACCGTGACAAAAGATGTTTGTTCTTATCAAGGATGGTATGCTAAATGTTTACACATCAAAGATGATGATTCCTCAAAATTAATAATGGGTGGCGTGGACCTGTATTTGGATACGACAGGAACCGGAAATCAATTCTTTAATTTGATATTGAAAAAGATAAAGATCCATGCGGATATGCACGATATTATAAGCAATCCCCTGGATCCAAATAAAATATACATCGCAACAGATGGTGGGTTGTTTCGCTCAGATAATTTTGGCGAATCATTTTATCCCTGCAATGGTGGTTATATAAGTACGCAGTTTTACAACGGAAGTCTATCTCAAAATTCAAAAATGCTACTGGGTGGTTTACAAGATAATCGAACAGCAATCTATTCAGGAACCAATCAATGGAAGTCAATACATCTTGGAGATGGCACGTTTAGTGCTTTTCATCCAAAATATGACACTATACTTTATTTATCATCGCAATACCAAAATCTTTATAATAGTTTTGACCAGGGCAAGAGCTGGAAAGAATTGATTCCTCAAAATTTAAATGCCAGTTTTGTCTCCCCTTTTGTTATGCATCGCGATAACTTTTTGGATATTTATTCAGGAGGTGATAAACTTTTACATTCAGTAGATGGCGGCATTCAATGGGATACCACTAAATTAATAAATAAAAACGAAAAAATTACAAGTATTTTATTATCCAATGAAAATAACAATTTAATTTATTTTAGTACCATAAATACTACTTTTGTTGAAAGCAATTTATATGTTAGCTATAATGCTGGCAAAGAAATAGTTTCTATTGATAATGGAATACCAGAGCGCTTTATTCGCGATATTTATTTGAATTCAAAAAATAATAAGTCTATATTTATTGCTTTAGGAGGGACTGGGCAAAACGGAATTATGCAAAGCAAAGACGCCGGAAGCACTTGGACATATCCAGAAAATAATGGTTTACCGGATGTACCCTTTCATTGTATTCTGATTGACCCGAGGGATACTATGATTTTATATGCTGGCTGCGACCTTGGAATATTTGTAAGTTTTGATTATGCAAAAAATTGGCAAGCATTTAATCAACACCCATATGATGTAATTTCGGTTTATGACATTCAGTACTCTAAAATTGAATCCAAACTAATCATTTTCTCACATGGGCATGGTGCTTTTAAATGCGAATTGCCAGACCCCATAGTGGTTTCAAATAAAGAGCTTAACAATTCGATTGATATTAATTATTCAACCTTAAATAAGTATATTAGCCTAACAAATCCAAACCTTGTTATACCACATATCAGAGCCATTGATTTGCAGGGAAAACAACATATTTTGTGGAATCAACAGAATAAGTTTTATACACATGAATTAAAGTCTGGTATCTATTTAATTCAGATAGAGCCAAAAAGCAAATCAGCAAAAAAAATATTTATTATCAATTAGAATTGGATTCGAAGCATTCTTGGTTTATTTTGCAAATCATTTCTTAGTGTAACTGCACTAAATCCATATTCAATAAATATATTTTTGATTTCCATTTCATAATATTCATTAATTTCTAAAAATATGGAACCCTTATCGTTTAAACTTTTCATTGAGAACCTTGCTATTTCCCGATAAAAAATTAATGGATCATCACTTTCAGGAAACAATGCCTGCGTTGGCTCGAAATCCAGAACGGATTTAGAAACTAAATGCAATTCTGATTTATCAATATAAGGTGGATTTGAGACAATTAAATCATATTTCGATTTTAATTGACTTGCATGTTTCATAAAATCCAGGTATATTAATTTAATATTGATACCATAATAAGCTGAATTTTTATGTGCAATTCCAATGGCTTCATTTGAATAATCAATTGCCGTAAGATCCCAATCTGGTCTAAATTTTTTTAAACTTATTGCAATGCAGCCACTACCTGTCCCAATATCTAAAACTTTCAAAATGGTATCTTTTTTATAAATCTCAAGAATCCAAGCTACTAATTCTTCCGTCTCAGATCTTGGAATTAAAACATGAGAATTTACATAAAAATCCAATCCCATAAAGCAGGCTTGATTCAAAATATATTGTATTGGTTCATTAGATTTCAATCTAACAATTAAATTATTAAAGAAATCAGTATCATATAGTACACCTTTAACATCCGCCATTGAAGCTTTTTCTAATGGCAAATAAGCAATAATATAATTAGCTATATTATTGATTTCCATATCATTATGGTAACCACTTAATGCAATAGACAGCTTTTGGCACAATTCTTGTTTGTTCATCTATATATTATAAATATTTATAATATGTATAATCTTGATTTAAAACTTCTGATATGAATAATTCTCGTTTTCATTCAAAAAAATGCAACTTAAACAAGTGCAATAAGTTGACTCATTTTATAACATTAATTTTGATTATAAGTTATTCAAATTTAAAAACACAATCAAAAGACCCATTTCAAATTAATCAGCTTAGCCAATCGGAATCCGTACAAAGTAAAAATATTATCGGCACAGAAGTAAACAGTGTAAATGTAATATCAGAAGGAATCCGATATTACAAATTGAACAAAAAAAATATACTCAGTATTAAAAATCAATTTAATTCAATTGTTTCCATAAAGATTCCTACCAACACTGGAAAATCATTGCCTTTTGTATATACCGAATATGATTTCTTTACTTCGAATTTCGAAGTAGTACTTATAAAAAATACTGAACAAACACCCATGCCAGTTGACAAAGGCATACATTTAAAAGGGAAAATACTCAATGATGAAAATTCATTCTCTAGTTTAAGTGTTTATGAAAACGAACTTTATGGCACGGCGTATAGCAATAACGGAAATAAACTTAATATTTTACCCTTTGAAAATGGAAACACCTGTCTGGTCATTGATGAAGACAAAATATCCATAAATAAATATGCAACTGCATGCCATGCTGATGACTACCGCCATTATATTGAAAAAGAGGTCGAACTGCAATCTAGGTTATCTGATAATTGTAAAATTGTTTCTATTTCTGTTAATGTAGATTACGAACTATATTTAAAATTTAAAGGAAATATTCAATCTATTACAAATTATGTTACTGGGCTATTTAATAATGTTCATACTTTGTATAAAAGAGAAAATATATCAATCGCTTTGGCTCAAATAATTATACATTCAACAAAAGATGGCTTTACACATATTTCCGCCAATGAAGATTTAGATTATTTTAGAAAAAAATATCCAAATATTACTAAGACGGTAAAAATTTTGTTATCAGGATATTCCAAAAATAACTTAGCACCGCTTGGTGGCATATCCTATATCAATACACTTTGCAATTCAAGTTACGCTTATGCTTATGCAAATGTATTAGGAACTTATGTAAATGCCCCTGCTTATAGTTGGGATGTTTTTATGGTTACACATGAAATTGGTCATGTTTTAGGCTCAAGGCATACCCATGCTTGCGTATGGGGACCATCAAAAAATAAAGCGATTGACAATTGTGCGAAATTGGAAGGAAGCTGCTCAAATCCTGGTGTTCCCGTTAAAGGCACTATAATGAGCTATTGCTTTCAATCTGGCATGCCCGGAATTGATTTAAATTTAGGTTTTGGAACAGAACCAGGAAATTTAATAAGACAGCGTATTGCAAGTTCCAACTGTGTTACTTCGTATGTTCCAAATAACAAAACACAAATTTCCGGAAATTCAATAATTGAAGCAAATCTTGAATGTTCAGATGGGGTCTATACACATTACTATTTTGATAATAATACGATCGATGCCAAAGATGATATTCTTATCTTGTCAATAAACAAAAAAGGTAACAATATTGGCAATCTAAACACGAGATCTTTAACAATAAAGCTTCATACGTCTAAAGATTACGATATAAATAAAACAAGTCAAATAACTGCAAGCTATGTAGATCGCTCACAATCATTTTTTGTATCTAATAAATATTGGGAAATAAGTACAACACTACCTCCAGTTTCAAATGTCAGTATACTTTATTATTTTTCAAACTTAGAAATTGAAAGTTTAAAATCTCAAATTGGTTCGATTTCAACAAGTGATTTGAAGCTTTTTAATATTCTCTCTCCAGGCAATCCTGACCCATCGACAAATCATATGAATACACAAAAAGAAAATTTTGTAAGTTATGCATCGGCTTCAAAATTAGATTCTAATAAATATATTTACTCAAAATCAGATTCCAACACCATTGTCTTTGAATTAAGCAGTAAGCTTTTAGCAAATAGTAGTATTGGCATTTTTAATACTGTTCAAAATTTTGTTAATTTCTCAAAACTTAACGTCTCCAATAAATCTACACAAAATAATATACAATTTACAACCTTAAATGAAACAAATTGTGCATATTTCATTATTGAAAAATCAAAAGATCAATTAAAATTTGATTCCATTGGAAAAGTGCAGGCCAAAGGAAACTCGAAACTCGCTTCAAATTATACTTTTAATTATTCCGGAATGGAATATTCAGAAACTGTTTATAGAATAAAAGCGATAAATCAAAATAAACAAGTTGCACAATCCCCTATTTTTTCAAATTTGAATATATATAGCTACGATAACACTTTATCTGTTTATCCAAATCCAGTCAAAACAGGGGTGCTTTTTGTAGACTACAACAATCAATCAACAAATCTTGAAGTAACTATCAATATCTCGGATATTTATGGACGACTTCTCACTGTTTACAAGAAAACTGTTGTACCAGGTATAAACTATTTTTCAATCAATACCTCAGAATTAAAGGACGGACTCCATTACTTAAGTATTGTAAATAAATCGAATACACAGAAATTAGGCTTTACTGTTAGCAAATAAATGAATGACAAACCAAGAAATAATTATAAACTTTAAAAGTTATAACCGAGGTTTAGAACTTGACAATCTGCAACGCAAAACACTTGAGGCTGCACAACAGGCTACTCAACTCGCGTATGCTCCTTTTTCAAATTTCTTTGTTGGGGCGGCATTGTTATTGGAAAATGAGACCATTATACTTGGATGTAATCAGGAAAATGCTTCCTATCCATGTGGCATCTGCGCTGAACGAGCTGCTTTGTTTTCATACGGAAATTTAATTGAAAGCATTCCAATAAAAAAATTGGCAGTAAATGTTAGAAATCAAAAGAATCATCATCCGGTTGCACCGTGTGGACTTTGCAGACAAGTGATTTCAGAATTTGAACTTAAAAATAACCAGCCGATTGAAATCATATTGGGTGATTTAAATAATAACACTTATGTCTTTAAGTCCAGCTTAGATTTACTACCTCTGCAATTTCATTCTGGATTTCTAAAATAATTTATAAATTATTTTTTCTTGCATAAGAGATCGCGGTTACAAGATCTTCCATGGTATCAATTCCTATTGCATGGTCAGATACCAATTGAACTCCAATAGAATATCCATTTTGCAACCATCTCAATTGCTCAAGAGATTCAAATTGTTCTAAGCTTGACATTGGAAGACGAGATACTTCCAGTAAAACATCTCGCTTAAAAGAATATAAACCAATATGCCTTAACCATGAAAATTTAGAATTTAAATTCTGTTGTTCTCTTAAAAATGGAATTGGAGACCGACTGAAGTATAATGCCCTTTGGTTAAAATCAGTAACCACCTTAACTGTATTTGGATTTTCAATTAAATCATACGAAGACATTTCTATTGCCAAGGTAGCAATATCAAATTTATTAGTAGTCATTTGCTTAGCCAATAAATCGATACTTTTAGGATCAATAAAAGGTTCATCCCCTTGAATATTAATTGCATAATTAAATCCTGGGTGCAAACTTACATACTCGGCAATCCTATCTGTGCCACTCTGATGCTCCATTTTACTCATAAACACCTCAGCCCCAAATGAAATCGCATGATTTAAAATATCTTCATGATCTGTTACAATCACTATTTTATTTAGAATACTGGATTTAGAAACTTGCTCAAAAACTCTATGGAGTACTGATTTTCCTTCAATTTCTTTTAATAGCTTACCTGGCAATCGTTGAGATCCATATCTGGCTGGTATCAGTCCAATAAAATTATTTGTTTGAATCATTTAATATATTAAGAATAATTATAATATATTTGTAGTTAAATAATAGACATTTATGAGAATTAAATACTTCATACTCAGCTTTTTAATTGTTATATCTGACCAAATTAATGCACAGTCTGGTAAAATACATGCATGTCCAGATAGTTTACTAATTAACATTCAAAACAAAAATCAAGCCTTTTTCCTTCACAAAGTATCTAAAAATCAAACATTATTTAGTATTTCACAATTTTATAATATTTCTATTCTTGAGCTCCTTTCTGCAAATCAGGAACACGCTCACGGTACAATTAATGAATTTACAACTCTAAAAATTCCAGTTACACCGAATCAGATCACTGATAAAAAATTATTATCATCAAATAACCTGGTTCCAGTTTATTATATTGTAAATGCTAAGGATAATCTATTTAGCATTTGCAAGCGTTCTTTTGATTTTCCAATTGCAAGAATAAGACAACTAAATAAACTTGAAAACAATAGTTTAAAAGCTGGACAAGAGCTCCTCATTGGGTATTACCAAATACATTTGAATATTGATTCCGAGCACGTGTCCAATGCGCAAATGGAGCTAGATGAAACGATAACAGAAAAGTTTACACATACCTCCAGAGGCATTGCAATATGTGAATCTAAAGGTTTGGGCGAAGGCCGATTTTTTGCACTTCACAATACCGCCACTATGGAATCTTATATTGAAATTATGAATCCAATTTTAAATAGAAGTATACTTGCAAAAGTAATTGGCAGGATCCCTCCGATTTATGAAAAAGATGTTCAAGTTATTGTTTCTGCTGAAGTAGGTAGACAACTGAGCATATTTAATAAGCGATTCTTTGTGCAATTGAATTACAAATAAATAAGCTTTTAAATAGCCAATTAAGAATTCGGAACCTCCATATTTTGGATTGAAATTTCAATTCTAATTAGATTTAATATTCCCTACTAAATATACATTAACATAGTCTTAGATTTTTCAGAATTAAGACTCTTGAAAAATGCTTTAGCTTTACAGCAAAAATGTATGAAGTATTATAATAATATACTTGAAACTATTGGTAATACACCGCTTATAAAGCTCAATAAAGTCATTGATGATATCCCTGCATTGGTTTTAGCTAAAGTGGAAACATTTAATCCTGGACATTCTATAAAAGATCGGATGGCTGTTAAAATGGTAGAGGATGCTGAAAATTCTGGAAAAATCAAGCCAGGTGGCACCATCATTGAATGTACAAGCGGCAATACAGGTATGGGTCTTGCCTTAACAGCGTGTGTTAAAGGCTATAAATGCATATTTACCACCTCTGACAAGCAATCAAAAGAAAAAATTGATCTATTAAAAGCTCTGGGGGCTGAAGTCATCGTTTGCCCGACAAATGTAGAACCTACCGATCCTCGTTCCTACTACTCGGTAGCTGAAAAGCTAAGTAAAGAAATACCCAATTCATTTTGGTGCAATCAATATGATAATCCTTCAAACAGTATAGCACATTACGAAAGTACAGGACCAGAAATTTGGTCGCAAACGGATGGTAAAATAACACATCTTGTCGTTGGAGTCGGTACGGGAGGCACTATTTCAGGGGTAGCGAAGTACCTAAAAGAAAAAAATCCTTCAATTAAGATTTGGGGAATTGATACTTATGGTTCTGTATTCAAAAAATATAAAGAAACAGGCATCTTTGATGAAAAAGAGATTTACCCATATATTACTGAAGGAATCGGTGAAGATATTTTGCCTAAAAATGTAAATTTTGACTTAATTGACCTTTTTGAAAAAGTATCCGATAAAGATGGTGCATTAGCTGCAAGGCGATTGGCCCGTGAAGAAGGAATCTTACTTGGATATTCTGCAGGATCCGCAATGGCCGGATTACTACAATTAAAAAAGAAGCTTACAAAAGATGATGTGGTGGTTATCATATTTCATGATCATGGAAGTCGCTACATAGGCAAAATATATAATGATGATTGGATGCGCGAGCGAGGATTTCTCCAAACTGAATTATTAGTGTCAGACCTTGTTAAAGCCAAAACGGACAAAACATTTTATAGTATTTCACCCAATGAAACGATTCGAAATGTTCTTAGCCTTATGAAAAAACATGATATTTCACAGCTTCCGATCGTTGATAAAAATGAAATCATAGGTAGCATTTCAGAAAATATGGTATTAAATTTTATTATTGAAAATCCATTAAATAATCCTGAAAAAGCAGCGCATACGATCATGACGGAGGCGATGCCTATAGTATCCATGGAAACACCCTTAAGTATCTTAAATAAATATTTCTCAGAAAAAATTCCAGGTGTAGTTGTTAAAGACCAAGTAGGCAATTTTCATGTTTTAACAAAATATGATATTATAAGAGCCTTGTAAATCTTTTTGCAAATGCAAATACATGAGTATACTCAGAAAGTTGTGAATTAAATATTCCGGATTCATCAAAACGATCAATACGTACGGTTCCAGATGCGTGTAGAATTTGATAATTATCAATAGCAATTCCCACATGAATAATCATGTTGTCTTCATTTTTAAAAAATAATAAATCACCAGCTTCAATTTGACTTAAAAATATATCATCACCCGATTTACATTGTAAAGAAGCATCCCTTTCAATATTGAGGCCAACTAATCTATAAAACAATTGTGTTAATCCGGAACAATCAATTCCAAATCCAGTTTTACCACCCCAGAGATAAGGAGCATTTAAAAACGCTTCTTGCAAACAATGTAATGCCTTATCCAAATCCATTTTTTTCTCTGCTGTACCGGCTTCAATTTTGTCTACTGAAAGATCAAGAATGGATCCAAATGGTACTTTATAAATAGTATCTTCTCTTTTTATTATCGCGCTAAAAACATTAACTACCTCAAAATTAGTGGCAGAAAATTCCTTTTTAAAAAGCCATGATTTTGATTCAATCCAACCTGTATATGCATCCTGTAAACATTTAACAAAACTCCACGATTCAAAAGTATCTAATACTTCCAAAGACTCTCCATATAAAAGTTGACTTGTAAGCTCAGCTTTGTGTGAACGTTCCTTGCGAAGTTGAATAACGGGTGACCCTACTATTAATTTCATACTACAAAGGTAATCATAATATAAAAAACTATATCTTGCAAGCTTATGCGAAAATACTATGTTTAAAATATCAGTTCAGGTTTTTCTACTTTTAATGATATTCAATGTCATCCGTGCTCAAGATGTAAATTTTTCACAATTTAATACGGTAGCACCTTATTATAACCCAGCTTTTACCTCCACTTTTACTGGTAATTTTAGAGTAAGTTCAATCCATAGAAATCAATGGATTGGTCTCCAAGAAAGACCCATTAGCAGTTTTGGGGTATTGGGCGATATAAAATTTGATTTAGGTTTTCAGGATTTTAAAAATGACTATTTTGGAGCCGCTGTGTATTTTATTACAGATCGAGCAAAAATATTTGATTGGAACAATAATGAAATTTCGATTTTACTTTCATATCATAAATTATTAGAAAAATCTAGCGCTAATTATCTTTCCGTTGGAATAGGTTTTGGTATTACGCAAAGATCTATCAATTATGATAATATCTATTTTGAAGATCAATTTGATGGGATTACAAATTACAGTGGTACTTCAAGCGAATTATTGCCAGCAAACATCTATTCAAAACCTGAAATTAAATTTGGATTACAACACAATACTGCTTTAAATAGCAAACTTAGAATTCAATCAGGAGTAGCGCTTCATTACTTATTTAAACCAAACCTATCCTTGTATAATAATTTTGAAGACAAAGATTATACAGGTTCAAAAACAATTCTAGCAAATCATAAAATAACCGGTATTTTAAATTTAATATATAATGTAAATTCTTATACCGATATATATCCAAGGCTATTAATTACGAATCAAGGCCAACATTTTATGATTAATACAGGTTTATCCTTTAGAAGATCATTCTATACTTTAAACCAAACTGCTTTTCATTCAGGCGTGTCAACCCGTTTAGTAAAAAATTTAAACTCTATTGTTCCAGCAGATTTAGGTTTACAAGTCGGTTTTGAAATTAAAAATTTTATTATTGGGCTTCATTACGATTTTGGTATAAAAGATGCAATTCAATATAAATCACCAACCCATTCCATGGAGATAAGCTTTACATTAATCAGTAATTATGACTATGAGGGCTATATTTGCCCAAGTTTTTAGCAATAAAATTTATACTGGAAGGTAGCCGATTATTTCAAGGCCATAACCTTGAAGTGCTATTGTTTTTCTTGGATTATTAGAAATTATTTTCATTTTTCGAACACCAAGATCATGTAGTATTTGAGCACCAATTCCTATTTCACGTTGTTGTTGTTCGCTGCGCACATGTTCATTGTGAACATTGGATTCAATTCTAAAAAAAGGGTCTACTGTTCCTTCTTTTTGAGTTAACATCAATAGAATACCAAATTCTGTGTTTTTCAAAATTTGTAATGACTTTGCAACAATTGAATCCTGATCATTTACAATAATATCTATAAGCTCACAAAAAGTATCTGCATGTTGCACCCGAACATGCGCATAGTCCGCATTCGAAGATCCTCCTTTTACAAAAGCTACATGCATATCCCCAGTATTAATTTGACGGTATTGAATTAATTCAAATTCTATTCCGTCTATGATTCGATGCAACTTTTTCTCCACGAGTACTAATCGTTCACTACGCAATCGATACTCAATTAAATCATTAATTGAAATTATTTTAAGCCCTAATTTTTCTGCTCTTAAAATAAGCTGTGGCAAACGTGCCATGGAACCATCTTCATTCAATATTTCAATTAAAGCGCCGGCAGGTTTCATTCCCGCCAAACGAGCTAAATCAACTACAGCCTCCGTATGACCCGTTCTTTGTAAAACTCCACCTGATTTTGCCCTAAGTGGAAAAATATGCCCTGGCCTAGCAAAATCTTTTGAAACAAAATCAACATTTGCTAAAGCTTTGATAGTTAGGGCCCGATCATAAGTAGAAATACCCGTTGAACAACCATGACCTATTAAATCTACGGATACGGTAAATGCGGTTTCGTGAAGTGATGTATTATTTCTAACCATTAAAGGTAAATTCAGCTCATCCGCCCTATGCTCATCCAGAGGAGCACAAATTAGCCCTCTGCCTTCTGTAGCCATAAAATTTACTATTTCGGGACTAATTGTTTCTGCTGCACAAATAAAGTCACCTTCATTTTCGCGGTCTTCATTATCAACAACAATAATTACTTTACCTGATTTAAAATCCTGTATTCCTTCTTCTATTGTATTAAAATGTATCATTAAATTGAACTTCTTTTAGGTGGTTGCCAAGAACTTTTTTGCTTCCCAGTTAGATACAATATAAACCCATTTAATAAAGCAAGGTTCATTATGAAAAAGTATCTAAGGCCTCTTAATATTTTAATATGGATTCCAAGCTGGCTAAGCATAAGATCTAAGACTGGTAATCCAAGCATTACAAAACTAAAAACCATAAAAAACTCTAAGAATATATTCTGTTGTAATAGTCCTATAAAAAAGGAACTTAGCCAAACAATTAAAAGCAGGATAGGACCAATCCATCGAATTAATTTATGAGAAACAAACGCATACGCCAATTGCCAGGGTTGATTAAACATAAGATTATAAAAGATCGCCAAGTTCTGAAAATTTCCAATTGAAATTCTGGATTTTCTTTTAAATTCTTCAAAAATCTGATTCGGAATACCTTCATAACAAATTGCATTTTCATCTACTAAGCAAATTCCTCCTTTTATTAATGCATTCATAGAAATATAAAAATCATCAACAATTAAACTTGGTGGAATTTTTTCTAGATAAACAGATCTAATTGCAAAACAACCCCCGAAAGCTCCCATCATTTTACCCCAAACAAATCCTTCCATCCATTTGATATGCGTTTCCAAAGTCATATATTTGTTCTCAGAAAATGAAATTCCATCTTCCATAAGATTTCTTTGTACAATTCGAGAATCTACTAAGGCTACATTCGGTAAATAAAAATTAGTGCTTAATTGACGTATGGTATTTTTGTCCAACATTACATTCGCATCTGTAAATAGTATAATGTGGTCATTTGTTTTTGGATGCCTTTCAAATGCTACATCCATTAAATCATTAATCACATTTGTTTTTCCTCTTCTGATTGAAAATGGATAAAAATGAATTCTGGAATCCATTTTACAAAATTCCTCAATAATTTGGTTTGATTGGTCTAAAGATGCATCTGAACCTACATAAATCGCTAGTTTTTCTTTCGGGTAGTCAGAAGTTAAAACAGTGTCGAGTTTCTGGCCAATAATGGCCTCTTCATTGTATACAGAGGTAATACATGAAATAAAGGGTAATGTCTGATCACTTTTAAGATTTTCACTCTTCTTTCTAGATGAAAATTTATAAAGTAACAATAGATGAATAGGATATAATATATAGCTTTGAACGAGTAAGAAAAGCGAACTAAAAAAGAAAATTTTAAGTACCAGTATCATCCACTAAATCCATCTCTAAGAATGGGTGTGCGAATGTAATGCCTTTTTATATGCATGTACCAATTTGAGTGCTAATTTTGAACTATCAAAATGATTCAAAACAAAATTCCTTGCACTTTCACCTATACTTTGAAGTTTTGAATATTTTAAATGACATTGCTCTATACTATTAATAAAATCTTCTACCGTATTTGCAATAAAGACCTGTTCTTTATGCTTTGCTGGAATTCCCTCTAATCCAATAGATGTGGTTATCACTACCCTACCTAATGCCATGGCTTCTAAGATTTTAACACGGATACCAGACCCTGCAAAAATGGGCACAATTAATATAGGATACGCTAAGAGAAATTTCTTTGAATCCAAAACATTTTTGTGAAAAAACACACCTTTCAAATTAATTTCAGCCAAATCAGCTGAAGCATTTCTACCCGCAAAATGAAATTCTATAAATGGAAATTTTTTAATTAAAACTGGCCATACTTCATTTAAAAACCATCTAACCGCTTCACTATTCGGCATCCAATCCAAAGATCCAATAAAGGAAAGTGCAAGCGGCCTTGAATATGCATGATAATCTTCTTGATAATGCGACATTTCGAACCCTACCGGTGAAGCTACACAACCATTTTTATATCCTAATGACTTAAAATGAACTAAATCTCGTTCCGTTATAGCGACTAAAAAATCATAGTCATTTAAAGTATTGACTTCAAAATTTTTTAATTTATTACTTAAATATCTTAGATATAATTTCTTTGGCAAAAATTGAACTTGTTTTGCTATTCTTTGCCAGATTTCATGCTCAATATTATGTGCCCTTAAAACAATCATAGCATTAGAATACTTTTTAATTGTAGAAAGGAATGGAGCTAAATACAATGTTTCCAACTGAATTACATCAAAATTTTCAAGAATTAGAACTTCTTTTAATTTGTCATTAAAATCTTGCGAAATAAATCTTGAAATATGATAAGAGTCTGAACTAAATATATTTTTAAAAGCAGCATGCAATCTAATTCTGTTATCTACGTTCACTGAATATATTGCCTTGTAATAATTCAAATCTTCAGGGTACCCATGTTGCAAATCCACAAAATGCTTACTCGTGTTCATTGCTAAAAGACTTACTTCACAGCCAATTAATGTAAGGGCTTTACTCATTTGCAGAATTGCAATTGATTCGCCATCTTTAGCCGGGAACGGGAATTTTTTACAAAGCTGCAATATCTTCATAATAAGATTGAGATTCTGTTACGTTAAATCCCTAAAAAAAGTTCAAAATTAAGACTTAATGTAACTTCCTAATTTAAATTATTATATTTAACTGCAAAGGCAAGTTTTTTATTTCGCAAATACTTCAATTACCTTTGGAAATAAATTAGATGTTATTATATATAGAAATAAATAATATATAAATGATTGAATGTATAAATATTAAAAAGTCTTTCCAACAGTTGCAAGTACTTAAAAACATAAACCTCAAAGTACAAGAAGGACAATTAATTAGCATATTAGGCGCTTCCGGAGCAGGAAAAAGTACCTTACTCCATATTATTGGCACCCTTGATTCTGCCGACGAAGGGAATATCCTAATAAATGGTTTAAATCTGAAAAGCAAATCTGCAAATGAACTCGCTTTATTCAGAAATCAATTTATTGGTTTTATTTTCCAATTTCACCATTTGTTGCCTGAATTTTCAGCACTTGAGAATGTTTGTATTCCCGGATTAATAGCAAATCGGAAGGAAGCGGAGCTAAATTCAGCAGCAAAAAGTCTTTTAAGCAGACTTGGTTTGGAATCCAGATTAAGTCATAAGCCAGGTCAGCTATCTGGGGGTGAACAACAACGTGTTGCTTTAGCTAGGGCATTAATTAATAATCCTAAAATTTTATTAGCCGACGAACCCACTGGCAATCTAGATCAGGAAAATGCTGAACAAGTATTAAGTCTGATCTTGTCATTTAAAAAAGAAATGGGCATGACCACCATTATTGTCACACATGATCAGAAAATTGCATCCAAAACCGATATTTCCGTAACGATGCAAGACGGTATGATTTTAAATTCTCAAATCAACAATTCTTGACCTGAATTGTCTTAAGTATTACTAATAATAATTATTAAATGAAAATATTTAGCTTTTTATGCGTTCTGATATTTTTTTCCTGCCAGGAACGAAAGCTACCAATTCTTGGACTCCGGCATATTGAAAATGGAGATACTATTTATGTAAAAACACCTGATTTTTCATGTCAAAATCAATTTAATGAATTAATTGAAAGAAAACATTTAGAAGGTAAAATCCATATTTCCAATTTTTTCTTTACTTCGTGTGCAACTATTTGTCCTAAAACAATTCGCAGTATGATTAAAATTGGGAATCATTTTAAATCTAATAATGAGATTCATTATATAAATTTTAGCATTGATTATAGAAAAGACAGTGTTGGAAGGTTGAAAACATACTTCGACAAACTTCAAATTGATGTTCCTAACTTTCAACTTCTTCACATCTCAACTATGGAAGAAGTAAAGAGAATTTCTGAAAATTATATGAGTATTGCTGTTGAAGATCCAAGTGCACAAGGTGGATTTGATCATAGTGGTTGGATCTTATTAGCTGATAAAAATCAATATTTAAGATCGTATTGCTTGGGCACTGATGAAAAAGATGTAGATCGATTTATTAAAGATGTTCAAAAGCTACTAGATGAAGAATAATTTTATTCTGTTCTTATTCATTCTCTATATTTTTTCGACATGCAATTTATCTTCTGAAATATATAAGGAAGGAAAACTATCTTATGAAAATAAATGTGCTTCTTGTCATGGCATTCATGGTGAAGGTTTTGGTAAATTATATCCAAATTTAATGGATGTAAACTATATTACAAATCATAGAAATCAATTAAGTTGCTGGATTCTAAAAGGCATAGGACAGGAACCTTCAAATGCAAAAACCACAAGATTTTCAGATCAAATTATGCCAAAAAATCCGGACTTATCTGCTATTGAAATTTGCAATATTTTAAATTATTTAAATAAACAATATTGGTCTATGCCGGAATTCAAACTTTCAGAAATCGAAAAAAATATAGCTGCTTGTAAGTAGCTTAAAAATGATAAGATACAACAAGAGAAGGTAGTACCGGCAATTGATTCACCCTTCGGTTTTCAATGACATTAAAATAAAATATATTTTTTCGATCATAGGCATTTGTAACTGCAGCTACGATATCAAAATACCTTGTTTTGGAAATTACAATTTTCCTTTTTATGGAAAGATCTAATCGATGGTAATATGGAAGTCTACCACTATTTATCTTATCTGAATATATAACACCAATAGGAGCATTTTCAATACCAAAGGCGGTTTCTAATCCTTTCGGAATTTTATTATCTTCAAAGAAGCCTTGTATTTTTGTAAAGGCAAATCCAGAACCTAGATTCCACCGGAGTCCAGCTTCCCAAACTTTACCCGCACCAAATTGATAATCAATAACAATATTTGCATTATGTCTACGGTCAAAAAGTGCTGGAAATTTTTGAATCCCATCATCTCTATTAACATATCCTAGTGAATATCCCAACCATAAACTCCAGTTTACCCAACGAGATTTAAGCAATATATCCAATCCATAGGCCTCCCCTGTTTCCTGAGTATAATCAGATTCAGGCACAGACCGTTTATTTCTATTCAACTGATAAAGTGTTGTAAAGTCTTTAAAATAAGTCTCCACATTAATATCCGTATTTTCACTTAAATCATATTCAAAGCCAAAAATTGCATGGCTCGCCTTTATCAAACTTGGACTTGTGATAAAACCAACAAATAAATTTACGATATCCCGTTCACTTACGGAACTCATTAAATTTTGTGTAAACAAACCACCTGCAGCTTTTAATCGCAAATCATTTGAAACATTATACTTTACACCAAATCGTGGTTCAATAGAGGTTTTTCCTAGAGAAGCATAATATTGAAGTCTAATACTTGGATCAATTACCCAGTTTCCTAAAACTGTACGATACTTTAAATATCCAGCCAATTCTGTATTATTATCATTCTTAGTTATTGGTACTTTTAGAAAATTGGTAAAATTGAAATCCGTACTGTATGCATCAAACTCAACACCATACTTAAATTCTGAATGAGCTCCAAAATAAGTAAAATCAATATTCGTTTGTAATCCCTTAATTTCACTTGATCGGGGTTCAGAATTCAACTCATTAAGTTGAATCAAATATCTTGAATAAGCTATATTACCACCAATTATTAGGCTTGAATTTGTTGGTATTAATTTGAAGTTTGCACCACCACCAGAAGCATCCCAATCTAAATTTGCCAATCCTGTATAATTTACCTGATCATTAAAATTGAATCCAAACAAATTCAAAAAACTACCGTTACTTGCAATTGAAGAAATCTTCCCGTAAAAATCATGAAACTTGAAAGGCAAATTACTGGTTGAGGAATCAAATGCATATTTATAAAGCGTTTTTGAAGTTTGGTCAATAAACGAAGTTTTCCCTGTAAGTAAATAGGATGTTGACCCCCCTTTGTTTTCGTTAAATTTAGAAATAGGCCCTTCAATTAATGCTTTCGCTATAAAAGGACTAGCAGAAACTAAACCTGAAGTCCTGGTTTTATTTCCTTCTCTAGTCTTCATATCAATAATTGCCGAAATCCTACCTCCATATTCTGCTGGAAACCCACCTGTTAATACATCCACAGAACGAATGACCTCTGTTTCAAAGACAGAAAAAATACCAATGGAATGAAATGGGTTAAATATTGTCATTCCATCTAATAAAATTCTATTTTGAACTGGTGAACCACCTCGAATATAAATTTGACCTCCCTGATCACCTGTACTTACAACGCCCGGTATAATTTGCAGATATTGGGCAATATCAGCTTCACCCCCTGTTGAAGGTAAGGCCTTAATTTCTTTCGGGGTCACTGTTAATGTAGAAATTTTAACTTCAGTTCGAGCTTGTTGTTTCTTGCCAGATACACTCACTTCTCCTAATAATGTACTAGATTCTGATAAAAATATTTGCTTGTTAATAATCTGATTTCCCTTGATTGAAATTTCCACTTTAAAGGTATCAAATCCAATATATGAAGCGAATAATACATAGTCCCCTTTAGGTACTGCCGCGATATTAAAAAATCCGAGATTATCAGATAAGGCACCATATTTACTACCCTCTAAATATACAGACGTAAATCCAAGCGGTTCACCTGTATTTTTATTGTAGATATTTCCACGAATATCAGATTTTTGCGCAAAAACATTTATTACTGTAAATATGCACAAAAAGAGTGGTAATGATTTAAGCATCAGATTTCGTTTAGCCTGCAAAAGTACAATTTCATCAAGTATTAAAATCATATTTAACATCTTATACTAAACGATCTAATCTAAACTGTTGTTAATTGCTTAATGCCACCTAAAATCCATAAATCATTTCAGGGTATCCAGTATTACTTCGATTCTAGTGATAACTCACATAAAAGTTTGTATGATAGACTATTACGCTTATTTAAAGAGTTACTTTTAGCCTCTTCCGGAGATGTAAATTATACGCTTGATTGGCTTCAGGAACTGGACCGCAAGTTTGGAATCTTTAAATTAAACTATGGAATGTCAGATTTTTTTGAAGAGCTTAAGAAAAACGGTCTCCTTCAGGAAACGAATGCTATAAATTCTCAATATAGTCCATCTAGTAAATTAGAAATAGAAATTCGAAAAAATGCATTTGAATCACTCTTCGGGAAAATAAGAAAAAGTAGTTTAGGTAAACATAAAACAAAACAAACGGGAGCTGGAGATGAAAATTCAGAAAGCATTAGGCCATTTCAATATGGAGATAACTTTCAACAAATCAATACTCAGGAATCTATAAAAAATGCATTTATACGAAATGGTGCAGCGTTGTTTCAATTAAATGAGTCGGATTTAATTTCTCATGAGCGATTTCAACAAGCACAATGCAGTACCGTTTTGATGATAGATATATCTCATTCAATGATACTTTATGGGGAGGATAGAATTACACCTGCTAAAAAAGTAGCACTCGCTTTATCACATATGATCCAGAACTACTATCCAAAAGATAAATTGGACTTTGTAGTTTTTGGTGATGATGCCTGGCAAGTTGAATTAAAAGATTTACCCTATTTGGAAGTGGGACCCTATCATACAAATACAGTAGCTGGATTGAATTTAGCGATTGAAATTTTAAATAAACGAAAAACTGCAAATAAGCATATAATGATGATAACAGATGGAAAACCAAGCTGTATCAAACGAGGAAAAGAATACTATAAAAATTCATTTGGATTAGATCGAATCATCGTATCAAGAACATTAGCCTTAGCTCGTAAATGCAGAAAACAAAATATTGATGTGACTACATTTATGGTTACTACGGATCCTTATCTTGTAGAATTTGTAGAACAATTTTCAAAAGAAGCAAATGGAAAAGCACTGTACACGAATTTAGATGGTTTAGGTGAACATATTTTAATTAATTACGAAAGTAATAAACGAAAAAAAACGGGTAGATGAAAGCAAAGACATTAGGAGAACTTAAAAAATCAGGCTATCAATATCGAGGTATTCGAGAAGAATTGAGGTCCAATTTAATTCAAAAGCTAAAACGAAAAGAACCTATTTTCGACGGAATCTATGGATATGATCATACGGTAATTCCAGATGTTGAAAGGGCCATCCTGAGTGGGCATAATATTTTATTCCTAGGTTTAAGAGGTCAGGCTAAAACCAGAATGGCAAGACTTCTTTCAAAGCTTCTGGACGAACATATTCCAATCATTCAAGGAAGTGAAATAAATGACGATCCATTGCATCCAATAAGTAAGTATGCAATAGAACAAATTGCTTTACTAGGTGATCAATGTCCGATTGAGTGGATCGGTCAAGCTCAAAGATATGTTGAAAAATTAGCAACACCGGATGTTAGTATCGCCGATTTAATTGGTGATTTGGATCCCATTAAAGCAGCTCAAAAAAAGATTTCATACGACAATGAATTTGCAATACATTTTGGCTTGATTCCAAGGTCTAACAGATCCATTTTTGTAATCAATGAACTTTCAGATTTACAAGCAAGAATCCAAGTTGCCTTATTTAATATTTTGGAAGAAAATGATCTACAAATTCGGGGATTTAAAATAAAACTTCCATTGGACATCTTTTTTATGTTTACTGCGAATCCTGAAGATTATACGCAGCGAGGTACTATTATCACGCCATTGAAAGATCGAATTGAAAGTCAAATATTAACCCATTATCCGGATGATATTGAAACTGCATTGAAAATAAGTTTACAGGAAGCAAGTATGCCAACAAATACTGAGCACTCCATTTATATCCCAAATTTAATGCATCGAATCATAGAACAGATTTCCTTCACAGCCAGAGAAAGCGATTTGATTGATGATAAAAGTGGTATTTCAGCACGGCTCAGTATCGCCGCTATTGAATTACTACATAGTGCTATAGAACGCAGAATGATTCTAAATAATGAGAAAAAAGGGACCGCAAGGTTAGCTGATCTACTATCGATTGTACCAGCATTAACAGGAAAGATGGAATTAGTGTATGAAGGGGAACAAATGGGAGCTTATGATGTCGCCCTTAGTTTAATAAACGAATCTATTTTAAATCAGGTTGCTCCCAATTTCCCGCCAATTCAAAGCGGCACGAAGATGAAAACAGTAAACCCATATCAACAAATTAGTGATTGGTTTTCAAAAGGCAATCATATTGCTATCGGCATGGAGGATTCTGAGGCTCTTTATCAGAAGGTAATAACAAGCATCCCTGAAACAAAATCATTTTTAAAAACTATAGATAAAAAGGACCATAATTTAGGTATTGAATGTATTTTACATATTATATCAGGAGCGAATATAATTCAGAAGGAATGGCTAGACCAAAGGATCACCTTTAAAGACCAATTGACAAGTATGCTAAGTGATTTAGATTTATCTTCTAACTAATTTAAACGGCAAAAAACTCGTTTAATCGAATTTCCTTAGAATCTAGTCGTTTTATGGCCTGTATGCTTTTATATTAAATTATCTTTGCTTCTGAACTAGAATTTCCATCAGATAAATTTTAAATTGTGAATATATTAATCTTTTTATTAGTTAGTTATATATTATTGTGTTTTAGTCTGAGCTTAATATTTAGAAAATCAGGAATTGAGGTTTCTAAAGCTTGGATACCTGGAGTTAATTTTGGAGCCTGGTGCAAGCTTATTGGAAGAAACCCAAAGCATGCATGGTGGTTGTTATTTCCAATTGTAAATTTCTTCATTTTTGCTGCGATGTGTATTGATTTAGTTAAATCATTTGGCAAAATGAGCTTTATGGATTCTGTGCTGGCTGTAGTCTATCCTCCATTAGCTTTTTATTTAATTGGAAATAATGATAAAAACCAATTTATTGAACCAGGTTATCTAAAAGAAAAGGAATATTTTGATGCACTCCATAGTGCGCAAAAAAACAAGGATTGGACCAAAGTAAACAAACTCCAAGCAAGCAATAAATATGCTCGAGGTACATTCCGAGAATGGATAGAATCTATCATTTTTGCAGTTTTTGCTGCAGCTTTTATCAGAATGTTCTTAATAGAAGCCTATGTTATTCCAACCCCTTCGATGGAAGGCAGCCTGAAGGTTGGTGATTTTCTTTTTGTGAGTAAAGCACATTATGGTATTCGTACTCCAATGACCATTGCTATGATTCCATTGTTACATAACAGAATTCCAAAATTAGATATTGAGTCTTATTTTACAAAGCCATCATTACCTTATTTTAGACTTCCTGCAATAACAGAAGTCAAAAGAAATGACCCCTTTGTATTCAATTGGCCTGTAGGAGACAGCGTTTATGTTACTCCAACCAGAAGTTGGACAGCTTTCCAAGTTAAAACACAACCAGATGCTGCAAGAGAATGCCAAGGCTTACCTTTAGTGGTAAGACCATTAGATAAAAAAGACCATTATATTAAACGTTGTGTTGGAATCCCAGGCGACAGTTTACAACTTATTGATAGACAACTATATATTAATGGTAAACCCGCTCAAAACCCAGAGCATATGCAGTATTTATATCAGGTCAGTTCAACGACCACCTCATTAAATACTAAGAAATTAGAATCCTGGGGAATCAATACAAAAGATCCTTATTTTAAATCAGGCTACGTATTTTTAGATCTTGACCAATATAATAAAGTTAAAGCTATGGGTCAAGATGTTACGGTTAGTCCATTTAGTTATCCTGATAAAAACACTTTTCCGCATGACCCTGAGCATTTTCCGAATTGGAATTTTGATAATTTCGGCCCCATTTGGATTCCAAAAAAAGGTGTAACTGTTAATATTGGAATAGAGAATATTGCGCTTTTTAGTCGAATTATCTCAGTTTATGAAAATAACAAACTTGAGATAAACGATAAATCCATAATAATTAATGGTACACCTACAAGTCAATATACATTTAAACAAGATTATTATTGGGCAATGGGAGATAATAGACATAATTCAGAAGATTCGAGAGCTTGGGGGTTTGTACCTTTTGACCATGTTGTAGGAAAACCACTATTCATTTGGTTTAGTCTTAAAAATGGCAATTTTTCTGAAGGTATAAACTGGAAAAGAATTTTTACATCTACAAATAAATTATAGTTTGAAATTTCTAAATGTCTTATGGTGTGTTATACTATCTCAAGTTTTAATTGCACAATTACCGAATACTTCTTTATTCAGTTTGCAAATTGAAAATTCAAAGGATTCTAATTGGATTATTAGAAAAGTGGAATTCCTTTCAAACTTTAATCCAGCTTCGTATAATAACCAACCTTTTTTAGTAAATGAGGATTTAATGCTTGCAAGTATTAAATTAAAGACTTCCGATAATACAGAGATTTACAAATTTGATTTACAGAAAAAATCATACTCTAATCTTACTAAAAGTAGCGCTAGTGAATATTCTCCGAGATGTTCAAGCGCTCTTTTAAATTCGTTTACATGTGTTCAGGTTCCTCGCGATGATACCAGTAAACAAGATTTAATACAAATGAATTTGGAAACTGGAAATATTGATAAGTATATTTTTAAAAATAAAGGCAAAATAGGTTATTACAGACATATAAAAGATAAAGAATGGGCATGCTACCTTGTTGATCAACCGCATATTTTAGGAATTTGCAATGAAGATCGGTCAACGAAGAAAATATTTGCTTCTTCTATTGGCCGCTGCTTTGAAATTATGAATGGTCGTGAAATTATTTTTGTCCATAAAATAACGGATGAACTTTGGCAACTTAAATCTTATAATATCTTAACGGAAAAATCAAATCTTTTAGCGACGATGCCTAAAGGAACTGAAGACTTTGTTCTGGATGAATACAACCAAGTAATTTGTGCATCTGGAAGTAAATTATTGCGTTTGAATAGACCGCAAGGTTGGCACGTTTTGGTAGATTTATTGCCTTTAAATATTGATAAAATAACACGTCTTGCATTGTATAAAAATAGAATTATTTTGGTCAGTTTAAATTAATTATGATTCTAATTCAAGGCAAAATAGACTCATTCAACCCAAGTTTCCATTTTAAAAGAATTATTAGTCTAGTACCTTCCATTACCTGGCTCTTATATGATTACAAATTAGCATCAAACTTAATCGCGGTAACAAAATTTTGTGAAATTCCAGAACAATTCAATTCTACTACGATACGGATTGGAGGAACCAAAAATCCTGACCTCGATAAAATACGCCTGTTGAAACCAGATTTAATTATTGCAAATAAAGAAGAAAACAATAAGACTGATGTTGAAGCTTTATCAAAAGATTCGGTAGTCTATCTTTCTGATATTTTTGATTTAGATAGCATGTATCAAATGATGGCAGAACTTGGAATTTTAACTGGTATGTCGAATATTGCGAATCAATGGATTCAAAATATTAAAGATCGATATAATTTATTTAAATCAAATGCGTTATTTCCGCATAAATTTAATATAGTATACTTAATTTGGAGAGCACCTTATATGACTGTCGGAAGGGATACATTTATTCATTATATGCTTTTGCAAGCAGGTTTCGTTAATATTTTTTCAGAATACCAAAGATATCCACAGATAAACTTGAATGATATTCAATTTAGGAATCCTGATGCTATCTTTCTATCTTCGGAACCATACCCATTTAAGCATCATCATCAAATTGAATTTTTGCCAATTAAAAGTACCCTTGTGGATGGGCGAATGTTTTCGTGGTATGGCACTTATACAATTCGGAGTTTTGATTATCTTAATGCCTTGAAACAAAGTTTAAATAACAATCTATGAAGTTCAATTTTTACTTAATAATTTTGACTTTTCTAACAAATAGCCTTTATAGTCAAAATTCCATTTTAGCCCATCGATATACCGTTTCCCTTAAACCAGGTGTAACTTCATTCAAGGAGTCAAATACATCCAGTAGAAATTCGGTTATAAAAAATATTGAGTATTTAAATAGTTATCAAAACATATTATCCATTAGCTTTTATGATGACTTGAATCCAGAAGAAGAAAGTCAGTATTTAAAAAAGCATCCAGATATTTTAAATTTTCAAGCTGTTGTAAATTTCAAACAACGAGGTTGCAATCCAAATGACTCTGCATATTTGGCTCAATACAATATGGAGCTTATGAAATTTGACGAAATCTGGTGCTATGCTACATCTGGCTTAAGCCCTTTTGGGGATACCATAGTGGTAGGTGCAATTGATAATGGATTTAGCTATTGGCTTACTGACATGATTCCAAATATTTATGCAAATCGACTAGAAATACCTGATAATGGGAAAGATGACGATTTGAATGGGTACCGTGATGATTACTACGGTTTAAATGCTAAAATTAGTTCTGAAGGAGATAACCATCAAGGAGATACTCATGGCACAGAAGTGATTTCTGTAATCGGTGCAAAAGGAAATAATAGAGTTGGTATTAGTGGAACAAATCAAAATATTAAAATCTTATTATGCTCTGCAAATTCATCTGATGAATTAGTAAAATGTTATCATTATTTTGTTAAAATGAAACGGGATTATTTAAATTCTGGAGGCAACAAAGGTGCATTTATTGTAAGTTCTAATCTATCCGCCGGTTTTGATGCATTTCCCGATGATTTACCATTAGTTTGTCAAGCGTATGATAGTTTAGGGAATGTTGGAATCTTAAATGCAGTAGCCACTATAAATGAGAATGAAAATATTGATATTGTAGGTGATGTCCCTGGTTTATGCCCTAGTTCTTCATTAATCGTTGTTACCAACACAAACCGTTCTGATCAGAAAGTTACAGATGCAGGATATAGCAAAGTTAATGTTGATTTAGGTGCTTGTGGGGAGGGTATTCCGATGTTAGATATTTCCGGAAATATCCGGGAGGAATCAGGGTGTTCCTTTTCGAGTCCACATGTGGCTGGTGCCATCTCTTTATTATATCAATTTTGTCCAAAACTGACCACTTTAAATAAAACAAAGCCACAGTCTGCAGTATCTGTATTGCACGACATACTTCTTAATTGTGGAGATCCTTTGTCAAGTTTAAAAGATGTAACTAAATCTGGAAACCGATTAAATATTTATAAAGCTTTAGTTTGTCTAAATAATTATTGCCAAGACAGTATAACAGATAAGCGACCGGTCGTCTTATATAATAATTTTGGATCAGGTCCTGTAAAATTGAAATTCACACCGGAGCAATTTGGAAAATATAACTTATTCATTTACAATAACTTAGGTCAATTTATTCAGAAGCAAGAAATAAAGTATACCCCAGATGAAGATTATTATTTTTTAATTGATATAAATTCTTGGCCACCCGGTGTTTATCATGTTTATATCGAAGGATTAGATCTAAAATGGGGTGAAAGCCTAATAAAAATATAATATCCTTTTTATTCTCAAATATTTCTGTAATTTTGCCGTCTATTTTTAAAAGGGCTCCGTAGCTCAACTGAATAGAGCACCTGACTACGGATCAGGAGGTTTAAGGTTTGAATCCTTACGGAGTCACAATTGAAAAAACATAAGTTTATCCAGATATGTCTAAAGTATGCGATTTAACCGGAACGAAGCCAATGTATGGCAATAACGTTTCCCACTCGAATAGAAAAACACGTAGAAGATTTAACCCAAATCTTCAAAAAAAATCATTTTTTATTCCTGAAACAAAAGAATGGGTTGATTTAAAAGTAACAGCTAAAGCATTGCGCACCATTGATAAATTAGGTTTATACGCATTTATCAAAAAATTAGCTAAAAAACACACTAACTAACATTGTATGGCTAAGAAATCAAAAGGCAACAGACAACAAATAATTTTGGAATGTACAGAACATAAAACAAGTGGCTTGCCGGGCACTTCGAGATATGTAACGGAGAAAAACCGAAAGAATACTCCAGATAGATTGGAAATAAAAAAGTATAACCCTATACTTAAAAAATACACTGTTCACAAAGAAATTAAATAGTAATGGCTAAAGTATCAAAAAACGCACGGGTTGCTCAAAGAGCTGCAAATGCAGGGTCCGGAAGGGATCATGTAAAAGTGATTAAGTCTATTAAAGATCCGGTTACTGGTAAATATACCTACAAGGAATTGATTATACATAAAGATAAAGTCAAGGACTTTTTCGAACAGTCTAAATAATTCATACGATATAAGATTTAAAATTATAAGGAAGCTCCAGACTTTGGGGCTTCTTTTTTATTTAATACATATTCTATATGGGATTTTTTGATCGTTTTTTTAGCAAGGAAAAAGAGAAAGATTTAAATCAAGGATTAAGCAAAACCAAAGATGGATTCTTTGACAAGATAGCAAAAGCTGTTGTTGGAAAAAGCCAAATAGATGAAGCTTTTTTAGATGATCTTGAACAAATATTAATCAGCTCTGACGTTGGCCTCGACACTACTATTAAAATTATTCAACGTATTCAAAAACGGGTACTTGAAGACAAATATTTAGGATTAGATCAATTAAACAGTCTACTCCGTGATGAAATTTCTAAATTATTAGCTGAAAACAATACACTGGATTTAGAAGATTTTGATACCGGACCGGTAAGCCCATATATTATACTTGTAGTAGGTGTGAATGGGGTTGGAAAAACAACCACCATAGGGAAACTTGCTTACCAATTTAAGCAACGAGGAAAAAATGTATTAATCGCTGCTGGTGATACCTTTCGCGCAGCAGCGGAAGACCAACTTCACATTTGGTCTGAACGAGTTGGTTGTCAATTTTTTACAAAAGGTATGGGAGCAGATCCTTCTGCAGTGGCTTATGAAGCCGTGCAATTTGCAATTAAAAATAAAATTGATGTTGTTATTATAGATACTGCTGGTAGGCTTCATACTAAATTAAATTTAATGGGCGAACTCGCTAAAATTAATCGTTCCATTGCAAAATCTTTACCAGGAGCTCCCCATGAGGTCTTATTAGTACTTGATGCAACTACCGGGCAAAATGCACTCGAACAATGCAAACACTTTACAGCAACTTCTCAAGTAACTGGTCTGGTACTAACAAAATTGGATGGAACGGCTAAAGGAGGTGTCGCATTAGGAATTTCTGATCAATTTAAAATACCCATTAAATATATAGGCGTTGGAGAACAAATAGAACAATTGCAAATATTTAATAAAATAGCTTTTGTTAATTCCTTATTTGATAAATAGGACGCTTGCAAAGAAAATTTTAAACCTTATTCAATTTTAATAATTGGATTGAATACGTTAAAGTTTTTATCATTCTACTTTTATTTTGTAATATTGTCCATAGAATAAACTACTTCAATTATGCAATTTTACCAATTAAAATATATAATACCGTTTATATTCTTTTGTTTCATTCTGTTTTTAGGAAATTCTGGAAACCCTCCAGATGGATACACAGGTGCACCTTTTAATAGTACTTGTGGCAGTTGTCATGGAGGCGGCTCATTTGACGGCGTAGTTGATATTTCAGGTTTCCCATCTACTATATTGCCAAATACCACTTATGATATTACACTTACAGCTTCCGCAACATCAGGAACTCCAATAGTTGGAGGTTTTCAATTGGTTGCAGTAAATGCTGCAAATCAAAATTCAGGTGACTTAATAAATGTAAGCGGACAAACAGGAACGACTACTTCAGGTTCCAGAGAATACATAGATCAAAGAGGCGCCAAAGCATATACAGGAAATTCTGTTTCGTGGGATTTTAAATGGACTTCACCAAATGGTCCATCAGGGAGTGTTATTACCTTATATTTTAGTTCCAATATGGCCAATGGCAATGGAAGTTCATCAGGCGACCGATCTATCAATTCAAGTAAAAGCGGAACAATGATGGGCGGAGGCAATCCACTTGGTGCTTCTATTACTCAGAAAAAAAATATATCCTGTTTTGGTGGGAGTGATGGAGAAGCAACCGTTACAGCCACTGGAGGCTTCCCACCTTATTCTTATATTTGGTCTAATGGACAAACAAGCAATAAAGCGGATATGCTAAGTTTTGGATCGCAGACAGTAACGGTCACAGACAATATGGGTTCAACAGCTACAGCAAGTACAATTATTACCCAGCCAGGATTATTACAACACGATGTTAAAATTAATAAACAAGTATCTTGCCCCGGTGGTCGCGATGGTTCGGTAACCACCACGGCACTTGGAGGAACGGCACCTTATAATTATATTTATTCAAATGGATCTTCTTCGAATCTCAGTGCAGGATTATATAGCGTTACAGTATCCGATGCAAATGGATGTAATACAAGTAGTACCTTTGTCATCACCGAACCGGATACATTTTCAGTAAATACTATAACTTTTCAAAACCCAATTTGTCCTTCAGATTCTAATGGCTTAATAAAACTAGGTGTTGCAGGAGGAAATCCGCCATATAAATTCAAATGGAGTACAAATGATACTTCCTCTCAAATTTCAAATAAAAAAGTTGGCAACTACAAAGTCACTATTACAGATGCTAAAAATTGCAATACCATTCGCAGCTATGAATTACAATCAAAAGATAGCATAGCACCTCAACTTATTTCAAAAAATGCAAAAGCTTATTTAGGTATAACCGGAATTGCGCTTCCATCAATTTCAGAATACTTTACAATAAATAAAGACAATTGTGATCCTAATCCTAAATTGATTATTAATATCGATACCTTTAAATGTGCCCAAATTGGAAAGCGAAATTTTATCTTGCAATCTACAGATGCAAATGGAAATAAATCAACAGCATCCGTAGAAATTGAAATTCTCGATACCATCAAACCAATTATACATAGATGGAATGATACTATTTTTTATGCGTGTAATATACAAGTGCCACAAATAAATGCGAGCGACAATTGCAGTATTTCTGAATTTAAAAAACTTTCTGGCCCGGATCCAGGAACCATTTTTCCTGTCGGTAGATCCGTTTTTATATTTAGTGCCAAAGATGGTTCAAATAACGAAATTTTAGATTCTTTTAAAGTTGATATTGTACAACCACTAACATTTACAATCGATACCTTCTATTTTAACTATTGTACTGGCGACACTTCCTATCATGTTGTACAATTAATGCATTCTCAAGGAAAGCTGTATGATTTTATTTATAATAACGATACGATTGAATTTGTAAAGGATACTTTAATAACGCTTCAAACATTTAATACAGATTCATTAAAATTTAAAGTAGTTGAAAATTCTGGGTGTTCAATTGACTATAAAATCAATATTGATTATCCTGGACCAATCCTTACATTGGATGCAGTACTGGTTACAGATGAGTCGGACATAAATAAAAAAGACGGTTCCATATTAGCAACTATTCCTGGAGCAGATTCAATTGCTATTTTTGATGCATTTACAAAAGGCTATATAAATAGTACAGGATTAAATTTAGCGGAAGGAATATATGAATTGAAAGCTTATAAAGCATCTTGTGTATTCACTTTCGGACCTTATACTATCAAACTTATTACGAGCACTGAAAATAATGAATCGATTGACATAAAATTAGTCCCAAATCCATTTGAAAATGAATTATCAATCATTTCAAATTCTAAGTTTGAATTAAAATACAAATTGTTTAATGCTTCCGGAGAGCTGATAACAAATGGTGTCTTTTTAAACACCTCCGTCCTTAATCTTAGTAATTTAAAAAGTGGGATTTACTTTTTAGTATGTGCTGATAAAAACCAAGTTTTGTGCAGAAGAATCATGAAAATTTAGAAATTATCGAAAGGAATACTTTATTCATCTAACTTTAAGACATCCAGGAAGGCTTTTTGGGGTACATCTATTGACCCAATTTGTCGCATTTTCTTCTTCCCTTCTTTTTGTTTTTCTAAAAGTTTTCGCTTCCTAGAAATATCACCGCCATAACATTTGGCAGTTACATCTTTCCGCATCGCAGATATCGTTTCTCTTGCAATAATCTTACCACCAATGGCCGCTTGAATTGCGATAACAAACTGATGTTTCGGCAAAATCTCTTTAAGTTTGGAACACATTCTGCGACCAACAGATTCTGCCTTTGATCGATGTACTAAAGCAGTCAGAGCATCTACATTATCGCCATTTAATTTTATATCTAATTTAATCAAATCCGATTTCCGATAATCAATTGGGTGGTAATCAAAGGAAGCATAACCTCTTGTCAATGATTTTAAACGATCATAAAAGTCAAATACAATTTCAGCGAGTGGCATTTCAAACATTAGTTCTACCCTATCTGTAGTTAGATAATGTTGTTTTGTCATAGTACCTCTCTTATCCATACATAATTTAATGATCGTGCCAATATAATCTGGCTTCGTAATAATTTGTGCAGAAATATAAGGTTCTTCGACATATTCCAAATAATTTGGCTCAGGTAAGTCATTTGGAGTATTAATCGTTAATAATTCATTTCTAGTAGTGAGTGCTTTATAAGATACGTTTGGCACTGTTGTAATTACTTCTTGATTAAACTCTCGAGACAATCGCTCTTGAATAATTTCCAGATGCAACATTCCTAAAAATCCACAACGAAAACCAAATCCTAAAGCAATTGAAGTCTCCGGCTCATACACTAAAGATGAATCATTTAATTGCAGTTTCTCCAAACTATCTCTTAAGTCTTCAAAATATTCATTTTCTACCGGATAAATCCCAGCAAAAACCATTGGCTTAACTTCTTCAAAACCTTTAATTCCTTCAGAACAGGGATTTGAAGCCAATGTAATAGTCTCTCCAACTTTTACTTCTTTTGCATCTTTAATTCCAGTAATTACATAACCAACATTCCCACAACCAATTTCGGGCTTAGCAACCAACGTCATCTTCAAAATTCCAAGCTCCTCAGCATCATATTCCTTGCCCAAATTGAAAAATCGAACCCGGTCGCCTTTTTTCATTTGACCGTTCAAAATTCTAAAATAAATAATAATGCCTCTAAAACTATTATAAACAGAATCAAATATTAACGCTTGTAAAGGGCCATTTGGGTCTCCCTTAGGTGCATGTATTCGACTCACTATTGCATTCATAATATCTTGAACCCCTTGACCTGTTTTACCACTAGCAAGAACTATATCTTCTCTGTCGCAACCAATTAAATCAATGATCTGATCACTTACTTGATCAATCATTGCACTATCCATATCAATTTTATTAAGAATCGGAATAATCTCAAGATTATGTTCTATTGCCAAATATAAATTAGAAATTGTTTGTGCCTGAATACCTTGTGTGGCATCTACAATTAATAATGCTCCTTCACAAGCAGCTATTGATCTTGATACTTCATAAGAAAAATCAACATGCCCTGGAGTATCAATCAAATTAAAAATATATTGCTCCCCATCTGAATGCAAATAATTTAATTGAATAGCATGTGCTTTAATAGTAATCCCCCGCTCTCTTTCTAAATCCATGTCATCCAATGCTTGATGTTGCATATCTCGCTCAGAAATGGTTTTAGTAAATTCTAATAAACGGTCTGAAAGCGTACTTTTCCCATGATCAATGTGAGCAATAACACAAAAATTCCTAATGTTCTTCATGAATTTCCTAAATCTGCGCGAAATTACCTAGAAGCAGACTTCTTTTTAAGTTTTTAAAGAATAATATAATCAAATTAACAAATTAACTTATATTTGTCATTATGTTCAATTGTATATATTAAATTATGAATTATCAACAAATTTATAAGTCTAAAATGTTTTTTATCTAAATTCACACTATAATATTAGGTATAAAATAAATTAATCATCAAGCAGCCTATTGAGAACTTAAACGTTTATTATTTGAAGGCTTATTTTTGAGCAGCTTATGAGATACTTAAAATTTATTGTTTTTCTCTTCATTTTAGGAGCTTGTTCCAAGCCGGAAGAAAATTTTATTAAAATTCCTTCAGAGTTTACCGTTGCATTACAAGAACAAATTCAAATTGAAGGTAATCGGATTTTGAATCTAGAATTTGCATCTCTTGTAAACAATTATTGCCCTGAAGATACCATGATTTATAATAGTCGAGTTGATAGTTCTCAATTCAGAATTCAAATACTTGATTCTTATAAAGCCAATCTTTGCACCCATCGAAAAAATTATCTAAAGTCAATTATTCCATTACCTGACATTAAAGATAGCTTAGACGTAATAATTAGCTTAGGGAATGCTTCAACGATCAACATGAGGGTTTATATTCATCCTAAATCCTATCGCCTTGAATTGATTCACGGAACAGGTCTTACAAAAAAATTTGATGAAACCAAAAGATTGCCTAAGAACATAATCTGGGGATATGCTTATCCAAAATCAACGGATCCAACTTCGGAAACGCTTTTAAATAATTTTCGAAAAGACATTGAGTTTGATTGCTCAACCAATCGCTTAGAACCAGGATATTATTCTTACTTAACCGTTCAGAATAATTATTCGATCATATTAAGTGACAATCCAGGAATTGTTGGTAACTCCTTTAATTTTTATTATTTTCATTATAAGTCTGATGTTGAGCTAGTTGATTTTTTCACTATAATAGGTTCAACGTATTCAAATTTAATTGGATATAAAATAAATTCAGGTTCTGGCAAAGAATTTAAATCGCTCTAATTAAGGATCTGACAGAAATGTATTTATTTTACATTTAGAATGCATAAACACAGGATAAATTTAATTAGTGATACGGTTACGCTTCCAACAAAAAATATGTTGGAATTTATGGTTCAAGCAAAATTAGGCGATGATGTTTTTAAAGAAGATCCAACAGTATCTGAACTTGAAAACAGACTTGCCAATATGTTTAATCAAGAAGCCGGTTTATTTTGTCCTTCCGGAACCATGGCAAATCAAATAGCCATTAAGGGACATACCAATCCTTTGGATGAGTTAATTTGTGATATCAATAGCCATGTGTTTCAATATGAAGTTTCGGGATATGCTTTTCATAGTGGAATATCAATTAACCCATTAGTTGGAGATTTTGGAAAATTGTCGGGTGCATTAATTGAAAAGGCTATTAAACCAGATCAAGATTGGTTACCAAATACGAAACTTGTTGTAATAGAAAATACAGGAAATAGATCGGGTGGCAATTATTACAGTCTGAATGAAATTCATGAAATTTCTGCAATATGTCGTAAACGAAATCTAAAGTTACATTTAGATGGCGCAAGGATTTTCAATGCAATTCTTGCTGCAAATTATTCACCTTCCGATATCGGTAACTTTTTTGATTCTATTTCTATTTGTCTTTCAAAAGGATTAGGAGCCCCTGTGGGCTCAGTATTAATTGGTTCGCGGGAATGGATCCAAAAATGTAGAAAAATCAGGAAAGTAATGGGTGGTGGTATGCGTCAAGCAGGAATTCTCGCTGCAGCTGGTCTATATGCTTTAGATCACCATTTGGGAAGACTTCAGACTGATCATGATCATGCAGCGCAACTTGAACAATGCTTATCGAAATTAACGTATGTCGATAGGATTCGAAAAGTATATACTAATATTGTGATATTCGATTTGACGAATGAAATTACGCCAGAAAACTTTTTAAAACAATTGATGGTTTTTGGAATTAATGCTTCAGCTTTTGGAAATCAATCGATTCGATTTGTTACACATCTTGATTTTACAAAAGAAATGCTATTTGAAGTGGAGGATGTTTTAAAAAATAAAATCGTCTATTAATTCGAAATAGTTTATTTGCGTTTATTTAATTCATCCCGAATATGAGCTGCCTTTTCATAGTTTTCTTCTTCTAAAACCTTTTCTAATAATTTTTGAAGCTCTTCTGTACTATAACTACTATAAGCTTTTTGAGGCTTCTCTTTTTTAATAATCTGCTTTTTGATATCTTCCTCCGCTTCCTCCAAAACAACACCGGCTGCTTCCATAATAAATTCATATGTATATACAGGGCAACTAAAACGAACTGCTAGCGCAAGAGCATCTGAGGTTCTGGAATCAATCTTAATTATTTCACCTTCTTTTTCACAGATTAATTGAGAATAAAAAATACCATCTAATAAATCATTTATTACAATTTCTTTAACCTCAATTCCAAAAGAGGATAAAGCATTCTTAAACAAATCATGTGTTAATGGTCTATTGGGAGTCATTCTCTCCAATACAACGGCAATAGCTTGAGCTTCATAACCGCCAATAACTATGGGCAATCTTCTATTCCCTTCCAACTCACCAAGCACTACCGCATAGTTTTGCGATTGGGTGACACTGTGTGAAAGCGCAATAATTTCTAATTCAACAACCTTATGATCTTGGTTTGACATGTATTCTTATCATTTAGCTTTTCTTAAAGCTTCGTTCAATTTCGGTAATATTTCAAATAAATCACCACATACTCCGTAATCAGCTGCCTTGAAAAAAGGTGCTTCCGGATCTTTATTAATAACGAAAATCTTCTTCGAATTATTAACACCAGCTAGATGTTGAATAGCTCCTGAAATTCCAATAGCAATATAAACATTAGGGCGAATTGCAATTCCTGTTTGTCCAACATGTTCATGATGTGGCCTCCATCCTGAATCTGCTACAGGACGAGAACATGCAGTTGTTGCATTTACCAAATCCGCAAGTTCTTCTATTAAATTCCAGTTGGAAGGATCTTTCATTCCTCGCCCTGCCGAAACAACAATATCAGCCTCTGACAAGGGAGTTTTTCCTTTAATTAGTACCCGATCCTTTAAAACTATTTTTGAATCCGGAATATTTATATCTAAATTTAAAATTTTAGTATCACTACCCTTTTGTTCATGCAAACCATAGCCATTTGGCATTAAAGCAAGGATTCCTTTAGCATTTTTTAAACGATACCAGGCTGAAGCTTTTCCGGAAAAAACACTTTTTTGAATTACCACATCTTCAACATTTTTCTTAAGCCCGATGACATTGCTAATCAATGCTAAATTTAATTTAACAGCGAGTCTACCCGAAATTGATTTACCTAAACTATTATTACTTAAAATAATGTAATCAGGATTTAACAAATGATATGCTTGAGATATGATTTCAGTCCATTGTTGAGTATCTATGTACGATGGGGATTTAAATTCGTACACTTCGCTCATACCATACTTGTTAAGATCTCCCAAATTTGAAACTCCCTCAGCAATTATACCACACACCTTTTGACCAGATTTTTCACCTAAGGAAGCTGCATATGAAATTGCTTCTAAAGAAGCTTTTTTAACATGGTTCTCTGCTTTATCTAGAATTACTAAGATCATTCTTTAAATTTTTCAAATAATTTTTAATTCACTTTTAAAAATGCCTACCATGGTATCGATATCATTTGGATTGATCATCTGAACACCAGATTTTGCGACTGGCAACTCAAACTCAACCAATTCAACCAAATGTTCAACAGATACTTTATTAATCACTTCCAACGGCTTTTTCTTAGCATCTATGATACCTTTCATATTTGGGATCCGTTGCTCTGCAAGTCCTTTTGCAGCAGACAATACGAATGGAATTTTTAATTCTACCAATTCAATTCCACCTTCGATTTCACAACTACAGCTAGCATTTGGTAACTCAATACTTAAACTATTACAATATGAAACAAATGGAAGATCCAAATATTGGGCTAATCTACTACCAACCTCAGAACTATTATGATCAATTGTTTCCTTACCGACAAATATGATATCGTAAGATTTGTCTTTTGCGAAATTTGAAATTTGGAATGCCACATCATCTGAGTTCTCAGGGTCCGCATCCACTCGAAACGCAGCATCTGCACCAATTGCTAAGGCTTTCCGAATTAATATGTCTGAACTGGCAAGTCCAACGTGAATCACATCTACCTGGCCTCCAAATTTCTCTTTTAATTCAATACCACGTACTAATGAATACCATTCATCATAAGGATTTAAAATATATTGCACCCCTTCTTCAATAAATCGCTTTCCTTGTGAATCAAAACTTATTTTTGAAGTTGTATCCGGAGTTTTACTGATACACACCAATAATTTCATTTTCTAATCAAATTTATTCGCAAAGATATATAATTTGCATTCATCATATAATTCAACAATTATGAACCCGATTTCACGAAAGGATCAATTGCTTCAAATGATTGAAAATGAACCTGAACAAGTGTTTCTACATTATGCTTTAGCCAAAGAATTTGAAAAAGAATTGAATTGGATAGAGGCTTCAAAAAATTATCAATTGATATTACAAATAGATGCAAATTATATAGGTGTGTATTACCATTATGGCAAATTATTAGAACACTTGGGTCAAATTGACGAGGCCAAAACCATATATCAAACAGGAATTAATAAAGCCCTCGTTGTTAATGATTTACATTCAAAATCTGAACTTCAAACGGCATTGTTGGCACTTGAAATTGAAGCATTAGAATAAATCGTAAAAACCACTGAATACCTTATTCGCTTCTCCCTTTAGCCAAATTTCTGTAGCTGAAGATCCATTCAATGTCATTTTAACTTCTAGTTCACCACCTTTTGCTTTTACAGGAACTACTTGTTCTCCAGATAATCCATCTTTAAAACATTTATAATAAGCACTTGCCGTTACCCCGGTACCGCATGCCAGTGTTTCCCATTCTACACCACGTTCATACGTTGCAATTTCCAATTTTGATCCTGAACATTTTATGAAATTTACATTTACTCCTTCCGGATCAAATTTATGTCTTAATAGTCGGCCTTCTTCATTGACTGGAAATTTAAATGGATCTTCTACTTCCACAATTAAATGAGGCGAACCGCTTTCTATCAATGAGCCATAAGTTGTTTTAACAAATGTCGGAATATCTCTCATTTTTACTGAAACCAATTCTTCTTCTATAAAACCTGCATGGATTCCATCCGTTGCAATAAAACTAAAACTAAATTTCGCTTGTTTATGCATCATGTACCGAATTGCAGCCCGACTCCCATTTCCACAAAAACTGGAAGCTTGGCCGTCACTATTAAAGTATTTCATGTGAAAATCAAAGCCTTCTTCAGAACATAATGCAATCAATCCATCAGCGCCAACACCAAAATGTCGATCACATATTTTTTGTATTAAGTCCCGGTTTTTTAAGTCAATCAATTCAAATTCAAAAAAATCAAGAATTACAAAATCATTTCCGGATGCTTCATATTTTTCAAATGGAATTTTTCGTTTCATACTACAAGTTTAGCAATAGTAATGATTAAGGCACAATTTTTGTTTATATTTATATATTAAAGATATTTATAATATTTAATAATGAGCTCAAAGAACATTCCGTTTTTAATTATTGGTATTTGCATAATCACAAGCATTTTTACCAGTTGGTTGGTTTTCAATCTTTTATATAAGTCAAATCAGTCGAATACTGTTGAATCCAGGTTACTACATCAGGTGAATTATGACCCACAAAGCAATTCCCAAAAAATGCTTTCAACATGGGCCACTTTTTCACCTCAAAATTCTGGAAATTTTGTGTTTGCCGCTTCTAAAAGTACACCGGCAGTCGTTTTTATCGAATCCATCATGGAAGATCAGGAATCCATTTTTTCAATTCCGAACAGAGGAATTGCAACTGGTTCAGGCGTATTAGTTTCTGAAGATGGATACATTGTAACAAATAATCATGTTGTAGAATCCGCTGATAAAATCCAAGTGTTGCTCAATGATAATCGAGAATTCGTTGCAACCCTTATCGGTACAGATCCTACTACAGATTTAGCAGTTCTTAAAATTGAAGCAGTTAGTTTACCTTATTTAGAATTTGGAAATTCGGATTCTAGTTTAATTGGCGAATGGGTGCTTGCTGTTGGTAACCCGCTTAGACTTCAATCTACTGTTACCGCCGGAATTATTTCTGCCAAAGCCCGCAATATTAATATTCTCAATAATCAACAATATAGAATTGAATCCTTCATCCAAACGGATGCAGCTGTAAATCCAGGAAATAGCGGTGGCGCTTTGGTAAATATGACAGGAGAATTGATTGGTATAAATACAGCTATCATGAGCCAGACTGGGCGATATGAGGGTTATTCTTTTTCAATTCCATCGAATCTTGTGAAAAAAGTGATCACCGATATTAAAAATTTTGGCACCGTTCAGCGAGGCCTTTTAGGTGTCGTCATCGAAGAAATAAATGACGAGCGAGCTAAGTTGTATGGACTAACTTCAGTTGCCGGTGTATTTATTAGTAATACTACAAAAGATGGCGCTGCCGATCTTGCAGGTTTACAACCAGAAGACATTATTCTTGAAATAAATAGCAGAAGAATTCATTCTGTACCAGAATTACAAGAGATCATTGGAAGAC
This sequence comes from Saprospiraceae bacterium, assembly GCA_016717265.1. Classification (NCBI taxonomy): domain Bacteria; kingdom Pseudomonadati; phylum Bacteroidota; class Saprospiria; order Saprospirales; family Saprospiraceae; species Saprospiraceae bacterium. The sequence goes on from JADKFX010000001.1 coordinate 2,824,731, forward strand.
TAAGGCCCGGTTCTAAAATAGAAATTAAATATTGGAGAAACAAAAAACAAATTGAAACAGAGGCTATTTTAAAAAATCAAGCTAACACTACCTCATTAATTAGTGCTCGACGAGATCCAATCTTATTAGACTTGGGTTTTGAAGTACGAGATTTAACAGATATAGAAAAAGCACTTTTTAAAGAATCTGGCGTAAAAGTTCTTAGTATTTATCAAGGTAGTATTATTGAAAGCACGAATATGGCACCAAATTATATCATTACTTCAGTAAATGGAAAAAAGGTTCAAAATTCTGATGACTTCATAAAATATTTGAAAGAGACGGATAAAAATGTATTGCTGAATGGGTTTTATGAAAAATACAAGGGTCGTTTTCCCTATCGATTCAATAAGAATTAAGTACTTTGTCGGCTTTTTAAATTCTTTACCTTAATTTAAGTCACTGCTTATTAATATTTTATGAATCAATCATTTGACCTGGTATTCAATCAAAATGAAGATGCAATGAAATTGTATCTTTCTAAATTGCGCAAAGAGATTGACACCATCGAATTAGGTGGTGGCCTAAAAAAACTAGAAAACCAACGTTCGGAAGGAAAATTAACAGCAAGAGAAAGAATTCAATATCTATTGGATGACCAGAAACCACAATTTGAACTTGGTGCATTTGCAGGATATGAAATGTATGAAGAGTATGGCGGTTGTCCAGCGGGTGGTGTAATTGTAGTGATTGGATATATTCAATCAAAACTATGCATCGTTGTTGCAAATGACGCAACGGTAAAAGCTGGTGCATGGTTTCCTATCACCGGTAAGAAAAATTTACGCGCTCAGGAAATAGCATTAGAAAATCATATACCAATTATCTACCTAGTTGACAGTGCAGGTGTATTTCTACCAATGCAGGATGAAATTTTTCCAGACAAAGAACATTTTGGTCGAATTTTTAGAAACAATGCAGTATTATCGTCAAAAGGAATCCCACAGATTGCTGCTGTTATGGGAAGCTGTGTAGCAGGTGGTGCTTATTTGCCAATTATGTCTGATGAAGCTTTGATAGTTGAAAAAACAGGTTCCATATTCTTGGCGGGTCCTTATCTGGTAAAAGCAGCTATAGGTGAAGATGTGGATATAGAATCCTTAGGGGGTGCTACCACACATTGCGAAATTTCTGGAGTAACAGATTACAAAATGAAAGATGATAAACATTGTCTGGATACTATTAAAAAATTAGTTGATAAAATAAATAATCACGCAAAATCAAATTTAGATCAGATTGAATCAAAAGAACCGAAAATACCGACCGAAAAAATCATAGGTTATTTTCCATCAGAAGCCGTGAAGCCATATGATATGGGAAGGATACTTGACTGTATTGTAGACGATGATTCAATCGTGTATTATAAAGAGGACTATGGAAAAACCATACTTTGTGCTTATGCTAGAATTGGAGGATATGCAATTGGAATTGTTGCAAATGACAGAAGAATTATAAAATCGGGAAAAGGAGAAATGCAAATGGGCGGAGTTATCTATTCAGATTCTGCAGATAAAGCAACTCGATTTATACTAAATTGTAATCAAAAGAAAATTCCGTTATTATTTTTACACGATGTAACTGGGTTTATGGTTGGAACCAGATCTGAACATGGTGGCATTATTAAAGATGGAGCAAAAATGGTGAATGCAGTAGCAAATTCAACAGTTCCAAAGTTTTCAATAATTATAGGTAACTCCTATGGGGCAGGCAATTATGCTATGTGTGGAAAAGCCTATGATCCAAGGTTTATCGCAGCATGGCCTACTGCTAAGATTGCAGTAATGGGCGGAGCTCAGGCTGCAAAAGTATTGACTCAAATTCAAATTCAATCCTTAAAATCAAAAGGAAAAGCACCAGAACCTGAAGAAGAGAAAAAATTATTTGATCAGATTAATGCAAAGTATCAAAAACAAACAACGGCATATTATGCAGCAGCAAGACTCTGGGTGGATGCAATTATTGATCCAATACAAACCAGAAACTGGATCCTTATGTGTATCGAAGTATCAAAATTTCAAAAAATCGAAGACTTTAATCCAGGTGTGATTCAAACATAGCATATGAATGAAAAATACAATAATTGGTTGAAAAGAATAGGAATCGCAGGATTCTTGTTTTTTCTAATAAAAGGAATACTTTGGTTGCTTTTTGGAACTGCAATTTATAAATGGTTTCAAAATTTATTTTTAACTAGCTTATTATCTTTGATTCCTCTTTTTGTAATTTGTCAATATAACCCTACACTAAATACTTATCCTAATATAGCTATTTCAATTTCAAAAATTCCAGCTATTCCTTCTTTAACTATAAATTGCCAAAACACAAAACCATTGTTTTGCAGATTGGAAGATCAATTAAATTCAAAAAAGAAATATCCTATTAAATTTAGATTAGGCTCCCTGGATTATACAAATAAATTGGAGTATTCCTCTGATTTAATTCATTTCAAAAGCATAATTAATACATTAGATTAAACTTTCAATTAAATTATTTAAAGGAATAGGGCCATTAAAATTAAATGCTTCTGCATATTCTACATTCATGCTTCGCCCATAGGTTTTATTCTTAGCTTTAATTACATCGAAAAAATCTTTTCCAGATATTGGCGAAACGGGTTCTGTTGAATTAGGATCATAAAACTGCGATTTAAAACACTGTATGATTTCAAGTTTTTCATTCATTACCGATGAAATATCACAAATGATATCAGCTTCTAATTGATGATCCTGAACGTAGTGCAATACATGTTTTGGCCTCCACTTTATTTGGTTTTTACCATGCTGATCGATGGTGATAATTTTTTCGAGTCCTGCATAAAATATTGCATCCGACACTAATTTCGCAGCACGTCCATGATCCGGATGTCGGTCTGAAATAGCATTTGCAAAAATTATTCGAGGCTTTGCAGCTCTGATTACTTGAATAATTTTTAGAATAGATTCTTTGTTCCAATTAAAAAAACCATCTTCTAAATCTAATTGAACTCTAAAATTAGCGGATAACTTCTGGGCAGCCTGAAACGCTTCTTCCGTTCTCAACGAAGCACTTCCTCTAGTGCCCAATTCACCCAAAGTTAGATCTAATAAACCTATAGAATATCCTTTCTGTATATGATTTAAGAGGGTTCCACTACAAGACAATTCAATATCATCTGGATGCACTCCAATCGCAAGGATGTCCACTTGAGTTGGCATTCTAAGTAAGTTTCTAATCATTCTATAAATATTTTGATTACCATTTAATCAAAGCACTACCCCATGTAAATCCGCTTCCAAATGCAGCAAGACAGATCAAATCACCTTTATTAATTTTACCCGCTTCCCAGGCTTCGCAAACTGCAATTGGTATGGTTGCTGCAGTTGTATTGCCATACTTCTGAATATTATTCCAAACCTGATCATCGCGTAATTCCAATTTCTGTTGTATAAACTGGCTGATCCGCAAATTTGCCTGATGCGGAATCAACATATTAATATCTTTTGAAGTTAATCCTGCTTTCTGCAAAGCTTCTTGAATAACTTCCTGAAATTTAATTACGGCTGTTTTAAAAACAAGGGGTCCATTCATATTGGGAAAAATCAATTGATCATCCCACATTTTTTGTGTTAAGAAAATCCCACCATATTTTTGTTCAGGATAACCAAATTGTTCTTTGCCAAGATGATGACCACCGTGACTCCCTGGATTTAAGGAAGCTAATTCTTCTGCATATGTACCATCTGAATGCAATACAGTATTAATAATTCCTTCTTCTTCATTTTCTGTTGGTTGAATAACAAATGCTCCAGCACCATCACCAAAAATTACGGATACATTTCTGCCTCGGGTGGTAAAATCCAGACCCATCGAATGCATCTCAGCACCTACCAATAAAATATTTTTATATTGTCCTGTTTTAATAAATTGATCTGCAATTGATAAACCATACAAAAAGCCGCTACATTGATTCCGTACATCCAAGGCTGGCGCTTCTTGCTTTGTCATTTTCAATTCCCGCTGAAGTAAAACTCCACAACCTGGAAAAAAATAATCCGGACTTAATGTAGCAAAAATTATAAAATCGATATCCTCTTTATTAATTCCAGCTCTTTGAATTGCAATTTCTGCAGCTTTTGCGCCCATTGTTGAAGTAGTTTCAACATGCGCGGTTCCATAGCGTCTTTCCTTTATACCAGTTCGCTCCTGAATCCATGCATCTGTAGTATCCATTAATTTTTCAAGATCTTCATTTCTGATTACATTTTCGGGCACATAATAACCCATTCCAGCAACTTTTGATTTCATTTTATTTTTGTATTATCTAGTTAAAACAACGATCCATAATTTGTAAAGTTAAACTACTATAAACCAAATAGAAAGTGATTTTAATTGGTACTGTTTTTACTCTTAATAAGCAATGAGATTCTCTATAATTAATTTTAAATTCCTTGATAAATTGTTGAAATTCAAATATAATAATAAAAGAAAATCTAAGTCTTACGCTCTTTCTTTTTGGCTGCTGGAAATAAAACATTATTTAATATTAACCGATAACCTGGCGAGTTAGGGTGTAAATTTAAATCCGTAGGAGGATCGCCTACCCGATGCTGATAATCTTCGGGATCGTGACCTCCGTAGAATGTCCAGGTACCGAATCCAAAACTTCCATGAATATAGCGGACCTCGTCTGCAGATTTTGTATCCCCCAATACAAGAACATCCGTTTTGATTAAATTCTTTTTAAAACCAGTGGTTTGACCCATAAAACCTTTAATCGTACGCGTATGATTTTGTGTTAACATGGTAGGAACTGGATCCCATTTAGCAGAAAAATCAAATAAATTAAAATAATCATTTTCGGCACTAATTTGCCGGTCATAGGTATTATCAATTGTTGAAAATTCATATTCTATTGGATTATCCTTTAGAGTATAATCTTTAAAAGCTAAAGTTTTAGAAAAATCTAATTTAGAACTAGCATTTGGATCTGAACCATCATTATCGTAATAAACAGCACATATATCTAATCCATCTGCAGATAATGCAATATCATAAGAATCCGTTGCCGAACACATAGCAAACATAAATCCACCACCGGCTACGTATTCTTTGATTTTCTTCGCAACTGCTAACTTACATTGCGAAACTTTAGAGAATCCTAATTCCTTACTAAGGTTTTCCGCTCGTTTTTGATTTTCGATATACCAAGATTGGGTATGATAACCAGAATAAAACCTACCATACTGACCTGTAAAATCTTCATGATGAAGGTGCAACCAGTCATATTTAGGTAAAAGATCATGAATAATTTCACGGTCATAAATTTTATCAAATGGGATTTCCGCATATGTTAAAGCCAATGTTACAGCATCGTCCCAAGGTTGAATTCGCTCTCCTTTTTCATTAAATTCTGGAGTATAAACTGCCATTTTAGGAGCTTTTTCTAATTTAATCACTTCCTCATTAATTTCCGGATTACCGATTTCTGTTTTAATTCTTAAAAATTCAGATTCTGAAATGATTTCATAGGATACACCGCGGGTAATACATTCTTTTTCAAAGACTTTCGTATTCACAAAAACAAAACTTCCGCCCCGATAATTCAACAACCAATAGACCTCTATCTTTTGATCAATTATCCAATATGCAATACCGTATGCTTTTAAATGATTACTTTGTTTTAAGTCCATAGGAATCAATACATAAGATGCAAATGAAGCATGGATAGTAAAAAATAGCATGAAAATAATCACAAAATATTTAGCCATATGAACCTAATTTTATACTACAAATATATTTTAAATTTATACAAAAACCATTGACTATCGAACAATTAAGGTTAAATTTTGGTTATTTTACCATTGTACATTTCAAATTGTTGATCTTTGCGCACTTATAAAACGGAATATGGGTCAATTTAGTTTTCAATACCCGGTTTGGACTATAGGTTTATGCCTTATCATAGCCCTTATTGCAGGTTTAGCACTGTATTACAAAACCAGTCAACTCTCGGATCGGACATTCGGACAAAAGCTCCTACTCAGTATTCTCCGGGTTGTGTCCGTATTATTAATTCTATTATTATTATTAAACCCTCTTTATAAATATTTTAAACAAACTATTCAAAAACCAATTTTAGTTTTTGCACAAGATGTAAGTAGCTCCATCATTAGCAAAGATTCAAGCTTTTTAAAAGAATATATCAAACAAAGAGAACTCGCAAAAGAAGTATTATCTGAAAAATATGAAATTGCTCATTTGGAATTTTCAGATCAAACTCAATCTAATAAAAATGATATCTATAATGGACGTTCAACTAACATTAATTCAGTTTTTGAATACATATCTAATCAATTAGATTTACAAAATGTAAAAGCTGTAATACTCGCAACAGATGGCATTTATAATTCTGGTAAAAATCCTTCCTATCAGTCCATTTTAAAACAAATTCCCGTTTACCCAATTTTATTTGGAGACACACTTCAAGAGCGCGATTTATTCATTTCAAATTTATTTCATAATGAAATTATTTATGCAGGTGATAAATTTGCAGTTCAGGCTGATATACAAAGCTGGAATCTTCAAAATGAAAAATCAAACATTCAACTACAGATATTTCAAAATGGAAATTGGTTAAATTTACAATCCGATATCTTTACAATCGGGCAAAAGAAATTCTTTTATACCAAAGAATTCATTGTGCCGACTGCACAAGCAGGCATTTTCAGGTATCGAATAACATGTACTATACTTCCTCAAGAAAGCAGCATAAAAAATAATACCAGAGAGTTTTATATCGAAGTACTGGACTCAAAAAAGAAATTATTAGTACTTATCAATTCTCCACATCCCGATATAGCAGCAATCAAGGAAGCACTTTCAAACAATAAAAATTACGACATTGAAATTAAATTAGCATCTGAACCAATTCCAAGTCTCGCTAAATATAGTTTGATCTTAATGCATCAATTACCCGGTGCATCTGGACTTGGTTCAAACTTCATTGCACAAGCCAAACTAAACAAAACTCCTTTAGTCTATATTGTCGGTCAACAAACTGACATAAATGCGTTTAATAGCAATCAAGATATCGTACAAATAACAGGATCCAATAAATCATTTAACGAAAGCACACCTGTATACCGACCCGGCTTTGGCGAATTTACGATAAGTGACCAAGGACAAAGTTATATTCCAAAATTTCCACCGTTAAATTGCTTATTTGGAAACTATAAATTAGATCCGACTGCTTCTGTTTTGTTCTTTCAAAAAATTGGAAATGTAGAAACAAATTATCCACTATGGATTTGTTCCGCCAAATCTGGACATAGAATATCCTATATATTAGGTGAAGGAATCTGGAAATGGAAGCTGAATGAATTTGCAAATTTGAATTCTTTTAACACCTTTTTTGAACTCGTAAATAAAACGGTACAGTTTACAAGTACCCAAGAAGATTTACGTAAATTTAGAGTTAATCAAAATAAAAGAATATTTAATGAAGGGGAAGCTATAAGTTTCAATGCAGAATTCTATAATGATAATTTTGAAAGAATAAATACACCGGATGCAAAACTTGAAATTATAGGTCCAGAATCCTTAAAATATGAATTTAGTTTTTCAAAACTTGAAAATTATTACAATTTAAATGCGGGTTCTTTACCAAAAGGAGACTATTCTTATCTCGCAAAACTCGAATGGAATAAGAAAGAATTTACAGTTAATGGTAAATTTTCTATACAAGCGCTAGATCTAGAAACCAATAATCGGGTTGCAGATTTTGACTTATTAAGAGTTCTTGCTACCAAGTCTGCCGGACAAACCTACTACCCTTCACAAATAGACCAATTAACAAACAATCTCTTATCGAACCAACAGGCCAAATCTATCATTTCACAAAATTTGGAAATTAATCCTCTAATAAATCAAAAATGGTTGTTTTTTATAGTCTTTCTTTGCCTTGCCATAGAATGGTTTCTTCGAAGATATTGGGGTAGCTATTAAAAATTATTTAATTAATTAAATTCATTTTTGGAATTCTAGTATATTTGCAATACACTAGAGAACATTATGATCGAGTATACCCTTGCCCGACCATTTATTATATTGAGTATACTTTCTGCCATCGTCTACAGCTTGGTTGAATATTGCTTTTTCAATATTGAAATAAACAAATTTTATCCTTTCATCATTGTCCTGGTTTTATTCCTTATTTCGCTATGGTATCAAAAGAAAAAAGCATATTTATCCTTATTCTTGTTTGCAATTCTGGTATTCAGCTCGCGAAAGCTTCAACACTTAAATGAAAAACATACAAATCAAGAAATTTCAGACAATACAAATTTAGAAAACCAAACAATTCATGTAATTAAATCACAAACATTTAATAACCTGAACATAATTGATGGGAACCTACAAATTGGAAATAAACTACAGGCTTGCAGAATCAAAATACCAACACGGTATCTAACAGAAAAACTCTTCTACAATGATACCTTAAAATGCGCATTCACTTTACATAAAATTAAGTCCTATAATTCGAGATACTTCTCTGCTTATAATGAGTATCTATTAAAAAGTCATATACAATATCATGGGATACTTACGGATTCTGTTGTCCAAATATCAAAGAGTAAGCAATTATCATTGCAAAATACTTCACAAATAATAGCTGATAAAATTAAACTTCGATTTCTTCAAAACATTCCGGATTCTTCAAATGCATTTTTATTAATCTCGTTGCTGATAGGTGAAAAGCAACAATTAGATGCGACCATCAAAGAAGCTTTTATTTCTACAGGTACAGCCCATATTTTAGCCGTTTCAGGACTCCATTTAGGAATTCTCTATATCTTATTATTCCAAGCATTCAAAGTATTCCGTTTTTTTCCGGCATTAAATTATAAAATCATAGCTTTTCTAGGAATTATTATAAGCATATGGCTTTTTGCCTTCATTACAGGTTTGAGCGCTTCGGTGCTTAGAGCTGCAATCATGCTTAGTTTTATGGAATTTGGAAAACTTCTAGGCCGTGAAACAGACTCTGTAAATAGCTTATTCGGATGCAGCTTTGTAATGCTCTATTATGATCCATGTACCTTATATGATGTTGGATTTCAATTATCGTTTTTCGCAGTTCTGAGCATCTTATTATTCAATCCATACATCCAAAGATTATATGTTCCAGGCAATTTTATTACATCTAAATTATGGGAACTAATATCCGTTTCCATATCCGTGCAATTTCTTGTTACACCTATAAGCATTTACTATTTTCAACAATTCCCTTTATACTTCTTGTTTTCAAATCTTCTCTGGATACCCTTATCATTTATCCTTATGATCATTGGCTTGATACTTATCATCACCTCTTCTTTTCTTCCATTGATTTCATTAAAAATTGGTTTACTTGCTTCGCTACTCTGTGATATCGGAATGAATGGACTATATTACATAAGAAAAATCCCTAGCTCCGTGCTACAAAATTTGTGGCTTTATCCTGAACAAATAATAGCATATACAATTATCTGCATTCTAATATTTTTTGGAATGCAATATAAAAATCAAAAGTACTACTTCGTTGGACTTACTTTGTCCTTGCTTATTCCAATAATACTAGCCATTCGTTTTGTTAATCTTGAAAATAGCAGTCAGCTCATTCTCTATAAGGAAAAAAGTACTTTGCAATTTGATTTAAGGATAGGTAGAACAATCTACACCACGAATCCAACAAGTAAGCTAATGCTAAAATTAAGAAGCTCCAACTTAGTATCAAATATCATTGCTGAACAAGAAATTGAAAATTTAAATCAAATATTAAAAGTCTACAAACTTGATAAATTTTGGATCCACACAACAACGCAAAATAATAGTTCTAATTTTGAATTTTGCCCCATTAACAGATCCTCGATACTTGAATATGATCATCCATTTAAAATCAATAGTGACCCATTATTGAATTTAAATAATTCAAGAAAAACTGTTATAGAATGTCAACAAATTTCTGATGCATACATTAGCACTTATGGTCCACAAATATTAAATCTTATAAGCTATGAAGAAGAATGAATTTGATTCCTTTTATTTGTCTAAACACGAGCGAATTGGTGTATATCTTCTTCTCCTTGTTTTATTTTCTCTGCTCTTTATTCCGTGGTTTTATCAGTATGTATTTCCGGATTCTTCACAAACAGCTAACAGTACAAAAATTAATAAATTGGAAATACGCTCTCAAAATGACACCCTTAGTAAGAATAATAAACAAAGCACTAACTCCTGGATGGAATCGAATTTGAATTTAAAAAAAAGAAATCAGCTCACTAAAAATGAAATTAAACTATTTTCTTTTGATCCGAATACTTTGAGCGCTGGTGATGCAATAAAATTAGGAATCCCAATCAAAGTTTATCAAAATTTACAAAAATATTTGAATGCCGGCGGTAAAATAAAATCCGATGAACAATTTTCGAGAATTTATGGAATGGATGAATCGATTTATGCCCGAATTAAAGATTCTATAGCCATCCCTAATAATAAAATTACACCAGTATTTAAAACAAACATCCGAATTAAAAGCATTATTGATATCAATATTGCCACGGAAGATGAACTTATTAAATTACCTTTCATAGGTGAAAAATTAGCAAATCGGATAATAAAATATAGAATCCTATTAGGTGGATTTATAAAAACGGAGCAATTGCTAGAAGTATATGGGATTCAAGATAGTATTTTATCCATCTTAAGGCCTCAATTAACAATACAAGAACCAATAAGAAAAATTTCTATAAATGAAATAGAATATGATCAATTAAAAACACATCCTTATTTTGGTTATCACAAGGCAAAATTAATTACAAATTATATTAAGCAGCATAATTTGATCGAAAACATAAATCAACTTGCCAAAATTGAAGGAATGGATAGCGCTTTTATTTCCAAAGCTGGACCTTATATCCGTTTTGATTAATAAAATTATACTAAATAAATTTTAAAACTTCCTTTACATTATCAACAGAACCGATAATAATGGAAGATCTTTGATGAAGCGAAGTGATTGAAGTATCCATAATTCTTTTACCCGATTCATCAACACTCATTCCGCCCGCTTGTTCCACTACAAAACTTATAGGACTACATTCATATAGCATCCGCAGTTTGCCTTGAGGATTTTTAATAGTTTGTGGATAAAGAAAAACCCCTCCTAAACAAATGGTTCTATGCACATCCGCTACCATAGAGCCGATATATCTCAACATCATATTGTGATCTGCACATTGATTTAAAAATTGCTGAATCCCGGAATTAAACTGGCGATAATAACCTTGATTTATGGAATAGTTGTTTCCAGATTCAGGAATTCGCATATTCTTATGGCTTAAACAAAATTCTCCAATACCACGATCGTATGTAAAGCCATTGACCCCATATCCTGAAGTATAAATTAGCATTGTTGAAGTACCGTAAAGTATATATCCAGCAGCTACTTGCTCCGTTCCTTTTTGCAAAAAATCATCCAACTCCAAGGCTTGATCCTCTGCCGTTAATCTTTTGTAAATACCAAATATTGTACCTACACTTATGTTCACATCAATATTAGAAGATCCATCCAACGGATCAATAACAACAATATATTTATTTCTATGATTTGAATTCGTAGTAAATGAAATAAATTCATCCAATTCTTCCGATGCAACCCCTGCACAGAGTCCTGAATTCCGTAAATATTCAATCATTAAATCGTTTGCATAAATATCCAGTTTTTGGACCGTATCTCCACTAGAATTTAAATTACCATCTTCCCCTAAAATATCCATCAAGCCGGCCTTATTCACTACCCTATTGACAATTTTAGCTGCAATACCAATATGTCTCAATAAACCTGTAAACTCACCAGATGCACTATCCTGTAGCGCCTGATTCTGGACAATAAATTCATCTAAAGTAATCCTTCTACTCATATTCATAAATAAAACCTAAAGATAGTATAAAATCAAACGCCATAAATATTTGAATCTGGCTTAGCTTTACATTTTAAATCTATCATTTTGAGGCATCTTTTTACACTCAACCATTATTTTTTAAAGTATAAACAAAAACTCTTGTTGGGAATCCTATTTGTGATTCTTTCAAATATTTTTCGAGTTTTACAACCTCAGGCAATTCGGGAAGCTTTAAATAAAATTTTAGAATATCTTAAATCCGACCAAACCTCAGCAAATGCCTCTGAACTTAGTCAACAATTGATGAAATTTGGATTGTATATTTTTGGATTTGCCATACTCATGGGAATATTTATGTTTATGATGCGGCAAACAATAATTGTAATGTCCAGGCTCATTGAATACGATTTAAGGAAAGAAGTATTTCAACATTATCTTAAACTTGATCTAAACTTTTATAAAAAGAATAAAACAGGTGATTTAATGTCAAGAATTACGGAAGATGTAAATAAAGTAAGAATGTATTTGGGACCTGCCATATTATATGGTATCAATCTAGTTAGTTTGGTTGTGATTGTAATCTTTACGATGTTTAAAGTAAACTTTTTATTATCCCTTTATACCTTATTACCATTGCCTGTGCTTTCCATAATTATTTATTGGGTTAGCAATAAAATTAATAAAAAAAGTGAAGTTATACAAAGGCAACTTGCGAAATTAACAACCATCTGTCAAGAATCATTCAGTGGTATTCGCATTATTAAATCTTATGCAATGGAAGATAATTGGAAGCATGATTTAGAGCGCAATTCTCTTACCTACAGGAATTCAATATTGGGCTTAGCAAAAATTGATGCTTTATTTTTTCCCTCTATGCTGCTATTGATTGGCTTAAGCACTTTAATCACAATCTATATTGGGGGATTAAATGTTTATAATGGGACTGTTACTGCAGGGAATATTGCTGAATTTGTAATTTATGTAAATATGCTTACTTGGCCTGTTTCGGCTTTAGGTTGGTGTGCTTCTATCGTTCAACAGGCAGAAGCTTCGCAAAAACGAATCAATGCTTTTTTAGAAACTCAATCTAGCATCCTTCCTCCAGAAAAAATCACAAACCCTGTTGAAGATTTAACAATTACATTTGATCATGTCTCATTTACATATCCTGAGTCTGGCATTGAAGCCGTTAAAGATTTAAATCTTCAAATAAAACCAGGCTCAAAAATCGCGATAATTGGTAAGACAGCTGCTGGAAAATCCACGATTGCTGAATTACTGATTCGCTTATATGACCCAACAGAGGGTAAAATATCTATTGGAGGAATCAATTTGAAAAGCTTCAGTCCAGACGCATTAAGAGCTGCTATAGCTTATGTACCCCAAGATGTATTTTTATTTTCTTCTTCCATTAAAGAAAATATTGCTTTTGGAATTGAAGCGCTTTCAGATCAAAAAATTGAACATGCCGCTATAATTTCTGAAGTTCATAAAGAAATTCAAGACCTGCCTGAATCTTACCATAGCATCCTGGGAGAACGTGGAGTGAACCTGTCTGGAGGTCAAAAACAACGCATTAGTTTGGCCCGTGCAATGGCCAAATCATCCTCGATAATTATTCTAGATGATTGTTTGTCAGCGGTTGATTCGGAAACTGAACAACTGATTCTAAATCACCTGGAGCAAGAATTATCTGGAAAAACCTTAATCCTTATAACTCAAAGGCTTAAACAAACCCAACGGATGGACCATATTTTTGTCTTTGATCATGGCAGCTTAGTGGATCATGGTAGTTTCCAAGAATTGATTGAAAAACCAGGATTATTTTCTCAATTGTATGCAATTGAAAATAAAAACGACTTTTGATAGTTTCGAAAATTAACGTATTTTTACATAAGTATTAACAAAATCCAATTCTGTGGAAAACGAGAAACATATTGAAAATATATTTTCAAAAAAGCTTCGTGCTGGTAAGAGAAGAACTTATTTCTTTGATATTCGCAAAACAAAGTCGGAGGACTTTTTCATATCTATTACAGAAAGCACTCGAAAATTCAATGGAGATGGATATGAAAGGCATAAAATTTTCATTTATAAAGAAGACTTTAATCGTTTTATAGAAAACTTACAAGAAGTTGTTGATCAAATCAAAACTAATTATTTACCGGATTTTGATTATGATGCATTTGCCAAACGAGATGAAGAATGGGAAAATTTAAAAGAAGAAGAAAAATCTAAAGAAGATCCAATTGCCTGGTAAACTATTTGGCTAAAATTCTATAAATATAAAGAATCAAATTTAGAAGCAAACTAATGAGTAACATGCTTACTAAAGGAAAATAAAATTTTGACTGCTCATTTTCCCATTTAATATCTCCGGGTAGATTCCCAAACCAACTAAATATTTTTAGAAAATTATTCCAAAAAAGGCCCAAGATTATAAGCACACAACCAAGCAGAATGATTAGTTTAGCGATTGACATTTGACATTATCCAGTTCTATAAAATTAAAGTACAAAGCTGATTTTTTGCTGCCCTGAACTTATAAATATTAAACCAACAAAATTTAATTGTTTTAAATCAAAATACTTAATATTTGATTGCATCATAATTCTACCTAAGGCATCATAAATGATATATTTTTTTTGTTCAGAATTAATAAGTTTGAAATCAACAATACGAAGAGATTCATTGGTTTTAAAATGAACTGCTTTGATTTCAGATTGAACAACTGATAAGTCTTCCAGATAAGTTTTTATTCGATAATAATACGTATCTGGTTCAAATAATTGATTTTTAAAATATTGATATTGACCCTTTAAGTTATTAATATTCGCTATTTGTTTCCAGTTAGTATTCTGTGTCTTTTGTTCAATTTCAAAATATTGAATTGGAATATCTGAATTAAATGACCAATATAATTTTACAATATCCCCCATTAAATCAATTTCAAACGCTTCGAAGGTAAAAGCTAATGGTGCCTGAATATTTTCTACACAGGTTTGAATCTCTAAAAAATCTTCAATGACTTGCAAACTTGCTGTATTCCAAGGCCTTGAAGCAATTGAATTCATAATATTCGGTTCCGTGTTATAATGATTGGAATTACAACTATGACCTATCCATTCGTGGCTCGATAAATCCACATTTGAATTAAAATTGGATACAAACCCTACCAGTGCTATTGCCGGTGCACATAAAACACCTAAAAACGAAACACCAACATTGGTATAGTGTCCGGTATATAAAATATAATTATCATCGTTTCCTGGAAAACCATTTATATCTAACCAATTTGTAAAATTGATCAGGGTTTCAACTGTACTAATCCCATACGAAAACGGTGTTGCTCCATCAAAAAAAACAAAGTCAATGTCAGTTCCAAAATCCCAATTGGGTGCAGAGGAATCAAACATTCCGCGAATACTATCTACTAATACCTTAAGATAATTTACAACACTGTCATTCTTATTGTAAGAACCTGTCCGTTTGCGTTCGTAACTTGTATCAACATAAATATGCAATTCAAAATTGCCATTATTTGAACGACTTTTTAAATGATCTTTTAGTGAACTATAAAATTGAGAGGTATAGGATTCTATTTGACTTTTATATTTATCCGACTCACAAATTATATCATTACTTAACTTGTTTTCAGGACTTAAAATAGTTTGAGAAAAGGCTACAAACTGGCAGAATATAAGAATTGATAAAACTTGAAATTTAAATTGAAACGCTGGCTGCATAAAAGACTTCAAATTGCATTATATCATGCAAATTAAAATCAAATATAAAGCACATATTATAAAAATTCAAATATTTAAAATGAATCGGTATAGATCATAGTTTAAAAGGATACTTCCCAGCTTCAATTAATTTGTTAAATGCTATTGCAACCATTTCTTTATCTTCCTTATAAGTTACGCCAATCCAGTTAGAATTTGAATGTAAAACATTCACTTTTAGGTTATTATGATCAATTTGAAACTGAATTAATTCTGGAATATAAAATTCTGAATTTTCAGTATTTTGATGTTTTCTAAGAAATTCGATAAAAAAGTGTTCTGCCCAATTAAAATAAGAATTCTGAAAGCCCCACATATTCATCGAGACCAATGTGTCTGGCCGTAAAATATGCTTAGCTTCATCTTGTAAATAATAAATCACTTCATCCCGAATTATATTTTTACATTCTATAACCTTGGACAAATATCCTTGTTGATTTATTTCACAAACTCCTCTATTAACTGCGCCATAATCTGACAATGTGTTTTGTAGAGAATAAGCTACAACGGCGTAATTATTTTCTTGATTCAAATAATTATAAAGAACATGCATCGCATCTCTGCCATAAAAGTCGTCAGCATTAATCACACCAAAGGGACCATTTATTGCTTCTTTCGCCACCCAAACTGCATGGCCGGTTCCCCAAGGTTTAGTTCGTTGGACAGGACAGCTAAAACCCATAGGAAGTATATCTAATTCTTGATATACAAAATCCATCTCTATTTTATCGCTCCATCGATTTTCCATTCGGTTTATAAAATCGATTGCAAAAGATTTTCTAATTACGAAAACGATCTTTTCAAATCCGACTTCAATTGCATCAAAAATTGAATAATCTATAATCGTTTCCCCATTAGGTCCAAAAGAGTCAAGTTGTTTAAGTCCACCGTAACGGCTCCCCATGCCGGCAGCTAATACTAAAAGGCTAGGCTTTTTAACAGTCATTGTTTTAAAATATGGTGCAATATTAAGCTACTTCAACAATAGGAACAAAAAAAAACTCATGCAATACTTAAACTGCATGAGCTTTCTTTAAAAACTTAAATTATTCTATAATTTTATAAGCGCTTTTGTTTTCTGGGCACTTTCTGAAGCAATTCGGATAAAATAATTTCCGCTTTGTAAATCAGATAGATCCATATCAATTACATGAGCTCCCCTCAGCATTCTACCAGATTGTAAGACTTTGATTTCAGAACCAATACTATCAAATACGGTGACCCTAATATACTCATCGTTACTTTCAAATTTAATCTGTGTAGATTCTTGAGCTGGATTAGGATAAGCCTCAAAACTTAATGCAAAATCCCTATCGTAATCGCTTACTGATGTAGGTGAGCATCCTTCGATTACCGGTAATTTCTGAAAATCTTTAAATAAAATCTGACTTACGACTGCTGGTTCTACTTCGAACCAATCTATCAATATAGAAGCATAGACAGATCTAAAGTCATATTGCATTGCTACGCCTTCATCATTTGTTACACTTGCATTAATTGTTGGATTATTACCAAGAATCCCTGGATTTACACAATTACCAAATAAAAACATTGGTGCAGCAGAACCATGATCACAACCTGTAGAATCATTTGCTTTGATACGTCTTCCGAACTCAGAAAATGTCATACCAAGCACTCTTTTTTGATTTCCAGATTTTTCGATTTCAGTTTGGAAACCAGCAATTGCATCAGATACTTGTTTTAATAAATCAGCATGGACACCAATTTCATGATCCGCAGGATCACATTGATTTGCATGCGTATCAAATCCTCCTACTTGAACTACATACACTTTGGTTTTCATGCCCCCTTTAATCAATTGAGCAACAATATTTAGTTGATCTAAGAGCCGATTCCCAGTTGTGGCAA
Source organism: Saprospiraceae bacterium (assembly GCA_016717265.1). Taxonomy (NCBI): domain Bacteria; kingdom Pseudomonadati; phylum Bacteroidota; class Saprospiria; order Saprospirales; family Saprospiraceae; species Saprospiraceae bacterium. The sequence goes on from JADKFX010000001.1 coordinate 2,842,345, forward strand.
TGGTACCTCCAGCATTTGTAAAAGCATCTTTTATAACATCTGTATAATCATTTGTTTGCTTTAATGTTTCCATCAAATATTTCAACTCATTTCCATAATTAGTTGCTGGAATTGATGAAGGAAATGCAGGTTCGGCTATCTGTGCTAAAGTTGCAGGATCATTAATCGCAAGACTAAAATTTGCTATTGGCCCCTGGCAAGTTTGGGAAACCAACGAACCTATAGTTATTGCCAGAGGGTCTGGAACTTGAGCGCTAGGATATCCGGTAGGATAATCTGCATGATTTTGCACATAATATCTACCTAGCCATCCTGTAGTTTCTACTTGTTCTGCACTGGATCCTGAAGTCCAAATATCTGTTGATCTAAAATGCGATCTATTTTGATTAGGATAACCAACAGATTGAATCAATTTAACTTTAGCAGCATCAAACAAACTCTTTAGACTTGTCATCGAAGGGTGCAAAGCAAGATCATCCCGCAATTTTAGACCAAGACTTTCTTTGATCATTATTTTACTTCTCGCAATTGCTAAATTTGAATATTGATCTAATGGTAACACCATATTTAAACCATCATTACCTCCAGTCATTTGAATTAATACCAGGATTTTGTCATTTTCCGGACTTACAAAATCTAAAAATGAATTTCTGGCTACAGCACTAACTGGAATACCATTTATAAGCATGGGCACAGTGGCCAGTGAACTTACCTGAAGAAAGGTCCTTCTTTTCATATAGAACGATTTTTTAGATTAACTTAAATAATATTCAGGCATAGATAATAAGGACACAAACAGCGGTTTAAGCCTTGTTTCAACGACTGTTTTTGCTTGTGCATTTGTTGGATTTGAACTGTAATTATTCCACATCGTAGCCCATTGAGCTTCCGTATTGGTGCCTAATAATTTATTTTTTAAAAAATCTAATTGATTTTGAAAAATAGTTTGAGGCAACAAATGTGTGGTAATGTCTGATATTAACTTCGTTGCATCCGCAGGATTTGAGAATGCACTAACATATGCAACAAGGTCTAATCCAAAGAGTCCATTTGCATTTCTTATTCGAACTGTTTTAGTAGCCATTCCGGATGTGAATGTATTGCGGATTGGAAGGGTTACAGAATTTACCCAAATTTCATGAAAACTTGGCTCTTGATAATAAGGAGTCCATCCAGCTACACTTGGAATATCAAAATACACTTGTTGCATACCCATAGTACCACGGTATAAATAGAGGAATACATTATATTTTTCCTCAAGATCAGTGGGCGGCTTAAACTTCATTGTTTTTAAAGTATTAAACACAAACTCATACGGAGGGCGAATCATAGCGCCCAATGCCTCTTGAGTATAGAAATGATCGCTGGCAAGTAATGCCCGAACTACAGGCGCAATATCAAAGTTGTTTGCAGTTAAAATATCCGCAAGTCCATTTACGATATCTGTTTCAATACTTGCATTTACTTTATAATATACAAAATAACGATACAATTTTCTGCAAATAAAAGTCGCAGCTTCTGGTTTTGTAAAAATTGCATTAATTACTTGCTTGTATTCATCCTTACCTCCATTAGAAATACTGATACCAGGAAATCTTGCAGATAATAGTTTTACGGTCGTATCATGAAGGTTAGGATTAAAATCAGCATAAGGGTAAAAAGATTCATTTTGTCTGTCTGATTTAATTACCCAACCCGTAAGTGCTTTCGCAAAAGCTAATACATCTATTTCCGTAAATGTGGTATAATCTCCAGGGCCTGCTAACTCCCCTTTTCCTAAAGTAAATAACTCCATTAATTCTCTGGCAAAATTCTCATTAGGAGCTATTTTCGTATTTTGAACCCCATTTAGATAAACCAGCATGGCTTTATCAACGGTTATAAGTTCTGTTAGTGCTTTAAAATTTCCTAGGCAATTGGATCTAAGCAAAGAAATATATTCATAATTGTAACGAGGATCATAAACTTCAGAAACCACAAAATGATTATGCCAGAACAAAGTCATTTTTTCAATTAATGAAACGTTTTCATTGAAAATTTGCTCCATAAGCCAAGCTGTTAAAGAATTCTGCTTTGATTGGACATTTGCTTGAATTCCTGGATTCAATTTAGCTCTTACCCAAACATCCCCTTTATTTAGATCAGGATCATCCGGGGTATCCGTATAAATTACTGGTGCGGGTGGCAAAGCTTGTGACTGAAGCAATTTGTCAAGTGTTTTATCCAGACCATCTGAAACAGCCTGTAAAATCTGGTCGTGACTTGGGCCAAACATAGCTCTGCGCAATAAATGAGCGGCGTTTGCATAGTTCCAAGTACCGGCATATGGGCTTAACCCTGCACCCAAGGGCAAAGAATCTTCCTGTAACCGATTGCCAACTGTAGCGGCAGTCTCTACTCCGAGGAATTTTCTAATTGTGGTCCTTCTATCCATAAGACAACGAATTTTACTTAATGATTAAAAATTATTCAATTACATATAAGACTTCTCTTAAGTGTATTGGTTTAACAAAGATTATAAAATTTTTAACTATATTTTTCAATAATATTTGAACGCAAGCTGGATTTTCGATTTAATATAAACAAACAGCTATGAATTTGTGTGATCAATAATTCTATTTTGAAAGTAGGATGAAGAGGAATTGGAGACCAGAATACCAGGCAGAAATCCTTCAGATTCAATAAAAAGCTTAATTTTTAATTAGCTTTGCGGCGTTCTTATGAAAATTGTAACAGACATCGCTATTATTGGTGCCGGACCTTGCGGATTATTTGCAGTTTTTGAAGCTGGATTACTTAAAATGCGTTGTCATTTGATTGATTATCTGGCTGTTCCCGGTGGACAATTAGCCGAAATTTATCCTAAAAAACCAATTTATGATATCCCTGGATATCCAGAAATATTAGCAAAAGACTTGGTAGATAATTTAATGAAACAAATAGAACCATTTCATCCAGGCTTTACACTTGGTGAGCGTGCAGAGAACATTATTAAATTAGAAGATAGTTCCTTTGAAATAACAACAAATTTAAACACTACAATTAACGCAAAAGTAATTGCTATTGCAGGTGGACTTGGATGTTTTGAACCGCGAAAGCCTGAAATTGAGAATATAGAATACTATGAAAATAGGGGTATCGATTATATTATCAAGGATCCAATTAAATATCAAAATAAAAGAGTAATTATTGCAGGAGGAGGAGATTCAGCTCTCGACTGGTGTATTTATTTGGCAAATTTAACATCAGACCTAACATTAGTACATCGACGTTCTGAATTCAGAGCAGCACCAGAATCGGTTTCGAAAATCGAACAATTAGTAGCTGAAAAAAAACTAAAACTTTACCTTAGTTCTGAACTTGAAAAAATTAATGGCTTGCATAAATTAGAGTCAATAACAATAAAAACAAAAGAATCAGAAGTTATACTAGAAACTGATTATCTAATTCCCTTGTTTGGATTAAGTCCGAAACTTGGCCCGATAGCAAATTGGGGTCTCAATGTAGATAAAAATGCTATCGATGTTAATACTTTAGATTATAGTACAAATATTGATGGTATTTATGCAATCGGTGATATTAATAGTTATTCTGGAAAATTAAAACTTATATTATGTGGATTTCATGAAGCAACATTAATGATGCAATCTGCATATAAAATTGTAAACAAAGGAAAAAAACCAAGCTTTAAATACACTACTGTGACTGGAATAAATAGTATTTAATTCAATTCACTTTTAGTTGCAAGACCGCACATGGAGTTTATAAATATTTATATTCGCGATAGAAGTAAAACAGATCATATAATTGAACTTCCTAATGATCCTGCATATTCTCTCATGGAAATGCTACGCGCCGCAGAGCTTCCAATATTAGGTACCTGCGGAGGAATGGCGTTGTGCGCTTCCTGTCATATATACATTCTTTCAAGCCATAAATTGCCTAATAAAAATAATGCTGAAGAACAATTACTAGATTCACTTATCAACAGTAAAGAAAATAGTCGACTGGCTTGTCAACTTCATATCCATGAATCTTTAGATCAATTGATCATAGAAATTGCAGAACTCTAAATGCCAAATACGAATCCAAACCAAAAAGCTTATCTGGCATTAGTGCTCGTTTGCATTATTTGGGGAACTACATATTTAGTTAATAAATTAGGAGTAACCCAAATGCCACCTTTGTTTTTTACTTCTATTCGACAATTAATTGCAGGATCTATTTTAATTGCATTTCTTATTATTATCAAAGGTGAAAAATGGCCTGATAAAAATTTTTTATATATGCAAACCATCTTAGGCTTTTTATTAATAAGCTGTGGCAATGGATTAGGCATATTCGGACTTCAATATATTGATAGTGGAATTTCAGCAATACTTGCAACGTTCTCCCCTATTTTAATTGCATTTTTAATGTCCATCTTAAAATCTAGTCATTCCATTTCTCGATGGACTTGGATTGGATTATGTTTAGGCACATTAGGAATCATTATTATTTGCCTTCAAAAAATTGGGACACATCCTGGAAAGAGTTCTATAATTGGAATCTTATTTACGATGGCATCTGTAATTGCGTGGGCATTTGGTTCTGTTTATAGTAAGTTACATAAAAATACCTACCCTCCATTTATGTCTGCAGGCTTTCAAATGTTTATAGGTGGAATTCCTGTGTTTATTCTTTCCTTGATTATCGAAAAGCCCTTAGGATTTCAGATTGAACAAAGCCATTTAATGATCTGGGCATACACCATAATTATTGGATCACTGGTCGCATATTCCTGCTATATCTATGCATTAAATCACTTGCCTGTAACTTTAGTTAGTATTCATACTTATATTAATCCAATTATTGCTATTTTATTAGGAACCTTTATTTTAAATGAATCTCTTAATATTTACATTATCATTGGTGCACTTGTTACATTCACGGGTGTTTATATTGTTACCCGACACCGAAGCTGAGTGATTCAAATAATTTCTTAAATTTAAACAAATCACTTTCAATCATTTCATAAAAAGTATTATTGCTTGATCTGTTTTATAATGAGGCATCAAATACTTTGCGCTGGATCATTTTATGAATTTCATTTAATATATTTGCTTTAATTTCTTGCTCTAAAACCGGATCGATCCGAATTAATTTAAACTGAAGTTTATAACGCACTTCATCCTTTCCCAAATTGGCAATTCTGAAATTACTTGATTTCGCTTCATAATGCGGCGAATAAATATATAATACTTCATTAATTTTTGCTTCAATTTCAGCTTTAGATAAATTTACTGAATTTGCTATTATAAAATCTAAATTGTATTTCCTGATTTCCTTTTGTGTAAAATTTACAATGTCACTGTAATAGGCTTTGGTATTCGCAATATAGATAATATCATCTTCATCATTTTGCAATACTATTTTATGTATATTTAGATCAACAACTTTTCCTTTTTGATCCCCAATTCTAACATAGTCGCCGATAGCTAATTCTCTTGAAAAGCTAATATTAAACCCACAAATGACATCTGTAACTAGTTCTTTAGAAATAATTGCAATAGCTGCTGCCACAATACTTAGAGATGTTAGCAATTCATGAAAATGAAAGCCAAAAAAGCCTAATACCATAACTGCAACACCTATTCCACTCAGTAAGTAATATATATTTTGCAAACCAATAATTACATTGTCAGAATATTTATGTCCAAACTTTTTTCGTTTTCGATAAATAAATTGGCAAAAACGAATGACTAAATTTATAGAAGTCCAGAAAATAAGAAAACTAATCAAGGAATGTACTATACTGGAATTTGCTAATAATGACTTAAGTAATTCAGAGCCAAGCCCTTGTTGCAATGCAATCAATACTAACAGAACAACAATCTTGATGACAAATTTAAAAATATTCATTTTCGTTTAGTAAAATAACAAATTTGCTTAATTCGGTTTGAAATGTATGTTTTTGAAATTCAGCTATCTAATTGTTCAAAATCAGATAATCCGTGTAAATTTACGAAACCCTTATACTTAAACCATTCTTATGTTGGGAATTGATTTGGATATTCATGGAACTTTGGCAATTTTATGTATTCTATGCATTTTAACTGTCTGTATTTTTGAATTTGTTAATGGCTTTCATGATACCGCCAATGCGGTAGCCACCGTGATTTATACAAAAAGCCTTAAGCCTATACCGGCAGTCATTTGGTCTGGTATTATGAATTTTTTAGGTGTGTTGACCAGCTCTTATTTATTTGGAATGGCTGTAGCAAGCAAAATTGCTTCCCTGTTACCTCTTGAGTCTGTATTGTCTCAAAATATTAATGAAGCAATTGCTATGATCGTATCTGCATTAATAGGGGCTATTCTCTGGAACCTAGGGACATGGTATTATGGTATTCCTTGTTCTAGCTCTCATACTATGATTGGTTCCTTATTAGGAGTCGGCATCGTATTTTCACTATTACCTGAAAGTGGCAATAAGGTGGGTGTTAATTGGAGTGAAGCTTTAAAAATTGGAAATTCTTTATTGGTGTCTCCAATTTTTGGATTTACAATGGCAATTGCTCTTATGTTTATTTTAAAATCCTTTATAAAAGATAAAACGATTTTTAAAGAGCCAGAAAATAATGAGCCACCACCACCCTGGTTGCGATTTATTTTAATTTGTACCTGCACATTGGTCAGCTTTTTCCACGGTAGTAATGATGGGCAAAAAGGTGTTGGTTTAATGCTTATCGTACTAATGGCATTTATGCCGATTCAATTTGCGCTTTCCCCTGACTTTAAACCTAATGAATTTAAACAGACACTTTCTAAAATGAAGGAAAGTTTTAATCGAGAATCCACTTACAACTATGAAATGGAGCGCACATTATGCGCTAGTGCTGATAAATTAGAAAGATTTGAAAAATATATGGATGAACTGGATGTAACGCAAGGCCGCCAACTCATGATCGCTAGAAAGCAAATGAGTGTTCTTTCTAAAGAATTAAAAGTAATTTTAGCTGAACCTAATTTAATTAGTAAACCAGAAAATCAAAAGCTAATAAAAGAAGGTATTTATGAACTCAATCATTTTACATCTCACGTGCCTGCTTGGGTGATTTTGATTATTTCATTATCATTAGGAATTGGAACTATGGTTGGTTGGCGAAGAATTGTTGTCACTATTGGCGAAAAAATTGGCAAGCGACATATGACATTTGCTGAAGGTGCATCTGCTGAAATTGTAGCTTCAAGCACCATTGGACTTGCTTCTGGATTAGGTTTACCTGTTTCTACTACACATGTTTTATCTTCTGGAGTTGCCGGAGCTATGGTAGCGACAAAAGGCATTAAAAATCTACAAAAAGGAACTGTAAAAAGTATTATTCTAGCTTGGGTTTTAACTTTACCTGCAACGATTTTAATCAGTGGTGCTCTTTACTTAATTCTAAGACACATTATTTAACAATCTTAAAAGTAGTTCGTCTGTTTTTTTGATGCTGATCTTCCGTACAAGCATTGCATTCACAAGAAATGGCCATATCAAACTCCCCATACCCTTTATACTGAAGACGGTTTGCTTGAATCCCATTATTGACTAACCAATCTGTTGCAGATTTTGCTCGTTTTTCAGACAATTCAAAATTATAAACATCGTCACCTCTGCAATCTGTATGAGAACCTAATTCAATTTTTATACCAGGATTCGTAAATAATACCGTCTTTAATTTTTCCAATGCGGAGATTGCGTCTGCCCTTATTTCCCATTTATCAAAATCATAATATAATTCTTCCAAAATAAATTCTTCATCAAATACTATAGGTATCAATTCAACCTCAAGATCTAATATAAACAAACTATCTTTTGTTAACTCTGGTTGCACAGGCGTTGAAAATTTAAATTCCCGATTTAGATAATTTTTTCTCGATGCTAAAAATGTATAATTTTCGCCTGGTAATACTTTCAAATTAATTTTACTTCTGGATTTTGTATTAATTGAATTCTTAGATATTTTTTCTATTAAATCCACAGAGTCCAAAAATAATTTTTCCTTTTGCTTATAGGATTCATGACTAACAAATTGTATATTTAGCTGAACTTCCCATTGAAATTTTTTCTCCTTTTCTTTGGGTTTCAAATCAAGTCGTTTCTTCAATTCGACTAAATAAATCTCATCGTCATTAGTTTCATTACGATTTGAACTCAGGTACCCTTTTAAAAATACAGAATCATTCATCACAAAGCTAGTATCAATAAAATATCCAAAATCATCGGCCTCTGAATTTAGATTTGGTTTCAAATTAATTGCTGGTTGCCACAGTTGGTCTGTTGATTTATATGATTTGAAGATATCTAATCCTCCTAAACCAGGCCAACCATTGCTACTAAAATATAGAGTATCTTGATTCCAAACTGGAAACTTTTCGTCTAATGGTGAATTTATAGTCTCCCCTAAATTGATTGGTATGGACCAAGCATCATTACGTAAAAAAGTAACATATAAATCATATTGCCCGATTCCTCCGACAACATTCGAACTAAAAACCAGAATAGAATCTGATTTATGAAGCGCAGGATGCATTATATTACAGGACTCAAATCCAAAATCTAACCACTCAGCTTTCGACCAATTACCCTCTTTAAAACTAGCGTAAAATAGATTGCAATAATCTTGCAATTGATTTAATCCACCGCATCTCGTGAAATAAATGGTTTGCATTTTTGAATCAAAACAAAAGGAACCTTCATTTGCTGCTGAATTTATATTTAAATGGAAAGGACTTATTGTTTTATTCGTGCATTGCAAGATATCAGAATAGGATCTACCAGACCATGCAAATTTTTGATTTCTTCCTTTGTCTTCAGAAAATCGATCGGACACAAAATAAAAATTGCCTTTATTGTCGACAACTGGTGAGTAATCAGATCCCTGATCATTTAAAACTGCCAATTTTGTTAGTTTGAAATAATATTCATTTTGTTGACGTTTCCACTCAATATTTAATTTACAGATTGCAATTTCCTTACGATATTCAGAAGGGTTATCTAATTCTTGAGAAAGTTCCTGAAAAGCACTTATAGCTGCTTCATATTCTCCATTATTTTTTAAAGCATTTGCATATTCTTCCAATGCCTTCAATCCATAATTTAAATCATATGCTTTCTTAAACCATTTTAAAGATTGTTCAAAATCACTCACATATTTATAACATTGTCCAATCCGAAAAGATTGTAGAGCATTTTGCTTCTGATTGGTCGATTGGTTTAATTCCTCCTTATAAAAGAGTATCGCGACATTATACTGTTTATTTGAAAATGCCTGGTCTCCAGTTTTTACTTTAATTTGATAAGAACAAGAGGCAAGAAAAATAACAGTATAAAGTAAAAAATGTCTCATTTTAATATAACGCAACAAATATACTTATTGTATAAATAAAAACGCCTTTCAAATAGCTATTTGAAAGGCGTTTAATATTTTATATATTATGATTATACTTTGGCTACTTGTTTCGTTACTTTAGAAGTAACTTTTTTAGCTGCATAACGCAAATTCTTAGTAAAGTCAATTACTACAGGCATTGCTACACAAATAGATGAAAATGTTCCAATAATAATACCTACTATAATAGCGAAACAAAATCCTTTTGTACTAGCTCCTCCAAAGAAGAATAAGATTATAATCGTAAGAATCGTAGCTAAGGATGTATTAATAGTTCGCGATAAGGTTGTATTAATTGCTTCATTTACTAATTCCCGATCCGTCTTTTGACTATCCATACTTAAAAATTCCTTAATCCGGTCAAAGACTATAACAGTATCGTTCATAGAATAACCAATTACTGTAAGTACAGCAGCAATTAATGTTTGATCCACTTCCATTGAGAACGGTAAAATACCATGAAATAAAGAGAAGGCGCCTAATACAACGATGGTATCATGGAAAAGTGCCACAATTGCACCCAAACTGTATTGCCATTTATAAAATCTGAAAAAGATGTAAATAAAAATAACGAAGAGCGCAATAATAATAGATTTATAAGCACTTGACTTTATATCGTCGGCGATAACCGGCCCAACCTGACTAAAAGAAACAACATGTGTCCCTTTTGTATCATGATTCATAAATTGTTCATAGGTCAGATCATTGCCCAAAACTTCTTTTATGCCTTCAAATAATTTTTGATTTACTTTTAAAACTGCATCATCTCCAGATTCATTAATCATATAGGATGTCGTAATATTAAATGTATTCTTAGTATCCACACTTTTCACTACAGGATTCCCTTCAAATGTTTTGGTCAAAGTATTTCGGAGTACATCCGCATCGACTGCTCTATCAAAAGATACATTATAGGAATAGCCTCCTTTAAACTCAACACCTAATTCAAATCCCCTTGTAAAAAATGAAACAAAACTGATGATAATCAATACGAGAGAAAATATATAAGCATATTTTCTAAAGCCTACCCAATCCACTTTAATATTTTTAAATGCATGCGCTGTAAATTCGCTTGAAAATCCCATTGTTTTACCTTTCCCAGTCCACCAATCAACAATTAATCTGGAGACTAATACAGAGGTAAACAAAGAGAAAATAATACCAATAATTAAAACGATTGCAAATCCTTTAATGGGTCCAAGACCATATATAAATAAGACAACACAAGTCAGTAAATTGGTAACGTGAGAATCAATAATTGCTGAATAGGAGTTGAGATATCCGTGCTTTATGGATTCTAAATAGGATCTCCCTGCTGCCAGTTCTTCTTTTATTCGTTCATAAATAATCACGTTTGCATCTACTGCAATACCCATAGTAAGTACTAAACCAGCAATACCGGGTAAAGTCAAGACTGTACCAAATGAAGCTAGCGTGGCTAATATGAATAATACGTTTAGGAACATTGCAATTATAGATACAAAGCCTCCTCCTGTATAATAAACCACCATGAATAAAAGCACTAAGAAGAAGCCTCCTAGTGTCGACCAAAGGGATTTACTAATATTTTCTTTACCTAACGAAGGGCCAACTAAAGATTCCTGAACAATTTTAGTTTTTGCTGGTAATTTTCCTACTTGTAGAATATTTGCTAAATCTTTTGCTTCATCAATTGTAAAATTACCTGAGATCTGAGAGCTTCCTCCGAGAATAGGCTCTCTTACACTTGGGCAAGAAACGACTTCATCATCTAGTAAAATAGCGATTTCACGTTTATTGTCATTAGCAGCACGCGTTGTCAATTCACCCCATGCTTTTGCACCTTTATTATCCATAGCAAGGCTTACAACGACCTCCCCGGTAAGATTATCAGGATTTGCACTAGCCCGAACAATACGTTCACCATCAAGAGGAGCATTTGAGCTCCCTGGTTTCTTTTTTATTGCGTAAACACTATACGCTGTAGAAGCTTGTGCTTCATTAGGAAGTTTAAAAGGTTTTGCATCTATTTTAAACTCCAAATCTATAGGTAAAAATGGTTTTACTTCTGGCATATTTACCAATTCCAGGAATCGTTTCCGATTTGCTTTTTCAACGGTTCCCAAAATTGCATAACCCCCTGCAGCTGAACTGGCAGGCGTAAAAATTCTCAACAACGGACCTCTATCTAATGGTGTGTCTTGTTGTCTAATAGTATCTGTCCCGACTATACTTGAATCCAGCACATTTCCTAATGAATCTCTTTTGTACTCGATTTTGTCTTTTAATTTATATTCATCTTTTGCTACAGAAGAGGTATCACCCTTCTCAAGTGCTTTTAATTTTTTATCAACATTTACAATAGCTTCATAAACACCTGGATCAATATTTCTATAAATTTCCCAAAATTCTAATTTTGCACTTGCTTGAAGATATTTACGTGCACGTTCTGGGTTGTCAATACCTGGTAATTCCACGATAATCATATCGCGCGCTTTATCTAAAGATACATTGGGTTGTGTTACCCCTAATTTATCAATCCGATCTTTTAATCTTTTAAAGGTTAAATCAACCGTTTCATTTGCAATTTCACGAAGAATTCGGGCGACATCGATATCCGGAGTTTCAAACTTTATACGGTCTTTAATGGAAGCTCCTCTTGAAAAAATAGAAGCTAATTTTTTTCCACCAGATTCTTTTTGAAATTCTTCTACAAACAAACTGATATAATCAGATTGACTTGATTTCATTCTTTCTGTTGCCTTTGATAAAGCAGCTTTAAAAGCAGGATCTGTACTATTACCAGAAAGCGAGACTAAAAGTTCACTTAAATCAATCTGTAAAATAGTACTCATACCCCCTTTCAAATCCAGACCTAAAGCAAGTTGTTGCTTTTTTAAATCAGCATATGTATATTCCTTAATTAAAGGGATGCTGAATATTTTTAAACTAGAGACAGAATCTAAAAAATGAATCCTACCTGCTTTAATAGCAGCTGATTTTGAATTTTCATCTGTTATACCAATACCCTGTTCCTGAGCATACTCTTCCGCTTGTCGCTCTACTTTATTAGTAGGTATATAATAAATAAATTGAAGCAAACAAATAAACACAATAGCTATCAAAAGCCACTTAACAATTCCTTTTTCAGACATATAATAGAATTTCTATACTTTTTAAAAAACTCCGCAAATATAAAGTAAGAAAACCGAATAAACAGGCTTTTTGCAAATTAATAACATGCTTTTAAAAACAAATAAAAGTCCTATTAAGTTATATTTCAATTAGTTATATAAACTGCTTAATATGAATATGTAGCACGGACACTTAAATTTCTAGGTGCATCCATAATTCCTGGTCGAATTGTGTAGTCTTCATTGAATGCATTTTGCAAGTTTACTTGAAGATCTAATTGTTTAAAATGATAGCCAATTCGCAAATCATAGACTCGATATCCATGGTCATGAACAGCGCGATAATCTTTTATTCCTTTTAAAAACAAACTCAACTCAAACAACCAATCAATTGCCTGGACATGAGATGCATAATTAAAGGAAATACCTCCATATAATTTCTTATAATCAATTTGGAGGTCAAAACGCAATAAATGCTTTGATCGGTATTTTAGTATATTTTCATTAGAGGAAGAATTTGCAGCATTTTGCATTCCTCTGCTAGCAGAATCTCTTTCATTAATTGGTAATAATTTACCAGCAAGATCAAATTCCAGATATTTGGGTTCTATAAATGTATATCCACCACGCGTAGTAAAAACAAAATCGGCTAGCTCTGTTCTCGTTTGAAATTCTAACTCTAAGCCCTTGATATCAGTATCTCCAATATTCTTTGATTGAAATTGCAATTGGTTATTCAAGACAAATTCCATCATATCATAATACCGGGATTGAAAAAATGCAAGATCCAGAAAACCAATTGTTTTACCTATCTTAAATCCTTGTTTAAGCCCAATTTCAACGCCAAATCCATGTTCGGAATGCAAATTCGGATTTGGCATAATACTCAATCCACCTGCTTTGGTGCTTATATACTTTTCTGCAATGGTTGGAAAGCGATAACCTTGTCCAAAAGAAGCTCGAATGAAGGTTGTTTCAAATACCTTATAATTTAATCCAAAACGGAATAAAACAGTATCCTCTGATTGTTTAGCCTGCACTTTCAATCCTCCGGCATATTCTGGTCCTTCAATGCGGTAGGATTCATATCGCAACCCAGCTGTTAAAATCAACCTATTAAAAAATTTCTTTTCAAACTGTAAAAAACCAGCCAGATTATTGTGTATAAAATTGGTATCACTGTATAATTTTGCTTTAGTCCAGGATTGATTCAACAAAACACCTCCAATAATTTGAATCCCAATTGCTTGAATATTCTTAGATAATTGATATTCAGTATATAAATTTTCACTTTGATTTGATTGATTATTATCGGCTCCATTATAAACATGATAGAATCTGGAGCGCAAGGAATGATGATAATCTAATTTACTAACATATTTAACAGTAGGGTCTATAGTAAACCTAAACTTTTTGCTACTACTGCTTGAACCAGCATCCCCTTCAAACAAACCCTTATCTTTCCAATAAAAAAAACTGCTACTCTCCCCTTTATTAAAATTGAGTCCAACACTTAGCGTTAAGCGATCTTGTAGCCGTTTGCGAATTAATCCGTGAACTCTAATCGTATTTTGATCGTGATTCTTGTTGTAACCCACTTTTGTAGTGAATGCTGCACTTGTTGAAACATCCCAAGATTTCATTTTTTGACGATGGACAAAGCTCACAAATCCTTCATATGGAAAATCTAATTCTTGATTTTTTCCCCACCATTCATTCCCATTTTCTGGTCTTAGAAAAATACGAGGCATTATAGTTATTGCTGTATATGGTTCTGAAGCTGGATAATTTGATCTAAAGTGTATAATACCATTCATTGCAGAACTTCCATAAACAGCAGATGATGCACCCTTCACGATTTCAATTTGCCCGATATTTTCAAGTGGTAAATCATCCCAATTAGGAAATCCAGCATCAGATTGCAATGCCGGTAAATCATCCATTAATAATAAAACCCGGCTACCAGCCCCATAACTATAGCCACTTCCTCCACGTATATTTGCTTGACCATCAATAATTTGAACACCAGGTACCCGATCCAAAATCTGTGAGACATTGTTTGAGTTCAGTTTAGAAGAAAGTTCAGATTTGATCACACTCATCGACACGGAAGATTCGGAAATTGGTTTCTCAAAGCGGGAAGACGTAATCACCGTGGTGTTTAAAAGATAACTCGTCTCATCTAAAAATATAATAAATTCAATACCTGAAGTTATATCCAAATTAAGATCCTGATAACCAACCATTTTCACTTTTAGGGTAGAAATGCTTTCATCAAGTTCCAATTTAAATTTACCTAGCTCATCTGTAACGGTACCAATGTTACCAACCCCAACCAATGCCCCGGTTAAAAAATCCTTGGATTTCCGATCCTGTACTGATCCGTGGATAAGCTTCTTTTGTCCAGATAATGAAAGCATAGAAAATAAAAGAAGCCAAATGCAAAAAAAATGCTTTGTCATAATTTAGTCATAACTTGCGTGTCAACTTAACACGCCAAATATGAATTATTTCTTTTATACTTTAGTTTATTTATTTACTTTTTTCAACTTACAGGCACAAAATTGTCTGCCAGACAGTACATTTCGCGATTCTTCTGCTGGGGTATATCCAAAACCTATTTCCCCAACAAATCCAAATGGTGGTATAAAAAAGAAAGCTTGTATCAATAAACCCTTTGAATTTATTTTTACTGTAGTAGTGCCGGATAGTGTTACTGTTCCAATATATCCTACTCCTATAGCTTTAGAAAAAGTAGCTATTGATACGATCAATGCAATTTCAAATTTACCTAAAGGAATAACTTATAAATGTAACCCTCCAAACTGTGTTTATAATAAAAACACATTTGGTTGTCTAATTCTAAGCGGCATCGCAACGGCTGATAATATTCCAGGAGATTTCAAACCTATAATTAAATTAATACTTACCATCAATCTCGGTTTTCCCGTTCCTTACGCTACTGAATACCCAGGAGCTGCATTCCCTGGTGAGTATATTTTAACACTGCAATCGGAAGTAGATTGCGCCTCTGCAACAAATCAGGATCTTCGCAAGACAAATTATTGGTATCCTAATCCTGGAAAAGGCATACTTTATGCTGAATCAAAAGATGTCCATTCTATTAAAATTTACGATTTGCAAGGCATCTGCATATTTAGTACGAATAAAATGCTTGACAAATTAGACCTAACAGCACTAAACAAAACTGGTTTATATTATATTCAATGGATTGAAAACAATCAGATTCTAAATCAAAAATTATTATTAGTGCCTTAAATTTACATGTAAATTTAATTTTACAGAGCTTAAGATTCAGTTTCAAATTTAAAACTTAATGCAAGCCCGAATATATACAGAATGCACTGTTTTTATCATTAAAATTGTTGAGTTGCAATTTTAATCATTTCATAATCACATCATTCTTCTTCTTCTTCTTCTATATCATTATAAAAGATCGGATCAATCATTGGCAAACCTATAAATATACATTCTTCCTTACTCACCGCTAACATTCTTAAAATACCTCCGGATGCACGCGCGATTTGTTCAGCATACGCAATATAAGATGTATACAGTTGATTTGAAGTTCGCATATTCAATTTTAAAAAAACATCATTAAGTCCTGCCAATTTAGAACTTAAAATACGACTTCTATTGTCTGCATCTTTTGGAAGCTCTTCAATCATTTTGTCAAAGAGCATACTAAATTGTTCATCCACTTCTTTATATAAAGGTTTTAAGTCAAATTGATTGCTATAACTTCTAATCTTTACAATCTTTTCTGCCCATTGCCTTTCTTTTAAATCAATGTCATTGTCAGCACCTGCAATTAAAATTGCTATCATAGGCACTGCATCAATTAATAGTTGGTATTCTTCCGGTTTTAAATCTTTAAATGCTTTTAGCATAGTGATCTGTTTTTGTATTGAAACAATTAAGGACGTTACAAAACTATAATAATTTTCATTTCTTATTAAATTAATTTAAGTCCATAATGGGATTAGAATTTTTCTACATTATGCGCTTATATTTGCGGAAAACCTAAAACTTGAAAGGAGAAGCCCTTTTATTCGAAATCAATACGATGACTCCTTTAATGGAACAATATTATTCCATGAAGGCAAAACATCCGGATGCCATATTATTATATCGTGTAGGAGACTTTTATGAAACTTTTAGTGAAGATGCAGTTAAAACATCTAAAATTCTTGGTATTGTTCTAACTAAACGCAATAATGGTGGCACAGATATAGAATTAGCAGGTTTTCCATATCATTCACTAGATGCCTACTTACCTAAATTAGTTAGAGCGGGTTACAGGGTTGCGATATGTGAGCAACTTGAAAAACCTATGAAGGGTAAAAAAATTGTAAAGCGCGGCATTACCGAAGTGATTACACCGGGTGTAACCTATGATGATAAATTATTAGACCATCGTAAAAATAATTTCCTCGCATCTATATATATTACAAATGATTTAATAGGAATAGCATTTGCAGATGTTTCAACAGGCGAATTTTATTTATCGCAAGGGAAACCAGATTATATTGAGAAATTATTGCAAAGCTTTGAACCTGCTGAAATTATTTTATCAAGAGGCAAGACAACTACGTTTGAATCTACATTCGGGGATCAATTTTATATCTACCCATTGGAAGAATGGATCTTTCAATTAGAATACAGTCGCGAAAAATTATTACGTCATTTTAAAGTTAGCAGCTTAAAAGGATTTGGCGTTGAAGAATTATTGTATGGGCAAACCGCAGCAGGAGCTATCATCCATTATTTGGAAAGTACCGAAACAAAAAATCCAGATCATTTATCACAATTATCCAGACTTGCAAGTGATGAAATAGTATGGATGGATCGATTTACGATTAAAAATCTAGAATTAGTGGATCCAATTCATCCAGAAGGTAAAAGCCTTTTACAAATTTTGGACAAAACGCTAACTCCAATGGGTTCTAGGTTGATGCGAAAATGGTTGGTAATGCCGCTACTAGATTTAAATAAAATTCAAAATCGACTCGGCATGGTTGAATCCCTATTCAATCAAGAACAATTAACCGATGATTTAAATCAAATTCTTAATCATTTTGGTGACCTCGAACGATTAGTTTCAAAAATACCCTTGCGTCGCATTACGCCAAGGGAAATCAATCATATCCTTCGGAGCCTTAAAAAGTTAAGTCCTTTAAAAGTTCTTTTAGTTAAGCAAAACCATCCCGGTCTTTTACGACTTACAGAAAAGATTCAAGAATGTGTTAGTTTGGTGGATCTAATTTCTAAACAATTAGACTCTGAAGCTCCAAATCAAATTAACAAAGGCGGGATATTCATTCCGGGATTCTCCGTGGAGTTAGATGAACTTAAATTTATCTTAAATAATAGTAAAGATTTACTGCTCGATATTCAAAAGAAGGAAATTATTACCACCGGCATTACAAATTTAAAAATAGGCTACAATTCTGTCTTTGGTTATTTCTTAGAGGTTACAAATAAATTCAAAAATCAAGGTTTAGTACCCGAGCATTGGATTCGAAAACAAACAATGTCAAATGGTGAACGATATGTCACTGATGAATTAAAAAAACTGGAAGTCAAAATTCTTGGAGCAGAAGAACGTATTATCCAAATTGAGGAAGAACTTTTTGAGAAACTCGTTGATCAATTACAAGAATATCTTCTCCCATTGCAACTAAACGCGCAGGTAATTGCAGAAATTGATGTTTTATTTTCATTTTCTAAAACAGCTAGAAGCAATCGTTATTGCAAGCCTCAAGTAGATGATAGTATGGTTTTAGATATTAAAGAGGCTAGACATCCGGTAATTGAAATGCAATTACCGACTGGAGATTCATACATTCCAAATGATATATACCTTGATTCGGATTCACAACAAATATTAATGATCACCGGACCCAATATGAGTGGTAAATCTGCAATTTTAAGACAAACCGCGCTCATTAGTTTGATGGCTCAAATTGGTTCCTTTGTTCCCGCTAAAGAAGCCAAGTTAGGATATATCGATCGCATATTCACAAGAGTAGGTGCTAGTGATAATATTTCATCCGGCGAATCTACATTTATGGTTGAAATGAATGAAACGTCTTCAATACTTAATAATTTATCAAACCGATCCTTAATTTTATTAGATGAAATTGGGCGTGGAACCAGTACTTATGATGGAATTTCATTAGCGTGGGCCATTGCAGAATATATTCATGAAATACCCGACCGTAAAGCAAAAACATTATTTGCTACACATTATCATGAATTAAATGAGTTAAGTAATTATTTATTGCGAATTAAAAATTTTCATGTTTCTACTCAGGAGATAAATAAGTCTGTTTTATTTCTTCGCAAATTAGTTCCAGGAGGCAGTGAACATTCATTTGGAATACATGTAGCTCAAATGGCTGGAATGCCAATTGAAGTATTACAGCGCGCTGAAGAAATATTAGCAGACCTAGAAGAAAAAAGAGCAGGATCTATAAATACAAATCAAATTTCTGACCAAACCAAAAAATTGCAAATCCGGATTATAGATTCAAAAGAACTCGAAGATAAAAAACTTTTAGATGATATTAAAAGAATGGATATTCAAACAATGACTCCCATAGAATGCATGATGAAATTACTTGAACTAAAAAAGAGAATTGAAAATAATTAATACACTAAATCTTGTTTTACATGCGAATAATAAAATATAAATAAAATGATAAGTTTCTTAAACCTAAGCCGGCAACAAATCTTCAAAAAGCAGATGAAGTTGTCTTCTTGTTTTTTGATCATTTATTTTAAGATAATCACAAACTAACTTTGAAATATCAAATCCACCAATTCGGATAGCATCCAAAATAAGGGATTGCAAATAACTCGTTTGGCTATCGGTAAGTTGAAACGGGTATACTATAAAGATTGCCTCCAGAAATAATTCAAAACTAATTTCTTTCTTCATTTAAGCCTGCAAAATAAGAGAAATACACATAATTCTATAATCCGGACACAAAATCTGGTATAATTATACATAAACTGCTTGATGAATAAAGCTTCCGTAGCTATCATTAGATTTTACTTAGGAACTAACAAATAGATCGACCTACAATTTGAATAATATTCATAATAGAAATTTGGTAAAACAATCATTATCAAACTTATCTTTATAACTAGTTTTTTGATAACCACAAGACTTATACAATCCTTAATAAACAAATTAAACATACTATCCCGTAGCTTATAATGCCGACCTTTTTTAAAAGAAAACATTCTATCCTATGAAAAAACTTCCAAGTCTGACTTCTGGTATATCCGAACCTGAAAAGGTAAATGAATTTATGAGCAAATTGAATTATCCATTAATTGATGTTGTACGACATTTGCGTACAAGCATCCTAAATATAGACAAAGAAATAGGTGAAGGAATTGCTTGGAATGCTCCTACATTTTTTTATACAGGTTTTATGCCCCCATTTAACCCAAAAGATTACAAAAGGTATCTTGTTGGAATCAATATATTTAAGCAAGACTATGTAAGACTTATCTTTTTACGAGGAGCATTCGTTGAGGATCCTTCCCAATTACTTGAAGGGAGTTATGCAGATGGACGAAGGCTCGCACTTTTCAAAAATGTTGAAGAAGTTAAAAACAAAGAAGAAGATTTGAAAAATATTATTCTCCATTTATTACATTCCATTGGAAATTAAGAAGTCATGAATAAACTTATCGGACACCCGCTACCTAATATTTCAGAATTATTAACTATGCACTTTTAATGGATAAGTCAAAAATTGCAGTAGCTATTTTCAACAAATTAGCAAAAATGTATCAAGATAAATTTATGAATGTAGATTTATATTCAGAATCGTTTGACTTATTTTGCAACGCTATTCAAAAGGAAAATGCTACTATTTTAGAAATTGCTTGTGGACCTGGAAATATCACTAAATATTTATTAAACAAAAGGCCAGACTTTAATATTCTAGGTATTGATTTGGCACCTCAAATGATAGAATTGGCAAAAATCAACAATCCAACAGCAAATTTTTTATTAATGGATTGTAGGCAAATTGAAAGTATTACATCAAGATTTGATGGCATTATGTGTGGATTTTGTCTTCCTTATCTTACTCTTGAAGAGACTCATAATCTAATAAACAATGTTTCCAATTTGTTAAACTTGGGTGGCATCCTCTACTTGAGCACTATGGAAGGCGATTACAATTTATCAGGCTTCAAAAAAGGAAGTACTGGTGACGAAATTTTTATGCATTTTTACCAAGCCAAAGACTTGCGTAAAATCTTAATTTCAAATGCATTTGAAATTTTAAAACTTCAACATCAAATGTACCCGACAGACACTGAACAAGATACAATGGACTTAGTTATTATTGCTAAAAAAATATAAACCAACCAAGAAATCCAAATTCTAAGTCGCTTGCGTTACTACAAAAAAATCTATTATCTAATTTTAAAAGTTCAAATAATCCAGTAATAACTCGATTAAATTTAATCGAATAAGTACAATGCGTTATTCAACAATCCATTTGAGCACTTCTTTTTTATGCTCTGTACGCAATACTATAAAGTAAATTCCTTTGCTGAAGTCAGAAACATCAACCAATTCGATAATTGATTTTGCACTATACTGTTTAGACCAAAGTTCTTTACCAAATATATTTACTAAACTCAAATTAAATAGTTTGGAACGATCCAAATCAACATAAATGGAACCTTTTGAGCTCACAGGATTTGGACGCAATTCAAACTGTTTAACGAAATCGATTTCATTATTTAAGGTCAACTCTTTCACTATAAATGGACCTAATACTTTTATACAAGAATTTGCATCTGTCAATGAACAAGTATAGTCTCCAGGTGCAAGATTTATAGCTGGATTTGTTAATTGTCCGTTAGACCATAAATAAGTGTATTGAGGAATTCCTCCTTCTACATCAAGCGAAATACTACCGTTATCTGCACCTGCATTACTTCCTGTTATTTGTTGATTTTTTAAACTTATCTCGAGAGGTTGCGTGATTGTAAAGGATTTTACAATTTTAGTACCTTGTTGATCTATAATTTGCACTGAATAATTTCCAATACTGAGATCAGAAATTTCATTTGATTGTTGCTGTGTATTCCAGATATACTGATATGGTGGCACTCCACCTTGAACATTAATTTTTATCTTACCATTACTACCTCCAAAGCAACTCACATTATGAATATCCCAGGAAGCTAAATTCAAGGCGGCAGATATTCCAACTAGAATTTTATTGCACTTTATATGTTCGCCACAATCATTATTAATGGTTAAGCAAATTTCATATTCACCATCTGAAGTATAACTATGAGTTGGATTTTTAAGACTGCTTATTGATCCATCTCCAAAGCTCCAATTCCATTTTGTTGGTATCCCTTTCGATTGATCTGTTAATTGAATATTTAAACCATTTACGGATTGTTCAAATGCAGCTTCTGGTACGGTTTGTTCGAAAACTATAACGGTCGCAAATGCTTTACAAAAATTCTGTGTATTTTCAACTTGAAACTCATAATCTCCGCCTTTATTTACGATCGGCATTAAAGTATTCGCCCCAGTAACAATATTACCATTCGCACTGGTCCATAAATATTTAAAATTTGCTCCTTTGGATGATGCGGAACCATCGATAATTACTTCGGTATTTATACAACTTACATCTTTCTCAGGATTCGCAATTGCTTCGGGCACCAATTGATCTTTTTTAATTTCAATCGTATCTTTAGATACACATAAATTAATGGTATCCTTTACATGTAAAATATACTTAGCATCTACATTAACCAAAATTGATTTCCCTTGAATTAAGAAACTGGTATCATTCTGTTTTTTCCAATAAAATTTAGTTTGCAAATCCTTACTTGTACCTTTTAATTCTGTTTCTAAAAATACGCAATTTAATGTAGTATCATTACTACTTTGGATATTTGGAAATACCCTTTTATCTAAAACCACAACAGAATCGACATCAAAGCATTTGTTACCAGCGTCTGTCACTTTTAAAAAATATTTTCCAGGCAAATTAACATCAGGCAAAAGTGTTTCCTGACCTTTCACAATATTTCCTTCTTTTGTTGTCCATAGATAAATAAAAGCACCACCTTGGCTAGATTGACTTCCATCAAGATTTATTATTTCCTTTTTACAATCCAATGGTTTATCTGTTCCTGCATGAACGTCTGGTTTATGTGTAGCATCAACATAGGTAGTGCTCGTTTCTTCACATCCATTAGCATCTGTAACGGTAACAGTATATGATTTTTCACCTTTTAAATCTGAAAAATAAGGACTTGTTTGTTGTCCAAAACCAAGGTCATAATCATATGGGAAAATGCCTCCATTTGCTTTAGCTTGAATAAAACCATTAATTTCATCGCATGTTTCTTTACCAGGAACAGTGGAAAGTGTTAAATCAGAAGGTTGATTTAATGTATATGATTTTACTTTGGTACAACCTGCATTATCCGTAACTGTAACTGTATATGTTCCTGCTTTCAAATTATCAGGAGCATCTGTGGTATTGCCATTTGACCAATTAAAATTGTAAGGGGGAGTACCGTAATTTACATCGATAAAAATACTACCTGTAGGTTCATTAAAACATTTTACATGGATCAATTGAGAACTTACGATATCAACACGTTTTGTTGGTCCATCAATAGTAAATGGTCCAAATTCTTTAAAATATGTATTTACATCAGTTATGGTAACAGAATAGGTACCACCTGGCAAATTATTGAGATCTTTAGAAGTCATGCCATTACTCCATTTATAACTTAGCGTACTAAAACCTCCAGTAACATTCAAAACAATTTTACCATTATCACCACAAGTTGAGTTTGTTAAATTTGCAGTTGCAGCTAATTTAAAACTTTTAGTAATCCAATTAGCATAGTTTTGATATGTTCTAGTTCCAATTTCCCAGCTTCTTTTATCTGGTGAAATAACATATAAAGTAGGGTAATAATTTATATTATAATCATTATTAACACTCGCCCCGTTGCTGCCAGAAAGATCTGCAATCTGATAAGGAATCCCAGCCACCCAATTACCTTGCGTTGAGCTATTACACCCACTAGGACCATAAAGACAATTTGTATTCGTATTCCAATCTGATTCCAACATAACCACGGTCGTTTCATTACCAAGGTTATTATAAACACTTTCTAATACCCCGCTGGTATGAAAGGCCCAACAAGGTGAGCACCAGGTTGCTGAAAAATCAAGACAAGCAGATTTATTGGATCCCATCATAGCATAAAGGCTATAAGTGTTTCCGTTAATATCTTCCACTGAAAAATCTGGGGCTATAGAACCATTTGTAAGTTGTCCGAAGATTTTAAAAGAAAGAAAAATAAAAAAAACGAAAAGTAGACGTCTGGCCATATTTAATATTTTAATGTAAATATAGCGAAATATGAATATATGCAGAATTAAAATTAACTTGAGATAATCGGATAATTGAAAACTTAAAACACTAAAAAACCGGAAATTCTAAACGAAAAAATTTTATCTTCTCAGATTCTTCATTTGGTTCATCATTTGGCCCATTCCCTGTCCTTTGGAAAACATAAACATCATTTTGCGCATTTCCTCAAATTGCTTTATAAAAGCATTGATTTCATGAACCGTTTTGCCACATCCGGTTGCAATTCTATTCTTACGAGACATATTGAGAATATCAGGATTCGCTCGTTCTTGTGGTGTCATCGACTGAATAATTGCTTCCACTTTACTAAACGCCTTCTCATCAATATTTACATCTTTCATCATCTTTCCAGCCCCGGGTATCATACCCAGTAAGCTTTTAAGATCACCCATCTTTTTGATTTGTTGCAATTGCTGTTGAAAGTCATTAAAGTCGAACTTATTTTGTTTAATCTTCTTTTCGATCTTTTTTGCCTCTGTTTCATCAAATTGTTCCTGAGCTCTTTCTACTAAACTCACAATATCCCCCATTCCAAGAATCCTTTGGGCCATACGATCTGGATAAAAAATATCTAGAGCGTCCATTTTTTCACCCATAGAGACAAACTTAATGGGCTTTCCAACGGTATATTTTATTGAAAGTGCTGCACCTCCTCTTGTATCTCCATCTAATTTAGTTAGAACGACACCATCAAAATTAATCCTTGAATTAAATGCTTGAGCTGTATTAACCGCGTCCTGACCGGTCATAGAATCTACCACAAATAAAGTTTCAGAAGGCTGAACCGTAATTTTAATACGCTCAATTTCTTCCATCATCTCTTCGTCCACTGATGTCCGTCCAGCGGTATCTATAATCACTACATCAAGTTTATGGGTTCTGGCATACTCAATAGCATTCTTGGCGATCACTACTGGATCTTTCACTTCAGGCTCCTTGTATATTTCCACTCCAACCTGTTCAGATAAAACAGTTAATTGATCGATAGCTGCTGGTCTATATACATCACAAGCAGTTAAAAGTACTTTCTTATTCTTCTTCGTTTTTAAGAAAAGCGATAGTTTACCGGAAAAGGTTGTTTTACCAGATCCTTGTAAACCAGCAATTAAAATAACAGCAGGATTTCCATTTAAATTTAAACCTTCTGCCTGGCCGCCCATGAGTTCTACAAGCTCGTCCATAACTATTTTAACCATCAGTTCACCTGGCTTAACAGATTTTAAGATGTTCTTAGATCCTAATGCTTGTTCTTTGATCTTATCTGTAAATTCTTTAGCAATTTTGTAATTTACATCTGCTTCAACCAGTGCTCGTCTAATTTCTTTAATAGATTCAGCCACATTAAGTTCTGTTATCCTAGACTCCCCTCTTATGGTTTTTAGCGCTAATTCAAGACGTTCATTTAAGCTATCAAACATGTATATTAATTTAAAATGCAAAGATATCCTTGAACTTGAAACTACCCCAATAAATTCAAAGACAGTTAATTCCTAAGTCGTTTTTTAAGATCCTACAATAAACTGCCCATTATTCATTCTTAAGGATTTACAAGTTGTAATTTCTGGTGCTATGCCAAATAAGCTTGTTGACAAAATCGTCATTCTTTCCGTTTGTCTCAATTGTTGAATGAGCTCAATAACCATATTTCTTCTCGTTACATCTAAAGCGTCAAGACTTTGATCCATCAATAATAATTTAGGCTTATTTATAAGTGCTCTAGCAATTGAAACCAGCACCTGATCACTATTAGACATATGTTCAATTTCAGTTTTCACTAAATGCTTTAGTTCCAGTTTCTCTAAAAGATTTGAAATTAATTCATCCTGAGTTTGATCAAATACCTTATCAGAAGCATCTAAAGCCATTAAAAGATTGGCTCGTAAGGTTTTATTTAACAAAAGCCGGTTTTTTTGGCTGGCATAGCCAATTTTACGTCGAATTTCCAATTTATCGCTCTTATTTAATGGAATTAATGAATAATCCAAAACCAATAATTGACCCGAGCAATGCATTGGATTCCCGTAAATTGAATCTAAAAGAGTTGATTTTCCTGCGCTATTTGATGCCTGAATTTCGACCCAATCGCCTTCCTGCAGGGTCCAATTTAAACTAGAAATAATATACTCATCGTTATATCCTAAGTTTAAATTAATAGCTTGTATTACGTGTTTTGACATAGTCTTGTATTCAAATCCAAAAATAGATCATTGATAACAGAACCAGAACTTTCTAGACTTTGTTTACTTATGATTAACCTGATACCATATGAATTTGATAATCCATAAACACTCAAAACCAGCATATAGATAAACAGATTAACTTTGCCACAGATATGAAAAAATCATTTATTATTGCTTTTGCCTTAATTGGAGTTGCTGTAGCTCTACTAATATCTGCTTCCAAGGATTTTTCAACGTACTCCAGTTTTAGTAAAGCTAAAAAAAATGGTGGTGTAGTAAAAATTGTTGGACAGTTAGCTAAAGAACAGGAAATTTATTATGAACCTGATAAAGATGCTAACTTTTTTAGTTTTTATCTTACGGATAAGGAAGGCCAAACTAAAAAAGTAATTTTAAAAGCTCCAAAACCTCAGGACTTTGAATTATCTGAACAGGTGGTATTAACAGGTACCATGACGGATGATTTATTTATGGCTAAAACAATGCTTTTAAAGTGCCCATCTAAATATAAAGATGAGGAAATTTATATAAAGTCGACTGTTGAATTATGAATACGATTCAATATGTTGGTGAGCACCTTTGGATTCATTATGCTGGACATTTCTTAGTTCTATTAGCATTTTTCAGTGCCCTATTTTCAGTAGTAGCCTTTATTCTTAATTTTAAAAACCTTACTAAAGAATGGGAATCCGCAATAAAAATTGGATTTTATACTCATTGGTTTTCAATTTTAAGTATCCTATTTCTGATTTTTTTCATAATGAGTCGGCACTATTATGAATATCAATATGTTTGGGCACATGTATCTGATGAACTTCCAATGAAATATATCTTGTCAGCTTTCTGGGAAGGTCAGGAAGGAAGTTTTTTATTATGGATATTCTGGAATTGCCTCATAGGATTTTTTTTATTACGGTCGAAAAATAAATTTAATATTTCAAATACCATCATTGTTCTGGCTGTCAATTTCATTTTGACCAGCATGCTTTTAGGTATTTATATTGGAGATTCGAGAATTGGCAGTAGTCCGTTTGTTTTATTACGACATGTTATGGATATTCCGCTATTCAATAATGCTGAATACTTGTCACTGATAAAAGGAAATGGGTTAAACCCTTTACTTCAAAATTATTGGAATATTATTCACCCACCAATTTTATTCCTCGGTTTTTCTTCAACTATTGTTCCTTTTGCCTTTTCGTTATCAGGACTTATTTACAGAGATTATACCTCCTGGTTAAAAGCTGTTTTACCCTGGGCTCTATTTTCAGGATTTATTTTAGGTACTGGTATTTTAATGGGTGGTGCCTGGGCATATGAAGCACTTAGTTTTGGTGGATATTGGGCTTGGGATCCAGTTGAAAATATGTCGTTAGTACCCTGGATTGTATTGATTGCTGGAATTCATACGAATTTAATCGCAAAATCAACACAATATTCTATTACCCCAATGATTGCAACTTATTTGCTTTCATTTTTTATGGTGGTCTATTCTTCATTTTTAACTAGAAGTGGAATACTTGGCGATAGCTCTGCACATGCCTTTACCCAAATGGGCTTAGAATGGCAATTGGTTATATTTTGCACAATTATATTAATTGTTCCATCTGTCTATTTATTTAAAAGAATAGCTGAAATTCCAAGAAAAAATACTGAAGAGCAAATTATGTCCAGAGAATTCTGGATGTTTATTGGTAGTTTGGTTTTACTTTTTAGTGCTCTATTAATTAGTTTTACAACGTCCATTCCAGTATATAATAAAATTCTTGACCTCCTTGGAAATATTACAAATAGTTCATTGGAAAGTTACCATAGAAGTACACCATTAGATCCCGTCGCCCATCATAATCAATATCAAATATGGATTGGAATTTTTATTGGATTTTTGGCATCTGCATCTTTATATTTAAAATATCTAGGTGAACGAAAAGCAAATTTAAATAAAGCGTTTTTGATAAATTTATCGATTTGCTTTATTGGATCCTTAGCACTTAGTTATTTCAATTCATATTCTTTTGAAAATTTAAATTGGAGTCACGCTCTTTTGTTATGGTCTGCCTGGTTTGCAATTGTTTCCTCTTTAGTGTTTTTTATACGAATGTTGAGATTTCAATTTCGATTAGCAGGAACTGTATTATCACATGGCGGATTTGGAATATTACTTTTGGGAATATTATTTACAGGAATCAATAAAAAAATAATTTCTAGCAATCAGTTTGCTCAACAAGGATTAGTAGAAAATTGGTCTGATGATGATATTGCGAAACACTTAACTTTAATTAAGGATCAAAAAATGTTTATGAATGGATATTGGGTTCAATATCTTTCAGATACTTTTATATTAAAAAGTAGAATCTATGAACTTGAATTCTGGAAAGAGGATACTCTAAATAATAAAACGGAAAGCTTCAAATTATATCCAGAAATTCAATACGACAATAAACTAACCAAAGTAGCTGCTTCAAATCCATCTACAAAACACTATATAAACAAGGATGTGTTTTCGTTGATTGCACAAATTCCACAAACCCAAGTTGATGTTGAAACTGCGCAAAAAGCAGAAGACAGTTTAAACTATGAGACCTATTTTTGTAAATTGGGTGATACCTTTTTTACAAAAAAACATGTCGTCGTTTTGAGTGCTATTTTAAATGATTTTGATGCGAAAGATTTTGAATTTAAACCGAATGATCAAAAGTTGCAACTCATTTTTAAGGTAAAAAATCTGGAAGATGATACTGCCAGAACAGCCACTCCCTCAATAGTATTCAGAAATAATTTAGTGTATAGATTTCCGTATCAGATTGATCCGTATCAAATGCGAATTCAAATTCCTGATACTGCATTTAGCACTTTAGTGCCTGAATTTGGCTCACAAAAATTCAATGCTATCGTTTTGAAAAAGGGCAACGAAATAGAAATTGGTGACCAAAAATTTATTAAGCTAATTGGATTTAGTAAAGAAATTGATCCTGATATCTATGTGCCTCAAGAAAATGAAATAGCCATTTCAGCACAATTAGAATATAGAGACCACGAGAAACGTTCTGTTTTGAATCCTATTTATCTAATTAAAGGCAACCAGGTTATTTCACTCCCTGTGAGCGCTGTGTACCCAGGAATTACAATACGGTTTACTAAAATCAACCCTGCAACAGAAGAAATGAGTTTTGATTATGCTGTTCATGCGCCAATTACATCCATTAAAATTCCATTGCAAATTGCTGAAAATGCTTCCAGAAATGATTTTATAGTAATTCAGGTTACTGAGTTTCCATGGATAAATTTAGTTTGGTTTGGCAGTATCGTTATGTTACTTGGTTTGCTATTATCAGCATACTACAAAAGAAATACGACTCGTTTTGAAGTATAAAATTGTATTAATCGGTTCAGGTAATTTAGCTACTTCATTAGGAGTCAAACTATTTGAAAGCGCACAGCAAGTAGTTCAGGTGTATTCAAAGACTTTAGAAAATGCAAAAGGATTAGCAAAGAAACTGCATTGCAATTATACGAATTCATTAAATGAAATTGATACTTCTGCAGATATTTATATAATAGGAATTAAAGATGATAAAATCCATGAAGTTTCAATTGCTTTGAAACAATTTTTAAAGCCGGATAAAATTATAGCCCATACTTCTGGAGTTAATAGTCCGAATTTAATTGATGATTATTTTATAAATCGTTCGTTATTTTATCCATTACAAAGTTTTAGCAAGATTAAAACACTTCTATGGGATGAAATTCCAATTTTTTTAGAAGGAAGCACGTATGCAACAAAGCTTTTGACGGAGGTGGCTCATGGATTATCAAATCAAGTTTTAGAAATGAATGATCAGATCAGGACACATTTACATTTAGCTTCTGTGTTTGCAAATAATTTTTCAAATTTTAATCTTCTGATCGCAGAACGAATTTTAGCAAAATCTAAAGTGCCTTTTACGGTCATTCAAAGTTTAATGAAAGAGACGATTGACAAAGCATTTGCGCTGGGTTCTAAAAGTGCTCAAACCGGACCAGCTAAACGAGGTGACAATTTAACTATTGAAAAGCATATTCGATTATTGGTTACAGAATTTCCAGAATATCGTTCGTTGTATAAAAAATATTCTCAAATCATCCAAAAAGAATTTAAACATGAGAATCCTGGGACAGATTCCACATCCTAATTTAAACATTACCGTTTTTAAATCAAACAACAAATACATTGTCAAATTTGAGATTGGACCCTTCGAACAAAGCTATAAATTTTTAGAAGCAAATAGCATATCAGGATTTGAAGATGTAAGCCGTTTAGTAGATGAAGTATGGCTTAAAGAAATTTTTCATGTTTTTGATCAAATGAATAAGCAATATCAAAGGATCTCTTCAAATATTACTTAAAAATTATGAACACTTTTAAAACACAATTCCAATTCATTGCAGCTAGTTTTATATTCTGGATTTCAGCTTGCGTAGTTGATCCTGTTGACCCCAATGGAAATTTTACTGGACCTAGTGAAATTACTATTGTTATAACTTCTGGAACATTTTCAGGCAAAACCTATAATTTAATTAGCAATTCATCAGGAGATGATCACAATTTTATTATTTCAAATTCGATTAATAAAATTCTTTGTGAGCCAATACAAATAATAGACTCAAATAATCTTAGCGAAGAGAGCTTTATAAACTGGGCTTGGGTTTCAGATTCAATAAAAGGAACCTATGAAGCCATTTTTGCAACAGATCCCTCCGTTTATAAGTCCGGTGACATTCAATTACATTTTAGAAACCTGGATGAACTAAATACGTATATTCCAAAAGGAACACAGATAATCATAGAAGAATTTGGCGGACTTTCTGGAGCAATCATCGGACAATTTGGATTCAGCGCTCCATTAGATTACCGATTAAATGGAATTAACAGGCGAGAAAATGCCAGTTTTGAAATTCATTTTAAAATAAAAAGAGGAGAAAATATTTAATTTTTTACACATTAGGCAGTGATAATCAGTTATTTACATATTTTAACTTGAAAAGAAAATGTAACGCTACAAGAATTGCATATAAATATTATAAAAATCCAAATTATTTTCTGAAACTTTACGCAGCGGTAATTTTTAATTCATTCACTAACAAATTTCTATTTTATCATGAAAAACTTATTTTTATTATTTGCTTTCACTCTTTGTGTTGGTTTTCTAAATGCACAAACTACACCAACTGACACAAAAAAACCAAGCTCTACTACTACTCAAACACCTACTTCTACAAAAACTGTAGATGCTGCAAAACCTGGTGATGCTACTGAAATGACTGATTCTCAATTAAAAGAACACAAATGCACAAAAGCATGTAGAACCGGAAAACATTCCTATGCACATGGTGAAAAAGGGCATACCTGTACAGAAGCTTGTCGCAGACCTAAAACAGATGCTAAACCTAAAACAACTACTAGAACAGATGGCAGAGCAAAAGTTCCTGCTCCAACTCCTCAGAAGTAATTTTGAGAATACATAAAATAAAAAAAGCTCTGCATTTGCAGGGCTTTTTTTATTAAAAGATGAATTTATTTGAGGTGTTAGATCCTGTGATTTAAATATTCAATAATTTGTAAAAAAGTTCTCAATCTTAGATTGAGAACTTTTATCACCAAATAAATATAAATAGCTTTTTAGCAATCAATAGATAAGGAAAATTTTAATCTCCTGTTGATCTTCACTACATTCTGTGTTAAATAAAAAAGGCCCGATTTTGTCGAGCCGTTTAAAGTGGAGCTGGCGGGAGTCGAACCCGCGTCCAGAGAAAGAACAAATGAGCTTTCTACATGCTTAGTTTCATATTTGATTGTCAGGATAAAAGGAGCTTAAGAAACGAGCTTTTTTATCCTTATTCTCTATTTAATCTCGCCTGATAAAAGAGATCATTATCTAGCCAGTCTGAATTTGATGATGTGCTTATCGACTTAGTCAGACATTCAGCCGGAAGCACACAAGCATTCTAATTCCTAGAATTAGGCAGCAAGGGCAAAAGATGTATTGCCATTTAATGTTCGACAACCGTTTTTTACGTAGCGTGTTATCATCCTACGGCATGCTTACTAATCTATTACATTTCCTGTCGATTCCAAGCAACCCCAATAAATTATTTGCAAATAATTTCAATATCAAATTATAAGCTATAAATATTTTTGAATTGAATATCTCTCAGAAAAAGCAGACTTCTTTAAATCTGTAAAATGTATAACACAGGAATCTATAAATTCGTTCCAGGATTAAAAATAATTTGAAAGATTTTGAGCAATCCGGTCCTTTATACGTATTGAGGAATCAGGTTTTATAAAATGCTTTCCGACTAATTTGTCATACAATTCTATGTAGCGTTCTGAAACATGCCACACGAATAAATCGGACATTTCAGGCATTAATTGATCATCCTTACCTTGAAAACCATGTGACATTAGCCATTCTCTTACAAACTCTTTGGATAATTGAATTTGAGGCTGATTTAATTCCAGATTCAATTTATAATTTTCGAGTTCAAAGTACCTTGAACTATCTGGTGTATGAATTTCATCCATCAACATAAGTTCGCCATCATAGATTCCAAACTCATATTTGGTATCCACTAAAATTAAACCTTGATCAGCCGCTAACTTAGTTCCTCTTTTAAATAATTGATGGGAATAATCAATCATTTGATCTAGCTGAGCAGTAGAAATAATATTGAGTTCTTTTAATTGAAGAATGGAAATATCAAGATCATGTCCTTCTGTTGCTTTCGTAGTAGGCGTAATGATTGGCTTTTCAAATTTTTGATTTTCTATCATTCCATCTTCGAGTGCTTCACCACATAAACTTCTAAGACCGCTATTATAAGTGCGCCAGGCATGTCCGGTTAAATATCCTCTGATAACCATTTCAATAGGGATCGCTGAACATTTTTTGCCTATAGAAACATTTGGGTCTGGTGTATTATCAAGCCATACTGGACAAATATCTCGTACCGCATTTAAAAAATGAGAAGCAATTAGATTCAAGACTTGTCCTTTATAAGGAATGGGCCTTGAAAGGATGTGATCAAATGCTGAAATACGGTCTGTAGCAACAATGATTAACTGATCACCGATATCATATACATCCCTAACTTTACCTTGGTACTTATGTTGCTGATTTTTAAAATGAAAATCAGTGGTAACTATTGAATTAGATTCAGGCGAATTCACAAAATCATTTTTTAATTAAAATTCGTATGAGGAGAAAGAGTCTTCTTCCCGTTTAAATATTTTTTACAGAGTTTCTATCTAATAGAATATCTTTTAACTCCTTTAACATTGCATATTCTTGTGGCAGCATCTTCTTAAATGCTTCTTTAAATGCCACATACGCTGAATCTTCTACAACCGGAATCTTGTTTTTTAGAACATCTTTCACAAGAATGATATCTTGCTTGATCAACTGTCGGACCCGGGGCAATTCATGCCAATCAGCTTCGATAGCGATCGTGCGAATTTCCTTAGCGTCTGATCCTTCCAACTCTATAATAGATGAATTTATAGTGGTCATCATGATCTGGTCATTTGAAAGGTCTCCATTTAAGAGGATCCAGTTGCCCTCTATTGAATTTGGCTTTAATAATAATACTTCAAGACCTTTCTCATGAATTCTATACACAATTAGGCGTATCTGATTTCTAACAGTCATACTACAAAGGTACGGCGAGATAAAATGATATCAAAACTTGTAATAAAACGCAAATAGTTTAGATTTGATATTCCTTTTTCAGGAATTAAACGGTTTAATATTATATTGATTAAAATACCTTCTTAACCTCCTGAATGCGTGTTCCTTAACTTGTCGTGTGCGTTCTGAAGACATTCCGTACCGCGCTGCAACTTCTTCAAGACCTTTGGGCATTTCTCCATCTAAGCCATACATCAGACTTAAAATTTCCCGTTCTCTTGGAGACAGATGCACCAAACCAAAGTTCAATTCTTCACTCATCGATTCTTTAATTAAAGCAAGATCTGGGGATTCAGCAGAATTGTCTCCGATCGTATCTATCATTTCGAAACCACCTTCTTGTCCATCTACAGGAGAGTCCAGAGAAACTGTTTTATTTCCTGATTGTAATATAGAATAAACGTCTTCTGGTTTCATTCCAAACAATTCAGAAATTTCTTCCGGACTTGGTTCTCTTTCAAATTCTTGCAAAAAGGATTGATAAATCGTATTGATTTGTTTTTGACTATGATACTTATTATAAGGCAACCGGATCATTCTTGAATTCTCTATGATCGCAGTCAATATTGCTTGTCGAATCCACCAAACTGCAAACGTAATGAATTTAAAACCACGGGTTTCATCAAAACGTTTCGCAGCTTTTAACAATCCTACATTCCCTTCATTTATTAAATCATTTAAGGTAAGTCCGTTATTCTGATATTGTTTTGCAACAGAAACTACAAATCTCAAATTGGATTTAACTAATGTATCAAGAGCTGCTTGATCTCCTGCTTTTATTTTAACGGTTAGCGCTACTTCTTCATCCGGAGAGATGGTTTCAATTTTGGCTATTTCAGATAGGTATCTTTCAAGAGCAACGCTTTCGCGATTTGTGATCTTTTGAGAAATTTTTAATTGTCGCATGTGAAGAGTAGACGCATTGACAAATATAAGTCTCTAAAACAAAAAAAAGTTTCATTATTTAAGAATGAAACTTTTTTATTTATAATTTAGAAGCAAATCCTATTTAAACAAAGGATCCGGTTCGTTTCTTGACATCATAGCTTTTCGGGATAAACGCAATTTTCCAGTTTTCGGATCCAGACCAATTAATTTAATCCTTACAGGATCGCCGACTCTAAAAACATCTTCTACATTGTCTATTCGGGTATGTGATATTTCGCTAACATGCAATAAACCAGATTTATTTTTAAAATCGACAAAAACCCCAAATGGAAAAAGGGATGCCACTTTACCTTCAAATTCATCGCCGATTTGAGGTACAAAGGTTATATTTTGTATCATGGCTAATGCAGCGTCCATTCCTTCTTTATTCGTTCCTGCTACATTAATCACACCTTTATCGCCAACTTCTTCAATATTAATTTTGGTTCCAGTCTTAGCTTGCATTTCCTGAATAATTTTACCACCTGGACCTATGATTGCACCTATAAAACTCTTTTCAATTATGATTTCTACAATTCTTGGAGCATGTGGTTTTAATTCTGGATTTGGAACTGCAATAGTTTCTGCCATCTTATCCAAAATATGAATGCGACCTTGCCGTGCCTGCTCTAAAGCTTCTTCTAATAATTCATAAGATAATCCATCAATTTTCATATCCATTTGTGCTCCACAGATTCCTTTCCGGGTACCGGTTACTTTAAAATCCATATCACCTAGGGCATCTTCATCCCCTAAAATATCAGATAATATTACAGTTTTGCCATTCTCAGAAATCAGACCCATTGCAATACCAGAAATGGGCTGCTTTACTGGAACACCTGCATCCATTAATGCTAATGAAGCAGCACAAACAGTTGCCATTGAAGAAGAACCATTGGATTCCAATATATCAGAAACAATCCGCGTGGTGTATGCAAAATTATCGGGCATAATTTTTTTCAATGACCGTCCAGCAAGATTTGCATGTCCTATCTCTCTTCTTCCAGGCGCTCTCATTGGTTTCGCTTCACCTACTGAAAATCCAGGAAAATTATAATGTAAAATGAATTTTTCATGATACAATAACATTGCATTATCAATCAACATTTCATCATCTTTAGTACCTAAGGTAACTGAAGTTAATGCTTGCGTTTCTCCTCTATTAAAAATAGCGGAACCATGTGTTGCTGGCAAATAATCTATTTCTGTCCAAATAGGCCTTACTTCATTTAGCGCTCTTCCATCCAAGCGTTTTCTACTATCCAAAACTAAATGTCGGATGATATTCTTTTTTAGTTTATCAAAATAACTTGCAATTTTCTTCTTATTATCTGCAACATATTCTGCACCTTTTTCACTAGAAAGTTTTTCAATACATACTTTCAAGATGGAATCAAAACCATTTTTACGAACGTGTTTTTCTAATGCAGATCCAGCGATTTCTTTTATTTTATCTGAAGCTTGAACTTGTAAAAATTGACTTAACTCAAGGTCTTCTTCAATTACTGGCAATTCCCGTTTTACTAACACACTATCACCTAATTGTGCGGATAAATCTAATTGTGCCTGACATTGTACTTTAATTGCTTCATGTCCTATTTTTATAGCTTGAATCAAATCAGATTCACTGCATTCATTACCTTCTCCTTCCACCATCATTAAATTTGTCATGGTAGCAGCTACGATAATATCTAATTCTGCATTAGCAAGTACACTCCGGGATGGATTTACAACAAATGCGCCATCAATTTTAGCTACCCGAACTTCAGAAATTGGCCCTTCCCAATTGATATCAGAACACATCAAAGCAGTGGAAGCTGCTAATCCAGCTAAAGCATCCGGCATGGTTTCAAAATCACCAGAAATTAAATTAATTATAATCTGGGTTTCATTCATAAACCCATCTGCAAAAAGTGGCCGAATGGCTCTATCCACTAATCTTGAAATTAAGACTTCATAATCTGAAAGCTTTGTTTCTCTTCTGAAAAAATTACCCGGTATCTTACCTGCTGCGGCAAATTTTTCCTGATAATCAACAGATAATGGGAAAAAATCCTGACCTTCTTTTGCTTCTTTATTGCAAACAACACTCGCAAAAAGCATGGTATTACCAAGTTTTATCACAGCCGAACCATGTGCTTGTGTTCCTAATTTTCCAGTTTCCAGGATGACCTCTCGTCCATCAGGAAGTTGAAATGAGGTTGAGAAAGGCGTTTTTAAACCCATAACAATTAATCTTAATATGTTAATCAAATAGAGAGTAACTCTTCAGTTCTCTGTAGTCTATAAAAATCCTAATAACGAAAAACCTTAGTAAAGACCCAGTAAAAATACCAGATTACTTTCTCAGGCCTAACTGTTCAAGTATAGCTCTGTAACGACTAAGGTCCTTTTGATGAAGATAATTTAAAAGTTGTTTTCTTTTACTTACCAAATGGAGCAGCGCACGACGGCAAGAATGGTCTTTCCGGTTGGTTTGAAGATGGTCTGATAGACCTTTGATTCTGGTTGTAAATAAAGCGATCTGAGCTTCAGATTTACCGGTGTTTTTTTCAGATCCACCATACTGTTTAAAAAGTCCTTCTTTACTTTCTTTTGTTAAATATGCACTCATTAATTAGAATTATCAAGTTACCAAATGGGATCACTAAGATCTTTATTAGCGGCGCAAATATACTAGAATAATCTGAAAATCAAGTATATTTAAAGGTATTTAAGCATTTTTTCAAACTTTATCCTGAAATATCCTCAAATACCTTTGAAACTTGCCAATAATAATAAAGTATTAATTGTCAATAATTATGAAATGCTGATCACTTTCCAATGTTAATTTCATCCTATATATCTAATTCATTTTATTCCAGTTGCAGATTTTTCTATTAATTTGGCTTTGTTCCACAATGCATCCAGCGCTTCCAAACTCATTTCTGTTAATGGTTTATCTGCTTGATTTTCAATATATTGAAATCTAGATCTAAATTTTTGATTAACTTTATCCAAAGCAGTTTCCGGATCAATATTTAAAAATCTTGCATAATTAATTAAAGCAAAAAATACATCCCCTAACTCACCTTCAATTTCTTGAATTGACATGTTTTGATCAATTGCTTCTTTTAATTCTCCCATTTCTTCATTGACTTTATCCCAAACTTGTGAAATATGATCCCATTCAAATCCAACTTGTTTTGCTTTATCCTGCATTCTAAATGCTTTAACCATAGCAGGCATGGAATCCGGAACTCCCGCTAATAAACTTTTCTTGCCTTCTTGTTGCTTGAGCTTTTCCCAATTCTGCTTTACCTGCTCTTCATTATCTAGTTTCAGATCACCATAGATATGAGGATGCCTGTGTATAAGTTTTTGACTAATCGATTCAATGACTTCTTGTAAAGTAAACCAATTTTCCTCTTTGGCAATTCTCGCATAAAACAAAATATGAAGCAATAAATCACCTAGTTCCTCCTTAATTCCTGGTGGATTTTCTTTTAAAATTGCATCCGTTAATTCATAACATTCTTCAATTGTCAACGATCGCAGACTATGAATCGTTTGCTTTTTGTCCCAAGGGCAACCATCTCTAAGCTCATCCATGATTTCGACAAGTCGAAGAAAAGCATTTGAAAGTGTAGTCATATGAATTTATTAAGGTAGTAAATGTCCCAGTTTCTCTCGCTTTGTTCTGAGGTAATCTTGATTAAACTCATTTTCACCAACAATAATCGGAATTCTTTCCACAACAGCAATTCCCGATTTTACCAATGCATCTACTTTCTTAGGATTATTCGTTAAAAGTCGAACTGATTTAATACCGAAACTTTTTAATATAGAGATCGCTTCATCATAATTACGCAGGTCTGGCTTAAATCCAAGAGCCTCATTTGCTTGTACGGTATCCAACCCAAGATCTTGTTTATGATATGCTTCAATTTTATGATGAAGTCCAATACCTCTACCCTCTTGTCTCAAATACACTAATAGCCCTCCCTCTTTTGATATTAAAGTAAGGCTTTGGTTTAATTGAAACCCACAATCACAGCGCAAGGAGCCAAACACGTCTCCCGTAAGGCATTCAGAATGAAGTCGAAGCAATGGAAATTGTAATTTTGCTAGATCCCCAGAAATTAATACTAAAGCTGGAGCATATGGATTTATTGGATTTGCAAAGCTATGAATTTCAAATCCACCATAGACGGTAGGTAATAATGCTTCTATAGATTCAATCATCTTATACTTTCAAATTAACCCTCAAACTCAAAACAACGGTCCTTGGGTGAATGTTGAGTTGAGTTTTGGTTAAAAGGCAAAAATTAAATTCTTCTTACTGAAGAACTCTTTCGTTGCCATAGCATAAGAGCCGTACTAAAAAGCAATACAGCTGTAACTATACAGACTATAAACATTGAAATAATTTGGTTTAACGTAAGCTTGATTCGGGCACAATATCCGAAATATCTTTTTGTAAAAACAAGTTTATTGCAAACTTTTCTTATATATTTTTTCCACCCATGTATTATTAGATCACACTAAGGTATTTTTGCTTTTAATACTGTTAAAAAAATATATTGAATACTAAGATCCAAAACAAAATTTAACTAGTTTGCCATTTCTTCAAGTTCAACCTCATGATCATATTTTCTAAAATCAACGGCTGTAACCGAAGAAACTCCTTGATCTTCCATGTAAACACCATACAATACATCTACATCTGCCATAGTCAATTTATTATGGGTAATAATTATAAATTGAGATTCTTTTGAGAATTTTCGGATAATTCTATTGAATTTTTCGATGTTAATATCATCTAAAGGTGCATCTACTTCATCGAATATACAAAACGGGGCAGGTTTTAATAGATAGAGCGAAAATAATAAAGCAATCGCTGTCAAGGTTTTTTCTCCACCGGACAATTGACTTATTGATTTTGGTCGCTTTCCTTTTGGTTTCGCAATGATATCAATATCGCATTCTAGAGGGTCTGAATCATCCACTAAAACTAAATCACAATCATCATCATCTGTAAACAAACTTCTGAATACTGTTTGAAAATGAACCCGGATCTGATTAAAAGCTTGCAAAAAACCACTTGTCGCAGTCTCTTCAATTTCTTTTATTGTTTCCATTAAACTATCCTGGGCTTTTAGAATATCATCTCTCTGTTCTGTAATTTTATCCAATCTTCCCTTCATTTCTTCATAAGCTTCAAGAGCTAATGGATTTACTTCCCCATAATTATCAATTCTGGTTTTATAATATTGGGACTTTTCTTGAAGTGCTTCCAGATCTAATTCCAAATCCTCTTCACTTGCAATAAATTCATCTAAATTACATAGAAATTCAATCTGAGCTTTTTCATATGCTGATTGTATCTTAAACTTAAATTCTGCTTTTTGATCTTTTATCTGGTTAACGACTGATTGCAACTCAAATATAGCTTTTTGATGAAATTTTGCTTTCACCTCTGCTTCGGAAATTAAATTTCGCATTTCATAGTAATCTGTCTCCATAGTTGACAGGTTAGAATCCATGTTTTTACGAAAATCCAATTTTTCTATCAGCTCTGTTTGATGAATATCGATTGCAATACTTAATTCAGCAATGGATTTCGTTAATTCTATTTTATTAAGTTGGTCCTCATTTGTTTGTTTTAGAATATCATTTAATTGATTTTCCTTATAAACTAAATCCTTTTGAATATTTTCATATTTATTTTGCCATTTTAAAAGCTCCAATTTTGCTTGATTAAAAATATTCGTTACATCTGATAATTCTATTGAAACTCTATTATAATCTTCGTCTGAAGAATGAAGAGATTGCATTAATTGCAACTGTGTCGCTTTTAAATCAGTAATTGAAATATGATTACTTTGTAGTCTATTGGTTAACTGATAAGCCTTTTCTTGATTTTCGGCAATTCTAATTCCGAGGTCACTTTTCAAATCCAGGTAATGCTGCAATTTTGCCTGCAATTGAGCCATTTGCTGCAATATTTCACTTTCCTTCCTTCTGTAACCATCCAGATCTTTTTGACGATCATTCAATTCAAACAAACGAATTTGATTCTTAATTTCAGAAAGTTGTTTCTCATGTTGAATGGATTGAGATTCTAATTTTTGAATCTCCGTCTCCAATTTCTCAAGATTCTTTTTTCGACCTAATTTCTTACCTTCAAATAATCCTACAGATCCACCAGTTATCACTCGATTTGCTTTGACAATAGATCCTGAAACTGAAATAATGGAGATATCATCAGGAAAGCGAATCACATCTTCCAAATGCTGGTCATTTTCAAGAATATAAACATCCTTCAACAGATCATTCATGAGCGGTTGGTATGCTTCTGATACCTCCACAACTGAAAGCGCAGGAATGCAGCCTTCAATTTCTTTAAATGTGGGTCTTGGATTTCTGAATTTATCTAAAATAAAAAAATTAGCTTTTCCTTTAGAATTATTAAATAATAAACGAATCGCTTTTACAGCATCATCCTCATTATATGCTACATAAAAATTTAAATAATGTTCTAAATAAAGTTCAATTGCAGAACGATACTTTTCTTCTGTATAAATAAGATCTGAAAGCACCGGAACATCTTGCCTCCAATTTTGATTTAAAAATTTAATAGACTCTGGAAATCCTTCCATCTTCTCAACCATGCTCTTCAATAAATCAAATTCATTTTTCTTTGCATCGCGTTGACGATAAATACTGGATACCTTATTTGTTACTTCTTCTAATTCTAATTGTACATTTTTTAAAGATGCCAGACGTGTCTCTTCTTCTACTAATACTGTTTGTACATCTTTTTGAATATCTACTAATTTCAATTTAAACGCTTCATTTTGATGATTCACCTGGTGATATTCCTCTAACTTCCCAGCGATTTCATCTTCGCATCTGCTGGAATCAGATTTCAGATTCTCTAATTGATTTT
Source organism: Saprospiraceae bacterium (assembly GCA_016717265.1). Taxonomy (NCBI): domain Bacteria; kingdom Pseudomonadati; phylum Bacteroidota; class Saprospiria; order Saprospirales; family Saprospiraceae; species Saprospiraceae bacterium. The sequence continues at coordinate 2,884,119 of JADKFX010000001.1, forward strand.
GTTGGATAGCCATTTCCTTTTCCAAATCAAAAATCAGGCTTTCATTTTTCTGTTTGTCTAACTGAAATTGATCGACGCCAGATTTCAGCAAATTAAACTCAGCTTGCTTTGCACTAAAAAAAGATTCTTGCAGCAGGACTTCTTCTTCTGCAATTTTTAAATCCAATTGTGTTTGTGCTAAATCTGTTCTGATCATTGTGATATCAGAATTCAAAAGTTCAATCTTGTTTTTTGCTTGTTGAATATTTTGATCTAAAATTTCAAGTTGATTTGATTGAAAATTTTTCTTTTGCTCATCAATCTGTATGGAACTTTCTAATGTACGAATAGTATCCAAAATTTCATTCACGCGTTTTTGAAAATCAGAAAGACTTTTTTCCTGATCCAAATGCATTTTTTTATTAGATTCTATTTGAGCTTCAATAACAGACATGGAGCTTTCTTCCTGTGTGATTTTTAGAATTTCTTCTTCAATGGTAGACTCCAGACCAGCCAGTTTTTCTTTAAGTGTCTTAACAGATAAAAACTGAACTAAAAGTCCGGCGGATTTATATTTTTCTTTTAATTCATTATACTTTTTTGTACGCTTTGCTTGTTTTTCCAATTCAAGCAAATTAGTATTTATTTCAAAAAGTAAATCCTCAATACGCGCAAGATCTTCTTTTGTAGTTTTTAATTTATTTAAAGTTTCTCGTTTTCTAGCTTTGTATTTCGAAATACCAGCTGCTTGTTCAAACATTTTCCTTCTAGCACTTTCCTTATTAGAAAGCAGGTCTTCAACCATATTAAGCGCGATAATTGCATAAGAATCAGATCCAATACCAGTGTCTAAAAATAAACTGGTAATATCTTTTAGCCTACAAGTCACCCCATTTAAACGATATTCACTATCTCCACTACGATACAATAATCGGGCAATTTCAATATTGTGATATTCTGTTGGAAGTAAATTCTTGGTGTTTTCAAAATTTAGTGAAACTTGAGCTAATGGCGCTTCTTTACGTTTTTTTGTACCATTAAAAATAACATCTGACATTTGCTCCAAACGCAACTCCCGGCCTTTTTGCTCACCCAATACCCATCTAATGGCATCCACAATATTTGATTTTCCAGAACCATTAGGCCCTACAATACCAGTCACTGATTCATTAAAATGAATTATTGTCTCATCAGCAAAGCTCTTAAACCCTTTAATATTGAGGTTTTTTAGTCTCATGCCGCAAAAATATGGATTTCTTTAATATAAAAAATTTATATATAAGTTATGGCCACTTCAGTAAATCATTGATATTCAGTTATATATAATTATTTATACTATCTTTTTAAGCCACTATCAAGACATTACGAATTGATAAAAAAAGATGAATTAAATTTTTAAAAAGTTCCAGGTACCTGAAGTCAGGACTTTATAAGATAAGAAACCTTGAACAAGCCAATACAAAATCTCACCAGACCAAGCTATAGCCAGGCCATTTACTGGATCCTTGACTGCAAAAAAGGCAATAGTCAAATAAGTTGTACAGCCAATTGCTTGAATTGTAAGACCTTTTAATGTTTCTCCTGTGCCACTAACTCCATTACAATACATGGTCGTAATGGAATACACTAATAAAATACAAAGCAAAATCTTAAAATATGGTACAGCGTCTTGAATCAAGGTTACATCATGATAGCCAAGCAGCGGAGCAAGAAATGTCATAGGAAACAATAAAAAAGGGATAGAAATAACTGCAGTTGTTGCAAATGCAATCATAGATGAATGAAACACTAACTTTAAAACCCGTTGATGCCGTTTTTTCCCAATTGTATTACTAACTAAGGTATTAATGCCTGTAGAATATCCCCAACACGGAATTGCCAATACCAAATAAGTTATGCGCAATAAATTTGAAATTGCTAGCTGACGCTCTCCCAACTTTTCAATCATTGAAAAGAATAAAAACCAGGATCCAATGGCCAATAGAGATTGCAACAAAATGGTAAAACTGATTGAATTAATAGTTTTGATCCAAGCAAAATCGAAGTGCGGAATTTTCAAAAGCTTAAAAACGCGAATTTCCTTATCAAAGCACATATAAACAACAAATATGCTCATCGCAATAATTTCAGACAACCCACTCGCAAGACCTGCACCTGCAATACCCATTTCTGGAAAACCAAATTTGCCAAAAACAAATAAATAACCTAATAAAACATTTACACTGCATAAAATGATCGTATCAATGAGAATAAAATTTGTTCGCTTAATCCCGATATATAAAGAAACAAAAGCTAGGCCTACATAAGCGAAAATCAAACCATATATACGTTTATCTAAAAACAGGAGTGATTTCTCTAAAATAATTTCTGATTGAATAAAGACAGATAGTATAGGTCTTGATGCAAAGTACAATGCAAAAAATACAATAAGTCCTAAGAGTAGTTCATAGATAAATATCGCATAAAAATATTTCTTAACAAAATCGAAATTGCGTTCTCCAAATTTACGAGCAATTAGGATCTGTCCACCTTTACTGATTCCAAAAGCAATAGATGATACAACTAAATAAAACACGGAAACAAATCCTGCAGCTGCGAAATCATTAACATCATAATAGTATAAAAACAAACTATCTGTCAACGCGACAATATTTTGCGCAGCACTTCCAATCATCATTGGCAATGATAGCCGGATTACATTTCTAACGTTAAACCAAAACTCGTGCAATGCTTATTTTATTTTGGCTAAAGATAGAAGGAAATATTGAACTAGAAAAACGGACTTAAGTGCAAATCAGACTTAATTGAATGCTATACAAACCATTTGACATCGATAATCTATTTACCTCATACTGCGCAACGAATACATTCGAGATATAATTTTTTAGAATTTACCAATATCTATATTTACAGATATATAACAATTCCATAAACTTAAAAATTAATTTTGGCAAAAAATGAGCTGTTATTTTGATTGATCAGAATAAGCGTTTTTTATATAAGCTAATTGTTAAATCGTTTGATTTCAGTCAACTCCCTAAAAATGACTTATAACAATTTACTAAATAACTATATAAAATCAAAATTCTCATCAATTTTCCAAAACTCCTGACAAAAATTCTAAAAGATTGATTAACCAGCTTTTAGCTTAGGCTTTTTTTAATTCTATTTGGGTAATTTCTGGCCAGATCCCAACGCGTCCTCTAAACCCTAACACACCGAATCCACGATTAATATAAAGATAGCGCTCATTTTCTTCATAAACACCCGCCCATTTTTGATATTTATATTGTATCGGACTCCATTTAAACCCAGGTATTTCAATTCCCATTTGCATCCCATGTGTATGTCCGCTTAAGGTCAAATGGATTTTATTTGAATTTAATTTTACTTCATTTTCCCAATGTGTTGGATCGTGAGAGAGCAAAACTTTAAAATCCTGATGATCCACGGTACTTAATGCTTTAGGCAAGTTACCTCGTTTTCCAAATCCTAAACCCCAATTTTCGACTCCTAACAACTGAATATGCTGTCCATCTTTTTCGATTTTTATAGATTCATCTAATAGCAAACGAAAACCCATATTTGAATGGTGGTTCTTCAAATCTCGAAAATTTGCTTCTTTTGCTTCCAGACTACCCCATTTTGCATATTCACCGTAATCGTGATTTCCTAAAACTGAAAATTGCCCAAATTTAGCCTTCAAGGTATTAAAATCCTTATACCAAGGATCAAACTCAGATGCATAGGTGTTTACTAAATCTCCGGTAAAGACTAGAAGATCACTATTTAGAGCTTTAGCCATTTCGATTCCTTTCAAAACCCCTTCCCGGTCTTCAAAACTACCGGCATGGATATCCGAAATTTGGGTTATTGTAAATCCATCAAATGCTTCTGGTAAATCCTTATAAAATACCTGTTGCTTATGAATTTTATATTGATATCGCCCTCTAACTAAACCATATGTCAAGGATAAAAGTGGAAAAGCAGCCAATAAAATAGCACTATTACTAATAAACTTTCTACGGGATGGAAGAAATGATTCAGATACCTCATCAGAAATTTGATTCCCATTAAACCACTTCAAATAAATTCCTTCAAAAAAACGATAAATATCTTCACCGAAAATAAATAAAATTAAAACCAATTTTGACATCAATAATACAAACCAAATATTCCCGATAAATACCCATACTGAAGGCATTAATTGGGTTTTTCTCATTTCAAAAACACCTACTAAAAATAATATGGGTAACACGATGGAAATCAACCAGTAGCCTATAAATATCCAATTTGCCTGGATTCCAAAAAGGCCATCACCGAAAGAAGTTTTAATGCCTTGAAAAGCATAAAAGTCAATCGCAAGAAGTAAAATAAAAATGATTATAAAGTTCATTAATTCATTTAAAAATGAAATTAAAAGCTGTTCAAAACGTAGATATGAACAACAAAAGCAAGAACTTTGTTCCAATTTAACATATGAATAAGATACCAGAAACAAAAACCCGGATTCGATTTAAAGATTGTGATCCTTTAGGTCATTTGTATAATACCCGGTTTATTGAATATATGCTTGAAGCCCGCGAGGATCAATTACTGGAGCATTATCAACTAAACCTAATGGAATATGCTGAACAACAAAAAATGGCCTGGGTTATTATTAAACATGAAATGGTCTATTTACAAGAGGCAAAAAGAAATGAATATGTTTGGATAAACTCTAGTATTATTCACTTTGATACATCCGATTTAGTAGTAGAATATCAAATGTGGAATGAAGATAAATCCAGACTAAAAGGATTACTTTGGTCGCGTTTTAAACATATTGACTTAAAGTTAAAAAAGGCTACAGCACATCCAACAGAAATTCATCACATGTTGGAAGATCTATTGAATCCAATTCAAGCAAAATCTATGGATGATAGAATTGTATTTTTATTATCAAGAAAATCTGCTATCTAAGCAAATTATTATAAGCAAATGTCCAATTATTAAGGTATTCAAGCCTAAAACTCCTAGTATTTCTTAATTTTGCAAAAAACAATAAGGAATGGAGTTTCAGCATCAAGAGGTAGAAGATAAATGGAAGAAAATTTGGAAAGAGGAACAGATTTATAAAGTTTTAAATGATTTTTCTAAACCCAAATACTATGTTTTGGATATGTTTCCATATCCTTCTGGTGCAGGATTACATGTCGGGCATCCATTAGGTTATATTGCCTCTGATATTGTAGCAAGGCAAAAAAGAATGAAAGGATATAATGTGCTCCACCCTATGGGTTTTGATGCTTTTGGTTTACCTGCAGAACAATATGCAATTCAAACTGGTATACATCCGGCGATATCTACTATGCAAAATATTGAACGATACCACCAACAATTAGATAATATCGGATTTAATTATGACTGGACAAGAGAAGTTATTACTTGCAAACCTGAATATTACAAATGGACACAATGGATATTTCTAAAACTATATAATCACTATTATAATACAAAAGAACAAAAAGCAAAACCAATTCTTGAACTCATTTCACTTTTTGAAAACTATGGAAATCTGGATGCACCTGCATCAACAAGTGAAGATTCTATTTTTAGTTCTACTGAATGGAATGAGAAATCAGCTTTAGAAAAAGATATTGTCTTAATGAATTACCGGCTTGCATACCGGAAAACAAGTTTTGTAAACTGGTGTGAAGCTTTAGGTACTGTACTTGCAAATGATGAAATTAAAGACGGTGTTTCGGAGCGTGGAGGACATCCCGTAGAAAAGAAACCAATGATGCAATGGGCTTTGCGAATTTCAGCCTACGCAGAAAGATTATTGAATGATTTGGAAACTTTGGAATGGTCTGAAGCATTAAAAAATATGCAAAAGAACTGGATTGGAAAGTCCGTAGGTGCTCAAGTATTTTTTACCATTGAAAATCAAAAAGAGGTTTTGGAAATCTTTACTACAAGACCAGATACCATATTTGGAGCTAGTTTTATGGTCTTGGCCCCTGAACACCCTCTCGTAAATAAAATTACAACAGACGCACAAAAGAATGCAATTATAAATTATATAGAATATTCGAAAAAGAGAAGTGAACGGGAGCGGCAATCTGAAACCAAATCCGTCACAGGAGTCTTTACAGGAGCCTATGCTTTGCATCCATTTACGAATGAAAAGCTTCCAATCTGGATTTCCGATTATGTCTTAATAGACTATGGAACCGGTGCCATTATGGCGGTTCCAAGCAATGATAAACGGGATCAATTATTTGCTATTAAATTTGATTTACCAATAATTAAAGTTATCGATCAAACTGAATTTCCCGGAGCAGATTTGGAAGATTTGGTAGGTACTCTTATCAACTCCAGTTTCTTAAATAGTGCTCCAGTTACAAAAGCAATTGATATGGCAATTGAATCTCTTGCTGAAAAAAATATTGGCAAGAAACGAATTCAATACAAAATGCGGGATGCAAATTTTAGCAGACAGCGTTATTGGGGTGAACCGTTTCCAGTGTATTACAATACAGAAGGTGTTTCATTTATATTGGAAGAATCAATGCTTCCACTGGAATTGCCACATATCGATTCAATCGAACCTGGTAAAGGCGGAAGATCTCCTCTAAACAGTAAAACAGATTGGGTGCATTGGAATGGCTTTGAAAGAGAAACGGATACCATGCCAGGCTATGCAGGCTCCTCTTGGTATTTTTTACGGTATATGGATGCATTAAATAATACGGAGTTTGCATCCAAAGAATCCTTAGAATATTGGCAAGATGTGGATCTTTATATTGGTGGAACAGAACATGCCGTAGGCCACCTTATGTATTCTCGCTTTTGGCATAAATTTTTATATGACCTTGAGTTTGTACCAACTATAGAACCTTTCAAAAAATTAGTAAATCAAGGAATGATACAAGGTATCATAGAATCCTTATTATTAGTTAAAGAAAGCCAACCTCCTCATTTTATTGATCCTGATATCGCAGAAAAATACAATGATGATCAACTTGCAAAAATTCCAGTTCATATTGATTTTATCCAACAATACAATACTCCAAATTCACATTTATCCAAATCAGGTTTAAAGCAATTTATACAATGGAGACCTGAATTTGAACAGGCATTTTTTGAAAACGCAACAGAGAAAAATACCGTTGATAAAATTTCCGATGCATTTAAAATTCAAAGTTATTCAGAAACAGGAAAAATGTCGAAACGATATCACAATGTTGTGAATCCAGATGATGTCATAGCTGAATATGGGGCAGATTGTTTCCGAATGTATGAAATGTTTTTAGGTCCTATTGAACAATCCAAACCATGGGACACTAAAGGAATTGATGGAGTGAGTAAATTTATACGCAAATTTTACAGTTTGTTTTATAACGAAGCGGATCAATTTGTTTTAAGTGATGATGGAGCCACTGGAGATGAATTTAGAATCCTGCATACTTGTATAAAAAAAGTAAACCAGGATATCGAACAATTGTCATTTAACACATCGATAAGTGCATTTATGATATGTGTCAATGAATTGAAAAGAATTGGATGCAATAAAAAAGAAATTCTCTTACCACTTACACAGCTGCTTGCACCATTTGCACCCTTTATTACAGAAGAAATCTGGGCAATTGCAAATAATTCAAGCAGTATTCATCATACTGCTTATCCAGAGCATTTAGAAATGTATTTAGTGAAGGATGAAGTGAATTATCCCATAAGTATCAATGGTAAAAAAAGATTTGAATGGATCGTATCAAAAAGTTTGACACAGGATCAGTTGCAAGACCAGGTTTTAAAGCTTGAAGAAATAAGTAAATGGGTAACCGGACAACAAATTAAAAAAATTATTATAGTTCCAGGTAGGATGATTAATATCGTACTTTAATTTTTAAACAATGTTTGAGCATAAAACAAAGCCTTTAGCAAATAAACACGTATTCTATAGACGGATGTTTGTTTTTTGGATGCTGGGCACTTCATTAATCATTTTTTCATTAATTCTTGGCACCTTAGGCTATATGTATTTTGGAAATGTTGGAGCTGTTGATGGTTTCTACAATGCTAGTATGATTTTAGCTGGTATGGGGCCTGCATTAGAAAAACCCTGTGATGCAGTTAAAATCTTTTCATCCTTTTATGCTCTCTATTGCGGTATTGTATTTTTATCAAGCATTACAATCGCGTTTGCGCCAATAATCCATCGATTTTTTCATTTAATTCATCTGGAAGGGCAATAAAGCCCAGCTTATGTTAGGTTGCTTAAATTGCTTAAGGTTTCTGTAAATCTGCTAAATTTAGGAGCAACTACAAGCTCCTTCGACCCAGCTGTATACGAATAAAATCCTTCACCCGTTTTGACCCCTAATTTTTTTGCATTCACCATTTTTACTAATAGCGGACAAGGAGCATATTTTGGGTTTCCAAAACCGCCTTCCAATACCCTTAAAATATCCAAACATACATCTAAGCCAATAAAATCCGCTAATTGTAATGGACCCATTGGGTGGGCCATACCTAATTTCATCACCGTATCAATTTCTTCAACACCAGCTACCCCTTCATACAGACTATAAATCGCTTCATTGATCATTGGAATTAATATCCGATTTGAAACAAAACCCGGAAAATCATTCACTTCTACGGGTACTTTATCAAGCGCGCGAGTAAGTTCCATAATGGTATCACAAACTTCGTCTGAAGTATTATAACCTCTAATTATTTCAACTAATTTCATGATCGGTGCAGGATTCATAAAATGCATCCCAATTACTTTATCAGGACGTTTTGTGACAGATCCTATTTTAGTCAATGAAATCGCTGATGTATTGGAGGCCAAAATTGTGTTTGGAGAGGTCATTAGATCTAAATCTGAGAATATTTTCAGCTTTAATGTTTCATTTTCGGTTGCAGCTTCTACAACTAACTCAGCATCTGTCACAGCCTCTTGAAAATGTGCATTTGATTTAATACGCAATAAAATAGCTCCTTTATCTTCTGGCTTAAGTTTACCCTTTTCAACCATCCTGTCCAGGTTTCTTGAAATTGAGTTCATTGCTTTATCCAATGCAGGTATTGAAATATCCGTTAATACTACCTGGTATCCATATTGAGCAAATACATGGGCAATTCCACTACCCATGGTACCTGCGCCGATTACTGTTATGTGTTTCATATTATGTTTTTATGAGCGGGCAAAGGTAAATGGTTTAAAGTTCAATTAACAAATCAAAATTAAAAAAATAATTTTGCATATATTGCACAAAATTTTAATGTGTATTTAATTGCAGATGCGGGATCTACTAAATGTGATTGGGTTTTATTTGATCAGAGTCAAAGCATTTATTTCAAAACAAAAGGAATTAATCCAAGCACCCAAGATCAAAATACTATAAAAAAATCAATTTTAGAACTGCGTGAACAACTTGCATTTAATCCACATAAAATCTTCTTTTATGGAGCTGGATGCAGTTCTCCATCCGCTATTAATATTATAACAACGATTTTAACACAATCGTTTTTATCCGCTGATATATATATATATACTGATCTACTTGGAACTGCAAGAGCACTTTGCGATGGCAAACCAGGAATTGTTGCAATTTTAGGAACAGGAAGTCATGCCGCTTTTTGCGATGGCCATAAAATTATACATCAATTGCCTTCATTAGGATATTTGTTAGGTGATGAAGGGAGCGGGAATTATCTGGGGAAATCTATACTGCAGGCTTATTTTTTAGGTAAATTAGACTCTGAACTTGAATTAAAATTTGAACAGGAGTATCCTGAAATCAAACAGGATTTCATTTTTCAATTATATCATTCAGAATCGGTTTCTGCATTTCTTGCTAAATATGCTGCTTTTATAATTAAATATAAGAACCATCCTTCGATTGCCAAAATTATAGAAATGGCAATTGATACATTCATTACTACCCGATTAATAATATATAAAGAAAAACAAGGAATCCCGGTACATCTTTGTGGTTCAATTGCTTCTTTATTAAGTATGGAAATCAAACAAAGAATCATAAAATTTGGTTTAGAACCTGGAACATTCTTACAAAAACCAATTACCGAAATAATGAAATATCATTTGACTTATGAGTATAATTAAACGAATTGGCATTTTTACTTCAGGAGGTGATGCCCCAGGAATGAATGCTTGTATTAGAGCAATCACACGATCTGCTAGTTATTTTGATTTACATGTTTATGGAATCTACCGAGGCTATGACGGTATGATTGATGGAGAGATAAGCCGGTTAGAAACCAACGACGTTAGTAACATCATACATCGTGGAGGCACCATTTTAAAAACTGCTAGGAGTCAACGATTTATGACCCCAGAAGGCAGAAAGCAAGCATTTGAAAATTTAGTTGCCAATGATATTGATGCATTGGTTGCTATCGGAGGAAACGGAACATTTACAGGAGCTGATATTTTCTTTAAAGAAACTAATATGCCAATCATAGGCTTGCCAGGAACTATAGATAACGATTTGTTCGGCACAGATTTTACAATAGGTTTTGACACAGCCGTAAATACAGCTGTTGAAGCTGTTGATAAAATTAGGGATACTGCGGATTCTCATAACAGATTGTTTTTAATAGAAGTTATGGGCAGGCATTCTGGCTATATTGCTTTATATACGGCCATTGCCTCTGGCGCCAGTGCCGTTTTAATACCCGAAAGCAACGCAAATCTTGAAGATTTAATTGAAGATTTAAATAAATCATTAAAACGAAAAAAATTGTTTGGTTTGGTTATTGTGGCGGAGGGCAATACCATCGGACAAACTACAGAAATTGCTGCGCAACTAAAGAATAGAATAAAAGATTATGAAATTAAAATTTCCATCATTGGACATATTCAAAGAGGTGGCTCTCCAACTGCATTTGATCGCATTTTATCAAGTCGATTAGGACACGCAGCTGTAGATGGATTATTAAAAGGCAAATCAAATTGCATGGCGGGAATTGTAAATGATAAAATTGTCTTCACAGCTTTTGAAAAAGCCGTAGTTCATCAAAAATATCCTGAAGAAGAATTAATTAAAATGGCTGAGGTATTAGGAATGTAATGAAAGTATTCTGAAACTGACAATAAAAATTGTTGAAATCGAATTAATTGACATCCATTCTTTAGTTTCCAATTCCAACATTAGTTAGTAGTCCAAGCTTTAAATAGGATCCTCCATAGCTACTGCCATAAAAACTATGAACCCAATCTAGTCTTAATACGCGAAATAATTTATAACCAATATTTCCAAATCCGAGACTCAATTCAGAATATGGATTGGAATTTGGAATCATTACAGATGCATATCGAACGAGTTCTTTTAATCCAAGTCTGTTTATTAAAGGAATCCGATCCAAAATAAAACCTTGCATATCATATTCTAAAAACCAAGATGCAGATTGTCTATCTGTAGAATATGCATAAGGATATAAAGCTATAAAAAAATCGAGCCTATTGGGCTTATTATATAAAAACAATCCATTCTCATGTTGAAAAATAAAATCAGGACTGTCTAAAGTGTGTTTATGAAATATTTTATTAACTTTTACAAAGGCATTTAATTCACCCCATTTACTCAATCTAAAATTATCAGATACAGAAAATTCAAATTTATGATAAAATTCCTTTTTCGCTAAATAGCTTCCAATAGCATAGGTCATAAAAAACCGAGGGTTGTCAGATTCCAATAGATTAATCTGATTTGGAGAAATCTCTACTCTAGTGCCAGGATTCCATGCAATACTATTGGTCAACTGAATATGTTGGGGCTTAGAAATATGCAAACTATCTGTAAAATAGTCAGCTTGATTATTCGCTTGATATGTTAACGACTTTTTTCGCCAGCTGTAATTTGAATGATTCACTACTTCCGATCTATAAGAATATTCAATATTTGATTTCCACCTCCAATCAAAATTTAAATAACGCCCATAAGCTATTGAATAAAACTGCTTTTCATAATACTTCAAATAGTTCTTTTTTATGAGTAAATTAGATAATTCCTCAAATAATTTGGAACTTTCAAAATTATTAAATTCAGATAAAGCTAAACCACCAGCTAATTGAATAAAAGATTTCGATCGGGTATTAAACTGATATTGCAATAAAAGTGAAGGTCTGAATTTTTGTTCTGCAAATCCATAATCTAATTTCATTTCACTAAAAAACCGGTTATAATCATTCGCATCAATTAAATACTTGCTAAATTTTAGAACAGAGCCTATAGCCCATCCCTGGATTGGATTAAAATGATACAATTCAATTGGTGAGTTTATACTAAATATACTCCTATCCATTGTTTTTTGATAACTATAACCTAAAAAGAGATCTGAAAAATTAAACTTATTATTTCTATGATCTATGGAATCTTTATAGGATTTCGATTCCCTGATTAATTTAATACTGTCTTTCAATGTATAATCCTTAATTTCGTCCTTTGTTAAAGGAATCGGACGAATACTATCCCAATACTGCTTCGTTTTTTCATTTGCACCTTTTGCAATTTGAAGAATTATTTTTTCATTTTCAAGTTCATGAATATTCGCAAAATTATAATCTGAAAATACAACTACAAATTTACCTTCAAATTTAATTCCTAATAAATTCGCTTTAAAACCAAAAACTTGATTTTGCAAAAGATTTTGAGAGGTTGTTGACACCGGAATAAACAATTGCGAAAGATAAATAGTATCAAACAAAGGTTGCTGTATTTGACTTCCAGATATTTGAAGATTAAAGGATTGAATACTCCAGGTTTCATCATGAATTGAGAGGATTCCAGACCACGCAGCTAGACTTCTTATTTTAGGTCGAACTTCAATTTTATACAAAAGCTTTGCTTCTATGTTTGATGTGTCAATACTCAGTAATTTAAAGGTATAATATTCAAACGCATAATCTGCTATTGGAGAAACAATGCCTTTTCCGAATGAAGTTATATTTTCATAAAGATTAAAATTTGCCGAAGTAGCCCGATTAAATGAAAAACCATTATCCCGACCTGAAATAATCGATGAAACCATTTCTTCATGGGTATAATCAGGTTTCTGAAAATGCAATCGGGAGACCGTTTCAGAAAGATATATAATACCTTGCCTGTTCGTATCCAGATTATTATCCATCGTGCCTATTTCTTGCCCTAAAATCTTTTTGGGTGCATCTGTAATTTTGATAAGGCCCTTTGTGTATGCATTGCATGTATGATTTTCATTCAACTTTAAAAAATAATTTCTTTTACTGATCGCTTTTCGAATAATTTCATAGGCAGGGTCTTCCTGATCAGAGGATACGACAACTTCGCCGAGAGAATAAACAGATACATATAATACTAAATTCAGAACAATGGGTTCATTTTTAAAGTCTACCTGGATTTCCTGAATTTGATAGCCTAAATAGTGAAACACCAAAGTATTTAATCCAGGATTTAAATTTAATTCATAATCTCCATCTAAATTTGTACTTGTGCCTTTGGTTGAATTTTTAATGTAAACAGCCGTATAGGGTATAGGATTCCCATCTGAATCTGTTACCTTACCCTTTATTTGAGCTACCATTAAAGAATTGGAAATAAACAAATAAAATAAAAACGTTAAGGTATATTTCATAAGGCTAGCCAATTTCTAACAAGATCAGAACCAATATTAGTTAAAAATGATTCCGGATGAAACTGAACTCCTTCCAAAGGTAAATACTTATGCTTTAACCCCATAACAACCTGATCTTCAGACATACAGGTAATTAAGAGATCCTTTGGAATAGATTCCGGGACTACTGCCCAAGAATGATAAACACCAACAAGAAAACTTTCAGGTAAATATTGCAAAGATGTATTTTGACAAGATTCTGACTTCAAAATTCTTTTTTGCTGCCCATGTTGTACTTTATCCTGCTTAAATAATTTAGCTCCAAAATATTGCGCTATGGATTGATGCCCTAAACAAACTCCTAAAACTTTCGTTTCCTTAGAAATCGACTTTAAAATATGAGACATCACGGGAAAGTCTTCAGGAAGACCTGGCCCAGGCGAAAAAACAATCTGCCGATAATCCAAAAAGCAATCCGTTTTCAAATCAAAAGAATCTGATATTGTAACTTTACACCCCAAAGATTCGAACAAATGAACAAGGTTAAAGGTAAATGAGTCCTTATTATCAATTAATAGAATTTTATTGCACGTGGATATCACAAAAGCTAATAACTTTCAGCGAAATTATAAAAACATTAGGATCCTTTGGATTTATTAATTAAATATTCCGCTATAATTGATAGGATGAATGCATATCATTTGTCAAATCAAGCATTTGTATTTGCTATTAATTTTTCAAAAACTACAGGTTTTTGTTTAAAACCTTATGAAATACCCAAAGATTATATTCGATTTTCGATGAATTTTTCAGAACCTGGATTAGCTCTATCAAAACCATTGCAATTCAAAATAGAACCCATACAGTTTATAGAATACCAAGCTAAATTTGATAGAATTCAACACCAAATATCGGATGGAAATACATATTTATGCAATTTAACACAAGCCACAAAAATTAATACAAATTTAAATTTAGAGGAAATCTATATTTATAGTAAAGCAAGGCACAAATTATTTTTAAAAGATCATATAGTAGTATTTTCACCAGAAACTTTTATTACTTTAAATAATGATATTATCAAAACATTTCCTATAAAAGGCACTTCCACTTTAGAAGCTGATCCTGACGGTTCGATTTTATTGAATAGCTCAAAAGAAAATGCCGAGCATAATACAATTGTAGATCTCATGAGAAATGATCTTAGCATTGTTTCTAATCATGTGACGGTCGACAAATTGAAAACTTTAGATAAAATAGATACACATCAAGGTGCCATTTGGCAAATGAGTTCTGAAATAAGCGGAATCCTCAAACCTGACTATTCTAGAAAAGCAGGTGATCTCTTTGACAAGATACTACCTGCTGGTTCAATAAGTGGTGCTCCAAAAGCAAAAACACTGGATATTATACATTCTACTGAAGCATACGATAGAGGTTTCTACACAGGTGTATTTGGGTATTTTGATGGAATAAATTTAACAAGTTCTGTCATGATTCGATATATAGAAAAAACAACGGAAGGCTTAGTCTATAAAAGTGGCGGTGGAATAACAAGTCATTCTATTGCTGAACAAGAATATAATGAATTAATAAAAAAGGTATATGTTCCGATTTTTTGAAAGCATCGCGATTCTGGATAACACTCCTCGGAATTTATATTTTCATCAATTAAGAGTAAATAAAACATTCAAATACTATTATCCTGGTTTTGAGCCTTTCCACCTTGAATATATAATATTTAATACTCAAGTAAATAAATACTCAAAAGCAAAACTAAAATTCTCTTATAACGAAACATCCTATAAAATTAATATAATTCAATATGTAGCTAAAGTATTTAATACATTTCATTTAATAACTGATAATTCTATCGAGTATAAATTTAAGTTTATCGATCGAAGTCTTCTTGATAATCATTTGAAATCCTATCCGATTAATGATCAAATTATGATCATTAAAAATAATTTAATTACAGATACTCAGTATAGCAATCTGGTTTTCTTTGATGGATATCGTTGGCTAACCCCTAAAAATCCTTTACTACCAGGTACCATGAGAGCATCTTTGTTGGCTGACTGGAAAATACATGAAGAAATTATTGAATTAGAACATTTTGCTAACTTTCACTCTTTCAAACTTATTAATGCGATGAATACTTTAGAAGAAAGCTATGAATATCCTATGGATAAAATTCAAGTACAAAAGAAACATTAATCTATGAATATACAAAATTATTATAATATCCGAGATACTATAAAACCATTCCATGCAAAACTTTTAGTGGTGACAAAAAATCAAACCATAGAAGATATTCTTAAATTATACAAAGCAGGGCAAAGAGAATTTGGAGAGAATCGGGTTCAGCTTCTAAAAGAAAAAAAAGAATTATTACCTTCCGACATAAAATGGCATATGATCGGTACCTTGCAAAAAAATAAAGTTAAATCGATTATTCAATGGATAGAAATGATCCATTCAGTTGATTCTTTCGAGTTAGTTAATACCATTGAGAAAGAAGCAAAAATAATAAATAAAAATATTAACATTTTGCTTGAAGTAAAAATTGCTAATGAACCCAGTAAATTTGGATTTACACCAACAGAATTACTTTTAAATTTAAAGACAAATAATTGGATTCACTTCAAAAATGTTAAAATTTGTGGCCTAATGGCAATGGCAAGTAATACTGAAGATCAAAGCCAGATCAATGCTGAATTTCACAAACTTAAAGAGCTATTTGAAACAATAAAAAACGCATCCCTATTGGGAACAGAATTTACACAACTATCCATTGGCATGTCCAATGATTATAAAATCGCCTTGCAAAATGGGTCTACAATTGTCCGAATTGGGAGTACTATTTTCAATTAATTCTGAACAACAATTTTACGAATCTCAGTGGATCCTTCCTTCATTTGGAATCGAAGTAAATAAACACCACTCGGAAAGCTTATTGGCAAGACTGTACTATGTGCATTCACTTCTAAATTCATTAATACTTTAGCATTCAAGTTAAGCAGTTCTAAATTCCTAATTGTAACTGTTGATAAAATAGATAAAGAGTTCGTAATTGGATTCGGATAAAGACTGATCGAATTATTGGAAATGTCTTTTACTCCTGTAGTTCTGCATACTTCTGCCGTTTCCATAGTAACAAATTTAAGATAACAATCAAAATCAGATAATTGAAGCTGCAAAGATTTTCCATTTATTGCTATATCCTGAATTTCAATTGGATCCTTAAAAACCTCTGAAGTAAGATCTTCAGCGCAATCATGGCTTAAAGCAGCTGGGTTTTCAAGTAAGATCAGAAAATTGTCCAATGAACCATTAGGTTTTACCATAGTCCATATTTTATCATTTGAACGATCATACGCTGAAGCTGAACTCGTTGCAATACTCACATTCTTTAATTCTTTTTTGAAATATTTAAATTGCTCAACGATCGCATTTAAAGAATTGACTTTCATCATTGCAAAACCTTCAAAACCATTTTCCACGGGAGCTTGTCCATTAAATAAAAAATAATTTCCATCGATTGTTGCAGATTCTACGCGAATTGGCGCGTTATAATTTCTCCAGGTTCTTAAAGTCAATGAGGTATCAAACATAGTAACTAAAACCGGACCTGGCTCAGATCTGCCTACAATCGATTGAGAAAACAAATGAATATTAGTCCCTTTTGCTTTAATAAAATTCCAACCATATCGATGGCTATATGAACCATCTGCACTTAATAATTCAATACGTTTCAAATTTAATGGATTCCCATTAAGGTCACATTGAACCAACATCATCCTGGAAAAATTATCAGTAGATAATTTAAATATACCACTTACTAATAAATTTCCATTGGGGCCTAAATTCAACATACCTGGAGTTTCCGAATGAACGGGAGCAACACTATTATAAACTGTTGACCAAAGAATCTTAGCTCCATCGTATTTTATCAACACAATTTTACTATTAAAATTTGATAAATATTCAACAATCGTTTCGGCTAAAATATAAAATACATTATTCGTGTAAATAACATCTACTGGATTTAAAATAAAATTAGGATCGGACTCCAAAGAAATTAATTTAAAATTTATGAGTGCATTGATTTTTATATTTACTATGCCGATCAATAATAAATTAACAGAACCCTGATCATTATAGGTTCCAAGTATAAATATCTCATCCGGACTTACTTGAATCGCCTTGTTGACATAAATACTACCTGTTTTATGATAAAGAACAGAACCTATTTTAAGGTCGGAAGCATGATGATAATTTAATAATAAAATACTACTCCGCTTTTCTAAATTATCAGTACAATTAATAGCACATAGTTTTGACCCTTGAGATGCACCTAAATTCCCATAACCACTCATACTTGCTATCGCATTCATTTCCAATGACGCATCCTTGATATTGATTTTGGTCATCGACTGAGAATTGCTTGAAATCCATACAAAAAGCAATAAGAACAAAATATAAAATCTCATTTTATTAAATTTTAATCCATTTAACATAAGCTAATTGATTAATAGTTTGAATTTTGATAATATAAATACCACTATTTAAAGATACCAAATGATCTTCATAAGAATTCATGGAATCGACGATAACAGAAGAATATAAATTGCCAACAACATCTAAAATTGAAATTCGGATAGGTTTTAAAAAAGAATTTTTAACTTTAAATATACCAGACGATGGATTCGGATATATTTCAACATAATCTTTGAGCAAATTAATATTATCCACACTTCCATCAACTTTAAAAGTAGTTGTATAGATGCCAAGACCTCCTCTTGAGTTACCGGTCACCATATCCAATATACCATCATCATCAATATCTGCCAAACTGAGGGTTATGCGCTCCCCTTCTTGTACGTTTCCATAGGTTGAATCTACAATCGAAAAATTTCCTTGCACATTGCCTTCTACATTATCAATAATTTTTATTTCGCCAAATATATTTCCTGAGAAGAGCTTATAGGTACCTTTAAAATCTATTACTTCAGGACTGGTATAGGATTTGGAAGAAAATGAATTAACAATTACCTTACCCAAACAATTTGTGTTGGGCGGTTTAAAATAATCGGGATCAAAATGAGGGACAGATTTAGTGCCCATATTTTGAAAATAATAAAAACTTCCACATGCCTGATTATTTGAATCGTTTGTATTTAACCTTGTCCCTGATACAATATCTAACAAACCATCTCGATTAAGATCCACTAAAAACGGACTACTATTACTTCGAACGGATAGATCCTGAAAGGGATAAATCGGTTTATTAAACTGAAATAATTTATTTTTACCTGCGATGTTTTCACAATAAAAAAATTGACCTTGATTCTCTCCTACTAATAAATCTAAGTCACCATCACCATCCAGATCACCTATTGTAGGTGAAAAACTATGATGAGCATCAGAACCCAAAGAAAAATAATTGAAATTTAAATAATTACTATCGACCAATTTATATTTAGGTTGCTGTTTATTCCCAATGTTTTCAAAAAGCACTAACCGTGCATTCCGCAAATTTGAGGATCTTATAAAGTATCCTTCTGTTCCAACCAATATATCTGTTAATCCATCCTGATTATAATCTAAAAAACAAGGATCTGACCCAGAACCTAAATCAATCATCTCAGAAACAAACATTGCACGGGTTTGCAACTCAAAATTGGGTGCTGTTGCTTTTCCAGTATTTCTATAATACGAAATATTATTTGCATTTTCTGAAATAGATCTTTGATTTGGTGCAATCAACAAATCTCTTAATCCATCATGGTCAACATCTACATCATAGGCACCTAAAAAAGTAGCAATATTTACAGAATCTTTTTTAGCTGGCCAATAGGTCAATTGATTGGTCATCCATGCTTGTGAATTTGTACCTCCATTGTA
Organism: Saprospiraceae bacterium; assembly: GCA_016717265.1. Taxonomy (NCBI): domain Bacteria; kingdom Pseudomonadati; phylum Bacteroidota; class Saprospiria; order Saprospirales; family Saprospiraceae; species Saprospiraceae bacterium. The sequence goes on from JADKFX010000001.1 coordinate 2,903,610, forward strand.
TAATGCAATTACTCCATTGTTCGTAAGGTCTCCAATAATCAAATCCCGAAGTGAATCTCCATTTAATTCCACACTCAGCACTGTAGAACCAGCATGCCGGGTAGTAATTTCTGGACTCAAGAAACTCGCACATTCATCCATTTTACCACTCAATTTTATTTCAGCATTTAAACCACTTTCGATAAATTTTCCATAACAGCGATCAGAGATAACAAAAGCAAGTGTATCTTTTGAATAGGCCCTTTCCTTTACAACATTTTGAAACCAAGTTACCCGATTATTTCCAGGCTCGTAGGTTAATATATCCAAATCACCATCTCCGTCTACATCATCAATTGAAGGCAGATCTGAATAATCAATTGGTATTTGAACGGAAGAACTCCCCCCCGTTGGAAAATACAAAACTTTAAATTGCTTTTTCATATCAAATTTTGAAAAAACTATTTTTTGATTTTCTAAAGAAGCAGTATATACTTCAATACCAGCAATACCTTCTGTGTTAAATGCACAACTAAACAGATCCATTAAACCATCGTAATTATAATCTTTAAAAACGACCCAATCTTTTATTTTCGGAAATATTTGTTTGTATTGCGGAGCATATCTATACTTTTTTGTAGAAACTTCAAAAAGCATAGGAATCAAAATATCACCAGCCCGATCAAAAATGACAATATCATTAATTCCATCTTGATTTAGATCAAACTCTCCAATTTGAGCATTATCGACACCCCCTGATAAAGGATTTTCCAACAGTTTGTCCTGAATAGTTAAAAAAGAAACATTTTTATTTTCTAAAATCTGGCTGTAGGCTATATTAAACAGGCTAAAAAATGAAATACAGACTATTGCAATTACTCTCATTTGATGTATTTACTATTATAAACGAACAAAATTAATGATTTGCGCTTAAGAAATCAATCTAAATAGTGGCTAGCAATAAATTTAAAACATTAAGTAGATATTCAACATTATTGAAATATTGCTAAAATTAGCGAAATTGAAAGTTGCATCCTGGAAATCGCCATTATTTTACATAAAAAACCTAAAAGTTTGCTTTAATCATTCTGATTCCTTCAGATTTCGTTAAAAAAGCCTTAAAACATAGATTTTGAACTAAAATTTCATAAATTGATCAAACCAAAATAAAGCAAATTACGTTTAAAAAAAGATGTCGCATAAAATTTTACTATTAGTACTTTTCTTTAACCAAAATATATATGGCCATCTAAATGCACAGCAATCAATTCCTGTGGTCAATACTAAAGAATTACTTTCCTTAATAAATTCCCAAGATGACACTTTGAGAATATTTAATTTCTGGGCAACATGGTGCAAGCCTTGTGTTCAAGAATTGCCATTTTTTGAAGAATTAAATACAAAACGTAAAGAAGGTAAATTTGTACTTTATTTAGTAAGTCTTGATTCTAAGGAGAGTATTCAAAAAAAATTAGTCCCGTTTATTAAGAAAAGGCAACTTCATTCTACCATTATTGTATTTGATGGTGGAAATCCAAATGTTTGGATTGATCAAATTGAACCAAATTGGACAGGTTCAATACCAGCTTCCTTATTCATATATCAAGGAAATCGCCTTTTTGCAGAGAGTCCATTTGAGAATTTAACAAGTATTGAAAATTTTATAAATCAATTTAAATTATGAAAAATATTTTAATTACTCTAGGAATCTTTTTTTCCTTGGCAAGTTTCCTAAATGGACAAGGTTATCAAATTGGTCAAACAGCTGAAGACTTTAGCTTAAAGAATGTCAACGAGAAAATGGTGAGCTTAGCGGATTACAAGGCTGCTCAAGGTTTTGTTATTGTTTTCACTTGTAATCATTGTCCGTATGCAAAAATGTACGAGAAAAGGATCATCGATTTGCATAAGAAATATGAAAAGAAAGGATATTCGGTAATTGCAATTAATCCGAATGACCCAGAAGTAGTTCCAGAAGATAGTTATGCAGAAATGGTAAAAATTTCAAAGAAGAAAAAATACCCTTTTGTTTATCTATTAGATGAAGGTCAAAAAGTATACCCAAAATTTGGTGCAACCAAAACGCCTCATGTTTATATTTTAGATAAAAACTATGTTGTAAAATATATTGGTGCAATCGATGACAATCCAAAAGATGAATCTGCTGTACAGATTAAATATGTAGAAAATGCAATAGATGCATTAATAAAAGGCTCAAATCCTGATCCAGCGGTTACAAAAGCTATAGGATGCAGTGTAAAAAAGAAAGCATAATGATTACAATTTTTGCACGATATACAAATTGACTAAAGCGCTTTGATTAAATAACATTCGTTTATTAATTTCCCTATGATTAAAAATTATAGGGATTTTTAATTTAATGTAAAGAACCTAACCCAGTTCAATTCAAAGTAAAAAAACAAGAAGAGAATGTTATTAGAATATTTTAATATATAATTGATTCATTATCTTTGCGATTATTGAAACCAATATTAATTCATGGACATTCCAAACATCGAAACGGCTGCCAAATTAGGACTATCAGCAGCTGAATATCAACTGATTATAGACATATTAGGAAGGGAACCCAATTTTACAGAACTGAGTATCTATTCGGTTATGTGGTCTGAACATTGTTCATATAAAAATTCAATTCTTCAATTAAAAAAATTACCACGCAAAGGATCTAGACTTTTAGTCGAGGCTGGAGAAGAAAATGCTGGTTTAGTGGACATTGGTGATGGTTTGGCTTGTGCTTTTAAAATTGAATCACACAATCATCCATCTGCCATTGAACCTTACCAAGGTGCCGCAACCGGTGTGGGAGGAATTCATAGAGATATTTTTACTATGGGAGCAAGACCCATTGCAGCATTAAACTCACTGCGTTTTGGCAATCTCCAAAATTCTCATACCAGGCAACTAATGAAAGGAGTGGTAAAAGGAATTGGCAATTATGGCAATGCATTTGGCGTGCCAACGGTTGGCGGAGAGGTTTATTTTCATAATTGTTACAACCAAAATATTTTAGTAAATGCAATGTCTGTGGGTATCGTTGAGCATGGCAAAACGGTATCTGCCAGCGCAGATGGACCAGGGAATCCAGTTTTTATAGTTGGCTCTTCAACAGGAAAGGATGGAATCCATGGTGCAACATTTGCTTCCGCGGATTTAACGGAAGATTCTGCACAAGACTTACCTGCGGTTCAAGTAGGAGATCCATTTCAGGAAAAATTATTGTTAGAAGCTAGTCTGGAAGCCATAACTACAGGACAAATTATAGGAATGCAAGACATGGGTGCGGCAGGGATTACCTGCTCAACATCAGAAATGTCGGCTAAAAGTGGAACCGGTATGAAAATTTATCTTGATTTAGTTCCGACGCGGCAAAAAAATATGCAACCATTTGAAATTCTTCTATCTGAATCACAGGAAAGGATGCTTGTTATTTGTAAAAAAGGTGGAGAACAACAATTATTAAAAGTATTTGAAAAGTGGGATTTAGAATGTGTTCAAATTGGAGAAGTCACTGATACCGGAAGATTAGAATATTTTATGCAAGGAATTAAAGTCGCAGATGTTCCGGCTTTTTCATTGGTTTTAGGAGGTGGAGCACCGGTTTACGAACGCGAATCAAAGAAGCCAGGATATTTTGAACTAATTGAAGCTTTTGACCCAAAGCAAATACCAGAACCTGAAGATCTGATTGGTATCAGTAAAACCTTAATTTGTTCTCCTAATATCGCCAGTAAAAATTGGATTTTTGAACAATATGATAAAATGGTTCGAACAGGGACCCTGAATTCTGTAAAGCAAGCTGATGCAGCTGTTATTAGAGTAAAGCAGAATGGAAAAGCGCTTTGCTTAACAACCGATTGCAATTCCAATTATGTTTATTTGAACCCATATATTGGAGGTATGATTGCGGTTAGTGAAAGTGCCAGAAACATAAGTTGCTCAGGTGGAATTCCAGTAGCTATTACAAATTGTCTAAACTTTGGCAATCCTTATAATCCAGAGGTTTATTGGCAATTTGAACAAGCATTAAAAGGTATGCGTGAAGCTTGTTTAAAGTTTGACACTCCTGTAACGGGAGGAAACGTAAGTTTCTATAATCAAACAGTCAATAAGGATAAAACAGAACCAATTTATCCTACACCTACAATTGGCATGCTCGGATTAATGGAAGATCTAACGTTATTTACCACCTTAGACTTTAAGGAAGAAGGTGATTTAATCTATTTATTAGGTGTTCAAAATAACAATCTAGCGATTTCAGAGTATTTGCAGCTTATACATGGAATTATACATGCACCGGCCCCTTATTTTAATTTGGATGAAGAATACTTAGTGCAACAAACAATTCAAAAATTAATAAGAAAACACCTTATTAAATCGGCACATGACGTTTCCGAAGGTGGAATCTTTTGTTCCCTTGCAGAAAGCAGTTTTGCTAGTCCTAAACTTGGATTTGAAATTCAAATTCCGGCGGGTTTTAGAAAAGATATCTTCTTGTTTGGAGAAAGTCAAGGAAGAATTTTAGTTTCTATTAAACAAGAAGATAAACAAGAATTTGAATTAATTTTGCAACAAAACAAGCAATTATTTTATTTAATTGGAAGCGTAATAAAAGATAATTTTGTGATAAATGATGTACACTTTGGTACAAATAAAGAATATTTTGAACTAAATTATGATTCCATTTCAAAACAATTTTAACAATACATATTTTAAGATTTATGAAAACCCGTATACAACAATTATTATTTTTAACACTTTCTGTAATTGTTTTTTCTTGTAATCAAGGAAATCAGATTATTGGAAATTTTACAAATGCATCTGACATTTCGATCTCACTCGATAGAATTGGATTAGATAATTCTGCAGTTGCAATCGATAAAACAGAATTTAAAGGGGGAAGCTTTAAATTTCAACTTAAAGAAGCAAATAAACCTGGTTTATATAGAATCACCATGGGACAACAAAATTTAATATTTGTGCTTGATGGCACCGAATCAAAGGTAGAGTTTTCGGGAAACTATAATGAATTAGGATCCGGAAAAGTCAGTGTAAAAGGATCCAGTGCATCGGAAGAGGTCTTTGCCACAATTGCTGAATTAAGTGGTTCACAACCAAATGTAGAAAAAGTAAAATCCAAGATAGCGGGTGCAAAAAGTCCTTTAGCTGCTGGCCTACTTGCGGTTCAATTTTTAGGATTTAGAGCAGATTTTCTGCCTGTGCATAAAGAAATTGTAGTTAAATTAAAAGAAAAATACCCAACTTCAGAATTTACTAAAACCTATGAGTCATTTATTGTTCAAACTGAACAAATGGCCAGTGTGCAAGATGCAAATGAATCCATTAAGGTTGGGATGGATGCACCAGATATTGAGCTTCCTTCGCCAAAAGGGAAAAGTTACAAATTATCAGACCTAAAAGGAAAAGTAGTGTTATTAGACTTTTGGGCTAGCTGGTGTGGTCCATGCAGACGTGCAAATCCGCATGTTGTAGATGTTTATTCAAAATATAAATCCAGGGGATTTACTGTTTATAGTGTTTCATTAGATGGCGTGGACAGTCGCACGAAAGCACAATTAGGTTCTGACTCACAAATTAAAGATTTTACAGACAGAGCTAAAGAAGCTTGGGTTTCTGCTATCGAAAAAGACAAATTAAGCTGGGATACCCATGTAAGTGATTTAAAAAAATGGGAAAGTGATCCAGCTAAAAGATATGGAGTACAATCTATACCAAAAACATTTTTAATAGGTAAAGATGGCAAAATAGCCGCTGTAAATCCACGTGAAAACCTTGAAGAAGAGTTACTTAAAGCGCTCTAAAAAGCACAACTTTTCAAAAAATAATGGCTCTTGTAAATTAGTTATTTGGAGCTCTTGGATCTGCAAACCAAGCCATTAAAATAGAGCTAGCAATAGCTGCATTAAGCGATTCCGCGCCTAGAGATTTGTTAGAAGGAATGGATATTGTTTTGTTACAAGAATTAATTATGGGATCAGACAAACCCTGGGCTTCATTTCCAATACAAATCAATTGACTGCCTGTTTTTTCAATTTCGTAATATGGTTGCCCATTTAAAACGGTTGCGAATTTATTTATATTTTTAAAATCGATCAACATTTGATCCCATGAACAATGTATTACCGCGACCCTCATAATACTTGACATGGTAGCTTGCACACATTTATTATTAAAAGGATCTACCGTATCTAAAGAACAATATATCTGCTGGATTCCAAACCAATCTGCAGACCTAATAATACTTCCCAAATTACCAGGATCCCTTATTCGATCTAAATATAACAAGACATTACTTTGTGGAGTCCTGTTTACATCAATTTCTGGAAAATCAAAAACGGCTAACACTTCATCTGTGCTTTTTAATGACGAAACTGCATGTAACACACTTAATTCAACGATTTTCAATTTAGGATTATGATTTTGCAAATCGGATTCATTATTCAAAGCCCATGTTTTAGTCGCACAAATCATTTGCAGTTTATCCGGTGCTGTTTTAATCAAATCAAGAATAAGCCTTGAACCTTCAGCGATAAATTGTTGCCTTAGATATCTTGTTTTCTTCTCTTTTAGCGAATTAATCCACAATTTTTCTGATTTACTTAGCATCTTTGTTGTAACAATTTATGAATCATCACAAATTTAATATATTATTTGCATTATCCGTTTTCTTATGTAGTTGTAATACGACCAGATTATTACAACCTAACGAGCTCCTGCTTAAATCAAACAAAATTGAAATTGAAAATTTTAAATCATTAGAAACTAAAGTCAGCTTGAATGAGCAACTTTCCACTTTATACAAACAGAAACCAAATCGAAATTATTTTCTTTTTGTTCCTCGGGAACATCTCTATTACAAGTATGTTATTAAAAAACAAAAAGATAACTGGATTACTAAAACATTGGCAAAACAAAGCGAAAAACCATCTATATTAGATACTTCGCTTTGCACAGCAACCAGGAATAACATCTATAATTATCTTTTCAATATGGGTTATTTTGCTGCAAATTGCAGATACGAAATCAAGTCGAAAAATCAAAAAGCAAGTGTAACTTATTATGTTAATCCAGGGGAGCGATATATAATAAATGATATTCAATTCTTAGCTGAAGATTCTAGTATTCAAAAACTTTTAGAAGAAAATCAAGAAGCATCATTTCTTAAACCCGGAAATCCATTGGATAATAGCTTATTTCAAAGTGAAAAAGCTAGAATCAGTGAGCTGCTATTTAATAACGGATTTGTAGAATTCAATCCAATATATATACAAACGCTGGACGTAGACACGATACATTTGAAAGCAAATATTAAATTAAATATAATTAATCCTGAATTCAAATCAAGACATACACAATTTACAGTAAATAAGATAAATGTAAATCCGAATTACAAACCAAGCGATTCAACAAAACTGATTCATACGGTTCAAGATTCTATTGATTATCTCATCGATCCAGAAAATAAGTTTGTTAAATTAAGTGTTATATCTTCTAAAATTGGCTTTCGTCCAAACACTATCTCAAATAAATCCTACATTGACGAAACATATGATAAACTTTCAAGATTAGGAATTTACAGATTTGTTACCATCGAGCCCAAAATTGATTCTTTAGATCCAACTAAAATAAATTATAATATTTTACTTACCTCCCATAAAAAATGGGTTTTTGACTTTGGAGCTGATTTGAATTATACTTCCATCAAAACGACCAGTAAAACATTATTTGGGGTATCTGGTTTTGTCCTTTTAAAAAACCGAAATCTATTTAAAGGTGCGGAAAGTTTTACAACCAAATTTGAGGTAGGAACGGAATTAAATCTTTTTAATTTAAATAAATTTAATTCTTTAAACTTTCACTATAGCAATGAACTATCACTCCCAAGCTTTTATGATATAACAGCTAGTTGGCGCATTGCACGGTTTTTATTTAGACCATTTACTAAATTAAAGGACAGGCCTGACTCTCGAACGAATTTAAAAATTGGAGCAGATTATGAAAATTTGGTCGAACTCTATAAATATACAAGTTTTAATACAAACATTGAATATGAATGGCAAATTAACAGGAGAAAACGGGTTTCGCTCCATACCTTAGGATTTTTTCTTTACCTGCCTACAACAACAGATACCTTTAATTCCATTTTAAAAAACAATCCTTTTCTGGAAAATAGTTTTAAAGGTCGTAGAATTTTAACATCCTTCTTTCTTGATAATTTTACATTTTACTATCAAAGTAAGTTAAATAGAAAATCACAACATGCTTTGATAACAAATTTTAATATCTCCGGACTTGAAGTGCAAGCATTAAACAATTTATATAAATTTACAAGCTCTAAAAATGATACATTTTCGTTCGGTGAATTTGAATTTTCAAAGTTCATTAGAGGCGAAATTGATTATAGATTCTATTATTCTATATCCGAAAAGAGCAGACTCGCTACTAGATTCTCCATTGGATATGTAAGCCCTTTTGGTTTCAGTAATTCAGTACCTTATATAAAACAATTTTATGTAGGTGGCCCTCAGAGTTTACGAGCCTGGAATATTCGTGAAATAGGGCCTGGAAGTTACAATTTAAACACGGCTAACATAAATAATCGCCAAACATATTTCGCAGCTGGCGATATAAAACTAGAAAGTAGTATAGAATTCCGCTTTGATGTAATTTGGCGAATTAAGGGTGCATTTTTTATAGATGCTGGAAATATTTGGCTTTTACCCGATGCATTCAATGAAGATAAAAAAGGTATCATCAGCAAAAATCTACTAAATGAAATTGCAATCGGAACTGGATTAGGTGTCAGACTTGATTTAAGTTATTTCTTATTTAGAATTGATGCAGGTTTTAAACTTAGAAATCCATATGAAACCGAAGGAAAACATTGGATCTATTCAAACAAATATCCTGTCAGTTTGAAACACTTATTTGAAAATTATACCCTCCATCTTGCCCTAGACTACCCTTTTTAACTTAGTTTCTTTCCAAATTTTAAACAGATTGGACAAGTTTCTATATGGTGCCCTCGTGCTTGGCAGTATTTTCTACCATAATAAATAATCTGCAAATGCACTTTATTCCAAATTGACTTATCAAATACTTTCATCAAATCCAATTCCGTTTGAACCACATTCTTTCCTGAACTCAAACCCCACCGATGCGCAAGTCTATGGATATGTGTATCTACTGGAAAAGAAGGGACTCCAAAAATTTGAGCCATAATTACAGAAGCTGTTTTATGGCCAACACCTGGTAAGGATTCTAAATCTATTATGTTGTCAGGAATTTCTCCATTAAATTTTTGAATCAAAATCTCAGACAGTCTGTTTATTGCCTTAGATTTAGTACCAGACAAACCACAAATTTTTATAATTTCTTGTATTTGTTCAATGGGAATTTGCACCATCGCGTTTGGATTGTCTGCTAAAGCAAATAATGCTGGAGTTACTTTATTAACTCTCTCATCGGTGCATTGTGCTGATAATAAAACCGCGATTAATAATGTAAATGAATTCTGATGGAATAATGGAATTGAAGGTTCAGGAAACAAATGATCCAGAATCTTTGCAATTTCAATGGCCTTTTCTTTTTTACTTAATCTTATCACTCCTGAATATTATTCAAAAATAAAAGCGTGTCGATACCATCCTGATACTCCATTAATTCCGGATGATGACAGTGTCCCAATTTAATAGTAGCAACGGAAGTCAAAAGTGAATTAGAGGCCACACATTGTATTTTATTCAAATCAGAATTAATATTAGAATCAAGCATATCTAAATTTGAATAATAGCTAAAATTAATAGTAGCAATTGGAGGATTCAAACTTTTATCTTCAACCCATAATAAACTTTCACCTTGCAGAAAATGTTTATTATTTAAACAAAGAAGTGCAAATTGATAGTCATAGTTATTCCTATATTTTGTATTCTGTTTCACATATCTATAATGCGTATCCAGAATGTTGATTAAATTTTCAATTGGATAATCGAATGGCAAATATAAATGGCCTACATTTCTACATCCCAATCCAAAATAAGAATAGATATCTAATCCAAGTTTTACTAAATCTTCCACTGATTCTTTACCACTGAGAACCGCAATACTATTTCGATGAGATCGAATAATGCATGGAAATTTTTCCAGATATGTTCTAAAATGATTTGTGGCAAGAGACCCACCTGTTGCAATCAATGCATCTACATCATTTAGCCTTTCAACAAATGATATCTTTGGATGCTCACTTCCACTAAGAATATTAATTTGTTCGTAAATATACTTTGATAAAATACTATCCTTAGTTGACATTTTAATGTATATTTCACACCCAAAACACAAACAGCAAAGTACATCATGAAATGAAACCAGCGGAATATTTCCTGCTGCTATGATACCAAGCTTTTTAGATGACCTGATTTTCCTAATTTGATAGTTTGAAATCCATATTTTCAATTTATCTTGATCTAAATAATTTTTTACAATTAAGTCAATCATTCTATTGACCTCTAATTTTGTAAAATAAGGGTTGTGATATTCTGCTTGAATTTTAACATTTTCAAAATCAACATTTTGTTCGGTTAGAATTTGTTTTAATCCGCCGCAAATATTTAAAAATTGGTCAAAATTCATTTCATTGTTCTTCATCATTCAATAAATCCTTTCTAAAACTAGTATAGTGTCTCCATTTATCTAATAATTGCTTAAAATCAGCTGGCATATCAATTTCGAAATAAAGCGCTTTATTTGTAACGGGATGTATAAAACCTAAACTCCGAGCATGCAGTGCAAATCTCGGCAACAGTTTATAACAATTCAAAACAAATTGTTTATACTTATTAAAAATGGTACCTTTTACAATTTTATCACCCCCATATTTTTCATCATTAAACAATGGATTTCCAATATACTTCATATGCACCCTGATTTGATGTGTTCTTCCCGTCTCTAAAACACATCTGACAAGGCTTGTATAATAGTAGCTTTCTATCAACTCATAATGAGTCGTTGCATTCTTGCCTTCTAAACCATCTGCAAAAACGAATTGCCGTTGTCGATGCTTTGGATCTCTACCGATGTTTGCTGTTATTGTACCAGATATTGGACTTGGCTCTCCCCAGACTAAGGCATAATATTCTCGCTGAATTGAATGATCAAAAAATTGTTTTGACAAATGTGCATGCACAAAATCTGATTTAGAAATTACCAGTAAACCTGAAGTTTCCTTATCAATCCTGTGGACTAATCCAAAACGTTCTTTCTCTGTAATATTTGATCTGGCATCAGCCGCCCGAAAATGATATGCCAATGCATTTACTAGTGTACCCGTATAAACTCCTGCAGCAGGATGGACAATCATCCCGGGTTGTTTGTTAATCACCATCAAAGACTCATCTTCGAAAATGATATCAAGTGGAATATTTTCAGGAATTATTCCAGAGTGGTCAATGAGTTTTGGAATTCTAACATTTATTTGTTCTAGTCCACTTAATTTATGACTTCGTTTTACTGTCTTTCCATTTAATGTTATGAGTCCTGCGTCAATTGAATTCTGTATTCTATTTCTGGATATTTTTGAGAATTTGCTTACTAAAAAATGATCCAAACGGATTGCCGATTGACCTTTATCAACGACAATTTGCATTTCTTCATAACTTTCTTCTTCATTTGTGTCAAAATTTTCTATTGGATCTTCCATAATCTTGAATATAATATTGAAATTTGTATTTAAATAAAATTAATGAATTCCAAACCATTTAAACATTTAGAATCTCTGTGTGCAGCAGAAGCAAAAATAAGAATTACTACACAACCACACAAAATACCGCTTTTTGCCAGCTCTGCATTTAAATTTGAAAGCATTGAAGATGGCATTGAAATTTTTAAAAATCAGCCAGGTTCTCATGTATATACCCGATATGGAAATCCAACCATTGAAGCGGTTGCACAAAAAATTGCTAATTTAGAAGTTTTTGGTTCAGATTTGGCAGCATTTGGTCTTTTGACTAGTAGTGGCATGGCAGCTATTCATTTAACAATTCAAACAATTTTGAAACCTGGAGATTCGATATTAACTCAAGGAAACCTATATGGTGGGACTACAGAACTTTTCAACAAAGTTTTTGGACCTCAAAATATTAATATAGAAATTATTGACTTTGGAGCTTTAGATAATTTAGAACAATCAATTTCTAATCTAAAGGTACAGCCTGTCATTTTTATTGAAACACCTACGAATCCTACCCTACAATGTATTGACATCCTAAAGGTATGTCAAATCGTTCACAAATATAAAGGTTTGGTTATTGTTGATAACACATTTGCTACCCCCGTAATTCAACAACCTATTCTATTAGGTGCAGATGTTGTAATACATTCAACTACTAAGTTTTTACACGGCCATGGGGTCTCAACAGGTGGCGCCATTGTAACAAGTAATGAAAACTTATTTAAGGCAATATGGGAAACCCAGAAGTTGGTTGGAAGTAATTCAAACACATTTGATGCCTGGCTTGTAAATATCGGATTAAAAACGCTTGTATTACGAATGGAAAAACAATCTGAAAATGCTTTGCAACTAGCACATTATCTTTCAAAACACCCAAAAATTAATAAAGTTCATTATCCAGGCTTACCAAATGATACCAATCATCAACTAGCTAAACAACAAATGGAAAAATTTGGAGCGATGTTAAGTTTTGAAGTTGGTTCTGAATATCAGGATGCAATAAATTTTGCAAATCGATTAAATCATTGTGCTTTGGCTCCATCTTTAGGTGAAACAGATACGATGGTTTTACATCCTGCTTCAATGTCTCATTTAAAAATTCCTAAAGAGACCAGACTGAAATATGGAATAACAGACAACTTAATACGATTTTCAGTAGGAATTGAAAATATAGAAGATATTATTGATGACATTGAACAAGCTTTAGCATAATAAATAAAATGTTATCTTTTATTATTACGATTTATAATTTATTTGTGCTAAAACGTATACAATAGACTTCTTATTGATTATTTAATTCAATTACTTCCATATCTTTTATTTCTGCTTTATCAATTGTAAAGCGCATTAAAGTTCTAACTTTTTGAAAACCTGATTTTCCGCATGCTCCAGGATTAATATATAATACTTGATGTAATTGATCAAAAGCCACTTTTAAAATATGAGAGTGACCACAAACAATAATGCCTGGTTTTTCAATTTTAATAAGTTCTCTCACCTTTGGATTATAGCTTCCAAATTTTCCTGCAATATGTATCAATAATACTTTAAAATCTTCAGCTTGAAACAGCTCATGTTCTTTTGTTATCGTTCTGATTTTATGATCATCAATGTTTCCAAAAACGATCTGTGTTTTTTTAAATTCCTTCAGCTGATCAACAATTTGTATAGATCCAATATCACCAGCATGCCAAATTTCGTCACAACTTTCAAAGTAATTGAAAACTTTCGGGTCCAAATAAGAATGTGTATCAGATAACAATCCTATTTTAATCATTCCTTAATCTTAAGTACTAATTTCCCAAATTGATTTCCAGATTCCATTTTTTTAAATACTGTTTCAAATTCAGTAAAGGCAGATATACTATCTATAATAGAAACTAATTTATTAGCTTCTACAAATTCCAACATTTCTTTAAATTCATTTTGTGTACCCATCGTGCTCCCAAAGATTGATAATTGCTTCCAAAATATCTTTTGCGGGCTTAATCCATCAATGATACCTTGTGTGCCGCCATAAATACAAATTCTGGCACCACCATTACAAAGATTAAGTAACTTCTGAAATGATATACCTGCAGCACTATCTATAATAATATCAAAGCCGCCAGACTCCTTCAACAGTTCAACATCCCAATCAGAATGTAAATAATTTACACCATGAATTGCTCCTAATTGTATTGCCTTTTCAATTTTGTGATCATCAGAAGAGGTTACAAATACTTTTAATCCAAACACAACTGCAAACTGCAAAACATGAAGTGCTACCCCACCACCGATCCCATGAATTAAAATAGTTTCACCTGCTACAGGTTTACATTTTGAAAACAAAGCCCGATAAGCTGTAATTCCAGCTAAAGGCAATGCAGAAGCTTCTGCATCCGATAAATGCTCAGGAACTTTGTAAATATATTCTTCAGGAACCGATACAAACGTTGCAAAACAACCATTCTGGGGCAGTCCCAAAATCTGAAAATCATCGGATTGCACAGCATTATTATTGCCCCAAAAAAATCCAGGATTCACAAGGATTCTAGTTCCATTTAAGTATCCGCAAAAATCGGAGCCAGGGATTATAGGAAATTTAATTTTTGCGTATTTTCCTTTAGATATCCAAAGATCTCTATGATTAATCGAAGCATGTGAAACTTCTACAATATCATAACCTTCCTTTAATTCAGGCATTTGGGCATCCTGAATTAATAACATTTCATCCTTACTTCTAAATTGTATTGCTTTCATAATTATGCAAAAATAAAAAAAGTGTCCTCATAATAAGGACACTCTACTTTATTAAACCGATATAAAAAATCCTTATTTGCTAAGTATCAATTTTTTCACTCCATTAAAATTATTGGCTTTCAACTGGTAATAATAAATACCTGCCTCACCAATCTCGGATTTGGAGATCGTAAATTGATTTTTACCTTTTTGTACTCTTAATTCTTTATTCAGTATCATACGCCCTTTTATATCATACACAGAGATCGAAACTTGCTGATCAAATGGAATATGAAAACTAATTACTGACGACTCACTAAATGGATTCGGTTGATTTTGATACAATTCATATTGTGAAAAGTTTAAATCTGTGCCTTTAATTCTAAACTCAATATCCATTACATCCATCTTTTCATTATAAGCTTCTGGATTTAAACCAATATAGCTTAATCCAACTAAGTCACTCACAATGGATGGTTTGGTAACATTTAATACAATATAGAATAATGGCATGTCCGTTTTCGTTATACCGCGATTACTATTCCAACTTACTGGGATGAATCCTTTATCCAATTGATTCATTGCATAATTCGCATCCGTAATCGTAACTGAACCCGATTTAATTTGAATAAACTGAGAGGATTCCATATTATATTCAAGTGTCATTTGAAATCCATTTAACTCGCTATTCCAAGTTCCATAAACTGGAATTGATATTTCACCAGTTTTTACAAGTTTATGATTTTCAAATTCAAATATCAAAGATTCCTTACTCCGTTTTTCTACACCACTGTTAAGATCTGTAGTTTTTGCACTATAATTTATATCACCCATTTTAACACCCATATAATCAAAAGCAACATTCGGACCTTGTAATGCTTTTACTTCATATAAAGTTTCCCATGGCGAATTCTCCCAAGGATTTTCAGGATTATCAAAAACTGTTGACTTTTTAATAAATGACCATGATTCTGTGCCATTACTAAAAGTATTTGTTATTCCTAAAATCAGTTTTCTTAATTCTGAAATATCAGCTGCTGTAATTGAATGAGAGTTGTTTACATCTGCTGCAATATATTGGTATACAGAATTAAATCTTTGCAATCCTAAGATATGCTTTTGCATTAAAACGATATCTGCAGTAGAAACTCCATTACTTATATCATCATTTTTAATAGGTCGCAATTTATAGTCCTCTCCTTCAGGTAAATCGACAAAGATATATTCTCCAATTTTATCGGAATTAATAGAGCCAAACATAATATCTGATTTTAATAATTCTAAATGTGCATTCTGAAGTACAGAATTTGTTGTTGTATTAATTAAACCCGCTATGATACCGCCATTTGTAAACTTGTTTGGACAAATATTGCCATTGTTATCTTGTAATAGTAACGAAGTTTTACAAAATGTTTGATTTCCATCTAAGTCTGTAATGTATAATGTTATCTCAATAGTATCTCTAATACCATTAAAAATATCTGCACAGGTAAATCTTTTTATACTATCATTAGGATTTGTAGTAAAGGAGAATCTTAATTTGTTCTGTGGAGTACAATTATCGGCACTCTTTTCATCAAAAAATCTCGCAGGCACATCAATAAAAGCACCTGTAGGCATCACCACTGCAATCAAACCTGTTTTACAAAAAGGAGTTGGTTGTTTGCAATCTTTAATTCTGATTAATTGATTACAAGTAGCGGCATTGCCACAAGAATCTCTAACTGTCCATTCAATGGTATGGTAACCACCTGAATATAATCCACTTGCATTATTACCTTGATTTATTGAACCAAAACTTCCATCATTATTTAAATCCACTCGGTATGACCAAATCAATTTTGTATCATCAGTACAATCATCCGTAGCGACTCCCAACAAATTCACATTTGCATCGCAGGTAAGATCATTTGCACAAGTTTCTTTGAAGGCACACGTAACATTGTCAATTATAGGTGCTACTGTATTTCTTAAGTAAATAATCTGATCTCTTTTAAAAATACCTGCAGAATTTGGATCATTAACATCATACAGACACCAGTCAATAACCCGCCAATGTCTTATAATTTTTATACAGAATCCACCAACATTATAAAATCTTTCATCTGTTGAACCAGCAATCAAATTACTACAAGGTCTTGTTGGATAAGATGGTTTTCCTGCAAAATCAGGATGTGCATCTGTTGCCTTACAGCCATTGATTGTAATATCAGCTGGCCAAATTATTGAATCAATAGTAATCGGATTTTTATCAATGACTGTGATCGATTGTGGACATGCCGTAAATTGTCCACCTGCAGCTGTTGCAATCCATAGTCTTCTTATAGAACCAGAACCACATTTCCATGTAATGGTGTCATCTCTATAGGTAACTACTGTATTTGAACAAATATTTGTTGCAGTTGCTCTTCCCAATAATGTTAAGTTGCCAAGATCTGTACCGCAATCCACCGTAATATTAGGTGGGCAATTAATAGTTGGAGGAATCTTTTCTTGAACCGTAACAGAAACCATACAATCATTAAAATTACCTTTCTCATCCCATACCCGGAATACAACCATATGCGGATTTCTTGTCAAGTCTTCACAACAAAATGTCACTTTCGGACCAAAGTCTAAATTTCCAGAAACACCACACCAATCATTCATTCTTCTGATAGCCATAGAATCCACTTCACAATTATCATAACTTCCTTGATTTACAGAGGTAGCATATAATTGTCCAATTCCTTGTTCGTTTATACTTATTACAGTATGTTGATCACAAATTGCAACTGGATCTAATCTATCCACTATCAAAACTTCAATTCTACACTTGGTAGAATTACCACAATCATCCGTAACTATAAATTGAACCCAAGTAGTATCCTTAGGTAATCCTGTAATTACTGCATTTCCATTTACATAAGTAACGTTATCTGTACGATAGTCCCCAGCTTCTGGCTGCCCGTTAGGACTTGCCAATTTGTATTCTACAGTAAATGTAGTATTGGAACAATCCAAAATTAGTTGAGGTGGTGGTATTATAGCAGTACCTGTACATTTGTAATAATCTGTTGGGAATTCAATATAGTTATTACTACAAGCAACTTCAGGAGCCCGATCATCTGTAACTTTAATAAACTGTACACATTCTTGTAACTCACCTGTACACCAATCAAATATTCTCCAAGTACGCAATAATTTAAAGGAACTTCCACAAACAGGAATCTTAATATCTCTGTAGGTCACTGCAATATGATCGCAATGAATTCCTTGAGGAACACCTGTGCCACGCCATTTTAACTGACCATTTTCAACAAAATCATAAGGCGAAGGATTTCCATTTGTGAGTGCATTCCATCCTGCAGGATATGGACCAATTGGAGGTTTTATAGAATCACATTTTAGAGCTGGTCTTTGAAATCCATCATAGTTTAATGGACAAACTAAATTTAATAAACTTCCTTGTAAAAGGTATATAGAATCTTTACAACTTGTTTTGTTTCCTTTGCAATCTTTAGCTACCCAAGATCTTTCCACTTGAGCATAATAAGTAGAATTGCAACCATTTTTAACATAGATATCAGTATAACACAATTCTACATCACAACACAGATCAAAATTCTTAACAATGTAGCATTGACTTAATGTAGGATGCTTAGTCCAAGTTGCTCCCATCGGTAGCGGAAATCCTATACTGTCTGCAGAATAATCTTCATCACAACTAATAACAACAGGCAATGAATTACATTCTAACAAGGGAATAAATTTATCTTCTATGAATATTCTACCCCAACATGAAATACCAGAACATATATTTCTAACATTTACTGTAAGTGTTTTCCCAAGATGAGAATAATCAACAGTATTGCTAGGTATTGGGACATTATTTGGATTGTAAACTGTTACAACATAGGAGTCATCAGGATATACATTCCCTTCCAGAAGTACACCTGGAGTGATTAATGCTTGACAGTTTCCATTTAATGAAACATTTACTAAATCATCACATGCCATTGCAATATCTCCTTCTACATATACATTTTGAAATATTGTAGTCCCACCATTTACTAGTCTAATTAGAAATGAACCAGGTACATTACCCCATGCAATTGTAAATGAATTGACAGGTCCGCCAGGTACAGGTGATAAACTACCCCCACCGAGCACTGTGATAGTCCAAGGACCGGCACTAAAATTATAAGTGACCACTGTATTTGGACAAACGCTTGTGTCTCCACTAATATACTGCGCATATGTCGTGTTTACATCAAGTAAAAATAGCATCACAAAAGATACAAATGCTAATTTTGACTTAAGCGTGGTAAGAAGAAAAAACTCCCTCAAGTTTTGATAGATCTCCTTCATAATATAATTTTTTAAATGTAACTTCTTAGTCATGATAAAAAATTTTCTATATCGTTTAATTGGAATTTGAATTAATTATATGTTCGTGGGGCTTTCATCCGGGAATAATTTACTATTCCCGGAATCAGCCTTAATTACCCAAGAACCGTTTATTTTAAAATAATCATTTTTCTAGTTGAACTATATTCCTCAGCCTCCAGTCTATAATAAAGCACACCATTCATTTTAGTATCTTCTAATTTAACTTTTACTGAATTCAATCCTTTCTTCGCATTTAGATCGTATGACTTTACTATTCGACCAGACAAATCATACAAACCAATTTTTACAAATGACTCTTTTGGAACATTAAAGAAAATAGTCGTTTCATTAATAAATGGATTTGGAACGTTTTGGAATAGCTCAAAACCATTATCTGATTTGGTATTATTTGTTCTATAAACTAACGATATTCCTAAATCTTCAGATGGTGCATAAACTTCTGCATTTAATCCACTCACATTAAGCTTCAATTCATTATATCCCAATACTATATTGTTTTTAACATTGAATAATAAATAGAATAGCACATCAGAATTCAAAATATTTAATTCTGTATCATTATTCCAACTTAGGCGAATAGATCCTTCCTTAAGATAATTGTAATCTGTTGAATTTATATTTAACACGCCAGATTCTATACCTGCAAATTCTAAATCATTCTGATCTATTTTGAATTCCATCTGGAGTCCTGAAGCAACTACTAAATCACCAGCATTTCTTACCGGTATTTTGATAAAATCTGATTTTGCTGCATCTAGTTGATCTAATTCAAGTAACATCATTTTATTGCTACGTGATTGTGCATTTCCACCGAAACCCGTATTGGCTTCTCCAGTAACATCTCCTGTTTTGATTGAAATAAAATCAACATTCAATAAGCTATTCGCAAAATCAGGTACTTCTACTTTGTTTTTATAACTAGCGTAATTATCGAATGACAATGGATAATTTGAATCAACAAAATTCCATGAAGTGTTACTCTCAAATACATTTTGAACGCCAAGTATTAATTTTCTTAATTCCGAAACATCTCTTGCTGTAATAGAGCCTGATGCATTTACATCTGCTGCTATCAGCTTATAAGGAACATCAAATGATTCTAAACCTAATATATGCCTCTGAATCTTTACAATATCTTTAGTCGATATACCATTTAATGGATCTTTATCATATTCAGCGGAGATTGTATAACTTTTATACATATCTAAGTCATCAAACATATAGGACCCTGAAGTACTTGTACTTTTAGTAATCAACTGATTGCCTAACGATTTAACAATCACAGCAACATCCGGGGAAGGATTTTGATTATACCCACGAATCGAACCTCCTAAATTTCCAAATGTTGGAACATCTGGACAAACATTTTGATTGTCTTGAAGGATAAGTTTCGTTTTGCAAAAATCTTGATTACCTGCAATGTCTGTTACATATATAGATACTTCTACCGTATCACTTCTGCCATCTGGAATATCTGCACAAGTAAATGTTTGGAATGAATCTTTAATATTAGCTGTGAAAGAATATTTCAAATCCTTTTTTTGTGTACAATTGTCTTCACTATTCAAGTTAAAATCTTTAGCCCAAACTGTAACAGAACCAGAATTTTGCATTAATACGGTAACAATTCCATCGAGGCAATAAGGCGTTGGAAATTTACAGTCACTAACATTTATAAAGTAAGAACAATTTGATTTATTGCCACATTGATCTTCGACAATCCATGTAATTCTATGCATTCCTACATTGAATACAAACGAAAATCTATTTCTATTTCCAGTAATAATTCCAACACCATCATTATCCAAATCTAATTGGTATGTCCAACGAAGTTCTCCTTGTGCTGTGCATAAATCAGATGCGGTTGCTTCAAGAGTCACTTTTACTTCACAGCCACTTGTAATACAGTATTGTTGATTTACACAAGAACTTGTAAAAAACGGAGCTTCCGTATTATTTACTTTTATAACTTGAGTATGATACCAAACACCTTTATTTGGAATAACGTTTTGATTATAAGTACACCAATCAATTACTGTCCATTTTCTTAATATTTTAAAACAAACTCCTTCAACATAATTAAACGTCAAATCTTCATATGTCGAGAGTGGTTGATTACAGATATCTCTATTTATAAAAATTGGCTTTCCCGTAATTTCTGGATTTGGGTTATCGCCACAACCATTTAACACCAGATCACCTGGCCAAATAATATCGCCAAGACTAAATGGTGTATTGTCAATTACTGTAATGGTTTGTCTACAAGAATCTCTTAAACTGCCATTATCAATGGCTATGAATTCTCTAACCAGGGTTCCGATATTACAAGTATTTAAATTATTATAAACTCTAGTCTCCATACGCACCTGACAATTATCAGTTGCAGTTGCTACTCCAAATACATTTAAGTTAGTTAAGTCGGTACCACAATTCACTGTCATATTTTTAGGACAAGTAATTTTTGGCGGTAATTTATCTTGTATAAAAGCATCTATCATACATTCACTTGTATTTCCCGCTTCATCTATAACTTTTAGCACAACTATTACAGGAACTGTTGCAGATACATCCGCGCAACAGAATTCTTGATCGGGACCAAAAGAAGTAGTACCACATGGACCCGGGTTCATCCTTCTTACTTCAAAATGAACTTTTCCACAATTATCATGACTACGATCATCGAAAACACTTGCTGGTGCTAGCGCTTTTCCATTAGATCCTAATGAAATTACTGTTTTTTGTTGACACACCGCTACAGGAGGTGTCAGATCTTTTACTTCAATATCAAATTGACAAACACTAGAATTTCCACATCCATCTGTAATTGTATAATAAATCCAATTACATCCCAATGGCATGTTGTCAACCCGGTATTTTCCATCTGCTTGTTTTGTAATATTTCTTGAATCACCGAGTCCTGGAATTGGGGTACAATCTTTTGGATCTAGTGCTGGTAAATGTGTCACGGCATAAGTCCAATCAGAGCATTTCTCTATAACGTATGGTGTCCTATCATCAACAATTGTTTGTGGCGTTAAATCCTGCGGAACTGGCAATACTAATGAACCTGTGCAATTCCAAGGATTTGTACTTACTGTAAAATTGGCCGGGCAGGTTACTTTTGGCAACTCATCATCTACTACTTTTATTTGTTGGATGTAATCAATACGAAAACCTGGATTGCACCAATCTAATATGATCCATCTACGCAATAATTTAAAAGTGCCTTTACAAACACGAATCGTGTCATCTGAAAAATCATATTGAATGTTTCCACAATAAATACCTAATGGTTTGCCTGTACCAGTTACGGTTGTATCTGGAAAACCATTTGGAAGTTTTGTCCAATTTCCATCGCATTTCAAATACGGTTGATTCCCAACTTGTCCATCATAATGTGGTGGCAATGTTATGTCAGCCAATGTTCCTCGACGTAAATCTATGGTATCATAACAACATGCAGTATATCCACCTGGATCTCTTGCACACCATTTTCTAAATATTGTTGCACTTAAAGAATCATTTGTACAATCATACTTAACTAAACTATCTACATAGGTAAGATAAACTATTCCACATGCATCAAGGCCTGTTACTATAAATGGATAAACATTTTTATTAATAAGGTTTGTTGGAACAGGATAACCAAGAACATCCGGAGATAAATTTGCGGCACAACTAATGGTATCCCGAACTCTGCAATTCATTACAGGAGGTGATTTATCTTCTAATATTAATGTACCCCAGCAATTATTATTGCAAACAATATTACGTACATTAACTTTCAACTTCTTATTTAAATAAGTTTCATTCAAAGGAAGCTGAATCTTAATATTATTATAAAATAAAGTTACTTCGTAAAAACCCAAATTAGAACAAACACTATTCTCGCCTTCCAAAACCATCTCCGCTAAAATGTCTGCTTCACAAATGCTGTTAACAGAAACCTGAATCTGATTATTACATGCCAATTGACAATTCGTCCAACAATTAGGTATTGTTGCACTAGTTGACATTGTAGGTAAATGTCCAACTGGAATTGAATAACTTGTCGATGCCTGATTGTTTAAAATAACAGGAGCTCCAACTGCATCAACATCTACTTCTGCAGTAAACTGAAGAATAAGTGAATCTCCTAAAATTAAAAAACCAGTACCATCTGTTAAGTTAGGATTAGAACCTAATCCATCGAAACCAGGATTCACATTCCCAGAACTACTTGCTACAGAAATATAAGCTACTGAAGGAAATCCAACAATTCTTATGAATGCAGATCCTAAATTTCCTGGAGCATTAAGAATGTCCTGAATTACAATACCATTCGAAATTGCACAACCTGTATTAATAATTACAAGTTGATATGTGGCATCTATATTTCCAGGAACTCCACTACTTGCAGGAGCAACAGCTAGCAGATTTTTCTGTACAGAAAGACATTGTGAGTACAATGATTGACCAGAAAAGATTAGAAACAATCCTAACATCATCAACAATTGTCCCATCATCCCAATCTTCTTAACTGCCAGATGATTATTGAAACGAATTTTCGTGTTCATTTTGGATAATTTATTAATTGTAAAAATATTTTTCATTAAATATGATTTATGACAATTTCTGAGATCCTCAAACGGTTCTTTTGAGGTTGAATGAGCTTTGATTATTAAATAATTTAACTTGGGGGTATAATAGGAATCTAATCCTTAACTGGATACTTATTCTAGTATGAGCATCTTGCGGATAGCTCTATGATCATCCATTTCCAGATGATAATAAAGTACACCACTTCGATTAATATCTTTTTTATCAATTTCAATAGAATTAAATCCCATTTTAAACAATCTCTTAATTTGAATTAATTCTTTTCCATTTACATCAGAAACTTTTAAACTCACCATACCATCTCGTGGAAGTTGAAAAGAAATAGAAGTGGTATTACTAAATGGATTTGGTTGATTTTGGAACAAATAAAATCCACTCATTGCTTCATTGTTTGCAGAATAATACGTAAGCGACAAGTCAAATGCTTCTGATAAATTATTGTAAATCTCAGATTTAAAGTTTTCATTCGAAAGCACAAATGATTTATTCAATTCTCCATTTTTATTCGACTTCAAAACAATCGTAAACAATGGTTTGTCACAAGAAACACCATTTGAATTATCCCAGCTCATTTTAATCTTTCCGGATGAAATACCATCCATAGAATAATTTGCATCCTGAATATTCATCATTCCAGATTCAAACTCTACAAAGCTAAAAATTTGCGGATCAAAACTAAATTGTGTCTGCATTCCATAAATACTAAATTCACAATTTAAGCTCACCGGAATTCTTACAATTTCATTTTGTTGAAACAATTGATTTGGAATCGTCAAACTAATTTGTGCATTATTTCTTGAACTAATGTTATTGAGATTATTTGTTTTTGCATTTCCACTAACATCACCCATTTTAATAGCAACAAAGTTGTTATCTAACTTATCATTTGCTAAATTATTTATAGCGCTATTTTCATTAAATGGCCAAGGATGGTTTATGTCTGAAAATATTTGATCAGAACAAACAAATTTCCAAGATTTATTATCGACGAAATTATTTGTAATCCCAAGAATTAATCTTCTTAAATCAGAAACATCTTTTGCCGTAATTGATTGTGAATTATTCACATCTGCAGCGATCATCTTATAAGGTGAATTCAAAGACTGCAATCCTAATATATGCTTTTGAATTAACACGATATCTTGCGTAGTAACACCATTCAGAGGCTCATCCTCTTTATGTGCAGACAATACATAGGTTTCATTCAATGGAAGTTGAATAAATGAATATTGTCCATCTGGCCGAGTCATTTCATGTTTTGGCATGGATGGCATATTTCCATTCAATGTTACCATTGCGTTTTCAACTTTATTGTTGGATTCATTAAAAATGTTACCAGCTAAATTTCCAGTACCACCTCCTACTATATTGTCTAAACATGCATTCCCAATTCCATCCTGAACAATAACCTTTGTGTCACAAAAATCATAATTGCCTGCTTCATCCGTTACATAAATTGTAACATCAAATGATTCTGAAACACCGTTTCGTATTTGTGCACAAGTATATGTTCTTGATGCATCTGCAGGATCCGAAGAGAAAGAATATCTAAGTCTTTCTGAAGGTGTACAATTATCAGAACTATGAGAATTTAAATCCGAAGCCCATATCGTAACCTGCCCGTTGGATGGCATTATAACTGTGATGATTCCTACCCTGCAAAATGGTGAAGGTTTTTTGCGATCTAATATTGTAAATAAATAATTACATGATGCAAAATTACCACACTGATCTGTAACGGTCCATTTAATTCGATGTGGACCTACAGGATATGTGCCACTAGCGTTATTTCCAACGCCTGAATAATCTATCGACGTGTTGTCAAAAAGATCTATTTGATAATTATAAATTAATTGTGCAGGCAAACAATCATCTGTTGCTGTTGCTGTTAATGTTGCAAATCCATTACAATCTGTTGAAATACCTTCAAAGCTAATATCAGCACAACTACTCGTAATCGTAGGTGCGATAGAATTCCGTATTTTAATTACTTGAACATATGTCCATCGTCCGGCTCCTGTTGAACTATTATAAATACACCAGTCTACTACGGTCCACTTACGCAATACTTTGAAACAAACATTTTCAACAATTGAAAATACCTGATCATCATAGGTAGCTAAAATATTTGAGCATGTAAGATTTGTTGGCCAGCTTGGCTTTCCGGTAATATTTGTACTTATATCTGAATGACAACCATCAACTTCAATAGGTTCTGGCCAATCTATAGATACATCTCCATCAAATTTCGTAAAATCTTGAACTGTAATAATTTGAGTACAAGTATATGGATTATTAAAATCATCTCTAAATGTAAACCGGCGTTCAATAGTACCGAGTCCACAATGATTAAGGTTAAAGCTTACGGAAGAATCTTTGGTAAGATTACAATCTTCAGTCACTAAACCATCCCTTCCCCAAATATGAGGCTGACTAAAACTCTTATTTGTAGGATCATATAAAAAGATATTTTTACGTTCCGCTTCCGTCCTTCTATAGGTACCGAAAACAGAAAGATTGGATCTATCAAATTCGCAACTTACCGTTATGTCTGGTAAGCATACCACCACAGGTGGTTTTTTATCTTGAATTGTAACCCATACCATACATTCATTTGTATTTCCAGCTCTATCTTTAACTTGAAGAACCACCAATACTGGGTTATTCGGAATATCATTACAACAAAACTCTACATAATCACCAAACAAATTATCATCCTTTATTGGATCCGGACAATTCCCTGGGTCCATTCTTCGCACTTGAAAAGAACCTAAACCACAATTATCATGAGATCCATCATCAAATGTAAGCGCATATACTTTTGCTGAACCATCATCGGTTAACGTAACAACCGTTTCAAAATCACAAACAGCAATTGGTTTTGTTTTTTCTTCAACAGTTACTTCCGTAGCACAGGTATCTAAGTTACCACAGCCATCTGTTCCTATAAATAGAACCCATGATAAACCTACCGGTAAGTTTCTAATATTATAAAGTGAATCATTCACTCTAAACACCCCTGCAGATGTTGCATCTATTGCAGATGGAGAAAGAAGAGGATCCGCCCCGCGTTTTACTTTAACTTCCCACTTAACAGAAGAACATTCATTTAATACTGTAGGTGTTGGGATATTAGCCTCACCTTCGCAGGTAGCGGCTAAAGTTGAAATCGTTATATTAGGTGAACAAAATAGTGTGATTCTATCATCTATTACTTTAATGATTTGGATACAAGTAGTTTGCCTTCCAGTGCACCAATCAGCAATAATCCATTCCCGAAGAATCTTATAAGTTCCTTCGCAAGCTTTCAATTTTATATCACTATATGTATAATCTAGGTTACGGCATTTTACAAATGTAGGATATCCCGTTGTATCTGGATGTGGATTTCCCGCAGCATCTTTTTTGTAAATACCATTACAAGCCAAAGCAGGATTTTGAATATTATCAAAATTTGGTGGACAAATCACAGCACCGATATCTCCTATTCTAATTAATATAGTATCAGAACAAGTAGCTATATTTCCATAGGAATCAATTGCAACCCAATCTCTAAATACTGTATCTATATAAGGTACCGGTGGCGGACAATCCACATGCACAATTCTATCCGTATAGGATAAATTTGTTGGTCCACAATTATCATAAAAACTACTTGTGCTTCTATATTTACGGGGACTGATCAATGTTGGATTTATTGCACCAGGTGGGTTTGGAAACCCAATAATTTCAGGTGTATAGGCTTGATCACAATTTATTTGATAGGATCTACAAGCTAATCTCGGTGGTTGTTTGTCTTCAACTAACAACATACCCCAACAGGTATTCCCAGAACAAATATGATGCGATTCTACAATTAAGTATTTACCTAAATGCGCAACACCAACATATGGACTCGTAGGAATTGGAAGGTTAGTTTTAGGATCTTTTATAACGATTATATAATCCAAAGAATCAAAAACACCTTCTAAAATCAAACTAGGATATACAAATCCATGACAATTTTCATCCAGTGATATGTTCACTGTATCGTTACAATTCATTTGAGGAGCTGCACGACCAGATAAATGAACATTAAAGGTATCAGAACAAAAGAATGGACTAATTACCTGGAAGTATAACTTATAATTACCAATTGTATTTCCCCAATTAACTTCATATCCGGGTCCTTGCGGAGTTGAAATAAAATTAATACCTACCGATCCAGGAGGTGAAACTAACAATTGATAAGAATAGCCAACTACAAATGGCGATATCCGGAATGTATCCAGATCATTTTGGCAAGCAACGCTTGGCACACCTATTAAAGGTGAAGGGGTACCGCAATATTGAGCGATCGATTGATTTATTACCAAAACCATAAATAGGACTTGCAATAATAAATACCTTCCGACAGCTAACAATTTGGCCTGTGTAAGTATTGGTTTATTCATATTCTAAATATTTATAAAATTCGTTTTTGCTCATTACCAGAATTACTTGCTGTTCATTACAAGCAATTCAATTGTGTAAATCTTAGTGGGGGGTAGGTATAAATTGGTTTTAATAATTCAATTATCAAAACCGCTTCATGTACATATGAAGAGCAAGTAATATTCCAAAAATGGTGCTTCTAAGCTTAGGCTTGAGTAGAAATCTTAATGTAAATAAATTAGTTTATTCTATAATATATTAGTCGCTACAATACCAATTAAATACACTTTCATAATAGCACTCATGGGTGAAAATAAATTATGTAAAATAATTTAATGAATTTATGAATCAAAGAAATCTTTGAAATTCGAATTTAACATAAGAGTGGTAAAAATGATTAAAATATCATATATACTACTGCATATCAACACATTACAGTATTTATTACAATCCTATTCATCCAATGGGAAGTTTTTCAAAACAGAAACTCCGCTTTCTCAAATATTGTAAAGAATGTTAAAAGTTGTCTAAATTAAAAGCATCAGAGCATGCTTGAAAAGAATTTTGACAAATTAAGTTATCCAGGCAAAATCAACTCCTGGTTTACTTTATAATCTATCTGATTGATAAATCCTAATTGAGTAAACATTGATTGCATATTAAATTAAAATGTATAAAAAAAGGGTACATGTTTTTAACATGTACCCTTAAAATATATTTTAAAATGACTCCGGGTCTTAGTCCATAACAACCATTCTCTTGGTTGCTGTATGGTCTGCGGCATCTAATTGATAGTATAATACGCCTCCTGCATTCAATTCAGCTTTTTGAACTTTTACAGTGTTCAAGCCTTTTACGCCTGTTAACTCATATACTCTCAATACTTTACCGGTTACGTCATAGATACTCAATTTAGCATTTCCTGCTTCTGGTAATCTATAACTGATGGTAGTTTCTTTCGCAAATGGATTTGGTGTATTTTGGTATAACTCAAAAATTCCACTTTCTACAACGCCTCTTTCTGTACGCACTCCTAAGCTGATGTCTTTTGTATTTAATTGTGCATCATATGCTTCTGCTGTTGTTACATCTCCAGTGATTGCGATTAAGCTACCAATGTTGCTGTTACTGTTTGCGCGGAATACTACTGTGAATAACGTTGCTTCTGATTCTACACTCTGTGCTACTTTGCTATTCCAGCTCGTAGTCAAGATACCGTTTCCAACCTGGTTTGTTCCAAAGTTTGACTCATCAACATTTAAAGATCCTGCTTCAATTCCTTCGAATGTCAATGCTTGACGATCAAATTTCATTGTAAACTGGTATCCTGCGATGTTGTTGAAATCACTTGATTTGAATGCTACTTTGTACAATTCTCCGGATACCGTTGTATTGTTATCAATTTCTAAATGTAACTTACCATTGTTACGACTGCTGCTTCCAGCTACATTGTGACCTCTGGCATTGTTATTAACATCGCCCATTTTAACTGCAATAAAATCTGCAATTTCTTGCTGTGCTAATGGCATTGGTACTATTACTTCCCGAGGAGCAGCCCATGGATTATTAGCATCCATAAAATAGTCTTTAGGAATAAATGTCCAGGAATCAACTTTGCTAAACACATTTGTAACACCTAAAATTAGTTTTCGAATCTCAGAAATATCTGCTGCTGTAATAGATGCAGTATTATTGACATCGGCAGCTATGAATTTATAAGGACTATTAAGTGTTTCTATTCCTAGGATATGTCTTTGAATCTTAACAATATCTGCAGTGGTAACGCCATTTAGAGGATCATCCGTTCTTCTTGGTTGAATTACATATTCAACAGAAGCACCGTAATCCAAATCTCCAAACAAATACGCACCGTTACTAGCGGTTGTCATTTGTTTTGTCATAATGGAAGATTCTAAAAGTTGAACATCTGCAAATTCTGTTCCTTCATCTGTCAATGTTTTTAACTCCCCTGTGATTTTTCCAAAGGATCCTACATCAGGACAAATATTATGAGGATCTTGAATCACAACCGTGGTTTTACAACAATCTTTATTTCCTTCTTCATCTTCGACACAAATTGTAACCGGTAATATTAATTCATCGTTAATCTTATTGCTTACAAAGTCATCACAGCAAATTGTTAGACTATCTGTATTTCCATTTTCAAAATAAATTCGAAGATCTTCAGGATTTGTACAATTATCAAAACTACCAGCATCTAAATCTCTTGCCCAAATTGTTATACAACCTGAACTTGGCATGACTGTGGTGATAACACCTACATGACAATAAGGAGTTGGAGCTTTGCAATCTTTAATCTCAAATAATTGACAATTAGCAGCCAAATTGCCACAACCGTCTTCAACATACCAACAAATTCTATGAATTCCTATTGGATATGTTCCACTCGCATTAAAAGGGTTAAACTCATCATCCGCTAGAGGATTATGATGTTTCAATGGAGTTCTTCCTAAAGCATATTCTTTCTTAGTCAAAGGTCCTACTGCATAGTCAAATCCAGAATGAACACCAACGCCATCATTATAAATATCAATCTTATAGTCATAGAATAACCAATCGAGTGGGCTACAATTATCTGTAGCATCTACGGTAATAGTTATATGTCCATAACAAATATTATTTGTTGCATTTTTGACAGCTGGTTCACAATTTCCGATTGAAACTGTAATAACTGGTTTATCATTATCGTGTACTTTGATAATCTGCAAATACTCCCATCTTCCCTTGATTGGATCGATACTAGGATCATATTGGCACCAATCAATTACGACCCATTTACGCAATACTTTAAAGCACGCATCTGGTTCAATTGTGAAGATCTCATCGAAATATTCGATACTAATTAAAGCGCAAAGATCATCCGAGTTATTTTCAATTATAGGTCTTCCTAATAAAGGATTATCAGGACTAATATCTGCTCCACAACCTTCAATAGTTGTAGCTTGGCCTGTGCAATTTCCTGGCCAGGTAATATCATCATCCGGATCGCAATTATCTGCTCTATTGATATAAAATGGATCGCAATCAACTACCCAAATAATTTGGGTACCTGTTACACTAATTCCATTAGGACCTCTTGCTACAATAGTTCGTGTAATTTGACCTTGACCACATTCGCGATTATCATTTACAGAGATAGAATAATTTGTACCACAAGCACCAAGAACAGTACCATCAAAACCCCAAACGAGCTCATATTTTCTATCATAATGAGAAGTATCAAATAATACTCTATAATAGTCACAAGCTTTATTCCATGCTGGAGGATTAGAAGGTGGTGCGCCAGGAACGAAACCAGGATATCCTGTTATATCATTTCGAACACAATAGTTATAACAAACTAAATCTTTAGTGACAACTTTCTTTCTTGCACTAAGATCACTTACAACTCTACCAAAGGTAGGATCATTTGGATCAGTAGCTTTATCAACATCAAACCAGAACCAACAGCTTACAACGATATTTGGTGGTGGCACAACAGTTGGAATACTTTTATCCTGAACTTCAATTTCAACCATACAATCACTATAATGATTGAATAAATTTCCACCGGAGTTCATTCTACTTGGTGTTACTGGACCGACACCTGGTTCGCGATCAAATACTCTCAAAACAACCATGATTGTTTTTCCAACATCACTACAACAGAATTTAACATGATCATCAAAATAAATTTGATTTCCATCTAAAATTGCATTGTCATCACCATTCACACTTGTGCAATTTGTACCATTATCTGGTTGACCAGCATTACTTCCATTATTTGTACCTCTCAATTGTTCCATTCTGATAACCTTAAAGAATACATGCGGAGAACAATTATCAAAACTTCCTTGGTCTAAATCATTTGCAAAAACTTTCGCATAGTTTTCACCTGGACTTTGGTTACCGTTGAGACTAACAACTGTTCGTTGATCACAAACTGCAATCGGAGGAACATTATCAAATACATTGACAGCAACTCTTTTCTTAGTGATATTTCCACAACAATCTTCTGCTATGATATTAGCATTCCAAATGCCTCTTTCTATATCTACTATAATATAACCTGCAGTCTCATTTCCTAACACTGTTCCATTTTCAATTTGAATAGTATAATGAAGTTCATTGCTGCAATTATCTAATAACCAAGGCTGGGGTACTTCCCACCTACCAGTACAGGTCCATACTTCCATATTTACGGTTACCGTATCTGGATAAAGCACTTCCGGGCCTTCGCGATCTATTACTTTAATAATTTGATTATGACCGCCTATCTCACTCGTACACCAATCCAAAACAGTCCATTTACGGAGCACCTTGTAACATCCAATTGGCCCAGCGTCGCATCCTGGTTTAGCAATATCTATAATTAAATCCTGGAAGGTAATCCCTAAATTCGAGCAGTCTAAACCACTTGGATAACCGGTTCCATGCCACATTACAATTTCATCCGGTCCCCAACACACTGGATTATTTGGTCTCCAATTTGGATGTGCTGGATAATAAATAGGCCATGGACTCGGATGGCCAATGTATAAACCAGTATCTATACAATTCCAACCTAAAGTTCTTGGTAAACGCTCCCCTGCTAGATCACCATTTGGACTTGGCAAAAATCCACCCGTTGCAAACCAATGTGCAGAGTCTAATAAATAGCCATCCACACAATATGGAAATGCCAGATAATGAGGTGTTACATCTTTATTTAAATCGATTTTCTCATTACATGCTAAAGCAGGTTCTTCTAAATCATCAAAATTTAAGGGAACATCAACACTATTTATTGTAGCTAAACTAACAATGATTGTTTGAGAACAAACAGATTTATTATTAGATGCATCAATTGCAGTCCAAGTTCGCACTATAGTTTCTTCAAAATTTAAAAGACAGCTACCTGCTGTGACGTCATCCTTATAAGATAAGGAGTATCCTCCACAATTTTCACGAACTAATGGAGAGCCCATATAAAATGGTGATGTCTCTGTCGTTCCACAAACAACACAGGTGTCTCTTGGACAGGTTAGTTGAGGTGCAATTTTATCTTCCACTGTAGCATGACCCCAACAACTGTTGCCAGTTGCAGGATCTCTTACGGTTACTTTAATTTCTCTTCCAATATCTTGAACTCCAACTTGAGATCCAGGTACATTTGGTTGTCGATCGATCACCAAATTTGTAATCCAGTCTCTAAGCTCGATTATATAATCATCATAACATTTATAAGGACCACCGGCAAGTACTTCATCTGGACTAATAGTTGCAAAGCAATTTTCGTCAAGGCTTATTTGAATTTCATCATGGCAAGCTAAGAAATCAACAGCTCCTTGAAATGCATTAACGCATACATCAAATTGACAGGTTGATTTATTACCTACTGCATCCGTTGCCTCATAGCAAAGGGTTGTACATCCAATAGGGAAATAACAACCTGGTCCATAAGGAATTCCGCAGGTTTGTTTTAAACGAATCATATTATCTGCAGTAGCATATAGCACGTTGCCTACATAACCAAATGGACGACAAATACCAATATGACCAATCGATGCAACTGTATTACTTGCTAAACCGCCTGCGATAAGTCCGGTATTAATCTGACATTTACCATCACCAAATGGACGGCCTACGTTACAAGAACCGAATGGTCCGACAAGACCTGGTTCAAAACGAGTACCAAGTGCACCTGTTAAGAAGATTCCTCTTATCTCCCCGGGCTGTAAAATAAAATTAGAACTTAAGGAAGAACCAATATTAACAGTAAATGTACCATCACAAGCATAAATTGTATCTCTTGAAGGAGGTACCGCTGTTCCTAATAAAAGTGTATCCAAAGAAGTTTGAGTAATAGGAGTTGCCCTTAAATTATCAGCAACAGAGCCAGTTTTAATTTGCGTCCATAAAGCTTTAGGAGAAACACCATTGCAACCAACGGTTGCTGGATTTCCATTAAAACCTGTTAAACCAACATCCCAGCCTGTATTTGCAGTAGTTTTTATAAAAACATCAAACAATGCATTATTGCTTGTAATACCTGAACAGCCACCAGTATAATAACTTGGAAATCCTAAGATTGCCATTGGGGCAGAGGTATTATTTGTTAAGTTAAAGATCCAACCAGATGGATTCACGGCATCATATCCACAAAAATTTAGTGTGCCGGTACATCCGATTGAATTTGCTTGATTTAGGAATGTAGCAGTAGGACAATCATCCATCGCCATAAAAGGAGGTGCATCCCAGCTTGCTTCGCATTCTCCAGGACCCAAGTTGATAATTACCCCTTTTGTTGGGCAATTAATAATTACTGGAGGAGTTACATCCCCTCTAGTCAATTCCTGGACTGTTGTAATTTCTTCACAAGTAAATTTGTTGATACTTGTCCAATTCACGATTGTTTTACCAAATGGAAGGAAAATAGTTCCTTCACAGGTTCCTGTTTTATCATTTACTGCTCTAATATTAGAGGTAGGTATTCTTAATTCAATATTTACCCAGTTTTCAGGGCAGAATGGAAATCCAGATCCATTCGTTACTAAAGAGTTTGGTTTTAACTTCCAATGAAGTCCACCAGATGCTTGAATATTAAAATCACAAAAGCGCATAGTGCAACCACTTTCAACGAGCTCACAATCTGCTCCGCCGACTCTGCAAATAATATTATCAAACTCATCCAAAAGAACTAAGTCTTCAAATGGCCTGGAGCTTAAATCTCCAACAGCAGTCATGATGATCGTGACATCCGCACATCCTGCGAATGGTACATTTTGAAAAATAGTTGGAGTTGTATCCAAATGAATTCCACCTGGAGGAAACGCTTTAAAATTAAGCTCAAACCTAGAGGACAAAATCACTGGGTCAGAAGTTGGATCTGGTATACATCCACAATCTGGAGCAATAAACTCTGGGCAAACTAATGCATAGGCAGCCTGACAGGTTCCGTTATCAGCAGCTTGAGGCGGAAATGCAGCAAACTGACAAGATTGTGCGAACTGTTTCTGAGAAAAGCATAGACTCAGAAAAAAGATGCTTAATAAAATTGAACGTTTCATGTAATGGTTATTCAGTTAAAAAAATCGTCTTTTCATATTTGCTAAAATCCAAAATAAAGAAATCCTTCCTCCAAACTGCTTAATTAAGGCAATTTAAAAAAAGTCGAATTTTAATTATTAAATAACAAAAAATTACAATTAGTCAATATGACAAATTTTGTAACAATTTGATTTTCAACAATTTAATAAGTTGATTTTAGATGAGTTGCTTCGTCTCTATCAAAAATCAGATTCCGTATTTGTCTCTTTACAAAATACTTTTGATCAAGCAAATATACATAGACTTGAACAACAAACAAATTTTAATTAAATTATTTTATTCTGGTGATATTATGAATACTATATATATAAATAAAATGTATAAGATTCCATCTAAAGCGCTATTATCGAATATAAAAATACTGTTTATCAGGCAACCTTTATAAAGGTCTATTCGTAAAGATTTATGATTAAAGTGTATCTTTATCACCTTAGATCCTAATCACATGAATATTAAAAAATACCTATTTCTTTCTTTTGTTCTAATATTATCGCTATTTTCCAATTCATTATTTGGTGCCTGCGAGATTTTTGATCTTACAATTCTGAAAACGGACTGCAATCAGAATAATAAATTTGCTGTGAAATTAAATTTCGGCTATCATGATGTAAGTGATTGCTTTACAGTAAAAGGGAATGGTAAGGAATATGGGCCATTTTTCTATTCCAAATTACCGATTATTATTGATGGATTACCAGGTGATTGCACAACCGTTTATGAATTTCAAATTGTCGATTGTAACAATAAACAATGTACTTCCGTTAGCAAAGAACTTGGTAAAGTGTGTTGCCCAAATCCAGCCGATTGTAAAATTTATGACCTTCGATACGAAAAGCTTCCGTGTGATACAAATGACAATTTTTTTGTAATTATTAATTTTGGTCATCAGAATTCATCTACCTGCTTTAAATTAAAAATCAATGATCGTCTATATCAAGAATATAAATATAGTGACCTTCCTATAAAGGTGGGTCCTCTTGAAGGTGATTGCGCAACAGAACGTGCTTTCACAGTTTTTGACTGTGAAAAACCAGATTGTATAGCTCGAGTTGAAATGCCGAAAGTTTGCTGTAACGAACCCTGTAAAATTTCAGATCTTAAAATTGAAAGAACAGCTTGTGATACGAATCATAAATTTTTTGCAATCCTAAGCTTTAAAGCCCAAGGGGTATCTGATAGTTTTTTCATCAAAGGCAATGGCAAAGTATATGGCAAGTATAAATATGGAAGTACAAGCTATAAAGTCGGTCCACTTTTAGGTGATTGTGTTACTAAATATGGCTTTGCAATTATAGATCATAAAAATACAAATTGCGGTTTAGATACTACCTGGGGAACTGTTTGTTGTGATACCCCGAATGAACCTTGTAAATTATATGATTTAATTGCTGAACGGACAGAATGTAATGCCGATAATCAATTTTATGTTGTGCTTAATTTTAAATCAAAAAACGCTTCAGAATGTTTTCGTGTAAAAGGGAATGGTAATGATTATGGAGAATTTAAATATACTTCCTTGCCTATAAAACTTGGCCCTTTTCATGGTGATTGCATCACTGAATATGAATTTATAATGCAGGATTGCAAAGACATTCATTGTTCTTTAGAAAAATTTATTGGTAAAGTGTGTTGTCCACCTTCACCTGAACCTTGCAAATTGTCTGAACTTGTAGTAGAAAAATCAGACTGCAACCAAGACAATCAATTTTACCTCCATTTGAATTTCAAAGCAAACAACGCCTCAGAATGCTTTAAGGTTTTTTTGAATGGAGCTTTCTTAGGAGAGTTTCCATATGCTTCATTACCTTTAAAAATTGGTCCGTTTCCAGGTGATTGTAAAACTGAATATAAATTATTAGTGAAGGATTGTAAGGATCCACATTGTAATCTTGAAAAAAATATTGGTATCGTTTGTTGTCCGCCAAATGCTGAACCCTGCAAATTGTCTGAACTTCTTGTGGAACGCACCGAATGCAATGCAGATAATCAGTTTTATGTGTTCTTTAAGTTTGATTTTTCAAATGCATCAGAATGCTTTCATATCAGAGGTAATGGAAAAGATTATGGGGAATTCAGATATGCCAACTTGCCTATAAAACTTGGACCTTTTGAAGGTGATTGCACTACCGAATATGAATTTGTAATTCAGGATTGTAAAGATCCTCATTGCAGTTTAGAAAAATTCATTGGAAAGGTTTGTTGCGGCACACAAGAACCTTGCAAATTTTCAGATCTTGTAGTTGAAAAATCTGATTGTAATGCAGATAACCAATTCTATTTGCAATTAAATTTTAAAGCTAATAATACATCCGATTGTTTTAAAGTATTTATTAATGGAAATCCATTTGGTCCGTATTTATATGCTTCATTACCATTAAGAATAGGTCCATTTCCAGGAGATTGTAAAACAGAATATAAATTACTAATTCAAGATTGTAAAGATTCACATTGTGGAATTGATAAGTATATTGGTAAAGTATGTTGTGGCACACAAGAACCCTGCAAACTAAGTGAATTAAATATTACGAAAACGGATTGCGAAGGGGAACGTAAATTTTATGCAATTCTAAATTTTCAGCATTCAGGGACTTCAGGATGTTTTAAAGTAAAAGGTAATGGACATTATTATGGAGAATTCAATTATTCCCATTTGCCAATAAAAATTGGACCGCTTACTGCAGATTGTAATACAAACTATGAATTTGTAGTTTTTGATTGCAATAATGAAGCGTGCCGCGTTTCAGGAAATCTTGGAAAAGTATGCTGTGAACCAGGAGACGCCCATTTTTATGAGCTTTTAATGGTTCGCTCTGATTGTGAACCAGACTCTACGTTTAGGTTGAAATTTGATTTTAAATACCGAAATGTCTCGGATTCATTTCTAATTTCGGTGAATGGAAAACCTGAAGGTACTTTCTCTTATACTAAATTACCGGTTAGTATCGGGCCTCTTAAAGCAGATTGCAAGACGATCTACAAAATATTATTGATTGATCAAAAAGACACTTTAATTCGTGCAGAACGTTTTATTGAAAGACCCTGCTGTAGACCAAAAAATGAACCTTGTAAAATATTTGAAGTAAAAGCAACTCCTTTACATTGCACAGGCCCTAATGAATATGCTTTAAAGATCGATTTTAAAACACAAGGCATTACCAACGCATATTTTGATGTATATGATAGACTAGGACCTATAGGCTTCTTCTCTTTCAGTCAATTACCGGTAACGATCAATAATTTTAAGAAAAGCGGTCGGGATTTTGATTTTATTAAAATTTGTGAAAATGATAATCCAGCCTGTTGCACGCCAATTGAATTTCATACTATTGATTGCATTACTTCAGATCCAAAAAAATTCAGTATTTCAAACGTAATTGTAAATAATTCTTCAAATACTGTTTCTATATTTTCTGAACTTGAAATTCCTGCAGATGTTGAGCTTGAATTATTTAATTTAGAAGGTAAACAAATAGAAATACACAGACTTGAATCGGGTCCACATGAAATTTTAATTTCTACTGAAGGCTTAAGTACAAATGCTTATTTTTTAAGACTTAAGAATCAAGAAACCGTGAAAACATATAAATTTTTTCATCTCCGATAGTTATTAACTAATTATAGAATTTGAAACCAGCGTATAAATTACTACGCTGGTTTCTTTTTTTTATCTTTTTCAGCTTTTCTTCTGACATTTGCGGGATGTTTAAAATTGCACAAAGAGCCCAGCTGATGACTGAGTCTGCTACTCTTAAAATGGCACAAATGGCTAGACAAATGAAAAATCAAGGCCATGATGTCATCAATCTAAGCTTAGGAGAACCAGATTTTGATACCCCTGAGCACATTAAAAATGCAGCTATTAAAAGTATCCAGGATGGCAATACCAAATACACACCCGTCGCTGGAACACTAGAGCTTAGACAAGCCATTTCACGAAAATTTGAACGGGATAATTCAATCTACTACAATACAGATGAAATTATTGTGTCTAATGGGGCAAAACAATGTTTTGCTAATATCTGTTTTGCCATGTTAGAAGAAGGTGATGAAGTAATTTTATTTGCACCTTATTGGGTATCCTATTATGAAATCATCAAACTTTCAGGTGCTACACCCGTTTGCATATTTGCTGGTGTAGAGAAAGATTTTAAGCCAGACCCTGATCAAATTCAGGATGCAATTACATCCAAAACAAGAATGCTTGTCTTTTCAAGTCCATGCAATCCAACAGGCACTGTTTTTTCTAAAGAAGATTTAATGGCATATGCAAATATCCTAAAGCCATATCCTGATATCTTAGTAGTATCCGATGAAATCTACGAATACATACAGTTTGGAACAAAGCATATAAGCATTGGCTCTTTACCAGGCATGAATGAGCGGACCGCAACCATAAATGGTTTTTCTAAAGGATTTTCAATGACTGGTTGGCGATTAGGTTATATGGGGGCGCCACTTAAAATTACACAAGCTTGTATAAAAATTCAAGGGCAATTTACTTCAGGGGCAGCATCCTTTAGTCAAAAAGCAGGTTTGATTGCTTTAGAATCCGACTTAAGTCCAACACATGAAATGTGCAAAGCATACGAAAACCGGAGAAATCTCTTATTAGAACAAATCAAATTAATACCTGAATGGAAAGTGAATCGCCCACAAGGTGCATTTTATATATTACCTGAAGTAGATGCTTCTTTTGGAATGTATTATGAAAATATAAGAATCCAGAATTCTGATGATCTGGCCTTGTTTTTATTACAAGAAGCTCATGTTGCGGTGGTGAATGGGATCGCTTTTGGAGCACCCAATTGCTTACGAATTTCCTATTCGCTTTCAGAAGAGAATATTTCAAAATCTATCTTGAGAATCAGAACTGCATTAGACAAACTTAAAAAGATTTAATCAATCATTTTATATCTATTGTTTTTAATTTCTATCAATTTTATATACTGATTTTCATAATATTCGATATCGCTAAAGAGCTTATTATTACTTTTATAAACAGGCTTCAATTGAAAATCTGTTTGCAAATATTTCTCATTGGATTTAAATTCTTGTGTATAAAAATGCTCCCCATAATTACGTAAAGAACTCACAATAAACTTCGTTAAATCATATCCTTCCATAGCGTCGTCTGAAGGGAATTCACGATAAACATTAAAATATTTTTTACGAAAATTAACCACCTCCGGTTTGTCAGCATCCACAAAATTACTTATAGACAATCGAACATTCAAAACATTAATATATTCTAAAATTTCAGCTTTCATTTCAAGCCATTTGGACAATCCATAAACGTAGACCGTTTTATTTTTTTTCTCTGAAATTACACGTCGCAAAAAATGATAAATATAATTTTCATCCCTTGTTGAAGCCAAGGGTAAAATAAATATAGTTGGACCTTCTGCTTTAAAATATTTCTCCAATATAGGATCAGCATTTTTAGCCAAATCATCTTCGGAAATAAACTCTTCATGAATTGCGGATAAATGCAATAAAGTATCATTGAATATTCGAGCTTTAGATTCTTCTTTCGATCTTGAAATTAAGATCGTATTCTCGATTGGAAAATGAGTTCTTACGTGACTACTTATTAATTGATAATGTGAATTCAAACCAGCTTTAGCCTGAATGTAATATGGATTTTTCTCTGTAATCGAGGAACTACTAATCCAAGGACTTATAACCACTGTTTGATTTTTTTTCGCCCAATCTGCTGCATATTTAAGCGCGTCACTTTTATAAGGGCCAATTATGATATGTGGCAATTTTGATTCATATTTTTGCAAAATATTTTTAGATACATCCATTTCTTCAGTATCGAAAATATCAAACTGTACATAGGTTGCCTTCACTTGATTTAATTCGTCAAGCGCTAATTTCATACCTGAATAAAAATGAACAAATCGTAAATTTTGCCCTGGTATTTTGTTTGATGTGGTATCAATTTCATCTACTTTAAATGGAATCAAGGCAACTAATTGCAACTGATCTGTAGATTTTGTGTTGGGTAACTTTTCAGTTTGTGTTGGAGGATTATCTTTGTCTGGGACTATAATTTTATCATCTTTTGATGGAACTTCTTCTTTCCATTGGATGGTATCAATTTTCTCTGGTAAATTTTTAGGAGTTTTATCTTCTAATTTCGGTTTCTCAGGCCGTTTCGTTGGCTTAACAGTGCTTGATTTTTTTGTTGTTCCACAAGCAAAAACAAGCAAGACCAAAAGCAAATTAAAAACAAAATGCTTATTCCCATTCGATAGTAGCCGGTGGCTTTGAACTGATATCATAAACGACTCTATTAATACCTTTAACTTGATTGATAATTTCATTTGAAATTTTTGCCAACAGTTCATGCGGAATATTGCTTGCTTCAGCTGTCATTCCATCTGTTGAATTAACAGCTCTTAAAGCTATAACCTTTTCATAAGTTCTTTCATCTCCCATAACCCCAACGGTATGAATGGGAAGTAAAATTGCACCAGCTTGCCAGATTTTATCATAATACCCATTGTCTTTTAGATTTTTAATATAAATCTGATCTGCTTTTTGCAATAACTCTATTTTATCTTCGGTGATATCACCAATAATCCGAATGGCTAATCCTGGACCTGGGAAAGGATGTCTGCCTAAAATTTCTTCTGGAAGTTGCAGTTCTTTTCCAACTAAACGCACTTCATCTTTAAATAATAATTTTAAGGGTTCAATAATCTTAAGATGTAAGGTATCTGGAAGTCCTCCAACGTTATGATGTGATTTAATTGTAACGGAAGGTCCATAAACGGAAACAGATTCAATAATATCAGGATAAATGGTTCCTTGACATAGCCATTTTACTTCAGGAAATGATTTTGCAGCTTCTTGAAACACATCAATAAATATTCTCCCTATAATTTTACGTTTTGATTCCGGATCAGAAATCCCTTTTAGTGCTGAATAAAATTGATTTCTGGCATCTATACCTTTTACATCAAGTCCTAAATTTTTATAGGTAGTAAGTACTTGCTCAAATTCATTATATCTTAAGAGTCCATTATCAATAAAGAAACAATGCAAATTCTTACCAATTGCTTTTTTTACTAATAAAGCTGCCACGGAGGAATCTACACCACCTGATAAAGCAAGAAGAACATGCTCTTCCTTAACCTGCGATTTAATGTTCTCTAATGTTTCCGCAATAAACGACTTCGTTGTCCAACTTGGAACTACTTTACAAATACCTTTTATAAAATTTTCAAGGAGCAATTTTCCATAATGACTATGCATCACTTCAGGATGAAATTGAACCCCATAAAAAGCATGTCCAACAGATTCCTTCTTAAAAGCTGCTATCGGTATGCTATCTGTTTTAGCAATAGCTACAAATCCCTCTGGCATTTTAGAAATCGTATCACTATGAGACATCCAAATTTGAGACTGGTCTGGAATCCCATTAAATATTGGATCTTCTAATATCACATTCAGCGAAGCTTTCCCATATTCTCTTTTATCTGAGGCTTTCACTTCACCCCCTAATTGGGCTGCAATCAATTGAGCACCATAGCAAATTCCTAAAACTGGGAATCGCTTAGAAATGGCATTAATATCCACCTTAGGATGATTCAAATCACGCACAGAACTCGGGCTTCCTGAAAGAATTACTGCCGCAATATTCTCATCCTCTGGAATTTCTTTATAAAAAGGTAAAATTTCACAATAAATTTCAAGTTCCCGAACTCTTCTGGCAATTAATTGGGTAACCTGCGACCCGAAATCAAGAATAATAACTTTATCCATGAAGAATCTATACTACTTAAAATGAATAAAAAATGACTTTTATCTGGTTTATTGACTTAATCCTCTGCCCTCTTTGACAATTTTACCTTCTGCTTCCAATTGCTTCAAAAGCTTATCGAGTACTCCATTTACAAATTCCTTTGATTTATCAGTACTATAGGTTTTGGAAAGTTCTACGTATTCATTAAGCGTAACTTTCGCTGGGATTGTTTTAAAATGGGACATTTCGACAACACCCATTTTTATTAAAATCATATC
This sequence comes from Saprospiraceae bacterium, assembly GCA_016717265.1. NCBI lineage: Bacteria > Pseudomonadati > Bacteroidota > Saprospiria > Saprospirales > Saprospiraceae > Saprospiraceae bacterium. Next base: position 2,946,598 of record JADKFX010000001.1, read on the forward strand.
AATTAAGGCTACACGTTCAGAATCCCAATTTTCAAGAACCGGATTTATTAGGTTTTCCAAATCTTTATCTTCCCTATAGGTTGTTTCTAATAAAAACTGTCCAAAATTTATGACGGTATCATCATCTGGAATATGTTCTTCATAAATTGGTCCGCTTCTCGGTAAAATTTTCAAAGTTTTTTTCAATGCACCGATAACCAGAGACTTATCATCCATCCACCCTGTAAAACGATCATCCATTATTTCATTAAAAACTTCATTTTTACGGCAAAACCTATAAAGTTCTAATAAAATCTCAACATGATCTTCATCGGTCGATTCTGATGTCAAATACTTTTGATAGCTCTCTTCCTTACAAAATTCTTTATAAATACGTCTGAAAAGATCTTCTTCTAAACCATCAACACATTTTTCTTCTTTAAATTTATCCTGTAATTTCTTATTTGATACAAGACTGGTTACCAAATGATTAGAGTATATTTTGTCGGTAAAATGTTTGTCATCTGCAGATTTAATATGCTTTGCAGAACGTATCTTAAAATCTTCAGATGCTGCTGAACACACCTTCATAATACAATACAAGTTAAGTAAGTACAATCTAAAGGAATCATGGATTGTATTAAAATAAGCTTGCTTCGCCTCCTTAAACGTAAGTTCTCTATCTTGGGCTATACTATATAATTGTTGCATCACTTTGACGCGAACATTCCTCCTACTCAGCATGTAGTGATCCGGCTTTTATTAACGCAAAAGTAAACTCTTTTATCGAATTATATTCTGTATAATATATGTTTTATTATTTTAATATATTTTATTGCCTAATAAATTCAAATATTTAACTCTCAATTCTTCTGGTTTTGGCAATTGATTTTTATGCCATTTATGAATAATTTTACCATCTTTCAATAATATTAAACCAGGATTTGAGCGCAAAATCGTTTTTAACAACAAATCATCGGCTTCATAACAAGGAAAATCAATTCCAGATTTTTCCTTAAGATCTGCGATACCTTCTTCTGTTAGCAAGCCAAAAACAGCGGAAGCAGTCACCCCATCATTTCGGACACTGTCTATAAGAGGCAAAAATTTAGTTTTTAATGTATTTAAATATTCTTCATCCCATTGATACTGATTCCTTTTATATTTTTTTGATTGAGTACCCGCAACTTGTTTTGTAATAACCAAACTATCTCTTTTCTTTAATTTAATTATAGTAGTATCCATTTTATAAATAGTATCAATCCTTTCTTCTTCTATAACAGATGATTCATATTTAACTTTTGGACTAATGATCATTAAATTATAACGGCTTTCATCTAATATAAAATCAGTCATAGATTGTCCATCCAATGAAAGGATATCAAAATCAGAAATTTTGGTTCTAGGAATACTTGGTTCAGATTTTATTTGATCCAATGTTTCCCAATTTGCTTTAAAATTTGAGTTTTTCTTAAAGGAATCCAAAAAATCTTTATAAGGAACATCCATTTCGCGTTTGTCAATTTTGCTTTTAATTCTATAAGCAATAATTTCAACATCCGCTTGTGCCTTTTGCTCGGCTTTCAGTTTAGATTTAATATCGATACCATTAGAAAATGGTCTAAAATCCCATACCGGCTCATTCCAAACAAAATTGCTAAATGAAAACAACAACAAACCTAAAACACTCATACATGTGATGCCTGTGCGGATTATAGGACTAAATAATTGGTGTTCATTTTTCCAACGAAACAAAAACCAACATGCCGGAACCATAAGTATTAAGTCTTTGATAAATGATATTTTAGGTTCCAACTTAATAAAATCTCCAAAACAACCACAATCGGTGACACGCATATTCGTTTTATTGAATTCTACCCATTTTCCAAATTCGAAAAAATTAACATCTGTAGGTACATATCCTGTTAAAAAGGTAAATCCCGTTAATATGGTAAAAAAGATCATGATGATAAAAAACAACCATGCACTTAATTTACGTCTATAACCGATGATTAGCATAATTCCCAATACGATTTCCAAAACAATCATAAATACAGAAAAACTTATTGCATATTTAGATAGTAAAGGAAACAAAGGTGCCAAAAATTTAAGAAAGGAACCATTGCAGGTATCCTCGAATGCCGTAAAGTATTGCTCCATCTTATATGCAGTTCCTAATGGGTCTACTGCTTTAACAAAGCCAGAAAATATAAATAAAACCCCAGCGAAATTTTGAAGAAAGCTATCTGCAAAGTGGAATTGACTTTTGCGTGACCAAAAAATCAAACCCGTTAATAAAGCTGCTACAAGTCCGACATAAAGAAATAAAGTAACTATTGTCATAGAGAATAAATTAATCGCAATGGTTTATAATTAATAATGAAGTTGTACTTCGAAAAAGATGAAAATTCTAAAATTTTATAGTTTGCCTTTGCAAATCTTATGTAAAAATTATTACAAGATACCAATTTAAATTACAATCTATTAATAATTGAAATGCAAGCTTGTTCAATTTAAAATGTTAATAATTCCTTCAAATTCAGACACTAATCTTGATAAACTATACCCCGCATCTTGGTTCACCTATAGGATACTATGGTAATCATATCAAAATATACCAAACACAAAAGTTAATAAAATAAGACAAATTTATTTTTTATTGTGGAAAGAACCTATAATTAGTTTTAAAAGAGGAATCAATAAAATGTTAATAGCTTTGCAGCGGATATGTTTTTTACAATACTTTGTATTCTTTGCACCAGTATTTTAGGTTTAATCTTTAAGCTGGCAGCTAAATTTGAATGTAAAACATCCAGAATCATCATTATCAATTACTGGGTTTGTGTAATTATTGGATTTTCCCAAAATGGAAACTTCATGGTAGACAGCTTTTCAACGAGCTGGTTACCCTATTTGCTTGCATTAGGTTTTCTTTTTATTATTGGGTTTAATTGGTTTGCAATGACCATTCATATTGTCGGACTTTCAATATCTACCCTCTTTCAAAAAATGTCTATAGTATTGACTGTGCTTGTGGCAATCACTTTGGGAGACGTCCTGAATACTATTCAATGGTTTGGATTATTCCTCGGCCTACTTGCGATTCCATTAATTTATAAAACATCAGAAGTCAAGTCTAAATTTGCACTTAGACCGATCATTTTCTTATTGGGTACATTAATACTTTCTGCTGCTATTGAAATTCTTTTTATAATAGTTGGTAAAAAGCAATTTATCTCAACAAATATTTACTCCATTTTTCCTGGTTATATATTTGGGATAGCTGCTATCCTGGGACTTATCAGCCATATAATAATTCATAGGTCCATTCAAATCAGTTTTAAAGAACTGGGCTTTGGTGTACTCTTAGGAATTCCAAATTACTATTCCATCCAAAGTATGATGCTTGCGTTAAATCAAGAGTTTACAGGATCCCTCTTTTTTCCAATACTAAATTGTTCAGTAATCCTAATTGCTACTTTGATAGGCTATTTATTTTTTCAAGAAAATCTAACACTAAGGCAATGGATTGGACTCTTGTTCTCTTTAATTTCAATTGTATTCATTAGTTATTATTCAGTTTAATTGAGTATAAAACATTCATATAAAAGTTTAAATCAAACCAATTCTTATGAATTTGTTTCGAAGGCTAGCAAATTTATTGCATATGCAATTCCGATTCAGGATAAAAAAGAAATTGATCGCGCAATTAATGAAATAAAAGCTCTTCACCCAAAAGCAAGACATTGGTGTTATGCATGGAAATTAGGCATCCAGGATACACAATCAAAAACATCAGATGATGGGGAACCTTCTGGCACTGCAGGAAAACCAATATTAAATCAAATTGAAAGTTTTGAACTTCAAAATATTATTGTAATTGTGGTGCGGTATTTTGGCGGTACGCTTTTAGGAACTTCTGGATTGATTAAAGCGTATAAAGAAAGTACCAGATGTTGTCTTGAATCCGCTTCGATCGTTACCATATTAATCCAAAAGCAATTTTTAATCAGCAGTCATGTGTCGAATATTCAATCCTTAATAGGGATCTTAAAAGCATTCGGAATTCAAATACTTCATTATACTTTGGATGAACCTGCATCCATTAGTTTTGAAATTCCTGTAAATGAAGAAATGCTATGGTTTATTAAAATTAAATCGAAATTTGAAAAAATAAACAGAGATCAGATCCAAGATCCTAAATCCATTTCGGAATGCATTTTGAAAGAACTCAATACGAATACATGAAAATTATTGGATTAACCGGAGGAATTGGAAGTGGCAAAACGACCATCGCAAATTTGTTTGAATTTTTAAATATTCCTGTCTATTATTCAGATGTCAGAGCGCGATTTCTGATGGAAAACGATCCGATAATTATAAATTCAATGAAAGAACATTTTGGGAATCAAGTATATTCTGATACTGGAATTTTAAATAGAAAATTTTTAGGAGAAATTATATTTAAATTTGACGCAGAAAGAACCTGGATTAATGCTATTGTACATCCAGCGGTTGGAATAGATTTTAGTCATTGGATTTTAAATCAACAGTCCGAATTTGTACTTAAAGAATCCGCCTTACTTATTGAAACACTAAGCATTCAACCTGTTGATAAAATAATTTTAGTGATTGCTTCTTTACCTATTCGCATCCAAAGGGTGTCTAAAAGAGACCAACTTTCTGAAGCCGAAGTCAAGCGAAGAATCCGTATTCAAATATCGGATGAAGAACGAATTAAATTTGCAAATTATATTATCACGAATGATGGCAACAACAGTATCATTCAGCAAACATTAAAATTATATAAAACAATACTATCTGATTTAACAAATGATTAAATGCTGTCAAAAGTTTAGTTTGTAATTTTGTAGTCAAATTCTCAATTAATATCAATTAATATGAATACCATATTGTCAAAATCCACTGCGAGTCAATTTATAGAAATCGAAGCACAATATGGAGCGCACAATTATCATCCTCTACCGGTCGTATTGGAGCGCGGTGAAGGGGTTCATCTCTGGGATGTTAATGGTAAACAATATTATGATTTTTTATCCGCCTACTCTGCTGTAAATCAAGGACATTGCCACCCTAAAATAATCAATGCCTTAGTCACTCAAGCACAAAAGTTGTGTTTGACTTCCCGTGCATTTTATAATGACCAATTAGGGAGCTATGAAAAATATATTACACAATTATTTGGCTATGATAAAGTGCTTCCTATGAATACCGGGGCAGAAGGAGTAGAAACTGCTATAAAACTTTGTCGAAAATGGGCTTATTTGATAAAGAAAATACCAGAAAATCAAGCCAAAATCATTGTTTTTGAAGGAAATTTTCATGGACGTACCATGAGTGCTGTTTCAGCATCTACAGATCCTACGAGTTATAAAAACTTCGGGCCCTTTTTACCGGGATTTATAAAAATTCCATATAACGATCTATCAAGTTTAGAACATGCAATAAGTCAGGAGCATGTTGCAGGAATATTAATTGAACCTATCCAGGGAGAAGCAGGTGTAATAATTCCTTCTGATGATTTTTTAAAGACCGCTTATGCACTCTGTAAATCCTATAATGTTTTATTTATTGCTGATGAAATTCAGACTGGCATAGCTCGTACTGGTAAAATGCTTGCATGTGATCATGTTGCGATTAAGCCGGATATCTTAATTTTAGGAAAAGCGCTTTCGGGTGGTGTTTTACCGATTTCTGCAATTCTTACCTCCAATGAAATTATGCTTTGCATTCAAGCAGGAGAACATGGTTCGACTTTCGGAGGCAATCCATTAGCAGCAACCGTTGCGAAAGCTTCTTTGGAAGTGATCCTGGAAGAAGGCTTAATCGAAAATGCTAAAGAAATGGGAGAAATTTTAAGATCTGAATTAACGTCTATACAACAAAAAAATAGACTCATTAAAACAGTGAGGGGCAAAGGACTTTTAAATGCAATTGTTATTGATACTGATGAAAATAGTGAAATCGCATGGAAAATTTGTCTTGAAATGGCAAAAAATGGATTACTTGCAAAGCCTACCCACGGAAATATAATCAGACTTGCGCCACCATTATGCATTACTAAAGAGCAGATTTTAGAAGCAAGCTTTATGATTCAAAAAGCCATTCATAGTTTTAGTTAAATTTGAAAATAATTTTCAAAAGGCAGGCCTACAATTTTAGATTTCACACGTATAGATAGTTAGAGATTTATTTAATTTCAAGTCACAAGCTCTAGTTTAGAAATTTTAAGTATATTAATTCCATGGTTATCTTTAATCCATAAACTTAATTTTAGAACTTAAAATTCTAATCATTTAATTTTTTAAAAATCATTTAGGTTTACGTATCTTTACTTCAAATTATGTTTAATCATATGACATTCAAACAATTATGTTTTATAACGGGAATTTTATTTTATTCTCTTAATGGGTTTTCACAACCCTCTATGCAGTTTAAATTTTGTGGAAAGACTGCTGCTGTGGTTCCTGCTACCGATAATGGTGGCAACGACCAAAGACATAAAGGAGGTCTTCGTTTAGATTTAATTAGAATTGGCAGGTTAGGCCAATCTAGGACTAGCCCATTTTTTAGCTTAGGCGTAACCCCTGGAATTGCATTTAAAAATAGCACTTGGGTTGATGGTTGTGCTTCAAATACAAATCAAACATACTGTTCCGGCTGCTCCACTTGCAAACCTATTTTAAATACAAGTAACGGATCCATTGGCGTTTCTGAAGGCAAAATGTTAGAAAATGTTAGATTAAGATCTGCTAATAATGATTTCTTTCTTGAAAGTACAGGAAGTCAAAATGTAGTTTGTTTTGTTAGTGATCCATTCGATGTATCAAGCCAAGGTGGTAAAACGATAGAACTCAATGCAATCTATGAAGGCACCTCTGTAGATGGTTTTACAAGTGTAAATGTAAATATTTCATATCGATATAATAATGATGCCTGGGTTCAATTATTAAATCAAAATAGTAATTTTATCAGAGTCGTTGATACTGCTATATTACTAATCGCAAAAGTTCCTAATGCGGTGGCCAATTTAGATGGAATCGTTGATTTTTCTATTTCACCAAATCCAGTTAAAGATCTATTATTTGTACAATTTGAAAGTCAAAATACCTTTGATGGGAACTTGCAAATTAGAGATCTTAATGGTAAAATTATTTTAGATAAACCCACTACCATTCAATCGGGTAAAGGCCAATTCCATTTAAAAACAGATGCACTTCAACCAGCTGTCTATTTATTTCAAATTGCAGATCAGGAAGGCAGAATAAGTACCCGAAAATTTATAAAGAAATAATTTTATTCTTTAAAATTTTAACGGTTCATATTTCAAGTTGTAAAAGGAGCTGACTTTAATGTTTAATTTATTTTCATTTCTGGAATTTCTCCTTCGATAATTAAAGTTGCATCGGTTGCTTTAATAATATCTTCCACACGCACACCTGGAGCGCGTTCCACAAGTTTAAAGCCTGCTTCTGTAATTTCGATTGTCGCCAGATTCGTTACTATTTTATCAATACATTTAACGCCTGTTAAAGGCAAGGTACATTTTCTTAATAATTTAGAATTTCCTTGATGATCTGTATGCATCATGGCCACAATAATATTCTTTGCAGATGCCACCAGATCCATAGCGCCCCCCATTCCTTTCACTAATTTTCCAGGAACTTTCCAATTCGCGATATCACCATGCTCTGAAATTTCCATAGCGCCTAATACAGTTAACTGAATATGTTGACCTCTAATCATTGCAAAACTCATGGAAGAATCAAATATGGATGCTCCTTTCAATAAGGTGACTGTTTGTTTTCCAGCATTGATCATATCTGCATCTTCTTCGCCTTCAAATGGAAAAGGGCCCATCCCTAAGATGCCATTCTCTGATTGAAAAACAACATTTATTCCTTGCGGAACATAATTGGCAATGAGAGTTGGAATTCCAATACCAAGGTTAACATACCAACCATCTTTTAATTCTTGTGCAATTCTTTTTGCTATACCATTTTTATCAAGCATACTTGTATTATATTATGAATTCAATTTTTAATTCGAACAGTTCTTTGTTCAATTCTTTTTTCATATGCAATTCCTTGAAATATACGCTGCACAAAAACTCCTGGAGTGTGAATAAAATTTGGATCTAAATCTCCAGGTTCCACTAATTCTTCAACTTCTGCAATTGTTATTTTACCAGCCATTGCCATCACATGATTGAAATTTAACGCTGTTCCTTTATAAATCAAATTTCCAAAACGGTCACCTTTCCATGCTTTTACCAATGCAAAATCGGCTGTTAAAGCAGTTTCCAGGATATGAGGCTTCCCATTAAAAATTCTACTTTCTTTGCCTTGAGCTATTTCAGTTCCATATCCTGCAGGTGTAAAAAATGCTGGTATTCCTGCGCCTCCTGCCCTGCAACGTTCAGCTAATGAACCTTGAGGAATCAAATCGACTTCTAATTCACCGCTCAACATTTGCCGTTCAAATTCTTCATTTTCACCTACATAGGAAGAAATCATTTTTTTGATCTGCTTATTATTCAAAAGTAAACCCAAGCCAAAATCATCAACTCCTGCATTATTTGAAATACAAGTCAGATTTTGAATACCCGAATTTACAAGGGCTCGAATACAATTTTCAGGAATTCCGCATAATCCGAATCCACCTACCATTAAAGTCATACCTGAGTGAATATCTTTAATGGCTTCTTCAGCGTTGGCTACAATTTTATTCATAATATGAAGGTATTGAAAAATTACGTCTCACAATTATATGCTTTTCAAATTGATCCTTGTGTTAAATTAGAAAACCCTTGTAAAACAATGATTACAAGGGTTTTATAGTGATCTGTTTGGGACTCGAACCCAAGACCCACGGCTTAAAAGGCCGTTGCTCTACCGACTGAGCTAACAGATCAGTCCACGATTCTAAAATCGAGCTGCAAAGATACACTTACAGGGCTTTTTTCCAAAATATTTGTAATTTATATAATATAAGTTCCATTAAAAAGCAAAAGCCCTGAAATTCTCAAGTAAATAATTGAAAGCTGTAAGCTAAATTTTGCCCTTATAAACGAGAATAAAAAACGATCCTCTCCAAGCTCTTAACTCTTGCCTCTTAATTATCGCCCCTTGACTATTAACTTTTAATTATTGACATTCGCCCCTTGACTCTTAATTCTTGACTATTAACTCTTAATTATTAATTATTGACTCTTGACTCTTAATTATTAACTATTGACTCTTAATTATTAACCATTGACTCTTGACTCTTAATTATTAACTATTGACTCTTGACTCTTAATTATTAATTATTGACTCTTAATTATTAACTATTGACTCTTGACTCTTGACTCTTGACTCTTGACTCTTAATTATTAACTATTGACTCTTGACTCTTAATTATCACGAATCTACTTTAATAATTAATCCTTCGGTTCCCAATATGGTGTTTTCAAAAATCGATTGGCACTCTTTTAAAATTGGATCAAGTTTTTCATATCGCGACGAATAATGACCCGTCAATAAAGTTTTTACATTTGCTGCCAATGCAATTTTTGCGGCTTGTATAGCTGTGCTATGACCGTTCTCCTGAGCCTTTAAACTTAATTCATCGAGGTAGGTCGTTTCATGGTACAACAAGTTAATATTCTTCAAATATGGAATCAAAGAAAGTTCATAGCGTGTGTCAGAACAATAGGCATATTTTCTAGTTTTCTGCTGGTCTAATACAAGTTGACTATTGGATATTTTGCTATGATCGGACAAGCTAATGTCAAAGCCTTCTTCAATTTGCTTCCAATATTCCTTAGAAATGCCCAATTCATTTATTGCATGTAGGTTTAATTTTCTTTTAGCTAACTTTTCTTCAAATAAAAAACCACTCGTTGGGATTTTATGATTTAAAGGCAAACTTTTAACTTTAACATGCTCGTCTTCAAAGATTATCTTACCCTGAAAATCAGTAATATTGTGAAAACATATTTTATAGTGTAACTCACCTGATGAAAAAGATAAAATTTGAGTTATCATCTCTTCTATACCTTGAGGAGCATAGATATTTAAATCCTCTTTTCTATCCATTAAATTATAACTCGTTATGAGTCCGGGTAAACCAAAGACATGGTCTCCATGTAAATGAGAAATAAAAATATGATCAATTCTGGATTTTCGAATGCCGTACTTCTTTAATTGGAATTGAGTTCCTTCTCCACAGTCTATTAAAAATAATTTTTCATGAATATTTAATACCTGTGCTGATGGTAACCGGTTAAATGCAGGCAAAGCAGCGCTGCATCCCAGCAACTGAAGCTCAAATTTTCCGGTATTCATTTCTATTCTTCTTCCGAAAGATCCCGTTCAAGATCCTCCATAAAAACATACTCAATTGCTTCTTCTATAGTAGGTATAATGGTTAAAATACCATCTAGTTTTGAAATTTCGATTAATTTTTGAACGCTCTCACTTTTGATATTTGTCATAACAAAAGAACCATAGTCTTTCCAAATTCTATTTGCGGTTAAAATAGAACTCAATCCTGATGAATCGACAAAGTCTACATCTCCTAGATCAAAAATTAGATTTCGTACACCTTCATTCCTCAAGAATACAAATTCTGATTTTAAATGAGGAGCAATCAGAGAATTTAGATTTTTCTCTTCCAGGCTAAAAATTGCGTACCTGTCTTGTTTATCTACCTGATATTTCATTGGTTATGCTGGTGAATATTATAATATATTAAAATATACTTGTTTATCCATATTAAATAATAAATATATGAATAAATAAATATCCAAAATTATTACCTTTGGAATGCAAAAGTAATAAACTTTGTACCCAAGCAAAACACAAAGCCTTTATATTTGGCATAATCGATTGCTGGCAGGAGGTTAATTATTTATTAAACAAGAGGAATTCCGTAATCAAAACGGCTTTTAATTTGTATTTTAGATATAATTATCAATTAAATGAATAAGAAATTTTCCCAAAAAGTCAAAAAGGTTTTGGCCAATAGTCGGGAAGAATCCCTCAGACTTGGTCATGACTATATAGGCACAGAACATATTTTACTTGGACTGATCCAGGAAAAAGATACCTTGGCTGTGAATGTATTAAGAGCCTTAAAAGTAGATCTTGAAGACCTCCGATTTAAAATTGAGGAAGCGATTCCAGTTAAAAAAGGAAATGAAGCTACCTTTCAAGTTGGTAATTTACCACTTAATAAGCATGCGGAGAAAGTTTTAAAATTTACTTACCTGGAGGCAAAAGTGAATAAGGAAGAAGAAATATATCCTGAACATTTGGTTCTTTCTTTGCTAAAACACAATGAAAACCTTGCTTCGCAAATCCTAGATCAATTTAATGTAGATTATGAAAGTTACCGTTCTGAGCTCGAATATTTAATCGAACAAAAAGCGGAAGATCCGGGATTAGAAGATTTACCCCAAAATGCAGCATCCGATTCTGACCCATACGAAGATGAGCCAAGTCAAGGAACCTATTCTCGTAAATCCAGTAATAAATCAATGACACCGGTTCTTGATAATTATGGAAGGGATGTATCCCGACTGGCAGAAGAAGGAAAATTAGATCCTATAATCGGTCGTGACAGAGAAATCGAAAGAGTTTCACAGATTTTAAGTCGCCGGAAGAAAAACAATCCGATATTAATTGGAGAACCAGGAGTTGGAAAAACAGCTATTGTAGAAGGCTTAGCATTGCGTATAATTCAGAAAAAAGTGTCCCGCACTTTATTTAATAAACGCATTGTAATGCTTGATTTGGCGGCACTTGTTGCTGGCACAAAATACCGTGGTCAATTTGAGGAACGGATTAAAGCGATTATGACTGAACTTGAAAAATCAAGAGATGTCATTTTATTTATTGATGAAATCCATACTATTATTGGAGCTGGTGGAGCTACCGGTTCATTAGATGCATCCAATATATTTAAACCCGCATTGGCACGTGGCGAGTTGCAATGTATCGGAGCCTCCACATTGGATGAATACCGTCAGCATATTGAAAAAGATGGAGCTTTAGATCGTCGGTTTCAAAAAGTAATGGTAGATCCTCCGACGGCAGAAGAAACGATTCAAATATTGAATAATATTAAGTCGAAATATGAAGATTATCATTCTGTAAGTTATTCGGATGAATCTATTATAAGTTGTGTAAAATTAAGTGACCGATATATCACAGATCGATTTTTACCTGATAAAGCGATTGATGTTATTGACGAAGTAGGTGCAAGGGTTCATTTAAAAAATATCCATGTTCCAAAACATATTGAAGAAATTGAAAAACAAATTGATCAAATAAAAGATCAGAAGAATATTGCTGTGAAAAGTCAACAATATGAAAAAGCTGCTGATTTAAGGGATTTAGAATCCCGTTTAATGAAAAAACTGGAACAATCAAAAACAGAATGGGAAGCTGATGCAAAAGCAAAACGGTATCCGGTTACTGAAGATGATATCGCTGAGGTAGTGTCTATGATGACTGGTATACCAGTAAAAAAAGTCGCCCTATCCGAAAGCAAGAAATTGGTAAATATGGCGGATGAAATCCGAAAATCTATAGTCGGACAAGATGAAGCGATTACCAAAATATGCAAAGCCATTCAAAGAAATCGGGTTGGTTTAAAAGATCCTAGAAAGCCTATTGGATCCTTTATTTTTCTGGGTCCTACGGGTGTTGGAAAAACAGAGTTAGCAAAAGGAATTGCAAGATTTTTATTTGACTCTGAGGAAGCTTTAATCCGTTTGGACATGAGTGAATACATGGAGAAATTTACAGTTTCCAGGTTGATCGGTGCTCCTCCAGGTTATGTAGGATATGAAGAAGGTGGACAGCTTACGGAAAAGGTAAGACGTAAGCCTTATTCTGTGGTACTATTAGATGAAATTGAAAAAGCCCATCCAGATGTTTATAATATCTTATTACAAGTATTAGATGAAGGTTTATTAACGGATGGTTTAGGTCGAAAAGTAGATTTCAAAAATACCATCATTATCATGACTTCAAATATAGGAGTCCGCCAGTTGAAGGACTTTGGACAAGGAGTAGGATTTGCGACCAAGACCCGGGTTGACAACCAAGATGAAAATACAAAAACAGTCATTAAAAATGCATTAAAGAAAACCTTTTCACCTGAATTTTTAAACAGAATTGATGATGTTTTAATATTCAATACGCTTGAAAAGCCAGAAATGCATAAGATTATCAGGATTGTTTTACAAAAATTGATAACGAGAATAGAGCAATTAGGATACTTTTTAACAATGTCGGATGAGTCTATTGATTTTCTAGCTGAAAAGGGGTTTGATCCACAATTTGGAGCACGACCTTTACATCGGGCAGTTCAAAAACATCTTGAAGATCCTTTAGCTGAATTTCTACTCAATGAAAATCCGGAAGCTGGTTCAAAACTAAAAGCAACCCTGGATAAGGAAAAAGAAAATATTATCATTCAATTTTCAACAAAAACGAGTTCCTTAAAGAAAACATGATGCAAATAATGTTAACGAGTATTTAGTATATTTGCATCCTTAACTAAACATTTTCATTTGAGTCAAAGAAGAGTTCCTGTAAATAAGTTCGACGAACTAAAAAGTCAATTCAGAACAAACGAATCGATCCGTAACAGTCAAATAAGGCTTGTTGGAGAAAATTTCGATGAAATTAGTGTGGTCGCTGGAAAGCCGATTGAAGCTGGTGTATATTATACAGATCAAGCTATCAAATGGGCTTTTGATTTAGGTATGGACCTGGTAGAGATTACTGCAAAAGCAGACCCTCCTGTTTGTAAAATCATAGATTTTAAAAAGTTCTTGTATTTAAAACGCAAAAAGGAGAAAGAACTTAAAGCAAAAACAGCTAAAACTGTTGTTAAAGAAATTCGATTTGGGCCACATACCGACGACCATGATTTTGAATTTAAAATGAAACATGCCATTAAATTTCTTGAAGAAGGTGCTAAAGTAAAGGCATATGTTCAGTTTCGAGGTCGAGCCATTGTATTTAAAGATCGTGGTGAACTGGTCTTACTTCGTTTTATAAAAGAACTTGAGCCATATGGTGTTGCAGAGGAATTACCTAGATTAGAAGGTAAAAGAATGCACGTTATCCTATCTCCGAAGAAAAAAACGAATTAAATACTTCAAATTCCCGACATTTTTATACCTTTGCAGTCCGAATTATTGGACCTAAATATATTAAGCATCATGCCGAAGGTTAAAACGCATTCCGGAGCTAAAAAGCGGATGAAATTGACAGGAACGGGAAAAGTTAAACGCTTTCAAGCCAAAACTTCCCACTTTATGAGAAATAAGTCGAAAAAAGCTAAAAGGCATTTAGTACATTCTGTGATTGTTCACAAAAGTGAAGAAAAACGAATGAAAGCTTTATTAGGTATATTTTAAAATATTTTTAAACTTCAAGGTTAAGTATCAATTTTTTTGATCCCTTGCAAAAAAATAAGTTATGCCACGTTCAGTTAACGCAGTAGCGTCTCGAAGAAGAAGAAAGAAAATCATGAAAGCTGCCAGAGGTTATTTTGGTGGCAGATCTAAAGTGTATACAGTTGCCAAAAACGCTGTAGAAAGGGCAATGAAATATGCCTTTAAGCATCGTAGAGAGAAAAAAAGAGCTTTCAGAAGACTTTGGATCGCCAGGATCAATGCAGCGGTAAGACCCTTAGGTTTAAGCTATTCCAAATTCATCCATTTGTTAGCGACTAACAATGTACAAATTAATCGTAAAGTGTTAGCAGACTTAGCATTAAATAATGCACCTGCTTTTAATGCGATTGTACAAAAAGTAAAATAAGCAGAACATTTTATTGAAAGTGAACTATTGTAATTGCTTATTTATAACATATATAAGCAGTTATTAAAAACGCTAGCGTTAATACCTTTTAGGTAATGACAGAAGTGTTTATTGTCTTGTTATAAAGACGATTCATAGATAGACAGTCCATGCGAAGTTATTTTCTAATTGCCTCCACCGGATCCATTCTAGATGCACTAATTGCTGGAATTATGCCTGCGATAATACCGATAATTATCGAAAGTGCAAATCCAAGAAATACATTTTCAAGTGACATATAAATTGGGAAATCTACTAAACTAGAAATAATAGTAAGAATTATCCAAACCAACAATAAGCCAATAATTCCACCTATAATACAAAGTATAATTGCCTCCAATAAATATTCCAAAAGTATGAAATAGCGTTTTGCGCCTATCGCCATTTTAATACCAATAAGATTGGTTCGCTCCTTTACAGATACAAACATGATGTTTGCAACACCAAATGCACCAACTAGCATCGCAAACAAACCAATAATAAAGCCAGCAAAATTGATGACACCAAAAACACTATCCACAATATTTGTCAACATCGTAAGCTCATTAATAGCAAAATTATTTTTTTCTTTTGGCCGCAATCCCCTACTCGGCCTTAATATACTTGCTACTTCATATTTTAATTCATCCAAATCTACTCCTTTTTTGGCTTTAACATTTACCAATGTCCCCCAGGTAGAACTCGGATTAATTGACACTAATTTTCTTGCTGTATTAAACGGAATAAAAGCAGCTTCATCGTTTGGCATAATATCAAGAATCGATTTTCCTTCCTTTTTTAAAATTCCAATGATTTGAAAATATTGGCCGAATAATCGAACTTCTTTCCCTACTCCATTCCCGTTTGGGAATAATGATTCCGCTAATTTATTGCCTAAAATGGTTTGATTACTTCCTACTTGAAAATCTTTTGGTGAAAAATAAGATCCATCTTCAAATTCCATTTTTATTACTTGCTCATAATCTTCGGTAATTCCAGCCATATAAGCCCCTTCAACAAATTGATCCCTATATTTAATTGTACGACCTGGTAAAAAGACCGTTAAGGAAGCAGCTTGATATAATTTAGATTTTGATTCGATTGCTTTCAGATCATTAATATCTGGCGTTGGTCTTGCCATATATTTATAAAAATTTTGACCAGGATCCTCTTGCCAAGGCCATTTATCAATATAGATCACATCATTTCCAAGCTTTTCAAAGCTCTGAACAATGTTATCCTGCAAAGAATCAACTGCTGAAAGCACTGCAATAACACAAAAGATACCAATCGTAATTCCTAATAATGTTAAAAAACTCCGAAGTCTGTTCGAGATTAGTTGTTGAATTGCTTGTCTTAAGCTGTCGGATAATATTCTAAAAAAGATCAAAATCTATTTTTATGGATTCAAAATTAAGCTTAGCAAGGTCAAATTTTGAAGTATTTCGACCAAATAACAAAAAATATATACGATTAAACAACAATCCTACATAAAATTCATTGAATATTTGTCAAAAGACTTGATTTTAGTATACTCGAAACACTATTTTTGCCGAAAATTAAAAAGCTCACATGCGCACAAAATTATCACAGTTTACCTTTACCCTTCCAAAGAATTTAATTGCCCAATATCCAACAGATGAAAGATCAGATGCCCGGATGATGGTAATTCACAAGGATACTGGTAAAATCGAACACAAACAATTTAAAGATCTTCTAAATTACGCTCAGGATAAAGACGCCATTATCATCAATAACACCAAAGTTTTTCCAGCCCGAATGTTTGGAAGAAAAGAAAAGACTGGTGCAAAAATTGAAGTCTTTTTATTGAGAGAATTAAATAAAGAAGTTCGTCTTTGGGATGTTTTAGTGGATCCGGCAAGAAAAATTAGGGTTGGCAATAAATTATATTTTTATGATAAGAACGGAAAAGAGGTTCTGGTTGCAGAAGTCGTAGATAATACAACGTCTAGAGGCAGAACCATTCGTTTTTTGTTTGATGGAGATCAAACGGCTTTTCAGAATGCATTAAAAATATTAGGTCAAACGCCATTGCCAAAATACATTACAAGGAATCTGGAAGCTTCTGATGAGGAACGCTACCAAACGATTTATGCTAAAGAAATCGGAGCTGTAGCCGCTCCGACTGCAGGTTTGCATATGAGTCGCGAATTGTATAAAATGTTGCAGATTAAAGGGGTGAATTTTGGGGAAGTCACATTACATGTTGGTCTTGGAACATTTCGAACTATAGATGTAGAAGATTTATCTAAACATAAAATGGAAGCTGAATACTTCCGAATTGACGAATCAACTGCAACTTTAGTGAATGAAGCTAAAGATAGCAGTAATAATGTAATATCTATAGGCACTACGACAATGCGGGCTTTAGAATCTTCTGTTTCTGCTTCAAAGTATTTAAAACCAGCTGAAGGTTGGACCAATCTTTTTATTTATCCACCCTATGAGTTTAGAGTGGCCAATGTATTGCTTACAAACTTTCATCTGCCTAAATCAAGTTTATTAATCATGGTTTCCGCTTTTACAGGCCACGAATTATTAAATGAAGCCTATGAAATGGCGATTAAAGAAAAATATCGCTTTTATAGTTATGGAGATAGCATGATGATCATTTAAAATTTTACAAATCCGGAACTATTTTAGCAATATTTCCATTTTAATACCAATTAACTAATCATAAAACTAAAATTGAAAATATGTACTGGACCTTAGAATTAGCTCATCATTTGGAAGAAGCGCCATGGCCTGCATCACGAGATGAGTTGATAGATTTTGCAATTCGATCCGGAGCTCCTATAGAAGTACTGGAAAATCTTCAAGAATTGGAAGATGATGAAGAAATATATGAAAGCATGGAAGACATTTGGCCTGATTATCCAAGAAAAGATGACTTCTTGTTTAATGAAGATGAATATTAAACTTATAAAATCCTGTTCAAGCAACAGGATTTTTTTATTCCTATAAAAATGTACATGATTATTGCAATTGATGGGCATTCAGCATGTGGAAAAAGTACATTAGCTAAAGACTTAGCTAAAAAATTGCAAGTTACCTATATTGATTCAGGGGCCATGTATCGGGCAGCTACACTTTATTTAATCAAAAACAAACTTTCTTTAAATCAACTTTCTCTTCAACAAAATTTAGATCAGATTAAAATTGATTTTATTCCAGGAGAGAATCCGAAGATCTTATTAAATAATACGGATGTCACCGATGAAATCCGGTCACCAAAAGTATCTGAACTTGTCAGTGAAGTTTCAACGATTCCAGAACTCCGTAAAAAGATGGTGCAATTACAAAAATCAATGGCTTTAGAAAAATCTGTAATTATGGATGGTAGGGACATTGGGAGTGTAGTCTTTCCTTTTGCAGAAATTAAATTTTTTGTTACTGCCGATCTTGAAACAAGAGCCAACAGACGTTTTGAAGAATTAAAAAAGAAAGATGCAAATATTTCAATTGAAGATATTAAGGCAAATCTTATGAAAAGAGATCAAATTGATTCAAATAGGAATGATAGCCCATTAATTCAAACCTCTGATGCTATTTTGATAGATAATAGTAGACTTACAAGAATAGAACAATGTAATCTTGCTTTGGAAATTATTTTAAGTAAAGGAATATTTGAAAATAATTCGGGTTCAAACAATTAATTCAGAAACCATATTAAAGCAAATAAGCCAATCGCAAGAGGTTTGGTTGAATTCATCTTACGCTACTACAGTATTGAGTGGGTCAAGTTCAGTTTCTGTAACGCAATCGTTTTTTTTCAAAATAGACAAGACCTGGTCAAAATGGAATCTGTGCCCAATTTCTGTTGATCTGAACCCAAGACCTTGGGGTTCGAAATCAAGCTAATGTCGATAATTCTATCGCTATTTATTCAACTTTACCTTTCAATTATTCTTAAGTATGATCCCTATTAATTAAAAAACACAATCGAATTATAGATATGTACATTAAATAAAAAAGACCATTCAAAACATGAATGGTCTTTTTTATTTAAGATTTAATTTAAATTATCTAATTAAGGTAAAATCTCCTTTATAGATGTCTGATCCTTCAGAACCAACGTATTCAATTTCTGCGTAGAACACATAGACACCTGGTAATGCATGATCACCATTCCATTCACCATTCCATCCTACATTAGGATCTAAGTTTCCATCTTTTATATTGGAAGCAGAAAACACCATTTCTCCCCAACGATCATAAACATTTAAGGACTTAATATTTCTTACACGTTTTCCTTTAATATTCCAAAGATCATTTACTTTATCGCCATTTGGTGTAAATGCAGTTGGCCACCATACATCTTTCAAAATTCTAACAACTACTCTCACTCTATCTTGAATTGTACAACCTGCAGCATCTGTAATTGTAATTAAGAAATCTCTTGTTGTATCTGCAGGATATCTTAATTTATTATCCCATGAAATATTCTGATTCAAATTTAACCAAGCCGTATCTCTATAGTTTGGATTAAATGTTCCTCCTCTAACAAAATTAAGCAATGTGTCCAATTGAACTTCTTGATCCTGATCAACTATTATGGTTTGATCAACACCCATACTCAATTTTCCTGGCTCAATTAAAGTCAATGTAGTATCATGTAAACAACCATTAATATCTCTTACTGTTAGACGATAATTTCCCTGGCTTAAATTATTGAATTTTGTATTCGTAGAAAAAGCACCATTATTGAAAGAATATTCTAAACCTTGTGCATTTCCAGTTGCAATAATTCCTGCGATATCAATAGCGCCGTTCCGTTCTCCAAAACATAATGGATTTTGAGATAAAACATTAAAACCAACTAATGGATTTCCAATTTCCAGAACTTCTATATCAATAAATTCTATACAACCATTATTTTGATCTTTTACTTCAACTCTGTAAGATCCTGGTTTATCAATAGTAACTTTTGGTGTGCCTGCTCCTGCGATAATACTACCATTAGCAGTTTGCCAAGTATATCTATCAATTGTTCCAGACTGACCTCTTGAGCCACTCGCATCCAACTGAACTTGTTTTACAGAGCATGTTAATTGTCCAATTTGGCTAATATCCGGAATTGGTTTTCTAAGATCTGCCGTTACATTAACACTTGTAGAGTCAACGCAACCATTATCATTATTGGTAACAATAATTCGATAAGAACCTGTAGCATCCACTTTAGGTGTATATGTATTTCCGTTTTGAATAGTTCCCGGTCCTGCCCATTTTACGCTAAAGTTTGATCCTTTAGAAGATCCATTACCATCTAAATCAACAACCAATCGATCGCAAGTTATTGGTAAAGGAGTTCCTGTAGCTACGGTTGGTTTTAAAACATCAATACTTATATTATAAGTAATTTCATTTGTACAATTTGAAATTGGGTCAGTTACAAATAATTTATAAGTACCAGGACCATTAATAGCCGTTGTATTTCCTGTTTGAGGACCAGGGTTAACGAAACTACCGTTTGTTGTACTCCAAATATAATTTAATGGTGAACCAGAACCACTCGTTGAAGCAAGTCCATCCAGTGTAATGGAAGTAACTGCACACGTTAATTTATTAACTCCATTAATGGCTGCTTTAGGAAAATCATACCAGGTAACTGGCACCGCATCAAATTTTAAGCAGCGATCATTTAAAACAACATTTCCTGTTGCAGGATCCAAATTACCCATGAAAACTGCGATGAAATAGGTTTTACCTAATTGCATAGTAGCAGGATCAAAGACAAATGTTCCATTTCCATTAAAACGTAGGAATGTTCCTCCCAATGGATTTGCTTGTGATCCATCATAAAGTACATAGCGAATTACATCATTTCCATCTGGTGTTCCTGCGGCATAAACTGCTTGAGCAGTACCATCTTTACATAAAATGATCGGAGTTTTATTGAGCAAACCAAGTCCATTAATACATGGACATTCATAGGTATTACTGATGGTATCCGGTAAACAACTATGTCTATCATTAATTACTAATCTATATACATCATTATTTTTAACCCAATCCGTTTGCCAAGTATTTGCACCTATAAAACTACCTGGTAAAACGCCACTTGGAATTGCTAAACCATCAACTGTCCAGGAAGCGCGATCTCCATTTTGGCCGTCTACTGTAATCCTATAATTTTCAGCTGTATTATCACATTCTGGAGGATTTGCACCTAACCAATTTGGTGCATCCCAATGGGTAACAGTAACTGTATCTGTAGTTATGCAACCTCTTGCATTTTCAGTCAATTCATAAGTATAGGTACCTTTACCGGTAACGGTAGTATTGGTCTTATCAATTGCAGTATCTGCTATGCTAGCAGATCCAGGACCTGATAAAAACCTCCAACTTGGTGAACCTAAATTTGTAATACCATTTAATTGATAATTGTAAAAACAAATACTATCATTCTGACCAGCATCTGGATTAGGATATGGATTCCAAATAATGGGTTGATTGTTACTAACGCGTTTACAAGGATCTAAAGGATCTACGATGCCATCAAAATCTTTATCATCACCAACTACCCGGGTGATATAATAAGCTTTTCCAGTAACCATGATGGTTGGATCAAAACAGATCATATCCAATCTTGAATAGAATGTATCAATTTTAGGTAAGGCTGGATTTGTTTCATTCCATGAAGATTGATGGAATACATACATTACAACATCTTCTGGATCTGTTATTTCATCCACTATACTATTAATGGAAACACATTTATCAACACAAACTTCAATTGGGATAGTGTCTAATTGACCCGCATTAATATTTCCACAATTACAATTATAATCATCAATTATTAAATTAGAAATACATCCATTTGCATCTTGAATCTCTACCTTAAACTGTGTTAAACTCACTAATGTATCTGTGGTATAAACATTGCCGACAATGGTTCCACCACCTTGTATAATTGTGAAGGGTGGTTTACCATCATTAATAACAATAGTAGCTTTATAAGGATATCTTGGATCGTTATAATCCAAACAAATTTTTTGATCAACAAAAATAAATGGAGATGGGTTGAATGTTATACTAACCTGATCTGCTGCCAAACAACTTTGATTATCTTCTGAAAATTCAAACACATAGGTACCGTATACACCTTGTGTATTTACATTAGAAGTTGGAAGTGCGTCATCAGAGAATGTAACACCACTTGGACCTGAAATAAGTTTCCATTTTAAACTAGAACCTGTAACACTAGATTTTCCTTGCAGATCATAGATGGTTCCGCAGATTGCATCATCAACGCCAGCATTCGGCAATGGATTTTGGAAAAATGAAAATGGTTTAGGACCATCTACCTGCACACAACCTGCTAAAAAGTCAATACCACCCTGACCATTTTTCTTTCCAAGTAATGCAAAGATGTAGTAGGTTTTACCATAGATAAAAGTGGCGTCGTATATGACTGTTTTAGAAGATAAGATTTTAATAAACGGACCACCAGCAGCAGCATTATCTGGATCTGGGTCTGTTGTTAAAACAAAGATCAGTGTATCATTTGGATCTGGTTGCTCTGTTTGATCATCATAAAAGAATGTAAAGCTTTGATCCTCACATTTATTTTCAACTGATTTTGTCAATTGACCAACTACATTCGTGCATTTGCATTCATGATCAAAATTAAAGCTAAGAATACAACCCATTACATCCCGAATCAAAATGGTATAACTGGTTAAGTTGTCATGGAAATTGGATGTATAAATATTATTTACATCAATGGTACCATTTCCTTGAACAACGGTATATGGTGGTGTGCCACCTTTCACTTCAAAGCGAAGTTTATATTGTGTTTGTTTAACATTGCAGAGATAGGTAATGCCAGATGAATCTGGTGTTGAATTAAAGAATAAATCAACGGTATCAGATCCATCACAACCTAAGCGTGATTCTGAATAAACATATCGATAAATACCAAATTTATCAACTTTTACATTTGATTTAGGATCTGTACTATCTGTTATTGTCGAACTCCCTGGACCAGAAAGTTGAGTCCATTGACCACCTACATCTTTAGTTCCTTGAAATTGATTGTCTAAATTACAGATACTATCATTTGGGCCTGCTTGAGGCGCAGGTACTGGTCTGATTGCTACTCTAATACATTTTTCACAACTTCTACCACAATCTGTATCATAAAATACACATACGGTACCTGTATCCCCTGGAGGAAGCAACCATTTAATTTCAACTCCAGAAGAGTCAGGCTTTGTTGTAACAAAACCACCATCTACTGTCCAAGTATAGAAATTAACTTTTTGAGAAATAAAAGTGTCTATAAAATAATTGCCATTTTTTCCTACACATAATACTAAATCCCCTGCTAAAGGAAAACATTTAGGTGCCAAATCTCCTTCATTAAAAGTTTCACAAAAGGTCTTTGCGCATATTGCAAACTCAGTTTGTAACTCAACCCTAACATTGACCTCAACACAATAATCTTCATCAATTGCATCCACTATAAGGCGTTCATCTAAACTTATTGTTTTCTTTTGAAAATCATTCTTTTTATACCAACGATATTCAAATTGATAGGTTTCACCAACACTACAGGGTCTAAGAATACTAACATTTGGAGATATTTCAACCATTCCACCTAAGCATTGTACTCTCCATTTTGGAGTGTAATCAACATTAACAGCAGTCAAAACAATTGAGCTATCACATCTATACGGGTCTGTTGATTTTGGCAAATCAATATTAAATTGGTCTTTACAAGGTTGATGTGCCCTGCCTAATGCATCAATATAAGGTTCATTATCGCAGGTGATATAAAATACATCTGCAGGCATTGGCTGATCTAAAACATTAAATTTAACTACGGAATCATATTTACAGCAATTTGCATCTGTAAATTGCTCCCGATACTCACCGGACTGGTTAATTCGTTGGGTATGCCATTTATAGCCTCCAGGATTAACCTGCTCCCAACAAAGAATTCTGTCTTTTCCAAGTCTGTCTGCAATGGGTCTAACTTTAACAGTTGCACACTGCGGACCTTCTTGGGAACAGATGGATCCACTTTGAGGATTTCCTATATAAGCTGTAACGCAAATAACAAAATCACCTTCATCAGGAAAATCCAAGGTAATTTCATTTGAATTACCACCTACTTCATCACCATCGAGTGTCCACACATAAGTGGGAGAGCAACCTCCTGGTTGATCATTTACGAAAAACCGCACATTACATGCACCTACACAAACTGGTTGGATTATTTTGCTAGCAATATTGTTTATAAAGCCTAATGGACTTAAAGATGGTGGGCCACCACCTGAGGTGCTTAAAGTAAAGTCACAAATATCACCACTACAACCATCTACCCATAAATAGTAAGTTTTACATGCTTGCAAATTTGCAGAAACGACTTGAACACTATTTGGTGGCACACATGGAATAGATCTACATGCGATTTCTTCACCACAATTGCAGTCGCCCCAAATACCAAACTGGAGACCTTGGGTTGTGGTACAACCACCGATTGTCAAGGTGACGGTAACATTACCTCCTTGACAAACAAATCCCCACCAACTCGTATTATGTCCAGCTCCACCCTGTGAACAAAGGGGTGAACAAGGACTCGGAATGGTGCTTGGGTTATTACAGGCATAACCATTTACCTCGTCCAAAGAACATAAAACACTGGCTAATTCGCATTCTTCAGCCATGGGCGGAGTACACTGAGCCAGTAATTGTGGACTATTACTAATCCAAAAAATACATATTAAAGAAAGTAAAATTCGATACATATTGTAATTGTTTATCTTAAATATTATAAATAATAATTATATTAACATCAGAAAGCGAAATAAAATTAATAATTTATTTAACTTTCATTGTATTTATTTTCACAGATAATAAAGCAAATATCCAAAAACTATACCGATCTAATTCATTCAGCTTCTAACACGATCAACTATATTTTCATCTTTTAACTTATTATCTTCTTAAATGTCTTCTAAACATAAGACCCTCTACCTCCTCATTTCGCTTCTTTACAAAAATAATTATTTATCTTTTTTATATATGTTGAAATTATAACTAGATAAAATACAATTACTCAACGTATAAACGCCTATAAATGTGATACTTAAATTATCTTAGAATGGTTATGTCCCCTTTTAATATGGATTGACTATGATCCGCTAATTGTATGGTTAGTACAAATAAATAAACACCAGGATTGAGATCTTTGCCTTTAAAAGATCCATCCCAAACGGGTAATTGACCATTTACTTCAAAATTTGACTTTTCAAAAACTTCATTTCCCCATCGATCAAATATTTCTAATGAATTTATCAACACCGTATTTTCACCAGAAAATAGTGTAAAATAATCATTGACCTGGTCCTTATTTGGTGAAAATACATTTGGAATATAGATAGTTGGTTTAATAATAACGGTTATTAAGATATCATCTTCCGCCTGACAACCAAATTCATCTGTTATTTTTAAAGTATAACGGGTTGTAATTCCAGGACTTGCTGTCACATCCAAACAAGTTGCACAATTAATATTTTT
Organism: Saprospiraceae bacterium; assembly: GCA_016717265.1. Lineage (NCBI taxonomy): Bacteria > Pseudomonadati > Bacteroidota > Saprospiria > Saprospirales > Saprospiraceae > Saprospiraceae bacterium. Next base: position 2,971,989 of record JADKFX010000001.1, read on the forward strand.
AAGAGGGTCCCACATCAAACTTAGCAATTGGCTTGTATCTGCATTTGTCGTAACCGGGATTCGATATGTCGCTCCTAAATTAATAACTGTATCAAGTCCCAACATCAAATTTAATGGAGCAGGATCAATTAAATTTACAACCGTATCAAATTTACATCCATTTCGGTCTCTTAAAAAAATTCTATAGTTCCCAGATGGTTGATTTAGTATATCATTCAAATCACTATATTTAGTATCGTCTAAGGAAAATTGATAGGGTTTAGTTCCTCCAAAAATACTGTCAAACAAAATATGGCCATCTGAAAATTGAAAACAGGATGGATCTTTAATGTTTAAAGATACCGTCCGAATCTTAGAACTATCCCGCAGAAGCTCAAAACTTGACTCAAACTTACATCCGTTTTTAGTATCTGTTATGCTTAATTTATAATTCCCTTCTTTGGATACCTTCACTAAATCACTTTGCATTCCACTTACAATAAATCCATTTACTGTTGACCATTCATAGAGACAATTAATACAAGTTCCATTCGCATTTAATCGCACTTCTTTCGTTTCACAAATGAGCGTATCCAATGCAGAAATATCAGATTGTGGACGAATCGTATCCATGGATACTAAAATCGAAGTATCCTGTTTACAACCAAATTCATTTTCAATATCAATCCTATAAATACCAGGTATTTTAATGAGGATACTTCTGTTACTGGAATCTAATAAATTTGGACCAGACCACAGAAATTTTTGAATTTTTGAATCAAATGAAGCTGTTAAGTTAAAAATACTGTCTTTACAATTTAAAATTCCACCCCTTGTTAAAATGTCAGGAAGTATTTTATTACTTGCAATGTGTATGGTATCTAAGGTTTCACAATCATTAACGCCAACGAGTCTTACACGGTATTCTCCAGAATCTTTTACATAAGGATTTTTAATAAATGATCTAAATCCATTGGGTCCTTGCCAAAAATAATTTGATATTGAATCGACCGTATTTAGGATTAATTGGATAGAATCCGGTTGACATTGAATACTTGTATCCTGTACATTTATTTTGGGCTTTGATTTATTAAAACTTACAAATGCGGAATCCGTGAGGAGGCAATTATTTTTAGCGATAATTATTAAAGTATACCAACCGCTATCTTTCACAAATGGATTCCGAACATCATAAATAGTTCCTGTTGGTGATTGCCAAAACACGGATAATAAAGAATCTGAGCTTATCATCTCAATTTGAACGCTGTCCGATTTACAAGTGATCTCTGCTCCCATTGTTTGAATGGTAGGAAGCAATGAATCCTTAAACAATTCTAAAGTAGTATCGAGAAAACAAAAATTAGGACCAGTCAATGTCAATGAATACAAACCGGCTTTGGTAAGTATAGGATTTGGAAGTGTAGATTGAAAATTCATTGGACCCCGCCACTGATATGTGACATTTACAGGATTCGTTTCAATTAATGGAATCGCTTGTAATTTAATGCAAGTCAGTGAATCCAAATAAACCGCATTAATTATAGGCACCATAGTGTCAAAAGAAACCAATACAGAATCAAAAACAAAACAACCAAAAATGTTTTCGCCAAAAAACTTATAATAACCTCCAACCTGTATTGGGATACTTTTATTTTGATTCATAGCACCAGATGGATAGGTCCAGGTAAATTGGAAAAGCGAATCCATAGTATTAGCATGAAGAAAGGGTGCTTGTTTCGTTGTGCAATTAATTTTAGGATCGGAAATTATTATGGTCGGCTTCACTATAAATTCTTCGAGATAAAAAGAATCCGCAACAAAACAATCAAAATGATTTGTGATACTGTAATAATACCAACCTATTTTATTTGCCAATATAAAACTATCACTATTTTGAATAATTGAAGGCCCTGCCCAGGAATAGCGCAAATTAGTATCTGTCGACTGAACCAAAAGCTTTGCAATGGAATCTTTACAGCTAATGGTATCCGGTATAAACTGAAACTTTGGTTTGTCAAAATTTTCAAATACAAAAATTGAATCCTTTTTATTACATCCATTCAAGCCAGTGACTTCCAAGCTGTACCATCCAGTTTGTTGAACCTCAAGATTTTTTACACTATCCAGATTTCCTTGAAAATCTTTCCATTCATATTTTATTATAGAATCCTGCGTTGCAACTTGAATAAGAACACTACTTTTACTACAAGATATCGTATCTGTCGATAAAAACAGAGTTGGTGGCATTGTATCCAATAGAATCGTTATTTCAGACGAATCCAAGCATCCATTTGTACCTTGCACATAAACTTCATAACGGCCAGGAGTATTTACCCAAACAGAATCCTTAAACGATTTAAAATTAAAAGGACCAATCCACGACACGGTATCAATAAATCCATTCGGTAGTAAAATAAGGAGGATCGAGTCTTGCGCACATGTAATCGTATCCCCTATCAAAGTTAAAATTGGAGATTGACGATCCATTTTAATTTCAATAGATTTTTCTGCAGTGCATCCATTAAATGAGGTTACAATTAATTTATATAAACCACTATCCTGTACAGTAGGATCTTCTAAATTAGAGCTAAAAAAATTGGGTCCGGTCCAATTAAAAATATTTATATTATTAACCGTCGCTTCCAAAACTACCTGTTGTGTTTTACAATCCAGAATTGAACTTGTCAAAACTATAACTGGCTTTAAAGTATCTTGAAATACCTGAATAGAATCTTCTGTAAAACATCCATTATCCGATGTGACCCGAACTTTATACAATCCAATTTCTTTGACAAAAGGATTTTGCAAATTTGATTGAAAGCCAATTGGGCCAGACCAACTTATAGAATCAGAAATACTCGGCAATAAAAAATTTAATTGAATTTGAATACTATCAATTAAACAATCCAACATATCAGCTTGCAAAGCAAACATCGGTTTTAAACTATCAATAGTGACTACAAAGCTTGTATCAAAAACGCAACCGGCAGTATCTACAAGCTGCACATTATATAAGCCAGGCTCCCGAATAACAGGAGAAAGAATCGTACTTCGATAACCCGTAGCATTCGAATAGACTATGGAATCCATATAGGCTCTCGAAGCAGCCCGAAGCATAATTTCAAAATTATTAGTACAATTTAAGGTATCGATTTCTACATTATAATCTGGAATCGATCTTACAGATACGACTTCAACAACTTCCTGACTACTGCAGCCATTATTTGAAACTGCTGTCAATGTATAGAATCCTTCAACATTTATTTTTGGTGAAGTCTCAAATGATTTAAACAAAGAAGGGCCTTCCCACAAAAAAGAAATCAATGTTTGGTCAGACGTTACATCCAAGCTTATAGAGTCCTGTTTACAAGATAATTCATTTAAATTAAAATCTAATTTTGGCTTTAAAGTATCTGCAATTAATTCAATAGAGGTATAATTTGAACAACCATTTTGATCGGTAATTGTAACAAAATAATTTCCGGCTTGATTTGTTCTAAGTATTGAATCGGCACTAATAGAATTTAGTCCATCAGACCAATTATAATTTAAATTCAAAGTATTTGATCTTGCAATAAGACTTGCAGTATCTTTTATACAATTTATGGAATCCAAAATCACCTGAAGCGAAGGAATGTTATCCTTTTTATAAATGATTATTTCTGTTGAATCAATACAAAATCCATCTGACATAATTATCTTATAGGTACCTTCTTTATCCACTTTAACTTTTAATGAATCTGATAAATCACTAAAGTGACCATCCATTGTAGACCACGAAATATTCGTTTTTGTTGTTAGAATGGACCCGGAAACATCTAGCGTAAGTATTGGATTTAAGCAATCTAATGTATCTAAATTTGACCGCTTGATTGCTAAATCTACGATGTCCAAAAATAAAGTAATAATTGAATCACAACCAAAAGCAGAAGGTAAGGTGATATTATAAATACCCGCTTGCTTGTAATCTATGTTATCAATTGTTAATGAATCACCCTGGCATAAATTAACTTTGTAAATCTGATTTGCAAAAACTGGATGAATTGAAACCAAAATACAATTTTTTGAAATCTCTGCACAGAACCCATTTGCATTTACAACTAATTGATTTCTAAACATGCCTATAGATTCTCCCAAGTTTGGCAATTTTGTACTATCTGATACTAAGTATGATAAACCACAAACTAAATAATCACCAGGTGGGGCCATTCTCAAATCTATATTGTCTCCAATACCGATAATTTGATCATTGCTTGAAACAATATATTTATATGCATAAATTGTTGGATCTGGTTTATAAACTGGAAATGAAACAGTATCTAAAATTAATAAATCTGGGTCTCCAAAACAATAATTCAGGGTATCCTGCGGAAACACCCCTCCATTGGGGCTACAATCGGAACAATTAACACCATTTTGATCACAAAATAGCAGGCAAAAACTCTCAAGAGTACCTTCATAAAATTTTTCTGCATCCGTAATTTGTAAGGTCCAAATGCCATTTACAGGTCCTGTATTAAAATCTTCCAAACAACCCATTTGAGGGTAATACGTGCCACTATAAAACTTACCTAAAATTCCCCAGGATTGTTGGTTATCCCAACGTTTTTTAAAACCGGGATCAGGAATTGCCTGCAATCCACATGGAACAAAAGTGACACTCCATTTTGAAAAAGAACTTATCCCAGAATTTCCTAAAGGTCCTATTAAGCGCACTTTTTGTCCGGCTGGTGAAATCAAATCTATAGTTAGATCACCAATAAATTTATGATCAAACTTAATTCTAACACCACAAACCCCTTGTGATTGCGAAGCTAAATCATTATTTAAGGCCGAAGTAATTAATAATTTCAAAGTAGCAGTAGACTTATCCTTTATAATAAGGCTAGAGTCTATACAACACCATTGCGCAAATCCGTCGTTTAAAACAACCATTAAAAAAACCAATAGGTATCCCAAGCGCATTCGCATTTCTTAAATCTAATCGAATTTAATACCAAAACGACAATAATGGATATTATAATTTACAGGAGTATCAATAATATACACTTACAAGTTCGAAAATCGAACGACTACTGCCATAATTTCACTAAATGTGTTCCATCGATTTATTAACAATGCGGAACACAGCATTATTAATGGATATTCTATTTTGAAATGAATATAGCTTTTGTTAGAGAATGTTCTTGGTCTTTAATACTCAAATAATAGCTACCATTTGGCAAATATTCAAGATTAAGATCTTTTCTAAATGATCCAGAATTTGGCTCAAACAACTCTTTGTAGACTGATTTGCCAAGCATATCTACGATATTAATTTCAGTTTGAGGTCCAAAAGATTTTGTTAAAACACTAATTGTTCCACTTGTCGGATTTGGAAATACTAAAAATTCCTGATCCGTTGATTTTCGAACTGGATTTAAATAATCACCATTCAGAACATCCGTATAATAAAATATATTTTCAGGGCATAGAACCGGCGAGATTACTTTTATAAAAGACTGTTTAATCAATGTATTTTCCCCATTCGAATTTTTCACAGTTAATTTTACTGCATAAATTCCTTTTCCATTATAACGCACTACAGGATCTTTTAAATCAGATATATCAGGACTTCCTCCATCAAACTGCCATGACCAAAAATTAACATCTGATGATGTTTTGCTTTTAAAGTTAACTATTCCTGCACCGCATAAAATGGTGGTGTCTGCTGTGAAATCAATCTTCGGAATTAAGTATACAGCGATTATTTTATTCAAGGTATCTGCACCACAAGAATTTGTAACAATTAAACGAACTTGATATTCACCTTCTCCATTATACAAATGAATCGGTGATGCTTCTGGGCTTGTTGTATTATCACCAAAGTCCCAAAAATAGGTATTTCCATAAATTGATTGGTCCGTAAAATAAACAGTAGAACCTGTAATTGAAGTTTTAAAATCAGATTTTGGAATATCTCCAATTTCAATAAATGCAGTTTTTGTTATAGATTTTGAATCTGATGCATTACTAGCTATTAATGTAGCATCGTAAATTCCAACTGTATTGTAAGTTACGACAGGATTTAAATCTGTGGAAGTGCTTGGATTGCCACCTGGAAATGACCAACTATAAGCTGTAGCTCCTGCTGAATTATTGGAATACTGAACGCTAAATGGAATGCAGCCTTTTGTTTGATTTACTGAAAATCCAACCGTTAAACCACTACCAATAACAATTGTTTCGAAGCTGGTATCTACCCCACATTTATTTTGAGTTATCAATTTTGCCAGGTAGTTGCCTGGATTATAGGTATGCGTTGGGTTGTTTTCAACACTTGTTGTACCATCTCCAAAATCCCATGACCAGGTATTTGCATATTTTGAATTATTGGTAAAGCTTACTATATTATTATTCACAATGCTGGTAAATGCAGCCAAAGGAATTGAATCGACATTAATATATTTTAGACGTTCTACCGTTGCTTTGTATTTACTATTTTTTGCTATTAACCGAACATCAAATGAACCGGCAGTTTTATATTCTACGGTAGGTTCAAAAAGGCTAGAGGTAGAAGGTGTACCACCTGGAAAAGACCATTCCCATGAAGTCACATTTTTACTTGACAAATTCGTATATTTTACTTTGAGTGTGGCACAGCCTGAGGTTGTATCAGCAACAAATAAAGCTAAAGGAGTTGTTACGATGGTGACTTTCATTTTTACTTCATGCACGCCACAATCATTTTCAGCTCTTAAAATAATTTCATAAATTCCATCATCCAAATATTCATGATTTGGATTTACATCATTGGATGTTTCTCCATCACCAAAGTCCCATTCATAGATATCCCCGTATTTGGTGGTATTCGTCAAATAAATATTTCTTTCAATAACCACTTTGCTGAAGCTTGCAACCGGTTTTTCATTGGCATTAATATATTTTGTAAATGTAATCGTGTTATTTCCAAAAGGATTGGTAACCTTTAAGGTAACATCAAAATTTCCATATGCTTTATATTGAATGATCGGATTTTTAGCAGTTGAAGTAGATGGTGTTCCTCCTGGAAATGTCCATTGCCAAGCGGTAGGATCATTGGTTGATAGGTCTGTAAATTGAACTGTAAACGGCACACAGGCTTCTGTTGGAGTTCCAAAAAAGTCAGCTTCCGGAGCAGATCCACTTGAACAAACTGTCAGACAGCCTCTTGAAGCCACATGATTATTTATAGCGGAGATGGATCCACTTGACCAAGTCGATGTACAATTGACCGCCGGAGCCATAATAAATGGTTGGCCTGATCCATCATGATTAGCATTAAAATTATGACCTAATTCGTGTGCTTGTAATTGTCGAAGACAACTATTAGAACCACCGTAATCACTGCAAACATTATAGCGCAAATTATTACAGATTACACCAAGCCAAGCTAAACCTACAGCTCCATTTGTATACTTAGTTGTCCAAGCCGTAGCCACATCATAACCGGCACCATAACCACCGCTATTGCCCCAACTTACATGTTTATCTAAATGAGAATTAATATTATTAATGCCAAGCCAAGGGTCTGATCCTGAAGATGAAGCGACAAAACTTGCAGTTTGAACAAACTCCAGACTGTTTGCAAACTCATTATCATAATTGGCTTGCAACAAGGTTAAAATCGTGTTGTTCCAACTTTCAACATTATTTACAGATCCTCTTTTTTGGAAAACTGAAAAATCATTTGCAATGGCAATTTCAACTTGCAAACAAGCAGCGCGCTTATTGGTTTCAATCTCTTTTGACTCCAGCACTTTGCCTTGTTCTAAAAACTGCTGTTTATTTTTTATATACGCATCGTAACCACATTCTATGTTTGTATTACGAAAAATGTTTTCGCTATTATAGATTACTAAATAATCTGACGGCAGCTTAGGATCTATACCATTTGCTGGTTCTATAAAGAAATTTGCTCCACCTTCTGAAACCATTCCTGCTATAAAATTGTCAGATATTGTAATTCTGGCTTCTCCACCTCGTTGCGTTTTCAAATATCCAATTAAAGAATGAATAGCAGGTTTGCGACGAAATTGCTTAACCCCATCCTCTGTGCCTACTTGCAATAAATAATTGGGAGCATAAATATCATTATCAAACAACTCTAATTGCCAATCCAATCCTTCAGATTTTAGATTTAGAAAATGTTGAGTCCCTCTTGTGGACATTGCTGATTTCAATTGATTAAAGTCAATTTTAACCAATTTAAAATCATAAAATACTTGATTCAGAGGAGAATTTGAAGATGGTTCGATTTTTGATAAATTAATGGATTGACCAAATAATCCGTTAAAAAAACAAATGAACACAATAATATTAAGCTTAAATCCCTTTAATTTCATATCCGTTTTTATAAAATTTAACGGTAAAATTATTAAAAATATTCCAAATTGGGATCAGAAGCAATAACTAAATTCATTCAAGAAAATACTTATGCGTACAAACCTGTTTTTTAAGACATTACATATAATAATATTAACTTATTTCATTGCTTTTATTACTTTCCTTCCAGAAGCAGATGCCCAAGTCCGAAAGTCTCGTAAAAAGGAGAAAGCGCCCATTACGGAGAAACTTTGGTATGGTGGAGGTTTTAACCTAAATTTTGGCTCGGATATTTATTCGAGTGTTTTCACCATTGGAGTGTCCCCTATGGTAGGCTATAAATTGAATTCATTTTTATCAGCAGGACCCAGAGTTTCAATAGACTGGACGATTGCAAAATTTAATGACGGTTTTACTGCCTACAAATTTAACAGTCTTGACTATGGTGTTGGTGCCTTTTTGCGCGCCAAATTTTTCCATAATTTTTTCGCACATTTAGAATATAGCCAATTAAACGTTACCTATTCAGATGGCAATGTTATCAATAATAAATTAGTTAAGTATCGGGAATGGAAAGATATTCTATTACTAGGTTTAGGATATACTTCAGATTCGGAAATATCCTATGAGTTTTACGTAAACTATAATTTTCTTGAAGATGACAACTCCTTTCAAGTACCCATCCTATACCGGGCAGGAATTACCTATAAATTTTAATTTAAATCCAAGGTAATCCCGAGGCTCACATGACGCAATGCCTGAGGATATAATCCTTTATAATAAAAAGTATTATCATTTTCTTTACCCAAATAAGGATCGTCCTGCAAATTAATATTCTGATCCGTACTAAACCTTGAAATCCATCCGTGACTGAAGTAATTTTCATTTAATAAATTATAAAACTTTATCCAGGCTTTAATCATAGAAGCGTTAAAAATTTTCTTTTGAAACGTTACACATACATCCACCGTATTATAAGCTGGTAATTGACTTTCAGGATTCGAACTGTTATCAAGATAATATTTCGACACAAATGAATGTGAAAGTTCTATATCGAATTTGATATTTTGCAGTTTTGGATTAAGTATCGAATAGGAAATTCCGGTATTTAAAATCACTGATGGTGAAAATGAAATATCCGTATTTTTATGTTCTTTTAAAATATAAAGTTCCTGAGTAGAAGTCCCATAAAATGGTATGAATTCATCATATAAAGGAATTTTATTCTGACTTAAATTTCCAACATTCCATACGAGAAATCGAGATCCGATTTTATATTCGGATTCAAATTCAATACCAAGTCTATAAGATTTATTTAAATTAATACGCAATGCTTCTCCCACATCATTTAATTTACCACTTAATGCGAGTTGGTTTTTATAAAACATAGTATACACATTAATTTTAGTACGAAATTTTGCCAGGTCAATCACAATGCCCCCTTCAATATCAAATAGTTGCTCCGGATTAATAGAATCTCCATTGACAATATAGTCTTCTCTAAAAGGTTCCCGTTGCATAAATCCAACAGATGAAAAGAGTTGAATTTTACTATGAATCCTGTAATCCAAATAAATTTTTGGTGTTACTAAGATTTTATTATTATCAAATTCAAGAGGCTTTAAATTGTCTAATATGCCATGTATTTTATAATCTACAAACCGGGTTTGAAAATCGAAATTTAGATTTAATTTACTGGATATCTGGTGTTTGGATTTTATACTAAAAGAGAATTCGTTTTTTATACCTGTATTCTCATAGTACTTATTTTTTTTAAAGGAATAGTTGGCTAAATCAACCCAGCTTACATCACCAAAATGATCTCCATTGTATGAGGAATAGCTTATACCTGGAATCAATGTCCAGCTTTTAAAAACATCAAATACCATATTCATATGCAGAAAAACAAAATGATTCGTCAACCACTTTCTTCTGATTAAATCTGCAAAATCAATAGTATCTCTTTGTATTGAATAATCATCTAGTGGTTGATTTGATTTATAATTTTCATAAAATCCTCTACCGTAGGTATAATTCAGTATTGAATTCCATATCAATTTAGAACTTAGCTGATACTGATAAGAAAGTTGTAAGTGATCTTGCTTATACTGATCAATTTCATTTTCATATGGTGTAGCTGGTTTTTCAGTTCCTGCCAGATTAAATTTCCGCAAACTATCAATACCAACAAACTGAACAGGCAAACCAAACCAAGCTTGTCCGGTATGTTCACTCCCATGGATATAATTAAAACGCAGAGCACTGTTCACATGAAATACCCCTGCACTAAATCTAAATGATTTCAAATCTGATGCACTTCTATCAATATATCCATCTGATTTCTGCCGTGACAGGCCAAATTCTAAACTGTACTTATTATCCAACAAACCAGAATTAGCCAGCACACTATATTTCCAGGTATTAAAAGAACCAAATTGAGTTGAAATTCTAAATCCTGAATTAAACTGTATTTTATTTGTGTTTAAGTCTAAAGCGGCTCCAAAAGAAGGGGTACCAGCTCGATTAGGTACATTTCCTTTAAGGACTGTCAGGACTTCAGTTTGTGACAAAATATCGGGTATGTCTACAAAATAACTTAAAGAAGATTCACAGTCGTTAAATGGAACTCCATTAAGATTTACCTGGACATGGGCAGGATCCATCCCGCGCAATCTCAAGCCGGTATAACCGACTCCATTCCCTGCATCAGATTGGACCATGACGCCAGAAACTCTTTTCAAAAGATAAGGTAGATCTTTATCAAAATTTTGAGATTTTATTTTCTCTTCAGTTAGGGTGCTGGCATTAGAATATTCAGCTACATCCAATTGATATGTTTTTATTAGAATTTCATCAAATTCAATTCTTCTCGTTAGCACTATATTAAAAACAGAATCACTAGCAGTAATTGGCACTGTAAAATACTGTTTATCATATCTATAATCCACTGATAAGGCATACGTTCCTTTCGGTAGATTTTCAAAAATATAAACTCCCTTCCTATCTGTCCAACATTCATGTCCTGTTTGTTCTATTCTTAATTTAATATGTTGATATGCTTGATTGGACTCATCTACCACTTGACCCGATAATTGGTTTTGGGCATGAAGTTTAGAAGTATAAAATAAGATCCATAAAAGAATTAGTCTATTCATAGTTGAGTATAGATTGCGGGTGATTCGAACAGACCTTTCCAGTCAGGCATTACCCTGTCAGGTTCAGTGGGTATAATCTCAGCCGGCTAAAAGCATATTCGGCACCCCAATTAGATAGCAAACTTACGAAATTCAGGAAATAAATTATTAATAAAGAAAGAAGCACAATTTAAGCGTATACCTCCAATCCCCGAAATAATCACAAAAGGCAAACTTAATTGCTGGAGATGATTCAAATAAATTTTAAACAAACGATCTCTATCCAAAGGATTCTCTCTTAAAGGATCGGATTGCCATAAAAGGTCTGGAGAACACAGAATATAAAGATTGGCGGCTTCCTTTCGGCTACAATTTTCTAAAATTGGTGATTTCTTAGAAAATTTCTCTTCTGCCCAAATAATTGAACTTATGGCGTCTGTATCACAAACAATAACGCCCTTGTTTTGGAAGTCCTTACGATTTCTTTCAAACTGTCCGACACCTATATTTTCGATATCCTGAAACGTATAGGCATGGTTAATATCATGCAAATAAGCCCTTGCAAATTCAGGGATCATTGTACCTTTATACCGTTCGGATAATTGGGTACAAAGAGTTGTTTTTCCGCTTGATTCCGGACCTGTAACAACTATTTTCAAAGGCATCTGTTTGATTTTTTAGATCTTATTCCCCCTACAAAGATATGCACGATATAGAACCATTTTATAACTGGAGGGAATTGTACAGTACATCGGAGGATTCCAAATCACCATTTTATGGTTTAAATAACGACAATTTTGAATATACAAATAAAATATACAATTACTTTATACACCCTGAATGGGATGAAATTGGATCCGAAACACTTTATATAAAAATTCTATATGCGGATTATGACGACGGTGTTAGTATTCTTGAGTTAATTGGTGAATGGAATGATTGTATTGCCAACGATATCATGTTTTTAAAAAGAGATATTATAGATAAAATGATTGAAGAAGGCATTTATAAATTTATATTATTATGCGAACATGTGTTTAATTTCCATGGTTCGGATGATTGTTATTATGAAGAATGGAAAGAAGATATTGCAGATCATGAAGGTTACATCGTATTTATAAATCTATTACCCCATGTTTTAGCTGAAATCAAATCATTTGGTATTCAACATTTTGTATATTTAGGAAATAATTTTCAAGACTTGAATTGGCGAAAAATGGATCCTATGAATTTAATAACGTTTATTGAGTCTAAACTTTAATATTATGGAAACAGTGTTTAGATCAGGTTTTGTAAACTTAGTAGGATTGCCGAATAGTGGTAAATCGACTTTAATAAATGCGCTCACCGGTGAAAAAATGGCGATTATTTCACCTAAACCACAAACCACAAGACAACGAATTTTAGGATTTGTAAATGATGACTTTTGTCAAATTATTTTTTCAGATACACCCGGATTTATAGACAATGCTGCCTATCCATTGCATCTTACCATGAACATGCAAGTAAAACTTGCATTAGAAGATGCGGATTTATTACTTCTTGTTATAGACTCGAGTAAAACCCTGGAATTACCTACACACTTTTTAGAATTATTAAATGAAATCAAGATACCGATTCTATTTTGTTTAAATAAAATTGATAAATCAAATTTTCAATTGGTGGATCAAATGGTAAATTATCTTCAATCTTTACATTTACCGATTCAATCAATTCATAAAATTTCAGCTTTAAATAATTTAGGATTGGATGTGCTCTATACTGAAATAAAATCCCTCCTTCCAAAGCATCCTGCCTATTTTCCTGATGACCTATTGAGCAATCGACCGTTGCGGTTTTTTTTATCAGAAATGATTCGCGAACAAATTTACAAATTGTATGATGCTGAAATTCCGTATCATTGCTTTGTCGTAATCGAGCGATGTAAAGGTGTAGATGACAAGAAAGATATGGCTGTAATTGATGCTCATATTTATGTAGGGAAACAATCCCAGGTGCCTATTTTAATTGGCAAAAATGGGTCCAAATTAAAAGAACTAGGAACCAAAGCCAGATTAGAAATAGAACACTATCTGAACCAAAAAGTATATTTAAGTTTAAGTGTAAAATTGAGAAAAGACTGGAGAGACAACACCGCTTTTCTGAATAAATCAAGTATTTTTCAATGAGTTATACAGTAGCAATTGTAGGTCGTCCAAATGTTGGTAAATCAACATTTTTCAATCGAATGATCGGTTATAAGCAATCCATTGTGGATGACATAAGTGGCGTAACAAGAGATCGTTTATATGGTGTAAGTGAGTGGAATGGAAAACATTTCACGGTTATTGATACCGGCGGTTTTGTGTCAAAAAGCAATGATATCTTCGAGCTCGAAATTAAAAAACAAGTACAATTAGCAATTGACGAAGCAAGTTGTATCGTCTTTATGGTTGATGCATCTTCAGGTATTACAGATCTGGATGTCAATGTTACGGATCTATTAAGACGCGTAAATAAAAAAATATTTTTAGCCGTTAATAAAGTGGACAACCCGGAACGATACCTGCTTGCCCAAGAATTTTGGGGACTAGGCTTCGAACAATTATATTGCGTCTCTTCAATTTCAGGAAGTGGTACTGGAGAATTATTGGATGCAATTTGTGCATTAATACCAGATGAGGAGGAAGAGAAAATCAATTTACCTAAATTCGCAGTTATAGGTCAGCCAAATGTTGGAAAATCATCCTTCTTAAATGCATTGTTAGATGAAGAGCGAAATCTTGTAACTGAAATTGCCGGAACTACAAGAGATCCTGTTCACAGTATTTATAAAAAATTTGGTAAAGAATTTATGCTTATAGATACAGCAGGCATTCGCAAAAAAGCTAAAGTTCATGAAGACTTAGAATTTTATTCTGTGATACGAGCTATTAAAGCTATAGAAGATTGCGACGTTTGTTACCTGATTATTGATGCAACGCTTGGCATTGAATCCCAGGATATGGAATTGGTTTCATTAGTGATAAAACGAAATAAAGGTTTGGTTATACTGGTAAACAAATGGGATTTAGTAGAAAAAACCACTAAAACTTCAAAGGATTATGAAACCGTAATTCGAGCAAAAATGGCACCCTTTAATGATGTTCCTATTTTATTTATTTCAGTATTAGAAAAACAACGAATTTTTCAAGCTGTTGAAAAAGGGCTGGAAGTATATGCAAATCGAAGTCAAGAAATAAAAACTTCTGATTTAAACGATAAAATGTTGGAAGCTATATCAAAAATTCCACCACCTTCTTATAGAAATCATTTGATTAAAATAAAATATATAACACAAATTAAAAAACCATATCCTGCATTTGCGTTTTTTACGAATTATCCAGATCAAATCAAAGGAAGTTATAAGCAATTTATTGAAAATCAAATGCGTGCATTATACAATTTTAATGGCACTCCTATACGTTTGTTATTTAAGGATAAGTAAACATGAAAATAACAGAAACTCATATTAAAGGGCTTTATATACTTGAGCCTAAAATCTTTAAAGATGAGAGAGGTTGCTTTTATGAAACGTTTAATTCTAAACAATTTATCCGAAATAATTTATCCTATTTTTTTGTACAAGACAATGAAGCGGAATCCAAATTTGGTGTAATCCGAGGATTACACTATCAGCATAGCACTATGGCACAAGCCAAGTTAGTAAGAGTGACTTTTGGCGAAGTGTTAGATGTAGTGGTTGATTTAAGAAAAGGAAGCCCCACTTTTAAATCTGTATTTTCAATTATCTTAAGTAACGAAAACAAAAAACAATTGCTGATTCCTCGTGGATTTGCTCACGGTTATTCGGTTCTCAGTCCAAGTTGCCTATTTCAATATAAATGCGACAATTATTATGCAGTCAGTCATGAAGCAGGGATTAACCCCTTGGATATGAGTCTGTCCATTGATTGGAAAATATCTGAACAAGACCGTATTATTTCATCAAAAGACGCCAACTTACCTTTTTTCAATAACGCCCGATTGGATTAAATTATGAAAATACTTGTAACGGGTGCCAACGGACAATTAGCTTGGGAGTTATCACAGATATATAATAAGGAAAAAAAATTTGAATTTAAATTTTATACCCGGGAGGACTGGGATATTTGCAATTTTGAACTTTCAACGTCCATTCTAAACCAAGAAAAAGCTGACTATCTAATAAATGCTGCAGCATATACATTCGTCGATAAAGCTGAAAGCGAACAAGAATTATGTTTTCAAATAAATTGCCATGCACCTATTTCATTAGCAAATATTTGTAAGAGAAATCAAACAAAATTTATATTTCTATCGACCGATTATGTTTTTAATAGTTCCGGAAATATTCCAATCCTTGAACAACAATCGAAAAATCCAAAAGGAGTCTATGCAAATTCCAAAAGCATAGCCGAAGATGAAATACTAAAGATCAATCCGGATGCTATCATTATAAGAACATCCTGGCTTTATAGTAGCCATGGTCAAAACTTTGTAAAATCCATGTTGCGACTTTCAGAAACAACATCAAGCTTACGAATCGTAAATGACCAAATTGGAAGTCCTACCTATGCGCGTGATTTAGCAATTACAATTCTTAAAATGATCCATTTCGAAGGTGAACATCCAACAAATAAATTAGCTGGATTTTATCATTATAGTAATGCGGGTCAATGTTCTTGGTTTGAATTTGCTACTGAAATTTTTAGCTATTTAAACATAAAAATTGCATTGCATAAAATCACAACGACAGAATTTAACGCTATTGCTCACCGACCTACTTTTAGTACTTTAGATTGCACTAAAATAAAAGAATTATTAAGATTGCATATTCCACCCTGGAAGTTAAGCTTGCATAATTGTTTGGACTTACTAACTAAAAATAACACATAAGTAGAACCATGAAAGCTGGATATCTATTAACGGGACTCATAATTTTAATTGCTGGCAATTTCCTATTTGCAACTCATAATCGTGCCGGAGAAATTAATTTCAACCAAATCTCTGAGCAAAAAATATTAGTAACCGTTACAACCTATACAAAAACCAGCAGCGTTTCGGCTGATAGAGACAGCATCTTGATTGAATGGGGAGATGGCACCAGTAGCAACATTTCGAGAACTAATGGCAATGGATTTCCACTCGCTAATAATGTAAAGAAAAACATATATCAATCTGAACATACTTACCCAGGCCGGGGTACTTATATTATCAGTGTACAAGATCCCAACAGAATCGATAATATTTTAAATATTGATCCACCAAATAGTGTAAACATTCCATTTTATATCCAAACTACTGTCACGCTTTTAAATTTGCAATTTCAAAGTCCAAATAATTCGGTGAAACTTTTACAAGCACCTATTGACTTTGCCTGTGTAGGTCATATTTTTATTCATAATCCATCTGCATACGATGAAGATGGTGATAGTCTTAGTTATGAATTGGCAGTCCCATTGATGGAAAAAAACACCCCTGTTCCAAATTATTATTTTCCAAATCAAATTCAATCTGGCCTTAATAATAATATTAGTTTAAATAGTAATAGCGGAACATTTATATGGGATTCTCCTCAAAAACCAGGAGAATATAATATTGTGATTGTTATTCATGAATTTCGCAAAGGTGTAAAAATTGCTACTACTATCCGGGATATGCAAATATTTGTTCGCAATGATTGTGCCCTGAATCAGACTCCATTTATAAATGCAATAAAAGATACTTGTATAGTAGCCGGGATGGTTTTAAATTTAGATATTTTAGCAATCGATAGAGACACTGCACTGAGAGGTTCAAAAATAAAAATCGAAGCAATTGGTGCTCCTTTTTTTACCACACCTTCTGCAAGTTTTAGTCCTTCAACTCAGTATATGAATTCTCCAATACAGGCTAAATTTCAATGGGTTACGGATTGCAGTTTAATTCAAAAAGAGTATTATACCCTAGTCATAAAAGTAACCGATAACTATCTAGATACTACAGGACTCTCCTATTTACATACCATAAGAATAAAAATTGTTGGCCCTGCACCTGAAAACTTAAATTCAGTTTCACAAAATAAATCTATCTTTTTAACCTGGAATAAGCCCTACCTCTGTGATACCAATACACTCTTATTTCGTGGCTTTTCAGTTTGGCGTAAAGAAAGATCTTCGCTATTAGTATTAGACACCTGCAATCCAGGTTTAGACAGATCAAACTATACAAGAATTGCTTATTTGGTGAATCAGAATAATGGCAACAATTATTTTTACCAGGATAGTCTAATTGAAAAAGGAACATTTTACTGCTATCGTGTATTAGCCGAATTTGCAAAACTGAGTAGCTCCAATTTTCCATACAACTTTGTTAGCAGCTTGCATTCAAATGAAACCTGCAATTCGATTGCCATTGAAAATCCCTTAATATTAAATGTAGATGTTAAAAAAACAGATGCTGTCAATGGTGAAATTTTTATAAGATGGTTAAAACCTGAGCCATTGCAATTTGATACCATTTTGAATAGAGGACCTTATCGAACGGCGATTTGGCAAAGTGATGATATGTTGAACTGGCAGGAAATAAATACTTCGATTCGGAATTACCCAAGTTTTAGTGCTATTCAAGATACGCAATTTTTGCATACCACAATTAATACGATTAACAAGCAATATAGTTATATAGTAAATATTAATGCTGTGAATGCAATTAATCACGCATCCGATACCGCTCAAAATATTTTTTTAAAAGTTTCGCCTACAGATCGAACAGCGCTGCTTCAATGGAATTCAAAAACACCCTGGACTAATTATTTATATACTATTTACAGATTTAATACTACTAGCCAACAGTTTGATTCCATTGGTTTTACTGATCAAAATTCTTACAAAGACATCGGCTTATTAAATGAAGTTGAATATTGTTATCTAATTAAATCTACAGGTGAATACGGTATTGATGCAATTGAGCATCCGTTGTTTAATAATTCAAACATTCGATGTACGGTTCCTGTTGATAATCGTGCACCATGTTGTCCTGATTTAACGATTAAAGGTCCCTGTGATGAAATCATAAGTTCAAATCCAGATAAAATAATTAATAAACTTTCGTGGAATAATCCTAACTCAACATGTTCAGATCAGGATGCAATAGGATATAGAATTTATACTTTACAGGCAGGCCAACTAACATTACTTCAAGAAATAAACAATATACTTCAAACTGAATTTGAACATACACTAAACGAAAATACACCAACCTGTTATAAAATTTCTGCTTTTGATAAATACAATAATGAATGTATAAATAGTGATTCCGTTTGTGTAAAATA
Source organism: Saprospiraceae bacterium (assembly GCA_016717265.1). Lineage (NCBI taxonomy): Bacteria > Pseudomonadati > Bacteroidota > Saprospiria > Saprospirales > Saprospiraceae > Saprospiraceae bacterium. Next base: position 2,990,757 of record JADKFX010000001.1, read on the forward strand.
TTGCCCGTTTTATAAACTCCCGAATACATTTACTCCAAATGGAGATGGCCAAAATGATATTTTCAAACCATTTCCCTACAGATTTATTGATCGAGTACAAATTTCTATATTCAATCGCTGGGGAAATCTTGTATTTCAAACAACAGATCCAAATATAGAATGGACAGGTTTAAATATGGCTGGCAATAAGCTATCAGACGGGGTCTATTACTATCATTGCACCGTATATTATACCGGACCAACTGTTGAAGGAACGACCTCTGAAACACTTACAGGATTTATTGAATTACTTTCAGGTAAAAAATAGAATATGTTTACTGGCATTATAGAAACAACCGGTGTTCTCAAATCAATTTCAAAGCAAAAGAACAATTTATATCTTGAAATTCAATCTGAAATATCAAAGCAGCTTAAAGTCGATCAAAGTGTTTCACATAATGGAATCTGCTTAACAGTTGTTAAAAAAACCAATAAAACTCATTTTGTTACCGCTGTAAAAGAAACTATTGATAAATCAAATATTGGCGCATTACAGCTTGGAGATCTTATTAATTTAGAACGAGCATTGGTCTTGGGCGACCGATTAGACGGACATTTAGTATCAGGACATATTGATCGCAAATTAAAGATTATAAATCAACGAGATCAAAATGGAAGTACAGAATTCATTATTGAACTTGATCCTCATTTTAAAAAGTTTATTATTGAAAAAGGTTCAATAACAATAAATGGTATTAGTCTAACGGTATCTAAATTAAAAAATAAAACATTTTCTGTTTTTATTATACCCTATACACTTGAGCATACGAATCTTAAATTAATAAAGAAAGGGGATTTTGTAAATGTTGAATTTGATATCATAGGAAAATATATTCACAGAATGTATTCTCAAAAATAAGGATGTACTATCATCATTCTGAATGCCTATGATTTCAGAAAACCTTTCATGTTACAATATATACTTACGCAGTTTACTAGTTTCTTACTTTGATATTATCATTCAGATACTTGTTACATGGGAAAATGTAGCGAAACATTAAACGATAATTGAAAAATTTCTCATGTAAAAAAAAAGGCTTTCAAATTGAAAGCCTTTTGCTACTAAAAATTTTCTACATCAGCGAGATTTCTTCTGCTATTTGTGGAGCGCACAAATAACTCTTTAAACCTTCTTGAACCAGTTCCCGCTGGAATTTTCTTTCCAATAATTACATTTTCTTTTAATCCTGAAAGATCATCACTCTTTGCAGACATTGCTGCGGAGCTTAATACTTTCGTTGTTTCCTGGAATGAAGCTGCTGATATCCAACTGCTTGTTCCAAGAGACGCTCTCGTAATTCCTAATAACAAAGGACTTGCAGTTGCAGGACTTGCATCCCGGAATTCAACTAATTTTTTGTCGTTTCTTTTTAGAAATGAATTTTCTTCTCGTAGTTGACGAATACTGACTAATTGACCCGCTTTTAATTTTATCGAGTCGGCAGCTTCAGAAACTACTTTTTTATCAAATATTTCATCATTAGCTTCGATAAATTCCCAACGATCTACAGGTTCTCCTTCAAGTAAAGTAGTATCGCCTGGATCTTCAATTTGAACCCAACGCATCATTTGACGCACGATCACTTCAATATGTTTGTCATTGATATTAATACCCTGAGAACGATAGACCTCCTGAACTCCATTAACCAAATAAGATTGTACTGCAAACAAACCTTTAATCATCATGATATCTCTTGGCGCAATGGTACCATCTGATAATGGTGTACCAGCTCTTACAAAATCACCTTCTTGTACAAGAATATGTTTAGATAAACCAATTAAATATTTTCTTCTTTGGCTAGTTCGTTCATCTTCCACAAATATTTCCCGGTTTCCTCTTTTGATTTTACCATAATATACGATACCATCTATTTCAGAAACGACCGCTGGATTTGATGGATTCCGCGCTTCAAACAATTCTGTTACTCGCGGCAGACCACCCGTAATATCTGTAACTTTACTTACGTTTCTTGGTATTTTACCAATTTTCTGACCCGCGCTAATTTCACTGTTGTCTTCAATAGTAATATATGCACCTACTGGTAAGGAGTAATTTTTTAATTCTTCACCTGCTGCATTTACAATGGTAATTACAGGAATTTTCTTTTTATTTTTAGACTCAATAATAACTTTCTCAGAATAACCTGTTTGATCGTCTCGCTCCATTCGATAGGTAACCCCTTCTTCAATAGAATCGAATTTAATAATTCCTGAAAACTCAGAAATGATTAAAGCATTAAATGGATCCCAATTACAAATCAAATCTCCTTTTCCAATTTTTTGTTTCTCTTTAACATATAATATAGAACCATAAGGAATATGTGCACTTGTAAGAATCTTATTGGTATCTGCATCCAGAATTCTAATTTCTCCGGATCTTGAAATGACAATCATATTCCTGGTGCTCCCTTCAATCAAATCAGAAACTTTTAATCCATCATATTCAATGATTCCATCAAATTTTGAAATAATTTCTGATTCTTGTTTTGAAACCGCAGCAACCCCACCCACGTGAAACGTTCTCAAGGTTAACTGTGTTCCTGGCTCACCAATACTTTGGGCAGCAATAATACCTACTGCATCCCCTTCCTCCGTAATTCTACCAGTTGCTAAATTTTTACCATAACATTTTGTACAAACTCCTTTTTTAGCTTCACATGTTAAAACGGAACGGATTGTTACAGATTCTATTTCTAATTTTTCAATTAACTGTGCTGTTTTATCGTCTATATATTCTCCGAAATGAAGAATAATTTCATCTGTTATTGGATGAAAGATATTATGTAAGCTAAAACGACCTACAATTCTAGAAGACAAGTTTTCAATTACTTTATCATTATCAATCAGCGCGGTGGTTTCAATTCCTCTTAATGTATTACAATCTTCTTCTGAAATAACAACATCTTGAGATACATCCACTAACCTTCTGGTTAAGTAACCCGCATCTGCTGTTTTTAATGCAGTATCTGCCAAACCTTTCCGGGCACCATGCGTAGAAATAAAGTATTCCAATACACTTAATCCGTCCTGGAAATTTGAAAGAATTGGATTTTCAATAATCGCACTTCCTGTATCGCCAGACTTTCTAGGTTTTGCCATTAAGCCTCTTAATCCACACAACTGTTTAATCTGTTGTTTGGAACCTCTGGCTCCTGAATGCAGCATCATATACACAGAATTAAATCCACCTTTATGAGCGGCTAATTCCTTCATTAAATTATCGGTTACACGATTATCTGCATACGTCCATCTGTCAATGATTTGGTTATAACGTTCATTGTTTGTAATCAAACCCATATTATAACTATCCCAAATTTCTTCGACTTCTTTTTGTGCTTCATCTAGTGTTTTTTGTTTAATAGAAGGTGTAATTAAATCCCCTAAATTAAACGACAAACCAGCTTTAAATGCCCAATAAAAACCTAAATCTTTAATTGCATCTAAAAACTTAGCGGTTACTGCAAAACTAGTTCTGACAATAATATCACCGATAATTTGTTTAAGATTTTTCTTGGTTAATAATTCATTTAAAAATGGAACTTCTTCAGGAACAAATTCATTTAACAAAACGCGTCCTACGGTTGTGCGTATGAGTTTCATTTCAATGGTACCTTGTTCGTCTTCCACTTTTGCTTTTACCCGAACAGGGTCATGCAATTCGATTTTCTTTTCATTGAATGCAATTACAACTTCCTCTGCACTATAATAAATTTTTTCTTTTTGTTCTTTCGCAACTGCCCGTTCCTTCGTAAGATAATACAAACCAAGTACCATGTCCTGTGAGGGTAATGTCACTGGAGATCCATCCTGAGGATTTAACATGTTATGACTAGCCAACATTAATAGTTGTGCTTCCAGAATCGATGCATTACTCAATGGAACGTGAACTGCCATTTGATCACCGTCAAAATCGGCGTTGAAGGCACCACAAACTAAAGGGTGAAGCTGAATTGCTTTTCCCTCAATAAGGAGTGGTTGAAACGCTTGAATTGATAATCTGTGTAAGGTAGGTGCTCGATTCAATAATACCGGATGGCCTTTTAATATATTTTCAAGAATATCCCAAATAACAGAATCTTTTCTATCTACTAATTTCTTTGCTGATTTAACAGTTTTTACAACTCCACGTTCTATTAGCTTACGGATAATAAAAGGCTTAAACAACTCAGCTGCCATATTCTTTGGTAAACCGCATTCGTGTAATTTTAAAGTAGGACCTACTACAATAACTGAACGACCGCTATAATCTACCCTTTTTCCTAATAAGTTTTGACGGAAACGACCTTGTTTTCCTTTTAAGATATCGCTTAAAGATTTTAAAGCACGTCCACCTTCTGCTTTTACTGCATTCGATTTTCTTGAATTATCAAACAAGGAATCAACAGCTTCTTGCAACATCCTTTTCTCATTTCTAAGAATTACTTCAGGTGCTTTAATTTCCAATAATCTTTTCAGACGGTTGTTTCGAATAATTACCCTACGGTATAAATCATTTAAATCGGAGCTTGCAAAACGACCTCCATCTAATGGAACTAAAGGTCTTAATTCTGGTGGAATGACAGGCAAATATTGGATGATCATCCATTCTGGCTTATTATTCTTAGAATTTAAACCTTCTCTGAATGCTTCTGCAACTCTTAATCTTTTTAATGCTTCTGATTTTCTTTGTTGTGAAGATTCATTAGAAGCCTGATGTCTAAGATCATATGATAGATCATCTAATTTAAGACGGATCAATAATTCAAAAACAGCTTCGGCACCCATTTTAGCAATAAACTTATTTGGATCTTTATCATCCAACATTTGGTTTTCTTTTGGCAAAGAATCTAATACTTCAAAGTACTCTTCTTCTGTCAATAAGTCAAGATAACCACTCCCAGTTCCAGCTGCAACACCTGGTTGAATCACAACAAAACGCTCATAATAAATTATGGATTCGAGCTTTTTAGAAGACAAGCCTAATAAGTAACCAATTTTATTAGGTAAGGATTTAAAAAACCAAATATGTACTACCGGGACCACTAATTTAATGTGTCCCATTCGTTCCCGTCTTACTTTCTTCTCTGTTACTTCAACACCACAACGATCACAAACTATACCTCTGTATCGAATCCTTTTATATTTTCCACAATAACACTCATAATCTTTAACAGGACCAAAAATTCGCTCACAAAACAGACCATCTCTTTCTGGCTTATAAGATCTATAGTTTATCGTTTCAGGTTTTAATACCTCACCAAATGAACGCTCCAAAATATCATCTGGAGAGCTCAGACTGATTGTAATTTTATCAAATACCTGATCTTGTTTTGTTATTTTGTTTTTAAATGCCATAATTTTTATTTAATAGAGCGTTTATTCAAATTTTACATCCAATACCAATCCTCTTAATTCATGAATCAAAACATTAAATGATTCTGGAATATTTGGTTCCGGAAGATTATCACCTTTTACAATTGCTTCATAAGCTTTGGCACGACCAATGATATCATCTGATTTAATGGTTAACAATTCCCGCAAAATATTTGCAGCACCAAATGCTTCTAATGCCCAAACCTCCATCTCTCCAAATCGTTGTCCTCCAAATTGAGCTTTACCGCCTAATGGTTGTTGCGTAATTAAAGAGTATGGTCCGATTGAACGAGCATGCATTTTATCATCTACCATGTGTGATAATTTCAACATATAGATAACACCTACTGTAGCCTGCTGATGGAAACGGTCTCCAGTTTCGCCATCATATAAATAAGTTTGACCAAACTGAGGTAACTCTGCTTTTTCGATGTGTTGGTAAATATCGTGAATCGTTGCACCATCAAATATTGGTGTTGCAAAATGCAATCCCATTTTTTTACCAGCCCACCCAAGTACCGTTTCAAAAATCTGACCTAAGTTCATCCTTGAAGGTACCCCTAATGGATTTAAAACAATATCCACTTGAGATCCATCTTCTAAGAATGGCATATCTTCAACACGCACAATTTTTGAAACAATTCCTTTATTACCGTGACGGCCTGCTAACTTATCACCAACTTTTAGTTTTCGTTTTTTCGCAATATAAACTTTCGCTAATTTCAATACACCCGCAGGTAATTCATCTCCAATACTAATATTGAATTTCTCACGCTTATACTTTCCTACTTCTTCATTCACTTTAATATTATAATTGTGAAGAAGTTTAGCAACCAATTGATTTTTATCCGTTTCTTTAATCCAATTGAAATAATCCACTTTCGTGAAATCAATTTTCTTTAAAAGTGCATTTGTATATTTGGAACCTTTCGCAATCAATTCTTCACCATAGATACTTTTAACGCCACCTGAAACCTGATCTTTTATTAACTTCAAAAGTTTATCAATCAAAATCGTTTTCAGCTCATTTAAAGCAACACCATGTTTATCATCTAATCGGGTCAACAAATCTTTCTCTTGTACTTTCTGGAATTTATCCTTTTTTGCCCGAGCATACAATTGTTTATCAATTACGACCCCTTCGATGGATGGTGGTACTTTTAAAGAAGCATCTTTAACATCACCTGCTTTATCTCCAAAGATGGCACGTAATAATTTTTCTTCAGGAGTTGGATCTGTTTCTCCTTTCGGTGTAATTTTTCCAATTAAGATATCCCCTTCTTCTACATTTGCTCCAATTCTTATAATCCCATTTTCATCAAGATCTTTGGTAGCTTCTTCACTAACATTTGGGATATCATTCGTTAATTCTTCCTCCCCTAATTTTGTATCCCGCACTTCCAATTCAAAACTTTCGATATGGATGGAAGTAAAAATATCCTCTTGAATTACACGTTCTGAAATTACAATAGCATCTTCAAAATTATAACCTTTCCAAGGCATGAATGCAACTTGAAGATTCTGGCCTAATGCAAGTTCACCATTTTCTGTTGCATATCCATCTGAAAGGATCGTTCCTAAACTCACCCGCTCTCCTTTCATTACGATTGGCTGAAGATTGATACACGTAGCTTGGTTTGTTCTTGCAAATTTTGTTAGAGAATATTCCTTTACATTTTCTTCAAATGAAATTAAATTTTCCTCTTCTGTATGATCATAACGAATTACAATTTTTGTTGCATCGGCAAATTCTACTACACCTTCTCCTTCTGCTGTAATCAACATCCGGGAATCATGTGCAACCTTTGCTTCCAAACCAGTTCCGACGATAGGAGCATGTGGACGAATCAAAGGCACTGCCTGACGTTGCATGTTAGATCCCATCAAGGCTCTGTTTGCATCATCATTTTCAAGAAATGGAATCAGGGATGCTGAAACTCCTACAATTTGATTTGGAGCAACATCCATAAATTGCAATTCCATTGGTTCGAGTACAGGAAACTCTCCGTGTTCACGACCTTTCACTTTAGGTATTTGAAAATCTCCTTTTTTATCTACTGGAATATTTGCTTGCGCAATTTTTGCATAATCTTCTTCTTCGGCAGACAAATATTGAATACCATGTTTAATATTTACTTTACCGCCATCCACTTTCCAATAGGGCGTTTCTAAAAATCCCATGGAATTAATTTTGGCATGAACACACAGCGTTGAAATCAATCCAATATTGGGTCCTTCCGGTGTTTCAATTGTACATAAACGACCATAATGCGAGTAGTGAACATCTCGAACTTCAAAGCCTGCACGTTCTCTCGATAAACCTCCTGGTCCTAATGCAGATATTCTTCGCTTATGTGTAATTTCCGAAAGTGGATTTGTTTGATCCAGAAACTGCGACAATTGACTTGTTCCGAAAAATGAATTGATAACAGAAGAAAGGGTTCTTGCATTGATCAAATCAATCGGTGTAAAAACCTCGTTATCCCTTACGTTCATTCGCTCCCGGATGGTTCTCGCCATACGTGCTAAACCCACACCAAACTGAGCAAATAATTGTTCACCAACGGTACGAACTCTTCGATTACTTAGATGATCGATATCATCTAGTTCTGCTTTTTGATTGATTAATGAAATGAGATATTTAACAATTTCTGTAATATCTTCTTTTGTTAAAACTAAGGTATCATCCGAAGTTTTTTGATTTAATTTCTTATTGATTTTATATCGGCCTACATCTCCTAAATTGTATCTTTTATCAGAAAAAAACAATTTATCAATAATACCCCGTGCAGTATCATCATCCGGTGGATCGCTACCACGCAACTGACGGTAAATATGGATTACAGCCTCCATCTCCGAACTGGATGGATCTTTTTGAAGTGTATTATAAATAATAGAATAATCTTCTGTAATATCTTCTCTTTGAAGAATGATAGAATCTACAGAAGCATCTGCAATTAATTTCACATTATCTTCATCCAGAATAGTATCCCGTTCTAAGATGATTTCATTTCTTTCAACTGTTACTAATTCACCAGTATCTTCATCCACAAAATCTTCTGTCCATCTTTTAAGAACCCGAGCGGCTAATTTTCTACCAATCGCTTTTTTAAGATCTTTAGCAGTTGTTTTTATTTCTTCTGCAAGATTAAATAAGTGCAAAATATCTTTATCCGAAGTATAACCAATGGCTCTCAACAGAGTTGTCACTGGGAATTTCTTTTTCCGATCTATATAAGCATACATCACTAAGTTGATATCGGTTGCAAATTCCATCCAGGCTCCTTTAAATGGGATTACTCTGGCAGAAAATATCTTGGTACCATTAGGATGATATGTCTGGCTAAAAAATACACCAGGCGAACGATGCAACTGAGAAACGACAACCCGTTCAGCACCATTTATAACGAATGTACCTTTTGGAGTCATGTACGGGATGTTTCCTAAAAAAACATCTTGTTCAATCGTTTTAAAATCGACGTGTTCTTCATCATTACAAGACAAACGCAAACGCGCTTTCAAAGGAACTGAAAATGTCAATCCTCTTTGAACGCATTCATCAATTGTATAACGAGGTGGATCTACATAGTAATCCAAAAACTCCAAAACGAAGATGCTTCTTGCATCTGAAATTGGAAAATTCTCTTTAAATACTTTAAAGAGACCTTCATTGATTCTTTTATCAGGAGTTGTTTCCAATTGAAAAAACTCCTTAAATGATTTAAGTTGAATTTCCAAGAAATCTGGATAAGGTACATTCAAAGGTGCCTTACCAAAATTATGTCGGACTCTCAGTTGTGAATTTGTTGCGGTTGAAGCCATGTTTCTTTAGAATTTAATATATAACCCGTTTCCGTGTCTTATAAATTTAAACTATGAATGGCCTAGATCATAAATTCATATGATCTAAGCCAGGCATATATGTATTCCTTTTTTACCAAAGGTATACTGTGAGTGCTATCCGTAAAATTATTTTACTTCAATCTCAGCACCCGCAGCTGTTAATGTATCTTTCAAAGAGTTCGCCTCTTCTTTAGAAACACCTTGTTTTAAAGGAGATGGAGCACCGTCCACTAAGTCTTTTGCTTCTTTAAGACCTAAGTTCAATAAGTTTTTAACTTCTTTGATTACGTTTAATTTGTTGGCACCACCTGATTTCAGAATTACATCAAATTCAGTTTGTTCTGCAACTACAGCAGCAGCAGCAGGAGCAGCAGCAACTGCAACAGCAGCAGCAGCTGGTTCGATACCGTATTTGTCTTTTAGAACAGATGCCAATTCGTTTACGTCCTTAATGGTAAGGTTTACTAATTGGTCTGCTAAAGCGTTTACATCTACCATGATTCTTTTTTTGTTTACAATTGTTAAAAAATGTATGCGTCTATTACTTGGAAGCCTTAATTAATTATGCACTAGCGCGTTCTTCAAGTGCTTTTACTAATCCGGCAATCTTATGACTACCAGATTTCAATGCGCCAATAACGTTCGTTGCAGGTGACATTAACAACATCAACACATCTCCAATTAATTGTTCTTTTGATTTTAATGCAACCAGAACTTTCAATTGGTCATCCCCTGTGAATACTGCTGAGTCTATATAAGCAGCTTTTAATAAGGGTCTTTCATTTGTTTCCCTGAATTCCTTAATCAATTTTGCAGGGGCTGATGCGTTGTCTGTAAATAATATAGAAGAAGGGCCTTCAAAAGCTGAATATAATGCTTCGTATCCTTTATCTGCTTCTAATTCCTGAAGTGCTTTAATAGCTAAAGTGTTTTTAACCACTTTCATTTCTATCCCTTGTTCAAAGCACTTTCTACGAAACTGATTTACTTTCTCCACGGTGAGTGTAGATGCATCTGTTACATAGAAAAACTGTGCATTTGAAAATTTATCTTTTAGTTCCTGTATTGCTACTGATTTATCTTCTTTTGTCATGATCTTAAAGTTTTAGAAATTAATGAACCATTCTTGTGTCAATACCAATTCCTGGACTCATGGTAGATGCCATAGAAATGGTTCTAAAATACGCCCCTTTAACGGTGGATGGTTTTAATTTATTAATAGCATTAATAAGTTCACCTGCGTTTTCTTTTAATTTTTCAATTGAAAAAGAAACCCGCCCAACAGAGGAATGGATAATTCCAAATTTGTCCACACGAAATGCGATTTTACCACCTTTTACATCATTTACGGCACCTGCTAAATCCATTGTAACAGTTCCTGTTTTTGGATTTGGCATTAAACCCCGCGGACCTAAAATTTTACCAATTTTTCCTAATTTAGCCATTACGGTAGGCATTGCAATAATTACATCAATGTCTGTCCATCCAGCTTCTATCTTTTGAATAAATTCATCTAATCCAACAAAATCCGCACCTGCATTTGTTGCTTCTGCTTCTTTATCAGGTGTACATAACACAAGTACCCGCTTTGTCTTACCGGTTCCATTTGGTAATGTCACGGTACCGCGAATTGCTTGATCTGGTTTTCTAGGATCAACACCCAATCGGATGTGAAGATCAACGGAAGCATCAAATTTGGTAGTATTAACTTCTTTTACCAAAGAGCAGGCTTCATCCAAATTATAAAGTTTCTTAGGATCTACCTTTCCGTTAATTGATTTTCTTTTTTTTGTAATATGCGCCATTCTTAATGGGTTTTAGGTTTTAGCGTTTCGGTATTAGCGAAACTCCCTGTTAATAAATATTAATTCTGCCAAGGTGCACTTCCAGAAACGGTCAAACCCATACTTCTGGCAGTTCCTGCAATCATTTTCATAGCTGACTCCTTTGTAAATGCATTTAAGTCGGTCATTTTATCTTGTGCAATGGTTTCTACTTGTTCCCAGGAAACTGAACCTACTTTTTTACGGTTTGGTTCTGGTGAACCACCTTTTAATTTAGCTGCTTCTAAAAGTTGCACAGCTGCGGGAGGTGATTTAACTACAAAATCAAAAGATTTATCTTTAAATAGCGTAATTACTACAGGCAATAATTTTCCAGGTTGGTCTTGTGTTTTTGCATTAAAACGTTTACAAAACTCCATAATATTTACCCCTTTCGAACCTAAAGCAGGTCCGACAGGAGGTGCTGGATTGGCTGCGCCACCTTTTACTTGTAATTTTATATAACCTTCAATTTCTTTTGCCATAAAACTTCAATTAATTCGTTTTTTCAACTTGCATAAAATTTAATTCCACCTCTGTGCCTCGGCCAAATATTTTTACGATTACTTTGACTTTTTTCTTTTCCTCATTTACTTCTTTGATATCACCAACAAAGTCATTAAAAGGTCCATCAATAATCTTAATCGTTTCCCCAATGATAAATGGTTCGATCATTGTTTCACCAACCTCTTGAGATTCATCCACTTTCCCTAACATTCGATTGGCTTCAACCTGTGTCATGGGAATCGGATTATTCCTTCCAAGAAAATGAATAATGTCTGGCATATTGGTAATATGCTGTACAATTTCTCCACTGAGTTTACCTGTTACAGCTTCTACCAATAAGTAACCAGGAAGAATATTTCGTTCCATAATTACTTTTTTGCCATTTCTAATTTTATATACTTTCTCCGAAGGAACTATTACCTGTGTAACAAATTCAGACCATCCGGATCTAACAATTTCTACTTCTAATCGTTCGCGAATTTTTTTCTCCTTTCCGCTAATTACTCTTAATGAATACCATCTTTTATCATCACTCATTGGGCGTTCATTATAAGCTATAGATAAACGTAAGAACCTGGTTGACAGCAAAGTCCATAACAAAAACTATAATTGACAATATGACGGCAGAAATAACTACCACCTTCGCACTGTCGACTAAGTTTTGCCTGGTTGGCCAGGAAACTTTTTCCATCAACTCATTATAACTTTCTCTCAGATATAGTAATATCTTATCCATCGCTTTTAAGTTTCTTTTGCACGGGCAGAAGGACTTGAACCCTCAGCCTACGGTTTTGGAGACCGTCGCTCTGCCAGTTGAGCTATGCCCGTATATCTCAAATCAAGAATAACTAAAACCTTATTCCTGATTTGAGAAATACACAAAATTATTTTTAATCAAGAATTTCAGTTACCTGACCTGCACCAACGGTACGGCCACCTTCCCGAATCGCGAAACGAAGACCTTTCTCCATTGCAATTGGGTTTATCAACGCTACTTCTAAAGATATATTGTCTCCAGGCATAACCATTTCAACACCTTCAGGTAAAAATACTTCTCCTGTTACATCTGTGGTTCTAAAATAGAATTGTGGACGATATCCTTTAAAGAATGGTGTATGACGACCACCTTCATCTTTTGAAAGTACATAAACTTCACATTTGAATTTCATATGAGGCTTCACAGATCCTGGCGCACAAATAACCATGCCTCTACGAATATCATCTTTCTCTATACCTCTTAATAAAATCCCTGCATTATCACCAGCTTCTCCACGATCCAATAATTTACGGAACATTTCAACACCTGTACAAGTAGATGATAAAGGTTTGGTTCCTGCTGGCATCATTCCTATGATCTCAACGTTTTCACCAACTTTAATCACACCTCTTTCTATTCTACCCGTAGCTACTGTTCCACGACCTGTAATAGAAAATACGTCTTCTACTGGCATCAAAAATGGTTGATCTACTAAACGTATTGGTTCTGGAATTTCTTTATCTACAGCATCCATTAAATCATGGATTGCTTGTTTACCTGCTGGATCACCTTCTAATGCTTTTAAAGCAGATCCTTTAATAATAGATATATCCCCTTTATATTCATATTTATCTAACAACTCACGAACTTCCATTTCTACAAGATCCAACATTTCAGGATCATCAACAAGGTCTACCTTATTCATAAAAACTACTACTCTAGGTACACCAACCTGACGTGCTAAAAGAATATGTTCCCGAGTTTGTGGCATTGGACCATCTGTTGCAGCTACCACCAGAATTGCACCATCCATTTGAGCAGCACCCGTAACCATGTTTTTAACATAATCCGCGTGACCCGGGCAATCTACGTGTGCATAATGCCTGTTTTTTGTTTCATATTCAACGTGTGCGGTATTAATCGTAATACCTCTCTCCTTTTCCTCCGGAGCGTTGTCAATCGAATCGTAATCTTTTTTCTGAGCTAGACCCTGCTCTGAAAGAACAGAAGTAATTGCCGAGGTCAAGGTCGTTTTACCGTGGTCAACGTGACCGATGGTACCTATGTTGACGTGAGGTTTTGACCGATTAAATGTTTCCTTTGCCATTGGTGACTAATTTTACTTTTATGTTTAAATGAAAATTTCTACTCTTTTGAGCCAATGAAGGGAATTGAACCCTTGACCCCTTCCTTACCATGGAAGTGCTCTACCCCTGAGCTACATTGGCTGGAATTAATAGGATCTGGTTTATAACCTTCCTTGATTCTTTTAAAATTCAAGATTCTACCGTTGTAAAATCTGTTTGTTTGTTTCATACTTTATTTAAAATAGATAAATAAAGATTCCATATTCTATTGAGCGGGAGACGAGACTCGAACCCGCGACCCTTAGCTTGGAAGGCTAATGCTCTACCAACTGAGCTACTCCCGCAATGCTGCGTGTGTGTGAATGTGTGTGTGTGTGTGTGTTGATCTTTAAATATACTTAATTTAACAATCTTTATGCTAAACCATTTAATGCAGAATTTGAATCTTGGAGCACTCTTAGTTTTTGATACCTAATAAACACCTTTGTGTGTTACTATTTTCATTCCCTATTTCACGCTCACACTCATTCTGAATTGTGGGGGTGATTGGACTCGAACCCATTCAGTCATAGACACCAGATTTACAGTCTGGCCCGGCTCTCCAACTCCGGCGCACCCCCTACACAATTTATAGAGCCAGTGGACGGACTCGAACCCCCGACCAGCTGATTACAAGTCAGCTGCTCTACCAACTGAGCTACACTGGCCTCTATTACTAATCTAAAGGACATACGACTATACCCTTCAAAAAAGAGATTGCAAAGATATAACTATTTGAAAAAATAGAATGAAAAAAATATCAAGTATTTGTTAATCCGAAGCTTAAATTATAATTGATTGATTTTCATATATTTAGAGAAATGAAATAAATTAAAATTCACTGTTTGAATGAATCTTTGTGCTTTTCTTGAATACGCTCCTTGTATCTTGTCAACTGTTTTTTGAGCGTGGCCATTACATCAGAGAGTGCTTCTTCAAAGCTCTTACGAGTACTTTTTACGACCATAGGTTGACCTGGTAGGTTTATAATAACTTCAATAATTTTATCCTGTATTTTTCCAACGTGCTCCAATTTAAGGATCACTCTCGCCTCAATAGCCATATCTTGAACATAATGAGCCAGACGTGCTATTTTTTCCTCAATCAATGAAATGAGTTTCAAATCAGCATCAAAATGAATGGATTGAATTCTAGTTACCATAGTTTTAGAATATTTAGTGAATAAATGATTTACCTTCTGATTACAAGTGAATCCTCCATAGAATTGTTGGATCTAAAAGCCCGAGGATGTGCTTGCGAATATGCCTTTCTTAATTGTTCAATAGAATTGTGGGTATACACTTGCGTTGCAGCAAGTGAGGAATGTCCTAAAAGTTCTTTAATTGCATAAATATCTGCACCGTGATCTGCTAAATGGGTTGCAAAACTGTGTCTCAATATATGAGGACTCTTTTTAGAGCTGTTTGAACGATACTTAAGCCATTGACTTACTAATAAATATACCATTTTAGGATATAACTTCTTTCCATTCTTCATTACAAAAAAATTCTCCACATCTACCAATTTTATATCCTCTCGTCTTATTATGTAACGCTCAAAATTTTGCCTTAGTTCATTACCAAAAGGAATTATTCGCTCCTTCCCCCCTTTTCCCATAACTTTCAATTGCCCTTGATCCAATTTAACATTTTTGTATTTTAGATCGATAAGCTCTGATCGCCGAATACCTAAGCTATAAAACGATTTTACGATAAGATCCGTCAACATTTCTTTATAATCGTCCGGATCATCGTTTTTATCTGAATCTAAAAATATCATTTCAGACTCTTTGACAATAATTGGCAAGCGTTTCTTTATTTTAGGAGCTATTATTTTTGCTAAAGGATTACTTGTTGCCAATTCACGCTTTAGAAGAAAGCGATAAAATGTATTTAAACTGGAACATTTTCTTCGAATGGATCGGGTATCGATACCTCTTTCATTCATTTTAGCCAACCAGGAACGAATATGAATACTTAAAACTTCCTGAAATGAATGAAAGTTATATTGATTCTTAATAAAATCTTGAAATTGCCTGACATCGAGCATGTAGGCTTCACAGGTATGCAAAGAATATCGCTTTTCAGCACTTAGAAAACGATGAAATAATAAAACACTATCCATAACTTAGATCAAAGCTAAGTCATAGATTACAAACAATATAAATATTAAAGATAAATATTATATGTTACGAGAAATATATTCTTCCCGGTAGACTGCTTTTAACACTTCTGATCTTCTTTCAATAGAAGGCTTTGTGAAATGTTTACGATTCCGAAGTTGACGCAAGGTTTGAGACTGCTCAAATTTCTTTTTATACTTTTTGAGGGCCCTGTCAATGGATTCTGAGTCTTTTACATCAATAATGAGCATAAATTTTAAATATTTAGGAACGCAAAGGTAAGCAATAATTTTTAATAAAAAAGCCAGGATTTTCCTGGCTTTTTTATTAATTAAATTAAAATTTAATGTTCATCTTCTAAAAATCCAGTCCGTCTGTATCCAGAAATAGCATATGGACCATCATCTGCAGTCAGTGTGCTCACTAATTTCCAAACAACGGTGGTATCTACCCCATTAATTTGGTAAGTATCTGCCATATAGTTAAATTGGGAATAAACTCCAGTCATTAACATATACAAAGAATCCGTTGTTGTTTTTGAAGGTGGCCTTGCAGCATTTTTCAAAATTTTTCCATTTGTGATTTTAATCTTAGCTGGCGTTGCAGAAAGAACAGTTTTTACAGTTCCGATGGCCACAACTGGTTTGCCAGTTGGCGCTTTATGAGTAGCATCATACAATAAATTATCATCATCTGAACTAAAGCTTAGATCATTAATATTTACAGATAATTTATTTTGAGTGGAGAAAAAATGATCGTGATCGAAAAACCACATTTTGTCTGCTGTATTCGCGGCTGTATTGGATGTTGTACACATACTATAATCAACATACAAAGTGCCATCCGTTGCATCTGCTAATTGCAAGAACCACTCTCCTGCCATGCTCTGCACAGCGGTTCCGGTAATTGCCGGCTCATCTGTAAGATCACAACTTTGAAATGTAATAAGAAATAAGAATACTAAATATTTTATACTTTTCATAAATTCAATATTTAAAGTTTAACAAAGGTTCTAACAGCTGGTCCATATCCAGAGTTAATGACTCTCCAGGAATATTTTACCCCGAGTTCAAAATTCGTCATATCACAATAAAAAGGTGAGCCAGCTACTAATTGCAGAGGAACTCCTAATTTCTTAGTCTGATAATGATAGAAATAAACAGTAGTAGCAGGTCCAGGTGCAGCAACACCGCCTACATTATCACTGGAATAAAAGTTATCCGATATTTTTTTGACCGTACTTACGCCCAGTGCACCTGCATTTCGTTTATATTGACCTGACATATCAACACCTTCAACTTCTGGAGCGATAACACCAATATATCTGTATTCTGTTGCAGAATAACCATCTTTATTGACAGCTGTATAGGTAATGGTATATACGCCGGGTACATTCGTATCTACCTGATCCCCACCAACAGCTAAGGTAATTTCGGTTTCACCTTCAAAAGCTTTCGCTCCCGGATCAGTCCATGAACCACCTTGCTTTACCGTATTCCATTGCTGACCAGTTAAGGTTATTATTGGAAAGTACGTGATTCTGGATACATTATCTGTTGTTTCTTCTTCACAAGATGATAATAGAAAAAAACTAGATACTAAAAGATATAATAAGCTATAATTTTTCATTTTAAAAGTTTTTATTTAATAATAATTATTTTGCCCACCACACTTTTGTAGTAATTGGAGTAAAAGCTGGAGTATTTGGATTCACCCTTCTGGAAATATCTGGATAGATTAATCGTTTTGGAAATGCACCTCCGGTTACCCCTTGAATTGAATAGGTAAACTGACCCGGAATATAACTGGGATTTACTTCACCATTCGGATTATATGCCGGAACACTTGATATTCTTGGGTAGCCTGTCCTATTGTGATCAAAATAAGATTCGTGACCTTGATTAACACTTCCTGCCCATTTCTGAACAATAATTGCTTCTAATTTTTGATCAAACGTACCACCAGAAGGATATTTATAGTCACCATCTAATAAGGATTGTGGTGCTGTTAAACCAAATTTATTAAATGCTGCCTTGACACCATCGTAATAATTTGATTCATCAGAACTATTACCAGCCCTCAAATTTGCTTCTGCTAACATAAAATGAATTTCATCTAATGAAAACAAATAAACGGGCGTTGTTGGAGAAAAATTGGCTTTGGAAGTTTTGTCACCTGGGGTAACTGAAGTCAATTCATTAAAATCTCCTTGAGCCAATGCAAAATGACCTGTAGCACCTGTAGTAAAATAAGCATCTAACCTTGGATCTGCATGCAATTGTAAAAATGAAAGAAAAGTAAAACTTGCTCTTAAATTCGTAGCAACATTTAATTGTCTCACATTGTTTTCATACAAAGGATTTGACCGATTTGCTTCATCAATAAACACATCAATTGTCGCTGCTTCCTGCAAAAAATTATTAGTCGCTAATAAGTCTTTAATTTTAACAAGAGCATCTGCTTTTCTTGCACTTTCAGTTTGACGAAGATAAATTTTCAATTTTAATGTATTTGCAAATCTTACCCAGCTATTGATTTGAGCAGTTCTATTCGTTCCACCAAAAACAAAATCTGTAGTCAATGCCGTATTTGTGGCTGCTGAAAAATCTTTTGATAAAGCCTCGTTTAAAGCGGATATCATTCCATCATAAACAACTTCACCATCATCCCATTTTGGTTTAGAAAGGCTTTCCCCCTTTAACGCTTCCGTGTATGGAATTTTATCATAAAAATCAGCTAATAACTGAAATCCATAGGTCTGCATACACACTGCTTGTAAATATGCATTCCAATTACCAGATGCCGATGCTTGTCTCTTGATTTCTTCAAAATCAACTAAACCATCACTAAACATTTCTGTCCATGCAATTTCTAAATCTTTATCTGTTAAATCATAGGAGTCAATGTCTTTATACTGAGATGCAATATGACTTTGCGTCCAGTGCTGTGACCATAATCCTCCTAAAAGTGCATAATCACCTGCCATCGCCGATGCTATCTGCATTTGAGCGTTTGGCAAAATCAAATCTAAGCTAACCTGTGAAGGATTATTTGGATCTGTATTTACATCTAACCAGTCATTACAAGATCCAAATAGTATTATACAAAGAACAATATTTAATTTTAATATATTTTTCATACTTAAATAAATTAATAAATTAATATTTAAAATTTACAGTAATCCCGTAACTTGAACTAGATGGAGCAGAGGAGAACTCTCCAAGCTGACGATCTAATGAAGTACCGAATGTATTTGATTCAGGATCCACAAAATGATTATCAGATGGCGTCCATATAGCTAAATTTCTTCCCCAAACTGAGATTGAATTCAAATGAAACATAGAGCCTTTAACAAGGTTAAAATTAGGGCTCCAAGTCAAGGAAACATTTCTCAATTTAAAGAAGGTTTTATCTAATACGTGATTGTACTCATAAGATGGTGTTGCTCCATAATATGTAAATACATCTGCTCTTGATATCGGTGTTGTATTTTCTGAAAATGTTCCATCCCCATTATCAATTACAGAATTTGGTACAATCCAAGGTTCTCTGTCATTGTATTGTGTATTATAAGCATTCCCAACAAAATAATTTAATCTTGCGGTATAAGAATAAAAAAGTCCTCCTTTTCTATAATCACAATTTGCACCTAATGTCCATGACTTATAACGTAAACTTGTACCTATGCCTGTGATAAAGTCAGGATTTATGGTACCTCTATATACTTTTTCTTCACTTTGCAATGGCAAGCCAGTGGCACCATTTACAATAATATTGCCGTTTGGATCTCTTTTTACGTCAGGCGTATAAATGGTACCAACAGGTTTACCAATTTCCGCTCTTAATTCCGTATTATAAACATCATTCAATAATAAACTGGTAGATGTATCAACTCCTAATGACAATACTTTATTTGTGTTTTTAGAGTAATTCCAACTTACTGACCATTCAAAATTCTTTGTACGAATAGGAACTAAATCTAGTAAAAGTTCGATTCCAGTATTTTGGATTTCACCTAGGTTTACAACTTGAAATCTGTAACCTGATGTTGGATCAATATCTATTTCAATAATTTGATCATTTGTTCTTTTATCATACCAAGAGAAATCTACTCCAATTCTTTTTGAAAATAAATTTGCTTCAACTCCAAATTCAAGTTCATCTGTTATTTCTGGCTTTAAATTAGGGTTACCAATACGATCTCCTACTTCAAACGAGTTTACGCCACCAATTGGAAAATTTACAAATCCAAAACCACCAGCTCTTGATTGTGCTCCCGCGTAAACAGGGTTAATTCTGTATGGCTTTGCATCATTGCCTGTAAAAGCATATCCTGCTCTGAGTTTAAGATAATTAAACATGGTAGGTAAGGTAAATCCTTCAGATAAAACAGCTCCTACTGTAAAGCCTGGGTAGAAAAATGAATTATTCTCTTTTGGCAAGGTACTAGACCAGTCATTCCGAGCTTGTGCGCCTAAATATAACCAATTATTAAAACCTAAAGTCGCCGTACCATAAACACCAATGAGTCTCCGTTTTTCATAAATTGTATTCGTAACGGGCTGTGTAGTTGTATTTGACAAATTGTAAAATCCTGGTATTGACAAATTGGTAACTTCTGTTGAAAATGAACGGAAATCAGATTGGTTTGCATTATGGCCCGCCAATAAACTTAAATCCCATGAGGAATTTAATGGAATGTCATAGGTAAGAAAGAAATCTGAATTTAATTGCTTATTTGTAATGTTAGCTTCTGCCACTTTACCAACCACATCATTTGCAGGATCATTAGGAGATCCAGCTGTAATTCTAGCTACGTTTCCATATTCTAATATAGTTGCATTCCCATAATCACCTCCAACTCTCCAATTTACTTTAAAATTTTTAAATAAATCGTAGGTAAATTGCATATTACCTATTACCCTATTTTCATTAAAATTATTACCTGTTTCATTTAAAATGAAATATGGATTCTGTGCGTATAAAGTATGGAAATTATCTAAGTTATAAAACTTATTCTTATAATCCGCATAATCCAAAATTGAATGATCTCTTGGCACTTGAATAATTTCTTGCCAAATAACTTTTCCTGCACCAGCATCATCTCCTTGACCACTTGCTACTGCATCCAAGTTTTTAACGATAAAATTAACACCAGTGCTAATCGTTAACTTTTTAAAGGAAGTACCTCCATTAAAAGAGAAGCTGTTTCTAACCAATTTATCTTTATCAAGTGGTATAATTCCATCAGAATTTAAATAAGAATAGCCGAGTCTAAAACTTGAGGATTCATTTCCACCACTAATTCCGAAGGAATGATCTTGCGTTTGACCAACTTCTAAAAAATCTTTTTGATTATCTTCAAGTACAACAAATGGCTTTAGCAGTTGTGAATTATCTACGACATTACCCCATAAGCGATCTCTACCATCTGCTCTAGGTCCCCAACTTCCATTTTCTTCATAGGCAAATAAACCACTCCATCCTTGTCCATAAGAATTTTGCAAATGTGGAACTCTCAAAACCCTGGATTGGGAATAGGAGCCACTATATTCAACTGATAGTTTCTCGTTTTTCTTTCCAGATTTTGTAGTCACTAAAATTACACCTGCAGCGCCCCGGCTTCCATATAAAGCTGTTGCAGCACTACCTCTCAAAATGGATACATTTTCAATATCATTCGGATTCAAATCACTAAATTGATTACCATAATCTGCAGATCTATTAAAATCATCTGAAGAATTATTTGTGTTTGTAATCCCATTATTGGTTCTATTGTTAACTGGAACTCCATCAACAACCATTAACGGCTCTGTCCGGCCTGTGACGCTGGCAAATCCACGAATGGATATCGAAGATGATGCTCCTGGGGAACCAGAATTGGTTTGAATCGTCAACCCAGGAACCCTCCCGGAGAGTGCATCCAAAACATTTGAATTTCGAGTTTGCGTAATCGTTGCATTATTTACGCTTGATGATGCATAACCGAGTGTTTTCTTTTCCTTAGAAATACCAAGGGCTGTAACCACTGCTTCTTCTAACAACACGCCTTCTTCCAATGACACATCAATTAAATTTGATGTAGCCAATGAAATTTCTTGAGAATTATATCCTATGTAGCTAATAACTACGACGTTTACCCCACTGGGTAAGCTTAAGGAATAATTCCCATTAATGTCTGTAACAGTTCCTGCATCGGTGCCTTTACCCAACACATTGGCCCCTATTAAGGGATTTCCACCTTTATCAGTAATAGTTCCTTTAATCATCCGTTGGGCATGTGCCATTTGCAGGATGATGAAAAGGGACAGAAAAACGAATAAAACTTTCTTCATAATTTGCTAAGTTTTAGTTTGCTTAATTTATTGTTAACCCCCAAAGATACTAGTCTTTGTAAATTCCAAAAGAAATTGGTTAAGAAAATCTTAAGTTTTTTTCAATAAATTATACATTATTTATAACCATATTTATAAATATCTATATAACAACTATTTAAGACATTTTAAGTACATTGGAATCACATTTTCCAAACCCAAATAAATAGCATCACAGACCAAAGAATGACCGATTGACACCTCCAAAAGATTGCTTAATTGCTGTTTATAGTATTTTAAATTCTGTAAATTAAGATCATGACCAGCATTTATACCTATACCTAATTCAGCCGCTCTATCCGCTACCAAAATGTGATTTTTAACTGCCACTTCCTGGTCTGATTCATAGGTCTTGGCATAATCCCCGGTATATAATTCAATACGATCTGCTTCCACTTCTTTAGCCCAAATTAGCATCTCTGGATCTGGATCCATAAAAAGAGAAACCCGAATGCCTATGTCTTTAAACCGCTTGATAATAGGAATCAGGAATTCTCTATGAGTCTCGATATCCCAACCTTGATCAGAGGTTAATACATTCGGTGCATCGGGCACTAAAGTTACCTGGGCCGGTTTGTTTTTACAAACTAAGTCAATAAATTCAGGAGTTGGAAAACCCTCGATATTAAATTCTGTTTTTAAAACAGCTTTAAGGAGCGGAATATCAGAATACCGAATATGACGTTGGTCTGGTCTTGGATGTACGGTTATGCCTTCCGCTCCAAAACGCTCACAATCAAGGGCCACTTTTATTAAATCCGGAAGATTCCCGCCTCTTGAATTTCTTATTAATGCAATTTTATTGATATTTACGCTCAGTCTGGTCATAAAATTCCGGGTTTATTAAATAAATGGTCAAAAATAATGGGATCTCGTTGCTTTTTTTTGTTGGATTTGTAATCCTTGGGTTATTAGCCAGCAATCTGTTGGTTTTAGGGTCCTATCTACTAAAAGGTGGAACCTTTGCTATAGCCTTGCAATCTTCAGATGCAATTCTACAATCTATGAATGCATCAGAGTTACTCATATCTCAACTTTGCAGTCAGGTGTTTTCTCTTATTTTACCTGCTTTTCTTTATGCGAAGTTTAATCAAAATTTCAAAAAGGACTTAAATCATCAAATTTTTCGAATAGATTCCTTCATTCTGTTTTTAATCTTTTTCATAAGCTGTATTCCATTGGTAGGATTTAGCGCTTATCTTAATCAGTTAATCACTTTTCCAGAATGGATGAGTACTAATGAAAACCGTTTAAATGAGTTCATTCTTAAAATGCTTGACTTTAAATCTATTGGTGATTTAATTATAGGAATCATTGTAATTGCATTAATTCCTGCTATTGCTGAAGAATGGGTTTTTCGTGGAATTTTACAGAATCAATTCATTCGATGGACTCATAAACGATGGCTGAGTATAATCATTGGTGCTATAATTTTTTCAGCCATTCATATGCAATTTCAAGGGTTTTTACCCAGATTTGTTTTAGGTTTCGCTCTTGGATTTGTTTATTTATTTAGTGGAAATCTATGGTATTCAATACTTCTTCATTTTCTAAATAATGGAATTCAGGTAGTTGCTGCTTATTTATATAAAGAGGAATTAACAAAACAAATGGAAGCTAAACCAGAGATGCCAAATTTATTAGGATTGAATATTAGTTTATTCATAATGCTCTTTACTGCTTATCTTATTATTTCAAAATACAATTTAAACAAACATGTTTAAAAGGAGCATTACCGGTGCAATCCTCGGACTTACTATAATAATAGGTCTGCTATACACATTCTGGTCGGCTGCATGTATCTTTTTAATAATTCTCTTATTTTCTACCCTTGAGTGGTTTGTACATTTTACAAAAAAACAAGGAGTATTTCAGTCTGCTTTTTTTGTAAGCATTCAAGCAATCATTGGCTTACTCCTATTGAATCTTATCCTTGTCCACGAAGTTACTTTTCCTTATGATTTAATTCTTAAATTGAATGTAATTGTAGTTTTTATATTATTTTTATTTGGATATTCTTTATTCTTAAAAACAGAATACTCGTTTTATTATGCCTGGTATGCTGGAATTTTTTATATAGGATTACCAATTCTGGTGGGAATCGCATTTTTATATCAAGACTATAATGCTCATAAGTATATTATATTAGGCCTTATAATTCTGAATTGGAGCAATGATACCTTTGCTTATATTACTGGAAGATGGATCGGCAAAACACTCATGGCACCTGATATTTCTCCAAAAAAAACCATCGAAGGAGCTTTTGGAGGATTGTGCGCAGCCATCCTTGCGGCATGGATTGTAAATGAGTATTTATTTATCCATTCGTTTCCCTTTATTAAGATACTATTTTTAGGAATTGGGGTTTGGCTTTCTGGGACTATTGGGGATCTATATGAATCTAAAATGAAACGTCTTGCAGGTATCAAAGACAGTGGCAATCTATTACCAGGACATGGTGGATTTCTAGATCGATTCGATAGTTTTTTTTATATAATACCAGTAGGTATTTTTATTTTGTTATTTTAATTATTAATAAATATGTACATTCATAAGGAAGGTAAAATCTGGGTTTTGAGCTCATTGATTTTATATGTTATTTTGATTCAGATCGTTCAACATTTTGTTGCTATTTTATTCTGGCCAATAGTAATTCTGTATGGTATTTTCTTTTGTCTTATTCTGAATTTTTTCAGAAATCCAATTCGCAAAATTCCTGAAATTAATGATTCCATTGTTTATGCACCTGCAGATGGTAAAGTTGTTGTTATTGAAGAAGTAATGGAAACAGAATATTTTAAAGACAAACGTAAATTGGTTAGTATTTTTATGAACCCTCTTAATGTTCATAGTAATCGGTATCCAATTTCTGGAGTTGTGAAATATTCTAAATATCATCCCGGAAAATATCTTGTTGCCTGGCATCCAAAATCTTCAACCGAAAACGAACGCACAACTGTAGTTGTAGAGCGAAAAGATGGAGTGCAAATTTTAATGCGTCAAATTGCAGGTGCACTAGCCCGTAGAATTTGCTGCTATGCTAAAGCCGGTGAAACCGCTGTACAAGGTGAAGACTTTGGTTTTATTAAATTCGGCTCAAGAGTGGATCTCTATTTACCATTGCAGGCTGAAATTAAAGTCACATTAAATCAGGTTGTAAAAGGTAATTTAGATGTGATTGCTAAAATTTAAAACCAGACCTGTTAAGTTTTATTAGGCTATCTACCGTATCCAACTTTAGTTTAGACTAGCAAAATTTATAAACTAGCAGAACCCTTTTAGAAAACAACTTCTACTATTTACTAGCTAACAAACGCTATCAGGCTCTTATATTTTAATTGGCTTCATTTGTGGGAAAAGCAAGACTTCCTGAATAGCTTCCTGACCGGTGAGCATCATGGTAAGTCTATCAATTCCAATGCCCAATCCAGATGTTGGTGGCATTCCATATTCCAATGATAAAAGAAAATCTTCATCCATGGCCATCGCTTCTTCATCACCGCGTGCTGCTAATTGTAATTGATCTTCAAAACGCTGACGTTGGTCTATTGGATCATTTAATTCTGTGTATGCATTCGCAATTTCTTTTGAATTAACATACAATTCAAATCGCTCCACTAATCTTGCTTTTGTTCTATGCTTTTTGGCTAGCGGAGTCATTTCAATAGGATAATCAATAATATAGGTGGGCTGAATTAAAACATGTTCTACCAATTCAGAAAAGATTACATCAATTAATTTACCAGAACCCATGGATTCATCAATTTCCAGATGTTTGGATTTACAAAATGCTTTTAATTCAGATTCTGATTTACCTTCAACATCAAATCCTGCATACTCATTAATTGCATCATACATGCTTAATCTGCGGAAAGGCTTTTTGAAATCTATTTCATAGTCCCCTATCATCACTGTTGTTTTCTCATTTACGGCTAAAACAACTTTTTCCAACATGGTTTCCACCATTTCCATCATCCAGATATAATCTTTGTATGCAACATATATTTCCATGGAAGTAAACTCCGGATTATGGGTTCGATCCATGCCTTCATTTCGGAACATTTTACCAAATTCATAAACTCCATCAAAACCACCAACAATCAAACGCTTTAAATATAATTCATTAGCAATTCTTAGAAATAGAGGTATATCTAATGCATTGTGATGTGTTTTAAAAGGTCTTGCAGCTGCACCTCCATGAATACTTTGCAAAACAGGTGTTTCTACTTCCAACCAACCTTGCGTATTAAAATAATTACGCATCTCCTGAATAATATGTGTGCGCTTTAAAAAAATTGAACGAACATGGGGGTTGACTATTAAATCTACATAACGATGGCGATACCGCTGCTCTGGATCTGTAAATGCATCATGCTTATTGCCTTCTGCATCCACTTTAACAATCGGCAATGGATGTAAAGATTTACTTAATAGCTTGAATTCAGAAACATGTACAGAAATTTCTCCTACTTTAGTCCGAAATACATATCCAGAAATTCCAATAAAATCTCCAATATCAATTAATTTCTTAAATAAGACATCATAAATCGTTTTGTCTTCATCAGGACAAACCTCATCCCGCTTTATATAAAATTGAATTTTACCTTCACTATCTTGCAATTCGGCAAAACACGCTTTGCCCATATCTCTAACCATCATTAATCTTCCCGCTAATCGCACCTCCTTAAATGCGTCTGGATGCGTATCGAAATTCTTTTTTATATGAAGTGAAAAGGCATTCACATCATATGCTTCAGGTGGATATGGATTAATCCCTAAATTTCTTATTTCCGCCAAAGAATTCCTGCGGATAATTTCTTGCTCACTAAGATTCTGCATATTGAATATTGAATCTGCAAATATAAACCGAAATCTTTAAAAACAAAGGAGCTTCCGATGCCCTTATCTCTAATTGATTCACAGGATCCCTTTATTGCATGGATGTTTCGTGCATTTCTTGTTTGCATACATGGTGGGATTTGCAAAGTTCTATTTAAGCTAGAATCCTTGTAAACTATTCTTAATTTTATTTCTATTTCAGAAACTGTAAGTTTTATAATTTATTGCAGCGCTTTTGTAGTGGTAATTTTAAGCCTCCTTCTAAAAAATAAATCCAATATTCCTGGAATATTGATTGGTGCTATAATTAATATAGCAGGATTGTTGATTACTTTATATGCATCTGGAAGCTTACCAACAGTTTTTGAACATATGTTAATCATACTAGGTATCTGCATGGTTTCAATGGCGATTAATACTATGGCACTATTGCGCGTCCAGGGAACTAAAAACAATTTTGAATTTGGAATATTTTTCAGAATTTTCTTTATCTGGATATTTAATGAGTCTCATTTTACATAGTTCACGGCATGTTCTAAATACTTGCATATACATGCTATTCTTATTGACCGCTCTATTTATTTATAAATCTTTCAGATTTTATAAAACCGGAACGCCTTTTAATTGTTTCTAACATTTATTAAGCATAGCCGGGCATTCCATAAATGAAAGTCCAGGTCTCGAATATGTGATTTAAATCTTTTTTATAAAAAAAATGAAAAAATTAGCAATTATTATTATACTTATAATAGCAGTTCTTGCCTGTATAAAGTATTTTATTATCGATGGCAGTTCATCACAAATGAAGGCAATAAAACCAGGAGGAGGTCAAGCTGCAATGAATATTCAAGCGCTCATCACTAAATCTGAGATTGTTAAAAATTCACTTTTTTCAACAGGAACCATACTTGCAAATGAGTCGGTTCAATTGGTGCCGGAAACTTCAGGCAAGATTATGAAACTAAATTTACCAGAAGGCAAGAATATCCAAAAAGGCGAATTATTGTTGAAAATTAATGATTCTGAACTTCAGGCTCAATTAAGAAAACTAAAAACTGAAGAGCTTCTTGCAATTGAAAAAGAATCTCGTCAAAAGAAACTTTTTGAAATTAATAGTGTCAGTAAAGATGAATATGAATCGGCACTCAACAATCTTCAATTGATTCGTGCAGATCAGGAAATAATTAAAACACAAATTGCAAAAACTGAATTAAGAGCACCCTTTAACGGTAGATTAGGTTTCAAAAACGTAAGTGAGGGATCCTATGTATCTACTGCTGTCGTAGTTGCCAATTTACACCAATTGGATCCGGTAAAAATTGATTTTTCAATTCCTGAGCGTTATGCTAAGTTAGTACAATTAGGGCGTTCTATTTACTTTAAAAGTGATGTTTCGGATAAAATGACAGAAGCCAAAATAATAGCCATTGAACCTGTAATAAATGAATCCACCAGAAGTTTAAAAATAAGAGCGCAATGTCCAAATAAACAAAACATGCTACTTGCAGGATCTTTTGTTCGGATTGAAATCAATCTGTTAGATCAAGAAAAAAGTATTCTGATTCCAACGGAAGCATTAATTCCAATACTAAAAGCCTATAAGGTATTTGTTTATAAAAGTGGCAAGGCTGCGGAAGTAAAAGTAATTACTGGCTTAAGAACGGAAACGCAAGTTCAGATTACAGAAGGATTACAGGAAGGAGATACACTTATAACAAGTGGAATTATGCAACTTAAAGCAGGGAGTCCTGTAAAAATAGTATCAATTACAGACCATGAGTAATTTTTCACACATTTTCATAAAAAGGCCTGTTTTAGCAATTGTAGTAAATTTGATCATCGTGTTATTTGGTGCGATTGGATATAGCTTTTTAGGTATCCGTGAGTTTCCATCAATTGATCCCCCTGTAATTACCGTGCGTACGAATTATGCTGGTGCAAATGCAGATATCATTGAATCTCAGATTTCGGAACCACTGGAAAAAGCGATCAATGGTATTGAAGGGATTCGATCGATATCATCATCAAGCAGTCAGGGAATGAGCAGCATTACTGTTGAATTTGAATTAAGTTCAAATATGGAAGCAGCTGCAAATGATGTGCGCGATAAGGTTTCTCAAGCAGTAAGACAATTACCAGCCGATATTGATGGCTTGCCTACGGTTACTAAATCTGATGCCAGCTCAGATGCCATAATATCCATGACGATTCGAAGTGATTCCCGGAGTCATTTAGAAATAAGTGATTATGCTGAAAATGTATTAGCGCAACGATTTATTACAATTCCCGGGGTAAGCAATGTGCAAATTTGGGGTCAAAAAAAATATGCGATGCGGATTTGGATGGATCCAAATAAACTTGCATCTTTTAAACTTACACCACTCGATGTCCAACAAGCAATAAGTCGGGAAAATGTTGAATTACCATCTGGTAAAATTTCTGGAAACCAAACTGAACTAACCGTAAAAACCTCCGGTAAGCTTAGTAAAGAAGTTGAATTTAATAAGCTTATTATCAAAAGTATTGAAGGAAATAACATTCGTTTAAGAGATATTGGGTATGCACAATTGGGTCCAGAAAACGAAGAAACAATTTTGCGGGAAAGTAATGTGCCGATGATTGGAATTGGGGTGATTCCTCAACCGGGTTCTAATTATATTGACATTGCGGATGCATTTTATAAACGGATGGATCAAATCCGTACAGAACTTCCAAAAGATTATTCTTTGAATATTTCTTTGGATAATACAAAGTTTATTAAACAGTCTGTGACGGAAGTTGCAGAAACTATCCTAATAGCGATTCTTCTCGTCATTTTAATAATTTATTTATTTTTCAGAGACTGGTTAGTTTCATTTCGACCTTTGATTGACATTCCTGTTTCCTTAATTGGGGCATTTTTCATAATGTACCTTTTAGGATTTTCCGTTAATATTTTAACATTGCTTGCAATTGTTTTAGCTACCGGACTTGTAGTTGATGATGGCATTGTAGTCACTGAAAATATTTATAAAAAAGTAGAGAAAGGCCTATCCCCTATGCAAGCAGCATTTCAGGGATCGTCTGAAATCTTTTTTGCTGTGATTTCTACATCGATTACACTGGCTGTAGTATTTCTTCCAGTAATTTTTATGGAAGGATTTGTCGGCCGTTTATTTCGAGAATTTGGAATTGTAATTGCTGGTGCTGTATTAATATCGGCTTTCGTCTCCTTGACTTTAACGCCTATGTTAAATGCCCGATTGATTCGAAAACATAATAAAAAAAGCCGTTTTTATGAATGGTCTGAACCTTTTTACCAAAAGATGGAAAATGGATTTAAGAATTCTTTAGCTGGCTTTTTAACAAAACGATATATTGCGGTTATTGTGATTTTAACTTGTATCAGTTTAATCTATTTTATTGGAAAATCCATCCCATCAGAATTAGCTCCATTAGAAGACCGAAGTTGGTTGCGTTTACAAGTTTCAGCTCCTGAAGGTTCGTCTTATGAATATACGGATCATTTTATGAAACAATTATCTGATTTTATAAGTGATTCTATACCAGAAAAACAAGTGTGTTTAACGGTAACGGCACCTGGATTTACAGGATCAGGAGCCGTTAATTCAGGATTTGTGAGATTGCGATTATTTGACCCTGATGATCGTCAACGATCACAACAGCAGATTGCAGCATATCTTACAAAAATGACATCCAATTTTACAGCTGCCCGAACCTTTGTTATACAAGAACAAACCATCTCTACAGGTGGTGGTGGCCCCAGAGGTGGTTTACCAGTACAGTTTGTTTTGCAAGCTCCAAACTTTGAGAAACTGAAAGAAGTGATCCCGAAATTTATGGAGGAAGCTAATAAAAGTAAAATATTTCAAGGCACCGATGTAAATCTTAAATTTAATCGCCCGGAAATCTCTATAAATATTGATAAAGAAAAAGCAAGAGCTTTGGGAGTATCGACTTTAGATATTGCACAAACTTTACAAATGGCTTATAGCGGACAACGTTTTGGTTATTTTCCTATCAATGGAAAACAGTATCAGATTATAGGCCAGGTGACTCGTGAAAACAGAGATGAACCCATTGATCTCAAATCATATTTTATCCGAAATTCAACAGGTCAATTAATTCAATTGGATAATATTGCAACATTGGAAGAGAATAGTAATCCGCCACAACTATATCATTACAATAGATATATGTCTGCCACAGTATCCGCAGGATTAGCACCAGGTTTTACAATTGCTGATGGAATCACAGAAATGAAACGAATTGCAGCTACTCAATTGGATGATAGTTTTTCAACTGCATTAACGGGCGCCTCCAGAGATTTTGATGAAAGTTCGTCGAATGTTTGGTTTGCTTTTATTTTGGCTTTAGTATTAATCTACTTAGTTCTATCAGCACAATTTGAAAGCTTTATTGATCCTTTTATTATTATGATAACGGTGCCTCTTGCAATCGCTGGAGCCTTATTAAGTTTATGGTATTTTAATCAGACGCTTAATATTTTTAGTCAGATTGGAATTATTATGTTGATAGGTTTAGTTACAAAAAATGGAATCTTAATTGTGGAATTTGCAAATCAATTACAAAGACAAGGCAAATCCAAGGCAGAAGCTATACAAGAAGCTGCCGTCATGCGCTTACGTCCAATCCTAATGACTAGTATTGCAACGGCCTTAGGAGCGATGCCGATTGCTCTTGCATTAGGCGCTGGAGCAAAAAGCAGAATGGGAATGGGTATTGTTGTAGTAGGCGGTGTGTTGTTTTCACTTATTTTAAGCTTGTATGTTATTCCAGCGATTTATTCATATTTATCAAAGTCGAAAAAGCATGATGAAGTTTTCATTTAGTTTATTGTTTTTGTTTTTTATATTCGACTGCACTGGACAAGAAATTTTAACTATAAAACAGGCCATCGCAATTGGATTAGAAAACAATTACAGCATTCGAATGATTCGCAATGAATCTGAAATTGCTAAAAATAATAATAGTCGTGGTAATGCTGGAATGCTTCCTGAACTTAGCTTCAATAGTGGGTTGAATTATTCTGGAAATAATACTAAACAAGAATTTGTAACAGGAAATGAAGTTGATAAAAAAGGCGCGCAGTCCAACAATATAAATGCCGGTATTAATTTAAATTGGACTGTATTTGATGGCATGAAAATGTTTATCACCCGCAACAAACTTAAAGAACTAGAAAACTTAAGCAATCTGAATGTAAAAATACAATTAGAAAACACAGTTGCTGCTATTATCAGTGCCTATTATAGTATTGTCAAACAAAAACAATTGTATCTGAATAATAATTCCTTACTTAGTATTTACGAAGAGCGAAGTAAAATAGCTAAAACAAAATGGGAAATTGGAAGCGCAGCCAAAACTGATTTCTTACAAGCGCAGTTAGATTTAAACGAACAAAAAGCTTTCAGATTGAGCTTACAAACGGAATTAAAAAATTTGAAATTGAAGCTTAATATAATTCTTGCCAGAAATCCTATTACCGATTTTGATGTGATTGATAGTATAGAAGTAAATACAGCTATAACACTTTCGACAATAAATATTGATGTGCCAAAAACGAATACCACCGTTTCATATTATCAAACGAATATTTCTGTTGCAGAATATCTTATTAATGAAAATCAAGCTTTACGTTATCCAAATTTAAGTTTTAATGCAACTTATAACTTTAATAGAACAAAGAATCAGGCGGGCTTTTTATTATATAACCAAAATCTCGGATGGAGCACTGGCTTCAATGCAAGCTGGAATTTATTTAATGGCAATTATGTAAACCGAAATATTCAAAACGCTAAGGTGTCTCTTAAAAATGCTCAAATTTATTTGGAGAACACTTTGGTTGAATTAAAAAACAATATTCAAAATGCATATAATAACTATTCAACAGCAATAGAATCCATGAAATTAGAAGTCGAGAATGCTATTCTTGCTGAAGAAAAC
This sequence comes from Saprospiraceae bacterium, assembly GCA_016717265.1. Taxonomy (NCBI): domain Bacteria; kingdom Pseudomonadati; phylum Bacteroidota; class Saprospiria; order Saprospirales; family Saprospiraceae; species Saprospiraceae bacterium. The sequence continues at coordinate 3,023,726 of JADKFX010000001.1, forward strand.
ATGAATTTGATGTTGGGTCGTTTTCGAGCTGGTAGTGCAAGTTCTTTAGAATTAAAAGAAGCTCAAAAAACTTTTGAAGACGTCCAAACAAGATTATTACAAGCAAAGTTTGATGCTAAAATAGCGGAAACAGAATTGTTAAAACTCAATGGTGAATTGGTTAAATAAAAAGACTTTAAGCCTGTCGGTATCAATTTTTAAAATACCCACTTCGTAAATTTTACATATCAGATTTTATTCGCCTTTAATTTTCAATTACGCAAATTTTTCTGGCGACATAATCGGTTCCTTGTTCGAAAATCAAGAAATACAATCCAGTATGTTTTGGAGAATTCAAAGTATATTTTTGAACACCCGGCTCCATGTAAATAGTATTTTGATAAATCTGTTTTCCGTAGATATCAATCCATCGATATTGAATTGTTGAATGAGACTCCACTATATTTTCAAAACCAATAAACGAGTTGGCCGTTGAACGAATTAAATTTGGTGTAAACAAATGAGCTAGTATATTAGATTGATCCATTGAAAATTCAAAATCAGAATCCGTACGATCTTCTAAGCGCTTTGTTGGTGGGACCCAAATTTTAAAAAAATCAGCACAAACGGTATCCTTAAAAATACATGTTGAATCGTTTACAGACCACTCAAAACAATAATATCCATATTGACTTACCTTTACTTTTGATTTTGGGTCAGTTTGTTTATATATAAATGCATTTGCGGGACCAGAGATCAACTTCCAAAAACTATTTTTATATGGAATCGCATTTAAACTGGCAGTTAAGCCTAATTTTTTAAAATCCCTACCTGCATTAAAAATAGGTAGCGAAATGGTAATACATTTTTCACAACTTATACCACAATCGGTTTCATAGAAATAACAAATTTTACCCGTATCTTTTGGGTTCAATAGCCATTTCACAATAACTGCATTGGAGTCAGGTCGGGATGTTATGATACCGCCATCTACAGTCCAGGTAAATAAAACAGGTTTGGTACCATGTACAAAACTGTCTAGCCAATAAATACCTGGTTCTTCAAAGCAATTTATTGTATTTCCGATTAAAGGATAGCATATAGGTTTTAAATCTTCTTCTTTAAATGTTTCACAAAATGTTTTCGAACATAAAGCAAACGAACCGAAAAGATCTACCTTGACATTCACTTCCACACAATAATCTTGTGTTATTGAATATACCAAAAGCCTTTCATCCGTGCTTATGGTCTTTTTGTTAATATCGTTTTTATTATACCACCTGTAATCAAAAGCATAGCTTTCTCCTACATTACAGGGCAGTAGAATACTAATATTTGGAGATATTTCAACCATTCCTCCTAAGCATTGCACTCTCCAATTGGGTGCAAAATCCACATTGATAGCTGTTAATAAAATGGAGCTATCGCATTTATATTTTTCGGTTGTATTTGGTAAATTAATTTGAAAATGATCCTTACAAGGTGCTTGAGCATTCCCATTGGGATCAATATAAGCTTTATTATCACAGCTTATATAAAATACATCCGCTGGTATTGGTGCATCCAAAACCACATAGGTTCCTGATTCTATTTGTTTACAGCAAGTTGAATCTACAAATTCACAACGGTAGGTTCCATCTGGTTTATACACACAGCTGGAATCTTTTGTAGAATTTCCATTCAAAACTTCCCAACATACATAGCGAATCTGATTTGTTTTTTCGACAAAATTCCTAACTTTAACTTTTATACATTGCGGGCCTTCTGCAGAACAAATAGAACCACTTTGAGTATTTCCAATAAAAGCTGATACACAAATATTAAAATCTCCAACATTAGGAAAGTCCAAATTCAATTTATTTGAATTTCCCCCTACTTCATTACCTTCCAAAGTCCAAACATAATTAGGATTACATCCTCCAGGTTGAGGATCAACATAAAATGGGTAATTGCAAGCACCTGCACATATAGAATCAATTAATTTTGAAGGTAGATTATTAATAAAGCCAATTGGTTTTAGCACTGGTGGACCACCGCCTGAGGTATTAAATGTAAAGTCACAAATATCTCCGCTACAACCATCCAGCCATATATAATAGTTCTTACAAGGTACAAGCGTAGCCTGAATAGTTGTAGAGCTACCCGGCGGCACACAGGGAATAGATACACATGCAACTTCTTCACCGCAATTGCAGTCACCCCAAATTCCAAATTGCAATCCTTGGTTGGTGGTGCAAGCTCCAATATTTAGTGTTACAGTAATCATCCCACCTTGGGTTACAAATCCCCACCAACTCGTATTATGCCCAACCCCACCCATAGAACACAACGGATTACAAGGGCTCGGTACCGTGCTTGGATTATTGCATGCATAACCATTTAATTCATCCAGTGAACACAGAACACTTGACCACTCACACTCTTCTGCAGCTGGAGGTGTACATTGGGATTTAGTTGTATTTAAAAATAAAAATTGAAAGCCTAAAAGCAGAAAAACAGCAATTCTAAGCATGGTTTATGTTTTAAAGTAGATATCAAATCTAATGAAATTGCTGCCTACATGCTAATAATAATTCAAATAATTTAATTTTAAGCATTTCTTGTCTACCACATTCATGATAAGTTCAAATTATTCTGACGATATACAATCCCAGCATCAAAGCACTTGTTTTTTGCAACAAGCATCTCCACAAAATACAATACGACCACCTGTTTTTCAATTTTAAATCAATATTAATTCGAATTCCTGTGCTACCCAAAATCCATTGAATCACTATCTTTGTGTAACTTACAACAGTTTAATTTAACCAGCTTGAGAGTAGTATACATACTTCTGTTATGTTCATTCCACCTATTTTGCATTGCGCAATGCCCTGATATAACAGAAACGAATACAATACCCAATTGCATTCCATCTTGTGAATTGTGTTCCGGTGGCAAAATTACAATCAGCTTAAAAGGAGGTGACCTCCCACATAATGGTAAGATCGATTACTTTGCCGACATAAACGCAGGATTTAACCCTTATAATGGTCAGGGTGTTAAAATTGGAAGTGCTAATATTCTTACACCAAATCCTAAATGTCGGGTATGCCCTGTTTTATTAGGCTTTATGATCGATGCTTGTGGAACTGAAGCCAAAAATGAGTTTATGATTATTTGGACTGGAAGTGGGCTAAATACTTCAGATTTTAATTTTGACTTTGCACCCCAAAACAATACCGGTGGAGGCTCAAATGCTGATATTGGTCCGGGAGGTTGTGGAATTGCATCCGGCAATCCAGGTCTGGTTGGCGGTTGCTCGCCAATCGCAGTGGGTGCTAATTTTGACCTGCCAGCAAATGCAATTTGGGTTGTCTTCACCAGCGCTACTGCATTCACAAATTATGACTTTACCTCCGTGTGCGGACTCACCTGTAAAATCTACGTGTCAGCAAGTACCTGTGACCGTACAATTGGTGCCTTTTCAAATTTTGATGCCACTCCGGGGAATCGAACTCAAGTTATGACCATCACGGGTTGTGCTTGCTCTACAAATGCTAGCTTTGATATACCCGGTTCATTAACTGGGAATGGTGACTTTTGGGCAGAAGGAAGTATTGTAAATAACGGTTGCGCTACCCCATCTTTTAATCAACCTAATTACACTCCTGCAACAAGTACCGTTGACCCGTTTATGTATACAATTCCTGCAAGTTGGTGTGATAAAACATACGAAATTGTTGGAATTGTAAATCCAAAACCAGATGTTCTTTGCTGTATGGAAGAATTTACGGAACGGATCACCGTCGTTGTAAAATGTCCAAAAGCAAATCCTGCAAGCATAGAAAGTTGCGAGACAATGAATGGTCAAAGCATCTTTATTTTGGAAGATGCAAATACAGATGTGTTAGGAGGTTCAAATGGCACCGTTGAATATTATAAAGATATGGCGGGCACCATGCGAATTAACTCTCCCTATACTTCCGGGAATACTACCATTTATGCAAAAATTGTGGATGGAACTTGTAACTCAAATCTTGTTGCAGTAAATTTAAAAGTCCTCCTCTTACCAATTGCAAAAGCTGCATCTGATGAAGCTTGTGATGATGGTAGTGGATTTGCTAGTTTTGATTTAAATAATCTGGAACGAATAATTCAAAATGGAAATACTGCATCTACAGTACAATTCTATTTAGATGTGAATAAGAATATTCCTATTAGCTCTCCCTTTCTAACAACAAGTACAACAATTTATGCTACACTGTTTGATGGCAAATGCGAATCTAAACCAGTTGCTATCATTTTAACTGTGCTCAAAACACCCACTGCGGATACAGCAGTAGCAAATGCTTGTCCTGAAGCAGATGGTAAAGCAACTTTTACACTTTTAGATTTAATCCCAAAAATTATTAATGGCCAAACAGGAGTGACCGTTGTATTTTATGAAGATGATATTACCACAAAGAAAATCATTCCTCCATATCACAGTGGAACAGATACAATTTATGTAGTTGTGTCTAATGCCAAATGCAGCTCTGAAGTGTTGCCGATTTACTTAAATGTTAATGCATTAACCGGCATACCAAACTTAACTGATAAAACCTGTGCCAATAGCAATGGTTTGGCAATATTCGATCTAATCAATATATCCAATCTTCTTAAAAAAGGGGATACCACTATTTCAATAAAATGGTATGATGATACACTACAAACAAACCAATTAATACCACCCGTTACAATTAGCGGAAAAGATACTATATATGCATTTTTAAATAAAGACTCCTGTAAATCAAAAGCAATTCCAATCCTTCTGGAAGCTGTAAAACGACCCACAGCAAATTCTGCGAGCATGACATTGTGCGTTGATACTAGTGGAAAAACAAATTTCGATTTGCGTATTTTAATTGATAGTATTAATGCTGGGAGTGGGTTACCTGTAATCTTTGCAAAAGATAGTTTCTTTACAAATATTGTTTCGAGTCCTTATTTTAGTAATCAGGATACTTTATATGCAATCACATCCGATGGAAACTGCAATAGTTTGGCTGTAATTGTTTATTTAAATACGATAAAATCCCCTTTATATAGTAAACCTAATGATACCATCGTTTGCAACTATTTTGTTTTAGAACCATTTAATGGATTTCAACTAACTGCCCAGGCATCCTACTTTTCAAGCTATGGAAATCAAGGGCCTGTATTATATGCAGGTGATACTATCTTTAAAAATACGCTCATCTATTTTTATGATCAACAAGGAAATTGTATAGAGCAAGATAGTTTTAAAGTGGATATCATAAACGGCCCATATGCTGGACTCGATCAAATGATTTCGGTTTGTGAAGGAAGCCAGGTAGATCTCCTGAATTATTTGATTCAGGGGCAAGCCGGAGGAAACTTTATTGACCTTGCAAATTCTGGTAGTTTGAATGGAACTATTTTTAATACATCCGGACACAATGGAAAAACATTTAATTTTCAATACATATTAAATGGGAATTCATTTTGTGCTGGAGATACTGCAATCATTCAAGTAAGTATAGTTCAAAAATTAAGTGCTGGATTAGATACCACTTTAACGATTTGTGAAGACGAAGTGATAGATCTCAGTACCTTGTTGCGAAATTATAATGCTGGAGGAATATTTTCAGATTTAAAAAACACCGGTGCATTGTCCACCCGATTTTGGGATGCACAAATTTCTAGTACCGGACAATACATCATAAACTATGAAACTGGCGATGGTATAACCTGTCCGAAAGATCTTGCACAGATCACCCTTGATGTACTGCCTAAAATTACCATTGATACCATCCTTGGGCATTCACTACAAGGCTGTGATTATGTAATACTTCCACCCATTACAGGAAAAAACACAGCAACGAGAACTTCCTATTTTAGTGGACCGTTTGGCACAAAAACGCAATACAATCCTGGAGACACTATTCGCCAAAGTATGTGGATGTTTGTTTATGGAAATGACACTGCATTTTGCAGTGACCACACCTACTTCATCATTGCCATAAATTTAATTCCAACTGCCTCAAAAAACACCTTTGTTTTATGTCCTGGTGATAGTTTGAAAATTCAAAATACAATTTACAATAATTTAAATCCTTCTGGAACAGAAAGATTTCCAAATGCTGCTACAAATGGATGCGACAGTCTTGCAGATATTGAAGTGCGTTTTTATCCAGATGCAAGAAGTATTATAAATCAACAATTATGTGAGACGGAAGCCATAACCATTAATAATAGAATATACGATCAAAACAATCCAAAAGGTCAGGAAATTATTATAGGTGGAAGTATGAATGGCTGCGATAGTATCATCGATATTGATTTGAAATTCATCCCAACAAGTAATTTTAATTATTTCGGATCTCTATGTGAAAGTCAATCGGTAATCGTAAATGGTAAAGCATATAATGCCCTCAATTTAACTGGAACCGATACATTAAAAAATGCATCCGTTCTTGGTTGTGATAGTATCGTCCAAATTTTATTTCAATTAAATAAAACATCTACTTTCATTTACAGGAATACAATTTGTAAAAATGATAGCATCGTATTAGCAGGCACGGTTTTCAATAAAAATCGACAAGCAATTCTTGATACCTTACCAAGTCAATCTTATAATGGTTGTGATAGTATTCGGGACATACAAATTCAGTTTTTTCAAGATGCGGTCGGTTCTTATCAAACCACATTGTGCAGCAATCAAAGCGTAACGATTAATGGTACTGTTTATAGTAAAAACAAATCCAGTGGACAAGAAATTATTAAAAATGGATCCGTTAACGGATGTGATAGCATGGTTAATGTGCTCCTGTTTTTTAAATCTGTGGTAAGTTCCATTTCTACAAGTTCCATCTGTGAAAATGAAAGTATTCAAATTAATGGCAAGACATACAATCAAGCAAATGCTTCTGGTATTGATACATTATATGGTCAGGCTCTGGGTGGCTGTGACAGTATCGTGCGTATCAATATAATTTTCAAACATGGAAGTTCAGGATTCTATCAAGCTACGATTTGTGAAAATGATACCATTTACCTAAATGGCAAACCATATTATAAGAACATTAGTTCTGCTATTGATACTTTAAAGGGTTTCGCCACAAATGGATGTGATTCGATATTAACGATTCAGTTATTATTAAATCCAAATAAGCAAGGTTTTATAAAAGATACCTTGTGTCCAGACGAATCCATTTTAATCAACGGCAAGACTTATAATGCAAACAATAAAAAAGGAATTGAATATTTGTCAACATCCTCTGGTTGCGATTCGATTATAAATATAGATTTACAATTTTCAAATTTGGAATTAATTTATGAGTCAGAACTTATAATTCCACCGGGTTCCAGTTATACAATCTCTATTAATCCTAACTTTTCACCAGCAAAAATTGTTTGGTCCCCAGTTCTAGGTTTAAGTTGTAGCGATTGTTTGAACCCAATTATAAATCCATCTGCAAACACAATTTACGTGGTTGAAATTACAGATGAAAATGGTTGCATTGTACTTGCTCAAATAAGTGTTAAAATTGAAATTGATGATAACAGTTGGGTCCCCAATGTTTTTTCGCCAAATGGAGACAACATTAATGATCTTTTTAAAGTAATAAGTTCAAATCCAGCGATACAAATTCAGGATTTTGCAATTTTTGATCGTTGGGGAAATCAAGTATATTATGAACACAATAAGACAATCGCAGATCATCGTGGCTGGGATGGAAATTCTTTAAGCCAAGAAAAATTAAATCCTGGAGTTTTTGTTTATTATATTAGACTATTAATTCCTGGTGGACATGAAAAAATATTATATGGGGATATTAATTTAATTAAATAATAAAATCCTTACACAGCCTTGATTCTTTAAATTCTGGGAAATTTACTTCTCTACTCTGAATCCCTAATGCTAGCTTAACCACAAACATTCATTGAGTTAACTAACACCTTAGTTTTAAAATTTAAGAGGATGCCGTTTAAACGGAACGTATAAGTTATAGTCTATATACTTGTGCGAAAATTTACTCGTTCAATAAAAAATTTAAATTTTATGAAACACAATTTAAAATTTGGCTTCTGCCTCATGATGGCTTTAATATTTTTGAGCGCTTGCAAGAAAGATGATGACTTCGTAATTAGTGAATTTATAGTTATTTCTGAAGATCTTACAACACAACAAGAGCTCCTAGAAGACAATGAATTAGAAATAACAGAACAAATCGAAACTGGTTTGCAATCTTTAATGACTCGTGGATTTCCAACCCGAAGCTGGTCAAATACAAAAGGAACGTATCCAAATATACTTACTATTGACTATGGAACAGCAGGTGTAACCAGCAATAATGGACGCATAAGAAAAGGTAAAATAATAGTCCAACTTTCTGCGCCTATTACTTCAACAGGAGCTGAAAGGATTGTAAGTCATGAAGATTTTTTTATTGACGATGTCAAAATAACAGGAATGGTGATTTTAACAAATCAAGGGCAAAATGCGCTATCACAGAATCTGTTCCTTCGGACTGTAACTGGGAGAGTATTATCATTTCCAACAGGTAAAACAATTCGTTGGAATGCTTTACAAACTTTAACTCAACTAGAAGGAAGCAATACTCCTAATCTAAAAAGTGATGATGAATGGTCCATCCTGGGAACTTCTTCTGGTGTGACTCGTTCCGGAAAAATTTTCAATACAAGTACAACTGTAGCATTAATTAGTAGATTTTCCTGTCCTTGGATTGTAAAAGGAATTAGCAACTTAACTTTTGAATCAAATGCTTTTAGTATAGATTTTGGCGATGGGACTTGCAATAATGCAGCTACATTGATTCTTCCAAATGGGTATACAAAAGAATTCTATTTCAGAAGATGGTGGTAGCCCACTATATAAAATACTTTAAAAACAACATTCAAACTTCTATCTTTATATTTCAAATACTGAGCTAAGGATTATATAATTATTCCTTAACTGAATTTAGAATATACTTAAAACTAAAGTAGTATCTTTGAAATATTGTATTTACAGCTTTATCCAACAGGCGCTAAATTTATCTATTATTTTCAAACAAAATAATTTGATAAAACGTTGCAATTAGAGTTGTAGATATTAGCTCGTATAAAATGATAAAGTTAAAACCATCAGCATGTTAAAAAAAATTGGAATCGGATTAGCAATTGCATTACTATTAATACAATTTATTCAAATTGATAAAACAATTATAGCCGATGAGACGTACCACATGAATACAAAATACCAAATACCAGAAGATGTTTCCAAAATCTTAAAAAATGCATGTAATAATTGCCATAGTAATTCTGCTAATTATCCTTGGTATAGTTATATACAACCAGTTGGATGGTGGCTTCAAAATCATATTAATGAAGGTCGACAGAAACTCAATTTTTCCAAATTTACCAATGCATCTATAGCTAGACAAAATCATAAATTTGAAGAAATCATAGAAATGGTAAAAGAAAAAGAAATGCCTTTACCTTCCTATACATATTTAGGCTTACACCCAGAAGCAAAAATGACAGATGCACAACGCGTAACTATAACTAGCTGGGCACAATCACAAATGGAGTATTTGGCAACTCAATTTCCTCCCGACAGTTTGTTGTTAAAAAAACGAATTCAATAAAGAATTTTAATATTGTGCATTCAGTCGGCTTTAGCTGTATACTGTAATACTCCCGAAATTTAAAAGGGTCAAAATTTACTTCAAGATAAATGTCAAAGGTCTTTAATTTTCGATAAACATTGCACTTATGAGCATCCTATCAAGAAATGAATGTTTGCTATAATTAATTGCATGTAATATGGCAAAAAGCTTATCTAAGCAAGGTAAGATCTCCACTCAATTTATGAGGCCTGCCGGCTTTATCCTTAAATAAAAAAAGAAACACATACACTCCAGGTATTGCTTTTAGATTGCCTACTTCTCCATTCCAAGCACCTTCCGTGCCATTGGGAGGAAAGTTTTTTGATTCATATACCTGATTACCCCAACGATCGTAGATCCGGAGTATTTCAATATTATCTATACTGCGATCGGCAAACATATTAAAATAATCATTGATCGCATCTCCATTTGGTGTAAACACATTCGGTACATAATAATTTTGTTTACTTTGTACAAAAACAGACGATTCATAAACACAACCATTTACATCCGTAATCATTACCTTAAAAACACCTTGTTCCTGCGTAATAAAAGCAGAAGTACGCAAACAATTTTTACATGTTATTATACCCGGTCCGGTCCAAATTATACTTATAATAGAATCTATGTCCCTTACAAATAATTCTAACCAAACCGAATCTCCTAATATTACTGATAAAGAATCAGGATTCAAACTTGTTGAACCTCTGAATGGAGGATCAATTTGAAGATTTTCAATCTGCTCACATCCATTTGAATCTCTCAGAATTATTTGATGCTTTCCTATTGAAATTATTTCTTCAACATTAATTACAGTGCGCGATTGTCCATCTATAGTCAAAGTATAGGGTTTAATGCCACCTTGCAAATTGTTAATTAATAGTTTTCCATTTTCAGGTTCAAGACAATTTGCATCTTTAGTTTCAATTTCTAAGAGCAATGGAGATGGTGAATTCAATAGTACTTCATGCTCTATAAAACAATTCCGATTATCAAAAACAGTATATTTATACAAACCTGCTGAAAGTCTGACTCTGCTTGAATTTGAATTCCCATCCGACCATTTGAAGGTATACGGATTTGCATTGCCTTTAACCTGGAGTTGAATAAAACCATCCGACAATCCAAAACAACTGATATCCTTTTTCTCTATTTCAATATTTGGAATCAACGACTTCTTTATCGAAACCCTAATTACACTATCGCAACCATTCATTGCAAAATAATGTTGTTGAAACAAAGTATCTCTGTCTATTGTATTTCCATTAATAGCAATACTTCCATTAAAACAAATCACGGTATCTATATTGGTATTATAAACTGGCTTCACATCTAAATTTAATACAATACTACTATCACAACCAAAGTTAGACTTAAGATCCGCACGATAAATTCCAGTACTATTGCGCACGATATTATTAAATAAAAAGGTATTTCCACTGCAAATTGCTGTATCTATAATCGTTTGGTATGTTTTGTTTTGAATTAAATGAATCCGAACTAAACTATCACATTGATATCTGTTTACATAAGTTTGATCATAGGTGCCGGCTTGCATATAATCAATCCCTCCAAGCCGCAACTTTCCTCCATCACAAAATGCCGTATCAACATTTGTAAAAGACTTTGAATGTACCGTAAGGCCCAATTTAAAAATACTATCGCAACCAAACTGATTCTTACTAATCACCGTATAATTTCCAGTTTGATTAAAAGTTGTACTCCCAATATTTAATGATTCGCCTTCACAGATTGCGGTATCGAATTGCAATTGATGTGTAGGAAATACATTCAAGCTAATTTGAAAATTACTATCGCAACCTTGAAAAGAATTTAAGGACAGAAAATAGTTACCTGTATTATTATAGATTTTATTACCAATTTGAATTTGATTGCCTTCGCAAAAACTTGTATCGATCTTCGTAAAATAAATTGGTTTCATATTCAAATTTAAGGTCACCAAACTGTCGCATCCATCCGCCTTTTTTAAATGCAAAGCATAGTTTCCAGCCACATCATAAAGCACACCTCCAGATTGAATAGATTGACCTTGACAAATTGAAGTATCTATAACTTGCGATATTGGTTTGTTGACAAGAAGATGTAAGGTCATTGTACTATCACAACCGAACTGCGATTTGTAAAGCAGTGGATAATCGCCAGATACTGTAAAAGAATCCAAAGCAATTCTATACACTTCACCTTCACAAATGGAAGCTTCTGTAATTGTTTGAATAGGCTTAACAACATTTAACTTCAAAATACTTAGACTATCACAACCCTGGGCAGTTTGACTAATAATCTGATATTCTCCCGTTGAGTCATAACTAACACCTTGAATATCGATCACTTGATTTTCACAGATGCTTGTATCGAGTAAAGCTTGTCCGGGCGTATTAACTGTTAAATCTAAATGTACAATACTATCACAACCAAATACTGAAGGAATCACCACACGGTAAATTCCTGTTTTATCAAAAACATTAGTTCCAATTTTTATGGACTCCCCAAAGCAGATTTGTTGGGTAAGAAAGGATGATAAGGTATCAATATTATAAGTATAAACATTGCTCAATTCACAGTCAGCTCCATCCGATGCACGCAAAGTATATTTACCTTCCTGACCCTTTGGAATTTGAAAATTTTGTGTAACGGCCCCAGGAATTGCAGCGCCATTAAAATACCATTGATACTTTATTCTTGTAATTTTAGTTGGCGGCGAAGACAGCTGGACGGAATCAATACAAGGATTTCCTTGAATTCCTAAATAAATAGAATCAAATTTGGCAGATTCTTCCAAAATTAAATCATCGATAAAATAATAATATTGTCCATCTGCCCGGGTGCATTGTGGTCCAACTACGATTGCTTCAACGGTTCTTGTAGGTTTTAATTTTACGGTTACTTTAACCCATTTTTTAGAGCCACTTGTTGTAACTCTTGTAAGTTCAAACCAATTAGGATATGCTGTAGGGCATAACCAACCATTGTTTCCTCCAAAAGGAAGGTTACCACAAGCAGAAGTCCCATAGATCCCTAAGGTCGTACTAAAGCGAGGTCCATAGGAATTTCCAGGATTACCAAAGCCTATCCAAAAAGAAAGGGTATAATCTTTACCTGCCAACATGGTACTTGTAAGACAAGCACCAACATACTCTTTATAGGTAGCGTTTCTAGCAGGATGTGTCTGAAGGTCTAAAAAGCCAACATAACCATTTCCTGCAGGCAATGGCAGTGGAGGACTGCCCCGCATTGGATCCTGTCTAAATCCACAGGTATGAAAATAATCAGACGTTGCAGAAGATGCTTGAATCCAACTTTTAGAACAAAATAACTGAGCTAATCCAGAAGGGCAGCAATTAAAATCTTCAAAAGAAGGATTTGGTATCAAGGAAGAAGGTACAAACAAGGTGTCTTTAATTCCTTTGCATTTACAATCTGAATCATTGAGATCAATAAATCCATCTCCGTCATCGTCCAGTCCATTAGCACAATCTTCCAAGGTTGGTTGACCCCAAGCATAAATGCTAAAAAAAGTCATACAAACGATAAGAAATTGATTTTTCATTATTGGTGAAGAGATAGCCCTTGTAGGCTGACAAAACTAAGAAAAACCTATCAGATTCTCGTTAAAAACTTCGAATTAATTGAATTCATGATAAAAAAGCTGAAAAATATATTAGCCCTTAGTTTAATATATTTGCAAAAAATCAAATTTGTGAAAATTCTAAATACCATCCTCTTGCTAATTTCAGCGAATCTATTTATGACATTAGCATGGTATGGACATTTAAAATTTAAAGATTCTTCCTGGAGTCAAAATTTTGGACTATTTCAAATTATTATAATTAGTTGGGGTATTGCATTTTTTGAATACTGCATTCAGGTTCCAGCGAACCGGTTAGGCTATATTGGAAATGATGGACCCTTTAGTTTAATTCAATTAAAAGTTTTACAGGAAGCAATAACATTAGTTGTATTCTTTGTTTTTGCATTTCTCTTTTTTAAACAAGAAACCTTTCGATTGAATCATTTAATAAGTGCTGTGTTTTTAATTGCTGCTGTATTTTTTGCTTTTAAAAAATAAAAGATAAATCATTCCATGGATTCCACTACCCCTAAAACATATGCCGAACTGATATTACCTCTTTCGTTAGCAGGGACATTTACCTATGAAATTCCTGAAATATTCAAAGATCAAATTAAAATTGGATGTCGTGTTGAGGTAGAATTTGGAAAACGAAAACATTACGCTGCTTTAGTTAAAGCCATTCATGATAAAACACATTGGTCAAAAACAAAAACTATTATTTCCATCATCGATCAGGAACCCATCATCACTTCAAAACAATTTGAATTTTGGGATTGGATGAGTTCATATTATGTCTGCAATCTTGGGGATGTAATGTCTGCAGCATTGCCGGCTAGTTTCAAATTGCAAAGTGAAACCATGCTTTATAAGATCCTGGAAGAATCAAATTATCCTATGGATCTGGATGATGACTGTTATATGATATTAGAAGCCTTGGAAATTCGCAACGAATTAAGTATTTCAGAAGTCCAAACCATATTACAAAAAAAATCTGTTTTGAAATTAATAAATCAGATGGTTAACCATAGGTGGATTGCTGTTCGGGAAAGACTTGAAGACAAAGCTAGCATCGCTACAACTTCCTGGATCCGGATCCATAGCAATCATCACGTTAATAAAATATCTTTTCATGAAGTTCTAGATCAGGTTCAGCGATCAGAAAAACAAACACGCTCATTATTAACTTATTTACAACAAAAAAAAGATTTTAGCTGGATACAACGTAAAGATTTACAAAAAATAAGTACTACTGAAACGAGTGTAACCGATGCAATGCTTAAAAAAGGCATTTATGAAGAATGTGTTTTAGATCGTTATGAATATCCCAATATTTCTTCAGAAGTCCCAACAATTCAATTAAGTCGAGAACAGGAAATCAGTTATCAGGAAATTAAAACTTTTTGGAAAAAGCAATCCACTGTTTTGTTTCATGGCATTACTGGAAGTGGTAAAACTATCATTTATTTAAAATTAATAAAAGATTGCCTCCAACAAAATAAACAAGTACTTTATCTTGTACCAGAGATTGCATTAACTTCCCAATTAGTATTGCGAATTAAAAAATATCTTGGTGATAATTTATTAGAATACCATTCTGATTTAAGTATAAAATCTAAGGCTGCAGTATGGAATGCAGCGCTCACACAGAATCGAGTTTTTATAGGGGCCCGGTCTTCCATTTTTTTGCCATTTTGTAATATCGGCTTAATAATTATTGATGAAGAACATGATGTTTCATACAAGCAAACGGATCCAGCACCCAGATATCAGGCAAGAGATGCAAGCATGGTCTTGTCAAAATTATTTAAGGCTAATGTTTTATTAGGATCTGCAACGCCTTCGTTAGAATCCTATTATAATGCACAACAAGGAAAATACGAAATCTGTAAATTGGAAAGCAGATTTGGGGATAGTGTGTTGCCGGAAATGATCCCGGTATCCATGAAAGAAGCCAGCCAGTTTGGCAAGTTAAAAGGTTTTTTTACACAACAATTATTGGATGCAATCAAAGTACAACTCGAACTTAAAAAACAAATTATCATTTTCCGAAATCGAAGAGGTTATAGTCCATTAATTCAATGCAGTAATTGCAGTTGGGAAGCTACCTGTGATCGTTGTGACGTTCGAATGACTTTACATAAACTACAAGACATAATTAAATGTCATATCTGCGGTAATCAAAAACCGATTCCAACACGGTGCCCAGATTGCGGGCAGTCAACCTTGCGAATTCTGGGTTTTGGAACTGAAAAAATTGAAGAAGAATTGCACATTTTTTTTCCTGAAATTGTCATTAAAAGATTAGATTTAGACATTGCCCGGAGTCGAAAAATTCAACAAAATATTATTGAATCATTTCAAGAAAAGGAAATTGACATTTTAGTAGGAACACAAATGATTACGAAAGGATTAGATTTTGATCATGTGGGCCTTGTCGGAATATTGCAAGCCGACCAGATTCTAATGTATCCTGATTTTAGAGCTCAAGAACGGGCCTTTCAGTTATTTACTCAGGTTAGTGGAAGAGCTGGCCGAAGAAAAGATCGAGGGCTTGTTTTAATACAAGGTTATAATATTTATCATCCGGTGATTCAACAAGTAATCCAACATGATCATCAAAGTTTTTATCAATCTGAGTTATTTGAACGAAAAAAATTTAAATATCCTCCGTATGTCCGTTTGATTAAAATTCAAATTTTGCATCTTAAGATCCAAGTACTTGAAGATGGTATAGAATGGATGGCCAAGGAATTACGCAACACATATGGAAAGCGGATTATTGGACCTGCGGAACCTCATTTATCAAGAATTAAAGGTTCTTATGTAAGAGAATTATTAATTAAGATTGAAAAAGATTCTGGATTTATACATCAGGTAAAATCCGATATTTTAAGACTTAGTCAAGAGTTAAAATCCAAGCAAGGATTTGGGTCATTAAGAATCCAAATAGACGTTGACCCCTAATGAATCCAATTTCAATATTACTGATTGGTACAAATCTAGTGTTGGCTTAAGATTAATTTATCAAATTTGTTGCAATCTAATTCCACAACAAGATAACTAAAGATAATCGGTAATTTAAGTGGAGATAAGGGGACTCGAACCCCTGACCCCTTGCATGCCATGCAAGTGCTCTAGCCAACTGAGCTACATCCCCAATTTAGTTTGATTTGGACTGCAAATATAGATTCATAAAACATATTTGACTTGAATTGAACTTTTTATTTGATTTTTGCATTATAAACTTGTTACTTTTTTTTCTTTCACTAAAATCAAATAAAATGAGTTTACAAGACAAATATCGTTCAGTTTTAGATTTAGGGGAATCATTGGGCATAAAAGGAGGCAATGTTTCCGAAGCAGATGGAGTCCTTAAAGTTTGGGGAACCGCTGAAACACAATATGAAAAAGACCAATTATGGGATAAAATCAAAGAAGTTGGTGGTGCAAATCCAACAGATTTAGTTGCTGATATTTCAGTTGCTAATACAGATTATTATGCAAAACATACTGTAAAATCAGGTGAAAGCCTTAGTAAAATTGCAAAACATTATTACGACAACGCTTCCGCTTACAATAAAATCTTCCAGGCGAATAAAGATATACTTAAAGACCCAGATGTGATTCATCCTGGTCAGCAGCTTACAATTCCAAACGCATAATAATTTATTAAAATTAAATAGGAAGGCCATCAGAAGATGGCCTTTTTTATTCAAAATCACTTTATTCATAAAACACATTAATTGTATTTTATATATAAAATATGTACATTTGTGCCCTTAATGGAATAAAAAGAGGAATGTTTCTTTAATTTATACCAATTTAATAAGTTTTTACGATTAATAGTTATAAGCAAAATATAATATGTTTTTATCAACCATAATGTGGGTAGCAAAAGCTGCCGAAACTGCTGGAGAAGAAGTTGCTAAGAAAAGTATCATAGACATTATATTGTCTAGTGGTCCCTTAGGTGTTGCTATTATTTCTATTCAGGTTTTATTATCTTTTATTGCTGTATATGTGTTCGTAGAGCGGTATTTAACCTTTAAATCTTTAGCGAAAGAAGACGAACGGGTAATGCAGAATTTGAGATCCAATATTGGAAGTGGTAATATCCAAACTATTCAAAGTATTTGTGCGAGTAGTGAAACTCCACTTGCCCGAATGGTTGAGAAAGGATTATCCCGATTAGGCCGTCCAATGCCTGAAATAGAATCTGCCATAGAAAATGTAGGCCGGGTTGAAACCTTCCGTTTAGAGAAAAAAGTTACCTACCTTTCCTTAATTGCCAGAGTTGCTCCAATGTTTGGTTTCTTAGGAACCATTATGGGGGTAATTAAAATATTCTATGATATCTCCTTAACAGATAGTCTTTCAATTGGTGTTATATCCGGAGGTCTTTATCAAAAAATGATGACCTCTGCGGGTGGATTATTAGTAGGTATTGTAGCATTTTTAGGATATTACTTCTTAACCATGATGTTAGATGAATTGGTAAATAAACTAGAAAAAAGAAGTATTGAATTTATGGATATCCTCCACTCTCCAGTAAAATAATCATCCTAATCTGTTGACATGAATATACGCGGAAGAAGAAGGGAAACAGCTGAATTAAGTGTTGAATCACTGAATGACATCATGTTCTTCTTATTATTGTTTTTCTTGATTGTTTCTACATTGGCGAATCCGAATGTAATTAAACTCATGCTTCCTTCTTCAAAAGCAACCGAACAAACAAATACAAAACCAATTAGTATTTCTGTCACCCCTGATAAAAGATATTATATTGAAAGTAAAGAAGTAGCATACAACCAGATTCAAGCTACTTTGAAAACCTATCTCATCAAAGTTCCAGATTTAACTTGTGTTATCAGAATTGATCAAGGAATGCCTGTACAGGATTTGGTAGATGTATTACAGATCGGGGTGAATCTTAAAGTTAAAATGGTCTTGGCATTGAACAAAGAATAAAGAAATTGTTCCTTTAAATTTTCCTTCTCCTTTTCCTAAAAAATCTAATACTTTATTGTTAAAGCTTTAAGCCTTTCAACGCCTACAATTCAAATTTTAGGTTCGAATTGATTGCGCTTGTCATATGCGAAAACTGGGATTCGAAAAATGCACAGTGCATTCCATTTCTTCCTCTATATTTATACCAAATTCAAACAGCATGAAAGCTAAACTTACTTTATTGGATGCAATCCTGATTGTATCTGGTTCAATGATCGGATCTGGTATATTCAGGGTGAGTGCAGATATGGCACGTACCGTTGGCGGTCCGGGGTGGCTATTGCTGATTTGGGCACTCGCTGGTATTATTACAATATTAGGGGCATTAAGTTTGGGAGAATTAGCTGCAATGTTTCCAAAAGCCGGAGGTCCTTATGTGTTTTTAAAAGAAGCTTTCAACCCACTAACAGGCTTTCTTTATGGTTGGACTGTATTTCTGGTGGTTCAATGTGGCACCATTGCTGCTGTTGCGGTTGCGTTCGCCTCATACTTCGGAGAGCTGGTTCCGATATTTAATGAAGATCATGTCTTATTAGATTTAGGCTTTTTATCTATAAAATCTACGCAGCTATTAGGGATTGCTGTAATAGGTTTATTAACGTATGTCAATAGTCGCGGACTTCAATATGGCAAGATTATATTAAGGGTTTTTACTTTTGCTAAATTACTTTCTTTATTAGGCTTAATTGTATTAGGAATTTTTATTTATGGAAACTGGGATGTATGGCAATCCAATTATAATCAATTTTGGAATTTAAGTCCGAGCTATACTACGGATATTGATGGCAAGTATATAATCCATGTATTAGGAGGGGCTGCATTATGGTCAGCAATTGGCGTAGCTTTAGTAGGCTCATTATTTTCTTGTGATGCCTGGAATAATGTCACCTTTATTGCTGGTGAAATGGAAAAACCAGAAAAGAATTTACCAAAGAGTCTATTTTTTGGGGTTTTAATTGTTGTTTCGCTTTATATATTAGCAAACGTTGCTTATTTGTTTTTGCTGCCATTTTATGGTTCTCCAGATGGTACAGATGCAATGTCTAAAGGCATTCAGTTTGCCACTGACAATCGGGTTGGTACAGCGGCCGCATCTATGATGTTTGGTCAGACCGCAATTATTATAATGGCTGTGTTAATTATGATCTCAACGTTTGGTTGTAATAATGGAATTATATTCGCAAGTGCTAGAGTGTATCAAGCTATGGCTCAAGATGGATTATTCTTCAGTAAAATGAAAGATAATAACCAATATGGAGTACCCGGCAATGCATTGTGGATTCAATTTTTTTGGTCGTCTATACTTTGTTTATCCGGTAAATATGGAAATCTTCTGGATTATGTGATGTTTGCAGTTATGTTTTTTGCAATTATTACCATTGTAGGACTTTTCATTTTAAGAAAAAATAAACCCGAACTTAACAGGCCTTATAAAGCCTGGGGCTATCCATTTGTTCCTGCCTTATATATTATTCTTGCAACACTATTTTGTGTAAATCTATTGATAGAAAAACCGATGTACTCCTTTCCAGGATTAATCATCGTCGCATTAGGAATACCCGTATATTATTTTTGGAAGCATAAGAAGAAAAATGAACTTGCAGATTAAAAGTAAAACTTTATGGCAATCCTTATACATAGGATTTACTGCAGAATTCAATGTTTAAAATATTGGTTTTAATAATGCTATTCCCAAGAGACTCCGTTTAAATTTAAGGACCAAAAACAAAATGGATTCCTTAAATTAAATCTAGCATAAAATTCTGAATTTTTAGAATAACTCTTGGGTCAGGTTAAAAAGCTTGGGAGCAAGAAATAGCTTTTCTTTTAATAATCAGGTATCCGTTCGGAATACAGTGTGTGGCGAGTATTTTTCGCTGTTGCTTTAAGGAGATTCTTTTATTAAATGAATCTAAGTTTCACTATAATGTGGAACAATAAACTTTGGTAGAAAAATACTCGCTACGCATTAGATATCAATCGGCAACCTCAATTCATAATTCTATTCTTACGCTCCAAATTTAAACCTTCTTATAGAAAGTACAATCAAGGACAAAATAAGATTCTGCCTTTTATGGTAAGTTGGTCAAATTAAAAATCAGGAATATAATTCCTACTTCATTTTTTGAACACGACTATTTTTATAACCATATAAAAAGTAAATAACAAATCCTATTGCCATCCAGATAATTAACCGAAGCCAGGTATCCATGGGAAGACCAAACATTTGCAATAAACATAGCAAAGCACCGGCAATAGGAATAAATGGTACCCAAGGAGTTTTAAATGGTCGTTCAAGATCCGGTTTTGATTTTCTTAAAACAATAATACCAGCACAAACTATTACGAATGCCAATAATGTTCCTATAGAAACCAATTCACCTAATATATTAATGGGTAATATTCCTGCAAAAAAAGCTGCAACAACACCGGTTATAATGGTTGTAATATATGGAGTTTGAAATTTAGGATGCACTTTTGCAAATGATGCAGGAAGTAATCCATCCTTTGCCATTGAAAAAAAGATTCTTGGTTGACCCATTAACATCACTAAAATAACTGAACTCAATCCTGCTATTGCACCTAATTTTACTGGGAAGCGCAACCAAGACAAACCTTCTCCCGTCTTATCAATAGCTAAGGCAATTGGAGCTGGCACATTTAACTCTTTATAACTTACTATTCCTGTCATCACTAAGGCTACCAGAATATAGAGAATAGTGCAAATAACTAATGAACCTAAAATTCCTGTAGGCATATCTTTTTGTGGGTTTTTCGCTTCCTGTGCCAATGTAGAAACCGCATCAAAACCTATATAAGCAAAGAAAATCACACCAGCCGCAGAAACAATTCCAAACCAACCAAAATGTCCTTGTCCACTGGTATCAATGATACGTTCTGGTATAAACGGGATCCAATTTTCTGAAGATACATAACTAAATCCAAAAACAATAAAAGCGACAATAACTGCCAATTTCACCAATACAATAATATTATTAAAATTAGCTGATTCCTTTATTCCAATCACCAATAAAACAGTTAACAAAGCAATGATTAATACCGCTGGTAAATTGAATAATGCAGAAACAGATTGCAAGGAATTAATATCTACATTGGCCGCGGTCAATCGCTCCGTCAAACCAACGGAAATGGATTGCCAGCCTTCATTGGGAACATTAATCAATTGAGTACCTGTGGATGCGGTATATTGAGGCGGAATATAAATACCAAAATCTTTTAAAATACTAATAAAATAGCCTGACCAACCGACAGCAACTGTGGAGGCTCCAAATAAATACTCTAAGACTAAATCCCAACCAATAATCCATGCTACAAATTCACCTAAGGTGGCATAAGAATAAGAATAAGCACTTCCTGATATATGAAACATAGAAGCAAACTCAGCATAACATAATCCTGCACAAGCGCATCCAATACCGGAAAGAATAAACGCAAGTACAATTGCCGGACCAGCATGTATAGCAGCAGCAGTCCCCGTTAAAACAAATATACCAGTTCCTATGATAGCTCCTATTCCAAGACTTACCAGGTTAGTAGCCGTGAGTGTCCGTTTTAATCCTTGTTCCGTATCCAAGGCATCCGAATGGAGATCCTGAATAGGTTTAACTTTAAATAGATTTTTCATTCGTTTGAATATTTTGGCTAATATAAGATTAATTCAATGTTTGAATCCCAGATTTAAAATAATTGTTAATTGTGTGTTTCGATCATATTATATATAATTGTAATAAGTTATATCTACTATATTGATTTTCAATCAATTTAATTAAAATATAAATAATTTTTCAATCGCTTTCACGATAAAATTTCGAGGTAAAAAGAGGATTTATATAAAGTTTAAAAATTATTACATACTCACATTCCATCGCCTTTCGCTTTAAAATTAAAAAAATCAGATTTTTGGATCCTGTAATTACTCAATATCCAAAAATTAGGATGGCTTAGTTAAGCCCTTTATTAAACTAAAATAAACGAATCTTCCGTTTTTAATTAAGGATTCAATTAATTTGTGCCGCCATGAATAAATTCGCATTAAGTCTTTTCTGTTGCATTACATTCATTACTATCGTTAGTTCTCAAAAAACAGAGCCGAAAGCCATCGTTGAAAATTATCAAAAAATGGGTTCAGAAGAAGCTGTCCGTTCCATTTTAATCGATAAACAAAATTATAAATGGCTTGGAACTGATAAAGGATTATATCGAATGATTTCTATGGATATGGATCCAGAAAAAATTGTAGAAGATTCTATTATGGGTTTGGCAGAAGATAAAAAACAGATCGTATGGTATGGTAACCGTAATCAACAATTACAAACGGAAGACCATACTCAAAATATATTGATGGAAAAAACCAAAGCACAAATAACCAGTATGGCTTATTACAAAGGAGATCTTTGGGTTGGCACCAATGAAGGTTTGTTTAAGGTTTCAGATGATCAAGGAAAAATTCTCAATCATTACACTATTAAAAATTCAAAACTTCCATCCAATCAAATAAATAATTTGTACACCGATCAAAATGATAGACTTTGGATTGGAACAGACAATGGAATTGTAAAAATTGAAAAGAAGGATTGGGATGTTTATGAAAAGCAATATCGTTTTACAGGAGCCATTGCGACTATTGAAGGAGTCTGGCTTTTGGCTGAAAGTAAAATGTGGTTGGTATATTTTGAAGATGGTCGAGAACGCTGGCAAGATGGTGCTGTAAAACGGGGTCTTAGTAAAGGGCCTGTTAGATCCTTAACATCCGATAGTAAAGGACGTATTTATATTGCTTCAGAAATTCTTGTACAATTTGATCCATATAAAGATGAAGCATTGCAAATTGATGAAGACTATGGATTTGTTTCGGCACAAACACTTTCCCTCGCATGTGATAAAAATGATGATTTATGGGTTGGGACTGCTGATCGCGGCTTATTTCGGATTGATATTTTAGATAATGAAGAAGAGAAATTTAATGTTATTGCATATAGTAAAGGTGAAATAAAATGTCCTGGGGAAAAATCATCTGAAATTATAGTTATTGTAAAAGGTGGAAAAACGCCTTACAGTTACAAATGGAATGTTACCGGCTTAAGTGGTACAAGGAATGATAGTTTAGGTGCAGGGAATTATCAAATTCAAGTAATCGATGCAGAAGGTGAAGAATATACCGCCAATATTAATATTAAGGAACCCGAACCAATACTCATAACAACCATTTCAAAAACTCCCGTGAGTGAAGTTAGCAAAAAGGATGGTAAAGCTACGATTGCAATTTCCGGAGGCACACCACCCTATCGGATTTTATGGCCGAATGGAAGAACTTCATTGACGAATACTAATTTGGGAGCTGGAAAACAAACCATTAAAGTTATTGATCAAAACAATTGTACGCAAACTCAAAATATTTATATAGATCAACCAAAAGTAATTGCAGAACTGGATCGCAAAAAAATATCTATTGGTCAGACCTTACAAATTAATCAACTATTCTTTTTGACGGATTCTGCATCTGTAAATCCAGAATCCTATGCAGTTCTCAATGAAATCTTTGATTTCCTTTCAATAAACAAAGATGTTGTAGTTGAAATTGGTGGTCACACGAATGGTATTCCACCCCATGATTATTGCGATCGACTCAGTACTTCCAGAGCAAAAAATGTTGCAGGCTATTTATTTGAAAAAGGGATCTCCTCAGATCAGGTTCAATTTAAGGGATATGGCAAAAGAGTTCCAATCGCCAGCAATGATACTTCTGCTGGAAGGCTTAAAAATCAACGCGTAGAATTGAAAATTATTAGTATGAAGTAACAGGAGCAATAAATCTATTGCTTAAGGTTTATAAGAAATTATCAATCATAGGGAAATATTATTCAGCTTTTAATTCCAAACCTAATTCCTTTGCTTTTTCAAGCATAAGTTTGAATGCCGCATCGTGTTCATTAGGAATCTGACCTTCTAAAATTGCTTCGCGAATATATGATTTAATAATACCAATTTCCTTTCCTGGACCAATGCCAAATAACTTCATAATATCTTCACCAGAAATGGGTGGCTGCCAATTTCGAATTCGATCTCGTTCTTCGAGTTCATATAATTTCTCCCGAACGATTTGGTAATTATTTAAATAACGATTTACTTTATTTATATTTTTTGATGTTATATCGGCTTCACATAACATCAATAAATCTTCCAAATCTTCACCGGCTTCAAATAATAATCTTCTTAATGCAGAATCTGTAATTTCTTCTTGAGTTAAGGCAATTGGACGCAAATGCAATCGCACTAATTTTTGCACATATTTCATTTTATTGTCCAATGGTAGACGCAAATTTTTAAAAATTCGGGGCACCATGATCGCACCCAATGCTTCGTGCCCATGAAATGTCCACCCATTTATTTTGTCATAGCGTTTCGTCTGTGGCTTTGCGATATCATGAAAAACAGCTGCCCATCTGCACCAAATGTTATCTGTTTTAGCGGCTAAATTATCTACTACTTGTAAGGTGTGATAAAAATTATCTTTATGTCCTTTTCCGTCTTGATATTCAGCTCCGTGTAGCAAAACCATTTCCGGCAAAATCAATTCTAATAAACCTGTTTTAAACAATAAATCAAAACCTATTGAAGGTTTTGGTGATTCCAGAATTTTCTCTAATTCAGCTGTAATTCGCTCCTTTGAAACAATCCGAATCCGACTTTTAGATTGGATGATTCCATGATATGTTGTTTCGTCAATTGTATAATTTAATTGTGTAGCAAATCGGATCGCTCGCATCATTCGCAATGGATCATCCGAAAATGTTTGATCTGGATTCGTAGGCGTTCTGATAATTTTAGATTCAATATCTTTCATGCCATCAAATGGATCAATAATTTCACCATAATTTTCAGGATTTAAACTAATTGAAATTGCATTCATTGTAAAATCTCTCCTCAATTGATCATCCTGTAAACTGCCACTTGAAACCATGGGCTTTCTCGATTCTAAACGATAAGATTCTTTGCGTGCACCAACAAACTCAATTTCCAATTCCTTATGTTTTATCATCGCAGTACCGAATCGACTATAAACATTTACATTTGGTGTAGGTCTGAATTTTGAAGCAACTAATTCTGCTAACTTTATACCATCACCCAAACATACAATATCAATATCTTTAGATGTTCTACCAATAATTTTATCCCGAATATATCCGCCTATAGCAAATACTTGTACACCTAATTCGGCACCGCTCTCCGAAATGATTGAAAGTATCTTGTTTTCTGAAGGACTAAGATTGAAAATTAATGATTGATTCATTCTGATAAAACACAACTTAATTCCATTGAATACTCCTCTTGCATTTGATCCAGAATAGCATATAATATTTCCGGATTTGACTCCGCAACCAATCGCGCCCGATACTCTTTAATATTGGCAAGACCCTTAAAATAATTTGTATAATGTCTTCTCATTTCAAGAATTCCGAGTTTTTCTCCTTTCCATTTTATGGAATTTGAAAGATGCGTTTTTGCAGCATGTACACGTTCAATGATCGTCGGAGGATCAAGGTAATTACCTGTCTTAAGAAAATGTTTAATCTCTCTAAATATCCAGGGATATCCAATACTTGCTCGTCCAATCATAATTCCATCTACCCCATATCGGTTTTTATAATCCAGTGCTTTTTGAGGATTATCTATATCCCCATTGCCAAATATCGGGATATGAATTCTTGGATTGTTTTTTACTTTAGCGATCCAACTCCAATCTGCATCGCCTTTATACATTTGAGATCGGGTTCTTGCATGAATCGTAAGTGCTTTAATCCCTATATCTTGCAGCCTTTCAGCAACATCCTCAATAAATATCATGCTGTCATCCCAACCTAATCTTGTTTTTACGGTTACTGGCAAATTGGTCGACTTTACAACGGCTTCTGTTAGTTTTACCATTTTAGGAACATCCTTCAAAATACCGGCACCTGCCATCTTACATACTACTTTTTGTACCGGACAACCATAATTAATATCGAGAATTTCTGGATTCGCCCGTTCTACAATTTCTGCCGCTTTCATCATGGATTCATATTCTGCTCCAAAAATTTGCACGCCAATGGGCCTTTCTTCATCATAAATATCAAGTTTTTGCAGCGATTTTTCAGCATCCCGGATCAATCCTTCTACAGATATAAACTCCGTATACATTAAATCACAACCCTGTTCTTTACATAATGCTCTGAAAGGTGGGTCACTAACATCCTCCATTGGAGCTAACAAGAGTGGAAACTCCGGCAATACAACAGATCCGATTTTAACCGATTTTAACATGGAACCGCAAAGGTAGCAAAGGGATCCGATTTATGGGCTTTCTTCCCTATTTGGCTACAAATGAAGCCCTATAAATTGCAATGATTGTTCTTACCTTGCATATTAAAATATACGGATTCTTAATATGAACTTGGCGGTAACTCTCATCTTTCTGATTGGCTATTTACTCATTATATTTGAACACAATATAAAAATCGACAAGGCCGTAAGTGCAATCCTTACAGGAGTATGTTCTTGGATTGTTATTGCCTTGTTCCAATCTCAAGGGACTGATACAAGCTTAGTTTCTACAAGTTTATTGCACTATTTGGGTGAAATTGCTGCTATTTTATTTTTTCTTTTAGGGGCTATGACTATTGTAGAATTGGTTGATATGCATCAAGGCTTTAAAGTAATCTCCCAATGGATAACTACCCGCAATAAATTTATTTTATTAATGGTGATCAGTTTACTTAGTTTCTTCTTATCGGCTGTACTTGATAATTTAACCACATCAATAGTGATGATTTCACTTACTCGAAAAATAATTCATAATGCTGAAGATAGACTTTGGTTTGCCAGTTTTATTGTAATTGCTGCAAATGCAGGAGGCGCCTGGAGCCCCATTGGCGACATTACCACAACCATGCTTTGGATAGATCATAAAGTAAGTACATTACAATTAATAAAGTTTTTATTCATTCCTTCTATTTTATGTATTGCAGTGCCGCTTATAATTGTATCTTTTTTCGATAGGTTCAAAGGTAAAAGTGTAAAAACTGAATTCGTCATAGAAAAACTTCCACGGTCTGCAAAATTTTATTTGTTTCTCGGTATTGGTCTATTAATTCTGGTACCCATAATTAAATCTGTAACCCATTTACCTCCCTTTGTTGGTATGATGGGTGCGTTAGCCATACTTTGGTTGATTTCAGAATTAGACTTTCCAAATTTGTATCCACCCTTTAAAGATTCGGCAAAACCATCTGTTAGGAATGCATTATCGAGGATTGAAATTCCAAGTATTTTATTTTTTCTTGGAATTTTATTAGCCATTTCTGCATTAGAAAACATTGGCCAACTTACCGAACTTGCAAATGTTTTAAGCAACTATATTCCAGATCAATCGGGTATCGCTTTTGTTTTAGGATTATTGTCAGCAGTCATCGATAATGTACCTTTAGTAGCGGGTGCGATTGGTATGTATTCACTTCCAATGGATCACCACTTCTGGCATGAAATAGCATATGCTGCTGGTACGGGAGGAAGCATTTTAATCATCGGTTCTGCTGCGGGTGTTGCAGCCATGGGCCTTGAGAAAATTAATTACCAATGGTACTTCAAAAAAATTACCCTTTTGGCATTTGCTGGCTATCTTGTCGGATGGGTTTATATATATTTAATGTTATAAAATCAATACTATTATTCCAGCTTTATGAAATTTCAATTATTATTTACACTTTTCTTTTTCCTAAGCCTTCAAATTATTGCGCAAGATCGTTTTGATGAAAAATATTATAAAGCAATGGAATGGCGATCCATTGGTCCGTTCCGAGGTGGACGATCCTGTGCAGTTACTGGCGTTGAAAAGAGAGAAAAGGAGTTCTATATGGGAACCACTGGAGGTGGAATATGGAAAACAACAGATGCAGGTGCTCATTGGAAAAATATTTCTGATGGATTTTTCGGCGGAAGTATTGGTGCTATAGAAGTAGCAGCCGCTGACCCAAATGTAATTCTAGTTGGTGAAGGGGAAGAAACCGTTAGAGGAAATGTCAGTTCTGGTCATGGTATCTGGAAATCAGAAGATGGTGGAAAAAGTTGGATTAAAAGCGGTTTAGAAAACACAAAACATATTGTCCGAATTCGTACACATCCCAAAAATGCTGATGTTATTCTTGTTGCAGCTCTTGGCAACATCTATAAACCAACAAAAGACAGAGGGATTTATAAATCAAAAGATGGAGGTAAAACATGGCTTCAGGTTTTATTTGTAAATGATAGTACGGGTGCAATTGATTTAATATATGATGTCATAAATCCAAGAATAGTATTTGCAACTACCTGGAATGTGCAAAGGAATCCATATAAATTATCAAGTGGCGGCCCTGGTTCTGCAATCTGGAAAAGTACAGATGGTGGAGATACATGGAAAAATATTTCTCAAAATAAAGGGCTGCCAGAAGGTGTTTGGGGAAAAAGCACAGTCGTTGTATGTCCTTCAAATCATGATCGGATTTATGCTATGATTGAAAACGAATCTGGTGGATTATTCAGATCTGATGATGGTGGTATGAATTGGATATTAGTGAATGGAAATCGCGAATTACGACAACGAGCCTGGTATTTTTCAAGACTTTGTGTGGATCCTTCAAATGATAATATAATTTATGTGCTAAATGTTTCTTTACATAAATCTATGGATGGTGGTAAAAATTTTGTCCATGTAAATACGCAACATGGTGATCACCATGATATGTGGATTAATCCTGAACAACCACAATGGATTATCGTGGCGAATGATGGTGGCGGACAAATCAGTGATGATCATGGTAAACATTGGTCTCCTCAAAGTAACCAACCAACTGCACAGTTTTATAGAATTACAACCGATAATCATTATCCCTTTCGAATTTATGCTGCCCAACAAGATAATAGCACCATTCGAATTGCTCACAGAACCGCGGGACATTCAATCGGAATCCAGGATTGGGAGCCTACAGCGGGTGGAGAATCCGGACACATTGCAGTAGATCCATTAAATCAAGAAATTGTTTATGGCGGTAGTTATGGCGGCTATTTAACACGTTATGATCATTCCAGAAAAATTAGCAGAAGTGTTAATGTGTGGCCTGATAATCCAATAGGTCATGGGGCCGAAAAATTAAAATATCGCTTTCAATGGAATTTTCCAATTTTCTTTTCCCCGCATAATCCTAAGAAAATGTATTGTGCTTCCAATCATTTGCATGTTACCGAAAATGAAGGACAGACCTGGAAAACTATAAGTCCTGATTTAACAAGAAATGACACTAACAAATTAAAAGCTTCCGGCGGTCCAATCACAAAAGACAATACATCCGTAGAATATTATTGCACCCTATTTGCAGCAGCCGAATCACCCAGAGTAAAAGATTTATTGTGGGTAGGATCCGATGATGGTTTAATTCATTTAAGTAAGAATGGCGGTACTACTTGGGTAAATATAACTCCATCTAATTTACCTACCTGGACTATGATCAATTGCATTGAACCTGATCCCTTCCTGGATGGTGGTTGTTACATAACAGCCACTTCTTATAAAAATGGAGATTTTAGTCCCTATTTATTTAAAACAGAAGATTATGGAAAGACTTGGAAAAAAATTACCAATGGAATACCATCCAATCACTTTACAAGAGTGTTGCGCGCAGATCCAAACCATAAAGATTTATTATATGCAGGCACTGAATATGGAATGTATATTTCATTTGATGATGGTGCCCGATGGAGATCGTTTCAACTCAATCTACCGTTGGTTCCGATTACAGATTTAGTCATTAAAGATAACTTTTTAATTGCAGCAACTCAAGGCAGAAGTATCTGGATGATTGATGATTTAAGTCCTCTCAGACAATTGTATACAATTTCATTAAATGAACAAAATTTTATATTTACACCAAAACCTGCAATTCGAATGGATGGAGGATCCTTTGATACAAAAACAGAAGGTGTGAATCATGCGAATGGAGTTACCCTCTATTTTTATTCAGACACCATCAATCCAAAAGATACCCTTAAATTATATTGTATTGATAAAAACCAGGATACCTTATCCATTTATTCCAATATTCCTGTCGAAAACGAACAAAAAATTGAATTAAAAACAGGATGTAATAAAATCAATATTAATCCAAGAATGCGACCTGCTAAGGATTTCAGTGGAATGGTTTTATGGTGGTCAAATATGAATGGACCCAAAGCTTTACCTGGAAATTATCAACTTGTTCTAAAAGGAAAAAATATTGAAGAAACTACACAATTTGAAATTGTACCTGATAAAAGTTATCCAGTTTCTGAATCAGATATCACAAAGCAATATGAATTTATTAAGAACATCCGAAATCGAATTGATGAAGCACACAGGGCCATATTGCAAATGCGAGATATCAAAACACAGATATCAGAATTTACAGCTCGTTTAGAAAAAACTAAAAAAACGGATACTATTTTTAAATTAAAAATAGCGATTGACAGTAGCTTTACAGCTATTGAAAATGAATTGTATCAAACAAAAAGCAAGAGTGGTCAGGATCCCATAAATTTTCCAATAAAACTCACCAATAAATTAGCTCATTTGACTGCATTATTTGAGGGTGGATCTTTTCCACCAACAGATCAAGCAGAAGAATTTCGAAAAGAAATTGATTCTTTGATTCTAAACCAACTAAATTATTGCGAAAGAATCAAACAAAATGAGTTGGTATGGTTCAATAAAATGATACATGAATTATCCTTAGATATTATCAAACCAAAAACAATTAAATAGTCCATTTGAAACACGAAATTAAAAAGAAAGACTTTCTACCTACCCCAGAATATGAAGGAGGGCCCAAAGCACTCTCTGCGTTTATTTACCAACAGTTAAAATATCCATTAGATGCTTTAACAAAAAAAATAGAAGGAACGGTCGTTATTAAAGCTGAAATTAATCATCGGGGAGAAGTCATTGATACAAAAATGATTTCGGGAATTGGTTTAGGATGTGACGAAGAAGCTATGCGCGTAATAAAATTATTAAAATTTAAAATCGCTAAAGTTCGGAATATTAAAGTGCGTTTTTATAAAACTTTTAATATTCAATTTAAATTACAAAATTCAGTGATCGACACAAGTGTAAAAACGGTAAAATATGTTTATTTGGAAAAGCAAAACAGCAGTTCCAAATCTGAGGAAAAAAAATCAACGATTATCCAATACAATATTGTATTTCCAAATAAGTTATAATTACCTTAAATAACTGAAATTTAAAACAAAAAAACAGTGCCTCTCTACAGCCTGCAATACTTAGAAAATCTAAGGAACTAATCGGAATTAATTAAAGATCCCGAATTTTAATAATTTATGATTAGAAATTATTGTAACTTGTACTTAGAAATCAAGTCCTCCAACGCTTAAATAATGTAGTCATTAAATTGAATTACTTCATTTAACATATTAAATAATTTCTTACTATGAAATTTTATTTTAATCTATTCACCTTACTTGGAGGTCTTTTTATTGTTTTTTTTACCACTTCTGTTTTAGCTCAAGATAAAGCTCCTACAGCGTATTGTCTAACAGGCGTGATCACTGTGCCCATCCCGGTTAAAGGTTGTGTTGTTATTTATGCAAAAGACCTTGACCTAGGAAGTTTTGATGATGTCACACCTTCAAATAAATTGAAATTCTATTTTAACGGCGTTCCAGAAAAGGACTCCATTCAAATTTGTTGTCATGATTTTATAGCTGCAGGAGCATGCGATGAACTTTTGATTAACTTAACTATGTGGGTGCAAGATGAGGTTGGGAATACAGATTCCTGCAAAACAACACTTATTATTCAAGACAACTTAGACATATGCGGCGGATGCGACCCACCTATTTATCAAATCAATGGAGATGTCATATGTCCTGACGGAGGCTTATTGGAAGCAACAATTAATCTTTCTGGCCCTGGCAATTTTTCAAGAGAAAACTATTCACATAAAATCCAATACCAAGATTTATTTAAGCAAGGAGAATATACCTTATGCATTCATAAAAATGATAATTTTACAAATGGTGTAACAACGGCTGATATTGTAAAAATTCAAAGACATATTTTAGGGATAGAATCTATAAGTGACCCATTAAAATTAATAGCTGCTGATGTAAACGCGAGCTCCAATATAACGGCCGCTGATATTTCAGAACTAAGAAAATTGATTCTAGGAGTCAACCCTAAATTTAGCAAAGTCCCAAATTGGTTATTCATTCCAACAGATAGTATTACTCCCGGACCCTTTAATACCAATGTGAATTTCTGGGCTAACTATTGCAGAAAATATATTATTAAAGATAGTTCTTTCAAGAATCAGAATTTTATTGGAATCAAAATGGGCGATGTGAATTTCAATAGTCGTTGCTCTAATTTACAATCTACAAAAGATCGCGCCAAGTATCGGACAAAATTAAATTATCAAACTAAAATAGTTTCAAATACCTTGGAAAGCGCATTCCATTTTAAAGAAATAAATGCTTGTAATGGTTTGCAATTTACGCTTATGTTTGATCAGAATCTATATACATATGCAGGGCTTAAAAAAGGAGCCCTTGATATTTCTGAAGATCAAATATCATTAATGGATTTAGACCGTGGTAAAATTCATTTTGTGTGGAATAAAAATCCACTTCTTGATCAACTAGCAATTAAGAATGAATTATTTTCTATTATTTGGAAGAAAAAAACAAATATAGATAAACTTCCTATTTTGGATTTTGATGAGCTTGGCATCAAAGCATTATATATAGATTCTAATTTCAATGAACTGGATTTGGATTTGATGAATATTGATAAAAATGAATTCGATTCATTTCAAATCTTGAACATTCCAAATGCTAGCAATATTCAAATCAAAGGCAGCCTTTCGAATGACTGTCAAATAAAATATTCTCTACTCGATATAAGAGGTAATGTTCTATTCCAAACTACCAAATTTATACAAGCAGGATACTTTAACGACCATTTAGAAACATCCCTTATAAGCTTACCTGGAGTGTACCTGCTTAAATTGCAATCTAATTTTAACCAAAAACTTTTTAAAATAATACTATATTAAGATTGATCAATACAAAATAATTGCCATGTTTTCATAGCTTAAAATTTATACCAGCTCTAAATTATCCGTATAAAATTTCTGAATGGTTTGTTTATATTTGTCAATTCTTTTTAAAAACATTCAGTAGGTATCATGATTAACGATTCCCTTGT
The DNA here is from genome assembly GCA_016717265.1 of Saprospiraceae bacterium. Lineage (NCBI taxonomy): Bacteria > Pseudomonadati > Bacteroidota > Saprospiria > Saprospirales > Saprospiraceae > Saprospiraceae bacterium. Next base: position 3,057,255 of record JADKFX010000001.1, read on the forward strand.
CAATCAATTATTATTTAAAGAGTTAAACCGACAACGCAGAGGTATTGAACTCATAGCTTCAGAAAATTTTGCTAGCCTTGATGTAATTCGCACGATGGGCAGCTGGCTAAACAACAAATACGCAGAAGGATACCCAGGGAAACGGTATTATGGTGGCTGTGAAGTGATTGATGAAATTGAAAATCTTGCAATTGATTCTTTGTGCTCCTTGTTTGGCGCAGAATATGCCAATGTTCAACCCCATTCCGGTGCACAAGCGAATATGGCGGTTCAATTAAGTTTGTTGAAACCTGGAGACACCATCATGGGTCTTAATTTAGCTCATGGTGGGCATCTTACCCATGGGTCTCCTGTAAATTTTAGTGGTAAATATTTTAAAGTTGTATCCTATGGTGTAAATATTGAAACCGGAAGAATTGATATGGAATCAGTGTATCAGAAAGCTATAGAAAACAAACCAAAATTAATCATCTGTGGTGCTTCTGCATATTCCAGGGATTGGGATTATTCCATGTTTCGAAAAATCGCTGACGAAAGTGGTTCAATCTTAATGGCGGATATAGCCCATCCTGCAGGTTTAATTGCAGCAGGCCATTTAAATAATCCACTACCCTACTGTCATATTATTACATCTACTACTCATAAGACTTTAAGAGGTCCACGCGGAGGAATTATTATGATGGGTAAAGATTTTGATAACCCAATTCATAAACAAGATAAAAAAGGGAATCTTTTACCGATGTCACAACTTTTAAATAGTGCTGTATTTCCAGGCATACAAGGCGGTCCATTAGAACATGTAATTGCAGCCAAAGCAGTTGCATTCAGAGAGGCTGCATCAGATTCTTATAAAAGTTACACAAAGCAGGTAATTCAAAATGCATCTGCGTTTTCCACTGCCATGGAAGAGCGTGGATTTAAGATTATTTCCGGAGGTACCGACAATCATTTATTTCTAGTGGATGTACGTTCTAAAAATATTACAGGTAAGGAAGCTGAACAATTATTAATTCAAGCTGACATTACGACTAATAAAAACATGATTCCAAATGATCCAGCACCACCAATGACTACATCTGGTATTCGTTTAGGAACTGCTGCTTTAACATCTCGCGGATTTAAGGAAGCTGATTTTATCCAAGCGGCTGATTGGATTAATTATTTGGTTGAAAACAGGACTGATATAAGCAAAATTAAAGACACTAAATCTAATATAAATGAATACATGAAGCATTTCCCATTATATCCAGAAATTCAGTCTTTATAATTGCTTTAGTTTGTTCTTAGGATATTGTATTTCTACCAAGCTAAGGCCCTCAGCTGAAATACTCCATGATTTTGTTATTTGACGATACGCTTTTAGATCATTCTCTATTTGATCCATCGTAATTTTATTTAGCGTAAAATTAATTGACATACCGACAATCAAACGCACCATACCTCTTACAAATCGATTCGCTGCTATATGGTATTCAAAATGATTTTCATCAATTTGAATCCATTGACTTTCATAAATTTTACAATAAAAATTTTCAAGTTCATTGCCCGTTTTGACAAAAGATCTGAAATCTTCTATTTGCAAAATCAATTTAGCTGCTTGGTTTAATAAATCAATTGAAAGAAAATTTGTTTCTCTTAAATAATAACTATAAAAAGGAGCGAATGGATCTTTATTAAGATGAATTCGATATATATATTTTCTTAAAATTGCATCAAAACGAGCATGAAAATCATCTGCTACTTGCGTTATAGAAAGAATTGCGATATCCTTTGGAAGCATTGCGTTCATGGATTTAAGAAAAAGCTGATTTACACAACTTTCAGGAACATCAAAATGAGCAAAATATTGAGATGCATGAACCCCTGAATCAGTCCTGCCACAACCAACAATTTCGACTACCTGTTGCAATAATAAAGATAACTTCTCCTGAAGTACACCTTGTACAGTCGTTCCTTCAGATTGCACTTGCCAACCGAAATAGGAAGTTCCTCTATATGATAACTCAAGTAAAAATCGCAAATTAAACAAATTTGTTGTGCCCCAAATCTAATTCAATTTCTATAAAAATAGCTGCAAACATAGTTGACTATAACAAGCAAAAAAAAAGGCCGGAGTCTCCGGCCTCTGTATAAAATCATTAAATATTTAGCCAATAATGCTATTATCCTTAGAATAGCTTCCGGCATACATTAAGGCACCACCGGCAATAGCCAAATCTTTCAACATGGAACCCATATCACCTGCCATAGCAGCAGTGCGGTGAATCAAAACAATAAATAAAATCATTAAAATTGCTAATAATACTGCCGCAAGTTTGTCATACTTCCCTAAAAATACACTCACTGCAAAGAGAACTAAACAAGCACCAACAAAATACACTACTGCTGCACCGCCAAATGGAGCCATTCCAGCCATTCCGTCAGCATGCATAAAATGCAAAACACCAAATACTGCAATCGGCAGTGCGAAGAGATACTTTCCAAGCCCGATAAATGAATTCATAATTCGTTAAGTTTTGAAGGTTAAAAAATAATATCGTTGCAATATATTGAAATTATTTGATATGTGGAACCAATAATACCTAACATTCAACTAAACTATAACCTATTTCACAAATTTATAGTGTAAAACCTAGGCCTAGACAAAATTAAGATATGTTTTGACTTCATTCAAATCTCCCAAATTAAATTTATCTTGATATTTTACGCTCCGTTCATCCAGCCTATAATCAAATTCAATTGGATTCAAATTTTCACTATTTTTTACAGAAAAAGGATTCATTAAAATTTAGTTCCCAATTAAAAAAAGATATAAAAAATTTATAAGCTTGGCTAAAAGTACTCCTGTTGAAATGAATACTATGAAACCTAATTACTCAATTTAATTCACAATAACAGAATCTTTTTAAATGATTCCGCATCAATCTATCTGAGTCTTTTTTTACTTTGAACAGCATAGTCACACTCGTCATGTTCTATAAAAGAATAAAATATTCTAGCTCTGAATTTTCAAAACTAAAAGCACGTCAATTCTCGTCTTTTTAATTATATGTTTAAGAGTACAAGCATTGTTGACATATTCTAATGCCTATATAAATGGAAGTTGATCCTTCCCACAGAAAAATATACTTTTGGGAATTTTACCAATTTATGCTAATTTATAAAGCCTTGTTTAAGTATCTAAACTAAAATTAAAAAGAATCACCATTTTCATAAAATTTTAGCGTGATCTATCCTTTGAATATTGTAACAATTACATCTTCAATTATATTGAATTATTTTCAAGTTGGATGCTAATTTTAAAATTGTATCTTGCCTGCATATTCTAAAACTAAACTTAAGATGCATACTATAATTCAGCAAAAGAATAAGTTGGGTTTATGGACAAGCACTTCATTAGTGGTTGGAAACATGATAGGCTCCGGGGTATTTTTAATGCCGGCTGCACTTGCTAGTTTTGGTAGTATAAGTTTGATTGGTTGGGTTTTTTCAACAATTGGTGCTTTCTTTCTCGCAAAAGTATTTAGCAATTTAAGTAAGTTGCTCCCAATAGCTGATGGTGGTCCCTATGCTTATTCTCAAAAAGGATTTGGAGATTTTGTTGGATTCCTAGTAGCCTGGGGTTATTGGATATCCATTTGGTGCGCTAATGCTGCGATCAGTGTATCTTTTGTGAGTGCTTTAAGCACCTTTTTTCCGGCTCTTGCATATAATTCATACCTGGCAATCGGTACTGGATTATCTGCAATTTGGTTTTTAAGCTGGATTAATACGAAAGGTATTGTCCACTCCGGAAAATTGCAATTAATAACCACAATTTTAAAAATATTGCCTTTAATTTTTATTGGAATTTTTGGTTTATTTTATATAAATCTGGATAATTTTATACCTTATAATGCTACTGGAAAATCTGATTTTGCAGCCATATCATCAGCTGCTACGCTAAGCTTCTTTGCATTTTTAGGTTTAGAATGTGCAACGATCCCCTCAAGCAATGTTTCGAATCCAGAAAAAACAATTTCTAAAGCAACCATGCTAGGCACTTTGTTGACAAGTGTAATTTACATCCTAAGTAGTTTCAGTATTCTTGGAATGATTCCAGCTAGTGAATTGACACATTCTGTTACGCCTTTTGCAGATGCAGCAGCAATTCTTTGGGGAGATCAAGCTCGATATTGGGTAAGTGCTGGTGTCGCCATTGCTGCCTTTGGTGCTTTAAATGGTTGGATTTTAATTCAAGGCCAAATACCTTTTGCTGTTGCAAAAGATAAATTATTTCCTCCTCTATTTTCCAAATTAAATAGTAATGGTGTTCCTGCTCTTGGAATTATAATTTCCAGCCTTTTAGTTTCTATATTAATGGTAATGAATTATTCAAAAGCATTAGTTGAACAGTATAAGTTTTTAATTTTACTTTCTACTTTAACAGTTTTAGTTCCATATCTTTTTTCATCGGCAGCATATATTATTCTTAAATTCGGAAAAAAAAGCATGGACTCCCAATCAAGTTGGATGCAATCGATTATGATAGCTTCCTTTGCTTTTCTCTTTTCTTTGTGGGCAATCGCTGGCTCCGGTCAAGAAACTGTATATTGGGGCTTTATATTATTAATGTCTGGCATTCCGTTTTATGTACTTATTAAATTCTTGAAAAAGAAAACAGACTAAATGTTCTCTATGTTTTATCAAACAACAGTTCATTTTTATAAAACAAACCGATGCTTTGTTAACTAGTATTAAATGTTAACTATACAACAAAATATTTCCATGAAACTAACTTGTCATTCCGAATTTGGAATATTAAAATCAGTGGTAATCAAACGTGCAAATCAAGCTTTTATTGATGATATTCATCTAGATACACATTGGAATGAACTAAATTATTTTAGTAAACCAAATTTTGAACTGGCAAACCTAGAATACGAACAATTTGAGAAGGCATTAAAAAAAATGGGGGCTACAATAATGTATCTACCGAAAAATAATGCTGTAAATATGGATTCAATTTATTGCCGGGATGCAGCAATCGCCACCGACCATGGAATGATACTATGCAACATGGGTAAAGCTGCCAGAAAAAACGAACCCTTTGCATTGAAACAATTATTTAATGAGCAAAATATAGCAGTCTTAGGGCAGATTCTTTCTCCAGGTAGCTTGGAAGGGGGTGACGTTGCCTGGTTGGATCAAACAACGCTAGCTGTTGGTCAGTCTTATAGAACGAATGAAGAAGGAATCAATCAACTAGAATCACTCTTGAAACCCATTGGAGTCGAAGTTATTAGAGTACCGCTCCCCCATTACAAAGGTCCAGATGATGTTTTCCATTTAATGTCGATTTTTAGTCCGATTGATAAGGATTTGGCCGTTGTATATTCACCCTTGTTGCCCATCCGTTTTCGAATGTATTTACAACAAAATGGATATCAATTAATTGAGGTTCCGACGGAAGAATTTGATCTTATGGGTTGTAATGTTTTAGCCATTGCGCCACGCAATTGTTTAATGGTTGAAGGCCATCCAAAAGTGAAAAAATTATTAGAAAATGAAGGTTGTATAGTAAGTTTGTACAAAGGTGAAGAAATAAGTGTAAAAGGAGGAGGCGGACCAACCTGTTTAACCAGGCCAATATATAGGGCTTTGTAATTTTTTAGTTCATTAAAGAATCATTCAGTATTTATGGAAAAAGACTACTTGGAAAGTGCAGTAAAACAATTTGAATATTATAAAATGCTTGGAGAGAAAACATTTAACCAAGTTCCAGATGAATTTTTATTTTGGCAGCCTAATGAAGAAAGCAATAGCATTGCAATAATTGTCAAACACTTATGGGGTAATATGTGCTCCAGGTGGACAGATTTTTTAACAACGGATGGAGAAAAAGAATGGAGACAGCGGGATGCTGAATTTTATAACGATATCCACTCAAGACAAGAATTAATAGATAAATGGAATGAAGGGTGGAGCTGCTTATTTACGGCCATAAAAGCATTAAATCAAAAAGATCTAGAAAAGACCGTTTATATTAGAAATATGGGACATTCGGTAATGGAAGCAATCAATAGACAATTGGCTCATTATCCATATCATATTGGACAAATAATTTATATCGGAAAAATGGTTTGCAATCAAAATTGGAAATCTCTTTCGATTCCAAAAGGATGTTCTCTTGAATATAATGCAGCAAAATTTGCCCAACCTCAACATAAGGAACATTTTACTCAAGAATTTCTAAAGCCTGAATAAAATAATTAAAAATAAAATGAATGACACCTCTTCTGTGAACAGGAATGTGATTTTATATATTGCAAGCAGTCTTGATGGCTACATTGCCACATCAGAAGGCGATTTAAGTTTTCTGTCTTCAGTTCAGGATGAAAATGAGGACTATGGTTATTCAGCTTTTATTAAAACTATCGATACTGTGATCATGGGAAGGAAAACTTATGATTGGGTAATGAATCATGCTCAGGAATTTCCTCACTTAGAAAAAACAGTTTACATAATAACCCGAACCGCAAGACCAGCTAAAGGAAATATACAATTTTATACCGGCGAATTGAAACACTTAATACATGAATTAAAATCAAATCCTGGTAAAAATATATTCATTGATGGAGGAGCAGAAATTGTAAATATACTTTTAAAGGATGGACTTATTGATGAACTTATAATCTCCGTAATACCTACCCTCCTTGGAGATGGAATTAAATTATTTAAAACTGGCTGTCCGCAGCAAATATTAAAACTTAAAAAAATAGAACGGTATCCAACTGAATTAATTCAACTTCATTATATCGTTAAACGGACAAGCTGATACTATACATTCAATTTCATTAAAATAAACTGAACTATTTTGAAATCTAATACGATCCTCACAACATTCATCCTACTGCTATCCACAGTGTGTATGGCTTGTTCAGCATTAGTCCTTAAAAAGGATCAACAAATTTTCATGGGTAAGAATTTTGATTGGACATTTGGTGATGGTTACCTCATTAAGAATATCAGAGGTGTCCAAAAACAAGCTTTTATTACATATACCGGAATTCCAACAAAATGGATTTCCAAATATGGGAGTATTACGTTTAACCAAAATGGAAAAGAAATGCCCTATGGTGGCATGAATGAAAAAGGATTAACAATTGAAATGCTTTGGTTAGAATTTACAAATTATGGCGACTCCTCTGGAAAAAACTATTTAAACGAATTAGAATGGATACAATATCAATTAGATAATTATGAATCCATAAATGAAGTTCTTGAAAATCTCAATAAACTTCAAATCAGACCAATTAAAGGAAAGATTCACTATATCCTGGCCGATTCAAGTGGAAACTCAGTAGTCATTGATTTTATAAACAACAAGCCGATCGTTACAAATAAAATGGCGCATGAATGCCAGGCAATCACAAATTACCCAGCAACCACATCACAATTAAACTATAATAAGCAAATTGGAAAATTAAAAGGTACTAACTCCAGTCATTTACATAGATATAATGTACTACAACGAGAACTAGAGGCAATACAATTTAAAAACATCCCAATTACAGTGGAAGCGGTTTTTGAATCCTTAGAGAATGTTAAAATTTCGAAAGGAAAATTCAAAACATATTGGAGTATAGCATATGACATAAAACAAAAACTGATTTACTTCAAAACAGAATCTTGTGATAAAGTCAAACAAATGGATATAAAACTATTCAATTTTGAACATGAAATAACAGCTTGTCTCATAAATACTAAAGAAAAAGGTTCATTAAATACTAAATTTAAACCTTATGATGTCCCTGCGAATACAGACTTACTTAAAATTAGCCTTTTAGGACTTGGACTAAATCTATTGGAGCCTGTGGAGCTTAGTCAACATCAATTTTATTTTAATTCAAATCAAGATAACTCCTATGTTCGCAACTATACCACCTTAGTATTATTATTTAAAACAATAGATTCAAGTTTAGCTTATATTAATTTTGCAATTATAGCTAGTGAAGAAAACTTTTTAAATCAAATACCAATTGCAGGAGGAGCAAATGGATACAATATTGATTCAAATGAATATACCTGGCTGCTTTATGGAGTTCAAAAAGGCCCATATTGTGTAGCGGTGGTTCAAGACAAAAATAGAAATCGAAAAATAGATTTAAATGAAATGGGGGTTGCAATAGAGAAATATGCATTCAGCAAAAACTGTAGATTAGGAGATGGAAAATATCCAAAATTTATGGATTGCTCCGTTCCTTGTGCAACTGAAAAAACAGAATTCGAATTAATTTTATCTTATTAAAAATTATTTGTATAATAACTATCATTGAAATAAATTATTGAGCTTAATAAATTAATAGTTATAAACGAAATATAAATTAACCATATGACACAAATCCGAAAAGCTTTATTAACAGATCTGGAACCACTCGTTAAATTATTTGATGCATATCGGGTTTTTTACAAGAAGGAATCAGATACAGAAGGCGCACAAAGATTTCTTGCTGACCGCTTCATAAATGGGGAGTCTATAATTTTTATTGCAGAAACAATTACCAATGAAATTGTTGGATTCGTACAATTATATCCCTTATTTTCATCTACCCGAATGAAAAGACTTTGGTTATTAAATGATTTATATGTGGATCCAGTGTTTCGGAATAAAAAAATATCGATAGCACTCATTGACGCTTGCAAAAAACATTGTTTAGATTCCGATGGTTGTGGCGTGATTCTGGAAACCGCTAAGTCCAATATTATTGGAAATCAACTATATCCTAAAGTTAAATTTACATTAGATCAAGAGCATAATTATTATAGCTGGGAAGTCGAATAGCATATGCCCTTAAAATCCAATTTTTATATTCATTAGAATGCAATATGGACAGAAAACTATTTTTGAAAAGCCTAAGCATTATACCTGTAGCTGCTGTTTTTATGAAACTAAATGAACTTTATAAAGTAACTGAAACCTTCTCTCCAACACAGAGAATGCCTGTATTATTCTTGGGTCATGGCAGTCCAATGAATGCCATTGAAGAGAATGAATTCGTAAAAGGCTTTAGAGCGCTTGGAAAAACATTGCCAAAGCCAAAAGCAATACTTTGTATATCAGCACATTGGGAAACGAATGGAACATTTGTTACTGCAATGGCAAAACCAAAAACCATTCATGATTTTGGCGGATTTCCCCAAGCTTTGTTTGATGTACAATATCCTGCACCTGGAAGTCCCTCATTAGCAAATGAAACAAAATTATTAATTCAAAAAACAACAGTAGGACTAGATGAAAACTGGGGTTTAGATCATGGTTGCTGGAGCGTTATTAAGCATTTATATCCCAATGCAGATATCCCTGTCATTCAAATGAGCCTTGATTACTATAAGGCAGCTCCATATCACTATGAATTAGCGAAGGAGTTATCGGCACTCAGAAATAAAGGGGTACTTATAGTAGGTAGCGGGAATATGGTACATAATTTAGGGCTCGTTGCCTGGGATAAACTCAATTCAAGCAATTATGCATTCGATTGGGCGACGGAAGCGAGTGAAAAACTAAAAAAATTTATTCTAGAAGGTGACCATAAATCTTTAATTGACTATAAATCTCAAGGGAAGGCAATGAATCTTGCAATTCCTAGTCCGGATCATTTTTTACCATTACTCTATAGCTTAGCATTGCAAAGCAAAAACGATACATTAAGTCTTTTTAATGATAAAGCGGTTGGAGGATCTTTGACAATGACTTCCTTGAAAATTGAGGCTAGCTAACCATAAATTACGAATTCACAATACTAAAATTCTTCCAATATTTTATAGAGCTGAATGCTAAATAACCAAACCTTCATGCAATTTTATTGCTTATAAAAAATGAGATTTTTTTCAAGAATTCAATTTATCAAATAATTCATTATTTGGAGTAATCCATTATAAAATAATTCATTTGAATAGAATTCCATATCTTAGTCCATAGTAGCAAAATCGAATACAAGATCAATTATGAAATCATTTTGGAAGAAAATATTATTTCAAACAACCTTAAAGTCAAATGAGGAAAAAGCAAAATTCATAACATCTGATTATAAATTAGCAAAAGCTTTACGCGAACTTAAAATTAATACGTTTCGAAATATAAAGGATAGTATTTTAATAACTATAGGAATCTTTTCTGCTGCCTTTGGATTTAAAGGTTTTTTACTTACGAATAAATTCATAGATGGTGGAGCCACGGGAATTTCGCTATTGATATCTAACTTGACTACAATTCCATTATATGCTGTATTAATCCTTATAAATGTTCCATTTATTATTCTAGGCTATCATATTATTGGTAAATCATTTGCTGTTAAAACTGCATTAGCCATCTCTGGTTTAGCTTTTGTCGTGGCTACGATTAATTTTCCAGATATAACAAAAGATAATCTATTGGTGGCCTTATTTGGTGGTTTTTTTCTTGGTGCTGGTATCGGTTTTTCAATTCGCGGCGGGGCTGTAATCGACGGAACTGAAGTACTTGCAATCTATTTAAGTCGTAAACTAGGTGCGACTATTGGTGATATAATTATAATAATTAATATTTTAATTTTTTCTGCCGCAGCATATTATTTATCTATTGAAATTGCTTTATATTCCATGGTCACATACCTTGCAGCATCTAAAACATTAGATTTTGTAATTGAAGGCATTGAAGAATATACGGGTGTTACGATTGTTTCAACCCATAGTGATGAGATCCATTTTATGATTATGAATAAACTAGGTCGAGGAGTTACAGTCTACAATGGGAAACGAGGATTTGGCAAAAAAGGTGAAACCAAAAATACGGATATCGTTTATACTGTGGTTACCCGATTGGAATTAAATAGGCTTAACAATGAAATTGAAATAATTGACCCAAATGCTTTCGTAGTAATGAGCAGTATAAAAGACACCAAAGGTGGAATGATAAAAAAAAGGCCTTTGAGTCATTAATCAGAAATTCAAAAAATTTATACAAAATCCTGCGTTAAATTTAAATTCTTATAAATAAAATATTAAACAATAATTTTCAATATTGAGACGTAAAAATTTATGAAAAGATATACCGTATTAATTATACTTTTTTGTATTGGCTTCATCGTATCCGGTATCAAGCCATTGGATTATTTTACCTGGAAGCTAGAAGTACTACCTGCTATTCTTGGATTCATTGTCCTCCTTTATACCTACAAATCTTTTCGATTTTCCAATGTTACATATTATACTATTCTCATCCATTGTTATATTCTATTTATTGGTGGGCATTATACCTATGCTGAAGTGCCCTTTTTTAACTGGATCCAGGATGCCTTTCACCACACAAGAAACAACTATGATAAAGTCGGCCATTTTGCACAAGGCTTTGTCCCTACTTTAATTTCAAGAGAATTGTTTATTCGAAAAAAAATAGTTCAAGATAAATTATGGCTACCAATTTTAACCATTTGCATTAGTCTCAGTGTAAGTGCTTTGTATGAGCTTGGTGAATGGATGGTCGCTATTATTTCTAAACAAGATGCAGAAGCATTTCTAGGGACTCAAGGTTATGCTTGGGATACACAATCAGATATGTTTTATGCATTCCTGGGCTCTATTTCAATGCTTATTTTTGCTACATCTATTCAAAATAAATCGATTACCAATGTAGAATCCAAAAATGTCCATGTTACCACACCTTTGAGCTGAATTTTTAAATAAATAAATTCAGTCCATTGTATATTCCCGTACTTTCTGTATTTTCGCTTTTGATGAATAGTGGAAGCTTTAGCCAATTTAGGTTTTATTTTAATTTCTTGATATGTTTATTGTCTGCAACAATACTCTTTTCACAACAATGGAAAGATCTATATCATTTTATTCCATCCCAAACACTCAACAAAATTAAATTCTACGATAACCAATTTGGCATTACCGCAGGGAGTCTATATAATGGATCATTTGAAAACATACACCTAACTAAAGATGGCGGAAAAACCTGGAAGAATTCCAATTCAGGTTATACTTCTATGCGTTTCATGGATATCTTTATACAAGATACCAGTACACTCTTTATGAGTGGCAATAATGGCATCATTATACGCTCAACAGATGGAGGTAACAGCTGGAAAACTATGAATACCAAAACTACAGAACAACTCTGGGGTATTCATTTCATAGATGCGAATATTGGAATTTCAGTAGGCTCAAATGGAACCATCCTTAGAAGTATAAATGGAGGAACCGATTGGAGTCTTATCCAATCCGGAATCCAAAACTTATTTTATGATGTTTATTTTACGAAATCAGGAGTTGGTTTTGCTTCAGGCTCCAATGTCTTGTATAAAAGTATTGACTTCGGTGAAAATTGGTTTCCTATACTTGATTTTCCTTTTGAATCACCCGCAGATTGGATTCGCAGTATTAAAATGGTAAACGAAGATGTTGGATATGCCTGTGCCGATATCGGTAGAATCTATAAAACCATGGATGGAGGTGATCACTGGATCAGATTAAACTCAGGGACACAAGAAGCCTTATTTGACCTTGATTTTACAGATATAACAAATGGTATGGTATGTGGTTTTAACGGCACAATCTTAAGTACAAAGGATGGTGGTTTAAACTGGATTAAATTTGCTAGTCCTTTAGGTACAGAACACTTATATTCAATTGACATGACAGATCTAAATCATGGATTTATTTGCACACATACAGGTCATATTTTATATTTTGAAAATTCAACAACCCATGAACAAACATTCACCAAATCTGAAAATAATATAATTTATCCAAACCCATGTAAAAATTCAGTCCACTTAAAACTAGCTACTTTTTCAAAATTAAATATCCGTAAAATTGAATTGTGCAATCTGCTCGGTAATTGTATTTCTGTAATACCAGATTGGAGTGATAATTATCATGCAAGCATTGATTTAGAGGCTCATTTTAATGGCATATATTATTTACAGATTTCCACTGATAAAATAACACATAGTTTACCAATTTCAATAATAAAAAATTCAAACTAATTATTTTTTAAACAATAAAACAAAACGAATTATGGAAACTAAAACAAATTGGCTTGCAATTATTACCTGTGCAATCATTGGTATGGCAATGGGATTTTTATGGTATGGTGTGTTGTTCCAAAATCAATGGATGTCTGGTAATGGAATCACTATGGACGCAGCTGGTAAAATGTTTAAAAATGGTATAGACATGCCTGCTTCATCGATGCCTATGATTGTGAATGCGATTTCTTTACTTGTTTATGCTTATTTAATGAATTGGTTAGTTAACAAAACAGCCTCTTTTAATTTACAATCAGGTGCGACTTTAGGAGCCGTAATCGGTTTGATTCATTTATTCGGTATTTACACTGGAAATAGATTTGCAGGAAATCCAATAAGCCTTTCTATGGTTGATGGGTTTTATACCTTCCTATTATTTACAGTAATGGGTGCAATTTTAGGTGCCTGGAGACCAAAATAATGTATAAGCAATTATCTGGAAAAAAAATGTTGAAATGATTGCCCTTTTCAGTTCTGAATTGAAAAGGGCAATTTTTTAATAAATTTATTTGCGTCAAGTAGAATCAAAATAAAGTTCAATCCAGTTCTTTAAATTCAAAAAAAAACATTAAAACACGCCTTTAATTGAATTCAATTTCAAATAAAAAGGAATACCTAGCCGGTCAATCAGAATTTATATGAATGTATCCGAAAAAATATTACAAAATCGCATAGACTCCATCGATATTTTGCGTGGTATTGTAATGGTCATTATGGCCCTAGACCATGTCCGGGATTACTTTCACATTACAGCCAATACTGACGATCCTCTAAATCTTGAAACTACTACACTAGCACTTTTTTATACTAGATGGATAACCCATTTCTGCGCTCCAATTTTTGTATTCCTGTCTGGCTGCTCCATTTACCTTCAAAGCCTACGAAAAACAAAAATAGAGCTCAGTAAATTTCTTATATTCCGAGGACTATGGTTAGTATTTGCAGAATTCATTATTATTTCATTTGGCTGGACCTTTAATCCTAACTATAATTTTATTATTCTACAAGTAATATGGGCAATTGGTATAAGTATGATATTGCTCGGCATATTGATTCACCTACCTTATAAACTTCTTTTAGCTCTTGGTTTGCTTATTGTCATCGGCCATAATCTATTTGATATTGCCGAGTCAAATCCTGACTTTAAACCTGGATTTTGGTGGGACTTATTTCATTCTGGTCATTTTTCAGCTTATACCTATGCCAAAAATCATGCGGTATTTATTGTCTATCCATTTCCTGCATGGACCGGAATCATGATAACAGGTTACTGTGCTGGTAAACTATATACCCAAGCCCATTCTATTGAAAAAAGAATACGGGTATTTAATTATTTAGGGCTCACACTCATTGCAATATTCATTGTCCTTCGGTATACAAATATTTATGGCGATCCCATTCCATGGAATTTAAATAAAGATTTTATTTCAACATTTTTATCATTTGTCAATGTAAATAAATATCCTCCATCTTTCTTATTTATTTGTATGACAATAGGTCCAGCATTTTTTATATTATCGTATCTAGAAAATAAAAACAATCGGTTCACTAGAATTATATCAAATTACGGTCGTGTGCCATTTTTTTATTACATAGCGCACATTTATTGGATCCATTTAATAGCAGCCATTTTATTTTTTATAAATGGAAATAATTTAGAAAATATTAAAAACACAGGTCAAAATTTTCCCTTTTATTTTGTCATTCCAGGAGAAGGGTATCCTCTTATAGTAGTTTATTTAATTTGGATATTTGTTGTGTTAACTTTATATCCTCTATGTAAATGGTATGATTTATATAAAAAAAGTCATAAAGAAAATAGATGGTTAAGCTATTTATAAGGAATAATTTAATCCTTTTAGAAAAATTAAAAACATTCAATTAAATACAGTATTCCTAATTCATTTGTCTTCCAAAATACAAATATGAAATACAGAATTCCAAATAAGTTTAAACTAACATTACTCCTAATTTTGAGTTTTGCAATAAGTCAAAGTCAGCAACAAATAGATAAAACACAAGCTTTTCTACCGGAGTTATTTTCAAAGTATCCAAATGTAAGAGATTTGGCAATTTCGGAAAAAGAAAATGAAATGTTTTTTACGATTCAAAGTTATCTTGGTGAACTATCTATAATCCTATATTCTAAAATTATTGATGGCAAATGGTCAAAGCCTCGAGTCGCTTCGTTTTCCGGACAATTCCAAGATCTTGAACCATTTTTATCACCAGATGGGTTGAAATTGTATTTTGCATCCAATAGACCAATTTCGGATACTGCACAGGAGTCAAAAGATTATGACATTTGGTATGTTGAAAGAAAAGACTTTAGAAGCAAATGGTCAATTCCAATAAATGTTGGTCCACCAGTAAACACAAAAGACAATGAATTTTATCCATCGGTATCAAGATTAAATAATCTCTACTTTACCTGCGATGGAGGAAATTCAAAGGGAAAAGATGATATTTTTGTGAGCAAGTTTATCAATGGTCAGTATCTGCAACCTATATCCATGAGTGATTCCATAAATACTGATGGATATGAATTTAATGGGTTTATTGCCGCAGACGAATCTTATTTAATTTATACTTGCTATAACAAAACCGGAGGATATGGAAGCGGTGACTTATATATTAGCTTTAATAAAGGAAACGAGCAATGGACTACTTCCAAAAACATCGGTAAAAAATTTAACTCCGCCCAAATGGATTATTGTCCCTTTGTGCATTCAAAATCAGGTAAACTATATTTTACAAGTAAAAGAACTTCTGTAAATACTAAATTTGTCAAACCACAAACTATTGAATCGCTTCTAACCGAAATGAATAAATACGAAAATGGGAAAAGTAGAATTTACCAAACAGATATAAGCAAATTAATTCATTCAAAATTTAATTGATTCCAGGATCCTGTTTATGACTACAAGATTTATATCAAAGATCCAAATTTTTTACGTATTGCTAACTCCCGATAATTAAATATTTCTAATAATTTTCTTCTAATAAAAATGAAATTTGCGATTGCTCCTATAAACCCATATGGGGGTTGATATGAAACAATATCTGTCATTAAAACACCGCCTTCAATTTCTTCAATATGATGTTCGTGATGCCACATAGAATAAGGTCCTATTCTTTGTTCATCTACAAAATAACAATTTTCTTTCACCTGTGTGATTTCTGTAACCCATAATAATTTCAATCCAAAAAATGGGCTAATCTTATAGCTAATGATCATTCCTGGATACATTACTGGAGTCTTCTGAATAGATGTGATTTGAAAATGCATATAATCAGGTGTTATTTCTTTTAAATTCACCGGGGATGCCATAAAATTCCAAACTTCATTTAGTTGAGAAGGAATTTTTTGTGTAAATTTAAATTGATAAAATGCCATTAGCTTAAGCTTTTAAAGTTGATAATCCACCATCAACATGAAAAATCTGACCTGTAATCCATGCAGATTTCTCACTTAATAGAAATTCAGCAATATTTGCTAAATCATATACAGAACCAATTTTCTTTAATGGGTGTCTTGCCGCATTTGTTTCCCTTTTATCAGGAGTATTAAGTAGTGAGCTTGCAAGTGGTGTATCGGTCAAAGAAGGTGCAATACAATTCACTCGAATTCCTGGTGCTAATTCTGCTGCAAGTGACTTAGCTAAACCTTCTACTGCTCCTTTTGAGCTAGCTACTTGAGTATGAAAATTAAATCCATTTTGAACAGCAATAGACGAAAATAATACGATTGATGCAGAGTTGGTATTCCTTAATTGCGGTAAAACACACTGAAGCACTTTCACTGCACCGACTAACTGCAATTCAAAATCAGCAACAAATTCTTTGGGGCTTATTCTAGAAAAAGGTTTCAAGTGTATGCTTCCAGGGCAATAAACAAAACCATCCAAGGTGTCCGGCAAATAATCAAACTGAAGCTTTTCATCTAATACATTACAAGCATGATATTCCAACAAAGGATCAACACTTTCTATCGTATGTTTATTGTATGTAGCAAAAACGCTGTGTCCTGAATGCGCAAGTTGCAAGGCTAATTGCCGACCAATTCCAGAAGAACCGCCAATAACCAAATAATTTAACATTAAAATAAAACATAAACTATGTCCTAAAGTTTGATTTAAATAAACATAAATTAAACAAATAATTTTCAGCAAAAAACCAGTTTAAATACACATTAATGTATAGACAGAATACTATAGGACTCCGTAAATCGGAATATAGGTTTATGGCAAGAAAAGCACCTTTAATCAATCATAATGGCACTTTGAATAGTCTAAAATAATTCGATAACTTGAATATGTCGAAATTGGCTAATTCATTATATTTGAATTTAATAATAGATTTTTGTTAAATTTACATCTATGGCAAAGCATGAAAAGCCGAAAAAAAAAATACTTGAATCCTGGCATTCGGATCCTAAAAACTGGAAATGGTCCTATTTCTATTATAACAAAAGTGACTCCAGGATTTTACTCCCAAAGCGAATAAATCAATTAGGATGGACTTTTAATTTTGCAAATCCGATTGCATATACTTTTATAATCATTTGTATTCTTCTGATTATTGCAATTATAATATACTCAAGTTTGAACACTTTGCCTAAAGAATAAGTATGTTTAACCAATTCGACAAAAGATTCGACTTATTAAACTCTAAACCAATTAAAAATTTCAACATGGTTTATCATCTAAAATTTCAAACGATCAGCGTCTTATTGCTTTTAATATTTTGTAAACAATCAGCTTCAGGTCAATGCTTTGTTTGTAAGAATGCACCGGAAGGAACTATTTGGTGTGATGATTTTGAAGATAATATTCCTTTGTCTCAAAAATATTTTGAATATAACAATAATTCAGGAGATTTTATTCGATTAGATAAAGTTGGAAGAGATCAAACTTATGGCATGCGTGTAAAATGGCAAAAGGGTGAAGTAAGTGCTGGATCACTTTCCAAATCCTTTGGTAAAACTCCGGACAGTTATATTGGAAAAAATGCAGCACGTCCAGGGGAACATTTTGATGAAATATATTGGAGAATGGATGTAATGTCACAAGATGGCTGGAAAGGTGGCGGTCCTGCAAAGCTTAGTAGGGCACTTTGTTTGGCTAACAGTAATTGGGCACAAGGTATGATGGCTCATTTATGGTCTGGAGGCACAAATGACCTTTATTTGGGAATGGATCCTGCAAGCGGTATTGGCTTGGATGGAAAATTAAAGTCGACTAAATATAATGACTTTAATAATTTGAGATGGTTGGGTTTCAAATCTGGAACTACTCCAATTTATAATACGATTAACTCAGGAATTTGGTTTTGCATAGTTGGACATGTAAAATTAAATAGCCCAGGCCAAAAAGATGGAATTTTTGAATTTTGGATCAATGATACATTGCAAGCGTCTTCAAAAAATTTGGATTGGCACAGCACCTGGAATCAAGATAGTACAAACATGCATATAAATGCCATTTTCTTTGAAAACTATTGGAATTCAGGTTCTCCTGTAGACCAAGAGCGTTATTTTGATAATCTAGTAATTAGCACTAAACCGATACCCTGCATTTGCAATACTACAAAAACAGAAGAAAAACAAAATAATACGCTACTTAAAATTTATCCAAATCCTGGACAAAACAAAATTAAATTAGATATTCCTGAAGTCCATTTGCCAACTAATGGAGTCGTATTTGATCAAAACAATAAAATAGTTTTGGAGTTAACAATCCAGACATCTAAAGAGCCTATTGAGTTAAATAACTTACACCCAGGAATCTATATTTTAAAAATTGCTAAGATGAAACCGATCAAATTAGTGATCCTTAAATAGCTTTCTAAATACTTTAAATTGATCTAATTTACAAAAAAATGGTCATTTTACCTCTAAAGAGCAATTTAAATTAAATATATTTAACTATATTTAAGCTAATTTTGTTATACCTAACATAAGCTCCTGATGAACCGTTGATGTAAATTGCTTATAACTGGATTTCTTAATCAAAATCCTATATTGAATTTACAAAAAATGAACTTTAGACTAGAAATCGGAAAAAATTGCTTATCAAAGAAACAAATACTATAATCGACAAAACAAATTCTTTTAATACCTAATAGAATATATTGATATTATACATTAAATACATGGTTAGCTTACGTTGTAAGTTGATGGTTAAGGATGAGCTAAAAAAGCTAGGACTTCACTTTGTAAATGTAGATTTGGGAACTGTTGAAATATTAGAAGAAATTAGCATTGTCCAACGCGATCTGTTAAAACAAAATCTGCTCAAATCAGGCCTCGAACTGATGGATGACAAAAAAAGTATTTTAATTGAAAAAATTAAGAATGTAATAACTGAAATGATCCACTACTCAGATGAATTACCTCAAGTCAACTATTCAGATTATATAAGTGAGAAATTAAAATACGATTATAACTATTTGTCAAATATATTTTCTGAAGTCAAAGGGATCACAATTCAGCAATTCATCATTATAAATAAAATTGAAAAAGTAAAGGAGTTACTACTTTATGACGAATTAAATTTGACTGAAATTTCTTATAAATTGAATTATAGC
Source organism: Saprospiraceae bacterium (assembly GCA_016717265.1). Lineage (NCBI taxonomy): Bacteria > Pseudomonadati > Bacteroidota > Saprospiria > Saprospirales > Saprospiraceae > Saprospiraceae bacterium. Next base: position 3,076,898 of record JADKFX010000001.1, read on the forward strand.
AGTGTTGCCCATTTGTCCAATCAATTTAAAAAAATCACAGGCCTTTCACCCTCTTTTTACAAACAACTCAAACAGAAGAGAAAAGGAAATCTTGAAAGCATATAAATCACAATGCACAAATGCATTGATATTATAGTAAATTCAAAATTAGTAAATATTATCATCCATTTATTGGTTCTAAAGTGGTTTACTAAAACCAACGAACTTTAGTGCGTTTAGATTAAAATACATTCGCAAATTATGCTATATGCTTAAGATAAAAACTTACAAAACAAATAACATGATTGATACAATTCTGTTTTTTAACAATTATTCAATGTATTTCAAATCCTATAAAATAAACTCTGAAATTGAAATTCACACATCTTAATCGGGTTTTTATCCTATATTAACTACTAAATAAGTAAATTATGTAAATTTAATTGCTAAATTTGCAAATAACATGGATGTTTTCATTTAATATTTGCATTGAAATCTTTCAATAAAAGCTAATTGCTATGGAAAAAAAAGACCAAACTGCTGCACCCTTCAAAATAATTGGAAATTGGGACATCCAGTCAAAACAATTAAAAAAATATTATTCTCAGTTAACTACAGCAGATTTGAAATTCGAACCAGGTAAAGAAGATGAACTCATTAGCCGAATGGAGCTTCGATTAAACAAATCCAGAGAGGACATAATAAAAATAATCAGAAAAGGATTACCTATCAGATATTAGTTTGTAAATAATCACCTAATTTGCTTTAAAGCAAAACCATTTTTGCTAAAGAAATATAAGGAGTTCCACTTGAGGTATATTATTAATTTTAATTGCCGAAAACAATAATCTGCTACCTACTCATATAGATCTTTCGAGTATTTTTCAATTGTTAGTCTTGCCATTAAGTAACTTACTGTAGATTCTGCACCCTGATTTAAATTTACATGATTTTCTTCAAGGCCGTCAAAACAACCACCCGTACATGGATTGTAAATGATTTGATGCAAGTGATTGTTTCCAAGAAACCAATTGAATGCTATTTTTAATTTATCTAAATACTTAGGGTCTTTATATTCCGAATAAAATTTATCCAAAGCAAGAATTGTATATGCCACATCTATAGGTTGCTCTCCATGAAGTGCTGGTTCTATGCCTTTATGTAGCCAACTTGAATTTGAAATTACTTTTATTTTATTCCCATTAAAAGTGAGTGATAACAAAAAGTCAAAAGAGCTCTTCGCAATTTCTTTATACACAGGTTCAGCGGTTTCCAACCAAGCACACAACATGGCTTCAGGTAAAACACTATTTGCATATGTCATATAGCTTTCAAACCATTGCCAATGATGTTCTGCTTCATGTTTATACATTTGCACTAAACGGTCAGCTAATAATTTAATAAGCCTCGATACCCTACTCGATCTTAGTTCCAAATTACTATAATATAAACCTTTTATACTAAATGCCATTGCACGTGTAGAATGCAAATTTTCCATATGAATGAGAACAGAATCCAAAATAACTTGTGCTTCTATAATCAACTCGACTGGAATTAGTTTTTTCTTCGATATTAAGTAACCAAGTGACCAAATGGCTCTTCCCATTGAATCCGCAAGATTTGTTTCCTGGTTTTGCGTCGTAAAATTTTGGTATTTATCAACATAATTTAAAAAATTACCGTCTTTTTGAAAACAGAACTTAATAAAATTGAAGTAAATTCTTAACAAGTTCAAATCTTTTAAATCACCAGTCAATTCATAATGCATGCAAACTGCAACCAATGCCCTGGCATTATCATCCAAAGTATAGCCGGACTCAATATCTGGTTTATTGATTTTCGAAAATTGAATCATTCCAAATTCAGTCGTTAACTTTTTTACAAAATCAAGAGAAACTTCCGGTAAACGATATTGCAATTCTATAATATATTTAAATTGATTTTTTGAATCCTCCACTTTTGTTACTCCTGGATCTACCTTAGAATTCATTTGAATTGCCCCTGCCACTTTTTGAAGTAATATAGCATGGGTTATTGCAGAATTTTCCCAGGATGTTGGTACAATTCTTTGCAGCGTATTTGAACTAAATGCTTTTCTCTTTGGCTCATCTTTCATTAATAAATTAACTCCTTCTGCTAATTGTTTGGCGTCCTGAAAGTCAATAATTATCCCAGTATCATCACGGAGGACTTCCTTAGCATGTGGAATCGGTGTTGAAACAATAGGACAAGCGCAACTCATGGCATAAGAAAACGTACCACTAACAGCTTGATTTGGATCATTTGAAGTAAAAAGATAAATATCCGTAAGTTGTAAATACTCCAACAAATCTTCTAAAGGAAGATAATTATTAATAAATTTAACATGATCGGCTAATTTCAACTCCGCTACTTTCATCTGTAAATTATTCCGATAGATCTCTCCTTCTCGTTGTACTACGCCAGGATGTGTCTTACCAATAATTAGAAAAATAGCTTCAGGTATTTCCTCTATTATTTCAGGCAAAGCGCATAGGGTTGTTTCAATTCCTTTTCCTGAACTTAATAAACCAAATGTAGACAGCACCTTTCTTCCTTTTAAATCATATTTTTCTTTTAGTGATTCCTTACTTAAATGAGGCACCAGGTGGGTCCCATGTGCTATTACATTAATTTTTGAATCTACCACACCATAGTCTTCAATTAGAACAACTGAAGAATTTTTAGTCATCACAATTACGGACTCACATGCTGCACAAATTCGCTGAACGTTTAAACACAATTCTGGATTTGGTTTTGGTAATACAGTATGAAAAACAATAATAACTGGTTTACTCAAACTATATAAAAATTGCAGAAAATAAGATTCCCTCTTATTCGTAAAAAAACCAAATTCATGTTGAATTAAAACCAGTTTAATTTTTTCTGTTTCATTAATATTTAAAGCCAACTCTAAATAATTATAAGAATTCTCAGTATCCAGAGTATAAAACACCTCTTCTGGATACGTATAATTTTTTGCACCCGATTCTAATGCGCAAACTTTCAATTTAAAGGAATTGCTAAATTTATTATTAAGAGCCCTTAATAAATCTTGAGAGTACGTTGCAATTCCACATTCACGTGGAGGGTAAGATGTTAAAAATAATATTTCCGGAAGATTCTCACTTTGAAATTCAGTTTTCTTTTCATCAACAGAAACTCGTTTAATTATGGGTGGCATGGAGTAATCACCTACGTGACTTAATACTAATTCACTCTTCATGTGTCTTTACATTAAGTAATAATTCTGAAATGAGTTCCGTCAAGTTTACGGAAGCACAAGCTATCCGCTCATCTGCTGCTCCATAATAAATATATAATAAATCATCAAAAACAACTGAGCCAGTTGGAAAGCAGACATTATTAACTTCACCTTTTAGCTCCCATTCAAGCTCTGGTTTAAACAATGGATAAGGCAATCTTGCAATTTCAATAGTAGGATTTTTTAAATCCAATAAAGCAGCGCATGCTGAATAAACATAACCTTTATTGGTATCATGAACGCCATGATAAATTACTAACCATCCATCTTTTGTTTCAATTGGAGGACATCCACCACCAATATAACTTACTTCATGATCATACTTTGGACTGAGCAAAATATGGTCTCCAAGATTCATAAAATAATTTTCCCAATAATCCTTCGTCAAATCCTGCAAATCATTAATAGATGCAATCTGAATATCTGGTCTAACGCGATGCAAAAAATATAACAAACCATTAATTCGTTTTGGAAAAAACATCACATTTTTATCCCAGAGCAAGATCTTCTTGCCTGGCTTAGTAAGTAAATGATCTCTATTATTATACCGATTATATTTTTCATTTATGGTTCCTTTACAAGTTGCCAAATGTTTAAATTCATCATAGGTAAGTTGCGGAACCATTAATCCTTGTTTTTCAAACTGTTTTAAATCTTTTGAAAAAGCCACGGCACCCAAAGCATTAACTCCATCATAAGCAGTATAACAGAGATAATATTGTCCATTGATTTTTGAAATTCTTGGATCTTCTACTCCATGAGATTCAAACTCAAATTGTGGAAACAGAAGTGGCATATCCAATCTTTCTTCAACAAGCAAAGGTCCGTTCAATAAACAATAACCAATACTTGAATAATTCCCTTTACTAACTGCCCTATAATACAGATGGACTTTATTTCCTACTCTTATAGCGGCAGGATTTAATACTCCTTCGTTTTCAAAGCCAGAATCTGTTTTATTTAGAATTACTCCGTGCTTAGTTACATTTACCATAGCTTCATTTTACTTAAATCAAAAATTAAGAAATAAAATTGCATCTTTCTACAATACAAAAATTTTATACACTTTACTAAAATATACTTTATAAAAATTTAAAACAAGAAAAAATAGCAATGCACAATTGGATTAAATTTGATTTCCAAACCAATGCAAGCAACACGTCTTCAATAGTATCAAGAAGTACGTTTAACAAAAGAGACCAAGCAATTAACAAGTCTAATTAAGACTTCTTGCCCCCGGATTTTTGATCATTCTTAGCAATAAATGAATCAATTACAGGCGACTTACCATGCCCTCCCTTACTTTCTGATTTATAATCCGAAACAACTTTACTTTTCCCGGATGATCTATCAGCTGGTGCTTTTTTTAAATTCTTAGTTCCTTTATCTTTACTCATAAAATAAATATTTTAAGATAATTTACAAAATCAATTTAATTATTAAAACGCATTCAAAAAGAAGCCTATTCATAACCACTTTTTATGACTGTTTGAATCATTTTAAATCGAACATTTGGTTTTACAAAATTTGCAGTATGCGCAGGAATCACAATTGATTGACCTGTTTCTAAAAATTTAGATTCACCACTTATAACAATTTCAGCTTTCCCTTCAATAATTTGAACAAAAGTGTCAAATGGGGATGATTTTTCAGTTAAACCTTCTCCATTATCAACAGACATGACACTAATATTTCCTGTAGACTTTTTTAAAATTGTTTTAATAACCACAGAATTTGGTACATACTCAATGATTTCTACAGTTATAAAAGCTTTAGCTTTTTCGAGCTCTATACTATTCATAATTACCAAAATTGAAAATATAAATATTAAATTTACTAAAATTTTGATAAAATATTAGATTCTATCGCATCTTTAAAAAGGACCGGAATACTGTATATTAATATTATAAACAGTATTCCATTCCTAAAGTTGTATTAAAGCGCTGCCAAAATTGAAAGCAATTCCTCTTTTGTTTTACCCAGCTTTAATTGAATTTTCCCTAACATCTCATCTCTATTTCCTTCTTCAAACATCAGGTCATTATCAGTCAAAATGGCAAATTTTTGTTTCAATTTACCTTTTTGTTCATTCCATTTACCTTTTAATTCAATTTTATCCATAATTCTTAGATTTATCCGAGAAACTCGGTAACCGCAAATGGCGGATCATTTGTGAAAGAATTTTCACATCCAAAGGTAAATTTTTAGAATCCATTCAAGTTGCATAAACAAATATATAATTTACATTAATCACACATTCGGTAGTCAGTGAACCCAATCCATAGAATAAAATATCAAATGGAAAATAACCTCTAAAATCTTAATTATAGCTTCCTGAATGCACTTCCTATATACGAATAAATATCATTTTGAGTAAAAACGAAGGAAGCTACTGCGTATCAGGACGTAAGATTAAATATACTATTTTAAAAAATCATTTAATAAAAAAGCTTACCTATTAAAATAGGCAAGCTAATATAATAAAAAATACTTCAAAACAAAATTTGAATTATTGACTATTTTTTGCAATAATATCAATAATCACTGTCCGATTATAAAAGCGTTCTTCCGGATAGTTATTTTCAAATGGTGATAAATTTTGGTCCTCACCAAAACCATAAATTTCAAATTGGACATCCTTTCTATTAACCTTTAATAAACCATTTTCCAATATTTTTAAAACATCGTTAGCTCTCGCTAAGGATAAATTCAAATTGTGAAACTCCTCTCCAATAATATCTGTATAACCATGTATTAGAACGGTCGCATCTACTGGTATTTTAGGTACAACGACTTCCGTTAGATACTTTTCATATATATCAATAGCTTTAGAATCATCAAATTCATATAATATACTATATCGCAATCCTTCTGCACTTTTTGGAGGTGTCCAAAGCTCCATATGTACCATGGTTTCCTTCTGCACTGTTTTGCCACTTTTCGTTATCCCAATCATTTTTACCTTATAATCACCTTCCGGTTTATTGCCTAAAATTGAGTTACCTGGAATGCTTATATGTTCCTGATAATAAGGTCCATAACTTTGCTTAACAGATTTTTCATCAGTAATTTCTAAACTCCACGAAGAAAATGCATTATTCCCTCCATCCACATTAAATGAAACATAGCTGTCTAGAGGTGCTTCCTGGGTTAAAATTATTTCTATTGGTTTTAATGCAGCCTTTGGCCCATTTTGAAACTCCATTAAAAGCTCTGTTGAATTACTTTCAATTGAAACTCGATTATCACCTTCACGCAATAACTCCAAATCTAACGTTGCACCTGGCTTTTCAGATGGAATATTTGGCTTATCCTGACCAATTGTATTGATCCGCATTGTATTAATACCAAATACATCAACCAAATAATTTTCAATTGCAGCAGCCATCAATTGACCATCCTTTGGACCTTTCTCTGATGAGCCAACTAAGCTAATGGTAGCTGTAGGATTTTTATCCATACGATCACCCAGTATATTTAGAATATTATAATAAACAATCATTTGTCTTTTGGATCTACCTGATAAATTTTTAGGTGCAAATAATTCCAGATTATCAATTTTAAAAGCTTTCACTTGTTCTTTCGATAATAATTCATATCGATTTGAAATTGTCGTGGAACCCGTATCAAAAAATACATAATTTCTTAATGGAAAGATTTCTCGAACGGTACGATTCACAGGAATGTTTTTAGGGGCTTTTACATAAAAACGAACTTCAGAATCTTGAATCAATACTTCTGCTGGAGCAGGAATCAATTTTCCTAAACCAAATTTAATTGCAGCACCTACTCTAAGTGTATTTATATTCCAGGTTTCAGTTGAACGCGGATCTTGTCCAAAATATGGTTGATACGAAACAAATGGAGATAGCACAAATTGCGTACGATTTCTTAGTGATGACAAATGAATATCATAACCAGCTCCTATTTGCATCGAGATAATTGTTTTGTTGATATCACTTAAATCACCATTTACATCAGGAGTTGGCTCTTGTTCAGGATAATCCGGATTAATACCCAATGAATAATTAAATGACTTCGCAATATTAAATGCAAAACGAGGACCTCCGAACAAATAAAAATTTGATTTAAATGGAGCCCATCTAATGCTTGGTTCTATAGAAAGATAACTAAGGTCTGTTGATAAATCAGCAGGACAATTACAGGGTGTTATCACTTGGGTAAATGAACCTTTTCGACTATCATACCCAGCTTGCAACATAAAACCTAAACCAGAACCTGGCATATAGAATTCAATTGTTGGTGCTGCAAAAAGACTCACACTGTTTCCTTCATGAAATGCAACCGGTGCTGAAAAATCAGCATTCAATTTTTGCGTTGAACCTTGGTAAAAATTAAAATTTGCACCTGCCGCAGCTCCAAACCACCAAGATGGTCTGGTATATTGAGCTTCTTGTGCAACCGACGAAACTGAAATGCCGGCAATTAAAATAAATAGTAAGAATACAGAATTTAGTACTCTGTGTTTAAGTGTTCCAATGAGATGAACATTTTTTGAAAAATATATTTTAGATTTCATAAATTTAATTTTTAAGGTTTGTTGATAATGTTTGTACTAGTCAATACAATGGCTCCATTAATGCAAAGCATTCTCCCCTCAGCTGTTGCACCTGAATTCATTGTTACAGAAGTTAATGCTAAAATATTTCCTTGAAAAGAAGTAAAGTCACCTATGGTAGCAGAACTTCCAACTTGCCAGAAAACATTATTAGGTTGTGCACCTCCACTAAGTATGATATTGCCACCTGCTCCACCAATCGTTGTAAAGCTCGATGCAACCTGGAATATCCAAACAGCATTTGGATCACCTTGAGCATCCAATGTTAAATCTCCATTAGCTATTAATAAGGATGAATTTGATTTATAAATACCCGGAGCTAATGTTTTTCCACCTTGATCACCAGAAACAACATTGGGTGCTGGAATTGAAGCGCCTTTTGCAAAATTATACGCAGCTGTTAAATCATTTTTTGCTTGAATCAACATGGCTGCAACTCCTGGTGGTGATACATCATCTGAAGCATAAATCGCACCATTCACAACAATGCCTGGAGGAAACCCTGTAACTGACGATCTCACCCCTGGACTAATGCCTATATCCATATCATGGATTTCACTAAATCCTGCATTATTACTTACTCCGACTCCTGCAATTATTCCAAATCGTGCAACCGATTTAAGATCAACGAAAGGAGCACCACCTGATGTTTTTGTCGTAAATGTCCATACATAATCATTCACCAAAGCTACGCCTGCAAGATTTTTCACAGCGGTTGTTATAGTCGCTTTATAAAGTGTATTAGGGATTAGATTATTCGTTGGATTAAATGAAGCTTTCAAACCAGAATATGATATTGTTCCTGAAACCGGAATATTTCCATATGATAATAAAAAACTAGTTCCATTAATAGTTAATGGGTCCATAGGCATATTAAAATTTGCTTCTAATGTCTGATCATAAACAACTGAAATTTCATTATTCAATGGAATCGTTGATGTCACCATTGGAGGTGCCAACATTAAGGTAGTAAATGACCATATGTAATCATTCTCGAGTGAAATACCAGAGGTGTTTTTTACTCCAGTAGTTATAGTCCCTGAATAAATTGTATTTGCAATTAAAGGAATACTTGGGGTAAACGTAGCTGTAGTGCCTGCATAGGTAACAACTCCAAGAACTGATATTCCATTATGTTTAATTGTAAATGTAGTATTTGTAATTGTCAATGGATCCATTTGGGTACTAAAGCCAGCTGAAATAATTTTATTTAACGGCACTCCTGTAGCGTTATTTAAAGGATCGGTAACGATGACCGTTGGTGGAGAAACCGTTAATGTAGTAAACGTCCATACATAATTAGCAGCAAGTGCAACACCCGCAACATTCTTTGCTAAAGTTGTAATGGTAGCCGTATAAATCGTGTTAGATTTAAGTGCTGCAGATGGAGAAAAACTTGCTGTAATACCATTGTAAGAAACAATACCTGTTATTACGTTAATTCCTTCTTTCAAAGTAAAACTATTCGTATTAATTGTAGAAGCATCCATTTGTGTGCTAAAATTGGCTTTAATTATTTTATTTAGGACAACAGAAGTAGCGTTATTTAAAGGATCGGTAGATATTACTGTGGGTGCAGGAACCGTTACCGTTGTGAATGTCCAGATATAATTAGCTGCCATTGCAATTCCAAAAACATTCTTAACACCAGTTGTAATGGTAGCTGTATAGAGTGTATTTGGTTTTAAATTGGCAGAAGGAATAAAAGTTGCTGTTGTACCAGAATAGAGGATGGTACCATTTATAACACTAGTGCCTTGTCTTAAAATGAAAGTACTTGCATTTATAGATGTAGGATCCATTGCCACACTAAATTTTGCTGTTATAATCTTAGATAGTGCAACTTCGGTTGCGTTATTTGAAGGATCCGTAGAAATAACTGTAGGTGGAATATTATTTACTGTTGTGAATGTCCAAATATAATTATTCGCAATGGATGTACCTGCTAAATTTTTGACACTTGTAGTAATCGTTCCAGTATAAATAGTATTGGGCTTAAGCGAATTTATGGGAATAAATGTTGCCTTCGTACCAAGGTAAGAAACACTACCTTGAACTATGTTGGAACCCTCTTTAATAATAAAACTAGATGTATTTATTGTCAATGGATTCATTTGCGTACTAAAAGTTGCAGTGATTATTTTATCAAGTAAAACACCGGTTGCATTATTCGATGGATCTGTTGATATAACAGTAGGTACAACGATGGTACCTGTACTAAAAATCCATGTATAATCATTTCCCATAAGAGTACCGACCAAATTCTTTACTGCACCGCTAATAGTAGCGGTATACGTAGTATTTGAAAGTAAAGGATTCGTTGGTGTAAAAACTGCGGTAAGGCCAGAATAACTAACCACTCCTGGAATCGCAACAGCACCCTGCTTAATAGTAAAATTCGAATTAGTTATCGAAGTTGGATTCATTGAAACACTAAAGGTTGCAGAAATTTTCTTAGATAATGCTACATTTGTTTCATTGTTAAATGGATCTGTTGAAATCACCGTTGGTGGAGTTAATGCCAAGGTTGTAAAATTCCAGATATAGTCGCTAGCAAGCGAAGTTCCAGTAGTATTTTTTATTCTTGTTGTAAGAATACCTGTATAAACTGTATTTGCATCTAATGAAAATGTCGGGATAAATGTTGCTTTATTCCCTGAGTAACTCACTGTACCTTCAACTGCAATGCTACCATTTTTAATTAAAAAACAAATTTCACTGATGGTCAAAGGATCCATCGGCATGCTAAATGTTGCCGAAATTACTTTATCCAATACGACCCCTGTTTCACCACCAAATGGATCTGTAATAATTACTAAGGGTGCCATCGTTATACCTGTGGTAAACGTCCAAACATAATCCACTTGTAAAGCATTTCCGACAGTGTCTTTAACTGCCCGTGTTACACGACCTGTATAGGTTGTATTTTCTTGAAGCAGACTACCCGGTGTAAAAGTTGCAGTCAGTCCACTATATGAAATCGTCCCGCCTACAGGAGATATTCCAATAATCGTTAATGAATTCAAGTCAATAGTTGCTGGATTCATCTCCTTATTAAATGTTACGGTAATAATTTGATTCAATGGCACTCCAGTTGCCCCGTCTGTTGGATTTGTAGAAATTACAATTGGACACAAACCAACGATTTCTGTAAAATCATCTTTTTTGCATCCATCTATTAAAGCCACGCCAACTATTGCAATGTTTAACAATAGGGTTTTTATATTCATAATATTGATTTTAACATCCGCAACTTGGCGGAGACTTCGTGAAAATATTTTCACAACACAAAGTTGAGAACCAGAAAATGTTTGTCGTTACAAGAATACAATTGGATGTTACATAATTCACATATAAATAATTATATGAAAAAGATGTTTCTAAAATTATATCTACAATTTCAAAATTTATAAATCAATAAAATTCCAATAACTAAAAATTTCATATTAAAATTTATAAAATAATGAATCCCGTGGATTTATTAAGATAAATCAAAAAAAAACAATAGCCAAGTACTAATCAAAACCTCTAAACATGGAAATCATACAACAAATAATTAAAATATTACAACTGCTTAATGATTCTAGTCCTGAAATTTGCAGGTGTTAAAATTTTGTTCAAACAAGAAAATGTCTCAAAATGAATTTTAATAATCATTTACTAAATAATTACTTTAAAATAAAGAAACCCATATGCTTCTTCATGCTTCTTCTCGTTGCATTTAGCTGCACAAAAAATCTTGTAACAGGACGAAAACAATTAAATCTTGTATCGGAATCTGAATTGCAGGTAATGGCTCTAAAGGAATATACAAACTTTTTAAGTACAAACAAGGTGCTCAGTACGAGTTCAAATAAAAATGCCGAAATGGTAAAACGTGTTGGAACTAAAATTGCCAACGGAATAAAAACCTATTATGACAGCAAAGGTCAAACATCCATTTTGGAAGGTTATAAATGGGAATTTAATTTGGTTGAAAATAATGATGTTAACGCATGGTGCATGCCAGGTGGCAAAGTAGTTGTATACACGGGTCTTTTGCCAATAACTAAAAATGAAAATGCATTAGCCATTGTGCTGGGTCATGAAATTGCACATGCCGTAGCACAGCATGGAAGTGAACGCATGAGTCAAGGATTATTACAACAATTAGGTGGCACAGCATTGCAAGTCGCATTATCAAGCAAACCAGTGGAAACACAAAATTTATATCTAGCTGCTTATGGAATAGGAAGTACTGTTGGAGCCATTTTACCGTTTTCCAGAAAAGAAGAAAATGAGGCAGACCAATATGGACTTTACTTTGCTGCAATGGCTGGATATGACCCAAATGAAGCGATCCCATTTTGGCAAAGAATGGCTTCCACGGGTTCATCAAAACCACCTGAATTTTTAAGTAGTCACCCATCAGACAAAACTAGAATAGAAAAATTGAAAGCCAATATGCCACAAGCTATGAAGTACTATAAAACTGCTAAAAAATAAAGCAAAAAATAATTAAATTATACATATTAGAAAACGCCTTTTATAAAATAGCAATTGCCTATAAAGCGATTTGAATATAGAAAATACGGAATCATCTGAAATACAAAAGCACAATATATTTTTTATAAATAATAAAGTAAAATTAAATACAAATGAAAATTTCACAAATTAGTTTTGTTATACTCTCCATTCTAACGATCAGTTGTTCAAGCTGGAATAAAACACAGAAAGGTGCAGCCGTTGGTACGGCTGGTGGCGCAGCAGCAGGTGCCGTAATTGGCAAAGCCGCTGGAAATACCGTTTTAGGTGCCATTATAGGAGCCACAGTTGGCGGGGTAACGGGTGCTGTTATTGGACGAAAAATGGATAAGCAAGCCGAAGAATTAAAAAAAGATATTCCAGATGCTAAAATAGATCGTGTCGGTGAAGGGATTGTAATTGAATTCAATAGTCAAATTTTATTTGATTTTGACAAATACGAACTAACTTCTGATGCCCGCACAAACCTTTCTAAGCTAGTTACCATTCTCCAAAAATATCCTGACACAAATATTGAAATACAAGGACATACTGACAATAGCGGAACCAAAAAATATAATAATAAATTATCAAAAAACAGAGCCAAATCCGTTTCAAAATATTTAGCTGCAACAAATATTTCTAACTCGCGACTAAGTATAAAAGGATTTGGAGAAAGCGAACCAAAATATTCAAATAATGAAAAAAATGGACAAGCTCAAAATCGTCGTGTCGAGTTTTTGGTATCTGCAAATGAAAAAATGAAAAATGACTCGGCAAAAGAAGCAACCACCTCTAGTAATAATTAATTAAATTTATTAAATAAAAATAATATAAAATAAAATACTAACTATGAAAAATATTGTAATCGTATTACTAATTATATTTAAAACTACAATTTGCCTTCAATCACAAGCAACAACTGAAAATTCAGGATTTGGATTCGGAATTCGAGCTGGTGTAAACTTTCAAAATATTAATGGCAAAAATGCAATTGACAACACTCTTAAGAATGATTTATTAATCGGATTTCATGGAGGTTTGACACTAGATATCCCAATTGCACCAGAGTTCTATTTTCAAACTGGTCTCCTTTACAGCACAAAAGGAGCTAAAAACAATGAAGAAATTTTAGGTCAACCAATCAAAAGCACCATTAGCATTGGGTACCTAGAGCTTCCCTTGAATTTCTTATATAAACCTGCATTAGGAATGGGCCATTTATTACTTGGCTTTGGACCCTATGTTGGATATGGAATTAATGGTAGCTTAAAATATGATGGAAACTTATCCAGTTTAAATGGAGATATCAAGTTTCAAAATAAAGTAAATATAACTGACCCAATAAATACAACATACTTAAGGCCCCTTGACTTTGGTGCAAATATCTTAATTGGTTATGAATTTAGTAACAAAATTTCATTTCAGTTAAATGCACAACTTGGACTTACAAAAATAAATCCAGAATATGAAGGATCCGTGAATGACAAAACAGCTATAAAAAATACTGGTTTCGGACTTTCACTAGGATATAGATTAAGATAACATATTGCTTTATTGTTAATATTAAAAGCTGCCTGAAAAGGTGGCTTTTTCTATTTCTTATTTTAAACAAAACATCGGCTTTTTACACCCCCATTCAAAACCACCAATTATAAACATAACACTATTAAATTGAAATCGATCGATTCAAACTTAGCAAAATCGAAGAAAAATAATAACACCCCTAATTAAGATCCTTTGATTATCTGAACAGAATACTTATAGGGCACTATTTTCTGTCCATGTGTGATCGCATAAACCTTTGTAAATTCAGCTCCAAAATACAGAATTATTGCAGAATAGTAAACCCAAACCAATATTAAAATTACAGAACCTGCTGCTCCATAAACAGATGCAATCGCAGAACTGCTAAGATAAGCCCCGATAGCAAATTTACCAATCATAAAAAGAAATGCAGTGAAAGATGCGCCAATAATACAATCCCGTAAAACAATTTTGCCATCTGGTAAAGCTTTAAAAATAACAGTAAACAATAGTGTAATTATCAGAAATACAATAATTATATTAATACCATAAAATAAATAGACAGTATCCTTAGGAAAATAATTAGCTAAACGTTTACTCATAATATCCATTAATGCATTCACAATTAAACCCACCATAAGTAAAAAACCTACGGATCCAATCATAGAAAACGACATCAAGCGATTTTTAAGAAATTTTAAAAAAGCCCGTTTTGGTTTTGCTTTGATGCCCCAGATATAATTTAAAGAATCCTGTATCTCAGAAAAAACACCAGAAGCACCTACCAATAATATAAACACCCCAACAGTGGTAGCAAATGTATTTGCATTGGATAGTTTTACATTCTTAATTGTTTCTTGAATTTGAAGCGCTACATTATTACCCACTAAGCCATTAATTTGGCCGAATAATTCACCACGAACAGCCTCTTCTCCAAAAAATATACCACATAAACTAATGATGATAATTAACAACGGTGGCAATGAAAAAATCGTATAATAAGACAATGAAGCACTTAGTTTAATTGCATCGTCCTCTATAAATTCATGAAAACTTGCTTTCATTAAATAAAAGAAATTTGTGTGCATTTTTCTTAATTCCATAATATATTAATACTTCCTGTTAATAAATAAGTTGATAAATCACTTGAATAATAAACCAGAAGGCTTATCAATCACAAAATCCCGAAATCCAAAATCAGTCGTTTGAATAGAATTTATTTTAAAAATATCCTGGCCTTGACCTGGTATTACTGGAAAAAATGATACCGATAATTGAAATGTGCTAAATACTAAATGTTCATTTTTAATCAAAACTCCAAGCCCTAACTGAGAATACAAATTGCTCTTTTTTAATCCTGTTGCAGATGTTCCAAGCATTCCCAATGACAAATTAATATAAGGTCCGAAATGAAAGCCTATGAAATTCCAAGGAGCATAGAATTGCGATTGAAACGTACATAGAAAACGACTCGCTCCTAACAAATTACTACTGTTAAATCCATCTAAACCTGTTCCTTCATTCAATGTCAAATTTTCATAAGCAAATCGATTAATCCCAATTAAAATTTCTGGTTTAACAAATTGACGTAATTTCCAATTACCGAATTCAAATAATCTAGTGAAATAATAAAAACTTGCTGATAACATACCTTGTTCAGCATGATTCTTTTTAAAAAAACTGCCATATTCAAAATTATATCCAAAATAACCCCAAGGATGATAATTTCCTACAGAATATCGAAAACCCAAATAAAAACGATTTATATCATTCTTTTGTTGGAATCCAGAAGTAATACTATAAACACTACCTACCGGTACATCCTCTGCTATACCATAATTAAAAATATATTCATCTCTTATATAGTTACGGGATGATATTCCAATGGAAGCCATATAAAAATTCTCATCCGTATGAATTCTGAACGTATCAATTAAGGAATCAGGTTGCTTTAAATATCGAACTCTATAATATCTAGATGCTAATATTAAATTACGCGTACGAGCAGATTCTGAATTACCCTTAAATAATTGAATGGCCTTTCCTGCCCAAAAATCTCCTGTATTATATTTAAGATTAAATGGAAAATAAGCTAAACCATGATAAATTACAGAATCCCGCCGATACTGTTGAGACATTAAAAACCCGGCAGCCCATTTTGCTAAAGGCGAGTAGAATGGCCTTTCGATAATTAAACTTCTACTAAAATTTTCATATTCATCCACCCCATAATGCAAAACCGTCTTAATATAGGTGTTATAAATATTCGGTATTGTATAGTTGGTATTGAAAGCATTATTTCCTGTTGTGTGGTTCCAGCTAATCCCATTCTGAAACGTGTGACCCAATCCAATTATATTTTTATCAGTTAAATCAACTGCAATTCGCTTAGAAGAAATCGAAACCTTTGGTATAATACTCCAACTATCAAGAACCCGAATTACTATATCTACAGAATCAGATTTATTTGAGGTCCTTGTCACATAAAATAAAACATCTTGAACAAAATTTTGACTCCGAATCAACCGTTCAGATTCCTTCACTTGCAAGGAATCAAAAAGTTGGTTTTGGCGAATCAAAAGTAAATTTCGAATCGTAATATACTGTGATTTAAAGTGAATTTTATTTCCAGCTTTAGCAAACCATGAATGTGGCAATTCTGAAACATTCAACAATGAATATTCAAATGGATCCAATGTTTCAATTTTAATTTTCCGAATTACTTTACCTTCAAAAAACTTATAGGACTTCTGCTTTTTAATTTTCGCTGGTATTTTTTTAACATCATTTCTTTTTAATGTTGGTGCAGGAGATTTGAAAACTAGATGATAAAATAATTTAGCAAATTTGTGTTTTTTAGAATAGGATTCTAAGTTATTATAAAATTTTAATGAATCTTCTTTTGAAGGCACTTGCTGAGCATATACTTCTGTATTGAGTATAAGTAGATAAACACCAACCACGATATGAATCCAAAATTTCATCTGCCAATTGATAAAATAAAAAATATCTGTTCTCAAAATAAACTACATTGCAAAGTAGACATTCAATTTAAAAACTACTTCTTACATACCTTTTAAGCCAAGAACAAAATTAGCTATTTTTAGATTAAAATCATTTGGTTTTTCAAGATTTGATAAATGACCAGCATGATCAATCATTTCCAACTTTGAATTTAGTATCATAGCATTCATAATTTCCGATTGAGATGGCGGAGTTAATAAATCTTCTTCACCACATAAAATCAAAACAGGTAAGGTTAAAGCCTTCAATTCATTGCATACATCTTCTCTTTGTGCAATTGCATTCAAAGCTCCTATAATGGCAGCTGCCGATGTGCCATAAATAAGACTTCTTATTTCTTCAACGAGTTCCGTTTTGGATTCCAAAGTTTGTGTGCTAAATATACTATTCACAAAATTATCAGCAAATAATTTGACTTTACCAGCTTTAATTTGAGAAATTGTTTGGCTACGTTTAAGTTTTATCTCCGGGGTATCATCAATACATTGTGTATCACAAAGGATAACTGCTTGAAATCTACCTGGAAAGCGACAAACAGCATTCATCGTGATATATCCTCCCATAGACAAACCACATATTATGGCCTTCTCGATTTTTAAAACATCCATAAATTCAATTAAATCGTCAGCATATAGGTCAATACTATGAATTTCCTTATTGCTGGTAGATTTACCAAAACCACGTATGTCATAAGAAATCACACGATAGTTAGCATTGAAATAATCCATTTGTTTACGCCAAGTTGATTTGTCAAATGGAAAGCCATGAATAAAAATAATTGGAATATTTCCCGTTCCAAAGTCATCATAACAAATACTTATACCATTCACGGAGATTTTACAATCAGATCCAATCACTTTTGATTTCAATTTCATAAATTCTACATTACTTTGCCATCATCCAAATAATATATAAAAATAACTACTTATCTCAAAGATTTGAGAATTAATTATTTTTTAGCTTCCTTGCCTCATCCATAGCCGCTTTCTTCTTCTTAAGCGCAAGTTTTTCCTTTTTGTTAAAATAACCTTTTAACAAAAAATTATGCTTGGCCGCTTCCATATTCTCATCCAATCCCTTAGAACTTCTTTTGAGATTCAAAATTGTTTGATTAAAATTCTCTGCAATCGTAGAGTCTTGTATCAAACGACCCAAAGTTCCATTTCCAGTATTGACTTTGAGCATGATTTCAGCAAGTTCCTGCGATATAACTTCAGCATTTTCAGCTGTTATTTTAAGACTTGACATGATAGCATCTGTTTCAACTGGCTCTTTTGAAAGCAGGTGTTGCCCTTCCAAAACTTCACTCGCTTCGGTACTACCTTGTGTAATAATCAATAGTCGATCCCCAATTAACCCTTCAGAACCAATAGCTACCTCACTATCCTCTTTAATAAATCTTCGAACATCTTTTTTTATTAACATATCGACTTTGACCGTAGAATCATTCAATATATCAATATTACCAACAGTACCAACATTAACACCTGAAAAGCGAATATTGTTACCTACCAAGAGTCCACTTACATTATAAAAATTGGTTGTAATTTTAAATACCGGGTCAAACAAATTTTTTTGCCTTCCAATCAAGAAAATCGCTACAACGAAAAGGCCTAAGCCACCAACAATGAAAAGTCCAAGTCGAACTTTAAACTTTTGTGTATTTGTATCCATTTGCATATTTCATTTTATTAAACAATTACAGTTACCTAAAAAACGAATGAATTGATTCATCGGTCGACTGTTCAAACTCCTTTAGAAGTCCTTCTTTATAAACTTCTCCATCTTTAATCATTAAGATTCTGTTGGCTGTCAATTTTGCACAATTAATATCATGTGTTATAATGATTGAAGATGTTTTATATTGATCTTTAACTTTATTGATTAAAGTACTTATTTCAAAAGCTGTTTCAGGATCTAAACCTGTGGTGGGCTCATCATAAAGTATAATTTTAGGGTCTACAATAATTGTACGTGCCAAACTAATTCTTTTTTTCATTCCACCTGAAAGCTGTGAAGGTCTTTTATGTAATGCATCTAATAATCCAACACTCTCTAAAACAGTTTCAACTTTTATCGAAATTTCTTTCTCTGATAAATTTCTCTTGATTCTTCGCAACGGAAATTCAAGATTTTGCTTTACTGTCATAGAATCATACAGGGCACCACTCTGAAACAAAAAACCGATATCTTCTCTTAATTTATTCAACTCAGCTAAACTTAATTTACTTACGTCTTTTCCAAAAACTGAAATATTGCCGGAATCAAAATTTAATAATCCAACAATACATTTTATCAAAACTGACTTACCAGTTCCTGACTTGCCAAGTACTACCAAATTTTCACCATTAAAAAGTTTCAAAGAAACATTTTTAATAACTTCTTGACTACCAAATGATTTTTTTAAATTAACTATTTCGATTACAGACTTAGGATCATTCGAAATGTTAATAGTCTGATTAGGTTCTAAAGCTAAGATTCCACTCATGATATTATCATATCTGTTATTTGCACAGCAATCATATCCATAATAATCACTAAAAGGGATCCTAATACAACTGCAGAATTAGCGGCTTTACCAACATCTTCTGTACCCCTTCCAGCATTGTAACCTTTATAACAACCAACAATTCCGATTACAGCTCCAAATAAAAAGGACTTAACCACTGCTGGTAAAAAATCGATGAATTCAACATGACTAAACGCCTGAGAAAAAAACAAAATAAATGAAACATCCCCCTTAATATTAGCTCCAGCCCAACTACCTATAATTCCAAGTGCATCAGCATAAAGTATTAATAGGGGTATCATTAATGTTGTAGCTAATACTCGGGTAACGACTAAAAAACGAATTGGATTTGCAGCAGAAACTTCCATTGCATCAATTTGTTCGGTTACTTTCATTGAACCCAATTCCGCACCTATTCCGGAGCCAATTTTACCGGCACAAATAAGTGCTGTAATGACAGGACCCATTTCTCTTATTAATGAAACTGCCACCATACCCGGAAGCAAAGAAACAGCACCAAAATCGATCAAAACAGGTCGGGATTGAATGGTTAAAACTAAGCCCATGATAGTGCCCGTAATAGAAATAAGCGGCAAGGTTTTATATCCAATTCTATAACATTGAAACAAAAATTCTTTAAACTCAAAATGAGACGTAATTGTGTTTCTAATAATCATAGCCATAAATAAATAAACATCTCCAACATCTGCTAAATATGAATTTGTTTCCTTATGCTTAACTATTGTTTTTTCCGTCAAAGCCAAGGTATGCTCTTTTGCTATCTGGGTTATTTTAATAATTCTATTCATAATTTCACTTCCATTATGATGTACCTTAAATTTGGTTTAATTGAGGAAAATAGATTATCACTAATTTATAATTTAGGACACATTCATAATTCAAATATAAAAAATGCATATCTAAGATTTTATTACTCTTTTTTTAATATATGAAAGTTTCATTTTTGAAGTAGGCACAACATTACCCAATAAAAATCCCCATGGTTTAAATGGACCCACATTATCAAATATTACTTTCACAATAGCTGTTAGAGGGATTGAAAGAAACATTCCAGGAATTCCCCAAAGTGCCCCACCTATTAAAACCACTATTACTGACACCAAAGCATTTAATTTAACTTTTGCAGCCACTATATGCGGAATTATAAAATGATTATCAACAAATTGTATAATTACATATATTATTAAAACGAGGACAGAATAACTATAGGAATCCTTTGTCACAAAAGCAATTATCATTGGCAATGCAATTGCAACAACACCGCCTATGTAAGGAATAACATTCAATAAAGCACCTGTAATTCCTAAAATAATTGCATACTCAATTCCTAATAAAAATAAACCCAAGGAGTTCAATGTTGCTATAATGGCAGCTTCAAAAAGCAACCCAATCAGATACACTTGAATGATTTTCTTTGAATTTGTCAAAACACCAAAAACAGCTTCATGATGCTCTGCATTAAAAAGTTGCCTTACAAATTCTAAAAGCAAATTTTTATAAAACAAGATCATGAATAAATATACAGGCAACAAAACAACAATTACAAGTACGCTATTAATCATAAAAATAGTTTGACCAATTGCACCACCCAAATTATTAACCGCTTCCTCCTGTGAATTTTTTATCCATTTATTAATGCTCGCAGGTTTGATATTAAAATGCACAGATATCCAGTGCATAAAACGAAGCCAAATTTCATTAAATCGTTCCTTCAATAATGGGTAGGAATCATTAAATAAAGTAATTTGAGCAGAAATAAGATAAACTATACTTAATACTACTAAGATTGCTAAAAAAACTACAAATGAAATGGCAACTACGCGATTTATATTCTTGCGCACCAACAAATTAACCAAAGGATTTAATAAAATTGCTATGATGGTTGCATAAATTAAAGGAACAATAATATGTTGCCCGAAATACATAGTACAAACAACTGCAGTCAAGCCAATAACAATAAAGGCAAATTTAGCGTAAAAAGGAAATTTCAAAGTGGTATTCATAGGCAAGCTAAAGGAAAATAAAGTGTAAACCCCAAGCATTTATTTATCCATACAAAAATATCGAAAGAATTAGATATTAAACTTACATAAAGTAATCAATTTATTACATCTATCACATATGTTCATGCTTGTTGCCGGTTTAAACCAATCGCTTATACCCAAAAAATACTATATTATATAATCAGTGCTTTCTAGAGGTTTAAAAATTCTACCATATTGCTTATTCCCGAACATTACCCAGATTAAATTAAATCCAAAAGACAATTCCTGCCAAGATTTACAAATTGTTTTTCTTTCCAATATGGCTTCTATACATCCTGTGGGAACAAATAATGTTAAACAACTTTTATAAAGGAACACTTTATGCCGCTCTTAATTTCAAGCTTAATTAGATTTTTTTTCTTTGTTACGCTTGCCGAATATAGATTCAATAAAATTCTTCTTATCCGACTTAAAACTAGCATTTTTAATACTAATAGTATGATCTAAATTAGGTTTCAATGCTTCAATATAGGCATTAACAATGACATATTTCAATGCAGTCCATATACCAACTTCTGTATTTTTAAAATCACCTTCCATATTTATTTTCGTTGCAAATTGCTCCTTACTTTGATTCGTCAATACAGAAGCTAAACTGGCTACAATAGTTTCCCAGACTATTTGAAAGAAATTACCTTCCTCCTTATTCCATTGAACCACATCAAGATCTTTCAATAATGGTTTAATATAACCTTTAAATCTGCCATCCCTACCAGCAAATTCAGCATATACATTAAAGGAACCTTTTGCAACATCAAAATTACCGTATGCTTTCAGAAATGTATTTATTCGAGACAATTCTAAGTTTTTCAGTTCTGCATTCAAATCAAACGTAGGATGCTTATTTATTGGATCCAAATTAATGGTAGTTGTAAACGTTCCTCCATAGGAATTTCCACTGCCAACAATTTTGGCAGGAAGTAAAACATCGCTGTTTAAAACATTTGTTAAATTGGTGGCTGTACATTTGATATGATTCATTTCTATGTCCACTTTTGGTTTTGAATAATTGTCGACATAATGAATTTCACCATCGTCAAATTTTAAGGTATTTATAGTAAGTGGAATTAATTGACGAATTAATTTATGAAATGTTGCAGTATCTCCCTTTAAAGTAGAAGCATTCGACTTATGATTTCGAAATATAATAATTGGTTTATTCATTAAAATTTCACCAGTTAGTCTCCGGTGAAACAGAGATTTCCATTCCAATGAAAGATCCATTATAGCTGCTTTAAAAAAAGGAAGCGAATCCTTTCCTTTAGTTTCACTATCCGTTTCCCATATATGAATATCTTTTATAGAGTAAGCACCTCTTATGAGTCTTACATCAATATCTTTTACATGTCCATTATAGCCTTTCATATCTGCCAATGAATTATTGACATAACGCAGTAATATATACGGTAATAAAATTCGAAAAACAATCAAAATGCAGATAATCAAGAGGACCCACCATTTAAACAATTTTCTAAACTTCCGTTTAAAAGTTAGCCATCTATTCATACGATCCGCTTAATAGAAATTCTATGTTAGAAAATGAAATATAAAAAATTACAAATTTTCCTCAAACTCCCTCTGACAATCCAGTGCCAAAACCGAATCTGCTTGTAAATCCACAAGCGTTGAAATTGCCCAGGCTTGAATATCTAAATCAAAACTTTGGTAAGTAGCTTCTTTGAAAATATCAACAGCAACTAAATGACTCCTTACTAATCTTTCACAATACCATTTATTAAAATCTGGTCCAGATTTAATTCCTAAATCATTATATTGTATTAGCGCTTTATCAGTAGGATTTGTAGGAATTAATATTGCTATGCTTTTTGAAATTTCTATTAAAGATACCATATATTTCTCATGATGAACTTCTATTATATTTGCTGCTTTTTTTACAAAACTCAAAGTACTTGTTTTTTGCGCTAACCTACCTAATAGTGCTTCCTCTAAATTAATCTCAGCAGCATTTACAAGAAATAATGCATCCAGTTCCTTGCTTTTGACAATAATATTTGCTTCATTCTGTTCCTGAGCAATTACCTTCGTATCTTCAGCCTTTTGGTTAAATCTACAGGCCGCAAGAATAGAAAATAAAATTAATATTAAAACCAAATTAGACCCTTTAGGTTTCACTAAATAACGCTGCCTATTAAACAAATATTTCATTCAATTCTTTATTTAAAATTAAAAAAATCATGTAGATTAAAGGATCTCCTTTGAAAGAAAAAGGAATTCCCTGTTAGCTCCTATTATGCCCACAGCAACAAGCTAAATAAGCTTGCATTTAGGTCCAACAAAATTGATGATTACTATAGACAATAAATTACAAAAAACGATGAAATAATTACATAATTTACACTACAATTATGAATTGATTTTCTTTCAAAATACTCCAAAAAAAGAAATAATATAAAAATATTTGCTAGCAAGATAATTTGACTTCTATAGAGTTCCTGTGGAATACAATGAGCCTAGACAAATATTTCAAGCTTGGAATTGAAATATCTAATTAAATAATACACACGTGATAGAAATATAATTCTTTAATAGAAGATATCATTAAAATCAAGGCTTCTTCTCTGCCCATTTTTCTCGAATAATATTAAATAATCCTTTGCCTAAGTCTTTAATTTTATCAGGATGTTTGGACACAATACTAGAAATACCAAACATTAAAGCAGTCCCTGCTAACTTTCTTAATGGACTGTGTGATAACCCTTGAAATAATATTTTAGAAATATATCCTGTAGCAAGTCCGATAGAAGAATTAAGAAGGTCACTTCTCATTTCTTTCGAATCAGCTATATCTTTAAATGTACTTTTTATTAAATTAATCGGTTTGACACTTTCATATGTTAATTGAAAGTGATTTCTTAATTGCTTACCTTCTTCTTCATGCTGCAGTTCCAATTTACGAATTGCCTCCCTTAATTCATCTAATGTATTTATTGCTTGCATAATCTGTATTTTAAAGTGCTTGTTCAATAATCAATTCACTTACTGGTTTTCTAATCCACTTATGAAGATAGAAATGAAATATAATTGCTAACAGCAAATAAAAGCCTGCCACAATAAAAAATCCATAATACAATTTTCCGAGAAGTTCCCCTAAGTAATAAGCAACGCCTAAACTAAAGACAAAGACAAACATACTTGTCATAAGCAGAAAACTGATTTTTGAAATCAGAACCGTTGCTACTTTTGTTGTTTTTTCTACAGATCTAAGCTTTGAAAGTTCGTATGTACTTTTGCCATATGCTTCCACTTTATCAATCAAGGTTTCTATTAAACTCGCAGGAGTCTCCATTATACTTTTAATTTAATAATATTATAAAATTGGTATATAATCCTAAATTATCTTAATAAACAGAAACATTTGTTATAATAATCAAAGTAAGAAAATTATAGAATTAAACTTTAGTCGAAGTAAATTTTTTAGAAAAATCATCTACTTTATGTTTACCATTTTCGGCGGCATCATTTAAATCGTCCTGTACTTTTTCAATTTTATTTGTGACATTCTCCACAAATTCATTGAATTTATTCTCTAATTCATCAATATAATCATCTCGTTTTTGAGATAATTTATGTCTTAATGACGAACCTTTCTCTGGAGCAAATAAAATACCTAATGCTGCACCTGCAGCAAATCCAACTAAAACCCCTAAAACTAATTTTCCTGCACTCATGATTTAAAATTTTATAGATGATCAATAATATATAACAAGGAAACGAAATAAGGCGTTCAATAATTTAGTGAAATAATTTAAAATTATTGGTATAAAAATTATATTTCTCAGAAAATCAATTGATTACAATAAATAACATGAAATATAAACCGTTTTTTACACAGTTTTAATAGGAAAAATATTAAATTTCTGTACCGAGTAAAATCAGCTTTAATTACAAACTTTAGCCGATCGAAGCTATTCCATAAATTGCAATTACAAATTGGTAGCGAAAAATATATTTGCATATCAAACTTTAACGGGCAACATTTGCTATTCGTCATAATTTTACCTCAAATAAAGAAAAACTTCCTTCACTGGTGAAGGAAGTTGCTGTAACTATTTTAAACTCTATTTTATTAATATTAATTTTCGATTTATGATTTGTGTACCATTTATAATTCTATAGAAATAAATCCCGTCCATTAACTTTTCAGAACTTAAATCTACCGAATACGTCACATCCTTTTGCACCGTCCCATCAAACAAAGTACTTATTTTATTACCGCTTACATTGTATAATGCAATCGTTATTTTGGAACTTGCTAGTGTATTTTGAAATAACATTATGGCTGTTGTACTAAATGGATTTGGATAAACATGAACGTCGATATTTCCATTTTCAAGGGAGATCGTATCCATTTCAATTTCAGACCTGGATGTTGAACCTTTAGATAGGTAACTTACAGTTGCAGAACAAGTGCTGGTGCATCCATTTGCATTTGTAGTGGTCACAACATAGGTACCAGAAGTATTTACGGTGATACAGCAAATTGTTGATCCCGTACTCCACTTATATGCTACCAAACCCGGTGTTGCACACAGTGTGGTACTTTTTCCTTTCCATGGATGTAGATTTCCTGTGATAACACAGTTCGGATTTGGTTTTAAAATAATGGTTTTACTGCACGTGCTTTTACAGCCATTCGCAGCAGTTACTGTAACAAAAAATTTACCTCCGGTACTTACTGTTATGCAATTTGTTTTAGCTCCTGTGCTCCATGAATATGAAGCAGCTCCAGAGCTTGCACATAATTGAACAGTTTGGCCTTCGCAAAGTATTGTATTTCCAGTGATGGTGCAAGCTGGCAGTGCATTAACAGTCACTAATTTAGTACAAACATTTGAACACGTTCCATTTGTTACGGTAACGGAATAGTTGCCGCCTTGTGATACGATAATATTTGAATTTGTAGATCCTGTACTCCAGAGGTAGGTATTCCCTGAACCTGTTGGTACACTTAATAAAGTAGATGAACCTTGGCAAATTATACCATTTCCAGTAATTAAACAAGAAGGGGAATAAGACACCGTCCGACTGCATACACTGCTACATCCATTAAAATTTGTTACCGTTATTGAATAGGTGCCAGCAGTATTTATTATAATACAATTTGAGCTTGATCCGGTACTCCACAAATAATTTGCAGAACCTGTAGTTGCACATAATTGAGAAGATTGTCCTTGACAAATTGTTGAATTACCAGATATAATACAATTCGGAAATGGAATTACGGTAACGGTAACTGAATGTGTATTTTGACAAGCTGTGGCTGTAATTGTTTCGGTTAATGTGTATATGGTTGTTACAAATGGATTTGCTAACGGATTTGCAATGGTTGATGAACTCAAACCAATTGCTGGAGTCCACAGATAGGTATGTCCTGAAATCGGGGCTACCCCAAGCATAACACTATTGCCATTACTATTTGAATTACAAATTGTTGAATTTGGTCCTACTATTGCTAAAGGAAATGGATTTACAGTTACTATAATATGATTTGATTCATCGGTTCCACAACCATTCGAAACGGTAACAAAATAATTGCCGCTTGTATTCACTGATATGGTTGGAGTAGTTGCTCCTGTGCTCCAGGTACCACATATGTTTCCAGATAAAATGACAGACTGCCCTTCACATAATAAAGTACTACCATTTGCGGTGATCGTAGGTGCTAATGGCTCCATTCCAATGGTTACAACATTATTATGAAGTGAAATTGCACCTGCTCTCGACAAAGCTCTACCTAATAAAGAAGATCCTTCTAATAAACTAATGGCGCCATTAACGAGCAATGTACCTCTAAAAACACTACCATCACCTAAAGCAAATGCACCATTAACTTGCCAATAAACATTACATAATGACGCCGAATTAAGGAGCACTACATTAGAAAAAGTACTCGTAGATAATGCACCATTTATTTTAAAAATAAATATAGCATTTGGATCCCCTTCGCCATCTAAAATTAAATCACCATTTAAACTGGAAGCGGCTCCTAAACAATAAATATTAGGTGTTAAAACTTGATTATTTCCTAAGGTAGTTCCGATGACCATTCCACAAGTGAGACTACTTAAATAACTATATGCAACATCAACGTCCGTTGCAGCTTGGGCAGAGGTAGCATCCGCAACATGTATTTCACCTACTAAAATTCCAGGAGGAAATCCTGAAAATGCTCCTACATCTGTTCCAATATCGCCGACAATGGAAGTATTACCTAAATTATTAAAAGCTCCTGCAGCCGTAAAAAGTGCAAAACTTGTGGCCTCTCCTAAGTTCGGAATTTGTCCGAATACAAAATTCGGCATCATAAAAAGCAGCCCAAATAAAATACTAAATAAATTCTCTCTTCTCATGGTTTGAAATTTAATTCCCGCAGATGGCGGGGCATTGGTGAAACAATTTTCAACTACTAAAGATGAGAATTTTTAAATCACAGAAATTACATAAATCTCCGAAAGAATTACATAGTTTCCATATTTAATTTATTATAATATAATTTAAACAAATAGATAGAATAGCCTTTATTTAATCAACTCATCAAAATTGCAAAGGGATAGCTTCACAACTAGAACTTATAGTAAACACAACAGTACTTAATGCAGAAAATATTTTATACTTAAACTTGTATGTTTATTGTGCCAAATAACCGCCTTCAATCTCCAAACTAGTTCCAGTAATAAATGAACTTTCATCTGAAGCAAGAAAGATAAATGCATTTGCAATTTCTTCAGATTTTCCTAAGCGTTGCATAGGATGTAAACCAATAATACGCTGTTTAACTTCCGGGCGATCATCGATTCCAACTTTTTTCAATAATGGGGTATCAATAAAACCAGGACAAATTGCATTGATTCTAATTCCTTTTGCTGAATATTCTAATGCAGCTGTTTGCGTTAATCCTATCACTCCATGTTTAGCAGCAACATAATGAGCAGAACCAGCGATGCCAACTTTACCAAGAATAGACGACATATTTACAATAACACCATGCTGCTGTTTAAGCATTTCCTGCAATTCAAATTTCATGCAATTAAAAACACCATTCAAATTTACTCCCATTACTTCTAGCCAGTTTTCCAGACTCATATCTCCTATAACGGCAGATTTTCCACCAATACCTGCATTGTTTAATGCCACATCCAATCTGCCAAAGGATTGAATAACTGTATCCATTGCTAATTGCACTTGCGCAAATACAGAAACATCACATGGAATAAAAATTGCAGTAGGACTCACTTTCAATAAGGCATCCATAGTCTCACTCAAAAGATCATTCTCAATATCAAGTAGCGCAACTTGAGCACCTTCATTTACTGCAGAAAGCGCACATGCTTTCCCGATTCCAGATGCTCCACCAGTAATCAAAACTACTTTGTTTTCAAGTCTTCTCATAGTAATTTAACAAAGATACAGAAATATATTTCAATAAAAAACCTTCCAAATTAAGCAATCTGGAAGGCGAATTTTAAACTATTAATCTAGTCTCAAATATTTTATTTTGATTTAGCTTCCGTAAATCCTTTGAAGGCACTGCCAAGTTCATCCATATCCTGTTTAAACTCTGTCTTAAATTTTTCCCAATTATCCTTCCCTTCTAACTTGTAATCATCCAATTTCTTCTTAATATCAGAATTTTTTTGCTCTAGCTCTGCAATTCTTTTCTGATACTCAGCTTTCGCTTCCTTCTTCTCATGCTCAATCCTTGATTTAAATTCTGAAATATTTTGTTCATTGGCAGCAATTTTTTGTGCCGTTTCGCTTTTAAAGTCTTGCATATCCTGGATATACTCCTGATTTGCCTTTTCCAAGTCAATCTTTGCTTGTGTCACTTCATTCTGAGCATTCGTCACTTTTTCTGCCGGACTATTACAATTTGTCAATAATGCACATGAAAAAAAAGCAAAAGTTACTCCTGTTAAAATTGATTTATTCATTTAATTAGATTTTACGGTTAGTAATATAAAAATATTTAATTTTATTGATCCGCAAATGCTACAATTCCATCCTTGCAAAAAACTTTGTAATTCAGAAATAGGAGATTACTCTATGTTTTAAACGTCGTAATATGTTACACTTTCTTAGATCTATTTACGATGATCAATATAATTCCTGAGACCAATAACAAGGCACCTAAAATAGGAGACCATTGTACTGGATTATTAACTTCTTTAGTAATTTCTATGGGACCAATATCCACAATTTTTTTGCTGGTCATAAAATGAAAACGGGTATAGATCATCATGACAACCCCAAGTACTACGAAAACTATTCCTATGGTTCTTGTTTGCATAATATAATTTATTTCATTCTTAACTTTAAAATAAATAATTTAAGTAAATAATAATCCAAAAATTTAAAAAGCAATCTCAAAAACCAAAGTCATACTTATAAGTCAATGGTTATTGGACTATTAGGTTAAACAATACAGGGACAAACAATTAGAAGAATACAATAAAACGAAGAATTCTAAACTGGTTCCTTTCCCTGGATAATTCTTAATAGAATTACAATAATTGCAATTACTAAAAGAATGTGAATAAGGCCCCCTGTACCATAACCTAAAAAGCCAATAAGCCAAATAAGTATTAAAATAACTGCTATAAAGTAAAGTAAATTCCCCATTGAATTGCAACTTATAATTTCAAATATTCAAAAATAATAATAACAATCGCACCATAATGCAATAGGATTAAAACAATAAAATTAAAATTAAAACGATAATAATTATTGCGCCTACGGAAAGATAAACTCCACTAAATCGCTGCAACTTATTCTTTATATCTTGTAATTCTTTACGAACTTGTTTTTTCTCTGTATTGTTAAGTTTTGATCTATCCAATGTTTTAATCTCATTTACACGAAGTAAAAGCGATTTGTATTCAGTTGATTCTATAGGCTTTGAATTCGTCCTTGAATTTAAATTAGAATCTGAACTAGCGCTTAATTGCATTGGCAACATAGACATCAACAGAAGAGCTGCCAACAAATAATTTCTTACTTTTTTCATTTTGTTAAGTTTAATAATTAAATAATTTAAAGTAAGCAAAGATCCACATAATGAATGCAGATACGTTATACAAAAAATAGTATTAGTTACATTTTTTACAGATTGAATGGAGATTTCTATGATAAAATAAAGTATAACCCAGTCTTCTTAATGAATTCGAAATGACCATGCAGACTTTTTATAAAATACTAGAATTCAAATAAGGAAAATAGACATTTGAAATAAAATTACATTCGATCCATATACCAGTTTAATTCGGACTCCATAACTTTAAACCGAATTATCCCATCGAATATCTTTTGTAATCTTAAAAAAGCAGTTTCACTTTTGACTACATAATCCATAGCCAAATGATGCATACAATTTATGGCTATTTCAATACTATCTTGAGAAGAAAGCATAATAACTGCTATATCTGCGTTCCTTTGTTTTATAATATCTAAAGTATTTAGACCATTCATCGCATTTTTTTCAATACCATTAAGCCAATAATCCAAAACAATAATATCGGGTTGAAGATGCAAATTTTCAATGCATTGCTCCCCTGTAATAAAAGTTTGTATTTCAAAGTTTTCAAGCGCTTTAAATTGAAGTTCCAAGGTCTTCAAATAAAGTGCATCGTCATCTACTAGAAATACTTTTGCTTTGCGATTATTCATGACTTTATCGATTTATATATTTTAATCTCTTCTTCTAATTCAATACAAGCTTGCAAACAAATAGTTTCAATTTGTTGGACCATATCATGAATTTCTTCTGAAAATTGTTGCGCAATGGCAAAATCTTGTATTTTTTTTGCAATATTCTCAAAATCAGAACTTATACCTACAATTGAAAAGGAAGGAATCATCTTGTGAATAGCTGCATGTAAAGCAGACCAATCACTATTTTGCAGACTTTTTTTCATTTCCCGAATTAACGGAGGTGTTTGTATCAAATACAATGATATCATTTCCTGCATTAATTTAGGATCTGACTTTGTCCTATTCATTAAATAAGCTAAGTTTATGCATTTCAATTTTCTGTCCATACCATTTTCCAATATTTTCGATTCTGTATCCACGTTATATTCCTGACTTTTTAATATGGTAACCATTTTACTAAACAATAAGCGGTCATCCACTGGTTTAGAAATATAGTCATTCATCCCAACTGCTTTACATTTTGACAAATCTGCTGTAGTCACATCTGCAGTAAGTGCAATTATTGGAATATTTGACCTTAGTACGTTCCGAATATATTCAGTAGTTTCAAACCCATTCATCTCTGGCATTTGAAGGTCCATTAATATAATATCAAATTTCATTGGGTCACCGAATTTATCATTTTGTGCCAATTTTTCTATCGCTTGTTTACCATTTGATGCTATTTCGCATGTAAAACCAAAATCATCCAATAAAGTTTTCATCAGCAATTGGTTCAAAGCAATATCTTCAACAACCAGGACATTTAATGCATATATTCCTGTATCCAATTCCTCAATTCCCAATTCTGTAACCGCCAAGCCATCTGTCTTTTGAAAACTTAAATCAAAACTAAAGAGGGATCCCTTTCCCTCAGAACTTTGAACTTGAATGGCACCCCCTTGATGCTCCACTAATTGTTTAACAATAGCCAGACCTAGTCCTGTACCCCCATAAAGTCTTGATGTGTCACTACCAGCCTGCTGAAAATTTTCAAAAATAAAATTAATTTTATTCTCGGCAATCCCAATACCTGTATCTTCTACAGAAAACATAATTCTGACCGAAGTATCATCAGCCTCCAACATATGTACACCTACCGTTATACTTCCTTTGCCTGTAAACTTCACAGCATTACCCACCAAATTTAAAATAATTTGATGCAATCGAACGGGATCACCCATTAATACTTCCGGAATGTTTTTATCATAATTTACAATTAGCTTCAAATTCTTTTCATGAATTTTTGTCTCAAACAAATGGAGCATTGCAGAAATAGATATGGCCAATTTAAAAGAAGTTTTTTCAAAAATCATTTTTCCTGAATCAACCTTAGCCAAATCCAATATATCATTAATAAGCACAATGAGTGCATCTCCACTTATTTTAATAGATGTTAAATACTCTCTTTGCTTTTCTGTTAAATTAGTTTTTAGTATCACCTTGGTAAATCCGATGATAGCATTCATAGGAGTCCTGATTTCATGACTCATATTAGATAAGAATTGCTGTTTTGCTTTGACTGCATCTTCTGCAATTTGCGTAGCTCGTTCAGCCTTAAATTTTGCCTCTTCAGCAATACCTGTAGCGAGCTCCGCAAAGATCATTGCTTCTGTAAGCTCTCTTTCAATCCTTTTGTGCTCTGTTATATCTCTAGCAACAACAACAGCCCCCATAACATTTCCTAATTCATCCTTATAAACAGAGCCATTAAATAAAACCTCAGTAAGTTGATGATCTTTAATAGTGAGTGGATAATTAGTTACAAAACCTTTCGCAAAAACCTCCTGGTAGACTTGTCTAGCTTTACTAGGATCTGTAAAATAATCTTTAAAATCAGTACCTTTAAGTTGCTCCCTTGAAACACCGGTAATACTGGTTAAAGCCTCGTTCATATCTGTAATCTTGCCTTCAGTACTTATCGTAACTAATGGGTCTAAACTTGCTTCAATTAAACTTCTAGCATACATCGACTTTTGTTTTGTATCCATATTTTTAAGTGCATTTATTGAAATCTTAGATTAAATATCTTTTAAAATAATTTCCTGCGAAGCTTTATACCGCTCTTCTTTCACTAATTTAAAATGCGAAGGAGAAAGACCTGTAATTTTTTTAAATTGATTTGACAAATGCGCTACACTGCTATAGTTTAATTTCCATGCAATTTGCGTAATACTTAATTCTCCGTAAATTATAAGCTCTTTAATTAATTCGATTTTTTGAATGTGCAAATATTGCAAAATAGTAATTCCTTGCATTTCTGAAAACAAGGAGGCTAAGTAATTGTAATCTAAATTTAATTTTTGACTTAAAATTGTTGAAAATTCTGCCTTGTTAAACTCCCCTTCAAGGTTTAAAATTTCAGCAATTGCAATTTTAATACGTTGAATCAAAAGTCCTTTTTTATCATCCATCAATTCAAATCCAAAACCATGAAGCAACTCTTTTAAGGTATCCCATTGTTGAATCGACAAGTCCTCCATAATCTCAACTTCCCCTAAATCTATAACAATAAAATGAAGTTTCAATTTATTCAATACCTCCTTCACTGCTATTTTGCAGCGGTTACTAACCATATATTTAATATGTAATTTCAAATAAGAAAAAATAATAGTGAAGAAAGTACAAAGTTCAATCAGATCAGCACTAAATATTTACATCTAAATTTCAATAAGTTACATTTATCACATATATTCCTAACAATTTGGAATATATGAATAAAAAACGAGCCCATGACTGATCCTCGATATATAAAACTAATGGAAAAGCTTCATATTTTTAGAAATTCTTCTGATTACCCTGAAAACAATAAAAATATTAGAAGATTCAATACAAAAAAATAAATACATTCTAAAGCTTGAATTCCTTTAGTTCTGGATTGAAATATGCGAAATTAATATTAAAAACAGCAGCAAAACTCCAATTAAAGTGACACTAATCATCACGACTGATCTTCTAATGACTATGATCTCAGTTTGTAATTCGTCAAGTTCTTCTAGCTTGATATTTCTCATTGGAACAATTAAATAAATACTATTAAATACAAAGATTAAACAACAAAATAAATAAAAGTTATATTTAATTAACGATAAATTGCATTTTTCACTGAAAATTAATATAAACTAACAGAAACATTGAATTGCATTATGGCAAAGAAAAGGCAGTTTAAACTTGAAAATTACCAACTCGCATTTTAAACAAGATTATTTAAATGGCGTTCAAGTCTAAGATTAATTTCCTTAAGCAATTCAAACTGCTTTTCTTGAGTATCAAAAAGGGTTTTTATTTGGTCTTCTAGTAATAAGTCCATTTTTTGATGAAGACTTCTGATTTGCATTTCAGCTTTTAAATTTATCAAATAATCATTTTCACTTCTCATGCGATCTTTTTCTTCCTGACGATTTTGACTCATCATTATAATAGGAGCTTGCAAAGCAGCTATACAAGATAAAATTAAATTCATAAAAATAAAAGGATAGGGATCAAACTTAAATTTATGAATAATAAATATATTGAACAATATCCAGATAAAAAGTACAATAACAAAAAGCATCATAAAACGCCAACTTCCTCCAAACCGAGCTATTTTATCTGAAATCAATTGACCCTGACTCAAGGTTTCAATAGGAGGGTTCAATAAATTTTGTATTATTAATTCTTCCGATTCCAAAGTATTCTTTACAATCTCATGCAACTTATTTAAATGATTTTTCTCCTCCCAAAGAAATTAATCCATTTCATTATTTGTCTTGAGTGTCATAAACAATTCTTTAGATCTTTTATTTAGTGCCAAATGAAACAAGGTGACAACCTAGAACACGTAAGCCCATTACGATTCGTAACGGGCTTCGTGCTCTATTAGTAAAGCTATTTCAATTAAACCAATTGATTTTTAAAATAAAATGGATACTCCAATATATCCTGAATAAGTTTTTAAATGTGTACGATCCAATATATAATATGAATTTGTAGATGTAGAACCACTATTATCACTGATATCGATTATTCCCAGAACACCTCTGAAGCCTAAACCAAGTCGGAATAATTGATCTGCAGTAATTCCAAAGTCAAGTCCTGCTCCATAAGCAAAACCTAAATCTCCTTTTTTAACAGAAAGAACTGCTTGTGACGACCCATTTCCTCCAGAAGTAAGTAATTTACTTCCAACGCTTATGCCGATTTGTGGCCCCGCTACAATGTTTAAATTCACAGCATTTGTTTTACCAGTGTTAAGTGAAAGCAACAAAGGAATATTAATATATTTCAATTTGATATTTTGCTCAACATCTTGCTCTTTATACTTTTGATTCAAAGTACTGTAGATCAATTCTCCCTGAACACCTACATTATCAGAAAAATTAAATCCCAATAAGGCACCAATTCCATATCCTAATGTTACTTCACCAGAAACGGTTCCTCCTGAAGATGATCTTAAGCCAAAAGATGTAAATGTTGGCATAAATCGCAAACCGAATTCAGCTTTTTGAGCATCGCTAATAAATGAACTGCATACAAACATAGTCACAAAAAAAATGCTTGCGTAAATCTTGTTTTCCAAAGTTTTCATAATTAATAATTTAAGATTAGATTTCATCACAAAATTGAGACTATAAAATTTAATCCAGTTACATTCTTAAAAGAAAGAGTTACATTTTTTACATATGACTGTTCAAAAATTTTCAAAGGTTAATTTTGAAAATAAGAATGCACTATATTATTTATACAATTCTCCGTTTGCAAGTTCTTTGATATTTAACCACAAATGTGAGAAATATGTAAATATTTAATAAATTTATGTAAATCAAACCACCCTTAATGTTAAGTATCTTTGAGAAGTTTAATTTTAAACCAATTAAAAAACAAAATCATGGGAAATTTACTTTATATCATTGCAGTAATTCTGGTCATTGCTTGGCTTATTGGATTTGTGGGTTACGGAACAGGAGGAATCATTCATATCCTTTTAGTAATTGCGGTAATTGCTATAATCCTTAGAATAATTCAAGGAAAACGGATTATTTAATTAAAACTCAATATTTAGTTCTGAAATTACTAACTGAAAGTAATTTTGTCATTAATATGGCGGGGCTAATTCGTTTTATTATACCAACGGATACTTTCCTTTTATTTTATTCAAACTTTAAAGCATTTAAATCCTAATGATCAAAATGTTGTCAAAGTAAAATACACAATAATCTCATGAATCCAACAAACATGGCTAACGCTGACAATTCAAATAAAACCAAATGGGGAATTGACCTTGCACATAGTGAATTTGGCTTTAAAGTAAAACATTTAATGATTGCTAGTATTCGCGGTAATTTTAAAGAAGTTGAAGCGAGCATTTATACTACAGGTGAAGACTTCATGACTTCCGAAATTGATCTGTGGTTAAATCCAGCAACCATTGAATCCGGAGATCTTAAACGCGATGAACATTTAAAGGGTCCGGATTTCTTTGATGTAGAAAACTATAAAGAAATCAATTTTATTGCAAATACATTTGAAAATTTAGATGACGATGGAAGCTATGAAATGCATGGTGATTTAACGATTAAAGGCATTACAAAAAGAATTAAACTTCAAGTTGAATTTGGAGGTGTTGTAAAAGACCCCTGGGGAAATCATAAGGCTGCGTTTTCAGTGCACGGTAAAATCAATCGGAAAGATTGGGGCCTCAACTGGAATGCACCATTAGAAACAGGTGGCATCCTGGTTAGTGAAGAAGTTTCTATTGTTTGCGAAATTCAATTGGTAAAACAATCTTAATTTTCCAGATGTTTTAAATTTAGATGCTATAGAATTTATAATTTTCTATATCTGCTTCCTAAAGCTTTCACGCTTGATCTTCTATCCTCCATTCCGCATATGAATTAGTTGTTTCATCTAGTCTAATAGCAACTAATTCAAGTTCGTCTGGTATATCATTACATATTAGTTTCATAAAATCTATCAATAAATTTTCACAGGTTGGCTGGTCATTTAAAAGTACTAATTTTTCATACCGCTGTCCGATTTTATGAACAATTTCCTTATCTTCTTTATCCGATAAAACCAAGCAATGATCAAATTGATCTAGAATTTTCTTTTCAATAAGTTTTTTAATATTTGAAAAATCATATACCATACCATCCTTTGGATGTCCATGATTATGCATAATCAAACCTCTAAAGGTAACGGCTAATTTATAGGTATGACCGTGAATGTTTTTACAGGGTCCGTCATAACCAAGTAAAGCATGCGCCATGTCAAAAACAAACTTCCGTGTTATTCGTATTCTTTGCATATCTATTATAATGTTCCTCGACGACTTTGTTCCTCTTCGATACTTTCAAATAAGGCTTTAAAATTTCCTTTACCAAATGATTTTGCTCCTTTCCGTTGTATGATTTCAAAAAACAAAGTAGGACGATCCTCTACGGGTCGGGTAAATATTTGCAATAAATAGCC
Source organism: Saprospiraceae bacterium (assembly GCA_016717265.1). Taxonomy (NCBI): domain Bacteria; kingdom Pseudomonadati; phylum Bacteroidota; class Saprospiria; order Saprospirales; family Saprospiraceae; species Saprospiraceae bacterium. The sequence goes on from JADKFX010000001.1 coordinate 3,114,526, forward strand.
ATCTTCATCGCGATCCACCATGATACCAAGCTTATGCAATATCTCCATATCCTCTTCAATTAAACCCACACGTTCACCAACCGTATCATAATAATTTCCAGGTACATATAAAAATTCTACGCCTCGTCTACGCATTTCACTTACTGTAAAAACAATATCATCCGTAGCAACTGCGATATGTTGACATCCCGGACCTTTATAAAAATCAAGATATTCTTCAATCTGTGATTTTTTTAATCCGTGAGCAGGTTCATTAATTGGAAACTTAATACGGCCGTTCCCATTCGTCATCACTTTACTCATTAATGCCGTATACTGTGTAGAGATATCTTTATCATCAAATGTTACTAAATTTGCAAAACCCATGACATCTTCATAAAATTTGGCCCATTTATTCATACCTCCAAGTTCCACATTTCCAACCATATGATCAATATACTTTAAACCAATTGAATCCGGACAATATTCAGAATTCCAGGAAACATAGCCCGGCATAAATAGACCTTTATAATTTTTTCGTTCAATAAAAAGATGGATGGTATCACCGTAGGTATGAATTCCAGATTTAACAATTTCTCCATATTCATCTTTAACTACAGAAGGCTCTAAGAATGATTTGGCACCTCGGGAAACTGTTTCTTCATAAGCCACTCTGGCATCATCAACCCAGAGTGCTATATACTTTACACCATCCCCATGAATCCGTATGTGATGAGAAATTTCACTATCCGGATTAAACGGTGTTGTTAATACTAATCTTATTTTATCTTGTTGCAAAACATAAGATGTTCGATCTTTATTCCCGGTTTCTAATCCAGAATATGCCAATGATTGGAAACCAAATGCAGTTTTATAATAATGAGCAGCCTGCTTTGCATTCCCTACGTATAATTCTACGAAATCGGTCCCATTAATAGGCAGAAAATCTTTTGCTTTTGCAAATATTTTATCACCAGCATAATTATAATTCTGTACAGTAGTGAGATCTTTCATAAAGTCAATTTATCTTATAATTAAATATAATATTATACCTTGAATCCTTTGTATTAAACAAAAGCGGGTTCTTCTAACCAAGATTTATAATAATCTTTAACTTCGATTTGCATCGCATCTTTTGTAATACTAACCGGGCTAAATGGATCAATCATTACAGCTAATTCTTGGGTCTCTTTTTTACCGATACTGCGTTCAATAGCACCTGGATGTGGGCCATGAGGTATACCTGAAGGATGCAAGGTCAATTGTCCTTTTTGAATATTATTCCGACTCATAAAATCACCATCAACATAATACAAAATTTCATCAGAATCGATATTAGAATGGTGGTAAGGAGCAGGAATAGCATCCGGATGATAATCATAAAGCCGCGGTACAAAAGAACAAATTACAAATCCTTTAGCCTCAAACTGCTGATGAATCGGTGGAGGCATATGAATTCTTCCAGTAATTGGCTCGAAGTCAAAAATAGAAATACCATAAGGATAATTATAACCATCCCACCCAACAACATCAAAAGGATGATTTGCATATAAAAAAGGATAAATCATACCTCGCTTTTTGATACGCAATAAAAACTCCCCTTCTTCATCATGCGTTTCTAGATTTTGTGGCAACTTAAAATCGCGTTCACAAAATGGAGAGTGTTCAAGATATTGGCCCATATTATTTCGATATCGTGAAGGGGTTCTAATAGGCCCATGAGACTCAACGATGAGATGTCGGTTTTCGGTAGTATCAAATTCCATCTGATATACTGTTCCTCTGGGAATAATTAAGTAATCCCCATACTCAAAGGCAACCGTTCCGTAACTTGAAATTAAACGCCCTGATCCCTGATGAATAAAAATCATTTCATCAGCATCTGCATTCTTGAAAAAATAGGAATCTAGATTCGCATTCGGAGCTGCAATACTTACAGACATATCATGATTTAAAAACAATGTTTTTCTACTTTCTATATAATCAGCATGCGGCAAAACCTTAAAGCTTGAAAAACTCAATGCTTGTAAATTATCTTGTATGGCAATTTCAGGTCTTATGGACCAAGGTTTTCCAATCTGGCGTACCCTTGTGGGTGGACGAAGATGATATACTAATGACGAAGTAGATGAGAAACCTTCTGTTCCAAATAACTCTTCATGGTATAAACTACCATTTTTTTGACGAAAAACTACATGCCTTTTGTGGGGTATTCTACCCTGCGTATGATAAACTGCCATACAAGATTTTTTACATCGCAAATAAACTATTTTACTACCTATGAAGGTATGATCAACATCATTATATAAAATGACCTTGATCAACCTAAAAGAAGATATTCAATTAGAAATTCAAAAAAAATAAAATTTGTTAAATCCAATAAAAACATTTAGACACAAAAACAAAAATATTATCCATTCCATGAGCTAAAAAATAAATATACTTATAAATTCAATACCCCAATAATACTACTCTAATTATACGTTTAACCAAAATATAAATAGCTTTAAGAATCTGTAAACAATTTAATATTGCTTGCTGTTATTGAGTATATGAAAATACTTGCATTTGCTGGAAGCAATAGTGTCCAGTCTATCAATCGGAAACTTGTTATACATACACTTACTTATTTTCAAAATATAGAAATCAATCTTTTAGATTTAAATGATTATGAAATGCCTTTGTTTTCTGTCGATCGACAGTTAAAGGATGGATTTCCTCAAAAAGCCTATAATTTTCTTGCACAAATAGAGTCTTGTGATGCTATAATTCTATCATTAGCCGAACATAATCGATCTTATACCGTAGCTTTTAAAAACATATTTGACTGGTGCTCCAGAATTGATATTAATATTTTTAAATCAAAACCGATGTTTATCATGAGTACTTCACCGGGAGGCTTTGGCGGCGGCAACGTAATGGCTGCGGCGATGGCTTTCTTCCCTAAATGTGGCGCTGAAATTATTGAAAGCTTTTCGCTTCCATTATTTAATCAAAATTTTAAGGATAAAATTGGGATAACCAATGAGGAATTAAAAGATCAATACGAAACTAAAATAAGCAATTTTAAAAACAATCTCGAAAATCAAAAATTGCTAATAACTTAAGTTTGTAATCAAATCAAAAACCACTAATTTTATAAAATCCTGAACAGACATGATGAAAATTATTTACTTTGAAAAAATAATTAAAATCAAAATTATCAATACCTAGTAAGTTCTTATAAAATTATTAATTATGTTTAATTCCTGATCGCATGGCAACTATCATAGATTTTAACCCAACCAATAGAAGCGCTATTAAAACTTTAAATATCGAATGGCTTGAAAAACACTTTAGTGTCGAACCCTTAGATCTTATTCAACTTTCTGATCCAGAAAATGAAATTATACTTAAAGGCGGTCATATTTATTATGCCAAGATGAATAATGCTATTGCTGGGACTGCCACCCTTCTTAAAATAGATGAATTTACATTTGAGTTAGGCAAAATGGCGGTTACAGAAAATGCGCAGGGAAATGGCATTGGAAACAAATTAATAGAACATTGTTTGCAAAAGGCCAAGGAATTAGGGGCAAAAAAAGTCATCCTCTTTTCAAATACAAAATTAATTCCAGCTATTAATCTATATAAAAAATATGGCTTTAAGGAATGTGAATTTAACAATTCACATTACAAAAGATCAAATATTAAAATGGAACTTTGTTTAACTTAAATAATTTTACCATATGCTAGAAATAAGACCTATTTGTGAAAATTGCGGAAAGGACTTAGCAAATGAAAGTAAGTTTGCAATGATTTGTTCTTTTGAATGCACCTTTTGTTCAGATTGTGTTGCCAACATCCTATTCAATGTGTGCCCTAACTGCGGAGGAGGATTTGAGAAAAGACCACATCGACCAAAGGAAGCTTTATTAAAATACCCCCAAAACCCAGAAAGGTATTTCAGACCAATAAACTTAAATAAATTTAAAATTACCTTTATAAAAAATAACAATATAGATCCAAGTGAAAGATGAAAGCAGATCCAAATTTTATTGCAATTTAAGACCTAAAAACAAAATCCAAAGAAAACTATAATTGCGTCTCACCGCAATTAATTTTGAAATTAATATAATTATTGATCACCATATTGCCAGACAAGACTTCCAAATAGGAACTTTAAAATGATAATAAATGCAGCCACTTGTTGATTTTGAAATTCTATCAAACAAACAATTATCAAATTTATGTAGAAAGCATGGGCTGCTTTCTTTCAAACAAGCAGCTATATATATCCAGCAGCTAGCTTACAAACGAAATCAAAACAAACTAGAGTTCTCTAGTCTATTTAATGAGCAATGTGGTACCTGTAGTACGAAACATGGATTTCTCAAATTACTTGCGGATGAAAACAATTTCAACAAGCTAAAACTTAAACTGTGTATTCTAAAATTGAATTCAAAAAACACCCCAAAAATAGAAGCTATACTATTAAATCATAAGTTAGTATATATTCCGGAAGCGCATACTTATCTACAATTTGAAAATCAAAATTTAGATTTTACCTTCCCAAATTCAAATTTTTTTAACTTCAAAGAAGATATTTTAACTGAAATTGAAATAAGTCATACTCAAATAGAAGACTTTAAAACAAGGTATCATAAAACATTTCTCGAAAAATGGTTATGTGAAAACGAACAATTAAAACTATCTCTAAATGAACTTTGGGCGATTCGAGAGCAATGTATTGCGGCACTTTCCACATTCTAAATTGCGAGCCTGTATATTACCATTGGAAGCAACTAAAATACAAATACTTTAAATAATCTAAGCGACCTGAAGCATCTCTTAGAATAAAATCAAATATTCGATTACAGCAAGCCATGAAGTCATAATAGTTTGGTTTTTTGCAAACTAAATTAGCAGCTAAAAAGTATACTTAAAGTCCTGGGTGAATAGCTTATTGACAAAAAAAACAGCTCTGTTAAGAATCAGACTATTCTAATTCATAAATTCTCATGGCAAATAATTTATAATTTTACCATGAAATAGATTCTTTATATTTTTAAAATTGAACAAATTACAATACCCTATTCTGGAACGCTCTAATGATGCTTTTGGTTTTTAGAATGAATCTAAAAGAAGTACAAATAACAAGCTTAAAATAAAAAATAATTATTAGTAATTCCTGCTAATATGGTCATTCTATCTTATATTTGTTTTTGTAGAGATTAATCAATTCATTCAAATTAAAAATTTGAAAACTGAACCGTTTTATACTTAAATTTTATTCATTCATAAAATAAAATATAATAAAATGAAAAAATCAAGAAATTTACTTTTTATACTCGTTGGACTTCCAGTTAGTATATTCATGTTTTCATTAAGTTCTTGTAATGAGAACAAACCAACTCAAAACGAAACTAAAATTCAAGAAGTGCCAAAACCTGCAGTCCCAACTGAAGTTATTTGGCATATTAAAGCAATCCATCCAGAGGGAAAATTATTAGATGTAAAAGCATTTGATAAAGATGGTAAAATTTATGATGTAAAAGCGATCGTTGAAGAAGGAAATTTACACCTTATCGACATCAAAGCTCTTCTGGGTGTTAAAAGGCTACCTGTCAAAATGCTAGCAAGTGCTGATAAATATGCACCTGTAAAAGCTATTGGCGAAGATGGAATGATCTATGATATTAAAGCAGTCGGTTCAGATGGTGAAAAGTTAGATGTGAAAGGTGTCAGTAATAACGGAAAAATTGTCAATATAAAAGCGGTGAATAAGCAAGGTGCTTTTTATGGAATCAAAGCCATTTCACCAAATGGACAATTCTATGATGTGAAAGGAATAAAAATGACGAATGATAAAATAGAAGGCAAAACCAATGGGGTCGATATTTATGCGCATATTAAGGCAATACCACAAACAAACGGATCTAAAATTGATTCCATTTGGCATATAAAGGCAATTCACCCCGATGGAAAAATATTAGATGTTAAAGCGATTGATAAAGATGGGAAAATTTATGCTGTTAAAGCGATCGTAGAAGATGACAATCTACAATTAATGGATATTAAAGCTTTAGTTAATGGAAAATTACTTCCAGTCAAAGTGATCTCCAGTGAAGATAAATACAACCCAGTGAAAGCTATAGGCGAAGATGGAATGATTTATGATATTAAAGCATTGACTTCAGAAGGCGAAAAACTTGATATTAAAGGAATTAACCGAGCTGGAAATATAATTAATATTAAGGCAATCGGTAAGGATGGGCAGTTTTATGGTGTTAAAGCAGTATCCCCAGCAGGTAATTTACATGATGTAAAAGGAGTAAAAATGACAAATGATTTGGTTGAATCCAAAGTAAATGGAGTCGATGTTTTTGCACATATCAAAGCTTTACCAGAAGTTATACAATAAAAAATATTTAAATTCTTTAAAATAAGACAGGCATTAGATGTAAATCCAATGCCTGTTTTGTTTAAAAAATACTTATGCATTATTCAAGATGAACTGAATTGTTTATACTACTTTCGGAATCAGTATCAAAATAAAGTCAATAAATAATTTCCTATTTACATACTATGATAGCTGATTTAATTCCAATTCCGTTACTTTTACAATAAATTGAATTAATTCAATTAGAAAATACCTGAAATTTCTTCAGCTATTTAAGGATACAAAACAAATATTGTGCGCTATGAATAATTTTATTAACCAGGCTTTGATTTTAATATTTCTAATTTTGTGGTCCGCAATTCAAAGCCAAATAGCAACACCAAATTTACCGAATACCTCATCGATTTCAAGTTGCTTTCCTGATACAACAGGATATCTTCGTTTTACAGTCGGGCCTACAGGTCGAGATTTTAAAGATTTGCAACTTGCAATTAACACCGCACAGCCAGGCACCGTTTTGATACTAGATGCAGGTGCCCGATTTAATGGTGGATTTACACTTCCTGCAAAATCAAATGCCCCGGGTTGGATTATCTTAATTTCGTCTCGAATGGATTTACTCCCAAAAGAAGAAATTCGTGTGGCTCCTTTTGCTAGTACAGGAAATATGACATTTAAAACACAAGCGAGTGTCATGCCTAAAATTGTAACATCAAATCTTTCAGGAATCCCCTGTCTAGTCACGCAAACAAATGCACATCATTACCGAATTGTTGGAATAGAAATAACAGCGGATCCAAGCGTTTTAAATAGTTATGGTTTGATTAATTTTGGAGATGGATCTTCTGCACAAAATTCACTGACTAATATTCCACATCATTTGATTGTAGATCGCTGTTACATTCATGGACACACCAAAGCTACCATTATGAAATATGGTGTCCGTTTAGATTGTGCAAATGCTGCAATTTTGGATTCCTATATTTCCGATTTTCATAGCATTGGATTTGATGCCCAGGCAATCTCAGGAATCAATGGACCAGGACCTTTCAAAATTATTAATAATTATTTGGAGGCTTCCGGAGAAAATATTCTTTTTGGTGGCGCTGCTACAGCAATTCCAGGACTTATTCCGTCTGATATTGAAATTCGACAAAATTACTTTTACAAACCCTGGTCCTGGAAAGTTGGACATCCAAGTTATGCAGGAACCCATTGGACAATTAAAAATTTATTTGAATTAAAAACTGGAGTACGCGTTTTACTGGATGGAAATATTCTTGAAAACTCATGGGCAGATTTACCAATAGGTCAAAGTGGTGCTGCTATTTTACTGACGATTAGAATTGAAGGAGGCAGCTCGCCTCAAGCAGATGTTAGTGATGTCACAATCACGAATAATATTATAAGACATGCAGGCTCCGGAATTTCTCTTTCTGGAAGTGATGGTGGCCTCGGAACGATCTCTAAAAGAATAAAAATTGCAAATAATCTTTTTGAAGACATAAATGGTCCTGCATTTGGCGACCAAAATATTGCTGGTCCTAATGATGGAATTTTTATTAAAATCGGTGAACCAATGGATATCATTCTGGATCATAATACCATTTTTCAAACAGGTGCAATTACCTGGGCTTATGATATCGCAAAAAACTTTACATTCACCAATAATATTTGCAATAGCTACGTATCTGCAGGTGGATATCAAGGAATTTATGGACCCGGTTATTCACAAGGCAATAATACGATTGCCCATTATTTTCCTGACATTACAGATTCCAATAAACGCTTTCATAAAAATGTACTTATCGGCGGTGATGCCAGTAAATATTCGAACTTCAAAATGATGAGTCAAAATTATTTCCCTGCAAACGTTTCCAATGTTGGTTTTACAGACTATCCAAATGGCATTTTGGATTACAAAAATTATAAATTAAAAAGCAACAGTTTGTATTTTAAAAATGGGACCGATCAATTAGATCTTGGAGTTGACTTCAACAAACTCGATTCAGCTTTTTTTCAATCCAGAAATTGCCCTCCAATAACAACGTATACAACAGAAAAAGCGAATCCTGAATTCATAAAAATTGAGCATTTTGTAAGCAATGATAACATATCTTTCAAAATACAAGGAATGAAAGCGAAATATATCTTGCTAACGGACTTAACCGGAAAAAGAGTTTTACATAATAATATGAATTCAAATGCATTTGAATTAAAAACAAACTCATTTTTACCAGGCCTATACATTGTAACTTTTGCCTCTGATCTTAAATCAATTAGTAAATTAATTAGTATTCATCCTTAATAAAATGCTTAATCAGAAAATTGTCAACAACCAACAGGTTTGCCAATTGGAAATTATCGTTAATCCAAAGGTTTAATAAATGAATTATAAATCCGGAAGATTTGAAAAAATAATGACTACACGATTTAAGCAGATTTTTTAATCATCATCGGGTCAATGCGTTCCAAGACATAAGGTCGGTCAATCATCAATTTTCTATTTTTTTCATTCCGATCCGTTTCAAACATTGCTTCCTTTAAGATGGTTTCACATATGGAGCGCAATCCTCTTGCGCCTAACTTATTTTCAAACGCGAGTTCCGCTATAGTAGAAATTGCCTCCTTCTTAATATCTAACTGAATCCCATCCATTGCAAAAAGTTTTTGGTATTGCTTTATAATTGCATTTTTTGGTATAGTCAGAATTTCCATAAGCGAATCTTTTGAAAGATTTTCAAGATATGCTAAAACGGGAAGTCTTCCTAATAGCTCCGGGATGAGCCCAAATTTTTTTAAATCTTGATGGTTTACATATTTGAGTAAACTTTCAGTGTCTGTTTCTTTGCGATCACCAGCTTGTGAATACCCAATTACATGCGTGTTTAAACGTTTTGCAATAATCTTTTCCAGACTATCGAAAGCACCGCCACAAATAAATAGAATATTCTGTGTATTGAGTTTTAAAAATTGTTGCTCAGGGTGTTTGCGACCACCAGCAGGTGGAACATTAACGTCGGCACCTTCAATAATTTTCAACAATGCTTGCTGAACACCTTCTCCTGAAACATCCCTTGTAATCGATGGGTTTTCACTTCTGCGTGAAATTTTATCGATTTCATCGATATAAATTATACCCCGCTCAGCTTGACCAATATTATATTCACAGGATTGCAACAATCTACTTAACATCCCTTCTACATCTTCTCCTACGTAGCCAGCTTCTGTAAATGAAGTTGCATCTACAATTGCAAAAGGAACATCTAACAATTTAGCAAGTGTTTTTGCAAGTAAGGTTTTACCAGTTCCTGTTGGACCAATAAACAAAACATTTGATTTCTCTATTTCAACTTCATTATCACTTACTTCCGTTAATCGCTTATAGTGATTATAAACTGCAACAGACAATGTTTTCTTGGCTTCAACTTGTCCGATGACATATAAATCAAGATAATTCTTAATAAATTTTGGTGAAAAATGTTCTGGTAATTTAAATTTATTATCTGATTGCTTTGTAGTTTTAAACTGGCTCACTTCTTCTTCCACTATTTGATACGCATGCATAATACATGCTTCACAAATCGAGGCATTTTCACCCTGCACTAAAATACTAACTTCAGTTTGTTTTTTTCCACAAAAAACACAACTTTCTTCTGGGTTAGAATCCGACTTCTTTTTTGCCATACTATGCTATTTATTTTTTTGCCCGGATAAGCACTTCATCAACAATTCCATATTCTTTAGCTTCAGAAGCAGACATCCAATTATCTCTATCACAATCCTGTTCTATGGTATCAAAATCTTTTCCAGTATGTATAGCCAAAATCTCATACAATTCTTTTTTCATAGTTTTGATTAAGTTATATGAAATTTCCATATCACTAAATTGACCTTGCATCCCGCCGGAAGGTTGGTGAATCATGACCCTACTATGTTTAAGACAAGTTCTTTTGCCTTTTGTTCCAGCACATAAAAGAACAGCACCCATGGAGGCTGCTAATCCAGTGCAAATAGTTGCAACATCTGGATTTACATATTGCATTGTATCATAAATACCCAATCCATCAATCACAGAACCGCCAGGACTATTGATATACATTTGAATATCCCGTTTTGGATCTGCAGAATCCAAAAAAAGCAATTGAGCCTGGATAACATTGGCAACATAATCATTAACAGGAACTCCCATAAAAATGATCCGATCCATCATTAATCGACTAAACACATCCATCCCTACGACATTCATTTGTCGTTCTTCAATAACCGTTGGCGTAAACCCAGTGATATCCGGCACTGAATGTTCCATATATTTCTCTAGATGGATGGAAGACATTCCCATATGTTTAACAGCGTATTTCTTAAATTCATTTTTTGAAAACATAGTATTTAATTTAATTCATTTAATTAATGGTTGTGCGCATTGATTTCCTTTACCTTATCTCTAAATTCATCCAGTGTAATCTCTGCATTACTTAAACTAATATTATCCTTAATCCATTGCAATGCCTTTTGATTTTGAGCTTCAACAAAATAATGCATAGATTTTTCTTTATCGGAAAGCGTTCTTTTTGCTAATTCCTGCCAAGATTGATCTGGTAATTGAATCCCTGGATATTGATTTTTCATTTCTGCGATTACAATTTCCGCAACATCTTCATATTTCAATGTAAGCGATCCTTCTTCCAGGATCTTATCCCGTAGTATTCTCCAACTCATACCCTCCTTAAAATGATATAATTCATGTTCCAATTCATGGCCTTGTTTCTCAGCCCATTCTGGATATGTAGCTTGCAACCATTTTATCAGAAATTGATCTGGATAGTTCATTCCTGATTCGTGGACAAATTTCTTTACCAATTCTATGTCAAGAAATTTTGAACATTCATTATCAAAATAAGCTTCTAAATTCGTTCTTAGACTTGCTCTCAACTCAGTTTCATTGGTAATGACGGTATCCGGACCAAAAGCCTTTTTGTATAATTCCTCTGAAAGCTCCGCAGGTGTTTTACGCATTACTTTGGTAATCGTGGCTCTGTAAAAATTTCCTGGTTTAAAATCTTCGGATTGGTCATCCGGTATTTTTAATAAATACTTGCGAATTTCCTTTTCAGATAGATTTTTTTCAATTTCTTCAACATTTAAATCGAATACATCTCCTTTTTTTAAGCCCTTCAGTTTATTTGCAAAATCGTCTAAAGTATGTTCGCCAAGAGATACCGGAAATTGTGTTTTCCAACCATCTAATTTAACCTGGCCATTTTCCAATTCCTGAGCTTCCAATTCTATAAAATCTTCAGCTATAATTGAATCTTCCGTTTCCGCAGATTCACCCAATTTATCCTGCAAATGCTTAACTTCTTCATCAATTCGATCATCTGGAATTTTTACATTAAATCTAATAAGGCTAAAACCTTCGATAATTTTGGCGATCTCGGGTTTAGGAGAAATGCCAATTTCAAATTTAAACTCCAGGTCATCTACAATCTCTTGATTAGCCTCTAAAGGCACCGGGATTAGATCCCCTAAGAATTGAAGTCCTTGCTCTTTTTGATAATCTTCAATAGATTTATTAAGGAGTTTATTTAAAATGTCTGCTTTAATTTCATCGCCATAGAGTTTTCTAACCATCCCATCTGGGACAGCACCTTGTCGAAAGCCTTTAATCTGAGCTGATTTTTTAATTCGTTTCAACTCATCATTTACTTTTGGCAAATAATCATCAACGCTAAAAGATACTACTAAATATCCATGTTGGTTTGTAATCGGTTCAATCCGTATATTCATGAATGTAAATTCGAAAATTAAATAAATTGGAAATAAAACAAGATCTGTATCAATAAGGTTTTGAAACAGTGCGGGCGGAGGGAGTCGAACCCACACGCCTTTCAGCACCAGATCCTAAGTCTGGCGTGTCTGCCAGTTTCACCACGCCCGCAAATGCGCGGCAAAGTTAATCATTAAGATCAGATTCTCTAAGGAGTTTTAATTTATTTACATATTAAATAAATAAATATGTGTTTAGGCTTAACAACAAGCCCTCTAACTAAATTAATACTTGGAAAATCCTTAAAAATCAACAAATAATCCTTAATTTTGTAATTCTAATATGTCTTCATCTGATTCCATGATCGCAGATGTCCAATCCCAACAGGAAAAGGACCAACGGCTTATCCGGGCTGCTTATAGAAGATTATTACGCGCTATTGGTGATAATACACTCCAACTTGAAGACAAAACTCAAATTCGCGCTGCTTTTGAATTTGCTATGGAAGCCCATGGTAAACAACGACGAAAATCCGGTGAACCCTATATTACCCATCCACTTGAGGTAGCTAGAATCTGTTTTGAAGAAATGGGACTCGGCCCTACTGCTGTAATTGCAGCGTTATTGCATGACACAGTTGAAGATACTCCAGTTGAGTTAATAGATGTGGAGCAAAAATTCGGTCCGAAAATTTCTAAAATTGTAGATGGACTAACAAAACTTGATGGTTTATATAACATTGAAAGTCCGCAAGCCGAAAACTTTAAAAAAGTACTGTCTACTTTAGTAGAAGATGTGCGAGTCGTATTGATTAAAATGGCCGACCGGCTGCATAACTTGCGAACCATAGACATTATGCCTCGGCATAAACAACTAAAAATTGCAGCTGAAACAAGCTATATCTATGCTCCACTTGCTCATCGATTGGGTTTATATAATTTGAAATCTGAATTTATGGATCTCTGTCTTAAAATAACAGAACCTGAATTATATCATGAAATCAATAATAAATTAAAACAAACACAAAAAGACCGAAACAAATTTATAAATGACTTTATCAAGCCTTTAAAATTTGAATTAGATAAATTAACAATTCCCTATAAAATTTATGGCAGACCCAAATCGCTTTCTTCCATAGCCAATAAAATTAAAACGAAAAAAGTTGGATTTGAAGAAATCTATGATCTTTTCGCTGTAAGGATTGTACTTGATGTTCCATCGGATAAAGAAAAATCTGCCTGCTGGCTTTGTTATAGTATCGTTACAGACGTCCATCGACCCATTCCTGAGCGATTAAAAGATTGGATTACCACTCCAAAATCTAATGGATATGAATCCCTTCACACTACTGTTATTGGACCAGGAGGGAGATATGTTGAAGTTCAAATCCGATCCCGAAGAATGGATGAAATTGCTGAAAAAGGATTTGCAGCACATTGGAAATATAAGGAAATTAACAGTTTACAAAGCGTTTATGATCATTGGTTTGATAGTATTCGAGATGTTTTAGAAACACCTCATAATGATGCGATTGAATTTTTAAATGATTTTAAAGCAAACTTATATGGAGAAGAAGTTTATATCTATACTCCTAAAGGGGATATGAAAGTACTCCCAAAAGGTGCAACTGTATTAGATTTTGCATTTTCTATTCATACAGATGTGGGTTATCATGCATCTGCATTTAAAATCAATAATAAGTTGGTTCCAATGGGTTACACTTTGGATAGTGGTGACCAAGTACAAATTATTACAAATAAAAATCAAAAACCAACTGAAGATTGGCTAAAATTAGTGGTTACTGGAAAAGCCCGGGCCCGCATCCGAACTGCCTTAAAAGAAGAGCAACGCAAAGTTGCTGATATGGGTAAAGAAATCTTAGATCGAAAATTAAAAAATGCAAAATTAGACCTCGATGAAAATTTAGAATCCCTTACTAAAATTTTAAATTTCAAGTCCAGATTTGACTTATACTTTTCAATTGGGGAAGAAAAAATTGATATCAATGATAGTCTGAAACTATTCAATATTGAAAAAGGCAGATTGATTGAAAAAAAATCTGAACCCGCTGAAGATAAAGAACCTGTAACAAAACCAAGTGCAAATCCTGTGTTACAAAAAGTAGGGATCCTTGTGAATGGAGAACCCGCACGTCAATATAATTATACTTTAGCCCATTGTTGCAATCCACTGCATGGAGATGAAATCTTTGGTTATGTTACTTCAAGCAGCGGTTTGCGAATTCATAGATCCAATTGTCCGAATGCCGAACATTTAATGGTCAATCATGGTTACCGTATTTTAAAAGCAGAATGGTCGGATATGATTGAAGAAGCCTTTACAGCTGAATTATTAATCATTGGAATTGATGATGGCCCTGGCGTCATTGAACGATTATCGCATCATATCTCTGCAAAACTAGGTGTTAACATCACTTCCTTTAGTATCATTGGTCATCAAGGCACATTTGAAGGTAAAATTGGTTTAATTGTGAATAACCGAACTCATCTAAATCATATAATCACGGCACTTTCTAAATTGGAAGGAATTTCCAGTGTACAACGAATTGATCATTAAAATAATCAGATTTTTCCATTTTCTGCCTAAGATTGTACAATTTCAATGCATTTGAACTTTAATAAATATTAAAAATTTACTATATTTATCTACCTTCGCGCCTTACCAAAGCTCAATATTTATATGCCGGTAGATGCCATTTTAGGATTACAATGGGGGGATGAAGGAAAGGGTAAAATTGTAGATTTTCTGGCTGACAAATACCATGCTGTTTGCCGGTTTCAAGGCGGACCTAATGCTGGTCATACACTTTGGATCGAAGGCCGCAAATTTGTTTTACACACATTACCATCTGGAATTTTCAGAAAAAATACTTTAAATTTAATAGGTAATGGTGTGGTAATTGACCCGATTACCCTGGCTCGTGAAATTCAAATGGTATCCGAGGATGTTCCAGATCTCCACCAACGATTATTCGTTTCCCAGAAAGCACATCTAATCTTACCTACACATCGTTGGATTGATCAGGCATCAGAACTAGCGAAAGGTAAAAATAAAATTGGTTCAACGCTTAGAGGGATTGGTCCATGTTATATGGATAAAACAGGAAGAAATGGTTTACGTATAGGAGATCTAAATTTATTTAATTTTAAACAAGATTATTTTTCACTTAAAGAAAAACATCTACAATTTTTAAAATTATTTCCAACTACTGATTTTAATATTGAAGCGGAAGAGAAAAAATGGTTCGAAGCAATCGAAACAATTAAAGAACTTCAAATAATTAATGGAGAATATTGGTTAAATAATTTATTAGATAAAAATACTGCAGTGCTTGCAGAAGGTGCACAAGGCACAATGTTGGATGTTGATTTTGGCACCTATCCTTTTGTTACTTCTTCTAACACTATTGCAGCGGGAATTTGCACAGGTCTTGGTGTGCCGCCTAATAAAATCAGAAAAGTAATTGGCATTGCAAAAGCCTATTGCACTCGGGTAGGTTCAGGGCCATTTCCATCAGAATTAACAGATGCTGTAGGTGAAAAACTTCGTATCGAAGGGAATGAATTTGGATCCACCACAGGAAGACCTAGAAGATGTGGGTGGCTTGATCTTGTGCAATTAAAGTACAGCACCATGATCAATGGTGTAACAGACCTTTGTATCACAAAAGTAGATGTATTAAACTCTTTTGATGAAATAAAATTAGTGCAAACATATACCCTTGATAATTTAATTACTACGAACGAATTACCTTTTCATTTGGATGAAATAAAAGAGGTTAGTGCTATTTCTTTACCCGGCTGGAATCAAAGTTTAGCAAATTGTAAAACTAAAGATGCGTTGCCAACTGCGGTCCAACATTTATTAAATACTATAAATGAACATAGTGGAATTCCAGTAAAACTACTTTCTACCGGACCAGGTCGAGATGAATTATTACAACTTTAATGTGTATTTGGTGAATTAAAAATAATTTAAAACTTTTAGCTAATAACGTTGTACTCATTTTCTTTTTATTAGCGCAAGAATTTACAATTAAATCAGATGCTCTTCATCACTCAGGTACAGCAATAATAATATACTGATATTCTAATTTCAAATCATCTGATAATATCAATTTATAACCTGCGTCCATAAGTTCTTGCTCCACTTCAGATTGAGCCATCCGATTTTTTTGCAAAGGTCCAATGGGGGTCATCTTCTTTTTAAAATCTACAATCATAATTCGGCCATCGGCTTTAAACTTCGATTTGAGATTTCTAAGATAATTAATTCTATCTGGAATATACTTAAAGGTATTCGCAATAAAAACTATATCTACTTCATTAGGATTTAGTTTTGGATCATTCGGTGTTGCTAATCGCGCTTCAAATTTATCTTGCAATTCAGATTTGTAAAATTTGCGTTCTTGATCCATTAATTGGATTAATTCAGGAACAATATCAATTGCAATTACATGTGCGGCTTCATAAATAAATCGAAAAGAAAAATATCCACTCCCTGCACCAATATCCGCAATTGTCTTTCCTTCCAGGCTACCCATCATATGAATAATATCATATGGTTTTTGCCATATTGTACGATCCCTGCTATCCTGCTCTTGATTAGATTCCTCCAGAATTCGCAAGCTGTCTTGTTCCCGTTTAATCTCAGAAATATCTTTAGGTTTATTCCTATTGGTACAATGGATAAAAAGCATCGCAAACATGAATATTCGTAGAATCATAATTTGGTTTTCATAAGGTCATTTACAAAATTTCCGATCATTCGGTTCATCGTTTCTCCACTGCAGCTATAATGATTTACAATTAAACTTATGGCATACTTAGGTTTATTATCTTTTACAAGGTAGCCTGCATAACTTCTTACACGTTCCATAGATCCGCTTTTCAGCCTGAGTTCCACTTTTTGTTTTGGCAATATTTTTAAATACTTCGACAAACTCCCCTCCTTCTTGTTATCTGGCAAAAGCATCCAATATTTTTCGAGCTCCTTTTGTTTATTTATCCATTGTAAATACTGAACCATTCGAAATGCTGAAATCATGTTTTTTGGCGACAATCCACTCCCATCTTCAAGTATAAAGTCGGCTTCACAATTCAATATCCCTTTAATTTTTTCATTTAGTGTATCAAGAGCTTTTTGACGATTTGTACTACCATTCCAAATAAATCCAAGCGTATGTAAAAAACTCTCAGCATATAAATTCACGCTCTTTAGCATCGCTCTCTGAACCAATCGATTTAAAGAAGGAGATGCATATTCATATAATAATTTTTTCTCATCCAAATGTTCTCCTTGCGATTCCAAAAAGCGAATCCCTCGAATTCTTAAACTCGATAACAAAGCTTCTCCAAATGTTTTTGCTGGTTGCATTAAAGCAGACCTTATGACTAATGTATCTTTTGTACAACACTTCCATTGTCCTTTAATTGCATGTATATTTGCTTGAGAAGTTCCTAAAACATACACTTCATTTAAAGCAGGTTGCTGTACTCCAATTACACTGGAATGGTAATGATGTTTAAATAGCGCAGGTTGAATATTTCTAATTTCGCATATTCCACCATTTATTAGTGATGCATCCAAACTAATTTTAGCTTCATTTTCTAAATAATTTATGCTATAACACCCGGCACCATAATAATTACCCAGATCATACCAAAGCCATTCTTTATTTTCCGGAATATCAGAAATGAATTGTTCGTCCAATTTAATGGTTCCTGTGAACGTATTTATTCCTTGAAGCAGCAAACGATTTGCTATTGTATCTGCAAGTTGGGACATAGTATAGGCGTCTGATAAATATTCTGATCCTAAACTTGGGTCCCCTTTTCCTATGACCACCAGGTTTCCTTGAAATATGCTACCAGAATCTTTTATGCCTTGCAAAAAAAATGGGGTTCGATATTTAAAATCAAAAGATGTCTCCTTCAATATAAAGGAACTTGCAATAATTTTTTGTATAGAAGCCGGTACCAAAGCTCTATTTTCATCATACGATGCAATCTTCTGTCCGTTTGATAAGTCAACGAGATAAAAACTTATACTCGTTTCATCAGGCAAGGTATCGGCGACAAAGTGCTTAATGAGTTTTTTTATTTTCTTCCTGGAATGCAAGGATTGTGCATGGATCCCTATTGAAATTAAGGAACATAAAAAACCTAAACAAAATACCTTAAATAATACTTGCATAGCGTTCTTCTTCAAATGCAAAATGAAACATACCATCACCCACATTTACTAAGGGTGCATTATTATGGCTTAAAATAAAACCATCTCTGGAAGCATGCATACGAATTTCTCTTTGTGCAAAAGGATCTGAAATTATTGCGAGTAATTCACCTTTATAAATATATACACCTGCTTCCCGTTTATAGGTTACAATACCTCCTTCCTGAGCTCGTTCCCAACTTGTTTTCTTAAATAATTTTTTTACAACTTGATTTTTAGTGCCCGTTTTCAACATTTGATGTGCGGATAAAATATCTTTAATCAAATCGATCCCATTTTGTATTGCAAATGCATCCAACTTATTAGACTCGCCACCTTCATATACTAAAATTGGAATTTTTAAATCCTTTGCAATTTTTCGCATTGATTTACCAACCACAGGTTTTTCAACGAGTAAATCAAAATTGGATTTAAGTGCCAATAATCTGGCTTCATCATGTTTTGAAGAAAACCGTAATTGTGGATAATTATAATGTTGTTCTCCGCCTGTATGAAAATCAACACCAAAATCAACTAATGGCAAAATTTTACGCGTAATTATTTTAGCTATTCTAGATGCTAAAGATCCCGACCCAGTTCCTGGAAAGCTTCTGTTTACATCTTTGCCATCCGGTACATCTCTAGAAAAATTTATAAATCCAAAAATATTTAATAATGGAATTGCGATTACTGTTCCAGCATTTAACTGACTAAACAAATGGGATGCTATTGCTTTTCTGATAATTTCGACACCATTGATTTCATCCCCATGCATGCCCCCTAAAAATAATACAGTAGGCCCAGGATTCTTACTTCTAAAAATATAAGTGAAAATTGAAATCCGGTTGCCAGATGGCAATTTCCCGGCGTTAATTCTTACTAAACCTGAACTGCCCAAAGGGAATTCCTGACCTTGTAAATTGAAACTTGTCATTAAAGAGTTTTCATAAATTTTATAAACACGATTCCTTATTTAGTTATTTAGCGCTTGCGATATTTCGTTCTACAAACTCAATAATTTTTCCAGCGATATCGACTTTAGTTGTTCCTTCGATTCCTTCTAAGCCTGGGGATGCATTCACCTCAAGAATCAAAGGTCCTCGACCAGATCTCAATAAATCTACACCAGCAATGGAAAGACCCAATAATTTTGCAGCTCGAATCGCTATTCGCTGTTCTTCCTTGGTCAAATCTACAATATATGAGCTCGCTCCCCGGTGAATATTCGAACGAAATTCTCCTGGCAATGCCTGTCGGATCATTGCCCCTACAATTTCTCCATCTACGACAAAAGCTCTTATGTCTGAACCTTTCGCATCCGCAATAAACTCCTGCACTAATACATCCTGACCCACCCTATGAAACCCTTCGATAACTGATATGCCTTGGTTTTTAGAATGCGTTAAAATTACACCAAGCCCTTGTGTACTCGAAAGCAATTTAACCACAGCTTTTTCTTTTGAAATTTGATCATAAACCATGCCCGCGCAATAATCACCTCCAGAAATTCCAGATTTTGGCACATCAATCCCTTTAGAACTGAGAAACTGCATACAATGGAGCTTATTTCTTGCTTTTAATAATGCTTCAGAACCCACGGTGGAAAAGATGCTCATGTTTTCAAGTTGGCGAATCACTGCAGCTCCATAATCGGTTGCAGAAGCTCCAATTCTGGGAATCACCGCATCTATAGGCCCAATAGGATCAAGTCCAACATATAATTGCGGCTTGTTCTTTTCTATTATTATATTACACATTAGATGATCTGCAATTTGGACCTGGTGACCCCGCTTTGTTGCCGCTTGAATTAAACTTTGAGTGCTGTAAAGTGTGGCATTCCTGGACAAGATCAATAACCTCATAAAAACAAATTCAATTAATGTTAAAAAAATTCAGAAATCTAAAGAGCTGGCAAATTAAGTTTTTTATCAGTTAGTCCGAAGTATAATTTGTATTCTTGTAAAATTAATCTTCAAACAAAATGGAAACTTCGAAAAAAGCAGAATTAGGCTGGGTTTTATTTGATTGGGCAAATTCCTCCTATTCTTTGGTAATCTCTACTGCTATATTTCCAATATATTTTCTTGACAATACGAATCCTGTAATTGAAATAGGAAACCTTCAAATGTCAAATGCTTCCATATATGCATTTTCAGTTTCTTTAGCGTATTTATTCATTAGCTTTTGTTCTCCGGTCCTATCTGGAATAGCCGATTATGGAGGACATCGAAAAGTCTTTATGCGATTATTTACCACTTTAGGAAGTTTAGCCTGTATGGCCTTATTTTTCTTTAAAGGAAATGAGACTATCTGGTTAGGGGTCATCGCATTTTTAATTGCGACCTCGAGTCATGCTGGTTCTTTAGTTTTTTATGATTCCTATTTATCGCAATTAGTTCCTCCAAGTCGAAGTGACAAACTGAGTGCAAGAGGCTATGCTTTTGGATATATTGGTAGTGTGATTTTGTTATGCTTGAATATAGCAATGATTCAAAAACCTGAATGGTTTGGTATTCTTGATGGAAAAACGGCTGCGCGTTTATCATTTCTTTGTGTCGGAATTTGGTGGTTAGGATTTTCACAATTTACATTTGCATGGTTACCAAATGATATAACGACTTCTGGAAAAAGCTGGCATCTGTTTCGTGGAATTGAAGAATTAAAAAAAGCATGGAATTATATAAAAAAAGATATCAATTCTAAAAATTATTTGATTTCATTTTTCTTTTATAGTGCTGGTGTACAAACTGTAATCTATTTAGCATCTGCATTTGCAAAAAAAGAATTGCATTTTGAATCTGCTGAATTAATTATCGTTATTTTAATTCTGCAACTAGTGGCTATAGCAGGTGCTTATATTTTTGCAACGGTTTCAAATAAAACACACAATTTAATTGCAATGAAAATCATGATAATGATTTGGGCTATTATCTGTCTTTTGGCATATTTTGTTTACACTCAATATCAGTTTTATTTTTTAGCAGCACTCGTTGGAATGGTATTAGGAGGAATTCAAGCTATATCGCGTTCCACATATTCTAAAATCATACCGAAAGATCATCCGGATGTCACCTGTTTTTTTAGTTTTTACGATGTAATTTATTACGCTTCCATCGTATTTGGAACGTTTATCTTCGGATTTATCAATCAATACACAGGGAGTATGCGCATGAGTGTTTTGGCACTGATGATCTTCTTTATTATTGGCTTTTTCTTTATAAATCGCGTTAAAAAACAATCGATCCGCTTGACATAATAGGAAGTAGTAAGGATAGCGTAGTGAAAACGTGTTTTGTTAAACACTCGTTTATTAGCCAAATTTTTTTTTCATTTCATGCGACTGTTTTCTAGTGTGCGTTATATAGAAACTACTTTACAAAATACTCATAACATCCAATATCTGGCATTAGAACATCTCTCGTTCTATCATCCAGATCTGTGGTTATACCTGGAATTGGAATCGCTTTTTTTTCCAAAACGGATAAAGTATCCGGGTGAAAATTGTCATTTGAAATATCTTTAAACAAAGAATTAAAGCGCTCATAATTAATACAGTCAAATGCGTATAGGGAATTAAATTGAGGAAACTCTTTAATTAAATCTTTTATTCGGAATAAACAGTTTTGAAATTTTGGCTCAAAATTCGATGTTGATTTTTCCATCATCCACAATTCATCCTCATCGGATCCTGTGATTACTGAATTCACAAAAGTTGATTTCAGAGGATATTCATAAATTTCACTACAAAAAGGAACGTCAATACATCTTGCGTTACTCAAATATACCGATGGATCCGTATTTCCAAAATTTACCAATGTGCAATAATTCACTTCATAATTTCCACCTGTTGTAAAGTATAATGAAGAAGATCCTTGATTATAAATTAAACAATTAGACATAAACAAATCTGCTGAAGAAGCATACACCCCATACAATGAATTATTATAAATTATCGTATTTTGAATTTTACATTCTGATAAAGAGTCTGCAATGATCCCAATCAAATTATTTTTAATTTCAGTATAATTAAATTCATTTCCTCTACTCTTCTTATCTAAAAAAATACCTGACCATTGACCCGGAATATTCTGATAAAAAGGTTCTAATCGAACCCCTTGAAATACGACTGGTTTTTCGTTAGTCCCTTCCACTTTAATAGAAGCATTTGGACCGATGATGATTCTGCCATCGTTATAGAAAAATGAATTTCCATTTCCATCAATTGCTTTCGTTAATCCACCCCATAAATAAACTTTAGTACCTGCAGGAATAATCAAGTTGCCGTTATCTATATATATAATTCCATAAACGATATATGGGCGTGGATCATCCCAAATTTGGGTGCTCCCTTTTAAATCTATTAATTCAACTCCACCTTTATTCGATTTTGAGGGTATGTAATTTGCATTTTGCCCATAAGCCAAGAGTAGAATTTTTTGTTGATTGCTATTATATTCAAGAAAAACAGAATCCGTTTTAATAAAAGGACTAAATTCCACTGGATCATTTGGATTTACTGTTACTTCAAAAAACATATAAATACTATCTTCTGCCCGGATTTCAATATTTTCAATTGTATTACCAGAAATTCCATCGAGGTTCATTTTAAAATCTGATTGATTCCCATTTTTAATGTAAACCCGATCGATTCGAATGGATTGTTTATGAGGGTTATAAATTTTAATAAACCGGGTTGCAGAGCCTATTGTAGAAAATACCGTATCAAAACTGACGGTGTCGTTTTCAAATCTTAAAAATGCTCCAGGGTCTGTATTGAAATCTTCTTCATGGCAAGCGGTAATTAAAAACCATGTATAGAAAGCCATACTGGCTATTTTATAAAGAACTTTTCTATTATAAATCATAAAAACGCTTAAAGATAGATTCTAAAATAATACTATTTTTGCCAAATAATTAATAACCCATGTCTGAAAAGAATGTTTCTCATCGTAGCGATTGGCTTTATTTCTTAATATCAACCGTCGGTACTGTATTTTTATTATGGTTTTATCCAGCTTGGTTCTGGGTGGGTCTTCCATTTGTGTTAACATATTTAGTTAAAGCCCTTAACGCCCTTTAATTGAATCACACTAGTATGCTATCGATTTTACCGAAGTTTTGATAATAGATGTCATCATTCCTGCCTTAAATGAAGAAAAATCTATTGGATTTGTAATAAAGGCTATTCCTAAAGGATTTGTTCGAAATATTTATGTTTGTGACAATAATAGCACTGATGCAACCACAGTCCGGGCTTTAGAAGCCGGAGCTCAAGTGTTGGTTGCTGGTAAAAAGGGTTATGGCTCTGCATGTCAAGCAGGAATTCAAAAGATTATTGCAAACGGAACAGCGAATTATCCAGATATCCTGGTTTTTATTGATGGCGACTATTCCGATTATCCTGAAGAAATGATATTACTTGTTGACAAAATGCAAACCGAAGGTCTTGATCTTGTAATCGGAAGCAGGATTTCAGGAAATTTAGAAAAAGGTGCTTTAACGATAGTTCAAAGATTTGGAAACAAACTGGCTACCTATTTAATCAAAATTTTGTTCCACTATCATTTCACTGATTTAGGACCATTTAGAGCAATCCGATTTCAGAAATTATTGGAGTTAAAAATGGAAGATCCAAATTATGGTTGGACGGTTGAAATGCAAGTTAAAGCTGCAAAGCATAAATTTAGAGTCGGAGAAGTGCCGGTTAGCTATCGAAAACGGATTGGAATTTCTAAAATTTCAGGCACTTTTAAAGGAGTTATAGGTGCAGGTTCAAAGATTCTCCTTATAATATTCAAAAGTTTTGTTAAAGGTTAAAATTGTGTTAAAAAATTAGAGCCAACATACGTTATGGCATCTAAGCTCTGATTAATTTTGCCTTTATATGGATCAATTTCAAATAATTCTGATTTGCATTTATACTGCATGTCTTTTATACATTACTGTTTTCTCCATTCTTCAACTTAATTTGTTGAAGGCTTATCGAAAACAAAAAAAGGAAAAAGTATTATTACCGCCCCTAAATGATTCAGATGAACACCCCATGGTAACTATTCAGTTACCAATTTATAATGAACTGTATGTCATTGATAGATTGTTAGATAATATCAGTAAAATGGATTATCCAAAAAATCGAATGGAAATTCAGGTTTTAGATGACTCTACCGATGAAACGGCTGAACATGCTCGTAAAAAAGTTGGTCAATATCAGAACCTGGGATTTGACATCCACCATATCCATAGAACGGATCGGAGTGGTTTTAAAGCAGGTGCTTTAAAAGAAGGTACTAAAGTTTGTAAGGGTGATTTTATAGCTATTTTTGATGCCGACTTCTTACCTGAACCAGACTTTCTTAAAAAGAGTATGCCCTATTTTAATAATCCTAAAGTAGGTGTGGTACAAACGCGTTGGGAGCATATCAATGAAGATTATTCCTTATTGACGAAATTGCAAGCATTCCAGTTAAATGTTCACTTTACGGTAGAACAAGCTGGACGTTGTGCCGCTGGGCATTTTCTCCAATTTAACGGGACTGCTGGTATTTGGCGTAAAACTACCATTGATGAGGCCGGTGGTTGGCAATCTGACACTTTAACAGAAGATCTTGATTTAAGTTACAGAGCACAGCTGAAGGGGTGGAAAATTCAATATGTTGAAGATATTATTTGTCCTGCAGAATTGCCTGCTGAAATGTATGGTCTAAAATCACAACAATTTCGCTGGATGAAAGGTGGGGCAGAAAATTCAAGAAAGTTATTGCCTATAATTTTAAAATCAGATCTTCCATTTTCTACAAAATTTCATGCGATTATGCATCTGATAAGCAGTGGCATTTTTCTAATGATCTTTTGGGTCGCTTTAATTAGTGTTCCAGTACTTTACTCTATGGATAATATGGAATTAAAAGCAACTTTTTTAGGCTTTTGTTTATTGGGTACTTTATCGGTTATGTCTGTTTTTTATGAGGCCAATAACATGATGTGCTGGAAAGAAAAACATGTAAAAAATAGATTTCTTCGTTTTTTAACATTGTTTCCAACATTTATGGCAATATCGATGGGCTTTAGCTTTCATAATAGCATCGCTGTTCTGGAAGGATACTCTGGTAAAAAATCAGCATTTATTCGAACTCCAAAATTCAATTTAACAACTTTAAAAGATAATATTTTACAAAATAGTTATTTGGTTCAAAAAATTACCATGAGAACCTGGGTAGAAGCATTTATTTGCCTCTATTTTATTTTTGCAATTGCTATGGGAATTTATATTGAATATTATTCATTTTTACTATTCCATGTGTTATTGATGTTTGGATTCGGTTTAAATTTTTATTATTCTGTTAGGCATCTCAGTTTTAAATAATCTGACGCTCGATAAATGGAGTTATGAATCTTAGGAAATCTACATTTCCTATAATGATTTTTGCTTATGCAGGTTCGATCATTTACCTGAGTTATTATTCTGTCCAAGACTCCTTGGTCTCTATATTGATGCCAGGTTTCATTGCATCTATTAGTTTTTACATATTGTATTCTAGACAACTACAAGAACAGACAACGTTCCGGTTTATACAGTTTATAATCCTTATAAAACTGACACTTATCTTTGCAATTCCAAATCTTTCAAATGATTTCTATAGATTCTGGTGGGATGGTTACTTGAGCTCCCATGGCATTAATCCATATTTATGGACTCCTGCAGAAATATTAATTCAATACCATTCTCAGCATTTAGGAGATGCTTTGCAAGCTCAATATAATCAGCTTAACTCACCGGAGTATCATACCGTTTATCCTCTATTAAGTCAATTGATATTCTGCATAAGTGCAAAAATCGCAGGGACTCATTTGCATATTTTTAGTATTATTTTAAAACTATTTGTACTCATAGCGGATCTTGGAATTCTGTTTTTTAGTATTAAAATATTAAGGCAGCTAAAGCGTCCTCTAAAATATATCCTCTTGTTTTTTGGGAATCCACTTTGCATAATGGAACTCAATAACAATTTGCATTTTGAAGTATTTCTAATACTATTTCTAGCTTTGAGTATATACTATACGCTTCATAGCAAAGTATTTCTGAGCGGTTTATCCATTGGATTTTCTTTTATTTCAAAGCTGACTTCGCTTTTATTATTACCACTATTTATTCAATGGCCTTTCTTTAAAAAATATAATATTTTAATAATAATTGGCTTCCTATTTCCTACACTGTTATTTATAGCTTATTTAATTCCTGGTCTTTATGGTTATCAAAAAAGCATGGGATTGTATTTTCATCAATTTGAATTTAACTCCTTGCTATACGGACCTATTTCCAATTACTTTGATATTCATAAATGGTATTTGCTAAAACCAAAAATAGGAATCTATTTAATGTCCATTTTTCTATTAATTTATAGTGTCATTTTGACTTATAATTGGGTATCTAATAAAAGTTTTTTTTCATTTAAACATGCTTGGTTGATTCTATTTTTTTATTTGATTTTTAGTTCCACTGTGCACCCTTGGTATATTACCCCGATTCTCTTTTTGAGTTGCTTTGTATTTCCACTTTCCAGTTTCGCCTGGAGTTTTCTGATTCTTTTTTCATATGCCAGATATGATTCATATTTTATAAATTATGAGCCAATATTGCTTTATTTAGAATATACCATTGTCTTGATATTGCTAATTTATGAACTTCATAAGCAGCAACATAAGAACATGCAGAATGAATTCGACATTAAAAATACTGCACACTTGCAATAGCATTTGACTCGTTTTGCCTTACATCGAATTTTAGAGAAATACAGTGTTCCTTTCCAAGAATTGGCATTTTTATCAAAGTTAAAGAAGCCATTTATATTTAATGGTCGGCCATAAATGGCAATGGATTAACTTTATTTATGGATGGCTACTTAATATAAAAATAAAAGGCTGCTTTAATCAAAAAGCAGCCTTTTATTTTTAAGAATAAGCTTCAGAATTAATAAGTCCAAAGATCATGTTCTCTATTTAATATTTCATTTTTAATCTTTTCTGATTCCAATAATAATTTAACACCATCATTTTCACCTTTAAAGATATCTGTCAAACGATTATCCTGTACGTTTGATTCTTTAATAATATAGCTAGAGAAAAAACGCTCATCAAATACATCTGCCCAAGTACCAGGTGCTGCATCATTTTGATCGTTAAATACTTTTTCACGAGCTAATAACTTACGTGCTTCTGGATAATAAATCCAAAACATAGGTAAGGTATATTTCAAAAGTCCAGCATCATCATACTCATCTTTAATAGGCGCTATTCCTAACAACCTACATTCCAAGCGAGATGTTTGTTTATTGAAATACCACATTTCCTTTATACGATATGTTTTAATATCATTAAAGTTGATATCAGATTTACGTATTTGAACGGTTTCAACATAGGTATCAGGATCCATTACTACAACAGTATCTACCCGGTGCAATAATTTATCTAACTGTTCGCCAGTTACAAACTTTTTAAAATTGTCTTCATTGAAGATTTTAATATCTCCATTTTCAGCAGCTTGAATCAGAATTTGGAAGAATGGTCTTACAGGATAGACGAAGGGCAAATTCATTTTCTCTCTCACATCAATGACTCTCCAGATCCTTTTATCCCAAACGATATCAGCTTCCCGAATCGGTTGGTAATCCAATATTCGTTGGTCCTTTATTAAAGAACGATCAACAATATCGTCAAGGTAGCCGGAATCCTCTTCTTCTTCACTAGCTTCCGTTTTTTCTTCTTCTGTCTGTGCTATTAAATTGATATTAAGCACTGTAAAAAGCAAGAACACTAAAAATGAAATCCTGAACTTATACATGAATCAAAATTTTTATTTAATTTGAAATGACATATCACCAAGATCACGAGCTGCAACATCTCCAGGACATCTCCCTTTAATACCTTCAAACAAGTAACGATCACCAGGTTTTGCTGAATTGATCAACGTAATAGCCTGAGGTGAAAAACGCCCACCTGTGTTAGCTACGATCTGTGCATCTTGTCTAGGTGCAACCCTTACCACATTATATGCTTGAATTTGACATTTTGCATCAAATTCAAAACCTTCTAATACAGGAATTACACCAGCTTGTGCTTTAAAAACTCCATTTGCCATTGCACCACCTCGTTTATCACTTAGCATAGGTACCGGAGTTGGAATTCTTTTCACACGAAACTTAAAAGAAGTAGCTTGTAAGCCACCACCACTTAAAGTAATATTTGCCTCACCTGGAGCACTAACGGTTGCAACATACTTGCCAGTGCCTTGCTTAGCCAGATTGATACCACCACCTGTTGCAGCAACATTTAATTGTGCAGATGGAATACCTGCAGCAGAAATTGCAACTGGGTTTTCAACACCGATATAGAATACGTTCATTTTTTCAGCAGCAACGTTACAAGAACGTTCTCCAACTTCAAATTCGAATTCTTTACGATAGGTATCTGTTTTTTGTGTAACTGGATTTGTTACAGAAGCAACTGCAGTATATTTTTTTATACCAACATCCCCTGGAACTGTTCTCCAAAGAGCTTCACCCTCATTATTAACCGCTAAGCCTGTACCATTTACAGAAAGGCTAACCTTTGTATTCGTAGATTTTGAGGTTGACGCAGCTAATGAAATCGCGGTTTCAAAGGGCTCTCCTTTAATTACATAATTCTTCTTAGGTGAAGAAATTACAGTGAATTTATCTAAAACGACGTCTTCACCACCCAATCTTTTGCTAAAATGATTCAAAACTGCATTCTCTGAAGCTTTGGCATCATTAATAAATTTTGTAAAAATTGGTTGGCAAGCACCTAATGGCATCATTTTAAAAGTAAACTCTTCCCAGCTCTTTTTGTTTTTTGAATGTCTCCAAGTTTCGTCATCTATACTTAAAGCAATTTCATTTTCCATTGATGTTCTAACGGTATCATCAATCAATGAAAGAAATTTACCTCTATACTCTAAAATTTTATTTTTAAGCTCGAGACCTCTTCCACCATTTACCATGATTCTCGTGGTAACATCTTTGTTTTTCTTTCCTTTCATATCTTTATGATCGCCAACGACCACATAATCGCCTTCATCTACGGAGCCGTTCATATTGCCAGACTTATCTATAAGGTCATCAACAACACTTTTAATATATGCTGCAAATTCATCTCCGTATTGAACTGCTAATGGTGCCCTTTCTGAAAATCTTGCAAATTCTGGTTTAGCTAAGGCTCTTTTCTTAATTGATTCAGGTAATGCGCCATTGGATTGATCCAAAGAAGCATTGGATTGTTCCAAGCCCTTATTTACCAGCTTGAATGCATTGAAAATCTCCGCAGAAACGTTCAATGCCAGAAGCGCTGTAAGTACCAGATACATGATGTTAATCATGAGCTGGCGCGGCTGCTTAGGAATTGAC
Organism: Saprospiraceae bacterium; assembly: GCA_016717265.1. Classification (NCBI taxonomy): domain Bacteria; kingdom Pseudomonadati; phylum Bacteroidota; class Saprospiria; order Saprospirales; family Saprospiraceae; species Saprospiraceae bacterium. The sequence continues at coordinate 3,144,308 of JADKFX010000001.1, forward strand.
ATATTTTATTCTATTTATTGGTTATATAAATTAGATTTCTAAATAATAATTAATGACCACCCATATTCTTGTAAGCAGAAAGAATATTTCCGTATACAGAATTTAGATTTGTCAAATTTTTGTTTAAAGCAGCAACCTGATCTTTATAATTTTTTGTGTCTTCTAAAGATGCACTCATTTCAGACATTGCATCATTTAAACGAGCATAAAAGTTACCCATTGCTTTTACTTGATCGCTTGTTTTACTAAAATCAACTTCTTGTAATGCTTTTAAAGAACCCAAACTTTTTGACATAATTTGTAATTCTGAAAGCATTCCTCCTAATTGGTTTTCAACTACTTCTCCATTTGCTGGACGGGAACCACCTTTCATGGGTCCTTCTGTTAACGGATTAATTCTTGATTCAGCTTCACCTAATCCTGGGTATAATTTATCCCAATAATAATCTTTATCTGGTGGAATAACCCCAAGTACGAAGAATAAGATAGCTTCTGTTACCAGACCTGCAGTAATCATAGCATCTCCTCCTTCCCAGGACATGATTTTATATAATGCACCCAACATAACGACAGATGCACCAACACCGATCACCAAATTTTTAAGGTATTTAAACCAATTTTGTTTGTAAATAGCCATTGTTGAAATTTTTTTATGAGTTTAGAGAAAATTGTTTGTGAATAATAATATAGATGACAGAAAGATTTTCATCTTTCCCCCACCTTTAATGAACATCATTTATTATCTGAAATCATTCTCGGATCTACCCAAGAATGCTAATACACAACGGAATCCTATATAAGATTTAGAAGTATCCTGAAATTCCCAGTTACGAGTACTTGTATGCAAATAATATGCAACGTCTTTCCAGGAACCACCGCGAATTACTTTTCTTTTATAAGATTCTGGGTCTTCTGCTTTCGCATCGTATTTGATATCAGGATTCTGATCATGCATTATAATATGTGCATTATCAGAATACGCTGATTCCGTCCACTCTGCTACGTTACCGGACATATTATAGAGCCCATATTCATTTGGGAAATAGGCATCTCCTTTTACTGTATAATAACCGCCATCTTCAGGATAGTTTCCACGACCTGGTTTGAAATTGGCAAGTAAACATCCTTTTGCATTTCTTGGATAATACGCACCCCACGGAAATGGAGCTTGTTCTCTTCCACCTCTAGCTGCCCATTCCCATTCATGTTCTGTTGGCAATCTGAATTCTTCAGAATTTGGTTCTTCCTCTGCTTTGAATTTATTCCATATAGAAGTTCTCCAATAACAGAATGCACGACCTTGTTTCCAGGTAATACCTACAACTGGATAGTCATCATAAGCAGGATGGCTAAAATAGTTCCGAGTCATCGGTTCATTATAAGAATATGCAAAGTCTCTTACCCAGCATAAGGTATCCGGATAAATATTCGTTTTTTCCTTATTGATTATTGCAGATCGTTTTATATCCCTCACATGTGCAGCTTTTTGCCAATCTTTCCATTCCCATTCATAAACAAATTTACGGGAATCCAGTTCTTTCACTCCTTTATAGGCATCTGCACCTTGGAAATATAAGTCATTCAGGGTTTCGTCTTCCCAATCTATTTCTTGTTCCCAGTCAACTTCTTCCGTTTGACCATCTTCTCCTTCCACAAAATGACCTAAAGCTTTATGTGCTAATTCATCCTTAACAAAATACACAAATTGCCGATATTCGTTATTTGTGATTTCGGTGTCATCCATAAAAAAGCCTGAAATAGAAATGGATTTTTGTGGTTGGACCATGGTATTAAAGAAATCCTGGTCACTCTGGCCAATCGTTAAGGTGCCACTGGGCACATAAACCATCCCATAAGGATTAATACCTCCCCACTTGGGACGGTCAATAACACCTGTTACCTGACCTTCTTGCTTATTCTTGCCGCAGGATGCCATTAATAATAGCATTAACGCCGCAAGATAGAGATTCAATTTTCTCATCTTTATTGAAATTTACCTACTTTGTCTTTATAAAAAGTGGCGTAAATATAAGACATAAAAAAAAGTTTTACTAATTTTTTTTTTTGCCGAATATTTTTTGCCCTACTGTTAACAATGCGAACTCTATTTGTCTGGTAAATATTGTATTACAATTAAATCTTTTTTAGATTGTATCAATTTTCTACCCTGCAAAACTATTAAATTCAATCAGAATATCTAGGACTATGTATTATTTTAGGAGCTTTTCCTAATCCAAATGCTCTCCCAAAGTTATAAAAAATTCCTAACTCTTGACTTCCCCCATTTAATTGCTGTGGAATTGAACCCATATAAAACTCATGGCCATATGCCATTTTAAGCTGTTTACTCAATGAAAATCCAAAAGAAACGCCTAAAGATTCAAAGGAATTACCATTGTAACCTCTTACATGTACACCTCCAAAAATGTTGCCATTATATTCAAACCCTGAAAAAAAATCAATTTGACTTTGTTTGAAATCTGATAGAACCACAATTTGCTCTATAAAATTTATTGAAAACCAGTCAAATTGAGCTCCCATGAATCCTTTGACTGTCCTATTGTTTTGCCAGGGAAAAACCATTTCATCCTTTTTGGATTCTAAAAGCTTTTCAATCGCAATTCCCAATTCAAATGGACCCCGTTGAACAAAACATGAAAGTCCAAGATCCATTAGGTTTATGCTTCCATTCAAATTAGAAATTTGATTATCCTTATGATCTAAATTTCCACCTTGATATTCTCCTTGTGGAGTTCTTACTGCATTCGAATTTAAACTAAACCAATAAAATTCTGATTGCAATCCAATGGAAACTAACCAAGTACTTGATTTCCAAACTTTATTTATACTTGGCTTAACATAATGATTTTTTTGGATGCCTAATTTATCTTGTCCAAATGTAATTCCCATTCCACTTCCAAACCGATATAATGGACAATTAAATGAAATGTCCATAGTTTGAGGATTACCTTCAAAATTTTGCCATTGATTTCGATAGATCCCAGATGCAAAAAGGGTTCCTTCCAAACCTGCATAGGCCGGGTTAATACGATATTTATCTTTATAAATCAGGGTACTTAATGGAGTTTGTTGCCCGAACCCCCGCAAAAGGCTGAGTACCAATAAAACGCAACTTAGAATTTGTGGAATCTTATACAACGCCTAAATTTAATTTAGATATTAAAGATACGACATCTTTAGGATTCTCCTGTGCAGGATAACATTGATTAGAATAACAAATTTGAATTCCAGAAAAATTATCTTTTAAAGGAATCCTAATAAAGTCAGGTAAAAAACATAAACTACAGATGTCAATGTATTCAGCATTCGACTTAAGTTTTATAGTTCCAGATCCAAGGTCATTTTCAATGGCAAGTTGAACCCAGGATGCCATATGCAGTGGATGTTGCAAAGCCTGTGTTTTAATTTCATTCTGCATTCCAATGGATTGAAGCTGATATTTAGTTTCTAAAGTACATTCATAAAAGTACTTTGCCATTTTACAAAATACTGCATTAGGGTTCGGATAGCTTGTTTCAGCCCAATCGACAATGCTGTGATTAAAATCCGGATAAGCATTAGATGCCATATTTAAAAGGAACGAGTCCTGATTTTTAAATGCAATCAAAACAGCATCAAATAAGCGTTTTGCAGTGTTATAATAATGTAATTCCATGTCCATCGAATAGATTTCAATCAAGGCTTCAATGGTGTATCCATAATCTTCTAAAAAACCAGATCCTTTCTTTACTCCATCGATTACATATCTACAAAGTTCATTCTCTGTATAAAATACCTGAGCTCGTATGCTCTCCATTAAATTCACTGCTTTTGTTTTATACTGTACTTCTCCGGTAAACTTATACCAGGATACATAGGCTGTTACCAGCATTGCATTCCAGGATACTATCATTTTATGATCTATAGAAGGCTTTTCCCGAAGTTCACGATGCGCTTTCAATTTTAATAAAGATTCTGAATTGAGATCCAAAGATTCCTTTATGGCCACATCCGAAATTAAGTTGTCAATCAATCGCAACACTTTTTTATCAGTATTTAAATGATCCAGGCTTGTCATGGTGTAACTCTTTCTAAAGACCTGATAGTCACCACCTAAAATTTTCTTTAAAAGTTCTTCCTTCCAAATATAAAAACTACCTTCCTCCCCTTCTGAATCTGCATCCATGGCAGCATAAAATAATCCATTTGGATCCATCAAGTTGCTTTCGAAAAAAGAGAACGATTGATCCGCTATACTTTTAATAAAAGGACTTTTACGAATTTGATAATAGACCGAAAGTACTTTCATAATTTGAGCATGATCGTACAACATTTTTTCAAAATGTGGAACGTTCCAGGATTCATCAACAGAATATCTGCAAAAACCTCCTGCGATATGATCGTAAATACCACCCTGGCACATTTTAAACAAGGATTTTAAAGCATGGTCCAATGCCTCCTGATTTCTTGTCTTATAGTAGATAAAAAACAATAATTGAAGAGCTTGTGTATTTGGAAACTTTGGGTGTGAACCGAAACCACCATGTTCAACATCCATGGATACTTGAAGTTTTTGTAAAACAGCATGGAGATCAACAGCTTCAGAGGGTAGGTTTTTTGGGTGCTTACTGAGTTGCAACTTCTTTAAGTGATCCCCAATTGTTTTTGCCTGTTCCAGGATGTGACTTTCTTTTTCAACAAACGTGTTTTGAATTGACATGAGCAACTGATTCCAGGAAGGTCTGCCATATTTTGGTACCGGTGGGAAATAAGTTCCTCCAAAAAATGGAATTCCTTCCGGGCTTAAAAAACAATGCAAGGGCCAACCGCCAGAAACACCCATTGCTTGAATAGCATCCATAAAATAATGATCAAGATCTGGCCTTTCTTCTCTATCTATTTTTACATTTATAAAATGAGCGTTCATAATTTCAGCTGTCAATGGATCTTCAAATGATTCATGAGCCATTACATGGCACCAATGACAGGTAGAATAACCAATGCTCACCAGAATCAGCTTATGTTGCGCTCTTGCTTTTGCTAATACCTCTTTGGACCATGCCTGCCAATGCACAGGATTGTCTTTGTGTTGCAATAAATAAGGGCTTGATTCTAAATTTAATAAATTCATTTTATATGGAAATTACTAAACCATCATAAGCTAAACGGATATCCGGCTCAAGAATTTCTTCCACTTCATGGTGGAGCCCTAATTGATGACTGATATGCGTCAAAAAGCTCTGTTTTGGTTGTATTTTATGTATTATATCTATTGCTTGCGTAAGATTTAAATGACTATGGTGTTCTTTATGACGAAGTGCATTTATGACCAATACTTCACAATGTTTCATTTTTTCAATTCCAGCTTCATCAATATGTTTTGCATCGGTAATATAAACCAACGTTCCAATTTGAAATGCCAGGACACCAAGTGTTCCATGCCAAATACGAATTGGAAGTATGGGCTCGCTATTAATTAAAAAGGGCTGATCTGCTATGATTTCTCTTAACTCCAGTTGAGGCAAGCCAGGATAATTATTTTCTCCAAAAATATAATAAAATCGCTTTTGGATATCTAAAAGTACACGCGCTTCTGAAAAAAGCGGAATTTTATGTCCCATTTCAAAACAAATTGGGCGGATATCATCCATCCCAGCGGTATGATCTGCATGCTCATGGGTCAATAAAATAGCATCTAATCGTTTAATTCCATTGGCAAGTGCCTGTTGTCTAAAATCCGGACCAATATCAATTAAGATTGAATTTTTATCGGTTTGTACCCAAAGTGATGATCGGAGTCTACTATTTCTAGTGTCCAGTGATGTACATACTTTGCATGTACAATTAATTACGGGAATTCCCTGAGAGGTACCGGTGCCTAAAAATCGGATTATCAAACTACTGATTCTTGCAAAGAACGCAAGGAAATTGCTTTATAGTACAAAGATTTCGTTTCATCGGAAATATCTTCCAATTGTATTTTCAATTCTGGTAATAAATCCAGGATACAGTTCATCCGGCCTTCCAAATCAAAAAATTTATTGATAACAATAATATTTCTAGAGGATACGATACAATATCCGGATTGAAAATGCCCCTGTTCATAACGCACTTTATAGGACAACTCTGCACAAAGGTCTTCTAACTTCTTGAGGTTATTTCTGGTATATTTCATATGGCTTCAAATCGTCTCTTACCAAACTGGCGTAAAGCTATAATAAAAACGTTTATTATTAAAAATTAAATATGTTACAGCCTAATAATAATTGTTTAATGTATAATAAAAAAAAGATATAAAGAATTCATGAAATGGCACGTTATGTATTAAACAATTACATTTGAGCTATGATTAAAAAAATTGGAATTTTTATTTTTGGAACCCTGGTTTTCATAAATATCCTTCATGCACAGCGATTTGGAGGTGGCTTAAAATTTGCAGGCACCCTATCCCAAATTGATGGAGATGATATTTTCGGTTTTCATAAACCTGGCTTTGAATTGGGGCTTTATGGACGAGCGAGACTTTCTAAAACGATAGATTTGGAAATCGATTTTTCATTTAATCAAAGAGGGAGTCTAAGTACCAAAAATGATATACAGCAAATTAAATTTAACTTAAATTATATAGATATACCGGTTCTTTTGGTTATTAAAGATTGGCTGAATGTAGAAGCAGAAAAGGAGTATTATAGAATGCATTTTTTTGGTGGACTTTCTGTGGGACGGTTGATTTCAAGCAGCAGTTATAGCGGGGTTGATGAAGATTTCAATAAAAATGATCTAAGTTGGGTTGTAGGAACAACCTATTATTATTCTCGGAATTGGGGAATCACGGCAAAATATTCCCGTTCATTCACTTCTTTATATGAGTATTACAAATTGAATAGACAAGTCAATATGATTAGTTATTTTATATCTTTGGGCTTCAATTTTAAATTTAATTAATGGACATTAATAATGTGTTTATGAGAACTTCAATTCTAATCTGCTTTGTTTTGATGATGTTTGTTTCGTGTAAAACAGATGGAAATAAGAATTCCAATAGCAGCCCAAATTCTGGTAAAAAAGTTGATTTAAATGCATTTCCTGCAGATAAAATTACGGAAATCAATAAAGTCTGTACTAGTATTGACCTGATTTCTTTAAAAAAGGATGTAAATGTGTCCATGAGCTTTGATAATCCGCAATCCGTAGCAATTATACTTTCCTTTGTAACTGATGATGCCGGTAATTTAACCAATATGTGTGCCCCTGAAGCGCACCTAATGTTTCAAAATAATGGAGAAATCATACAGGAAATGGATTTGTATTATAAAAATGGATGCAATGCCTTGGTGTTTTTAGATAAAGAAGGTAAGCAAATCGGAGCAAATTTGATTAGTAATGAAGGGGTTGATTTCTTTCAAAACTTCCTTAAATCAAAAAATAGCCAGGACAGTCTTGGTAGACCAAAATAATCTCCAGCAATCTTTTGTATAATAAAAAATATAATTTAGACTAATCTAAATTATATTTTTGGTACCTTTGAATCACAAATAGATTCAAATGAATGACACATTTAACTATCTCATTGAATTTTTTCAATCCGATTTAGGCATTCGTTGCTTAGTGATATCTATGTTGGTAGGTACGATGTGTGGGCTATTAGGTTGCTTTATAGTTCTTCGAAATATGGCTATGATAGGAGACGCATTGTCCCATGCAATTTTACCCGGTATTGTATTAGCGTTTATTATCGCTGGGTATTCAACGCTTGGGTTTTTTATTGGATCCGTATTAGCGGGACTCCTTTCTGCTTTTATGATTACTTGGTTACAACAAAAAGTAAGAGTAAAAAATGACGCTGCAATTGGTATCATTTTTACATTTATGTTTTCTTTAGGCATCATTGGTATCTCCTGGATTAGTGGCAAACAAGGGGTTCATTTAGACTTAAAGGATTTTCTATTTGGAAACCTGCTTTCTGTTTCTCAGGAAGATTTAATTATGACTGCTACGATGGCTGTGCTCGTGGTGTCTGTTATAATAATATTTTACAGACAGTTATTCATAACTACATTTCAACCCGTTTTAGCTGGCACTATGGGAATTCGAGCTCCTCGAATTCATTATTTATTAATGTTATTATTATCTCTTGTTGTTGTTGCATCTTTGCGAAGCGTAGGCGTAATATTAGTCGTCTCTATGTTGATTACACCGGCTTCTGCTGCGCTCCTATTGGCCGACCGTTTATCAAAAGTTTTAATTTGGGCTAGTTTCTTAGGTTCTTTATCTGCAATTCTAGGCCTCATTTTATCGATTGCCTTTGATTTTCCAGTGGGGCCTTCTATGGCCGTCATGACTACGTTCATCTATGCAATAATTGCTTTGACAGCTCCAAAAAGAGGATTTATACCACGATGGCAAGCACGAAAAAATCTTCAACAAAGAATTCTTATTGAAGATCTATTAAAACGCTCGTATAAATCGGGCAAAAGCTTACCCTATTCATTAGATCAATTGGCCGAATTAACTGGCAACTCAAAACATTCATTGTCCAAATGGATGCAAAGATTAGTAAAACTCAATCTGTTTGTTAAAACCAACGATACTTTTCTAATAACAGAAACTGGAATTTATAGAGCCAACCAATTGATTCGGGCGCATCGGCTCTGGGAAACATTTCTAGTGGAAGAGTTAGGATTAAATGAGGATCAAATTCATAACGATGCAGAAGATATTGAACACCATCTTTCGGAAGAAGATCTACACCGCCTAGATGAACAACTCGGATACCCGGAAATTGACCCTCATGGATCTCCAATACCAAAAGCTTAAAATCAGGAATTGTTAAGCAAAAAGAAATGAAGTTTTTAATAAGCTGAAAAGGCTTTCTCTCCAAACTGCATTGAAGCGCCTTGAATCCCGACTAGATTAGCTTGTTATCATATTCTTGATCGCACTTCAATTAATAAATGAACCTAATTTGATTCAAAGCTTATATAGCCTGATTACGAATTGGGAGTGTTGGTATCAAATTTTTTAAATAAAGCCTCCACTTTATAGACTTCATCCATGGTATCATCTATGTAGAATTTCATTTCAGGCATTGCTCGAATTTGCTTTTTCAAACGACTGTGCAAGGCTTGCTTTAAACGCGCATAATGCTCTTCCAGGAGATGTAAAACTTCTTGCTTGTTGTCTATATTAAAAATACTTAAATAAATTTTAGCCAAGGCAAGATCGGGACTCATCATAACCTGGGTAACTGTCACAAGAGCTTTCGTGCCGTAGACATATTGACCTTCTGCAATTAAAACCATACTAAATTGTCTTCGAATTAATTCTCCAACCTGCTTCTGTCTAATGCTTTCCATAGAATTATACTTAATCTGTGTCAAAACTATTTAAAATTAATTAGAATCCAGCTTATTTTGCATGCTCGTCGGCAAATATGAGCTATACCAAATTAAATTTAAACAACCCTATTGAATATGTAAAAGGAATTGGACCCAATAAAGGTTCAATTCTTCGGGAGCAACTTAATATCCAAATCTTAAGTGACTTAATTCATTATTACCCATTTCGCTATATTGACAAATCAAAAATTACACCCATTGCCGAAGCGAAAACAGATGGTCAGTATATTCAAATTAAAGGGATCCTTAACTGGCTAGAAGAAAAAGGATTTGGTAAATCCAAACGAATGATTGGTTTTCTTGAAGATGAATCGGGTTCTGTTGAATTAATGTGGTTTCAAAACTATCAATGGATATTACAAAAGCTCATTCAGGGAAAAGAGTATATTGTATATGGAAAGATAAACATCGCTGGCTATCAAAAGAGCATTGCACATCCTGAAATCGAACTTTTAAATCAGAATCAAAATGAAATAGCCCTCCGATGGGATCCAGTGTATTCAAGTAACGAAAAACTTAATTCAAAAGGGCTTGATACAAAAGGATTCAGAAGAATTTTATTGCAAGTTTTTCAAACATTGGAAGAAAGTCAATTTGTAGAAACCCTTCCTGATTACATTCTACATAAATTTCGATTACAATCACGCTATGATTGTTTATATAATATTCATTTTCCAAAAAGTGAATTTGCTTTAAAACGCGCACAACAAAGATTAAAATTTGAGGAACTTTTTTTTATGCAATTGCGCATGTTACAAGCTATGCTTATTAGAAAAAACAAAAGCATTGGTTATGTCATACAATCTCAAAATGAGGAATTTCTTAGGTTTTATAATGAGCATCTACCTTTTCAATTAACGAATGCTCAAAACAAAGTGCTTGCTGAAATTCAAATTGATTTAACGACCGGAAAACAGATGAACCGCTTGTTACAAGGTGACGTCGGTAGTGGCAAGACAATTATCGCATTATTGGTAATGCTTTTAGCAAATACCCAAGGGTTTCAATGTGTCATTATGGCCCCTACCGAAGTTCTTGCAATGCAACATCTTCAAACCATAAAAACCTTGCTTGAACCTAGCAAATATACTTGCGCATTGCTTACTTCGAATATCAAAGGCAAGGAACGGGATACGCTATTAACCAATTTAAAAGAAGGAAATTTATCTATATTAATTGGCACACATGCGGTATTGGAAGATTCCGTACAATTTAAAAATCTAGGTTTGGTCGTGATCGATGAACAACATCGCTTTGGAGTAGAACAACGAGCCAGACTTTGGGCAAAATCAAAACCTTTTTTGCCGCATGTATTGGTAATGACCGCAACGCCTATTCCCAGAACCTTGGCAATGAGTTTATATGGTGATCTTGATGTTTCCATTATTGATGAGTTACCGCCAGACCGCAAGCCAATTAAGACACTCCATTTTACTGAAATTCTTCGCGGAAAATTAGTTCAATTTATGGAGACTGAAATTAAACAAGGCCGCCAAATATATTTTGTATTTCCACTGATAGAAGAATCTGAAAAACTAGATTTAGAAAATCTAGAATTGGGTTATGAAAAACTATTAGAATACTTTCCAATCCCAAAATATCAAATTTCTGTAGTACATGGCAGACTAAGGCCTAAAGATAAAGAGTCCGAAATGCAACGTTTTATTAAGGGCATTACCCAGATTATGGTTGCAACAACGGTCATTGAAGTAGGCGTCAATGTGCCCAATGCAAGCCTCATGGTAATTGAAAATGCAGAGCGATTTGGGCTTTCACAGTTGCATCAGTTAAGAGGTCGTGTGGGTCGGGGCTCTGATCAATCTTATTGTATTCTAATGACAGCTGACCATCTTAGTCCCGATGCAAAAGCTAGAATTCAAATAATGTGTAAAACCAACGATGGATTTTTAATTGCCGAAGAAGATTTGAGGCTTAGGGGCCCTGGTGATTTGGAAGGAAAACAACAAAGTGGCTTAATGCAATTAAAAATTGCCGATATTATGATTGATCAAAAAATTCTGTACGCCGCCCGAAGAATGGCAGAGGCGATATTAAAAAAGGACCCCGAACTAAAGCATCCCTTAAATACAATATTGAAAAACCAAATTGAATTAAATGAACAATTAAGGAATTTGGCAAAAATATCTTAAAATAAATGAAAATATTGTTTCAAAAGGCAGCATTTGGAATAGTTATGGTATCTTAGAGGTGTAGAACAATATCAATTTAAAAACGATTATGAAAAAAATATACTTTAGTTTTATTGCTTTATTAGGGTTTATCCTGGTTGGAAATAGTCAAGAGTCTATCCAAAATGCTATTGATAAAATGGATACCCGATTTGTAAAAGAATGGATTAATTCAGGTCATGATGTAAATAGTGTCATTACTATAAATGATCAAAAAATGACCCCTTTAAGCTATGCAGCACTAAAAGCACAACCAGAAATGGTGAGCTTACTTTTAAATCGGGGAGCTCAGGTCAATGCAAAAGTAGAATTTCAGGATGCACTAATGTTTGCTGCAGTTGGCGGAAATGTTGAAATCATTGAAGCTTTACTGACTGCAGGAGCAAATCCAATGAATGAAAATAAAATGGGTAAATGTGCACGTGACTTAGCAAAAGATAATAATCATGCAGATGCTCATCGTTTATTAGCATCTGAAACTGAAAAAAGAATTGCCATTTTAAGAGCACAACGCAGAAAATAAATAGAAAACAGCATTCTATTGAAAAAGCAATCCATCCTCAACACCTTGGGGATGGATTTCTTTTTTAATTTTGTTCAATGAGTTGGAAGCTGTTAATAAGTGATGGTCTTGAAGAATCTGGAATAAAAGCACTTCAAAATCAAGGTTTTATAGTTGATGTAAAACATTTTAATCCAGAAGAACTTAAAATCAATTTACCATTATATGATGGAATAATCGTGCGAAGTGCCACTAAAGTGCGTGCTGATCTTATGGATTTATGTCCAAAATTAAAGTTTATAGCCAGAGGCGGTGTTGGCCTGGACAATATTGATGTTTCTCATGCTCAAAACCGTGGTATTCTGGTAATTAACACCCCAGCCTCTTCCTCCAGATCAGTAGCTGAACTAGCCATGGCGCATATTTTATGTATCAGCCGAAGTTTACAAATTAGTAACCGTTCCATGATTGATAAAGAGTCTTTTATTGACCTTAAAAAACGATTATCAAATTCCTATGAACTTCAGGGTAGAACCCTTTTATTAATCGGAATGGGACGGATTGGAAGAGAATTAGCAAAGATGGCAATCGGAAATGGGATGCATGTAATTGCCACAGATCCATTTATTGAACGAGCAGAGATAGCATTTAATATTGCAGAACAAGCATTCAAAATCAATATTAAACTTGTTTCCCTGGAGATTGGTTTAAAACAGGCTGATTATATAAGTATCCATTCCCCGTATAATGGAAATAAGATATTAGATGAATTCCAGTTTTTACAAATGAAGAAAGGAGTCTGTATTATAAACACATCACGTGGAGAAAACATTAATGAAATCGCTTTACTACAAGCTATAGATTCAGGTATTGTAAGAGCAGTTGGTCTCGATGTATTTGAAAACGAACCAAATATTAATGCTGAAATCTTAAAAAACCCATTCATCTCCATAAGCCCTCATATTGGGGCTTCCACATTGGATGCTCAACAAAGAATTGCTCAGGAACTAGTGGATAAAATTGTAACATTGAAAGCTGAATTTATACCCTTGTAACACCTTGAATGCTTCAGCAGTTTAGCCTAAAAGCCAAATAATTTGCGATCTTGTATAATAGGTATAATACTCAAAAATAGTTGGTAAAATCAATATATACTTTTGAATATCAGCATATTAAGATATATTTATTGAAAATTATTTTTAAGCATTAGAGAAACGTGAAAAACGATCGTTCATCCATACAATTTAATTCACTTCTAATTCTGGAATTTTAATTATAACGGCGTTTAAGAAACCATTCATTATCATTAATGCTGATTCCAAAATGAATCATAAAGTATGTTTCACTTAAAGGTTTTAATCCTGTTATTTGGTTCTCCAATGTTCGATTTCCTACATCAAAATTTATATGGACCATCGCGTCTTGCCTTAAAAATAAAATAGGATATCCCCAACCCAATGTAAGTCCATAACTTTTTGCTTCATTACTTCCAATCGACCGGTAATCATTTCCTAAATATGCACCAAAGCGATAGATCGACTTCTTTATGAATTTATCGAAATCACTTTGACCAGGCTTATACCAACCTCCAACTAGAAATTGACTAGTGGCTTTTGTCGAACCGAGAATGCCCTCTGTAAATTCTGCAGATTGCCAGTCTTCAAAATTGAATGAACCCATCAGCCCATATTTTTCTTTATGTGTATAATAAACTCCAGCCTTAAAACCAAAGGGTAAGGAACCTTTTTCTTTTCGCTCATTGACATAAAGAACAGTATCAACAACTGCAATATTCTCACTAAATCGGGTCACATGAAGCCCTGAATAATATCCAGTATAATTTGAAGGTAGATTTATAACAAGCCCGGCAGAAAACATCTTTTTTCTAACTGAGTTATCTTTTTCAACTTCTTTTTGATTTATAATTTTCCGATACAAAAATCCAACTGAAGGTTTCCATCCCCGGATATGAACTTTGTCATTCAAATAAGAATCATAAACAGCTGGAATACTTGAAAATAAAACATTTTGATTATAATTTAAATTTCCAAATAAGTAGTTTAATTGCAATCCTATAGCTACATTTTTATACCGATAAGAACCTCCTAGGTTAAAAGAATTAATTAAACCATCTCCTTGTAAAAAACGATCCAAACGATTCGATTTATCAGATGAGTCTACTAACTCAGATCGATAACCAACAGAAGAATATGGGGTCAATCCAAATTGAATTGCATAGGAATGGTTATATTTTTTACGATCCAGAATCTCATTAATGGAATTCCGCAATGGAATCGCCATGCTAATATTATTTAAGCTTCCAGACCAATCTTGAATTTTATGATTATTATTATCTTTTAAACTATTGTACTTTGCAAAAATTCCGAGTTCAAAATCTGTTTGTTTTAAAAAAGACGATGCTGCTGGATTTAAAGGATTGTAAAGTTGGTCGGAGATATACGCAGTTCCAGCATTTGCCATTCCAGACATCCAACCTGTTGACATTGCTTTCAAATCACCAACACCATATCTAGATAGTGGACTATTTTCGGTATTTTGAGCTGATAAACTATTGGTAAAAAATGCAATTATTGCAGTAATTACGAGAACATTAAATTGCTTCATTGATAATTTAAGATAGTGTTTAAGCCTTTCAAAACAAGATAAGGTTCCGCAAAAATGCCAATTTTCAAGTGATTTACCAAAAAAGCTGCATTTCCTCCAGTAATAATACACTTTAATTCAAGATAATTTTTCTTTAATTTGTTATAATAACCTTCGATTTCTAACACAACTCCTTGTAATGCACCATTTTGCATAGCACTTATGGTATCGTAACCTAAAAAAGATGAACCTGGATCGTGAAATTTAATTTCTGGTAGTCGCTCTGTAAACGTGTGCATAGCTTTACAACGCATGTCTAATCCAGGTGCTATATTTCCGCCTACAAATTCTGCATGCTGGTTTACTAAATCATAGGTTATGCAAGTACCGGCATTCACAACGAAAAGAGGCATATTTTCCGAGAATGACATCGCGCCAACCATTGCTGCAACTCTATCCGAACCAAGCGTTTCCGGTGTTTTATAATGAATTTTCAGCGGTGTCTTTACCGCTGCATTTAATTGAAGCAACTCCACATTGGCCGATAATAAATTTAACCAGGGTGGACTGGATTTAATAACCGAAGAGTAAATAGCTTTTTCAAAATTATTTGCACTAATCCATTTTGAAATATCATTGTCTGAATGATCGTTAAAAACGCTAAAATTCTGAACTTTGCCTTCTTCAAAAAGTGCCATTTTGATACGGCTATTACCGATATCAATACATAAGTTTCTTCCCATTAATGTTTAAAGTGTCTGATTCCTGAAAAAACCATCGCTAAACCTTTTTCATTAGCTTTTTGTATACTCTTATCATCATTAACGGAACCTCCTGGTTGAATTATTGCTTTAATCCCCGCTTCTGCTGCTAATTCTACACAATCTGGAAATGGAAAAAAAGCTTCAGAGGCCATTACAGCACCTTCTGGCAAAAATCCCATGACCCTTGCTTTCTCTATCGCTTGTTTGCAGGCATCTACTCTGGAGGTTTGTCCACAACCCATTCCAATTAATTGTTGGTCTTTCACAAGGCTAATAGCATTTGATTTTAAATGTTTTGCACAAATAACCGCAAATAAAAGATCATTAAGCTGCTCTTTCGTTGCAGCAATTGTGGTAACTAGTTTTAATTCCTCCTTTTTAGTTATGTGTAAATCCAGCTCTTGCTTGATTTTACCATTAATTGCACTTCGAATTGTGAATTTAACTTCTGGATATTTATTTAATTTTATAAGAATTCGATTCTTTTTAGCACTCAATAACTTCACTACATCAGGATCAAAACCCGGTGCAATCAGAACTTCATAAAAAAGCTCCTGGATTCTTTCTGCAGTTATCAGATCAACGTTTCGATTACAAATTAAAATTCCTCCAAACGCTGAAATAGGGTCTCCTGCTAAAGCATCTGTCCAGGCTTGCAACAGATTTTGGCGAATGGCAATTCCGCAAACATTTGTGTGTTTTAAAATGGCAAAACAAAAGGCGCTATCTTTAAATTCACGCATCAAATTTATTGCAGAATCTACATCTAGTATATTATTATAAGACAATTCCTTGCCTGATAAAATCTCAAGGCACTCTGAAAGATTACCTATAAATGATGCTGATTGATGTGGATTCTCTCCATAACGAAGTGGAGTTTCCTTTTCAAAAGGAGCGCCCGTAAAGTATCCATGAATCCATTGATCATACAAACTACTGATTTCAAATGCCTTAGCTGCAAGGCTTTTGCGTTCATTTAAAGTTGAAATCGCATTATTTTGAATGATTTGATAAAGTACCGGATATTGTTCTGATGAAGGGATCACAACCACATCCTGATAATTTTTAGCTGCTGCCCGAATAAGCGAAATCCCGCCGATATCAATCTTTTCTATGATCTCAGCCTCGTTATCAGAGCGCTCCAAAGTCTCTTTAAAAGGATATAAATCAACCACCACCAAATCCAACATAGGTATTTGAAAATGAGCTAATTGACTTAAATGGTCTTCATTTCGAATTGCCAATATACCACCAAAAACTTTTGGATGTAATGTTTTTACTCTACCGCCTAAGATGGATGGATAATCGGTTATTTCTTCTACGGCTACAACTGGAATTTCTAATGATTCGAGATAATCTTTCGTGCCACCAGTTGAATAAATGACAATGCCAAGTTGGTGCATTAATTTAGCAACAAGATCTAAACCTTCCTTATGATAAACTGAAATTAATGCAGAATGAATTCTCTTCTTTTCCATGAAATGTAGTCAATTTATTTAAAATTCAGGATGGTCCCCATTGAAAAACAGAGTCTACACCTTGGTTCATATTTATCTTTTTCACCTAAAACGATGGTGTCAAATTCTTCGCTTAGACGATAAGAATGGGTTGCCAAATTGCCACAATGAGGACAGATTGCATGCACTTTTGTGATGTATTCAGCCACCGCCATGATTGCTGGCATGGGACCAAAAGGTTGGCCTCTATAATCCATATCTAAACCAGCAATAATCACCCGTTTTCCTTTTAAAGCTAATTCCTGACAGCGCGCCGTTAGGTGCTCATCAAAAAATTGAGCCTCATCAATACCAATAACCTCAGTCTCTTCATGTATTAACAATAATTCCTGAGAATGTGAAACGGGTTTGGATAATAAAGCATTTTCATCGTGAGAGACTACTTTGCGCTCATCATAGCGGGTATCCTTACTCGGTTTAAATATTTCTACTTTCTGATTGGCAATTCGAGCCCGCTTTAATCGGCGAATCAATTCCTCTGTTTTACCACTAAACATGGATCCACAGATGACTTCAATCCATCCGGAACGCTGGGATTTATAGGCTGGTTCTAGAAACATTCCAGCTGCAAATATCTAATTTTTTTATATATAAGCTGGTTTTAATATGAATTGAAAGAATGAAATGGAATACCTTTGACAAATATTATTTAAAACTTTGCCGTTTATAAACTAAATCAGATACAATATATGGAGTTCGGAAATGTCAGGAAATGGATCCTTAAAATGAATAATATCCTAGAAGTATATTCTCATGAAGAGAGTTTTACACAGTCTGAAAAAAACCTTTTATTAGATTATATTCTCAAAATTCGCGAAGCTATTAAAGCTATTAATGTAGAAGATTCAGAGGTCGATGAAGCGCCTGAGGAAATACCACATCCAACAAAACAAGAAACGGATGTAACAAAAAATATAAAAGCTCAAGAATTTGTTGAAGTCGTAGAAGAAATTCCAACGGAATTAAAAATTCAAAAAACAGATTACAACCGCTACAATGAATTATTTCTTTTCAAAAAAGTGGAAGATCTTTCTGAAAAATTAGAATCTACACCGATTACAAATATTCAAAAATCTATGGGTTTAAATGAGAGAATTTTAACTCAAAATGAACTGTTTGGTGGTGAAAAGAGTTCCTTTGATACAGCAGTCCAAAAATTAAATGGATTGGATGATTTCGAACAGGTAAAAACATACCTGTGTGAAGAACTTATCCCAAAATATGATTGGATGGATGAAACTCGTATTAAAAAAGCACAATGGTTTATTAAATTAGTTAAAAGGAAATACTCCTGATGACCGAACTTTCAAAAGAAAAAGAACGTTTTTTTAATTCCTTAAATGTTGCTCTAAGCGTAAGTATTTTATGCATTCTTGTGCATTTGGTATTTCTCATCTTACCCATTCACAAATACGACTGGAGTATTTATCCAAGGGATCTCGGACAATGGTATGGAATATTTACCGGCCAATTCATTCATGCCAGTTGGGGTCATTTGTTTTCAAACTTACCGCCTTTATTTATAACTACATTGGTCTTGTTTTATTTTTACAGAACGATTGGACTTGCAAGTTTTTCACTCCTCTTAATGGCTACAGGTTTCATGGTCTTTTTATTTGGCAGAAACTATTCGCATATTGGTGCCAGCGGGCTCGTATATGGTTTAATATCATTTATTTTCTTTTCAGGAATCTTTAGAAGGAATGTCAAATCCATTGTATTAATGACCATAATGGTAATTATGTACAGTGGTTATTTAGCAGGCTTCTTTCCAACAGATGAACGAGTTTCGTGGGAAGCCCATTTATTTGGTGCTATTGCTGGGTTATGGACAGCTTTCATTTTTAGAAAATATCGGGAATCTGATGAAGAGCCTATAAAATATGATTGGAAAGGTCAGGATAGAACTCCAAAAGAATATTTTCTCCAAAGAAACAGTTTCGAAAAAACGATCTCTGAACGGGAGCAGGAAAATTCGGATTTACAGGATTCGCAGGACTTCCAAAATACTACAAGAGAATAAAAATCGAATCTTATCATACCAGTTATAATCTACTACAGAATATAATTATACGCAATCTGAACCCTCTTATTTTTTTTGAATAAATCCTACGAACCTTGTAAATCTTAATACTGCAGCTTAGAGGTCTGTTACAATATCCTTAAATAGATCTTCCGGTTCTAAAATGTTAGGTGTTTTAATCCATGACAAATGCCGGCGATAACTATCTAACCAACCTGTTTGGGTGTTTGTCTCTGCAGAAAACTGGTCTATCCAAGACTCAGATGGGATGTGTGGTTTTGTCGATCTCATAATAAAGATGTAGTAGGGTTAAAAAATGAATATATACAGTAGACTCTTATTGAAAACAAATTGCTGCTTATCCCGGGTTTTGTTTTCATTAAAAATCATACTGCAAGATAATATAGTTAAAAGTTAGAATACATCAGGGAAAACCCTGAATTTGTATCAGGGTTTTCCCTGATTTTTTATTAAAATTATGTGAAAACTAGAAAAAGGAACGAAAATTAGTGCTTACAGCTAAGTAATGCTGCTCTGACACTCCCAACTTTAAGTAATAATTCCTTCGCTTGAAATTCATTCAAATCTGATTCTTCGACAATCATTCGCACTCCACGTTCAATAAGCTTTTGATTATTAAGTTGCATATCCACCATTTTATGATCTACTACCCTCCCTAAGCCTATCATGATCGTGGTAGAAATCATATTTAGTAAAAGCTTTTGAGCCGTACCACTTTTTAAACGAGAGCTTCCCGTAATAAATTCAGGACCAACTAAAACTTCAATTTTAAAATCGGAGTACTCAGTTATTGGACTACCGGGGTTTGAAGTAATACAAGCCGTTTTAATTTGGTTCTTTTGACATGCTTGCAAACCATAAAGAACATAGGGCGTAGTTCCGCTTGCAGCAATTCCTATAACCAGATCTAGCTTGCTTATTCCAAAATTTTTTAAATCATCCCAAGCTTGTGTTTTGCTGTCTTCTGCAAATTCTACAGCTTTCCGAATAGCCTGGTCACCACCTGCAATGATACCTTGAATCATATCTTGAGAAACACCAAACGTTGGCGGACATTCAGAAGCATCTAAAATTCCTAATCTTCCGCTAGTACCGGCTCCTATATAAAAGAGTCTTCCACCCTCCTTGAGTTTTAATATAGCGCATTCTACAAGTACAGCAACTTCAGGTATACATTTTTCAACTGCGAGGGCAACTTTTTGATCTTCCGCATTCATTAAGCTTAATAATTCAAGAGTAGATTTTTGTTCCAGATTGCGATGCAAAGAAATTTCCTCCGTCCTTTTCTTAAAACTCATGCTTTTGATTTTGAAATTAATAACAATCCTATAAAGGTGATTAAACCGTTTAAGCCCAAGTTTAAATAACCAAAAGAAAAGCCCCCAAACCAAGTCTTAGAATTTAAATCTATAATAAAAACCAATATTGGTGCTATTAAACAAACTAAAATTATTCTAAAATTATCAGGCAGAACACGCTTTGTGAGGATTGCAAAACTAAATAAACCTAATAATGGTCCGTAGGTATATCCTGCAACTTTGAGAATCACATCAATGATTGATTTATTATCTATCCACTTAAATATAAAAACCAAAATTAAAAAAACCAAAGCAAATAAATAATGCACAGTTTTACGAATCTTGATTTTCTGCTCCTCTGTTTTATCTTCCTTTCTATTAAATCCTAATATATCAATACAAAAAGCTGCAGTTAATGCTGTAATAGCACCATCCGCACTTGGAAACAAAGCAGAAATCAAACCGATTATGAATAATAAAGAAAATGCTATTGGCATATGTTGCAATGCTATAGATGGGAATATATCATCTCCAGCTAGTTCTAAATTATATTGCTTTGCAAATAAATATAATAAGCCACCCAAAAACAAAAACAACAAATTCACAAAAATTAATACCACACTAAAGAACATCATATTCTTTTGGGAATCCTTTAAAGTGCGTACGCTAATATTTTTTTGCATCATTTCTTGATCCATTCCAGTCATGCTAATCGTTATTAATGCTCCACCGATAAAATGCTTCCAGAAATTTGATCCACTATTTAGATCTGTGTTAAATATATTCAGGTATGACTTTTGGTTTAATTCCTTGATTGCATTTATCAAACTAATATCAAGAGCATTTAAGATCATCCAAATACAACATACTAAAGCAGTAAGCATAAAAAATGTCTGCAATGTATCTGTCCAAACAATTGTTTTAACACCCCCTTGTAATGTATAAAGCAGGATCATTAACAAGATAAATAGTGCCGTTACATAAAACGAAACACCTAAATCGTTTAATAAAAACAATTGCAACACATTAATAACCAAGTACAATCTTGCAGTAGCTCCTATGGTTCTGGATAGAATAAAATAGGATGCGCCTGTTTTATATGCAATCAAGCCTAATCGCTTTTCCAGAAAATGATAAATGGACGTGAGTTGTAAGGAATAGTAAATTGGCAATAACACATATGCTACCACAACATAACCTATAAAATATCCCAAAACGACTTGAAAATAAAAAAATCCATTTGCCCCTACAGTTCCTGGAACAGAAATAAACGTAACCCCTGAAAGGGAAGTGCCAATCATACCAAAAGCAACTACATACCATTTTGAATTTCTCTTACCTACGAAAAAACTTTCATTGGAATGATCTTTAGAGGTAATTCGGGCAATCCATAATAACAGTCCGAAATAAATTAATAAAATAAAAATTAACCAAGATGATGAAAGCATTATGAATAATTATAAATACAAAGAAACCTAAATTTTCTTAATAAAAGTTAACAACATGAATAGGAATGTACTTAAAAGTTACATCACAGACCAAGCTCATGAAAAGAGCATCGAAATTTGCCTGTCATTTTTGTGATATAGCATTCCAAAGGAGCATACCATATTTATGCATAAAGCATCTAGAAATAAGACAAATCTTGAAAAAATTTAAAAATGCAATTCTCAAAATTCATTCTTCAAGCTTGATAATTTCTTGTTAATCATGCAGTAGAATTCTATTCTCTATTTCATTTCAATTTATTTTGCAACATGCACACGCGTGTAATTAATTTATACAAAGAATCATTTGCTGGTCTGAATGCGAATTCCTGGCTTCTGGCTTTAGTGCAATTGGTAAATCGCGCGGGAACCATGGTCATTCCGTTCATGTCAATGTATATGACCCAACATATTGGTGTGAGTATTACGAAAGCAGGTTTTGTGATGGCTTGTTTTGGTTTAGGTTCCATTGTAGGTGCTTATTTTGGTGGTAAATTAAGTGACAAGTTTGGTTTTTATAATTTGATGCTGTTCTCTTTATTTGCAGGAGGCATCTCCTATATTGTGATCTCATTTTTTGAAAGCTATTATTTAATTTGCTTAGCAACATTCGTTGCCTCTGTGATCAATGAAAGCTTTAGACCTGCTAGCATGGCTGCGATTTCTTCCTATAGTAACCCTGACACCTTAACCCGGAGTGGATCGTTAGTACGTTTGTCTGTAAATTTAGGTTGGGCTTTTGGAGCTGCGGCAGGAGGATGGATTGCTTCCTATAATTACCAATTATTATTTTATGTGGATGGCATCACAAATATGCTTGCTGCTGTTTTAATATATTTTAAACTGCCTCGTAAAGAACCGATTGAGAACCCAAGAAATTTATCTGAGAATTTGAATTCATCTTTATCTCCATACAAAGATAAATTCTATTTGATTTTTATAGTTTTAACATGTTTATTTGGCATTTACTTTTTTCAACTATTTTCAACGCTCCCTATCTATTTTAAAAAAGAACTGCATTTAAATGAAAGTCAAATTGGTTGGATTCTAGGAATGAATGGACTCTTGATTGCTGCGTTTGAAATGGTTGCCGTGTATTCATTAGAAGGGGTAAAAAGATTGCGTTTAATTGCATTAGGCACCTTGATTACTGGATTTTCATTTGTGATCTTTAATATCTTACCATTTGAAGCATTTACTTTAGGCATGATTTCTTCCATCATAATTTCAATTGGTGAAATATTTGCAATGCCCTTTATGCTAAGTTTCTTTATGAAACGAAGCCAGCCCACAAATATTGGCCAATATGCATCTCTATATACAATCGCTTATAGTGTAGCACATATCACTGGTAGTTTTTCTGGAAGCGCCGTAGCAGATCATTTTGGATTTGAGATTTTATGGTGGCTGGTTGGGATTTTATCGGTTTTTGTCGCTTTAGCATTTTTATACATGGATAAAATAGAACCCAAATATCCTGCATTCAAACCTAGCTTAAGCTAAGTTTGATTCCCCTATTCTCTTATCTTTGCGTTTTAAATTACAATTCCTAACATGAATTTCACTGAATCTATAATTAAACTTATACAAAGCAAATGGAATATATATGTCATTCTATTAATTTCTTTTGCAGTCTATGCCAATACCTTATTTCATGATTTTACACTTGACGATAAGGTTGTTTTTACAGAAAATCAATTTGTACAAAACGGAATTAAAGGGATCCCATCCATCGTTTCAAATGAAACATTTGCTGGGTATTTTAAAGATTCAGGAAATAAAAGCACCATAGGTGGTGGTAGATATCGTCCTTTAACCCTATGCTTTTTTTCCATAGAGCATCAATTGGCTGGAAACAATCCAGTGTTTGCACATCTTTTGAATATTTTGATATTTTGCCTTTTGAATTATTTACTTTTCATCACCTTGACTAAACTGCTATCATTTAAATATCCAGAAAAAGCTACAATGATCGCCTTTTTGGGCACCTTGCTTTTTGCAATTCACCCTATCCATACAGAAGTGGTTGCCAATGTTAAAGGTTTAGATGAGATTACATCCATGCTGTTTTCATTTTTAGCGCTCTATTTTCTATTGAAACAAAATGAAAAAGAAAATCTCAATAATTATATAATTGCTGGGATTTTTTATACCCTGGCATTATTCTCAAAAGAAAATGCAGTAGTCTTTCTGGTACTTATTCCACTTTCTTTGTTTTTATTTAATGTTGAAAAAAGAATTGCATTCAAATCCTTCA
This sequence comes from Saprospiraceae bacterium, assembly GCA_016717265.1. Taxonomy (NCBI): domain Bacteria; kingdom Pseudomonadati; phylum Bacteroidota; class Saprospiria; order Saprospirales; family Saprospiraceae; species Saprospiraceae bacterium. The sequence goes on from JADKFX010000001.1 coordinate 3,168,368, forward strand.
TACCACTCTCAATAGCATCCATTGTATTCTTAGTTTGTAGGATTGCTGTCACTGGAACTACATTTATCACAAATTCAAAGAATTTTTTAGAAAATCCATTTCTTCAATTTCGTGGGGAGCGTGTATTAGAAATGAATCCTGCCGATAAATATGGAACCATTTTTTATACACTCCTGAAGTATGTACAACTGCATATTTTCCCATATCCACTTACACACGATTATGCACCAAAAAGTATTGCAACTATAAATCTATTTTCACCCTTACCAATTTTAGCTGTAGCATTAGCAGCTACCGGAATATTTCTTGCATTCAATTGGATGAAATCAAAACCTCTTTATTCCTGGTCCATACTAATTTTTATGGTAGCCTTATTACCAACTTCCAATTTGTTTTTTTCTATTGGTGCTTATATGGGTGAACGATTTGTATTTGTTTCATCCATTGGCTTTTGTATAGCAATTGCCGGGCTATTTAGTAATCACCTGATTCCAAAATACAAATGGAGTATATTTTTATTTATTGGTATTTTAGTTGCTTTTTCAATTCGTACCGCATCCAGGAATATGGCATGGAAAGATAATCTTACCTTGTTTAATACAGATTATTTCCATTCCCCAAATAGTGCTAAATTAAATTCGTCACTTGGATTTACACTTTTGGAAAAATACCGAAGTTTGGATGATAAAGAAAACAATAAACATCTATTGGGTCAAGCCATTATTCATTTAAATAAAGCGATTGAGATATACCCAAAATATACAGATTGTATATTTTTACTTGGCAACGCAAATTACTTAATTAAAGACTATAAAAATGCAGTTGCATCTTATGAAAATTATATACAACTGAATCCCGCGGATCTTTCAATTATGAAAAACTATCAAAAAGCATTAAGAGAATATGGTAGAATTTTATTTCATGATGATCACAATAATGCACTGGCTAAAGAAATGCTCATTAAATCATTGAAGTTAAATCCAAATGATGATCAGGCATTAGAAGTATTAGGAAGTGCCGAAGCAGAATTAGGCTATTTATTAAAATCACTTCAGTATTTACTTAAATCTGTAGAAATTAATCCAAATTCTGCAAGCACCTGGGCAAATTTATATATAACATATACTCGACTTGGTGACAAAGTAAATGCCCAATTAGCGATAAATAAAGGAATGGAAATTGATAAAGATGTTGTTAAAAAATTGATGTCAGTTAGATCAAAATAGAATTCAACACTTACATTATTTACGTTCGGATACTACGCATAAATCATTGTTTTAATGCATGCTTTGCATACCAGCGAAAGTCCTTAATAAATTCTATTGTCGCCAGGAATAGTAAATACTTCAGGAAGCAATAATATTTCGAACTTGAAATATTTACATGACAATTCAGTCCAAAATCAGAACGTTTATTAGTATGGAATGCTATCCATTAATGCTGATTAAACTTTAAACAAAATAATACCTTGCTGAATTCCATTGAACTCCATGCATTAGTATAAGCTTAAATTTACTTTTTGAAAACTGGTATTATTCCAGTTTGTTTTGAACAATTCCATTTAAGGAAATAACTTCCAGGCTTCCAATGATCCCTCCAGTTTAAGCTTGCTTTGTGGTTTTTAAGGATCAACATTGTGTCATCGATTAAAACTCCCCTTAGATCAAACAGTTGCAACTCTATTTCGCCTTCCATGTTTTCAGTATTCAGAATTAATTCCTTAGATACTGGATTTGGATAAACATAAACACTTTGAATAATGCCAGGATCATGCTTCGTATTTGTTTGAATATCATTTAAAAATCGAAATACTAAAAAATTAATATTTGTTCCATCTTTATAATTGGCAACCATCACAATTTTCCCATCGTCTTGCATGATAAATCCCGGGGTATTATCTGTCAAAATATTGACCACATCGAGACTTGCAACGCCATTTTTTCCAAAGCCGGTATCCAGACTTCCATCCGAATTAAACCGAACTACAATATAACTATTATGTGTAAGCACGTTGTTTAATCCGCAAACCAGATATTTACCATCGGCTTGTTGAATCATATACAATCCATAATCTACAGGACCTTTAAAATCATAAGTAATCTTGCCTCCTGCGCCAAAACTTAAATCCGGACTTCCATCCGAAAGAAAGCGCGCCAATCCAAAATCATAATTTGTGAGACTATCCCGAACCGTACCAGAAGTAATAAACTTTCCATCCTCCAGCATCAAAGAAGTATACGCAACATCCTGATCCTCTCCGAAATCGGTTTGTGTACTTCCTTTATTTCCAAAACCATCATCCAAAGTACCATCTTCATTCAAACGTAAAAAAGCAAAATTCGCTTTCGGATAAACTCCCGAACAGCCACTTATTAAAATTTTATGGTCTTTTTGAATTACAATATCAAATGGAATATCCTCCCGAGTTATAAAATTAAAATAGGTCCAACCTTTTTTGTTAAAGCTGGAATCTAATTGCCCGTTTGGGTAAAATCGAGTCACCAGCCAATCAATATCAAATGAATCTATTACGGCTACACAGGCAACCACCAATTTGCCGTCTTCTTGAATTGCAACTGCTGAGGGTCCTGTGGATCTGCCATATTTAAAAATTACCTGCCCCTGATTTCCAAAGCTCAAATCCGGACTTCCATCCGGTAAAAGTTGAAATAATATACCTGTTGAATTCGGATTATTATTGGAATATCCACCAATAAGAATTCTTTGATCTGACAGTACTTTTATAAACTCAATATTCTCTTGACTGGAGCCAAAATCTCTGATGATTTTTCCTTGGTCGCCAAATCCCAGATCTAAATTTCCATCAGAAAGATATCTGGCAAGGATAAAATCAAATGCATTGTTTACAACATTGGTACGTCCACCTACTAAGAGTTTGCCATCCTTTTGAATTGCAATAGATCCAGCTTGATCTTTTCCACCAAAATCGGTATGAACCCAACCTTTACCTCCAAAACTAGGATCCAACTGTCCTGCTTGTGAATGCAATTTACCAATTTGAAAACTTATTAAAATTAGAATGAGGATGCTATATTTCATATGAATAAATTAAATCGAAAATTACAATGAATTGAAGACATTTAGCAAAAATCTCTAAACGGAAGATCCTTTATTCGTTCATATGTTCTTTCAAATCCTGCTTATTAACTATTGTTTAACAAGCAATAGAAAATGTATTTCCAGTATTAACTGTTTGAATATGAAATACAAATTCACAGATGAAAACCTTGGTACTTCTATTTGCAACCCAATGTATTCTTTTTGCGCATCCTGATCCAAAAGCAAAAATGCTATTAGACAATGTGCATAAGCAATATAAGAAAATGGGAACCTTAGAAATTTTCTTTAGTTATGAGCAAACGAATGACAAAAAAAATAAAATAAGCAATTCCGGACAATTACTCTCAAAAGGCTCACAATTTAAATTGATATTACCGGATATGGAAATTTATTCTAACGGTAAAATTCAATACACATATTTGAAAAATAACAATGAGGTTCAAATTACTACGCCGGATGAAAAAGAAAATAAATATCATCCAAAATTTTTATCCGCTATTTATTTATCAGGGACTCATAATTTTTCATTGTCAGGAAAAGAAAAATTTGCAGGCAAATTGCTTACTATTGTAGAATTTATACCTATTGATAAAATGGAATCCATTAATAAAATCAGGTTATACATTTCTGAAAAATCAAATTTAATTGAAAAAGTGGAATGGTCAGAAAAGAAAGGAAATAATACCATAGTTACATTTACAAAGACTGCTGCTAACAATTTGATACCTGATACCGCTTTTGAGTTTAACACTAAAAATCTTAAAGGTGTGCATATCGAGGATCTGCGGGAAGAATAATTACCAGCAGATTTAAATATTATATCTTATTTTTGCCAAGTATGAACATTAAAAATAGTCTTATTCATCTTGTTGCCAATAACGTTTGCAATTCTTTGAATGCAGATTATTTAGCAGGTGTACAGATACAGAAGAAAATATTCAAAAAACTCATACAAAAAGCTTCAAAAACAAAATTTGGAAAAGATCATGCGTTTCAAGAGATCCGGAATTACCAGGATTACAAGCGCAATGTAAGGGTCCGAGAATACGAAGATTTCAATCCCTACATTCAAGAAATCCAGGAAGGGAAAAAAGATTTTTTGTGGCCAGGTCTTCCAAAATATTTTGCGAAAACTTCAGGTACTACTTCGGGTCCGAAATATATTCCATTGACAAAAGATAGTATTAAAAATCATATTAATTCTGCTAGAAATGCACTCTTTCAATATTTAAGAAAAAATCCAATTACTAAAATATTTGATGGGAAAATGTTATTTCTATCTGGCACTCCAGCATTAAGCTATGAAAATGGAATTGCAATTGGCAGACTATCAGGCATTGTAAATAATGAAATCCCGAATTGGTTTAAAAAGAATAAGCTACCAGATAATAAGATTAACGCAATACAACCTTGGGAAGCTAAAATTGATACCATGGTACGTGAATTATCAAAATCTGATATTCGTGTAATTGGTGGGATTCCTCCTTGGATTCAAATGTTTTGTGAAACGCTTTTAAATTATACTGGTAAGAATACGGTACTGGATGTTTTTCCAAATTTAGAATTATATATTCATGGCGGAGTTAATTATGCTCCTTATAAACAAAAAATAAATCAATTATTCGGTCAGGAAATTGCTTTGATTGAAACCTATCCTGCAAGTGAAGGATTCATCGCTTACCAAGACAATTATCAGCAAGATGGTATGCAGTTAGTTTTAAATGATGGCATCTTTTATGAGTTTATTCCTAAAGATTCAATTTTGGATCCAAATGCTGAGCGCATTCAATTAGAAGACGTTTCATTACATACAGATTATGCAATTATCCTTACAACAAATGCGGGATTATGGTCTTACCTAATAGGTGATTTGGTGCGTTTTGTGTCATTAAAACCACATAAGATCAAAGTTTCAGGAAGAATCAGCCAGTTTATTTCAGCTTTTGGTGAACATGTGATTTCGAGTGAAATAGACCAAGCCATATCATTTGCTCAAAAAAAGCATCTTTTTGGAGTAGTTGAATTTACGGTAGCACCTCAAGTAAGTCCATTGGATAATCGTCATGCGTACCACGAATGGTTTATAGAATTTTCAGAAATACCTAAAAACCTTCAAGAAATAGCCAATACAATAAATGACCATTTGTGCGAATTAAATAGCTATTACAAAGACTTGATTGAAGGAAAATTATTAGATACTCTAAAAATCAGACCCATCCGTAAAAATGGCTTTCTAGACTATATGCGCAAAGTAGGAAAGCTGGGTGAACAATTTAAAGTACATCGTCTCAGTAATGATCGAAAAATGGCCGATATGCTTTCAAAGGACATCGTAAAAATGAATGCCTAAGGAGTAGGATTTAAGAGCCCGAATTCTAAATTCGATTCCTTAAAACTTCCGATTTTATAAGATTTCCAGGATTGAACATCGAATAATTAAATATTATAAAAAATTTAAACCTGGTCATTTCCTTCAAAGAGCACTGAAATTAAGCCAAATAAAGTCATAAAACATTGATTATCTTAATATTACAAAATATTTTTAAAAAATTTATTTTGCCTTAAAAATGAATCTATACCAAGCTCCAAGGATTCTCCAGTATAAAATAAATCCTTGCTGTTTAATTAAATACCAGATACTTATCTAGCTGAAATTCCGTTTATTGTATTAAATTTGCGCCCTCAATGGTTAAAATACTGGTTAGATTTTCCGTTTTAAGTCTCCTTCTGTTTTCAGCATGCAAATCCAGCTATGAAAAAATAAGGACAAGTGCTGAACCGCAACTTATTTTAAAAGCGGCAGATAAGTATTATGCTAACAAAGAATATTTCAAAGCCCAAACCTTATACGAACTGGTTTTAACATCTTTTAGAGGACAAAAAGAAGCGGAAGAAATTTACTTCAACTATGCTTATACGCATTACTATTTGTCTGAATATGAGTTAGCTTCTCATTTATTTAAAACATTTGCCAATACCTTTATTAATAGTTCCAAAAAGGAAGATGCTGATTTTTTATCAGTATATTCACTTTATAAAACGTCTCCAGTTTATAGATTAGATCAAAGTGGTACAGAAAAAGCCATTGAAGGCTTTCAGCTTTTTGTGAATTCATATCCAAACTCAAGTAAGATCATTGAATGCAATAAATTGATTGATGAGTGCCGTTCAAAATTGGAATTTAAAGCATTTGAAGCTGGAAAGCTTTATTATGATATGCGGAATTACCAGGCGTGTTTAACAAGTCTTCAAAATTTATTGAATGATTTTCCTGAAACTAAAAATGCCAGAGAGATCCGCTATCTCATGTGTAAATCCGCATATCAGTTGGCCGAACGAAGCATTTTTGAAAAACAAAAAGAACGTTTTATAGATGCAAAACAATATGCTGAAGACTTCATAAGACGTTATGTATCTGGTAAATACTTAAATGAAGTAAAGGATTTAAATAAAAAAGCAATTACAAAATTAAAATCTCCTGAATATGATAGATATCAAAACACAAGTGCAAGGAATTAATCCGAACATTAAAGCTCGAAATATTAAAGATTTTACAGCTAAAAGCGGAAACATTTATGAAACCATCAATGTACTTGCTAAAAGGGCTAATCAGTTAACGAATGACATTAAAGAAGAACTTCTTGAAAAATTAGAAGAATTTGCTTCCCATTCAGATACCATCGAGGAAGTACATGAGAATAAAGAGCAAATTGAAATCTCAAAATTCTATGAGAAACTTCCAAATCCAGCTATTATTGCCATTGAAGAATATTTAGAAGGCAAAATAGATTACCACTATAAAAACACGAATCCGGATACTGAATAATTATCAATTTGATACCTGTGCCAAGCCAAAATAATATATTGGAAGGACGCAAAATAATCCTTGGCATCACAGGCAGTATTGCTGCTTATAAGTCTGTTGTCTTATTGCGATTATTAATGAAGGCTGGAGCAGAAGTCCAGGTTATTATGACCGAATCTGCCCATGACTTTATAGGTCCGTTAACGCTTTCAAGTCTTAGCACCAAAGAAGTTTTATCAAAATTAAATTTAGACCAGGAATGGTCTCAACACGTAGCACTCGGCCAATGGGCTGACCTCCTAATGATTGCACCAGCCAGTGCAAATACGATCAGTAAATGTGCTCATGGCATTGTTGATAATCTTTTAACTGCAGTTTATTTATCTGCAAAATGTCCGATAATGATTGCTCCTGCTATGGACCTTGACATGTGGAGACATCCCGCTACTCAGGAAAACATTAGCAAACTTAATTCTTTTGGACATTTCATTGTTCCTGTAGCAGATGGACCATTAGCAAGTGGCTTAACCGGGCCAGGAAGGTTAGCGGAACCAGAAATAATTTTCAAGTTCATTACAAACTACTTCCTGGTTTCAAAGCCATTTGAAGGGATTAAAATACTTATAACTGCAGGACCAACTTATGAAGCAATAGATCCAGTTCGTTTTATTGGGAATCATTCTTCAGGTAAAATGGGTATCCAACTTGCCGAACAAGCGGTTCAAATGGGTGCGGAGGTTGAATTAATTTTAGGCCCTAGTAATGAAGAAATTAAACCACATCCTAAACTCCATATTACCAGAATCATAAGTGCAGAAAATTTGTATCAAGAGGTAAATCATCGTTATCAAGAAGTTCAGGTATTTATACTAGCTGCAGCGGTTGCAGATTTTAAACCAGAACATACTGCTTTGGAAAAAATCAAAAAAGATACGCAATCAAATATGACTTTAAGTTTGGTACCAACCCATGATATTGCAGCATTTCTTGGCCAAAACAAGCGGGAGAATCAATTTCTTTGTGGTTTTGCTTTGGAAACTGAAAATCAAACGCAATTTGCTAAAATAAAAATGAGCAAGAAAAACATGGATATGATCGTTGTTAATTCAACACGAGATGAAGGAGCCACCTTTCATCACGATACAAATAAAATTTCGATTTTGGATAATTCCGGAAATTTAGTTTCCTTTGATTTAAAGTCTAAAAAGGAAGTAGCCATCGATATATTAAAATACATCCTTGAAAGAATCAAAACATGAAAAAAATTATCATTTTTGTAATCTGCCATCTGCATTTTATGGGCTTTATAAAAGCACAGGAATTAAATGCAGTGGTGAGAGTCAATGCTCCAAATTTAGGATTAAGTGATAAATCAATTGTCAATCAATTAGAACGAAATGTCAAAGATTTTTTAAATAATCAGAAATGGACACAAGATGTATTTGAGGGTCAGGAAAAAATAAAATGTAATTTTCAAATCACAATAGCAGCTGATAAAGGGGACAATAATTTATTATTAGATATATCCGTTCAAGCAACCCGGCCTGTTTTTAATGCAAGTTACGAAACCCCATTAATAAGCCTCATCGATAAACAAATACCAATTCAATTTGATCCCTATAAGAATTTAGAAAATTCAAAAGAAACATTTTATGATAACCTATCCTCTGTTCTCACATATTATGCATATTTAATTCTTGCGCTTGATTATGATAGTTACAGTCTCGAAGGCGGCGAAAGTTATTTTCAAATATTGAATACGATGCTCAATACCTTACCTGCGAATGTCAAATCTAATGATGATTCCTGGTCGGCTACTAAAGATAAAAAAAACAATCGATATTACCTGGTAGAAAACTTGATTAATCCCAGGATGAAATCATTTCGCAGAGCTTATTATGAATACCACAGACAATCCTTAGACATTATTTCTAAAGATGTTACAAATGCCCGTTCCACAATGGCCAATGTTATTGCTGATATAGCTCGCGCCAATCAATCTTATCCAGATACCTATTTGATTAAACTTTTTTCGTATTCTAAAAGTAAAGAAATTATAGAAATATTTAAGCAAGGTAGTATTCAAGAGAAACAAAAAGTGCATCAATCCATGATTCAAATGGATCCTGCAAACACAAGTTCATACGAAGTTCTAATAAAATCCTGATCCACTCAACGATTCTTTATGAAAAAAAAGAAAATAGCAATTTTTGCTTCCGGCAACGGAACCAATGCACTTCAATTAATAAAATATTTTAAAACGCATGCCAATATCCAGATCTCTTTAATTGTAACAAATTCAAGTAAAGCTGGGGTCATGAAACTTGCAAAGGAACATGATATTCCAATTTCTGTTGTAAATAAATCATTACTTGCAAATAATGGTTTTATGACTGCATTATTAAATTTATATGATGTTGATTTTATTGTATTAGCTGGATTTTTACTTTTAATGCCTCCATTTCTTGTTAAACAATTTGACCAAAAAATGATCAACATACACCCTGCATTGCTACCAAAACATGGGGGTAAAGGAATGTATGGAAATCATGTTCATCAAGCGGTCATAAATGATGGCGATTTAGAAAGTGGCATAACGATCCATTATGTAAATGAAATGTACGATCGCGGTAAAATAATATTCCAGGCTAAGTGCAAAGTAGAACGACGTGATAATGCAGATAAGCTTTCCAAAAAAGTTCAGGAATTAGAACATAAATATCTTGCTGAATGGACTGAGAAACTTGTTTTGCAAACCCGCTTTATATAGCATTCACTATCATGTCAGCAGATCTAATAAAAATAGACCGTATCGAATGTATTCCTGAAGAATACAAGAATACTCCCATAGGAGAATTATTGGCATATCACAACTTAGGCAAAACATATCAGCAATATCAACAAGCACAATTATTGATTGGGATGTGTATGGATAACCGAAAACATTTATCCATACCGGATAATTTTGCGTATATCATTCGGTCTGGTGGTGCCAATTTAAGGTACAGTGAGTTTCGGGTGTCCTATGCCATTGCTGTTGGTAATGTACGGCATCTTGTTTTAATTGGGCACAACAACTGTGGTATGGTCAATCTTATGGCCCGTAAAGATTTGTTCATTCAAGGCCTGATCACGAACGCAGGATGGACTCGGGAGGAAGCAGAAGACCACTTCTACCATTATGAACCTATCCATGAAATCGGCAATGAAAAACATTTTATCATCAGTGAAACCAAAAGGCTTCGTTTGCGCTATCCAAATGTTATTATTGCACCTTTGATGTATTTGGTAGAAGATAATTTGCTGTATTTGATAGAAGAATAATATTGGCTCTCCTAAAATAATTTTGAAATTCACACGAACGTATGAATTCTATTCTCTGTCTTAAGTATATTGTTTAAGATCTATAAATTATCTTAGCGGGTATAAATTTTATATCTATTGATCTTGAACAATAAATACCTAATCAGTTTATTTATTTCTATATTCCTCCGAATGCTCAATGCACAGTCTCCATTAGCAAATTATAGCTTATTAGACATGGACAATGGACTTTCATCGATCAATTTAACTTCTGTTTGCGTAGATACTAATAATTTTCTGTGGATTGCTTCCGCTAATGGACTTCAGGTTTATGATGGAAATACTTTTTATAAAATACCACAAGGCCTTGGTAAAAAAAATATACTAGGAAACAAAATTCAACTATTAATTAAGCTCAATGGTAAATTTATATTGGCTGGAACCGATAAAGGAATCAGTAAAATAAATACAGAAACCTTTGAAATTGATAATATTCAATTTAATGCTAACAAAGCTCTGGCACAAGCAACCAATCGCATACAGGATATTAAAATTAGAAAGGATTACTCTTTTTGGGTAGTCACTACAACTCATGTTTTTTTACTTTCTCCTGAATTAAAAATAGTCCAATCGTACGCCTTCCCGTTCTGGATGCAACAAAAAGCAATACCATTTCAACCCAATCGAATTATAGAATTTCCAAATCACAAAATTTGGGTAATAGGTCCTGTAACCCAAGTAAAAAATGCAAATGAACAATGCGTTATTTTTGAAATTGACCCAAAACAACATACTATAATTGAAATTGATTCGATTCCATTTAAGGACTACAATCGTTATTTATCGTTTAAACAAATCAATGAGTTTAGTGCATTGGTTGTATATGATTCTTATTGCGGTCTAGCCGAAGCTATTGAATTTGATTTAATTCATCAAAAACAAACAGCAATTCTTCATAAAGCTTTTCAATATGGAGATCATGTTCCTTTTCTCAGCAATGTTTCGAATGATGAAATTGGCATCACCACAAATAATTGGGACGAATACTTAATTTATAATTCAACCAGTGGCAAACTGGAATCAATCGTCCTAAATCCTTCTCTATTTATTAAACAATTGGTACAGCATGAAAACTATTATTTCGCTGCCACAGACAGAGGGTTAATGATAACAACCCCTGTCAATACCTTACTAAATTTTAATGAATGTAGCGGCATCTTTAAAAATTGGACAATCTATCCGACCAGTACTTTTGAAAATGATACCGCACTTTTTCAGTGTTATTTATATACAGGAGTTTCCATGTATAATAAAGTCAGGCAAAGTTGTAGTTTTTATCAACCAATCTCCCCAATCGATAGTCAAACTGAAATTCATAAAATTTTTCTCCTCGATTCCAATAATTGGCTTGTATGCGGAAATCAATGCTTTAAGTTTGATCCTTTTAAAAACAAAGCCAGTTTGATTAGTAAAACAACAACTGAAGTTTATCCATTTGAAAAACATACTTCCAGCGTTTTCCTCGATTCCAGGAATGAATTTTGGTTTGGCACAGTCTATGGAAATGGAATCTTCCGCTACAACCCAAGAACTAAAAATGTAATTCATAAGGATCTTAAATCCATAGATTCTATGGCGCATTTTCTAACCTTTAATACGATTCAAGAGGATAGCTCTGGAAATATTTGGTTTGCATCTGCCTTGGGAAACGGCCTGATAAAATGGACGCGGAAAACGGATCATTATTCACTAATACTTCCTGACAATAAACCAGGCACTTATTTTTATCCGTCCATTTCAAAAATGATTTTGGATCAAAGGGGATATCTCTGGATTGGTACGGAAGGAGGTGGAATATATCGCTTTCATCCAGACAGCATGTACTTTGAAAATTTCACCCAAAAGATTGGATTGCAAGATAATTTTATCACTTCATTAACCATTGATTGTTTGGGTAAGATTTGGGGAAGTAATTTGTCGTATTTATTTAGATATGACCCTATGAATTCTTCTACATATTTTTTTACCAAGAGACATGGCATACCCAGTACTGAAATTACGGTCTCCAGAGTCAATGGACAAAATTGCAAATTACATTTAAAAGGACCTAGATGGAATTATTATTTAGAACCAGAGTCTTTTCAAATTCCTAAACCAATACCCTCCCTTTTTATAAGGACCTTGAAAGTAAATGGAAATGAAATTGAGTACAATAAAAAACTGGAATTAGAGTATGATCAAAACAATCTGGAAATCGAATTTGCACATGCTAATTTATTAGATGGAAACATGGAAAAGTACTATTACCAGATTTCTGATAAAAATAAAGATTGGAACTTCTTTGGAGATAAATCTACACTTCGTCTTGTCGGTATAGGGTATGGATCTTATCATCTCAGCATTCGAACCTGTCAAAATGGAAATGCATGCTTTGACACATCCATACTTAATTTTCAAGTTAAGCGGCCTTTTTGGAAATCCCCTTTTTATTATAGTTTATTAGCTATACTAGTGCTGAGTTTTTTTCTATTTATTATCATTTATGAATACAAGATTAAAATTTCAAAAATAGAAAAGGAACGAGACAAGGAAATTCTTCGCAATAAAATTGCTCAGGACATTCACGATGAAGTGGGGTCCAGCCTTACTAAAATTGCTTTAACAGCACAAGTTGCTTCACGAATTGCCAGTTTATCTCAGGAAGATTTAAAAATTCGATTGAGCCATGTGGCTGAAGATGCTAAAATTGCCTCTTCGCAATTGCGTGAACTGGTATTTTCTATTAATCCGGATTTCGATCATTTTGATGACATGCAAGCATATTTTCAAGAACATGCCAGCCTCTACCTGGAAGATGCAGACATCCAACTTTCTTTTACCCTCCCTAAAAGCAGTTCAAATGAATTGGTGCATCCAGATATCAAAAGACAACTCTTGCTAATATTTAAAGAAGTTCTTAATAACATCTTAAAGCATTCCAGAGCAAAACAGGTTTGGATCCGCCTGGAAGAACAAACCCATAAGATCTATTTGTTAGAAATCAAAGATGATGGAATTGGATTTAATATCAAGCAGGCGGGAAAAAACAGCAATGGATTACGCGGCATGATACAACGAGCCGAATCAATTTTTGCAACATTAAACTATACCAGCATTCAGGGAAGCGGAACTTCCATTCAGGTCACGGGTCCATTAAAACTAAATTATACCCATTAAGAATTTCAAAAAGTTTTCATACGAATGTGGTATTAGATTTTTCAGAAATATTATTGAATCTTGCAGCTTGAAACAAATCAAGGATATAATTAAAGTAGCCCTCGTGGAAGACGATGCGGATATCCGTAAATTGACAGCCAGCCTGATCAATATTTATCCTGATTTGGAATGCATTGGCTCTTTTGCGAGTGCCGAAGAATTTGAATATAGCCTGCAAACGGTTAATCCTGATATCGTGTTGATGGACATAGGTCTTCCCGGAAAATCCGGAATTGATTGCATACGAGATAGTTCATCCATCAAAGAATCTATACAATATTTAGTGTATTCAGATCATCAGGACTCCAGGGAAGTGTATGATGCTTTAGCTGCAGGTGCCAATGGCTATGTATTAAAAGGTACGACCCCGGAAAAACTTGCAGAAGCCATTCGTGAAATGCACCAGGGTGGCTCCCCGATGTCCAGACAAATATCCAGGATGGTTGCCAGTTCGTTTAAAACCAATGAAAAGAAACATCCTGATTTTGAAAAACTAACACCCCAGGAATGGGAAGTTCTTACACGTCTTGAACGCGGCCTAGCTTACAAAGAAATCGCTGCTGAGCGATTCGTTTCAGAACACACCGTTAGATCTCAGGTACGCAGCATTTATGAAAAACTGCATGTGCATACGAGGACGGAGGCGTTGAATAAGTTGTATAATAAACATTAGCAATCAGCCTTTACTTATTTTTTTACTACGAAATAGCTATTGTCAACTACCTAATACCAAAATACATTTGACTAAAATTTAGTTAAATGGTGAATCCTACAATATATTCAATCTTTTCAGTAATAATTATTCTATCTATTACAACCAAATCAAATAATAAACTAATTAATCCTGAACCAGAAAATGTAATTGCAAAATTTTACAAATACGATTCCACCACTAGTACATTTACATTATTGCCAGATTATGTATTTCTATATCCTAATAGCACTAAATACAAATCATATATTGGTTTAAAGCGAGAAAACGGACAGTTAATAAGAAAACATATTTTATTAGATTATAGATGCTGCAAAATTCTTAGAGCATGCACAACTAAACCCTATTTTGAAACACATTCAATCAATCCATTTGTAAGCTGTGTATGTGAATCTGGATCTAATACAAGACTTTATGGTACGATACATTGTTTAAAAGCATACATGAAATCCAATTTTAACATGAGAACATTAGCTAATCAATAAAAAATCCAATTTACATTTTTCATACTAATATGCTATTCCAGATTAAAATAAAATCACAAACCTTTGTCAAATTAAAACATAAAACAAAACTATGAAGCCAAGAATTAGATATTGTATTTTAACAATGTACCTCACCACTCAAATATTATCTGCACAAGTTGATAACACAATTACCCGATCTGGGGTAAAAATGACGTTAAAATCAAAGACCAGTATTGGTAAAAACGCAACATTAGCAAAATATTGCAATAGTAAATCAGGCAAATGCGAGGAATTGATTATTACTTCTGATAAGAAAAGTATGACTATGCCTTTTGCTTCAGGACCAGCTTCAAATATAATTAAGTCAGGAAAAACAACGAATTATTCAGGCTGGACTAAAAAAAAGACTCTTAGAACTAGTTCAAATCAATACTATAATATTAAAGGTAATAAGTATTCAGAAATACATGAAATAAAAAATGGATTTCTAGTAAGCACATTCGACATAATAGGCTCAAATTTAACTACAAATGACATTTTAACTGTTTTTGCTGATAATAGTCAAGCACCTACAGATCCCTCTACAAAAACTTGCGATGAATGTAAAAAAAATCACGAAGATTGTTATGTTGAAAATTCGCTCAATAAAAATCCAAATTGGCCTGGACTATTGGAATATTTAAACCTAGTTTGTGATATAACTCATAAATATTGCCTAAAATCCTGCAAAAGCACGAAAAAAATTGAAATTACAAAAGCTCAATCAATTATTGTCATAAGAAATTCAATTACTGCTAATGACTTTAACTTAGCCATAAAAAATTAATAAAAATACTTTAACCTAATATAAATGAAATCACTAATTATAACATTTACACTTTTATTTTTAATTCATTCTACTTACGGACAAGTAGGCAACTCCATAACCAGAGGAAAAACAACATTAAAGATAAGTTCAAAAGAAAAAGCAGGAGTTGACGGAACTTTGGCAAAATACTGTGACAACAAAGGTGGCAATTGTGAAACACTATTATTTGTGAGAAACAATTCAATCAGCCTACCATTCACCACTGGTCCCCTGATGGACATATTAAAAACAGGATCAATTAAATCTTATAAAGGAATGAATAAAGTAAGCAACTCAAAAGGCAAACTTATACAGTATTATATGAATATTGGCAAGTCACAAATCATTCTTACTAAAAACAGAAATCATACCTTTATAAGCATTATTGAATTTGATCAAAATAAAAATAGTTCCAAAACCCCCACCAGTATATTTAGACGAAAAGGAAGTGATTCACCCTATCCATGCTATTCAGATTGTATTGCAAATTGGCAGGATTGCTATGTTGAAGTTTCATTAAATATACCAGCTGGACCGGAGCTAGATGCTCAGTTATTTATGTGTGATGGAAATTTTAGGCTGTGTTGTCAGATTGCGGCTTTATGTGATGATCCAACTGATATGCCTCCAAAACCAACTAGAGTAAGAAGTATCATGGCGATTCAGAATACTCCAACTAATTTTCAATTGTCAATAGGAAATTAACTTTAAAAATCAATAATCATTACAATTAAATAGATCTTAACATGATAAAATATATTACTCTGGCTGCCATTTTGATACTTGCATTCAACACACTTTATGCTCAAAAACCAACATTTGTGAGACCGGCAAATGTTGGGGATGTACCTGTACAATATATTACAATAAGTTTCCACACTGCCAATTTAA
The DNA here is from genome assembly GCA_016717265.1 of Saprospiraceae bacterium. NCBI lineage: Bacteria > Pseudomonadati > Bacteroidota > Saprospiria > Saprospirales > Saprospiraceae > Saprospiraceae bacterium. The sequence goes on from JADKFX010000001.1 coordinate 3,184,729, forward strand.
AAGATGCAAATACGGATGATGCAATCACTGTTGCATTATATCCAGGCATGAAACCTTTTAATTTAAATACATCGAATGATAATTTTGAAAGGAATCAAACCGATCAATTTATAATTACCGATCCAAAAATTGTAAAAATAAAAGATATTAAACAACTACTCATTATCAAAAGTGGATCAAATGGTTGGGCATTTGATCTAGTAACAATTGCTGTAAATGGATGTTTGCTATATAAATCAACATTAAATCCTAGATGGTTAGATAATACAAAAGGCTTCAAACTTTCGCATACGTTTGCAGAACGAGAATTATCAAATGGATTTGCAGCAAACTATAAACTTGTACCCGATATCTTTATAGTGTATCCTTTGATTCCAAAAAAATTAATTAAACTTATGATTGAAAGTGTGGTTGGAAACTGTTTAGGAAATAGCCCTGAGTATACCTGGGGAAATAAAACTGGAATTAATACACTTTTCGGTGATGCAACAGAGCTTGTTGTGAGAAATACTCAAACATTGAGTATAGATTTAGATTTACAAATTAGAAGAAATTATGATGCAAATTTTGAATCTGATGAAGATTTTGATATTGTCATAAGTTGCAATCAAGGAAAAGTTGCAGTAGATCTAGTATATACTAATGGAGGTTGCCCACTGTTAACAAATGGAAAACTCAAGAATGCTATAGCTCAGCTTCTTAGTAGAAACTTTAATAGTCCAACTTGTTTAGCCCACTTTGAGTCAAATGGTGATTTAAAATATTATTAATTTATATTCAACTTATTCATCCCATTTATCAACTTGCAAATAATTTATATGAAATACGTTCAACTATTTTTTATCTTTCTATCTCTTTCCATAAATGCTCAAGCTCCCTTAAAATTAAATTACCAAGCAGTAGCTCGTGATAATTCCGGAGCAATTATTTCTTCAAAACAACTTGGATTGCGATTGAGTATACACGATGGCTCGGCAAATGGTTTGGTTCAATATTCAGAAGTGTTTACCGTCACTACCAATCAATTTGGATTATTTACAGTTAATATTGGAGCAGGTGTTCCATTCATTGGCACTTTTAAAGATGTAAGCTGGAATTCTGGCTCAAAATTTTTACAAGTTGAATTGGATCCAAACGGGGGCAATAATTATTTAAATATGGGGACTGATCAATTGCAAAGTGTACCCTATGCTTTAGTTTCTGAAACTGCCAATTCAATTAATGGTGGTGTCCCTTTAAAATCATTAAGAAATGATGGTGCTCAGAATGGTCAGATCATTAAATGGAATGCTACAACGAATCAATGGGAACCTGGTGATGATATTAACGGGACAATGGGCCAAAGTTATACTTCAGGAAATGGTATATCAATAAGTGGCGCCAATGTGATAAGCAATACAGGAGATTTAAATCCAAATGATGATATTAATAATGGCACTTCAGCCAGTGGTGATCTTTCAGGAACTTATCCTGATCCGCAAGTAGTAAAAATCCAAGGAAAGACAATTTCATCTAACAACCCAGTTGATGGAGATGTTTTAAAATGGAATGGTGCTTTAAACCAATGGGAGCCTGGTAAAGACAGCATTGGCACAATCAGTCAAACATACACCGCAGGAAATGGCATTTCCATAAATGGCACAAATGTGATCAGCAACACTGGAGATTTAAATCCAAACGACGACATAACAAATAGTACAATAGCAGGAGGTGATTTGTCCGGAACTTATCCAAATCCACAAATAAATAAAATACAGGGCAAGGTAATTTCTGCATCTAACCCAACCAATAATGAAGTATTAAAATGGAATGGAAATCAATGGAATTCATCGCCAGATTTATTAAGCCTACCTGCAAGTTTTACAGAAAATAGTTTTAGGCAACAGGCAAATCCGAGATATCTCCTGGAAATTAGTCAAACAGGCAGGGATGGAGTACTTGGACTTTTTAATACGAATACTAACACAAACATCCCAACACTATATGCTGAAAGTAATAATTCAGGTACTGCAGGAACTTTCATAAATAAAGGAACAGGTAGCACTTTAAACGTAATTTCTGAAAATTCAAACACATTTTCGCAAACCATGCTTGTTTCATCAGCAAGTTTGGGTGAATTGATTCATGCTATAAACACAAATACAAATAATACAGCTTCTCTTATGTCAATAGAAAACGCTGGCAGAGGAAACGGTATCGGTATTCAAATGAGTTCAAATACTGCTACTGGTTCAGCTCTAAACATTAATACAAATTCAATGGGGAGAGGCCTTATGATAACAAAATCAAACACCAATTCTACATTGCCTGCACTAGAAATTCAATCAAACGGAACAGGTAGTGTTGGAAGAATTATTCAAACAAATGCAACAGCAAGCAATATTGATGCATTTTACGTAGAATCCAGAGGAGTAAATTGGGCAATGCATGCTATCAACACCCATAGTTCAGGAATAGCGGCTAAAATCGAAAATTCAAACAGTTCATCCATAAATGACGCTTTGCAAGTTGTAAATGCAGGTAGTGGTCATGGAATCAGATGCACAGGTACAGCATTAAAAACAGCAGGAGGAAATACATGGGCTGTTCCTTCTGACATTCGACTTAAAAAAGATATTCATGATTTTACAGATGGATTGCAAGTAATTGAAAAAATAAACCCTAAAAGGTTCAGATATAATGGACTTGCAGGGACAAATGATCGCAAAGTCGAAATAGGAATCATAGCTCAAGAAATCCAAAGCATCGCACCCTATACAATTGAATCTAGACTAACCAAACTTCATCCAGATAACAATAGTCCTGATGCAAATTCAGAAGACAATTTAGAGCTCCTTTCATTTAATAGTAGTGCATTGCAATTTGTAACAATAAATGCAATAAAAGAATTGAGTGAATCCATAAAGCAATTAAAGGAAGAGAATAAACAATTGAAGGCTGATATAAAATCAATGAAATATTTAATTGAAAATAAAAAGTAACTAAATATTTATGAAGTATACAATTTGTTTTATAATTTTAAACTTGACAAATTATATTGTAAAATGTCAAACCCTGGAACCAATTGTAATAGCCACGTCCGGAGCATTTTACTCAAATAATTCGATATCACTTTCACAAACAGTAGGTGAAATGTGCTTGGTAAAAACTTTATTTAATAATACAATACTTACTCAAGGATTTCAACAAGCCTATAGTCAAAATTCAACAATTAATACTGATATTGAAAACACGATTAAAGATTTCATAATTTACCCAACGGTAGTCAATGAAAATATTATACTTGAATTTAATTCTAAAAAATCCATGACATTATTTATACGTCTAATAAATATACATGGACAATGCACCTCAGATAATTTTAAACTAATTACGAAATCTGGGCATAATATACATACCATCAATACTTTTGATTTTCCTAAAGGCATGTATTATCTCAACGCCTATGATCTAGACATGAAAACACAAATTACTACTAGGCATTTTGTTAAACAAAACTAGACTTACTTTATCAATTTAAATTTATTTAATAATTAAACTTAATCAACAAATAAATTATGAAAATAACTATCATCATCAATCTTATAATTTGGTTTCTATTTTTTAATGCACACGGACAAATAATTAAGCCGGAAAAACTCTACACCAAATCCTGTGACACCGTAAGCATCGACAGCATGATTTGCATTAAATGCACAAATGCAGCTTTGACTTTGGGTTGTAAAAAGTATGCGTGTGATTTTAAAAATCACTGCATCCCAATGCCGGTTGTTCCACCTAAAAATAAATCAAAGGATATTAAAACAACCTTGCCGGGTGGAACACAAAAGAAAGGATGATCGGATGTTCTTAAACACTCTTTTTCAAAAAAAATAATAATCGTATGATTAAATTTTTTAAACTCAGATTGTTTGCTCTCGGTATATTACATACCACATCATTGCTCCTATTTGTGAATACTGCAATGGCACAAGCTGAAAACCAAATTGAAGAACAAACGGCCAATTATCTCAGTTACGCTCCGGAGTTTTCCATTCCGGTTTCCCCTGCATTTGATTTGTTGGGGGTCAATCCATGTCTGGTTCCTAAACCTTCAAATCTGCGCAATTTTAAAGTGGATTGGTCTTTTAAAAGTTATGGGCTGACTCCTAATCTGGCGATCCAAACACAACCCATTAATGAGATTTATTTTAATACCCCTAAGAAATTAAAAAATTATTATAAACGATCCAAGTTCTTGAAGCAATTGGCCAGTTTAGATCTTTCTGCCGGCACCGTTGATGGAAACACCGAACTTGAAACAAAATCAGTCACATTTAAAGATATTGAAGGTATTGACTCGATTGTCAACATCGAAAACAATTGGCGAATCCGAAGCTTTTCATATGCAGTTAAACTAAACTTGTACAAAGAATATGAACCCTTAAATGATAAACTGATTTTCCGCAATGTCATGAAGGAGTATGATGAGAAAAAGTCTGATTTGAAAACACAAATCGGACTACAGAAAAAATCTCTTACCCAAACCAATGATCAGGAAGAAAAATACCAGATCAAGGAAGCCATTAAATCCTATGAAATGGAACTAAATGGCTTGGATAATACATTTATCGATCGAATGAAAAAAATAGTAGATCTTTATAAGGCCGAAAAATGGAATTCCAGTTATATCGATTTAGCATTTGGACAGGCTTTTGATTATGATAGTCGCGATAGTAGTTTACTTAAATTTAAAAATCTACATAAAGTGAGAACCCTATGGGGTCTTTGGATAAATGGAAGCAAAGGCTTTGGGAAAAATGTTTTGCTTAGTGGTATTGCGCGTGTAACAAGTGATAAGAATATTTTGGTCAATGAAAAATTTTATCAATTAGATTGTGGACTCAACTTCCGATATGGCAATTACCGTTATAATTTTTTCACCGAAATATTTATGCCGATCCATTTCAATCAGCCCGTTCTTGAAGGTAATAAATTTATCGCCTTCGGTGGCGACTGGCGCTTTAGCCGGAATGTCATTTTGAATTATGCGATGCGCGCTTCATATGATGATGCAGGTAAACTTGAAAATATTATACCTGTGGTGAGTGTGTCTTGTATTATGCGTTAATTTAGTATATTAACTATGAACGACTTCCATTTCAATTTTCAACAGTAGAACATAATGGCAATGCAGTTTATTAATTGGCTTATTTCGTAATTTATGACCGGAGTGATCACAATGAAAACTACAATAATAAATTTAGTCATACTATAATACTTATGTTCCAATATTATTTTGCAGTAATTGCAACTTGGATTTTATTTAGTCAATGTGAAGATGTAAATTCCAATCCTATAGAAACGCCTATTTTCAATTTACTCTTCGAAAATAAAATTGCAATAGACACGGTAACTCAAGCAGCAACTACCTGGGAATACGGTTTTAAATTTCAGTCTCTGGTTAATGGCAAACTATCTAAACTTGGAATACTTGTTCCAGATACAGGGTTTTATAAAATTAGACTTTATAATCTCAGCACATACCAACTGCTCCTGGAAAAGCTCATTGAATCTAAATTGAGCAGTATAGAAAACTATATCAGCATTCCTTCCATTGAAATTACTGCTGGTACCGATTTTGGTGTCAGCTTAGTGGCTGATGTATTTTTCAATGTTCGCAACCTCAACGGACAAGTTTTTAATTTTCCCATAACTAAAGGAAATATCAGCATCCGTTCATTTAATGAAGATCCTTGTGGCACGAACGGTTGTCCGTTCTTTCCAACTACATCGGTCAATACGCTCATTGCTCCTTGCGTTAACATCGGTTTTACAGCAGATTAACCACAAGCAGCTAAAAGCAATACAGTAATTTAGTTATAATTTCTCAAGAACCGTATCTTAGTGTTTGCATAGACAAACCACCAAGGAGATGAGCTTAAGCGTGAAATATTTACATATTGCTTTTTTTATAGTATTTGCAATTTTTCAAGGATCATCCCAATGTACCGGCTTATCAGCTGACGCAGGTCCTGATTTATTTACTTGCGACCCAACTATGCCCGTCCAGTTAATGGGAAGCTTTAATGGGTCTCCAATGAAGACCTACTGGACACCAACTACCTATTTAAGTGATCCAAATATTTTAGATCCAATCGTAAATGCACCTGCTGGAAAATATAAATATACCTTAACTGTGGAAGCTGTATCCACAACAAATCTTGTTTCCAATGGCGACTTTGAATCTGGAAGCGGTGGGTTCACACATGAATACAACTATGGTAGCCCCGGAGGACCTTTTAGTCCAGGTTGGTTGAGTGTTGGGACGAATCCTTTTTTATACAATGGAGGGTTCGCAAATTGTGGAGATCACACTACTGGGTCCGGAAATCAATTGATCGTTGATGGACATACCACTCCTAATTCAAAAGTATGGTGTCAAAATATAACGGTAACCGCTGGTAGAACCTATCTATTCAGGTTTTTTGTTCAAACTGTATTTCCTGTTTCTCCCGCTGTTTTGAGTGCTACGGCAAATAATGTCTCTTTTGGTACCGTAACTGCGGGTGCAAATTGCGACTGGCAAATGTTTGAAGCTTGTTTTACAGCAACTTCAAGTTCCGTTGAAATGTGTATCCGGGAAACCACAGGCGTTAGCTTCGGAAATGATTTTGCAATTGACGATATTGAAATGTTTGAAAAATGCATGGACTCAGATGAAGTGATGGTGGAAGTGGTAGATTTAAAAGCAAAAATTGATGCGCCAAGACTTCCAAAATGCGCCTCTGATATTTTTGATTTAAATGCAATAGGATCTTCTGCTGGTCCAAATGTGAGCTATGAATGGAGGTCAGAAGGAGGTAAAATTATTTCAAATATCGGCTTAAGTGCAAAAGGAAAAGGGAGTGGTAAATATATTATTAAAGTTATTTATAAAAATGGCAATGTACTTTGTGAAAAAGAAGCCGAAATAGACATCACTGCTTCCGATGATCTTGAAGCTACCTTGGAAGTGGAAGGTATTGCAAATTGCAATTCCGATACTATTATACTACGCGCCAAACCAACAAATGGAAGTGGAAATTTTAGCTTTAATTGGATCCCTGCAAATAAAATTCATCGCGGTAAAATGGATTCAATAGCCTTTGTAACAGATGCCGGACTCTATAAGGTTGTTATTATAGATATGGATTCTGGTTGTGAAATAGAAATTCAAGATGTGGTTGTTTCTGATACAAGTACCCCTAAAATACAATTAAAAGGAGATACTTTAATCAGCTGTTTGAATAAAAATGCAAGTTTAATTGGCGGTCCCTTTGATACCACTAAATATAATTATCAATGGTTACTACCTGACCTTAGTATCATATTAAATAAGGATAGTATTTTCACATCCGCAGCAGGTAACTATTCACTCAAAGTTATTGATAAAGCCAATAAATGTTATTCGGAAAAATTATTAACTATAAAAATTGATACCACTAAACCAATTCTTGAAATTGGAATGGATGCAACACTTGATTGTATCCAACCGGAAGTAACTATTAATCCAAGCGCAAATAATCCAAATCAAACAATTAATTATTTTTGGCAACTTCCATCCGGTAATTTGCCTGTTGAATCAAACTTGCAAATTAAAAAAGAAAATAAAGCTGGAGTCGTCATCCTCAATTTAGTCAATATAAAAAATGGATGCCAGGTAAGCGATAGTTTAATAATTACAGATATTCGCAAATTTCCAATTGCAGAAGCAGGTATTGGAGATACTTTAACGTGTATTGTAAATGATATAACTTTAAATGGATTGGGAACCCAAATAGATTCTGCAAAATATTCCTGGACTACTAAAACAGGAAATATTATTTCCGGAAATAATACTTTGAATCCCAAAATAAACGCCTTGGGATGGTACTATCTTTTAGTAGAAGATACTACCAACCATTGTACTAATATGGATTCGGTATTTATTGATCAAAATAAAATAATTCCAAAAGCAATATTAGGTCCAGATAAGATTTTTACTTGCGCAGATACCGTATTGACAATAGATGGTTCACTTTCATCACAAGATCCACAAATAAAATATAAATGGTCAACGTTAAATGGCAGTATATCAAATAGACTTGGAAGTCCATTCATTGAAATTAAATCAGCTGGGTTATATACACTTGTTGTATTAGATACTATTAACGGATGTTCAGATACCACTCAAATTACAGTACACCCAGATTTAAATGCCCCGCTCGCAACCATTGCAAATGCAGATACAATCACCTGTAAAAATCCTATTGTAACTTTAAAAGCAACTGCTTCTTCACCTGCAGGAAATCCTATTCAATATAACTGGACGGCAATAAACGGGCAAATTATTCAAAATCCAAACACCTTAAATCCATCCGTATCAGAAGCTGGCAATTATGTCTTATTTGTCAAAGATCAAATGAATGGATGCAGCACAACGGTATTAATAAATGTAGCAATTGATACTCTAAAACCAATAGCAAATGCAGGTTTGGATGAAGTATGGAATTGCAAATCAACGCAAATTATATTGGATGGATCTGCTTCTTCCGGAGATCCAAATCTTTTATATAATTGGACAACTTCAGATGGCATGATTTCTGGAAATAATCAGCTCAACAAAATTATTGCCATGGGGCCTGGAACATATTTTCTGCGCGTAACAGACCCAACCAATGGATGTGAATCATTCGACCAAATTGAAATACAAAAAGATTTAACGGTACCCATAGCGGTTATTAATCCGGCAGATACTTTGACTTGTATAAAAACAAATATTTTTCTGGATGGACAAGGGTCCAGTAATGGAAATCGTTTTCTATACACCTGGTCAACTACCAATGGCCAGATACAAGGTGCTACTGACCAACTGAATATTCAAATCACAAAACCAGGACAGTACCAACTCATCGTTACGGATACCATAAATCATTGCACAGACTTAAAATCAGTTTTAGTTTTCGAAGATAAGATTAAACCAATCGTAGATGCAGGAAATCCAAAGGAACTGCTTTGTGAAATTTTAGATCTCTTCTTGACAGGTACTAGCAATACCGTTAATTCAAACGTAACTTGGTTTACAAATCAAGGTAATATTATTGGTAAATCTGACTCCAGCCAAATTAAAATAAATAAACCAGGTCTTTATTACTTCCAGGTAACAAATTCTTTTAATGGATGTACAGCCATAGATTCTGTCTTCGTTACACAAAGAAATAATTTAATCGTTGAAGCAGGAAAAACAACAGAACTCACCTGTCAAGTTAAAGACGCAACACTCTTTGGAAGTATACTAAATGCAGCTGGAAATGAAACCATTCTCTGGTCTACTAATCAGGGTAATTTTATTGGGAATATAAATACTATTCAAACTAAAGTAAATCGCCCGGGCGTATATTATTTCCAGGTAACAAATCCAATAAATGGATGTAATGGAATAGATTCGGTTTTGATTTCTGAAAATACAAATATTCCAACTGGGTTAACGATTGATTTAAAACAAGCAAAATGTCCTGGAGATCTCTGGGAGGCAAGTCTCAACAACATTATGGGCGGTGAATTGCCATTGCAATATTTTTTAAATAATAATCAAGTGAATGGAACAAACTTGAGTGGTCGTTTGGCTGGAGTTCAAACAGTAACCATTATAGACAAAAATGGATGCGTATTAAATGGATCCTTTACAACCATCGATCCACTACCTATTGATGTTCAAATGACCCCATTAGTAAGACTTCAATCAGGTGAAAGTTATCAGTTAAAACCATTGTATTCAATACCTGATGACTCCATTGCATGGACTTTATGGAGCCCTCCAGATTTTTTAAATTGCACTGATTGTCCATATCCTCAAATTAATAGTATTACCAGAGAAACAGAATATTTTTTAACTTATGCAAATCATAATGGATGTATTGCAACTGCACGTATAAAAATAGAAATTATAGATAGAGGCGTTTGGACACCCAATTCGTTTAGTCCAAATGGAGACAACATAAATGATCGATTTTATCCAGTTGTTACTGAAGATTCTTATAATGAAATACGAACTATGAAAATTTTTGATCGTTGGGGAAATCAATTATTCGAATCCAATCACTTTCCACCAAATGATCCATCCTATGGATGGAATGGAAATACAAATAATCAACATGCAGCACCTGGAGTTTATGTTTATTTTATAGAATTAGAATGGAAGAATGGAGAAATCCAAAAGCTTTTTGGTGACCTAAATCTGATTCGATAAATTAAACTAAAGCGTCTTAAACTTACTATAAAATATTCAGCTTGCAAGTATCAGATTTAATCTACTTTGAAAATGCGGATTATATAATTGCTAAAAAACCAAGTGGTTTGCTATCTGAAGAAGATGCTACAGGATCCAGGAATTTGCGACAAGAACTTGAAAACTATATTCGAACAAAATATCCCTGGAAAAAACAACTTATATGTCAGCTTGCAAACCGACTTGACAAACCTGTGGGTGGTCTTTTATTTTGTGCTAAAAAGCAAAGTATTTTAAAAGATATACAATATAAGTTTTACATGAGAAATGTAAAAAAATTATACTTTGCTGTGGTGGAAGGAAGCCCTGAAAAGAAGAAGGCAACCCTTGAAAATTATTTATTAAAATCATCTTCAGAATTTAGAGCATTGCCAGCAAATGCAGAAACAAAGGATGCTAAACTTGCAAAATTAAGTTATACTACCCTAGCCTCCCATTCAAATTTAAGCTTATTACAAATTCGATTATTAACCGGAAAATTTCACCAAATACGCTTTCAGTTGTCTCAGCTAGGACACCCTATTTGGAATGATGAATGGTATGGCGCCCGGCGGATTATGGTTGAACAACGGCTAGGATTATACAGTTACTATTTAGGATTTATAGAACCCAACACTGGCATTCAAAAGCACTTTAATTGTGCTCCACCAGAAATCGAACCCTGGATTCTATTTAATAATGAAATTCAATCTGCGCTTAAAGCAATTGAATCTTAACGTTCAACAAAACAGCTTTAAATAAAATGAAAACTCCATTTTATTGCCTGATTTGAATTCCAATAAAATATGCTTACTTCAATTCTGCTTTCATCGTTGAACCATTAAATTCAGGTAAGGTCATTTCATATTTAAGCGGGGTCGGATCTTCTCCTTTAGAAATCCAAATAATAATTTCACCTGGATCCCCATTTGCAGGAATCAATTTAACTTTATAACAGGCTTGATTTTTTACAGATTCTGTGGCAATTACCTCCAATGCATAAATCTTTTCTGTTAGCATTTGAAGATCTATGTTTCTTAATAAGGTTGTATAATTTTCTGTTAAAGGCAGCGTTGCAATTACAAAAAAACCTCCTGGACCATCTGTTTTGCAGACTCCTGTAGTAGTAATATTTAACGGACTTTTCTTTCCATTCATATTCATTCTGCCATTGACCAGTTTTTCTTCATAATTCAGTTCTATATAAATTGGTCCCTGATCAATCTTTCTAGTAATAGGATTCAAATTTTCTTTATTCAAACTAAGCTTATCAACAATTTCTCCCATTGGCATTTTCATTTCATCAGAAATTTTCCAGATAGATCCTGAATCTTCAATGGTTGTTATTTGTTCAAATTCCATAGCTTCCCCCATCATATCTAAACTTACATTGTAAATATATTTTCCTGGTTTTAAAGTAATGGTTGCCATTCCAGAATCTTGTTTTACTTCCGCTTCTTTAATCTCAATTTTTTTAGGCAATGTAACAGATACTGGATTTACTGTAATTTCTTTTAATCTCTTTGAAATTTCAGGACTCATACTTTCCTGATAACGGCCTCCTAAATGATCTGCAAAAAACTTTTCGGCAGCAGCAAGAAAAGCCATATTATTAATAGGCCTTGCAAAACCATGTCCTTCGTCCGGCGCACAGATATATTCTACATCTAATTTAGATTGATTCATTGCATAAACAATCTGATCAGATTCTGCTTTTTTTACCCTTGGATCATTAGCACCTTGTACAATCATTAATGGTGTTTTGATTTGATCCACATGAAATAATGGGGACTGCCTTCTTAATTGAGCTTCCCCTTCTGGTGTTGTAGGATCCCCCATGCGCAAATGAAAAATTTTTCTACCAGCTTCCCAATAAGGCGGAATCGAAGCTAATAAAGTCAACAAACTAGATGGTCCAACAATTGAAATAGCTGCAGAATATAAATCTGGAGTATAGGTAACACCCGCTAAGGTTGCATAACCTCCATAGCTGCCTCCCATAATTCCAATACGTTTAGGATCTGCAATACCTTTCGAAATTAAATATTTAACCCCCCAGGTAATATCATCCTGCATTTTATCTCCCCATTGACGATTTCCTGCATCAATAAATTTCTTTCCATATCCAGTGGATCCTCTGAAATTCATTTGGAGAACAGCATAACCGCGATTCGCTAGAAACTGAACGTATGGATTAAAACCCCAACTATCTTTAGCCCATGGTCCTCCATGAGGATTTACAATTAATGGAAGATTTTTAGCAGTGATACCTTTTGGCAACGTCAAATAAGCAGGAATCTCCAAACCATCTGAAGATTTATAGGTGATTGGTTTCATTGAAGCCAAATCCGTATTTGTCAATTTTGGTCTTGGACGGTATTGAAATTTTGTCTTTTTAGATATGCGGTCAAAGGAGTAAACGGATCCATTATCTGTATCACTATAAACTGCGATTAACCACATTTTTTCATCTTTGGTAGATGAGGTAAATGCTACTTCTAATCCATTAAATGCTTTCTTTAGGGCTTTATAATCTGTCTCAAAACTTTTATCCTTCCAATAAATTCTTGTTTTTTCATCATCATAATAAGTAGCAATCATACGGTTGTCTATATCTGAAAATGAAACACTTCCAAAATCAACTCGCTTTTTAGGATCTGATTCTATAGGTTCTTCTTTTTGACTTGTGATATTAAACAAAACCAATTTTGAAAGATTATTCTTTTCACCTTTGTTGGTAACAAGATAAATACGTTGACCATCTTCATGAAAATTAACTGCATTCGCAGACTCTAAAGGTCCCACTGAATAAATTTTAACAAAGCCTTTCGGGTCTACTCTGAGTAAATCTGTTGAGCCATCATCATTTGTCCGTTCGGCAATTTTTAATTTATCTCTGCGGTCAAATACCCAACCTGTAATCCGGTCTGTATTTTTACGCAATAATTTTAATTCACCTGTTGATATTTTCAATTCGTATAAATCATGCCACGATGCATCCCGGTCATTCAAGCCTATAAAAATAACATCCGGTAAGGTTTTAGGTACAGCGTATATATAAACTCTTGTATTTTCTTTATTTGTCAAATTTCTAGAAACTGGAACGTCCTTCCCTTCTTCTGGTTTTTCTGTTGGGCTGACAGCATAAACCTGGAAATTCTCATTACCGCCTTTGTCCTGAACATATAAAATATACTTGCCATTTCTTGACCAGAAATAAGAAGTTATAGGTCGTTTTTCATCAGCTGTTAGCGGTTTGGCAGTTTCAAAAGCTGCATCAGTTTTTTTAACCCAAATATTTCGGGTACCATTAAAAGGCTTAATAAAACTCATAAATTTACCATCCGGAGAAAGTTGGCCGCCGGAGATTTCAGGATCCCCAAAAAAGATTTCTCTGTCAATCAATGGTGGTAATTGTTTTACTTGCTTTTGAGCTGTTAAACCCGTCATCATACTAAACATCATAAGAATAATAAATAACTTCATAATAATTGGAATAAAATCAATGATAAAATGGAACTAAATATCGGTATAGGCAATTAATCAGTAACAACAAATAATCCTGAAATTAGTTGATTTCCAATTTGGATCTTGTAAATGTACAGATTTGGATTCAATGCTGGCAATTCGATAGTCGCTTGATGAATTCGCATCTGACGTTTAATGCATTTTACACCATTCATATTAAAAAGTTCCAATGTTAATTCCAGTGGAAATTGGAATGCTTCAGATTCTGCAAATCGCAATTGATTTACCTTGGGTAAAAAATACAAGCGTGCGTTATTCTGAAATCCTTGTTCAGCATCTAATGTTTTCTGGAACTCATAACATCCAATATCGGGTTTTGCATCCGCGATTCTTATTTTATTTGCAAGCGGATGAACGTACTCAAAGCCAGGATTTAATGCAATATTTAAAAAACTTTGCTTTAAAATAAGAGCGCTGTCTTTGCCTGGTGAATCTTGAGTCAAGTGGTAATCATATGGATCTGATAGTCTGAAATTAAATTTTGAAATATCTGTATTTAAAATATTATGGGAGTTAAAATAGAATTTTGGGATACCACTTAATAAAGTAATATTGCCTGCAATTAAATTATTTGCACAAAACAAAGTATCCATATTAGATTGTACATTTAAGACGATCCCTTTATCTTCATTGTTAACGATGGTATTATAAACAAAAATAAAATTATGAGGACCGGGGTTTGTTAAACCTTCTCTCCCATATGAAATGAACGTGTTATTATCTGAATATTTGCCTTGCTGAATACTATTTCCCATCACTACACATTCACCTCCGTTTGGTAAATCAATTTCATAGCTTGCATCCCCATCTTCATTCGTAATTCTGTTGAATAATATACTATTTTTATATGCTCTGCTTTTTACTTCATGTCCATAATATGCATGATGCACATAATTAAATTGAAAGGTAAATGAACGCAAGTGGTTGATATAAATATTATGTGAAAATCCATCGCCAGCACCATTGCGGCTAAATTCAGAATATTCAACGAGTACATCACTCATGGAGTTATCGCCTGCAAGAATTCCATTTTGATTATTGTGAAAATAACAATGTCTCACAATTAAACTTGTTCCTTCCAAACGTATTCCTGCACCATTTCGATCTACGACTGTGCAATTTGAAAATTCAATATTTTCGATTGTATTGAAATTTCCAGCAATGACCCAAATAGCTTTTCCTCCAAAGGATGTACCTTCTGCATTTAGATGAGCCTTCCCGCCAACACCCAGGAGTTTTAAATTGTGCGCTGTCCATTTACTCACATCCATTTTGTATTCTGCAGCATCTATTAAAACGCTGTCTCCATCTTTTACTAAACTTGCTACTTCACTTGGTTTTGCATATTGTTTTCCAGGACCAACCAACCAGGTTTTTGCATCTGTCAACAATGGGGATAAAATCAAGAATAAGATACTTGTTACTTTCATATCGGTTAATTTAAGGGTTTTTAGCTTTTTAAGAGGCGGGCCATGTAAAACCCATCGAATCCGCTTTCAGCAGGACTGATAAATGATTCCTCTTCTAATTGAAAATGGGCTTGCTCAGTGCAAAAGTAAGCAATTTGTTTTGAATTTTCAGATGGTAAAATGCTGCAGGTAGCATATACTAGTTTGCCTCCGGGTTTTAACATTTCTGAATATTGCATTAGGATTTGCTTTTGCAGCAATTTGACCTTCTCGATATAGGCTCGGTCCACCTTCCATTTAGCATCCGGATTTCTTCTTAACACTCCAAGTCCACTGCATGGAACATCCAATAATAAACGATCGCAACGCTGAAATAATCGCTTAATTGTTTTATTATTCAGGATGGGTCGGGTCTCGATAATATCAACCCGATTTCTTTTAGCCCGCTTCCTTAATTCTTCGAGTTTCCAGGATTCCGTATCCAGGCATAGGACTTTTCCCTTGTTTTTCATTAAGGAAGCAATATGGAGTGATTTTCCACCAGCGCCTGCACATGCATCAATAACTTGCATTCCTGGCGCTAAGTCCAGAAAAGTGGCAACTTTTTGTGAAGAAGCATCCTGAATTTCAAAATATCCTTGAGAAAATAAAGGATCTCTAAAAACATTAAATTTATCTTTTATTAAAATCGCATCTTCATGTCCTTTGATTGTTGTTCCAATAATTTCTCGGGATGCTAATAAAGAAATTAAGGTATCCTTTGTAGTCACTAAAGTATTCGTTCGCAAGATTAAATCTGCTTTCTGATTTAATGCAATTAATTCTGCTTCATAAGAATCCGGTAATTCCGATTTCACTAAATCCAGTAAATCATCCGGATAAGAATGCAGAATAGCAAAATGCTTTTTAGCTTTTTCAAAATTTAACTTTACCGTATTGCTTTGTATTCCTTGAAATAAATCCCAATCAGGCAATTGAATATGCTTCAGCATAAAGTAGGCTGAAACCAAATCTTGCATTTTATTAGATTCAGCAACACAATAATGCAGCAGTCTGAAATTGCGAATGATATCATAAGATGATTCTGCAATAAAACTGCGGTCTCTTGCTCCCCAGGTTTTATTCGACTTTAATGTACGTTCGATTACTTTATCTGCATATGCTCCTTCCAACATACAGGAATTGATTACATCAATAACAGCTACTACTAAATTGCGATGAAATTTGAATACACTCATAGTTAAACAACTGAAAAAATAAATTTTGAACGATGGCTATAGGATTCTCCAGCTAATAAAACAGTAGATGGAAAATGTTCATGGTTTGGACTATCTGGAAAATGCTGAGGTTCCAAACAAACAAATGAATGATTTTTGTACAATTTATTGCTTTTTCCCCGATCTGTTTCTTTATCCCAATTACAGGTATAGAATTGAATTCCAGGTTGTGTGGTATAAATTTCCATCTTTATTCCCGACTCAGGACTATATAAAATTGCCGCAGGAACATCCATAGAACCCTTATTATTCAGGATAAAATTATGATCATATCCATTCCCATATTGCAATTGCATTTCCTGATTGAAAAGATCTTTTCCAATTTTTTTAGGTTTTCTAAAATCAAATGCTGTATTTTCAACAGAAATATAATTACCAGTTGGCACACAATCTGAATCGATTTCAGTTATTGCATCTGCATTTATAAACAATAGATGATCTAGAATAGAATCTGAATCTGCTAAATTAAAATATGCATGGAATGCCAAATTTATGATTGTGTCCTGATCAGAAATAGCATTATAGATCAAATTTAATTCATGTTCATTTTCAATTTGATATGTGAAATGAATCTTAAGATTTCCTGGATAACCCATTTCGCCATCTTGAGAATACAAATTATAACACATTGCATGCTCCGCTAATTGTTGATCCCTCCAAATCTTCGAATGAAACCCATCATTGCCTCCGTGCAGATGATGTGGGAATAAATTTTGATCTAATTGATAATGGATTCCATTCAAACTAAATCTTCCATTTCGAATTCGATTTGCATATCGGCCACACAGGGTTCCATAATAAAACCCAGCTTTTTTATACAACATTGGATCGTCATAACCGGCAATAATATCAATCAGTTTATCATTTCTATCCGGAACTCGCAAATACATCATCCGAGCCCCATAGTTCAATAAACCGATCTCCATCCGATTTCCATACCTGAGTAAAGCTTCTAACACAATGTTATATTATATTTTTTTAAAACTTAAATTAGTCTAAATATCAACCAATTATATATATATTAAAGTACATTTTATGAATTGGTATTAATTTTGTATTCAATGACCAAAAATTACGCCAGAGTCTGCCATAATTGGTTACTTTGCAAGATAATTGTACAATTTTTTAATCGAAAATTTATTTATTTAAACAAAATTTGAATCATGAAACAACTATTAATGTGTTTGGTAGTTTTTTTAGTCTTTTTTGAAACGGTAAGTTATAGTCAAGAAAGTCTAACTGCAAATAATCTAACTGTCAAGGCAGTCTGGTTTAATTATCATTCTCCAAATAATGATAATAAAAAACTTTTTAATGATCTGGATAATGGAATTGAACTAGGATATACTCGAAATCTTAGCAATTTATTAAGTTTAAGCGTACCAGTTCGATTTGGTGCTGCCAGATTTCCAATTTATAATGAAAGTACAAAAGATGTTACAAGCTATACAAGACGCAAAATATATGCAGGTTTAGATGCATTATTAGGATTGCATTTCTATAAAGGTAAAGCAATATCGCCTTTTATTTATGCAGGTATTGGGGCTTCTGCACCCTCTTTTGATTTTGACAATCTGCACGGTCAGGCTCCATTTGGATTTGGATTAGACATTAAATTAAGCGACAGAATGGGACTTATAGCTCAAACCGATTATCGCTTTGCTTTTAAAGATGGGTATGATAACTGGCAGCATGCACTCGGCTTCAGAATTTGCCTTTGTGAAGGGGATCGCGATAAAGATGGATATGCCGATAGCAAAGATGATTGTCCGGATGACGCAGGAACGATTAGTGGATGTCCTGATAGAGATAATGATAGAATTCGAGATTTGGATGATAAATGCCCTGAAGAAGCTGGAGTTGTTGAAAATTATGGTTGTCCTGCAGATATGGATAAAGATGGTGTTTATGACCGCGATGATGATTGTCCGAAAGTAGCAGGAACCATTAAAGGTTGTCCTGATAAAGATAAAGATGGTGTTGCCGATAAAGATGATCGCTGCCCAGATGTTGCAGGAACCATTAAAGGTTGCCCTGATACTGATAAAGATGGGGTTGTTGATATTGATGATAAATGTCCGAAAGTAGCTGGTCCGGCTAGTAATTTTGGTTGTCCTCCAGATAAAGATAATGATGGTTACCCTGATGCTACAGATCCATGTCCGGATTTAGCTGGCACTATTAATGGATGCCCTGATACAGATGGAGATGGCATCACAGACAATCTGGATAAATGTCCAAATACTAAAGGTATTGCTGCTTTGATGGGTTGTCCTGAAATTAAAATGGAAGACAAAAAAGTACTGGATATTGCCATGCGGGCTGTTCAATTCCAAACTGGTACAGCAGTTATCACTAAATCATCCTACAAAAATTTAAATGATGTATTAGTTGTTCTTAATAAATATCCTGAAATGAACTTAAGTATTGAAGGTCATACAGATAGTGTTGCTGATGATGCTTTAAATCAAAAACTTTCAGAAAAAAGAGCAAAAGCTTGTATGGATTATTTAATTAAAAAAGGAATTAATGTAAGTCGTTTAATGTCTGCTGGCTACGGTGAAACAAAACCAGTTGGCGACAATAAAACAAGAGATGGTAGACAATTAAATCGCCGGACTGAATTTAATCCAGTTTGGCGTTAAAAATAACTGATTATAGAAATTAAAAAGGAGCTGCCAGTGGAATATTAATTTATTCATGGCAGCTTCTTTTTTAGTAACTATAATTTATTGAGTTTTAAATAATATTTAATAAATTAATATTTTCAATAGTATGATATATGTAAATTGGTTGGGTGTAATTTTGGCTTCAATCAGTTCTTTTGTTTTAGCTTATTTTTGGTACAATCAAAAATTCTTTGGAAGAACATGGCAACGTGAAAACAATCTTTCGGATGAACAACTTCGTTCTGGAAACAAAACAAAAATTTATGGAATCTCGTTTCTTATGATATTCGTATATGCATACATGCTTGCAAAAACTATCATACGAACTGATTTTAGTGGCATGGCAGATGGTCTAAAATTCGGATTCATGGTTGGAACTTGTTTTGCAGCAATGAGTTTGGGTATTAATTATCAATTTGCAAGAAAATCAAACTCGCTCTTCTTAATTGATGCTGCTTATATCGTTGTATCTTCCACTATTATGGGAGCCATCATAGGTTGGATGGGATAAAATTCTTTGTTCAACTTATAATTTGAAATTTACCAAATTCAGGAAGTCTACAAAATTCAAATTAACAAAAATCACGAAAGTAGCTTCCTTCAAATAACAATGAAATATGCCCTAGGATATGGACAGTTAAGCTTACATTATTTCAGTCCTGATACCCCTTAATTCCAATTGGAATTTAAAACAACAAATAATATTATAAACAGGCCAATAAATAATAAAGGGATCGCAGGGACAAGCATAAACCCATTTGTAATTTCTTCAAATCCATTCTTTTTGAGGAATAAAGACAAAACAATCAGGCAGGTAAAAACAAACGCTCGTAAATTCACTGTGCTATTATGTGTAGTGCCAAATTGTAGCGTGTACATATCCTAAATTTGATTTGCAATGACTCCCAGTACTGCTAGAATATTAATAACAACTGCAATTTCAAAAACAGAATTTCATACTTTAAAAATTCTTATTGACGTTGTTTAATATAAATTTCTAATTTAATAATAAGTATCTGCTTTGGATTATTTTATAAAATTAGTAAATTTAGGAAGTTCAAACTCAGAATATTTGAATTTTACAAATACCATCCACCATAAAAATGATGGGATTGCATTTTATATTTTTCCAGTTTTTATTTCATGGACTATACCTGGATCTAATAATGTACTGGTATCTCCCAAATGATCCGTTTCTCCTTCTGCAATTTTTCGTAAAATACGACGCATAATTTTTCCACTTCTTGTTTTTGGCAATCCACTTACAAATTGAATTTTATCTGGCTTTGCGATAGGTCCAATTACTTTTGAAACTGTGACTAGAATATCTTGTCTTGTAAGATCTTGATCAGCATGTTCGCTATTGTAAATGACATAGGCATAAATTCCTTGCCCTTTTATATCATGCGGATAACCAACCACTGCACTCTCCACCACACCAACATGCATATTAATTGCATTTTCAATTTCCGCGGTACCTATACGATGTCCACTAATATTTAAAACATCATCAACACGACCTGTAATTCTAAAATTTCCTGCAGTATCTTTTAATGCCCCATCGCCTGTAAAGTATAAATTTTTATAGCTTGCAAAATAATTAAGACGACATCTTTCATGATCCCCGTAGGTCGTTCTAAAAATTCCTGGCCAGGGTGCTTTTATACACAAATTTCCTTTCATGAATCCTTGTTCGTTAGGTTCCGTTACTTCCGTTCCATTTTCATCTACTAATATTGGTTGAACCCCTGGCAATGGCAAGGTAGCCCAACTTGGTTTTGCTGGCGTAACACCTGCTAAATTAGAAATTAAACATCCCCCGGTTTCCGTTTGCCACCAAGTATCTACAATTGGACATCGTTTTTTACCGATGTTCTCAAAATACCATCGCCAGGCTTCTTCATTTATTGGCTCCCCTACAGTACCTAATACTTTTAAAGAAGAAATGTCTTTTCCTTGAATTGGTGAAATTCCAAAACTCATAAGGCTTCTAATTGCAGTAGGCGCTGTATAAATCGTATTTACTTTATGCCGTTCAATAATTTCCCAAAATCGACTCGCCGTTGGCCAAGTCGGAATCCCTTCAAACATTAATGTTGTTGCACCTGCACTTAAGGGCCCGTATAGAATATAACTATGTCCTGTAATCCACCCAATATCTGCAGTACAAAAATGTATATCTTGGGGCGCATATTGAAAAACATTTATGAAAGTATAATTTGTCCAAATCATGTAACCTGCGCAACTATGAACAACTCCTTTTGGTTTACCGGTACTTCCTGAAGTGTATAATATAAAAAGTGGATCTTCTGAATCCATTTCTTCCGCTTCAAAAAATGGGTTTCCCATGGTTTCCACTTTTTTAATTTCATCTTCCCACCAAACATCTCTCCCTTTTATCATAGAAACCGGTGTTCGGGTGCGCGTCAAAACAATTACCTTTTTTACAAATGGACATTGAATCAAAGATTCATCAATCACACTTTTTAATGGAATTTCTTTATTCCCTCTGAATGCACCGTCACAAGTGATAATAAAATTAGCATTTGCATCTTGTAAACGGTCGGCTATACTTTGAGCACTAAATCCACCAAAAATTACAGAATGAATAGCACCTATTCGCGCACAAGCTAAAACGGCAATCGCAAGTTCTGGTACCATGCCCATATAAATACATACCCGATCGCTCTTTTGAACTCCGTTCAATCTTAACACTTGCGCAAATTGCATTACTTTAAAATGTAACTCACGATATGATAATATCCGATGATGCTCTTCCGGATCATTTGATTCCCAAATTAAAGCAGGACAATTGCCAAGTTTTTCAAGATGGCGGTCTAGACAGTTTTCTGTAATATTTAATTTCCCATTAATAAACCATTCAATCTTTGGCTCTTTAAAATTCCATTCCAAAACTTTATCCCATTTTTTACGCCATTGAAAATGAGATGCAATCTCTGCCCAAAAAACATCAGGATCTTCAATACTCTTCTTGTAATCAGTATGATATTGTTCTATTGATTTAATTTGATACGGATATGACATCGTGAATTATTTTAAAAAACAGTCATAAAAATAATGATTCCTGTTCTTGCTAAATTACTTATTTATACTGACTTCTACTTGTAAATTAGAGAACAACACACGATGTTTACTTTACTAATTAAATTATAAGCCATTTCCAAGTTGGTTACGCTTACTTCCATAATTTGGGTATTAAATCAGTAAATAAAAATTATTCAACAAAATGAAGTCAGCTCAAATTTCTTACCTGTAAACCCTTCTTGCGCAACAAATTAGAAATATTCAGAGGGTTTCTTGTAATGTACAGAATCCAAATCTATTCAACCAATAACATCTGCTTGGTTGAAGAGTGTCCTGCTGCATCCAATTGATAGTAAATAATTCCATTTGATTTGAATTCAGATCGGTGAAGTTTCAATTTATTTAATCCTTTGTTTGCTTGCAATTCATATACCTTTAAAACTTTACCTGTAAGATCATAAAAACTAAATTTCGCTGTTCCAGCTTCTGGAAGCCTAAAACTTATGTTTGTTTCTTTTGAAAATGGATTGGGCATATTTTGATACAATTCAAATATACCGCTATTTTGCACTCCATTTTCTGTACGGATTACTAAAATAATATCCCGTGAAATTAATTGGGTATCATATGCTTCCGCAAACGTGATATCACTTGTGATGTCAAGTGCATTGATCAAACTGGTATTTTTATTTGCCCGAAAATTAAGATAATACAAAACTTCATTCGCAGTAAAACTTTGCGGAACTCTATTATTCCAACTACTGGTTATTACTCCATTAGTTACTTGTTGCAATCCAAAATTTGATTCATCCAATTGCAATTTTCCGGCATCTACCCCTGCAAAATTAAAAATTTCAGGATTAAATTTTAATGTAAATTGAAAACCTACTATATCCTTAAAGTCATTAGACCTAAAGGCAATTTTTATCAAATCTCCAGCAACAATATTTTGGTTATTAATTTCAAAATGAAATAATTCTCTAGTCCTTGAATTGCTTGATTTTATATCATGGCCTTTCGCATCATCGGTTACATCCCCTATTTTAATCGCTACAAAATCTTCCTTTCTATCCTTAGCTAATACCATAGGCACTAATACTTCTCTAGGTGCTAACCATGGATTATTTAAATCCATTTTATAGCTTTTAGGAACGAAGGTCCAGGAATCACAATTTGCAAATTCATTCTGAACTCCTAATATTAATTTTCTGATTTCTGTAATATCTGCTGCTGTTATAGAAGCACTATTATTAACATCAGCAGCAATTATTTTATATGGACTATTTAATTTTTCAAATCCAAGGATATGTCTTTGAATTTTAACTATATCTGCCGTAGAAACGCCATTCATTGGTTCGTCAATTCTTCGAGGCTTAACAACATATTCTTTGGACAAACCAAAATCCAGGTCTCCAAATAAATAATATCCATTGGAAGCAGTAGTCATTTCTTTTTCCATCACATTGGATCGAAATAATTGAATAGATGCATGCTCCGTTCCTTCACCATTTAATGTTTTTAACTCGCCAGAAATTTTGCCAAAGCTGCCAACATTAGGACAAATATCATTCGGATCCTGAATCACAACAACCGTACTGCAACAATCTCTATTTCCTTCTTCATCTTCAATACAAATTAACACAGGCACAACGATTTCATCATTTTTCTTTTGACTTATAAATTCATCACAACAAATAGTCAAACTGTCTGAATTATCTTTATCAAAATAGAAATGCAAATTTTCTGAATTTGTACAATTATCATAACTACCAGCATCAAGGTCCTTTGCCCAAACCGTAACACATCCAGACACAGGCATTACGGTGGTAATGATACCAACATGACAATATGGTGTTGGAGCTTTGCAATCTTTAATTTCAAATAACTGACAACTCGTTGCAAGATTTCCACATCCATCTTCAACAAACCAACACACTCTGTGAATTCCGATTGGATAGGTTCCACTAGCATCAAATGGATTAAACTCATTATCGGCGAGTGGATTATGATGCCTTATTGGAACTCGGCCTGAACTTTGCTCCCTACTATTTATAGGTCCTACTGCATAATCAAAACCAGAATGAATCCCTTTCCCATCATTAAATAAATCGATTTTATAATCCGAATTTAACCAATCCACGGGGCTACAATTATCAGTTGCACTTTGCTTGATTTCAATATGTCCAGAACATACTTTTGTTATAGGATCTTTAGTTGCCGGCTCACAATTTCCGATTGTAATTATAATGTTTGGTTTGTCTTTATCAAATACTTTAATAATCTGCAAATATTCCCAACGACCTCTAACCGGATCCAGAAGAGGATCATATTGACACCAATCAATTACGATCCATTTTCGCAATACCTTAAAACAAGCATCCAGTTCAATATTAAAAATTTCATCCACATATTCTGTACTTATTAATGCACATAAATCATCCGCATTATGCTCAATATAAGGTCTACCTAATCTTGGATTATCTGGACTAATATCTGCCCCACATCCCTCAATCACTGTAGGATCACCAGAACAATTTCCTGGCCAAAAAATATCATCTGTAAAATCGCAATCTTGATCTCTGTTTATATAAAATGGATCGCAATCAACAACCCAAATTGTTTGGTTGGCGCTTACACTGATTCCATTTGGACCCTTTGCAATAATTGTCCGATTAATAAAACCTTGACCACATTGTCTACTATCATTTACTAGAATTGAATAATTAGTCCCACAAGTTCCCAACACAACACCATCAAATCCCCAAACCAAATCATAACTTCTATCTAAATGAGAAGTATCAAATAATAAACGATAATAATCACAAGCTTTATTCCATGCCGGAGGATTTGAAGGAGAAGCACCTGGTATAAACCCAGGATAACCTGTAAGTTCATTTCTCAAACAGTAATTGTAACATAGCTGATCCCTGGTAATCACTTTGCGTCTTGCACTTAAGGTATTCACCACACTTCCAAAGGTTTCATCTTGTGGGTCTGTTAACTTTGTAACGTCAAACCAAAAGGAACAACTTACCACAATATTTGGCGGTGGTGTTACGGTAGGAATGCTTTTATCTTGTACCTCAACTTCTACCATACAATCTGTAAAATGACCATACAAATCACCTCCAGGATTCATTCTTGATGGACTTACCGGACCTTTTCCCGGCTCTTTGTCAAAAACCCGAAGTACAATCATTATTTGTTTTCCTACATCACTGCAACAAAACCTTACGTCATCATCAAAATAAATTTGATTTCCATTACTTACAAGATTGTCATCGCTATTTATTGCCGCACAATTGAATCCATCATCTGGTTGATGGGCATTGCTACCATTATTAGTACCTCTAAGTTGTTCCATTCGAATTGCTTTGAAAAACACATGCGGCGAACAATTATCAAAACTATTTTGATCCAAATCTTTTGCAACTATTTTTGTGAAATTCTCTCCCGGACTTTGTGTTCCATTTAAACTAACAATTGTTTTCTGATCACAAACTGCATTGGGTGGCACCAAATCCAACATATTTACAGCAATTCTTTTCTTTGTAATATTACCACAACAATCCTCTGCTATAATAAATGCATTCCAGATTCCACGTTCTATACCAACAACAATATATCCTGCAATTTCATCACCCAACACCGTTCCATTTTCGATTGTTACCTTATAATGTAAATCCAGACTACAATTGTCAGCTAACCAAGGTTTCGGTACAATCCAGGTTCCGGAACAATTCCAAACATCACTATAAACAAGTGTAGAATCCGGATAAATAATTTGAGGACCTATTCGATCTATTACTTTAATAATTTGATTATGACCTGCAATTTCACTTGTGCACCAATCAAATACAGTCCACTGTCGCAATATTTTAAAACAACCTACCAGGCCAGCATTACATCCATTCTTTGCAAGATCAATAAATTCATCTTTGTAAGTCATACCCAGATTCAAACATCCTTTACTGCTTGGATATCCGGTTCCTAGCCAAAGCACAACTTCATCAGGCCCCCAACATAATTGAGAACCAGAATTCCAATCTGGATGTGGTGGATAATAAATGGGCCATGGACTTGGATGACCTTTATAAATTCCGGTATCAATACAATTCCAACCTAAGCTTCTTGGCAATCTCTCACCAGATAGATCGCCTGTGGGACTTGGCAAAAAGCCACCTGTATTAAACCAATGTAAGGAATCTAATAAATAACCATCAACACAATATGGATATGCCAAAAAATGCTTTTTAAAATCAAGGGCTGGATTCCGTTTTTCATCACAAGAAAAAGCAGCTGCATCATAATCATCAAAATTATGTGGTGCATATACGTTTGCAAATGTTACCAAATTTATAGTAATCGTTTGTACACAACTAGATTTATTGTTGTAAGCATCTATTGCAATCCAAGTTCGAATAATTTTTTGTTCGAAACCAGCAATACAGCTACCATAAATCATTTCATCCTTAAAAGTCAACTGATAATCACTACAGTTGTCATAAACGAATGGGATACCCATAAATAAAGGTGAGCTGGGACTTGTACCACAAATTATGCAAGTGTCATTTGCACAAATTATGACTGGAGCAAGTTTGTCTTCAACAGTAGCACGACCCCAACAACTATTTCCGGTAAAAGGATCTTTTATAGTCACTTTAATTTGTCTTCCAATATCCTCCATGCCAATTTGAGCACCTGGAACATTAAGCTCCCGGTCAATTAAATTATTTGAATACCAATCTTTGAGTTCAACGATGTAGTCATCAAAACATCGATAAGGCCCCCATGTGAGAATTTTATCCGCACCGATGGTAGCCGAACAATCCTCATTTAAACTAATTTGAATATCACTATTACAAACAATACTTGCATTCGGATTTGGGATTGGAAGCACGGTCACTTGCATGCAACATGTTGCGGTATTTCCATCTGATGCGGTTGCTATATAACAAATTTCATGCTGACCTATTTTCAGCAATTGACCAAACTTGTATAAACTTGTATCTAAAAGTTGGAGGTCTACAGATAGAGTGCAATTGCCTAAAACTTCAGGCAGAAAATCAAGAGTTGCTCCACATTCACCGCTACCTAAAGTAATCTGTAGGTCTGTGCATTTTAAAGCAGGGCACATAGCATCTGCAGAATTTAGTTCGTTCGAATGCTTTTTCAATAAATTCGAATTTAACGGAATACTGAAACAATGATCTGGAAAAGCAAGCTCCTTTTGTTTTGGATCATCTTTTAAATGGTTCATTTTAGCTTCTAATCTATTGGAAGGATTTCCAAAAGCCAACAAAGACAATGGAAAGTAGAAAGAGCTTAAAAGAAAATAAAGACAGGCTAATTTGAGTGTAAATCGCGCCTTTGGGAGTGGCAGGTTCATACACAGATGGTACATACTCAGAGTAGGTTTAACCAAGTGGTTATTAATAAATATTGACCATAAAGATAATAAATATATAAAATAATTATATATTTTTTTTTACTAATGTGTAATCTTCTGACTTTTTCTGTCTTTTAGTGTTCCCAATACAGGCCTTCAAATCAAATTTTTGAAAACCCTTTCTTGCCCCTATGATTTTTATAAAAAGTGATTCTGGAAGCAATATAACCCAAAGCAAGGGCTAGAGGATAATCGCTAATCCAATGTACATCGGTATTTATCATTGCTAAGCCAGTTAAACCTATAATGCTATAACCTACCGGCTTTATCCATTTTTTTTGCGGGTAATTTAATGTTAAGGTAGTTACGGTAGCCATCATGGTTGCTAAATGTCCACTTGGAAAGGCGTCATATCTGGAAGTATTCGTTTGATATGATTTGAAACTAGGCAGAGGACGCCAGATACCTCCATCTGCTGTGGCTCTGAACGGACTTTCTCTTCCTGTTATTCGTTTTATGATTTGGGTTGATAATCCCATGGTTATAAAAGTTTCGGTTAGATCCAACGCTACCCCAACCGATTTTTTATCATGTGCTAATTTTCCATAAACAAATAATCCGGTTGCCAAAATCATGGAAGTTCCGCCTTCTCCCAATTGATATAAACCACTATTTAAATTTCGTGGAATCCTTATAATTTTTGCTTTACCAATTTTAAGTGGTACCGCAAAATCGGTTTGAGAATATAAATGAATCTGCCGACAAAACTGCTTCAATCCATTGGCTATTTGTTGGTCAAATGGTATTAAAACGGAAGTAGCAGCAACTGTAATTAAAAAACCAGTCATATGCTCCTTTTTAAAAGGGGA
Organism: Saprospiraceae bacterium; assembly: GCA_016717265.1. Classification (NCBI taxonomy): domain Bacteria; kingdom Pseudomonadati; phylum Bacteroidota; class Saprospiria; order Saprospirales; family Saprospiraceae; species Saprospiraceae bacterium. Next base: position 3,213,182 of record JADKFX010000001.1, read on the forward strand.
ACAAAATATTTGTTTTAAATCATCTGGTATATTCGTAATAAACCGATATGGTTTAGGTTTATTGTTAAGATCTTCAAATACAGCACTTGTTTCCAACAATTTTAGAGTGTCTTGTCCTTTAGCAATAAAAGAAATTTGACAAATAATAACTAAAAAGGAAAGAACTGTTTTAATATTTTTAGAACTAAAATTCATACAGTGATTTCGAAGAGATGCAGGATCGGTTATTAAGAGAGCTATTCGTTTTGAATGTTTAAACACGCTGTAAGTTATAGCGGTGTTGCCATAGTTAGAGCTAAAAAATCCAATTTGGAAACAAAGTGCTTCCATTTGAATCAGAATTTATAGCGTTTGTGATGATTCCGGATTTATAGGCAAAAAGATACCACTTGATTTTTAAATCTAGATGGATGCTATAAAACCTTAAAATTGTAAGAAAACAAAATCTTAAATTCAAATTAAAAGCTGAATTGCTGCTGGTTCTTATAATTCGCAATTTGTAATTGATATTTGATAATATATTTGTACCGCTTTTTAAAACCCGCTAAATCTTGCAACCAACAGATATTAAAAATCCCGAATACTTTCATAAAGTAGTGGACTGTCAATATGCTTGCCCAGCTCATACCCCAGTTCCTGAATATATTCGGCTCATAGCTGCTGAAAAATATACGGAAGCATATATGCTCAATTGGGAGTCCAATGTATTTCCAGGTATTTTAGGTCGAACCTGCGACCGACCTTGTGAGCCAGCGTGCCGAAGGGGTCGAATTGAAGAAGAACCTGTTGCCATATGTAGGCTAAAAAGGGTCGCTGCTGATTTCAAAGGAGATGTCCGAAAACACATGCCACAAGGTCCATTTCCGCCAAATGGTAAGCGAATTGCCTTAATTGGTGGTGGACCTGCATCTTTAACAGTAGCAAGAGATTTGGCTCCATTAGGTTATGAAATACATCTTTATGATGAACAAGAATTTGGCGGTGGTATGATGCGAAGTCAAATTCCATCTTTTAGGTTACCGGATGAAGTACTTTCAGAAGAAGTCAATTTTATCTTAGAATTAGGCATTCATACCCATTTTAAAACCTATGTTAAGAGTTTAAAATCGATTTTAGAAGAACGATATGATGCTATTTTTATAGGTACAGGAGCACCAAGAGGCAAAGATTTGGATATTCCTGGCAGATGGGATGCTAAAGCGAATATTCATATAGGAATAGAATGGCTGGCGAGCGTAGCATTTGAGCACACCAGTCAAATTGGGAAAAAAGTTATTGTGGTTGGTGGTGGAAACACTGCCATGGATTGTTGCAGAACTTCCAGACGTCTTGGTGGTCAGGATGTTAAAGTAGTTGTGAGAAGTCCATTTTCTGAAATGAAGGCATCACCCTGGGAAAAAGAAGATGCAATGCATGAAGATATCCCTATTTTAGATTGTCACGTACCTAAATCGTTTCTAATAGAAGATGGCAAATTGAAAGGTATGTGTTTTGAAAAAGTTCAAGTACAATTAGATGCTTCCGGTAAACGAAAACTGATACCTACAGGTGAAGCAGATGTAATTATAGAAGCAGACGAAGTTTTATTAGCAATTGGCCAGGAAAATAGTTTTCCTTGGATTGAAAGAGATCTTGGAATTGAATTTAATCAATGGGAATTACCGACGGTTGATGCGATCACTTATCAGTCGAGTTTAGCTTCCGTATTCTTTGGGGGAGATGCTTCTTTTGGACCAAAAAATGTCATTACAGCGGTAGCTCAAGGTCATCAAGCCGCTGTTTCCATTGATCTATATTGTCAGCATAAGAATCTTAACGAACGGTTACATCCAATGGTGAATCTTGTTTCTCAAAAAATGGGTATTCACGAGTGGGCATATGATAGTAAAATTGTTGATGATATTCGGTATATCGTACCGCAGGCTGAAAAAGCAATTACTCTTAAAGATCGCAAAAAAGAAGTTGAATTAGGGTTTGATCTTCAAACAGCTTTTAAAGAAGCTCAAAGATGTCTAAACTGCGATGCACAAACCATTTTTACAACCAGCCGTTGTATTGAATGCGATGCTTGTGTCGATATTTGTCCAACATCCTGTATTTCATTTGTTCCAAATGGCGAGGAAGAAGATTTAAGAACCCGATTAGGCGCTCCAGCAAACAACCTTTCTCAAGACTTGTATGTTTCAGAAGTACTGCCAACGACTCGGGTAATGGTAAAAGATGAAGACGTGTGTTTACATTGCGGACTTTGTGCTGAACGTTGCCCAACTTCAGCATGGGATATGCAAAAATATTTTTATTCAGTGACTAAAGCCGGTTCATGCAATCACATCCATTAATTAATGACTTTGTAGTTCGATTTGCAAACGTAAATGGTACCGGAAGTGCTAGTGCAAATAATATGTTTGCAAAAGCTATTTTCAGAATGGGTATTCCCGTAACACCTAAAAATATTTTTCCTTCAAATATTCAGGGATTGCCAACTTGGTTTGAAGTCCGGGTTAGTGATCATTTTTATTTAGGAAGAAGAGAAGGAATTGATATTATGGTTTGTGTGAATCCACAAAGTATGATGCAAGATGTTGTCAATGTAAAACCTGGAGGATATTTTATTTATGACAGTTCAAAACCACTTCACAAAGAATTTATACGAGATGATATTCACTACATAGGAATTCCATTGACTGAAATTACAATTCGAGAATATACAGATCCTCGACAGCGAATGTTATTTAAGAATATTATCTATGTAGGTGCTTTGTCTGCCTTGATTGATATTGAAATGGAAGTTCTAAAAAACCTGGTGGCAGAACAATTTCAAGGAAAAGAAAAACTAATTGCACCGAATCATCATGCACTTGAATTAGGAAGTCAATATGTAAAAGATCATTTCAAATGTCCACTTGAGTATAGATTAGAACGAAGAAATTTATTAGATCATAAAATATTATTTGAAGGAAATGCTGCTTGCGCTCTTGGAGCCATTTATGGAGGCGCAACAATTGCAGCTTGGTATCCAATTACACCATCGACTTCTGTAGTTGATGCCTTTTCCGATTATGCAGCTGAGTACCGAATAGACCCTCAAACGGGAGCTAAAAATTATGCCATTGTTCAAGCAGAAGATGAATTATCTGCAATGGGTATGGTGATCGGTGCTATGTGGAATGGAGCCCGTGCTTTTACCGCAACAAGTGGACCCGGTGTATCCTTAATGCAGGAATTTTTAGGTCTTGCATATTTTGCAGAAATCCCTGCTGTATTAATTGATGTTCAACGAACAGGCCCGTCAACAGGAATGCCTACGAGAACACAACAATCTGATATTCTGGTTTCAGCATATGCATCCCATGGAGATACAAAACAAGTGTTACTATTTCCAAATTCTCCAACAGAATGTTTTGAATTAACTGCTTTGTCATTTGATTTAGCCGAACAATTACAAACTCCCATTATAATTCTTTCTGATTTGGATTTAGGAATGAATGATCATGTTTGCGATCCATTAAAATGGAATGACGAAACAAAATATAAACGGGGTAAAATATTAGATGCTGATGCATTGGATAAAATTGAAAAATTTGGACGATATCTTGACATTGATGGTGATGCTTTAACCTATAGAACTATACCTGGTACGCATCCAACCAAAGGTTCTTTTTTTACCAGAGGTTCTTCCCGTGATGAGTATGCAATTTATACTGAGGATGGAAATGCATATAAACGCAATATGGATCGCTTATCAAAAAAATGGGAAACCATTAAAAGCTATGTACCAAAACCAGAATTATTTCAAAAGGAAAATTTGTCGAAATTTGGAATGTTATTTTTTGGTACCAGTCATTATGCTGCTTTAGAAGCAAGAGATTATCTTGCAAAAGATGGATTATCATTAGATGCTATTCGATTAAAATCATTTCCATTTCCTAAAGAAGTCGAAGATTTTATTGAATTTCATGATGTCATTTTTGTGATTGAACAAAACCGAGATGCGCAGATGCGAAGTTTATTAATTAATGAATTTGATTTAAATCCTGAGCGGTTAATTCGCATTTTAAATTATGATGGAATGCCAATAACAGCCTCTAATATTCAAAACCAAATTCAAAATTATTTCAAAGCCAGGTCAATTGAAATTCCAAAACTTAATTACGAATTTGAAATAAAGTAAAGATTCAAATTATAAAACCCTATTCTGAAAACTCCTAAACTATAAAAAGCGGATCCATGACTTACCTAAGACCTAGTTTCAGACATCCTGAACTTCCTATAAATACTTTAGGATATCACAGGAAAGATTATGAAGGATCCTTATCAACTTTATGTGCAGGTTGTGGACACGATTCTATCAGCAGTGCATTAATACAAGCATGTTTTGAACTAAATATCGAACCGCACCGTTTAGCAAAACTTTCTGGAATAGGTTGTTCATCAAAAACTCCAACCTACTTTTTAGGGAACTCCCATGGTTTTAATTCCGTTCATGGCAGAATGCCAAGTGTTGCTACTGGAGCTAATCTTGCAAATAGAGATTTAATTTATCTTGGTGTTTCTGGCGATGGTGACACCGCTTCTATTGGCATGGGACAATTTGTACATCTCATCAGACGAAATTTGAATATCACGTATATCGTCATGAATAATGGATGTTATGGATTAACGAAAGGGCAAGACTCTGCTACAGCAGATCAAGGTTCCAAAAGCAAAGCGGGTGCTGCGAATTTATTTCAAAATATTGATTTACCAGGTTTAGCGATGGAATTAGGTGCAGGTTTTGTCGCCCGAAGTTTTTCAGGTGATAAAATTCAATTAATTCCATTAATAAAAGCAGCTTTGGCACATCCTGGATTTGCATTAATTGATGTAATTTCTCCTTGTGTTACGTTTAATAACAATGTTGGATCCACAAAATCCTATGACTATGTACGGCACCATATCGATGCTACTGCGACTTTTGATTTTGTCCCAATTGCTACCGAAATTAAAACTGAATACGAACAAGGAACCACGCAAGAAGTAAAAATGCATGACGGCTCCTATCTTCGTTTTAATAAACTACAAAATGACTGGGATCCCTGCAATAAAGAATCTGCAGTTCAAGCACTGCATCGGGCAAATCTAAATGGAGAAATACTTACAGGACTTATCTATATAAACGAAGATTCCGAAGATTTACATTCCTTACTAAATACAAATAAAGCGCCTTTAAATAGCTTACAAGAAACGGATCTATGTCCAGGCCTGTCTACCCTTCAGCAAATTAATGCAAGCTTGAAATAAGCTATTTCCAAACGAATTCAAATACCTGCTAAATAATAAAGCAGGATTTCTTTACTCCTCCAACAATTGGGCTAACTTTGTATATATAAAGCTACTATATGTTTAATGCATTATTAAAGAAATTATACCCACATCTACTGGTTATCCTGATTTTCATAGTTGTTATTTCTTATTTTTTTTATCCACACTGGCAAGGCAAAGTAATCCAACAAGGAGACGTGTCATCATGGCAAGGATCCGCACGAGAAATCATAGATTATAATAAAACACATCCCGATGACCCAGCACTTTGGACAGGTACTATGTTTAGCGGAATGCCCTCTTATCAGATATCAACACCCATGGATTATAATTTTTTTAATTATATTCAAAAGCTATTAGCTCTTGGTTTTTTAACCGGGCCAATCGCGATTTTCTTTTATTGTTCGGTTTCCTTTTATATTTTATATCTGGTATTAGGTTTGAATATTGGTTTTGCTTGTGTAGGTGCATTGGCAACATCTTTAGTAACTGGTAATTTCATAGTATATGAAGCGGGACATATACCAAAATTAGTAGTGTTATCCATGATTGGTTTTATTCTAGCAGGGATGATCTTATCCTATCGCGGGAAATGGCTTCAAGGTGCTGCATTATTTGGATTAGGAATGGGCATAAATATTTTGAATAATCACGTTCAAATGAGTTATTACACCTTCTTGTTAATGCTCCCACTAATTTTTTCATTCGCTTATTTCCATTTTAAAGATAAAGACATTAAAGGATTTTTAATACCGAGTGGAATTTTAACAGGGATAACGGTGCTTGCATTATTAGCATCATCCAGTACAATTTTTCCAACCTATGAATATGCAAAAGAAACAATGCGCGGCGGACATATTTTATCAACTAAATCAGGTACTACGGATACAGATATAAATGCAGCCGGATTACAATGGGATTATGCAATGAATTGGAGTAATGGGCTTGAAGATTTATTTTCCTGTATTATCCCAGGAGCTGCTGGTGGAGGAACTTCAGAACCTATAGAAACAACTTCTGCAACTGTAAAAAATCTACGAAAACAAGGATATAATCCTCCAAAAAGGATGCAAGCCCCACTCTATTGGGGTTCGCTACCTTTTACAAGTGGTCCGTTTTATTTCGGTGCAGTGATGTGTTTATTATTTGTACTTGGTTTATTTACTGTGAAAGGTCCAATTAAATGGTGGATAGCAATTTCTGTTACACTTGGTTTATTACTCTCCATGGGTAAACATTTCGAAATGTTAAATCATCTTTTATTTAATTATCTGCCGTTGTATAGTAAATTCAGAGCCCCTAGCAGTATACTTTCAGTGGTCTCTTACTTTTTTCCAATTCTTGGCATGATGGCGATTTATCAATTGACACAAAAAGAACAAAAGGATGAAACGCTTATAAAAAAATTATACTATAGTGTTGGGATCACTGGTGGAATCTGTTTATTCTTTGCTGTATTAGGACCTAGTTTTTTTGGTTTTTCACATCCCTCTGATCCAAGCTATTTGAAACAAGGTTTCGATACGGAGTCGCTTATTGCAGATCGAAAATCATTAATGCAAAGCGACTCCATTCGTTCTCTATTATTGATTCTAGCGAGTGCCGGTATCTTGTGGTTGTATATTAAAAACAAAACAAGCACCCTCGTAGTTGCTTGCGTATTAGGAGCATTAATTTTATTTGATTTTGGTGGTGTTGCAACAAGATATGTACATAAAGAAGATTTTATATCCAAATCTAAAAAAGAGCAATCTCAAAAACCAAGACCTGTTGATAATCAAATTTTAAGCGACAAAAGTACGTATCGGGTTTTGGATTTAACCGTAAATACTTTTAATAGTGCAATGCCTTCCTTCTTTCATAATCATGTAGGTGGTTACCACCCTGCAAAATTACAGCGCTATCAGGATATTATTGATCGGCATATTGATCCGGAAATAAATCAGCTTTTTGCTTTTTCTCAAAATGCTGGATCAGATAGTAGTTTAACTGCTTCCTTATCTACACTCAGTGTTTTAAATATGCTGAACACTAAATATTACATTTTAGGTCAACCTGGAAAAGAAGTTGCTTTACCAAATTCATCTGCAATGGGTAATGCCTGGTTGATTCAAAATATTAAATTTGTAAATTCACCAGATGAAGAAATAGCAGATCTCGAAAAAAATAATTTAAAACAGTTTGTTATTATCCATAAAGAGTTTGAATCTAAAATTTCAAAAACACAATTTGATGGAAATGGATCTATTAAATTGAGTTCATACAGCCCAAATAAATTGACCTACGAATTTGATAGTCAAACAGATCAATTCGTTGTTTTTTCAGAGGTTTGGTACGGACCTGATTTAGGTTGGCACATTATGATTGACGGAAAAGAAACTGAATTGGTTCGTGCTAATTATGTACTTAGAGCAGCACAAATACCGGCTGGCAAACACCAAATCGTTATGGAGTTTAAACCCCGTTCATTTGCATTAGGCAAAACACTTTCCATGCTTTGTTCACTACTTTTGATAGGACTCATTGGATTTGTAGGATATAGAGAATTTAAGAATTTAAAATCAAGCACTATCAATAAACATTAGAAAGGGAAAAGTTTTTTAAAACGAAATAAGATGAAAAAATCAGTAATTTTTTTAATTTTATTAGGCACTTTATGCTTGAGTTTCAGGATAATAACTAGACATTTCTTTGAGACGCCGGCTGATTTAGTTCATTTTATAAGAGGATTTGGAGTTGGAATTATCATTGCTGCATTGTTACTACAAAAAAAACTGGAAAAGAAATCTCAAACCTAGAAGAATTTTTAATAACTATTCTGGAATGTAATTTAATAGTATTTCTTTTATAAAAAGACTAATTATTAGTGCGGTAAATTGAACTAAATTATTTGTTCAATCGGTATCCCACTTTTCTTGAGTAGCATATTAAACAAACAAATTTTATTTGTAGAAAAAGAATATAGGTAAAACTTTTGATGAATATATCCATGGACCTTATCTCGTAATGGAGAATACAAATTCCCACGCCATTTTCCCCATTTTTTATTTGTTGCTGAAATGCCCGTTTATCCAATATTGAATGGATTGCAATTACAGTGCATTTCAGTGTGTTATTTTTCCAGCATCCTTTCTGGATTTTTTTTCTTTCAAATAAGTGCTTATCAAAGAGAAAAACTGACTGTATCGAAAATTATAACGGGACACCAGATTGTCAAGGAAGAATGCAGCAGCAGCATGGTGTCCTTTAAGAATTCTGCAGAGAACAGGACCCAAAAAAGGATTGAACAGGAGTTTGTGCACGATATTTCCCTGCCGGATGATATCTGTTATAAGACGAATTTTGAAAAGGTAGGCTTCTTCCAGATTGTCATATTGATCGCGATCCAGAATTGCCTGTATGGCCTTTTGTCCAGATAAGATTGCGAAATAAATGCCTTCCCCGTTGACAGGATCCACGAACCCAGCCGCATCTCCAACTAAAAGAATATGATCTGAAGCAAGCCGCTTCGGAAAGCTGCCATAAGGTATGAAGGCACCTTTTACTTTAGCTGAATCGGTTACTATTCCTAAAGTATTCAGAAACGAAAGCAGTTGTTCTTTCATTTTTAGGCTGTTACTTTCAGGACCACCCACGCCCACGGTATATCCTTCTTTTTTTGGAAAGACCCATCCATATCCATTGGGTATCACTCCGAAATAAACACTAACCAATTCAGGATTCCGATCCTTAAGTTGACCAAATCCGATCTCCTGTTCCAGGCAAAAACCGGATGAACGGTAATCATAATCCAAAAACTTACGGATACTGCTGTTTGCCCCATCGGCTCCAATCAAGTAAGTGTAATGAATGCTATACGCTGAAAGATGTATGCTGCGGTTAGTCGTATTGATAAGGCTTAGTTGAATGTTAGACTGATAAACATCGCCACCCAGATCTTCAAATTTTTTTAGCAACAAATGATCAAACTCCTCCCGATATGTAAAATAAAGAGATATCTGAACATTAAAATCAACTAAAGCATTAGACCCATTTTTGATTTCAACCTGATTCGATTTAAAATTATATAAGCCATCCAGTCGGATATCTTTGCAGATCTCAGTTACGAGATCCAGTGTCTTTTGCGTAATTAATCCTCCGCAGAGTTTTTTTCTGGGAAATTGACTCTTGTCCAGAATGCAGCAGCTCAATCCATGATTTCGTGCAGTAATGCCCGCAGCAGTTCCAGCCGGACCTCCACCTATAATCACTACATCATAATTCTTCTGCATGAGCTAATTTTGCAAGTAGGAATCCATTATTTCCAAAAATAAGTTCTGCTAAGCCCGAGTTGAACAAGGGGTCAAGTGCTGCAAGGTACACTATAAAATCTTCAACAGTAGCAGTTGATCCCTTTTATGAAATCCTCTTACTTTCAACACAGATGGAAACAATTGATGAAATATTTTGAGAACTTAGGTTTTGATAATTTTTATCTCAAAATTATCCCTATTTCTATTTTTTCCTTAATATTTAAGCTAAGCTTTATAAATTTCTAAACTAAAAATTTAGATTGTAATACTACAACTACTTTGGCAACCATTATTATCAGTCACAGTAACAGAATAGGTGCCTGGATTCATAACTGTAATACATTGTGAAGTTGCACCGGTATTCCATAAATAGTTAGTATATCCAGTAGAAGCACATAGCGGAGTTGAAACTCCTAAACAAAATACAGCGCCACTAGTAATGGTACATGCAGGTGCTGGCAAAGAGCTTACAGTTTTAGTACAGGTACTTGAACATCCGGCATTTACCGTTACCGTGTAGGTTCCTGGTGCATTAATTGTAATGCAACGGGTAGTTTCTCCTGTACTCCATAAGTAACCATTCCCTACGCCGATTGGGGCACAAAGTTGGGTGGTTCCACCTTGACATACCGTGTTACTTCCAGTGATTGTACAATCCGGTGCAAAACTTAAGGTCACCATATTTGCATTTAAATTTATAGCTCCGGCAATGGAAAGTCCTCTACCAAAAAGAGAAGCACCTGACGCCATGTTGATAGCACCATTAACCAAGAAAGTTCCTCTTAAAACAGATCCGGTAGCTTGTGATAGTGCACCATTTATTTGCCAATAGACATTACATAAATTGGCTTGATTTGCCAACACAATATTTGAAAATGCACTAGCAGAAAAAGCACCGTTTATTTTAAATATAAATAAAGCATTCGGATCTCCAAGTGCATCCAAAGTCAAGGTTCCATTCAATACAGAAGCACCGCCGAGACAATAAACATCTGGAGTTAATACTTGGCCACCTCCTAAAGTGGTTCCAATTACTGATCCACAGGTAATCCCACTCATAAACGTATATGCAATACCTACATCTGTGGCGGCTGTAGAGGAAACTCCATCCATGACATGAATATTTCCAATGACCGTGCCCGGAGGAAAACCTGCAAATGCACCATTATTGGTTCCTATATCACCCACCACCATAGTAGCTCCGGTATTACCAAAAGCACCTACAGCTGTAAATAAAGCAAATGTAGAGGCAGTCCCTAGATTTGGAGCTTGTGCATAAGTGAAAAATGGAGAGACAAATAGCAGAATCGCTATAGATAATTGACAAAGTTTCGTTTTCATATGTTCAATAATTTGAATACACCTATAAGGCCCTCCAGTCCAGAACAAAAACTCACTACTCAACTAACGGTTAAAGATTAAGACAAGCTTAAACTTCAAATTCTGATAAAATGCTAAAAATCCTTACTGTTAAAGGTCGTCATGTAAAATTATAAAAATAATTTAAATAAATACAAATTTTGTAAATATATATTTCTATAATTTTTTACATACCAAATAAAATATAATTATTAATGCAATTTATAAATAATAAATCTAATATTAGTCGTGTTTTCAGAATTTTAATAAAGCATTGTCGAATTCTGTTTTGTCTTATCATATTTTATTAAATGTATCTTAAACTACAAAAATTAAATAATTTCTGTATTAATCTCCTCTAACAATGCTGACAACCTTTCTGTTAGTTTGGTTCTGGAGTATTTTAGAATTTGAAATTTCATCAGGATCAAATGAATTTTCTATTATTAGTTTAAATGTAGCGTTCAAATTGTTCATTAGCAAATCGGCATCCTCAAAATTAGCATTCAAACCAGCTTTGGTTTCATTGAGAATAGTTACTACATCGCTTTCAGCTGGTGATATTGAGAAAATTGGTTTTCGTAAAAATAAATATTCGAAAAATTTACCGGTTATTACGCCTTTATGATTTGGCACCCCGATCATTAATAAAATATCAGCTTTATTCAAAAAGTTTTGCAATTCTAAATGTGACATTGAAGAATGAACGACTAAATGTTTAGCCAATTTTGATTTTCTCAAATCTTCAATTATGGTCTTGTCAATATTCCCTATTAGAAGTAATTGGAAATTATGACTGATCTCAGGTTTGCTTCTTAAAAATTCTGTCAGTTGTTCCCAAAATATCTTTGGATTCCTATCTGAACTTAAGACACCAGTATATATCATGGTAATTTTTCCATCACTATCCAAAAATGACTTTCGCTCAAACTCTTCATATCCATTCGTTATAACTTCAATTTTTCGGTTCACTCGCTTTTGAAGTCCGACCTTACAATCATTGCTCACAGTAACTACACAATTTGCTTCCTTTAATACAGAATACTCCAGTCTCAAATGAATATTTTGCGCAAGCTTACTTAAGTTTAATTGGCTAAAAAAATAAATCTGAGTCCAGGGATCTCGAAAATCCGCTAACCAGGGAATCTTATGTTTACGCTTTAGATTTCTTGCAATTAAATGTGTACTATGTGGTGGTCCAGTACTTACAATGACATCTACTTTATTGCGTTCTAAATACGAATTTAAATAATTAACTGAAGGACGAATCCAAAACATTCTTGCATCTGGTATAAAAAAATTACCTCGAATCCACAGTAAACATTTCTTAAAAAAGCTACCTTTTTCTAATTCGGCCATAATTGTAGGATCCACTTTAGTATCAATTCCAGAAATTTTTCTGTACATAGCATATGGCTCCCAAACAGATTTCTTAAGAACTTCAATTCCTGGAGGAATATGTTGACTCAAACCTTCATCAAGATATGGATATTCACCATTCGAAACTGTATATATGATTGGTTCCCAACCATATGAACGAAGATGTTTTGCAAAATAAAGCCAACGCTGCACACCAGAACCTCCAGATGGAGGCCAATAATAGCTAATTATTAAAACCTTTTTCAATTGTATTTAATTAGTTTAGGTTTAACACTTCGGGGTAAAAATACAGAATATAAAGAGATAAGAACTAGCTTTAAAAGCAATAGCTTAACTAACTTTGCTTTTAATAATATGTGTGGATTATCTGGTATATACCATTTGGATGGTGCTCCAATTGAAACAACATCCCTCCTTAAAATGAACCGCCTTATAAGGCACCGGGGTCCAGATGATGAAGGATATTTATTAATCAATACAAAGACAGGAGCACAAACGCATCATTTTCATGATGATTCAATTACTGAAATAAAAAAGACATCAACACAATTACCTGAATCTACAACTTCAAATTTAGGAATCGCATTCAGGAGATTGTCAATTATCGATTTATCAGTAACTGGACATCAACCAATGTCTGATCATGAACAAAATTGTTGGATAACATTCAATGGTGAAATCTATAATTATATTGAAATCAAGAATGAATTACAATCATTAGGTCATCGTTTTATATCTGGTAGTGATACGGAAGTTTTATTACATTCTTATAAACAATGGGGAACTCATTGTTTAGAACGCTTTATTGGAATGTTTGCTTTTGTCATTTACAATCATAAAGAAAGAACTTTATTTGTAGCAAGAGATCGAATTGGAATTAAACCTTTCAATTATTATTTTGATGGAAATCGGTTTGTTTGGGCATCGGAAGAAAAGCAATTTTCAAAATCCAATCTTGTAACATTATCTCCGAATGAATTTAAGATGGTAGAATTTCTTCGAGACAATAAATCCTTTGAAGATACAGACACTTTTTTTAAAGAAATCAAACAACTAGCTGCCGGGCATTTTGCTTTAATAAACCAAAATGGGCTTACTATAACGAAGTATTGGGATTTGCCAAAGCAAGTAAATCAAATATCCTGGAACGAAACACAAAGCATCGAATCTATACAATCTCTTTTAAAAGATTCCATAAAATTAAGATTGCGCAGTGATGTACCTTTAGGTGTTGCATTAAGTGGTGGTATTGATTCATCTTCTGTTTGTTGTATTGCCAGAAGTTTAACAGACACTTCTATCCAAACCTTTTCTGTTTATTATGAAGGTATAAAATATGACGAACGCAAGTACATCAAGGCTGTTTTAGATACTGGTGGATTTAAATCTACCTTTTATTCAGGAAGTCATGATGTAAATTTAAATGAAATTAAAAACTGGATATATCAACAAGATGCACCCACTACTGGTGCAAGTCCATTTTCGGCTTTTCAAAATTACAAAAATGTAAAAAACGCTGGAATTATTGTTCTCCTGAATGGTCAGGGTGGAGATGAACTGTATGCTGGTTATCCTTATTTTATTAAATATTACCTGGCTCAATTACTAAAAGATCACAATTATTCTGCGTATGGTAAAACAATCTATGCACTCACTCAGAACCAGGGAATTAAAAAAGTTTTATCCCATGCATATCTTTCCTGGAAAGTTTTACAAAAAAATAGTTCCGTAGTTCGACAATTAGAACATCAAAAATATGCAACCAGGGATTTATACCCGAACACGCTCCTTCAGAATAATTTTCCAAATGAAGATTCCTTTATTGACGCCGCATTGTCAAGATCCATAAAACAAACACATCTACCTCATATGTTACGATGGGAGGATCGGAACTCTATGGCTAATTCAATTGAAAGCAGAGTACCCTTTCTTGATCATAGATTAGTTGAATCTTCTTTTAATATACCTGCGTCACTTAAACTTCACAATGGTGTTAATAAGTACATTCTTCGACAAAGCATGAAAAATATAGTTCCTGATATAATTTTAAATAGAAAAGATAAAATCGGATTTGGAACGCCAACTACGCTCTGGACTCATACTACATTAGCACCTGGAATTCAAGATATAATTCAATCGAAAGAATTTTTAGATCGCCCCTGGTGGAATGGAAAAGCAATACGACGTAAATTTGAAAAAAATCCTCACACATTTGGCGAAAATGAACTTTGGAGAATCCTGTCCAGCGAATTGTGGTATCAATCCTTTTTCAATTAATTTAAATTTACAAATGAAATCATTAGAAAAAGGAAGTTATTCATTTTCATCTATTCTGGAAGTCTCCAGACAATTGGAACAAGATATCATACACTTGGATTTTGAATCGCTAAATCTTCATGAGCGTGTAAAAAGTTATTTTCGATTTGACTTGGGTAAAATTAAATATGTGAGTGAATGTAATGCTTTCATATTATTTCATATTCTGAATGATTCTTTAATAAATATTCAGGACCATATAATAATTGATCATGGAGCTGGAATTGGATTTTTTTCATTTTTGGTTAAACGTATTGGTGCAAAATGTATAAGCCATGATATTTCTGAAGAATATCTTGAAGGCATAAAAATACTAGCCAAAGAATTGAATGCTGAACCTGATTATTATATACTTGGTGATACCGATATATTAGTTGAATATTGCAATTCAAATATGCTTAAACCTACTGGCCTAGGTTCTCGAAATGTCATTGAACACCTGCCAGACTATACGCAATTTTTTAAACAGTTAAGCGTTTTAAAAAGTGATAAATTTAATTCCGTAATAACCACTTCTGCAAATATACATAATCCTATTGTTAAACAAATCCACCGTAAAATCCATTCAAAATATGAAAATCTTGGTAGCAATATGGATATGGATAACCCCACTTTAGATACTGCAAATTGTGGAATGAAACTGCGATCTGAAATTATAAAAAACCAGTTTCCAGAATTAGACCAGAAGCTAATCGAGAAGTTAGCTAAACGAAACCGTGGTTTCGCTCAAGCCCAAATCATCGAGCGTACTCAAGCTTATATTCAAACAGGATTGCTTCCTGTTTTATCTCAAGATTCAACAAATACCTGCGATCCATATACAGGTGCTTGGGTGGAACGATTGGTTTCTGTAAAAGAGTATGAACGAGCTGCACAAAATGCACAATTTAAATTTAGTATAATCACTGGTTTTTACAATACGCAATACCATTCAAAAATTAAAAATATAATAGCCATCATCTTAAATAAAATTTTAAAATTAAATCCACCCTTTAAGCTTCAATTATCTCCATTTTTAGCGATGAAATTGGTAAAATGATACGATTTAATTTGATTTTAAATATAAATTAAAAATGAATTCAACTCCTATAACTTACCTAATTTATTTCACCTATGCAGTTCTTAATATATTTTCCATAGTATAATGAACTTTTATAAAACCAGTTTTTTAAGCGGTCTTTACTCTGTAGTCAATCTTATTACTGGATTGGTAATTACGAAAGTAAGCGCCAGTTTAATTGGCCCAATTGGTACAGCATATATTGGAAAATTTGCAAATATTACTGGACTGATTCTTATTTTTTCTACGGCTTCTATTGCTACCGGAATTGTTAAATATGTTGCACAATATAAAAATAATGAAACCGAACTAAAAAAAATAATAAATACAGCATTCGGAATTATTTTGATAGGATCTGTCCTCGGCATGATAGTCGTTTTTACATCTTACAAATTTTTGAATATTGCTGCTTTTAATAACCAGAATTTTGAAAACGTATTTTTACTTTATGGAATATTTTTACTTTTTATTTCACTTCAAATTATCATCACCAGTGTTTTAAATGGTATCGGAGAAATTCGAATGTTGAGTTATGTGAATATTTCAGCCGCACTACTTAATTTAGTGATTACTACCTATTCAATATATAATTTTCATATTGCTGGCGCTTTATTTTCGAATTCCATATTTGGAATATTGACAACAGTCACTGGATTGTTTGCTTTCAAAAAGCTTAACATGTTAAATACTCAATATTTCAATCCAAAAATTGATTTGCCATTAGCTTTTCAATTGATCAAATATGGAGTATTTGCTGCTATTACGTCCTTTAGCTGGATGTGGACTATGATTTTTATTCGGGAAAATATTGAACATCAACTTACTACAAAAGATGCAGGTTTATGGCAAGCAATGTTTAGTTTATCAGATCGCTACCTGACGGTCATAACGAATATTATGATTGTTTACTTTATTCCAAAATTATCAGAATTATCAGAAACGCAGGACCTGGTGACTGAAATCCGGAAAGCATTTAAACGTATTGTCCCTATTATGATTATCTTGTCTGGCAGCATTTGGTTATGCAAAGACATTATTATCAGCTTGTTATTAGCAGAATCATTTCGGCCTATGAGGGAACTCTTTAGCTTTCAAATGATTGGTGATGTATTTCGGATTACGGCTTCTATTCTAAGCTATTTGATAGCATCAAAAGCAATGTTCAGATCAGGACTTAAAGCCGATTTGACATTTCATCTTAGTCTACTTTTGGGATCCTATTTTCTTGTAAATCAATTTGGATTAGTTGGAGCAAGTTATGCGTATGCCATTGCAACCTTTTTGTACTTGTTAATCAATTTATTTATTTTCAAAGATCTTATGGTATTAGTAAAAAAAAGTGTATTACCTAAGCCCTGGCTTAAATAAAAATTTATGGAGGAAGCTGTTCATAAATTTAAAATCCAAAAATTAAGATTTCAATATTCTTAAATACTCAATCCAAGGTCCTGTATCTTCTTTAAAGTGTTTTGCCATGACTCTTGAAATTTGGCAAATATGATCCAGATCATGAACCACCCAGGTAGACAATAATTGATGCAATGTAACGTGGCCGAAAGAAGGATGTATGCCTTTCTTTTCAAGGTCAAATTGGGTCAGCTGCATTGCTCTAAGCGCATTTATATTTTTAAGTCGTTCCAATTTAAATTCACCCAACAATTGGTTATTTGACTTTCCTTTACAATTTTCAAATTGTGCCAATCTATCAAAATTAGCAAACGTACCTTCCCCATTAAAATTCAAAATAACTTCAATCCTTTGAATCCAATTTGTTTTTTCAGCATGTACAAAATGACCTAAAACATCCGTTGCCGACCATGTTTCAGGACCTTCATTCGGGTTTGTCCAGAATGCCGACAAGTCTTTTAAAAAAGATTCTAAAATTCCTGGAGTGCGCTCCAATAATTCTATAGTTCGTTCCAAATCAAAATTCATAATTTGGTATTAATGAATAATAAATGATAAAATACCAGTTAGGACCATAGTAATACCAGTAATGATTCCAGCATTATGTTCCCATGTATGGGCATTTATTCTTTTTATGCTTCGGAAGGCAATCCATACCCAAATGACCATGCCAAACAAGCTAATAATTGCATAAATAAATACACATAATAAGAGTGTTCCCCAACCATATAAACTTGCATTCATAAAATAAGCCTCTATTTCAAGACAAGGAGACAAAAACATAAATGCCAATAAGGCATAAAGAATTTGCTTGCGTGTCTTTGTGGGGTCCATCATGTGGTCATCAATATGAAAATGATGATGCGTATGATGTCGATACATAAAATAAAAGCCAGATGCAATCAATATTATAGGCCCTATCCAGAAAAATTTCTGATCATAAACAATTTGAAAACCAAACAGAATACCCCCAAGTAAGATACCCAATAAGACAGTACTTAATACATGTGCTAAGCCAAGATAGAAGGTATACCTAATCGTTTCTCGCTCTGACCATTCCTGTGCTTTAGCCAAAGCAATGAGCGGCAGCCAATGACTTGGTATAAGTGCGTGTAAAACACTTATTAAAAAAGTGCCAAAAAGAAGTTGATACATGTGAATGGCAAAGATCCATTATTCAGTACAAATTATCAAAACTTTTTAATTATTAGAATTGTGCACCCCCTTCCCGAAGCTTAACCCTGCCCATTTATTTAAGATCATAAAGCACTAAAACCGGGTATTTTAGTTTTTTGACAACAGAAATAGTATGACCTCTAAAAAAAAGATAGTAAAGAAAATTATGACTATGTGGAAGTAATACTAATAATGAAGATTCTGATGCTTGCATAAAAGCCTCTAAAGAATCTGTTAAATTTTTTGAAAAAATATATTTAATTCTGGTTTTTAACTTTCCAAATAATAATGCAACCAATTCTGTATGCTTTTCCTTAAAAATTGGATACTTCTCATCACTAATATGTACAAACTGCACAGTAGCAGATTTAATAAAACTAAAGGACTCAAAAATAGCTAAAGATGCTTTATTTAGTTTCAAATGAAAATCCGTAGCAAAGCATATTTTTTTATTATAATCTTCATATTTAAATCCTTGTGGAATAATCAAAAGTGGTATTTTAGATAAACCTAAAACAAATTGGGTATTGCTGCCAACAACGATCCTCGAAATGTTTCCGGAACCAATTGCGCCCATTACCACCAGTTCTGCTGCTTGTTCTTTTGAAATTTTTAAAATAGAATCTGCTACAGTGCCACTTTCGCAAATTACCCCAGTAGCTAATTTTGACAGATTATTCTTTTGCTTAAATTTGAATAAATAATCCTCTGTAGCTTTCTTTCGTTCCTCCAAATATATTGAATAATCAAAAATTTGGTAGATATTATTATCCAATCCTGAATATGGCGAAACGACATGCAATATAATTGCCTTAAGCTTTTCCTTTTTCGACAAATTCAAACCAAATAACAAAGAAGATTCTGAATTTTTTGAGAAATCAATTGGCAACAAAATAGATCTCATGATTATAGAATTATAGGTATTAGAAAACTAGAACGAAATCAAAATTAGTGCGATATATATATAAGAAGAGCACATAGCTCATTTGTTTGCATGATTATTGTCATACTATAAAATAAGAAAAGTCTGTAAAACCCAGCTTGTTCAATTTAAAATAGCCTACAATGCCCCGTTAAAACCAAACCCAAAGTTGTTTTGAATGCCTTCCTACCGTTATTTGAGGTTTATTTGATAACAATCACTAACCAAACTGATTACAATCAATATACTAAAGCTCTGTATTCTCTATTTTTACCATTAAAATTCATTAAATCTATTAAAGAATTTGATATGAAGAGAATTCTGGTACCTATTGATTATTCTAATCCGTCACTGCAAGCGGCCAGATATGCCTTTCACTTTGCTCTTGAAAGTGGTGCCACTTTGGATTTTCTGCATATCTTTTCAATTCCTGTTTCTGCCGTAGATTCATATGTATACGTACCAGATCATGAAGAAATAGAAGCAATCAGAAATAATCACTTAAATCATTTGAATGAAATTGCTTCAGATCTCAGACTAAAGAGTGCAATTTCAATCCAAATAAATGTCCATTGCGTTTATGGTCATCCAATCGAACAGATTCTTGAATTTGGTAAACAATATAAAAATGACCTTATTATTATAGGACTGCAAGGTGAGGGTTTCCTTAAAGAGCGATTTGTAGGAAGTATAACAACCCACTTGTTTAGAAAATCCCATATTCCAGTTATAGCAATCCATTCTACAACAACCTATTCAAAAATAAAAAATATTCTCTTTGCATATGACCTTAAACCATTTTCAAATAAACAATTATTAAAACCACTGGTAGAACTGGCAAACTATTTTAATGCACATGTGCATGTACTAAATGTTACAGACGAATTGGAAATATTTCCTAACATCTCTGAACAATTACAAGCCAACCACTTAAATCCTCCATTGAATTTAAATAATACTTCCTATCATATTGTTGAAAACGAGAACATCGTAGATGGAATTAAGGAATACTTAGCTATGAACACCATAGACCTCATTGTTATCATTTCTAGAGAACATTCTGTAATTACAAATATCTTCGACGAGCGGATTTCAAAGAAAACTGCATTCAATTTAGATCTACCTATTTTAGCATTCCATGATTAAAATCCAGCTATGAAAATCGAAATCATTGAAACCAATTCCATTTTGGATATACAGAAATCCTTTTCTAAAAAATATCCATTTCTTAAAATGGAATTCTTTACTAAGCCCCATCCTATTCATGGGGGATCAAGGAAAGAATTCATAATTTCCAATGATACACTTATAAAAAATTGTCGAACAAAACATAACGAAGGTATTTTGGAAATATATCCACATACTATAGTTGCTGAACTTGAGAAAAATTTTAATGACATATTTGGTCTTTCAATACAAGTCTTTAGAAAATCGGGTGATGTGTGGATTGAAACAACTGTGACAGATGACTGGACATTAGAAAAACAAAATACGGAGGCAGAATCGTTTCATAATGACCTCCAGGAAAGGAGCAAAACGGATCGGAATCATTTGCTATCGTAAATAATAAACAATATTATTATTGAAATTTAGACATTGTAAAATAATTCTTGGATTCTATTATGATCAAAAATTACATATTAGGACTCATAAAATTTAAATCCAATAATTGTAAATTCTTGTGTAGGCTTGCTTAAAAGAATTTAATCCAGATAAAATTAATCTAAATATTTCCAACTTCAGATACAATTACTATGTAAGCCTTACCATCTAGTAATTAAAATTTAAAAATACTGTTTACCGGAATGTGCCTGATTTTCAACCAAAATATTATATTCTAGCAACTAACCCCAATAAAATCAATCATTTATTTTAGTATACATTCACTAATGAAATTGATTTCACTATGCATAAATAAAATTATAAAAAAATGCTCCAAATAAACATTGAAATAAAATAATATCCCAAAATCCATTTGAAGCATATCCTCAAAACGCCTATTTATGCTTTACTATAAATAGACGTGATTATAAAAAATAAAAACTCAAAATTTAAACCTAAATGAATACTTTTCTCTGCCTTTTTGATGCTTATAAAATTCAAAATTAGAATTTGATTCCGAATTTAAAAGCACTCTTTATAAATTCATATCTTCAATTATACATAATCCCAAAATATAAAGGAATTATAGATCCATTGGCAATTTGCTTAGAATTTCCTATTTAACAACCAAAACTGGGCATTTTGCATTTCTTAAAACATCTTCTGCAACACTACCAAGAAATACTCTCTTCAGTCCTTTTCTCCCATGTGAACCAATTACTATAAGATCTGCATTTAGCTTGACTTGTACTTGTATCACAGATTCTCCAATATCATTGTTTTCCTCTACTAAAAAATCAATTTTCAATCCCGGATTATCAGCAATTAATTTCTCCTTTAATTCGGAAAGTTTTAATTGCTCTTCATCTCTCATTTTATTTAATAAATCCATTGCCAACAAATTGTTTCCCAAAATTGGACCCCCTCCATCAAACATAAATGGATTTACTAGGACATGCAAAACAGTAAGTCGCTCTCCACTTGTTTTAGTTAATCTAACTGCATAGTCTAAGGCTTTTTCAGCAAACTCAGAAAAGTCAAAAGGACATAAAATTTGACTAAAAGATCTCATATCTAATTTATTTTACCAAATATACAAATAAATAGTGTGCTATACAAAATTTCATATCCATTTTGTTTCTATTAAATTAAAAACAAACCAAATATCATTTAGAAGTCATAGAAATTTCATCACAATTTAACTTTTACTTGCAGTAGCCACATATCTCAGAATGTCATAAGGTGTTAAGAGTCCCATCAACTCTTTTCCATCCACAATTGGAAGACAATGAAAATAATTGGTTAAAAACACTTCAATCGCAAGCTCAATTCTATCTTGTGGCTCTAATTTTCCCAACCTGACTACCATAATTTGCTTTACTTTAGTAAATTTCAATTTTTGGTCCTCTTTTATATCAATACTAATAGGATCCATATCAGAATTAGCATACAACTGTAAATCAGATTTACTAATTAAGCCTACAAGATCCTTAAAATGCACTAGGTATATGATGTATTGAATGCATATCAAATAGTTGCTTCACCGTTAACAAGTTATCCTCTGGAGTCACTGTTATCAATTCTTTCGTCATGATGTCACTTACAGGATTTTTCAAATTCATAAGCTATATTTTTTGTAAAAATAGATGCAAGTTCGATCTAAGTTCATGATCTTTGTCAGCAAAATCAATGATAGCAATCATATGGATCAACACGGCTTTCATAAAAATAGCAATTTTTTAAGTTCCGTTTTTGAAACGGCCATTGATGCTATTATAATAATTAATAAATTAGGTATCATCCAATTATTAAATAAAAATGCAGCTGCAACTTTTGGATACGAAGTTGATGAACTCATTGGTCAAAATATCAATATTATTGTTCCTGAACCGGATAAAAGTAAGCATGACCAATATATAAAAAATCATTTAGAAACCGGAATTAAAAAATTATTGGAATTGGACGAGAGGTAACGGGATTAAAAAAAGATGGCCATATATTTCCAGTTCGTTTAGCGGTAAGCAAATTTATCATAGAAGATCAAATTTATTTTACAGGAGTGATTCATGATCTAAGTGCGCAAAAGGAAGCGGAGAATAAGTTGTGGTATGTAAATAGAAATCTTGAAAATTTGGTGGACTCCAGAACTGGTCAACTTCAAGAAAGTATTAATCAATTAAGTTCAAGTAATCGTTTTTTAGAGCATGAAATTGATTTCAGGATCACCGTTGAGCAAAAATTAAAAGTGAGAGAACAAGAGTTGCTTGATGCCCTGGAAAAAGAACGCGATTTGAGTCTTTTAAAATCCCGCTTTGTATCTATTGCATCTCATGAATTTCGAACCCCTTTGGCAAATATACTAAGCTCTATTAATCTAGTAGATCGGTATGAAAGTGCTGAATTCGTAGATAAACGCAAAGTGCATATTTCTAAAATCAAAAACAACATTCATTATTTAAATGGAATTTTAAATGAATTTTTAACCCTTACGAGAATCGAAGAGGGCAAATTTGAACTTAAGATTGAATCCTTTGAAATACATGGCATGCTGCATGAAATCATTGAAGACTTTAATTTAATCAAGAAAACAGGACAAACACTTAAATTAAATACAAACAACTTAGAAGGCGCCTTAATAGAAACTGATAAAACCTGTCTAAAACACATTATGAATAATTTAATATCGAATGCTATTAAATATTCTGGTGAACATGCTACTATTGAAATTGAACTTTCTAAACTTAATAACTTTTATAATATTTTAGTAAAAGATAACGGGATAGGAATTCCAAATACTGAACAAAAATTTATATTTGATATTTTTTATCGCGGTTCTAATGTATTAAATATACAAGGAACCGGACTCGGACTAAATATTGTAAAAAAATATCTGGATACAATCAAAGGTAATATTCGATTTGAATCCATGGAGACCGAAGGAACACAAATAACAATTCAATTACCTGAAATATTTAATTATGAAAAAAATTCTGATCATTGAAGATAATACAGAAATGCGAGAGAATATTACTGAAATTCTGCAGCTTTCTGGATATCATGTTTTCGCAGCAGCAGATGGTGTGCTTGGAGTACAAGCAGCTCGGGAGCACAAACCTGATCTCATTTTGTGTGATATTATGATGCCTAATTTAGATGGTTTTGGAGTTTTAAAAATCTTAAATCATGATGAACTATTAAAAAACACACCCTTAGTGTTTCTAACAGCCAAAGCCGAGAAAGAAGACTTTCGTAAAGGCATGAATTTAGGCGCTGAAGATTACTTGATCAAACCCTTTGAAGATTCCGATTTATTACAAGTAGTTGAAAATAAATTGCATAAATATGAAAATTTATCAAAGTCTCGAGCTTCCAAAATATTAACCGGACTTATTCATTTTGAAGAATTTGTAAATCTAAAGCAAGTTCAGGATTTAATAACGCATTGTGAAACCAAGGAGTTTGGAAAAAAATCAAAAATCTGGATGCTTCATGAAAACATTAATAATATATATTACATCGAAAAAGGGATGGCCAAAGAAGTAATCGAAACGGTAGGAGGAAAAGAACTTATTCTGGATTTTTATCGAGCACCATGTTTTATGGGTTTATATCATTTATTTCAAACAAAATACAAATCGACTACAGAAATTATAGAACCGTCATATATTAAATCAATTTCAAAAAAATTGATTGAGGATATTATTCTAAAAGAGAATTTATTGACATCATATCAACATCACTTTGCTGAAAGATCCCAAGATTATGTCCAACGATTAGCGATAAATTCCTTTGGCAATGTCCGGGAAAAAGTAGCGTACCATTTATATAATCTTTCCAAATCTTTTCAAGAATCTGCAATCCACCTGGGTCGTGAGGATTTAGCTTCCTATTGCGGAATTGCAAAAGAAACGCTCATTCGCACCTTGACAGAATTTAAGGAAGAAAAATTAATTCAGTTAAATTCAGAAGGCATAATTATTCTGCAATCGCAGAAATTGATTTCCTTCTTTCTATAGATTTTGAGCGGCTTTGCTTTTTTGGAATTTTAAATTGTATTCCAAACATTGCACTTAATAATATTGGCAAC
Organism: Saprospiraceae bacterium; assembly: GCA_016717265.1. Taxonomy (NCBI): domain Bacteria; kingdom Pseudomonadati; phylum Bacteroidota; class Saprospiria; order Saprospirales; family Saprospiraceae; species Saprospiraceae bacterium. The sequence goes on from JADKFX010000001.1 coordinate 3,238,084, forward strand.
GCTAAGAATGCTAATACAGGAATTCCGATATACATTGGAACAACAACTGCAAGCATCATCAGATAAAATCTCATAATCAGTTGATCGATTGATAAATTGTACATACTTTTGAATTTTATACAAAATTGTAGCTTAATTAGACTTCAGGCAATGACGAATATCACCGTGCTCAATGAATTTTATCAGGATTGTGCAAAACGTAAGTTATGAAAACAATCATAGAACCTTTTCGAATAAAATCTGTAGAACCCATTTATTTTAATTCCAAAGAAGAGCGCAAAACGATTCTTGAAGGTGCATCTTACAATGCATTTCTCATCCATTCCCAGGATGTCCTCATTGATCTACTCACAGATAGTGGCACGAGCGCCATGAGCAGCAATCAATGGGCAGGAATTATGCAAGGCGATGAATCCTATGCTGGAAGTCCAAGCTTTTTCAGATTTGAAAAGGTAATCCAACAAATTACTAGTATGCCATTGGTAATACCAACACATCAGGGAAGGGCTGCAGAGAAAATCCTCTTTAGTATTCTGGGAGGTAAAGGAAAGTTTATTCTCAGCAACACTTTATTTGATACCACCCGGGCAAATATTGAATTTTCTGGAGCTGAAGGTATTGACCTTTTATGCGCTGAAGGAAAACTTCCATCTGTACCGTCTCCATTTAAAGGAAATATGGATGTGGAGGCCTTGAAGCAAGTTATTAAAGAAAAAGGATCAGAAAATATTCCATTATGTATAATTACAATAACTAACAATTCAGGAGGTGGACAACCTGTTAGCATGCAAAATATTAGAGCTGTAAAAGAGATCTGCATACAACACAAAATTCCTTTATATATTGATGCCTGCCGGTTTGCTGAAAATTGTTACTTTATAAAATTGCGAGAAAAGGAATTTAATGACAAACCGGTTTTAGAAATTGTTAAAGAATTATTTTCATATGCAGATGGTTGCACGATGAGTGCAAAAAAAGATGCTTTTGCAAACATAGGTGGTTTTCTAGCAATGCATGATGAAGAGCTAGCACAAAAATGTCGTAATTTATTAGTTATTACAGAAGGCTTTCCTACCTATGGTGGACTTGCCGGAAGAGATCTGGAAGCCATAGCAATCGGACTCATGGAGGTCATGGATGAAAATTATCTACAATACAGAATACGCAGTATTGAATATCTTACGAATAAATTAATAAATGCAGGGGTTCCTGTAATGCAACCTGCTGGTGGGCATGCTGTTTATATCGATGCAAAAGAATTTTTACCACACATTCCTATAAACCAATATCCAGGGCAAGCTTTAGTTTGTGCACTTTACGAAGAAGGTGGCATTCGAAGTGTTGAAATAGGATCTTTAATGTTTGGAAAATATGATGCATCGAATCAGTTGATTTCAGCGCAAATGGAACTCGTACGACTTGCCATTCCAAGACGGGTTTACACCCAAAGTCACATTGATTATGTTGCGGAAGTAATTCTTGAAGTTTTTGCAAATAGAACTGCAATCAAAGGTTTAAAAATAATTGAAGAAGCTCCAGTCTTAAGACATTTTACGGCAAAATTAAAACCCATTTAATTAGCAATTATTAACATTGACTGAATAAAATATACTTCTGTAAATTCATAATAAAAAAGTATATTGTATGCTTATTGCCCAATTTTATCTAATAAAAGAAAAATTTCAAAACCAAAAAAAAAGTCAAATTGCATGGAATCATTAAAATGTAGTGACTACAATAAATTTGGCTAAATATTCAATTTCTCTGTCAATCTTTCAAAGCACAAAAAAAGCCCCCACTATTGTAGAGGCTTGTATTGAAAAACTTTATTTATCACTCGATATTACGATATCATTGGAAAATATTTACCGTTAAAACGAAGACTAAAATTTATTGCGGTTACTTTTTTGAAGCTGTTGGAGCCGCTTTAGTTTGTTTTACTTGGTTTGCAGCTTCTTGTTTGCCAGCAGATTGTGCTGCATCCGTTTTAATTTCAGTTTTAGCTTGCATTGCCTGTGTATATTCCTTTACCATATCATTCATCATGGTAATGACATTGTCTTTTGATGCTGTTAAATCTTTTTGCAATTGCTTTAATTCTTCAGAATTTAAAATCTCTGAAATACGCACTTGTGTAATTTTCAACCAGCTATTCATAAATGCTTCATAATTTGGGGCTTTCCCTTCAGTTTGATATAGTGTCCAGAAATTTTCCATAGTTTCTGTCATACTGTCTTTAGCTTTACCATACACTTTATTTTGGAAACTCATGTTCTTTTCGATATAATCAAGGAAAGTTTTTCTTCCATTGAAATATTTCTCAGACATTGCTTTAACATCCGCTTTCAAATTAAAATCTCCAATAATTGGTTTGGACTGATCAAATTGTTTTAAAAAGTCTGCATACAATTTTCCAATAGGTTCTAAAATTGTATTTTTAGTATTTGTCTCTACCTGACCATTTAAATTGCTAACTGCATTTTGAGCATCTTTTTGAATAGATTCTAATTTCTCAAAATAAGTTTCGTAAAAGCTATCAAAAGCTTCTGTAGACTTTTTCAAATTCTCGATTGAGTTTAAACCCATCAGACTATCTACGATTTTATTAAAAGAATCATTTGGAAAGAATGAATGAAACTGCTCTTTTGTAAACATTCCTTTCATAACTCCATCTTCAAGAATTTTTTTCCAATGGATTTGCATATCTTCATATGCTTTGAAAAAATGACTTAGGAATGCATTATCACCAGCAACCGCTGCAAATGGATTTTTAAAATCACCTGTAAATGCTTTTTTCGCATCATTTATCATGGCTTCCCAAGATGCTATTGTTTGCTTAAAAGATTCTGAAAATGTTTTATTGTTTGCCTGGAATTTTTCGAAGGCAGTTCCGTTATAGGATTGGAATAAATCTTGCCATTTTTGAGCATATTCTTGTTGCATACTCAACCAATTTTGAAAAAATTTAGGAGCATTCTGCATATTTTCAGTCATATCCTTTGGATTCACCTGGCTAAATATGTTTTGATTTGCTTTTGCATTTTCATTTAACAATTCAACGCTAGCCTTAAAAGGTGTTGTCATAGCCTGAATTGAATCTTCCAAGATAGTTTTAGAATTATTAGTCCACTGACTGATAGCTTCTTGTTGTTTTTTTACTAGGGTTTCAAATGTTTCTGTAGGATTCATGATTAATTTTTTTATTTTAATTAAATATTGTATTTCTACATGCAAAGTTATGTCAGGTACATAGCCTCCTAAGCGAAAACCATGCGAATAAGGCTAAATTAAGGGTGAACAGCTAATATAGCTAGGTGAATAAGCTTTATGGAATTACATAAAGAGCAATCTGGTCATGAGATCTTCTTTATAGGCTGGTCCGATGGGTATTGCTTCTGAATCAATGATCAATTCTCCTTCTTCAATAGCTTCAATAAAATCGATATTTACGATATAGGACCTATGAATTCTTTTAAAACTAGTGTACGGAGTCAATTTTTCTTCCATTTCCTTAAGCGTATGCCCTATTAAGTATCTGGCATCTTCGGTTTTAATGATGGAATAGACATCTTTTGCCATAATCCAACGGACTTGGCTGAACTTGATTTTTTCCAAGCGATTTTTAACTTTTAAAAAAATACCGTCATAAGTGGGTTGGCTTTGATTGGATTCAAGAAGAATTTTGAACTGACTAAGATTTATAAAACTTTTGAACTCGTACTTTAAAGACCAACTGATAGAAGGATTACTACCGTCAAATATTCCCAAGAGCATTTGTTTAAAGCTTTTTAATTCAGGGGTTTCATCCAGGATTTCCTGAAGCTTCGACTCAGAATCCAGATAAATACAAATGAGTTTATAATTACTAAGATTGTCTTTGGGGTTAAAATCCAAAGCGTTATGATAGATTTTCAAATGCTGAAAAACATTTTGATCCTTTGTAAATAGAGCAAACTCAGCCAATACAGTAGGTTTGAAGAATTAATATAGAATCGCTCACTAGATTCTAAAAGTCAAAACTACAAAATTATATCTTCCTTTTAATTAACATTGTATTATGAAATGTTTAGACTCGAAATTATCTTTAAGTTTTATTTAAATTAAACCAAAAATCATGAATCCAGGAATTAAAACAGTTGCTTTAGTAACCGGCGCTACGGGAGGATTGGGCACCGCTATGTGTCAAAAATTATATCAAGATGGTTATACGGTACTTGCAAATTATCGAAATGATCAAAAAGGAATGGAATGGAAAAAACAAAACCATGATTTAGGTTATGATTTTACAATCGTTAAAGGAGATGTGACTAATTTTGAAGATATCGGCCGGATGATGGCTGAAATTAAAGACACGCATGGAGGGGTTTCAATTCTAATTAATAATGCTGGAATTACCCGGGATACACCTTTATGGAAAATGTCACTAGACCAATGGCAGGAAGTTATTTCTTCAAATTTGAATAGTGTATTTAATTGTACACGCCATGTTATCGAAGATATGATTCAGAAAGGATTTGGGCGAATTATTAATATTTCCTCTGTGAATGGTCAGCGAGGCCAATTTGGGCAAACCAATTATTCATCAGCAAAAGCGGGTATGCATGGCTTTACGAAATCGCTTGCTATGGAAGTAGCTAAAAAAGGAATCACAGTGAACACCATTTCTCCAAGGTTATATTGCTACTGATATGGTCATGGCTATTCGGGAAGAGGTTCGAAATAAAATCGTCGAACAAATCCCAATGGGCCGACTCGGTGGAACGGAAGAGATAGCACATTTAGTCTCTTTTTTAGCATCCGAAAAAGCAGCTTATATCACCGGAGCCAACTATGCAATAAATGGAGGACAGCATGTGTATTAGAAGGTCTTAGCTTGGTTCATATTGTTACTTTCATTAATAAGAAATTATTGAAAACAACCAAAAAATTGAATTTAGATACATTTATTTTAATTATACCATTTTGTATTGCTTATTGACTATTGATTATTAACTATTGCTTATTGACTATTGACTATTAACTATTGATTATTGATTATTGCTTATTGACTATTAACCATTGACTATTAACTATTGACTATTAACTATTGACCATTGACTATTAACTATTGCTTACTGACTATTGACTATTGACCATTGACTATTGACTATTGATTATTGACTATTGACTATTGCTTATTGACTATTGATTATTGGTTCACTTTCCTATACAGAACGTAATTTAAATTGATTATCAATTAGTTATAAAACATAGGTACAAATAATAAACAAAAATAAAATGATAATTACATCAATCACTTGGAAACACAATTTGAATGGTAATTATCACAGCTCTATTGCTTGAATTACCACTTTGAATAACCTTCCCACATATATCTGAATTACTAATTAATCCTGCACATTGAGCTAAAATTTGAGCTTTCTTATGGTAGGCACGGAGAAACCCAAGGGCTAAATTTTTATTCCAAGGACTCGCATCTTCCTTACATAAATCTTGAAAATAATATGGACCCTCCTTTTTGTTACATGACTTAACAACTTCGTTTAAATATTCATATTCTGTATTAATAGCTACTTTGCCATCATAGTTAGTTAAGTCAGCTGAACCAATAAAATCGATATTAATTTTCGGTTTAAATTTATCTAAATTACTTTCACCTAAACTTAATTCTTGATTTATAAAATAAACAATATTACTAATAAAACTATTTTCAACTTCTTCAAGGTCGTATGTAAACTCTCCCAAAGGGTAATAACAGATTCCAGATCTAATATCAATCAAATTAGACCTTGGAGTAAAAACAATAACTATTTCTTGTCCTTGTCTATTAAAAGTTATGTCATTATCTGGCATTCTGTACTTATAAATTTTATAAACAAAATCATTTAATCCACCTTTGATCAATTTTTCAACCCAATCCACATACATATTCCTTCTTATATCAACAGGAAAAGTATCCCTTTGATTTGCAATTTTATCATTAATAACTTTTAATTTAATATTTAATGAAGGGAGGTAAGGAAATATCTTTTGTGCTTTCAATAATAAATCTAATGCCAACGAATACTTTCCTTCTTTTTCATAACTCTCCGCTTTAAGAAGTAAGTCTCTATAAATGTCATTTTTCTTCGATTCAAGTCTTGTAAAAGATATATAATTATCTTCACCTCCACAATACTTAATCAAATTATAATAATAAAGTAAAGAATTTGACAAATCATCGCTGTATTTGATCTCCCCTGATAAATTCTTACTACTTGTGCACTGCAAAATCTTATCCACTTTTATAGCTAAATCATTTCTTATTTCATAGATATCTAATCCATAAGAATTAAAAAACTTTATGTCATTCAAACTAAACAATTTATTATCAACCATATTCATAAAAACAAATAAGTCGTCATCTAATTGTTTTCTCCTTTTCTTTTTTACTTCCCTGTCAGTTTGTTTAGGTGATTTTATATCAATATAATATGAGTTTGCAACCTTAATATAATTTAGTAATAAAGGATGTTCCTTGAAAAACTTTTGATACTTTCTATTACAATTTATTAATTTATGAAAATCCTTATTATTCGGACTGACTCCATCATAAGTATCCAGAATACCAGGCGATGCTCTTAGTTTATTAGATAAGCCAGAAAATGCTTTTCTTATTTCATTAAATATATCTTTAGGTTTTAATGTCCCGTTAATTTTAATTGACTTTCCAGTATCAATTCTATAAAAATTTGTGCTTTTTAAATCCAAACTATAAATCGAATCTGAATAATATTCAGCTTGATATGGCAATAAATATTGATAGAATAGATTCTTGTTAACTTCATTATAAAATGTCAAATCATTTTTGTCATATAACTTTTTAGTTACTTCACTCAAATTTAAAGAATCACCGTCCCCTCTGAATTGTACCCTTTTAAAATTATCTACAATAAAAACCCTACCTTTTAGATTAAATACATCCAGGACCAAATTACTACTGTCCTTAAAGTAAAATCCTATAATTCTTTCTGCATCATCATTAAATCTTGAAGAATGTTCAATCTTTTCAATTAGTTTAAAAATATCTTTTGAAATCTTGGGCATGTTTTTCTTATCCTTAATTTCTGAATTTATTAGGTTAATATATTGTTTAGAAATTTCTTCAATTTGATTAAAGCTATCAATACTATGGTGATATGCCGGATGAAATCCAAAAAACTCAATTCTTTGACACAGTATGTTGACTGGAAGAAATAATAAAAACAAATAAAAAAATTTAAAATCTAATTTCATAACTCTGTTTTGTCGAACTATTCTTAAAGGTAATTTTATCTCCCTTATAAATATTACTTGCTAAATACGACCCATTAGGTTCGGGATAATCTACTATTATATCGTTGATTATTACTATATCAAAATTAAATCCTATTTTTTCAGGGTAATATACCGTTGGTTTTATTTTATCCCTCCTTATTTTCGCCATATTCGATATTGGTTCTTTCTTAATTACCTTTTTGGATTCATTTTTATGAATAAATTCATCTTTATGAACATTCGTATCAATAGGATAGATTTCAACTTTTATATTAACTTTGTCCCTAATATCTTCTACATCATTATAAGCAAATGTTTTTAGTTTTAGGCTTACGTTTTTTATTATTTTTTCACAAAAATAATAAATTGGTTTACCCACTTTACTAACGGTAGAATATTCCTTTTCAATTAATATTAAAAAAGTTACTATCGCTATAATAACTAACAAACTCTGTATTGCTAGATATGCTTTTGGATATTCGTTTTTGAGTACCCTAATATACTTATCATATTCTGTTTCATTCATCTATTTACATTATTAATTTATATTATTCAATCATCATATATTATAGCACAATCATTCTAACCAGCAACCATTTCAAATTATCTTTTTAAATTAGGAGCACCAAGTTTCTTGCCTATCTCAACCTAAAAATCCTATTTATTACTAAATCGATATATAAAAATATCTCCTGTTTCACTTAAAAAACCATACTCTATATAAACTGGAATCCATCCTAAATCATTATAAATTGGCCTTGAGAAAAGAAAAATACCCTGATTTCTGGTACAGAAATTTTCTATTGCTCGAAACAACTTGCCCTCAGATGAATGTCCTCTGTTAAAGGTACTTTTTTGAGGGAAAAGATTTTGATCCAGATTGCCACCCATAGAATGTGCAATAAAATGCCCTCTGTCGTAGCCAGGCTGGTTTGCAATAGTTTTCATTCTGTATATATCACGTTTAACTTCACTATTTTTTGTGAAACCAAAAGCAGCTACAACCCTGTCACTTTTTATTTTATTTGATTTTATAGATTCAGAATAATCTTGATATTCTTGGTGACAATCATACAAATAGTGGAAGCCACAACTATCTTTAAGGGTAACTAATTCGATTTTCGATTGCGTAATTAATTTATATTCAGAGCTCCACATTTTGCACAATTCTTCTATTAGGTATTCATTCACAATATGTGTAAACCCATTATGAGGCATATTCTGTAGAATCTGTAAGTATTGCTTAATCACCATCAGTTATAAATAGTCTCAATAATTAGGTTTAAGTTCATTGATTGAATTTATTTTAAATGAATAATGACTCTTACATCTTAAATAGAATAGAATCATTTAAAATTCAAAATTAATATAAGAAAACTCACACCACCATCACCTTCTTACACTCCTCCCCAAACTGACTAATAATCCTCACTGCAATCTTTTGCCCTTCCTTTTTGATTTCAATTGGATGAGAAATATGTCCACACAATCGATCAAAGGCTTCATCATCGATTTCGATTTTGAGAGTTTTTTCTTCTTTCTTTTTGATACTGTCTTTGTCTAAGTTGTCTAAGCCTTTCTTCAATAAATTCACAAGCCAAATCTAATAATAATCAGACATATATTTATTAATGAAGTTGGAAATATTAAAAGTTTTAATGAAATTTGAGGTAATAACTTTCAAAATGGCAGACGTTCATTCCAAATCGATACGCTCATACAACATGAGCCAAATCCGGTCTAAGGATACCAAGCCAGAACTTATAATTAGGAGGTTTCTACACTCCCAGGGATATCGATTCCGGTTACATGATAAATCTTTGCCGGGAAAACCAGACCTTGTTCTGAAGAAGTTAAAGACTGCTATCTTTGTTCATGGCTGCTTTTGGCATGGACATAAAGATTGCAAATATTTTGTTGTCCCAAAGACACAGACGCAATGGTGGCTGGACAAGATAAATGCGAATAAAAAGAATGACAGAACCAAAAAACTTTCACTTGAAAAATCAGGATGGAATACCATTACAATATGGGAGTGCGAAATTAAGCCGGCCAAACAAGAAAAAACACTAAATAAATTATTGAAAATATTAAGTACGTTATCAAAGTGAATCTTACTAATCTCATAAAACTATATTCAGATAAAGGATGCAACAAGGTTTATGTGAAAACGCTTGCAGCAAACGACAATTCAAAAAATCAGGTTTATCTCGGAGGTAACTTTGAAGTACTCAATATTTTTCCAATAAGAAATATTACTCAGGAAGATGTCGGAGACTGGTCCAGAGAAAGATTTAAAACCGGGTTGGACTTCTTCTGGATTGATGAAGACGGACAAACATATCCTGCTCCTTATTCACAATTAATCCTCTATCCAAAATATCCGGAAGTAAGATTTTCCGGGTTTCTCAAAGGCTGCAAAAATGCTCCTTCAGATTTAATGGCCAATAGAATTGTAAACCGGCTTCTGTTTTTCGGAGTTGATAATGATGGTAAAATTCTTGGATATGTCACATCTCCGGGCTCAGCATTAGCCAAAGAATTTAATTCCACCCCAAATCTTGAAATTGAGGGAGTGTTCAGGGTTTTTAATATTCAAAAAGGAAAATTACAAAGAGATTCCAAAGATCAGTTATTAGGAGAACTTAAAAGAATCCATAATAAAGGTTGGATAAAATCAAAACGACTGGGATCTGATAAAGGAATCCTACCTTGCGAATCTTCAAATTGCGGAGGATATACCTTAGAGGCAGAGCTTGGCATTACACCTAATGGATATTCCGAACCTGATTTCCTTGGCTGGGAAGTCAAACAATTTGGTGTGGCTAATTTTTCAAGTTTAAAAAATGCTGTCATAACATTAATGACACCTGAGCCAACAAGTGGTTTTTATGTTAGCCAGGGTGTTGAGGCTTTTATCAGAAAATTCGGATACATTGACAAAAGAGGCAGGGAAGATCGTATGAATTTTGGCGGAATCTATAAAGCTGGAAAATTTCATCCCGCAACAAAATTGACTTTAAATGTACGGGGATTCAATGCAGAAACCGGAATCATGACTGATCCAACCGGAAGCATTGCCTTAATTACAGAAAATGAAGTCGAAGCTGCCACATGGTCATTCTCATCATTATTGAAACATTGGAACAAAAAACATGCAAAAGCTTCCTATGTTCCTTCAAGAACTCAAAAAGAACCGGCAAGAAGTTATTCTTACGGTGGCCAGATTATTTTGGGTACCGGAACTGATTTTACACTATTCTTGAAGCAAATGGCATTAGGAAATATTTATTATGATCCGGGAATCAAACTTGAAAATATGTCCACAAAACCAAAAACCAAAAGGAGAAGTCAGTTCAGGATCAAATCCTTGTATCTTCCTGAACTTTATAGAATCAATGAAATTGTTGATTTAATAAAGGAATAAGCTTGTACAATAAATTTATTATATTAAACATTGTTTTTATATAAAATCTGACGATATTCGTGCCGTTTTAACAGATTTTGATGGCTAGGAGAAAGGAGAAACCCACTTATTCAGGAATTAAAAAACAGCTTCAAATCACCTCAGGAAAGGTATTTGATTTAGGATTAGATTCTTTTACTCATTATCTTCATAACCAGACCCATGGAGGTTCTGATTGCTTTAAGGAAAAGGCAGAGAAATACCTATCCAAACGATTTGATATACTCTCACTCACAGAAGAACCTGACTTTCAGTATTTAATACCATTTCATTGGGATGTGCCCTTTCCTCCTTTATCAAATCCTAAATTTTCATTTATAGATCTTTTTGCCGGAATTGGAGGGTTTCGTATCGCATTTACAAAAGCAGGAGGCAAATGTGTTTTTACTTCCGAATGGGATACAAACTCACAAAAGACCTATGAGGCAAATTTCGGAGAAGTCCCTTTCGGAGATATAACACAGATCCTGGAAAAAGACATTCCTGATCACGACATACTACTTGGCGGATTTCCCTGTCAGCCATTTTCAATTGCAGGAGTATCAAAGAAAAACAGCCTTGGAAAAAAACATGGTTTTGCTGACGAAACTCAGGGCACTTTATTTTATGATATTGTTCGCATCCTTAAAGCAAGACGTCCAAAAGCATTCCTTCTTGAAAATGTGAAGAATCTGAAATCACATGACAAAGGGAGAACCTATAAAATCATAATTGAAGCTCTCAAAGAACTTAATTACATCGTCTTCGATCAGATAATTGATGCTAAACACTATGTTCCACAGCACAGGGAACGGATTTTTATTGCAGGATTTAACAAAGACTTTTTTGATGATTCAATTATTTTCAAATTCCCTGAACCACCGGAACAAGCATTAAAAATTCGGGACATACTTGAAAAGAAACCAGATCCTAAATATACATTGACAGATAATCTATGGAAGTATTTACAGAATTACGCCATAAAACATAAAGCTCAGGGAAATGGCTTTGGTTTCGGACTTGTAGATTTAGATGGTATTACCAGAACTCTAAGTGCCCGTTATTACAAAGACGGATCAGAAATTTTAATTCCACAAGGGAAAGGAAAAAATCCCCGTAGACTTACTCCGGAAGAATGCAAAAATTTGATGGGTTATCCGGACAATTTTATTATTCGTAAAATAGGGGTTTCCGATACTCAGCTTTACAGACAATTTGGAAATTCGGTTGCTGTTCCTGTAGTTTCTGCGGTTGCAAAAAAGATGATTGCTTTTATCAATCAAAATATGAATACAACCAAACAATCGAGTGTAAAATATTCTATTCCAACATTATGAATGCTTTAAATTTCAACTCTATAATTCTAAAAAGCTCTCAAAGCCTATTCTTTTCTATATTTCTTACAAAATACAATCAGGATTGACTTTCCAAAAGCAATGGAATTAAATCAGATAGACTCATTAACCATTGTTGTTAATTATGTGTATATGTTTCTTCTAATTGTCTCGGCAATACAAGTAGAAGACTGTTAGCTCTCATTTCGTTTGTCGGGTTCCCACTGATGGAAGGATGAAGTGTAAACAAGTGCTTATCACTTATCCTTCTTGCTTCCGTAAGTAATTGCCTCCATTTGTCATTACACGCTGATTTTACTCCCTGTATAGTTAGAATAATTATAGAAAATACAGAATCATGAATGTATGCTAACTTCAATATCGCTTTCAAAGATCATCATGCTTTTTATTTGAACCCTTATACTTTTCGACAGGGTAATTTAGTTCATTAATTTTTAATTTATCAAAAATAATTTCTTTGATATCAAATCCATAAGTGTCTGCTAGCAAAAATGCGTTGTAAAACACATCTGCAAGTTCAATTTTTATTTTTTCAATATCTGCTTCCTCTACGCTTTTCCATAAAAACACTTCAAGCAATTCAGAAGATTCAACATTTAAACTTATAGCAAGATTCTTTGCATCGTGAAATTGCTCCCAATCTCTTTCATCACGAAAGCTTTTAATTCTTGTAATGATTTCATTTATTTCCGATTTCATCCTCTATAAATTTTATTATTATGCCAATCAATATATTGTCCATTTGGCTTGTCTATCTCTCTGTTTGGAAGAAATAATAATTCTTTTCCATGATATTGGTAGTATTCTTTTCCATTTTGAAATTCCTCCTTAATTCGCGAACTTATTTCAACTTTATGCTCATTTGTAATAGTCAAATATCCCCCATCAAAAAGTTTATGCATATCAGATCTTAACAAAATACCATTTGAAATAAAATGTGGCCCAGACTCTGCGTATGGCTTTATATGAGCTGCTTCCAAAACAGGTAACGTTTTTTCTCCCGTTATTGAACACCTTCTTGAATACGCATCAGTAACCAGAACCCGGAAAGCACCTTGTCCAAGCCTCACTTTTGTTAAAACAGAATTTCCATAAGCAGGAGTTGACGATTCTTCCAGTAAAAATTGACTTTTACCCTCATCAACAGGGTTTATGTATAAATATTTTTCCAACAATTTTTCGACTCTTGCCCAAATGTTTTTTCCTACAATATCATTAGTGTCATATGATTTCCCTTGAACTATACTTTTTCCCCAATCAACTGGTGTTTCAATCCAATCTTCTTGCTTAAAAAATAAGGGATTTGTCAATACAATACATCCAATTATAGGATTAATATTTAATTTATCCTTCCTGTAATTTAAAATCATTCTCCTAAATTCATCATATGTATCACACCCATTCCTATTGTAGAAAGTATCCCAAGCCACAGACATTGGTAAAAAAGTATGGCTTGAAAAAAATCCAACACCGCCTATTGCATTGAGTGGACTTTTTAATTTGAATAAAAAAGGTGCTCCAGATTGCAATAATTTAAAACTAACGGTGCCACCTGGCTGCCAGAAATTAATATCCTCTGGATTGATCTTTGAAAGATATTTAAACCAATTATTATCGGTCACTCCTAAATAGAACTTCATAAACAAAGTTTAAAAAAGCTATGCAATTGGCTTTTCCTTTAAAAATCAAGTCACTGGTTATTCTTGTATTTTGATAACAATCAGTTTCATTTAGTTTGATGTTACGAAATAAGTTTAAAATACGTTGACCAGGATTGGATTTATCGGTTACTTCATTCAGCCAAAAGGCTGTCTCTATTGCCTCTTGTTGTGCAAAGAATAGCTTCATTGTTGCATGTCTTTATGTATTCTTAAACCAAAAACTTAATAATTCCTTAGTAACTCTTGAGGTGTTTGGATAAGTATCCCTCCAAATCCCCACTTCTTTCCGGCAAAGGTTAATGATATGGGTATTATACTCCTCCGGATTATCATTCCAATCAAATACCTCCTTCTGCCCTTTTTGTCTTGTTGGGATTACTGCTGAATCGGCTTTAAATATCCTCCTGCCTTCCCTTATTAGACTATAATCCAAACTGCCTTCGCTGTCGGTATCATAATGGAGTTTGGGCTCCTCGTAAGGGCTGTTTAGGATAGGGTTGTCGGACGCCATTTTTAAGTCAGGTCAGTATAAGAGGGCTAAAATACAATAAAAACTTAAAAAAGCCCTCATTTTTGAAGCCAAGCCCATTTAGATCTCTTTGTCTGTTGGTACTTACTAATTCCCAATATTCATCTTTCTCTCCATCATTAGTTTAAAATAACCTCCAAAAAGTCCATTGCAAATATCTGTATCCTGAATTGCAAAGCCCATAATCTCGTCGACTTTTAAGTCAATATTATGTTTCTCGATTTCTAGTTACAAATGACTATAAAAAGTATCGAAACAAAAACAAAATTGAACTTGATTAATTCCTATTTGAAAATGATCAAACAACCTTGAAGGATGAATAAATGTATTTGTCAAACCATCCTCAAATTTTGGTGTGTCAAAAATATTTTTAACCATCAAATATTTTTCCTTAAAATAAGAAAATGTAATTAATTCTAATGCAACGAACATGCACAATAGATAAATGAAGTCATTTTTATCATTAATGATTACATCTTTGCTTGGAAATCCAATATAAACCATACCCTCTCCTTGATTTATATATGGAGATTGCTCATGATTAGTTAATAAAATCTTTAAATTATTATAGAACGTATTAATATTTAAATTTTTCTGTCCTTAATTTTACATTATCCTTTTGTAAGAGTATCTATATCTTTTCTTTATTAAATTTAATACAAACTTCATTAAGATGTTCGATTTTCTTTATTAATTCAATTAAGTGAAATGGATAACTATGGTTTCCATTCGTAAACATCACTATGTCTGGCTCACTTATATGACTATTTATTTGAAAAACAATGTACTCAATTTTAATCATGTCATTAAAAAAATCATCATCAAGTATATCTTGAATAATTCGTTTAGAATTTGAGTCAATGGAGCTTCCATATATTCGTTGAAAATCCATCAAAGCAATTCTATTATTATTAAATCTTTTCTGAAAATACTTCCACCAAATCTCATTAGGGTAAGCATTCATTGATCTTGATGGAAATTTCTTCAATTTAATTTTATTTATCTCTGCAATAAATTCAGGGAAATAAAATTTCCTAATATAAAATGAGTCACCAAAGCTGGAATTTGAAATTAATTTTACAGAATCTAAAAATTCCTTCTTCAAGTAAAATGAACAAGAAAAATATATTTGATCAATTGGATCTATTAGACTAAAAATAATATCACGCATTTTTGTATTCGCAAGTTTGTTCATCTCTACCCTTTCCTTCTCCTCATTCAATATTTCCTTAAACTGAGTAATTTCAATAAATATACTTAGCACCAATGCGACAAATCCAATAAACAAAGCTATACTTCCTCTCCTTGTTAATTTATTTTTACTGCCTTCCTTGATGTAAGTTTCATTGAACGAAGTAAAAATTAACAACAAGAATGTTAATATGACAAGTAAGATTTTAATTAATCCAATATATTCAATCATGCTCATTGCAATTCTTTATCTATATTATTATCCAATAATTCTTGAAGTTCAGGAGGAACTACATAATCAGTCAAAGCCTCCCCAGTTGCAACTTCAACCCAATCCATCTTGTCTGGTTCATATTTCCAATTCTGAAATTGATCCAATTCCTTTTCTAATTTCTGATATACCTTATCCTTTTTAGGACGATCAAATCCAAACCTATCAAAGATGCGGTAAGGCTTCAAAGCTATAAAAATATTGTAAAGTGCAGCTATATAAATTTTATATGGGATTTTTAGCTTCGACTTTTTATCGACATCGTACTCTCTGATTATCTTACTTTCATACTTTATTATTTCTATCAAATCCCGTTCTTTGTTTTCAACTGGCCGCATAAATTGAGCACTTGGACTTGTGTATCGCCTGGTCCAGATAGCAAGCCATTCCTTTATTAATGTTTTAGCCATTTCTTCATTTTGCACTATAACATGAAGATGGGGATTATAGCTTAGTCTTTGTGGGTTAAAATTACATTCGATGGATTTTAAGCCTACAAATTGAAATCCACGTCCTCTTTGACTTCTCTTCCGGTATTTATCCACAATCAATCTAAATGCTTTAATCACTGCCTTAACAGCTTTAAGAAGTGAGCTTTTGGAGCAAGACCTAACAGTCAAGACTACAAAATAGGGTTGTTCCCAGGTTTTCAAAACTGGTAAATACTTATGAATCATTTCAGCCTTACGAATGCTATTGCAAACAGTACAAAACCGATTTTTACAATACTTTCCATAGAGTTTGTTTTCTGAACTGATTAATCTATTTTGACAATGATAGGTATTCCAGAATGCTTTCACACTAATTTTATCTCCTATCTTATAAGCCAAATCTATCAGGGCCAACATCAATTTATTCGTTATAATTTTTTTCTTTGCCCTACCTTTCAAAGCCTTTTTGTTGTTCATGTCCGTGCCTTCTCCCCGGACCACTACGACTGGATTATTCATTATTGCTGTCCCTTTTTGCACTAATGTATTGAGAGAGTTTTGCCCTGAACTGTTAGAATTATTGTGCCTTTTCATATCAGACTTTTTTCTTTTTTAGATATTTCTCGGCTTCCACTGAAATTTCTTCATGGGTTTTTCTTCGACCGGATTTGATCCAAGCCATTAGTTCTTGCTTTGAGAAATAAAGCCTACGTCCTTTTTTCGATACCGGAATTTTTGATTCATGAACCAAACCATAGATAGTTGGCACAGTGAGATTGAGCATCTCGGCTGCCTGTTTGATGTTCAAGATAGTATCAGCTTCTTTTATTGAATGACTTGGCTTATGAAGCAATAACTGCTCGATGGTATTAAGCTTTTCATAAATTTCTGAGACAACTTTGGGTAGTTCATTAAATGTTATTTCGCTCATCGCAAATATTATTTATGTCAATAATATTGCAAGTATAAATCCTTAATTCTATGGTCAAATCATATTACACAATGCGGGCAAGAAGACAGGCAACACGGACAAGAAGTTTGGCAATGCGGGCAAGACAGAAGGCAATTCCGTCAACAGATTACCAATTATCTTTGACTTTATTGGACTTAAAGAAAGTTTCAATCGTAGAGAGCTCCCAATTGTCAAAACAATCTATAAATAGTTGAATAAATTTTGCTTTTTTATTAGGGTAATTATATTCTCTGACCGCCAAATCAAATAACTCATAGAACCTTTTTATAACAAGTCCTTTTTCTCCTCTTGAACAATTTATCTTTTGAATTGGCTCTTTGATTTCATTCAGAAATCCTCTTTTAAGAAACGAGACCAATTGATCTTGGGTCAAAAAGTTATTCCCATTTTTGCTTTTCCGGGTTGACAAGACTTCAAAATGTTTTACAACTTGCGCCATTGGTAAACCTTTCCAAAATTTATTTTCAGAATTACTAATTTCAGTTAGTATTTCTTCAATATCTTGATTTGCCAGAGGCCCAACTGGATTTTGAACTATAATATTTGTTTCATTAGCTAGTTTTAATAAATCCAAGTACTCTGATAAAAGTTTTATTAGTCCCAATTTGCATGTAGTCCAATCAGGTGATTGATTATCCCGATTTAAATCATCTAGGCATAATTGGATAAGTAAGATTTTTCGTTTATTATTTTCGATTAGTTCAACTCTAAGCTTTATCTCAGAAAACATCCGATACACATCAGGATTCTTATAGGTATCCCGATATACTGTATGACCAAAATCAGTAAATGGATGCTCAATAAATACTTCCTTAAAAATTTGGTATTCTTCCTTCGTAAGTCCGAGAGATGTAGCCTTTATTAAAACATCCCGAGTAAATGGGCAGCAGCCCTCTCCCATGATTTCTTTACCATCTGATTCAAAATTTTCCTTGAGCCAATTGAAATATTTGTACATAGCTTCGACCTGGATGCACCTTGAAGAATAATCATTTGTTTCAAAGTCAAATATTTTAGCTCCAATACCCCGGTAATCTTTGATTCCTTCTACGATTACCCTTTTAAATATATCCCTTTTGCCCTGAATGTCAACAGAATGATATGGAGTAAAATCATAATAAGTAATTCCTTCGCCTTTATATTCCTTATTGAACGCAACTTCATCCTTAGAAAAAAATTTTGTAAAATCAGGAAAATTCATCAACGGTAAAACAAGTGTCAATAGTATTTGAATATTATTTAATGAATAGATAGGTAATTTTTCTTCAAAGAAAAGTTTTTTATATAATTCCAATTCAATCTTCAATAATCGGTCTTTGGCTCCACTTCGATTGTATCTCTGTTGGAAAATATTTATATATAAGTTAGTTAGTCTTTCAACTCTTAACTCATAATTTCTTTTTTGATGTTCAATAATTTTATTATATTCTGTGAAAGGTAAATATGCAATATATATTAATTCATTACTAACGGGACTTACTATTCGTAACCTCCCCGACTCTACTGACATTGAACTTGCTCCGTCCATCCAATCTTCATAACAATATTCCTTTACTTCTACTTCATATTGTTTGCCATCCTTATCATCAGTTAATTTTTCAAAATACGATTTCATTACTCCAAAATTTACAAAGCTTAAAAATCCAATTTAATTTTATCAGCCGCTTCCCGTTTAGTCCTGTCGATGATCTTAGCATAAATCTGTGTAGTTTTCAAATTCCGGTGTCCAAGCATTTTGGAGACAGTGTAAATATTTGTATCCTTGCTCAATTGAATGGTAGCATAGGTATGCCTGAAACAATGGAATGTAATATCCTTTGTAATTCCTGCTATTCCGATCCAATTGGATAAATGCTTGTTTTCATATGCAGAATAATTAAGACCTTTGAATACTTTCTCATTAGGTGCTTGCCTTATTCCAAGCATTTCGTAAGTTTGATCAGAAATAGGTAGGACTTCTGCACCTTTTGTTTTTTGTTGTTTGTATTTGATTATATATCCCTGGCCTTCTAAATATTCAATTTCACCCCAAACAAGCTTTTTTATGTCACCAAATCGCATTCCGGTAAGTGCGGAAAACAAAGCCGCTCTTTTCATAAGTGGGTTTTTGCAATCGGTTTTTACGAGCATATTTAATTCTTCAATAGACAAAAAGTTCCTTTGCGTTTCCGCTTCCTTAATTGATTTGATTTTTCCATTCAAATCAAGCTGTAATAATCCATCTTTGAAAGCTTGTTTTAAGGCTGCTTTTACTTTATTGAAATAAGATGATGCTGAGTTCTGCGAGAGTCTTGATTTATTGCTTCTGTTACTTTTTACTGTTAATAAATATTCTTTGAAATCATTTAAAATGGATTCATTAAGGTCCGCAAACTTTAAGGTCCCATTCGTAAATTTCAGAAGATAGAGGTAAGCTGAGTTCCAATTATCATAATTTGAATCAATGCGTTTATTCATCAATTGTTTGAAGTATTCTACAAAATTTCGTTCGCCAAGTTCTTTATTTTTTAGTTGTATCTTTTCTTGATCTGTATATATTTCCGGTTTGTTTAATCGGTTCTCCGTTTTTTGTCTCATCTGTTGTGCCAGATATTCGGTCTCTTTATTGTGTAACTTATCAATGGGATTTTTGGGATTGTCAAAAATATAAAGACCTAAAAATTCCCTCCTGGTAAGTTTTCCGGTTTTAGGATGTGGAATTGCAGGATAAAAATCTAAATAGAAACTTTGTCGGTTTCCGGTGATTGATTTAGTCCTTAACTTCACTTTAATCATTTCCTAGAATATTTGTTTATGCTGATATCTATATTTTCTCCTAAGTATAGGATTAATTAATATTAATCGAAACAAATTATCCACTTTATCATATTCAATGATATAATCTTCCCTAATGGTTTGCTCACCTACCACTTTTAATTGCGTAATTTCATTGAACCACTTTTCATTTACAATAGCTCCAATTAAAACAGAACCTGTTAGATCAGCCTGATCCAATTTTACATTTGTCAGATTAGCAAAACATAAATCGGCGTCTTTCAAATTAGCCAAAAATAGATTAGAATTACTTAAATTAACATTTCTCAATGAAGATTCTGACAAATTTGCCTGAAACAAATTGGCATTAGTCAAATTAGAATTATTTAACATTGCTTTAGATAGATGGGAATGACTTAAATTAGCTTCGGACAGATCGGAACACACTAAATTGGCGCCAGATAAATTGGCATACGTTAAATCAGCTTTTTTTAAAAAGTGTCATTTAAACTTAACTTCCTTTCTCCTTCTTCGATTAGTCTTTTAATATTACCAACAATTCTATGCTTTGCTTCATTCTCATACCATCCCTTATAATCATTTATCTCGTCTTTAAGTCTTTGTATCCTTTCACTTTTACTTTTAACCTTATCGTATAATGATAATAAAATGCCAAATATGATTAAATCATAAAAAAGACCATGAGCTTCAACTTTTATATCATGCCAACTAAATTTGTTGTCAAAGCAATCAATAAAAATTAGTAAAACAAAAATAACTATTGCTGAAAACAGAAAAAAAGATGCTGGATTTTTAAAATTCATCTTTAGTAAGGACTTAATTTCTAACATTGACTTCATTTTTTATAAATCTAATTGTGTGGCTAATTTAAGAATTTATGAATTAGTTCCTTAGGAATTTAGAATCGCCAATCTTCTTTTAATTTTTGAATACAATTCTTCTTAATAACTTGTCGCAATGCAGAATCAAAAATTCCATACTTGAGCTGCACTTCAACCAGATTGTAACAGTCAGCAATTTCATACTTCATGGGTCCGGGATTCTTCTGTGCCTGTTCTATCAAAGATTTCGATTGCTCAAACAGCTTGTCTATTTCGGAACGCTTTACCCTTGTAATCCTTTGACCAAGATTTACTGCCTTAATATTACCACTTTCTATGTAATAATAAATCGACCGGACAGAACAATTCAGCAATTTAGCAACTTCTCTGACTTTTAGAAACTCTTTAGACTTTAAATCCTCAAGTGGCTTAGCTTTGATAAGCTGGGTTTCAATATTGCTTTGCTCAACCTTCAGTTTTCTTCCTCTCACTTTATAGGCTGCTTTGGCGCAAGCATCCCCACAAAACTGGGTTACAGTAGTTTTGGCTGTAAACTCCTTACCACAATGCTGACAGATTCTTTGTACCTTGATATTCGAGCTCATTCAGTCCATTTGAAGTCTTTAAGTAACTTTAAGTGCAATTAAACGCAAAATAAAAAGGACATAGCCCCATATTTTGTACCTCACCGGCTCAAAGGTACAATAAAGGTACAAATAATTCCTAAATTGGGGAAAATGTCAGAAAATGGTCAAAAATGGAACAATTTTATATTTGCTTGATTTACTTCATTTTAAATCAATAAATAGGTGTTAATTAGTGGTTGAATGAGGTACAGTTACTTTCCGATACAAATTGTTAAGTGAAAATGTAAACCCTTATTAATAAAGGCTTTCAGGGGTTGCGGATTTATTTGGGCAACAACTGGGCAACAAAACCCACTAAAACAAGTGCAAGTACAGCACAAAGAAAAGAAAAAATGTTGTTTAGTGTAGAGTGTGTTTGTCCTTATCATAAGCAATAAGCGAAGATAAGTTTTTACACTATCTTAATTGACTAACAACTGCTTCCAATTGTAAGCCCATATACTGGCAGAACTCTTCAACGGTAACAACTTGGTGTTGCTGCTTGTTGAAGTACTCTTTAATCCTCTTAATAAGGTATCTACCATATCTGTCGCTTTTGCCTGTGATTATCTGAATGTCTTTCGGATAAATACACAGTCTATTCATTTAACTAATACTCTTTTTATACTCTATCCATACATCAGGTATAAAGTAAACATTGCAAAGATAATATGTTTTTGTGAGTGGTAAAAGTGTGTTTGTTGGAATAATGTGGCAATAACGGAAATGTCGGAAGTGGTTATTTGCAGAGCCTTATAAAGCGTTATAGTTTTGTATCGTGATGAAGAAAATAATTGTATCGGTTTTGTTTTTAACGGCTTTTACAGCCGCTTTTTCGCAAGAAGAAGCAAGGGTTATGAAAGTTAAGGATGGCGATACATACGTTCTTAAAACAACTGCAAAGGAGCATACAATAAGGTTATTAAATGTTGATGCTCCCGAACTAAATCAACACTGGGGATTTAACTCTTGGCTCAATGTAAAAGCCTTGATACTTGGTAAGGTGGTAAAGTTTGAAGTATTGAAAACTGATGTGTACGGTAGAGAATTGGCAATGGTATATGTGGATGGGCAAAGACTGGATGAAATACTTATTGCAAATGGTTGGGCTTGGCACTACATCAATTTTGATACTGATGCAAGGCTTGAAGATTTGATGCGTAAAGCATCAAGCGAAAGAAAAGGACTTTGGGAATGTGGGGCTGAAAAAGTTTGTCCGCCCTGGCTATTCAGAAAGTATAATGCAAGAAACAGATACAGGTTTTGTAAAGGCTGTATCGCAACAAAAAAAGTAATTACTAACAATTTAAATAAATAACAAAATGGCAAGATTAAAAGGCTTACTAAAAATAGAAGGTACATTGGATAACCTTACCTTCTACAAAACACAGGATGGACATCTTGTGAAAACAAAAAGTGGTGTATCTGGTGACAGAATAGCCAATGATCCTAACTTTCAGCGTACCCGTGAAAACGGTAGCGAATTTGGAAGCTCTGCAAGTGCTGGAAAATTACTCCGCAATGCTGTTCGTAATTTGATGATGAACGCAAGTGACAACCGTGTTACCAGTCGTTTAACGCAAATAATGACACAGATTAAAAACTACGATGCCACTTCTCCAAGAGGTGAAAGAAATGTAGGTATCGGAATTGCGGACCCGATGGCACAAGCCTTATTGAAAGGTTTTGATTTCAATGATAGTGCAACTTTGGGTAGTGTTGTATTTGCTCCGTTCACTGTAAACACTGGTACTGGTGATATTGCTTTCCCTGCATTCACTCCTATCAATGATATTTACTACCCTACTGGAGCAACCCACGTTAGTTTTAAATCTGCGTTTGCTGATGTGGATTTTGTAAACAACGTGAGTGCAATTGAATACAGCCCTGTGCAAAATTTGCCAATTGATGGTACAAACACTCCTATCAATTTACTTCCTGCCGGTGTTCCAGCAGGTGCAGGTACAAAACTTTATTTCTTAACAATAGAGTTTTTCCAAGAGGTAAACGGTATTCAATACCCTTTAAAAAATGGTGCTTACAACGTGTTAAACATTGTTGAATTAGCCTAATAGCTTTCTTTCTTATCGGTTAAATAGAAGCCCTGCCCTAGTGGTGGGGCTTCTTGTTTTAAAGCAATAGCAAAGCCCTAAAAGGGCAATGCTGAAAGCTCACGAACACCTGATGGATAACACCAAACGAAACAACCACAAGGAAGCTGATAAACCTTGATGCCAAAAACTGGCTGATGGGCTAACCGAGACCTGCGGATGTAACGCTGATAAGCAAAAGGTGAAAGCTGCAAGTGCTGATGGAGAACCTGCGGAGTAAAAGGACAAATGCCTAACTGGCTGCCTGCTGAAATACGTGGATGATTTTGCATAATGAAATAATTTATATGCTTCTCACAGCAAGGGGGATAAAAAAACCAAAAGGAAACGGAATAAATGATAGCCTTGTGCGTTGGCTTTGTGTTTATGCCGTAGTCTTTTGGTTTTTTTAGTGTTGGCTTTGTGCGTCTGCCCCCCTTGCTATTTTTGCATATAAATTTTTTATGGTGCAAAAGCATTTCCCCAGGTTATGGCAGCCACTACGGCTACCTTTTAAAGTGCCTGTACATCATTGCTTTTTTTACATCGGCTAAGAGTGCCAATGTTTCGTACATCTGTTTTTCTTTTCGTTCTATCAGCTTTACTTTATGGACATCTTGCACAAAGGCATATTTATTTTTGCTGACTGCTTCGGCTTGTGCCTTAATGGTGCTTTTAAAATCACTGATGCGGATAAATGGAATAACTGAACCAGTAAGGAACTGATGAAAATGTTTTGCCTTCCATAAGCCGAAAGAAAGGGTTTTGTAAAAATCCATATCATCTGAATTTTTGCAGGAAATTACAAAGCAATTTGGGCAAGGCTTTTCAAGTGGTTTGCCACTATTTAAACCTTTGCATAAAATGTAAACATCAAAATTGCTTGTTTGATTTTTTGGATTGAATGTGTGAATTTTTGGACTGTGCATAATACTTGCTTTTAAGTTTGTATCTGCTTTTGCCCTTGCCTGTGCTGTGCTTCGCTTACGCTCCGCAACACATATATAATTTGACAAAGAAAAAAAACAGAAAAAAAAAGAAAGCATTCTGATAGGTGGCGTGGCTAAAAAACCAAAAGGAAACGGAATAAGTCCCGAAGGGTGAAAGGCAAATACCAATAAAAAATAAAAGATTATTTGCCTTTCATTATGCCGTAGTCTTTTGGTTTTTTTATCAGCGTGGGCTTGTGTGAGCCACCTAATTTTGCTGCACTTTTTATTTTTATTTTTTTATCCTCTTTTCAAAACTGTATTCAGGATTTCAATAAAAATTCCATTGATAAAAACCGATTGGCTTAAATCAAAATCACTATTCAAAAAACGAAATGTCTTTAGTGCGTTGGATTGGGGCTATATGTCGCAGAAAAAATAAAGCATACCATACTGTGGTAGCGTAGGGAAAAAGCAAGTGTATGACTGAATGGAATGTTGCAAAAAGTGCGGAGGTGCTTGGAGTGGCTTGTAGCTTTTGCTTGTGTGTTATTGCGTTTTTTGTAAATTATTTCAACACAAAAAACATTGAAGCGTAGGCAAAGCAAAAGCCAAGACACGGAAAGCAAAGGGTTGGTTTTGCAATATGGAATGAGGGAATACTCTTGCTGTGCGGTGCAAAATAAATGGTGAAATGAATGGAAGTGTAATGTAGTGGAAGGTAGTGTAGCGAAGCGAAACGCTGTAACGAAATGGAACTGGAATGAATGAACCTTTTATTGCACATTGCCATCAACAACTAATGCTTTATTTTTTTCTGCACCGCTGAAAAGGGTGGTTGGGGTGTGTGGCTTCGGGGGGCTGTGCGGTGGGAGAAAAGACGGCTTCCATTTTATCAAAATGGCTATGGTATTGGCTATTTAACATAATGTTATTATGTGACAGCCTGTGCGGTTGGATGCTTGCATAAGCGATGGCAAAAGGCTGTGCGTAGCGAACACATAATGCCACATTATGTTATTTAGCTTCAGGCAGTTTTTATACTGGCATAAGCGGAACGGTGGTGGTGGTTGGAGTGTAGCGTTTTTTTGTTGCTATGCTGTGTGTTGGCTTGGCTCTTTGGCTGTGGAGCAAAGCGGAACAGGCAATGTGCCAAATGCTTGGGGAGCATAGCCACAAAAAATATGACAGTTAAAAACTGACTGCAATACCATAGAGTGCTTTGAAGAGTTTGCCTTGTGTGTTGGCAAAGCACTAAGCCGTCTTTTCTGTGCGGTGGGTCGGGGGGCTAGTGTTGACGATTAGTAAATGTGACATAATTTGACGAATTGTACGAATTACAAATGTGCTTACACCTGTTGATCAGAATTTGTAGTTGTAGCCAAGTCTTATAACTTGTGTCTCGTAATAATCTGTGCTAATGTATTTGAAACCTTGACCTTGAATTTCTTTTTTGATAATCATCGTGTTTAAAATATCTGTTGCGTTAAGAAATAATTCGCCTTTCCCTTTTTGCAAACTCTTTTTATACCAAAGTCTAAAGAGAACCGTTGGGCAATTTTTCCTTGTGGAATAATGTCGGGAGCCAAATAAATTGCGGTTAATTGTGCATCAAAGTTTTTAGGCAAATGAAAAGTGTTATTCAGTTTTATGTTTCCTGAAATAATTTCTTGTATGGCGGCTGAAAAGGTATTTGGAACAGGATATTTATTTTCAACACTAAAAGCATTGATTTGATTGTGATAACCATTAAGATTTAAATTAAAGGAATACCATTTTGCAACTTCCTGTGTCAAAACAATTTCTAAACCAGTATTATAACTTCTACCTGCATTTTGAAATATTGCGTATATCAAATTGCTGTTTGGAGCAATGCTCGAAATACGAGTAATAGTTCCGTCCGCAAATCGGTGGTAAGCGGCAGAATAAAAATACCCTTTGTTCCAACTTGTTTTATAACCAAGTTCAAATGAATTTGTAAACTGTGGTCGTAGAGCAGGATTTCCAACTTTAATAATTTCTGCATCATCGTATTTAGGAAATATTCTTATGTCCACTTCATTTGGCCTGTCCACTCTGCGATTATAGAAGAATGAAATTTTGTTGCGGTCATTTATTTTGTATGCTAATCTTGCATTAGGAAATGGCTGTGTATAATTATATCCATCACTTTTATAAGTGTTGTGATTTGGATTTACATCATATTGAATTTTCACATATTCTATTCGTAAGCCTAACTCTGCTTCCCATTTTTTGTTTTCAAATATATAGTTCCCATAAACGGCAGGTATTAATTCTTTGTAGGTTGCCCAGCCACCTGCACTGGTGTCTAAAACAGAATTTACTCCAGGAATAAATTGCATATTAGTTGGGATATTTCTATTACGAAGTTTTACACCTGTTTCAATTCTACCATATTTCAAAGGTTTTATGTAGTCAAAATTGAAATCATAAACTTGCTCGTCTGATAATAATTTAAAAGCATCTGTTCCGGTTGTTGTTGGTAAATAGTTGTCATAAAAATATTTTTCATCTTCTCTATGAAATGTATAATTAAAACCAATATTCAATAAATGCCCTGCTTGTTTAAATTTATGCTGATAGGCAGCAGTTGCCATTACCGTTGTTTTTAGTTCGTCCTCCAAAAACTGCCACAACCTTTTTCTTACTGTATTGTCTGCATTAAAAAAAGGTTGGTCGCCTCTGTCAATTATTTTTCACTACCGTATAATGCTGAAATAGTAAGTGTGTTGTTTTGATTAATACTCCAGTCAAAACCTGTCTTTGAAGTAAAAAAGTTGGTATTCCGATTTCTTTTTAATTGCTGATTAATAATAGTTCCATCATCATACGTTCTTGTCACAAATTCATTCTTGTTTAAAGTTTGCGTATAAAGATTGTCTGCTTGAAAAAATACGTTGATTTTCTTTTTTCTATAATTAAGTGATATGGATGGATTTATTTTAGGTGTAAATTGATATTGTGGTCTAATGGTTGGCAGGTTTTCTTGCCTAACCCACAACGAGCCTAATCCAGTTGTGAAACCAACTTTACCATTAAATCCTTCTTGTTTGTTTTTCTTCATTACAATATTGATGATGCCCGCATTTCCATTTGCATCATATTTGGAGGAAGGATTGTTAATGATTTCAATTTTTTCTATTGCCGAAGAAGGTATGTTATCTAAACCCGATTGACTACCAAAACCAGTTAATGCAGTTTGTTTGCCATCAATTAACACCGTTACTTTATCATTACCTCTTAATTGCACCTTTCCATCTTGAACTGTTACGCCTGGCAAATTTTGCATTGTTTGTAAAACTGAACCTCCACTTTGACTGATGTTATCTTCAACTTTAAAAGTCTTTTTATCCATTTTACCGCCTACTTCATCTTGCTTTGCTACAACAACAACTTCAGTTAGTTTTTTATATCTTCTTCTAAATCTATAGTGGCAACATCCAAAAATTCCGAGAGGCTTCCAACATAAATAGATTGCCTTTTAGTAACATAACCAATAAAAGAAATTTCAAAGTAATAGTTGTTTGGTTTTACATTAGAAAGCGTAAAACGTCCTTCTTCGTTACTTACTGTTCCTGTTACAAAGGCACTATCCTTTTCGGTTTTCAATACTACATTTACATAAGACAAAGCGGATTTATTCGCTTTGTCTTTGATTAAACCAGATATGGTAACGCCTTTGTTTTGACTAAAGGCATTAGAAGTTAAAAATGTAACTAAGATTACTATTGAAATTAATTTTGCTTGCATTGTCCGTAACTAAATTTAGTTTTTGATTTCTTTGATAAATTTCCCGTTACTATCAAAAAGAAGATCCATTCCCTTGATTTCTGCTTCGTAAGTTAATGTGCCTTTCGCATCGGAAATTTTAGCAGCCTCTTTTACCTTCTGACCTTTGTAGTTAGCTTTTACATATTCTAAAACACCTTTGGGCAATTGGGTTAATTTAATCTCCACTTCGGTTTCTAATAGGTTGCCTTGTGCATCAAATAAAACCGATTGTTCCGTTTTGTTCAACTCAAATTCTGCTTCAAAATTGACACCTTCCTTTTCCCACTTTTCTACTTTTGCTTGGGGGAAATTCTTTTGAAAAGCTGTTTTAACTGGAGCAGGAACATCTTTTTCCTGCAATTTTTGTGCGAAGGTGAGTGATGTAATCATCGCTGCAACCGTCATTAATGCTAATTTTTTCATTGTCTTGTTTATTTATTTGTTTAAAATTTACAGGACAAAGTTGCAACCCGATTTAGAAGAAAATTAGAATTTTTAGAAAGCCACCGAAAAAGAATGAAAATTGTTTGCAAATGAGTAGGAAGTCTTCCAGTTATTCTGGTCTGCAATTTTCTTGATGATAGCCAAACCCAAACCATTACCCTGTTCGGATGGATTGGATTTAGAAAAGCGGTTGAACAGTTTATCGGCAACTAAGGTTTGTGATTGACCTGTGTTTGAAAATGTAAGAGAATGATTTGAGAGAGTAACTAAAACCTGACCATCACTTACATTATGTCTGATAGCATTTAAAAACAGATTGCTGATGAGAATTTCTGCTAAAACTGGATTTGATTTTACTGCAACAGCTTCATTCATTTCTGTTTTTATAATTAGGTTCTTTGCTTTTGCCTGTTCCGTAAAAAAGTCAAAGTGCTTTTCAATTGCCTCTTTCAAATTAATTGTTTGCTTCTCGTTGTAAATGTCGTTTTCCATTTTAGATAGCAACAATAGGTTTTTGTTCAAACGATTTAGACGTGAAACGCTATCGTTCAAAGAACTAAGCATTTTATATTGTTCCTGTGTGAAATCAGCGTTTTGGATAAGTGTATCAATTTTTGCCTGAAAGACTGCCAAAGGCGTTTGCAGTTCGTGAGCAGCATTTTCAATAAATTCTCTTTGACTATGGTAGATTGAAGTATTCTTCGTAATCAATTTTTCAATACTGTTATTTAAACGATTAAATTCTTCAATATTTGTTTCTGTAAATTTTGGGTGATTGGATTTATCAATTTCAAATTTTTCAATTTGATTTAAGGTTTCATAAAATGGTTTCCAAAGATTGATGGATAATCTTTTTGTGATTACAAATAAGCCAACAAGTAATAGTGAAATGATAACCAAAAAAAGTATTGCTATGCTCTTCATTAAATCCTCTTTTTCCACTAAGTTAATTCGTGCTGAATAGGTATATGGATTTCCCTCTATTAGAATAGAAGCATTAAGCTCACGGTATGGTTCTATTTCAGCGTCTAAAGCATCATAGTAAGAGTTATAAAATATAGTGTCTTTATCAGAATTTTTAAAGGGCTCAATTTTAATATTTCTATTGTATTTATTCCAATTTTGAATATCAGCGTTTTTTAAGGTAGGCAATGAATATTTTACAAATTCATTTTTATGCAGTATAAGTGTCTCGTCCGTTTCTTCAATGTATAATCTCTCTGTAATATAATAGAACAAAGGTGCGGACACGATTAAAAGCATCACTGAAAAAAGCAAATAAACCTTTGATGTTTTATGTAATAGTTTTTTAGTCATTCTGCCATTTGTAACCTAATCCGTAAACTGTTTTTATGTAATCGCTGCAACCTGCAACTTTCAATTTGTTTTTTAGGTTTTTGATGTGAGCATAAACAAAATCGTGATTATCCAGCATATCAGCCATATCGCCTGAAAGATGCTCGGCTATGGCACTTTTTGAAAGCACTCTGTTTTCATTTCCAATTAGATACAACAGCAAATCAATTTCCTTTTTTGTGATGTCAATTTTCTTGGTGCTTACTCTTACTGTTTTGGAAAGTATATCAATTTCAATTTCATTGAAAGCAACAAGATTGTTGCCTTTAAAGTTTTTTCGCCTGATAAGGGCTTGTATTCTTACCAATAATTCGGATAAATGAAAGGGTTTTGTTAGATAATCATCTGCACCCAAATTGAAACCTTCTATTCTTGTTTCTAATGTTTCTTTTGCCGAGATAATAATTACGCCTTCGGTTTTGTTTTGTCTTTTCAGTTCTTTCAATATTTCAAAACCGTTGCCGTCAGGCAACATCAGGTCAAGTAATATGCAGTCGTAGTCATAGATTGAAATTTTGTCAATAGCTGTTTTTGCATTATTAGCCCATTCACAAACAAAACTGTTGCCTGTCAAATAGCTAATTATGCTATTTGCAAGTTCTTGTTCGTCTTCTATGAGTAATAATTTCATTTTACAAAGCTCTTCCCCAATTTTGAATTAATTTAGAATATATCAGTAATTACAAAAACCAAAGGTTACTTTTCCCAAATTTGGGTAAGTTTTCGTTTTCAAAGTGGGGGGGTTAGTTCGTTTCTTCCATTTGTATGTCAAAAGCCTGTTGAATTAAATCCATTACATTATCCAATTCACTCATTTTGCTGATGCCTACTTCAATATCCCCATTTCCCCATCTGCCTTTGTCGGTAACATCTAAACATAAACCCAATGGATCATCAATTTGATTAAACTCAATATTCAATGACAAACGTAATCTTGCTTTTTGTGGTACAATATCAACGAAGTTGGTATTGGACTTGAAAGCTATGTATAGCTTTTTGTATTCCTCTTTTACCGAAGCATCAATGTTTAATACTCTTTTCTTTAAAGCATAGTATAA
The DNA here is from genome assembly GCA_016717265.1 of Saprospiraceae bacterium. NCBI lineage: Bacteria > Pseudomonadati > Bacteroidota > Saprospiria > Saprospirales > Saprospiraceae > Saprospiraceae bacterium. The sequence goes on from JADKFX010000001.1 coordinate 3,269,127, forward strand.
TTCAAGCATATCGCCTTTTAAATGCTCATAGTTTTCAATAGTGTAAACGCTAACTTCTTTTTCTTCACTGCGTTTGTACTTATCCAAAATTTCTTGTGAAAGATTTGGGGCAACCCAAATTTTAGATGCTTTAGCAGCTAATTCAACTGCTCTTTCCTGTATCTTTTCTTCATTCCAAACATTTACTTTTTGCATAAATGAATTTAAACGAAGTGGTGAATGGTCAAAGCCTCCTTCAATTGATTTCTTAATGTCAAAAGGGTTATCGCTTAATTCAGGATTGTAGCCGGTTAGTGTTAAGTTACCCAATGTATGTAAATACTTCTTCTGAACTTCTTGCCAATTATCGCCCAACATTGCTTGCCATTTTACATTCAATTTTGGGTTCTGTGGCATTATGTGTTCTATGGTGTAATCGTCTGTATTAAATATTTCCTTCCTGTTGTAATTTTCTAAGTTATGCAACAAGTAATTTCGGGAACGGAAATTGTAAACGTCTTTTAAACCTATTTCCTTTTCAAATTCAGTATCGTTAGGGAAGCGTTTGTAATTCTCCATCAATTGGAATGTAGCTTTTAAACTCTCCAGATAATGTGATGGATTTATGGACTTGTATAATGTAGCAAATGTTTTGTTCAAGCTGTTTGTTGGAATACCACAAATTGCTCTACGGAAAACATAGTTTTCAACCAGCTTTATTATTTCTTTAAAATCTTCTTTTGTAATTATTTCGGTTGCATAATCATTGTAAACTGGCAGTAGGAAAGGATAAGATACATCTACTTTTAGTTTAAGGATATTGGTAAACAATTTCTTCAAATCTGTATTTGCTTCTTTCCTTAAAACCATATTTACATAGTAGCCAGAGTATTTAAAAATATCCTGTACAACTTCGGTAATAGTTTTTGGTGCTTTGTTGCTTTGAACATAGGTTTTAAACTCTTCGTAAACCTTGTCTATTCTTGGTATTGCTCCTGTTTTAACTGAAAGGTAATCCCTCATAAACCAGTCAAACTTTGTTGCATATTCATTGCCGTAGCTTTGCTCCATTGGAAACCAATATTTTTCGTACAACTCGGTTTGCAGCTTTATATCCTGCCCCATTAAAATATAGTTTCTAATTAGGTCGGCTTGTGATAAGTCCAAACCTGTTGAGTTCATACTCTCAAATATCAATTGCGGATTATCTTTGTCCTTCTCTAATGCTACATCAACAATGAATAATCTTAGCACTCCATTATAAACTTCCTTTACATTTTCTTTTGATATTTTGCCTTTGAAAAATCTGTAATTCTCAACCAAACGCAAAGAGTATTCCCCAACTGGCTCAATTCCTTTTATTAGATTGATTAGAGTTTCTTTATCCCTTTTGGTAAGCAATAGTTTGTATCGTAATTCGCTTTCTTCCTCTGGGTTAAGCAAATAGTAATTCTGTAATTTGGTGAAGTTGGTATCTATATCAACATCGTTGTCCCTTATAAATTCAGATAAAGCAATAATCAATAATGAAACTGTGGTTAACCGCTGCTGTCCATCAATAACCAATAGTTTAGGCACATCAGAAACGGTGTGTATGTTTTCTTGAAAATATACCACTGAACCAATAAAATGCCCTTGTGTAGCTCCATCTGTGCTTACCTTTAAGATGTCATTGAATAGTTTATTGCATTGAGGCAACAACCAACTATATGTACGCTGGTAGATTGGAATTACAAATTGTTTAGGACCTTTTATTACGGTTAATAAGTTTGCTGATTTTGCTTGCATTTATTTTTAATTAGATTTTTGTTTATAAAAACCACAAATTGCTTTTGCCAAACTCTGGAATATTATCATCATCAAAGTATGGGTAAATTCTTGCCACCATTTCCGGGTACAATGTTGTTACTGGTAAATTCTGTTGGCTTATGCTTTTCCAATACATTCGGCTGAACTGATACACTTGGTCAATTAGTTGCTGTATGGTGTTATCATCCTCTAATAATTCGGGCTTTGTACTGCGGAATGATAGTTTGATTGGGAAATGATAATCTTTAGGCTTTAGGACAGAATTTGAAGTGTATCTGATGCTGTTAAACAATAAGTATTTATGTGAACCTACTTTTACAAATGTTCCACTCATAGGCATCTTACCCATTGTGTCGTTTATATCAAAGCCTACAATTTCTCTACTTTCGGTTTTGTTTACTGTGATTACAATAACTGGCAAATCTGCTTTGCCCAATGTGCCTAACATATTGAGTATTGGCTGTAATTCTTTCTTGTCGGATATTTCTTTGTAGAAATGAATGATAACCCTGTTTGCATTTGGTTTACGTTCTAAAAATATTTCTACTGCATTGCGAATTGATCCTGCAAGCATTTCGGTATCTCCTTCTCTAAAACAATTGAAGTTTTCAAATACACCATAGTTACCAAAACAAAAGGCACTACCAACAAATCTTTCTTCTTCATCCTGTGGTTTAAATGCACCTATACCAATAATTATTTCATCTTCATTATCGGCTTGTAAACGCCAGGGAATACCGCCCATTTTTGCCAGTAACGCTACATAGATATTTGAAAGGAAATTGTAAAAGTCCTCTTTGGGTAAATGGTCTTTGTAAAGCACCTGTGAGGATATATCTTTTTTTAGTAGTAGTTCTTTGAGTTTGTAATAAGCAATATGCTGTGGATGCTCTTTATCGTCTTTTGAAATGGGGCTTATGTATATGGCAATGTATCTTGTATTTGCTTCGGGTACAAAATTGCCTAACTGCTCTGCGACCTGTTCAAATATTTTATCGTTGTCCTCAAATATTATTCGTTTCTCTTTTGCAATGCTTAATGTTTGATTTATAAACCTGCTTAGATTCTTGGTGTGTTTTGGTACTCCGTTTACTTCTTTATGCCAACCGTTTATGATATACTCATAAATTGTATCTTGAATTAATTTACCATCTTCTCTATTGTATATAAATAGTAGCTTAACGTGGTTTTCGGTGTTCGATTTATATGGCTTGTGTTCGTACATACCCAAAAATGGGTTGATGTGAGTGCCATTTAAAAATTGCAGTTCGTTACTCTGTTTTCTTGTGTAATGTACTTTTTCTTCAAACAAATTAAAAAAGCCGTCTCGGTGAAGTTTGAATAGCTTTTTAAAATCGGGTTTGTTAATGTATGTTTTATAAAATGCCTGTATGTTTTTATGGTAAGGCAAATAAGCATTGTGGGGTTTGTTTTCTCTACGTTCTATTTGTTCGTTTTCCAATAAGTATGCACCTAATTTTCTACCAATAACCGGAAACAAAGTTTCTCGGTGTTGGCGAACATCATCAGGCATTGCATCGTGTTTGTACACAACTCCATTGCAGTTAATGAGTTTGAATAAGTGTGTATCAATGTCGCCTAAATCTTCAATGCTTTGGTGCATAATTCGGGTTGTACCATTGTATGCAATGAGCAATTCGTAACCTGTGGAAATAGTTTTGTAAGTAACCTTTAATGTGAACTTATTGTAGGTTTTATAGGTTGGGTGTGTAACGCTTTCATCTACTATCCAAACCTCTACATCATCAATATAATTTGAGTGTAAAACAACTCCCTCAATACCTTTGAAGTAATTGAAAATTTGATAGCGGAAATACTTTTGTGAAAAATCAATTGCTTTGAAAACATCAATTTCGGTTTCTATATCTGCTCCTTCGGTGGTAACAAAATCGGAATAATAAGACTTTAATTTTGCCTCTCTACCTTCAGGAAATTCATCCAATATTTTATCCCACTTAATGGATGCACCATTAGGAATTTTACTGCCAAAAAGGCAAATTTTAGTTTGCTTACTACTGGTGTAAATGGAATGATATTTAATTGAATTTGCTGCATTGATTACTTTTTCTTTTTATCAGATTTGGTGGGTTTAGTTATTTTTTTTATTTCGTTTTCAAAATCGCTTACAAAGTTTTGGTCTTGTATTACCCTAAATTTTGCATACTCTTTTTCTACCAATTTCATTGCTACTTCGTGGCTTACTTTCCCTGCATCCTTCAGTATTTGATATTCGTTGAATTGTAAGAAAGCATCTAATCTTGTTACCCAGTCTGCCATCTTCATTGGTATTTGTCTTTCAGCTTGCAGTTCTGCAAAATCCAAATACATTGTAACGATACGTTCCAACTCTTTGATTTCTTTTTCCTGCATATAGTTTTTTGCTGTGCCTATATCACCTTTTAATACTTTGCCAGTAGGTGCATTTTTCCAAGTGGTTAAACCCATATTGGGTTTACTGGCATCGGCTCTCTGTGCTATTAGTTCGGCTGCTGTTTTGCCTGTAATAGCCCAATGCAATTTGTTTTGAACCGTTTTAAAGAACTTCTGTGTTATTTCTGCCTCTTTATTGTAGTCAATGCTGCATTGCTCGTATATGTCGGTAATTTTGAGGTAAAAGCGTCTTTCACTGGCTCTTATTTCCCTGATACGTTCTAAGAGTTCATCAAAGTAATCTTTGCCAAAGCGTTTGCCTTGTTTGAGGCGTTCATCGTCTAACACAAAGCCTTTGATAATGAACTCTCTAAGGGTTTTGGTAGCCCAAATACGGAACTGGGTGGCATTGATTGAATTTACCCGGTAGCCTACGGCTATAATGGCATCTAAGCTGTAATAGGAAGTTTTATAGTTTTTGCCATCGGTGGCAGTTGTTTCCAAAATGGAAATAACTGAATTTTCCTCTAACTCGTTGGTTTCAAAAATATTGGTTAAGTGCTTGCTAATAGCTGGCACTTTTACCCCAAATAATTCTGCCATTGCCTTTTGCGTAAGCCAAAAGGTTTCGTTGTTAAAAACTACTTCTATTTTCACATTACCCGTTGGGGTGGTGTAAAATATGATGTCGTTATTTTGATTTTTATCTGCCATAGTTTTTAAAACTTTACAATTGTTTCTAAAGGTTGATTGGTTGATTTAATGAAAACTTCCTTTAAATAATTTTTATCCTTTTTACCATCTGATGTGCTGTATATTTTCTCATAAAAATCTTTCAAAGAAATCTGTTTATCCTCCGTTGCTTTTAAATCACCATCCTTATACATTAAGTATGTGGATTTAACTCTTAACACACAAATTTCTTTGGATGGTTCTTTGTAAATTCTTAGGTTTTCTTTAAGTGTTATTTCAAACATATATGTTTCAGGTTTCTTACTATCTACTAATTCAAAAACCAATACTGTGCCTTCTGGTAGTATGTGTTTTAGTTTTATTTTATTGAAATAGATTTTAAATATTTTGATACAGTCGTTTATTTCACTCTTAAACATTGGTGTATCATAATCATCGTGGCTACCAGAGTTTAGTAGGAACTTCCTGAATTTATCTAACTGATTGAAGTATTTATGCTGCAAATCATTCATCACAGAAAAATTCAAACAATGTTCTATCATACCACTTAAATCAAAATCTGAATAGTCTTCTGAAATTGTTTGCTTTTTTGAAAGTATTTTTTTGCAAAATTCCTCTCCTGCTTTTCTTAAATTATTTGCTGCTTCAGGCAAATTATTGCTTTTATAAAAATCTTCGGCTTTTTCTAAATATGTCTTTGAAGGCTTAATATGTGGTTTTGAATTGCCCAGCTCATCTTTTGTTTCGTACATTTCAATGTACTTCCAATTATCCTGTTCCAAAATATCTATCTTATGTTTTGCCATTTGGTAAAACATTCTATCGTGGGTAAGAATGATAATTTGGTAGTTGTCTATAAAATCTGCTGACAACAATAGTTCCAAAACCTTTTCTCTGTTTCGCATATCAAGGCTGATAAGTAAATCATCCAAAATGATAAACTTTAAACAGTCTGCTTGACGCTTTTCGGTAAGAATGGCTAACCTGATGGAAATGGCTAATGCTGATAATTTAGCTTCGTTTAAGAACGAATGAGGCTTGTGTAAAGCATCTTTTTCATTTTCGTATTCAGGTATATTTATTCTTAAAACAAATGGAATGGGTCTGTAAGTAGTTTCACCTTTCTCGTAATATGCCTCTTTTTCTAATTCTAAATAAAAAGGAAATTCATAACCCAGTTGCTTAAAATGTATTGGTGCTTGAATGTTGATGTACTCAATTAGCTTTTTTAAGCTGTCGTTGAAAGTTCTTACCAGTGTTTCAAATTCTTTCCATTCATTACTATTCTTGTAGGCTCTTATTTTACGTGGATTGGCACTTCTTACACTATCAACAATTTCGTGGCCTTGCTCTATTTGTTGCCAAATTTCAAAAGCATTACTAAACTCTTTTAATACAGTATTTCTTGTAATTTGAACTTTAGAAAATTGTACATACTTAAAAATGTCTTCTACAAATACCCAAAACAAATCTATTGGGTCGGAATGCCTGAATGCTGAAATGCCAAGCAACATTTTGTAGTTAATAAAATCGGAAGCATAGTTGGCTGTTTTAGCTTCTACGTTTTTATTAATTGCCACATCTGTTTTAGAAATACGATACGTTTTCTCTGGTGTATCGGTTGTTTTAAGTTCAATAAAACTATTGTAATTGTCTGACCCGGCAGGATCTTCTTTGGTATGAATATTTATTAAATTGTCTTTTAGCTTTATAGTTTTGCAGAAGTATTTTTTTATGTCGTCATCGTTTTCTTTTAGTGATGCTTCAAACAAGGTGTAGAATGCCCAATAAATAGAAGATTTGCCACTGCCATTTTCACCATACAACAAAAGGTTGCTACTGTTCATAACAATAGGCTGCTCTTGCTGAAAGAACTTGAAATTATTTAGCTGTATGGATTTTATTCTATTCTTCATTGGTGGTTATTGCGTAGCTAAATTTATTTTTGAAATAATGTTAGGGCTTTTAATATCTACAATATTGATACGCTGTCTTACTTGATTATCGGGGGTTTGTAACCATAAATAAAACTTCTTTATTTCCTCTGCCTTTTCATTACCTGCTATTAAATTACCTATCTGTTTCGGGTTAATAAACTGTAAGACATCTATACCCACATCTCTCATATGCTTTTCAAAATACAATTCGTAAACCATCATATTGAGGACATCTTCTACGTGTGCAGCAATTCTTTCATTTGTTGTATGGGTAAATAACTGCTCTGAATTTTTATCATTTAAAAAAAGTAGATAATCAACAAGATTTACGAAGGGAGTTTGTTTAGCAGGTTCTAATAATTTAATAAGAAGTTTTTCAACGTTTTCTTTTTTTACTTCTGCTAAGGCTTCTCCTTTCTCTGGATTTAAAGTCTCATAATAAAAATCCATTAATCTTGAATTAATGATGGCTAAAACATATTTTAGGTTGTAATTTTTATCTTTGGGATTAACAATGTGCAAGTTGTTCATACAAACAAACTTCTTAGTGTCTAATGTTGCTATTAGCCTATCTGAAGTTTGACGGATTACTATTTTTTCAGGCAAATCAAAATTTGCACTATATCTGGGTTCTGCCAAAAAATCACCGTATTGTATCCACCTTTTACCATCCCACAGAGTAACATATTTATTTATGTCTTTTCCTCTTAGTAATTCTCTATATGTATCATCTAATTTTTCAACTGCATCAAAAATTCTCTCATCAACCACTTCTTTAGTCTGTTTAGGTTTCCCTTTACCAACTTGATATGGTTTCATTCCAATAACTACATTGCAAATACTTGAAAGTGGATTATCATTCTGCTTTATCACATCAATAATTGCTTGAGAGCTTTCATTGATAAATATGTTTATAGGTTCACCATTAAGATTTTTCCATTTATCTTGATTTATTGTTGTTATACTCGGCTTTTCAATGTCAATGTATTCAAGAATTTGAACTAAGTTGTTATTAGAAATTTGTTTCTTAAAAATTACGACTTGCGTATCAACAACTGCATTTTCAAAAACACTTTTATGGTAATGAACAATGTTTAAAATTGTGTTATGGTCAACTATGTATTTTCTGAATTTTTCAAGTTTCAAATTTATCAACCAAGTATTTGGAATAATAAAGGCATTTACCGCATTAGGCTTCATCATTTGAAAACTCTTTTCGATAAATAATAAATAAGTATCTAACTGGTAATCTTGATGCTTGTATATGCTGTAATAAAGTTTTTTATCGTCTGCTGATAATTTTGCACCATAAGGCGGATTGCCAATAACAATATCAAAGCCATCATTTACACCAAACATCCACCAAGCATCAAACCAAGTGCAACTCGTATCTTCAAAAGGGCTAAATTCTAATAGGCGTTGGTACACTGCTGCATCATCTTTACTGACCCATTCTTTGGCGGTAGTCAATAGCTTTTTTTGTAGGCTTGTAAACTTTGTTTCCAAAGCTGTCTTTTCTTCCATACTGGCATTAAAATAATCGTGGCGTACCTGGGCTAAACCATCAGCTATTTCTTTTGTGCCACCCATATCCAAGTTTTTTATTTTGCCTAATGGTATCAACGTATTGGCACAAACAATTTTAAAACTTAAGTTGGGCAATGGTTGTGGTTCGGTTTCTTCTACTACTAAACTCAACCAAAAACGCAACCTTGCAATGTCCACCGCACCTGCATCAATATCTACCCCGTAAATACTTTCTTCAATGATGTGTTTTTTTATTTGAGCATCGGTAGTGCCTTTTTTAAATCCTTTGAGTTCTTGTAAATAAATTTGAGCATTGAAGATTTCCTGCAACAAGCCCATAGGGAAAGCTCCTGAACCAATGGCAGGGTCGCAAATTTTTACCTGCTCCAGAGCATCTATTATTTTAAAAGCATTCTTTTCTGCAAAAACTATTTCTTCTTTTGAAAGTTCTTGCTGCTGAATGATTTTATTGATGGTTTCTTTGCCAGTTTGGTTATCTGCAATGTTTAACTCATCACTTGCTATTAAGTATTCTTTCAGGCTCTCCCTGCACATATAATGTACTATCTCTTTTGGCGTATAGAAAGCTCCTTTGTCTTTGTTATCCTCCAACAAGTTTTCAAAAATATGTCCCAACATTTCGGGGTCAACGGCTACTGTGTGTTCATCAGGTGCATCTTCGTATATGGTGAAGTTGAAATTATTAAAGGTGTTAAACAGATTTTCAAATATTTCTGTTGGCATAGCCAACTTATTAAATTTTCTATCGTGGCTATCGTCAAACAAACCACCATTTAAGTATGGAAAACGAAGTGTGTTTGTTTCTTTTTCTGATGCTGTATTGTTTAAGGTTTTAAAAAATAAAGGAACAAGCTCCTGCGAATAAAAATCATCTTTGTGTTTGGAATTTTTGAATAAGTCAAACAAATAATCCTGATTGCCTTCCCCCCATTTTTTGCCTTGTCCTACTGCCAACCAACCTTTCTTTTGAATGAAATATAAAAACACAATACGCCCCATCATTCGTTTGCAAAAATCACGGGCTTGCTTTTCATCATTACCAAATAAATTTCTTAACTGAAAATTTGCAGGGTGTATTACTGTTTCAACAAACTTGTTGCCTTTTTTAACATACCGTTTACCAGTAATAAACTCTACAAAATCCTCATAAGATTTTTTATACTCGTTGAAAAAATCTTTACTTAATTTTTCTACAGAGAATGCCTCTTCAAAATCATTTAAAGTAAGGAATTGAAATATATTGCCTTGTTGCTTTTGAATGAGCTTGTCAAAGCGAATGGCTGCTGTAAGTGCCTTTTCGTTTTTACCAAATAAGTAAGTATAACGCTTGGGTGCTGTTTCTTTATCTTCAATGGTATCTGTTTCTTTGTTCTTTACTTTACGCTTGCTGATATAACTAAAACGCCATTTATCGCCTTGCACAAAAACCACCATTGCACCTGCTACCTGTTGCGTTATGCTTTTAATCAGATTTCTTAATCCTACACGGTTTCGGGTAAGTTTTACATTATCATTTAACTGTACTTCAAAGATGCCTATTTTGGTATATTCGTTTACTTCGTAATTGCCCAGTGAGTAACATTTTTTACTAATGGTTTTATCCATTAACTCTATACTGTGGGCATCGCCAAATAATTTGCCATTGGTAAAATGGCTTTGTAAAAATACTTTCCACTCCTTCTGATTATAAGGACTTTCAAGCAATTGTCGTATTTCTGTTATTGTCATTGTTAGTTCCTATTATTAAACAAAAGTTTCTGAAATAATTATTTTCGGTTCTAATGGCGTAGCATCTTTTTTTACTGTACGCTTTATTTTAGAAGTGTATTTTTTTGATAATGCAATAAGCTCTAATTCCAACTTGTTTGCATTGGGTTCATTACGCAGCTTGTAAACCTCGTTTGTAAGGTTGGCATACGTACCGTTTTTAAGCAATGGCAATAAATTAATTGCAGCTTGCTTGCTTTCCTCTGTGCTTAATGTATCGGATAACCAATTGCTTAATCTAACTACAGATGTTTGCGTTCTTACATCGCTTGTATCATCTTTACCGCCTACCATTTCAGGGGTTGTTATATCTTTTTCAAACTGGTTTAGAATATGATTGATTTGCTTGTAATGGATTTCGGGAATTGGTAAAATGCCCTCTTCCGTTTTCTTGGCTTCAAATGCTTTTACAGCTTTTTCAAAAGGCAAAGGGTAAGACTTATTTTGAGTATGCAGGTAAATGTTTTTGTAATCACCATTTTTTACAAATGCAATACTTTGTTCATTTCCACCTCCATCACGAATACAGCGAATTTTTAAAGGCATTTTTTTAATAGCAGTAAAATGTTCTTCGTTTTGTTCTTTGAACTTGCGAAGCCATTCTAAATACTCTGTCCTTATATCCTTATCCTCTTCTTTTTCCTCAAACATTCGGAACTGGTCTATTATTTCATCCAGTGTATAAATCTTATTGTCCTCTCCAAAAGTGCTGTGGCTACTTTGCAGTTTTGCTAATGATTTTTGTCTTAAATTAATTCTATCATCGCCTTGCTCTGAAGGGTAGAAATTATAATTGTAAATAGAATGTGCTTTTGAACCAATTCGATTGATACGCCCTAAACGCTGAATTAATTTAGTAGGGTTCCAGGGTGTATCATAGTTTACAATTACATTAGCCCTGTGCAGGTTGATACCTTCTGCCAATACATCGGTAGTGAGTATTATATCAAAGTCGTGTTTGAAATTTCCTTCATAGTTGGCATCAAAGTTTTCACGTATGGTTTCAAACTCTTTGTTTCTATTTTCGGAAGTAATGCTTAATACCTTGTAATTGGTTTCTTTTTTGAGCCTATCAGTAAGGTAATTTAGGGTATCGGCACTTTCTGTAAATATTACCAGTTTGCCCAATTCATTTTTAGTGCTGTCAAAATATTCTGTTTTAAACAAGTCAATAAACACATTCCATTTAGGGTCGTTGTGGTCTTCAATGGCTTGCCATTTTTCGTTTAAAATAGAAAGATGCTCATAGTCTTTTTTCAGCCCTTCAATAAATCCCTTTTTGAAATCTGTTTGTTTGAACTTTTTGTTCTTGGGCTTATCGTCATCAATTTTGAATATTTCAATTTCAATTTCTTCATCTGTATAACCCTTATTCAACAAGTCGGTAATATCCAAATCTGGTGCAATAAAAACATTATCCCTTTCATACATTTCTATCATTTGCAAGGTTGAAGAAGTAATCTTGCTTAGTGATTTTTTAAAGGCATAAAAGCTGCTTTCCAGCCTCTTAATTAACTGGGTTTGCATAATGAATGCTAATGACCTTGAAATGGTTTGTGCATTCTGATAAGTACCGGCATTGGCTTCATCCGTTAAATAGGCAATAGCTTGATAGCGGAAAAAATCAACTCGGTTTTTATCAATAATAGCGTTGGCTGTATCAATAAATAATTCTGCCAACTGGTGTGATAACTGATATTGATTTGCAAAAGGATCAGCAACTTTTGGAAATATAATGCCCTGTTCTATTAAGTCTTTTGCATAACGTTCATTACGCCTTAAATCTGTTCTTGTTCTGCGGATGGTAATGTCCTTTATAACTTTATCCCTTATATCCGTAAAAATTTCCTGTATAGCGTTTAAGTCTAATGGGGTTTGCTGAATGAGTGTTTTGTATCGTACAATATGAGGGTAAAAATATTTTTGCAAATTGGGTTCACTCAAACCACTATTTCTAATGTCTTGAAATAATGAAATGAGGTAATAAATATCTTCGGGTTTATTGTTTAATGGTGTTGCAGAAATTAATACTACTCTTTTTTCAAAGCCTTCAATGTTTCCTATATTTTCTCTGCCACTCTTACAAATGATTTGCAAGTTTTGAAACTGTTGGCTTCTATGGTTACGGAATTTATGGGCTTCATCCACTAATATTAAATCGTAGCGTTCTTTATCGCTGTAATTGTGGTCGCCCTCCACAATTTTATTCAAACTGCCGTTGGCAATAAAATGGCATTTCTCGTCAATTCTAAATTCTTTAAAGGTGCTTTTCCAGTTCTTTTCCAAAGTAGGCGGATATACTACCAACACTTTAGTTTTAGGACCATTATTGATAATGAATTTCTTTGCCAACAAAGCTGCCATAACTGTTTTACCAGTACCAACTACATCAGCTAAAAAGAAACCATTGTATTTAAGCAATAATTCATACCCTTGATTTACTGCATCAACTTGATAGCTTAATTTTTTAAACTTTTTCAGTGGAATATCGCTGATACTGTCGGGGTCGTACTCTATGTTTTTACCAAAAAATTCTATTAGAAACTTTACATACAACTCAAAGGGTGTAGGGGTTGCTTCTAAATACGTTTTCTTAATTAATGCCGGTGCATCTACTGGAAGTATTGGGGTGCTTTGCAACCACAATTTTTCAAACTCTGTATCTGCAAACATTACATTTTCATAATCCCTCAACTCAATATTCATTTCGTAATTATGTTCTACATCTTCTAAGCCTAAACCTTGTGCAGAAAGATTGGAAGAACCCATAATGACCATACCATTAGGGTTATGCTCATTGAAATTTGGAGAAAGGAAAATATAAAATTTAGAATGTAGCTTTTTTGAATTGTGTGCCCTTATTTCTATTCTGCCCGAAGCAATATCATCTATCAATTGTAAAATACCTTCTTCAATGTTCTTACCATACTTAGCATTTATAATATCATCTTGTATGCTTTCAATAAAACTTTGTTTGGTGTCCTTAGCGTTGGAGTTGAATAACAAACCTTGCTTTTGTGCTAATGCAATAAATGGGTCAACATTAATTCCTGCAATGATTTTTACTTTTAAATCAGCAGGGAAATGTTTGCGAATAGCAAAATACCCAGAGGCTCTAAAATAACCTATTACCGATTTGAAGTACTCAATGTTTTGCATATGCTCAAACACACCTACAAATTTTTTATAGAGAGTATTTTCGCCCTGATTTGTAAAAAAGTTTGATGCCATTTATTTATCTTTCTTTATTTTTTTAGTTACTGATTTCAATGCTTCGTCTGCCATTGGTTCGCCTTGAACCATATTATACAATTGGTCGGCAAGCCAAAGGGTTTGCAATTCTTCTACATCAGCTTTGAGTATTTGGGCTAATAATGGTATTTGCTCTTTCTTTAATTGCCTGTCGCCTCGTTCTACTTTGCTAATAATAGAAGTGTCCACATCCAACTGGGAAGCAAGCTGCCGCAGCAACATATTTTGCTTCGTTCTTAGTTCTCTTATACGTTCACCAAACTGTGTTGCCATTATAATAATATTGTCTTGACAAATATTGGCAAATATAAGAAAACAAAACCAAATAACTTAGCAAAGTGAAAAACTATTGAGCAAATGGGGAAATGAGGATTTAAGGAAAAGCGGACTACGCTTCCTCATATCCTTAAATCCTCAAAGTAGAACTATTGAGGATTTTTGGCGTTGGGGTTGGTGTACTGGTCGTGACCATCGTACTGGATAATATCAGCATCTTTAAACTCCTTGATGTAACGCTGTGCTGACTTGTCGGTAATGCCCAAACTTAGGGCTGTGGCTACATAGGTTTGGCGGTTGAAGTGGTAAGGCAGGTTTTCTAAAAACTGCTCTTTCTTGTGCTTTGGTTTTGGCTTGTATGTTTCCTGGGCTATTTGAGAATACACATAACTGCTGTGCTTTACCAATATAGTAATCATATCCAACGTATTTTGAAAGTCGGTATCGTTACAATAAATGGTCTGTTCTATGTTTCCATCTTCCATAATTCGGAGTGCTGAAAAAATCATCATTATACGGTAGGCAATTAAGCCCAAACGCCTTACTGAACTGATAATCTCTTCTTCTTGGATATTGACATACAGGGTTTGCATTTTCTCAAAGAATTGATTGAATTGCAATTGCTGTGATGGGGTCAAAGAAAAGTGTACATCGGGGTTGGCTTGTAAAGTTTGGTACAAACTGAAAAACTCATTGCCCAGCTTTTCAAAATGCACATCTAAACCGTTTTCTGTTTTAGAGGCAAATACATCTTTCCAAATCAATTTCATATTCATTACATAGAACATAAAACGGCTGAATAAACCATTTTCAGCATTGGGAATGAGGGTTGTAATTTGCTTGGGTGTACCTGAAAGTAAAGCTGATAAACAAGGTCTGTCAATTTCAACATATTCCTTGTCTGTTCTGCGATAGTATGAGATAGGTTCGTGTTGAAAAGCATTGCGAAAACCATCGCTAAAGTCTCCGTAATCGCTTTTAAATGCTTTGGCAAGGGTATCACCCTCTGTTTCAAAAATAAGCCCTCTTTTGTCGCTATCGCCCAATATTTCTAAAAAGCCAGTTGCACTGTTATTGGCAGGAATGAACAACATTTTTTGAGGTGGTTTCTGTGGCTTTTCGGTGTTGGCATCTTTACCCTTGTTTGCGTTGTACTCTTGCATATCCACCTCAAACTGTTGCTTCATTATCTTGGCTTGGTTTCTTAGTGCTAAGTGTATGGGTTCAACCAATTTTCGGCAATGAATTAAAATGCCTTTCCCTGCTGATGCTTTGGCAGAAATGAAAATGAACAAGTTTGTATTTACTGGATTATCGCCATACTTACCAATGAGTTTAGGAAATGCCACACTTAACGTAACCAATGAGCCTAACAATAAAATATCCCTTTCTTCTTTGGTGGTGGCTACTCCTGTAATGTGTTTTAAAAACTCTGGTATTGTTTCAAACACTGCATCGGGCAAAGTAGGCATTTGTTCTTCGGGCTTTGCTTCCTCTTGATCCGTTGCTTTTTGCTTTGGTTCAAATTTTTTGTGTTCTTGAGTGTGGTGTGAATAGGCACTATTTACGGCAGTCTTAATTTCTCTTTCAGATAAATCAAAATGCTGTGTACATAGTATTTCAGTATCGGATTGCGATAAACCAACTCTGTTGCAATTAGAAGCAAGCAGATAAATATAATTATTTCTGTTTCCATCGGTGTATGATGCTTTTTGGTTTGTGAATTGAATTTGTTGATTGAATAAAAATGTAATGTTGAGGTCTTCGGGTTCTGCCGTTTCTATTGGAACAACTGGAGCAATAGCCGTAGGCGTTTGCGATTGTTGTACTTGAATGAATTGGGGCAAAGCCACAATGAATTTCTCGTTTTGGATGGTTCGGTATGCGTTGGGGTCGTGGCTCATAAAACAAAGCCTTGTAACATCTTTGCAGCTTGGGTCTGCCTTTAATCCTGTGGCATCTTCATAGTACTTCTGCACTTGCAAATAAGCAATGTCGTGGTGTTCCAGTTCGGTGCTTACCTCAACAAATACTTTTAAGCCGTTGCCACTTGGACTGATGAAGCAAAGTGATGTGTAGGAGATTTTACTAATGATTGCAAACGCAGTTTGCAACTCTTCCTGTGTTAGTTTGTCAAAATCTAAATGCACAAAGCCACTGTACATTTCAAGAAAAGGCATTTGCCTTTTTTCGCTGAATACAGCCGAAGGCGTAAAAGCTAATAACTGTTTCTTTTTTTCATTAGCTGCCTCCTTATTGCCTTGTGCAATGAGATTGCGGATTTCTTCTACTTCCGTTTTGTACTTGTCGGAAATAATGTCTTTACCTATCAGCAGTAGAGATTTTTTTTCTACCGGGACAGTAAAGTTTTTAAATATGGTACTTGATGCCATTTCTTTTCTTTCTTATCGGTTAAAAAATTCTATTTGCGTTTGTTCTTGAGTATGTACTCGGTAGCCATAGCATCAATTTCATCAGTAGATGATTGACGGTTACGCTGCAACCAGTCGTCTAACTCGGAACGCTTGAAATAGAGTTTCTTTCCCTGGGGACAGAAATGGGGAATACTCTTTGTACTTGTAAGTTTGTACAAATGTGAAGGACTTACATCAAGGAATGTGCAAGCCTCGTTGAAGTTTAATACTGTTTTTTGCAGTAAGTTTTGCTCATCTAATTTGTTTGCAATTTCTGTGAGCTTGTCGAGAATTAAATTTTCTGTTGCCATCTTTTTATATTTTTTAAATTGATGGAACAAAACTCTACAATGCAGTAGGGGCAAAGGTTAAGGGGTTATTCCCTTAATCACTATTCATAATAATCTTAATGTTTTTTATTGCATTTGTTTGAAGATTTTATCAATAGTTGCTTTTTCTTTCGGCTCAACTGCGTTCTTATTATTACTTGCTGAAAGATTATTTGCAGTAATTAGATTGTCGATTTTAGAATAGAACAATTGCGATTTTTCAATATTGGCTAAAGTGAGATTATGAAAGTAAGGTTTGAATTTATTGACGATGTATCTAAAGTTCTTGGTTTCGCAATTGATTTGGATTTTCACAGAATTGGGCAATATGCTTTTTGATATTAATACTTTCAACAATTCATCTGCACTGGTAACATCTTCATTCAAAAATTCTACTTGGTGGCACAATTGATTTACTACTGATTTCAACTTTTCAAAATCATCTTTAAAGCCAAAGTTTAATACCTCTTGTCCTTTGAAATCAATATCCGCAGGGGTTAATGGTTTCAACTCTTGTATTAATGCCTTTGGTAAATTCAAATCCAACAAATAAAAATCTTCAATACTGGTGGGGCTATCAATACTGTCTTTGCTCAATTCCTGTATATCAAAAAATAAAATAGTAAGGTGCTGCCTTAACAACTGCAATACAAAATGAGGTAAGGTGCTTTGCTCGGTAGGTGCTTCCTCAAATCCTCTTTCCTTAATCTCCTTAACTGTGTTTACTGTAAGTGCTTTGATGTTCTTTAATGCAATGGTGGTATGATACACTATATCCACCTTTTTGCTGTACTTCTGCATCTTGGCATTAAAAGCATTGTAAACACGAAGTGTTTCAAGGCTGATAACTGCATTATAAAACTTGCTTACTGCATCGCTGTAAGCTGGAAAATCTATTGCGTAGCAATGGTTTTTCAAAGTGCTTGTACCCTTTGTATTTTGCTTTGTAAGCCATTTGGAGAGGTCGGAATAATCAGCCAACAATATTTGAAGCTGTTGCACCAACTCGGCTTCTGTAGTGGGTTCTTTACTGCCTACCTTTTTTATTTTCTCGTTGATGGCTTTTGTGCCTTTGGCATCAAAAGTCCAGGGCATAAGTTCTTTGAACAAAATGCTATTCAATATTTTTATTTCCATTATAAGCCAATATTTATTTTGTTAGCTGCTACTGTTTTCTTTTCATCAATTACATTAGCATAAATCTGTGTTGTTTTTAAATGCCTGTGTCCAAGCAACTTTGATACTGTGAAAATATCAGTACCTAAAGTAAGCTGCAATGTGGCGTATGTGTGCCTTGCACAGTGGAAAGTGATGTGCTTTTCAATACCTGCTTTTATCATCCATCTATACAAATCAGCATTGCGACTATCGGAGTAAATCAAATCAGGAAACACCGGGTCGGTTGGCTTTCCTTTTTCTCCTAATAAATTGTAGGCTTCATCAGATATGGGCAATGTTTCAGATCCTTTTGTTTTTTGCTGTACGAAACGGATGTAATGCCCTAACTCTGTTGATTGTTGCATTTCACTCCATTTCAATTTCTGAATATCGCTGAAACGTAACCCAGTCAGACAAGCAAAAATAAAAGCCCTTTTCATCAACTCGTTTTTACATTCGGTTTTGGCTAAGGTCTTTAATTCATCAAGTGTTAAAAACTCTCTTACTGGTTCGCCTTGTGGCAAGCCTTCTACCATTTCGGCAGGGTTGGTTTTTAGTATGCCATCCCTCACAGCTTGTTTGAGTGCTGCTCTGAACTTATTGAAGTAGCTGTATTTGGTATTGGTTGAAATTGCCTTTTTGGTTTTGGTACTGGCTTCTTTCAATAGGTAATCCCTGAAGCCATCAACAAAGGCTTTATTGATTTGGTTAAATTGTATATCTCTTGGGCAATACTTTTTCAAGTGCTTGATGGTGCTATCCCAATTGCCATAATTCCCTTTGCTGTCTTTTCTCTTTTCAGCCAATGCCTCCATATACATAATGAAGTACGTTTTTAGCTTCTCCTTATCGTGGAAATCATAAGTGCTGTTTTGTATCTCCAAATGCCTTTTACTGCGGATGGTTTCAGCCAATGCCAATATCTTTTTATTCTCCTCTTTTACTGCATTAGTGAGCTTCCCTTTTTCGGGGTCGGGTGTTAGGTACAAATTCAAATACTCGTATTGGCGTTTGCCATTGGAGTAGTACTCTAAATAAAGGCTTATTTTATCGCCTTTGAGCCGTTGTCTTAATGTTACTTTCATTTTCTTATCAGTTAAATAAATTATCAATTGAAGCCCTTTTGATGATGGTGCGACTGCCCAGCTTTGCCACTGGCAAACGATTACTTTTTATCATCCGTTGAATGGTCCATCTGCTTGCACCCAATAGGGTAGCAACTTCCAGTATGCTTAAAAATTCTTTCTCTCTTAAATTAGTGTGATTACCTGCTATCGGATTGGATAGGGTTTCAGTAGCAACTACTGGAGAAGGGGAAACAATTTTGCTTTGTTGGTTCTTAAATTCTGCGTTTACTTTTTCTTCTCGTTTGGTTTTCTTGTAGGCTGCACTGTTGCACTTATGGCCACAATACTTCGTTGTGGTCTTTTGGGCTATAAAAGCCTTACCACAATGATTACAGAATTTAGGAAGTTTAATTGTACTACTCATTTGTTGCTACTTGTTGCAGTATGTTGCTGGGTGGTGCTACTTGGTGCATTATTTCGCCTGACTTCCATCAAACTGATATGTGGGCAACAAAATAGCCAATTGGGCAACAACTGGGCAACAAATATAAGTAAAAAAGTAGAGTTGGGCAACAAAAAAGAGAAAGAAAAGTGTACTGAAACTCAACAAAAACAGGCACTTAACAAACAAAAGAAAGTAAATTACTTTCCGATACAGAACTTACCGAATATATTTCCTAAAATTTCATCGTTTGTAATTTCTCCACTAATTTCGGATAAATTATATAATGCTTGTCGAATAGATTGCGCCAAAAGATCTGTTTGCAAATTCGTTTCAATACCTGAAATTGCTTCCTGAAGATTTTGTGCTGCTTTATTTAATGCACCCTGATGTCTTGCATTCACCACAATTAAATCTGTACTTATAGACTGATTTCCAATGGCAACTTGATATAATCGACTTTTCAAATATTCAATATTCATAGCATTCTTTGCAGAACATGGAATGATGTTTTCTTTATCCAAATTTATATCCGTAAAAGTTTCATAATCTATTGTCGGATTTAAATCCATTTTATTTGCTAAAACAAGAAAAGGCTGGCCTGGTTTAATTAAAGATTGAAGATCCCGATGCAATTCAATTTTAGAAGTTTTGATAACGTCAAAAACATAAATTAAAACAGATGATTCTGCAATTTTTTCCATCGTGCGCTGCACACCCAGAGCTTCAATTTGATCTTGCGCCTCCCGAATTCCTGCTGTATCTATCAAACGAAATAAAACACCCTGAATATTGAGTTTCTCTTCAATCGTATCTCTTGTTGTACCCGCTATTTCTGAAACTATAGCGCGTTCCTCATTTAATAAAGCATTTAATAAGGTAGATTTTCCTGCATTTGGTCTGCCAGCTATGACCGTTATAATTCCATTCTTGACAGCATTTCCTAAATGAAAACTGCCATTCAACTTCTGAATTTCAAACAATATCTCTTTAAGTAAATTCCGTAATTTGGATCGATCCGCAAACTGCACATCTTCTTCCCCAAAATCTAATTCCAACTCAATTAAACTAATAAAATTCAATAACTCTAAACGCAATAATTGAATTTGATTTTTTATCCCTCCTTTCAATTGATTCAATGCAATATCATGAGCTGCTTTTGATTCTGAAGCAATTAAATCTGCAACTGCTTCTGCTTGTGACAAATCTAACTTCCCATTTAAAAATGCACGCAATGTAAATTCTCCAGGTTTTGCCAATTTTGCGCCCGCATCTACTAGCGTTTGAAGAATTTCTTGCAATATAAAAGGTGATCCATGACAAGAAATTTCAATTACATCTTCTCCTGTATATGAATGCGGTGTCCGAAATACAGATACTAAAACTTCATCTAAAAGCTCCCCCCTTCATATTGCGAATCCTACCAAAATGAAGTGTTTGTCCGGATTGTTCCTGAAGCTTTTTACCATCAAATAGTTTAGTTGCAATTGCAATACTTTCAATTCCGGAAATTCGAATCACTCCTAATGCCCCAAATCCTGGTGGTGTAGCTATAGCAACGATAGTGTTTGTATCCAATTTATAGGTATTTCGGAATTAATTTATGCAAATCTATGTTTATGTATTGAAATGCTTGACCAAACGGTCTAATTTAATTATTTTCGCAGCAAAAGCAAATTTATGGGAACAATCGAAACGGTTAAGGAAGTTGGAAAAAAATGGTGGAAATGGACAAAAATTACCATCTGGATTGTCTTGATTTTAGGATTATCATTTCTTGCTTTCATTCTATTCGCTAATTATAGTGAAGGAACCCGGACTGGTTTTGTCACGAAAGTAAGTCATAAAGGATATATTTTTAAAACCTATGAAGGTGAATTAAATTTTGGTTTTTTTGGGAGTGCAGCTAAAAACGGTCAACCATCTGATAATACCTGGTATTTTTCAGTAATCAATGGAAAGGTTGCTGATCAAGTTGAAAAAGCCTCCCAATCAGGACAAAAAGTAACCCTTCATTATAAACAGAAATATTTAAAAATTTCAATTCGAGGAGATACTGAATATATGGTTTATAAAGTAGAACCAACCTTTGATACAAATGCTACTCCAGCTACAAATCAAAACCAATGATAAGCTATCCAGGAAGCAACATAAGCTAAGATTCCCATATAGATAAATTGAATTATAGGCCAGCGTTTTGTTTTAGTTTCTCTCCACATCACAGCAAATGTGCTCATACATTGCATTGCAAATGCATAAAATAGAATTAAAGAAATAGAAGTTTTTCTATCAAAAAACAAACTGCCATCTGGTCTTTTTTCAAGAGCCATTCGATCTCGCAATAAAATTTCACTATCATTAGATCCCAGGCTATAAATTGTAGACATGGTACCTACAAATACTTCTCTTGCCGCAAAGGAGGTAAGTAAAGCAATTGCAATTTTCCAATCAAAGCCCAGTGGTATTACCACAGGTTCAATAAATTTTCCAATCTTCCCGGCAAATGAATTTTCAAGTTTTTCAGCTTCCATTAATGAAAGTGTTTCAACAGAATCTAAAGATTTATGAGAGGCTTCCATGAAAACCTTTGCTTCTACCCTTTCCATTTCTCCACTCCATGAAAAACTGGACATAAACCATAATATTAAGCTGATAAGTAAAATGATTTTTCCTGCTTGCAATACAAAAGTTTTTACTTTATCAAATACTACAGTAATCACTTGACGCATTTGCGGGACTCGATAATCTGGAAGCTGCAATGCGAGTAAACTCAATTCATCTGATTTGATAAAATAACTTACAATCATTGCCGTAAACAAGGCCATTAAAATACCTAAGGAATATAATGCCATAAATGCAATTCCCTGGCTATTAAAGATGCCGAATAGTTCTTTATAAGGTACCACAAACCCAATGAGTGCAGTATATACAGGAATTCTTGCGGAACAAGGAATTAAAGGAATGACAAACATCGTGACCAGGCGATCCCGATGATTGTTGATATTTCTGGTAGACATGATGGCAGGTATTGCACAGGCACCGCCACTGATTAATCCAATTAATGACCGACCATTCAAACCTACTTTCTTAAGTAAATGATCAAACAAATAAACTACTCGAGCCATATACCCCAACTCCTCCATCCAGCCAATAAGGAAAAATAATAATGCGATTTGAGGTACAAAAACTAATACGCCTCGAAGACCAGGAATTAAACCTTTTAAAATTAAATCTGAAAACCAACCAGGCTCTAAAATATTTACTAGAAATTGTTGAAACCAAGAAAATCCTGTTTCGATCCAATCCATAGGATATTGTGCCCATGAAAAAATAGCCTGAAAAATAAAGAACATTAAAAAAATAAAAATACTAACGCCAAGTATTGGTTGCGTTAAATAATGGTCCATTTTATTTGTGATCGCATTAGATTTAACTTTTAAATTAATTTTTACAGAAGATACCCACGTATCAATTAATCCATATCGATCCATGGTTTCTTCTACCTGCAATCGCAAAGAATGTTCTTTCCCAAAATATTCTTCAATTTGTGAAGATTGTATTTTATGCCCATAATGCTTCCAAAGCAAATGATGATATTTATTTTTAAAACCAATATCCTCCTTCAATTTTTCAATTTCTTGCGTTGGAATGGTATATAAATTTTTCTTAGATAAGTAGATATGTGAAAATTGTATAATTGTTTGCAACCGATCCTTTAAGATATTCAGATTAAGATGTGATTTGGAACTTACTGGAATAATTGGACATTTTAGTTTTTGTTCAAGGATTAAGGTCCATTTATCAATCAAGGATTGTTCTGCCAAATCGCAGTTACTAAGACAAACAATTACAGGAAATTCAAGATCTATAATTTGTGTTAATAGCAACAATTGTTTTTCAAGCAATAAAATATCTGCTACATAAATAATTGCATCTGGATGGTGGGGGTCTTTTAAATCAATTAATGCTTTGGTGAGTACAAATTCATCATGTGTATTTGAATGCAAACTGTAGGCACCAGGAAAATCAATTAACTCCGTTACACTTCCGTCTTTATGGGTTATTTTTCCCATCATGGAGTCCACGGTTACACCAGGATAATTACCAACTTTTTGATGCAATCCAGTAAGCAAATTAAAAATACTTGTTTTGCCACTATTTGGATTCCCTACAATACCAACCTTATTATTCTTCAACCTCATTCTCCGTAGCTCTTAATTCCATTTGTTGAATTTCATTTTCCCTTAGTGCAAAGTGGCATTGATCAACTTCTATATAATAGGCACCTCCAAACATGGCTTTGCGAATGATCTTCAAGGTTTTACCTGGGTAAATCCCTAGAGTAATTAACCTAGCTGCTAATACAGGATCTTTGAAGCTGATGATTTGAAAAGATTGCACGGTATACTTTCTAAAATTTACAACAAATGTAATCCGAGCAGGTTTAGTCTTTAGGAGAAATCTTAAAAATAATTAGTTAATTGTCAGATATTTATATATTTAATTTTACAAATCCACCAAAATTTATTACTTTAGATGGAATTAACACTTGAAAAGCAGCGTTTTAATAAATTAAACGTTTCACTTATAGAGCAGATTTAATATGCAAATTGCAATCCCTTTACAGCCCACCGAACAAGAACTGATACATGCATGTATCGATCGGCAGGCTTGGGCTCAGCAAAAAATCTATGAAGACAATTATAGAAATATGATGGCCGTTTGTTTGAGATATTCAAATAGTTCTGACGATGCATTTGACATCTTGCATGAAGGCTTTTTAAAGGTTTTTATGAATATCAAATCCTACGAACCGGGCTCTCTTTTACAAGCCTGGATTCGAAGAGTTATGGTAAATACTGCCATCGATTTTTATAGAAAAGAATCCCGACGAACAACCTCTGACCTGGATGATGCCCGGACCCTTGTATATTCAAAAGGCAATCCTATTGATTCCATGGCAGCTGAAGAAATCATGAAAGCGATCCAAAAATTACCACCGATTTACCGATCCGTTTTTAACATGTTTGCAATAGAAGGATATTCGCATAAAGAAATCGCAGATACATTAGGCATTACAGAAAGCACGTCCAGATCAAATCTGGTAAAGGCGAGAACGAAACTAAAGGAATTATTACATGGCAAAATCTGAACATCCCTTCGATCAAAAAATTAAAGAGCAACTTGCGTCTTTTTCTGTACAAAAAGACCCTGATTGGAGTTTTATGCAACAAAAAGTAAAAGAAGCAGAATCTGATTTAGATTTTGATCAAAAAATCAAACAAGCACTTCACAATGCATCCGTAGATTCAAAAGAAATTCAATGGGAACAGTTTGTGGCTAAAAGAATGCGCCAGCAAGAAAGACAACGTAAAATTATTCAAGCTCGTGTCATAGAATCTATATTGGTATTATTATTATTGTGGACTTTAGATAATGTTGGCATTACGAACATCCTTCCACCGCACAATCAAACTTCAAATTTAAAGTCAGCGGTCGCAACTACCTTAAATCAAAAGCTTCATACTGAATCTAATGTTTATCTTTCAAAATCAAAACAACAGGATTTTTCTGTTGATAATTCTAGTATTGTAAATAATGATTCACACCCTGCAAATAAAGGTTTTGATCGTAAAAAAATAAAGAAAAACCAAAGTCCGGTTGAATTCAAACACTCAAAAAAACTTGAAAAACCAATCCTTCAAAGTGGCGTAAATTCGGTTGCTTCAACATATAATTCTGCAACTGAAACGATTTCACCAACTACGATATCAAAGGAAAAAGTTAACGGCCTCAATATTTCAGACAGAAACACAGGGAATGAAGTTTCCCCTCTAACATCTTTAAACCAGGAAAACATAAATCTGGAACCCATTATCATATTAAATGGACCAGTCGAATTTCAAAATGTTGAAAATAATTTAAATGATCTTCCACAAACTATAGAAACACCAGAAAAAATTATAAAATCTTCAAATGGAAAATCTATCTATTTAAATGTTCATTCTGGTCTCCTCTTAAATACTATTCAATCCCCATCTTTTTTTGATAACGGTGCTGCTTATCAATATCAATTAAAACCTGGCTTTCAATCTGCAATCAGCATGAGTGTGCGATCTAATAAATGGATGATTGAAAGTGGAATTGTATATCAAAAAATAACGTATAGCCCAAATATATCAGAAACGCTTGGAAGTTTTGAATTTGGTTATTATAAAATCTTATTTAGCAAAATAGAAGCTCAATTTATTTCCTTACCCATATTGCTTCACCGCAGCTTGATTCAATCCCGAAACTGGAGTATTGGTATAAAAGCTGGCTTATCGATTTCTGCTTCATTAAAAAATAATTTTCAACTGGATACATTCAAAAATATATCCGGAAGAAATAATCTTAGTTTAACATTTGGAAATGACCAATCATTATTAGCAAGTAGAGTCCGGGATATTTCAAATCAAGGCTTGCTGGATGGCGGAAATTTCGGAACAAATTCTTTTGCAAATTTAAATATCGGACTTCGCTTTCAACATAGTCTCAGTAAATTTGTGCAGATCTATACTGATTTTGAATTAACAAAAATGTTAGGAGAAATTGGTTTTGGTCCTAATGGCGATCGATTTATCTCGTCCAATTTCAATACCGGAATTGCAATTAAACTGTAATCTTATTATCGTTTATTACGGTATAAAATAAAGTCCGTAAATGGCTATTATGCTTTTCCATCAAATTTTAAAGTATTTAGTATATACACCAAAATAGTTGGTAAAACCATTACAAAGGTTTCCAAAATTAAAACAATTTAAGCATATTCACTTCTTCCATTATGCTGCTTTATGCAATATGCCAGCTACAATTTATCAACGATTTAGAATCTTGTTGAAGGTATATTTCTAAGAATTCCAAAGCTTGAATTTGTTTTTACTTCAGAATACTCGATTCTAATTTTTTACAAAACTATTTTGAAGGATAACTTCTCCTCTATGGTTTAATCCGACAAGACTATAATGTCCTGCATTTAAAGAAGTCAAATTCACTTCAACATGGAAAGGACATGACATTACTGTTTTACCAGAAAGGTCAATAATTTCTAAGGATTTTAATTTATCTACAGCGTCTCCTTTTATATGTAAGGCATTATTTACTGGATTTGGAAACAACATAAAATCTCCCTTATTAATTTCCCGATTCGCAACTGAAATATGATATCCATGGGCTAAAGCATAATCGCCGGAAATTAATTTTGGAATTCTTACAAATCCTTTTCTATCTGTTGGATTTACAATCAATTTATTATAATTATCATATTCTCTCCAAGGCTCAGACCAATCTTTTCGGTAAACCAATAAAAGGCTATCCTCCGATTTGTATAAAATATCCCGATCAATACTTAATGAATCTATACCATTATATTCAATTCTTGCATCCATTTCAAATTCACCATGTTGCACCATACTAACTTGCCAAAAATGATTACCTGAAATTTTATCAATATTTGCTTCCATTGCTTGGACGTCTGGCGCAACCAAATGATGTACGATATTGACATAATTACTATCTGTAATTATATTGACGTCACAGACCATTCCCGTATATGGAAGATCCGGTGTGCCTGTATTGCGAAGTATTGCATTACTTTGCAAACTTGCTAAATTCAAATCCTGGTTTTCGTTTACGATAAAGACAACAGGCGTATAATCATGCGGTAATAAGATATTCATTGAAGAAGATTCCCCACTTAGCTTTTGCCTAATAACCGAACGAACTAAATTTTTATCATACATTGTAATAGATACTGGTACATCGGTGTATAAATGTGCTGCATGATGTGCTTTCTGTTTAAATTGTACATACGCATAATGCTGGCCATTCATATCATAAACTTTAGAAGAGTCTATAAAAAAAGTACAATACCCCGGATTAAAAATAAAATCGTCGAAGTAAGATGTCATATTCACACCACTATTGCGATTTAAAAAATCACGAAATTCATAAGCATCCAACGATTTACCATTCAAACTATCAAAGATCATGGTACAAACATTTCTATAACGTTCATCTCCTAAATAGGCTCTCATATTATGCACCATAGCCGCCCCTTTACGGTAGGTATGCGTACCGTACGTTCTTTCATAAGGCATCGGCGACAAAGCCAAATAAGCACCATCATTTATATGCGCATTGAATATAATATTTGATAAATTGGCTTTAACCGTTTTAATAAATTCTTCTTTGCCATAAGCTTTTTCAATAAATAAATGACTACTATATTCCGCATTCCCTTCTTTTATCCACATATCTTTTGCATCATCCATAGTTGTAATATCACCCCACCAATGATGACCATATTCATGTGCATATAATTTTTCATTTTGAATTAAGGTCCCATTTTGAATTGTACTAATAGGATAGGCAACATTTGTTGGATGTTCCATAGCCCCTTGTGTTGTAGCTATGAATCCTACTCTTTCAAATCGATATTGACCAAACCAATATTCAAAAGCATCTATTGCTGTTCCAATTTTTCCAAAATGGCCTACCATTTTATTGAGGTCGGCAGGTTTTGAAATTAATTCAATTGGTATTTTTCCATTAATTCCTTGATGTTCACTTTTAGCAACTGCATAATTTGCAGCAGCAATGGATGACAAATACGTTGTAATTGGCGTACTCATTTTATAATGTCGTTTGATTTTACCAGTGCCTAAAAGCTCCTCAGAAATAAAGGTGCCAACACAATAAGCTCTTTTGTCAGGACTTGTGGTAACGAAATAATCAAACGTACTTCGTTCAACAAAATTATCAAAACATGGAAACCAGACTTTTCCAAAATTTGGTGGCGTCGTTGACAATCCAATTCCCAAATTATAGATATAATCATCGACAAAATAAAAACCTCCCCAAACAGGATCTCTACTTGGTATCCCTTGATAATATACAATTAATTCATCCTGGGTATCTTTAGATAAACCCAGTCCAAAATAAGCCGTAATGATATCATTTGAATAATCAAACTGAATTTTATTACCCCGAAAAAATATGGAATCTACTTGTAGCTGTTTAAGATCTAATTGGATCCATTGAATCTGATCTAAATTCGTCTTAAACTGAACGGTCGTAATGGCTTTAATATACTTTCCAACATAATTACTGATATCTATATCAATCGCATAATTTAAGATATCTATACTATCGCTTCTTTTATTAGAATTTTCGATTTGAGCCAACTCCAATGCGGTAGGTTTAGATCTACTTAAAGAATGTTGCAAAGCATGATGGCAAGGAATAAAATCATCTACAGGTTGCGCCAACAAATAATTACCAATACAATGAATCAGGCAAACAAATAATAATTTTCGCATATCGAAATTTAAATTATGTATGAATTTTAGATAATGGTTTCAAAATAAAAAGGATACCAATCAATACTAATATACTCGCTACAAAAAAAGGAGCTCCTGGAAAATATATCGGATTAGAATGATTTGTAAAAAAACTAAAAAGATTTGTCATTAATAGAGGGCCAATAATCGCAGTGACACTCATTAAGCCCATCATGCCTCCCTGCAATTCTCCTTGTGCATTTTGTGGAACTTGATTAGAAACCAAACCTTGAACCGCTGGACCTGCTAATCCGCTAAATGAAAAAGGTATTATAATTGCAAACATAGCCCAGCTTGCAGGTGCAAAGGCAAATGCCATATATCCAAGCATAGCAATGAACAATCCTAAAAAAATGGCTCGCTTATTTCCTAAGCTTGGAATTAAAATCCGACTCAATCCACCTTGCACAATAGCAGCCATTAAACCAACTACAGATAGTGATATGCCAATCATTTTAGCATCCCATTTAAACTTTTCCATACCATAAAAAGACCAGGTACTTTGTAATGCATAATGTGCAATATATACCAAAAATAAAGTAAAAATAAAACTTCTCAAAATGGGATAGCTAAATAATACTTTTAATGTACCTATCGGATTTGCTCTTTTAAAATCAAATTTTCTTCGATTTTCGATTTTAAGAGATTCCGGTAATACAAAATATCCAAAACATAAATTACATAATGCTAAAAAAGCAGAGCCAAAAAAAGGCACACGAAGTCCATAATTACCTAAAATTGCACCAATTGCTGGACCAATAATAAATCCGAGACCAAATGCTGCACCGATCAACCCGAAGTTCTGTGCTTTTTTCTCAGGAGTACTAACATCTGCAATATAGGAACCTGCGGCTGAAAAAGAAGATCCGGTAATACCAGCAAAAATCCGTCCTACAAATAACCAAGCTATAGAAGGTGCAAATCCTTGAAGCAAATAATCTAAGCCAAATCCAAATAATGAAAACAATAATACCGGTCTTCGACCGTATCGATCACTTAAGCCTCCCATTATTGGTGCAAATAGGAACAGCATAAGTGAAAAGGATGAACCCATCCAACCTGCAATTTTACTAGATTCGCTCAGACCTTTACCAGACAACTCTTGAATTAATTGAGGCAACACGGGAATAATGATTCCTAAACCAATAATATCAATTAAAACAGCTAAAAAGATAAAGGTTAAAGCCCTTTTACTAGTTTGCGACACTTCACTCATGATCCATCATACAAGATTGCAAAGATACTTAGATTATTTAGAAGTATGCCGCAACATAATATCGGTTTTTAAAATTAGAATAACCGGATCTCAAAAAATAATTCAAATGTAAATTTCAATTTAATGCTGCCTTAGATTTAGAAATTATAAAAATGAATTTAAATAAAAACTATAACATGAGGAATCAAGATATGGAATGCGCTACATTCAAAAAGTAATGATATTCAGGTTGCCAATCCAAGTAACTTCTTTAAATTTTTAGCAACTGTGGGTCCGTAAAAAGAATGAGCCGCTACTTTTGCATTTAAAATCAATTGATGTTTACGCGCAGAATCTTCAGTAACGCGAAGCAAGCCATTTAGCAGCGATAATTCTGAAGGTTCTGTAACCAATTCTGCGCAATCGAATTTTTGAATAAAATTTGTCAGAAAAGAATTTAGTGGAGAATGTGCAAGTATAGGTTTGCCTGAGAGCAACAGTGGAATCGTTCGGGTTGGGAAGATCGTTTGATATTCAACCTCTGTATATTCCCCGGTAAATCCATGCGTCAACAAACAAACATCATAATTTTCAAATAAAGCATTTACATTTTCTTGCTTTACAAAACCCCTGTGATTTATGCCTAATGCATCAAGATCCAATCCCCATTTCAGTTTTAAAATATTTTTATTCGTCGAAGTAAAAATATCAACCAAATAGGTATTTCGATTCTTTGAAAGGAGTTTCAACAATCGACCGGTAGCTTCTATATTTGAATTATTAAAGGTTCCAATTAAAATCAATCTAAATGGTGGAGCAGATTTAAAATTTACCTTTGATTCAGGATCTTTAGGATAGACATCAAATGTGTGTGGAAGTGTTGCTATTTTCTGAGCATACTCTGGATATTGTAGTTTATAATAATCCTTCATCCCATCACTCATCACAAAAATCAAACTAGAATCACTAAATACTTTGGCTTGAATTTTTTCAGCGATCCATTTGGAAAAACCATGTCTATTATCTACATATGTATTATGAAAATATGAAAATAATTTAATTTTAAAAAATCTGGCAACTAACCAGGATGCAAATAAAAAAAAAGCATCTGGAAAACTTGTTAGGATTGCAACAGGCTTTTCTGTTTTTGCTAATTTAAATAGATTCAATACAAAAATTGGAAATATTAATAATCGTGGCAAAAAGAAAAAACGATCTCCATGACCTTTCCAGTTTAACTCTGTAAAAAAATAATGATACAATACTCCATCATAAAACTTTGATCCTTGAAACAATTTTCTACTACCACCAAGGACTACGATTTCTTGTGATTCAAAATTTTTTGCAAGCTGATGGGTGATATAAGAACTACCACCTTGAGAAGGTGGGATCATCCAGGAAATATACCATAATTTTTTAGATGGTTCCTGAACGTTCAATGCATTCTGTTTTTCCATGATAAAACGATCTCTTGATTTATATCTTCTAGAGATTTAGAAATACTCCAGGAAGGATAGTGCGCTTTCATTTTTCTCAAATCGGAAATATAACAAATATGATCGCCTTCTCTATTTTTATCCTGGTATTTGAAATTCATTTTCTTACCAGAAATAGCAGACACGATTTCAAAGGCTTCTAAAATAGAGCAGGCATTTTTTCTTCCTCCACCAATATTATAAACTTCTCCAACTCTTGGGTTTGCAAAAAATTGCTCGATAAAGCGAACCACATCTAATGCGTGAATATTATCTCGTACTTGCTTTCCCTGATAGCCAAAAATTGTATATTCAGCTCCTGTTAAGTTTACTTTTATCAAATAACTTAAGAAACCATGCAACTCAACCCCTGAATGATTTGGGCCTGTAAGGCAACCCCCTCTTAATGCACAGGTAGGCATATTAAAATAACGGCCATACTCTTGCACTAAAATATCTGCAGCTAATTTAGAAGCTCCAAAAAGCGAATGTTTTGACTGGTCTATGGTGAATGATTCAGGAATACCATTTACATATTCTTCATCTGCAAAATCCCACCGGGTTTCCAATTCATTCAATCTCAATAAATTTGGAGCATCTCCATAGACTTTATTCGTAGACAAATGAACAAAAGGTGACTCCGGACAAGAAATTCTACAAGCTTCCAACAGATTTAAAGTGCCCCCTGCATTCACATCAAAATCATCAAAAACTCTGGTAGCTGCTAAATCATGGCTAGGTTGTGCGGCAGTATGAACTATAAAATCTGGTTTAATTTCTGCAACAGTTCGCAAGACTTCTACTCTATTTCTCACGTCTAATTCCACATGCCTAAAATGCTTGCAAGAATCTTGAAGTTGTTTTTGGTTCCACCTGGTATCCCCTTTGGGACCAAAAAAATCAGCCCGCATATTATTATCAATACCAACTATATTCCAAGCCATTTGATCGAAATAACGCACCACTTCAGAACCAATTAATCCAGACGATCCAGTAACAAGTAATTTAGGCATATAAGAAACAAAATTAATATGTAAACATATGTCATTCAAGGACAAAGATAAAAATTAAAAATAAACAAACATATTTTAATAAATATTAAATGAAAAAATAATTTTTGTAATTTTACCCATATAACACGAACACTATAAGACACATGCTACAGAAACACCAATTGCTTAAGCAATACTTTGGCTATTCTGAATTCAGACCAGGCCAGGAACAAATTATTGATGCCGTAATTTCAAACAAAGATGTATTGGTATTAATGCCAACAGGAGGTGGTAAATCCATTTGTTTTCAAATTCCTGCACTGCTAAAAGAAGGAATCACCTTAGTCATTTCGCCATTAATTGCTTTAATGAAAGATCAGGTAGAATCTTTAAAAGCAAATGGAGTTACCGCAGAATTTATCAATAGTAGTCTCTCGCCAAATGAAGAATTTGAAATTACAGAAAGGTGTTTTGCAAATCAAATTAAATTGCTTTACATCTCTCCTGAAAAGGCTTTATCTTTATCTGGAAGTATGCTTAAAAGACTTCCAATTTCATTAATTGCGATTGATGAAGCACATTGCATTTCACAATGGGGCCATGATTTTAGACCTGAATATGCCCTATTAAAAAATCTTCGACTCCAATTTCCTGAAATACCTGTCATTGCATTAACTGCTACTGCAGATAAAACTACCCGAAAAGATATCATTGTTCAATTAGCATTAAACGACCCACAACTATTTGTCTCTTCATTTGATCGTGCAAATTTTCATCTTTCTGTTAGAAGTAATATTAAAGAACGGGATAAAAATGAAGAGATTATTGCCTTTATAAAAGAACACAAAGATCAAAGTGGTATCATTTATTGCTTATCAAGAAAAGGAACGGAAACACTTTCTTCCATTTTAAATGCCCAAGGAATTCCATCCGCTTTTTATCATGCTGGAATGACAAGCGCTGATCGCTCTAAGGTTCAGGAAAATTTTATTTTTGATGATTTAAAAATAATTTGTGCCACCATCGCATTTGGAATGGGCATAGACAAATCAAATGTCCGCTGGATCATCCATTACAATTTACCTAAAAATATTGAAGGATATTATCAGGAAATAGGAAGGGCTGGACGGGACGGAGCACCTGCAAAAACAATCCTCTATTACAACATAAAAGATCTCATCCTATTGAATAAATTTGCTGCGGAAAGTGGACAAGCAGAACTCAATCTTGAAAAGCTCAAACGGATGCAACAGTTTGCAGAAGCCCGGGTATGTAGAAGAAGAATATTGCTAAGTTACTTTGGTGAAAACTATGAGCAGAATTGTAATTCCTGTGATGTTTGTAAAAATCCACCGACCTACATAGATGGTAGCCTAATTGCACAAAAGGCTATTTCCGCATTACTCCGTGCAAATGAATCTATTGGTATTAAAATGTTAGTTGATATTTTAAGAGGTTCTCTCAATGCCGAAATTTTAGAAAAAGGATTTGACAAATTAAAAACGCATGGTGCTGGTCGCGAACTTTCATTTGATGTATGGCAATCCTATATACTTCAATTATTACAAATAGGTGTTTTCGAAATGGCATATGATGAAGGATTTTCCTTGAAGGTGAGCGAATTTGGTAAAAAAGTAGTCATGGGCAATTTTAAGGTTGATTTAACAAGTGTATTGCCAAAATCATTTCGTGAAAAGTCAAATATTTCAACAGAAAAGGAAATTCCGAAATCAAATATATTTGAAGTGCTTAGGCAATTGCGCAAAAAAATTGCTACCGAAGAAGGATTACCACCCTATATCATATTTCATGACAGTACCTTATTGGAAATGGCAGATTTATTACCTACAAATCGATTAGAGATGATGGTCATAAGCGGTATGTCAAATATTAAGTATAGCAAATATGGCCATCGATTTGAAAAAATACTACAAGAGCATTCCAAAGTAATTGGTGAGGAAATAAAAAACAAGTTAGATGCTTTTATTCAGGATGAAAAAATCAATGAATATATTCAGGAACTAAAAAATTATCCTGTCCGCATTTCACATACAATCCTGGGTAAGGCATTACTTGGTTCAGAACGAGACTTGATGCCAGATGCATTAAAGCAATTAAGTTTTTATGGCATTCTAAAAGGCAAAACAAACTATAAAATCATCGGTCCCATACTTCAAAATTACTTTAAACGGAATCAGGTAGAAGTTGGCACTAGCTCTGAAATATCAGCCATAAATTATTTTAATGATCCAATTAAAAATGATTTATCTGAAACCGAAATCGAATCCTATAAAAAGCTTATACAAGGAATTCCAATTTCCAGGCCAGATGATGTCATAGATAATGATTACATTCTCACTACCCGAAAAGCACATCCCCGTGCATATGAATTTTGGAGTGAAGAGGAAAATGATTTATTTGTTAAACTCTGTACTAAAACAAATGATCTTTCTTTGATATCCTCCATTTTACTTCGCAATCCAGGTTCTGTGAAAAATCAATTTAAAAAAATAAATAAACATTAATTAGCACAAAGTCTATTATTTAAGACATTAGAATCAAAATAGATTGACGTATCTTTAAGATTCGTATTTATTTGGACAAACATAAAAACAAATTTATGCTAATCTTTAATCGAAAAAAATTACTAGATGGTTATGTAAGCCGATTTGGGCCTTTAACAAACAATCTGGTGGAAGCCTTTAGCTTTATATTTGACCATATCAAAAGCGATGTAAGGTTTACGGATTCTGAAACCGACCGAAGGAAGCTGGCTTATTGCATGGCTACTTTCAAATGGGAAACTGCACATACTATGAGACCCATTGACGAACGAGGTGGTGAAGCATATTTTAATAAACTTTACAATCCACAAACCCGGGTTGGAAAAATGCTAGGCAATACAAAACCCGGTGATGGAGCTTTATTTCATGGTCGCGGTTACGTGCAAATAACCGGCAGAAAGAATTATGCCAAAGCAAAAAAACTTACAGGTGTTGATCTTATAAATGAACCAGAACGCGCTAAAGATCCAGCCTTAGCATATCATATTGCAATGCAAGGAATGACAGATGGTTGGTTTACAGGAAAAAAACTGTCGAATTACTTTTTCGACAATACCGCTGATTATGTAAATGCACGTAAAATTATAAACGGCCTGGATAAAGCTGATAAAATAGCTGATATTGCCAGAGAATACAGTGAAATCCTTAGGGAAGCAAGATTATAAAAGATTCTCTCAAAATATATTAAAAGTTATTAAAAATGGTATCCACAATTTTTGAGGATATTACCGACGAACATTATTTTTGAAAAATATATAAGCTTAATTATTCCTGATTTAATATTTACTTCTGCTACTTTGTTAGTCACTCAAAAATTAGTCATCCAATTTTTTTATCTTACTTTCTATAGTGCCAAATTCAAAAAACCTGAATATATACATCAAAGTGCTAATATAAAATCCTGGCTTTTGTAATTTTGTTCCAAATGTCGCAACTTTCTTATCTCGTTCAATAATATACGATTCCCTTGCGGCATCTGTCTCTATGGCAGCAATGTCGACTGCAACACTCCACGCTGCATCGCGAGCGATCAACATTGAAAAACCGGCGATCGTATTCTGCAGGTGATCAACTTTTAATTCTGTGATGAATTTACTAAGTGGCCACATATCAAATAAATCTGATTTAACATCATGGATCAGCTCATTCAATATACTATTTATCTTATTAAAATCATTTTGTATATTTTGAATCTGATTGCCAGGAGCAATAGCAGCTGCAGCGACACCAAGATCCAGTCCGATATGTGCATTCATCCCAGCAATCAAATGGTGTATCACCATAGGCTTCCAGGAATGTGTTTCATCAAAGGCAAGTTGCCAGGAAGCCGAACAGGATATATTGCTTTTATATTGTTGATAAGCTTCCAAATATCGATTTGCAAAAATAACATCAAGCATTTCCATTCGCTTATTGTCGTCAAAATAATTGAGTTTAATCTTTTCTGAAACGGCCACCGTTACTTTTTTATACAATGCAGCAAAATAACCTGCCCTATCTCCATTCTGAACAGAATATTTTACAATAACATCCAATTGGTCAATAACTTCAGAGATCGTGGTTGCTAACATATGAAAAATTTTAATTAAAGATAGAAATTTTATATATAATTATTATAAATGAATTCCAATCAATATGTATTGCTTAGACTAAATCAAATTTTTAAAATAATTTATACTCCATGTTAAGTTAAATGTATCAAATGATTAAGAAATTTTAGAATAAGTATTTTAAACTTTCATACTTAAGCAGAAACTAATCTTATTAATTTAAATTTGAAATCAATACCATTTCAATTAATCTGAAGGAATGCGTGATACTAATTCCAATTAAAGTGGAACATCTGTAACTAATATTCTATTTTGTATAAGCTTGCTAAAAGACATAGCAAGCATCTTTGCAACATGGTTAGAATTCACTCTAATTCAGTTCATAAACTAGCACTGTAATGCTGGAATAATTAACCCTTATATGCTATTAGTACTGTTTATACAATAGCAATAATTAATGATATAAAAAGTATTTGCATTCATGAAACCAGTTTTGACAATTGTATTTCAACTTCTATTGCATTTATCCTTAAGTGCTCAAGGCAATCGGGTATTTTCAGGTGGAGAGCTTATAAACTATAGCATTGTAGATATTTCTGCAATTGATGGAATTGCATGGAGTACAGAAAGAATTGCATTACCTGGATATTTCAGTGTGGTTGATACTGCAACTTTTATAGGATGTAGCGATACTGCAAATATTGATGGTTATATAAAAAAATATGGCAATAATAATTTTATATTTCCAGTTGGGAGTGGAAATGATTTGAGGACATTAGAAATCTCAGCTCCAATTGCAAAAACAGAAACATATGCTACAGCATGGATTCTTGGAAACCCAAGTTTCACCTTAGATCCAACAGTACCAAACGAAGGAATACATTCCGTTTTGCTTGTTTCTGCACCAATTATTTCTGTAAGTACTATCGGGCAATGGGACTGGCAGGTAGGTGCTTTCGAAAACTTAGGAAATGGAACCACCGGAACTGGCGAAGGCCTTACGATCACTGCGAGTATTCCCGATATGACTTCATTTGCTGAAAAAAATAATTTACGTCTTGTTGGTTGGGATGGTTCAAGTTGGATAGATCTAAGCAATTCTGCAACAGCAAATGGAAACATTGAAAATAGCAGCTTAATCGGCACGATGAAAATGGGTATCACTGCCATTGCAATTGGGAGTATCGAATTATCACTTTTTATAAAATTAGAAAATTTTGCTGCAACTGCAATCAATTGCAATACAATCATAACATGGAGCACCTTAGAAGAAAATAATACGGAATCTTTTATTGTGGAGCAAAGTTTTGATGCCATTGATTTTCATTCTATTGCAACCTTAATTGCTACAGGATCAATGAATGGAACCAACAATTACAAGATAAGTCTATCACAACCATCAGGCATCGTTTTCTACCGTTTAAAAATAATAAATAAAGATGGCACTTCCAGCTATTCTAAAATAATACTAATTCAAAATAACTGTAACGAAAAAGATTATATGATTGTATATCCGAATCCTGTTTCGGCATATGAAAAAATAAATTTAAGATTTGAAACATACTATAGAGGAAATGCAGATTTAGTAATCTTCAACACATTAGGTCAAAGAATTTTAACACAACCAATCCTGGTGAATGGTGGAATTAACCTTATATCGCTTAAACTCGAGGAATTGACAGCTGCGGTATATTTTATCATTGTGTTAAGCGAAAACGGAAAACAAATTGGCAGCACTCAGAAATTTATTAGACAATAGATCCTTAAAAATATAAATTTGAAATATAAATTCTTCAACCAGATTTTAAAAATTGCATTTGTGAGCAGTATTGTTTTCAATTGTACAACACTTCATGCACAAATAAAAGTAGGAAACAATCCTTCGACATTAGATCCAAATGCGGCTCTTGAAATTGAATCTGTCAATAAAGGTTTACTGCTCCCCCGACTCGCATTAAGCTCAACAACCAGCACTACCCCTTTAAGCAGCTTTGTTCCCGGAATGTTTGTTTATAATATTTCAACAACAAATGATATTACGCCTGGTATTTATTATAGCGATGGCTTAAAATGGATAAAAGTAAACGCCGCAACTTTAACAAACAACTGGAGTCTTAATGGAAATTCCGGAACAGATTCCACAAATAGCTTTTTAGGAACCACTGATAATGCACCATTGCTTTTAAAAACTAATAATACAGAACGTTTGCGTATTACAGAAGATGGCAATCTGGGTATTGGTACAACCTCCCCTTTAGCCGCTTTGCATGTAAAAGGTCAGGTAATCATAGATAGCTTTAACACAGGCAATTTAGCAAACGACAATATAATAGTCGCTAATCAAACAGACGGCCGATTAAAAATGGTGCCATCAACCAGCTTCATTCTGGGTATGCACAAACGCAATGAAATTGTACAAAATTCAGGGCAAACAATTTTTAATACACCCTTGCAAATTGATAATCCCGATAAAATCATGCTCTATAGAAATGGAGTTATGATAGCATTTACTTTAAATAATTCCAACTCAATAGTATCAGAAATCCCTTGCTTGATGGGAGACGAAATAAGCATTTTACAACTTAAATAAATATTAATTCACTTAAAATTTTAAAAATTAACGCATGAAAAAAATTCTATTATTCTCAATTTTAGCCTTAACCTTGGGAACTTCCTTAATGGCGCAAAAAGTATCTACTAAAGTAATTGATAACAAAGGAACTATTAAATGGGTATTGGATAGTTCTACTGCTGTTATTACAAAAGCAGATAGTACCATCTTATATGTAACACCTACTCAATTGAGAGATAGCTTAGGAAATTTTGTAAGATATGCGGATACCGCTGCGATGTTGTCCACTTATATCAATAGTGCCGACAATGGGTTAACAAAAACCGGTAAACTCGTACAATTAGGTGGCACTTTGATTAAGCCAACTACAATTGTTACGACAGCAGCAAATTTTTTAGCAATCACAGGCTTGCAACCAGGATCCAATACAACAGATAGTGTAATGGTTGTAAATCCTACTACCGGACAAGTAAAATTCATTTCAGCTTCTTCACTTTTTAATTCACTTACATTTAGTAATGGTTTAACAAAAACAGGAAATCTTGTAGAATTAGGAGGTGCTTTAACCAAACCTACTACAATTAGTACAGATGCTGTAAATAATTTAAAAATTACAGGATTACAAAGTGGAAATTTAGCGACAGATAGTTTGGTTGTTTCCGCAGCTGATGGCACCTTAAAAAGAGTTACCGCAGAATCCATATTGCAAAGTGGTGATCAAAACTTTACATCAACAGCAGGACAAGCAGTTTATACAGTAACAAATATGCCAGCTACCGTATCAAAAGTTTGGGTATTTAGAAATGGGGCAAAGCTCATAGCAACTGTAGATTATTTAACAGTACCAGGTACTTGTACATTGACTCCAGCAATGGCAGTATTAGTTCAAACAGGAGATATTATAGAAGTACAATGGGTTAAATAACCATCTTCTATTAAAGAACTAAACGGAACAAAAATCCATACATTTATTCGTGTCCATTCAGTAATTTATTTTTCTACAAAATAAATTACTGAACACACAAATTCTACTGAATGAAAAAAATTATCTATCTAATTTTGATATTAAATTGCTTGCTTGAAAAAAGTATTGCACAAATAGTTATCAATCCAAAAGGAACAAAAATTAATGTTGACAGCAGTAAATGGAGCCTTCTTGGAAATAATATTTATAAAAAAAATACAGGCAATGTAGGAATTGGGACATCCAATCCACTTGCGCAATTGCATACTACCTTAGATGTTAGATTTGAAGGTATTGGTATCAATACCACAAATACAAAAATCCTAACAAC
Source organism: Saprospiraceae bacterium (assembly GCA_016717265.1). Classification (NCBI taxonomy): domain Bacteria; kingdom Pseudomonadati; phylum Bacteroidota; class Saprospiria; order Saprospirales; family Saprospiraceae; species Saprospiraceae bacterium. Next base: position 3,309,212 of record JADKFX010000001.1, read on the forward strand.
GGATGGATCAGGAAATGTAACTACAAGATTATTTTCAAACTTACTTTTAGGAAATGCTATTAGCTCATTAAATGGTTTGACCGTTTCGACTCAAACATTTACAACTGGCAATACTGGAACTAATTTTAACATTTCTTCAATTGGTTCTGTGCATACATTTAATTTACCAGATGCATCCGCTCTTAATAGAGGTGCCTTGACTGCCGCGAATTGGAGTACATTTAATGCCAAAGAAAACGCTTTAACTTTTTCAACAGGATTGACAAGAACTGTAAATACTATAACTGTAAATACCAGTCAAAATATAAATACATTATCCAATCTTACAACCAATGGTTTGATAAAAACAAGTGGTGGAACAGGCGCATTAAGCATTGCAACTGCGGGAGTGGATTATTCTGCAGGAACTGCAGCACTTTCTACTGGAATTTTAAAATCTACTACAACAACCGGTAATTTAACCATAGCTGTAGCAGCAGACTTCCCATTACTAAATCAAAATACAACAGGTAGTGCAGCTACATTAACAACAGCTAGAAATATTCATGGTGGCACTTTTAATGGGAGTGCCGATGTTACCAATATTATCACTTCCACTTTTGGTGGGACAGGCAATGGTTTTACAAAATTTACGGGTCCGAATACCACTGAAAAGACCTTTACATTGCCCAATGCGAGTGCAATTATTTTAACCAGTGATGCAGCTGTAACAGCAATACAAGGAGGTACTGGAATTTCAAATTATACAACTGGTGATCTTTTGTATGCTAGTGCATCTACTGTATTAAGTAAACTCAATGCTGTAGCAACAGGAAATGCATTGATTTCCGGCGGCATATCCACAGCTCCTTTATGGGGTAAAATAGGATTGACAACACATGTTTCAGGAATTTTACCAATTGCAAATGGCGGAACAAATTCTTCCACTGCATTGAATAATAATCGGATTATAATTTCATCCGGCAATGCAATAATAGAAGCTCCAGCTTTATCTAATGGCCAATTATTAATTGGATCCACAGGCGCGACACCGGTAGCAGCAAACATAACTGCTGGAGGTGGCATTACGATAACGAATTCAGCAGGATCTATTACTATAGCTACAAATGCATCCACGGTAACACAAGTTACGGGTACAAGCACACTGACAACCAACAGCTCTTCAGATGTTTCCTTTAGCACTCCAATGTCGGTTACTCCAGGAGCAGGAAATTACCTTGTGTTTTTTACTGGGAAGGTATCCAATAACAGCTTTGGATCGAATGTAATAATATCAATTTACAACAATGGAACAAGGATGAATCATACAGAAATGGAATCCACATCCACTTTTAGCAATGATATCCAAACCATCGCAACGAATGGATTTATTACGAATCTTTTAGCGGGTCAAAGTATTGAAATGAAATGGCGTACCGGTGGCGGAACTGCTACAATTACAAATCGAACGTTTATCATCCAGAAGCTTAATTAATCATCTTCAGCATTATAAATTTCCAATATTATTGTATTCGTTTTCCAACTATTTTGGAGTAATATACCAAACAAAATATTAGTAATTACGAATCAAAGTTGGTCCACTTTATGTTGCCTATTTGCAAACAAGCTATAAAATTCTTAACGCATTATAGAAACTTGGTAATTATCCAGATTGTCATTTGCCGTAAAATTGAGGTTATCGATAGAAACTGCAAAATATGAAGTACCATTCTTAACTACAAAAACATCGCCTTTCGCTAATACTTTGGTATCAATCGAACCAACTTCATTCGATCCATTATCGAATGCATCAATAATATCTTCCTGGTAGAGTATTCCTGAATAGGTAAAACTAGAAGGAGGATTCTTTATGATAGATCCGTTTCTCGGAGTAAATTTTTTAACCCAGTCGAAATTAGATTGAGGATCGACGACTCCATAGTCCCGGACATGTGCATTCGGATCATTTCCTGAAACCACCTTTGCATTAAATAAATCCAAGCCACCTTGTCTAGGTCCGGAAAAATTATAAATGATCAATCCTTTTGCTGTTTCTGTAGCCGGTATAGCTGTAAAAATTACCCTAATAGTACGTACTTCCAAACTATCCTTTTCATCCGCTAAAGTAAATTCGTATACTGTGGTATCCGGTTTTTTGGAGGTATTGAATTCGTAGATATTAGTAATTCCATCTTTGTCTGTACCAATCAATAAAGCCGGATTGGCTGGAGCAGCGGTCGCATTTACTTTAAACGTGAGCGGTTGCAGTGTGAGTCCGTCCTGTTTTACCGTAATGGATTTTAAAGAATTGCTGCCTTTTGCGGCGGCGATACTAATTTTGATTGGGCTGTAGATTGGAATTGATACATCGCTGGTAATTAAACCGCTACCACTAACAAAACTCAGACCCGGATTAACATGTACCGGATCATCATCTTTCTTACAACAAAATATGGTTGTCAATAGCATTAATATGAAAAGTACCTTGTTTGAAGAAATTGGCTTCATATATTGATTTTTAATGTGAACAATTCTAAGTTTAAAATGGTCATGCAAAATAAGTAATAAAGCGGTTAATATTTACTAGGAATCGTAAAATAATGTTCATATATTAAATGAAGTTCAATTCAAAAGATTCTTTTTATCAAATGACACATACTTAGGCATCGATTATCTACTTGTAAACTTAAATTACAACATGAATCTTTTAGCTAATGGTACTCATAGCTACACCGTTAATTGGACTATACCAAGCAATATTCCGGCAGGAACTTTTTTCCTATTGGAAACGCTTGGTTATTATAATTCCGTCAAGGAATCCAACGAGAATGACAACAGTTTTTATTTTATGGATCATTTTATGTGCCACCTGGAATAAGTGGTGTTGTAGAAAATAGATCAAATAATCTTTTGAGCATTGAGGTACCGAATAATGAATCAACAAATGAATTGGAGGCACCTGAGGTCAATAGCCAAAATTCGTTCTAACCATTTATAATCATTCCCACATTCCACAGAATTGTAATGTAAGTGTTAGTGGTCTAATTATTAATGTATTTCCTGTAGATCCACATTCATCATATGTATTATGCAATTCTTTTGGTCAAGTTCTTTATAAAGGAAAAGCAAATCAAGAATTGATTCAATGTGAAGTAAATACTATCGGCATTTTTTTTAACCTTATTAGATGAATTTCAGAATAAATGTGTGCAAAAATTGCTTGTCAAATAAAAATATTTACTGTTTTATGATCGGATGACTAATTTGTATTCATAGTGGCAATCACAATTATTATAAGTCGGAAATTTAATTTTTGTTTCGCAACTGAAAATTCCATTTACCGGCTTATTTTTTAATGGAATGAATTTACTTGAGGCACTTCATCTATATAAACGGTTCCTCGGCCATCATTTCGACTGTACATAGTCAACCTAGAATTCCACAATTGTCAGTTAGACTGATTCTTTTAGGTCTTTAAGAAATTCCAATGATGTGTAAGATAATAAATAATACGATTTTTATTACATAACGAGTAATATTATACCCAAATATAGTATATTTGGGTCATATTGTACCAGTTATGAAAAAAACTATATTGCTTCCATCAACTGAAAAATTACTAATAGAACTTGGCGAGAACATCAGATTGGCGCGTTTACGCAGGAAATTAAGTGCTGAACAAGTATCTGAAAGGGCTAATATAGGGCGCAAAACTTTATGGGCAATCGAGAAAGGTTCTCCGAGTGTTGCTATCGGGTCCTATGCTCAAGTATTATTTGTTTTAGGACTGGAAAAAGATTTAATCAAAGTTGCAGAAGATGATAAGTTGGGCAGAAAGCTTCAGGATGCGGAGTTAGTAATAAAAGAAAGAGCTCCTAAAAAATCAAAATAGTATGTAAGTAAAATGGCAAAAGGCAGCGCAAAAATAGAAATACTGGTATATGCTCATTGGCAAGGCTTTTCAGAACCTAAATTAATGGGAATCCTCAGTGTTACACCAGCAAAAGCCAAAGAAGTATTTTCATTTGAATACGCTTCTGATTGGTTGAAATCTGGATTCTCTCAAGTGATTGATCCTGATTTGCAATTATTTTCTGGTTCTTATTTTCCAAGGGATGAAAAAACTAATTTTGGAGTTTTTCTCGATTCTTGTCCGGATAGGTGGGGAAGGGTTCTAATGCAAAGAAGAGAGGCAATTATAGCCAAAATGGAGAATCGAAAATCAAAAAATCTATTAGAATCAGATTTTTTACTTGGCGTTTTTGATGGTCACAGAATGGGTGCCTTACGGTTTAAACTTGATGTTGATGGTCCATTTTTGAATAATAATAAAGAGATGGTATCTCCTCCATGGACATTATTAACGGATCTTCAAGATGCAAGTTTGAAATTTGAAGAAGATAATGATGATGATTTGCAAAATTTAAAATGGATCAGCATGTTATTTGCACCTGGCTCCTCTTTGGGTGGGGCAAGACCCAAAGCGAGTGTTATAGACCCCACAAACAATTTATGGATTGCTAAATTCCCAAGCAAGAATGATGATAAAGATGTTGCTGCCTGGGAAATGATTGCACTTGAGTTAGCAAAAAAAGCTGGAATAAATGTTGCACAGGGAGAGGTCCATCAGTTCAATAACCGATATCATACTTTTCTCACAAAACGGTTTGATAGAACAGAAAGAGGTGAAAGGATTCACTTTACTTCTGCAATGACCTTGCTGGGCCATAAAGATGGAGAAGATTCCCATGGTGCAAGTTATTTAGAGCTAGTAGAATTTATTACAAAACATGGCAAAAGAGTAGATAAGGACCTGGAAGAATTATGGAGAAGAATAGTATTCAGTATATGTGTAAAAAATACAGATGACCATTTGAGAAATCATGGTTTCCTATTAACGGAAGCCGGATGGGTGCTTTCACCCGCCTATGATATCAATCCCAATGAATATGGGAAAGGCTTAAGCTTAAACATAAATGATCAAAACAATTCTCTTGATCTTGATCTAGCTTTAGAGGTCTCAAGCTTTTTCCGACTGGACATCACCAGGGCTAATCAAATAATTGACCATATAAAAAGCATTGCTAGCTCTTGGAGAGGATTAGCATTAAAATATAAGATACCTTCTGCAGAGCAGGAGAGAATGTCGGTTGCATTTTCGTTATAAAATATTTTTTAGTTTAGTTCTCAAAATTTAAGGAAGTTAGTCTACACAATAGAAATTGTTAGCGAAATTGTTAGTACAAATAAAAAGGAGCTACAAAATCGCTCTTGTAACTCCTTACTTTTCAGTCGATGCACCAGGATTTCCTGTCCCGATGCTAAGCGGGAGAACCTGGGACCCTGACGCTTGCAGCGCCATACCCTAACCAGACCTTTTTTCATGTAATTAAAAAGCTCTTGCAGTCTTGCAGACCCTGGCGCTTGCAGCGCCATACCCTAACCAGACCTTTTTTCATTTAATTAAAAAGCTCTTGCATTCTTGCCAGAGCTTTTTTGTCGGGGCACCAGGATTTCTTGTCCCGATGCTAAGCGGGAGAACCTGGGACCCTGGCGCTTGCAGCGCCATACCCTAACCAGACCTTTTTTCATTTAATTAAAAAGCTCTTGCAAGAATGCAAGAGCTTTTTTTTGTCGGGGCACCAGGATTTCTTGTCCCGATGCTAAGCGGGAGAACCTGGGACCCTGGCGCTTTTAGCGCCATACCCTAACCTGACCTTTTTTCATTTAATTAAAAAGCTCTTGCAAGAATGCAAGAGCTTTTTTTTGTCAGAGCACCAGGATTTCATGTCCCGATGCTAAGCGGGAGAACCTGGGACCCTAGCGCTTGCAGCGCCATACCCTAACCAGACCTTTTTTCATTTAATTAAAAAGCTCTTGCAAGAATGCAAGAGCTTTTTTTTGTCGGGGCACCAGGATTCGAACCTGGGACCCCCTGCTCCCAAAGCGTGTATTTTATGGTTTGATACGGTTTTAAATGGTCTTAAAGTATCTGTATATCAAGTATATATAAGTAAAATAGGTATGAATTAAGTCATAAAAATACATATTTTATGTGCAAATTATGTGCAAATTTTCTAATATCTTTGATCTATGAATACAACAGTTGCAATTTCATTAGATTCAAGACGAAGGAAAAAAGACGGTTCTTATCCTGTGGTATTGAGGTTAGGACATTATCAAAGAACCACTTCATTAGGTTTAGGCTTCTCTGTTCAGCTTGCGGATTGGGACGATAAAAAACATAAGGTTAGAGCAACTTGTAAAGCCGTTTCTTCAGTCTCTCGATTGAATAATTATTTTATAAAAAGGAAGTCGCAAGCCCTAGAGATAATATCTAAACTGGAAGAAGTCGGAAAATTGGCCAGTCTTTCAATTTCTGATTTAAGAAATTTCCTAGAAAAACAACCAGAGACAATCAGTTCGTTCTTTTCTTATACTGAAAAACTTATCGAGCAAATGTTGAAGGCTCGGAAAGTCGGAAATGCCAGGGTATATAAAAATGTATTTGGGGCATTCAAAAATTATCGCAATGGCAGGGATCTACGTTTTGAAGAAATTACTTATACTTTTTTAAAGGAGTATGAAACGTATTATCTTGGCCAAGGATTCAAATTGAATGGCCTTTCTGTTAACTTGAGAACCTTGCGGTCAATTTATAATAAAGCAATACTTGAAGGAATAGCCGATCAAAATAATTACCCATTTAAACGCTACAAAATACAGAAAGAAAAGACGGTAAAACGAGCAATCGACCAAAATGCCTTGCAACGAATCGTTCAGTTGAATTTAGAACCGGATAATCCTTGTTTTAATGTACGAAATTATTTTCTCGCCAGTTTTATGATGAACGGTATGAGTTTTATTGATATGGCTTTTTTGAAAGTCCAGGACATTATTAATGATAGGATTCGTTATCGGCGCCAAAAAAATGGCCGGCCTTATGATCTTAAACTGACGGATTCTTTAAAGGAGCTTCTTTCTTTCTATTTAAAAGGAAAAACAAAAGAAGATTTTGTTTTTCCTTTTATCAAACATACTCAATTATCTGATCAATATAAGGATATGTATCAATCTAGAAAAATGTATAATAAGGGGTTAAAAGAGCTAGCCAAGATTTGTGAGATTGATGATCATCTAACCTCGTATGTCAGCCGGCACTCGTTTGCAACTCATGCCATGCTGAAAGAAGTCCCTTTAAATGCGATAAGCTCGATGTTAGGACATTCTTCTCTTGCCACAACTGAAATTTATTTAAAGAGCCTGCCAATTGAAATTCTGGATGAATATCAGGATAAACTAAGCCTAACCAAGATTTAGAAGCAGAAAATACAAGCGGATTTAGATAATTGCAAGATTGCATTTCGCCATGGCGATATATTATCTGCCTTATGGCGAAATGCAATCTTGGCGGGAGACCCGCACCCCATCGTTCAATTAGAATTCTTTATATTTGAAAATTTGTTATATTTGCACAACACAATTAATATGCACCTAGAACTAACAAAATCAATAAAGCTTGAAAATGGTTGGCGTTACGATAATTTACCGCCCGAAACTATTACTTCTTTTAACATGATAACTACAAATTGTAATTTGTTATTTATACGGGAAAATAAAATTGCTGATATGAATGACGATAAAAAGATAATAGAAATTCTATATGATATTTTCAAGGTCCAATTTATCGCTCAATGTGATAGCAAGAATTATAAAAATCTAGTGGTTGCATTTTTTATTGAACCTAATTATGATTTTAGTTCTTTCGTAGTAGGAGAATTACCAAATAATATGTATAATACCAGGTCAGGAAATATCATTGATTATCATTCTTATACCGAAATTTGTGATATTACTGGTGAAGTTAAACTATCACTTTCGGATTATATTAAGAAGGCCATGAAGGAAGAAGCTCAAGTGAATTTTATTTCTCATCCGGGTTAGAAGCTATTTCATACCAACCATTTTTAACTTTTCATTCAGTCATTTTATTCTTATTAAAAAATCCCTGTAAAAGTAAATTTTACAGAGATATTTAGATTTCTTATTCCATTCGAATTATGAAATCAGCCGCCTTCTGTATTTCAGAAGCAACTTAAAAATGAACTTGCCATCTTCTTTCAATACTTTTAGCCATCCAGCTAAATAAGCAGCATTGTTTTCAACTACATTGTTATATCAATCTGACACTGGAACAAGGAAACGATGCACAAATTTTGCTCAAAGTTCTTCGCCGAGGCGAGACATCGTTTTCAATAATGGAAATAATGTTATTGGTAATCTCATCCAAAAGTGATGCACCAATTGATTTTTGAGCTTTTGGCTCATGTGTTGATTTCATAAAACTGATTTAAATTGATAAAGAATATTTTAACCAGTATATTCATCATACAGAGATTATTCAAGAGATAATTTATTGTCAGATTGGCAATAAAATTATAAGTATAGATGTTTATAAAAAACTACGACAGAACGAGATCCCATTCAATTTCCTCTGGTTCAATAAGATTTCCTGTTGTTGAATTAATATTGAACCTACTATTTCCTTTTGCGTGCATAAGAGGTAAAAGAATACAATTTATTACTTTAACACACTCTAATTTATCATCACAAGAATTAGGTAATATTGCAATATTTAAATCATCATTCTTGGATTTAGCACTCTTGAAAATAATCCCATCAATATTAAAACCAATTTTATTTAAGGTATATATCATATATTGAGAGACAATACCAGATGGTTTATATTCTTCTTCGGCTTCTTCAACAGGTATAGTAAATCGCTCACTTAAAAATTCCATAAATTCTATTGTCTTTCTACGAACCTCTTCATTAGCTTTACTCAAAAACTGCTCGAATGCAGCGAAGATTTCTTGGTGTGATTCTTTGTTATTGTTTAAATCATCGAAAGTAAAAATCGTCGCCAATCTTATTGGTTCTTTTATATACCACAAGCTAAAAGCAATGGAATCATTAGATGCAATTAATTTATCATAATTTGAAAACGTCTCTCGAAAACAAGTTTCCATTGCTGGGATGGTGTTTTCATAATTTGGCCCGTTATTTAGAGTTGCGTAAAACATTGGTCTTTCTGGAGTGCTCACTCTTTGATATTTTGTATTATATTCTCTCGGCGGATACCTTAATCTTTTAAAATTTGTTATTGATTCCTTACCTGAGGAATACGCTGTTGCTCTCACTACTAAATTAGGAAAATGATCTCGTGATGGAGGTGGCCAATAGGTAGCTATAATCGAGCCCATTTCACCTGCATTTCTAAACACTTTTTCAACAAAACCATCCGTATAATCTTTCGGATTGGTTGATCTTAAAGTTCTAATGAATTCAAACATACTTCCAAAAACGGTTAGATTTCTGAAAGGTAATTAATATTTAAACACTAAGTAATGATATTATTACACTTGCAAGGCTTGGCCCTTCTAATTGCCCCAGAATGATTGCATTAAAAGAGAATTTGAAAAGGAAAAAAACATCTCCTGCTTTGGCGGTAGGAATCAATTAGGTACATTTTATACCTTCCAAAACTTGTCAGCCATAATTTCTACATTTCTTTGATTACCGCTCTCCCTATACTTGTTTATTCTAGAAAAATAATCTTCTTCATCTAATTTTTTATGAGTTAGATCATAAAAATCCAGATGAAATCGATCGTCTCTTTGTTCTGCAATATAAGTCTGTATTCCCCTTGATTCTGCTAAGCTTACTAAAGCCCTTTTTAGATTATTTGATGCTTTACATCCAATATATATTTCCTCAACATGAGGAAATGATATTGAATTATCTAATAAAAATACTTCATTTTCAACTCCTATTATCAGACGCCATTCTTTTCATAATTCCAGAAGCTGGATTTTGTGATTAGAGATTTATAAATCTTTTTAAGGATAGATGAATTTGTCATAAAGTCATTTCGTAAATCCAAAAGTATCTTAAAATCCTTAAAAGTTATTGTAGGGACTCTGGAAGTATAAATTACAGGTAAGAACCCACAATTTATCAAATTTTTATGATCATTGTTTTCAAAGTTAGTTGAATATTTAACGCAAAATCCTTTATGACTATCTGCGTAATGGGACCACATCGTTAAATTCTTCCCTAGTTCTTCCATTCCATCAAAGACTGAAAAACATGTAATATGAAATGGTATATTTCGAATTGATTCCATGAGATCTCTACACTTTCTACGTACATCATAATTGTACTCATTTATTTTGTTTGATACATCAGCGTTCTTTTTGATTTTAAGATTAAAGAGCATTGTCTCAAAATCATCAGAATGACCTAATTCTTCTCTATACTTACCTTTAATCGGTGAATATTCTAAAATTTTAAGTTCAACTTCGGTAAAACTATCTTCACCGATTAATTTATTCTTCTTAATGTTTTTTAGGATTGCATACTTAATAAATTGTTCATCTTCTTTGCAAATAAAACTATCAAATGGATCATTAAAATTTCGCGGAAATGTTAAATGTAATCTATTTAATTGTAGATTTATTAAATTATGAATTGAAGGAGAATAAAAATTTGTAAAGATTTTTAGGAAGATGTTCTTTTTTTGATTCAGAATATTCATTAAGCGTAGCATCCACACCAATTTTAAACATGGAGTCTATATATTTATTAATAAAGTCCCTTTGCCAGATTCCCTTATAATTTCGGCTACGGTAGTCCGTAGAGGAATAATCAGACGGCTTATCAAATAATCCCACCAACAAAGATTTAGTTATCTATTAGGGGCTCTATTTTAAAAATCCGAATTTCACAGTTCTCTCCGTAAAGTTCTTTAGCTTTCAAGGTAATCCATTCTATCGGGTCAATATTATTAGGTAATTCGCTAGTGGTTTTTCCTACTCTTATAGTATCAAAATTCGTAACGAGTTCGAAAATTTCGGCAACCTTTATTGTTTCCTTCAAATCTAACGATGTTATCACAAAAATAAGACCAGCTTGACCTGAATCAGAATGGACTTTAACTCTATAAGCTTGATATTTCTGTTGGTTCATAAAAGTATTAGTTATAATTTTCAAATATATAAAATTACCTCGCTAAGTTAGTAAAAGTCTGTAGAGGAATTGTAAAAATTATTGACTAAAATAAAAATCCCTACAGAGTCTTTTAGACTTGCAAGGATTGTAGATTTAGTATTTGTACATGTAATTATACGCTGTCTAGCTGACTTCGATTTAAAATATAATCAGCCGCCTTCTGTGCTTCAGAGGAAACTTTGAAAATGAACTTACTATCTTCCTTAAGCACCTTGAGCCATCCGGCAAGATATGATGCATTGTTTTTAATGACATCATCATAGTCGATTTGCACACTGGAGCAAAGAAATGATGCACCCATTTCAGCTACCAATTCTTCTTTGCTATAAGGTATGCCTCCGAATTTTTGTGGATTCATTACTTCCTCTCTTGCCAGACGTGATGCATGACCGGTTGAGTGAACAAGCTCATGAAAGAAGGTAGCGTAATAGTACTCGGCTGATTCAAACTGCTCTATGGAAGGCATATTTACAAAATCTAGCACTGGTGCATAACATGCCCTATTTGCGTCAATTTGCCTCAATTCCGGCCTTTTAGGCATGTTCTCGATGATTGACTCACATCTGGCTATTTTCTCATTAGGTTTAAGCTCAATTTCCGGAATCTTAAATTCAAAGCCTTCAATATCCTCAATATTGAAAACAGCGTAATATTTAATGAACTTTAGAATTTGAATTTCTTCTCCAATCTTCCGGTGTTGAATTGCTTCTTCCTTAGTTAATGTTTTATCATTTCCATCTTTGTAATACACATCGAAGTAAATGACTTTCTCTGCTTTTGCATCCTTTTCGATCATTCCACCTTGTTCCTTGACTTGATTGAAGGTTAAGAAATATGGGATTGGATGCATGGTGTTATTCATTAGGATCAGATTGATACCTGTGTAGATATGATCTGTACCATAATTCCGAGCCAGTCCATAGGTGCTCCATGTTCTTCTCCAAGGTGCTACACCTTTTTCAATCATGGCAATTATCTTGTTAGTCACTTCTTCGTAGAGTGAGGCAATAGCAATTTGTTGAACCTTAGGTTCGGTTGTTGTTTTCATTACAATAAGTTTTAAAAGTGAAAAAATGATTTGCTTAGAGCATACCTTCATCAGCGAAGGAATAGAATCCGGAATGCGGAGTTAGAATAAGGTGATCTATCAGTGTTATTTCGTGAAATCTACCAATCTCTTTTAACTTTCGAGTTAACTCGATGTCTTGAGGGCTTGGTTTAGTTGAACCGGAAGGATGATTATGTCCGGCAATTACCCCGACAGAAAGGCTCTTCAATGCAGTTGCAAAAAGAATACGAGGATCGGCAACCGTTCCAGTCAACCCACCACGACTTAATCGGAATATACCTTTCACATAGTTGGCACGATTGAGAAACAAGACATTGAATTCCTCTACTAATTCCATGTCTTCACTCCAATTAGCTCGAAATATCTTTTCCGCTTCAGTTGAGCTATTAACTCTTAGAGGCTGGATAAAGGGTAATTTTGATTTGTAGATAACCTTAACTTCAGCTACCTGCAACAAAGGAGGTGTTATTTGGCTCTCGCCATTTGAATTTTTCATAATTACTGATTTAGATTGTTAAAGAAATATTTCTAAACCAGTGTATTAAGAATGGGAAGAGATACCAAGAAGGTATAATTTGCCAGAATGGCAAGTTGTGTTTTTGATGCAAGGCCATACTTGGAATCAAATGGAGCCACAATTCTGAGTCGGCTTTCATATAAATACTACAAATTTTGCAATAGAGATGAACCACTTATTACGAAAATACTAGAAAACTATAAGATATAATATAATGATGGATTTTATCCGTCAAAAATGTTAAAATCATTTTATGTCTTCACATTCACATGAGGTAATCAATCTTAACTCCAAACTCAAATTTGGCATTTTATTAAACACTCTTTTTACCATCATTCAATTCACTGTCGGTGTTATCTCTGGTAGTTTGGCTCTTGTATCTGACGCAGGGCATAACCTTACCGATAGTTTGAGCTTGGTTATCTCTCTATTTGCTCAAAAAATGTCTTATAGAAAATCAACACCAGATAAAACTTTTGGCTATGGTAGAGCAACCATTATTTCTGCATTGATAAATAGCGTTATCCTTATCGCTCTCGCCATATACATATTTTATGAAGCATATACTCGCATTATACAGCCTCAAGCCGTGAGCGGTAGTTTGATAGCGATTGTTTCTTTTATCGGCATCCTTGTAAATGGAGGTATTGCCTTAATGTTCCGAAACAGCGCAAAGGATTTGAATATGAGAAGTGCGTTTTTGAGTATGGCATTTGACACACTCGCATCTGTAGGTGCTTTGATAGCAGGTATCATAATCTACTTCACTCACTTTTTTATCATTGATGCAATTGTTAGTATTATCATCGGATTGATGCTTCTCTTTAGTGCGTGGGGTGTATTGAAAGATGCCTTACATATTCTCTTTGAAGGCACACCTCGTGGTCTAGATTTTGAAAAGGTAAAGAAAGATATTTTTGATGCGTTCCCAGAGATTATCAATGTTGACGATTTACATATCTGGTCAATATCTTCAAACAAGATTGCCTTGAGTTGTCATCTAGTCCTTGAAAACTGCGATATGAAAAAAACCGTTGAGATTGTAAAAGAAGTAAAAAAGATATTGCACGACAGATTTGAAATTGAACATTCAACTATAGAGATAGAACTTAACCCATGTAATGATGGGTTTTGTTAGAAGCTACTAATCCATAATTTTATCTGTTTATAAGTTGAAGGAAATTATTTCAATTCTATTCTTTGTAATTCATTAAACTCAAACTTGTAAGGATTACTATTAGCGTTACACCTACATCTGCTGCAATTGCGAAAACTAGATTGCTGTATCCGATGAATGCCAATGTGATGAAAATGAGTTTTATGGCAATCGCTCCGATGGTGTTGAATTTTATTCTTCGCAAAGTTTTTTTGCTGAGGCGAATAAGAAATGGAATGAGAGATAATTTGTCGTTCATCAATGCAATGTTCGCAGTTTCAATCGCAGTATCACTTCCTGCTACCCCCATTGCTATTCCTACCGCACTTAGTGCAAGTGCAGGGGCATCATTTATTCCATCTCCTACCATTGCGACACTGCCGTATTGTTGCATTAATTCTTTTATTTTTTCTGATTTATCTTCAGGAAGCAATCCACCGAATATTTTCTTGATACCTACTTGTTCGGCAACATATTTTGCTGCGTTTTCGTGGTCTCCAGTGAGCATTACGGGTTCAATGCTAAGTGCTTCTAATTCTTTTAATGCAGCTGCACTGTCGGGTTTTATTTCATCCATCAAACCTATGACGCCTGCTATTCCATTGCCAAAGCTCACTACTACACTTGTTTTGCCTTGTGCTGAAAGTTGCTCTACAATTTTCTCAGCTTTGTCGTCTATCGGCTGATGCTCATTGATGAATTCCAACTTGCCCACATAAATTGTTTCGTCTTCACACACTAAACACTTTGCCGTTGCTCCTTTACCCATAATGCTTTTAAATGCTTCAACTTTATGAGGTTCAAATCCTTCTTTTTTACTTGCATCAACTATTGCTTGTGCCAATGGGTGTTCACTGAAAATTTCGGCACCTGCAGTGCACGCCAATAGTTCTTCACGGCTAGTTCCGTTTAGTGGAAATACATCAGAGACAATTGGATTTCCGAAAGTGATAGTTCTGGTTTTATCTAAAGCAATTGCTTTAATTTTTGCCATTGCTTCTATGTACTTTCCTCCTTTTACAAGTGCTCCTTTTGCAGATGCGTTGCCGATGGCTGAGTAAATTGCAACAGGTGTGGATATGACCAATGCGCAGGGACAAGCAATCACCAATAATGTTATGGCTTGTAAGAGCCAATGGTTAAAATCCAGATTCAAAACAAATACTGGAATTACAAACATCAATACAGCCAGAAAAATCATTGAAGGAGTGTAATACTTTGAAAACTGCTGAATGAATTTTTGCGTATCGCTTTTATTGGCAGATGCTTCAAAGGTTAGACGGATGATTTTTGAGAAAGTGGTATCGGTGGAAAGTTTGGATGTCTCCATTTCAATAAAACCATTTTTGTTGAGTGTTCCAGCGAAAATAATATCGCCAGTGTGTTTGTCTTTTGGAATGGGTTCACCGGTAATAGCAGCTTCGTCCACGCTGGTTTCCCCCGAAATAATTTTTCCATCAAGTGGAATCATTTCACCAGGTTTTATCTGGATAATTGTACCGACGGAAATTTTATCAATTGAAACAGATCCATTTATCGATTTAACAAAAGCGGTTTTAGGAGCTTTGCTCACTAACGCATCCAAGGCAGATTTTGAATTTTCGATTCCAATATCTTCCAGACGTTCGCCTAAAACATATAAAACGATCAATACCGCAGCTTCAGGAAATTCCTTCAGATAAAATGCACCAATTACAGCAATGAGCATCAAAAGGTTAATGTTGCTGAAATTGAGTTTTGCTGCAGCTTTAAGACCATTCAAGATTACACCATAACCTATGCCTACAATAAAGACCAAAAATACAAACGGGGCATAGGGCATAGGAATTTGTATGCCGATGATGGATAAAACTTCTAAGACAATCACAATAGCAATTGCAAAAAGAAGAAACAGAAATTTCTTGTCGTTAATTGGAAGTTTCATTTTTATTGATTTTCTCTTCTTAGTATCAATTGAAGGAATTGAACATTCACTATTGAATTTAAATCATCAGGAACATCAACCTTTAAATCTCCCAAATCAATGGTAAGCGCTGCTTCCATTACACATGTGTACATTGTAAGTTTGTCGGTATGAGTGAACTTGATCTGTGATAATATTTTCGTTACTCTGTTATTAAATTTTAATTCTAATAGTACATTCAAATTGTATTCTTTGTGTTCCCAGGTAAGAAAATCTAGAGGTATATAACCTTCAATTGAGACTATGCTTTCTGCATTTTTAAATAAAATACTGTCAAGGTAAGGAATACCACTATTAATGGATTTCATTTTTATTTTTCCGTAAATATTTCTGGTTTTGCTGTCATAGTAGAATTCAAGTTTATGGCTTTCAGCAATAAAAACAGAGTCCTTAAATTCACCGGAGATTAATACATGGCCATTTAAAGTACGGTAAATATTTTGTGAAAAGCATATTTTGTAGGTGCACAATACAAATGCTAGAAATAGAAGGGCTTTCATTTTTTATCGAATTACTAATTTGTGTGTTTTGACATATTTTAATGCTTCTTGTATGTTCAGTTCACGAGAGTGATTGCCGGTCCTTGCATAAAAGTAAGTGCGTTGCTGATATTTGAGAAAAACCGGAATTTTAATGTGGCTTACTTCTACGGCGCATATATCTTTTTCATATCGCTCAAAAAATGTAATATGGATATTTTTGCAGCAATCTGTTCCGATGTTGAGTGAAACTAAATGCATAAGATATTGTTCGAAACCGTCCCTGTTTTTCTTTTTTAGTGACTCGTAATCATTTTCCAGACCTATAATGGAAGCATCATCTGCCACGCCAATCAACAAAAAACCATTCCGTGTATTCATAAAGGCAGCAATTGTTTTTAATACTGCAAATTCAAGATCTTTATTTACTTTATTTTGATTAAAGTCCCATCGAAACGATGATTTGAATTCTACTGTTTCACATTCTCCTTTTTTCAATAGCTCTGATAATGATAAAACTTGTTCCTTTTTGCTTGGTGCTGTTATCAAACGGTGTAATAAATATCCGATGAAACCTCCCGTTAAAAGAAAAAGGGATAGCATTATCAATTTATCAAAATGAATTTCAAGCAATAAATATTTGTAAGAAGAAACAATGACTTCACCTAATGGTTTAGTATGATTAATCGAATCGTATTTTAATAAAGAAATTATTAAAGGAAAAACAATAAACAAACTGGCAATGGCACCAACAGATGTCCAAAGAATTAATTTCAAAGATTTAGTTGTTTTCACAATAAACGTTTAATTGTTTTATCTTTTCCCATGCAAATTAATTTCTCAATAACTGTAAATGATAGAGTTTATCCTGAGATATCATTGGTAAATTAAATTGACCCCGACAGAGGAGTTGAACCTCCGATTATTTTTGCATCAAATTGAGCAAGAAATGTTTTACATTTAAACTATCGGGGGATACAAATCATTTATCAATGGATATGCCCATCGCCTGCCTGATGTTCAGATGTCTTTTCCTGTAAATCTTTTTGACACACTGGACATTTACCTGGTTGATTATATTTTCTGCCTTTCTCGCAATCTGTAGCACATTGGTATACGTGTTGATGGGCTTCATTTTCCTTATGTTCGTGCACGGATTGCTTGGATTCTTTTTTAGGTTCCGGATTTCCACAAGATATTGATCCAAAGGTTACTGTAGCAAACAGCGTAAATAAAATAGTAATTTTTTTCATTTTTGATTTAATTATATGGTTTAAGAATAATTGATTTTAAGTTTTTTGTATTGCACAGAGATAATACCTCTTAATTCAGGAGAAATCGCTCCATTCTCGACTACTTATTATTATCACCCAGTATCACAGGCGATTTTCCATCAGTTATGATGATTTTGGCATTTGGTGATTTCATCAGTTCTCTGGTAATATCAAGTGCCTTAAATTTAATAAGCTTATCAGTGATGGAAGTATTGATAATGTCTTGGGATTTTTTAATGCCTTCGGATTCTATGAGTAATCGTTCACTTTCTTTTTTTTGCTTTTCAACGGCAAAGTCCAAGGTTAGCCGTTGTTTTACAATTTCCATCTCTGCTTCTTTTTGTTGTTTCTCCAATTCGAAATCAAGCATTTCTCTTTTTATTTCATTATCAATCTTTGTTTTTTAGCCGTTACTTCAGCGTTGAGTTTTGCTTGAATAGTTTGCACTACGGCAGGAGGCAGGTCAACTTCTTTTAACATAACCAAATCCACCATAAAACCGTATTGACCTACAGATCTCATCATTCGTTCTTTTATACTGTCTTCAACTGAGGTTCTCGCGGTAATCAACTCCGTAGCTTTATAGCTAAGCCCTACAAAGCGGAGTGTTGTGATAAGATTATCCGCTATTACAATTTCTTGATAATCCGTACCGAAGCGTTTGTAGATACTAACTATAGATTCGGGCATAACATGATACAGGATGGTAATTTCAGATGATACTTCTATACCTTCCTGTGTATGGAAATTCAGTTTTTGGGAATAGTTCACTACTCGTGTATCGAAGCGTACTACTTTTTTACCGAACAAGGAGAAAAAGTGGTGCGGGCCAGGCTGGAGAACTTTGGGTTGTAGTTTTCCGAAATGCGTATCGAGTCCTACTTCTCCTGGGCGAACGATTGCACAGCTTTGTAATAGTAGCAGTGCTATTGCAAAATAAACTGGTTTGAAGTTTTTCATAATAATTGTTTTTAATTATTTAAATTGAATTCTTTATGGTGGAATGATAGTTTCATTTTTATAGATTTTCTCTTCTAAATATCAATTAAAAGAATTGAATATTACATTTTTAATTTAATACAAGAGTTCATCCTTTATTTTTTTTTGCGATGATTTGAGCATAAAATAAGTAACCAAAAATTCCACCAACCATAAGAAAGATTATGTCTGATATAGATCTATCAAAATCGATTTGCCAAAGGAAATATCTATAAGTAGAAATAATGACCTCTTCTAAAGGTTTACTGTAATTAGAACCGAAGTATAGTGTTAATGAAATTGCAAAAGGACAAATAAAAAATAAACTAATAACAGCACCTATAGTTATCCATACAATCGGTTTAAAATGTTCAATTGTTTTCATTTTAATTCATATTTATATTAATGTTCATGTCCTTCTCCCTTATTTGTCATTTTCGCTAAAATAAAAAAAGCACCATTGGTAACTATTTTTGCATCTTTTGGTATTTCTTTAAGTAAGGTTATTTCGCTGTATCCCACATCAGTAGTGCCTTTGCGGATTGGGATTTTTTCAAATGTCGTTCCTCCTTCTTCTTCATCATGCCCGTTTTTTTCTTTTTCATTGTGCTTATGGCCATGCTCATCATGCTGATGTGCATCTTCTCCGGCTTCATTATGTTCATGATGTTCTTCTTCACCATGGGCATCAGTAACGATAAAAATGTAATCCTGCCCTTCGTGGTTTACAATGGCATTTGTGGGAACTGCATCTACCGTTGCATTTTCTAAGCTAATCAATGCAGTGATGCTCATGCCGTCAATCAAACCTTGCTTGTTGCCTTTAACCATTGCGTGTACGGCAACTGCTTTTGTGTTTTGCTCAAACGTATTGCTGATTGCGTATACCTCGGCATCGTATTCTTTGCCTGGATTATTGGTAAGAGTAAAATGAATAGTTTGCCCAACTTTGAGTTTTTGCAAATCCTTTTCATATACATATAAATCCAAATGCAGTTGATTGTTATCCACTATTTCTGCAATGGGGTTGCTCGCGTCAACATAACTACCTATATTTATCAAAACAGTACTTATAGTGCCACTAATAGGACTTGAGATGTTTACAACGGATTGAATGTTTTCGCTTGAGAGTGAGACTGAATTTATTCCAATAAGTTCTAATTGCTTTTGCAAGCTAGCTTTTCGGGATCTAAGGATTTTCAATTCAGTTTCCGTTGTTTGCAAGTTTTTTAAAGCCCCAGCATTTCCTTGTAGCAATTCTTTTTGGCGGTTGTTTTCTAATTGTGCCAAATCCGTTTTAGCGGAAACTGAAATAAATTCTTCTTGCATGGTGATAAAAGAATTATTAGTGATGGTTGCAAGAACTTGCCCTTTTCTAACGGTATTGCCTGTTTGCACCAATATAGACTTTATTACACCACCCAATAATGCAGTTGCATTGGCTTTATTTTGATTTGGCACTTTAAGAAGACCATTGACTTTGAGGGAAGCGGTTAGCTGTTTTTTTTCGATACCGTTTAATTCAATTTTGATGGATTTCATTTGTTCTGCTGTCAGCATTGCTGTGTTATCATTTTCGTGTTCATCATGGGATTCCTCAGAATGGCCGGCTTCTTCTCCGTGACTATGCCCGTCTCCTTCTTTGTGTTTTTGACAAGATGTAAGCAACCAACAGGTAGCTGCAAAGGATATGATGATTAATAATTTTTTCATTTTATTAAATTTACTTGTTGATTAAGAAATTGATGTTGATAATAGATTGGTTGAGTTGATTGATGGCTTGCAGATAATTCAATTGCACATCAGCAACAGTCTGCAAAGCCTGTAAATATTCAATATAGCCAACAGCTCCACTGTTGTAGGCTATTTTTGCGGTATTTATAATGATTTCAGCATTAGGTAGAGCACTTGATTTATAATAGTTGTATTGCGACAAATTTTGATTGTATTGCTCAAAAGCATTTTGCAGTTTGGTTTGAAGTTGGAGTTTTCCATTATCTGCTTCCATTTGAAAAGCTGCGTGTTTGTAATCCAGTGATTTTATTTTTGCGGAGTTACTAAAAAAAGTTAATGGAATGCTTACTCCTAGATTAAAACCTTGAAATCGTTTGCTCCCATCATAATACACTTCCGTTCCGTTAACTGTTTGTGTTCCGATTAAAGACTGATTGAAATAACCCACATTCAAATCTGGTAAGGTGGATGAGATTTCTACTTTTCTGTTTTGCTCTGCAATAAGAGCCTGTTGGTATAAAACTAACAGAGAAGGATTATTGGCTATGAGTGTAAAATCGAATGAATTACTTATGATGAGAGGTTGAAAATTGTCGTTAGTGAGAATTGTAAAATCTTCACTCGAATTCAATAAAGCTTTAAGCGATGCATAAGCCATCGCCGCTTCTGTTTCATTTTGCTTAATTATGAGCGATAGTTGTCCACGTTTTGTTTCAGCAGTGGCTTTTTCCAATAAATTTGTTTCGCCAGTTTTGTAACGCAAATCAGCAGCATTGACGAAATCAACATACAAACTGTCTAATGACTTTAATTGTTTTTTCGCATTTTGCAAATACAGCAATTGATAAAACCAATATTTCACCTGGGCTTTTATTTCATTTTCTGACATTTGCATTTGCAATTGACTCCCTTCTAATTCGGCATTATACAACCTGGCTTTTGCTGTATAGTAAGTTGGGAATGGAATGTTTTGTGTTATCTGAAATGCTTTGTCCTGATTGATGCTATTGTATTGCCCGAATTGAAAGTTCACATTAGTTTTTGGTAATTCAAAAACGGATTTTTTCATAATGCGTGAAGATTGCACATTGAGTTGCCTTGATTGAAGCTCCAAATTATTTTTCATTGCAACACTCAATGCGTCTTCTATACTCAACTGTTTAGGTGTAGTCTGAGCATTCGCATTTTGAGAGAAGAACAATCCAAAAACAAGTAGTAGTAGTGTCGAAATATTCTGATTGAATTTTCTTTTTCGTTGTGAAGAAAAAATCAAATACAACAATGGCAAAACAAAGAGTGTAAGAAAGGTTGCAGTAATCAACCCACCAATTACCACCGTTGCCAAAGGCTTTTGTACTTCTGCACCCGCACCATGAGAAAGAGCCATTGGTAAAAAACCAAGTGAGGCAACAGCAGCAGTCATAAGGACTGGTCGCAAGCGTATTTTAGTCCCTTCTTTAATTCTTTGAAGAATATCAGTTACGCCATCTTTCTCCAATTGGTTAAACGTGCTGACCAATACAATTCCATTCAAGACAGCTACTCCAAACAAGGCAATAAAACCAACGCCTGCTGATATACTAAAAGGCATATCGCGAAGCAACAATGCGAAGACTCCACCAATGGCAGCCATTGGAATTGCGGTGAAAATAAGTGTTGCTTGTTTAACAGATGTGAATGTGAAATAAAGAAGCATGAAGATAAGAGCGAGAGCAACTGGTACAGCAATCATCAAACGCGCAGATGCAGCTTGTAAATTTTCGAATGTTCCACCATAAGTATAATAATATCCCTCAGGTAATTTGACCTTTTCACTGAGTTGATTTTGAATATCTTTTACTACACTTTCTACATCTCTGCCTTTCACATTAAAACCAACTACAATTCTACGCTTGCCGTCCTCACGGCTTATTTGCGCAGGCCCCAATTCCATTTTTATTTCCGCTACTTGTGATAAAGGAATTTGTGTTCCGTTGGCTGTCGGAATATATAAATGGCTTACATCTTCAATATTATTTCTGTGAGTACTGTCCAGACGAACTACCAAATCGAATTTGCGTTCGTTTTCAAACACCACCCCCGCTTCTCCACCTGCAAAGGCAGTGCTTACAATATGGTTAATGTCTTCAATGTTGAGGCCATAGTTGGCAATTTGAGCGCGATTATAGTTGATAACTATCTGAGGTAATCCTGCAACCCGCTCCACACTTGGTGCAGTGGCACCTTCCACTCTTTGAACTATACCATTAACCTTGTTTGCATACGATAAAAGAGTGTCCATATTTTCACCAAATATTTTTACAGCAACATCCTGACGAATACCAGTCATGAGTTCATTGAATCGCATTTGTATAGGTTGACTTTTTTCAAAGAAAACACCAGGGATGTTTTCTAATTTTTCGAATATTTCATCAGCAAGGTCATCATAAGAAATTTCCCGTTTCCAGTCACTTTGAGGTTTTAAAATGATCATCATATCGCTTGCTTCGGGTGGCATAGGATCAGTTGGTACTTCGGCACTACCCGTTTTACCAACGACCATTTTTACCTCATCAAATTCTTTAATTAATCGTGATGCCTGCATAGATGTTTCTATACTTTGCGATAATGAAGTACCTTGAGATAAGATACAATGGAATGCAAAATCGCCTTCAGCTAAGGTTGGAATAAATTCACCACCCATTCTTGAAAAAATAAAAGAAGTAAGGAAGAATATGGCTACTGTCAATCCTACTACATAAAGTTTAGCATTGATGGCTCTTTGCAAAAGCGGCGCATAAATGCTTTGAAAAAATTCCATCATCCTGTCGGATATATTTTTTTTGTGAATTATTTTTTTACTAAGAAAAAGAGAAGACACCATCGGAATGTAAGTCAAGGAAAGTATAAAAGCACCAAGTATCGCAAACGAAACTGTCTGAGCCATTGGGCCAAACATTTTTCCTTCAATTCCTATTAAAGAAAGAATTGGTAAATACACAATAAGAATTATGATTTGTCCAAATGCTGCAGAATTCATCATGCGTCTTGCACTTTCGAAAACGGTTTCATCCATTTGTTTTGTGGTAAGTTCTGTTTTACCACTCTGCAAATGACTTGTAGTAATCCGGTGAAAAATACTTTCTACAATAATGACAGCACCATCTACAATTAACCCAAAATCAATAGCCCCTAAACTCATCAGGTTGGCACTTACCCCAAATACATTCATCATTCCTAATGCAAACAACATGGATAGTGGGATTGCCGATGCAACTATCAAGCCTGCACGAAGGTTTCCAAGAAACAAAACCAATATAAAAATTACAATTAGAGCTCCTTCAATGAGGTTTTTCTCAACCGTGGAAATGGCACGGTTCACTAAATCAGTTCGATCTAAATAAGGTTCAATTACTACATCCGGTGGTAGTGATTTTTGAATGGTTTTCATTTTTTCTTTAACACGGTTTACTACTTCCGCACTATTTGCTCCTTTTAACATCATAACTACACCACCAACAGCATCCACCTCTCCATTGTAAGTAAGCGCTCCGTAACGAACTGCAAATCCCAAACGCACATCTGCTACATCTTTAATTAGGATTGGAATTCCATTGGGGCTGTTCTTAACGGCGATATTTTTGATATCTTCAAATGAACCAATCAAACCAACTCCTCGTATGAAATAAGCATTGGGTTTCTTATCAATATATGCTCCTCCAGTGTTTTCATTATTTTTTTCCAATGCCGAAAATATTTCAGGAATACTTATCCCCATTGCAAGCATTCGGTCTGGATTTACAGCAACTTCGTATTGTTTGAGTTGACCACCAAAACTATTGACTTCTGCAATGCCAGGTGTGCCATACAACTGCCGGGCAACAATCCAATCCTGCATTGTACGAAGATCCATAGCAGTATATTTATCTTCACTTCCTTGTTTTGGGTGAATGATATATTGATAAATTTCACCCAAGCCAGTACTTACAGGTGCTAATTCAGGCGTGCCAATGCCTTGAGGTATTTTTTCTTCCGCTTCTTTGAGTTTTTCATTGATAAGTTGCCGTGCAAAATAGATGTCCACTTTGTCATCAAATACGGCAGTGATCACTGAAAGGCCAAAGCGAGAAATACTTCTTAGCTCTTCCAGATCGGGTAAGTTGGCAATGCTTTGTTCTATTGGGTAGGTAACCAATTGCTCTACTTCCTGTCCTGCAAGGGTTGGGCAAAGTGTTATGATTTGTACCTGGTTATTGGTGATGTCTGGAAGGGCATCTATGGGTAGTTTACTAGCACTCCATACACCCCATATAACTAATGCAAGGGTCAATAATCCAACGATGAATTTGTTGTGTATGCTAAAAGCAATAATTTTATCTAACATAATTTAATCAGTATAATGAATGAGGAATTACTTACTTGTGAGGCTTATACAGCACAAGTAGCTCTACTTTGTGTTCAATAAAGAACACTAAAAAATTTCATTAACTGATTTTTGGCGGTTGCCAGATGTGGAAATATTCCACTGAAATAAAGGTTTGCTTGAAAACTGGAAAGCCTTTAGAATAGACTATGACAATATCAGTAAAATTTGTCAGATTATATATATTTAGAACAGAAGAACCACAACAAGAACAGATACAAAAGGGACTACAGGTTTCATTTTCATGCTTATGGTTGTCATGATCTGTAGAAGCTGAAAAGGAAGCTTTTGGGTTTTCATGACATTCACTAATATCACCACAGGGTAATAACGAAACTACCAAAATGTAGAAACTTATAGTGATTGTAAAAAATCTCATTGGCGCAAATATACTCAAAATCTATTAAAATATGTTAGAAAATGGTTAAGGTTTAAAGCAGGTTAACTGTTTACAAGGAAGCAATAGTAATTCCACTAAACGGTCGGCTTGGCTTCCCATCAATCATTAGCTTCAAATAGATCTTATAGTTTGGCAGGTTTATGAAGTCCTCAACATCAAATTCGGGATACATTTCCTTTGACATGTGCATTGCATCCTCTGTTCCAATTCTGAATGAAATAACAGTTCCAGCGTTACCAAGAACTGCACTTTTAATATCATCATCTAATTGATTCATGTATTGATGAGCTAATGTCATACCTACTTTGAATTTACGTAATTCGGAAAACATATTAACTAAAGACAAGGTGGTGAAGTTGTGAAACTCATCCATATAAACCATGAATGGAACACGGTTTTCTTCTGGAGTATCTACACGACTGAAAGAAGCCGAGGCAATAGAAGTGATAAAAAGAGCACCTAGAATATGAGATACATCAGCTCCTACATGTCCTTTAGAAAGATTGACCAAGACGATTTTCTTTTCATCCATTGCTTTACGTAAAGACACTTCTTCTGTGTTTTCAATCAATACTCTTCTAATTGCAGGATGCACCAGCATTCCACCAATCTTGTTCATTACTGGTAATAAATCATATTTCATATATTCCGGGAATTCTCGTTTCCAGAATTTCTTTACGCTTTCGCTCTTAACATAGCGAAGTGCTTCTCTTCTAAAGTCTTTATTTAATAGTATCTCAACAATATCTGCAATAGTTGCTTCCGGTTGGTCAAGCAATGTAAGAATTGCATGTCTTAATATATGTTCTAATTTAACTCCCCAAGCACTGTCCCAAAGCTTTGAGAATACATCCAAGATACCGGATGCCACTAAAGAACGTTTTTCTAAGCTTACTCTCTTGAATGGATTATATCTCAAATTCAATTTTGGATCAGTAATATTGAAATAAATTAAATCTTTCTTACGCTCTTCTGGAATTGTTTTCGCAATTTTTTCTACAAGATCACCGTGAGGATCTAACAAACAACATCCTCGTCCGGCTTGAATGTCTTGCATAATCATTGTTTCCAGACAAGTAGATTTTCCGGTACCAGTTTTACCGATAATATATGTGTGCATTAATCTATCCGCTTGCTTGATACCAAAAAGTCTTTGGTCGCTTCGCCATCCGACTTTTGCAAAATATGTTATGTCCTTGTTCAAAATTTCTTGCATTCAAAAATCATAATTGATGCAGTACTACTATTTAAAGACGGTATTATTTGCCACCATGTCAAATTGTACCGTCTACGATAAGTTCGATAAAAGTCCAGACTGGAGTTATGATTAATGAAAATAACAAAGCAGAAATAAGTCAATTTATTAGAAACATGTGTCAAGGAGCAACCGAAGAAGAATTACAAGAAGCTGAGCAGAATTTTATGGATTATCTGATGGTCGTAAAGAGAATTTCAGATCGACTTGAAGTAGAGGGTAAGGAGATAATTGACTTTGACGAATAAATAAAAAAGGATTATCATTTACTATATAACACTATGAAAAAAGTATTTGGATATATACGGGTATCAACCGTCAAACAAGGCACAGGCGTATCGCTTCAAGCACAAAAGGAAGCGATAATTCGATATGCAGAAAAGCATCAATTGGAAATTATAGAATGGTTTGAAGAGCAAGAAACGGCAGCCAAGCAAGGAAGGCCGTTATTTACCAAAATGATGAAATTAATAAGATCCGGCAAATCAAGAGGTGTTATAATCCACAAAATTGACCGTGGCGCACGTAATTTGAAGGATTGGGGGGTATTAGGTGATTTGATAGATGAAGGCTATGAAATACACTTTGCACATGAAAGCCTTGATATGGATACTCGTGGTGGAAGGCTTGCTGCAGACATTCAAGCCGTCATAGCGAGTGATTACATTCGAAACTTAAGAGAAGAAACACAAAAAGGAATTACCGGACGACTCAAACAAGGATTCTATCCATTCCGTGCACCTATAGGATATGTAAACAATGGCGGTGGAAAAGTAAAAACAATAGATAGTATTAAAGGCCCTATTGTCAAAAAGGCATTTCTACTTTATTCTTCGAATAAATACAATCTGGAAAAGCTATGCAGCAAGATGCAGGAACTTGGACTAACGAATGAGATTGGAAATAAAATCTCCATTACCTCAATGTCAAAAATCTTAAATAATCCATTTTATGCTGGAATATTAAAGGTAAATGCGAAAACATATCAGGGAATTCATGAACCGTTGATATCTCCAAGCACATTTACACAGGTTCAAAATATCTTGACTGGCAAGACCAATTCACAAGGCTTGAAGCATAATTTTTTGTTTCGCCGATATGTTAAATGTGAATCCTGCAGGTATTCCCTTATCGGAGAAAGGCAAAAGGGAAATGTCTATTACCGTTGCCACTCAAAAATATGTCAAATTAAAACTATTAGAGAAGAACTACTTGAGATGGAACTTCATAAAGTTATAAACAAAGTCCAATTATCAAAAGATGAAGGTAAAGTCTTAGATGAATTGCTATTAAAAGCACAAAGCAATTGGATAAATATTCAATCAGGTATTGAGGAATCTCTGAATTTACAACACAGCAAAGCATCTCAAAAAATGGATAAACTAACTGATGCTCTCCTTGATAGCCTGATTGAGAAAGAGATATTTGAACAAAAGAAGAAAAAAATAATATTTGAAATTCAAGACATAAATCAACGAAGAGAAAAAATTTCAAGCGAAAAAGACAATATTTTTAAGAAAGCGAAGAATTACATCGAACTAGCAAAAAGCGTTAGAAAATCATACTTAAATGGAAATCCAGAAGATAAACGAGATATGCTCAAAATTATCACCTCGAACTTTACAATTAATCAAAATAACCTAATGTTTACAATCAAATCTCCGTTTGCAGAAATTGCAAATCGCTATAATTCTACAGAATGTGCCCCATCTCGAGACGTACCTCGAATTAAATTTGCCAATCTCGCAAGTACTAACGACCATGTAATAGATAATACCAAACTTAAAACAGATATACCAGCCGATTCAAAAATGAATGGCACTTTAAATATTCCAATGGATAAAGAAAAACTCATAGAATCAATGCAATCATTGTTGGATTTGATCCTTTCTAAGGTCGAAAAATTAGAAGACCTTAAATCTAATTCAAACCAATGAACTATCAGCATACAACCCAAATTCCAAACATACTCTTTGATCAATACTTACCGGATTTAACTGAAGGTGAACTCAAGATACTTCTCACTATCATTCGCCAAACTAATGGTTGGATAGATAAATTTACAGGAAACCGGAAAACGAGAGATAGAATTACACAAAGCCAGTTTAGAATTAAGACAGGGCTATCAAAGAGAATCATATCTAAAACGCTCAAATCTCTCTCAGATAAAGAGTTGATAGCAATTTCCGACCAGAACAACCAGTTGCTTAAAAATTCACTGGATCGTAAAGGAAAAGCAATCTTGTATTATGAAATCGCTTTAGTGCACTTTACGACATCAACCAGTGCACAAAGTGATATTAGACCAGTGCACAAAAGTGCATATAACAAAACTAACTATACAAAACTAAATATAACAAAAGGAAACGGTTTGCCAAAACGGCAAAATACTACTGGATCTATTAATGAAATAATAGAGCAGTCTAAGTATCAATCACTCTTAAGATATTAATAAAAGGCTTATAATTAAAGATTAAATACGAACATTCAGTTGACTACACTACTTCAATATGGTATAATTATACAAAGGCGGTCAGGATAGATACGATTTCAATAACTGACTTGCAGAAATTCCATTTTCTCTTAGGCAAAACCTAAATTTATTGTAAGTACAACTTATATAAATGTTGACGGTGCCTTGGCACCGTTGGTTTGCAATCTGCGGTACCTTTTAATTACCGTAGATTCTGGGTACCTACAGGTGCGAAGGTGCCTATTTTATCAATTTAATTTACATAACTATGATACCACCATGATTGGATGCTTACAATTTAATAGGTTATCCACAAAACATGGAGCGTGGGTGAAAAAATTTGCCAAATTGGCAAATAATACTGTCTACGATAAGTCATATTATAAGCATACACTAAGGGCATCAGAAAAATTATTTCTGGTGCCCATTTTTTATTTATGTACAACATACCAAATTTTTTAAGAGTATATCGCAAGAGATCACCACTAGATCAAGAGGATATGCGGTCAATATCAGGATTATTGGATGTCTCAAGTATTTCAAGATATGAGAAAGGACTAAGAGAACCGACCACAGAAATGCAGCTAACCTATCACCATGTTTTTGATACCTCCATTGAGTCGTTTTATACACTGCAATCTAAAAATATGCTGCCAGGCCTCATAGAACGGATCAAAGAACGAATCACTGAATTAAGTAAAGAAGATCAAATAACATTAAAGAACACCTCTAAAATTAAATTCCTTGAACAAGCAATTATTAGATTAACTAATTTAAAAAACATATGGAAATAAAAAGTAAAAACAATATAGTGTTTGCAGTTTATCCAAATGCAAATGGTTTTGGGTTTGTGTATTTGGATAATGATGGGTATTTAATTTATTATGGTTCAGTAAGAATTAATCCTATTTCCAATTGGAAAATTCTGGAACGAGTCAAAAAATCACTTGATTATTTTAAGCCCAAAATCATTGTTTTACTTGACCCAGATAGTAAATCATCTAGAACCGGAAACCGGACTAGAAATCTCTTAAAAAATATCATTGAATATTCTGAGTCTGAAAATCTTCCCGTTGTTCAATATTCACGTGATCAAATCAGGGATGTGTTTGAGATTCGTGGAGCTGTTACCAAATATGAAATTTCCAAGTTCTTACTCATAAAATTTCCAGAGTTGGAACCAAAGCGACCGAGGGAAAGGAAATTATGGGAAAGTGAGGATAGGAATATGGCGATTTTTGATGCCTTGTCTTTGGCTTTGACATGGTTTTGGCGTAATGGATAAATAGCAATTCCTCTTCCTGCAAAATATTCAAGAAACTTTGGTACTAAAATTTCTTGATTATTTTGAGTATTATTACTACTAAATCCAGAAGGGTTATGAAATATTAATGTATTTTTTTGCTTATCATACCCAATTAAAAGAACTAGATGCCCACCTTTCTTTGAACTATCATTAAGTGTTCTATATTCTCGTATATCTGGATGAACGGAGGCAATTATTAGCTTTCCATCTGAAAGTAATTTTTGCAACCCGCGTATTCCTAAAGAAGTATAAATAACAGCATTCAATCCGTAATTCCTAACCCATATACAAAACTCTTTATAGTGCATACCAGATAGCCCTTTATTTTTTTCTTTGAATACTTGATATCTAAATGCATCTTTCGCTAAAATAATAGTTCCTTCAACTTTACATTTAAAATATCTTAATGCCATAGATAAACAAGCCATTCCGCAAATATTTAAAACCCATTTAGCGTATTCTTGTTCCGATTCTGCTCCAGTCTCTCTCCAGTTCGGATCAGATGTCATTTCAACTCTATTCCTAAGAATTTTCTCGGCATAATCAGGATTTGCAAATTGACTTACATACGGAACATCATTAATTACCCTTATCTTTTGAAAAGGAAAAATGGAACGGACCAATAGAATTATATTTTGGAATTTTGTTTTTAATTTAAAAATAAGTCGCATGTCATATTAAATCTTTAATTGCCTTAGAAAAGGAATTCACAGGAAATGATATATTGCCTAGCGATTTAGTGAAAGTCAAAAGGGCAATACAATATGAATCTCCTTTGTAATCAAATGAACAAACATCGTGTTGCCAGAAATTATTTTTGATTCTTAATTGCAAAGCGCTTTTAATGGCACTCCAAATACCATATGACCATAAATTAGTATATACTGATCCGATTTTATGAAAATAATTTTGATATTCCGACAGATATAATGAAAACTCCGGATTAGTATTTCCCTCCTTCATATATTCTTTTAAGTGATAGGACACAAAAAATGAAATAAATCTGTTTTCCTTTATAAGAATAAAGCATTCCAATATATGAATTGGGATAATTAAATTTATTCTTGCATTCTTATAGCGAGGTTCTTCTTTATCTCTTGAAATGAATTTTCTTGTTACTTCGCAACCAATCCATCCATATTTGTTAATTATATTTTCATTGATGCTTTCTCTTGTGACTAAATCAATTAAAACATTTGCAGAGGTATTATCACTTTCACCTAACATCTTCTTAAGTAGTTTATCAAGACTAAATTGACCTGACAACCAATATTCAGTATTGGTATCTTTCTTAACGATTGCTCTACTATCTCCCACAATATTCACCAGGTTAATTGGAATAATTTGTTGAAGATTAATAAATCCAAGTTCAACCTGCCTTAAAACCTCAGCGCCTATAAAAACCTTGCTTAAACTTGCGGCGTAAACGGGCTTATTGTAATTAATTCCTGCAATTACATAACCGTCATTTTGGGCTTTCGAAACAATCCAATAGACTTCGCAACCTGGTGGTAAAAATGGTAAAATATTTTTTGTGATTTTTTCCGATAAACTTTTTTCATAAAAATATTTCATATAAAATTTTTGCTTGCGAAAAAATAAATTACGCTAAATATAAACATATTCTAAAATATTGTACATTTTGACAACAACATGTCGAATTCATACCAATTCCTTAAATTTTATTTAAACAATGTACTACCTATTCTAACATATGTGGCCCCTTCTTCTATAGCTATTTCATAATCATTACTCATCCCCATTGATAATTCTTTATAATCTAGACCTAAATTTAATGAATTTAGATGATTGGCAAGCTGTTTAGTTTCATGAAATATTTGCCTTAACAAATACACTTCCGTAGTATTAGGTGCCATAGTCATCAACCCAATGATTCGTAAATTATTAAGTTTTTCTATTTCTTGAATTTGAACAACAAAATTATCTAATAATACCGGATTTTTATTCCACATAAATAAATTAAAACCAGATTTGGTTTCCTCCCCTGAAATATTTACTTGTAAAAATCCTTGAACATTTTTACCAAAATGCTTTGCATATCTAGAAATTAAAGATGCATTTCTAAAATTATCTATGGAGTGAATGATGCTACTATAGTTTACTATTTCTTTGATTTGGGAAGATTGCAAATGACCTATATAATTCCATGTAATATTTTGATATGTTTGCAATACGGATCTCTTCTCATTTAATTCGTTTGATCTATTCTCCCCAAAGTGTGAAATGCCTAAATCAACCATTTTTACGATATCTTCTATAGATTTGGTTTTGCTTACACATATTAATTTAATGTCAGCAGGATTTCTATCAACTTTAGAACAAGATTTATCGATTTTTTCTATAACTTCATCAACGTTTGCTTTATATCTATTCATGTCATTTTATTTTAATAGGTAATCGAAGTAATCTGATCTGCGTTTTAAATATTGAACTGAATTGTGATATAATTCGTCTTGGTTAAATCCAATGCGATATTGAATGCCAACATCACTGTTAATGAATATCGGATAAATTAAATTCATAACTAATATAAAGAAAAGATCGTGATCCATTTTATAGCTTCTCCTTTGACCTTGATCAAATTTCTCGTCATGAATACTTTCTTTATGCTTGTTTAGAAGCATAAAATATGGAATATATGCCTTCCATAGCTTTGAAGTTATCTGATCAAATAAGGATGGGTCAATATTTGGGAAATATCCAATCATAAGATTCTTAATAGGATTATATTCCAGTAATTTTGAAATGCTATAATGGCCTAACGCAAGAGGTGTTGAAAATTTACTAATGAAGTGATACATCATCGAGGCAAAATCGCGGAGAACCTGTAATCCTTGCAATTGAGGATCTATGTTTTTTAAAAATTGTGTTGAATCAAGATCCGTTAGAACAACACTCGCATTCTTAATGTCAAACTCAAAATTTGGAAGTTCCGCAGAGTATCTATAGAGTCCACTTAATGAAAAATTATGAATTGCTTTGCCAATTTGTGTTGCTAATTTAGAAAGTGTCTCAAGCCGAGTCTCTTCTGTATCTGGACTCCCAGATACATCTAATGACTCTCGAATTTGATCATAGTATAAATCTTTAATAGGATTTTCACCTCTTCGTAAAGCAGCTCCAAATTGAATTTCTGACAATCGCAATGGATATAATGATGGAGAGATACAAACCACAGTACCCATCACTGATCTTTCAAAGCTTAATTTGGGATACTTAGTAACTATTAGTGGGACTATTGACGGCACATTGTTTTTAAGTAAATGTTCTGACGCAACATATTCATTGGTTGCATTTTTATGCAAAATTCCTCCAATTGGTGCAACATTCCCAAACACAACTTGAAATTGTCCGGTATCATCAAAGCCGATATGTGGGTAAGTAGCAAAACTAATTAAAGGTTTTGAGGTTGGCTGGAAAGGCTTATTAGACTGTTTATCATAAATGGAGTCTCGGTTTTTAGCATCTGATACCGGATTGAAGCCACCTACACCTTTTATCTTTGCTGAAATTAAGCTGTTTTGAAGATTTTTAATGGTTGGTGGATTTTCAAAAATATACCAAGCTAGTCTTCCCCTTGAAAAGAAAAATGGTGTGTCCATCCATTTTATTATTTGGAGGATTTTTTTAAATTCTGAAGGGTCCATCTCAACATCGAAATTTCTGTGCGTTATTTCGATGTCTAATACACCAGAATCAGATTCAACCCAAGTATGGTTTTTAACTTTTGATTTACGAGCTACATTCTTGACCAAGCTCCTGGTCTTCTGTTTTAATTCTACCTTTTTCATATTAATGAATTTTAATTAATAAAACATATCATGAAAAGCAGAACTTGTCAACTCACATTTAAGAAGCCAATAAACATTAGGCACCAAAGGAGCTCATATGGTACTGTCAGGGTAAGAATTTGCGATTTTCTTATCTTTGGTGTAACATTTCTTTGACTTCGTCATTTTTGCTGTTCCGCGCCTTCCGAGTGAGTACCAGTTAGTATTGACGAAGTTCTTATATTGCCATAGCTACTTTTAGCTATGGCTTTTTTTATTTCTCGGAGAAGCAGATTCTATATTTTAGAATTCAATGAAAACCCTTTACATCTCCAAGTCTTAACATACTGTAAGAACCGTTAACCGGCAAAAATGCTGCTTGGAAATGTAAATTTTTTAATTAATTTATATTTACATTGGAATTTATAAATACATAGAAATATATATTTTTTCCAATTTGGAGATATTTTATAAATAATTTATAAATTTGGTAAAAATTATTATGAAAGTATATACCTCAGATATCAATGATTTATTTAATACGGCTCTTGTTGAGTTTGAGAAACAAACTGGCAAACAACTAAATCAAATGAAAAATTCTGATTTTTTTCAAGAATTAGCATCTCATATTCAACGAATTACGCATATTACAGTCAAATCCGACACAATTTATAAGCAGTTTTACATAAGGCTTAAAACCTGGGATAAAACAGAAATTGGGTTTTCAGTTGATTATCTAAATATGCTATCCCGGTATGTTCATGAATGTGACTATAATGAAAAATATAAAGTGGTTTTTGAAGATGAAGCCGAAATACCGGAATTCCCTTGGGATCACCCCGCTTTCCCGGCTACACCTGTAATAAAAATTAAAATGGAAGGATTTAATAATATATGGATAAAAGACGAAAGCCACAATCCAACAGGAATTCATAAAGACAGAGTTGCCTGGGAAGTTTATCTTTTTTATACCAATCTAATTAAGGATCTAATCTCAAAAGACAAAAGAGTGAAACTTCCAAGACTTTCTTTATTGTCATCTGGTAATGCAGCATTGAGTATA
Organism: Saprospiraceae bacterium; assembly: GCA_016717265.1. Classification (NCBI taxonomy): domain Bacteria; kingdom Pseudomonadati; phylum Bacteroidota; class Saprospiria; order Saprospirales; family Saprospiraceae; species Saprospiraceae bacterium. Next base: position 3,344,121 of record JADKFX010000001.1, read on the forward strand.
CAGAATATTTTATCCCAATTTGGATTGCCTAATCTTAAAGTCCTCTACGATCCAACTTTTATAGACACAAAGGTTTTGGAAGCAATGGTAAAATGTGGATGTGAATTAACTCCATATAATTTGGAAGAAAGAGAGTTAACATCTGAAGATATTTTAAAATTTACAAATAATGAAGGTGGAAAAGATCTTACGTATGGTGAGGACTTAGATAAATTTAGTTTTTATGATTGGTTAAGTTTTGAAGTGTTAAACTTGAATCCACAATTTTGTTTTGTACCTTATGGGAGTGGCGAATTATATAAAAATATCTTAGAAATTAATCATAGAGAAATAATGTCAAAAAGAAGTTCAAAAAGATACTTTGGGACCAAAGAGATTTTAAGTAGATGCGCCTTTCTAGGAGCAAGAGCCGAAAACAAAAACACAAAAATGAAAATGCTATATGCAAAATATAATAAGTTTTCCACCGAAGATTTTCAATATTATTTTGATAGAGGAACTTGCTCTAAGCAATCCAGAATTGAATTTGTAAATGAAGAAATGAATTTTTTAAATAAGGCATCAAAAATTGCAAAAGAAAATAATATTGAATTTGAGCCAAGTGGTATTGCGGGTTTAGCATTATTTCTACAACTTAAAGATCAACTCAAAATTCAAACCAACGACAAAGTTGTTATAATTAACACTGGGAAGATCAAATTAGAATTATTTAAATGATCTGTTATATGGGAATTGAGATAAGGGTTATAGAGTCTTTTAAACTCGAAGCGTAGAGGGAATTCTGCCTAGATTATTTTAAATTTATGTGCAATTTATGTGCAAATAAAAAGGAGCTACAAAATTGCTCTTGTAACTCCTTGATTTTCAGTCGGGGCACCAGGATTCGAACCTGGGACCCCCTGCTCCCAAAGCAGGTACGCTAACCGGACTGCGCTACGCCCCGAATTTATTTTGTTTTCAGATTCCTATGAATCCTCTTTTACGTTTCTATACAATCCTAGTAACATCTTAGATATTTGTTCATAATTTGCATAATACGTATCATACAATTTTTGATCCAAAATATCCAAACCTTTTAATACATCCAAAATCGCAACACACTCAAAAGCAGCTGAACGGGATACCGTAAAATAATGCTTTTTTTCTTGACTGCTAAACCGACCTGTTCCTTCTGCAAGATTGAATTGAACACTCAATGTAGCTCTTTTAAACTGTTCTGTCAAATAAGGATCTTTTATTTTACCACTGAAAATATACTTTAATACTTCCAGATTTGTCTGCTTTACGAATTGATAGATCTCTAATTTCTCAAAATCAAACATTCTCAACACTTTAATAAATTTCCGCTCCAGCCTATGTTTTCCTTAAACTCATAAGCTCTTGCAGTCTTCAACTACACATCCTCATTCAAGCAAACTCAAGTCCCCTACCCATGCTCAATTTGCGGAGGGGGAGGGATTCGAACCCTCGGTACCCCTTTCGGAGTACGACGGTTTAGCAAACCGTTGGTTTCAGCCACTCACCCACCTCTCCTCCTAAACCACAATTTTCAATATCAGTTTGCTAAAACTGAAGTATTATGGATCAAGGTTAAAGGCTAACATTTGCCTTTGGGATCGCAAAAATAGAAAAACTATTTAATTCGTTGGCTTTTCTGAATTTTCTTTTCAATATTTTCAGCTCTTTCTCTAAAAGCAGGGTCTGAATCTATCAAATATTTCGCCATATTACAGGAATATAATACCGTAGCATGATCCTTTCCACCAAAAAATTCTCCAATCTGCTTTAAAGACCTTTGTGTATATTGCTTGATAAAATACATAGCAGTTTGCCTGGCAATCACAATTTGTCTTTGTCGGCTTTTGCCAATTAATCGTTCTAAAGGCAATTTGTATTGATCACAAACGATTTTTACTATCGACTCTACTGTTAATTCCTGATTTACCTGGTTGACATAGTTTTGAACTACTTCTTTGGCTAATTCAACATCTATTTTGCGGAAATTAAGAGAAGTTTCAGCTATAATTCGAATTAAAACTCCCTCCAATTCCCGGATATTAGATTTTATATTCTGACAAATAAACTCCATAACATTGTCGGGTAATTGAATATGACCAAGCTCCATTTTAGACAATAAAATAGCCATTCGGGTTTCAAAATCCGGCATTGTAAGATCTGCAGTCAAACCCCATTTAAACCTACTTATTAACCGCTCTTCAATATCTGCCAAATCTTTTGGCGCCTTGTCAGAAGCTAAAACAATCTGCTTTCCTGTTTGATGTAATTGATTAAATAAATGGAAAAATATTTCTTGGGTGCCCGATTTACCTGCAAAGAATTGAATATCATCTAATAATAAAACATCCATGCTCTGATAGAAGTTTGAAAACTCACTTACGGAGTTGTTCTTAACCGCAGTAATAAATTGGCTTGTAAACTTCTCTGCATTTGTATATACAATATTCTTTTCAGGATGGTTCTTTTGGATTCCGTTTCCAATAGCTTGCATCAAATGAGATTTACCCAAGGCTGCATTCCCATATATTACTAAAGGATTAAACATATTGCCTGGTTTTTGAGCAATATGCATTCCAGCCTGCCTGGCTACCCGGTTACAATTTCCTTCAATAAAGTTATCAAATAAGTAATTTGGTGACAAATTACTTTCTATTTTGATTTTCCGGATTCCAGGAATTACAAATGGATTGGTTATTGCCTCTGGATTATTGAAGTCATTTGAATGTGATTTGGAAGATTTTGCCTTAAAACCAGGCTTTTGATAGTCTTCCATTAAAATTTGATACTCCAATTTGCCTTTGTCGCCTAACTCTTTTCTAACACAACTTCTAAGCAATGCCAGAAAATTAGATTCAATCCAATCATAAAAAAACTTATTTGGAACCTGGATAGTCAATGCCTGATCCACCAATTTAATTGGAACAATCGGTTCAAACCACTTCCTAAAGTTTTCCTTAGGTACAGATCCTTTAATAAGGCTTAGAATATTATTCCAAACAATAATGGGATCATTGATGCTATGTACGAGTGTTGGTTCCAAATCAGTAATAAAAATCGATCTTAGGGATGGTCTTGAAAAATGTATCCTAAAAGGATTGCAAAATTGCAAAAAATAAACTTACTAAAAAGAATTCATTTTACTTTTTTTAAAATAATTAAAAGATTGATTTTCAACAGATTGTAACATATAAAATTAATCTATATATAAAAATTTGACATTCAACTTTATAGTCTATTCGCTTAACATTCAATTACAAATCCTAGCTAAATATTAGATTCGTCTTAATATTAGCTAGTCCCATAAACTTAACGATACTTTCCTTTTTAGTTTCATCTAAGTCATACGAAATATTCTCAGCAAAGTAAGAAGATAGATTTGATACGTTCTGCAATGGTAATGTTTGAACTAAAGAAGGAAGTCGTAAAATACTTGCTTTAAAAGTTTCATTCAATTTATCAAGTACGGAATTATCTGGTTTCGTTTTAGATACCCAACATGCAAAAACAAAAGGAAGGCCAGCATAATCATTCCATTCTTTTCCTAAGTCATATTCAAATTTAAATGTATTCTCAATTTCAAATACATCATCTCCAATCTTAAGCTTAGCCGTTTTCAATCCTATTTTAGCTGCTTCGGGAAATGAAAAAATAATAGTCTTTAGGTTCCAATGATACTTTACCAAAGTCTTAATTAATAAATTTGAAGATCGGGAAGATGGGTCCAATATAATTTGCTGAACATCCTGAATTGGAAAATCTGAAAATAATTTTACGGTGCGCACTTTTCCAAAACACCCAATACAAAAATCAGTAAGCACAAATAACTTTTGAAAATCTTCCATTGCTCCTATCGGTAATAAAGCGATGTCTACGCTATCATTTAATAACAATGCTGCGCATTCGGAAGGTTTTGCCTCTATAAGTGTTAATATAGTATCTTGTTGCATTTGACGCAAGGCATCCAGAAAAGGGAGTGCATTTAAATATTGCACTGTTGCAATTTTTAATTTCAAAATACAAAAGAATTTGGAAGATGACTACTATCATTTTCTTGCAAAATTTTCCATTGATTTTGTTGAAAACAACTAATATACAATCCTGTATTTTGGTGTTTAACTTCTTCCATATAACTTAAAGGAATTTTTTGCAACAAACAAATCATTGCACGCATCGTGCGACCATGAGTACATATCAATGCTTTATTAAAATCCATTTTCTCCAAATCCTCAATAAAAGAATTCAATCGTTCACTTAAAACATGCGCACTTTCGCCACCTTCAGCAGCATCATGGTAATTTCCATCAGACCAGGAATTTATAATCCGGGTATATTTCAACATAAGCTCGGGATCTCCTGCTTTCCCTTCGTGTTCACCCCATCCAATTTCATCTAATCTATGATCTTTAACGATTGGGATAACATGGTTCTCAAAATTTTGAATGGTCTCGTAACTGCGATTCTGACTTGAGCAAAAAAATACATCAAATGGAATCTCTTTATAATAATTGTAAAATGCATTTGCCTGTGCAATTCCAATTTCATTTAAACTTGAATTTATGCCTCTCCCTTGTACAATTCCATGCCGATTTTGGTTTGTTTCCCCATGCCTCAATATGTAAATTAATTTTGGATTCATAACACTTCATTCAACAATCGTTTCTCAACTCAATTTGAGTTTACTATTAACAAATATTATTAATATCTATTAATCTTATCCTCCCTAAATTCAACCCTCCAGGTTTGTATTTATCATTCACAAATTTAAGTATTTAAAAGCAATCTTAAGAAATCTATTAATTAACTGGCAACTGATAATAAGATCGCTTAGTATCTTCTGCTAATTCACCTTTTTCAAATACTTTTATCGGATGATACAAAGAATCTCTTTCAATTGCAGTTCTTCCAACTTGCTGAATTAGTGAAACTAATTGTCCGGTAGTCATACTTGGACTTTGTTCTTCAGAACCAGCCATAGAGTATATTTTTGTGGTATCATCGATGGTACCATCCATATCATTAACCCCAAATGACAATGACAATTGAGCATGGTCTCTGCCCAGCATAGGCCAATACGCTTTAATATGATCAAAATTATCTAAATAAATTCTGGATATTGCATAATTCCGTAAATCCTCTATGATGGATACTTCTTCCAAATAAGACAACTCATTATTTTGATTCCGGAATTTTAAGGGTATAAACGTTTGAAACCCGTTTGTTTTATCTTGCAATAAGCGTAAACGTTCCAGATGATCCACACGCATTTCATAAGTTTCCAAATGACCATACAACATCGTAGCATTTGACTTCATTCCCAAATTATGCCAAATCTCATGGATTCTCAACCATTCTTCAGATGAACATTTGCCTCCTGCAATTTTGTCACGCAGCTTTTCATCAAAAATCTCTGCACCTCCTCCTGGTAATGAATCGACACCTGCATCTAAAATTTGTTTCATCCCTTCTTCATATGAAACCTTAGCCTTTTTAAAAATATAATGATACTCAACGGGTGTCAATGCTTTAATATGTAATCCCGGTCTATGTTTTTTAATTTCTTCAAAAAGTTTGCAATAAAATTCTAAATCATATTTTGGCATGACACCACCTACAATGTGAACTTCAGTAACCGGTTTCTCGTCAAATGATTTGACAATATCCATCATTTGTTCCAATGAATACTCCCAACCTTCTGCTCGCTTTTTAATTAATCTTGAATACGAACAAAATGAACAAGTATACAGACAAACATTTGTTGGCTCAATATGAAAATTCTTATTAAAATAAGTTTTATCTCCATGCTTCTGTTCCCGAATATAATTTGCGACACTACCGAGCCACGATAAATCTGCATTTTTGAACAAATAAAGTCCGTCTTCAAAACTAATCCGATGTCCTGAGTATACCTTATTGCGAATGCTGTTTAACTGCGCATGCGTGGATTGCAAATCTGGCATCATGTGATTTAAAATCATTATTCTGTAAAATATAAATACAAATTTATAACAAATAACTTAGGAGAGTGTTGACTAAATCCACCCTAACCAATGAAATATAAAAGGTATGATTTTAAAATTATAGTTATAAACCGATATACTACAAGATGAATTCTAAGATTGTTTCTTAACTTTTATTCACAAAATGAACTTAACCATGCCCTAAATACTCAAAAAGTATGCATTTATGCCATGCATGTATAGTAAGGTGAGAATCCAAAAGACGAGTTTGTTGCTCCCAAGGAATCCTTTCAAATCTAAACAAATATACATTTGTAAAAGCTGAATAATTCTGATACATTTGTAGCATGCTCTCCATTTTAATACCAGTCTTTAATTATGATATGAATACGCTGGTATTGCAATTAATTCAACAATGTGAACTAAATAAAATAGTTTTTGAGATCATTTGCCTTGATGATGCATCTTCCGCTGTTTTTCAAACCATTAATTCGAAACTTCCTACACACAAAAATTTAACGAAGGTTCAATTATCCAATAACATCGGTAGATCTTCCGCAAGAAACAAACTTACAAGTTTAGCAAAATTTGATAATCTTCTATTTTTGGATTGTGATGTTCAATTAATGGATGAAGCATTTATTAAAAATTATATTGATACTATCCAAAATGAAAAACATCCGGTAATTTATGGTTCTTGCCTATATCCATCGGATGTTCCAAAAGACACACGCTTACTTTTGCATTGGAAATATGGCTTAAAAAAAGAAAATCCATCACTAAAATACAGGCTCAAAAATCCTTATTTGTGTTTTCATACTGTAAATTTTATAGTAAATAAATCGATTGCTTTAAAATTTCCATTTGATGAAAATATAAAATTATATGGACATGAAGACAGTCTTTGGGCGATGCAATTAAAACAACATCAAATTGAGATCTTACATATCGATAATCCAGTTCTACATTTGGGTTTACACCCTGTGAAATTTTTCTTACGGAATACGTCGAAAGCAATAAAAAATATCATACAAATAAATTCAAAACAACAAATTATACCAACTAAATTAATAGTTCTCTACCATTTCATTAAATCCTGCGGACTGCACTCCTTATACTTTCTAATATATCGATATTTTGAACGAAAAATTGTTCGAAATTTGATGGGCAATAATCCGTCACTCCGATTCTATTCATTCTATAAATTAGGACTTTTTATCCGGTTTAAAATAAAGCTTTGAAAGCGTTTTAAATTCCTTTCTCTGGACTTGTTAATAAAAAATTTAGGATTTGCCATGATTTCGTTAACTTGCCTTTAGATTCTTCAACAGATATTCAGCAAAACGATGAAAAAAAGAAACATATTAGCGTTCGCTATAATTTATTATGTGCTCTTATTCAATTACTCCGCTCAAATATTTTCACAATCGACCCTAATTGGCAGGTTAAAAGACTCGAAAACTGGAGACCCCCTCATCGGTGCAACCATTTTAATAAAAGGAACAGCCCAAGGAGTGGTCACCGATTTTGATGGTGAATTTTTGTTAAAGTTTCAAGGCGATTTCCCAGTTACGATTGAATGTCGTTATAGTGGATATGCTACCAAAGAAATGCAATTTACAGATGCTAAAAAAATAGATATTCAATTAGATGAAGAATCTGTTTTAATTGATGTTGTTGAAATTAGCGGACAGCGTATTAGCGAAAAACAAAAATCATCCCCTTTGACTGTTGAATCGATGGATTTAATAGCCATTAAAGAAACCCCAGCTGCAAATTTTTATGACGGTTTAGGATGTTTAAAAGATGTGGATATTACAGCAGCCAGTCTTGGATTCAAGGTTATCAATACGCGTGGTTTTAATAGCACCAGTCCGGTTCGGTCGCTTCAAATTATTGATGGTGTAGACAATCAAGCACCAGGATTAAATTTTTCATTAGGAAATTTTCTGGGTTGCTCTGAATTAGATGTTTTAAAAGTTGACCTTATTGTTGGCGCAAGTTCTGCTTTTTATGGACCGAATGCTTTCAATGGCGTTATTAAAATGGAAACCAAAAGTCCGTTTTATCACAAAGGACTCTCGGTAATGTTAAAAAGAGGTGAACGTAATTTAATTGAAGGTGGATTACGATATGCCGATGTGTTTAAAAACAAATCTGGAAATGATTTTATAGGTTTTAAATTAAATTTTTCTTTTTTAAAAGCATATGACTGGGTTGCAAATAATTATAACCCAATAGATGGAATTAAACAAGATTCTATATTTTCATTAAATAACATCCCAAATCCAGGTCGGTGGGATGCTGTAAATATTTATGGTGATGAATATTATTCCTTAAATGACTTGACCAGTAATCAAACTTTAAATGGTACAGAATCTAATTACTGGACAAATCCGGGCCTTCGTATCTTTTACCGTACAGGTTATAAAGAAGAAGATCTTGTAGATTATAATACTAAAAATTATAAAGGTAATGTCGCCTTACATTTTCGATTAAAACCAAAAAATAAATTTGATTCTCCAGAACTTATCCTTGCAAGTAGTTTTGGATCCGGAACAACTGTTTATCAGGGTGACAATCGTTTTTCTTTAAAAAATATTTTATTTTATCAAAATCGGATTGAATTGCGCAAAGAAAACAAATACTTCTTGCGTGCATATTCTACCAACGAAGATGCGGGTGATTCCTATGATCCATATTTTACTGCGATAAAAATAATTGACCAGACAAAGAATAATGAAATTTGGGCATTCAATTACAGACAATGGTGGCAATTAAATAATAATTCAAGTACCAAAATGTGGAATCTTGGATATCCTAAATTAATCTATGACCCGATAAAAGGATTTGCCACATTTGATTATGATGCTGCTCGAAAATGGTTAGTACAATATTCCGATACCTTAAGATCCTGGCATCGATTAGCAGAAGACTATGCTAACAAAAAAAGTCCGAATCCATCCGACATAACAACAGATTTCTTACAACCAGGCTCGCCAGAATTCAATGCATTATTCAATAAAATTATAAGCTCGAAATCAAATGCAACGGAACAAGGCACCTTGTTTTATGATCAATCGGCATTATACCATACGCAGGGTGAGTATCAATTCAATCCAGGTTGGGTTGAAGATTGGGTAATCGGTGGAAATACCAGATGGTACAGACCATATTCTGATGGAACTATTTTTTCTGATTCCAATAATATTCGCATCCAAAATTTTGAATACGGTTTGTATACAGGAGCCACTAAAAAATTATTTGACAATAAACTGAATATAAATTTCGCATTTCGATTAGATAAAAATGACAACTTTGATTTTATTTATACACCTGCTGCTTCTTTAGTTTACAACCCAAAAAAGAATACTTACCTAAGGGCATCTTTTTCTTCTGCACTGAGAAACCCAACATTGACAGATCAATATTTACATTTAAATGTAGGTCGGGCAATCCTTTCCGGGAATCTTCAGGGAGCAGATAGTTTAATAACCATAGAATCTTTTATCTCCTATTTAGGTAATAAAAGCAGGCCTATTGAATACTTTGATATTGATCCAATACAACCAGAAAAAGTTAAAACTTTTGAATTGGGTGCACGCACTACGCTCTTTAATTGTATCTTTTTTGATGCAGGATATTATTTTAGCACCTACAGTAATTTCATTGGATATAATATCGGTATAAAATCTGAATTTGAAGCTGTCACAGGATTTCCAAAAAACACACAGGTTTATAGATATTCTGCAAATTCAACAAACAATGTTCAGACACAAGGATTTTCGTTTGGTATTAATTATTATTTTTCAAAATACTTTGCTTTAAGCGGTAATTACTCATTAAATAAATTGACTAAAACGAATGAAAAAGATCCTATCATTCCGGCATTCAATACGCCTGAAAATAAATACAATTTAGGATTTTCAGGAAGAGATATGGATATCCAAATATTTGGCGGCAAACTTAAAAATATTGGTTTTAATATTAACTATAAATGGGTGGAGGATTTTGTTTTTGAAGGATCCCCTCAATTCACTGGACATTTGCCAGCTTACAATTTATTAGACGCTCAAATCAACTGGAAAAGTCAAAAGTGGAATACCACATTTAAAATGGGTGCTTCTAATTTGTTTAATAATTTACATTATGAAACATATGGAGGTCCATTATTAGGAAGGTTATCATACTTTGCCATTTTATACGAATGGAAGAAAAAATAATTCAATCATTAAAAACTAAAATCTATGAAAAAAAATGTACTCATTTTCTTAATTGCTTTAACGTTTCTGATAAAACTTTCTGCACAGGAGCGATATCTGGATCCAGTATTTAATTCTGTAAAGATCGACACTACAATTACATATGGAGTTAATGCGACGATTCTTTATGTCAATATACCTCAGATCAAACAGGCGGTAGCCGAAAAACTTTTAATGGATATTTATAGTCCAGAAGGAGATTCAAAAGCAGAAAGACCTTTAATCTTGTATTATCATACAGGTAATTTTTTACCATATCCACAAAATGGTGGAACCAGTGGCACAAGACGTGATTCTACCTGTGTTGAAATTTGCACCAGACTTGCAAAAATGGGTTATGTTGTTGCTTCTGTTGATTACAGATTAGGTTGGGATCCAGTAAATACGAGTAAAGATATCCGTGTATTTTCATTGATTAATGCTGCATACCGTGGTGTGCAGGATGCTAGCACTTGTATTCGTTTTTTCAAAAAAGACGTTACTGAAAACGGCAATCGATTTGGAATTGATACTGCAAGAATATCAGTTTGGGGACAAGGAACCGGTGGTTATGTTGCTGCAAACTTAGGTGCATTGGATAGTTATTCAAAAATACCTACCGCATCTGATGGAAAATTTTTAATTTCTACTCCGGTCGGAATCTTACCAATGGTTATTGAAGGGATCAATGGAAATTTAAATGCAACTTCAGCAGGTATTGTTCCTCCAGGATTTGGTGCCTTATTAGGGGTTCCAGATGGAGACACGTTATGTTATCCAAATCATATCGGATATTCATCATCTTTTCAATTGGGTGTTAATATGGGAGGTGCTGTAGGTGATTCTGCCTGGATAGACCCAGGACAACCGCCAGTAATCTCTATGCAAAGTATCACAGACCCATTTGCACCTTATAAAGAAGGATTAGTAGTTGTTCCTGTAACACCACCACTTGAAGTTGTAAAAGTTCAAGGTAGTTATATTATACAATTATTGAACACTGCTTATGGAAATAATAATTCATTTAATGCAGCATCAAAATTCTTTAATGATCCCTATACCTTAGCTGCAAATGCATTAAATGATGGTCTTGATGGGCTGTATCCATTGGTTAGAGAAAGCGCATTTGATTCCTCACCTTGGGATTTCTGGTCTTCAAGTAATATTAATAATGCAAGAGGATTACAAACAAATCCTGATATGTCTAGAGAAAAGGCCAGTAGATTTATTGATACCTTATTAAATTACGCTGCCCCAAGAGCATGCCTTGCATTGGGTTTAAATTGCGATTTAAGCAGATTCACGGGTACCACTACTTTGGATCCTTCAAGTGTAGGTTTAGAAGTAGCTCCAAATCCTGCAGAAGAACAATTTAACGTGAATACGCATATTGATTTTCAAATGAGATCTGCTTATTTGATGGATATCAATGGAAGAGTCGTTAAGACTTTTTCAAAAATTAATTCTAATCATTTAACCATTCATCGAAATGAATTAAATAGTGGAATTTATCTTTTAAAATTAAGCTTTGATAAAGGAGAATCATTTTCAAAAATTGTTCTCAAATAAATCAAATTAAAAATAATTACAGAAAGGCTGCTAAATTAGCAGCCTTTCTATTTTAAACAAAAACATTAGATGCTTTACAGATATTTAGGAAAATCAGGCCTTCAGGTCAGTCTTCTTTCATTTGGCTCTTGGGTTACCTTTGCAAATCAGGTGGATGAAAATAAAGCTGCAGAATTAATGTCTTTTGCATATGATCATGGGGTTAATTTTTTTGATAATGCTGAAATATATGCAAATGGATTATCCGAAAAAATAATGGGGAATGTCCTATCAAAAACAAATTGGGATCGCAGCAGCTATTTAGTTTCTAGTAAAACATTTTTTGGTCGGGGTGACAAAAGACCCAATATGACAGGGCTGAATAGAAAGCATATATTCGAATCCTGCAATGAAGCATTAAGGCGATTACAAGTAGAATATCTCGATTTGTTTTTTGCACATAGGCCCGATAAAAAAACACCAATAGAAGAAACTGTTTGGGCAATGCATCAGTTGATTCTACAGGGTAAAATTTTTTATTGGGGAACGTCAGAATGGTCAGCACAGGAAATTATGGAGGCCCATATGATTGCACGTCAAAATCATCTTATCGGACCTGTTATGGAGCAACCGCAATACAATATGCTCACCCGGAACAAAGTGGAAGTAGAATTTAGTCAAATTTATAAAACAGTAGGTCTCGGCACTACGATATGGTCACCACTCGCTGCAGGTATATTAACCTCGAAATATCTTGATAATGAAATACCAAAAAACAGCCGGTTTGCACTCCAAGAATACCATTGGTTAAAAGAGAAAAACCTGATACCTGAAAACTTAAAAATTGCAAAACAGCTTCATGAACTTTCACAAAGTTTGGGAACGTCTTTAGCTAAATTAGCCATTGCATGGTGTGCCCAAAATCCAAATGTAAGTACTGTTATTTTAGGTGCTACCAGTCTGGAACAATTAAAAGAAACTATCTGTTCTTTAGATATTCTTCCATTATTTACGGAAGAAATAAATACAAAAATTGAACTTATTTTAAATAATAAACCAATTCATCCACCTTATTAAAATCTATACCAAATGAAGTCCAGTATTCTTACAATGAATTTGAAGCTTTTATTGTTAGTGCTCTCAGGCCTTATTTTAAAAGAATCCATTACCGCACAGTGCGACTATCTTACACCCCGGTATAATTTTAAAGTCGAAAAGAAAATACTCTATGGAATCCTTCCAGATTACCAAAATGCAATGGATTCTTTATTTGTTGATGTGTATACTCCAATAGGTGCAGCAGAAGTTTCTAAACCTTTGGTAATATGGGCCTTTGGCGGAGGGTTTTTTCAGGGAAAACGGGAAGATTTTACAGCTGTTTGTGAAGAATTAGCGAAACGAGGATTTGTCACTGCAACGATAGATTACAGACTTGGTTTTGACGGACCCTATGCTGGTTTGAACCCACCATTTGCCTATGATGCTGCAGAAATTTTGCGCGCTGGATATAGAGGAGCCACAGATATGAAAGGCGCGATTCGCTTTTTAAAAGGAAAACATCTTGAATATGGAATTGATCTTGATAGAATTTGGATTGGCGGTGCTAGTGCAGGTGCAATCGTAGCCTTAAATGCTGCTTTTTTAGATAAAGATTCTGAAAAACCAAAAGAAACCGGAGCCATTACACCTATTGCAAATAAACAAAGGCCAGATCTTGGACCCATTAATGGCTTATTAAACTTGAATGGATACGATGATAAAGTGCAAGGTGTATTTAACATCTTTGGCGCGTTAATTGACACTTCAAGTATCTCAGCAGAAGATCGCATTGCAGTATTTTCTTATCATCAAGAAAATGATCCTGTAGTGCCTTGTTTAGCTAAAACACCCTACTATCAAATTCCTTTTATCTCCTCAAATTATCCGATAGTATACGGCTCTTGTATGATCAATGATCGTTTCAAACATATGGGTCTGGATCCAAATTATTATGAAACCTGGATCTATTCTGGCAATCAACATGCAACACATGATGAAGCTGCAGTTATAAATTATATGATTGAACAAGCAAAACCATTTCTTTGTAAAACAATTACAGCAGTCGGTGATATTTCATTGGTCGATGCATTTGTTAGTCCAAATCCTGCATATAATACCATTCAAATACAATTCATCGCGGGTGATTGTAATTATTCCATAATAGATCTATCTGGGAATGTGATTCAAAAAGATAAATTACGCGAAAATCATTTTATCAATATTGCAAATCTCCATGCAGGTTTATATTTTATTAAACTTCAAAACAATACGCAATCTAAAACACTTCGATGGATGAAGCTTTAGTTATATTATTTGAATATTAGATATTTTAATCTTCAAATAGTTTCGCTATTGGAATGATTACAGGTCCATAAATTTGTTGAATAAATTAATACATGAAATTTGATATTGTAATCGCTGGAGCTGGAATTGTTGGCTTATCAACGGCTTATCAAATTCTTAAACTAAAGCCAGATACAAAAATTCTAATATTAGAAAAAGAAGCTGCTATAGCAACCCATCAAACAGGACACAATTCAGGGGTAATGCATTCTGGAATCTATTATAAACCGGGTTCCTATAAAGCTAAAAATTGCATACAAGGCTATCAATTATTAATTGAATTTTGTAATACCCATCAAATAGAATACAAATTAATTGGCAAATTAATCGTTGCCACTAAAAAACAGGAACAAGCGAGACTTCATACAATCTATCAAAATGGAATTCAAAATGGCTTGTCGAATTTAAAATTGCTAAGTACCACAGCAACCTTGGAATTAGAACCCAATGTAAGTTGTCTTGAATCGATCTATGTGCCGCAAGCAGGAATTATAGATTATAAAATAATTGCTCAAAAATTGAAAACTGAAATTGAAAATAAAGGTTCTGCAATTGAGATTGGAAAAAAAATAATAGAAATTAAACCAAGCAACACAGGTTTCATTGTTAAAAATGAGGATGGATCTGAATACGAAACTGAATTTTTTATAAATTGTGCGGGTCTACAGTCAGATCGTATTGCAAAATTAAGCGGCTTAAAATTAAATTTTAGAATCATTCCATTTAAAGGGAATTATTATAAACTGAATTCTAAAAAAGCAAATATTGTAACGCATCTTATCTATCCAGTTCCCGACCCTCAGTTTCCATTTTTAGGCATTCATTATACCCGTTTAATCAATGGTGATCAAACCTTAGGGCCAAATGCTGTAATGGCTTTTGATCGGGAATCTTATCATCATAATTCAATAAATTTTAAGGATAGCTATGATATATTAGCATTTCCAGGTTTTTGGAAACTCATAGCCAAACATTGGAAAACAGGGATCAGCGAATATGCAAGAAATTATTCTAAAAGCTATTTTGCCAAAAAAGCCTCTGAAATGACCCCGGGTATTACATCTGATGACCTCCAACCGGCAGGTTGTGGAATTCGTGCTCAAGTAGTTGATATTCATGGTAACATGGTTGAAGATTTTGTAGCGATCCGCAAATCAAAAATGATTCATATTTGCAATGCACCTTCTCCAGCCGCAACTGCTGGATTATCAATTGGCAAACAAATTGCGAATTGGTATCTTGAGATGCACTAAACAACTATAATCCTTAGCTGCTAACGATTATCTTTGCATTTCTTTAAATTATGGAAACTAAACCTACTTTTCAGGCGATTTGTGGCGAACATATAATTCGTGCAACAGAAGATGAAATTTCTGAGAAAGGAATTTCCAAAATTGCGCCTGACACATATCGTATACTCCACAACAATAAAAATTTTCAAGCTTCGATTACGAATATCTCCTTATTAGACAATACTATTGAATTAAAAATTGGAAAACGAAAAAAAATAATTCAAATTAAAAATCCAATCCAGCAATTAATTCAAACGCTCGGTTATAATGATTCAAAAGCGAATCATTTAGATTCTCTACAAGCTCCTATGCCCGGGATGGTATTAGAAATTCCAATTCAAGTTGGAGATTTGGTTCTAAAAGGAGATCATCTTATTACTTTGGAAGCCATGAAAATGGAAAATATCCTAAAAGCAACTCAGGAAGGAAAAATCAAAGAAATTCGAGTTTTAAAAGGAGATAAAATTGAAAAAAATCAAATTCTCATTACGTTTTCTGAAAAGTGATGAAAACAAATGAATTCATTGGAAATTGGCCAGCACAAAACAAAGATTCTTGGCTTCGTCAAATCATAGAAGAAAACGCAGCTAAAGTACTGCCACCAACTAATTTTCACATTGAAGACGAGATCTTTGCAAATGCATTTGCATTTCCTACAGATTTAACAAATGAAGGAAACGTTTTAAAATCGAATGGCACTCTTGATTTTTGGAAAAGCGGACTAGAAATCAGAATTTCAAATCCAGAAGAAGCAAAATTAAAATTAGACCACGCGCTTACACAGGGTGCAGAATATATCCATTTTATTTTCGAACTTGAACCTGATATTAAAACCACTGATTATTTACTCCATCAAGTTTATTTAGACCTCATTGCAAGTCGCTGGAGTTTTGATGCAACTTGTGATTTAAATAATTTTAAAAATAATTTACTTGACAAGTATGGTAATTCATGCAAAATATATCAAACAGGTGCTGCGCAAAATAATATAAAAAACCAGGTAGATTTATTTTCCCGATTTTATGTATCCAATTTAAATTCCTGGGCTGATAACTTAATTAATTTACTTGAAAATTTAAAAATCTGTAATAAAATAAATGAACATATTATTTTTGAAATTTATTTAAATCATGATTTTCTTTTAAATATTTGTGCCTCCAGAGCCTTAAAACTAGTAATCCATAAACTGTGGGCTACCTTAAATATTTCGATTCTCCCAATCATAGAATTGCATATAGATCGTCAAAGTTTAACTTCCGATTTTCATTCTAACTTATATAAGATAGCATCTATTTGTTTATCCGCTTCTATTGCAAACGGTGATTATATAGTAATTCCAGATGCAAAAATGTTACAGAGTTCATCTGAATTGCAAGCGATAAAATCTACATTACATATACAACATATTTTAAAACAAGAGGCATACATGGATAGACTTTTAGATGCCTCGGCGGGCTCCTATTTTATGGAAGATCTAACAGAAAAAATCTCAAAAAATATTTGGTTCCAACTCCAAAATAAACTCAATACATGATTAAGAAAATTTTAATAGCAAATCGTGGAGAAATTGCATTGCGTATCATGCGCACTGCAAAAAAAATGGGAATTAAAACAGTTGCTGTATTTAGTGAAGCAGATCGAAATGCAAAACATACACTTTTTGCTGATGAAGCAGTCTATATTGGGCCTGCTGCTTCAAGAGAATCCTATTTAAAAATGGATACTATTATTTCTGCAGCTAAATCAACAGGAGCAGATGCAATTCATCCAGGTTATGGTTTTTTAAGTGAGAATGCTGCATTTGTTACCGCTGTAACACAAAATGATATAATATTTATCGGTCCACCAGCTGCATCGATGATACAGATGGGTAGTAAGATTGAAGCAAAACAAACTGCAAGAAAGAAAAATGTACCGCTCGTACCTGGCACTGACAAAGCAATTGAATCTATTGAAGAAGCTACTGAAATTGCAAAACAAACAGGCTTTCCTTTATTAATAAAAGCATCTGCTGGTGGTGGAGGTAAAGGAATGCGTTTAGTGCAGCATGCAAATGAATTGGAGGAGCAATTAAAATCAGCATCCAATGAAGCCATGTCTGCTTTTGGAAATGGGGCTGTTTTTATTGAAAAGTTTATTTCTAAACCACGTCATATTGAAATTCAAGTTTTAACAGATACCCATGGAAACGGTGTGTATTTATTTGAACGGGAATGTAGTATCCAAAGACGACATCAAAAAATTATTGAAGAGGCCCCTTCCTCTTGTTTAACACCTTTTATCAGAAAACAAATGGGAATAGATGCTGTGAATTTAGCACTTTCCTGTGGCTATGTAGGGGCTGGAACCGTCGAATTTTTAGTAGATGAAAATATGAATTATTATTTTCTGGAAATGAATACCAGATTACAAGTTGAACATACTGTTACGGAGATGATCACAGGTTTAGATTTGGTCCAATTACAAATTCAAATAGCAGAAGGCAACGCATTGCCATTTAATCAAGAAGATTTAAAAATCAATGGTCATAGTATGGAATTGAGAATTTGTGCAGAAGATCCTACGAATCATTTTCTTCCAAGTATTGGTATACTCACAAAATACAAAACTCCAAAAGCAAATTACATTCGCGTAGATGATTGTTATGAAGAAGGCATGGAAATTCCAATCCATTACGATCCGATGATTGGAAAATTAATTTCATTCGGTAAAAATCGATTAGAAGCTATTGAAAATTTAAAATTTGGCATTCAGCATTTTGAAATAGAAGGTGTAGAAACCACTTTAGATTTTGGTCATTTTGTGTTGGAACATCCAGATTTTATTCAGGGCCAATTCGATACAGGTTTTATTGAAAAATACTATTCACAATATTTAGATACATTCAACGACCAGGAGGAATCCGAAGCAATAGGATATATTGCATTGTTTGCATACCTTCAAAAAAACCGGCAACTCATTACACCAAAGTTAGAAGATAGTAGCTGGTTTCAAAATAGAAAGACATTCAATTGATCCTTTACAATGTTAGATCCTAAAATTATAAAAAGCATTCCCTGGAGCAGAGAAGAATCAAAAGTCTTAACGATTGAACAACCTTATATAACGGGTGAATCCATCGAAATCAAAAGTTTGTATTCTGTTGAAGATTTTCCATCTGAGATGAAAAACTTTGTTTCCGGAATTGCTCCTTTTTTAAGAGGACCCTATGGCAGTATGTATGTAAATCAACCTTGGACAATCCGACAATATGCTGGTTTTTCAAATGCAAAAGAAAGTAATGCCTTTTATAGAAAAAACTTAGCAGCGGGCCAAAAAGGACTTAGCATTGCTTTTGATTTGGCAACCCACCGGGGTTATGATTCAGATCATCCACGAGTTGGTGGAGATGTTGGAAAAGCAGGTGTAGCCATTGATAGCATAGAAGATATGCGTGTATTATTTGATCAGATTCCGTTAGATCAAATTTCAGTTTCGATGACAATGAATGGAGCTGTGTTGCCAATTTTAGCTTTTTACATTGCGGTTGCAGAAGAACAAAATATAACTTCTGATAAATTATCTGGAACCATTCAAAATGATATTCTCAAAGAATTCATGGTTCGAAATACATATATATATCCACCGGGTCCATCTATGAGAATTGTTGGTGATATTTTTAAATATTGTGCCAGGTATCTTCCAAAATTTAATTGTATAAGTGTTAGTGGATATCATATGCAAGAAGCTGGTGCTACTGCAGATATTGAATTAGCATATACTATAGCGAATGGATTAGAATATATCCGCACAGGGCTAGGTGCGGGTTTAGATATTGATGAATTTGCTCCCAGAATTTCTTTTTTTTGGGGTATTGGAATGAATTTTTTTATGGAAATAGCCAAATTAAGAGCTGCACGTTTATTATGGGCAGAATTTATTTCTGCATACAATCCAAAAAATCCAAAATCTTTAGCCCTTAGAACTCATTGTCAAACATCTGGTTGGAGTCTTACGGAACAAGAGCCTTTAAATAATATTGCACGCACTACAATCGAAGCGTTCGCTGCAGTATTTGGTGGTACGCAATCTTTACATACAAATTCTTTGGACGAGGCGATTGCATTACCGACCGATTTTTCAGCAAAAATTGCAAGAGATACGCAGTTGTACATCCAAAAGGACAGTAATATTTGTAAAACGGTTGACCCGTTTGGAGGATCCTATTATATTGAATATTTAACAAACGAACTTTATCTTAAAGCAAAAAAACATATCGCTGAAATAGAGACTTTAGGAGGTATGACGAATGCTATAAGTAATGGATTACCTAAATTAAGAATTGAAGAAGCAGCTACTAAAAAACAAGCAAAAATTGATTCAGGATTAGATCAGATTATTGGTGTAAACAGTTTTAAAAATGCTCAAGAAAGCTTTGATTTTGATATTCTGGAAATCGACAATGAATCCGTTAAAAAAGAACAAATTGATCGACTCCAAGAAATAAAGAGCACTAGAAATGAAGTGGATGTAAAAAAATATTTATTGAAATTGGAAACTTGTGCAAAAACAGGTGACGGCAATTTACTTGAAATTGCAATAAAAGCAGCAAAATCAAGAGCAACACTTGGCGAGATCAGTTCTGCTCTAGAAACCATTTTTGGTCGTTATATTGCAGATCCAAAAATTATTACTGGCGTGTATTCAAAAAATTTTAGCGACCAAGCAGAAATCCTTGAAGTCAGAAAATTATCAGATTTATTTTCCGAGTTAGATGGGAGAAGGCCTCGGATATTAATTGCCAAACTTGGCCAAGATGGCCATGACCGGGGTGCAAGAATTATTGCAACTGGATTTGCAGATTTAGGCTTTGATGTTGATATCGGACCCCTGTTTCAAATTCCAAGAGAAGCGGCTCAACAAGCGGTAGATAATGATGTGCATGTTATAGGCGTTTCCTCCCTAGCTGCCGGACATAAAACTTTAGTGCCTCAATTAATAGCAGATCTGAGCAATATGGGCAGATCCGATATACAAGTTATTGTTGGTGGAGTAATTCCTGAAAAAGACTATGAATTTCTTATAAATGCAGGTGTGGCTGCTATTTTTGGGCCCGGTACTTCTGTACCAAAAGCAGCTAAAATTGTATTAAACATATTGAAAAATAAATGGTATCCAGATTCTCCATGAGGCAGTGGATTGTTGATCTTATTTGAAAACTTAACTCCAATTAAGTTTAGTTCTTTCTTCTTTTAGAATTTCCAAAAAATTGAACCCTTCAAAGGTTATAAGTGATTCTTTAATTATTCCTTTGCCCATTAAAGCTTAGGTAGAATGTGTCGCTTAAAAAATAATATAATGATCCAATAAAGTTTTGTGTAGAATCTATTTAAGCTAATACTACCAATTGTATATATAAATAGGTCTCATCCCATTTATCAATTGCAATGGGTAATGTGCTGGTTACAAATACGAAGCCCACATTGCCTCAAGGATTCATAGAGTTAAAATAGTTTACCAAACGGTATTAGAGTAATTAAATCTTCTTTGACACGGATCTTAATCAAGAGTTAAAATCTCAAAGGTAATCTTTGAACTAACAATGCTTTGTAAAAAGTATATAAAAAACAAAAGCCGCCTAATTAGGCGGCTTTTGTTTTTTATAGTTTAATTCTTAGTTGATAAGAATTATTTCAGTTTTGTCATACGTTTTGTTGCAGTATGATCAGCTCCATCTAACTGATAGTATAAGACACCTGAAGTTTCAATATCATCTTTTCCAATTGTGATACTGTTTAATCCTTTCACTCCATTGATTTCATATACTCTTACTACTTTTCCTGTTACATCGTAAATCGTTAACAATGCTGGAGAAGCAGTTGGTAATCTAAAGCTAACCACGGTTTCTGTTTCAAATGGGTTTGGTGTATTTTGATATAATTCGAATACTCCACTTTCAACAACTCCATTATCAGTACGTACTCCTAAATCTACTCCTTTAATATCAAGAGATGCGTTGTATGCTTCTGCAGTAGTAAGGTCGCTGGTAATTGCGATCAAATCACTAACATTTGCATCTTTCAATGCTCTGAAGCTAAGTGTAAACAACACTTCATCTGATTTAAAGCTCATTCCTTTATTGCTATTCCAGCTTGTGGTAAGAATACCATTATCTATGGATGTCACACCGAAGTTTGATTCATCAATATCTAATACACCACCTTTAATTCCTTCATAAAGCATTGCTTCCTGATCGAATTTGAAAGTGTACTGGTATCCAGCAATATCCTCAAAGTTGCTAGCCATAAAGTTAATTTCATAAACTTCACCTGCTTTCAATTTACCACTTTCAATTTCAAAATGAAGTTGGTCTTTATGTCTGCTGGTTGCATTTGTAAAATTATGTGCTGCTGCATTATTCGTAACATCACCCATTTTTATTGCAACGAAATCTTCCACATGAGTACCTGTATTAGGCATTGGTACTAATACCTGGCGTGGAGCATTCCAAGGTGCAATTGGAAGTGGGAATACATAATTTGTAGGTACGAATGTCCAAGATTGAACTTTTGCAAATTCACTTGTGATACCTAAAATCAATTTACGAATTTCTGAAACGTCTGCTGCAGTTATTGCATTTGTAGCGTTTACATCTGCTGCAATCAATTTATATGGACTATTCAAGAGTTCAATTCCAAGAATATGTCTCTGAATTTTCACGATATCTGCTGTAGATACTCCATTAATATGGTTGTCATTTCTAGCTGGTTTTACTGCATACTCTGCACTTGCACCAACTGCTAAATCTCCAAACATATAATGACCATCTGCATGTGTCGTTACTTGTTTCATCATTTTTGGACCAACATGCATTTGTACATCTGCAAATTCAGTTTCGTCACCTTTCTCTGTTTTCAAATTACCAGTTATTTTACCAGTCACATTTGAAGAGTTAGGACAAAGATCTTGATTGTCTTGTACGATGATTACAGTTTTACAGTAGTCTGTATTACCTTCTTCATCTTCAACCCACATCTGAACTTCAACTAATAACTCATCATTTGCTCCAGCTGCTACGAAATCATCACAGCAAATAGTGATACTTGTTTTTGAAGTATCTCCATCAAAATAGAAATTCAATGCATCGTTCGTTGTACAGTTGTCAAAACTTCCTCTGTCTAAATCTTTTGCCCAAACCGTTACACATTTAGATGCTGGCATTGGAACTGTAATTACTCCTGTCAAACAGTATGGTGTTGGTGCTTTGCAATCCTTCACTTCAAACAATTGACATAAAGTACCTATGTTTCCACATCCGTCTTCTACAAACCAACAGATTTTGTGTATTCCTATTGGATACGTACCACTTGCTTCAAATGGATTGTTTTCATTATCTGCTAATGGATTGTGGTGGAACAATGGTGTTCTTCCTGCTGCATATTCTTTTCTAGTCAATGGACCTACTTTGAAATCATATCCCTGGTGAGTTCCGATTCCATCATTAAATAAGTCTATTTTATAGTCATAGAATAACCAATCTAATGGGCTACAGTTGTCTGTTGCATCAGCTACTAAGCTAATATGGCCATAGCAGATATTATCACTTGCTCTCTTAACTGCAGGTTCACATGGACCTACTTCAATACTAACAACTGGTTTATCTGTGTCGTGTACTTTTATAATTTGTAAGTACTCCCATCTTCCTTTTACCGGATCGATACTTGGGTCATACTGACACCAGTCAATTACTACCCATTTACGCAATACTTTGAAACATGCATCTGGTTCAATTGTAAAGATCTCATCGAAATATTCGATACTGATCAATGCACATAAATCATCTGCTCCGTTTTCAATTACTGGTCTTCCTAATAAAGGATTATCTGGGCTGATATCTGCACCACAACCATTTATTGTAGTTGCTTGACCTGTACAATTTCCTGGCCAGGTGATGTCATCATCAGGATCACAATTATCTGCTCTATTGATATAGAATGGATCGCAATCAACTACCCAAATAATCTGAGTACCTGTTACGCTAATTCCATTTGGTCCTCTAGCAACTACTGTACGAGTAATTTGACCTTGACCGCACTCCCGGTTATCATTTACACTGATCGTTGGTGTATTTCCGCAGTTACTTAATACATAACCATCAAATCCCCAAACCAACTCATATTTTCTATCATAATGAGCAGTATCGAACAAGGATCTGTAATAATCACAAGCTCTATTCCAAGCAGGTGGATTTGAAGGTGGTGCGCCTGGTACGAAACCTGGGTAACCTGTAATATCATTTCTTACACAATAGTTATAACAAACTAAATCTGTTGTAACTACTTTATGTCTATCTGATAAATCAGTAACTACTCTACCGAATGTTGGGTCATTAGGATCTGTTAATTTATCTACGTCAAACCAGAACCAGCAACTTACTACGATATTTGGTGGAGGTACAACCGTTGGAACACCTTTGTCTTGTATTTCGATTTCTACCATACAATCGCTATAATGTCCAAATAAAGATCCATTCTGATTCATTCTTGAAGGTGCAACTGGACCATCTCCTGGTTCAACGTCAAACACTCTCATAACAACCATAATTCTCTTACCGGCATCAGTACAACAGAATTTCACATAGTCATCAAAATAAATTTGATTACCATCGATAATTACATTGTCATCACCATTAACAGAAGCACAATTGGTTCCATTATCTGGTTGGTTAGCATTTGATCCATTATTTGTATTTCTTAAGTGCTCCATACGGATCGCTTTAAAGAATACATGCGCTCTACAATTATCAAATGAACCATCATTAATATCTTCTGCGAAGATTTTTCCAAAGTTTTCTCCAGGTGATTGATTTCCTGCAATACTTACAACAATATTTCTATCGCATACAGCTGTTGGAGGTGTATTATCAATCACATTTACTTTAATTGTTTTTTCTGTTTTATTTCCACAAGCATCTATCGCTGTAATAACTACTGGATGAACACCTAATTTCATGTTGATTACGATCCAACTTCCATCAAGTTGTTGGATAGCAGTTCCACTCCATGTTCTTACTGTGAAATTAATAGAATCAGAACAATTGTCTGTAATCCAAGGTGCAGGAACTTCCCATGTACCATCACAAGTCCATGGATTTGTACCTACTATCACTGTGTCTGGATAAGCAATTTTTGGTCCTTCTTCATCTAACACTTTAATTACCTGAATATATTCAACCGGGTTCACACCTGCTAATGGAGGTAAGCACATATTTCTTACTTTCCAGTAACGAAGGATTTCATACCCGTTTGCACATACATCATATACTTCATCATCGTATCTGATTGACAGATTACAATTTTTGTTGTCTTTATTTAATGCAACTCCATCTAAAGATGGTGCACCAGTACCTTGCCACATCCATACTTGGTTTGGTCCCCAACATGCACCTGTGTTTCTCCACTGAGGATGTGCATCGTAATAGATTCCATATGGAGATGGGTGACCATCATTAATACCACCTTCAAGATAATTCCATCCAAGAAGTTTTGGAAGTCTATCACCACTTAAATCTCTTGTAAATGGATCAACAATTCTTGGATCTCCACCTGTTAGGTACCAATATGCACTATCCAATAAATAACCATCAACACAATATGGTGAAGGTAAAATATGTGGAGTTACATCTTTTTCAAAACGTTTTGCATCACAATGTAAAGCTGGAAGATCTAAATTATCATAGCTACGTGGCCATTCGATTTTACTTAAATCAAATGCTTTCACCTGAATAATTTGTGTACACTGAGAACCGTTGCCTAATTCATTTGTAACGGTAAACGTACGTTTAATGATAAATGCAATCGGGAAGTCACAATCTCTTGCTTTTGTAATGGTATCATCGTAATGAATATCATAATCAAATACACAACTTCTGATAATTGGATTTCCTAAGTATTCAGGATCTAATGATGAATTACAAGCTACAATGGTATCTCTTGGACAATCAATTGCAGGTGTTGCTTTGTATTCAATAAATACTTTGCTCCAACATTTATTTCCTGTAACAGGATCAATCACAGTCACTTTAAAGTATCTACCAATGTCTGCAGTTGTAAACACATTACTATGTCTTGCACCTGTAATCCAATCTTCAATAATTAAAGTGAATCTGTCTTTACAACCATAGTTGATTCCAGCTAATAATTCATCTGCAGTAATCGTACCTAAACAATCTGGTCCTAAGGAGAAGTTGATTTCATCTACACAAGCAAGATCTCTGCTTGTTGGATTATTTTCAACCACTGTTATGTTCCACATGCACATGGTACTATTACCAGCTTTATCTGTAGCTGTTGCTGTTATCTTATGAACACCAATACCCAATTGTGTATTTAATGGTGGATTTACTGTAATCCGAACTGAATCACAATTGTCATCAGCCCAAAGTGCAGGGTTAATTTCAAGGAATGCATAACAATCGCCACCATTTAAATTGATCGTGTAATCTTTAGGACAATTTGTAAATACAGGTGCCTGAGCATCTCTAATTGTAACTGTAAATTCACATGATCCAGTATTACCTGACATATCGGTCAAAGTATATACTACTCTTGTTGCACCTACACTAAAGAATTGCGTTGTTTTTGTTCCAGGATTAACTCTACCGCCAGTTGGTACACTATGTAAAGGACAACCCGGCATTGGAACAGGAATGTAAGTTACATCCACTGTACCCATACAGCAATTATCCATTACTACTGGATGAATCCACATAAAGTTAGCACCACAGAAGTCCAAGTCATTATTAAATGTAGTATCCCTTTGAGCATAAGCTCTTTGAGAAAGCACTCTTAATGACCAGCCATTTAAACTAATACTTGAAGGAGAAGCAGAATTATTTTCTATTTCTAATCTCCAGGTACCAGCTGCTGATTTAGGACATAAAACACTCAATGGTTGATCTGGTTTGTAATTTAAACCTCCAGCTAAAGATGCACAAATTGCATTTGCAACTTTTGTAGGATCTAGATCTGAAATTCTTCCAGCAATAAAATTTGTAAAACCATTACAAACACCATCATTCCATAAACGAACTCTGGTTCCGTCAGGATGAATTAAGGTACCTTCAGTATTTGCAAAGTTAGAAGCTGTTAAATTTAAATTCGTTACCCAAATATCAATGATTTTGGTTGTTGGATTTACTGGAACTGTTAAGTTAAATGTATAACAACCTGGTCCACTTGCAGTACCGGTTAAACCAGTAAATGTAAAGGTATCATTGGTAGCACACATTGGAATTTCAGTATCTCTAACCAATACATTGAAACAACAAGTATCCTTTTGAGCTGCAATTGTTTGAACAGAAGTTATTAATCCGTTTGATGGGAAAACATATTGTGCTAAAATTGGATTTACTCTACCTATAGATGCTGGTTCGCAACCTTCAGCAAGTCTCCAATCATCAGCAATATTGCGATCTAAAATGCAATATCTGTAATAAGATCCTCTATCAAGATTTGTAGGACTAATTCCACTCCAACCTGCAGCCGTCATTGCTGGCGTTCCTTGACCTAATAAGCTGTACCCATTGGTAGTGACTGCATCTACGTTTCTTAAACTTAGATGATTTAACACATAACCTCTTGGCATATTTATAGCCACCTCTGGTAAGTTCATATTGTAGAAGAACGCTGCAGGATTATCTGGGAATCCAGGTAATGCAGCTCCAACATGCAATGTTAAAACACCACCAGAAGGTAATACCGGTCCAGGCATGTTTGGTAAGGTATAGGTACCAACCAATACACCACCCTGGAATATATTTAAACTCAAGCAGCTAACATCAATTGATGAAGGGCCAAAGTTTGTTATCTCAACATAATCTCCATTTACATCAGCAGGTGATATAAAGAATGGCAATGGACTTGTAGTACCGACTACAATAGCATCAATTTGTTGAGTTACCTCCGTAATTAATAATATTGGTTGATCTTGTACTGTATAGCAGATCTGATTATTTCCTTTAGGGAAATTACTATTGCTTGCATCGCGAATACCTTTCTTAATTGTATCACCAGCTTCGTTTCTAATAACATAAGTTACCGCAGTATGAGGACAAATATCTCTAACAGAAACCGGAGCTAAACCTGTTACATTATTTTTACCACAAACACCTGGATCATTTACTAAATCCAGATTTGCAGGACAGGTAATTACAGGAATATCCCAGTAATCGTTAACAACAACTTTTATCGTACAAGTATCTCTATTGTTACAAAGATCTCTTGCCTCATATTTAAGTATTGTTGTACCAACAGGGAATCTAAATTGAACTGGATTTGGTCCAAAAATTTGCGTAATTACGATACTATCTGCTTGTGTACAATTATCTGTAGCAACTAATTTTGGCACTGTAACATATGCATCACAATGATCTTTTTCTGCATCCTGTACAATTGGAGGAGGACAGTTTAAGAATCTTGGTCTTATGTTATCCGTAATTGTGAATCTAGCAGAACTTCTGGAAACATTACCACAATCATCTGTAGCAGAGAATGTAACAATTACAAATCTTGCTGGTCCACAAACGCGAACCCAGTTAGCTGCTTGATAATCATTTGTGTATGTAATTTGATCACTACATGCATCCACAGTATTGAAACCTGCTCTATAATTCAACCATCCAATAAGTTCATCATCATTATTACCTGATAAATTCTCACAAGAAATTGTGGTATCCCTTGCTGGGCTAACAATCGTTGGTGCTAAGTTATCAATGATAATAAAGCTCGCTTCACGAGTAGATGAATTACCTGAACAATCGTATGCTGTAAATCTATAGATTGTACTATCTGTATTGCTACAACGATCGTACTCTCTAACCTGATCATGCTCAAATCTTACGACTCCATTACAAAGATCTGTAAGAACGGATCCACCACCAGTTGATGTTAACCAATTATTTAATTGTGTAATATTTCCTCTACCATCACACTGAACTTGAAGATTTCCTGGATTTACGATCCAAACCGGAGGTGTAGTATCTCTAACTATAAATCTAGCTACAGTTCCGTTTGAAATATTTCCACAAGAATCAAGTGCATTGAATCGGTATGTGATTCTACGGTTTTGTCCACAAGTAACTTCATTTGAAATGAATGTTGTATCCCAAATAAAGATTCCACCGCTTAATACATCCTGATCTAATTGTAATGGTCTGGTATTTAAATAATCCAGGATATTCCATTTAAGATTTCTAGCATTTGGTTGTGGCCCATGGAATCCTGAAGCGGTCATTCCACCAAACATAACAATACCGCCACCCCATAATGATTCTGCAAGAACTGGGCGATTTGCACCACCATTTTCGCGAATAATGATATTCATTGATGGAGGACCGATTATCGCATGTCCAAAGAAGTTACCAGTATAAGCTGCACCTGTAGGCAGATACGGACCATTAAATATTGGATGTGGATTTGCTTGAATAACATTTGGAGTAAAATTAGGATATGTAATTTGCACACCACCAAATCCAAGATTAATATTTCCACCAGTGTTTGGTGCTGCATTTAAAAGCAATCTACCACCACAAGTTACCCATGCTTCCGCTAAGCCTAAATTATTATTGATGAAAGTATTGAATGTATTCGAAATAGCATCACTTCCATCAATATATATAAATCGATAATTTCTACTAAATAATGTTGCTGCTGAAACTGTAAAATCAAAACGATCCCAGTTTCCAACACCAAATATCTGATTCATGGAAGTAGTGTAATCATCATAAGATGGTCCACCACCCCATGGGAATGGATTACTTGATACTAAGGCAGCTTTTGCACCTGGGAAAGGTTGACAAGTTACCCCACTACAAAGATCTGCAGCTACTGCGGATGCATGATTATTGATCCATGCTGCAAAACCTGCTGCGTTTCCATTACCATCACATTCAACAACAGTATCTCTTGCTGGAGATAAAATTTCTGGTGCTGTTTTGTCAACTACAGTCACTGTAGCTTGAGCCGTTGTTGTGTTACCGCAAACGTCTGCTGCTGTAAATGTAACTAATGCAGAACCTGTGTTTCTATTACAACCACCTGTTAAACCATTGAAGTTATTTGTATAGTTGATGGTAATCTGACAAGAGTCAAGTGCTACACCATTTCCATTTGCGCGCAACCAAGCTGAAACTTGTTGATAAGGATCATTGGTTCCATCGCATTCTAATGTTGTATTCTGTGGTCTTACATTCCATACAGGAGGTGTTTGATCACGTACCTGAAGTGTAAATGTTACAGATGCAACATTACCACAACGATCTGATACTGTAAATACAACTGGAATTGCTACGCCACAATAGTTGTTTATTAAACCTGAGAAATTATTTGTCCAAAGTAAGAATGGACTCGCATCACAAGCATCTGTACCTATGGTACCCGCATGTGAATCTAACCAAGCATATACTCTTGCATATACATCATTTCCACATTCAACAATAAGATTTGATCCGCCTGTAATTACTGGAGGAGTGATATCCCGAACTGTGTAATTAGCATATCCAACACGGGTATTTCCACAAGCATCGGTAGCAGTAAATACAAATACATACGTACCTGTACCTGGGCTACATGCTGATTGACGATCAAATACTCTGTTTGTTACAACCACTCCAGCACAATTGTCTGTAGCAGATGCACCGGCAGCCCATGCAGCCATTGAAGGACTTAATGGATTCTGACAGTCTACTATAATATTTGCTGGTAATGTTAATGTTGGTCTAACTGTGTCAGTATAGATATTTAATGTATATGAATTTGAACAACCGTTTGGATCATCCAAAGTATAGGTTACTGCATAAATTCCACAAGCAGTAGGAACGAAAGTTCCATTACCACCATTTCCGTTAAATGTTACACCATTACCTGTAAAGGTACCACCCGCAACTGCTGGCGTTAAAGTTACACTTTGACCGATACATGGATTTACTGGATTTGCAGTAAATGTTGCATTCAACAAGGTTCCATCACGAATTGAAATACGCTCACAATATTGTTCAGTACAAACAGATGCCGGATTTGCAGGAGAAGCAGGATTTGGGCCCGCTGCTGGACCACAAATAGGCGTTGTAATTGTCTCCGTCATACAAAGATCGAAGATCAATCCACCTAATGGTACTGGACCATTAATTGTAAATGCGCCGGTTGCAGTATTCAAGGTAATTTGTGGCAATGGTGTTGGGCTTGTACCCCAAGTTCTTGTCACAACCCCTGCTGCATCATACGATGGGCTGTTTACTAATGGATTGAATGTAGTTACTGGATCATTTGTTGACCAGCAAATTTCATTCTGAACGCTAAAGCTTGGAGTCGGCTGCTCAGAAATCTGTAAGCACGCTGAACTTTGAGCAAAGCATCCACCTCCAGTTGCACCAGGAACCGTAGTTACTGTATAGGTGAAGCAATAACAACCTGCTTGTGTAAACACTAAATTGTTACCCATAATTTGAGCACCTGATGGCGGTGTACCGGCAAAAGACCAGCTTCCTCCAGGAGATGTTGCTGTACTTGCAAATAAAACTGATAATGGAATAACACCACCTGGTTCTACTATACAAGGAATTTGTTTATTAGCTAAAGTTGCATTTGCTAAAGGAGCAACCACAATATTTCTAGTTAACACGTTACTACATCCGTCAGGACTGTTTACCGTATATGTTACTGCATGTGTTCCAACGCCTGCAACTGCTGGACAGAACTCATACTGAGGATGACCTGCAGTCGTTGTGCTGACACCTGCTCCAGTAAATACACCACCTGGGGTTCCGGTAACCAATAAGTCTAAACGCACACATGGAGCGTCGACACAAATTGGTCCAAATCCAGTCCAGTTAGGATTGGAAGCAGTTACAGAATTTGTTATAGTAATGGTTTCGCAATATTCTTTTCTACATTCTACAAAAGAGCAATTCGCATTATCATAATGCTCTTGCATACAAATTGTAACGATACCTGCTCCAATGATTGTTACCACACCACCTGCAGAAACCGTCGCAACTGAATTATTGCTTGAATTGAAGGCTCTTAAGAATAATGTAGTATTTGGATGCGGCGCTTGACTTGTTAAATAGTTCGCTACGATATTATAGGAAATCGTAGGCACACCAACAGCCCAACAAATTTGATCCGGTAGATTAAATCCTGGCGTTGGTTCTTCACCTACTGTTAAACGATAGTCAAATGTAGCTGTACATGCTCCGGTAGCACCAGGGAATGCCATTACTGTATAACGTACGATATAACAACCTGGATCTGTATATACTAAGGTGTTACTTTGAACAACCCCTGTAATACCACCACCTAAAGCATTTGTCGGACTAGACACGATTGACCAAGTACCACCTCTTGTAGCCGCTGGGCATAAGAAGGTTAATAAGTCAAAAGTACCCATTGTATAATAGGATTCTATATTCACTGGAATAAAGAATTCACTTGCATTTGGGAAGCCACCATAAGTTTGAGGAGATCCTAATCTTCTGGTTGCACATGCAATTGCAAAATCATCTTCTGGACAAGCTGCTGTAACCGGACCATAAACTTCAAGATTATGAGTCATTACTGCGGTACATCCTGCACCATTCTGAACTGTATAGGTAATTGCATGGGTTCCAACACCAGCAACTGCTGGGCAGAATCTATAATTTGGATGACTAGGATCCAACTGAACACCTTGACCTGTAAATACTCCATTAGGCGTGCCTGTAACTAATAAGTCTAAATCTATACATGGATCTGTAGTACAGAATCTGAATGGATTTGGACGTGTCCAGGTAGGATTAACTTCTGTATTTGTTTGGTGGATCGTAATCCGCTCACAATAAGTTTCAGGACAGGAGATACCGGCAGCTAAAGAGCCACAAGCAGCATAAGTCAAAATTTCTGTTACACAGATTTCAAAAACCCCTGCACCTTGAGCGGTGATTGTTGGAGATTGAACTGTGTTGTCATTAAATGTAGGAATTGGACCTCCAGAAACAGCGGTCGCTGTCCAAACATAGGTTCTTGTAGAATTTACACCAGAGGTATTTCCATTATATAAAGTACTTAATGTTAATGAACCTGGGATACCATTCCAACATACTTCCTCTGCTAAATCAAAGCTAGGTGTCGGCGCTTCCAATAAAAGTAAAAATACATCATCAGAAACTTCGGCACATGCACCTGGCGCACCCGGGAATGCTGCTGGAACTGTATATCTTAATTGATGACATCCTGGAGATGCACTCATGGTATAATTCCGAATTGCAAAAGCAGGTCCGGAAATATGAGACCAAGTTCCACCTGGAGTGGTTCCAGCTGTTTTCAATTCTTCTAAATTAAAATCTACAAATGGGCCTCCATTGCTATTATTAAAAATAAAGCAACCTCTGGCTACATCGTTTCTTAATGTTGCATTATTAACAGGATAAACGCGAATCAATCTGCATGAATATTTCATACAGTTGGATTCCCCTGTCATAACACAAATTAAATGATAACCTGGTCCTGCTACAGATGGATCAAATGAACCTGTTGGGTCATTACCACCATTATCTGTTACGCCTGGGCCTGACCAAATTACTTCTGCATTACCGTCAGGTGAACCTGCGTTTACAGAAGCATGTGGATTTGATAATACTAAGGGCACTGCTGTTACATCAGCGCACACATTAATTGGTATTACAAATGATGGATCACTAGCAGCATTTATGACAACTTCTAAAGTATCAATTTGCTGACAGTCTGGTCCGCCTGGAGTATTTGTACCAATGGTATAAATTATATTATGAGTTCCTTCTCCTGCAGTTTGAGGATTAAAAGAAGCTGTTGCTCCGTTTCCTGCATCTGTGATACCAGGGCCTGAAAAGACACCATTGATACCACATAATGTGGTTGTACCATTATTCCTAATTGTATAAGGACCTACATCGTTTGCACAATAAATTTGTGGACCGGATAATGAAATATGTGGAAGTTGATTCACTACTATAGTTCCTCTACATACGATATCATCTGGACAACTTGGAATTGTATATTGATATTCTACTGTACCGCAGCCACCATTATATACTAAACCCGTAACTACATCTCCTGGTATTACAGAGAATACTGTAGGAGCTGTTATTCTAACTAAACCTGGGCCTGTTTGTACTCCAGTAGTTGTAGTTGCAGCTGTTACGCCACCAATATAGGATGAACCACCACCACCGCCGGCACCAAAACCTGAACCGTGATCTGTTGTGGAAGTTCCACCACCACCACCAAAATAACCACCACCTGCACCACCAGAACCCCAAGCTGCTACGTTTGAACTTCCGTTACCACCTTGTCCTAGTGTTCCATCTGTAGCACCTCTTAAAAGTGTACCAGCAACTCCACCAGCAGCTTGCGTACCACCTGTTCCTCCAATAGAGTTTATATGTGGTGGGGCATTATTTCCAATAAGACCACCGCCGTCGGCACCTGGTGCTACTGGACCAAAGAAGCCTCCGCTTCCCCCGCCACCGCCTGCTGCGACAATCACTCGGTCTGCAAGCGCTGTACCACCGACTCTAATATCAGAAGCACCGCCGCCGCCGCCGCCATTCTCTACTTGAGGAAAATTATCAAATCCACCATTTCCACCGCCGTTAAATCCGCCGGCATTGTTAGCGTCTGCTCCATTAAATGAAGTACCTTGACCACCAACATAGATATTTAAAACTTGACCAGGAACGACCGCAAGTGTACCGGATGCGTATCCTCCCAGACCCGCTGGATTATTACTTGTACCACCAGCTCCGCCTTGTGCACCCCAGGTTTCAATATTTACAGAAGTAACACCTGCTGGTACCACATAAGTTTGGGCAGCACCTGTATAATTAAATGTTTGAGCGCCAGGAGCACTAATAATTGTAAATGTTCCTCCTGTTATTGCTGTAGAACTTAATAAATCTGAGAAAGAGATTGTTGCACCTGGATCGAGACATGCTCTATAATCAATAAGAGCACAAGTTCCAACTACGTGATTTTCTATTTGAATTAAAATACAATAAGTTTGTTCGCAACGCTGATCACCAACGTTAACACAAACTGTATAGGTACCTGGACCAGGAAATCCATCACCATCTGAATCATTTGGAGTAAATGTTCCTGTTGTACCATTATCCGTTACACCACCACCAAACCATCTTACATTAGCTGCAGTAAATGGATCACCGGCGATATCATTTGGATTCAATAAAGTTAATACTAATGGCCAGGTATCTGTTTCACAAAGTATACCTGGATTCGTAATACCGTTTGGAGCTGTAGTGGATTGCTCCCCTGCTGCTTGATAAATTGTTATTACTTTTCCATCTGATTTTGTAGGGCAAATACCTGTTGGATCAACTACATCTAATTGTAGACCGTAGTCGCCAGCAGAAACTTGTGTATTTAATACTGGGAAAACAAAAGAACCTAAAGGTAAAGAAATTGGCGCGCCGCCAATAAGTGCATTACCATCAGGACCAACTGCAACAAATAAGTTTACAACATCATCAACACAACCTTCAATTCTGAAAGCACGGAGACTGAATGGCTCATCCTGACAATATTGTTGGTTAAAGTCCCAAATAATTTCTTTACAACGACGAATCGTTACATTGATAACATCTGTTACCGTTGCACCGGAGCAGTTTGTATATGTATATGTTATCGTTGAAACACCACATCCGCCATCATAACGAGCGGCATGAGAATTTCCTGGACCTGGAGGAGGTAATAATACAAATTGTAATCCACCAGAATTTGAAATCGTCCAAGTACCACCTTCTGGTGCTGAACCTAATAAGAATGTTTCAAGATCTATAATTGCATCTGGACATAAGCAAACTCCAAAATCATCAATTAAGAAAGGAGCTGCGAATGTTTGTTCTACGTTTATTACTCTAGTTACTTCGACATGACAATTTGCATCCCCAACGG
The DNA here is from genome assembly GCA_016717265.1 of Saprospiraceae bacterium. NCBI lineage: Bacteria > Pseudomonadati > Bacteroidota > Saprospiria > Saprospirales > Saprospiraceae > Saprospiraceae bacterium. The sequence goes on from JADKFX010000001.1 coordinate 3,379,520, forward strand.
TATAAGTAACTGCATAGGCTCCTGGTAAGGTTGGGTTAAAGATACCACCACCTGCAGAACATCTGCCTGGTGTTACGGCATCACCACTCCATTCGCCACAAGGTACGCAACAAATAAGTGCACATAAGTTAAGTGGAAGTTGGCCTGTATTTAAACAAACGATACCTGGATTTAACCAATCTGCATCTTGTGGATTTGCACGAATGAAAACGTTGCAAGATCCAACAAAAGGATTTTCATTACCTGAACAGTCGACGGCACCAATATCTATTGGTTGAATTCCTAATTCATAACAATCGAAATTTTCTATTGCATTAAATTCCCTTGGATTTGGATCACAATTATCTGTTGCAACGGCTCTACCATTAAACCAATCTAGAGGCACGGTAGCAAAAGTATATTGACAAGTTGTTAAGTCGATAGCTAAATTGAAAGTATCCATTGGAACTGGACAAGTCAATGCATCTGGTGCCATGTCGTCAATGATTGTAATCACCATTGGACAAACTGTTGTTACTGGACCATTGCCATTACAATCTGTATAACGGAAGGTAACAGTTATTGGAGACTGACCTGGAGGACAAACAAAAGTACTGGCATCTAATGGACCAGGAGCTGGTGATTGTATAATATCATCCACGTCGAATATAGGATCGCAATTATCTACAAATAAAGCTGGATCTCTAAAATCTGGGATCGTAACCATACAATTTGCATCCGTAGTTAATATCACTGGTGCAGGGCACGCAGAAACATCAGGAACCGGAGGTGTATTATCTGTAATGGTTACATTAAAAGTACAGCAGTTGGACGGAATTGGTCCACCTGTAGGAGGATCTAATGGTCCGTTGCCAAAACAATCCTGTGCACATAAACGAATTGTAAGAACTCTAGCAGAAGGACAACCTCCACCAGTTATAATCTCAGTAAAATCATCTAAATTTAAAACTACCGGTGCAATAACACGTTGGCTAATACCAGTAGGAGGAACCTGACCACCACAACCATCTGTAATGGTAGCACCAGCTCTGAAGTCTTCGATGGTATATTCGCAGAAATCATCAAAATTCCTGAAGAATGGGCCAGGGCAAGTTATGGTCGGGATTGTTAAGTCACGTAAGGTAATAATTACAATACCTAGGTTGGTATTTCCGCATGCATCCGTAATCCTGACGATTGCAGGGGGGGCAGTGACCGGATTTACCGGGCAAGCCAAAGGAGCAGGGAGTGGGCCTAAAAATACTAATCCAGACAATAAAGCGGCATCACTTGTACAGTTGTCATCAACATCTGCAGCAGTGTAAGTCGCCAAGATTTGTGCCGGTGTTACCACGCAACCAGGCCCTACATCCAAAGTAATCATTTTTGGTAGTATAGAAGGCGGCGTGTTATCCCGGATAAGTAAATTATCTATCCTTGACAAAGAACAGAATACATCATCTGTAGGATCTAAAGGATTTCCAAGGAAGAAGAAGAATGCTTCGATAAGCACTGCAATATCTTCATTGGCACACGCACCTGATTTTGGAACGGTAACTACAGTGCCCGCTAAAGGAGCTTGAACTACAGCTACCAAAACAAAACCCGGTCCAGGTGTTGCAACCCAGCGAGGTAGTAAATTGGGAACTGTAATACTGCAACCTGCATCAAAATTTACAGTAATGTTAGGTGGTGGAGCTGGTCCTGTCAAGGTATTCCCTGTAATAGGGTTACAAGCCGGAACCTGTCCGTAGGAAACTTGAAAAAGACCTACAATCATTAAAAAACAAATAAACCATCCTGGGATTGAGGATCGCAATTTGTTGCTAAGTGTACAAAGGTTTGTCATGAGATTAGTATTTGTAAAAAATTCGTTTAATCCAATAAATTATTAATAAAATACAATTTTGTTGAAGGCTTCAAACTGACTTCTTCGTCATAAGTCTGTTTTTTACCATCAATTACCAAAATATTTTTTGCTTCATCTAATACTACCGATTTTCCATTCATCATCCGGACAGGAGATTTAATATTTGGATCTGAAAATCCGAATCCGACATGTTTAAATAGAAAATTAAGATTTTCCTGGGTTGTTAATTCAGGATAAATCAATTGCGAAAACTTTGCATTGTCTAAAGTCTTCAATGCTACATCTGAAGGTACCAACAAGGTATATTCAAATTGACCAGGTCTCATAAACACAGTCATATAGTTTCCGCGTTCTAAAAATTCAGCAAACAAAGAGTATGCTGGTTTGGCTTTAACAGCCGCTATAATATTTTTGTATTGTTCTTTTAGGACTTCATCAGAAGCAATGACTTCACTTGGCACAGCTTTTGCTTGTGATCTAAGTCGTTGAGGAATTGAATCCTGGTTTGTAGTAGAAGTTTTTAAGGCTGGGTTGGTTTCATTTCTACAAGAAAACGAAACAAAGCATAAGGAGAAAATAACAGCGCAAACTGTCCATGGTTTGCACCACGACATATGAATTGCTTCATGCAGATTGCGTCTTTTCATTCTTGGTTTGGTTTTTTGCACACTAAAAGCCCCCTGGATAGTACGACTATCTAACAGAAAACCAATAGTTTACAAATAATTGCTTCGTCACCGGAGTCTTCGTTCCCCCGATTAATACCTTGCAAATATAGAAATGAGATAATACGGTAGTTAAAAAAAGTAAAATATTTTTATATTTTTTTTTTAATAACATGTATCATCTTGAATTATAAAGTAAATACAAATAACAAAAAATAATAATGTCTAATTTTAACTATTTATTAATGGGAGCTTAATCATAGTCATATATAAAAAACATGAAGAATGTAAGATGTTTTTTTATCATCCTTTATGTATATTAAATAAATTTAATCTGTAAATAGATATTGTAACTTTTTGAAACTCAATTTTTCAAAATCACATTAAAAGCATTTGCCTAGAAATGGCAAAAATTATAAAAAGTAAGGTTTACCATTCTATAATTTATCTGTAAATCACCGTATCCAAATGCATAATTTTTAAATCTTCTGAGATTTTTTCAGTCGATAATATTCGCATAGAAGTGTTTTTAAGTTTCAAAATATTGCGGGCTTCCAGAACTTCTACTTCGTCTGCCAACAAACTCCGATAACTCATTCCAACATACTTTTTTCTTGGATCTATCAATATATGGTGCAACAGAAATTTCAACTGATAGGCTTCATTGGTAGGTGCCATTTCCTGCAAGTTCTTTTGCAAATATTCCGGCAACTCGCCGATTGCACTATTCTTAACGGCCAAAATCAGATATCCCTGATTTTCAGCATTTACAAATAAATGTCTTTCTTTAAAATGATCTACAACTGCAGAAAAAGAACTGTATTCGGGTTTCTTTTTCAAATTCTCAAGGATCTGTGCCATAATATCTCGAGAAGTCTGTTCTTTCTTCAAATCTTCTTCAGATTTTTCCGGGATTACTAAAGTTTGAGCAGGTTTAACTGGTTCGTTGACATTTTGTTTGCCCGTGCTTTTACAAGCCAACAAACCTAAATTAAGTAAGCACATGAATACATAAGCATAACATTGGAACCTGCAATTCATAGTCTATAGTTTAAATAATGTCCGCAAAAGTAATGCCTATTCGAATTTTGAAGATAATTATATTGGATGTTCAGATGTACTGCTTTGATAGCATTGATTAAAAGCCTAATTCTCATTTCAATATTCACTTTTAAATCTGGAACACTAACTTTGCCAATTATGCAGCAAAAAAAATTAGAACTTCTAAATCAAAAAAAAGAAGATGCTCAGCTAGGAGGTGGGTTAAAAAGAATCCATTCTCAGCATTCAAAAAAGAAATTAACTGCACGGGAACGCATTGAACTGCTTTGTGATCCGGGGAGTTTCGAAGAACTTGGGATGCTAGTTACACATCGCACTTCAGATTTCGGAATGGAGGAACAACTCTATTTTGGTGATGGGGTTGTTACGGGTTATGGTACTGTAAACCTCCGATTAATTTATGTTTTTGCACAAGACTTTACGGTTTTTGGTGGATCGCTCTCTGAAACACATGCAGAGAAAATTTGCCGACTTATGGATATGGCTCTTAAAACGGGTGCACCTGTAATCGGTTTGAATGATTCTGGCGGTGCCCGGATACAAGAAGGTGTACGTTCTTTAGCTGGGTATGCCGATATATTTTATCGAAATGTAAGAGCATCCGGAGTCATTCCTCAAATATCAGCAATTATGGGACCTTGTGCTGGGGGCGCTGTTTATTCGCCTGCAATAACGGATTTCATTTTGATGGTCGAACAAAGCAGTTATATGTTTGTCACAGGTCCAAATGTTGTAAAAACTGTAACCAATGAAGAAGTTACTTCAGAAAGTTTAGGCGGAGCACATACCCATGCGACGAAATCCGGGATCAACCAAATTACCGCCAACAATGATGCAGACTGTATTCTAAAAATTAAAACATTACTATCCTATATTCCTCAAAATTGTGAAGAAAAAACACCAAAGCAAGAATATATTATAGCAAACGAATTAAGACCTGCACTCTCCACTATAATTCCAGAAATTGCAACACAACCCTATGATATTAAAACTGTAATTATTGAAACTATAGACAGCAATAGTTTTTTTGAAATTCAGGAGGACTATGCAGAAAATATTATTGTCGGATTTGGACGACTTGCAGGTAGAAGTATTGGAATCATCAGCAATCAACCGATGGTGTTAGCAGGTTGTCTGGATGTAAATGCTTCTAAAAAAGCAGCTCGGTTTGTTCGGTTTTGTGATTGTTTTAATATACCACTTTTAATCTTTGTAGATGTTCCAGGATTTTTACCAGGTACAGATCAGGAATGGAATGGAGTCATCAGTAATGGTGCAAAATTATTATATGCATTTAGTGAAGCCACTGTACCAAGAATTACAGTAATCACAAGAAAGGCCTATGGTGGTGCCTATGATGTAATGAATAGTAAACACATTGGCGCTGATTTTAATTTTGCCTGGCCAAGTGCAGAAATTGCCGTTATGGGTGCAAAAGGTGCTATTGAAATAATTTTTAAAAAAGAAATAGAATCGGCTTCAGATCCTATGAAAGCCTTACTTGAAAAAGAAGCAGCGTATGCTGATAAATTTGCAAATCCATATCATGCAGCAGCAAGAGGGTTTATCGATGAAGTAATAGATCCTTCATTTACCAGAATCAAATTAATCAAAGCGTTTGCTAGTCTTGAAAACAAAGTAGATAATCTTCCAAAGAAAAAACATGGCAATATTCCATTGTAATTTAATTGGATTAAGAGTTCACAATCTCTTTCTGTAAATAAAATATTCGACAATAAGTGATTCAAATAATTTTCTTAAAATGTTCATACATCATAACCACTTATTACAATTCATCAAAAAACAAAGTTTTTATCAAAACTCTATACAATAAATGTTGTTATTATACCAATTTAAGAAAGGAAGGCTATGGCAATTATAATTACCGACGAATGCATCAATTGTGGTGCCTGCGAACCAGAATGCCCAAATAATGCGATTTATGAAGGTGGAATCGAATGGGCCATGGCGGAAGGAACGAAATTAACAGGAACCTATATTTTGGAAGATGGCACAGAAGTCGACGTCCAATCTAAATTGAGTCCGGTAAGTAATGAATATTATTTTATTGTACCCGATAAATGTACAGAATGTGTTGGCTTTCACGAAGAACCTCAATGCGCAGCTGTTTGTCCGGTAGATTGTTGTGTTCCAGATCCTGATCGCAGAGAATCGAATGATAAATTATCTGCTAGACAAAATACATTGCATCATTGAGTTTAATGCACTCCTAAATCAATTGCTTTCCGGTTATAAAAACAAAGAACCATTAAACAGGTTTTAAAAGCAACATGCTTTCAGCAATATCATTTCAAATTTTCTGAGCTATTCAATAGATCCTTTTAGGAATACTCAATTAAAATTTCTGTAAACTATTTTAAAGTCTATAGACACCAGTATCCTTCACAAGTATGTCGAAAGAATTCATACTGAAACTATTTAAATTATAAACTACCATTTAGATTCTTATTACAATTAAATCCAGTTACAATAATATTACCGTTCAAAAATTAAATTAACCAGAACAGAAAAAAAAAATTTGAATCAAATTTAAATTCACAAAATTGCTATCCTGAAATTTTAAATTTTTTCTATTTTCTGAATACTTGAATAATTTTTTGTCAATACTTGAATTGTATATATTCCAGGCTGCATCTTTTGCATTGGAATTTGAATTTCTTTGCTATTTGAATTTCTAATTTCCAACACTATTTTACCATCGGTTGACAGGATTCTATAAAGTGTAATAAGCTCTTCACTTTTTAGAATTAATAGATCCTTTACTGGATTTGGAAATATTAAAATATTATTATTTGAAATTAGATCATCTGATGCCGTCAATGTCAAATCAACATTTACAGTTCTCGAATACGTTCCACAAGGATTTATAACGCTTAATTTTACTTTGTAAATTTTTGCAGAATCAAATGTGTGTACCGGACTAAATTCAGTAGAATTTGTACCATCACCAAAATCCCATAAATAGCGATCTCCATTTACAGAAGTATTTTTAAATGCTACCATGCGACCACTGACAATATTAAATGAATATCCTGCAGATGCAGCCACGGATAATGGCAATTCTTTAATTATAATGGCGTCATTATTTGTTTCTGATTTCACCTTTAATACGACGCGTTTCTTACCAGAAATTGTGTACCTGCAAGTGAAAGGTCCTTTACCAAAAAATGTTCTTGGATTGCCACCGGCATCGAGATCCCATATATACTGTGTTCCGTTAATATCAGAACTATCATTAAAGGTGATTTGCTTTGCATAACAACCAGGATTCGGTGAAATATTAAAATCTGCATTTGCCGTTAATGGCAATTTTTCACGGATCTCTACATTGTCTAAAAACGTTCGATTGTTTAATCCACGAACAATTTCAAACTCAACAACAACTTTCGTTCCTTTAAATGCAGACAAATTATAAGCCAGCCAATACCAAGATGAATCTGTTGGTAACCAATTTTGATTTCTAGTTGTGTCCACTGTTTTCAATTCAAAGGAAGCACCGGAAAGGAAGGTAGTTTCTTTAAAATCATTTCCACAAACTTGCTTCACACGAATTCGGATGCTGTCTAGAAAGGAACTTCCTGCAAAATTATGATGTGCAAAATCAAAATATAAATAAGGTTCGACTGCATTTGTTAAATCTGCAGTTTTTGAAATCAATTGTATGGATTGGGTTCTAAAGTTCGTATTTTGATTTGTAAAGTATGCAACGTTTCCATTGAAACCATTTTTACCTTTTACATTTGCAATACTCCATTTAGAATTATCTAATTCATTTCTTTGAATCCAATTTGATGGAATTGAAGAATTTCCAAAATTTTCTATCATTGGATACGTTCCCAATTTTTCTGGCAACTCCAGAATTTGAATCGGAATAAAAACAGTATCATTATATGGATTTTGATCTTGATTAAAATCCAACCAAGCTGTTAATACTTTAACACCAAAATTTTCAACGACAATTCCATTTGAAAATTCTACGGAGGTGGTATCAAAAGGTTCAACACTTTCTGTAAATTGCTGAGAAACAATTCCAGATTTACTCTGTGCTTTAATTGTAAATCCGCTCAATATTTTATTGGTGCGATTAATGATATAAAATATAGGTTTCACAAAAAGATCATTACAACTGAAATAATCCGTTTTGCTTTTAGAAGATAATGCAATACCGAGATCTCTGGTGAATGCACATCCGACAAGAGTATCGGGTGTACTAATTGCATATTCTCTCCTGCTCAAGGCAGTTTTTTCATAAGCTGCAATAGAAAACCATTTTTTAATTCTCGGATCTTCATTTGGCAAACGAATAGCGGTTTGATTTGTGCTTCCAATGGCTGCCATATATTTGGCACCTAATTGATAAATTAAAAAACTATCTTTTGTAGAACCATTCCAACTTAATTCAATTTCATTTGGACAATATTTACTGATACGGAAAGCTTGTACACCATTCGTGATTGTAAAATATCCGCTGCGTTCTGTAAGATTTCCTTGCACTAACTCGATCAGGCAAGAATCTGAATTCAGATTATTCGGAATATAGATTGTTTTTAATCTAGATTCCGGTGCTTGCGTTGCCAATGTATTCCAAGTTTTTCCTGCATCTGTCGAAAAATTAATTTGAACACTATCGGCGCCATAGCTGGTATAGTGTACCTGACTTAATTCTGTAATATTAAATTTTTCTCCTCCAATAGGATAACTAAGACGTAGAATTTTATCTTCAATTTCATATAAGAGGTAAAAAGAAACTGAATTTGAAGGAAGAAATTTACCTTTTATTTTAACTTTATAGGCCCCCGCAATTGGATACGAAATGGAGACTTGCTCGACATTATTTAAGGTATCGATGCCTTTTGAAGCGCCGGCAGCTAAACTCGTTTGATCGGGTGTTGGATCTAATGCCCAGGTTTTTAAAATACTGCCCGTAGGATCTATTACTTCAAGATCTAAATCATTAATTAATGCTTTTTTTGATAATAATGAAGCTTCCGGTTCTGCCCAATAGATCATAATTTTAGCTAATGGACTTCCCACTGGAATATTGATGGTATATTCTTGTTCTTGACCATGATTTATAGTTTGTTTTTGATAGCGTTGGTCATTTATTAGTTTGTAGGCTCTATAGGCATCTATCACACCAAAGCCAAACTGGTAATCAGGGCCTGGACTACCGATATCTGTAGCGGTATTCATAATAGTTGCTTTAATCAAGGCGGATTCTGGATTCTGATCATTGTGTTTATTTTTATATGCTTCATAAAGCAATGCGCAAACACCCGCTACCCCAGGCGCAGCGGCCGAGGTTCCGCCAAAAACCAAGGTTCCATTTCCAGGAGCTGTGGAAAGTTCATTGGTACCCCTTGCTGCTATTTCAGGTTTCATCCGACCATCTTTTGCAGGTCCCCGACTAGAACTTATTTCCAATTTTCCTTCTAAATCAAGATTTGCTACCGTAAGTACATTTTTTCCAATCTTATGTCCGCCAGTTACATTTCCCCATTGATTACCTGCTCCGTAGCCACAATCTGCTCCATTTGAATTCCCTGCTGAAAAAACATGTAATAGGGTCGGGTTTTCATAAATTTGCTTATCAACAACCTGCGCTTCAATGGTATAACCTACGTTACAGCCATTACTATAAGATGAATTTGTGACGACTACCCCATCATTTTGATGATATGATAATGTTTTGTCCAAAAAATCTGGTTGGTAATTGATAACATATAGATCTGCACCGGGCGCCATACCTTCGACAATCGGATCATAATTTCCAGCTCCGGTAAGAATGCCAGCAACACCATCCCCATGATCGCCAATTTCATTTAGAATATCTTGTTGAATTCTCCCTTGAAAATCAATATGAGGTCCTACAGAACCATCATCGCGCACCATGACTTTAACACCTTTACCGCTTAGGTTGATTCCTTCTTTAATATTTGATTTAACCAGATTTACACGGTGTAGACTTTGTCCTTCCCGATCCTCTGGTATGCCGGGAGCAGATTCACAATCCATGAATTGAACCCAAGGCATCGTGGCAAGCCTTTGAATTTCTGCATTAGTTAAGCTGAGATAAACGATTTGATTTGTTGGGTAGAATCTTTCACTTGTTAACGAAGCGCCCTTTAAAGCCTCCAGGATGAAAATCTGATCAATGTTTTTAAAGTATTTAAGAACTATTTTATTTTTTCCATGCTCCTGGAAGCAGGTTTGTCCGAAAAGAAGATTTTCTGCAAGTTTTATGTTACTGTTTATTTCATACACCATTGAAAAAACCGGATTGTCGGATTCAATTGTAGTAGCATCTTTACGAATTGAAACCAAATAGTAAAAATTTGGAATGTATTCCAAAATTTCAATTCCTTGTTTTGCCAAATTTAATTTTTCACTTTCAGAAAGTAAATGATCTGATTTCACAAGTCTGTAGTACTGATTATTGATAAGTTCTGATAGGACGAATTGCTTTATGGAAATTGGCATTTGCGCTTCCAGATGGCTGCCATTGTGTGCCTGGAATGTTGTTTGCCGTTGTGCTGAAATACAAAACACACTAAAACTTAATAAAATGGTCCAAACTGTTTTCATTTTCTAATTTAAATTGAAATAAGGCAATAAATATTTAATAGAAATATAAAGATAGTAGTTCTAAACGAGCTGATCTTAAATTTAACAATTGTAAAATAATATTGCGTGGATATAGCATGTTCCATTATAAATTAAACAATACTAAAAGTGTTTAAAGCTCCTGGAAACAATTACTTTATGTTTTCAAAGTTTGAATTGGTTCACTCCATTCAAACGTATATTCGCAGCAAGGCTAGGAACATTAAAAAAGTTTTAATCAAAGGGTTAGCTGGATTAATTTGGAAACAGAAATGGGCTGTAACAGGTCATTTTAGCAGATTCATTGACAACCGAAAATGCTAATATTTTAGTAGACTAATACTTATTTATCAATTTTCAGGTCCATTCTATTCACATCCGGTTCGTAGGTTTCTTTCACAATACTTAACAAACGAAGACATGGAAATTCCAGCAATGAAATGAGTTGCTGGTGCGGAACGATCATGCGATAGAAATGATCTCTGTTAAAAACCAAGGTACCAAATTGCTTTAATTCATTTAGGTCTATGGTAGAAATAGCCTGAATTAGGACCATACTTTCTCCTGGAGATTCTGCAAGTTTTGATAAATCAGAAAGCAACATGCCGGAAGCCAATTTTTCTTGTGGCATAAACTTAATGAGGGATTGGATAGCCGATTTTTCAAGATTTTTTCCAGGCCATTTTTTTAGTTCCCAACTACCTAAATATTGATTTTCAAAAATAAATTCTTGAATATGGAGTCCCTTCAATAATAAATCTGATTTCTCGGCTTCAGAAAGAAGTCGTTTAGCTTCTATTCGGCCGTATGCATATTTAGAACAATCTGAAGCCTTCAAATCTGTCCAGGCAATTTTTGAACTGGAACAAGAAAAAAACAAAATCAAGCATAAAGATGCAACAACATTATAGATCATTTATTAAAACGTTTTAAGTACAAATTGAATTGCGAATAAAAAACTGAATTGCGAAATCCAAAAATCAACCAAATACAAAATATCAATATAATACTAAGTCCCAGGGTCAATGCTGAAATAATTCTTGATAACATTGCCATGCTGGAATCATTCAATTGATAAATGCCAATTTGTGAATTTGAAATTGAAAATAATGTCAATAAATAACTTTTAAAATAAATAAATACTAAAAAGCATAAAATACTAAATCCTAAATTAATAAACTTCTTATTAAATGGAATGGGAGTAGCTACAAATATAGAGATTAAAAATACCAAGGGTACTGTAAAGAGTTGAAAAATATAGAACTGAGAAGAATAACTAGAAATCTTATATTCAGATAAATTTTGCTTTGCGGCATAGTCTGCTTCCGCTTTAATTACTTCAGGATTTCCATAGACAAGATAAAAGACATTAGGATCTGATTTTTGCTTTGCATTTAAAAAATCTTGTGTTTCAATATATGCATCTGGAAAAGACAGTTTTACGATAGATTCAAGCGATTGTCTAAAAATCGAATTAAATGGCTTTTCGAGAAAAGACACATTAAGCAAAAGCATAATCACTGCATAGGTTGCGATAATAATTCCAATAAACTTAAAGATATCTTTCATTTTATTGAACTACATATTTTTTAATTTGTGATAACCAAATGAGCCAAAGCAGAATTGCAATTAAGGTAAAAATAATCACCCCTCCATGTAAATGCAGGAATTCAAAACCTACTTTCCAATGCACACCGGCAATATATAATCCGGCAATCCGAAATAAGTTTAGAATTGACAAGGTGAGCACACCAGAAATCAAACCTTTTGTTTTTTGCTTTAGACTTACAAATGGAAATGCCAGGATAGCAAAAACGTATAATGCGGTTGCTTCAATGCCATCACAACCATTCTTAATACTTACTCTAAAATCAATCCCTGCAATAATATCTTCATTAGATTCTGTATCGTATCCAAGAATGTTTAAGATCCCATTTGAAAGCTTTGCCTGAATTCTTAGAATTGAATTCATGAGATAGTTTTCATAAATTGGAGAGTAATAGAATATATAAAAAACTAGCATCAAGGCTATAAACGCACTTAAGAATCTAAAAATCGGCGATTTTGAATTCCACCAAATTGCAATTGCTGCCATTTTATTAATTTAAATTACGTTTTTTTAATCTTAGCTTTTTTAATAAAATTGTTTTATTTATAAATTGCTGAAATCCATTTTCAAAAAATTTCATTGAATGCAAATTAAACGATCGCTTATACAATTTATTTGCAGCCAAACAATACTCTTTAAACAGTCTAAGATTCTGCACTGTTTAGGGAATAGCCATTTCTTTTTACCAATCAATTTCTTTGATTAAACAATAATAGCACATGGATAAAGTATGCTAAAATTGGCACCGTCACAATCATACAAACTATATCTGCAGGTGTGTATTCACCCCAGATAAGGTAGATGAGTATCCAACCGACTATTGCAAGTCCACAAGCAATGAGGAAAGCTTTGTCGAATGTTGGCCTATTAAATGGAAACTGCATCATTTGTTTTTGGATTAAAGCCTGCAAAATTACAAAGTAAACGGTTTATTGCGGTGAAAGGCATAAAAAAAGGGTCTCCGAATTGGAGACCCTTTAAAATATCTTCGAAAAGAAATATTATTGTTTTACAGAAGCTCTTTGTGTAAAGTTATAAAGAGCAACAGATGCAAATGTCAAAATGATTAAACCGAATAAGAATAATCCCCACTGAGTCATTGTAGGTACTGGAGTACCACCAATTGTCAATAATTTTTTACATTCTGCACCAGAACAAGCGATTAAGCCTGGAGCTGTTGTGTTTGTAACGGTAAGATCATATGCACTAGATGCACCGTTGAAACCCCAATAAACGATATCAAAATCAGTACACGCTGGTACATTTTTGTCATAGTTATCAAGGAACCAAGCGAAAAATCCACCTGTGTCATTAAAATTTCTTCCAGCAGAACCTGCACAAGTCATGTTTGCTGTATAAGGAGCGTCAACCGAAAAGCAAAGTTGTTGAGCATTTGTTGTTACAACTGTAGTTTTAATAGTAACACAAGCTGGCTCTAAAGCTGTATTTTTAAAACGCAATGCTTCTGCACGTCCTGCAAATGTACTTGTACAATTATTTGGTGAAGGACAAGTACCTCTAAGACCATTTCCGTTTGCACCTACTATATTTGTATTTGTAGCAAATGTTTGGAAACCGGTTGCACAAGGATATGCCGCAGGCTTAGCCTGATTAAAAGCTGAACGCATTGGAAATTGAATTCCACCTCCACCGCCGCCTCCTATTGAGAAAGCAGAAACTGTTACCAACAAAGTGGCTATGATACTAAATGTTAATTTTTTCATGATTATTGACTAATTTAAAATTTAAGAATAAATTATCTTGAGTAAATAATTCTAAGTGCATTATTCAAGCTCTTAGGGCTCAAGTTTCCAATATGAACACTGTTCTCTCTTTGGATTTTCATGTACACTTTTTTACCAGATACGTCAAAAGCAAATTGACCGTATGATCCAAAAGTTGAAACATATTTTTGAAAAAACTGAGATGCCTGAGCATAAGAAACAACATTCAATCCGGAGATGTCAATAACATACTCGTCTTGCCAAGGTTGAGTTTCATCTACCTGGATAAGTCCATCACGCGTTACAGAAGCTGTAATGGATTGTGCATTGATTGAGCTGGTTACAAAAACCAGACACAAAAACGCGAGCAATTTATACAAATTATTCATGGTATTGGTTTAAAAAATTATGTAATAAAATAAGAATTAAGTGAGTAACCAATACAATCCGGAAGGACAATAAAGCAACCATTGTGCTGAGATACATCATTCACAGTTGGATTGGTATTAATAAAAACTACCTAATGCTTTACCAAATCTTACCCTGCTAGCACTATGATATATGGTTTAAGCTTTGGTTGAGCTTGGGCATACAATGCCCTTAGGCAATGGCAAAAGTAGAAAGAATCTTATGATTTCTATCAAATCAAAATGGTATTTTTTATATTAATAGAAATTATAATGTATAAGATGCACACCTGTTGAGCCTAATTATTAGAAATATTAAATCGAAACAAATTTTACCTATAGAATTACACCACGATTTTAAAATAGAATGCATTTATATAAACTATTCACTTTCAAACACTTCTTAAATGTTCGCTACCTTATTATTGCATTTTATCAGTTCCCTTCTTTCTGTCTGACTTCTAAATTTTTTGAAATTGGCGTTTATAAAAAATTATTGCCGATACAAAATCTTCCAGGTAGGAATTGCACAGGCAGCTCCAAGTGTTGTTGCTATTAAATATACCCATAAGTATTCTGAATGTCCACTCACAATAGCCGGTGCTAAGGATCTGGCTGGATTCATACTGGCACCACAAATGGGTCCGGCAAACATAGCTTCTAATAATACCATAGCGCCTATTGCTAATCCTGCAAACATCCCCTGTTCTTTGCTGCCTGTTGAAACATTCACAATTACAAGCATTAAAAAATAGCTTAAAATAAATTCTAAAATAAAAGATTGCATTGCAGTCCCCAAAGGAATGGTAGCACCGAGCATTGCATTATTCGTTGGAAATAAATACTGCAATATAAAACTGGCCAAAAATGCACCTAGTATCTGACTCAAAATATATGGAACAAGTTCTTTTCGATCAAATTTTTTTGCAAGTGCAAATGCAATCGTAACAGCAGGATTCAAATGTGCACCAGATATATTTCCGAAGGTATAAATCATTACCATCACAATCAAACCAAAACTAAACGCAATACCAACTTGTGAAATAGCTCCCTGGGTCTGTTGATTAATAATAATGGCCCCGGTTCCACAAAATACCAATGCGAACGTGCCCAGGATTTCTGCTAAATATTTATTCATTCTATTTCTTGTTAATAAAGATTATAAATCTCAAATATTAAATGCAATATTACGATTTAGATTTTACGAAGAGTTCATAAATTCAAACTTTGTTTAGTCAAATTTTACTCCTGCTGTTGAAACGCACCAATTTCTAACCAATCAAATTTTGTATTTAAAAAAATAAACTTTTAAAATATTAATTCAGACATCGCAATACCATTTGAAATTGTAATTTGTCCACCACTTTTAGCAATTCAATAAATAATTTATTGCTTTTGGAATCAATTCACTATTATTGAGAAAAAATAATACCCATGAAAGTCCGCAAATTCTCCTATCTAATTTGTTTGTTTGTTTTCTGTTTGCCCTTTGCTTGCAAGGATAAACAAGCATCATTAGAAATCCCTAAGACACCGCTACAAATTGATACCGTAGTATTGACGAATTCACTTCCACCTTCCTTGCAACTAAAAAAATTTTCGCTTCAATACAATGATTTGATCAAAAATGATGGGCTAATGAAAATGAAAACCCTAAATGCTACAGAAATTTCAAATTGGAAAATACTAGAAATTGATGCATTTTATGATACTCAATATAACTATCATTTTATAGATAGTATTGGAACCTCCGATAGCTTTTTCCTGGCGTTAATCGCAAGAGCGTATGAAAATGAAAATATAATTTGGTTATGTACCTATGATAAACAAGGAAAGATGATCCATGCTGAAGAAGTCTTTTATGACAATGCTGAAGGAAATTACTTATTAGAAAGTGAATTGAAAAATAATATTCTGACTTTACAATCAGACGATATAAACGAGGGTAAAAAATCAGAAATTTACCAGTTTAATTCCAAACTTATTCCTGAAAAGACAGAATCTAATTAAGCTAAAAAATTAACATGGATCAGTATTTTGGAGTTCTGGAAATACGAAGTATTTCAAATATAAAAAGTACCGAACAATCCACAAAATCACACTTTGATTTTAAAGAAATGGATAGTTCAAACGTCCAATTTGTACATTACCCAGATTGCCAGCAATTATTGATTTGGTTACCAAATCCAGGAATGCAATATGGATCCTTTAGAATCCTTCAAAAAGAAAATCAGTCGAGTATTGATCAATTTCAAGTACCCGATAAATTAAGTGGAAGTATCCAAATAATTATTGATAGCTCTTTTATCCCACCAGGTAATTTTAATATCATTATTGATCACAATACGGGAAATCAACATACCATAGATTTTGAAAAATACGCAACCCATGAAGTTCCGAAATCTGAAAATGATAACATTGAAATTAAGCCTGACAATAATCTCATAAAGGAATCTATAAATGATCGAAAACGCTACCAAGATGGCTTTGGAAATCCTATAATGGATGACATTGACTTTCGAAATAATGCAATTGATAAATTAGTTCGAAAATTTCAACGAAAACTAGAATATAAAAGTACCGGTAGAGCGGGCACAGTGACCTATGTAGATGGAGATATAAGGATATCTTTTGAATATGATATGGGTGCTTCACCTTGTATGGTTTATATAATGATTCCGTCAGAAGCTACCTGGGAAGCAGAAACCAAACAAGCTTTAGAAAACCGCGCTGAAATTTTAGAATTTGTAGCGATTACTGCTCAACGAGATCAGGCAAGTAATTGTTACTTTGAAATTCATGATCAGGAAATTGCATATTATTATAAAGACTAAAAATCCGAAAAATAAGTACTATCAAATTCCACCCATTTTCATATTTATAAATCTGAGTTTTTTTAATAGCAATATAAGGCTTCCTGAATTGAGAACAAAACAAGCTTTAATTATCCGTTCGGAATTGGAAAATTAATATATATATAAAGTTGACAAAACTTTGCTCAGGAATAGGTATAAGAATCATAAACCTATCATCTTGTTTACTATAGATATCCCTAAATTTTTGTAAATTAAACTAAGTCGTGAACATGGTCACCGAAAACTGACAAAAGTCAAAGACTATGCTTTTAAAAGTGTCATTAAATGGAGCGGAGGAAGAGGGATTCGAACCCCCGGACCTGTTACAGTCAACGGTTTTCAAGACCGCCGCGTTAAACCGCTCTGCCATTCCTCCAATCCTGCTACTATCAGTTAAATTTTAAAAGCGCTGCAAAGATAAAATTCTTGTCCGAATTGCTGCAATAATACCTAAAGAACTATTAAGAAGGTTCAAAATCCAGCAAATAAGGATTTATAAAAAGCCTTAAAACCATCATTTGTAATGCTAAATATATGTCAACATTATATAAATGGATGCTAAAATGATCGGTTCATCTATAAAAAGCAATAACTTTAAGGTTTTAACAAAATTAGTATTAAATGAAAAATTCTTTTTTAATTCCAGGATTTGTAATTCTTTTATGTGCTTTATCTTCTTGTAAATCAAAAATAGAAACAAATGTTTCAACGCAAACCAAGCCTGTTGAAGTCACTTTGTCGGCTTTTGAACCTTCATTGGAATTTGCAGATGCAACCATTAGCAGTATGGATTACCAAAAAGGGATGTTTAAATTTTCTGTACAAGGGAATTACCAATTAGGTCAACAGACACCGGATGCTCCACAAAAGATGTGTGCAAATTCAGATAAAGGCCAACATATTCACTTAATCATTGATAATAAGCCATATGAAGCAAAGTATGAAGCTGAATTTCACTATAAAATTGAGGATGGAAGCCACTTTATACTTGCCTTTTTATCTCGTTCATATCATGAAAGTATTAAAAATCCAAAAGCCGCTGTGCTTGTTAAGGCTGAAATAATGGACAGTACTTTTAAAAAATTGCAACCCGTAACTGATCCTATGTTGTTTTATTCCCGACCTAAAGGAGCTTATGTGGGCAATGATACCAAAAAAATTATGTTGGACTTTTATCTTTCAAATTGTCAGTTAGGGGCTCAATACAAAGTTAAGGCTGAAGTGAATGGAAAAGAATTTTTAATAGATACCTGGCAAGCTTATTATTTGGAAGGACTGCCAATGGGTGAAAACAAAATTAAATTGAGTCTTATAGATAGTACCGGAGCCCTCGTAAATACCCCATTAAACCCAGTAGAACGCAGTTTTACATTGCAAGCAGAGCCTGGAAAATAGATTTCAAATCTCACAGGCTAAATTTTAAAGGATCCGTAATACTTAGCACTCGTATTCTTGCATAAAGAAGTAGAAAAGGATTCAGAACTATGGTTTTTATTAATGGAAAAGCCAAATCCGATAGGTGTAACAAGCTTATTAACAGACTAGATGGTTTAAAATCAGAGGCCATAATGCTGTCAAATAAGCTAAATAAAGCCTTCATGAGCATGCGTCTAAAGCAATTTTATAGAAATTATCATGGAAGTATCTCAATTTCTATAAAAAATCTATCTTTGCCTTCCCTTTTAAATCAATATGGTGGTTGTAGCTCAGTTGGTTAGAGCATCAGATTGTGGTTCTGAGGGTCGTGGGTTCGAAACCCATCATCCACCCTTTAAAGCCTCACAAATTGTGGGGCTTTTTTGTTTTAATATCTTGACCGAAAAATTTGATTACAATAATTGGGTTAATATTATTGATAAGGTGAATTGTTTCAGATAATTATTTAGGAAAACATAGTTAAATGTTCAGCCAGTAATCAGACCTAATTCCTAAAATACCATTTATAATTAAATTTATTGGAATGGTCTTCCGACTTGATCGAAATCAAATATAATCCCGGTAAATCAACAGAAAATTCAAAGATCACTTGTTTTTTAATTTTTTGAAATTTCTGAATTACTTTACCCTCTATACTTAAAAGTTCAATATTGAAATCATCTGCAAGCGGTGATTGTATCATAAATGCTCTTCCATTATTATAATTCACCAATTTGATGTCATTTTTTTCATCTTGAGTACTTGATGGGATTAATACCACAGGCACTTCAACACGTTCGCTTACACAAATTGCATCTGCATCCCGTATAATCCAATCATAAAAATAGTAGTAATAACTATCCCCTTTATCAGAACTCAGAATCCGGACTTTATCTTCAATAAAGAAAGGATAAATAAAACCAATATCACTTCGGTATAATTTTGGACTTTTCACGCCAAGGCTTAAAATATTCTTATCAACATCTGTAGTCAGTGTATATAATGCATTGCTAGGTTCCAAATGAAAACCCAAATACACTTGATTTTTGCCTTTTATAAGATCTACAGACTTTTGACCAATTAACTTGCCAAAATTGTCGAATACTTGAATAATGCGTTCACCAGGATCATCGGTAAATAGGGTTACAGAATCAAATTCAATTGGCTTATAGACATTAAAAAGCATTTGATTATTAATAAAATTTGCATGATAAGGAACAGCAGTATATTGTGGATTTGTTAGACCTCCTCGTGAAATTGGATAAGAGTGTGTTTCAAATTGTTCTACCCAAAATGATCTTGAGTTTCGGATTGTATCTGTTTTATAAATAGGACCAACATATGCTGGAACGATTGCTGTTGGTTCATTATACCAATAAAGATTAGTATCCTTAGATTGTAAAATGGCCTCTCTTTTAAAATATAAAGTATCCGGCTTAATGATGGGTGTATTCGGAATTTTATAAATACCCACATTCAAAGTATCCGAAGATTCTAATTCACAATAACCTTGTCGGATTGCAAAATAATTTCCTGGCTTTGATATTTGAATTTTCGAAGTAAATTCTCCAGAAGACCATTGTAATTTGTCAGCCGGATTTGCTGTTAATTCAAGGTATTCTCCCTCACAGAGAATTTTTGAATATTGGATATTTAGCTTAGGCTTTTGCTTTGGGTTCAATACGAAAGAATACGGATTGGAAATAACCGGACAAGTATTCTGATCGTAAGCTTTGTAATAATAAATGCCTTCTTTTTTTACCGCCAAAATGGAATCCTTTAAACCTGAATTCCAATAAATATTATGGAGATTTGTATTTGCAATTAAGAAGGTGTCAATGGAATTGCAAAATGGAATTTCTATAGTTGGTGATGTAAGATTAAAATTAACCAAACAATTATTTTCAGATACCAAATAATGTGCATTAGAATTCAAATTATAAAATCGATTTATGCTGCCAGATGGCCAAAACACGATAATGCTATCTATGTTTGTAGCTTGGTTTAAGCCAAATTGAAGATTCAAACTGTTTTGTATTCCAAAAGATTCTCCAGCATGTAATTCTCGGACTTGAAGTGTATTATTAGCATACAATTTTATTTTTGTTCCAATGCCATTGGTGTTTGAACGGGTACCCTGAAAACTAAATTTTACATAGTGTTGGAGTCCCCCAGGATTCAGCCAGATTTTATCTTTTTGATTATTGGGGGTATTTAATAAATCTGAATAGGTAACATACAGATCCAACCAACCATCCCTATTATAATCACCGGAAGCACAGCTAGTAAAAGGCTTATCGCCAATTGTAAGCGGTGATTTTACAAATTTCATATTCCCTTCATTCACCCAAAGTTCTACCGCTGTACCAACCAACAAAATATCTATATCTCCATCATTATCAAAATCCATGGCCATTGCTTGTATTGAAATTGCATTTGAATTCAAACCTGATGCGTTTGTTATATCTTCGAATGTATGATCTGATTTTTGTTTAAATAATCTGGAAGGCGTATAATGGTTAAGCACAAAAACATCCAATGCTCCATCATTATCAAAATCTTCAAAAACGGATATCCAACTTTGATCTCCGATATTTAATCCCAGATCTTTTGCCTTTTCAATCCATTGTGTTGAATCTTTTAAATAAAATAAATTTACCCTACGCAAATCTGTTGGATCCGTAACTCCAGGTCTGCATTTTGAAATATATAAGTCGGGATCGCCATCCCAATCAAAATCTGACCATATACAGCCATAATTTCCTCCTGTCTTTGACAAATCCGGAAGGTTTAAATTTAGTATTGATGTATCTCTGTAAAGTTTACCTAGCTGATTATTCCGATAAATTCTAGTGGCACTATTATCATCACAGAGTGTAAAATCTAACCAACCATCCTGATCAATATCAAAAATGCAAGCGGCTTGTGAAAGAAAAAAACCCGCATCGAATAGTTCTGCCACAAAACCATTTTGAAATTGGTAAAGTATATTTCCGCGTGTGTTTTCGCCACTTATAAGGATGTCATTAAATCCATTCCTGTCGATGTCTGCCACATTTACAGACCAGGCCGGCGAAAGCTCATGATATGGTAAGGCCTCCCATAAAAAATATCCAAATCCATTATTAAGTCCAAGCCAAAGTTTTTTCCCTTGATCGAGGATTAACAAATCATCTATTGCATCTCCATTAACATCGGCACATGAAACTGGAATTCCACTAAAAAAATCTCGACCTACGGCTAATTCATTCCAGTGATCTTGACAGTTCAAAGAATTAAATTCTGTGGCTAAAACCAGGAACAATAGCAATAATATTCTTTTATATAAATTATCTTTGACCATATCCAACTGCAAATATATTAAAAATTAATATATATATACGTTAATGATC
Source organism: Saprospiraceae bacterium (assembly GCA_016717265.1). NCBI lineage: Bacteria > Pseudomonadati > Bacteroidota > Saprospiria > Saprospirales > Saprospiraceae > Saprospiraceae bacterium. The sequence continues at coordinate 3,401,123 of JADKFX010000001.1, forward strand.
TGTCTTCGATATTTAGAACGCATTAAAATTTACTTAGAATACTATATTAAAGCGAACACGATCTTTTCAATGCATCCAACGTTCCTTTATAATTTTATTCAATTTGTTTTTGATACTAAAAGAGTCTATTATGATTTTGATATATTGTATAAAATCCATACTGCCCTAGATAGAAATGAAACCATCATTCCGTCGGATAGCTTTTCAATTCAGAATCAGCAAAACGGATATCGTATTTCTGAGTTTAATAAAAAGGCTGGGCATTCGTTGACTGATTATGAAACGCTGTACCGTATATCCATATTTTTACAACCGCAAAACATACTTGAGTTTGGCACCTGTATGGGAACGAGTGCAATAAGCCTTGCCTTAGCCCATAAAAAATCGAATTTAATAAGCGTTGAAGGAAATTCATTTTTAAGTGCGTTTTGCAATTCACAATTTTCAAAAATAGACCTTCCAAATTGCAAATGTTTACATTCAGATTTTTATACTTACCTGAAAGAATCGAATCTCCAGGATTTTGATTTATTTTTTTTAGATGGTCATCACCATTATGAATCCACATTATATTATACCCGTGAATTTTTAAGTCAAAGTACAGAAAACGCCATCATCATTCTTGACGATATACATTGGTCAAAAGGGATGTATAAAGCCTGGAAAGAAATTATCAAAGAACAATCGGTTCAATGCAGTTTGGAAACTATGCGTTGGGGATTTCTATTCAAGAATCGCAAAATCACAAAAGGAAATTATGTTTATATCGATCATAAATATAAACCTTGGAAAATTGGATTATACTAACATTTTCAAGAGATTGCAAATGTTTCGAATTCTTGGAAATCATTTTAAAAATTTAAATTCAATTCCAAAAAAATAAAAAATCCGTGTTGAATTGGTCCCTTGGCGTTGTCTATTTTTTTGATTAAATCAAAGCCTTGTAAATTCTTACTAAATTCTGATTTCTGCTTTTCAAAATTTTTATTTCATAAAGCCTAATCTTGGGCGATTAAAAATATCTCGTCGATCTTTACCCGGTACAAATGAATGTACATCTTCTAATTCAACGATCGATTGATTTGTCTTACTTAATTCACTTTCTGTTAAATTGGAAAGTCTAATATTCTGGAACCTGATAATCTCCTCACATATAGAACGAATTACCCGAGCGTTTCCAAAAAACTTATCCTTTGAATTATACAAATACGCGAGATAAGATCTTAAATGCGTTTCAGCTGCTTCACTCATATGTAGCTTAATATCTGAAAACATTTTTAAAGCAATCATAAATAATTCTTCTTCTGAATAATCCTCAAATTTTAAAATTTTATCAAATCTGCTATTTAAACCGGGATTTGACTTTAAAAAGTATTCCATTGGTTCAGTATAACCAGCCACAAATACGAAAAACTGACCTCGTTGATCTTCCATTCTTTTTAATAAAGTTTGAATCACTTCACTACCATAATCTGCATGTTGATTACCCCCTGCTGTCAATGAATACGCTTCATCAATAAATAAAACACCGCCCATTGCCTCTTCAATTTTTTCCGCAGTTTTGATGGCTGATTGACCAATATAACCAGCCACTAATCCCTGGCGGTCTGTTTCCACCATATGGCCCCGTTCCAGGATTCCTAAAGCTTTATAGAATTTTGCAATAATTCGGGCTACCGTACTTTTTCCGGTACCTGGATTTCCAAGAAAAACAGTGTGCAAATAATGTTGGTTAAGTACTTCTTTTCCAGATTTTTTTGCAAACTGAACAATTTTAACTAATTCTTTGATTTCCTTTTTGACATTATCGATACCAATCAATGCGTCTAATTCTGAAAGTGCGGTACTTAATAATTCATGGTCAATGGGAATTAATGGTTTTGTATGGACCATTTCCATTTCAATTTTTTCAACATCTTCTAATGAAACCTGGCTTAAAGATTCTAAATCAAGATCCTGGGGAGCGGTATTAGACATTACCCGGATTCCTAAATTTATTTTAGCTTTTTCTACCAAATCAAATACTAAACGCGCATTCCCAAAAGTATTGTCCCGATTCCTATAAGCTTCTAAAATTAAGTGATGCAATTCTGCTGTAGCATTCTCCCGAAATTTGACAGCTTTTTTTTGCATTGCAAAATGTGCAATTTCATATAACTCCTGAGGAAGATAATCCGGAAATTCAAAATACAATTTTATCCTTGATTTTAATCCTGGGTTAGAATCCAAAAAATACTTCATTTCTTTTGGATATCCTGCCATGATGACAGCCAGATCACCCGGACCATTCGATAGTTCCTTTACTAGAATTTCTATAACTTCTCTCCCAAAATCCTTACTATCGTCATTGGTTCTAGCAAGCGCATAAGCTTCATCAATAAAAAGTACACCACCTCTTGCTTTTTCAATTACTTCTTTTACTTTAGGTGCGGTTTGTCCAATATACTCACCGACCAATTCTGCTCGATCCGCTTCATAAACATGACCTTTAGAAAGGACGCCCATTTTTTTATAAAGCTTGCCCATCATTTTTGCAATCGTGGTCTTACCGGTACCAGGATTACCATAAAAAACAGAATGTAAGGAAAGCTTTTCTTCTTCCTTTATTCCTTTTTCTTGTCGCAATTGTAAAAACTTTACATACTGTGCATGTTCGCTTACTTTGCGTTTTATTTCTTGAAGTCCTATGAGTTGATTTAATTCAAAAAGTACATCTTCTAATTTTGTGGAATCTACTTCATGTCCAGGTAAAACTATTGGATCTGAAGCGTGCGGTAAGGTAATGGGTGCAATCCCTACTTCAAAATCAAAGCCAATTTCAAAGGGCATTACGGCAAGTAGATGTTCCAAAAAAATGATTTCAACTGTATACAATCCTTCCCACCAACTTCCTTTTACATTAGATCCCCATCCAGCCGTTATATAAATTTTTTCATCTTCCTTTCTAACTGCCACCAATCGTGTAACCTGGCCTTTTAATTCCCGGGCTTCATTCAGAAATTTAATGAATAATTCACACTGCCAATTGGCTTGAACACATTTATTATTTAAAACCAATTCTGCATATACATACCGGGTTTCTTCCCCATGAAATGTTTTTACATATTGCCTTTCATCCTGCAAAACATCTTCAAAAGGGCCTTCATAAAGTTTTAACGATTGCAATTCCAGATATGGAACTAATCCATCAGATTTACTCATTCCAGGATCTTCAATATAAAAATATTTGCTGCCAATTTTTTCACCATCCATCCAGGCTTCCCAATAATAAGTACCTTTTTTCCAGAACGAGCCTTCTTTTTTATTACCCCAACCTTCCCGGATATAAACCGTATGATCAAATTTAGAAATTTTCCGACGAAAACTTAGATTGCAAACTTCCTTTTTAGTTTTAATCAAGCTATAGCATTTGAGCTCAATATCTGTTTCCCAAGATTCCTTATCAAAGTATTTATTAATAAATGAAAGTTCAACATAGATATAGGAAGTATCAAATCGGTCAAAAACTTGTCTGTATTTTTTCTTATTATCAGCCAACCACTCTGTGGAAGCATAGACTTTCAATTCCTTGAATTTGAATTTTTTAGTCTCTGGTAACTTTATATTCTCTTCCATGTCTTTAAATCCTGCTTTTGAAGTTTAAATATATAAATAAACAACTAAACTCCTTCATTTTTAACATTTATTTATTCGCCAGAAGGAAATCATCGAAATTGAACATTAGATCCCATTAATTGTTTGCTTGATTGAATACGAATATGGCTAAGTTCATTTTTAAATTTGAAGATCCGGGGATTCCCGAAAAGACAGCAGTGCTTGATGCGCAAGATAAATCAATTTTAGAAATAGCGGAGGCATTGGATGTGCATTTAAATCACAACTGTGGAGGTGTATGTGCTTGTTCCACTTGTCATATTTATATAGACGCAGGAGATTCCTTTTTAGAGCCCTTGTCTGATAAAGAAGAAGACTTTATAGACCGCGCTATAAATCCAAGACTTGAATCCCGTTTAGCGTGTCAGTGTATTATATTGGATGAATCTGCTGAAATAACGATTGAGGTACCCGATCAAAAAAGGATTATTGGTCACGAACATTAAGAACCCCTTTTCTTATGCCATTTAAAGATATAGAAAATTTACCTATTAGCTGGAAGGATCATGAAGATGTTGCAATGGCTTTATATGAACGATTTGGCCCTGAATTTACAGAAGGGAAAATCTATCGCCTTCGCTTTACAGAATTGATTGAATGGATTTTAGAAATCCCTCACTTTGAAGGTAAACGCGAAGCATGCAATGAAGCCCATTTGGAACAAATTCAAGCAAAATGGGTATATGAATGGAGGGATAATAATTCCTAATTTTAGGCCATGAATGTATATGATCGTTTTATTAAGGTTCAGGCGATAATCCTGGACATTGATGGTGTTTGCACTGATAACCGGATATTAGTTACAGATCATGGGGAGTTTTTAAGAAGTATGAATGTCAAAGATGGATATGCAATAAAAAAAGCAATCCATGCTGGAATTAAAATGGCTATTATTTCAGGTGGCCGAAGCAATGGAACCCGATTGCGTTTTGAATTATTGGGCATCAAGGACATCCATTTAGGAATAGAGCATAAATATCCAAGCCTCGTTGAAATCCTTCGGCAATGGAATATAAGTGCAGATAACACTGCTTATATGGGCGACGATATCCCTGATTTGGAAGTCATGTCTAAGGTAGGATTGGCTGCCTGTCCTGCAGATTCAGCTCCTGAAATTCTAAAAATTGCGAATTATATTTCCCCATTAAATGGTGGAAATGCTTGCGTCCGGGATTTGATTGAAAAAGTATTGCAAGCTCAAGGAAAATGGTAATAAAAGCTTGGATCCGGATGCTTAGAATTCCCAATCTAGGGATTCTTGCATTCACACAATTTTTAATCTATTTTAAATTAATCAATTTTTATTTTCCGGGTGAAGAATTAAATTTAAATCTGCGCCAATTTAGTTTATTGGTCATTGCATTTGCTTGTGTTACCTGTTCGGGTTATATCATTAATAATATTTACGACCGGCAATTAGATTCGAGGCATGAACTTACAAGTTTAATTCCAAAATATTTTTCACTTCCCTTCTCGTGGAGCCTTTATAGCTTTTTTACATTTACAGGGTTTGCAATCTCCTGTTACCTTTCATTTAAAACAGGATTTCACTACTCTATTCTGATATACCCATTTGTTGCATTTGGATTGTGGTATTACGCTTTAAAATTAAAATGTAGTCCGCTTCTGGGAAATATTTTGATTTCGATTTTTACAGGCCTCTCTATTGCCATCATACCATATGCATTTTGGGAATCTATTTATGCGTTACGTTTGTTGGATTATGTTCAATGGAGTCAACTCATGTATCATTTTATCATGCTCATCATATTAGCTTTTTTAAGCAATTTAGCACGTGAAATTATAAAAGATATAGAAGATGAGGAAGGCGATAAAGCGGAAGCATGTTTGTCAACTGCCGCATATTTTGGCCAACAAAAATGCAAACAATTGGCTTTACATATTTTGGTAGCAATCTTTGTAATTAATCTTTCTGTTTGTTGGTTTGCATCAAATGTTCAATTTGTGTTCTACACAATTGCATTTTTAGTACTGCCACTTACCGTTATTATTATACAACTCATTAGATCAAAAGTTATAAAAGATTTTAGTCGTTTGAGCACTATGCTTAAATTTTATATGTTAATTGGAATTCTTTTTTGGACTTATATTTTATGAAAACAAAAATCAATTTACGTAAATTAATCCTGGCTTCCTCATCCCCTAGAAGGAAGCAATTACTTGATGAAGCAGGTTTTTGGTTTGATGTTATTCCATTGCCATTTGAGGAGATCTACCCGGATGACATGGCAAGACATGAAGTGGCCATTTATTTAGCAGAGGAAAAAGCAAAAGCGGCAAGTCATTTAATTCATGGAGATGAAATCTTATTAACTGCAGATTCTATTGTGGTATTAAATGATTTTATTTTTGGAAAACCGAAGGATGAAAAAGAAGCATACAAAATACTTGCACATTTATCGGGTAAAAAACATATGGTGTATACAGGTGTTTGTTTGAAAGATTCATTAAAGCTAATTTCATTTACCGGGAAGTCTGAAGTATTTTTCAGAGAATTAAACCATGAAGAAATTATGTGGTATATTCAACAATACAAACCTTTTGACAAAGCTGGCTCATATGCTATACAGGAATGGATTGGTCTATGTAAAATATCCCATATCCAAGGAAGTTATGCAAATATTATGGGGTTGCCAACTGATTTAGTATATGAATCTCTTAAGTTGTTTCCGGGAGCCCTTGCTTTTGAGCAATAAGGCATAACCAATCTTTCTTTTGATAGCGGTTTAATACTTTTAAATGAAACTTATGAAGACATGCTAACATAAATTCTAAATCCGTTTCTAAAAATCCTGAGATTACGATGATTCCACGTTCAAATAGGTGGGACACCAAAAGTTCCATTGATTCTGATAAAATATTTCGCGTGATGTTTGCCAAAATAACATCATATTGGTCATTCGGAATTTGAGCTATTGAGCCCAGGATACATTGCATTGGAACGAGCTCATTTAATTGAATATTTTCTATCGTATTTTCTATTGAAAGCGGATCATTATCAATAAAATTAACTAAGCTTGCCTTTCTTTTTGCAGCAAAAATTCCCAGGATTCCTGTTCCACATCCAAAGTCAAGAATTTTTTTATTTTCAAAATTTTGATCCAACATCCATTCTAAAATCATGGAGGTAGTCTCATGATGACCGGTTCCAAAAGCCATTTTGGGAGAAATCAATAACGACTCTTTAAAAGTAGAATCTACAGGGTGAAACGGTGCTCTTACCAAGAGTTTTTTAGCAATAGAAAATGCATCAAAATTGGACTCCCATTCTTTATTCCAATCCCGTAACTGATGACTTCTTTTTTCGAAACTTCGTTGTTTTTCTTTTAAATAAGATTCAATTTTAGCCGAAATATTTGTGTCTTCAGTTTCTAAGAATGCTTCCAATGCATCTTCATGTTCAATAAATGAATCAATACCCAATTCATTTAAATAGGCAATTTCAAACTCGTGTTGCGCGGCATCCAAATGGATATAATAGGAGATACAAGCCATATTAACTTACTTGTTTACTAAATGCCTTCCAGGTATTTTCGAGTAGGGCGGTAATGGTCATTGGTCCAACACCTCCAGGCACGGGGGTAATTGCTGCAACTTTTAATGCGACCTCTTCAAAGTCGACATCGCCAACTAATCTGGTTCCTTTAGTTGTCATCGGGTCATCGATCCGATTAATTCCTACATCAATTACGATAGCACCTGCCTTTACCATATCTGCTTTCACAAATTTCGGAATCCCTAAAGCTGCAATAAGTATGTCGGCTGTTAAACAAAGTTCTTTTAAATTTTTTGTGCGACTATGTGCCATTGTAACGGTCGCATTTCCAGGTTTCGATTTTTTAGACATTAAAATTGCAATCGGGGTACCTACAATATTACTTCTGCCTAAAACCACACAATGTTTTCCTTCTGTATCTATTTGATATCTATCCAACATCATTAAAATTCCCATTGGTGTGGCCGGTAAATAGGTTGGTAAACCCAAGGCCATTTTACCAAAATTATAGGGATGAAAACCATCGACATCCTTTTCTGGATTAATTGCAAGATTAATGGCATGTTCGTCAAGATGTCTTGGTAAGGGTAATTGTACAATATACCCATCCAAGGTTGGATCCTGATTTAAACCCTTAATAATATGCAATAATTCTTCTTGCGAAGTGTTCTCCGGCTTTCTGATAAGTGTAGACGCGAATCCAACTTCCTCACAAGCTTTTATTTTATTTCTTACATAGGCCTGACTAGCAGGATTATTGCCAATCAAAACGGCTGCAAGGTGAGGCGATCTTACATCATTCTGACAAAATTCCCGAACCCGGATAAGAAGTTCTTTTCTTAGGATTGCAGAAAGTTGATTTCCATCTAAAAGTAGCATACTCATTAAATTTATTCAAAAAATAAAGTTGTATTAAAAGTTGGCAAAGATATTCACTGATTAAAGAATTAAACAATCAAAAAAGGTCAGAATGAAAGTATCTTTTAGCAATTGGTTGAATCCGTAACATTAATGTTCAAAATATTCCCGAGCCCGTCGGTTATAACCTGATTGTATTTCAGTTGCATCAAAAAAATTATCTCCTTTCTCCTCCCCTGGAGCATTTTTATATAAGTCGATCTCCCATTTCTTATTCTGGCGTTCTCCATGCGCTGTTGAATGCAATAATCTAAAATCACTTCCAGCTAAATCTGGATTATAAAATAAAAATTTTACATTCGTCTGCCCTGTTTTTGAAACTTTATTATACTTCCAGATTTCATATGGAAATGCACCATTATCCTTATCTTCTGCAATCACATCGTCCGGCTTTCCATATCGCAAATAAACAACGCCCCGATCCGTTTCAAAACCATATCCAAATCCCGAATAAAATAACTCGTCAATTTTTCGAACATACTCCAAATAGGTATTAAATGCTTTTTTTGCTGTATCACTGCGTTCACTCCAATATGCAAATAAAAAGACCCGCTTTTCTTCCAATTTTTTTTGCTTATACAGGTCGTTTAATACGGCTACATCTAAACTCGAAATAATAGGATACAATGCGCGAATTGAATAATTAATCAAATCAACCGAAAGTGTATCGAAAAATTGTTTATCTTCTTTTCGACTTCTATTCAGAATTTCAATTTTATCCCAAAAAGGATTTTCTCTAAAGAAATCAATAAACTGCTCGTCTGTTTTAATGGATTTAGAATTTAAAATCTGAACTATCAATCTGTAAGTACCGGTTGTTAAGCTACTGATATCGTGTTTTAGTAAAAAAGGATCAATTGCATTACTATTTCTTGATCTGTACCAATCTTCCTTTAAAGAAAGTATCCCGCTTGAATCCTTTTTATACAAACTAAACTTCAATGCGTATTTGTTTCCTAATTGTTCGGTTTTATAGCTTTCCAAATAAGCATAGAGAATATTTTGTCCGGAATTAAACTGATGATAGATCAGAGGCTCGCTATAAAAGCCATTTTTAAATAAAATATGATTGCTGTCTGTAATAGCTTTTGAAATAGATGATAATTGAATTCCAGATAAAAAAGTGGATTGAGAAGCAGGTTTCACTTGAAAGGTATTCAATAAGGTTAATTCTCTTAAACTGTCATTTGCATCTTCTATTTTAGTTTCCAATTCGTAATTACCAGGTTCAATCGCCCATCGAAGTTGGTGGATTAAAGGTTTTAATTCAAGACCCGAAGGACTTTCAATCAATATTTTATCCACTTTTTTAATTTCCAATCCTTTCTTTAATAAGAGTGTAACATATGCTTTAATTGCAAGTGTGCTATCCTTTTGAATAGTTTTAATAAACCCTTTGTGGTCTATATAAATTCGAATTTCAGCATATGGTTTAAAATCTGGAGTATAAAAAACACAAGGTTGGACAAATGCATTCAGACACCAACCAGGTATTGAAACAAATAAAAAACTTAGAATCAATAAAGTTTTAAGAATCCATTGCATTCTATTCTTTTTTTAGCTTAAACAAAAAGTCCGCTTTCTGAATCTTTGTATGCATCAGTAAATAATGGTCTCTTGTTTTCTCTAATTGAAACGTATAGTCAAGTCCTTTTGTTAATGTCAGTTCATTTTTATTCAGGATATAATTAGCTTGAGTTTCGGAACCCATAAAATTTGTAGTCAGGATATTCTGTTCAAAAAAGAAAAAAGCGCCATCCAGGGTATTGGTCCGTTTTGTATTTCTGGAGGCCTCTACGATCACCCATTTTCCCTTTAAAAATTCAAGGTCAATTTTATTCTCTTGCTTACATCCCAAAAATGTAAGGAGATATAAAAGCAATGTAATTCTGTTTTTCATTTTAGATTCTTATCTTCAAAAATACTATCAATTGCAATCGATGGACAAAATCGAACCCGATATTTTGGCTACTTTTACATTAAATTCAAGCATTGAGATTTGTTTTGATAACTGGTATTTCCTCTGGAATTGGGCTATTTTTGGCACATTTACTCACAAAAGAGGGTTTTTTTGTTATTGGAACTCTAAGGTATGATAAAGTACCAGATCCTGAACTTTTAAAACAAACTAATTTTGCGGCGATAACAATGGACCTCCATGAAGATGTTTCTATAGAGGCTGGAGTGGAGCAATTGAAATCCATTTTAAGAGAAAATCCTTTATATGCCCTTATAAATAATGCAGGATATGCAGTACCCGGGCCACTAACACATTTACCCATGGCGCATTTGAAAGCGCAATTTCAAGTCAATGTATTCGGATCCATTCGATTAATTCAACTCATTTTGCCCTTTTTAAAATCTGATAATACGGAAGCCAGGATTTTGAATATAAGTTCGATTTCAGGATTATTTGCATCTCCATTCCTGGGTGCTTATGCCGGCTCAAAATTTGCATTAGAGGGACTTTCAGATAGCTTGCGTAGGGAATTAACGTTGTTTGGAATTAAGGTAATCTTGATTGAACCTGGACCTATAAAGACGCTTATTTGGCAAAAAAACCTTCGAGTTGAGGAAGATTTCAAACTAAGTCCGTATGCCCTCTATTTAACAAAAGCAACAAAAACGATTCTGGAAACAGAGCGCAATGCACTTCCGGTTGAATCTCTAAAGGACCCAATATTGGCAGCATTGAATTCTAAAAATCCAAAAAACAGATATCTGATTCATAAAAATAAAATTCTGTTCTTACTTTTGGCTAAATTTCTACCTTCAAAATGGGTTGATTTTCTTGTTAGAAGAAACTTGACTTCCGAAAATTCAAAAATCCGTCCTGTCTAATGAAATATACTAAATTTTTCGCACTTTTTATTTCGATTTCATTTTGTTTTAATCAATCCCAAATTGCACAATTCTCTTTTAGTTTGAAAGATAGTTTGCGAGGTGCTTTGCGACCAGAACGAAATTACAATGTCCTCCATTATGATTTAAGCATTCAATTAGACATTCCAGCGCAAAGTCTAAAAGGATTTGTTGGAATGGAATTTCAAGCAAACCAGGATTTATCAACAATTCAGTTAGACTTGTTTGAAAATATGAATATCAAGAAAATAACATATCGTGGAAGGGAACTGAAATTCAATCGGAAATTTGATGCGGTATTTGTGCCGCTTAACATTCAAAAAAATGACCAGGAAGTTTTAAAAATATATTTTGAAGGGAAACCTATCATTGCAAAACGAGCTCCCTGGGATGGCGGCTTTGTTTGGAAGCAAGATGCGCAAGGAAAACCCTGGATCGGGGTGGCTTGTGAAGGTATTGGTGCTAGTTTGTGGTGGCCTAATAAAGATCATTTATCTGATGAACCTGAAAAAGGAATGAATATTCATATAACAGTACCGAATGAATTAATGGCAATTTCAAATGGAAATCTTGAAAAAGTTACGGATGAAGATAAGAAAAACAAAACCTACCATTGGAAGGTTAGTTACCCGATTAATAATTATAATGTAAGTTTATATGTTGGAGATTATATCCATTTCAAGGATCAATATAAAGCTGCTGATGGATCCATTTTACCATTGGATTATTATGTCTTAAAAGGAAAGGAAGATACTGCCAGAAACCATTTTGAGCAGGTAAAAAAAATGCTGGAAGCTTATGAATTTTATTTTGATAAATACCCATTTTGGAATGATGGCTACGCATTGGTAGAGTCGCCATATTTAGGCATGGAACATCAGAGTGCAATTGCTTATGGGAACCAATACAAAAGAGGCTATTTAGGAGCGAGAATGTCTGCGGAATTTAATTTTGACTATATCATTATCCATGAAAGTGGTCATGAATATTTTGGCAATTCTGTTTCCTGCAATGACCATGCAGATATGTGGATACATGAAGGTTTTACTACTTATATGGAGGCTTTGTATGTGGAATATCTTCATGGCAAAAAAGCTGCCTTGCGGTATTTAGAAAGTCAGCGTTCGGGGATCCAAAATAAAATGGCTTTAATCGGACCAAGAGATGTGAACTTTCAGAATTTTCCGGATTCAGATATATATGGCAAAGGATCCTGGGTTTTACAAACCTTGCGATTCACTTTGAAAAATGATTCTTTGTGGTTTAAAATGATTAAAGGATTTTATAATACCTATAAATATAAAAACATAAATAGTGAAGATTTTTTCATGTATGTGAATGACTACACTAAAAAAGATTTTACTCCATTTTTCAATCAGTATTTCAAAACAAACGAAATACCAAAAGTCAAATTGAAAATTTTATCAGATACAAACCGTACCCGAATTCTTTTTAAAATAGAATGTAAAGAAGAAAAATTAGAACTTCCGATTGAAGTAAATATTGATGGCAGGATAATTCAATTAGATGCATCCACAAAAGAGCGAAATATTGAATTTAGCAAGAATTTTAAATCCATTAAAGCAATAAATACACAAGCACTTGTTGAAATTCTACCAAATGAAGAAGGAACCTTTATAAAGTAATCAAATTGAAATTAAGCAACAAACTTTAATAGATCCTTCAAAATCCTAGTATATGGCATCATTTAGGAAATAAAGCCTACCTAATAAGATTGTTAAGCCTTTGATGGCAACAATGAATTAAACGTATTAAAAATTAGCAAATGAGAATAAAACGAAAGCTTATTTTGCAGTTTCTTCCCGAACAGCCATTGTTTTTTCTTTGATTCTAGCTTTTTTACCAGAAAGCTGTCTAAGGTAAAAGAGTTTAGCTCTCCGCACCCTTCCCTTCTTTACCACCTTGATTTCTGAAATGTTTGGAGATGAAAATGGGAATATACGTTCTACGCCAATGCCACTGGATACTTTACGCACTGTAAACGTCTTATTTTTACCTTCTCCCCGGATGTTAATTACATCACCTCTAAAATCCTGAATACGTTCTTTGTTCCCTTCGATGATTTTATAACTGATCACTATGGTATCCCCAGAAGAAAATTCAGGGATCCGGCTAATATCCATCAATTGATCTTGAACATATTTAATTAATTCCATGGCAAATGCATTTAGGTCTTTTAAAAAGAGTCGCAAAGATAGCAAAAATCAATTAAATTACTCAAAATAAATGGAAAGAATTATCTCACGATGGTGGCAAAACCTTTTAATTCGATAAGTTCATTCCTTGGTGTGGTATATCTCACAACATAGACGTATACCCCATTTGGCAAAAGAGCTCCTTGATTATCAAACCTGCCATTCCATCCTTGTAATGGATCCTGAGTCATAAAAAGTCTGGATCCCCAACGGTCCCAAATACTCATTTCATAGGTTTTCATACCTTCAAAATAGCCAATCCCAAAAAATTCATCATTCTTTGCATCTCCATTTGGCGTGAAAGCATTGGGCATAAATAAGGTAACTCTGGGCTCTACATCGATATACTTGGTTAGGGTATCCCGGCATCCATTATTACTAATGGCAATTAAATCAATCTTTTGAAGCCCTGTATCCTGAAAAGTATGGGTAATATTTGACACAAACGTGCGGTCTTTACCATTAAAGGTCCATTGCCGGCCATTTGAATTATTAGAAATATCAATAAACGTTGCGGTCTTTTGAAATGAACTTAATTGACCCGGACTAAAGCTAAAATCGGCATTCGGTGACAATCGGGCAGTTATTAGATTGGGATAATCCTTTTCAATGGTACAACCAATAGGAGAGGTTATTTTAAGTTTTATAGAAAAAACACCACCGTCATTATAGGTATGACAGGGTGAAATTTGATTGCCAAAATTGCCGTCACCAAAATCCCAAATTATATCATAACTGGTATCTATAGGTACTGACAAATTTCTAAAACAAACATTTAAAGGAGTACAGCCATCAAAGGCACTTGGGTCTACAATTAAGATAGGAGGTACAGGAAAATAAGGTATAATTGCAACCGTATCATCTTTACATCCATTGATATCTTGAACCTCGAGTCGCACTGATTTTTTACCAGGGGTGGTAAAACTAAAACTTGGATTCGGTATTATAGAAGTTCCAAAGCTCGAAAAATTCCAATTCCAACTTACCAAATTTCCACTGCCCGTAAATGAACTATCAGAAAAGATAACCGGGCCTGCAACACAAGTATCATAGCGAAATCCATAATCTGCCCGAATACCTGGGTAGACATTCACAAGTATCATTGCAGAATCTGAACATTGGCTCCCTTCATTCAATATCATTTTACCAGCATAGCTTCCAAAACCCGGAAAGGTAAACTGTGCATCCCGATTTGTATTCATTTGCTCTACACCCTGAATATTAAAAGACCAATTATATCGTTGAATAAACTTGATATCAGAACTCTGGTTAAAAAAATCTATTGTTGCTTTTCCACAAGAGTTAATCACAAAATTATTGCCATTCAAAATCGAATCGGCTTTCAATTTTGCAAATACTTTGGGTTCGCAATACGTAACATTAAATTGAAAATCCCTTCTGGTTTCTGTAAGTAATATTCCATTGCGGTATTCTTTTATACAAACACCTACTACAAATTGACCTTGAACCGTTGGTGTTCCTGAAATCAAACCAGTAATCGGATTAATAGTTACAAGTGGATTACCAGCTAAAGGGTAGATCGTAGAATATGTTGGCGATCTAAACGTCACGGTATTATAAGGTGGCGGACAAAATAACGGATCTGGCATTACTCCGAAGCATGTGGTCGCACCATTGCCACCATCCTGACCACCTGCTTTTAAAGGGGTACAAAACTCATAGGTGACTAAATCTCCTTCATCATCAAATATGGAGTGATCGAAATTTAATGGGTTGTTTACACAAATAACAATGGGTGGAAAATTCAGAAAGCGCGGACTATTATTGCAAAGTCTTTGTGCTTCCGGACTTATTTCTATCACGAATGCAGCACCATCTTCACCAGGATTAATAATATTTGAAATGGATTCATTTCTACAACATCTTTGATATACAATATAATATGAATTTGCACTAAAAGGTAAATTGCCTGTTTGAAATTCATACGTACCTTCTTGAACGCAAACATCTTCTGGTATAATCAAACAAGGATTATCAGGTTCTGGGTCCAAAAGGATAATAGATTTTAACCTTACATCACTCAATTTTTTTAGATATCGAAAGGATCCATTTGGCAATTTTTCATAAAAGCCAATTACAATAGAAGGATCCAATTCTGCTCCACCCTCTGCATAACAATCCCGGTACATCTTTAAAGTAACTGCAAAATTGACAACCTTCCGCGCGGTATCTACCCGAAGACATTTATAAAACATGTCACCGCCAATAATGTGCTTTGCGAATATATGCTCACTATGCAGGCTGATGAATAACCAAAAAATGAATCCAATAATTTTTCTCATACCAGTATATACTTCCTTAAACGAATTAATACGTTATATGGTTATTCAATTTAGATATATAATTTCAAAACTTCCATTCAAAACAGCAATTATTTGTAAAAAACACAAAAATATTCAATTTCAAAGGATTAAACCATTCGCTAACTAGAAATCTATGACAGAAATACCAGAAGATCTTCAAAATGCAATCCGTTTTTTAAAAGAAGGGAAGGTTATACTTTACCCAACGGATACCATTTGGGGAATTGGCTGTTCTGCTCAATTTCCAATGGCCGTGCATCGCATTTTTGAAATCAAACAAAGGCCTCCAGAAAAATCTCTCATTTTATTGGTCGATTCCATTCAAATGCTTAAAAAATATGTTCAGAACATTCACCCAAGAGTGGAAACGCTTATGAGCTATCACAATCGACCACTTACTATCATTTATCCAAAAGCTAAAAACCTGGATCCAGCGATTCTATCAAAAGATGGTTCCATTGCTATTCGGCTCTGTCTGGATCCATTTTGTCAAGCATTAATTCAAGGTATTGATGCTCCATTAATTTCAACTTCTGCAAATATTTCACAATTTCCTACGCCTGCGAATTTTAAAGATATACAAAATGAAATTATAATAGCAGTAGATTACGTAGTGAAACATAGACAATCTGCTTTAGAGCCTGGGGAACCGAGTATGATTATTACGTATGATACCGAAGGAGAATTAATATTTATTAGAAATTAAAATTCTCTCCTAAGAATTTACTCCAATATTTTTTTTATAGCCACTTCCAGATTTTTGTCATTCAATAATAACATTCTTTCTTTTAGTGCTGTTCCAAATACCCATTCTGCTAGCGTCAACTTGCAAACTTCAAACAATTTAATATCCTGAAATGGCAATTTTATAATAAGTTTCAATTTGGCAATTTCAGATTCAATTAAAAGTTTAACCTTCGTATCGTTTTCAAGTTTTTCAGGATCTGATTGAATCAAATTTCTAAATTCTATAATATTTGAAACCACAATTCGATTTGCATAATCTTGAATTAAGTCTGAAACAGTATCCTTTTCAGATGCAACAAAAAGGTCTGGTACGACTCCTTTGCCCGATGGCAATTTTCGCTTTTTTAAGGAGTAAAAATTAGTATCCAAATTCCAATTCGGAGATGCAACATAATAATTTGAACTCAATGCTTCATATTGTTTTTGGATGCATCTGCCAGAAGCGGTAATATAACGACTTACTGCCAATCGAATTGCGGAGCCATCTGCTAAAGAAAATTGTTCTAAAACAGTTGACTTCCCATAGCTCTTTTGGCCTATAATAATTGCCCTATCTAAATCTTGTAATGAAGCAGCAATTAATTCTGCAGCAGAAGCTGTTTTATGGTCGATTAAAACAATAATTTTATCCAAAATAAAAAATGGCTTTCCAGTTGATTTATATTCTTTATCCTTTGTTTTGGAGCTTGATGTTTTAAATAAAAGCAGCTCCTTTTCTTGAATTAATTGATTTAAAATGGAAGCGGCTTCATGCACTAAGCCTCCGGTGTTTCCTCTTAAATCAAGAATTAAATGTTTACATTTTTTTGTTGAAATATGAGTTTCCAACACATTCATAAATTCCCGATAACTGGCTTTAGAAACTTGTTTCAATTTCAAGTATAAAACGCCTGCAACAGGAATATGCACATTACTTACAGGATGATCATCGAATTCCTGTAAGGGAAAATTAATTTCTTTGATGATATTTTCCTTTCGAAGCAGACAACTTATTTTCAAAGTATCTACAATTTCATTTTCAATTGCATTTAATAAAGAATCAAAATTGTACCTTAGCGGGGATACATCCTGATTATTAATCGACAACAAATAATCACCGGTTTCGATGCCAGCTTTAAATGCGGGACTTGTTTTTTCAATTTGTGTAATTACTATTTGTGAATCAATAGGAAGTAAATCCAAGCCAAAATTTCGTTGTTTCCCGCTTATTTGAGCCGTATAAAATGGAATTCTATTTACCGGGATATATTCGGAATATGGATCCAAACAAGCCAGCAAAGACTCCAATGCGATATCCGTTGAAACTTCCATATCAAGACTATCTACATACTTTGATTGGATATAGGAAAGGACATCCGTAATTTTTTGAACATTATTATGTGGAATATTTGTTTGTTCTTTTGCTTTTGAATTTGGTTGCTGTGCTTGCCTCATATTCATCCCAGCAAACAAGCCAATAGCGGCACACAAGCCTAATAAAAAAGGCTGCCATTTTTTGTATGTATCCAAATTGTGATCCACTATTAATAGTAGGTAAATCGTCTTACTTTAGCTACATATTTAGCAAGCCGCACGACCTGACAGGTATAACCGAATTCATTATCATACCATGCATAAATAGTGACTGTTTTACCATCCGCTGATAAAATGGTAGATGGAGAATCTACAACGGATGCGCAGGTAGTTCCAACAGCATTACTTGAAACATATTCATTTGATGTTGAATATTGAAGTTGTTCGACAAGTTCTCCATATAAACTTGCATGTCTCAGTTTAGATAGGATCTCTTCCAGTGTAGAGCTGTGTTCTAGCGTTAGGTTTAAAATTGCCAAGGAAACATTTGGAACTGGCACACGCACTGCATTTCCGGTTAATTTTCCTTTAAGATGCGGTAAAACTTTTGCAACTGCACTTGCTGCTCCGGTACTGGTTATAACCATATTAATGGGAGCTCCTCTTCCTCTTCTTGGTTTTCGATGAAAGTTATCCAAAAGATTCTGATCACTTGTATACGCATGTACTGTTTCAATATGCCCTTTCACAATACCGAATGCTTTATCTATTACCTGGATTACAGGTACAATTGCATTGGTAGTGCAAGAAGCAGCACAAAAAATAGTTTCATTGATATTATCAGCTTCTTGTTGATTTACACCAACCACAATATTCGGTATATCTTTTCCCGGAGCCGTTAAAATAATTTGTGAAATACCTGGTCGAAAGTGGGCACTTAATTTTTCCCGAGTATCAAACATTCCGGTATTATCGATTAATAAAGCATCGTGGATACCATAATCTTCATAATTAATTTCAGCCGGTGAAGCTGCAAAAATCATTCGAATCCGATTTCCATTAATTATTGCTTCAGTGCCATCCGGAGTGACTTCAATGGCACCTGGAAAATTGCCGTGGATGGAGTCACTTTCTAATAAGGCTAAACGCTTGAGTACTTCTTCATATTGATCTTTCATCCCAGCGCGTACGACGATCGCCTTTAATCGCAATTGTTCGCCACTTCCTGTGGAGGAAATTAATCGTCTTGCTACCAACCTGCCGATTCGACCAAAACCATATAATACAACATCCTTTGGTTCAAGAATTCCAACTTCAGGATTTAATCCTTGCTTTAATTGGTGAATTACAAAATCTTCTAATTGAGTAAAATTTGAATGTTCTTTTTCCCATTCTGAAGCTAGTTTGCCAATATCAATTCTAGATGGAACTAATGGATCCATCTTAGAAATTATCCTTGCGATTTCAAGACTTAAGTCAAGATCTAAGGGTTTATCAATATAATTTTTTGCAAAAAGATGATCGCTAATGATTTGACTAGGTCTTGCATCATAAAGGTCTTTTCTAAATAAGACTAATTCAATGGAGCGATCAAATCTTAAATCCCCAACTATTTTACTTAGTTCAAGGGCATTTTTTTCTTTCTCCCTCCAATCATTAAGAGCGAGATCGATTTGTTCGTTTTGGCTAATCAAGGACATATTATAAATTTTTACAAAGGTCTTAAAATCCAAGGTCCTTGCCAAAAAAGGATTCTAAAAAAATTGAATTATTATCCTAAATATTGCTTCAATAGCTTACTGCGAGATGCAGAACGCAATTTATTGATCGCTTTATCCTTTATTTGGCGCACCCGTTCTCGTGTTAAACCAAATTTATCTCCAATATCTTCCAGCGATTCAGGATGTTCCACCCCAATACCAAAATATAATTTTATTACATCCGCCTGGCGATCTGTCAAAGTGCCTAAAGCTCTCTCAATTTCTTGTCTCAAAGAATCTTTAAACTCGAGTTTTGAATCTGTTGCTGGCGTACTGTCATTTTCCAAAACATCCAAAAGTGAATTGTCTTCTCCTTCAACAAAAGGTGCATCCATAGAAACATGCCTTGCAGCAACACCCATCGTGGTTTCTACCTCCTCCGTTGGAATTTCTAATAAGGTTGCTAACTCTTCAGCTGATGGCTCTCGTTCAAATTCCTGCTCTAATTCAGAAAAAGCTCTGTTAATTTTATTTAAAGAGCCCACTTTATTTAATGGAAGTCTGACAATCCTGGATTGCTCAGCTAAAGCTTGAAGAATTGACTGCCGAATCCACCAAACTGCATAGGAAATAAATTTAAAGCCTCTGGTTTCATCAAATCGTTGTGCTGCTTTAATCAATCCAAGGTTTCCTTCATTGATTAAATCAGAAAGTGATAAACCTTGATTTTGATATTGTTTTGCAACAGAAACAACAAATCGCAGGTTGGCTTTTGTGAGTCGTTCAAGTGATAATTGATCCCCTTGTTTGATTTTTTTTGCGAGTTCGACCTCCTCTTCGGGTGTCAATAAATCCACTTTGCCGATTTCTTGTAAATATTTTTCAAGAGACTGACTCTCTCGATTTGTAATGGATTTAGTGATCTTTAACTGCCTCATGAATCGCGGATTGGTTTATAAGTCCTTAAAAAACAATGATTTACAACAAGATTATGATATTCTGCTTAAACAGAATGCGAAAATAATGCCAAGCGGACAATATTTCCTCTACATGCAATTAATGTTTTGTGAATAAAAAAAGTTCAAGATTTAACAAAAAAATATTCAAACAATTTTAATATTGCCGCATTATGTAGTCAGACTACAATTTAATTTATCACAAACAGACCCAATGGCAAGAGTTCAATTTCAAGTAGAATTTATGTTTAAATCGTCTCCGGCGACCCTTTATCTATTTGTTACCCAACCAACTTGCATGGTGCGTTGGTTTTGTGACCGGGTAGACAATATCGGTGATCATTATATTTTTGACTGGGAAGGCGATCATGAAGAAGCGACTTTATCAGACGACATCGAGGAGGAATTGGTTAAATATAAATGGCATGGCCGGGATGAAGCAGAGTTTCTTCAATTCCGAATTTACAAAACCGACATCACGAACGAGACGATTCTGGAAATTACAGACTACTGTGATGATGACGAAGTCAAAGGTCAAAAAGATCTTTGGGAGGTCTATATTAAGAAATTCAAGACCTTTTGCGGAGGATAGATATAAATTCGGTTGAATTTGATCATTTTTAATCCTTTTAACGGTTGCTAAGCTTTCATCTCTTCTTGATGACATAATAAGCTGCCGTTGTATAAAAGTTTCTTAGGATTGGTATTTTGGCCAACAGCCAAGGAACCTGTCGAGGTTCAAGATTAAATTTGAATTTGTATATTGGATTCGTAAGGAAGAGTATCCTTTGTTCAATTTTTAAATTATTTTGAGCCATGATGGACTCGAATCGCTCAATGGATATCCCGGTTTCTTTAATTTCTAAAAGTTCGGTTAGGGTGGCAGGATCCTGACCACCGCTTTTTAAAATAAATTTATAAACAGACTTGGGCAATAAATGGTACCAAGGCAATTTACTTAAAATTCGGGAGCTGCTCATTTGTTGATGACCTCCAAAAGGCATTTGCCAGGGTGGAAATCCAAAAAAGATAAGCCCATCTGGTTTAAGAAATTGCTTTAAGACTGGAATAAACCGTTCTTGATTTGGTATATGTTCAATGACATCTTTTAAAACTATAATATCAAAAGGTCCTCCAAGATCCTTTAACAGCTCAATATCATAGACATTCTTTGACAAAAACTTGATCTTTCCTAAATCAAATGCTTCTTGTTGAAACTGTTTAGCCGTTTCAATTCTGGAAGGACTTAAGTCGATTCCAAAACAAAACAAATGTTCCTCTACAAAAGCTTTTAATACACCTGCTTCAGCACATCCTATCTCCAGTATACGGTCTTCTGATTTAAAGCTTCTAAGTTGCTTGATAAAAGGGATTATAAAATCTCTTGCAGTAAGATACTGCATCTCAAAATACCGCTGCTTGTCTGCATGATAATCAAACATTTTAGTGGCCTGTAAACTCTGGTTTACGTTTATTTAAAAAAGCATCGACACCTTCTGTAGCATCCTTAGTAATCATTAAATGGCCAAAAGAATCCAATTCAGATTCATAGCCTGGCATTTCATAATCGAAATATGAATTTACAATTTTAATAACCTTTTGAATTGCGATTGGAGCTTTTGTAGCTATCTTATGAATAATTTCCAATGATTTTTCTACTTCATTTCCTGGTTCCACTACATGATTCACCAAACCTAATCGGAGAGCTTCTTCTGCATTAATCATGTCTCCTGTCATCAGCATTTCAATTGCTTTGCCTTTTCCTATATAATGAATCAATCTTTGGGTCCCTCCATAGCCAGGGATAAGGCCGAGATTCACTTCAGGTTGCCCAAATTTTGCATTTGCCCCAGCTACCCGAATATGACAGGCCATCGCAAGTTCACATCCACCACCTAAAGCAAATCCATTGACAGCTGCAATGACTGGTATGGCCAATTTTTCAATTTCCGAAAATAGCATTTGACCTTTTCTTCCAAGAGCAATTCCTTCTTTTCTACTTAAGCCTACAAATTCAGAAATATCTGCCCCAGCTACAAATGATCGAGCTCCAGCCCCGGTAATAATTAATCCATGTAAGTCTCCAATCCGCTCCTGCACTTCTTCAATGGCCTCATTTAATTCACTTATGACATCGTGATTCAAGGCATTCATTGCTTGTTCCCTATTGATCGTAAGAATACATACCTTGTTATCGTAGTGTTTAATTACTTCATTCATTTTTTTTGATTTTAGGAATGCAAAGATATTCAGCGCAGGGATTTTCGGAATATTATTTAAAAAATCAGCTTCCAGAACATTTTTTTTGATTTACCTGTCTGAAAACGTTAATTTTTAATTGATTGACCTAAGATGTTCTAATTTTGTCCAAATTTTAAATAATCTTTATGAAGAAATACCTTTTACTCCTGGTAATCAATATTTTATGTGTTGGTATGTATGCTCAAAGTGGGGACTTAAATATGAAAATAGTAGCCCACGTTCCAGCTGGTTCTGGTGCTGCCGGAAGTGGTATTTGGCATTTTGTCGACAGTTCTGGGCTTGAATATGCAGTCATTGGATTATCTACAGCGCTTGTTATTTATAGTTTGGAAGATCCATCAAAGCCAATAGAAAGAGCTCGCGTACCTGGGGTCCAGACTATTTGGAGAGAAGTTTATACTTATAAAAATCATATTTATGCAGTGACAGACCAATCGTCAGATGGCGTTATTATTGTAAATATGCGCAATGCACCATTAGACATCACCCATAAATTTTGGACTAGCTCTGTGACCGCTAATAATCAAACAAAAAATATTACCACATGCCATACAGTATTTGTTGATGAAAAAGGAATCTTATGTTTGAATGGCTGTTCACCCTGGCAAGGTGTTTTGTTTTTTGATGTAAATCAAGATCCAGATAATCCAAAATTTCTTGGTGCAGAAACAAAAAGATATTGTCATGATATGTATATGAGAAACGATACGATGTGGTCTTCTGACATAAATAATGGTTTATTATCAATTTGGGATGTGAAAGACAAAGTCACACCCATTGAACTCGCTACGATAACAACTCCTTTTGCGTTTACGCATAATAGTTGGATCTCAGATGATGCAAAATATGTTTTTACTACAGATGAACGTGCAAATGCATTTGTAGCAGCATATGATGTTTCTGATTTAAATAATATTCGGTTGGTAGACCAATGGAGGCCAAAGGATACGGAAGGTCAAGGCGTCATTCCACACAATACCCGATTCCTGGATGGTTATTTAATTACAGCTTATTATACCGATGGAATAAAAATTATTGATGCCCACAGACCGGAGAATTTAATCGAAGTAGGCTCTGTTGATACCTATTTTGGAAACCAACAAGGTTTTCATGGATGTTGGGGTGTCAGTCCTTTCTTGCCTAGTAAAACGATCGTTGCTTCAGATATTGAGGGCGGATTATTTGTAATCAAACCTGATTATATCAGAGCCTGTTATTTGGAAGGAACGGTAAAAGATAGTTTGACCAATGGGAACATTTCACAAGCTTCCGTCGTGATTAAATCTTCCCGCATAAATGGTGAAGAAACAAATTTGAAAGGCGAATACAAAACAGGATATGCAAATGCCGGTACCTATGAAGTTGTTTTTTCTCATCCTGCATATTTTCCTGATACGATTCAAGTACAATTACAAAATGGAATCGTTGAAATCAGAAATATAAAATTACTTCCAAGACAATCGATAAGTCAGCGATTTATTATAAAAGAAAAAGGGAGTATGAAGTTAGTTGAAAACGCTCAAGTATTGGTTACGAATTTAAATAGATCGGTAGAAGGATTGACGGCTGCTGATGGTGCAACCACCTTGCGTGTATTTCAAGATCCTGAGGTATATGATGTAATTGTTGGCAAGTGGGGTTATTTGCACAAAGCAGAAAAATTTAATTCTGAAAATCCATCCGGTGATATTATTATACTTGTTGAAAAAGGATATCAAGATGATTTCATTTTCAATCTTAATTGGACTGTAAAATCAACTGCAAGATCTGGAGCATGGGTTCGTGCTGAACCCACTGGAACCATTTATGAAAATAACCAATTTCAGACTGAATTTGACATACCATCAGATTTAGGTAACCAATGTTACGTAACTGGCAATTCTGGAATAGATCCTTCTGAAGATGATGTTGATAATGGAAATACTATTTTAACAAGTCCTTCAATGAATTTAAGTTCATTGAATGAACCCTTACTAAATTATGCATATTGGTTTTCAAATGCAGGTGGTAATGCCATGCCGAATGATAAAATGAAATTTAAATTAACTTCAGGAATAGACACCTTTTTAATTGAAACGATTAGTTTGAGTGATTCCAGTTGGCATTTAAAAGAAAATTATAAAATTAAAGATTTGATTTCAAATTTAAATGATGTGAAATTTATTGTTGAAATTGCAGATGAAGGCCAGGGCCATTTGGTAGAAGGCGCTTTGGATGCTTTTTTAGTTATTGATGGCAATCCTGTATCAACAAATGATAAAACGAGTGAACTTGATGTTCATGTTTATCCTACCATCTTCAATCAACACACCACTTGTTATTTCAATGCATTAAATGAAAATCAATATAAAATTGTGATCTACAATTCACAAGGAATTTTGGCAGAAGAAAAGGTATTAAACGCAACTGAAAACAATCTTGGTGGAACTTTAAAAGCTGGTTTTTATATTGCACAGGTAATCCATAAAAATCAAGTTTTAAAATCTTTTAGGATTCTAAAAATGTAATCTTCTATAAATGAACCAGGTTGATGGAGTTTCTAATTAAATTCAAGAACTCATGAAACTATATCTGTATTTTATTTTAATTATTTTTTACCTACAAGCTTGTCATACTTTATTTTCGCAACAAGCATTTTTAAATAGTCCAATTAAAGGTCAGTATTTAAATGATTATTTTATTGTCAATTATGTTGACTGGTCTGTTGATAGCATTCACGACCACCATTGCGGATCAAAAACTTATGATGGCCATGCTGGTACTGATTTTGCAATAAAGAATTTCAGTCAAATGGACAAAGGGATTGAAGTATTGGCAGCCGCCGATGGTATTGTTACGGCTGTTGTTGATAGCCTATTCGATAGAAACAAAACCGCCATAACAGGAAATTTTGGCAATTATATTGCTATACGCCATTCAAATAAATATTATAGTTATTACGCCCATCTTAAAAAGAACTCAGCTCTTGTAAAACCAGGAGATGCTGTTACTTCAGGACAAACACTTGCATTTATAGGTAGCTCTGGTTATTCCAGTGATCCTCATTTGCATTTTGAATTGTGGTATGATTCATTATATGTTGTAGATCCATTTAAAGGATCTTGTGGCAATCCTGGCTCTTTATGGAATTCTGAACTTCCTTATGTTGACTCTTTTGGAATCATAGATCATGACTTTTGTAATTTTGCTCCTAGCCTGAATGAATTAAAGGAACGAATTCCTTCTCAAAAAAAATACACTGAAAAAGATGATACCATCAGTTTTTGGATCCAATCCTATGGAATTCGAAAAGATGATATAAGTACTATAAATTGGTACACCCCTTCAGATGAACTTTGGTTTACGTTTAGTTATACACATACTTCGGATTTATGGTATTCTTATTTTTATACTTATATATTCAGACCAACGCTTGCAATACCAGGAATTTGGAAAGCAGAATATTTAATCAATAATCAACAAAAATTAACGGATTATTTTGAATTGTCGCAAAGCACATCTTCAAATAATATAAATTATGAAGCAGCTTTCTGGATTGAAAATGGGCACTTGCATTTTTTAAAACCAATGCAACAAGACGGATATATACGGATCTTTAATACACTTGGACAATGTATTTATTCTGCAAAGCTTACATCGCATATAAAGGATGTTCAATTACCGCTCATAGATTTGAATAATACAATGTACATTCTTAATGTATCAAATCCGGGATATTCAAAATCTTTAAAATTTTATAAATTTTAAGGAGCAAATACTTTTAAAAAGGCCTAAACAAAAGAGAGTTTTTTTTAATCTAAGTGAATCCCATCAGTAGCAGGCATCCTTGCTTCAAGTATGATTAGCATTTATTTATTGGAATTATTCTATTCTTACAAAATATTTTCCGGCCATTTTTTTGGCAAACATATGGATTTCCTTATCAAACCAGCTATTGTGTATTTATTTTCACCCTACCCTGCCACCACCATATTGGCAAATACAACAGTAAAAAAAGCGCGGTCATAACAATTTGTCCAGTAAATAAATACCATGGCCAGGGTCCTAAATGATCCAATAAGGAGGCAGATTCGGGTTTCCGCATACTGAAAAAATAGTTACCTCCGGTTAATAAATTAACCAAAATAGAAAAAACTAAATATACATTGGCTCCAACAATTGCATTTTTTATATCGATCCAATAAATTTTCCATTTAAATACAAACAACCCGTAAAAAATTAAACTAATCATACCGCAATGTATCCACCAATATCGAAAATAAATATAATGCGGAAATTGCTCTTTAAGATCTGGGGTAATTACAGCTTGTAAGGTTCCTGCCAGTATCCAAAAATATAATATTCCAAAAAACCAACGAGCCCGAAAATACAAAGCAAACGGAAATATTAAAGCTAAGATATTACAAAGATGAAATGGCAAATCCTCTGTTTCATCAAATTGATTATTCCAAAGTCTAAATACCATCCACCATAATACAGCAAATGCAAGTGAAAGAGAAAATAGAAATGCAGATCGATATTGCTTTGGGTGATTCCAGTTCTTAGCAATTAAGATCCAAAGAATAGTACAAACTAAAAATACTAAAACGGGGATACCATGCTGAAAAGTAAAAGCTTTAAAACCAATATTATTTCCGAATACTTGATCTTGCCAGGTTTCCATTTCATGACAAGATACTCACTCCAAAGAAATTCTCGAAAAAAAATACTACCAGTTAAATAAATCCAAATTTATAAAAACGAACTTGTTGGTTTTAGATATTTTCATCAGAAAGTAAATCGGGTCTTCGGGCTTTTGTTCTTAATACGGATTGTTCAAATCTCCAATCATCAATTTTAGCTTGATGCCCACTCAATAAAATATCTGGCACTTTCAAATCCCGAAATTGAGCTGGTCTGGAATAAACCGGAGGCGACAACAAATGATCTTGGAATGAATCAGTTAATGCGGAAGTTTCATCATTTAATACCCCTGGCAATAATCTTCCAATAGCATCCACCAAAACACAAGCTGCTAATTCACCTCCTGACAAAACATAGTCTCCAATTGAAATTTCACGAGTTATCCAACGATCCCGAATCCGCTCATCAATTCCCTTATAATGACCACAAATAATTAACAAATTACTTTTCAAACTGAGTTGATTCGCTACTGATTGTTTTAATAATTCACCATCCGGAGTGAGGTATATAATTTCATCAAACGATTGAACCTTAGTTAGTGACTCAATACAATTCACAAGAGGTTCAATCATTAATACCATACCGGCACCACCACCAAATTGATAATCATCAACTTGCCGATAAGCTCCAATGCCAAATTGCCTTAAATCAATAATTTCAATATGAAAAAGATCCTTTTCCTTTGCTCTTTTAATAATTGAATGATCCAGAGGACTTTGAAGTAGCTCTGGAACAATACTAATTATGGAAATTTTCATTTTACAATATTTAGATCCTCAACCATTGGATCCAAATAAAATGGACTATTCAATACCAAGCAACTCAACTTCAAAGATCAATGCAGAAAATGGTTTAATATCTGCACCGGCACCACGTTCACCATATGCTAAATTATAAGGCACAAATAATTTCCATTTTGAACCTACAGGCATCAATTGCAAAGCCTCTTGCCATCCCTGGATGACACCATTTACTGGAAATGAAATGGGTTCACCGCGATCTACGCTACTGTCAAAAACACTTCCATTAATTAAAGTGCCATGATAATGTGTTTTTACTTTTGCAGTAGCTGCTGGTTTTGCACCGTCTCCCATTTTTATAACTTCATATTGCAATCCACTGGCAGTTGTTGTAACACCAGGTCTTTTTTTATTTTCTGCTAAAAAGTGTTCCCCTTCTTCTTTTGCCCCAGCATTTGCTTTTGCAGAAAGTGAAGACATCGTTTGAGAATAAATTTGAGTAGCTTGTTCTTTGGTGATTTTAGTTTCCTTATTATTCATAACAGCTTCCATTGCTTCTGCAAGATCAGCCGCATTCAATTTATCCAAACCCTGTTGTTTTAAACTATTTCCAAATAACACCCCGATACTATAACTTAGTGAATCCATTTTCATTTGATTTTTTTGTGCGAACAGGAAAGAAATACTCACTACCCACACGTTGATTAATAATACAATTCTTTTCATTTGACTTGATTTAATTTATTTTGATTGTTTTTTCAGTTCTGTATAATATTTATGAAAATACGGAATTGTTTCAATGCCTTTGTAAAAATTAAATAATCCAAAATGTTCATTCGGTGAATGAATATTATCAGAATCTAATCCAAATCCCATTAAAACAGTTTTTAGTCCTAAAGTCTTTTCAAATAAAGCAATGATTGGAATACTGCCGCCACCTCTTGTCGGTATTGGTTTTTTTCCGAAGGTAGTTTCAATTGCTTTTTCAGCGGCAAGGTATGCATCACTATTTGTAGGTGTGACTGCAGCTTCCCCTCCGTGAAGTTCAGTTACTTTCACATGAACATAAGGAGGTGCAATTTTCAAAAAATGTTTTTCAAATAACTTTGCTATTTTCTTAGATTTTTGATTTGGAACTAATCGCATAGAAATTTTTGCATACGCTTTTGAAGGCAAGACAGTTTTTGCACCTTCTCCAGTATATCCGCCCCAAATTCCGTTTAATTCAAGGGTAGGTCTTACACCGGTGCGTTCCAGGGTGGTATAACCTTCCTCACCCCATACATCTACAACTTCAAGATCTTTTTTATAATTTTCTAAACTAAATGGAGCTTTATTTAATGCTGTTCTTTCCTCTGGAGTTAAATCAACTACATCTCTATAAAATCCACGGACTTTGATTTTATTATTTTTATCGTGAAGGGAAGCAATCATTTTTGCAAGAATCGTGATTGGGTTTGCCACTGCCCCGCCGTATACGCCTGAATGCAAATCTCTATTGGGACCTGTAACTTCTACCTCTACATATGTTAAACCTCTTAGTCCGGATTCAATGGAAGGACTTTCCATACTAATCATTGAAGTATCACTAACTAATACGATATCTGCTTTTAGCTTTTCTTTATTTGCCTTAAGAAAATTTCCTAAATTAACAGATCCTACTTCTTCTTCTCCTTCAATTATATACTTAATATTACATGGTAACGAATTGGTCTTAACCATAGATTCCAACGCTTTAATATGCATAAAAACCTGCCCTTTATCATCGCAGGACCCTCTTGCATAGATTTTGCCATCTTTTACAACGGGCTCAAATGGACCACTGGTCCATAAATTTAAAGGATCTGGTGGTTGCACATCATAATGACCATAGGTCAAGACCGTTGGCAAATTTGGATCTATTATTTTCTGTGCATAAACTACTGGATGACCTTTTGTTTTACAAATTTCTGCAGTGTCGCATCCAGCATCTAAAAGGGCTTGTTTAACTGCCTCTGCACATCGTTTTGTATCTTCATTGTGCTTGGAATCTGCACTTACAGAAGGAATTTTCAAGAGTTCGATTAATTCATCAAGAAAACGCTGTTTGTTTGATTCCAGATATTGATTTGTATTCATAGTTTCAATTTTTTTGAATAAATCACATTTAACGTATCAATTGCTAAAATTATTTTGCATTCGGTGTAATACCCATTTGAAAAAACATGAATCCTAAAATATCAGTTACTTCATCAATTTGTTTTGAAGTAGGTTTCCCGGCACCATGACCGGCACTCACGTCAATTCTTATGAGCATTGGATTTGCACCTTGTGCAGCTGCTTGCATGGTTGCTGCAAATTTAAAGGAGTGAGCAGGCACCACCCGATCATCGTGATCTGCTGTTGTAATCAAGGTTGCTGGATAGCTTGCAGACTTCGCATTGTGAATCGGGGAATATTTTATAAGATATTCAAAGCCTTCCTTTGTTTCACTGGTCCCATAATCTGTTGCCCAAGCCCAACCAATGGTAAATTTGTGATAACGCAACATATCCAAAACACCAACGACTGGAAAAGCCACTGCGCAAACATCCGGTTTTTGAGTTATTACCGCGCCAATTAACAGACCTCCATTGGATCTACCCTGGATTGCAAGATGCTCCCGATCTGTGTAGTTTTCATTCACTAAAAAATCTGTTGCTGCAATAAAATCATCAAAAACAGTTTGCTTCTTTTCTTTAGTTCCTGCCATATGCCACTCTTTTCCAAATTCACCACCCCCTCGTAAATTGGCGACTGCATAAATTCCTCCATTTTCAAGAATTGGGATTCGGGAAGTCATAAACGTTGGAAGATAAGAAACATTAAATCCACCATAACCATAAAGTAAAGTAGGTGGATTATTCCCTTTTACCAAATCCTTTTTATGAGTCAAGAACATCGGTATTTTGGTGCCATCTTTACTGGGATACCAAACTTGTTCAGTAGTATATAAATCAGGATCGTAATCTGCAAGTTTCGGTTTAAAAAATGGAGTCGTTTTAAAATCGATTAAATCAATTCTGTAAATTGTTGGAGGTCTAATAAATGATGAAAAAGAATAAAATGCCTCTGTATCATTTTGGGTTCCATTGATAGACACAAGCGTTCCAACTTCAGGAAGCACCAAGGTATTTAATTCAGTTCCATTTAAATCATAAATTTTTACTAAACTAGAAGCATTATGTAAATAACTGGCTACTAATTTTCCGCCTATTAAACATACACTATCCAACACATCTTTTGCCTCTGCAATAATTGTGTTCCATTGCTGCTGTTTCGGAGAATTCATATTTACAGTAACAACTTTCCAATTTAAACTCTGCTTGTTTGTGTGTATAAACAACTTGTCTTTTACATTTCCCAATACAATATAATCATTCTCAAAACTGGAAACCAACCATTCAAATCCAGCTTCCTTTTTTGATAAATCGCGAACTGCTAAACTATTCCCACTCGTAGATTCTGTTATCGACAATACTAAAAACCGCTCGTCTTCAGTAATACTTATTGCAGCATTCCGCAATGGATGTTTTAAATCTTGGTAAATTATTTGATCGTCTGATTGATTCGTTCCGATTTTATGATAATACACTGTATGAAATTCATTCTTTTCAGATAATGCAAGATTTCCTTTTGGCTCCGGATATCTACTATAATAAAATCCATCTCCATGCCATGCTGTGCCACTAAATTTCACCCAACGAATGGTATCTGCAAGGAATTGCCTTGTGTTTAAATCAAATACTAAAATTTGATTCCAATCAGATCCTCCAACAGATAACTGTAAGGCCATGTACTTTCCATTACTTGAAAAAGAATAATTACTTAAGGACGTTGTTCCATCTTTTGAAAACGTGTTTGGGTCTAATAATAATGTTGGGCTATCATTCAATTGGTTGCTTGTGAATAATACATCTTGATTTTGCAAACCATTATTCTTGAAAAAATAATACTTGCCTGACTTTTTAAATGGGGTGCTACATTTTTCAAAATCAAATAATTTCTCAATCCGCGCTCGTAAATCTTTGCGAAATGGAATCTTGTCCAGATATGAATAACTAAACTTATTTTGTGATGCAACCCATGCTTTGGTCTCCTCCGCATGATCATCTTCTAACCATCTGTATGGATCTTGAATTTTCGTACCAAAATAATCATCCCATACGGTGTCCTTTCTGGTCTCTGGATAATTGGGCATAGTGTTTTTATTCAAATTCGGAGCATACGATAAAGTGGAGCTGTTTTTGCATGAAATTAAAGAAAATACCAAAATGCCAATAAAAAAAATGGATTGTACTTTAAACATATTTAGGTTTATCTGAATATTTTTTAACAGCGCGGCCAAAATTACTGCTTATTACGCTATATTTCATTAAATTTGTATATTAATTAGCTAACATTCCGTGAAAATTAGACAAAAGACTATTCCATTTTTCAAAAAAAACGGGTATCTCCTGACCCTCTTATTATTTTATTTTTTGTTGCCTTCCGACGCTAAAGCATTAGATACCATTTCAAAATTAGAACTTCGCGTCCAAAAAAATTTAAATCGATTGCAAACTATTGTACAGGATGAGTCCGCTGAAATTCAACAATTAAAAATACAAATTAACGCTGGCTCAACAAATAAAAAAGCAATCAAGGGTTTTCATAAAAAACTTGAATTGATTTCTTCACAAAGGACCTTGCATTATCAACAACAAAATGCATACCGGTATATTTTAACAACCATTCGACAACTACAATACCAAAATGAAAATCTTGCCAATACACAAATCAAAGAACTGAAAATTGCTTTAAATCGATTAGAAAAAAATAAAATTCCCAGGTTTAAAAAACTACCTGAAATTAGTTCTAATCCTTATGTTCGTGACAATACAAAGGTTTATGATAAGGAAGTAAATAGTTTCTGTAACCTTTCACAAAATCTAGAAGGTACCATTTTAGCAAATGTATTTGAAGTTTTTTTTGAACATACTGACCCTAAAATTGGTAGTTACTTTAAAGAATCAGAATTTTTACAATGCTTTGCACGATTTATTAAAACTAAAAATGACTATTTACTGGAGTTAAAATTTCTTTTGCATTCGTCAAAAGCATCTCAGGTTTATGGTGCTATTGATCCATCGAGCCCAGCAAGAATTGATTTTATTAATGGCGAGCATATTTATCTTCAAAGTTATGCGTTAACATCTGCTACGATCGAACCAGAAACCGGCAATACAATTTATAATATTCAATATAAACTCGACCGAGAAGATCTTAAATATTTATTAAAACAAGAAATTGATTCCTATACGATTATCTGGACATCCGGTAGTGATCGATTTGAAATTTGCAAATTAGATCTGTTGAAAAACATGTTATCATGCCTTCAGGAAAAGAAATTACAAAATTAGGACTTCATTTACCAACGGACCCACGTTGGGTAAATCTTGCATCGATTTCATTACAAGACATTCTTACGGATCACGCTTATTGTGAACAAAAAGCAGCAAGTTCAGGAATTTCTTTAATTCAAAAATATCCGGATAAAATAGAATTGGTAGAAGCTGTTTCGCCCGTGGTAACTGAAGAATGGGGTCATTTTAGACTTGTGATTACCGAACTTAAAAAAAGAAATTTAAAACTTGGTTTTCAAAGAAAAGATGAATATGTTAATCAATTATTGAAATTTCAAAAACAAGGTGGAAGCCGAGAAGATCGATTGATTGAATACTTATTAACGTTTGCTTTAATTGAAGCCCGAAGTTGTGAACGATTTAGATTATTATCACTTCAACTTGAAGAAGATGGATTAAAAAAATTCTATCACCATTTTATGGTATCAGAAGCAGGTCATTATAAAATGTTTTTAGATTTGGCAGAATTTTATTCATCAAAAATAATAATGCGTTCAAGGTGGCAGGAGTATTTGGATTATGAAGCTCTGATTATAAAAAGTTTAGAGCCTCGTGGTGACCGGATGCATTAAGTTATTCATTTCAAACGATATTATAAATGGTTCTATACGACCTCAAAAAATTAGCCTACTTTGATTTATTGATTTCGGGTTTTGCTTCCTGACTTAATTGGATTAAACGAGTCAGAATATCCACACAGGTTTGTACTAAGGGTCGGATTGTAATTGCTTGTTCTTCCTTTGGCTTTGTTATTATTTGGGTATATTCTTCCGGCGACATGGATTCCGCTATTTTATCTGTTGCACAATTACAATATTCTTTTACCAGATCAGGATATTCTTCAGCCGTTCGTTTACCGTTTTCTAAACATTGATTTGTAAGAGCTTGTTTCATAGCTGCATCCCAATATTTTATATCCTCCTTCGGATTTGATTTCACCTGTTCATTTAGAATAATAGAATTCCTTTGTTTAGCATGATCCATGCTAGAATATATAAAATAGAATCCTATTAAGCATGTAATAATTGAAAACAAACGGATTAAAAAGTTATCTATTCTTTGTGCCTCAATAGGCTTTTGACTTTCTATTGATGTTGATTTAGAAATAATTTTCAAATTAACAAGCAGAAAATAAAGTCCACCTAAAATACAAATACATCCCAGATAAAATAGCATATGATACTTTTATAAAAAACGATGAGATAAAATCAATTACAATCTTTAAAAAAAATGATGATTTAATATCTTAGGGCTTGAATAAACTATCATATTGGTTATCCTCTTTATCTACGCGGGCTTGTCTTTCTGGCATTGCACTATCTAATTTGAGTTTATCATCTTTTCCACCCATAAATAGGAGTTTACTCTTTTCTTCGTAATTCTGTAGCATTTTTAATCCCTCTTCTTCGAATACACCATTTTGTAAATCCACAGAATTCATGAAATTTTCTGATAATTCCATAAATCGCTCCATTTCTCCAACTTTATTTGCTACATCATCTGCAATATGTTCTAATGCTTGATCAAATAACACTCGTTGATCTGTATTTCCACTAATTACATTCATAGCAGATTTCATGGCACTGTGGGATGCTCGGATAGCTTTTCGCTCTTGCTCTTTTAATTTTACCTGATCCTTTGTATCTTCTAATAAGATTTCAGAATTCTGAAACATTTTCGTAAGCACTTTATTTAAAATATCCATCTTGCTCAGTAAGTGCTGATACTTCTCATTGGTTTCTTGCAGTCTACCTGCTTTCCGGGTTGCCAAGACCATTTGTGCTTCCTGATCCTGACTTCTAGCAACTTGAGCCATACGCAATTGCGTTTCAATTTCTTTAGAATTTTCCGAAACATTGGTTTGCAACTTGCGGATTTGTCCTTTCAATGCGCCGATTTGCTCACTCATTTTAGATAAATTATTTTCGAGATCGCCAATATAATTTTTAAGGATTCCAATGGGATCAATGGTGACAAATATCCCGGTAATCCAACGCATAATACTTTTATACATATAGCCAATAAGCGTGCGCATTCGAGGGTCTAAAACCATATAAATGATCGCGCCTAATACCAAAAGCATGCCTGCCAGATAAATCATATTGGAGGTCAAGCTTATCAAATAAGGTAAATATTTATATAAAATTGCACCCCCGCCCAGGATTAATCCAGCTAAAACAACGGTGCCTGTAACACCTTCTGGTTTGCTCCAGAAACCTTTAGGTTTTTCCATTCCAGCACCAGGATTTATAACTGCCATATTCTAATATTTTATGTAATTTTAATAATTCTTCAGAACAAAAGTAGTTGTATTCAAGATAAAATTCAGGAATCTTCTTACAAAAATGGCGAGATCATCGACAAGTACTTAAATAAAATCTACATCTGGAAGATACGGATACCGCATTAAGTACTGAATTGCCTTTTCCAGATCGAGTTTATCAAAAACAACGCTATAAATCATATTAATGATGGGTATTCTAAGATGGTAATGCTTGGCTAACTGGTTGGCTATTCTCACAGTCCGTACGCCTTCAACGACTTCATCCAGAGAATGGATGATTTCGTTCATATTTTCACCCTGCCCCAATCGAAAACCAAAATTAAAATTTCGGCTTTTACTACTGGTGGCTGTAGCAATCAAATCACCAATGCCTGCAGTTCCTAAGAAAGATCTTGAAGTAGCACCAACACTCCGACCCAATTCAATCATTTCTCGCAATCCACGAGTAATTAACATAGCTTCCAGGTTTTTGCCGAGTCCCTTACCTGCCAACATCCCAGATCCAAGTGCAATAATATTTTTCAAAGCACCTGCCATCTCAGCCCCCAATAGGTCATAGGAACCAAAAACATAAAACATTCTGCTGGTTAATACATCAGAACCTGCTTTTATCACTTCATCATATTCACTTGCAATTACAGAAGCCGCTGGTTGTTTATCCAAAATTTCACGATAAAGATTTGGACCAGCAAGGCACCCAACTCTGAGCACAGAAGTTTCCTGCCGAATCACTTCACTCATCGTATGAATATTTTTTCTGGATATGTTTACGGTGGCAATTTGTGACAATGGAATTCCAGCAACATCCAAACCTTTCGTTGCATGAATTAACATATGAGCCGGGGTTAAATAAGCAGACATGGAAATACAAGTGTCTCGAAAACTTTCAGAAGGCACCACGGGGAAAAGCAGACTCGTTTTACTACAAACCTCCTCAATAGAATGTGTTGCTTGAATTCTGGAATTTAATTCAACTCCCAGATGTTGATGCGTTTGATTGATACGGTCTACGACTTCCTTTTTTCTTGCATACATTAACACATCTGTATTATGCGCCAATAAAGTAGCGATTGTTGTGCCGAAACTTCCCGCACCTATTACGCCAACTACCTTATGTGATTGTGTCATCTGAAATTTAAATGGAAGTTAAGGTTAACAGCAATATGTTTGAATTAAAATAAATCAAAACAGCAATTCGATTTCTACCAATTTTTTATGAACTCAAGTTTTTGAAATTGGGATTCTAAATAAAATTCAAAGTCCTTTAATTCTTTAGGAGCATGATGATTATCAATGATGGATTTACGTTTTCCAAAATCTTTAATTGTAATTATGGTATTCGGTAAATCGGGAATATAAAGTTCTTTCTCTACGGGATAGACATCCAACAGTTCAAAAAAATTAGATTTTTGAATCTCCTTCAATACCTCTGTCCACCAGGCATCTGTGACCAATCCAAAATGTGTACCAACATTATCAACATGTTGAATTGCCTCATATTTCACCATTCCATTTTGGTACAATGTATAATTATAAGTAGGACAAAATCCAAAGCATGCAGATCTTTGATAATACAACAAGGTGTCGGTATTCAAGGCTAAGGTATCAGATGCTTGTAATGATTTCACAAAAATTGGCAAAGCAGGAGGTATGATTACTTTATTTTGCTGATTTAGTTTGTCTTTTTTTACATTTCGATTACATGAAATGGTAAGTAGCAAAAATAAACCGCAAGCAATTGCAATAATTAATTTCATTTTTTTGGTTTTTTATCGCGCTCTTGTTGAATGCGTTGTTGTTCTTTCATCATATTTTCGAGCCGATCTCTGAATCCTCCTGTTTTTCGTGGTTTGGTCTTATTCAACTCCAGTTCACCCCGAATTTTTTCATTATCAAATAAAAATCGTTTCCCTAAAATTGTCTGAGCAATATTTAATAAATTACTAAAAAACATATAACAGGTAAGACCAGCCGCAGTTTTATTAAACATAAACCAAAATATAACCGGCATTAGATATTGCATATATTTCATTGCTGGATTGGAAGAAAAGTCCATGGATTGAGAAGAGTAATATGAAAATACCAAAGTAGAAATCATCCATAAAAATGCAAACAGTGAAAGTGTGTTTCCAAATAAAGGAAGCTCGAAAGGCAGGTGCAAGAATTCATCATAGGATGTTAAGTCTGCAGCCCATAAAAAAGACTCTTGTCGAAACTCAATAGACGCTGGGAAGAACCGATATAAAGCTATCCAAATAGGCATTTGCAATATTAAAGGAAAACAACCACCTAATGGATTAACGCCAAATTCGTTATACATTTTCATGGTTTCTACCTGCTGCTTTTGCATATCATCCTTATTCTTGTTTTTTACTTTTTCAATTTCAGGTTTTAATGCCGTCATTTTTGCTTGGGAATGCAACATTTTATACGCAAGTGGAAATACCAATAACTTTACAACTAAAGTCATTAGTAAAATAATCAATCCTTTACTCCCAATAAAATTTGCAAGAAATACAAATAATGGTCTAATTGCATATCGGTTAATACTTCCGAATATACTCCAGCCATATGGAATAATATCTTCCATACTTACATTATAAGCCTTTAATCTTTTGAATTCATTCGGGCCTATATACCATTTCATTTTAAATTCCTTATTCCGAATATCATTTGAAGAAATCGTCATATCGGTCACCAACTTTTTCAAATCTTCTGCATCATCAGCCAACATTACAGTTTCATAACTTGCTTTTGAAAAACCGAGCTCTGAAATTAAAGTACTATTATAAAACTGATTAGAATGGGATACCCAATTAACACGCTTTCCGGAACTTTCGATCTTATCATCGGATCTACAAGAGCAGTAATCCGGAGATTCTTCTTTTTCCTTAAAGTAAACTGAACTTGTAAACTTTTCATAGGATGTATTTTTTTCCAATCGATCCAGATAATTTTCCCAATGAAGAACAATATCATCGCTTGATTGAAATCCTTCAGTTTTCAATGTATAATCAACATTATAATCTGATTCACTTAATTGGTAGGTCTGTATGAAGCGCGCGCCGTTTTGCAATAATCCAATAAACTCCACAGTCCTTGGATCTTTTTGATGAACTTCGAAAAATAAATTTCGCGTTGATATTTCCTGTGTTGCGTTTTTAATTCGGTATTCAAAAATATTTTTTGAATCCTCCAGCAATTTAAGTGCTTCCTTTCTTTCTGGTTCCTCGTTTTTTGATAATATCTTTTGATGATTTTTAATGATCGCTTCCTTGATTACACCACCTTTAGAGCTTATCTGAATTTGAACTAACGGATTTTCAAGAACCACGAATTGTTCTGTGACTTGAGGTGTCGCAGTTGTCAAATGATTACTATCTCCAACAGGATTTGTTTGCAATGCTATCGGTTCCTGGGATGCATTTGTATTTGATTGAATTTTTTGCGTGGAGTCTGTTTGCGTTTTAAGTTTTAATTGCTCCTGCATTTCAGGCTGGAAAAAGAACTGGTTCCAAAGAAAAAGTACCGCAATAATTAACAGGATTCCGACAATATGATTCCGCTCCATAAATAGTTCTAAACTTTGATAAGACCGGCAAAGGTACAATACCACCTTCTAAATCTTCAATGTGTTACAAAGGTGGGTCTAGAAATTCCGACAGAACACCATGGTTTTCGTGTTATTTTGGCTATTTATTGGATTTAAGGAGGAATCCCAATCAAGAAATTGAACACAACCAGCTTTACAAACCTATAAGGTTTAAAATTCCTTTGGAAAGGGTAAAAAAAAACTACCCAACCCCTGTGGGCGGATAGTTTCTAAGACAGTAGTAGGTAATGTATAATTATTTCAATAAAATCCAATTTTGATGAAATGCTTCAATACCCGGGATATTGAAGCTAACCTTACCTATCACTACCTCTTAAATACAGTAAATGATAGCTTAGGTGTACATTTCATTTATTCAAACAATTTCACTGTTATAACCGGCTATTACTTTAAAGAGTCTTTTTAAATTGAAAATGCTGCCTTAAATGTGAAGTTTTTTTTAAAAAAGTTGTTAAATTTATATTTTGCTGAAAATCAACTAATTACATTTATATTCGTTAATTAAGTATGCATTTATGTTTTAGGTATAGAAAACAATGCGTTTAAATCAAACATATTAAATATTATTTAATATATAATCAATTTATTATTAATTGTAAATAATATGTTATCCATTCTGAAAGGATAAAATGGAGCCATTTTTAGAGTTAATTTTGCAATCGAAAAAGTATATTTTATGCAGGCTATCAGAAATATTGCCATTATTGCCCACGTTGACCACGGAAAAACTACCTTGGTTGATAAGATTTTACATCAAACCAAATTATTTCGCGATAATCAGGAAACTGGTGAATTAATTCTCGATAATAATGAGTTAGAACGTGAACGAGGCATTACTATTTTGGCAAAAAATGTTTCTGTAAGATATAAAGATATTAAAATCAACATTATTGATACCCCTGGTCACGCAGATTTTGGAGGAGAAGTAGAACGGGTTTTGAATATGGCTGATGGTGTCTTATTATTGGTAGATGCCTTTGAAGGACC
Source organism: Saprospiraceae bacterium (assembly GCA_016717265.1). NCBI lineage: Bacteria > Pseudomonadati > Bacteroidota > Saprospiria > Saprospirales > Saprospiraceae > Saprospiraceae bacterium. The sequence continues at coordinate 3,441,302 of JADKFX010000001.1, forward strand.
TATGCCACAAACAAGATTTGTTTTACAAAAAGCTTTAAGTCTTGGTAAAAAGCCAATTGTTGTTATTAATAAAGTAGATAAACCAAATTGTCGTCCTGAAGAAGTACATGATCATGTTTTTGAGCTTTTCTTTAATCTTGAGGCTACAGAAGATCAATTAAATTTTCCAACGATTTATGGCTCTTCCAAACAAGGCTGGATGAGTACAGACTGGAAAACCCCTACGGAAGATATTACTGCTCTTTTAGATGCCATTATTGAATTTATACCGGCTCCTGTAATTCCAGAAGGTAACTTACAGATGATGATAAGCAGTCTTGACTATTCTTCATACATCGGAAGAATAGCCATTGGTAGAATTTTGCGTGAAGGAATTCGGATAAACCAACCCGTTTCTTTAGTAAAAAGGGATGGTTCTATAATGAAATCAAGAATTAAAGAATTATATACTTTTGAAGGCCTGGGTAAAGTCAAAGTAGAACGTGCTGAAGCTGGTGATATTTGTGCAGTTTTTGGACTTGAAGATTTTGAAATTGGCGATACGATTGCCGATTTTGAAAATCCTGAAGGTCTTATTCCAATTCAAGTTGATGAACCCACTATTTCGATGTTGTTCACCATCAACAATTCACCGTTTTTTGGTAAAGAGGGAAAATTTGTAACATCCAGACATATTCGGGAGCGATTAGAAAAAGAGCTTGAAAAAAATCTAGCCCTCCGATTAGAAGATACAGAGAGTCCTGAATCTATGTTGGTTTTTGGTAGAGGAATATTGCATTTAGCGATCTTGATTGAAACCATGCGAAGAGAAGGTTATGAATTGCAGGTTGGCCAACCAAGAGTAATTATAAAGGAAATTGAAGGTGTAAAAAGCGAACCAATTGAGGTAATGACCATTGATGTACCGGAAGAATTTTCTGGAAAAGTAATTGAATTAGTCAGTCAAAGAAAAGGTGAAATGCTCGTTATGGAAACACGTGGAGATTTGATTCATATCGAATTTCAAATTCCTTCCCGCGGACTCATTGGCATTAGAAATAGTTTATTAACTGCATCTGCCGGAGAAGCTATAATCGGACATCGATTTAAAGAATTCCAGGCCTGGAAAGGCAATATCCCTTCAAGGTCAAATGGAGTCATCGTTTCCAAACTTCCAGGTATGGCAACCGGATATTCAATTGGATATTTACAAGATCGAGGTAGATTTTTTATTGAACCTGGCGAACAAGTATATGTAGGACAAATACTCGGTGAACAAATCCGCCCAGGTGATTTAGTTGTAAATATTGTAGAAGGAAAAAAATTAACCAATATGCGTGCCTCTGGTTCTGATGGCACCTTACATATTGTTCCGAAAGTAAATTTCTCCCTAGAAGAAGCATTAGAATATATTCAGGAAGATGAATACGTAGAAGTGACTCCAAAATCTATTCGTTTAAGAAAAATCATTCTAGACGAAAACGATCGTAAAAAAGCACAGCGCAAAACAGAAATGGTGGAAGCATAATTTCCTTCCTTATTTTTTTATTCATTTAATCTAAATACTAGCTTCCAACTTTATTGTGGAATATGCCCTTTATAAAATCCGTAATGACTATTTACGATCGATCTTCATATTCTTTCCTAACAAATAAATACTTCCCATCTTAGACCCATTTAGATTTCTTAGATAGATTTAATGATTCAAAAAACAGCAATGGTTAAATTTAGTACCAGTATCAGGATACCGGATATTACTTTATGTAACATTCCTGCCAGCATTTCATGGTCCTAATTTAGTCCCTCGTCAGGACTACTCAAAAAATTGCAAATAACTGTCAATCTCAGGTTTTCAAAAACGAAATACATTTGATTATCCCTGGCTATAAATCGGTCCATATTTAAAACAAATTATTTAACCAACCGCTTTTAAAGCATTCCTAAATTTCATATCTTACGAACCTGACTAAATCCTAAAGACAATCGATTTTTAGCATTCCTAATTTGCATTTTGATAACTTGAAAATATGAATTCAAAAAGATTTCCTATTCACAGCATAACGGAATCAAAATTCAATAAGCTATTAAGGGTTCTAACAAAATTCTGAATACCCAAAATGAAGGTATCCTAAAAATCTTATTTGCAATTTTACCAGCAATAACAAAATTCTCCTTAATTTTAAACTGCTCATTGGATTGACAATAATTCTAAAAAGTTTCTTTTATGAATCTCTTAATCTACCTATTGCTTTTAGTAAGTTTCTTCCAAACAAATGTACCGTCAAATCTATATCGGAACCTTGAAGAAGGCCAAATCTTAAATTTGTATGATGCCTTTAGTAAAGACTCAAACCTAATTAAAGATTTTGGATTTTCTTGCATCACCAAATATAATGGTAAAACCATCCTTTTTGATGCGGGAAGTAATGCAACAATTTTTCAAAAAAATATCGATCGGTTGCAAATAGATTTAAGTAAAGTTGACATTACAATTGTCTCTCATGGACATTTTGATCATTTAAATGGACTCGACTATTTATTAAAAGTCAATCCAAATGTTAAAATTTATTTCCCATATGATATTTTTTGGGGCGCTCCTGTGCCCTTTGATGCAAGCGGTCAAGAAGCAAACGTCAAGGACTCCCTACCAATCTATATGCAATATTTTAATGGCGCCAATACCAAATTTACAATTCAACAATCTGGACGATTCTGGAATGCCAATATTGAATTTGTAAAATCATCAAAAGAAATCCTTCCTGGATTAACACTTATTGCAAGCGCAGCTGAATATATGGGCTATTTTTCATGCTATCCCAATAAAAGCTTTGTGGAAGGTCAATTTGAACATTCTGAAAATGCATGTAAAAACACCAATTTACCAGAACTTTCGCTGTCTATGAAAACTGCAAAAGGTCAGGTATTAATAGTCGGTTGTTCACATACAGGAGTTGAAAAAATAATTAAGCAATCAAAAGATTTCTTAAAGGAACCTTTAGATTTGGTTTATGGCGGATTTCATATGATACCATTCGACAGAAAACAAACACTTCAACTCGCAACACAGATTAAGGATGACTTACAGGTAAATCGAGTGGCACCTGCACACTGCACTGGCCATTTGGCGTTTAAAATATTAAAAGATATTTATGGCAGCAATTATATTTATGCCGGACTTGGAGAAACCATTCAATAATAAACGCTTACTTTGTTTTTGTAAATAATTTCTTATCGTTCAATCAATTCTAAAAATGCAAGCATTCATTACAAATCAAATAATAATTAAAGCATCTCTTTCAAAAGTTTGGAGTGCTTTAACCGATCCAGACCAAACACAAAAATATATGTTTGGATGCAAAACAGTTTCAAATTGGAATATAGGGGATAGCTTATTGTGGATAGGACAACAGGAAGGAAATGACATCATTTTTGTAAAAGGATTTATTCTTGAAATACAACCAAACCGACTTTTAAAGTATACTGTATTTGATCCGAACAATCCATTGATTCCAGACTTACCTGAAAACTATCTGAATGTAACTTATGAATTAATTGAAAAAGATGATCATACACAGCTTACGGTTACACAGGGTGATTATACCAAAGTTGAAGATGGAGAAAGGCGATATCAGGAGTCTTATAACAAAGGAGAAGCTTGGAATCCAATATTAATTGAAATCAAAAAATTAGTAGAATCTGAAATTACAACTTGATAAATCTAAATTATCTAAAATTTACATTCAAAATAAAAAATATAAAATAATATCTTGTAACATTCATACTAAATTTAGATAAATTAATCCTTGAAACGTCAACTAAAATACTACCAAATCATATGGCTAAAATATGATCTTGCTGCAGGACTTTCTGTTTTCCTTGTAGCCCTTCCATTATGTTTAGGCATTGCATTGGCATCAGGCGCTCCACTTTATGCAGGACTTTTATCCGGAATTATAGGAGGTCTGGTTGTTTCTCTAATAAGTGGATCTCCATTGGGTGTTTCGGGTCCGGCCGCCGGATTAACAACAGTGGTTGCCGGTTCAATACTTGCTTTAGGTGACTATAAAATATTTTTATTAACGGTAATTATTGCAGGTCTGTTTCAGCTCATTCTTGGGATTCTAAAATTAGGATCCATTGCAAATTATTTTCCATCCTCCGTAATAAAAGGAATGCTTGCAGCTATCGGTATAATCCTAATATCAAAACAAATTCCATTAGCCATAGGATATGACCAACCAGATTTTTGGACGAGTGGCTTCACTTCTTTGTTTTCTTCAAAAAATGTTTTAGGAAATTTCAAAATCTTTACCCATCATATTACGATAGGAGCCATCACAATTAGCATTATTTCAATTACAATGTATATTGTATTACAAAGCCCTAAAATTAAAAAGATCAAAATAATTCCAACAACTTTAATGATTGTTTTAATTGGAATTATAACGCACATTATTTTCATAAATATCTTACCTACGTTCGCTTTAAATTCTTCTCAATTAGTCAATATACCTGGTAATATTTTTAAAGAAATTGTCTTCCCGGATCTTACTCAGTTTTTTATAAATGAAAAAATTTGGAAAGATGGAATGATCATCGGATTATTGGCAACTTTAGAAACTTTACTTTGTGTTGAAGCTGTTGATAAACTGGATAAGCACAATCGGATTACACCTGTAAACAGGGAATTAATTGCACAAGGGATTGGAAATATTACTTGTGGACTTTTAGGTGCAATTCCCATGACCGCTGTTGTTGTAAGAGGTTCTGCAAATGCAGATGCAGGTGGTCGCACAAAGCTATCTGCTTTTACCCACGGCTTGTTTTTATTGCTGGCTGTAATCTTAATTCCATTTATCCTATGCATGATCCCCTTTGCATCACTCGCTGCAATCTTATTAATTACTGGGTATAATCTTACCAAACCCAAATTATTTTTCAATATGTGGAGTTTAGGATGGAAACAGTTTATTCCTTTTATTCTAACAATTCTTATCATTTTACTAACCGATTTATTAATAGGCGTAAGTATCGGTTTATTAATTTCAATTTATTTTATTGTTCAAAATAATTTTAAAGCGGAATACAAAATAACAAAAACAAAACAACATGAAACTGAGGTTAATTATATCAAGTTAAATAGTAATGTTACCTTTTTAAATAAGGTAAACTTAAGAAAAACCCTGGATCAAATACCTGCTTACAGTTTATTGACCATCGATGGAAGTGAATCTAATTTTATTGATTATGACATCTTAGAAATTATAAGTGAATATGAAATAAAAGCACATGACAGGCACATAGAAGTGCATCTAAAAGGAATTCAAAAAGTAAATATCAATGCAATTCATTGATTTTAAGTTTCATACTAATTTACCCAATAATCATTAATTTGTCATGAATCCTATCTTTGTCTACTCCATTACATTACAATGATATCAAATATTTAAAATATATGATAAATCCAAAATGGATTCCAGATCCTACAATATTAACAGGCGAATTAATAGATTTAGTTCCGTTGGAAAAAGCACATCTACCAGAGCTCTGTAAAATAGCAACAGATCCAAAAATTTGGGAATTTTATCTTGGGAATTGGGCAGTTGAATCAAGATTTATTGAAGTATATCATGCTGTTTTGGAAAAAAAAGAAAAAAACGAAGAATACCCGTTTATAATTTATCATAAACCGAGCGCAAGAATTATTGGTTCAACACGTCTGATGGATATGTCCAAACAGGATAATAGACTAGAAATCGGAGGAACCTGGTTACAAGTAAAATATTGGGCTACAGCAATTAATTTTGACTGTAAATTGGCCTTGTTAAAATTTTGTTTTGAAAATTTAGCTGTAAACCGCGTACAATTAAAAACACAACATGATAATATTCGATCCAGAAAGGCAATTGAAAAAATTGGCGGAATTTACGAAGGTGTTATCCGACAACATATATTAAAAGAAGATGGCAGCTATAGAAGTTCAGCATATTTTAGTATACTTAAAGAAGAATGGCCAATCGTTAAAGCTAAATTAGAATTACTATTAAGAAATAAAATGGAGATTTAATTAAAACCAATCCTAAAAAGAATATGAAAACATTAGGTCTTATTGGAGGGTTAAGTTGGTATTCTACCGCACTATACTATCAAACAATTAATCAATGTATTCAAGATTTAACCCAAGGTGAACACACTGCAAAATTACTTTTGCATTCGTTAGATTTTCATGATTTTCGGCCACTTCAAAATGCGAATTCGTTGGATGCCATGGCAGCCTTATTGGTTAACATTGGAATCAATCTTCAAAAAGCTGGCGCTGATTGTAACTTAATTTGTTCAAATACTCCTCATCTAGTTGCAGATCATATTGAACAGAAACTCAACATACCACTCCTTCATATTGCCACTGAAACAGCGAAAGAAATATCCTTGAATCAAATAAGCAAAGTTGGTCTATTGGGAACTAAACTAACTATGGAACAAGAATTTTTTAAAGCTAAATTAGTAAAACAAAATATCGAAGTTTTAATTCCAGAAAGTCAAGACAGAAATTTTATACACAGCTCAATAATTGATGAATTAACAAAAGGTGTATTTCTTCAAGAAACCAGAATACGATATCTGGAAATTATTGAATTGCTTATTGCGAATGGTTGCCAGGGCATTGTTTTTGGATGCACCGAAATTGGCTTACTGATCGACCCCAAAAATTGCCCAACTAAAATATTTGACACGAGTATCATCCATTGCAAAGCAGCCGTTGACTTTGCACTATCTAAATAAAAAAGAGACTTTAAAATGGAATACCGAATGAGTCCCATTTTAAAGTCTCGATTTTAGAGGCAATTTATTTTACTAAAAATTCGACTTTACTGGATTGTAATTCCACAAAATCTTCATGACCCCAGACCTTAGCTTCTAAAACATAGCTTGTATTTGCCACAAATCCAGAGTTGCCTGAAAGCAATATCGCATCTTTAAATTGATATTCTCCACTTGGATCGTCGACATGAGCACTTGAAGGTTTATTATAAATTTCAGCATTCGTAGCTTTATTAAAAATACGCACATTAATGTGATGTACAGTCTCTCCTTTGTGACTTTCAAAATTAATGTGAATCTCCATGCTATCACCTAAAAACTTAGCCGCATTGTCTGGTGCTTCAATATGTGCATGATAATCATACACTAAATTATCATCATCATGATCGCTACATGCCCAACTAAAAATTAATAAAAAGGATAAGAATATAAATATATTTTTCATTGCTTTAAATTTTAGAAATTAAAAAAAATAAGAAATTTGTGTTGAAAATTTATTGATGATACGGGTTTCACCATTTGAATAATTCTGGGAAAACGGCTTCGCAAAAGACAATCCAAGCATCCACTCCTGAAATTTCACATTCAAGCCCCCCACGAAAAATTTGCCATTTCCGCCTGTTCCTTCTACTTTTTGATCATTGGCATACTGATCGGTTCCGGCCCATTCGCCATAAAATCCTAAATAAGGAATGCATTTAAATTCATTTAATAAATTTTTTTCCCAATACACAAGACACTGCGTTTGAAATTGGTTTCCAAATTTATATGCAGACCTGGATGCTGTCTGGTATAAGTAATCTCCTGATAATAAAACACCCATTGTTTTATGCTTCACTATCAATGCAGGATTCAAAGCAAATCCCCAACTTCCATTTCCAATGTTAAAATTTTCTGGAAGTTCGAGATTGTGTATTGATGGTCTATACTTCCCTGTTGGTAATTTAATGCCCATTGAAGTCTCAAAGTAAATCTGAGTGGACTTTTCAGTTTCTGGTGGATTCACTATAATCCATGTAGCACTAACTTTTGAATCTGCAATCCCTTGAATCGATTGATTTGTACTTTGGGTCTTTCTTAAATTGTAATGATATGGAATATAAGCCGACAATTTCAAGCTTGAACTTACCTTGTAGGTTGCGGCTAGTTCTGCAACATTAAAATAATCCTTAGCTTTTGCATTTGAATTTCCTTTAAATTGAGATTGACCCCATCTTAAAGAAATTAAACTATTATCTATTGAATTTAATATGCCAATACCATGGTTAGCGATGTTGCATCCACAAATATCACAAGCAAAACAGAGTTTTGATATGATAATAAATGACACAGTGAGAAAAAATGTCTTCCTGCTCATAAAAATAAATTTTATAAAAAATAAGGTTCCTACTTAAACGAATGCGAAACCATCCGGTGGGTGCTCTAAAGCCAGGAGAAAGCCATTTGATAAGGCTTCATCGGCTTTGTAAGTGGTTTGAACGCTATAAAGAACAGCGGGTTGTTTTAAAATTAATTCAACCGGCATATAGAAATGATCCAACTTCATTTGGTTGCTTTCATGAAATGGATTTTTAGTTTGATTTTGTTGTTCCTGAAGTTTCTTTTTCAAATAACATTTACCATGACATTTCTTTGAAGGCTTATACTTGTTTACACAAGCTTCCAATTCGATTCTATTTTGGTTTAACTTAAAAAATCCAAAGGATATTAAGTTATTCATACTTGAGCACAAAATTAATAAGGAAATGCAAAGGCTAAAAAAGGGATCTAAATAAAAATTAGAATACCTGCGATTACCACTATTAAATTTCTGCACCCTTCTATTGAATAACATAGATGAAGTAAAGATACTACATTCCATTTAAAGTGTCTGAAGCTCTTACACAAAATAGCAGTGAAAAAAATCTTAAAAAAAAGGATTATTGATATGTAAATCCATCTTTTCTTAAATCAATTAAGCATATTTTCTTGCCCACTAAAAAGCCAAGTCGGAGTCCTTCTTGCACATCCATACGGAAGTGAACACCTAGTGATATTCTTGAAAAGCCATTTTCAAATGCCATTTCATAGAATGAATGGAAGGGTCTGGGATTGCTCATAAATTCATCTCTCCCTTTGTGACAATTATCAAGCATTTCATAGTTGCTACCGTATAATTGTGTCAAGATTTCTGCTACTGCAGCACCAAAAATTGAGTGGCCTGATGGGTATGAAGGAAAAGGTGGCGTATGAAAGTGAGGTTGCCAATTTTTATCAAATACCTTATGGATATATTGTTCTGGTCTTTCCAAATTATACAAATATTTAGAATTCCAACAAGCGATTCCGGCATCCGCAAGTACAAATCCTACTTTTAAATAGGTTTCCATTGTTTTCTCAATAACTGGCATTTGCTTTTCAATCACTTGATTGGTTATAGCAATCCAACGACCTGAAGGAGTAAATGTAAGACCCGGATGATCATCGCTCCAAAATTCAGCTATCCATCTATTTTCAAAAGAAAGGGGCGAACTAATGGTCAAAACTTCAAGTGCTTCCGTATAGAATAAGGAATTCGGCGACAAGGAATATTCTGGTAAGGGTTTCGCAATAAAATCATTTACATTTATAATAAAAGTCCGCACTTTACCCCAGGAAGGCAATAATGGTGGCATTGGAAAATCTTCAGAAATTTTCCAACAACCTTGTCCGGTATCTGGCCGGTAATGCTTTTCATAAATGTGAAGATAGGCTTGATTGCCTACGGTATCTGTGGTTGAATAGTCATAAACTATATTTGCTATATTAAAACCATATTCCATAGAAGCATTATATACTGCTGGAGCAAGTTTATCAATATGGTTTTCATTCCATTGATTAAAAATCTGAGATGCTTTTTGGATTATTGATTCGGGGGCTGTTAAATAAAATTTATCAAAGAGTTCTTTATAACATGCGTTTAAGGATACTTGTATATTAAATTCCTTGGAACTTGGGTACGATAAACTTGTAAAACCTGGCAGCACTTCGGCTGCAGATTTCATCCCTGTTGAAAGTCCAGGAAGGGCTGCTTCATATGCAGCAAGTCCAATATAACCGAAAGTCCTTGCAGTAATCGGACTTCGATAGCCTTCAGAAAATCGGTCTGCTTCAAGAAAAAATTCATTCCAATCTAAAACCAATTGATTTGTTTTTGAATTTTTCCTCCTTTCAGAATTATATTTATCAAAAAAGAATACGCCTGTTAAAATAAAAAGCAATAAGATACTTGACCAAAATAGTTTAGAAGTCCTAAGCTGATATGTATTATTTTTTACAACCACACAATTATTTTAAGTCAGAATTCTAATGTTTATAATATAAATTTCACCATGACAAATACTCCTAATTAAATTGCAAGTCTGGAACAGTATCTTTGTTGCGCTTCGATTCTTGATAAGTAGAGTCCTTCTTTACATGTGCATAATCATTAAAAATCAATTTAAAAATAGTTCCTTGTTTTACAGGACGCGTTACCTCTAAATTAATTTTATGAATTTTCAAAATACTGGATACCAATGATAATCCAATTCCAGATCCTCTAATGGCTGCTGTTTTAGGGCTTCTATAAAAAGGTTCGAAAATATAGGGCATATCTTCATCCCGGATACCTGGACCATTGTCTTCAATTTCAAGTTGAACACCTATACTATTGCTATATGAAAGCCGCAATTGTACTCTATGATCCGGACTGTATTTACAACCATTATCCATTAAATTCAATAATGCGGTTTTGATTAAATGCTCATTTGCTTTAATTTGAAGACTGCCTTCATCCTCAGGCAAATTCAAAATTTCAAAATAAATTTTATACTCAGGATGTGATTTAATTAAATTCGCTTTTACTTGCCAAAGAAGTTCATCAATTCTGATATTTTGGAAATCAATTACATCATTATCTGAATTAATTCTGGCTAATTGCATTAATTTATTAGACACTTCATCAAGATTTTTAACATCATCTAAAACAGAAGCTAGCGTCTCCTTATATTGATATTCTGTTCGGTCTTTTTGCAGTGCAACTTCTATTTGGCTAATGATCACACTCAAAGGATTTTTAAGCTCATGTGAAATATTAGACAGAAACAATTTCTGGGTCGTAAATGCTTTTTGGATGCGATCCAACAATTTATTAAACGTAATAACAAGCCTGGAAAGTTCATCATTTTGGTTAAACGCTTTTAACCGATGGCTCATATCTGTTGGCAAAATTTCATCTACCTGATTCATTATTTGATTCACCGGTTCGAGAGCCTGACCTGCAAATATCCAACCTCCAACCGCCACAAATAAAATAAATAATATAAATACAATCATTAAAATATTATTTAAATCACTTAAATGCTCTGGTTTAAAAACGGCTTCTGCTACAACTACATAAGGAATATTTTTTTTATCCTTGTAAATTAAACCCAAAGCATCATAGTGGTTTTTGGTAAATCGCGATTCTCCACTATTTCGGATTTCATTAATCGTAGATTCTGAAAGATTATTTGGAGCAGGATTAAAACTATAAATGCGTTGATTCTCCTGATTATAAATGGTAATATTTTCTGTATACACAGGCAATTCCGGGATCTGAGAAAACTCTTGACTGGAGTCTGTATAACGTATAGTTTGACCAACGATCATATCTGCAGTCATAATTGCTTTGGACTTCAGACTACTATAAAAATCATCTCGTATCTGGTTTTTAAATTCCAAATGAATAAAAACCAGTGCAAATACCATGATGATAGCAACAATCAGAATAAATTGGATGGTAAGTCTGCGTCTAATTTGCATTTTTCTGGACTAATTAAGAATCTAGGTAAAATGATAAAAATAAGGAAATAGTTGATAAAAATCAATTAATCCATCTTAAAAATATAGCCTGAACCAAAAATCGTATGGATTAACTTTTTTTCAAAAGGGCGGTCAATTTTATTTCTTAAATAATTTATATAGACCTCTATCATATTCGTGTTCGTATCGAAATTGATGTCCCATACCTTTTCAGCAATTTCGGCTTTAGAAATCACTCGCCCCTGATGTCGGATAAAATATTCTAATAATGCAAATTCCTTAGGGGTTAAGTCAATTTTCTTTTTTGATCGATATAGCTCTTTTGCATCAATATCCATTTTTATATCAGCAAACTGTAAAATCTGATGCGGTTGAGGCCGGTCCTTTCCTCTTCTTGCTAATGCCTTAAGCCTTGCTAATAATTCTTTAAACTCAAATGGTTTGACCATATAATCATCCGCGCCAGCTTCCAGTCCTTCTACTGTATTGTCTGCACCGGTTAAAGCTGTAAGTAAAATAATTGGGGTTAAATTATGTTTAGAACGCAGTCGTTTTACGAGTTCAAAACCATTCACATAAGGTACAATAATGTCAGAAATAATCACGTCGTATAGATTCATTTCAGCCATTTGGAGGCCTGCTTGTCCATCATATGCAACATCAACTATAATTTGGTGTTCTTGAAAACCTTGTTTTAGTGCTTCAATAGCTTTAACTTCATCTTCAATCAGTAGTACTTTCATCGATCCTTTGAGAGCTTTAGTCAAATATCTAATTGGAACCCTAAATATTCCAAATTTAAACAGAATTCTAAGGATATTCTAATGTAATTCTAAATAGATCTTAAGTCCCTGGCTAAATAGGTAAATTACCTTTGTTCAAAATTATATATCTAAATTAAAATTCTATGAAAATCAGACAAGCTTTTCAATTATTCGCCTTTGCCATAGGACTTATTTATTTTGTTAGTTCCTGTAGTAAGGATGATAACAAAACAACAAGTGAAACTGGAAAGGCTTCCGAATTCAACGCATCCGTTCCTTTGGAATGGAATAAAATCTTCCTCGACATAGAGCGTTATGCAGCTGGTTACAGACCAGGCCCTGCACCTCGTTCTTTAGGCCTTATGGGGCTTGCATGTTACGAAGCTTGTGTTACTGGTATGCCAGATTATAATTCCTTAGAAACAAGATATCCTGGGGTAAATATTCCAAATGTCGCTTCTGGTCAAACCTATCATTGGCCAACAGTTGTACATTCTATTTATACCACCATGATCCCAAAGTTTTTCCCAGATATCAGATCTGATGTTAGAATTCGTGTGGAAGCATTAATAAATACTTTTAATGCTAAATTTTCATCAGAAGTTGAAAAAGGTATTTATGAAGCTTCAAAAACATATGGTCAAGAAGTTGGTTTAGCAGTATGGAATTGGTCAACAACAGATCCTGTTGGTCATGACCATTATAAAGATCCTTTTGGTACCTACGATTGGGCAGCGCATTACAGAGGTGCGGGTGATTGGAAACCTACAGTTCCTGGACCGACAAAGCCCATGGGCTCTGTTTATGGAAAAGCACGTACGTTTGCAATTACAGAAACTGAAAAAGTATGTTTGCCACCTTCTGCATATTACATGCAGTATAGTGAAAATCCAAATTCAGAATATTATTCACAGGCATTACAGGTTTATACTAAAAGTGCCGCAACAAGTTACAATACTAAATGGGTAGGTGAATTCTGGAGTGATGATTTATTAAATCTTACATTTAGTCCTGGTCCTCGTTGGATTGCTATTGCAAATCAAATTATTGAAGCTGAAAAATCAGATTTAGAGACTGCTTTGGTTGCTTATGCAAAAACTGGTATGGCTTTAAGTGATGCAGCTGTTGGTGCTTGGCATTCTAAATATTTATACAATGTAGAACGTCCCGTAACTTATATTTTAAAAGTGATTGATCCAAATTATAAAGTAAATCTAAACAACCCGCTTACGGGTGATGTAGGATTTACACCACCATTTCCTGCTTATCCTTCTGGTCACTCAACCATGGGTGCAGCTGGTGCTGAAGCTTTAGCAAGTGTATTTGGCTATGCTTATGCAATGACCGATAAATGTCATGAAAATAGAACAGATTTTGAAGGCAAACCTCGTAGTTTTGGAAGCCTTTATGAAATGGCTCAAGAAAACGCATGGTCTCGTGTATTATTAGGTGTACATTGGAGAATGGACTGTGATGAAGGAGTAAACTTTGGAACTAAAATCGGAAGAGCCGTAAACAAATTACCTTGGAAAAAATAAATTACTGTTTTTTATTGTATAGTAAAAGGCTGACCTAAACCGTCAGCCTTTTTTCTTTGATAAATTATAAAACAAGGATTCTTTCATTGAATTCATCTTAATTTTACAGTTTTAAATCAAAATAAAATGAGAACTCTTTTTTATCTATTAATTATCGTATTTATTATAAATCTTTTCTCAGCATGTCAAGGTAAAAAATCACAAGACTTAAAATATTATCCGAATGGTTCTGTTATGCGCAAAACCAATCTTATTGACCATAAGAAAGAGGGCGAAATGATTGAATACTATAATGATGGTAAAGTAAAATCAATTTGTTTGTTTGAAAATGATCTTCAAACAGGGAGATGTATTTACTATTTTCAATCAGGAGCGATTCAGGAAATACAATATTACGAATCTGATAAACAACAATCCGGTGATACTATCTTTTATGAAAATGGAAAGTACCAATTAATCATGAATTTTAAAGATGGCATAAAACATGGAGCCGTCCAGAAATACGATACCATCGGGAAGATGTATTTTCATGCAAAATATAATATGGACACCTTAATCGAAGTAAATGGTGTGCCACTTGCAAAATAAAGCCTATCAAAACAAATTAACTTTTCCAGGCTATTGGCTATTAAAATTCTAATGAAATTTAATTATGAATCCAATAGTTCAACTATTTTCCAGATTATTTAAATAAAAAAAGCCGCAGTAAAATACAACGGCTCTCTATTATCTTTTATCAGATTATAAAACTATAACCGATACAGCTTTCCATTTTCTTCAACTACAATATAGGATTCTTTAAATCCTCGTGCTTTCAATTTTAGAATAATATCTTTTGCAGCATTTTCTGTATTAAAGTTACCTAAAACAATAATCGTCCAGCCACCTTTTGTCCAATGTTCTATGGAACCTAAATCACTGATTTTGCTAACATCAAACCAATCCGGTGCTTTATATTCAGAAACCCGTATTTTGTATTTTCCAGTTTCATTTGCAGTTTGATTTTGTGGTGTTGTTTCATTATTTGACTCTGCCTTTGGAATGTTAATAGTTGATTTTATCAACATTGTTGTGCGGCTTGATTCAATAATATCAGCCACAATAAAAGCATCTTTCAATCCATTCTTTTTCAATATATTTAATACAGCAATCGCTTCATTGACTTCTGTAAATGCACCAATTCTGATTTTAGAAACACCATCCGCCTCTACCCTATACACATCCCCATAAACAGAATATTTAGAAAAGCGATCGATTATCTTCTCAGAATATTTAGATAAAGCAGTAATCTGAATAAAATATAATTTATTTGCTTGTGCTTCTTGTTTTCCGCTAATGGCTGGATCATCAAAAATCATAATTTTTTCATTGGCATTGCTATTTTCACTTATGCTATTTGCTCGATTGGTTAATGCTATATCTCCGATTTCCGTATCTATTAAATGAGCATTTTTAGCATCTTTAGGAAGTTTTAATTTGAAGCTTTGATAAATATCCTCTGCACCTTTTCCTCCAAATCTATTGGAAGCGAAATAAGCATCTCCCTTTATATCCATGATAAAATAATACTCATCCATAGTGGAATTGACACAGCTGCCCATATTTTGAATATCTTGCCAAACCAATCCTTGTTTTTTAGTTTTGAAAACATCGAAACCTCCATAACCTATATGCCAATCAGAAGAAAAAAACAAATTATTTCCATTGAGAGACGGTGCAATTTCATTACCCGGAGTATTAATAACAGCGCCCATATTTTGAGGTTGACTCCAGGATTTGTCCTGATTTAAATACGAAACATACAAATCATAGCCACCAAAACCTCCTGCTTCATTGGAAGCAAAATATAAAGTTTTGCCATCATCAGCTAAATTTGGAAAACCAAAAGAAGCAGGCAAATGGTTATATGGAAATGAATGAATATTTTTCCAGGATCCAGTGTGATCAACTTCTGCAAAATAAATTTCCAATGCATTTATATCTTTAATTAAATTACTTTGCTTATCCGCTTTTGATTTAGAAAAAGCTACCAATGTTCCGTTTTGGGCATATGAAATATTTCCAAGTCCACTTGCTTCTTTTTTTAACACTTCTTGCAAAGCACTCAGACTAATGCGATTTGTTTTAGATTCTGCTGATCTCTTAAAAAATTCAGTATGGCCTGCTTTGATGCCTGTTGTATTCACCTGGTTACTGGCAAACAAGATATCTTCTCCGATAGAAACGGGTGCATAATCAGCATCTTTTGTATTGGATTCAAGGTTACTTAATTTACAGTTTGAAGCTTGCTTTAACTGAATTATGGCATAGTCGCAAGATTGTGCAAAATAATTGCCTACTAACGGATTGTGTTTTGAATATTTGAGGTAATACTTTTTAGCATGTTCATGCTCCCCTTGATTTCTAAGAAAATCAGCATATTCGAAAAGTAATTCAGGATCTGTTGTAGTTTGATCAATAAAGCGACTGAATGTTCGTTTTGCTAAATCTGATTTTTGAGTGTTTTTATAACACAAAGCCAAATTTGGGAGCACTTTAGTATTCGCTGGCTCAGAAGTCAAAATGGCTTCATAAGCTTTCATTGCGTATGTATAATTTTTTAATTGGAAATGCTTGTCGGCTGCCTTTAAATCGCTGGTTTGGGAAAAAAGTTCAGCAAATGGGGCAAAAAGGGTAAAACCCAATAAGAAAACGATAAACTTTTTCATAGTTCAAATTTTGGTTATCAGAATTATATCATTGCTAATAAAGCGCTAATATATAACAAATAAATATAATTTGTATACAAATTAGAAAAATGTTTAATATATTTTTTCCTATGCCGAACGTTTTCTAATATTGTGTTCTATTTCAAAGGCGTAAACCAAACGAATGTATTCTCAAATCAAGCAACTGTTTTATACTTATTTTAGCTTTTTACTTGTTTTTTATTTCATCCCACAAGGTGCGACTGCCCAATCTTTGAATTATAAACAAGGGCAACTTATTGTCCAATTGAAGTCCGATACTGATTGGGAAACCATCAAACAAAAGCAACTCCATAAACGCTCAAAATCATTGATTCCTGAATTAAAAACGATTCGCAAATTAGTTACTAACTGGAATATTTGGTTAATTGAATTTGATTACACTCATATAAAATATAGTGAGATAATCGAGGAAATAAAAAATTTGCCAGAAGTCCTGAATATTCAAAAAAATCATTTAATTAATCCTCGTACAATACCCAATGATCCTTTCTTCACATTTCAATGGCATCATCTCAATGATGGATCCAATGGAAGAAATCCACAAGCTGATTTTGATTCAGAAAAAGCATGGGATTATACAACAGGTGGACTTACGGATCAAGGAGATACCATCGTGATTTGTATAATTGACGATGGTTTGGAATGGTCTCATGAAGATCTTGTTGAAAATTTATGGTTAAATACTCGAGAAATACCAGGAAATGCAATAGATGATGATCAAAATGGTTATGTTGATGATTATCATGGTTGGAATACGTTTAAAGGGAATGATATTTTCGACCCCGGCAAACATGGAACCCCAGTCTGTGGCTTAGCTGCTGCAAGAGGAAATAATTCGAAAGGAATCAGCGGAATTTGCTGGAACACTAAAATCATGTTTGTTGCTGGAGGAGGTGACGAAGCAAATGCCCTGGAATCGTATGCATATCCATTATTATTTCGCAGATTATATAATCAAAGTAATGGAAAAAAAGGAGCTTTTGTAGTTGCTACAAATTCGTCCTGGGGTACAGACAATGCCCGGCCTGAAGATGCCCCACTTTGGTGTGCCATTTACGATAGTTTGGGTGTAGAAGGGATTTTAAATGTTGCTTCTACAACAAATCAAAATGTCGATGTTGATATAGAAGGCGATTTACCTACAACTTGTGAAAGTGATTTTTTATTGGCAGTGACCAATATGAATGATTCAAACATAAAAGATTCAAACGCAGGTTTTGGTAAAAAATCAATAGACCTTGGTGCCTTTGGTGAATCTGTTTATTCAACTTATATTAATAATGGATATCGCACCTTTAGCGGCACGAGTGCAGCTTCACCACAAGTTAGCGGAGCTATTGCCTTGCTCTATTCATTATCTTGTAATAATTTAGCTTCTCTTTCCAAAATCAATCCTCCGGAAGCTGCAAAAGAAGCAAAACGAATTTTAATCAATTCTGTTAAACCAAACGAAAGTTTAAAAAATATTACCGTTTCTAATGGTGCACTTAATCTCATCCAGGCATTGCTCTATACAAGTCCGGTATATTTACAAAACTTAAGCCCAAATTCATTAGAATTTAATTGGGAATCTTCTGTGATTTATCCTATTAAGTTCAGATATCGCATCAAAGATATTTCTGTTTGGGTAGACACCTTTGTGTATGCTGGAAATGTATTAAAATTAGAACATCTTGAATCCTGCACTGAATATGAAATGCAATTTAAAAATGCTTGTTCGCGATATACAGATAGCTATTCACCAATTAGAATATTTAAAACCAGCGGCTGTTGTGAAGCCCCATATGATTTTAAAGTTATCGATAAATCCACGAGCGAAATTAAATTTAGCTTTGAAGACCCAAGCGCCTTTGGCCAATTAACAACCTTACTTAGGCTTACCAATTCATTAAAATGGGATACTTTTATTATCCAAACTCCCCTCCATGAATTTTCACTAAAAAATCTGGAGCCTTGTGCACAATATGAATTGCGAGCCTATAATTATTGTAATAACAAAATCACGCCCATAAGTGAGCCGTTTTTCTTTAATGTCGATGGATGTAACAGTTGCAGTTCGCTGGACTATTGCAGGCGATTCAGACCTTCCAGCGATTTAGAATGGCTAGAAGCTATCAACGTGGATAATCAACGATTCAAAAGCGGAAACAATATTGGTTATGGAAACTTTGTAGGATCCAATCAAACATACGTATTTGAAAAAAACAAAAGCTATTCTTTTGCTTTTGAACCTGGATATTTTAATGATACGAGTAATGTTGTTATTGCAGCATGGATTGATTTTAACCAAGATGGCTTTTTTGATTCCGCTGAAAATTTTGCATTGCCAACTGTAAAATTTAAATCTTTAAAATCGTATGTTCTATCAATACCTACAAATGCTAAAACAGGCTATACCCGAATGCGCATTTGCTTAAAATATGCAGAAGTATCAGAAACTGCACCACTCTCTTGTTTTCAATCTATTGAGTTTGGAGAATACGAAGACTATTGTGTATTCATAAGCAACTCCATTTGTAATCCAATTTCTGATGTGGTGATAAATCGAGTAGAGCCTACATCTGCTGATATTTCAGTAACTCATAATAACAATAATAATTTTTATTATTCATACAGGAAATTATATTCTTCGGATTGGTTGTTTGGAACATCCAATTCGAAAAATATTCAATTAACAAAACTGGATAGTTGCAGTCTATATGAAGTACAATTTAAAACGGTTTGTGCTGAATATTCGTCCAAACCTGTTATCGTAAATTTCCGAACACCAGGTACTGGATGTATAATCAATTCAAATGAAATCCACCCATCGCAAATTACGATTTATCCAAATCCATTTTCAGATCAAATATTTTTAAGTAATCCGGAAAATGAATTCGTGAATAGCGTTCGATTATTTTCATCAAATGGAATCCTTATTAAAGAACTTTTTGTCCACGCTAATGCACAGAATCTTTCTGTATTTGTAGATGTTCCTGCAGGTTATTACTTCATGCAACTATTATTTAAGAACGGAAAAACTAAGGTGCATTCTTTGATAAAACAATAATTTGTAATTTGGACTGCTTTATACATTTCAATTTATAATATTATACACCTATATGAATATTCACTTGATATTTTGTATTTTTGGGGGAAACCATTGGTATGAAATATATTAGTTTGATTTTAATATTAGCTTTTATTTCTTGCAAACCAGAAATCTATAATATTCTTTTCAGTCCTGATTTTATCTGTAGCTGCCAACCCGGTGACGTAAGATATCAATTAAAAAATGCAGATAGGTCCTGGGTTGAAATTACCCCCGGAATCGCCTCTCCTGCTGGTATTGAAATGGCTGTAGGTGAAGCTGGCCAGCAGATCGCGAGATTTACTATTTGCGATAATGCAACCATCAGCATATTTGCAGAAAACAGTAAAGGAACTTCCGTTGCAACAAGGCAAGTAAGAAGAGCCGGACCGATTGAACCTTTACATGGAATGTTAAATCCTTTTTGTTTTGGAAATCGATTTGAAGCTTGGGAATTTACACCTTCCCGTATTCATGATGAACCTTCTGTTATACCGATCAATTCCCGTCTTACAGAAATTATAATTAACGTTGACAGACCTGGAACTTTTGTTTATGACGAGATCTCTGTACCCATAAACCCAGGAATAAATCATTTATTAAGATATACTGGAATGTCTCCATTTCGAGGTAATTATTGGTTTCGGGCAGCTTTAAATCCAAATGAACAATGTATTGAAAGTGGAACCACTTTACCTTCCGGTGCAAGAAGACCACCAAGTTTCTCCATTGATTTGATTACTGCTTGTCCATAATCTGAAAATGAAATCAGTGAATTAAATTCACAATACTCTTATTCATGTTCCCTTACAATCACCTCACGCTTGGGCTTATGAAGCGTGCTATCTTCTTTAATTAATTCTTGTTCTTGTCGGTTTAAATTGACAACAGACAAATCTGGTTGTCCGGCTTCTACCCAAGCCGACATCCACAAGGAGCCAAGATTTAATATACAATCACGCATTCGGGTTTCAACTTGTTGATCTAGCTCTTTATGATATAGATATGCGTAGTCCTTGCATTGAATTTTACTAATAACTCCTAAGCGTTCATCATAACAATATTGCTTATCTGCTGGTATTTGTTTACTTAAGGTTTTCTCAATATTTAAAACTTTAAAAACTCCTGAATGACTGTCGTGAATAATTTGCCAAATAAAAGATTTAATATCTGAAAAATACTGAGCTCTTCCTATGACGAAATCAAATTCAGATTCTGCAAATAATTCAGGAATTCTACTCTCCCAAAATGCATGAATGCCAACCTGGTTTGTCAATTGTCCATTGTAATTTTTTGTAGTATGCAAGGGGACATGTGCGTCTCCCATATAATGCCCGATGTCGGCTGATAATCGCAAAATACGGTTAACATTTTTTGATTCAAATGCGTTTACTAATTGATGATAACTGGATTCTAAGTGATATGGTAAAATGCCATGCGCCGTAAAACGATCTTCGATTTCTATAAATTCTTCCTTTGAGTCCGCTAGAAATAAATTATGAAACGAATCAAGCGGAACATTCCAATGCTCCGTATCGTAGTAAGGTAAGGTAGCAAATAAAAAGCCTTTTCGAAAATCATGGATATGTACCCCAGTAGTAAAGATTAATTTAATATTTTTGATATTTTGTGTATAATACAAGGTATCATTCATTGCTTTCGAAGTATCAAATACGAGGCACTTTATGCCTTCATAAACATAATAGAAATGGCTATTTTTTATTAAGCTGATTGCAAAATCTTTATTCAAAACGGAGCTTGAATCTACGTTCCAATGATCTAAATCAATATAATGCCGCACTGCTTCACCTTTTACTGCATATCTTCTCTTATCCGGGTCAATAGCATGTGAAGTGATATAATCCAGATTTGATTTATAAAATTCAATCAAATCTTCTGGCAGGGTAAAAACAGCCATTCGATTGATTAATTTATGAGCATAAAAGCCCCAATCATCAAGTGCTCTAGGCAATGGTTTGACAGGTATAAGCATCATACAACAAAAAATTACAGCACTAATTTTTAGCATTGGAGTGTTACATTAAAATACAGGCTCTATAAAAAATCTAAAAACGATTTTAAATAATGCAAATAATAAATAAAATTTTAGAAAGCTCCACAGATCTCATAGTGTTTCTTGAAGATTTCTTTTGACAAAGCTAAATAATAGATTTAAAAAGTCAAATATTTAACAAAATAATTTCAAATCAAATCGAAAACAAACAACTACTTCATAAAATCCTGCTTTGTTTTGAACAAAACTTCGACATTTGGATACTGGACAAGCAAGAAATCCCCATCACTTCGCACAACATGCATTCTAAAAAACGATCCTCGTTTTAGTTGGCTGTTTTGGACATCCTTAACTGCTATACCTAAACTATCCGTTTCGATTGGGATGAATTTTAGACTTAGGGGTTCCTTTTGCCCAATGGTTTTTATGCTGAGTACACAAAAGGGTTGCAAAGATGAATATTCCGCTTTGTTCGGATTTTCATTTTGAATAGCCTCCGCACCTATCCCTTTAAAATTTTCTAAATAGTTTTTTACGAATTGCTTTCCTGGAGCTAGCAACTTTGTATTTTGATCAGCAAAATCAAAAAGTGAATATTGATTTTCTGTCTTTCTTAAAACAAAGGAGGCGTCTGATTGATTTGGATACTCTACAGATACTTCTTCTATGGTAGCAACTTCCAAATCCAAAACACTGCGATCCCTCCAATCATTAAAACTTAAATCATATCGCTCCCTTACATTTCCTACAAAATGTGGAATTTCCATTGCATACGGTTGTGCCCCATGTTCCATATAAAAATAAGTACCGTATTCTGTTTGGGTAGGTCCTCCAACATAATATGTCTTTAAAAGCTCATCCTCTGCTCCGTAGATTTCCACTTTAATACCATAAACTGCGAGTCCTTCCATAATCCCTTTTACATGTCCTTTTGAAGGAATGGATTGCATCCGTATATCGCGAATTGTTTCAAGCAAATTCTTAATTGAATTTGGGTTGGCTTTATATTTGTTATTTACATACCATCCATCTTCCCTTTTCTCTAAGGTAATGGGTTCATTGCTTCGATCTGCAAGAAATATTTTATAAATATCCTTGATTTTCTTTACAGCAAAATCCCGATCTGCCATAATTATACTCGTCTTATCGGATCGATTCCGTATCAAATACCAAGAAGTTCCACCTAAAGCAATAAAAAGCAACAGCAACCACCAGATTGAAAATTTCTTCATCTATTAATTTTTGGTATAACGTTTTTTTCGCCAGAATGCATTCCCAATTCCGAATATTAACAAACTAATCAGTGGTAAACCTACATTTAGAATTTGCCAAAATGTCTTTTCCTTTTCAATCTTAACTTGATCCAATAATCGAATTTTATATTGTTTAGAACGTGCCTCCAGGATATTTTCTTTATTCGTTAAGTATTCAATAGCATTTAGAAAAAATTCCTTATTCCCATTGTATGTAGTTTTCTCAAACTTACTATAGCCTAATGCTGAAAATTTTTGAGTATTCTCATCAAAATAATTTTTTATCATATCACCATCTGCGACAACAATCATTTTTGTAAATGGACTACTTTCTTTAAATTCCATTTTGATAGATTTTAAAGTTTCATGCATTCCCTCATCTACTCTATTTTCAAAACAGGAATTGAAGTTTCCTTCTAATAATATTCCCATAATTAAATTAGGTTTATTAAATTTTGTAGGATCTGGTTTGTATCTCAAAATTTCAAAACCCACTTTTGCTGGTGCCAATTGAAATCGACTATAACTGGAGGATACGATTAATGGAATTTTTGAAACCGTTTGCTTCGTTTTAAGGGTGTCAATACTAGCTGGAAAATCCAATAAAATTCTATCAATATTATTTACAACTGGGTGATTCGATTTAGAGGCAGGTATTGGATAATAATACCACGGAAACAATTCAATTTGAGGTTTATCCCCAATTTTACCTACTACTTGTGGGATCCTGGAACATTCCATGTCCAACACCATATTCGCCTGAATACGAACTCCATATTTAAAAAACAAATCTGATAAATTCAAATCTAAAGGTTCTGGAATAATTTCATTGCGGTTCATTAAACTATCTAAGCTAATTTGCAAAGCATCAACGAACCATAAGATCTTACCTCCATTCATTATATATTGGTCCAAAATAAACTTAGATCTTTCAGAAAATGGTTTTAATGGCTTTGGAATAATTACGACACTAACTTCGCTTTTAATTTGGTAAACACTATCTAATTTAATTCTACTCACATTATAAAAAGGTCTTAGCAAAACCTCAATAGCCTTTGTCTGTTCGATGGATAATTCTCCATTTGAGCTTGTAATTAATATGCTTTTCTTTTCACTGCTTTGCAATTTATCCAAAGCATTTGAAAATTTATATTCCAATTGGGAGATACTGTTATTCAAGTTCTCCTCCTGATCCAAATCTGGAAGATTTTCTAACAGATTTACCGCAATTTTGCGTTCCCCATAATTAAATATAGCATAAGGATAAATTAATTGTTCATTATTTTCTGCACCAGACCGCACCTTTAAATTAACCGGCACCAAACCTTCTTTTGACAAACTTTCCCTGCGACTATTAATTTCTTCAATGGTGCCATCCGATGGATTTTCAAAACTATATTCTATGTATCCATTATAGGATTTAAACTGGTCCAACAAATCTCTGGTACTTTGTTGCAATCTTTTAAATCCGGAAGGAAATTCTCCATCTAATAAAACACGAACATAAATTACATCCGGAACATTTCGAACCGTATTTAAAGTTGCTTGCGTTAATGTAAATTTTTTATCTTCACTGAGATCTATCGCAAAATTCAAATATGAAAAAACTATATTCAAAAGAATTGCAATTCCTATTATCAATAGAATCCTTACGGGCGTTTCCAAAGAAAGTAATTTTTTTATCATTAGAAATTTCTTCTTTTTAAAGATTCCACGGTTAGGTAATTAAATACAAGGACGATCGATAAAAAATAAATGATATCTGACGTATCAATTAAACCCTTACTAATTGAATTAAAGTGATAATCCATTCCAAATTGCTGAATGATATCATCTGTTTTGCCAAAAAAAACTGGCAATTTTGATATAAAATAAAATCCAAAATAAAAAATATATGCTAATGCAGTTGAAAACAAAAATGATACTATCTGATTCTTAAATAAAGATGAACAAAAGATTCCGATTGCAGTAAATCCAGCTGCGAGAAAAACCAATCCTATATAAGATCCTAATACAGCGCCTGTATCAATATTTCCAGCTGGAGAGCCCAATTGATAAACCGAATAAAAATATAATAAGGTAGGACATAGCGCGATTCCAACTAAACTTAAACATGCTAAATATTTGCCTAATACAATTTCAAATTCATGGATGGGCTTTGTCAATAATATTTCCAGTGTACCATTTTGAAGTTCTTCTGAAAAAGAGCGCATGGTAATAGCAGGAATCAGAAAAATAAAAATTAATGGTGCCAGTGAAAAAAGTTGGTCCAGACTCGCATAATTATAATACAAAATACTAAAATCTGGAAAAACCCACATAATTAAACCCAGAATCAACACAAATAATCCTATTACCACATACCCAATCAGGCTGCTAAAAAAACTACTCACTTCCTTTTTAAGTATGGTCCACATCAATCTGCATTTTTTGTTAACACATTAAATACTTCTTCCACACTTGATTTTTCTTCTTTCAATTCTTTAATAGTCCATGAATTTTGTGATGACAACTTAAATAAGCCTTCTCTGATATCCTTGTCTGGAGCTGAAATTAAATGATATTTCCCCCCACCTAAGGCTTTTACTTCTTCTACAAATTGAATATTTTGAAGATCTTTAATTTGAATTGCATTTGAAAATTCAACGCTAATTATTCGTTTATTGGAAACTTGCTTCATTAAAGATTGAATCGTATCATCTGCAATAAGCTTGCCTTTATTTATAATCAAAACCCGATCGCAAAGTGCTTGAACTTCTTGCATAATATGGGTAGAAAAAACCAGGGTTTTTTGGGATCCTATTGATTTTATTAGTTGCCGGATTTCAACTAATTGATTTGGATCTAATCCACTTGTTGGTTCATCCAACACTAAAACTTCAGGATCCTGTATAAGTGCCTGACTTAAACCGACCCGTTGTCGGTAACCTTTTGATAAAGATCCTATAAGTTTATTTTGCTCCTTTGTCAACCCAGTCATTTCAATTAATTCATCTACTCTTGAAGCCGCATTCTTAAGTTTCAATAAATCGGCAAAAAACCGGAGATATTCTCGCACAAACATATCTTTATATAAAGGATTATGTTCCGGCAAATAACCTAACATGCGTTTTGCTTCTCTTGGGTTGTCTATGACATTAAGTCCACATACATTGATAGTCCCATGTGTTGGAGGTAAATACCCACAAATCATTTTCATAGTGGTTGTTTTCCCAGCTCCATTGGGTCCTAAAAATCCTAGAATTTCACCTTTCCGGGCAGTAAAACTTATATTATCTACTGCATTCTGTTCTCCATAAACTTTACTTAGTTGCCGGACTTCGATGGACATAATTTTTATAAATAAACAAAGTTATAACGATTGAGCGCAATTAACGTTCTCTCGAATGGTTAAGAAATTTTTTAAGCTCTTGCAAATTCCAGGCATCCTGTACTGAATATTCTCCGATTGCCTCCCTTCTTAGAAAAGAAAGATAAGCACCACTATTTAGCCTTTTACCAAATTCGGAAGCCAATGACCTAATATAGGTTCCTTTACTACAAGTAACTTCAAAATGAATTTCAGGAAAATGCTGACAGTCAATTTGAAAGTCTTCAATGATGATTGCTTTAGGATTTAAAATTGGTTCCTTGCCTTGACGGGCTAACTCATAAGCCCTTTTGCCTCCAACTTTAACTGCAGAATGGATTGGAGGAGTCATCATTTGTTCTCCTAAAAAACTAAGTCTAACGTTCTCCATATCCTCTTTTTGAATATGAGAAACCTCATAATTCTGATCTATTTCTGATTCTTTGTCGAATGTTGGACGGGTAGCCCCTAGTGTCAAAGCACCCGTATATTTTTTAATTTTCGCCTGGTATTGATCAATTTCTTTTGTGAGTTTACCTGTACACAAAATTAGCAATCCGGTTGCCAATGGGTCTAATGTACCTGCATGGCCAATTTTAAGCTTCCGTCGGCTTTCCCGACAGATGGCCTTTTTTATTTCGTATACAACATTAAAGGAAGTATAACCATAGGGCTTGTCCACTAATAAAACAGAACCTTCCCAAAAATCAATTTGGTCTAAATTTAAAGCTGTTAAAATCAAGCGAATGAGTATATAGAAAGCTTATAGAGTATAATACGCCAACGATTATATGATACCAAAGAAGGTATTGCATTAATCAAATTTAAAAATCGCATAAATTTGTAAGGCCAAGCCTATAGTGATACTTATTGGAGCTAAGACCAGCCGACGAGGACTATAAATGATACTTTCGTCCCAAACATCTGGATTTGGCATCCAACCTCCAGACATTAAGATCATACCAAGTGCAATAAATCCGATTCCAATCAACATCCATTTAAACTGTGGTTTGCCATACGTCATTTCGTAGATAACTTTTGGGCCTTTTGTCTTTTCAGATACAGTCCTTTCTTGTAAATTCACAGGAGCTGCAAATGTTTTCGATTTTTTTTGCTTTGATTCACTCATAAAAACTAGTTTATCAATAATTGTATTTTTCGTTTAACTAAAACGTACTGCAAAGTTGGCCCTAAAATCAATAAAATGCACATTACCCACAAAAATTTTTTTGTTTCCAACCAGGATGCAGTCCAAGGTACCAAATAATAGCTCAACAATACGATAAGGCCAAGCATACATACACTCAAGCAAGCACTCGCTAAAGCTAAATAAATCACCCGTTTCAGATAGGGTGCTAAAATTTTCTCTTCTGTAGCTCCCAATTCATTCCAGTTTTTAATAATGGCAGTCCTGGAATCGACAAAAACCTGAGCCAGGTAATCGCTAATTAAAAATCCAACAAGGACAAATAATAAGGTCATTGCAAGGAATCCTATACGAATACGCTCAACAGATTTACTCAAATCACTCGTCAATTCATTTTGAAAACTAAAATTTTGCACAGTATTTTGTGAATACACCTTTTCTTCAAAAACTTTTAAACGATCTTTTGATAAAAAATCTTGCTTCAATTTAAAAATAAATATTTCAGGAAGCAGTTTATTCAATGAAAGATCCAGACTATCTCCTACCAATTCATTCGCTAATAGGCTTGCGTAATCCCCTTGAGTAATGTGTTGCAAAGAACCCGGAATAAGTTCTGCTTGATCCGTTAACCATTTCTGGAATTTCAGCATAGCTTCATTGGAAAGGTTTGGTTTCAATTCAATCGCTAAAGCCGTATTTTCTTTAAGCTTTCTATCTAATCCCAAGCCATGAAACCAAGCTAACAAGCCAAAACCAATCAGGAATAAGACCCAAGAATAACTTAAGACATGTAATATAAATCCCCGATTCCGTTCCAATGTTACTTATTTGAAGGTGTAAATCTAAGGATATATTAGAAATATAACTATTTGTTTGAATAATAAAGGCTCTATTAAACAGTAAATCAAGAAAATAAAACCATTGTTTGATTAAATTCTTTTCAATTCAATTTATTAATTCTGATTTATTAAAATTGTTCTTGTGCGTACTTTAAACCTTCGACTATGTATAAAATTTTGTGTTTAATAATTTCTCTAAATTGATTTTGCAGCCAATAAACTCGTTTGATACATAATTACTAAATTAAAAATATATGTTCAAGATCAATGGCAAGGTCATATCAGAAGAATCTGAAATTGGTATACCAAATCTCAAAACTTGCTGGTATGAACCCTTGTAAAGTTTGCCCTCCTGTTAATGTATATAAATTACTCCAAAATAATAAATTAAGCAGCTTTTTCACCTGACCCCTTTAAAATAAAAACCAAGAGACATAATTAGTCACTATAACACTACTTAACTGCAAAGCTTACTATAAATTTCCTTTAATTTAATTGCTTCCAGATCCCAGTTATAAATAATCGCTGCACGCTTACATTCTAAAACACATTGATTATAAAAATTTTCATCTTCAAGTTGTTGGATTGCATTCAAAAAATTCTGCTTATCCAATTTTTTTAACAAAATTCCAGTGCGGAATTCTTCTTGAATTTTTAAATATTCTGGAAAATTCATTTGAATCGATGGCAATCCAGAATGCATATAATCAAATGTCTTATTGCTTAATGAATAATAATAACTGGGGCTTTTTGACTCCAACAAATCCAAACCTACAAAAGCCGAACGCGCATTATCCACTAATTGTTGGTAATCTAATCGCCCATAAAATATGACCCGATTTTCTAAATGAAGTGCTCTGGTTTTCTCCTTTAACTGATCTACCATATCTCCATCACCAGCAATATGAAGTGCATAAGAATCTAAATTTTGCATCCAGTCAATCACTTGATCTAAACCTCTTCCTTCATTTACTGCGCCCTGGTACCAAATAATTTTATCTCTGGTTATAGGATTCTCTATTTGTAATAATATAGGCAGGTTTCTAATGAGTTCAAAATCAAAACTATATTTTTGTTTAAATATTTTTGCTAAACTTTCAGAAACCGTATATCGATCCTGAGTCCAAGGAATGCATATACGTGCAATCATTTCCCATGTTTTCTGAACCTTCTTATTACCAATTATTTCTATGGACTCTTCAAAATATTCATGAGCATCAAATACTAATTTTTTATTTCTGAGTTTTGAAACGAATCCACCTGCCAATAAAGTATCCAAATCACAAGAACAAATTACATCGAGTCGAGAAAATAACAGGATAAAAAATAAACGCACATTATACTCTGCATAAAATAAAATGGACCTAGAAAAAAAACAATTAATTAGTCTGGTTTTAAACTCGGAATCAATCCCTTTTGAATTCGCTTTTTTCCGTCCAATTACTTGTACTTGATACCCAAAATCATGCAGGCTCTGTGCAATTTTTTGCACTCGCTGATCATAACTAATATCTGTAGTCACCGTTATAACAATTCGCTTCAAAACTATTATTTTTCTCTATTAATATAAATTTGTTCTTGATTCCGAATAAGTTCATTTTCAGCCAACATTTCCTGGATTAATTCTTCGACCCAAAATCGTTTGTTAAAAGGAAACAATTTTAATAAATCCCTGTAAAATAGGAAATTTCCAGAGCTTAAAGCAAGTTTGATTTTTTTTCGATATAATAATTTTGTATTTGAATCTATTTTACCCAAATTGAGTCTCAAACAATTATCACATATACCACAAGCACTATCATCATCTTGTCCAAAATAAGTACTTATAAATGCCTGACGACATTTTTTTGTTTCAATAAAACGAATCAATTGTTGTACCCTTTCCTTAAGAATATTTTTTCGTTTCTCATACCATGGTTTGTCAATAACCACTTCATTACTTTTTAATCGAATATTTGTAAATATAATTTGTGGCTTACTCTTTGATTCCTGGTAAATCAAAACTTCTTCTTTATGCAAATAGTTCAGTATAGAAATCACCGTTTCGACCTCTTTATTGCACAATTTTGATATTGTAGTTTCCTGAATAGAAACCGGAGCAGAAAAAATGCCTTCATACATTCTCAATACGGATTGCATGATTTGGTCAATTACAGGATCCTGATTCAAATATCCGCTTAATACTGTTGTGGAGCATGTGATGTGCAGTCTTGAACTTACAAAAATGGAATCTGTTAAAATTATATAAGCACTTTGTTCCAGGATTTTTAATGCACTTAATATTCTCGCTGGTGACAGCCTGAATTTCTGACAGAACGCTATCATATCAAATTCCTTTGCCTCCAACATTTCGGATCCGACGGCAATGTCAAAATAAATTCCCAGATATTTATAACATGTTTTAATCTCTTCAATTTGTGGGAATAAATCATCCCACTGACTTTGCAAACGACCGATATCTTGCTGTGTATACAAGAGAATTGCATATGATTTTTTTTGGTCCCTTCCAGCTCTACCTGCTTCTTGATAATATTCCTCAATTCCTTGCGGCAAATCCATGTGTATGACTACCCGAACATCTGGCTTATCAATTCCCATTCCAAATGCATTTGTGGCAACTATAATTTTAGTATCATTTGCAAGCCATTTTTCTTGTGTTTTAAATCGTATTTGAGACTCTAAACCTGCGTGATAAAATGTAGCTGATAACTTATTTAGTTGGAGATACTTTGCAAACTCTACAGTCTGCCTTCGATTTCGAGTATATACTATAGCACTCTCCTTTTGATTCTTTAGTATATGAACTAAACTATCTAATTTTTGCTCGTCTTCGTTCACTATAATGGAGAGATTATCCCGCTTGAAGCTCATTTCAAAGAATACACAATTTTGCATTTTAAGATGTGTAACAATTTCTTGCTTTGCATAGGGTGTAGCTGTTGCAGTCAAAGCTAAAAATGGAACTTTCAGGAATTCTCTTAGCTGCCCAATTTTCAAATAAGAAGGTCTGAAATCATGTCCCCATTGTGCAATGCAATGCGCTTCATCGATAGCAACAAAACTGATATTCGTGGATGCCAAGTTATCCTTGGATTCTTTTGATTCTAGTCTTTCCGGGGATATGTATAATAATTTAAGGCTTCCATATTTTGCATTTAAAAATACGGTTTCAATGTCTCTTCGTTTCATCCCAGAATGAATATGCGCAGCCTCAATTCCTATATTTTTTAATCGGGATACCTGATCTTGCATTAATGCAATTAATGGGGAGATTACTAAACACACACCTGGCAAACAAAGTGCTGGGACCTGGTAACAAATAGATTTCCCACCACCTGTTGGTAATAAGGCAATGGTATCTCTTCCTTCCAATATAGAATGAATAATATCTTTTTGCAAATTTCGAAATTCAGAATACCCCCAGTACTTCTGCAATACTACTTCCGGATCTAAAGGATGTGCATCCATTTAAAAAAATGGACAAAGAATTTGATTCTTGCGAAGACTTGGATTGCGATAGTGATACTTTTTTCCAATATGGTAAGAAATAACGATTGATAAAGATTGATACCAATCTTTATCAATAGGGTTTGCACGTTTGGTGCCGCTTTTTGCAAGTATTTTATTTCCTAAATCTGCAGCCATTTTGCCATTATTGTTTTGCAATAATTCATAAGCAACATAATTGGTAGAAGCATCATCCAGATAATCCGTATTTGTTTGTCTTGCGAATGCATCCAAGGCTATAGAATACTTACTACTTATAAAATAGCGGACGCCCAATCCGAAACAAAGTGCAAAATTAGTAAGTTTATATCTTGGCTCATAATTTGGCATTCCTTGACCTTCCGTACCTAAAGGTTGAAGCTCCACTGTATTACCTTTGAATTCTGTTGTTGGATTAAAATGAAATCCGGATACACCAAATTGGAGGTAAGGGCTGATTCTTTTAGCTTTTTCTGAAAATATATTTAGAACTTGAATTTGTCCTAAAAAGCTAAGCTCCTGAATTTTTGAATTAAAATTAAGATTACGCGCTCGGTTCCCTGCACGGATCGCTAATTTATCATCACCGCTTACTTCAAGATACATATATTGAAGTTGCAGACTTAACATTGGGTCAATTTCAACTCTTCCATGAAGCCCAAAGCTTGGATGCGTTTGTTTTAAAGCTGCATTTGCATTTTCAGTTAAATCACCACTGTAATTCGAGCCTCCAATACATAATCCAAAGTCTACATTTTGCGTTAAACCATGGCATGCGTAAAACAATAATATGAAAAAAGTAGTTATTCTCATTCTAATTACTTTTACTAATAGCCATGCAAAAATACAATTATTTTGAAACTTTTAGGCAAATTATTAATTTTAACTCTTGATATTGAACCATTTATTTATTACAAAACATTGTAAACTGTTAATTATGTCCCTTTCTACAAAATCAAAAATAGGAGTCTTTTTAGTCGTATTTGTTGCTTTCATTTCAAGTTCTTTCGCCCAAGATGCCTTGCCTCTAAATTGGCATCAGTTGGATAAATCCAAAGATGGTTTACATGGAGTTGGATCAGAAAAGGCATATTCTGAGTTATTAAACGGAAAAAAATCTAAAACAATCGTAGTTGCGATTCTGGATTCAGGTGTAGATGCAGAGCATGAGGATTTAAAAAATATAATGTGGGTGAACCCAAAAGAAATACCGAGCAATTTAAAAGATGATGACAATAATGGTTATATAGATGATATTCATGGCTGGAATTTCATTGGTGGAAAAAACGGAAACATCGGTCCCGATACCTATGAAATAACCAGATTGTATGCACAAATGCGTTATAAATACGAACATGCCAACAGGGATCAACTAACAGGAGATCAAAAAAAGGAATACGATGAATTCATTAAATTCAAAACGGATGTTGAAAGTCGGAGAAAAAGTGCTCAAACGAATTTGAATAATATAGCCCAATCAGAAAAATTAGTTATTTCTGCTATAGATGCTTTGTCGACTGCGATGGGTGATCGCCCATTAAGTATTGAAAATATAGATAATATTGATGAAGGAGATTCAAAAAATTTATCCATGGGCATTGCAATTGCTAAACAAATATTAATGGATGATAGCAATTATAAAAATGTTGAAGAATTAAAATCTTTTATTTTAAAAGATTTTGAACAAGGCAAAAAACATTACACAAAGGAATTGGAATATTCTTTTAATCCTGATTTCAATCCCAGAGATATCGTAGGTGATAATTATGCAGACGTTAATGAAAAATATTATGGCAACAATGATGTTCAAGGACCGGATGCCACACATGGAACCCATGTAGCTGGTTTGGTTGCAGCGCAACGAGGAAATAATCTTGGTATGGAAGGGATTGCAGATCATGTGCGGATTATGTCTGTGCGATGTGTTCCAGATGGCGATGAACGCGATAAAGATGTAGCTAATGCAATTCGTTATGCAGTGGATAATGGAGCTTCCATTATTAATATGAGTTTTGGTAAAGGGAATTCTCCAAATAAAGAAGCTATTGATGCCGCCGTAAAATATGCGGCTGAAAAAGATGTATTATTGGTTCATGCTGCAGGTAATTCCGCCACAGACAACGATAAAATTACCAATTTTCCAAATAAGAAATATTCAAAGAAAAAATTCCTTGGATGTAATAAAGCTCCAAACTGGTTGGAAGTTGGTGCATTATCATTTGAAGAAGCACCAAACATGGTTGCCAGCTTTTCAAACTATGGCAAAAAAAATGTTGATTTATTTTCACCGGGCGTACAAATATATTCAACGGTTCCTGGCAATCAATACGCGAATCTTCAAGGAACCTCCATGGCGAGTCCGATAGCAGCCGGAGTCGCTGCCTTAATTCGTTCTTATTACCCAGAACTCACTGCGAAACAAGTTAAAAAAATATTGGTAAAAAGTGTGAGTCCACAGGAAATTATGGTGACGCAACCAGGCACTAAAAAAGAGTTAAAGTTTTCTGAACTTTCTGTGAGTGGAGGAATTATTAATGCTTATGAAGCGATAAAATTAGCATCCCAAACGAAAGGCAAGAAAAAAATTAAAGCTTCTGAAAGATATGATTCTATGGATGTTAAAAATACTGTAAATCCGAGAAGTTGATTCGATATAACAAATCCAAATCATTAGAATTCTCGCTAAAATAAGCTTGCAGTGAAGAACTCTAATCAGGGCAAGTTTTGATGGATTTCATTGTATAGGAATGTAAAAACTTCCTCTTTAATGATTTCCTAAAAGTTGGTCTACGATTTCTTTAACAGGTTTTATCTCCTTCACGTACTCAATCGTTGTGCCTGCACACCATACATTTTGATAGGTAGCATCAAAAGCAGCCTTCGATAAGATGTCCATCCCTCGTTTGTAGGTGAGCATTTTAAACCATTTTTTTAATGTTTTATTTTTATTGAGTATGGCTTGTAACCAATTTTGTTTGGTGCCAATTTGTTGCACATAAGGCGTATTGATTACAGTACAAGGAATACCACTTAATTTGGTAGTTGTAACAATATCCTTTGCCCCAAAATCAACGCATGCTTGTTTATATTCTTGACAAACTGCTGATTCTTTAGAAGCAATAAAAATACTACCAACAGAAACGCCATCTGCACCAAGTCCTAATTTCTCATCTAAACTTTTACGGTCTCCTACGCCTCCAGCTGAAATAATAATTAAATTCGGGAATTCCTTAATTAATTCCGGAACTAAAATGTTTGGTGAAACAGGGCCTAAATGCCCACCCGCTTCATTTGTCACCGCAATTAAACCATCTGGATGAAAGGAAGCAGCTTTTCTTGCATATTCGAGATTGGAAACATCACAAAAGACTTTTGTATTTGTATTTTGAAATGCCTGTATTACACTTTTTGGATTTCCTAAGGACGTAATTATAAATGGCACTTTAAATTCAAGACATGCTTTTAATTGAGCTGGAAAATAATAATTAGATCGATTCACAATCAAATTAATACCATAACATATTTGTGCATTATTCAACTCCGATAATGCTGTACGAAATTCGGAATCTGTTCTATAATTTAATGCCGGAATACAACCGGCAATACCTGCTTTAGCCGCGGCGATGGTCATGCTTACATTAGAAACTAAAAACATTGGAGCCATCAGAATCGGATGTTCGATAGCCAGTAATTCCGTAAGCCTTGTGTTCATCAATTTAATTTAATATGCCCATTTAAGATAGGTGGTACCCCAGGTAAAACCGCCTCCAAATGCAGTTAATAAAATAGTATCTCCTTTTTTGAGTTTAGATTCCCATTCCCATAAACATAATGGCAAGGTACCGGAGGTGGTATTTCCATATTTTTGAATATTTACCATTACTTTGGACTTATCAAATTCCAGCATATCTGCGACTCCATTAATTATCCGCACATTGGCTTGATGAGGCACCAACCAATCCACATCTTGAAGTGTCAACTGATTTCTTTTTAATACCTCTTGAATGGTATCTACCATCCCAATAATTGCCGCTTTAAATACAGGTTTTCCATCCTGATAAACATAATGTTCTTTATTTGCAATGGTTTCTAAACTAGGCGGCTTCAGAGATCCACCAGCTTTCATATGCA
The DNA here is from genome assembly GCA_016717265.1 of Saprospiraceae bacterium. NCBI lineage: Bacteria > Pseudomonadati > Bacteroidota > Saprospiria > Saprospirales > Saprospiraceae > Saprospiraceae bacterium. The sequence goes on from JADKFX010000001.1 coordinate 3,477,247, forward strand.
AAAATTCTCTTCCACTCCCATCTCCATGAAAAACACTATCCATGACTCCATTACCCTCTGTATTAGCTTCCAGTAAAACAGCACCTCCGCCATCACCAAAAATAATACAGGTTGCACGATCTGTGTAATCGATTATGGAAGACATTACATCTAAACCGACTACAATAATTTTCTTATGGGTTCCGCTTTCAATAAATTTTGATGCCGTAGTCAATCCAAACAAAAATCCTGAGCAGGCTGCATTAATATCAAAACCAAATGCATTCTTAATTCCTACCTTATAACAAATCGTATTTGCAGTATCGGGAAATACCATATCACCGGTTACCGTACAACAAATCAATAATTCGATTTCATCCGGCGATGTTCCAGTTTTTTCCAGCAATCTTTCTACCATGATTTTACCCATGTCAGAAGCTCCTTTACCAGGTTCTTTAAGAATATGTCTTTCCTTGATACCAGTGCGGGAAGTAATCCACTCATCATTGGTGTCTACCATTTTTTCCAACTCGGCATTAGTCAAAATATAATCCGGAACATAGCCTTGTATTCCTGTAATCGCTGCTCGTAGTCTGTGCATGAATGCTTGTTTGACCCTGCAAATATACAGCTACAAAGCGATTTATACTAAAATCGTTTATCATATTAAAAATTATTTTAAATTGTATTATGCTGTTTTTTTGTGTTTTATATATATAAATAAATTATAATTAAAAAACTGGACTGCTTTTTGTTCTGAATTAAGAGAATTCTCAATTATAAACTTATAAACTCAAAAACATGAATTCTTCCATTAAATGTCTACTTCTTTGCATCAGTCTCTTTATTCAGGCTATTTCAGTAAATGCAAATTCCTGTCTATCTGAAAAATCATTAAACGCTGCCAAACAAAAAGCAGTGCTTGAAAACAAAATTATCATATTGGAATTTACTGCAAAATGGTGTATGCCTTGTCGGCATATGGAAAAAACAGTATTTGAAAATAGTGCTGTGAAAAAATTCTTAGAACAACATGCTGTTCTATATAAAGTCGATATTGATGAACAAAAGAAATTAAAAGAAGAATACAAAATTGAAGTCTTACCGACCACCATTCTGATGAGAGCTTCTGGCAAAATACTTTCTCGCAAAGAAGAATCTTTCAATGCTGAAAGTTTCATAGCTTGGGTAGAAGGTCATCTGGAATTAAAAACTGCAAAAGAACAAGCTGCAATTCAAAATAAAAATGATTCCATGGATGCGCTCATTACCCTTGATTTACCGCTTTTAGATGCTGAAGATTTTGAAAATCAAGAACGCGATCTTAATAGTGAAATTCCAGTTCCAGATAGCAAGTCTTTAAACACAAACAATTCAGAAAATTCTTTTTATATTCAGGCAGGTGTTTTCTCAAATAAAGAAAATGCTGAAAATTTAGCGATCAACTTAATTTCTCATTTCAAACAAGAAATTAAAATTGCTGAAGAAACAAAGGACAATAAATCTACCTTCAAAGTTAGAATCGGACAATTTGAATCCAATGATGAAGCTGAAGTATTTCTTGAATACCTACTTAAAAATAATTTTCATGGTGTTGTGAAACAAGATGGAGGCAAACTTTAAACAATACCATAAATACCTCATGCTACAATTTATATAATGAAGATTTCTATAGTTTCAGAATTTTGATTACTCGAAAATAAAATGACCGCTTCCTCTCTTCTCATTAAAAATATAGGGAAACTAATACTTGCTTCTCATACTTCTGTGCCTTTTAAGAAAGGTAAAGAGTTATCAAACCTTCCACAAATAGAACATGCTTTTTTAGAAATTGAAAATGAAAAAATAAAATCATTTGGTTCTATGGATGAGCTTCCATCTTGGAAGGGGGAAATCATGGATGCTCAGGGTGGATATATTTTACCTGCTTTTGTTGACTGTCATACACATTTAGTTTTTGCTGATTGGAGAAATCAGGAATTTGTAGACCGAATTCATGGCTTGACTTATCAGGAAATTTCATCTAAAGGAGGTGGCATATTAAATTCTGCGAAAAAATTAGCTGCCTTGTCTGAAGATGAATTATATGACCGATCTGCGCAGCGATTAACGCTCGCTATAAAAAAAGGCACTGGTGCCATTGAAATAAAAAGTGGATATGGATTAAATACTGAAAATGAACTTAAAATATTAAGGGTTATTCAACGATTAAAACAACATTTTCCAATTCCTATAAAAGCAACCTTTTTAGGGGCTCATTCTTTTCCTCTTGAATTCAGAGAAGACCATCAAGCTTATATACAGCAGATCATCCATGAAATGCTCCCTGAAATTGAAAAACATAACTTAGCAGATTATTGCGATGTTTTTTGTGAACAAAATTTCTACAGTCCGGATGAAACTGATAAGATTCTTGAAGCAGCGACAAAACATGGTTTAAAAGCTAGAATTCATACAAACCAATTTACCCATAGTGGAGGCATCGATATTGCTTTAAAACATCATGCAGTCAGTGTAGACCATCTAGAAGTTTGTAATGATGACGAAATTCAAAAATTAAAAGATACGAATACGCATCCGGTTTTATTACCTGCTGCAGCCTTTTTTATGAATCTTGAGTATCCACCTGCGCGACGTATGATCGACCAAGGACTCGGTGTGATTTTAGCGAGTGATTTTAATCCGGGCACATCTCCATCTTCAAATATGTCATTTGTATTAAGTCTGGCCTGTATTAAAATGAGAATGACACCTGAAGAAGCAATTCAGGCAATGACAATTAATGCTGCGCACAACCTTGAAATAGCCCAAGAAGTTGGCAGTATTGAATCTGGAAAAATCGCCAACCTAATCCTTACGGGACCCATCCCAGGTATTTCTTACCTTCCATATGCTTTTGGCGACTCATGGTTTACCCGGATTTTTATCAGGGGAAACCCTGATTTTTAAGCAAAAAAGCAGAGTTTTAGACGAAAATACCAGATCTTACGTTCTTAATACCGACCACCTATCCTAATCATATAATTTTTTTTTTAATATCTTTGTGGTTTAAAACTGGCTTGTGATGATTTTTAATATACTATGTAGACCCAAATTAGTTTTATACACCCTTGTACTAATTACACTTTTCAGTTCCTTGGCGAGCTCCCAAAAATGTGTTCAATTTGATATTATTGGCGGAAATGCGCCTAAAGGAGATTGTATTTGGGTGCCTGTTAAAGTCTATAAATTTGATACCGTACTTTCTGTTCAATTTGCATTAGCGTATGATCCATTAGTAATAACCCCGATGGATAAATGGACAAATCCTACGCTTGTTGGATTAGACCAAACAAATATTAATTTTGATTCGCTCCGTAAAATTGTTCGTTTTTTATGGGCGAATCCAAATGGAAATTGTGCTGGATTAAAAGACGGGGACACCTTACTGATGATAAAATTCAAATTAATCGGTGAGCCAGGAACCTGTACGCCTGTTACTTTTTTTAATCGGTCCCCTATTGTTAATGAAATCCTTGATTGCAATGCAGATGAGTATTGCTTTGAAGAAATTAATCCGGGAGATAATCAAATTTGTATTGGTCAACCTACCGATTTATGCGTCATCACTTATACGTGCGGAACCTTTACAAACACAGGCAGTATAACTATTAAACCTTTTGGTGGAATGCCCCCATATACTGTAGATAAATTAAGTCTTCCACCCACACAAACAGACATTTTAGCAAATAGTGGTGATTTAGTAGTTTACAATAATTTATTTCCTGGCAATTATCAAATTCGGGTTACAGATGCAAATTTAAAAGATACCTTGATAAACATAACTGTTGGCTTAGCAAGTCCAATTGCTGTTTTTCCAAATGGCATAAAAAATCCTACTTGCGCAAATACATCCGATGGCAGTATAAATATCCGGATTACGGGTGGTTCCGGTTCTTATACTATTGGCTGGAGACCGATCAATTCTTATGGCGTCACAAATATCACAAAATTACCAGTAGGTACATATACTGTAACTGTGAGAGATACTTTAGGATGTCAGGCTACAGATAGTTTTACATTGTTTGCAGACACTTTATTTTCTCAAGTAGTCATTGATAAAGATGCTTCCTGTATTAATGATGGAAAAGCAACGGCTCGTGCATGGGGCGGAAATCCTTGTCCGATAACAGGATATTGTTTTTTCTGGAGCCAAAATAGTATCCGAAATAATTGTGATACTGTAAGTATGAATGACAGTTTATCAGGCAACCAATTTGTAATCATTGAAGATTGTCGAGGTTGTCGGGATACCCAATTTTTTGAAGTTAAATTTTCTGGAAATATCCTGGATTCATTGGTTATTGATTCAATCAATTGTTTCGGTGACAGCGGAGTCATTCATTCCTTTATAAGTTCGAAAGGAATTTTAAATCTTCCATGTTCATTCCGGTTAACCAATCAAAATAATATGCCAATTTTCGGTGGTCAAAATGGAGTTGATACTTACAGAAGTCCAAAATTAAGACCTGGTACGTATTATTTGGAGATTACAGATAATGGAGGTTGTAAACGACTTGACACCATCCTACTTACCGAACCCACACGCCTTGAAATCATAGAAAACAATATTGACACCACAGAATCTTGTCAACCAGGCCAGGATGCATTTATTGATGTACGTGGTTTTGGAGGCACTCCATCCTATAAATTTAATTGGAGCACAACGGATACAACTTCCCGAATTTCAGGATTATCACAGGGTAGTTATACCTTGACTTTATCGGATAGCAAAGGATGTTTAATCACTAAAACCTATACAGTTACACAACCAAACGGACCTCGAATTGACAGTTTTAAAATTATAAACCCTGGTGCCTGTCCGGGTGATTCAACAGGTAGCGTTGAAGTAGTTTTTACTTCCGGATCAGCGCCAATCAATCAATTCAAATGGAATGTTCCAGGAAGTACAGCCATTTTAAATAAGCTTTCTACCGGATGGTATATTGTCACGATAACAGATGCAAATGGCTGCAGTGCAATAGATTCAGTCGAGCTTAAAGCCACAGGAAATGTTTTTAGAATTTCATCATTTAATATAAGAAATCCTCAATGCTATAGAGCAGCTGATGGATTTATCATCATCAATGTGATGGGCAATCAAAGTGCACCTATTTATTCCTGGGATAATAATGTACAAAATTCAGTAAATACAAATTTGATAGCCGGTACTTATTGTGTAACCATTACAGATATGGGAGGTTGCCCTCCTATTGACACTTGTTTTGTATTGACAGAACCCCCAAAAATTGGAATCACTTTAAGCCAGGTTACTGCACCTACATGTTCCACACCCGGAACCTGTGATGGATCTGCTATTGTTAGTTTAAACTGTCAGGATACTATAAATTCAATTACCTGGTCTTCAAATGAACAAGTCTTTACAAGAATTGACACGGCCTTCCAATTATGTGCCGGACCACAATATGTTATTGCAACTTGTGGATTCTGTGCTGACACTTTGCTTTTCAATGTTCCAAACGCAGTGCCTATTACCATTGATACTCCATCGTTAGTCTTAACTGCACCAAGATGTTATAACTCTAATGATGGTCAAATTACAATTAAAGCGAAAGGAGGGACTGGTCCTTACCAGTATTGTTGGATAAATCCTATGATAAATGCTCCAACCATTTCAAATCTTGGAGATGGAATGTATCATATTAATATTAAAGATCAATTTAATTGTATTTATATAGATTCTATTCGCTTACGTCAACCGGATTCTATTAGAGTTGATATAATCTTAGGATCGACACTAGATATTACCTGTTCAGGTAAAAATGATGGTCGAATTACAACCGCATGGACAGGTGGAAATAGTGGAAAAGGAATATTCAACTGGATACCGAATATTAACCAGGATTCTGTGGCAACAAATTTACCATCTGGAAATTATATACTTCAAGTTACAGATGTAAAAGGATGTACAGGAAGTGCAAGTTATACAATCAAAGAACCGTCTCCAATAACATATACACTTACCGCAATCGATACGCCTAAATGTGCTAATGATCAGATTTTATTTTCTGTTTTACAGGCATCAGGAGGTAGTGGACCGAATTATAGATTTACTATCAATAACAGTGCTCCCAATGCATTAGCGGAATTAGTACCACTTTTTTCAGGCAATTATTCAATTCGGATATATGATAAAAATAATTGTTTTATTGATACTAATATTATAGTCACCAATCCAAATAATTTTCTAAGCCTGGATTTTGGTTTTGATACGGATTCTATACAATTAGGCGATAGCCTTTTTCTGGATGGCAAATTAAGTAGTAGTGCAATCATAGATTCCATTATTTGGACTCCAATAAGCACTGTTCGCAATCCTCAAAGCACGAGTTCGTATGTAGTTCCAAACCGAAATACAGTTTACATCCTTACTGTAATTGATGAAAACGGATGTGAAGCAACCGATAAAGTCACAATTATAGTTCGGAATACAAGAAAATTTTATGCTCCAAATGTTTTTTCACCAAATGGTGACAACATTAATGATTTTTTCACGCTTAGTTTTGGAGCAGGCGTAAAAGCAATTCGATCATTACAAATTTTTGATCGGTGGGGAAATAAAGTATATTTATTAGAAAATCCGGATGTGAGTGCCGGTTCTATAAATACCTGGAATGGTCGATTTGGAAATACTGGAGATTTAATGAATCCCGGTGTATTTGTATACATTATTGACGTTGTATTTCAAGATGGAAACTCCATTATCTATAGGGGGGATATAAATATATTAAGATAATTTGCAGGTGACCGTTTGTAACTAAATTTTTACTTCATCAGAAAAAAACTGCCTTTAGTTTTGTATTCCTGACCTTTGCATGTATAGGCTATTCTATAATAATAAGTTCCAGGCATAAGTTCCTTTCCATTCCAAGTTCCGTCCCAGGTTTCTTTCGGATTTGTAAAACGGGACATAACACTTCCGTTCCGATCCATGATATCAAAATAATTGAGTTGATCAATAATATAATTATTTGATATAAAAAACTTGTCATTCAGTTGATCTTGATTTGGAGTAAATGCTGTTGGTAATTTTAAATTAGAACAATCAATTTTTGAAGTATCAATCACTTTAATCAATAAACTATCGGTAGCATTACAAAAACCATGGATAGCTCTAAAAAAATATTTTGTTTGTTGAATTGGACTTGCTATTGGGTTTAATATCATGGCATTAGACAATCCAGAAACAGGTGTCCATTGCACTAGACCCGGACAATTGCTCAAAGCTCTAATAGCTACCGATGCGCCTAAGAAAATCAAGGTATCTGATGTCAAAATTTCATCTTGTAAAATTATTTCCGATTTAATTTCAGAACTATTCATACTATAATTTGCAAGTATCAATTGATCTAATAATGCCTGAATTCGGGTAACGAAATTACAGGGCGATTGATTGAAACGAATGGGTACATTGTTATTTAAACGAAGTACAAAATTTTCACTTTGTTCATCTTTTAGTTCTCCATTTATAAATAAACGAAAAAAGCCCAATGTCCGGGTAATAAAAACTTGCTGCCAACACTTTGAAGGGTCTGCTTTCCCAACCAATTGGACGATTTTATCAAATCCTTGCTGCATCGTACAAACAAAACTTGAGTCACTAGACTGATAGATAATATAAAATGAGGTATCTGCATTACAGTTTGTCATTTTAGAAAGGATATCTAAATTTCCAGAGCCGGATTCAATAGCAATTGAAAATCCAAGAGAGAAATCGCTATAAAAGAAGGTATCAATTGTATTTGGGAGTGTTAAACTTTGGTTATTAAGCTCTATTGCATCTTGCTCCAGTCCACATTTACAAACAGATGGATTTTTAGCTAAAATCGCAGCGGTAGCCTGATTTTTCTCCAATAAACTGCAAGAATTAAAGTCAAAGTGCAATTTTTGCCTTTGTTGTCCCATTAGAAATAAGGGTAAAATAAATAGAAATCCTGTGATTCGCAACATAGTGCCTCAAAATTAGACATTCCCATCAGGATTAAACGATCTTTTTTAGAACGGGTCAAAATCCAATACACAAATTTATACTTAGCTTTGTGATCTCTTTATATTGAGCATGCTATCCAAATTTTTTAAAAACAAGGCAGAAAATTCAACGGAAACAGAAATGAGTTTTCTGGATCATATTGATGCGTTGCGCTCTCATCTCTTCAAATCTGCTGCTTATATAACAATTGCTGCAATCTTTGTATTTACACAAAAGAAGTTTGTCATTGATACGGTCATCCTGGGACCCCTGCATCCAGATTTTATAACCTACCGGTTTTTTTGTAATTTATCAGAATTGACCTGTATTAGTCCGAATAACGTTAAACTGTTTACAAGAGAATTAAGTGAACAATTAATGGTACATCTGCAAGTCAGTTTTTTCATGGGTCTCATATTGGCATTTCCATTAGTTTTTAGAGAATTTTGGAAATTCGTAAAGCCAGGTCTTTATGATAAAGAAGTAAAAGCAACTTCCGGAGTCATCTTTTGGTGCACAGTATTATTCCTTTTAGGGGTCCTCTTCGGATATTATGTATTGGCTCCATTTTCAATTGCTTTTTTAGCCTCCTATGCTGTTAGCGATTTGGTAGAAAGCACTGCCACTTTAAGTTCTTATGTTGATGCCATGACCATGTATACTATGGCTACCGGACTTGTTTTTGAATTGCCTTTAGTGGTTTATTTCCTGGCAAAATTGGGCATTATGGGCCCAGGGTTTATGCGCACCTACCGGCGACAAGCAATCGTTGCAATCGCAATTATTGCAGCGATTATTACACCTCCTGATGTAACCTCCATGCTTGTCGTTACATTCCCATTGCTTTTATTATACGAGATCAGTATCCATATTGCCGCCCACAATTATCCAAAAGAAATTGAAACTAATCCATGATCAGGATTTCATCTTCACTTACACTCGGATTATCAATTTTTATACCTGTATTTTGGTATATGTTCTTCGGGTGTTTTACCTTGTTTTTTTTATTCACAAGTGATGAAGATTTACCTTTTAGTAATCCAAATTTAATTCGGATAATAATACTGCTATTTTTCGTAGTCTTTGGATTCTTAATTTATCACAGCCTTACAAAACTGAAACGGGTCGAAATGGATCATGATTTCCTATATGTAACCAATTTTTTTAAAACTATTAAAATACCAATCTCACAAATAAAAAAGGTAAAATCTTTTCCTCTATTTGGATTTATAAGGGTTAAAATTATTCTTCAGACCAATACTATTTTTGGAACTAAAATCAGATTTATTTGCGATTCTGATAAATACCATCAATTCAATAATCGAATAAATACAGGATCTCTCCCTATTGACCCTTCATTAAATTAAGCTTCGTCTAAATCTAGAATTTGCCAATATTTTTTTAATAATATACTTAGTATTGCCGATTCTCTATTATTTTTTAAGATTTAATTGCTTACAATATAAATTGCAATAAATTGTTTCTATTAAAAAACAAGATAAAAGCCTTTCACTCTGAATACAGTCAGGTTACTTTACGATTCTGGATATAAACGCTAAGTTTAAATACAAAGTATCATGGCAGATATTTGAAACTTAAAAGGGATTGAAAATTCTTAACTTTCATTCACTTTATTTACTTTACAAGAGATCCTTTATTGAGCCTGGAGAACAGTCTCTGAATCCAGTTCTTTAGGTATCGTTAGAAAATATTTAACTTCCCTTCTGGTAAAATAGTCAATGGCAATAATTTCTGAAAGTCTTTTAACGGTATTGTTTTTTGTCCGGATTTTGACTTCAGAATCTCCAAGTTCATATGCAGAAAATGATAACTCGTTTTCCGAAACCAAAAGCTTGGAATCAATAATATCTAAATTAAATAAATGTTTTGTTTTTGTTCGTAATTCTTTAATCCAATCAAGATCAAAATGTTCATTAGACAAAATATTTTTAAAAAACTTTCTGGACAACAGGCAACTTGAAAGATATGAAACAAATTCATTGTTGGAATCTACACATTGCTTTAATAATAATTCAATATCCGTATCATCAATTTTTTGATAATACTTTAATAGTTCTGTTGCATTATTATCGATATTGAAACTTTGTGGCAATTGCATAAAATAAGATAAACCTGTGGTGTGAACCGGATCAATTTTAAGGGTTTTGCAGGATACCAATAATACCTGCAACATATGCTCAGCAACCAGGGATGTTTTATGCATATACACTTGCCAATACATTAATCGTCTTGCGGCCAGGTAATTCTCAATGGATAATGCTGCTTTTTCCTCAAAGATTAATTGTTCATCTGCAACATCCATCATGGATAAAATTCGATCATTTCCGATAGTACCTTCCACAACGCCTGAATAAAAGCTATCGCGATTCAAATAATCCATCCGGTCTACATCTAATTGGCTTGCTACCAACTGATAAAAAAATGGCCTTGAATAGAACCCCTGAAATATATCGAGTGCAAGTTGCAACTTACCTTGAAATTGCAAATTCAGCTCTTTCATTATTAACACCGTTAATACCTCATGATCTACAGGCACAAGACTATGTTCTAATACATGAGAAAAAGGACCATGTCCAATATCATGTAAAAGTGCTGCAATTTGAGCAGCTTCAAATTCTTCCTGTGAAATGATTTGTCCCTTTAGCTTTAGGATTTCCAGGGATTTTGTCATGAGGTGAAAAGCACCTAATGCATGATGAAATCTTGTATGAACAGCCCCAGGATAAACAAAATGACTTAAACCTAACTGTTTAATGCGTCTCAATCGTTGAAACCAGGGATGATCTATTAATTCTATCAAAATCCCGTTAGGAACCTGTATAAATCCATAAATCGGATCATTAAATATTTTAATTGTAGACACTGGTTGTATTTAGAATACTTTAATTTCGCAGCCCATCGTTAATTAGCAAAGACCGTCAAATTTATGGATAAAATCAGGATTCTATGGGCAGATGATGAAATAGATCTTCTAAAACCTCAATTATTCTTCTTAGAAAAGAAAGGATACCATGTTGAAACCACCACCAATGGTCATGATGTACTTGATATTATTACAAAAAATCCAAATGGATATGACCTTTATTTTTTTGGATGAAAGTATGCCCGGAATTACCGGATTAGAAACCTTGTCAAGATTACGACAGAAAGGAATTTCGCAACCGGTAGTAATGGTTACTAAAAACGAAGCGGAAAATATTATGGAAGAAGCCATTGGAGCCGAAATTGCAGATTATTTAATTAAACCTGTAAATCCAAACCAATTAGTGCTTACTATTAAAAAATTAATTGATAATAAGCGCTTGATTTCTGAAAAAACAACGATGGATTATCAGATTGCATTTCGCGATTTATTTATGGAAATCAATAGCAACCCAGGTTATATTCAATGGGTAGATATTTACCGAAAATTAATTCAATGGGAATTAAAATTTGATCAGAATGCTTCTTCCGAAATGCAGGAAATCCTAGGGAATCAAAAAAAAGAAGCAAATTCAGAATTTTCAAAATTTATTGTTCAAAATTATTTGAAATGGTTTGAAAATACTTCCATTCAACAACCCTGTTGGTCACATCAATTGATGTTACAAAAAGTATTTCCACATTTAAAAGATGATCTGCCAACGGTTTTTATCTTATTGGATAATTTGCGTTATGACCAATGGAAAATTATTGAACCTACGATTACAGAATTATTTAATGTAGAAGAAGAGGATTATTTTTATAGCATATTACCTACCACTACGCAATATAGTCGGAATGCAATTTTTGCAGGAATGCTTCCTTCAGAGATTGAGAAATTTTATCCGGATTGGTGGTTAAATGATAATGAAGAAGGTGGTAAAAATTTGAAAGAACCAGATTTGCTGGCGGGCCAATTAAAACGAACGATTCGAAAAGAAATAAAATTTGAATATCTAAAAATAACAAACTCAAGTCATGGTAAAAACTTAGTAGATACTGCTCACAATTTTTTACAAAACCAGTTAACCGTTATCGTATATAATTTTATCGATATGATGTCACATGCCCGTACTGAAATGGAAGTTCTAAAAGAACTTGCCTCAGATGAAACGGCATATCGCTCCCTAACTAAAAGCTGGTTTATTCATTCCCCTTTATGGGCTGCTCTACAAAAAATAAGCACTCAAAAATTTCAATTAATTATTGCTACAGATCATGGTACCATTAGAGTAAAAGATCCTAGCAAAGTAATAGCCGATAGAGAAACTACTTCCAACTTAAGATATAAAGTAGGTAAAAATTTGAATTATGAAAAGAAAGATGTGCTTGAGATAAAAGATCCAAATAAAGTTGGATTACCAAGACCCAATTTATCATCAACTTTTATATTCGCAAAAGAAAATAACTATTTCCTTTACCCAAACAACTACAATTACTATTTAAATTATTTCAAAAATACGTTTCAACATGGTGGCATTTCTCTTGAAGAGATGATTTGTCCTATCATTCGTCTAACCAGAAAGTGAAATCAAAAATTCAATTCTAATACACAAATTGAGGTTTTGATTTTAAAATAGAATACATCTATAAATTGGCAAAAACTCGCCAGCAATTGAACTTAAAAATTTAAAGGACAATTTCGATTTAATTCTCAAATTAATATTGAAGTCCGTATTCCACTCAAATCGGAATACAGAACCTGCTTTAAAATGCTCACTTAATTTGTAAAAAACTATATTCGTCAATATAATGTAGGGTCTGCTAAATATTAAATTCCCAGAATAAAACAAGCTCCAAATGTATAACCAATCTAAATCCATAGGAAGCATAATTTAATTCTATCTTAATGCTTTACCAATTAAAATCTCTTATATTTACATTTAGTTGTTGCCAATTCAAACAATTAGAATGAACTTGTTTTGTTTTTTCTACCCTATTCATGCTAAAATGCAAATTTTGAAAATTCGCATTGCAGTTATCATTTTTTCACTTCAATTATTTACATTCGTTATTTACTCACAAGGAACTTCAAAATTATGGATGTTTGGAGAAAATGCAGGAATCGATTTTAAAAATGTGCCAGCATTACCTATTAGTACGGGCATTATATTTACTTCGGAAGGTGGGACTACAGTCACAGATTCTTTTGGAAATTTATTATTCTTAGTTTCAAATAATACGGTTTACAATAAAAATAAAATTGCCATGCCAAATGGTAGTGGATTGATTTGCAATGGAGGATCAAGTGCGCAAGCGCCTTTGGTAATTCAAAATCCTGCTTCTGCAAGTCAATTTTACATTTTTCAAACTGCCGATGAAATGAATCCACAATTTAAAGGAAACCTGCGTTATTCCTTGGTCGATTTGTGTCTTGATAATGGTTTTGGTGATGTTATTTCTACCATGAAGAATATCCAAATTCCGGGCAATTATTCTGAAAGAATCACTGCGATCCCATTAAAAAACGGTTCAGAATATTGGATCCTTTGTTCAGAACATTTTGTAAATACCATACACTGCTTTAAACTCGATGGAAATGGCATAGATATTACACCGGTCACAAGCAAATTTGGTGATATTTATTCTGCCCAGGTTGGCTTTATTGTTGCTAATCATAGAAAAGACCAAATTGCTTATTCTTCATCCTTAGATGTGAATAATGGTATCTGGATTATGGATTTTGACACGCTATCTGGAAAAGCCAGTAATCTAAATCAAATTGAATTATTCAAACATTTATATGGCATCGCCTTTTCACCGAATGACAAAAGCTTATATTACTCATATTTTTATGGGAATTCCGGCGTTTATCAATATGATCTTGCAAACAAAATTAATACTCCACTAATTGACAAACTTGGGAATTACTTATATGGGCAGATTGTAGAAGGACCAGATAAAATAATTTATATAGCCAAACCAAATGCAAAACAAATTGCTGCTATAATTAAACCCGACTCGCCTGGAGTCGCATGTAATTTTATTGACAATTACCTGAATTTAAATGCTGGTTCTTTATGCAATTTGAGCTTACAAAATACAGCCTTGTTTTTTAGAAATAAAACAATCGAAAATAGATCGGATTTGCTTGGAAGCGATACAGTTCTTTGTTCGCCATTTAACTTAAAACTCTTTGTAAATTATCCGCAGGTGATCTGGTCTGATGGGACGGTAAAACAAGATATAATAATTACGAAGCCAGGAACTTACTGGGTGAAAGTTGAAGAATGTAATAGTATTAAAATAGATACGATTCATATTAAAGAGGCAAGTACTGCAACTACCTTAATGATGACTGTGTGTGATTCCACTTCAATTAATGGAATTCGCTACATACAATCCGGCATATATACCCAAATCCTAACAAATACCAACCACTGTGATAGCATCCTTACCATTCAGCTAAACGTTTTGAAAAATAGTAATTCAAAACTTGAAATGAATGCTTGCGATTCTGCTATAATAAATGGAACCATTTATACCCAATCTGGATTTTATAAACAAACATTAAAAAATTCAAATCAATGTGATAGCATTCTAAATATTGAGCTAAGACTATTAAAAAGCAATGCTTCATCGATTGCAATAAATAGCTGTGATTCTACAAAAATAAATGGTGTTTCTTATACTCAATCTGGTAACTATTTACAAACACTTACGAATGTGGATCATTGTGATAGTATGCTCCAAATTAATCTTAAAATATTAAAAAGTTCAAGTTCAACACTTTTCCGTTCGGGATGTGATAGCATCATTATTAATTCAATTAAATATTTACAGAGTGGCGAATACAAACAATATTTATTAAATATGAATGGTTGTGATAGTTTGATTCAAATTGAACTAGCCATCACAAAAAGTACCCTTAATACATTGAAGGCAGGCAATGATACCAGCATTTGTCAAGGTGAACGTATTGTATTACAGGGTAGTTATAATGGGATTTCAAATCTTTCGTGGGAATCAAAATATGGCTATTTCGAAAATCCAAATCAACTCATTACAACATATTATTCTAACAGCATTGGAGATGACATTGTGTATTTGCATTCAAAAGACGATTGTAATTATTACACAGACAGTTTAACCATCCATATAATCCCTAAATTAAATATAGAGTTGCATCAGGATACTTTATTCGCCCAATGCAATGAGTTTATATTTTCAGCTACAGGCGCATCAAAATATATCTGGACACCGAATGCTTTTATTGAATGTCTGGACACACTGTGTCAAAAAGTTAAAATAATTACTACCGTTCCAATCCATTTTACAATTAGCTCATTGGACCCTTGTGTTGAGCCTGCTTTTCTAAATATAGCTGGATTGCAATTAAACAATGACCTTTTTGTGCCGAATGTTTTTTCACCTAATGGAGATCAAATCAATGATCTATTTCTTCCAACTTTCAAATGCGATCAAGTTGAATTTTATAAATTACAAATTTTTGATCGATTTGGAAATTTAGTTTTTGAAACGCTGAACAAAGACAATGGCTGGAATGGAAAATTTCAATCTCAAAATATGAATCCAGGAGTTTTCGCATATCACATTCAATATCAGATAAAAGGTTCTAAAAGAAAATTAAAAGCGGGTGATGTAACACTCGTCAGATAGGCAAATGCATGTTGAAATCTTGAAAATGGAGATTTAAAATAAAAAATTATTATAAATCAGCAACTTACAAGGATTTATGCAGCCTGTATTTTGCTTAGACGCTGAACCGCCAAACCATCACCAGTTAAAACTAAAAAATCAATTTGTTTTTACCGGTATGTTTCCCACAATTCAACGGCATTTAGATCCTAGATTTGGTTATCGGATCTGTTCCGTTGAAATATGGGAAACTGTTTTCTTTTCCATCAAACACAAAATAGTTTACAGTCCCAAACCTGTCCCCATACAGCTCCCCCGTAAATTAAAAAACCCTTGTAAATATTGATTTACAAGGGTTTAGTGTTTTTTTCAAGTAGCCCGTAGGGGAATCGAACCCCTCTTACCAGAATGAAAATCTGGTGTCCTAACCCCTAGACGAACGGGCCTTTTCTTTAAAAAGAGAGGCAAAGATAAATACCTTTGGAATATACTTCGTCTTTTTTATGCTTTTTCTATTTTCTTTATGTAGCTCTCCAAGATCTTCTTAAATCTTTAATCAACTTTATCAGCTCCCCTTTTGATTTTGGCTTTTTCTTTCAAATTTAATTATGGTTCCCTTTTAACTTCCTATCCAAATATATTCGACCCGCGCTCGTCTTAAAATATTTTTCTCGTACTCTTCCTGCTTCCCATGATTCAACCTCTTCAATATATATTATTTTCCATGGCAAATGACCTTTTGTATATCGATTTTTTCCACTATTATGCTCTTCTAATCGCCTTTCTGCATTCTGGCTCATCCCGACATACCTTGATCCATCTTTTAAACTAAGCAAAATGTACACACTTACAATCATTATCGAAAATAAATCAAAACCTTAAATTTATTTATTCGTTTCAGGGAATCCCTGCCTGCCTGATATTATTAATTTTTTTTTAGTGAATTATTTCTTGGCAGTCAGGCAGGGAACCCCTCTTACCAGAATGAAAATCTGGTGTCCTAACCCCTAGACGAACGGGCCTTTTCTTTAAAAAGAGAGGCAAAGATAAATACCTTTGGAATATACTTCGTCTTTTTTATGCTTTTTCTATTTTCTTTATGTAGCTCTCCAAGATCTTCTTAAATCTTTAATCAACTTTATCAGCTCCCCTTTTGATTTTGGCTTTTTCTTTCAAATTTAATTATGGTTCCCTTTTAACTTCCTATCCAAATATATTCGACCCGCGCTCGTCTTAAAATATTTTTCTCGTACTCTTCCTGCTTCCCATGATTCAACCTCTTCAATATATATTATTTTCCATGGCAAATGACCTTTTGTATATCGATTTTTTCCACTATTATGCTCTTCTAATCGCCTTTCTGCATTCTGGCTCATCCCGACATACCTTGATCCATCTTTTAAACTAAGCAAAATGTACACACTTACAATCATTATCGAAAATAAATCAAAATCTTAAATTTATTTATTCGTTTCAGGGAATCCCTGCCTGCCTGATATTATTAAATTTTTTTTAGTGAATTATGTCTTGGCAGTCAGGCAGGGAACCCCTCTTACCAGAATGAAAATCTGGTGTCCTAACCCCTGGTCACATGCGCTTTACCTTAAAAAAATGCCTCAAACTGATCGTGCTTTTCTAATTGATTAAACTTTTTTGGCTTTAATCTATTTAATTTGCAAGAATATATCTAAAAATGAAAAGAATAGCAATAAATGGATTTGGTCGAATTGGACGATTGACACTCAGGCAGTTACTTAAATTTCCTGAACTGGAAGTAGTAGCCATTAATGATCTTACCGACATCCAAACATTGGCCCATCTATTCAAATTTGATTCAGCCCATCGAAAATTTAATGGTACTGTTTCCCATAATGACCAATCTATCATAATTA
Source organism: Saprospiraceae bacterium (assembly GCA_016717265.1). Lineage (NCBI taxonomy): Bacteria > Pseudomonadati > Bacteroidota > Saprospiria > Saprospirales > Saprospiraceae > Saprospiraceae bacterium. Next base: position 3,494,728 of record JADKFX010000001.1, read on the forward strand.
ATGGCAAAGAAATAAGGGCTTTGATGATCAAAGATCCTTTGCAACTACCCTGGAAAGATTTAGAAATAGATATTGTATTGGAATGCACAGGTATCTATTTAAGCCATGATACCGCTCAAGCCCACCTTACAGCAGGTGCAAAAAAAGTCATCCTTTCTGCCCCACCTAAAGATTCCTCCATTCCTACTTTTGTTCTTGGAGTTAACGATTCTCAATTAACTTATGATATCGCTATTATTTCAAATGCTTCTTGCACCACAAACTGTCTGGCAAATGTTATCAAAGCACTACATGAAGGTTTTGGAATATCGTTTGCAAGTATGAATACTATCCATGCATTTACCCAAGATCAAAGATTACAAGATGCACCTCACAAAGATTTAAGAAGGGCAAGGGCAGCTTCTATAAATATTGTTCCAACAACTACAGGCGCTGCTAAATCTGTTGAAACTGTATATCCTCCAATAAAAGGAAAATTAATAGCTTCCTCCTATCGGGTCCCTGTGATTACAGGTTCCCTTATAGAAATGATTTGTAAATTGGATAAACCGGTATCAAAAGAAATCATTAACGCTCATTTTAAATCACTAGCGAATAACCAATTAAAAACAATTCTGGAATACTCTGAGGATGCTTTAGTTTCTACAGATATTATAGGAAATCCACATAGTGCTATCTTTGATTCTGAAATGACAGAGATTAATGGGGATTTTGTAAAAGTTGTTGCATGGTATGATAATGAAGCTGGTTATTCAGCCAGACTTGCTGACATGTGTAATAAATTTTCTTCTCTTAGCTAATAATATTATGGAAAATTGGAATCTTCAAAATAAAAAAGTAATACTTCGTGTCGATTTCAACGTCCCTATAAAAAATGGAATCATACAAGATGATACCAGAATTTTAAAATCAGTCCCAACAATCCAATTTCTAATGGATAAAGGCGCTTGTGTAATCATCCTTTCACATTTAGGAAGGCCTTTGAAAGAATTAAATCAGGATGGAAGTATTGATAAAACTAAATTTTCTTTAGAACCAATTGCAGATAAATTAGGTGAAATTTTAAACAAAAAAGTTCTTTTTGCTACAGATTGTGCCGAAGTAGATAGTTTAAAAAAAATAGCCCAGTTAAATTCAGGTGAAATTCTATTATTAGAAAATACCCGTTTTTACAAACAAGAAGAAAAAGGAGATCCTGAATGGGCAAAATTATTATCTACCCTGGGCGAATACTATATAAACGATGCATTTGGCTCAGCACACCGCGAACATTGCAGTACCGCTACGATTGCTCGGTATTTTGATGCAGCGCATAAAGCTTTTGGATTTCTAATGAAAGCTGAAGTTGAAAATGGTGCCAGGGTTTTAAAAAATCCTGCAAGACCAATGACTGCTATCATCGGGGGAGCTAAAGTTTCTGATAAAATTGAATTGATCTCCAGTTTAATCGATTTATGTGACACCATATTAATAGGTGGTGGGATGGCCTATACATTCCTTTCTGCTCAAGGATTTTCCATTGGAACCTCTTTATGCGAATCTGAAAAAAAAGATTTAGCTCTTGAGCTGATTACAAAAGCAAGAAAAAAGAATATGCAACTTTTATTGCCAACAGATTCTGTAATTGGCAAAGAGTTTAATAATAATACGGAAATTGAAATTACCACTGATGCATTCATTAAAAAAGATTTTATGGGACTTGATATTGGTCCTAAAACCAGAAGACTTTATATGGATGTAATTGAGAAATCAAAAACTATCATTTGGAATGGACCCCTGGGCGTTTTTGAAATGGATAATTTCGCCACGGGTACGCGAGAAATTGCTTTTGCAGTGGCCGCAGCTACAAAAAATGGTGCTTTCTCTTTAATTGGAGGTGGAGATTCAGTAGCTGCAATTAATAAATACGAATTGGAAGATCAAGTGAGCTTTGTATCCACAGGTGGTGGCGCAATGCTTGAAATGTTAGAAGGTAAAATCTTACCCGGTGTTGCTGCTATAAATGAGAATGCCTAACTGCTGGGAATCCTTGCAAAAAAATAGTTTGATAAAATAAGCTTGACCGTTGAAACCTGCAATGATTATTTTAATATTTTACAATATTTCAAAGTAAACTTGTCTAATTCAGTCTATCAATAAGTAATATCAAAGACAATATTGCGGTGGCCTGTGCAATGGTATCTGCAACTACCTTAGCCCAATCAACATCCTTTCGATCCTTCTTTAGTTTTTCTGCTTTAACTTCCTTATATCCTACATTAATTACGGAACCCTTGTAAACATTAGGATACGACTTAAAGAAAAAATAATTTCTTGTTCGTTCAATTTTGCCATTTGCATGTTCCACCGTAATTTTATTTATATCTCCAGAGGAGGATACACCGGCGGCATATTGATTAATATAATACTTGGCTTTTCTTCCTTCATAATACGGAACGGCAATGATATTATTATTCGCAAATAATTTCTCTGGATATAAGTCTTTAGCATTTGTAGCTCCAGCAATTCTAACTAAATCTTTTTGCTTTGGAATAAAAATATTATCACTTTCTTTAAGAATAAAGTTAAATCTCGAATTTGGCTTTTTCAATGCTTGCGCCATATCCATAACAATAAATCCAATACTATCCAACGTGCGATACAATGTCGCTCCTTGAGGAAATGCTTCCAAAGTTAAGCCCCCGGCGCGTTGAACTAAATCTGTTACCTTCTCATTTGGACTCAATAATGCATAAGGTCCCGGATATTTAACTTCTCCTTCAATAGTAACCATCTGTTGAAATTGAAACTCTGGTTGACTTCTAACAACTACAATATCATATGGATCTAACTTAAAATCAGATTGAACATCTACTTCGTTTAAATTCTTAGAAAAAACAATCGTACGAACAATCGTTTTAGTAGGTTCATTATTCTTGATCACCACTCTGAAAATATCTATTTTATTAGATGCTGCATAATATGTAAATCCATTTGCTAAACTAATTAAATCATGTGCAGACATTCCAAGTCCATATGCAAATCTTCCAGGCGACTTCACAGCGCCACTGATTTCAACATACGATAAATCTGTAAAACTTGTTTGTGATAAAATTACTAAACTATCAAAAGGTTTAATATAAATATTTTGATCAGAATTCTGATTATCCATGATATCCCGAATACCGATCCGAATAATTTCATAATCGTTCTTATTGTTGCTTTTGACCCGAAACAAAAATGCATAATTAAACGCATCTGTTTTAAGTCCACCAGCAAGTAAAACTATATCTTTAACTCTTACATCTTCATTTGGATTTAAATCAAACTTGCCCGGTAAACGCGTGGCCCCTTGAACATTGACATACGACTTATCAGCAAATACCGATAATTTATAAATAATCACTTCATCTTGTGCTTTTAAAACCAGATCCTCCGATTTATTTCCATTGATAATGGATTCTAGATTTGTTCTTAAAAATGAAAATGTATTATTTGGATTTTTACGTTTGACAAACGCAAATTCAAGATTTGATTCGGTTGTAAATTCAATTCGCTTTAGCAATTCTGACAATTTCATTCCGGGTTTATATTGATAAGAAGCTTCAGCCCGAACTTCCCCAGTGACAAATATTTGTTCTTCTACACTTGTCCGAATTGAAAACACTAATATTTTATCACCTTTCTTCAACATAAAATCTCCGCCCTTAGAAAAAATATCCTGATAAGGTACATCCAAAATTAATTTTTTGTCATTTTGGATTCGCTCTATTTGAATTGTTTTAATGATCGCATTTTCTTTTAATCCACCTGCATATGCAATTAAATGATTTAAATCTTCCGATTCTAATAGTTCATATTTAAAAGGTCTTTTCACCGCCCCTTCAATTTGCACTACTTTTTCGGCAACCGGCACTTGAATAACATCATTATTCTCAAGATAAAAGTCCTTTTCCAAACCTGGATTTTGCATAAACTTATAAACATCAATCAAGCTTGACTTTCCATTCCGGATTAATTTGATACGTCGCACAGATCCTAGATTATTTGGACCACCAGCAGCAATCAAAGCATTAAAAGCGGTATTGATAGCCGGTATTGTAAAACCACCGTATTGATACACTTCACCAAATATATTTACATTTATAGTTCTGGAATAGTTAAGTGCAACATCAAACTGATTTGCATTAAATCTATAAAATTTTTTAAAATAGTTATTTAATAAAGCTTTTGCACGCCCTAAGGTTACTCCTTTCAAAAAAATACGTGGCATCCGATCCGGAGTGATATATCCTTCTGCATTAATCTCATATGTTTCATTGAGTTGACTAAATCCCCAGATACTAATGGTAACTTGATCGGCAACACCCAGTACATAGGATAAAGGTGGTTTAATGTCATTTGCCTGTCTGTATAAAGCCAAACTTTTATTTCGAAATATATGTTGACCCCAAATTGCAATGGAATCTTTTACTTCTATAACGCCAACTTCTATTGACTTACTTGTATCATTCGTAACCCCACCTGCTTTAGCAGCCAATGGATTCATTTCTTGTCTGCTTGTTTTACTAGATGTTGAATTTCCAATCTTGCGATTGTCAATTGCAGATGGAGTTCCTATTTTGTTTTTGGCATTTTTCTTTTCAACTTGTATTTCTTTAATTGCTGTTTCAATTTCAGCTTGCATTTGTATTGCCTCCTCCGCCGTTAAATTATTTAAATTACTAATGTCAATTCCTTTTTCTAATAAATGGTTTCGCAATTCCTGCTCTGTAATTCCTACTCTATCCAATTCGGTTCGCGCTTCATTTTCAAAATTCAATTTTTGCTGACTACTCAATTGGATTGGGTATGCAAAGCTTAGTATCATTAAAAATGCAAAACAGAAATGCGAATATGTTTTCATAAACTATAACTTCTTGTAATGTTTTTCATAATAGTGTAAGTATTCTCCAGAACTTACCTTCTGCAACCAATCCTTATTGGATAAATACCAGTCAATCGTTTTAGATAAACCGGAAATAAGATTTGCTTCTGGTTTCCATTTGAGACTATTTTGCAGATGGCTTGAATCAATTGCATATCGCAAATCATGTCCGGGCCTGTCATGGACATATTGAATCAAAGTTCTAGATTGTCCTGGTTTATTCCCAAGTTTAACATCCATCAAATCACAAAGCAAATAGACTAAATCAATATTTTTCATTTCTGAATTCCCTCCAATATTATAAGTATCTCCAAGAATCCCTTGATGAAATATAATATCGATGGCTGCTACATGATCCCCTACCCAAAGCCAATCCCGCACATTCAAACCCTGGCCATAAACGGGTAATGCACGAGCCTGCAAAATATTATTTATAATAAGTGGAATTAGTTTTTCAGGAAATTGATTTGGACCATAGTTATTTGAGCAATTGGAAACAACTACTGGCAATTTATAAGTATGGAAAAATGCCCGCACTAAATGATCTGAACTTGCTTTAGATGCTGAATACGGCGAACGAGGATCATAGGCACTCTGTTCTGTAAAAAACCAGTATCTCCGAGTGTACCAAAAACTTCATCTGTACTTACATGATAAAATCGATGGTCGATTTTTGAATCTTCCCAGAATTCTTTTGCACTAAGCAATAAATTTAAGGTGCCAAGAACATTGGTTTTAATAAAAGCTGTTGGATCCGTGATGGAACGATCTACATGGGATTCTGCCGCCAGATGAATTACATGGCTAATCTGTTGCTCTTTAAAAATATCTTTTAATACGGAAAGATCAACAATATCTGCTTTTATAAATGTGTAGTTTTCTGAATTTTCTACATCCCGAAGGTTTTCCAAATTTCCTGCATATGTTAAATTATCAAGATTGACAATATTATAATTTGGGTATTTATTTACAAAATGACGTACCAGGTGAGAACCTATAAATCCCGCACCTCCAGTAATCATTATATGTTTTGAAAACCTTTGCATCGCTTTATCAAATAACTATCTTTTTGAAATATTCGTAGGTCATTGCAAGACCTTCTTTACGGTCTATCTTAGGTTCCCATTGCAATATTTTTTTTGCAATTGTGATATCCGGCCTCCTTTGTTTTGGATCATCAACAGGTAAAGGATGATAAGAAATTTTAGATTTTGTATTGGGAACAAGCTTTAAAATTTCCTCTGCAAAATCTTTAACTGTTATTTCTTGAGGGTTACCAAGATTTACAGGATTTACATAATCGCTAAATAATAATCGGAAAATGCCATCCACTAAATCATCCACATAGCAAAAAGAACGAGTCTGACTGCCATCGCCAAAAATACTTAAATCTTCACCCTTAATTGCTTGACTAAAAAATGCAGGTAGTACCCGACCATCTTCCACTCTCATTCTCGGACCGTAGGTATTAAAAATACGGACGATCCGTGTTTCTAACTGATGATATCGGTGATATGCCATCGTGATCGCTTCTTGAAAACGTTTGGCTTCATCATATACACCGCGCGGACCAATTGGATTTACATTTCCCCAGTAATCTTCCGTTTGAGGATGCACGAGTGGGTCTCCATATACTTCTGATGTAGAGGCAATCAAAAGTCTCGATCTTTTATCCTTTGCTAATCCTAATAAATTATGCGTGCCTAATGAGCCCACTTTTAAAGTTTGGATAGGCATCTTCAAATAATCAATAGGGGAAGCCGGAGAAGCAAAATGCAAGATATAATCTAGCTTCCCTGGGACATGTACAAAACGACTTACATCATGATGATAAAACTCAAATTCTTTGAGCTTAAATAAATGATCAATATTTGCAAGATTTCCGGTAATTAAATTATCCATTCCAATTACTTGAAATCCTTCATTTATAAAACGGTCGGCTAAATGCGAACCGATAAAACCGGCAGCACCGGTGATTAAAACTTTTCCTCTAGACATATAACGTGCAAATATAATATGAATATGTAATACAGTTGATAATCAATGATAAATATAATAAAAAAAATAAATATGTTATATTTTATATATATTTATTTTATTATAAATTAATGTTTTATATAGTATTAATAAATCATATGTATTAGAAAATTTAAATGTTAAATTAAATTCAAAACAGATAACTAAACGAAATTCTGGTAATTTTGAGCGTATGGACTGTAAACGTTTAATGCTTAGTTTAACTATTCAATTATTCTTGATTTTATTTATAATTGGTCAAAACAAGCCTGCTATACTGTTTGATGTAACCTATAATCTCGGTTTTCCACAAGCAGATTTGAAAAATCGCTATGGTAACCATTTAGGAATTTCCGGTGGAATTACCTATCAGCCTGCTAAAAATCATTTTAATTTTGGATTGGGCTTTGGCTACTATTTTGGATCCAATGTAAAAGAAGATGTTTTGAAAATATTCAGAACTAGTTACGAAGGTTTACTCATAGGCGAAGACCAATATCTTGCAGAAATGAAATTAAAAGAAAGAGCCTATTTAGCACAAATTTATATGGGAGGCTTAATTCCAATTGGTTCTCAAAAAATTGCTCGCCAAAGTTTTAAATGGAAGCTTGGTTTTGGTTTTTTACAACATAAAATTCGTTTTGTAGATGATGCCCGGGCCATTCGTCAATTCACTACTGAATATCTACAAGGTGTTGACCGATTGACCAATGGATTTGCATTGATCCCTTTTCTTGGATATGAATTTTTATCGAGAAAAGGATTGTTTTCATTTTATACTGGCATCGAACCCATAATTGGATTTACCCAAAATCAACGAAACTATAATTACGATACAAATGAATCTGAATTTGGAATTCATAGAAAGGATATATTAATTAATTTTAAAATTGGAATCTATCTTCCTTTTTATTTAAACACAGACCTCGAGAAGATCGAATATTGATGTTTTGGATTTACAAATTTTGCATTCCAATTTATTTTTTGGGTATCCGAATAGCCGCTCTGTTCAGGCAAGATGCAAGGCTTTGGGTCCAGGGCCGAAGGCATTGGGAACAATCCCTGGATATATTTAATAGTTTAGCTGAAAATCAAAACCGGAAGCGCATTTGGATTCATGCCTCTTCTTTGGGAGAATTTGAACAGGGAAAGGAATTAATAGAAACCTTACGGAAAAATCATCCTGAACTAATTCTTGTTTTAAGCTTTTTTTCACCATCTGGCTATGAAAAGCAAAAAAATTATAAACAGGTAGATTATGTATGTTATTTTCCATCAGACATTGCTTCAGAAATAAATAGTTTCATTCAAAAACTAAATCCAGCACTCGTACTTTTTATTAAATATGATTTTTGGTTTAATGCACTTCATTTTCTAATTCAAAGAAAAACTCCTTTTCTTTTCATATCTATGATTTTGCGACCAAATCATTATTTATTGCATCCTTTATTCAAACCATTTCTGTTATTTATAAAACAAAGTCGACAATTGTTTTTGCAAAATCAAGAAACCTATGATTTGCTTCAGTTACGTACTTTCAAAAATATGCAGATCACCGGAGATAGTCGTTTGGATCGGGTGGATCGAATTTCTAAAGAGAATACACCTATTCCAAAAATGGAACTTTTTTTAAATTCAAATCCAGTGTTTATTGCGGGCAGTATTTGGGAGTCTGATCTGGACATCATTTCAAAGGGAATTGAGCATGCCATTTTAAATTCCTGGCAAATTATTTTAGTGCCTCATCTTACAGATGAAGTGCATTTATTACAAGTTGAAAGTAGATTTCCAACAAAAACGATTCGCTATTCCTCTTTAGTAAAGAAAACAAACTATCCTATTTTAATAATGGATCAGGTGGGCTTTTTATCTTCCTTATATAAATACGCTCTTTTTGCTTATGTTGGAGGTGGATTTGGAAAAGGAATCCATAATACCTTAGAACCGGTTAGTCATAGAATTCTAGTTTGTTTTGGGCCAAATCATTTTAAATTTCCTGAAGCACAGGAGTTTATTAAAAAAGGCATAGGAATTGTTATTCATAAACCAGAAGATTTCGTTTCTTTAGTTGATGAAGTACACAGACTTTCCATCGAAATAAAGGCTTCGATAGATGATTATTTTTCAAAAAATCTGGGTGCTAGTCAAAAAATATATCAATATTTAATAGATGAACAATTGATAAGGTGAAAATAAAACAAGAGGAATTACAAATAGTAAAACAAGATTTGCGGGATCTTCATATTCTGGTAATCGGAGATATAATGTTAGACCGGTACATCCTTGGGTCGGCAACCCGTATTTCTCCGGAAGCTCCAGTCCCTGTTGTATTGTGGAAAGAAACAGAAGACAAGTTGGGAGGTGCTTCAAATGTGGTGTCAAATTTAAAATCCATGGGTTGTACAGCGAGTTTAATGGGTATCTGTGGCAATGATCCTGAAGGTAAAACACTCGAAAACCTGTTAAAAGAAATTGCGTGCGACCATTTATATTTGATCATTGATCCGGATCGTCCGACGACTTTAAAAACCCGAATTATTGCCGATCAACATCAGATCGTCAGGGTGGATCATGAAAGTGAACAGGAAATTTCAAAAGCAATACAGGATGAATGTCTTCAAACATTAAAACAAATTTTCACCTTAAAAAAAGTGGATGTCCTAATTCTACAAGATTATAATAAAGGCTTTTTACATGCTGGATGGATTCCTAAAATTATTGAATTGGCGCGTTTAAATGGGGTGAAAATAGCTGTAGATCCTAAAAAAATAATTTTTTTGAATTTAAAGGGGTTCAGCTTTTTAAACCAAATTTAAAAGAAGCGATTCAGGCTACAGAGTGGTCGCCTAAGCACCCTACGGATCTTGAACATCTATCTAAGTTACTGAAATCTAAGCTTTTATGTGATCGGGTAATGATTACTTTAGCAGCTGAAGGCATTTGGATTGACAGCAAAGAAGGCAAAAAAAAGTACCCAACTAATCCCCGCAAAGTTGCGGATGTAAGTGGTGCAGGAGATACTGTCATCAGCCTGGCAGCGATTTGCCTTGCTTATTCGTTATCAGATGAGTTTATGGCATATTGTTGCAATACAGGGGGCGGACAGGTTTGTGAACGATCGGGTGTTGTGCCTGTTGTTAAATCGGCTCTGATTAAGGAATTAGAGGATTAAATGTTAAAAATCACAATATTTTACTTCGGTTTTTTATATTTGTGGGCTTTTTTGAAAAAAAATTTATTCACTTTCATCAATTTACAGTTTTTATGAGAAAAATTTTTACATTAGTATTCTTTTTATGCTTGAGCATAAGCTGGGTAAACTCCCAGATTTTATGGGGAGGGCCAAATGATCCAAATTCTACATTTGCTGGCGGTTTCAATGGCTGGACCACACAGGGTCTAAGTTCAGAAGATCCTGCAAAAGCAGATAGTGCAAAATGGTATTTCAGTGCTGCTGCATCTGCTGCAGGTGGTGCCTATTATGGAACCAGGGGTGCAATTAATTCTACTTCTAGAGCTAATGGTGCCATGGTTTTTAATTCTGACTTATTAGACAATGCAGGAATTGCAGGAAATTTTAAAATGGGAAAATGCCCAGCTGTCCATTCTGGAGTGTTGGTGAGCCCGGTAATCAATTGTTCAACGTTTAATTCTACTGCTTTAAAATTTAACCAATATTACAGAAATTTCGAATCAACTTGTTTTGTAGATGTTAGTAATGATGGTGTAAATTGGACTCCATTTGCATTAAATACTGACATTGCTGTTAATGCTGAAACTGCTACCAATAGCCAAGTTGTAATAGATATTTCTTCTGTTGCTGCAAATCAAGCTACAGTGCAAGTGCGTTTTCGCTTCGAAGGTGAATATTATTTCTGGATTGTAGATGATGTTCAAATAATTGGAGTTCCAGGTTATGATTTGGCTTTAAATAGTCATTTTTATACACCTGCAGCCTACAGACAACCTAAACATATGATCTGCACAGATACCTTTGTTTTTTCTGCAAACCTTAATAATAAAGGAAGCCAGGCTCAAACAGATGTTGTGTTAAGAGGAGAAATTTTAGGAATCGATCGCAAAACGGTTTTGTTTAGTGATTCTGTAATTATTGATCGCTTGGAAACTACAGATGATGATACTTCCTACAGAACTGATAATTTCTTTGTTCCAAATACATTGGATTTTGGAAAATATTTTATTCGTTGGACTGTTTACAGCAAATCTGCAACCGGGGCTGATTTTAATACAAGAGATAATTCGAGAGTTGATTCATTTGAAGTTTCTTTGAATGAATTTGCAAAAGCACCTAGAAGTACCGGTGGTGTAAGAGCAGGTAGCGGTGCGGGTTATGTTTTTGGTTGCCAATATCGGACTTCAGATTGTTGGAATGACCAGGACAAATGGATCGCTAGACAAGCAAAATTTCAATTAGTTTCTAATGCTGGTGGTACGCTAGATGGATATTCTGTTTCTGTTTATTTAATGAAAGTAAAAGATGATGTAGATGCAGGATTTACAAATTTCGAAAGTTCAGGTGGTATAGCTTCAACTTCTATTGATATTTTATCTGCAGAATCCTGGACAGGTACTACTGAACAAAATTATGATGAAATCACGGTTGACCTTACAGACTTCAACACAGGTGACAATGGTATCCTGTTAGCAAAAAAATCAAGATACTTTATAGGTGCAGATCACCTTCCAACACCTTCTGGTGCTGTTCCTGTTTTCCATGCTATCAGCAATGAAAAATCTTATAATTCACAAGTTTTTTCAACGTTTGTAATTGATCAGGCTGGAGAATGGTTTAATGGATTCCAGGGAACAAATACTCCTATTATGGAATTGATTCTTGAGTTTGTTGTAAAAACAGATGATACTCCATTACCATCAACTGTAATGAGTTTATACCCAAATCCAGTGGTTAATGATAATCTTAAAGTAGGTCTTAATTTTGATAAAGCAACAGATGCAAATCTTACAATTGCTGATATCAATGGTAAAATCTTAGGATTTGAATCCCACAAAGCAGTGACAAAAGATATTTTTTCAATTAGCACTTCTGATTTGAAAGCAGGTTCTTATTTAATTCGTGTTTCTACGGATGAAGGAACCAGTACAAAACAATTTACAGTGATCAAATAAGAAATTATTAATCATTTATAAAAAGCCTGGAATCGAAAGATCTCCGGGCTTTTTTATTTTAAAAATTTAGTTGCAAATCAAGATCTACTTGAAATTCGAGGACCAAAAATAAAATGGATTCCTTGTTATAATAAATGTACTAGATTCGGAATTTTACAAAATAAATAAACTCTATTTAATCGCATTTGAATCCAACAGCTCATTGCGAATTGCATAAAGGATTAGTCCGACGATATTTTTTGAGTTTGTTTTCTCCAACAAATTTTGACGATGTCGTTTTACCGTGAGGGGAGAAATAAAAATTTTCTCAGCAATTTCTTCTGTTGTTAATTGCTGACAAATTAATAATAATATTTCAACCTCCCGTTCTGTTAATATCTCTAAGGGATCTTTATACGGTTGCAATTTTTCATTGATCAACCCATGAATCACGGTTGCACCTAACTCTGGGGAAAAAAATTGATTGCCTTCAAGAACATGATGAATACCTCGCTTTAAATCATCAAGGGAGGTGTTTTTAACAAGATAACCTTCTACTCCAATTTTATATAATTGCAAAAATAATTCCTTGTCATTATGAAATGATATCATAATAATGCGAATCTCCGGATGATTTTTTTTCATATACTTCGCAGTATCAATACCATTCAGATAAGGCATTTCAATATCCAGAAGTAAAAGATCTATTTTTGAAGTTTCTACAACGGCTATGGCTTCATTGCCATTAGCTGCCTCATAAATATGATCAATCATTGGAAATTTCTTGACGATATTTTTCATGCCGGTTCGAAAAATGGTATGATCGTCTGCAATTAATACATTGACTTTCTGCTCTGTCATATCAATAATTTTCCAGGAAGTTTGATAAAGGTATGAAATCCTTCATTTTTCTTGCTTTTATATTGTACTTCTCCTTCCAATAAGGTAACCCGACTTTTGATACTCAACAAACCATGACCCAATTTCACAACATCTGTGCCGATTCCATCATCCTGAAAACTTATCAGCAACTCTTTCTTCGGACTAATTTTAGCTTCGATTGCTATATTCTTACAATGCGAATATTTTAATGCGTTGTTGATAAGCTCCAATAAAATACGATAAATAGATAGTTCCGAGTCCTCTGCCATTTTGATCTCGGCAGGATAAAAGAACTGCACTTTGGGAGCATTCTCCGTCGTACTCAATTGTTTTAAAAAATTTGCAATCGACTTTTGTATACCTAACTCTTTAAACAAAATAGGTGAGGTACTATGACATATTCCACGGATTTCATGAATCGATTTCGCAAGTATTCCAGTCAATTCCGTTTTATACTCCTCATTCTCGTCTGTTGGCGGATAATCATAAGATTCTACTTGCAATTTAGAAATCGCAATTAAAGGAATTACCTGATCATGTAAATTTCTGGATAATTCCAATTTTTCCCGTTCGCCTGCTTCGATAACCGCTTTAAACATTTCATTGTTTTTGCGGATCATGTTTTTGTTATATTTGAAAACAAGGACAATAAAAAAAACAACAAGAAAAACTAAGGTAAACGTTGCAATAATTGCTGGAACTAAGAGTTCTCCTTGATTCTGCATAGAAAAGCGTATGAGTAAAACAAATTAGTACATATATTAATAACACTATGAATATTGTAAACATTTTCCATAAAATGAACATTCTCTAAATTTTCAGATCGGTCAAATAAACCCCAAACTATTAAGGTACTCGTAAAATACAATAATAATGCAGAACTAATCCAAAAAATTGGCTTATGAAATAATTCGCTGACTTCATCATTAACCATTTTTATTAACGTTAATGCGCAAAGACCAATTATAAGATAACAAGACACATAAACAATTGGCATATCCCATATGAAAAAATTCCCCATAAAACAGATTCTTAATACCACAAAAAGAAAATAACCCAGGATTAAGAAAAATACGTTTTTCGTGGATATCCCTGATATTTCACAAAAAAAATACAGAATCATCATTGTGCTTGTGATCCAGTGAATGTTATAAATATGACTATTTTCAATTACAATTTTCAAGCTAATAAATTCTGAGGTTGCCCATACGGCCATCACCATCATAAATAGCTTTAGCTTATTGTCAAGACCATACTTCAAGTATATAATTATACTGATTACAAAAGGGATTAGCTGAGATAAACTAGAGAAATCCGTGAAAGACATAAGAAAAATATATAAATAAGTTGGTCATAAATAAAATAATTATTGCTCTCGACAAAGAGGTGGACAAGGGCTTCCATTCTCCAAAATTGCGGCTTCATTTCCTATAAAACCCATTCCTAAGTTTAAAACAGAAACACCAGGAGAATATGACTTAGTATTTAAAATTGTTTTACCATTTTCATCTTCGGCCATGATGATAAATCTATTTTGCTTTGAATCTTCATTAGATTTAATCGCATTATATATCCGAAGTCCTTTACATTTTGGATTCGTTAATAAACTTAATAGATCCTCTCGATCAAAATACTCAGATTGCAAAAAATCAGAATCATTTAAATGTATATTTTTATACTCATTGATCATTTCTTTTGCAGCAGAATAATTCATTGCACGTACGTTTTGATTTTCCATTTTGATAAATTTTTAAAATTATTTAAATATTCAAATTAAATTAGAATAATATTTTCTTTAGAATCCTTTCCCAATAAAATCACACAAGAAATTTGGGTCTCTTTATATCCTTGAAGTTCTAGTTTTTTAATAATATCTTCATCTAAGTCACTCACTGGTTTGACTCCAAAATAAATATCTAAAAATTCACCTTTACTTATTAATTTCTTCAGATTTTTAGAAAATTTATTTTTGTCACCAATATTAAAACGCTCATAATTTATCAATAAAGTACTTTTTAAACGATTCGTTAGTTCGCTGATCTCAGGGCTTTTAAAAATTAGGTTTAAATTAGAAATTAATTGGAGTAATTCACTTAAGTCATTATTGAAATTAGTCCATTTGCGGATATAAGAATTGGCCAAATCAAGAGTTATTAAATGGTCATCTTTTGCCTTAGATGAAAATTTAGGAATAGAACCTTTACTTGGTATATTAGCCTTAGCTGCTTCAGCTTGGTTACTTGCAGTTATTGGCCTGAATTTTTCTTTCTTTGCCATAATAAAAAAATTTAGTTGATTATTGAAAATGGTTTACGTTCCAAATATAATCACTTTTTATTCATATGGAGAATTAATTAAAATATAAATATAATTAATCAATATATATAATATATTGATATACAATTTTTTAAATTTATATTGCCTTATAAAATACTACTAAAGTCGTATTGAAAATGGTTCCAAAGAACCAGTTAGATGAAGCTATAATTTTAAATTTTAAGCAGCCTGAAAGAATTCATCGGCTCTCACAGCCTATTCGTAGCGCGTACATACTCCTAAAGTACCAATAAAAAAATGGGCCTTTTTACCGATTGTTTTCCAGATACCTCCATCTGATCTTTGTATTGTAATTAGAACAACCACCAACCTCTGTCAGGAATTTTAACTGTAGAGCTCCCTAAAAATAATCATAAAAAGGTTCTCCATAACACGAGGACCTTTTTTTATGCAATCAAATTTAGCAGAATATAAGTTTATACATTGGATTTCAATTGCTTACACGGCTATTTATAAGCCGGCCAGGCGCTCTCGAAGCGCTTTTAATCTGGATTGTCCGTCTTCCAATTTTTGACGTTCCCGCTCCACTAAATCTGCTGGTGCCGAACTTACAAACCGTTCGTTTTCTAATTTTTTCATCACAGAATTAATAAAACCTTCATTGTATTGAATCTCTTTTAATAATTCAATCTTTTCTGCTTCAATATCCAATATAACCGGCAACTCCAGAAAATATTTATGCCGCATTCCAAGAAAAGATTGCGTTCCTTTTACTTCTTGTTCACTTTCTTGTATTTCACTTAAAACGGCTAACTTTCTTAAAATATCTACAGCGCCATCAACCGTCAATAAGCTAGCTTGTTCGTTTTTCATAATATACAAAGGCACGGCAACATTCATTTTAACTCCATGCTTATTGCGCAATTCTCGTACTTGTGTGATTACCGTACGTAGTTCATGTACGGATTCTAAAATCTCCTTCTTCCCTCTTTCAAATTTTGGATAAGATCCTTGCATACAATCATCACCATTCACACGCAACCTTAAACCATGCCATATTTCTTCTGTGATAAAAGGCATAAATGGATGCAGCGTTAAACAAATTTTCTCATAAATATCCAAGGTCTTTTCATATAAATCACTCGGTATTTCTTCATTCAATGGAGGCTTTGCAACTTCCAGATAAAATGCACAAAAATCTTCCCAAACAAAAGAATAAATTGTTTTTAATGCTTCCGACAATTTGAATTGCTCAAATAATTTATCGACTTCTTCTAAAGTTTCATTCAGTTTCTCATCAATCCACTGCATTAATAATTTTTCACCTTGGGTAGCAGTTTTTGTTGCATCCTGTTTCCATCCTTTGATTAATCTCAAAGCATTCCACATTTTATTTGAAAAGTTTCGCCCTTGCTCACAAAGTTTATCATCAAATAACAAATCACCACCTGCTGGCGAACATGCTAACATTCCAAAACGCACACCATCCGCTCCAAAATCTTCTATAAGTTTTAAAGCATCCGGCGAATTACCCAATGATTTACTCATTTTCCTCCGCTGCTTATCCCGCACCATTCCTGTAAAATAAACTTTATAGAATGGAAGCGTTCCTTTCCATTCATAGGATGCCATGATCATTCGCGCTACCCAAAGAAAAATAATATCCCAACCTGTAACCAATACAGCTGTTGGAAAATAATATTTAAAATCTTCTGTATCTTCATCTCCATCAAAAACGGATATCGGCCACAACCAAGATGAAAACCAGGTATCCAATACATCTTCATCTTGTTTTAAATCATTTAAACAAAGTTGTTGATTTCCCGTTTCACGGATTGCAATTTGCAAAGCTTCATCTGCTGTCTTCGCTACAAATACCTGTTCTCCATAGTACCAAGCGGGAACCCGATGCCCCCACCACAGTTGTCTTGAAATACACCAGTCCCGGATATTCTCCAACCAATGCCGGTATGTATTTTTAAAATGCTCTGGAATAAATTGAATCTCTTCATTCATCACTGCTTTTAATGCAGGTTCTGCTAATGAATCCATTTTAACATACCATTGCAAGCTTAATCTGGGTTCTACGACAGCATTTGTTCGTTCACTTCTGCCGATGCTGGTCATATAGGGTTCAATCTTAATCAAGACTCCAGCTTCTTCCAATAAAGGCTTAATTTTTTTCCGGGCTACAAAGCGATCTTCTCCGATTAAGATTTGAGCATTTTCATTGAGTGTACCATCTTCATTTAAGCAATCTATGATTTCAAGTCCATGTTTCTTACCAATTTCATAATCATTCTGATCATGAGCAGGTGTAACTTTTAATGCTCCAGTTCCAAACTCAATATCAATATAGGAATCAGTTATAATTGGAATGGATTTATTAATGAGTGGAATGATAACTCGCTTTCCATGCAAATGGGTATATCGTGAATCGTCAGGATGAACACAAACAGCGCTATCAACCATAATCGTTTCAGGTCTTTGCGTAGCAATTATGATTCCTTCCGTTTCTGAACCTTCTAGTTTATAAAGAATATGGAAAAGATTGGCTTGTTCCTGATTGTGAATTACTTCTTCATTTGATAATACCGTTTTCGCTTCGGGATCCCAATTGACCATCCGTTTACCACGGTATAATTTTCCTTTATTGTAGAGATCTACAAATGCATTTATGACCGCTTTTGAACGAATATCATCCATTGTAAAAGCCGTCCGATCCCAATCACAGGAGGAGCCCAACTTTTTTAATTGTTCAAGAATGATACTTCCATATTTATCTTTCCATTCCCAGGCATAGGATAAAAATTCATCCCGGGTAATATCAGATTTTTTAATTCCACGTTCCCGCAACATTTGAACTACTTTGGCTTCTGTTGCGATGGAGGCATGATCAGTTCCAGGTACCCAACAAGCATTTTTACCCTGGAGCCTTGCTCTTCTTATTAAAACATCCTGAATTGTATTATTAAGCATATGGCCCATATGCAAAACGCCCGTAACATTTGGAGGCGGAATCACTATTGAAAATGGCTCTCTACCATCCGGTTTAGACGAGAAATAATTGTTTTGCTCCCACCAGCTATACCATTTTGATTCAATGGGCCCTGGTTGAAATCGGGCATCTAATTCCATACACTATTTTTATCTGATACGATACTTACATTGATTCCAGATCGAAGGCTTAAGCTTGCTTCGTTCCAGGAAAACTAAATTTTCCGAGAGTTTATTTCCCATTTTCAGAGACCATTTTACCCCAGTCAAATGCTCAAAAATAAGGCCAACTGTCTCTGGATGCACAATGACCATCACTGGTTTTGGAAAAAGATTGTCAATGCCTTTTGTAAGTGCCTGAATATCAGCTTGATCATACAAATATGGGCGCATTTTTTTTGAATCTACAATAGGCTGCAAAGTCAAGATATTATTTCGAAACGGGGTTGTAAAATATCCTTCAAATGGGATTTCATTAAACAATTTCTTTAGATTAATCGCACGCCAACGCCCATCTACCGATAAACCAGGATCAAGACCAATAGTATCTTGCTCCGCATGATACAATATGATAATTAGCTGGTAATCTGCACTTTTTCCTGATTTAAGCACCAAAGAATCTCCATTTTTAAAATAAATCTGGTTAGGCGTTATACTATGAACAGTCGGCAAGTCTATTTGACTATACCCAAAATGAACATTCAGGAACAACCCGCTAATTAAAACAAGAATAAACCTTAATTGGATATTCATTAAAAAATCATTTAAAAACAAAATTACTCGGATAGAAAAACCTTAAAGTTAAGCGAGGCTCATTTAACAGGAGATTAACTTGATATATTTTTTTCTTTGGTTCTTTTAAATGGATTTCGAATCGTATATGCTTCTTCTGGTTTTAGGTATTGGACCAAATTTGGAACTAAGCGATTTGCAATTTTATTCCGATGGGTTAAGTAGCAAACCATCTCTACCGGAACTGCACCTACAGAACTTTTAATTTCAATTGCTGTGCGAGCCAGGTTAATTCGTTTAAAATTTCCGTGTATTCCGAAATCAATAAATTTCAATAAAATATTAAAATACACCTGATAACGCAAATTATTCTCAGGCATCGTACCAAGAAAATGGCCCAACAACTCATCTCCATCATTCATAAAAGAATAAAATGCAATAAGCTCATGATCTTTAAAAAAACCAAACAAACGATACCGATCCCCTAAGACTTTTTTAATATTTAGGAAGTACTCTTTATGTAAATTTACTAAATTGAAATCTGAACCATCTGCTGTATTAAAATAAAGTTTATAAATAGTGTCCTGATGTTGAGTTAATAAATCAAGGTCAAACTCCTTATGCACAAGATCTTCCGCAGCATGAAAAGCCTTTTTAATCCGCAAGCGATACTTGGATTGCAATGCATTTAAATAATCTTCCAAATTATGCCATTCACTAGATAAATTTAAAATCATAGAAGGCTGGATACAAAAAGAATGGAGATAGGATAAAGTCTTTGTTTCAGAAACTTCAAAAGATTTTAAAACTGGTAATTCCTTTATTAAACAAAGGGATGCATGTTCAATTTCTTCATTCCGTTCAAACAAAGCTTTCAGTAATTGGTCTAGAATTACTTGCAATTCATTAAAAGAAACAGTGGGCAAAGATTTCATACCATAGGGTCCGGTTGCTAATAAATTTCCATTTATTAAACCAACAAAATCAACTTGTTTGGCTACAATTTTTTTAAGCTGCTGGTAAAAACAAGAAAAAAAACTTTTCCGGGGAGCGGATGCCATTCTTAAACGTTCAGAAGCCTTAAAAGGCATCAGTTGAAAATAAAAACAAGCTATTAAGGCATCCTCCTTATATGCCAAAACATATCGAAACTTCATGGCATCGGGTGCAAATCTTTCCAGTGACAAGAGATACTCAGAACCTAACAATACGCTTGGAGCAGGAACGAAATCCCAAAGATCCTTGCTAGCTTCTAAGCTATCAAAGAGTCTGAATGAATATGGTAATTTATCAAATTTAGATTCCAAAGCTATATAAAGACAAAGTTAATAAACTTATAAAATACACAATAGTTCATAGATCCGAACGATAATACCTAAAAATTAGAGGAAAGCTAATAAATTTGTCACAAAATCATTACATTGGCTTTATGAATACTCGGGCAGCATTTTCATTTTTCATACTTATTTTGTTATCTGCTTGTGTATCCACTTCCCGATATCATTCCATGGCTTCTGAAAAAGATCAATTTGCCATTCAGAATAAAATGTATTTACTAGAAATAGATAGCTTAAAATCTCTGACGAATGAACTCGAACTTACGAAAGAACTGCTACAGAAAACGGAAAATGTACTCATTGAATTTTATGTAAAATACAATGACAAATTAAATCTGATGGATAGTGCAGCATCCCTTAAAAATGACAATACTGAGTTTCAAAATATCAATAAAATAAAATCATTAGAAACCGAACTCTCAAATTTAAAACTTCAGTTCCAAAATGTGCAGTCCGAACTCCTGATAGCTGAAAATAAGATTCTAAAACTCCAGGAAATCAAACCTGAAAAAATTTCAAAAAACAAGAAAACTGACAGTTTACATAGAGCACTAAGCAATGCAAAGCAACAACTATTAAAAAATAAAGAATTAATAATTAGCTCAAATTTTGAAATTCATAATTTAAATCAAATTATTGACTCTATAAATTCACAAAACCAATTTTTAGTGCTTCAAAATAAAAATTTGGAATATCACTTAAATGAGCTTAAAAATGAACAATTCGATGAAACTAAAAACGAATCTGTTGAAAATAAATTAAAGGAAAGCCAGTTGAAATTTGAAATTGACCAATTAACATCAAAATTAAATTTATTACAATCAAATGCTGATCAACAAGAACAAACTATTCAAACTAAAAATATTGAAATTCAGGAGCTCAATCAAAAAATAACGCAAGCGCAATCGAACGCACTTCAGCAAGAACAAAATCTTCAAAATAATATCCATGAAATCAAGGAATTAAATCAAAAATTAGACGAATCAAAAGAATTATTAGAAAATCAAAAAATTGAATTTACCATCTTATCAGAAAAAAGTAAAGCTCCCGATCAAAGCACTATAATTCAGGATTTAAAAGCAGATTTGGAACTAAAAGATAAATCCATCCATGTTCTGAATGAAATAATAGATTCAAAAAATTCAGAAATTGATAAATTAAAGCAAAGTATTAAAGAAAATAAGGAGGAACTTATTGCAAGTAAAAACCAGTTTTCTGAGCAACAGGATAAATGGAGTCAATTACAAGCTGAAAATACAAAATTAAGGAGCCTCCAAAAATCAAATGACGAACTTAATACAATTAAAAAACAACTTACCTCCCTAAATCAGAAATTGGATCAATTAGAAGCAGAAAATACAAATTTAAAGAATAAGCAAAAATCTATTGAGGAAATGAATGACATTAAAAAGCAACTTTCCTTGCAAAATGAGAAATTGTCTCAACTCGAGTATGAAAATTCAACTTTAAAGGCAAGTCAAATATCAAACGAAGAACGCAACCAATCACTCACCGCGAAAGCTCTTGAATTACATCAACAGATCCAGGAATCTGAAAAATTAAGAAAAGAGAATTCGGAACTATCTGCTGCACTCCTTAATAAAAGCGAACAAATCGAACTTTTAAGTTCGAAAATATCTGAACGGTCTGCTAACGATTCATTACAGTTAGAAAATGCCTCCATAAAAGATAGTTTACAGTACTTTAAAGATCAGGCACTAAAATCCCAACATGCAGAACGAACTTTATCTGCAAAATATCAATCGAATCAAAACGCTATAATTAAAATAAATGAATCCATCGACTCGTTGAATAAAGAGATAATGCTTAGGAAGTCAAATGAAAATAAACTGCAATTAAGTATTTTTGAAAAAGACAAACAACTAAATCAATTAAAATACGAAATTTCCAGAGTTCAGTCTATTCAAATTGAAAAAAAGGATAATCAAACTAAAACAGATGACTCGCAAACTCAAATAAACACTCCGTCCACTATAATAAAGAAAGAGGATCCAGAATATAAAACCAGTACCGAAAAAGATTTGAATCCTTTAAAATCCAACAATAAATCAATACCTGTTCAAATTATAAATAAACTAAAAGCATTTGGTAAAAATCAAACTTCGAAGGGTGTTCAAACCAACTATATTGATAATCAGTTTCATATATTGATACCGATGGATGCACTCTTTGAAAATGAACGTTTCGCTATGAAACAAACCGGAACGAACTTAATAGAATCGATGGTGTTAGCATGTAAGTCATCAAAACAAATTAAATACCAAATTAATAGTTTTTATCAAGTTCCAGACAAGCTTGAAAATAATGAAGCATCCGGGAGAAAAAAGGTAAATACTATTTCAAAACTTTTAATGGTTTATGGAATTCCGCAGTCTGCTATTTTAATATCCAATTCTATGAATGAATCCAAAAGTAATACATTAAGTATCCCTACTGGAATTGAAATAATGATTTATGCAGATTAAGAAAATTCTTGTCTTTCTTTTCAGTTTTTTGAATTTTTTTACGAGCGAAAACTTCCCATGTTATGGTCAACGTTGTTCTGTAAATTCGATTAATCAATCTACCCATACAAATACTCCAGCATCTATTTATTTACAAACAAGAAACACCTATAGTTTCAGATTGGTATTCCACATTCTATATTTGAATCCCGAAGAAAAGATTAGTTCGGCACAAGTGAATTCACAAATTGAAATTTTAAATGAGTTCTTCAGCAGTTCTACTACGAATGAAGATTTAAATATTCCAAAAACTTTTAGATCTTTAAAATCCAATCCTGGTTTTCAATTTTGCTTAGCAGATATTGACCCCAATGGAAATCCAACAACTGGTATCCATTGGTTTCCAATAAATAATCTTTCAGTTGCCTGTCAAATGCAATTTGGAAAGCGAAGTATAATGCATAAAACACTTGGCGGTGTGGATATTTGGGATCCAAAAAGATATATTAATATTTACATCGTTAACCGAGATCAATGTAATGCTTTAGGTGAAGCAATATTTCCTTGGGATGCTACGACAGAAGAAGATGGAATTATTTTAGATTATCGAACTATTGGCACTATTGGAACCGCATCGAATAACCAACCTTTTCATCAAGGGAAAACATTGGTACACGAAATGGGACATTATTTCGGATTATTGCATTTATCCGGCGATCGTTCAAATTGTAATGGAGAAGATTCTGTTGCAGACACACCTTCGCAATCTCTCGAATATTTTGGTTGTCCTGAATACCCTCAATGGAGTTGTAATTCGGAATCTATGTTTATGAACTTTATGAGTCTTGTAGATGATCCTTGTATGCAGTTTTTTACAAAGCTTCAAGTTACTAGAATGCGGACTATAATAGCTAGAGATCGTTCAGACTTATTAAACCATTCATGTTCCATAAAACCAGTTATACCCTTGGACAAAATAAGGGTAACTGAGCTGGATGGATTTTGGCAATTAATCAATTTAGAACACAATTCCTGGAGTGCTCATTTTGAATTGTATGATATATCTGGAAAGTTGATATGGTTGGATTCCGAAGAAAATATTATTTCTAAAACAATTCCAGGAATAAACATGTTATTAAACCCTGGTATATATTTTCTAAATATTTATAATAAAACATCCAAAAACTGTTTTAAGCTTTTAAAAAATTAAAAATGAAGACAATTCAAGCTTATTTACCAATCGTTTTTATCAGTATTTCAACGCTGTTATTCACCTGCAATCCTGCTAGAAAGAATTCAGGAAATAAACCGTACGAATTAAAACATTGGCTAAGCCTTCAAAAGTATCCTTGTTTTGGACATTGCCAGGTTTATAAATTAAATATTTACAGAAATGGTTTAGTAATTCTTGAAGGAAAGGAATATTTAGAGAAAACAGGGGTTTATTTTACGGAATTATCTGCAGAGAAAATTAAAAAATTTGTCCGATTAAGTGATTCCCAAAATTGGCCTTCCTATCAATCAGAATATACCGTTAATATTCCAGATTTGCCCATTACTGAATTCAATTATCATGATGAACATGGGGCCCGAATTAAAAACATCAAAAGCAATTCAAATCTTCCAAACCCAATTCATGAACTAACAAAAGAAATGGGTTCTCTCATTGGCTTTGAAAAATGGACCCAAATTCAGAAAAAAAGTGATTTAACAAATCCTGAAATAATCGCAAATGAATTTATCATAGATATGGATTCAAGCCTCAACGTTCAAATATTAGAAACTGAATTTTCACTATATGATTTAAAATCTCAAAATAAATTATCATCCAATATGAATCTTTGGAGTTTTAAATATGATGATACTAAAATAGGGAAATATGAAATGTTGATTTTACTTAGAAAAAAGTATGGCATCCGAAGTGTAAATTTCAATCGGAGAATATTACCCCGCGAATAGGCATCCTGTTTTATTTAAACAAGTTAAAAAATGTTTCAATAGCTTGCTTATTTTCAGGATCTATAAAGTTTCCCTGGCTTTCTTTTTTAAACCATGTAATTTGTCGCTTCGCATAATTTCGAGTATGCTGTTTGATTAAATTAATTGCAACTTCTAATGGGATATTCCCATCTAAATAAGAAATAATTTCTTTGTAACCCACCGTATCTAAGGCCTGACAATTCCGAAACTGGAGTAAACTTTTAGTTTCATCTACCAAACCAGATTTGATCATAAAATCCACTCTTTTGTCAATCGCTGCATACAATGTATTTCTTGCAGGCATCAAGGTAAGTTCCGAAACTTGAAAAGGCAATTCGTGTTGATTATTCAATTTAAAAGATGAATACGGTTTCCCTGTGAGTAAAATTACTTCAATTGCTCGCGCTAATCGTCTTGGGTTATTTTTATCTACCGTTGCAAAATAAGCAGGATCGGCTTTCTCAAGATAAGATTGATACCCTTCAATACCGTTTTCCAAAAACATTTGTGCCACCTGATCTTTTATTTCGCGATTAGATTCTGGTAAATTATCCAATCCTTTCAAAATAGATTTAATATAAAGTCCTGTACCACCACAAAGTATCAATTTATTATGCTTGCCAAATAATTCCAGCAGCAGTTCATTTGCATCTCGTTGAAACTGTCCCACACTATAGGATGAATCCACCGGTAATGTATCCATAAAATAGTGTTGCACAGTCTTTAGTTGATTCTGTTCAGGTTTCCCCGTACCAATATCTACTTGTTTAAAGAGTTGTCTACTATCGGCTGAAAGTATTGGACAATTCCAAATTTTTGCCCAGTTATATGCTAAATTTGATTTCCCACTTGCTGTCGGCCCGTCAATAACGATTAAAGTATTTTTCATCGAATCGTCCAAAATTAAATCAATTGTTTAATTTTACAGATTCTATTCTTATAATCTCATTAAATGTTTTACAAAATCCTTAAAATATGGGCACAACTAGCGTTTAGGCTATATTTTAGAAGAATATTCATTCAAGGTAAAGAAAACATCCCTAAAAAAGGTCCAGTCATTTTTTTGGTAAATCATCCAAATTCATTCTTAGAAGCTTGTATTATTGCTGCCTATCAACATAGAGATTTGCATTTTCTTGTACGGGGCGATATGTTTGATAAAAAATGGTTACTCCCTATATTAAAATCCACGTATCAAATTCCTATATTTAGATTTAAGGATGGCTTTGGAAAATTAAGGAATAATAAAAGCACATTCGATCAGTCATTTCAGGTACTTTCTGAAGGAAATGCACTACTACTCTTTCCTGAAGCCAGTTCAATGCTCGTAAAATATTTAAGACCTTTACAAAAAGGGGCTTCAAGATTGGCCATAGGTACCCTGGAGGAAAAAAACGTTGACTCCTTAACCATCATTCCTACTGGTATCTACTACATTGATCCAACAATCAGTAGAAACGATGTTTATTTAAAGTTTGGATCGCCCATTGATATGAAATCCTGGTATGATGAGAATAAACATCTTGAAGACAAACTAACAGCTCTAACGGCATTTTTTCAAGAAAAAATGGAAGCTGTTGTAATTTCTATAAGTCATATAAATAATGAAAAAATATATGATCAAGCATTTGAAATTACTGAAAAAGAAATATCACCCTATACCAATGCAGGCGTTTTAAAAAATGTAAATGCATTTTCAAATCTTGTAAAATTTGTTACAAAATTAAATCAACTTTCGGAAAGAAATATCCTGGAATTAGGGTCCTTAATAAGCCAATATATAAAACCAGTTCAAAATATTAAATCCATAGATGCAAGCATCCGATTTAGTTTACAATCAAAGTTAATTATAATTTTTAAAACTATTTTTTGCTTTGCAATTGGAATTTCAGGGTTTCTTGTTTATTTAATTCCACTGGCATTTTCAAAAGCATTTGCAAAAATTAAAATTAAACATTTAGAATTTTATGCACCCGTTAGATTAGCAATTAGTA
Organism: Saprospiraceae bacterium; assembly: GCA_016717265.1. Classification (NCBI taxonomy): domain Bacteria; kingdom Pseudomonadati; phylum Bacteroidota; class Saprospiria; order Saprospirales; family Saprospiraceae; species Saprospiraceae bacterium. The sequence continues at coordinate 3,521,441 of JADKFX010000001.1, forward strand.
TGGGAACCCATCTTTTAACAAGTATTGTTGTATTTCTTATATTAACGTGTTATTTTAATATAATCGAATCCTTACTTTTATTTATTTTTATTCAATTTTCCTTATTTGTTTTTGGACTATTTATTGATTTTGCAAGATATACAAAATCTTTCTTTGATTTTGAAGTCCTAAAAAGCAAGAATCTGGCTTTAGAAAAACGTCAAAATATTTTATCAATTACCAATACTGAATAATTAAATCAGGATTTTTATTTCTATTTAACAAGCTATCGTGTTATGTAAAATATTCCCCAATACATTCAACAATTTTCAGAACATCTTCCTCCAGGATTTGATGGTGAATTGGTAAACGAAGCAACGAGCTTTCAAATTTTTCTGAATTTGGTAAATTTTGATTAAATTTATTGTGGTAAAATGGACTTTTATGCAATGCTAAAAAGTGGAAAACAGATTCAATTTCTTTGTTTCTCAGAAATATTTGTAATTCATTCCGAATTCTTTCATTCTCTAAAATGATGTAAAAAAAACTTCCATTAATCGTTGCAAATTCTGGAACCATTGGAAGCGACAGATTAGCATGAGCGCAATTCAATTGAAAAGCATCCATATACCATTTCCAGCTATTCAACCGATGTGCAAGTAAATCATCCAGACATTCAAGTTGGGCGTATAAAACAGCTGCTTGAAATTCAGACATACCAAAGGATGATCCGATATCCAGCCATTCATATTTTGAAACCTCATTTCTTATAAATGCTTTGCGGTTGGTTCCTTTTTCAAAAATTAAGGATGCCCGATCAAGGAATGTATCGTCATTAATAAATAAACAGCCACCTTCACCACAAGAAATCAATTTCGTTGCGTGAAAGGACATTGCCCCCAGAGGCGCAATGGTACCAAGATACTTATTTTTATATTTAGCTCCAATACCCTGTGCCGCATCTTCTATTACAAGAATCTGATGCAATTTTGCATATTCAAGAATGGGATCCAGATCCACTGCAATTCCTGCATAATGCACAACCACAATTACTTTTGTCCGCGCATTCACCAAGGGTAAAATTGTTTCTAATGAAATATTTGGTCGTTCCAAAATGGTATCTGCAAACCTAAGAATACAACCGTGCAAGTAGAATGCATTCGCCGTCGATACAAATGTAAAAGTTGGCAAAATAACTTCATCTCCAGCTTGAAGATTAGCCAAAATAGCTGCAAATTCTAATGCATCAGTACAAGAATTCGTAAAATAGATAGAGGGTGTATGCAATTTGGTTTGCAGCTTAGAACTACAGAGCTGATAAAATTTTCCGCCCGTAGCTGCATTACCATTAGCTAATACTTGTTCTAAATATCCAATTGAATTTGGTGGATTGTATGGAATATGAAAACGAATTCTTCGCATGGTGATTTAAAACCAATATTTTTATAAATTTACATCATAAAAGTATAACAATCCTAATTTGGAAATATACATTGATTGTAAAACTTTACTTTGATTGCAAAATAACATTAATTATTTCGATTCCTTTAGAATACCGTATTCATGGAGATTATCCAAAAACAAAGTCTTCAAAGTTCTACAATCCATTTGGCTGGTGCGATAATAGGCGCCTTAAGTACCATTTTTATTTATCCTTTGGACCTGGGATTATATGGAATTTATGGCTTCCTAACGAATACAGCTTCTCTTGTGGTGCCTTTTATAACATTGGGCTTTGGAAGCGTCTTGTTGCGTTACTTTCCTTATTATAATTTCTCTAAAAAAAATTATGCCGGATTTTTTGGCTTTATTTTTTCGGGATATGCATTGGGTATTCTAATTTTTTGTTCTGTTTTTTTAATCTTCTATCCTGAAATTTTATCCTTTTTATCTAAAAGTGATGACCAGATTAAAAGTTTTGTAATTATTTTATTACCCTTAACGATTTTGTATGTGATCTTTGAATTATTCAACACAATTTCTATAAATTTTCAACAAATTACGATACCAGCTTTAGTAATATTTATTATGAAGTTGTTACTTCCAATACTGTTCATATTAAGTGTACAAAATATCTTAACAAGGTTTCAATTTTCAATTTGCATCTGTCTATACTATGTTCTTGCTATTTGCTGGCTTATTTTATATCTCAAAAAAAAGGACAAACTGTTTGTTGATTTAAGTTTTAATTACAAACCCTTTACAAGAATCAAGCAAATGTTAAAATTTGCAGGATTTTCAATTTTAGGTGGTGCTAGTGCAATCCTTGCTTTGAGAATTGATTCCATACTAGTTACATCCTTTATCGGTGCTGAAGCCAATGGTCAATTTACATTGGCCATCTTTATTTGCAATGTGGCCTATATTCCTGCTACTGCTTTAACAGATAGTTTAAATGCTGTGGTATCCGCCATTTCAAAAAATCAAGATAATTCAGAACTTCAAAAAATATATACGAAATCATCCCGGAATATGTTTATTCCAACCTTATGGATCGCAATGTGTATTTATGTATCATTTCTTTCACTAAGTCAGCTGATGCCCAATACAGAAAAAGTGGCATACATATATCCTGCTATTGGATGGTTATTGCTCGCTAGAATAATAGATGCAATGACAGGTGTAAATCACCATATATTGTCGTATTCAAAATATTATACTTTAGAATTATACTTACTCCTTTTAATGGCTATTCTCAATATTATTTTGAATTATGTATTGTTACCAATCTATGGCATTCATGGTGCAGCGTTTGCTACGTTTGCATCGGTATGCATTTATAATATACTTAAAACCTGGATCGTATATTTAAAATTAGGGCTGCATCCATTTTCGAAAGAAACATTTCAAATTGCAGTTATCGGCATTGGATATACAATTTTCATTCTAAATATTTCATTTCCATTCAATGCGTTCGCAAATCTTTTAATTTATTCAGGAATACTTAGTATACTATTTTTAGGAACTCTTTATTATTTAAATTTGTCGCCAGATTTAAATCAATTAATAATTAGCATATTTAAGAAATTAAATCGCAATAATCTACCTCGTAGCACCTGAAAAAGATTGATTGTTTGGAATTCGAATAAAATCTAGGGAGCCGGGTTTTACGCCTAAAACAAAGGAGTAATAACCAAATTGTGGAGACCAGTCAAATCGCATAGTCCAACAATGGAGATCTCTTTCTAAACCAAGCGTTGGATATTGAATTCCGTTTTTATCAAAGTTGTATGAAATATTATTTATATTGATTCTCCAATTACTAGTTAAAGGAATACTACCATTAATTGTCAAATTATGGAGTGTCCTTTGAAAAGTATCTTTTCCACTTTCTAAACGGGTATGTCTAAAATTAATAATATACTGGATATTAAAATCATAAAAAAGTTCTTGCAATGCTGGTTTTGCTGCATCCTTTTTACTAAGAAATTCTTTATTGACTAAACCAACAAGTTGGCCGATTGTCATTCCTGAGCTTATATTTAAATAAGAGGATGTTACATAGGCCAATTTTTTATTTTTCCTTACTGCAAAAGTCTTGGAACGAATTTCTTTTCCGTTAATCAAAATTCTACCATAAGGATCCATATTTAAACCATAATATAAGGTCGTAATACCCTTAAATAATCGATTACTTCCACTAGCTGAAATAATACTCAACTTAAATGTATCGGCAAATACATTATAATTTCCTGAAAAATTGAAACCTTCAATGATTGGAATTTTTTTGGCTATAGTATCCTTCTTTGAATAATATTTCATTTCTATCCGATTGCCTAAACTAAAACCTATATTAAAATTTTCACCTGGTACGGAAGGTTCGCCAAATGGGCTTTTCGCAAAAATTAAATATTCTTTTATTGTGTTAAAAGAATCCCGAAGATCCGTATTTACAGTTCTATAATAATTAAATGGTTTGTCATGGTAGTTTGGTGAAAAATTAAAACTAATACTCGGCGTCATTTGATGTCTTATTCCTCTAAACCAACCTTTTGATGACAAAATTTGACCAAAAATTTGTGTATTCACACTGGCACCTGTTGAAAATGTTCGGAATGGGAAAAAGCCTTTATTTAGAAACTCTTCTTCAATACCATAAATGGAATCTTTTCGCACGCTATCATAAACAACGGTATCCTTCAAACGCAATTCCCGAGAATAAAAAGTGATCTCTTCATTATATGCAATACTTGGCGTAATATTAAAATACTTTAACAATTTAAAAGTCGCATTCAAATCTGCCCGATGTTTAAATCCATATTGAAGATCTTCTAATGTTTTACTGCTGAAAAGACTGGTATCTGTTGTATTCAAAGTATTTCTAATTTGAGAACTATAGGATAAATTAATACGGTCATACCATTTTTCCAATTGCGATATACGATTTTTCTTTTTAAATGGGGCAATGGTTCTCATTTGAACATTTAACTCTGGCAAAGTAATATTCAATTCATGTGAAATTAGATTCTGAGAATGGGTCATGGATGCCGATAATGAGAATGGGCTATTTGGAAAGGTATAATTATAATTTAAATTAGAGCGAAGTACGTTATTCAAAGAACGAGCAGCATCATAATAAACCAATTTACTAAATCCTCTGGTTTCGATATCCATACTACCACCAAAACTTTGGTATGGATGAGCTCCTGCATCCTGATTATGATTCCATCTTAAACTGATTGGCCGGTTAATATTCTTTTTATAATCATTTGGTATTTCCTGAATTCTATTTTCAAATTGCAAGGTAAAGCTTCCAGAATATTTATATTTTTTCTTATAGTTACCACTGGTATTCAATTTAAAAGAACCTTTAAAAAAAACATCCACTAAAAATTTCAAGTCCACATGGTCGCTTATTGGCCAATAATATCCTATATCCGCTAATCCAAATCCACGATCATCATATTCATATCGTTTGGGAAATAGAATTCCTGATCTTGCATTCTTTGAAATTGGAAAAAAACCAAATGGTAACCATAAAGGTGTTGGGACATCATTAATGACAACATTTGATGGGCCTACTACGACCAACTTATTTGGAATGATTTTTTGCCGTTTACTATAGATCCCAAAATGAGGATGCTCCGCATCGCAACTGGTAATTAAAGCATCCTGATTATAAATTACATCGTCTCCACCACTATCTTTACTTTGTTTTGAAATAAACTTGGTCTCTTCTCCATGAATATAAAGGTCTCCTTCTTTTGTAATGACCTGTTCGATTGAACCTTTCTTCGTTTTAAAATTATAACTTATTTTTTGCGCTTTAAAGGCTTGATCTCCCTCTTTAAATTCTGGAATTCCCGTTTTATTTCCGATACTATCTAACAAAGGAGTCGCAATCGCAAGATTCGTATTCATCTCAATTCGGATATAATCTGCCTTGATATCCATGGTTTTATAATGGATAAACGCATGCCCGTATAAGTGAATCACCTTATTTATATAATCAAACCGGACCTTATCATCTGCACCATACTCAACCGGAACATCAATACTATCGGAAGAAACTAAAAACAAGCTTCCTCCCTTTAAAACCAGGGAATCACCTTGTATAGATGCACTGTTGAGGCTATCTATAGGCTTTAAGGTATCTAGTATCTGGGCATGGATAGTTGATCCAAAAAGATATATTAATAAAAAAAGATATATTTTATTCAAAAAATTATAGTAATTTATATATATTATTTTATTTAATGTGTATATTTGTACTTAAGAAAACAAAACATGCAAAACTACGACAGCTCTTCAAGCATTGCAAGTGTATGTAAAATACTGAAATTCATTTTAATAACGACATACATTTCAATTAGCGTATTAAAAGCGCAACAACCTTTATTTTCATCCGGGGTAGCAATCGTTTTAGATCCAGGACATGGGGGTAAAGATGAGGGTGCTATTGGAAAATTATGTTCGGAAAAACAGGTTTGCCTCTCCATTTGCAATAAAATTCAACATTTAATTAACGACCAGATACCAGATGCCGCAGTTTTTTTTACCAGGCAAACAGATACCTTTATTCCATTACATGCCAGGTCTAAAATGGCAAATGAGTTAAATGCAGATTTATTTATATCTGTTCATTGTAATGCATTGCCTGGAAATCATGCCTCCGTTCGCGGTACAGAAACTTATGTAATGGGGCTTCATAAAGCGGAAAGTAATTTAAATGTAGCAAAAAGGGAAAATGCTGCTATTTTTCTTGAATCCGTAACAGACAATCATTATGATGTTTTAAATTTCGAAAACCCAGAATCCTTTATTGTACTGAATCACCTTCAAGATCAGTTTATTCAACAAAGTAATCGATTGGCGAAATCTGTTGAAGATGCTTTTGCCAAAAGACATCCTGGTAAAAGCAAAGGTGTTAAACAAGCGGGATTTCACGTTTTGCACCAGGTTAGTATGCCAGGAATTTTAGTAGAATGTGGTTATATGACAAATTCAGATGAAGAAAAATATTTATGCTCCTCTTCTGGACAATGGGAAATTGCACAAATGATCGTTGAAGGTATTTCAAATCATCTACTTGTCAATCCTGTTTATCCAACAATTGCCATGTCTGAACCAACTAAAAAAACTGGAACTCTAAAGAAAGAAGCGAATGATTTGATTTATAAGATACAATTAGCTTCATCCAGGTCATGCCCAGCACCACAATCCTCCTGGAGAGCTAACCCAGAATTTGAAATTATTAAAGAAGGTGAATTGTATCGTTTGGTTTATGGAAGTTTTCTTAGTTTGGAAGAAGCTCGAAAAGAAAAAGAAATAATGAGTCAAAAAGGCTTTCATGATGCATTTATAATTAAGTATGCTGGGGATCGCAAGATTAACTAAAGAAAGGACACAAATCGGGAAGGAAGATAAAAGCATCCGATTTTTCGTACTTTTGCCCTAAGAATAACAATCATATAATTTAGAATAAGTTTGCGTAACGAAATTAAAGTAGGAATACTCGGGGTTGTAACCTTGACATTATTGATTTTTGGGTATAAGTATTTGAAAGGAAGCAATTTGCTTGACCGTTCGAAAACTTATTACGTCAAATATCCTGATGTAGGACAAATGGATCCTTCGTCACCTGTTCTGACCAGAGGATTTAAAGTGGGTACGGTCACTAAAATTGAGTTAGACCCAACTAACCCTAAATTAGTCCTGGTTACCATAGATGTTAAAAATGAAATAAAAATTCCAAAAGAAACCAAGGCAATTTTAGTAAGTCAAGGTTTAATTGGAGGAAAAGCAATAGTTCTTCAGTTTAATGAATATTGTGATACAGATTGCCTACCCAATAAATCTTTAATTGAAGGTGAAATCGCTGGGATGCTTTCCAGTATGTTCAGTAAAGATGAAGTAAAAGATTATACGCAAACTATTGGTAAAGAATTAAATACACTGCTAGACACAAGTAGCACAAATCAGAATGTACAATTGGCTGCAACGGTTCGAAACGTGCATACGATCCTGGATAATTTGGCGAAATCTACAATCCAATTAAATCATTTACTGACAAACTCTGCCCAAAATATCAATAACTCACTTGTAAATTTGAACCAATTAACTTCAAGTTTATCAAAAAATGCAAACTCAATTTCTAATTCATTGAACAATCTGGAAGCTATTTCTAATAGTTTAAAACTATCAGAACCAGGTAAACTTGTAAAATCGGCAGAACAAACGATTACTGAAAGCCGTAAAACAATTCAAGAATTAAACTTAACCCTGGATGCAAGTCGAAAAACTGTACAAAAACTTAATAATATTTTAACAGAGGTTAATTCTGGAAATGGAAGTCTTGGAAAATTAATTAAAGATCCAACTTTATATCAAAATTTAAATCGAAGTTCAAAAAATTTAGATTTGCTTTTGCAAGACCTTCGTTTGAATCCAACCCGATATATAAATGTATCGGTCTTTGGAAAAAAAGGAACTTCCTATACAGCACCGGTAGAAGATCCCACCATGAAAAAATAATGAATTCTTAAACTTAAATGCTCTCAAATATATATTAGTTCGTTAGCTAAATCAATTTTCCAATTTTTTTACATTATAGTCATTCTGCAAAATACTCCTATATTTTTATCATTGGCATAAGAACTCCTTTTCCATCTGTCAATAAAAAGATACCGCAGGTCAATTGAAGCCTCCTGTTTTGACTCTTGTAAGCTAAATATTTACTTAACTTTACCTTACATGAAGGAAAGCAGACACCCATTAACAATTTACTTCTTTAAGTTTGTTTTGCTTTCAACGGTATTTTTTCCGAGTCTTGCGAAATCGCAAAATAATAGCTTAAATTTTCAACATCTTACTATTGAAAATGGTTTGTCCGACAATTCCGTAAATTGCATAACACAAGATAACGAAGGGTATATTTGGATCGGTACAGAGTTTGGTTTAAATAAGTATAATGCGTATTCTTCGAAAATTTTTCATCCAGACAAATTAGATTCAGACCTCAATGGTACAAGTCGGATAATATGTGCGTTTAGGGACCAAAAAGGGCGATTATGGTTTGGTGGAAATGGACTCATACTTTGTTATCCAAAAGAAGAGAAATTTATTAAATATCAGTTCGAAAAAGATAATCCAAACAGTCTGAATCATAATGATGTATTCTCGATTATAGAGGATGAATTCAACGACATCTGGATCGGAACAAGATTGGGATTAGCCAAATATAACGAATCTACAAATTCCTTTACCAGATTCATGCATGATACTATTGGAACTGCCACTGAAGTACATGGGCGAAATCGAATTATTGATATGTTTGCCGATAGCCGGGGTAGTCTTTGGATGACTACTTTAATGGGAATCTATCAATTTTCGCTTAAGAAGCACACATTTAAGGAATTTTTGCTGAATAAAAAGCAACGGAATTCCCACAATGCAAATCAATGTACATTTATGACACTTGATAAAAATGGTAGCATTTGGGTTAATTTTTACGCTCAGGGCATTTATAAATTGGATACCTCCACATATCAATTCACACCTTTAAATTTACCTAATATAGAATTCCAGAATGCAACTAAACGAATCGAATTCATAAGGTGCGATTCAAAAGGAAATATTTGGATTGCAAGCACTTTCAATGGTCTGTTATACTTTGATGCCATTACCAAAAACTGGAAACAATACAAACATGATATCTATAATTCAAAAAGTCTTGCCGATAACAAGACAACAACATTTTTTGAAGATTATTCTGGAATGCTATGGATCGGCACTTCAAGTCGAGGTGCGGATCGATTAAGTATGCGGTCAGAAAAATTTACAAAATATATACTTCAACCTGGAAAAACAAACTCCCTCTGTGAAAATGACATCACGAGTGCTTGTGAAGACAAAAATGCAAATCTCTGGATTGGAAGTAAAAATGGCCTTATGTATTTTAATAGAGCCCAAAATTCATTCACATGTTTTAAGCACGACCATAAAAATGTAAACTCAATATCTGATAACTATATAAATTCCATTGCAATTGATAGCTTAAATAATATTTGGGTTGCAACCGACTATGGTGTTAATTACTATAAACCGAAAATAAATAAATGGAAAAGATATTTTTACAATGAATCTAACCCAAATTCTTTACCCGGCAGAACTGCTTATGGACTTACCATTAGAAAAAACGGCGAAGTCTGGATAAACACCAATAGCTTAGTATGCCGTTATCAACCTAGCACTGATAATTTTGAAAACAGGTATAATAATAACATCATCGAAGATTTACCTCATGCATTTTACTCGACGATTTTTGAAGATAGTAAAAATACGATGTGGCTATCTACGACTCGATCAGGAATACTGAATGTAAATGATTCCTTTCATAAAATTCATGCATATATTAATTCAAGTATTTTTAATGCAAATACTGTTCATCAATTTGCTGAAGACTATTTAGGAAATATTTGGATGGCATCTAATAAAGGATTATATTATTGGAAAAGATCAAGTGCCACATTTCATAAATTGATAAGCAATCATGATATTTTAAATGGCGAAATAAAATCTGTTATTATTCCAAACAAAGAAACGCTATGGGTCAGTACCTTAAAAGGTTTAGTGCAAATTAAATTAACAAATACAAATGAAGTAAAACAAATTAAAACATTTACAATTTATGATGGACTTCAAAGTATTGCTTTTAATTCATCTGCTGCATTTCAACTAAGTTCCGGAGAACTATTTTTTGGTGGAATCAATGGATTCAACATATTTAAACAAGATTCAATCTTCTACAATACCTATATTCCCCCAATTTTGCTTTCTTCGTTTAAAGTATTTAATCAAGAAATAAAAATTACAAGAAAAGATCACATTCCAACATCCATTACTTTAAATTATAAACAAAATTTCTTTTCCTTTGAAATGAATGCCCTAAATTATGATTCCCCGGAAAAGAATCAATATGCATATCAATTAAAAGGATTTGACAAAGAAATGAATTTTGCAGGAACCAATAGAATTGCATATTATACCAACGTGCCTCCTGGCAATTATTCACTTTATATTACGGCTTCTAACAATGATGACTTGTGGAATCAAGCCGGAACTACCATCAATATTATAATCACCCCACCATTTTGGCAAACCAATTGGTTTCGTGCTTTCATGCTATTTCTAGTTGGTCTGTGTGCTTATTTACTATATTCATTCCGTATCCGTCATATTAAAAATCTAGAAAAAAATAAAACTGAAATAAACAAACAAATTGCCGAAGCACGTTTAACTGCCTTACGGGCACAAATGAATCCGCATTTCATTTTTAATTCGTTAAATTCAATTCAACAACTTATCTCGGAATCAGAAAAAGAGAATGCTCTAAAATATCTTTCAAAATTTTCAAAACTCATAAGAATTGTTCTTCAAAATTCAAATAAACATTCAAATTTCATATCTAATGAATTGAACCTGTTAGAATTATATCTGGAATTGGAAATATTAAGATTTTCAAATAGATTTACCTACCAATTTAAGATTGACCCAGAAATAAATATTCATACTATTGAAATTCCATCTATGCTGATTCAGCCGTATGTAGAAAATGCTGTGGTGCATGGATTATTAAACAAGAACAATTCCGGACATCTTCAAATAGTCCTAACTAAAAATGAAAATAAAATATACTGCATCATTGAAGATAATGGAATCGGAAGGGCTGCTGCTTCTATAATAAATAACAAAAAGAAAGGCCGACATGAATCCTTAGGCCTTCAAGTGACAAATGATAGAGTGCATATGATTGAAAAAATATCAAATAAAAAAGTAAGCGTATCTATTACAGATTTATTGGATGCCAATGGAAATGGTATCGGTACAAAGGTTACGATTGAAATACCTATTGAATTGTAAGTATGTTGAAAGCAATTATCATTGAAGACGAGCTGCGAAGTATTAAATTACTTGAGAATTTATTAGCAACGTATTGCACCGATGTCCAAATTCAAGGCACTGCAACTACGATTGAAGACGGATATAAACTCATCGTAAATAATTCTCCAGATGTCATTTTTCTAGATATTGAAATGCAAAGTGCAACTGGTTTTGATTTATTAAGTAAATTTAATGAAATTAACTTTGAAATTATTTTTACTACTGCTTTTGAACACTATGCCATAAAGGCCATAAAATTTTGTGCATTGGATTATCTCTTGAAACCAATTGATATTGAGGAATTAAAAACGGCTATTGTAAAAGTTCATTTGACAAGACAAAAAAATCAATTAAATAAAAAATTTGAAGCGTTCATAAATAATATGAATCATACTAAAACGGAACATTTTCAAATCGCATTACCATCTACTGAAGGTCTCAATATCATTCGGATTCAGGATATTATTTATTTAAAATCAGACAGACAATATACTATTTTCTATTTGAATTCCGGCGAAAAAATTATCACATCAAAAAACCTTGGAGAATACGAAGAATTATTATTAGAACATAATTTCTTTCGAGTGCATCATTCTGCAATTATTAACCTAAACGAAGTTAAAAAATATATGCGCGGTGAAGGTGGTGTTGCAGTCATGAGTAATGGCGAGCAAATTGAAGTATCTAAGCGAAAAAAGGAAGCCTTCATTAAAAATTTTTCTAAAAAATAATTAGCGAGCGCTTGAATCCTCTTGTAAAGCAATTTCCACCGCTTGTCAATTGCCACATTTTTAGAATCTCAAAAAGTAGAAATTTGCAATAGCACTGATTCACAATTCGTGATCATATTCAATCAAGCCATATTCAACAGTAGTTATTGAATACCCCTTGAATCATTAGAATCCCCATTTCTGATGATTCAAGCAAAAATTCAGAATATAAATTGCAATGTAGAATTCATTTCAATTAGAATCATTATTCAAGATAATTTAAATAAATATTTAATCACATTAAATTAATAAAATATGAAATCAGCATTGAATGCACTTCTTTTAGTTCTTAGTTTCCAAATTTTATCAGCTCAAACATTTAACCTAAATTTGGCGGCTAAATTAAAAGTAACCTTAGATTCGTTAGTCAGTATATATCCAAACACGAAAGGGATGTCTGCAAGTGTATATTGCCCCGACCAAGGCATTTGGACAGGTGCTAGTGGCTTCTCACATACCGGACAAGTAATTACAACAGATATGCAGTTTGGAATTGCAAGTAATTCCAAATTATTTACAGCGGTGGCACTGCTAAAACTAGCCGAAAATAATATTATAAGCCTGGAGGATTCACTTCATGAGTGGTTGCCAGATTTCGATAATATTGATCACAATGTCACGATCCGTCAACTACTTAACCATACGAGTGGCATCAGTGACATGTTTTCAACCAAGGCCCAACTTGATTCCATAAATAAAAATCCGAATCGAAATTGGACACCTGAAGAAGTGTTGAGTTGGATAGAACCAATGCAATTCTCACCGGGTACTAACTTCTTCTACTCTAACACAAATTATATACTAGCTGGAATGATAGCTGAAAGTGCTACAGGTTTTCATATTTCAAGAATTATTCGCGATAGCATTTTAACACCATTACAATTAGACAGTATTTTCAATGATGTAAAAGAAAATGAAATTGGTCCGATTGCACATAGATGGTTTGGTGGTATTGATTACCATGATACTTCCAGAGTTTCATTAAATACTGCTGGCGGACCTGCAGGTGCTATTTTCTCAAGCTCCAGTGAAATGGCAAAATGGTTTCAAGCACTTATGGATGGTCAGATTTTAAATGCTACTTCATTAGCTCAAATGACAACATTTTTAAAACCTGGAAATTACGGTTTGGGCATTGGCCTCTTTTCATTTTTCGGAAACAGCTGTTGGGGTCATGGTGGCATCACCATTGGATATAAAAGCAGAACCATTTATGATCCCTGTATGAAAACATTCGTTTGTGGTCTTTCAAATTCCAATCCATCTGCTGTAGATGGAATAACAGCATTGCTCTATAAAGTTCTTGTGGATTATTTGCCTGCATGCAGTGGAATAATTCAAGGTGCAACGGTGGTTTGTCAAGGTCAAAAATCAGTCGTTTATTCTGTCCCAATTATCAAAAATGCTACAAGCTATATTTGGACATTACCAAATGGTGCTCTTGGCACTAGCTCCACAAATAGCATTGTTGTCAATTATGGAGTAACTGCTGTCAATGGAATTATATCTGTTAAAGGAGTAAATTCATATGGAGATGGAGCTACTTCTACATTAACAATCACTGTAAACCCACTCCCTATAACAACGATCACTGTAAATGGATCAACAACGATCTGCCAGGGAACTTCAGTGACATTAACTGCAAGTGATGCAAGTGCTTACTTGTGGAATCAAGGCGAAAAAACAAAAAATATACTCGTTTCTAAAGCAGGAAATTACTTCGTTACCAATACAAATGAATATGGATGTAAAGCAACTTCGAATATTACAATAATAAATGTTATCAACACACCTTCCATGCCAGATCAAATCACTGGAAAAAAATTAGCAGTTTGTGCGAATTCTTCAGAAAACTATTCCGTACCAATTGTGAATGGAGTAAATTATTATTGGATTCCACCAACAGGTGCAACGGTAACACAGGGTCAAGGTAGTAACAACATTCAAGTAAATTTTGGTGGCTCATTTACAAATGGAAATTTAGCAGTGGTAATGTATAATACTTGTGGAATAAGTCCAATGCGAAAACTTATGATAAATTCCATTCCTTCAATTCCTGGCAATATTTCAGGTACTCCGTTTCCAACATGTAATTCACCAATCGTTTATTCAATCAAAAAAATTGAAGGTGCAATAGCTTATATTTGGTCAACGAATGTAAATGGCGCAGTAATCACACAAAATCCAAGTCCGGAAGACACCGCAGCTAGCATCGTATTTCCACAATTTATTACTGGAACCGTAAGTGTCAAAGCTACGAATGACTGTGGTTCCGGGCCATCAAGAACGATATCAATTAATGGATCCCCTGCATCAGCGACAAATATATTTGGAAATACCTCTCCTTGCGTTGGCGCAAAAGAATACTATTACATTGCAAAAATTTCGGGTGCAAGTTCTTATAAATGGACGGTGCCTAACGGAAGCAGTATTTTAACGGACCCTAACTTAAATAGTATTCAAGTTCTTATTGGAAATAATGCAGGAGACATTTCTGTCGCTGGAATAAATAGTTGTGGAACAGGCATCTCAAAAAAAATATCAATAATTAAACCCTGTCAAAGCCTCAAGTCGAAGTCAAAATCAGAATACAATCTTTATGCTTTTCCAAATCCTGCAACGGATCAAATTAAGCTTACATTTTTTGGAATTGAATTTGGAACTGGACATCTACAACTTTTTGATACTCGTGGAAGCTTATTACAATCGAAGCATGTATTCATAAATAAAGGTGAAAATCATCATGTTTTCGACTTACACAACTATTCTGAAGGCATTTACACCCTTCGATTAATAACTAATGATACAAATCAAACAGTCAGGATTGTAAAGGAATAAAATCATTGTATCATAATTTATTATGCAATCATAAAAGCTACTTATTAAAAACGATTAAAAGCCATTGAATACATCCTAATTTGCAAACAAAAGATTGATATTAAATTCCTCTAAAGAATGAATCAAGACTTCTTGCAATTTAGGATGCATTCAATGAAATCTCCAATATTAAAAAAGGTGGAACTCAGATATATCGCAACAAATTTGTTGCTGGTAAAAAATAATTAAATTGAAAGAAATACGATACTTCTTATGAAATAAAATTTTAAAAATGAGTATATTATAATTCGTGCTAAATATTGCAAAAAAGTCTATCAATATATACCATTATTCTGCCAACTTAACGATTTTACCGCTATCCAATAATAAACCAAATTTAGTGATTTTATAATAATACAATCCAGCTTCTATTGTTTGATCAAATTGGATTTTAGAAATCGAAGAATTTAAAATTTTTGTCAAAATAATTTTTCCTTGACAATCTATGATCTCCAAATTATAATCACCTGCAATACAATCACATTTTACCGTTATTTCATGAACGAATGGATTTGGATAAACCAGCATTTTATGTTTAGAATTTTCTCCAATAGGATCGCTTTCAGTAGATGGAATCCCTCCATGGAGTGTCAGCATACCATAGGCTGGTATACTGATATTTGCTTGTCCGTTAATTACATTGACGGTAGATGCTTTCCAATAATCATTTTCCTTAGAAACATAGGCATTCAATACAACATTAGTATATGGTAATTTCAAGGTGGTCGTTTGTAAATTTGTACTTGTGTTTAGAATTACAATCGTAATTTTTTTATTTTGATCCTGGGTATATGCACTCGCTACAATTCCATTTCCTCCAAGTACGTTTGCGTTAATCCTAACAGCACCGGGACGGATAAATTTATAAAAATGTTTGGCCGCATTAAATTTTGGGGAACTGTTTCCGCTAGCTTGATTTGACAAACCATATTGACTTACATTTCCATTGCTATCACTATCTGTAAACGTCCAGTAAATCCATGCACTTTCCATACCATTGGTGAGCGCCTGATGAATTCGAATCCCAACACCAAAAGCACCTTCTCCAGGAAAACCAGCTTTAGGATATATCCAATCAGGATATTCGCCAGAAGTCTCTGTCATCCAGGATTTTTTTCCAAGACTAGAAAAGCCTTTAACATTTGCAGGAATGCCAGGAGCTGGACTCGTAGTCCATCCTTTAACCCACCAATCCCACAATCCTGGATTTGATCCGGAAGTACTAACTCCATCACTTGCATATCCATGAATACATAAAAAATCTAAGGCTTTTAATGCTTCAGGATCTGCAGCAATATTCTTCAAATATTGCAAATTTTTATGAACAGGTCCACCATATTCCCACATACCATAGGAATCACCTCCCAATAAATCTTCAGGACCCATGATTCTTATATCTTTTAATTCTGGGTATTTGTCAAATTCGTTTCGAACCACTTTAATCGCCGCAATATATTGTGAAGAAAGTGGATAGGTCATACTACTATAATAAACTTCAAAATTCAATTCGTTCTGAATACTAATAGCATAAAATTTTTGTTGATGGAATCGTTGATAGCCTAAAATATATGCAGCCGTGCTCCTTGCAAATTGCGTTAACGAACTCGTTGGTCCTGTTCCTCCTAAATTTAAATCATTAAAAACTTGCAAAGGAGTATTTGAAACATCTAATCTGCCACCAGAAAAATTACCACCCCAAATAAATGGCCATGGTGAATTAATTACTGGACCCGGCCACCAATTCTCTGGATACCTATTTCCAGAGGAAACTTTAACCCAAGGTAATGGCGACCATATAGAGCCTATTAATTTAAAATCACCTAATTGGTTTATTCGCTGTTTTCCTGTTTGAATCGCAGTATTTACATCATACCGAAAATAGGCAATGTTTTTTTCAATATCGGGTCCCATAACGGCAATAGGTGCAGATCGACCTCCAAATTGTCGGGAATAGTCATTCGGACCAGTATACGTCCTGACACGATTACCCTCGGGTCCATTTGGATTGGATGCATCTTCAAAATTAAAAACACTTTTGACTGATGACCCCATGAACCAAGGTGAAAAACAATTCAAATCAGAATAGGGTGAAACTAATTTAGGAGTCAGATCTACCCTATAAATACTGCATTCTAAATCATCGTAAAACAATTGGTTCCACCAGGATTGATTTATGGAAGCATCACTTTGATGTGCCCCAAAACCATCTATAATTTGATATTTTACAGTATCTGAAATCGTAATGCTCCCAGGCTGGGCGAAATTAGGATTCAAACAAAAAATACAGATCAACAGTAGATTTAAAACTAATTTTTTCAAAAACATAGGATAGAATTTTAAAAAGAAAACCCAAACAATAAATGAGCATAGAAGCTCATTCAATAAGACCCGTAAGATAAACTAAAAGCTGCCTACCATAGGATTATAAACCAATTATCTCAATTTGAAATCTCTCTCAAGGTTTCTCTTTTCATCTTTTTCTTTAATGGATTCCCGCTTATCATACGACTTCTTACCAGAAGCTACAATGATTTCCAATTTCAGTAAACCCCTTTCTGATAAGTACATTTTATAAGGGATCAAGGTTAATCCTTTCTCCGCTATTTTACGTTCAATTTTTCTAATTTCTGACTTATTCAATAACAACTTCCGATCGCGCTTCGGATTATACTCCTTTTCCATACTTTGTTTATATTCTGTTATATGGAAATTTTTAATCCAAACTTCACCTCGTTCAATTATACAATATGCATCACTCATATTTGCATTTCCAGCTTTTATAGATTTTACTTCGCTCCCCGACAATAGAATTCCTGCTTCAAAGGATTGAAGAAAATGATATGAAAAACTTGCTTTCCGATTTATAATTTCTATGCCTTTCACTGTGTCACATATCGAGTGTAATCAAAAACTAACTTCTTGTCACCTGCCAGGTTTGAAATACTTGCAGACATAATATCAAACGCCTCTCTTTTATACTGAACGATTTGTGGGAAATCATGCTGTTCATTGACAAATTTCAATGCCACAATGGGGTCTGGCACCCATTTAAATAATACAGCATTGTTTTTATTCTCTACTAATATTGCCTCAAAAAACCAGGCATCCTTTCCTGTTGAAAAAATGCGCATATTTTCTGTTATGACTGCATAGCCTTTTGATAAATCATATGCAAGTCCTTTATATTCTGTTTGAGATACTTTAATCCATTTTTCGTAAAGCTCCCCATCCTTTTGCTTCCATTTCCCAACGATCCAATCAACCTCAATAGCCTTCTTATTCACGAGTGTTGTTGTACTTCCACAAGAAGCTAAGGTCAATCCCAATATTAATAATAGATATACGTGAAATTTTTTCATAATTAATTAAATTTTTTCTAATACAAATGAAGTCATTTTCGTAAATAAATGAAACTTGACCTTTTGTCCGAATAGGTCATGATTTTGATTAGGATAAAAATAGGTATCAAATTGTTTTTGATTTTTTATTAATGCAGATGCCATTTCCACCGTATTTTGAAAATGCACATTATCATCTGTGAGTCCATGAACTAAAAGCAAGTTTCCTTTTAATTGATCTGCAAAGTTAATAGGAGAATTCTCTTCATACCCATTTTGATTCTCCTTATAATTCCGCATATAACGCTCTGTATAAACCGAACTATACCATTTCCAATTGGTAACGGGTGCAATTGCTATTGCAGCTTTAAATACATCATTTCCTTTTAAAAGGCAAAGGCTTGCAATATACGCACCATAGCTTTTACCAAAAATTCCCATTCTGCTACTGTCAATGTATCTTTGTTTTGCTAAATATCGAGCTACATCTATTTGATCTTCTGTCTCCAATTTTCCTAATTGCAAATACGTCATTTTTTTAAATTCCTGGCCTCTACCACCGGTGCCTCTATTATCGACTATACAAACAATATAATTTTTTTGGGCAAGCATTTGAAACCACCAAAAGAATCCAAAAGAATCCCATTTATCTAATACCTTTTGACTTCCTGGTCCGCCATAACAAAACATCAGGACTGGATATTTTTTATTTACATCAAAAGTGTTTGGCTTTATAATGATCGTGTTTAGATCTACATTTGTCCGATTTCGAATACTTGTAATATCCACTTTTGAAGTTCCAAATTCTTTCAATTTGTCTTGAATTTCAAAGTTATTTTCTAACACAATTTGTTCGATTCCATTGGAATCAACAATTCGATACATTGGAGGACTGGAAATCGTTGAACTAGAAAGTAGAAAATTCTGCATTCCCAAACTCGCCAACAGCTGGTGTGTACCTTCTGTTCTTGTCATATTCGTTTTTGCTCCGTTCTCTAATGAAAGTTTATAGATTTGACGACGCAAGCCGCGATTTTCTGCGAATTGAACAAATACTGTAACCTCCCTTTTATCCAATCCGTAAACTTCCGCAACTTCATTGGTACCATTTGACAATTTTCGAATTAAGCTGCCATTCGAATCATAAAAATAAATATGATTGAAGCCATCCTGCTCACTCGTCCAAAGGAAATTTCCATTTTTTAAAAACCGAAGGTTTTCCTGAATTTCAATATAGTATTTGTTTCTTTCTTCCAACAATGTTTTAAAGCTAGAAGTTTTTGTATTCACAAGAATTAATTTAAGGTAATTCTGAGAACGATTCAGCCAGGTAATACATACTTTATCGTTCTCCTGAGTCCATTGAATTCTCGGAATATAATCATCTTCCCGAATACCTATTTTTATTGGCTTTAATTTTCTCTTCATGACATTATAGTTCCATACACTAAGCCTGGCATTTTTCTCACCAACTTTAGGATATTTAAAAGTATAATCCTCAGGAAAAACCTGACCAGTATAATATTCTAGTTTAAAATCTTCTACTTCTGATTCGTCAAATTTAAGGAAAACAATTTGATCGCCTTCCGGTGACCATTCAAATGCCCGGGTAACAGAAAATTCTTCTTCATAGATCCAATCTGAAGCTCCATTAATTATTGAATTAATAGCCCCATCTTTTGTAATCTGATCAATTTTATTGTCTGTCAAATTTTGAATATACAGGTTGTTTTCATAAACAAATGCAACTTTATCTCCTTTAGGGTTAAAACTTGGGTACATTATTTTCTTTGAAAAATAAAGATTTGTCAATTTTTTAGAATTCAAATTATAAACATAATAAACTCCTGACTTAGAGTATCTATAGATTTGACTCGGTTCTGTTTCCAACAAAACACTGGATTCATCGAAATTGAATTTGTAAGATTCAATTTTATTATATAAAATTCCATTTAAATCAGATTTTGAATCAAACAAAACACTTTCAGATATACCTGTTTTTATATTGTACTTCATTATTTTTGATCCTACAGATTGAGAATAATGAAGTCCATCCTTCATAAAATTAAACCCGGAAGGTTCTTTTAAAGCATAGGTACCCCTTTCATAAATAGCATCCAGCTGAATTTCCTTTGTCTGGGAATAAAGTACATAACTAAGAAAAAATAGTCCGAAAAAAATAAATTTTACTTTCATACTTTACCTAAATATTTAAAAGCAATATTTAATATTTTCACTTTCCAGGAATCAAATGGCGGATAAAAAAAACGAAGTGAATTAATTAATTTCCCTTGTTTGCTAATACCTCGTTTATGAGAAAACGCTTCAAATCCAAAAATTCCATGATTTGAACCCTGGCCACTTTGTTGGTCCCCTCCAAACGGCAAATTAAAATTACAATAATTCAATAAGCAATTATTAATAGTTACACCACCAGATCTTACAGTGTTTAATACCTTTTCAATAAATACTTTCTGCTCACTAAAAATATATAAAACCAAAGGTCGATCCATAGATTGCATTCTATTCAATTCAGGTTCAATAAATTCATACTCGATAATCGGTAAAACGGGTCCAAAAATTTCATCGGCCATACAAGGATGTTCCCATTTTGAATTCATTAATAGCACCGGTTTTATCTTTCTTTGGATTGGGTCACATTGAATTGGTTCAGATAATACTGCTCCTTGATCTAAACAAGATTGAATTAAATTTATCAATCTATCATAATGAATGGGATTTATGATTCCACCATAATCAGAATTATTCATTAAGTTACTGCCATATAAATTTTCAATTGCAACATTCCATTGCAATACAAATTCAGTTTTAAGTGTTTTAGGAATTAAGATATAATCTGGTGCTACACAGGTTTGACCTGCATTAATACACTTGCCATACACAATATCTTTAACGACTTTTTTTAAATTGATAGATTCATCTATAATCAATGGATTCTTTCCACCTAACTCCAGGGTTACCGTACTTAAATTTTCAGCAGCAGCTTTCATAACTTTCTTAGCGGTAGCTTGAGAACCCGTAAAGAAAATATGATTAAATGGAAGTTTTAGCAATATTTCTGCAACCTGGACATCTCCTTTACAAACTATAACTTCATTTGAAGAAAAGGTGTCGGCAATTAACTGTTCGATTACATCTGCTGTATTTTTAGAAATTTCTGAAGGTTTTAAAATAATTTTATTACCTGCTGACCAAGCAGCAATCAATGGGATGATTGATAAATTCACAGGATAATTCCAAGGTGAAATAATCAACACGACTCCTTTGGGTTCCTGTCGAATGTAATGTGAACTACCCAATAACTCCGTTGGGGTGGCGACCATTTTAGGCCTCATCCATTTAGCCAACTCGCGTTTTGCAATTCTTAATTCTAATAAACAAGTCAATATTTCTGAAGTATCAGATTCGAATTCGCATTTATTTAAATCTTGTTTGATTGCTTCTGTTATATGTTGCTTATATTTTAATAATTGGGTTTCCAATCTCTTCAATCCATTCAATCGATATTGTAAATCTGAATTTGGGTTTTTAAAGAATTCAGATTGGAGTTTCCTAAAATTTTGCTGAAGCTTATATTCTAAATTGGTAGCGGTCTCTGTTAATTCCATAATTGATTTCTATTGTAAAGATACATCTATGCCTTGAAGCCAATTAAAAATTTACTTTGCTTCAGTCTCTGCGGAATAGGTAAAATCGATACTTTAGGGTTGAAAATAGATTTATATTGGAATTAATGAGCTGCCTCTGAAACGGCTTTTGCTACTCTATGGGCAATGGTTTCATCCAATGCAGATGGAATAATATTTTCAGGAGTAGGATGCTCTACCGCTGATGCAATTGCAGCAGCTGCCGCAAATTTCATAGATAAGGTAATGCGTTTAGCTTTTGCATGAAGTGCTCCAAGAAAAATCCCTGGAAATGCCAACACATTATTAACTTGATTTGGGAAATCTGATCGTCCGGTACAAACAATGAATGCTCCACCTGCAATAGCTTCCTCTGGTAAAATTTCTGGAATTGGGTTTGCAAGTGCCAATATTAATGGGTCCTTTGCCATAGAACGGATATGTTCCCTATTTAAAAGATTTGCTTTACTTACTCCAATGAAAACATCGGCATCCAAAAGTGCATCATTTATAGTTCCGATCAAATTTCTTGGATTCGTATAAGACAATAATTCTTCTTTTATGTCATTCACCCCCAATCGATTTTTATGAATAATACCCATCGTGTCGCACATCACAATTTCTTTTGCAATGTGTTGATTCGTAGCTTCCCGATCCCGCTTCCCTAAATACCTCGCAATTGCAATACCAGCTGCACCCGCTCCATTAATGACAATTTTCAGGTCTTCCATTTTTCTTCCTGTTAACCGACAATAATTCATAAGCGCGGCTAAAACTACAATCGCAGTGCCATGCTGATCATCATGAAAAACCGGAATTCCTATATCTTGCAGCCGCTCTTCAATTTCAAAGCACCGAGGTGACGAAATATCTTCAAGATTAATTCCACCAAAAACAGGCGCTATATTTTTAACTATTGAAATGATTTCTTCTGTTTTTTGCGTGCTGATACAGATTGGAAACCCATTAATCCCGGCAAATCTTTTAAATAACATCGCTTTTCCTTCCATCACTGGAATCGCTGCGTGGGCCCCAATATTTCCAAGCCCAAGTACAGCAGAACCATCACTTACGATCGCGATCGTATTGCCTTTAATGGTATAATCATAAACTTTCGATGGATCTGTATGGATCTCTTCACAAGGTGCTGCGACCCCTGGAGAATAAGCTAATGACAAATCATCCTTTGTCCGAATGTCCAACTTATTTTCAACTGTAATCTTTCCACGCAATTCCTTGTGTAAATGAATGGAACGCTCGAATATATCCATAGAAGCCATATATCACAAAAATATTGCCATAATTGGATTACTGGTTATAGTATTAAATATCCTTCTGTTAAAAGTTGATAAACCTTTGGATTAAATTTTGAAATAATTTACACAAATAGCTGATAATGTGACTACTAAAATGATATTTTCGTCCAAAATCTAAATTTGTACCGCGAAATAATATTCAAGCTTAGGATCCATTTATTATACTATTCAATACGATATAGCACTATTTAAAAATTAAGCATCTAAACTTTACTTAGTATTTCTCCTATAAATTTCACATTTCCAAATTACAATTTTATCAATATGTAAAAAATATTGAATGAATTCTTCGGTTGGATTACTGAAAATTGAATTTGAATAAATCAAAATGAAGTTTCATCCATTTCTCATTGCATTTACCGCACTTGATTTTTCATAATGAATCCACCTAAAGACATTTCAATTTCCAACTTTAGATTTTTTTTCAAGCTGCATAATATTCGTACCGCCACCACCTCTTCGTCTCCTATTTTCCTTTTCCCTTTTGAATATATCAATCCGGGTTGGAGCTAATTCAATATTCCATTGATTGTTTGTCAAATCAATATCGGCTGTTTCTTTAAATGGATCCAATTGAATAGATTTTACTGGTTTTGTTCGGATAAATGTTTTTGTAACTTCGTTTTCATTTTTTCTCCAAATTTGAACATTTAAACGTTCATCTTCATAGGTTCCATCTGTATAATTCCAACGCAAAATAATGGGCATAACCATTCCACCTTTATTAGAAAATTGAATTTCATATAAAAAACAACTATCCATGGAATTCTGACTTTCAATATTTGAAATTACTGGATTATACTTCAGTTTCTTTTTCTCATTGAGATTATGATAATAATAAAAATCCCGCAAGGAAGTATCCTGATCAATTAAAAAACGCATCCCCGATTTCCGGTTTAGGTATTTCGTAATAGATTCATTGGATTCTTCTGTTTGCATATAATAATTTGTTACTCTTGGTGCCGGCATTACATCTGCAATTCCAAATTTTACGGAGTCAATGGAAATATCACAAGGTTCAATATCATAAAACCAAGCTCTCCAAAACCAATCCAGATCAGTACCTGATGCATCTTCCAGGGTCCTGAAAAAATCAGCTGGTGTTGGATGATGGAATGCCCACCGATTTGCATAGGTTTTAAAAGCATGATCAAATAATTCTCGACCTAATATAGTTTCTCTTAAAATATTTAATCCGGCAGCTGTTTTTGCATAGGCATTTGAACCAAAATGAATCAGGTTTTCACTATTGGTCATAATAGGTTCTAATTGTTCTCTAGGCAGTTTCATATAATCAACAATTTTACTAGCAGAACCCCGATCTGTTGGATGGTCATTATCAAATTCTTCCTGAGTTAAAAACTGAACAAATGTATTAAGTCCTTCATCCATCCATGTCCATTGACGTTCATCGCTGTTTATTATCATGGGAAAAAAGTTATGACCCACTTCATGTATGATTACACCAAGCATACCATTTTTAGTGCCTTCTGAATAAGTACCATCTTTTTCAGTTCTTCCAAAATTAAAACAGATCATTGGATACTCCATACCATTATTTGCCTCCACTGAAATTGCAACAGGGTAAGAATATGGAATCGTATATTTAGAATAAGTACGAATGGTATGGGCAACGGTCTTCGTAGAATATTTCCGGTATAATCCATATGCCTCCTTTGCATAATAACTCATACACATTACTTGTTTTCCATCAACATTTATTGGCATCGCATCCCATATGAATTTTCGGGAAGAACCCCAGGCAAAATCCCGAACATTCACAGCTTTATAAATCCAGGTTTTTGTCTCTTTTGATTTTTTCGCTTCAGCGGCTTTTGCTTCATCCAAAGTTACAATTTCCAATACCTCCTTACTTTTTTGGGCTTGCTGCCATCTTGAATACTGTGCTTTTGTCAATACATTTTTATAATTTTCACATTGTCCTGTTGCAGCAATTATATGATCAGCAGGAACCGTTAATTCAACATGATAATTCCCAAAAGCAAGAGCAAATTCAGCTCTACCTGTAAATTGCTTGTTTTGCCAACCTTGAAAATCAGAATAAACACACATTCTGGGAAACCATTGAGACATGGTAAATAAGTGATTTCCATCTTCTTTAAAAAATTCATAACCACCTCTGCCACCTAAACTCATACGATCCGGAATCCTATAATTCCATTTAATAAAAAATTTGATTTTCTTGCCTGGCAATAATGTTTTTGGCAAATCAATCCGCATCATTGTTTGATTTACGAAATAATTTAATTTCCTGCCATTCTCATCGGTAACTTGTTCTATATTAACTCCATACCCTTCCAAAGATGCCCTTTTATCAACGCGCTCTAAATCATTCTGAGAAATGGGCGCTTCCAATTTACTTTCATTGGATTCATAATTACTCGGAACTGTTGGATGATGTTCATTTTCATCTAATTGGAGCCATACATATTGAAGTTTATCTGGTGAATTATTATAATATGTAATCCATTCAGATCCAAATAATTTAGTTTTTTGTTCGTCCAATTTTGCTTGGATCTTATAATCAGCCCTCATTTGCCAATACTGATTTCCAGGGGACCCCGATGCAGTTCTATAAGGATTCGCATCTGGCAATATAAAACCTAATTGTTCGAATTTATTGCCATGATTTGATCTTGGATTATTCCTAATATTCTGGCATACAGCTTTAGAAAAAGCACCAACTAACAGTAAAACAATACAAAATTTATTCATAATTTAAAATCCTTTTAAGGAGCATTTGAAGAGCCCAAAGCAAAATTACGAAAGTTATCGTAGTTGTAATTATTTTTTCTTTCGACTTCCAAAAACTGATTAAAATAAATTTTAATATCAAGACAAACAAGACGATTATTATTTGACCTGCTTCCAACCCTAGATTAAAATAAAATAAAGGCAGTAGGATGCTCTCCTGATGTCCAAGCATTGATTTTAACAAATAAGAAAAACCAAGACCATGGACACACCCAAATAATACGACAGTCAAATACCTCCCCGAAATATCCGTTTGATTGCGTTTTAAATCTAAAAGGTTGAAAATGCTACTTATTACAATAGTTAAAGCAATACAAACCTCTACAAATGACCTTTGCAATTGGATCCAGTCAAACACACTCATCGCAAGGGTCAAAGAATGTCCTATTGTAAATGCCGTGACCAGAAATAATAGCGGTTTCCAATCCCGATAACTAAACAAAATAGATAAGACCAAAATAAATAAAATGTGATCGTAGCCATTTAAATCAAGGATATGCTCTGCTCCCGTCCGAAACCATAGTTGAAAATCATCCATTCCATGTATTTTTGTAGGATGCAAATTACAAAAAACAAATTCTTATTAAATTGCTTCGTCCTGATATTCATCAGCCTTGGTTCTTTGGCATTTTGTTTTAAGTTTCATCCCTTTTACTTAAGCGTTACTGAAATTCATTATAATGAATCGACAAAAAAAATTGAAATTAGTGCAAAGTTATTTATAGATGATTTTGAAAAAACCTTGGCTCAAACGTATAAAGTACCCATTGATTTAATCCATCCTAAAGATGAAATTTTCTTACAAAATAAAATAGAATCCTATATACAATCCAGATTATCCATTTCCTGTGATAAACAAATTCTAAATTTGATTTATTTGGGTTCTGAAATTGAAGAGGATGTAATTTGGTGCTATTTTGAATCGAAAGAAATCAACAAACCAAAATTAATTTCTGTTTCAAACTCCTTACTTTATCAATTTATAGAAAGCCAAATTAATATACTTCATTTAACGATTGGTAAATCTAAAAAGAGCTATAAATTAGAAAATCCAAATTCAACAGTTGATTTTATATTTTAAATCAACTTAAAAGTTAAATAAAAAATCCTTTCGGAGATATTAATCACAAGCTAAAAAATTAAATTTTAATTAATTTTCTGGAGTATATAGTATCCCCTTGTAAAATTTGAATAATATATGAACCCGATACGAATTGATCCAAATTCCATTTCAAAATTTGAAAATCATTTTTTGGTTGAATTTGATTTTCATAAATAGTCTTACCATCCATCGTTCTTACAAAGAGTCGAACAAGATCTGAATTATGATTTTGGAACTCAATTTGCACATTTGAACTTGTCGGATTCGGTGAAATACTTAATAAGGATGCTTTGTC
Organism: Saprospiraceae bacterium; assembly: GCA_016717265.1. Taxonomy (NCBI): domain Bacteria; kingdom Pseudomonadati; phylum Bacteroidota; class Saprospiria; order Saprospirales; family Saprospiraceae; species Saprospiraceae bacterium. Next base: position 3,548,922 of record JADKFX010000001.1, read on the forward strand.
AATTTGTTTGGTACCTACCGGTTGTGCAACTACAAAATCATATTGAAATCCGGCACCAAAATCTGAATTAAAATTCTTAATTGGCAACACTACATTATTCACTTTCCGCATCATTCGTGCATTCCCATTGCCATTCCCTGCATAAAACCAAAAATACAAACCATCGTGTGAAGCATCATTCACGTATAATGTATAGCAACCTGCCGGCAACAATAATTCATCTCGATAAGAAGTATTTATTGCCATATTTGAACGTTCCAACACGGTTACACCCTGACTATTTACGATTTTATAATCATTATCCTGCGGAATATTATTTGTTTTAAAATCAAAAAATAAATTCACTGCATACCGATCAACCATTTTAAATGGAGTGACTTTTTTATTATTCAAAATATCCGCATCCTGGATTGAATTTATTTCCGTAATTTCAACTTCGAAGACAAATAAACTATCCAATCCAGGATTCCAAAAATTAATATTTTGAACTGGTAATTCAATTTGTATTTCCTGTAATGAATTTAGCGTACCATTCCAGATGTAGGTTTCTTTTATTCCATTTTTTATTCCGTAAACAAGTTTGAGATTAGAAATTAGATCGCTACCACTATTTCGCACTAATACGGTAGGTGAGTTACACGATGGATTTAATCTATCAAACTCAACACGACCCGAACTTGGCCTTATAATTTCTTGCAAACTTGCATCTAACTTATGGTTTAAATCTCCATATGCAACAATTTGACTTGAGACCAAATAATTTGCTTGGTCTAGCTGAGGAGGCTCTAAACCATAATCAATAAGTACTTCATTTCCAGGAGCGGATAGACTTGTAATATCAAAACTAGTTAATTGAGAAGGCGCACCAGGGCACCAACCTGCTCTATCAAAAATCCAAGTTCCCCCTTGAGGATATATAGGATTCCAGGCGCATTCTTTCCAAACCGTAAATGGAAATTTCTTATTGCTATTACCATTAACAGTCACAAAGTGGTTCCTTGGTGTAAATTCTCCATTCTGCTCGTGACCTGTAATTGAAAACCGAAGTTTATAATTTTTAGATGCCGGGTTCAATAAAATTTTACGAGGTTCAAATCGACTGTTATTCAAAATCTCTGAAAAATAGCCTCTTTGAAATGTCCAGATATTGGATATATCGATTACATTTCGTTCAGGTGTTCCTTTTATAAATACAAATTTTAAATCAATCTCCTCTTGATTTTCACCACCTAATTCCATGGAAATTAATTTATTCCCTTTTAATATTGGTGTAAAATCAGTAACATCAAAAACAAAGGTTTTTCCATCCTTTCCTAAATCCAGATTATTTCCATAGGGTGTAACCAATGACAACAATTCAAATTTCGCAGGAGTCTTATTAAAATATTTTAAATTCGAAATTTCTAAGAGATCTTCCGGTTCAATAAAATTAGATTCTGCAATATCTCCATTCTCAAATCGAATATTATCATCTGCAGCAGCATAAATATAAAATACAGAATCCAGGATTAAATTATTTTGTACGACTTTATATTGAAGTACTTTTCTAGGTCCATTTGGTATTGAATCCTGCACATTTATATTGGTTATTTTAGATCCTGAATAAACACCTTGAATAAAACTGATATTCGGTCTATCATTGGATGCTGTAAAATTCAGCATGGATTTATCACCTCGCTCCTGATGTCTAATTAGTGGAGTTGGCAAAAGTAAATTATCCGGATCTTTTGATTTATCATTAATAATCGCTGGGTTTGCATCTTGAAAATCATAATAATAAATAAGTGAAGCATATGCAGGATGCGATGCCTGAATTGTTTTATTTTTCCATAGATTAATGGTAGTAGAATCCAGGACTTTATTCCATACAGACAATTCCCTCATTCTTCCATAAAATGGGCCTTGATAACTTGCTGGAGCCCCAATGGTTAAACTCGATAATTGAATTGGGTTAAATTTGGCAATTCCACTTTGCCATAATTCTCCATTTCGGTATATTTTCATTTCACCAGTGAGTGCATTTTTAGTAAATGTCCAATGGATCCACTGGGACTCATAGTCTGAAACCGTTGCTGTTTTTTCAATTCTATCATAGGATCCATTTTTAGAACCACAATCGAAATAAATACCTCCATTACTCCAGGGCAAATGGATATTTAATGCACGTTGACCTTTATTGTCTAAGCCTTCCAAAATACTTCCATTACTTGGCTGTAAGTGTGCTGTGCCAAAAGACCAAAAACTAAGGGTTAGTTCGTTTGAAATATTCATTAACTTAGAAGCAGTAGATGTAGCACCTACACCATCCCAAACAATAGATTGTTCTTTACCGAAAGCAGAAATTGAAAACTGATTTGAACCGGCATCATGGAATAAAAATTTAGGAGGATTCACTTGGTTGAATTCGGTATAACTTAGATCTACTAAAATTGAAGAAGATCCATTCCAAGTAAATGGATTATAAAACTGTAAACGGTTTAAACCTACGATTTTAAACTCTGTATCTTTATAATAGACTTCAGTGAATCCTTCTACATCCGGAACATTTTCGGATAAAGTCGACTTAGCAACAGCTTTTATCCGAATTCTCAAATGCGGTAATTTATTTCCAATATTAGCAACCTGGAGATCTATTCCTGTTAATGTACCTGCTTTTGCCCCAGCATTCAGTAATTCCTGAGCTGTAAATAAATACTGTGATCTAAAGCTGCCATCTTTAGTTTCCAGCGCTTGGACTTTCGTTCCATTTCCTATCATTCGCTTTTGCTCAGATACAATTGCTGTGTAGGTGGCATCTTTTTGAATCAACCGATAAAAAGTATTCGTCGGTATTGTAGTATAATAAAATTGAAGACCATTAAATCCTGAAATAACGTAATTTCCAATGGTAGAAACACTGCTATCTAACTTTGTACTATCTGTAATAAAGGTATTGCAACTATAATCCCATTCATAACAACCGACACTGCCAACACCCACCCGAGCCCCATGACATCGCATATTATAATACATTAAGATTTTGCGATATGTTTGAGAAGGATCATCCGGGAACTGAAATACCCCTCTTCGGCTATTGTTATCCCAGGTAAAGGTCTGTATCGTAATGCTATCTTGACTGAATAAGCAAGAAACAAATGAAAAGCTTACAATAAATAATAATAAATATTTCATACGGTATGAATTGATAGAAGGTAAAATTAATTCCAAAATGGAAATAATTTCTTTAAAGTTGGAAATTGAACAAAAGCTTGAATTTAGTTATAAAAAAAAGTCCCGCCGAAATGGCAGGACTTTTTACTTATATTTCTAAATCTAATGAAAATATTACATCATTCCATCCATTCCACCACCACCATGGTGATGACCGCCACCGCCTCTATCTTCTTTAGGCTTATCATTCACAACACACTCAGTCATTAAAATCATTCCTGCAATGGAAGCCGCTTTTTCTAAAGCTATTCTTGTAACCTTCGTTGGATCAATAACACCTGCCTTTTTTAGGTCTTCATATTCACCTGTTCTGGCATTAAATCCATAGGAACCTCTTTTAGCAGAAACATTCATAAACACTACTGAACCTTCTACCCCTGCGTTCTCTGCGATTACCCGGATTGGTGATTCCAAAGCTTTTTTCACAATCTCGATTCCGATATTTTCATCATCATTGATTGTTTTGGTTTTTGCCATAGAAGCGATTGCTCGTACTAAAGCAACTCCACCTCCAGTTACAATTCCTTCTTCAACAGCTGCACGGGTAGCATGTAAAGCATCATCCACGCGATCTTTCTTTTCTTTCATTTCAACTTCCGTAGCTGCACCAATATTTAATACCGCAACACCTCCAGCTAATTTTGCCAAACGTTCCTGTAGTTTTTCTTTATCATAATCAGAAGTAGAGGATTCAATTTGTTGTTTAATCTGATTGATACGAGCCTCTATCATTTTCTTTTGGCCTTTACCTTTTACGATAATAGTATTGTCTTTATCAACTGAAATTTTCTCACAAGTACCTAAATGATCCAATTCCGTATTTTCTAATTTATAGCCTTTTTCATCAGAAATTACAGTACCATTTGTGAGAATAGCAATATCTTCCAACATTGCTTTTCTTCGATCACCAAATCCTGGTGCTTTTACTGCAATAACTTTTAAACCACCGCGCAATCTATTCACAACTAAAACTCCTAGAGCTTGAGAATCTACATCTTCCGCAATAATTAATAATGGTTTTCCAGTTTGAACAACTTTTTCTAATATCGGAAGCATTTCCTGCATATTAGAAATCTTTTTATCATAAATCAAAATTAATGGATTCTCATATTCTGCTGTCATGCTTTCTGCATTGGTAACAAAATACGGACTCAAATAACCACGATCAAATTGCATCCCTTCAACTACATCAACGGTGGTTTCTGTTCCTTTCGCTTCTTCAACAGTGATAACACCATTGATTCCTACTTTTTTCATTGCATTCGCAATTAACTCACCAATAAGTTCGTCGTTGTTAGCTGATATAGAACCTACTTGTTTAATTTTACTAAAATCATTTCCGATTTGTTCAGATTGTTTTTTCAAGTCTGCTATAACGGTTGCAACTGCTTTATCAATTCCACGTTTTAAATCCATTGGATTTGCACCGGCAGCAACATATTTCATTCCAGCGGTAACCATTGCTTGCGCTAAAACAGTTGCTGTAGTGGTTCCATCTCCGGCAAGATCATTTGTTTTAGAAGCAGCTTCTTTTAATAACTGCGCACCCATATTTTCTATTGGATCTTCTAGCTCAATTTCTTTAGCTACAGTAACTCCATCTTTGGTTACTTGAGGTGCACCAAAACTTTTTTGAATTACAACATTTCTTCCTTTCGGACCTAATGTTACTTTAACAGCATTTGCCATTTGATCAATACCCGATTTTAATTTTTCACGGGCATCTGAATTAAAGCTTATTTCTTTAGCCATATTGTTTCGATTTTATTGTATTATAAATTGAATTAAATAATGATTAGGATATCGTCTTCTCTCATGATAAGATAATCCTGTCCTTTGTAATTAAATTCCTGACCTGCATATTTACCATAAAGTACAAAATCGCCTTTGTGAACAGTCATTAAATTTCCGTCTTTTCCTGGTCCAACGGCAATTACTTCTCCTCTCAGTGGTTTCTCCTTAGCTGTATCTGGTATTATGATACCGCCTTTGGTTTTCTGTTCAGCCGGAGCCGGTTTAATTACTACACGGTCGTTAATTGGCTTCATATTATAAAATTTTTTAATAAGTTAAATGATTAAATTTGTTTCGACTACACTCACCTATCATAGATTGTGCCACCCGAAAAATCGGGTTGTTTTGGCAGTCTTTTGTGCCAGAATGCTGAAAATTTATAATTTTTCTTGAATCTTTGAGGACAAATTGGCATATAAAATGAGCTTGCTTGCTCCATTTTTAAGGCTCTATACAAAATTCAAGTTTTCAATTCTTTGATTTTTTACGAATAAAGTAAACCATATTCTGATATAATCCCGGATCCTATATAAATACCATTTAAGTTTAGAGAGCACATAAATTGCACCAATACAAACTTGCAAAACCTATGCTAGAATTTGAAATTTTATACAATATCCTTACTAAAATACCGCGTAGAGATTAAACTTATAAACACGAAACCTATACACACAATTGGCGGCAGAAATGTAAATACCAACATTACGATAAAAGCAATACCGAATATGAAACAATATATATTTAAAACTCCGGTCATGACTTGTTTCGTCAAATTACATTTAAAAAGATAGAATAATAAAATGCCACCAAACAAACAGATTAAAGTAAAACATGCACTCACAGATAAAAAGATTTCATGAAATGTTCGAACAAATCCAGCACCCATATCCATTTGATAATTATTCATTAAATCTAATAATTGCCGCTCAGAATCATTTGCAGGTTCAGGTTTAGCAAAAAAACTTAAGGAATGGAAAATTGCTGATAGGAATAGAAATACCAAAGAGCTTACTATTGAAATACGATAGCCTTTCATTGTGTTTACTTTACATAAAATTACATTTTCCAAATCAAAAATATAAATAAAATTCAAAATCCTTTAAAGGCTACCTATGATGGTAGCGGAAAATCATTTAAAAACAGAAAAAATTAATTCGCCGAACCATGCGCTGTTGGTTGGTAAGGTATTCCATATTTCATTGTGCAATAAGCCAAATTTACCGCACTATTTTTATGATTAACAAATAAATCCATGAGCCCATTATAATTGCTGTGCATGATTCAGAAATAATCAAGAGTCTAATGATTAATGGTCAATGATCAGTAGTCAAATGATCAATAGTCAAATGATCAATAGTCAAATGGTCAAATGGTCGATAGTCAAATGATTAATAGTCAAATGGTCAATAGTTAAATGATCAATACTCAAATGGTCAATAGTCAAATGATCAATACTCAAATGGTCAATAGTCAAATGATCAATAGTCAAATAATCAACTAGACAAAGGAGCAAATTTCATCTGTCTTCAATAAAATTTTAAAATACGATTAAAATTGCCGAAAGAAAATTCGTTTCTTAGAAGCCAATTTTTACTTAGGATCACTTGTTGGCGGTTGAACAGGCTGCTCTGCAGGTTGTTCCGTAGGTGTTTCCTCCCCTGGTTGTGAATTTCCGATATTTCCACTAGCAGAAGACATAATCGCAGCAACGATACATAAAGCAATTAAAATACCGGCTAACCACCATGTTAACTTTTCAACAAAATCAGCTGATCTGGCAGCTCCAAACATTTGGTTGGCACTCTGACCTCCAAATGTAGAATCTACACCACCTCCTTTTGGGTTCTGAATTAATACAACCCCAATTAGGAGGATACAATCTAATGCAATCAATATTGTAATAAAAGTCAACATACAACTTAGCTTTTTAATTTTTGAATAGCGGCTGCAAATGTAGTACCTTTTTCCGGATATTTGCTTGCCAATTTTTGATACATTACTATAGCTTCTTCCTTATGTCCTTGTCTTGCCAAAAGCTTAGCGAGCGTTTCTGATACAATTTCTTCCCCTAATTTCAAGCTGCTTTCTACTGCTTTCCGGGTTTCATCCACTGGTAAAACATCCTTTTTAATCAAGGTTTTTTGTGATCTTTCCGCTTTTTTACGGTGTTTTGGATTGGTTTCAAGGTTTAATTCCTCTAACCAGGCGTAAAAATCAAGGTTTTTTGAAATTCGTTTACTTTGCTTTTCTGGCTTAGACACTTCTGGAATAACTACAAATACCTCCATATCATTTTGTTCTATTTTAGAACTATCTTCTAATTCCGCATCTATTTCAGTAGATTTTACGAGCTTTCTACCTTTTCGTTTTTTAAATTTTGAGTCGCTTTTAACACCTGTTTTCGATATTGCAGATTCTTGAAGCAAATTCGTTTTCAAATTTGGTTCTCGATCTGATGCATCCGTATTTAATATGATGGATGGATTATCATTACTTTTAATAACAGCTTCTTCAAATTCTTCAGGAATAAATTCTTCCTTTTTCTGCTCAACATTCAATTCATTTTCTTGAATAGCTGTTATTGCTTCTACTTGATTTTTATTCTCTTTTTCAACAACTACATCTAATTCAGCTGCTATTTCTACTTCCGTTTCTTGTTCTAATTCGGGATGTTTAGATTCCTGTTCCGAGCTTAATGCAACTTCTAAAATGGATTCTTCTGGTATCACTTCCTTAACAAAATCAATACGTGCTTTTTGACTTTTGTCATTCAAAACCTCCATGGCCTTTGTAAATTGGTAACTTGGCCAATTAAAAGAATCTGAATAGGAAGGATCTGGAAGTCTTACTGCAAGTTCCTGAATATCTGCAGATGATGCAAGCCAAAGATGTGAGACTAAAGGATGTGATTGCAATAATAATTTTGCATCCTCTTTAGAAATCTGTGCTTGTTTTTTCATGACTACCAATTCGTAAAGGCCTTATTAAAAATATCTTCAATTAATAATCCGTTAATATCAGAAGTTAAGCGTTGTTGTTCTGTAGAAAAATTTTTACCAGCATCAAAATCCTGATATCTAGTAAATGGAGATTTCCAATTTAGCTTTTCATCTTGTTTATTTACAAATTCAACTTCTATCGTAACGGTAAGTCTATTGATTGCAGAAGATACACCCGGCACAGGTGCTTGACTGGCTACTCCAAAGGCAGTAACTTTACATTTAAACACAATGTCCGGATTTTGATTATTTAAAATTAATCTGGATTCTTTTCGAATTTTGTTAGTTAACGCTTCCGAAAAATCAATGGCATAGGTTGCTGGTGCATTATAAGATTGATCTAACACTTGATCAATTGAAAATGTATTTACTTCTGGGGCAATAGAGATTCCCTTAAAACTATAGCATGCTGTTAAACAAAACATACTCATTACAATGAAGCCTTTTGTTATCATGTGTCGAGTGCGTATTCTTTTATTTTTCGATAAAGTGTTCGTTCAGAAATACCCAATTCTTCAGCAGCGTCTTTTCGCTTACCATTAAATTTTTTCAAGGCTTTTGAAATCATATCTTTCTCCATATCTTCTAAGGATAAGGTTTCCTCCATAACTTCAACTGCTTCAAAATTATTTTTATCACCCGCAAGTATAATTGGGTTTTCGTTGTTCTGATTCGATAACGATGCATTTGGATTTGTATTCCACACAGCTTGATTTTGAGTATTAAAAGCTAATTGCTGATTTTGGTTGAAACTTGAGGATACATTTTCCATTGCATCCGGCATCTCTAAATCATTTGTATGCACTAATTGAAAAAACATATTTTTCAATTGATTCAAATCTTGTTTCATATCAAACAAGAGTTTATATAAAATTTCTCTTTCATGAAAGCCCGTTTGAGCATCCGGCTCCATTGTATTCATTGGAAGATTCCGTGCATTCACATTTGGAATAATGCGAATTAAATCCTGCGCTTTTATAACTTTTTGATCCGATAAAACAGATAATTGTTCAACTGCATTCCGAAGTTCCCGGATATTTCCTGGCCAGGTATAATTTTCTATCAAAGTTGCACTTTGTTCATCAAGCTCAATGGGGGTTGTCCGATATTTTTCAGCAAAATCTTGTGCAAATTTTCTAAACAGAATTTGAATATCTTCCCTTCGTTCTTTTAAAGATGGCACTCGAATCGGAACTGTATTTAAGCGGTAATATAAATCTTCTCTAAATTTTCCATTCCGAACCCGATCCAATAAATTTACATTACTAGCTGCCACAACGCGCACATTTGTTTTTAATACTTTTGAAGCCCCGACTCTTATAAATTCACCAGACTCCAAAATACGCAATAAAAAGGCCTGTGTATCTTGCGGCATTTCTGCTATCTCATCAAGAAATATAGTACCTCCGTCTGCTGTTTCAAAATAACCTTTCCGATCTGCGGTAGCTCCCGTAAAAGAGCCTTTTTCGTGTCCAAATAATTCTGAATTAATAGTACCCGCTGGAATTGCACCACAATTAACTGCTATAAATTGATTGTGCTTTCGCGGACTTAAACTATGTATAATTTTTGAAAAAATTTCTTTACCAGTTCCACTTTCACCTGAAATTAAAACTGTCAAATCTGTACTTGCCACCCGAATCGCAGTATCCAATGCTTGATGCAATTGTTCAGATCTTCCATAGATCCCAAATCGTTGTTTTATTGCTTGTACGGATTCCAAAAATTAATTTTATTAATTATAAATAACTTGTTTCCCTATCAAGGTTGCACTGGTAGCTTCAGTTACTTCTACATCAACATAAGAACCTAGACCTACTGCATCATTTGCTGGGAATACGATAACTTTATTTTGTGAGTTGCGACCTTTCCACATCAATTCAGATTTTTTGGATTTGCCTTCAACTAAAACCTTATAGATCTTACCTAAATCTTTTAAATTATGCTCAAGTGAAATCTTCCGTTGCAAATCTACGATTTCTGATAACCGTCTTCTTTTTACAACTTCCGGAATATCATCAACATATTTTTTTGCCGCTAAGGTGCCAGGCCGTTCAGAATAAAAAAACATATAGGATAAACTAAATCGGGAATATTCCATCAAACTTAGGGTATCCTGATGCTCTTCTTCTGTTTCACTACAAAATCCTGCAATCATATCTGAGGAAATTGCACAATCCGGTAAGACTTTATAGATTTCATCAATCTTTCCCATATACCATTCCCGATCATAGGTACGATTCATTAATTTTAAAATTCTACTATTTCCAGACTGGCAAGGAAGATGGATATAATTACAAATATTTTCATGTTTTGCAATGGTTAGAATAACATCCAGGGTAATATCTTTTGGATGTGATGTTGAAAATCGAATTCTCAAATCCTTATGGACCAAGGCAACCATTTCCAAAAGTTTTGCAAAACTTATAGTTTCATTGGTTTCTGGGTTTTCCCATTTATAGGAATCCACATTTTGCCCTAAAAGTGTAACTTCCCGATACCCTTGTTCAAATAATTGTTGTGCCTCCGCCAGGATCGTAAATGCACTGCGACTTCGCTCCCTGCCTCTTGTAAATGGGACCACACAAAAAGAGCACATATTATCGCAGCCTCTCATAATTGAAATGAGTGCTGTAACGCCATTACTATCTAAACGCATTGGGGCGATATCCGCATATGTTTCTTCCCGGGACAGAAACACATTTACCGCTTTATATCCTTCATCCACCGTATGGATTAATTGTGGTAAATCTCTATAAGCATCTGGGCCCACTACGATGTCAACCAATTTTTCTTCTTTTAAAAATTGATCTTTAAGCCGTTCTGCCATGCATCCAAGGACAGCCACCATCAAATCTGGTTTTCGTCGCTTCAGTTTCTTGAAACAACTCAATCGTTTACGAACTGTTTCTTCAGCTTTTTCACGAATTGAACAGGTATTTAACATTATTAAATCTGCTTCTTCTAAAATCTTTGTAGCGTACATTCCATGTTCTGAAAGAATACTTGCTACAATCTCAGAATCCGAAAAATTCATTTGACATCCATAACTTTCCAGATAAAATTTTCGAGCACCAGGAATCTGCATTTGCATAGTTCCATAGGCCTCTCCCTGGCGTTCTTCCGCCAATAATGCTTGTTCCGTATCAGAATGAGCCCGTTGCATTTAGAATTTACAATTTGGGATGCAAATTTAGTATATTTTAAGGAATATGACAAATTGTCAGCAAAATTATTGGAAATGTTTAACAAAATGACCCTTAATAAAAGATCAAAGCTTTTGGTTTCCTGCAATTCCATCAACTTAAATTGTACATCGTCACAGCAATTTGAACTTATCCTGAAAGAGTGTTTAGACTTCCTCAATAAAGTGTAGCTTAAGGTACATTAGAAATATGAATAAATTTTCTATTTAGGCTATCTATAATCTAAATGAAAAATCCCTTCATTTTTCATTCTCAGCGTATCTTGCCTTCATGCGTCAATTCGGTTTGATAGGCAAAAATTTAAGCCATTCTTTTTCTCAAGATTACTTTACAAAAAAGTGGAAAAATACTGGGATTATTGATTGTCAATACCAGCTCTTGGAAATAGAATCTATTTCTGATTTTATTGCGTTAAAATCACAGTTGCCTGCATTTCAAGGATTTAATGTTACAATTCCTTACAAAATTCAGATAATTCCATATCTTGATATGCTAACCCAGGTCGCTAAAGATATTCAAGCAGTGAATTGTATTAAATTCTGGCAGGGCAAATGGATTGGACATAATACCGATGGAGAAGCTTTTCTTCAAAGCTTGATTCATTACATACCTGAGAATTTTGAAGAAAAAGCGTTAATCCTTGGAAGTGGTGGAGCTTCCTTAGCAGTGCAATGGGCCTTGAAACAAGTCAATATCCCATTCGATATAGCCTCATCATCCGGAAATGGCATTTACTATGCCGATTTAGATAGAATTTGGGATTCAAAATGGAAACTCATCATAAATTGCAGCCCAGTAGGTATGTTTCCACAACTCCATAAAACGCCAAAAATTCCATATCAAAGAATCGATAAAACATTCTATCTATATGATTTAATCTACAATCCTGAAAAAACCCTATTTTTGAACCTTGGAATGGATAAAGGTTCCAATATTAAGAACGGCCTGGAAATGTTAAAGCTACAAGCTGAAAATTCCTGGTTTTTCTGGAATGATTAATAAGCAATATGGAAGAAACAGATGGGCGTCATTTAGATTTTGGAAATACAGAAATTGCATTTTCTCATAAATCTGATCGTGAACTCAAAAAGACCTATCGTCTTTTTAAGTTAATGAATAACCCGAAATTGGTTAGTATAGGCTCATTTTTAGGCAATATTGCTGCTAAAGTGCCTTTTCACCTGTTGGACCCAATAATTCGAGAAACTGTGTTTTATCAGTTTTGTGGTGGTACCAATCTATTGGAATGCCAAAAAGTAGTCGATCGATTGTATCACAAAAAAGCATTAACAATCCTGGATTATGGCGTTGAAGCGCGGAATCATGACGAGGATTTTCAGAACACACTGGAAGTAAACCTAAAAGCTCTTGAATTTGCTTTTAGCAACCCGAATATCCCAGTTATTAGTACAAAGCTAACTGGCTATATTCCATTTTCTGTTTTAGAAAAAATGCATGCTGGCGAAACCCTAACAACCTTTGATAAAATAGCTTGGGAACGATTAGAAGAGCGATTTGTAATTTTATGCAATAAAGCTGCGGAACTCGGTGTGGGAATATTTATTGATGCTGAAGAATCCTGGATTCAAAATCCGATTGATCATTTGGTAGATAAATATATGCCGGTTTATAATAAAGAAAAACCTATTTTATATAACACCTACCAAATGTATAGAACCGGAAGGCTCGAATACTTAAAAAATAGTTTTGACAAAGCGAGATCAGAAAACTATATACTAGGTGCCAAAATTGTAAGAGGTGCATATATGGAAAAGGAACGCAACCGGGCAAAAGAAAAGGGCTATCCAGATCCAATCCAGATCGATAAATTAAGTACGGATAACCAATATGATGATTCGATTCGATTTTGTGTACAGTTTCCGGAACTCATAAGCTTATGTAATAGTAGCCACAACTGGAGCAGTTGTTTGTTACAAGTGGAACTTATGAAAAAACACAATATTCCTAATGATCATCCCAATTTAAATTTTTGTCAGTTATTAGGAATGAGTGATAATATTACATTTAATTTAGCATCTCAAGGCTACTACGTTGCTAAATATGTACCTTACGGTCCTATTAGAGATGTGGTTCCATATTTGGTGAGACGTGCTCAGGAAAACTCAAGTATAACCGGTGATATGAGTAGAGAATTGAAACTATTAGACACAGAAATGAAACGAAGAGGACTTAAATAAATGCATTTTTAATAGCCATAAATTTATCCTATTTACAATATTCAACGGTGTAAAAATTATTAAAAAAATAAAAGATTTCTAAAATAAACATGAAGTATTCATAAAATAATTAAATATTTATGGTTCAATTTTTAAAATTCGAGAAACAAAAGCCCAATTAAATTTTTTATAATAAAAATAAACTACTTATAAAATGAAAAAAATTACATTCTTATTCTTTTTTGCCTTGTCCGTTAACTTTGTTAATGCTCAAAAAGTATACGCCTGGATGGATGCCGGAATAAAAGTTGGATATGGTCTTACAGGTATGGTGAATTCAAATTTATTTGATGATAAAAATTATGAACACCATTTAACAACAGGAACCTCTATTGGTGCTAAACTTGGCTTGTACATTGGTTTGTATAATGGAATAACAGTAGATTTTATGTTATCCAGCAATAATCAGAAATTTGATTTCTTTAAAAATAACAAAAGCTATATTCATGATATTAATTGGAAAAATTATGATATTGCAGTATTGTACAGAATGCAAAAAGATGGCATTTATGTTGAACTTGGTCCACAATTTTCTATTTTAAATAAAGTAACTGAAAAAAACGAATTCAATCCTGGTGAAAAAGATGTTAAAGATTTTTATGCTAAAAATTATATTTCCGGAATTTTTGGAATCGGTGGATATATTTTAAACTATGAAAATTTTACTACCATGCTGGGCATCCGATTGGGATATGGATTTACAGATATGATTGGCGACAAAGGAAAAGAAGCACCTTATTATCCAAATCCATTAGCGGAGGCGCAACCTTATGCATCGTATAAATCTACCAATGCAGCTTTTGTACAATTGAATCTGGAATTTAATTTTGCCTTGGGTTATTACGGTAAATCTTCTTGTAGTAAAAGGGCCACTTTGTTTAGTTTTTAATTGAAGTTTAAAGATTTAAGCAGAGCATCTAACGATAAAAACGCTGACAAAAAATCTTACTTACCGGGTATAAAAAATTTAATTTTTACAAAGTGCATTGTTCCAGGCCATTCTGGTTTCAACCATATTTTTATAATGAAAGTTGATCAAATTCGACATTTCATTTATAATGATAACCAGATTGGAAAGTTCGTCTAAAGCTTGATTATTTACCATAGGGTGTTTGATTTTACTGAGGCTGGAATATTGGGATTGAAAACTTTCCACGTTTGCTTTTATAGCATTTTGAAAACTCTGAATTTGCTCATTTATGGATTGGGATGTTTTATTCAGCGCTTTAATAGCATCTTGCATTTGTTCACAACTATTATCTAATTCATTTGGTACGATAAAATCAGCATTTATCGTAGTAAATGACTCCCGGATAATCAACCATTTATTAGAAATTAATTCACGGGTTTTTGTTAATTCACTTAATGCATTCAGAACATCCTTATCTATAGATGCAGGAGCTGTTAATGAAAAACTATTGTCTTCAGAAGCTCGTTCTATATAGGCCGTAAGTTTATCAATCCCCAGGGAATACGCTTTCAGTGATCCACCTGGCACCCAATTTTTAGCCCTATGAAATATGGAATCATTATCAAGTTTTTCCGATTCCCATTCTATTTCAGCGGATTTAAAAGCTTCCTCACAATTTTCATTTGCCAAAGGAAATGATTCAAATAAGAGTTGCATATTTTGAGCCGATAAAGTTAGACTCGAAAACAAATAAATTGCGAAGAATTGAATTTTCATACAATAAAGATAAAATCCTTTTCGGATCTATTCATCCTGCTCTATAAAAAGATCTAAAGTCTTACAAATTATTAGTATTGCCCGGTTTGCAGAAGTACTAAAGTACATGCTTCCTCTGTATGAATTCCGTGCTCTTGAGCCAATTTTTGAAGTTCCTGATTTTCAGTACCCGGATTAAAAATGAGTCGCCTTGGGTGGGTCGACAAAATATAAGGATACCATTCTTGCTGATGATCAGGGTTCAGGTAAAGACTTATCGTGTCAATTGATTTTAATACCGGCTTGTTGTTTTCAATTTTGATACCCTCTATTTCACCTTTTCGAATACCCACAGGTATAACTTCATGATGATACTCCACCAACTTTTTAACTGCTAAATAGGAATAGCGTTCTGGATTTGTTGTGGCTCCTAAAACCAGTGTTTTTTTCGATTTCATGTAGTATTAAAACAATAAATTCTATATTATGTTTTAAATTCGTTCCTATTGCTTATGTACGGGAATTTAGGCTGCGAAGTTTCTTATATTTTAAATAGGTTCCATAGGAAGAAATAACACAGATTTGGATACCGCGCCATCCATCTAATATACCTAATTTAATAATGTACGATTTTACAAAATGCAAAATTGGATTTATAACTAAATGAAACCAATAAGGTTTTTTTGATTTTTTAAAAAGTTCGTTTGCCGCAATGGTTGCGAAATACTCCATTTGTTTAAAATGTTCTTCAACCGTATAATAACTAAAATGAAGAATGTCACCGTTCAATAATTCTGTAAATTTGTCACCGGCGTCTAAGCTGAATTTATCATGAGGATTTGTACCTTTCCAGCTTCCTTTTCGTCGATCAAATAATCGCAACTTTTTATCAGGATACCAACCTGAATGACGCACCCAATAGCCGCAGTAATTATTTAAACGTTTTAAATAATAACCCTCTTGATTAAAATTTGCTTTTACCCTTAAAATTTCTGATTTTAATAAATCATCTAATGCTTCATCCGCATCGAGTGACAAAATATGATCATAACTCGCTTTGGTCAATGCGTAATTTTTTTGTTGAATATGACCTTCAAATGGATGTTTAAAGACGATAGCTCCTTCCAAAATACCTGTTGAAACGGTTCGGTCTTTGCTAAAAGAATCAACCAATATAACTTCATCTGCAATTCCTTTAACAGATCTCAAACAACGAAGAATATTATGTTCTTCATTATAGCAAATAATAACCACTGAAAGTTTAATCATGACTTAATAGAAGTGCAAAGAACGCAAGCATTTTTAAATTTGTGTTATAATTTTGAAAATGAAAATCTTAATGATTTGTGCAGGTAATATTTGCAGATCCCCAATGGCACAAGGTGTAATGGAAGCATTAATTGCCAAGAATGGTTTAAACTGGACGGTAGATTCTGCTGGAACTAATGGATATCATGATGGTGAATGTCCCGATCCAAGGGCGATTCGAGAAATTAGAACGATTGATATTGAGATCTCACATCAGATTTCAAGAAAAATAAAACAACAAGATTTAGATCAATATGAGCTCCTCTTTGCGATGGATTTAAACAATTTAAAGAATCTCCATGCAATGAGCCCTCAAGGTTTACATCGCTCGAAAATTCATTTATTAATGGACTTTGCCTATCCTGGAAAGAATATATCCGTTCCGGATCCTTATTATGACAATCGATTTAAAGATGCCCTTAGGCTTATTCAAATAGGATGCCAGGCAATTATCGCTAATTTTAATAAAAATTGAACCTCTCTAAAGATTATATGTTTGAGTATTAAATTAACTATTTATGTTGGACAAACAAATAGAATTCGCATTAAACGGACAATTGGAAAAAGAAGCGTTCTCCAGTTATAGCTATTTGTCAATGGCTGTTTGGTGTGATCAGAAAAGTCTTGACGGTTGCTCTCGTTTTTTTTATAGACAAGCTGAAGAAGAACATTTGCATATGATGAAAATTATGCATTATTTAATCGAACGAAATGGACAACCTACGATTCCTGCAATTAATCAACCTAAGAGTGAATTCAAAGATATTATTGAGATCTTTAATTTAACCTTCGAACAAGAAAAATCAGTGACGTTATCAATTCATGAGATTATTAATATTGCGCAAAAATTAAATGATCATTCTACTCAAAACTTTCTACAATGGTATGTTGCAGAACAAAGAGAGGAAGAATCGGTGGTACTGAAAATTTTAGATCGTATAAGTTTAATAGGTGAAGGACCCATGAGTTTATATTATATTGATAAAGAAGTTGAAAAAATAAATACCCAGATTCTTGCCGCTGAAGCAGCAGAAAAATAATGTTTATAGAAAATGGATTAAATGCATTTTTACAGGTGCTTTGCGAATTGAAAATGAATATTTGAATATACTGTAAAATCGATTTTTAAAGAATCCTTCTGCTTTCAATCATTCCAAAACAGACGAAATAGCGACCCTTAAGTTTAATATATTAAACATATTTTTAATTCATAATTATCTATAATATAGTTTTTTATATATTAGTTAATTAATTATGTTAAACAAATAAAGGATAATAAACAATATATTCTTTTTGAATGATTAACTTTATCATTCAAATTAAATTAACATGAAGTTTATATTCGGAATTTTCATAGTTGGGAGCATGTTTTTAAGTGTTTCAGCTCAAAAAATTACACCTACTGTTTTATGTAATGCTGGTGCTGTTATGAAATCCGGTAATTTTAGTATTGAATGGACTTTAGGGGAACTAGCAACAGAAACATTGAAATCAAACAATACCATTTTAACCCAAGGTTTTCATCAAACTAATTTAACGATCGTTTCTACCAACAATCCGCAAATTCAAGGATTGGATATATACCCTAATCCAGTGGTTCATAATTTAACAATTAAAAATCAATCCGGACAGGGATTGCAATTTCATTTAATGTCATTAACAGGACAATGTATTGCTAGCTATTATTTTGAGAATGGAGTTCATAATTTAAATATGGAAGCTTATCCTGCTGGTACGTATTTATTGGAAGCCATTTTAAATAATACGGTACAAAATTTCACTATTGAAAAAATCAAATAATCATTCCATTAAAAACAGAATACAATGAATAAACTTTTTTCAACACTTCTTTTTTTTAGCATCGCTTTATGGAGCTTTGCTCAAGGACCATCCTTTAAATATCAGGGGGTTGCTCGAAATAATCAAAATGCCAGTTTAAATAATCAAAACATAGCATTGCGGTTAACTATTTTAAATGCAGCTAATTCTCCAGTATTTTCAGAGGTACATGCAGTTAAAACTTCTGAGATTGGTATTTTTAGCGTGAATGTTTGTCAGGGTACAAACCAAAATGGAACTTGCGGTGCCATAGATTGGGCATTAGGTGGCTATCAATTAAAAGTTGATATGGATCCAGCTGGTGGCGCAACCTTTGCACCCATGGGCGTTTCTCCAATTTTGGCAGTTCCGGTAGCAGCATTTGCATTAAAGGCTCAATCTGCAATTAATGGTGATGCCGATTCTAATCCTCAAAATGAATTACAAAATTTAACTTTCAATTCAGCGACAAATAACCTTGCAATTTCACAAGGTAATAATGTGGATTTGACAAGTTTAAAAAATGATGCGGATGCAGATGCTACAAATGAAATTCAAACAATTTCACTGGATACCACAAATAATCAATTATCCTTAAGTAGAAATGGAGGTTCCATTATTCTACCAGGTGGTGGTGCAAGTCCTTGGAAAATCAATGGTAATATTCTTTCTTACGTCAATGGATCGCAATCTATTACCTTCGATAAAGCAGGTTCTGCACCATTGAATCAAGCATTATTTGAAATCAACTTCAGGTCTAATGCAAAGAGAAGATTTATTTCAGGACCAACAGATTGGTATGATGAATTTTGGACTAAACCTGGAAATGCATTTGGTAAAGAAATTGCATTTGGTTCTTATGTTAAAGAATATCCGGTTACCTATGCCGAAAGCTATTTAAGATTTAATGCCGATTCATTTTTAAGAACTAGAATTACAAATTATACTTTTCAACCAGGTGGTTCACCTGGAGTTCTTACTGAATTTACAGCGTTCAGTCAGGCAAATAATAATGGCAATCCTGTACGTGTTTTATCAGCTGCCACACTCGGACAAGGTGGTTACGGAAGTCATCATGCATATATTGCAAATACCATTTCAGCAACAACCGGTAATGTGATTATTAATAATGCAATTACTCCTTTTGTAGGAGTCTGGCCAACAACGAGTACAGTAGCCGGTATCTTTTTAATGAATGGTCAAGCAACTATTACAGCAGCTTTAAAAAACTTTGTGATGCCACATCCATTAGATCCTCAAAAAGAAATCTGGTATGCGTGTGTTGAAGGTCCGGAGGCTGCTGCTTACGAGCGTGGTACCGCAACTTTAATTAATGGCGAATCTGAAATTATTTTTAGAGCTGATTTTGGCTTAGTCGTTAATCATACAACGATGACCATCCAGTTAACACCTCTTTCTGCAGATTCAGAAGGAATGGCTGTTATTGAAAAATCTGCTAACGGATTTAAAGTAAAAGAACTTAGAAAAGGAAAGGGTAATTATCAATTTGATTGGGAAGTAAAAGGTGTTAGAAAAGGCTATGAAAATTATCAGGCAGTCAGACCAAAAATGGTTGCATCATTACCTACCAATCAGGTATATGATATGAATCAAGTGCATCCTGTAAAAACAGTGGATAAATAATAAACCAAATATCTTTTTAAAATTAAAAGCCCATTTCAATGCGATTGATAATGGGCTTTTAAATTTTATATTAAAAACTATAAATTTATCTTGAAACTACAAATTTCCGCGCAAGTCTTGTTCTCTTTCAATGGCTTCAAATAAGGCTTTAAAGTTTCCTTTTCCAAATGATTTTGCACCTCTTCTTTGAATAATTTCAAAAAACACCGTTGGACGATCCTGAATTGGCTTCGTAAAAATTTGAAGCAGATAACCATCTTCATCCCGATCTACTAAAATATTTAACCTTTTTACTTCATTAATATCTTCTTCAATGCTTCCCACTCGTTCCATCACGGTTTCATAATAATTATCTGGAACATATAAGAAATCAACTCCATTATGTCTTAATTGGTCTACTGTTGCCAGAATATTATCTGTTTCAATTGCTATATGCTGTACGCCAGCACCTTGATAAAAATCAATATATTCTTCAATCTGAGATTTTTTACGCCCTTCCGCAGGCTCATTTATTGGAAATTTAATATAGCCATTACCATTAGAAACTACCTTGCTCATGAGCGCTGTAAATTCAGTCGAAATATCTTTATCATCAAATGTTATGAGTAATTTAAATCCCAATACATCTTGATAAAATTTTACCCAACGATTCATCTGACCTATTTCGACATTCCCTACACAATGATCTACAAATTTCAAACCTGTAGAATGTACTTTGAGTAAACTTTGTTTTTTTACATAACCTGGTAAAAACAATCCTTTATAATTCTTTCGTTCTACAAGCGTATGAATCGTTTCACCATAGGTTTTAATCCCAGCCATTACAACTTCCCCATCCTGATCTTGTAAAACCATTGGTTCAAATGCTGATTCTGCACCCCGTGAACATGCAATATTATAGGAACTTCTCACATCATCGACCCAGAGTGCTAATACTTTTACACCATCTCCATGTGTTTGAAAATGTCTATTAATTTCATGTCCGGGAACTAAGGCTGAAGTTAAAATAAATCGTATTTTATTTTGTTGTAAAACATAAGAACAAAAATCTCGATTTCCAGTTTCAGGTCCTTTATAAGCGATCAATTCAAATCCAAAAGCAGTTTGGTAATAATGCGCAGCTTGCTTTGCATTCCCAACATAAAATTCTATGAAATCGGTGCCCAAAATCGGAAAGGCATCTGTTACTTCTTTCGATTTAAATTCGGTAAGCGTTTGCATAATAATTAATTTTATTTAGATATTAAATTAGGAAGTGATATTGTTAAGTTGCATTCCTGCATTTCCGGAACCTTCAGGTAACCAGGATTTATAGTAATCTGGATCTTCAATTTCAACTGCATTCGTTGTCATCAAAAGCGGTTTAAAAGTATCTATCATCACTGCTAGTTCTCTAGTTTCTTTAGCTCCGATACTTTTTTCAACGGTACCAGGATGTGGACCATGTGGAATCCCACCTGGGTGCAAAGTTAACATTCCTTTTTCTACATGCTTGCGACTCATAAAGTCACCATCCACATAATACAACACTTCATCGCTATCAATATTACTATGATTATAAGGTGCAGGTATCGCTAATGGGTGATAATCAAATAACCTTGGAACAAATGAACAGATAACAAAATTGTGACCATCAAATGTTTGATGGACAGGAGGTGGCTGGTGAACCCTTCCTGTTATAGGTTCAAAATCATGAATTGAAAATGCAAAAGGATATACAAATCCATCCCAACCAATAACATCAAACGGATGATTTAGATAATGGTACGGATAAATATTGTCTTGCTTTTTAATATAAAGCAGATAATCACCTTTCATGTCATTAGTTTCCAAATCTGTTGGTTTTCGAATATCTCGTTCACAAAATGGAGAATGCTCCATTAATTGACCAAAACCATTCCGATATCGCTTTGGAAATGTTATCGGACCAGCGGACTCAATAATTAATAACCTGTTGGAACTTGTGTCAAAATGCATTTGGTATATTGTGCCCCGGGGTATAACAATATAATCACCATAAGAAAATCGAATTTGACCATACATCGATTTCAAAACGCCGGTTCCTTCATGAATGAAAATCACTTCATCCGCATCTGCATTTTTAAAAAAATAAGAAGAACTTGACTCTTGAGGTGCTGATAAAATTATTTTACAATCATTATTAACCAGAACAGGCTTTCGGCTTTTAAGGTAATCCTTTTCAGGATTCACCCTAAATCCATTAAGACAACGATGCTTTAATTGCTTATCATGAATCGTCTGGGGAGCTATTGAATACGGATTATCAACCTGTACAATTTGTGTTGGCGGGGTGCAATGATATAATAAAGAATACAAATCGGAAAATCCTTCCGTTGAAAATAGCTGCTCCTGATAAAGGCTTCCATCCGGTTTTCGGAATTGGGTATGTCGCTTTTGGGGTATTTTCCCAAGACTATGATAATGCATACAAACTTACAAATTTGAGAGGTAAAGATACGATTAAATCACTAGTTAAGAACCTCTGAGATTTAATAATAGTTTCAAATTTTAAAATATAATTTTACAATTTTTACAAAAATATATACGCACTCCATTAACTTTAAATTTCAAAATGTTCACTTTCCAGGCTACTTAAAAATATCAATACAAATAAGATTAAATTTTAGTAGCCGAAAACAAAAAATTAAGAAATCACATCAAAACAAATTGCTGTAAAATTATAAATGGCAGTCCATGACATTAAATATAATTATTATAACTCTTAAACAACAAAATTATCTACCACATTCAAATACAATAAAAAATGCTAGCTCCAAGAAAAGCTAGCATTCGGCATTCACATAGAATATTTAAAGAAGTGTTATTTAAAATTATTTAAAAAATCAAAACAAATGATTCCTATTAACCTACTAAATAATGATCCCAGAAACAAAAATAGCAATTACCAATACGCGCATACTAATATAAGAACACATTTTATTTAAATGTCGAACTATTTTATTGAATGTCACTGATGTTTGATTCAATGAATTAAATAATGTCAATTAAAAGGTGAACCTATAAAATCTACAGTATCTTATTGAATGGGCTTAACTTCTGATTGAGCTTCGAGACATTATTATTAAATAACCTATCCTTGAAAAACTTATTAAAAATTAAACAAATTCAATTGCAAATAACTAAAAATAAATATTCCAATTTAAATTGCATAAGTTATATTTGCTAAAATGGATAGCATCATTAACTCTTTAAACTATCTTATAAAAACAAAAATAAAAGTAAGCAGATTCCTTTTATATATACTTCTATTGAAATTTCATATCGCCATTAGCCAGGCTCCGGCATTTCGACAATATACAGATGAGGATGGGCTTCCAAGTATGACAGTATATGGCATTAAGCAAGATCTATCTGGATACTTATGGTTAGCCACTACGAAAGGTATTTGCCGCTTTGATGGTCATGAATTTAAAAAATATTCGCTTCCTGATATGAAAGGTCAGGACATTCCGTACTTATTTATGGATGAAACAGGTACGCCCTGGTTTTACAATATGGCCGGAGAAATATTTAATATTGAAAATGACAAGATTAGAAAAATTGATATTTCAAGTCCTCATCCAGATCTGACAATCTATTACTTTTTTGTTCATGAAAATTGTATTTACATTACCTGGGGCGGCCTTAATACATATGTTTCTTATAAATATGATAATTGCAATTTAAATTCTTTTGAAAAACTACCCAATGCTTATGGTTTTATTAAAATACACAATGGCAAATTTTTATGTACGTCTATAATTAAAAGGGATTCCTGTTTTCAAATTATAAACTTAAAGAATTCAAATCTACTATTCAATTATAAACTTCCATCCAATTACTTTTTTAATTATCATAATGAAACGAATATTTTCACTGCGGTTACAGAAGATTCATTATTTTTATTCACTCCATATTACGCCGCACTCTTTGATTCACAATTCAGTTTACTAAAATCAATTCGATTAAGGGAACTTGTAAACGATACAGTAGTTTATATATCCCTGATTAATAAAACGGAACTTTTTATTAAAACAAACTACAAATCCGTAGTGTATAATCTAAGAAACAATAAAATATCAGCTGAAACTAAATATGGTGTTTCACTCAATTCCATAATGGAAGATCGCCAAAAAAGACATTGGGTAAGTACAACAAATAAAGGACTTTTCTTGATTTTTAATAAAAATCTAAGTTTATACACTGAGGACAACTCAAAGATTTTCAGTAATGAAATTATTTCTTTAAAAAGTGATTTTCCATATTTATATATCGGCCATAGTAACAATTCAATTTCTATTTTGAATCAATTAACACTTGAATGGAAAACGATTCTAGTACCAGGAGCCAGAAGAATCAAATCGATTTCCAGAATTAATGAAAATAATTTAATCGTAGGTGCAGACAATGGGATATATCAAATTCAATTAAGGGATAAACAAAAAGATAAAATCACTCTTTTAAAATTTGGTAGTATTAAAGATGTTTTTTGGCAAGATGCTGAAAATATAATCATCTTAACAAGTTTAGGAACTTTTTATTGTAACTATAATGACCTTCTCAATACGAACTATAAATTTTTACTAGAAAATTCTTCCATAAATATAAGAAGCACAAGTCTCACAAAATTTAAAGATACAATTTACATCGGCACCGTTAAAGGCCTTTTTAAAAAAATTGGCAGTCATTTTGAAAAAATTAACCTTGGTCAATTTTCAAATTTATATATAAACAAACTATATACCGACCATAATAAACTCTATATCTGTACAGACGGGAATGGTCTATTGGTTTATCAAAATGGACAAATTATTGATATTATAAATAATCAAAATGGTTTACCGAGTAACAGCATCACCTGTATCTGGTCGATCCATCCTTCACAAATTGCAATTGGAACAGATAATGGTGCCTATCTATTTAATCCAAATACAAAAAAAGGTTTCGGATTTAATCAGTTAGATGGCCTACCTGCCAAGGAGATTGTCGACTTAAGTTGTGACCAGGGTAGACTTTGGATAGGCACAAACAAAGGACTAGCCTCCATACCAATTGAAGAAATCCAACCAAATAAAGAAAAGCCACTTGTTGAACTAATTTCATCAGAAGTTTTTTCTAAATCAGGAAAATTTCCGTTTTCCAAGATATTGCCGTATAATTTTAATCACCTTAGGTTTAAATTACAAACCCGGTGTTTACAATCCAAAGATCAATTAAAAATTTACTATAAATTATATAAAAATGACTCAAATTGGATCAGCACAACAAATAAAATTCTTGAATTTATTGGACTTTCACAAGGAGATTATGAACTTCAAATTAAAGCCACAAATGAAGATGGCATTGAATCTGATCCACCTTTAATTTTCCCCTTTAAGATTGAAGCTCCTTGGTGGGAAACTACCATTTTTAAAATTAGTCTATTAAGTTTCATGATATTCAGTACTATTGGCATCTCTTATTGGAGATCTTTTAGTATAAAAAAAACCGAAAAAAAACAACGGGCTATCCTGGATCAAATAAATCAACTAAGATTGCAAGCGCTTCAACACCAAATGAATCCTCATTTCATTTTTAATTCTTTAAATGCTATTCAAAGTTTTTTAGGAAATAATGAAGAGAAAGTAGCGATGACTTACCTTTCACAATTTGGAAAACTTATCAGAATTATTTTTGATCAATCTAAATTAAAATCCATCTCACTTCAAGAAGAAATTGAACTCTTGCAACATTATATTTATTTAGAAGAATTAAGATTCAAAAATAATTTAGTAATAAAATTAGAAGTAGATCCAATCTTATTAAAATACAGTCGACAAATACGCATACCTCCATTAGTAATTCAACCCATTGTTGAGAATTCATTTCGGCATGGGTTAATACATTTGGGAGCTCAAGGTAAGCTATCAATTAAACTTGAACTTAATGGAAATCAAGTACAATGTGTTGTTCAAGATAATGGAATTGGCAGAGAAAAATCAAAACTGATCAATGAATGGAAACGCAAAAATCATGTTTCCACCGGCATTGCTTCGGCTGCTGAAAGGCTTTTGATAATTGATAATGAACGAGATAAAATTGGTTTGGATATTATCGATTTATATGATCCCTTTGGCAACCCAGCTGGTACAAAGGTTACCCTTGTTTTACAGATATTTGATCCATCTAAATATAATATTAATAGAATATCATGAATAAACTAAAATGCATTATCATAGAAGATGAAAAGGAAAGTCAGGCAGCCCTTCAAAACTTAATAACAACCTATTGCCATAATGTTGAAGTGATTTCCACCTATGAATCGGTTACAAGTGCTATGGATTTTCTGAATACAAATACTGTAAATCTTGTTTTTCTAGATATTGAATTGCAAGGAGAATCTGGTTTCAATTTATTTACATTTATTCCAAATCCTAAATTTAAAATAATATTCACAACAGCGTATAATCAATATGCAGTTAAAGCTTTTAAATTTTCGGCAATAGATTATTTAATGAAACCGATAGATCTAAATGAATTGAGATCAGCGATCACAAAAGTTATAGAATTGGAAGAATTTATTAAAACGAATGAACTTTACAATATTTTAATCCATAATATAAAAAATGGATCAAATCAAATTGCAATAACACATCAAAATGGCTTTGACCTGATAAATATAAGCGATATTGTTTGGTTAGAAGCCGAAGTAAATTACACATCTATTCATTTAAGCAATGGTTCAAAAATAACCGTTGCAAAAACACTAAAGCATTTTGAAGACTATTTGGATTCCAATATGTTTTTTAGAGTGAGTCGATCAGCCATTGTAAACATTCGTTGCATATCTAAGTTTCATAAACAAAATGCACTTACAGTAACGATGACAGATCGTTCTACTATAACGGTTTCAGAAGCCCGGAAAGATGAATTGCTTTCAATTTACCATAGAATATAAATGAAACTATTGGATACTTTATGGAATGCATTTTCAATGGATACAAATTGCAAAGCCTTGATTAAAATTGTATTCATTACACTGAAACCATAATAAATTTTAATTGAGAAATGTGTCTATTGCTTTCGAATTCTAATAATAACAGAATTAAATATAAGTTGGGATCTCAGTCTTAGATCCTTTTTAAATTTTAAATGTCTTTGTACATTCATAAAATAACAACCCAGTTGATTTCAAAATTTTAAGAAATCCGAACTAAGAATTCAGAATTGCTTAGAAACTGGAGGAATCCAGTTTAAAATAGAATTGCGAATGAATTTTCATAAAGTCAAAATTAGGTTTGATTCAATCGACCATAAGTATAAAAAATTAATATTTGATATATTTTTCATTTTTGACTATATTTCAATAGTATTTGGTATATATTTTTTAATTATTTTTGTTAATTTTATCATTTTCGTAATAAAATTGCAAAAATATATCACTAATTTTGCCAATAAATCAATTTCTTCATTAAAATCAATCACCTATGTCTACCAACCGCAGAACGGCATTAAGTTTATTTTTATCAAGGCCTAAAACACCAAAAGAAAGAGAAAATAAAAAAATATCTTTATATTATGGAGATAATGTCTTCACAGACAATAAGTTAAAAAGCTATCTTTCAAATGACGCATACAAAGCTTATAGCCAAACGATATTAAATGGCCAAAAAATATCCCGCGAACTAGCAGACCAAATTGCCGCAGCAATTAAAGCTTGGGCAATGGAACAAGGCACAACGCATTACACTCATTGGTTTCAACCATTAACTGGAACGACGGCAGAAAAACATGATTCCTTTTTTACACTAAGCTCATCCGGAGCTGCAGTAGAAAAATTTGATGGAGATGCACTTGTTCAACAAGAGCCGGATGCTTCTTCTTTTCCTAGCGGTGGTTTGCGTGCTACTTTTGAAGCCCGTGGATATACTGCTTGGGACCCAATGTCTCCTGCTTTTATAATGGATATTGCTGGATCCAAAACCTTGTGTATTCCTACGGTTTTTATTTCATATACCGGGGAAGCATTAGATCATAAAGCACCTTTATTAAGATCTATAGAAGCTTTAGATAAAGCTGCAACAGGTGTAGCTCGATATTTTGACAGGTTTGTGAATAAAGTTACTGCTACTTTAGGCTGGGAGCAAGAATATTTTGTGATAGATAAAGCGATGTATTATGCACGTCCAGATTTAATGGCAAGCGGACGAACTGTATTTGGAAGAGGACCTGCAAAAGGACAACAACTTGAAGATCATTATTTTGGCGCAATTCCGGAACGAGTGTATTCATTTATGGTAGACTTGGAAATGGAATGTCACAAACTTGGTATTCCAGTAAGAACCAGACATAACGAAGTTGCGCCAAGTCAGTTTGAATGTGCTCCTATGTTTGAAGTGGCAAATATCGCTGTGGACCATAATCAATTATTAATGGATTTAATGGATCGTGTTGCCAGAAGGCATCAACTCATCGTATTATTACATGAGAAGCCATTCGCAGGAATCAATGGATCTGGAAAACACAATAACTGGTCCATGAGCACAGACACCGGAACTAACTTATTAGCTCCCGGTAAAACGCCAAGGAATAATCTTCAGTTTCTAACTTTTTTTGTCAATACTATTAAAGCGGTACATGATCATGCAGATCTCTTAAGAGCTAGTATCGCTGCTGAAAGTAATGATTATAGGTTAGGCGCTAATGAAGCACCTCCAGCGATAATTTCTGTTTTTATTGGCGGCTATTTGACAAATGTATTAGATGCTATAGAACAACGCGTTGACAATGATCTACGAGAAGAGGATGAAAATGAATTGAAATTAGATATTCATAAAATGATTCCAGATGTAATGATGGATAATACAGATAGAAATAGAACATCACCCTTTGCATTTACCGGAAATAAATTTGAATTCCGTGCAGTTGGTTCGTCTGCAAATTGTGCAGATCCAATGATGGTTTTAAATATGATCGTTGCGAATCAATTAAATGAATTTAAAGAGAAAGTTGATAAGCATATTGCAGATGGTGAAAAGAAAGATTCTGCTATCTTAAAGGAACTTAGGGCCTGCATTAGTGCATCCAGAAATATTTTATTCGAAGGTGATAATTATAGCGCTGCCTGGGCAAATGAAGCAGCCAAGCGCGGTTTGCAAAATATCAAAACCACTCCATTGGCATTGGATGCATATACTACCAAGAAAGCAAATAACTTATTTAAAGGAATGAAAATTTTAAATGATAAGGAACAAGAGGCAAGACATGAAATTCATTTAGAAAAATATATTAAAAAGGTTGAAATTGAAGCTAGTTTGGTTGAAGAATTAGCCTTAAATCAGATTATTCCTGCTTGTCTTAGATATCAAACGGAAGTCATGCAAAATATAAAAACTTCCATTGATGCCGGAATGCCAAAATCATCTATTTTAACACAACAAAAGATTGCACAAACGATTGCGAATCATATAGACGCTGTGTATCTAGGAGTCGAAAAAATGGTGGAAGAAAGAGAAAAAGCAGAACATCAAAAATCAACCCGTGAAAAAGCAATTTATTTTTGTGATCAGGTAAAACCAATTTTTCTTGAAATTAGGTCTCATGTGGATGACCTTGAATTACAAGTTGAAGACCAATATTGGCCTTTACCAAAATATAGGGAAATATTATTTAATCGTTAATCCAATCTTTGGTATCAATTCACTCATGGTAGAAAATGGAATTTATTATTTCACATTAAAATTTTAATAAACAGGTTCTGATTAAAATTTAAAGTTCAAAGATTATTCCACACCAAATAAAAAGTCTATTCAAATTGAATAGACTTTTTATTTATAATGCTTTATATCTTTTTGTATAAAAAAGTAAAGATTCACTTCAGTTTTTAAAAAACATCATATAAAAAAAAAGTCCTGCACTGCTGCAGGACCTTTTCTGTTTTTCGTTTTGAAATAGATTTATCAGAAAGTACATTTTATTTTCTTAAAAAAGAGCCGGTTGCTTGCCAACCGGCTATGAATAATCCCATGAACATATCCAAAATAGCTTACTTATATAGAAAAGACGAATTTCAAATTACTGGGGGGTAGAAATAAATTTGTTAATAGGAGCTAATCTCCTTGGAGCCTAGCTCCCTATTAACAAATTATTAATCCCATGAACATATCCGAATTTTACGGTCGCCGATACGTTTACCGGCATTCTGATTGTATTCTTTCCCTTTGTTAAACAATCACAGTACAAGTATCCGACTATTTGAAAGCCTAGACAAGTACAAAAAAACAGGCTTGTCATATATTAAATTTATATATATGAAACTGAATTTTTATTAACATATTGATTATTAGCTAATTAAATTTATTGTATCTTTAAAATTATCAAAATTAATTTAAAATAAATTTAAATTAAAGACCTTTTGAAGGCCTTTTCAGAAAAAAAAAATTAAAATAAAATTAAAATGGGCTTAAAATATCTGGATTTTGGAGATAAGAAGTGTCCGTTAAGGTTTTTAAAAATAAAACCAGATTTTGCTTTTGACGTTTATTCAAACCTAATGGCCGGATAAATCCATCTTTATTTTCAGCATAATGACCTCCAGAATTATAATGCTCAATAACTTCTTCTAAAGTTTGAAAACGCCCATCATGCATATATGGAGCAGTCAATGCTATGTTAAACAAACTCGTTGCTTTAAACTTGCCATTGTCAAACCTAAGTTTCGTGATTTCTCCCCGACCCTTATCGTTAAAATCATCAATAGATTGAATGGTATCAATACCATTATTAAAAAATTCATTGGCTTGAAACAAGGGTGCTGCATGACAATGAAAACATTCTGCATCTGGTATCAAAAGATCCGTATTAAAAAATAGGTCATGGCCTTCTTGTTGATCAGGGTCAAAAAATACTTCACCTCGAACTTGCTTGTGATAGAGTGAATTCCCACCAGTCAGTAATATGCGTTCAAATTGTGCTATTGCTTTTGTGGCTAATTCCTTGGTAATCATAGTTTTTGATGAAATACCAAAAGCTTTACGAAACATCTCAGGATAGACAGGATGTCGTTTTAACTTAGCTTCAACATTTGGCCAAAGTTCATGTAGCTCAATTGGATTTTGGACGGGTTCAATTGCTTGTGCTTCCAGATTGATCGACCTTCCATCCCAAAATAAACCTTTATAATAGTATGCTGCATTTAAAATTGTCATTGAACTTCTATTGCCTATCGCTCCTGTAACCCCAGGACTAAATGGTAAATTGTCTGTAAATGCTTTTCTAGGATTATGACAAGACGCACATGACATCGTGCTATCAGATGAAAGAATCGGATCATAAAAAAGATGCCTACCTAACTGTACTTGATCTTTCGTTAAGGGAGAATTTATAAAATCTGGAAGTATCGGTAAACCTTTGGGAATGATTAATGGATATTCTACTGGATTGTAGGCTATTTGGCTTAGATCATTCAAATCTAATTTAGGATCATCCTGACAGGATCCAAAGAGTAATAAAAAAGCAAGTAACCCTATTTTAAAGGATCGCATGTTTTGACTATTTTATTTGAATAGATGATTGAAATCGATCAACAAAAGCATTCATAATACTACTGGTGTTATGAATTTGTGGATTAGCGGCAATATCCATCCCAAGCCCACCTTCATCAAATAATTTCTTATAGTCTATTTCAATCAAAATCTTAGTGATCTCAGAATCTCTGATCTTAATAAGTTTTGAAAACTGAATAAAACGCTTTGCAGCATCAAATCCAGAATGGTAACTAAAATTAAAATTTGAACTTCCGGTACTAAAAACACCTTCCGTTTTTGAGTATATATACGAATTCCAACCTGCCCAATAGTGCGTGCCTTCTCCTAAAGGATGTGTTGGAGCAAATTCTGCAGGTTTTTTCTTATTTAAATCAGAGCTTAGGCCGAAATCAAAATTAAGTTCTGAATAGTCTCCAGATTTTATATTTGTATACTTTACAACCAAGCCTTCTAATGCTGTTGCTTCATTAACCTGATGTTCAATTAATGAAATGTAATCAACATCTTTTACTTGTACATTGTCTTCAATATTCTTAAGCCTAAGGTCACTGATAAAAAAATCACCTTTCGAAAATTTAATTGTCCCAGATCCAAAATAATCATAAGCGTTTCCTACGTACAATGGTTTCGAATCATACACCGCTTTAAAAACGATTTCCAATGTACCTTTCCCAGTCAACCCAGAATTATCATCTGTACAGGTAAAATGAAAGAAACTAAGAATTAATAAATAAAAAGGAATTTTCATAATTTAGTATGTAATTTACAAATAAAACGCATAAGTACTTTATAAAGTGCCTTCATTGGGCCATTATTGTATAACACTATATCGATGTGATTAGTTATGAAAAACCATTATTTATTGCATTGGAGCATCCAAAATTTTGTCAAAATATATATGAAAACAAATTTCATTTACATTATTTCAATTTTAATTTAATTTCTTCTTGTTGTTTGAGATAATTTTTCACAGTATTTTTTACTTGAAACGAAAACTCTTTATCTAAAATCCAATGGAAATAGTTTGGTTCTCTTTGCCACACTTGTTCAAAGGTTTGATTCATATATTTACCAAAATTAAAAACTATGTTCCCTTGTTCATTATAACGCAGGCGTTGGGTGGCATCAATTGTTTTTAGATCATTTGTAAATTCATGCAATACTTGCATATCATTTATTACAGGGGAATTAATTAGTTGTCCTTCTTCATTGATATAATCCACGCCTTCATACTTTTTCAATTGACCCTCTAATACTTTTACTGTTGCTTTAATATCTGCTAATGCATCATGTGCATCTACAAGTTCTTCATTACAATAAAACTGGTAGGCTGCTTTTAAAGTCCGGGGTTCCATTTTATAAAATATGCGTTGAATATCAATTTGTCGACGCTTATCCAAATCGAGGTTGAAACCACACCGGTCAAATTCTTCTGCTAATATTGGAATATCAAATCTATTTGAATTATAACCTGCTAAATCTGAATCTCCAATAAAATCAAATAACTCCTGAGCAATATCTTTAAAAAATGGCTTGTTTTCAACTTCTTTTGGCCCAATACCGTGAATTTTATAAGCTTCTTCTGAAATTGGTATTCCTGGATTTATAATAATATTCAATTCTACTGGTTGGTCACCATTTTGAAAATACTTTATCATCGCTATTTGAAGTATACGATCTCTCAATACATGAAGACCTGTGGTCTCAACGTCAAAAAAAACTAAGTCATTGGAAAGTTTAAACATCATTTATTTTTATCATTTGTAAAAAAACCTTGTTTTCTAGCTCCTTCTTCAATACCATGCAACTGAAGTGGATTCTTAGGTTTTCTAAGCCTCATATTCAAAAATTCAACAAGCAAAGAAAAAGCAATTGCAAAATATAAATAACCTTTTGGAATTGAGCCAACTTCATTGTCCCCGATATGTAAATGTGCTAAATGGGAACCCTCTGTAATCAACATAAAGCCAATTAAAATTAAAAAGGACAATCCTAACATCTGAATCGTTGGGTGTTCATTTACAAATTTTCCAACAGGATGAGCAAAAGCCATCATTATAATTATAGATACTATAACTGCTAAAATCATAATCCATAATGATCCTGTTAGTCCGCTTGTCATTCCAACAGCTGTCAATATAGAATCCAAACTAAAAATCAGGTTTATTAATGTAATCTGAATAATTGCATCCATAATACTTATGTTAGTCTTTTTTCTTTGCGAAAATGGATCCTCTTGTTGTTCTAGCTTATGATGAATTTCTGTGACACTTTTATACATCAAAAAAAATCCTCCCAAAATTAAAATTAAACTTTGGATTGAAAAACCAACATGAAAAAACTTATTATCAATAGTAATGATTGATTTTTGCATAGCAGTCAAAAAACTGAGTCCGAAAAGTAATAGAACTCTAAGGACCATCGCTGCCATTAATCCTAATTGAGTCGCTCTTTTTTGATCTTTTTCTGGAAGCCTTGAAGCGGTAATCGAAATGAAAATAATATTATCAATACCCAGGACAATTTCTAAAAACGTGAGTGTAAATAAACTCATTAAGATCTCAATACTTGCGAAATTTGGAAATTCAAACATGGATACTTTATTTTAAAGAAAAATAGATAAATTCAATAAAAAATTATTTTGAAGGCATTCAATTCAAGTATTCATAAGACCTGCAATTTTAGTCAATAAAAGGCATAAAAACAAAAATAAACTATAACCAATCTATAGGTAGACTTATTTATAAAAACAAACCAAGTCTTATCCCTTTAATTTAAATATAGGATAGTTTGAAGAAGTATGATAAATTTGCAAACGATTTCAATGGGTGTTTAGCTCAGTTGGTTCAGAGCGCCGCCTTGACAGGGCGGAGGTCGGCAGTTCGAGCCTGCCAACACCCACTAAAGTAAATTTGTAGAATGAGCGAATTTGAGCTTACTTCAACTTATAGTTTTATAAAATAACTTTGCTCGATTCCATCCGGCGTTTGTATAAATATGAAATAAAAACCTGTTTCTATATTTAATACATTTATGCTATTATTTGAATTATCAAATCTACTTCTTCCAGTTCTTATGATCTTCGATTGCACATCTACAATACTCCATAGCAATTCTTGTTGATACGTTTTTTGAAATCGAATTTTTATTATATCGTTCACAGGATTCGGCACTACTTCAAAATTTGAATCTGATTTTTTGAAATTATATAATTTGGTAATTAAATAGCGTACAGTATCTGATAGTTTACTATGGCATTGGTTACTATCAATAACTTCCACTTGATACAGTCCTTCTTTAGCCGCTTTCCAATAGTTCGCAGTGCTTCCTCCCAATAATTTTCCATCCAAAAACCAACGATAGCTGGGATAACCTGGACTTGCATACAAACTATCTTTAAAAATCTGAAGTTCTGGCAGATTAGGCAAAGGAAATACTGTTATTTCAACCCCTGCAGAAGGAATTGCTTTGCACCCCGTACTGTCCAAAAATGTAAATTGATAATTTCCTGGTTCATAAACCCAGAGTCTCTTTGTGTTCTTTCCAATGAGCAATATACTGTCTTTATACCATTCCAAACCATTTGCATTTAAAGGGTCACATGCAATTAAAACGGCGGAATCCCCTTCACAAAAAGACGTGATAAATGGGACCGTAATACAAGCAGTTTGTTGAGGTATTAAGGTTGTTGTGATCATTACCACACTGTCGCATAAACCCCCGGTATAAATAATGGTGTCTGTACCAGCCTGGTTTAAATCACAACTGGCCATAAATATTCTGGTGGTATCGCCAACTGGATCCGTCAAACTAAAGGTATCATTTGCTATACAATTATTGAGCATTACAGAAACGGAATAGATTCCAGCATTCAAATTTTTGAGTTCTGGAATGGTATCCCCTGTAGACCACAAAAACTTAGCTCTTGTAGGATCTACCAGATCAGTTTTGGCGAGACCACTAAAACCTCCTGAACAAATTGGATCCTCAGCCAACACCTTTATTTTAAATTTACAGGTGTCTGAAATTTTATAAATACTACCTGATGTAACATCCGTAAAATATAAATTCCCATCAACATCTTCTCCAAAACTTGTTAAAGCATTGTTTGTAAAATCATATGCAAGGGTATTTGTATAACTATTATTTGCCGATTTATTTAGAATCCAAATTTTACCACTACAATAATCAGCATAAATATATTTACCATACAAGCTTGGATACTTTTCTCCTCTATAAACATATCCTCCGGTTATAGAACAGCCATTTACATTTTCATCACTAAAATACTCATGGAGTGGAAATGTATAATTAGATTTTGCATTACATCCTGTTAAATTAAAATCTTTATTTCCTTCATAACAACGCCAGCCAAAATTCTTTCCTGGCAGATCAGAAAACAGTGCAAAATCAATTTCTTCCCAATCTCCCTGACCGACATCACCAATCCATAAATCTCCGGTGAGTCTATCAAAACTAAATCGCCAAGGATTTCGAACACCTAATGCCCAAATTTCCTTTAAATAGCTTGTATCTTTTACAAATGGATTCGAAAGTGGTATTTTATAACGATTTAGGGTATCTACATCTAATCTTAACATTTTTCCCAATAGTGATTTCTTATTTTGGGCATAATTTTGTGGATCTCCGCCACTACCTCCATCGCCCATTCCAATATATAAATAACCATCCAAGCCAAATTTAATACAACCACCATTGTGATTTGTGTAGGGTTGGGTAATGCTTAATAAAATAGAACCACTACTGCTGTCTGCTTTAGCTGGATTTGCACTTACTTGATATCGTTCGATAACAGTTTGCGTTGGATTCGCTCTATTGGTGTAATTCACATAAAAATAGCCATTCGTTTGGTAGTCTGGATGAAAACAAATACCTAATAAACCTTGCTCACCACCACTAGAACGCACTTTATTAATGATGTCCAAAAATGGTGTATCAATTAATTTGTTATTCTGAATAATCCGAATCTTTCCAGCTTTTTCGATGACAAAAAGGCGATCATCTCCACAATGGGCCATTCCCAATGGGATCGAAATACCACTAATCCATTTTGTTACAGAAATTGCATTTTGACTAAAAAGTCCATTTACTCCTAATAGTAATATAACTAGGGTTCTCAATAATTGTTTTTTCAATTTGTGTTATTTTAGTGAATGTAATGTATTCTTAAAAACGTACTGACCCCTTTATTGTTTAATATTTTGAAATGATAAATCCCTGAAGCTAAGTCCAAGCAAATTGGAAAAACATCATTGTAACCATTTGACTTCCAGGTATTGTGATTTACTAACACTCCATTTGAATTGTATACATAAATCTGTAAATCTCGTTCATCTGATTTATTTTGAATTAAACAATTAAATTTCGAATGAATAGGATTTGGATAGACAATAAATTCAAATTTTAATTTTTCTACACCTTCTGTTGAAGTTAAATTGGGAACAGTAATAATAAAGCTTGCTTTACAATTATTTGCATCTGTAATAATCAAGGTGTAATTTCCAGCTTTTAAATTTGTAATAATAGACGTTCTGCCACCTGTGCTCCATTGATATTGATATGGACCTTTCCCTCCATGAATTACTACACTAATGGCTCCACTTCCGGTTCCATCATCTTTAATGATTGTTGTATCCGACATTTTTATTTGTGGATACCAAGCCAGGTTGACGCGAATTACACTATCACATGCATTTTGTGAGGCATTATCAATGGATACATCATAAATACCTGGAGCCCCTAAAGTTTGTCCAAACAAGGTGAAGGAATCACCAAAACAAATGGTATCTGATCGAAATGAAAAAGATCTCGATTTAGGTGTTACAAATACACAATCGGTACCGATACATCCATTATTTGCAGTAACCGTTAGACAGTATAATCCACCGGTATCAATTGGTAGTATTGAATTACTGTCTAATGTATTCCAATGATATTTTAAAAAACTTTGAGTTACCTGAATAAATTTTAAATCGCCTGTACAAATTGTATCCGGAGCTTGCAATACAGGAATTGGTGCTGTAGCGTTTCCAACAGCAATACAGGTAGAACCAGTACAGTTTCCAGCGTCCGTCACCGTTAGACAATAAGTTCCAGCGCTTGCAACATTTATGATTTTTGTACTATCACCAGTGGACCATTTAAATTTTGAGTAAGGTCCACCATCAAGTTCTGTAGTTTGTCCTGGGCATACAAATAAAAATCCATTCACAATGGGCTTTAAAGTTTCTATAAAAGTTACTTTAATTTCATCTTTATGACTACAATATCCATTACTAACTTCCCGTACAAAACCATAGGTTCCAAATGTGTCCACATTCACTTTTGTTAAATCTCCTATAGGATTTTCAAAAGATGCATTTCCTGGACCATTTAGTTTTTTCCACAAACCAGAAGTGTAATTTCCAAAACTATTTAGGATCCCTTCTAATCCACAATAGATAAGGTCAGGACCTACTGAAACTAGTGGCCTGGATCTAAAAATAACAGCCTGGAAATTTGAATAACTGACACATGGATGCTCATAATTTATCTCCCCTTTTGCATTCGTTCTGCCAACGATTCTAGAAACATAATAATAGACATCAAACCGAAATTTTGATGGATCAAAAGGAAACAAACCATTAGAACTTGTTTTTATAATGGATGATTTTGGATTTCCGGGGTCTGTAAACAGAATATAAACTCCGATATCTGCTGGATCCTGCAATTCAGAACCAATAAACTTTGTGGTGAAACTTTGGCCTTCACAAACTTTAATGGTATCTATTGGCATAGACCCTGCTTTTGAATTACAACCACAGTTTTCTAATCCTTTATATACCACGGAACAACCCCTTGCATCAATGATTTCAAAATCATATGCCGACCGGCATAATAGTGTATCGGAAAAAAACTTTGAACTCAGGCTGTCAATTTTTCCCCTTCCTTTTTGAACTTTATATGGAGGAATTCCACCTTCTACTATGAATGTAAGCTGAAACGCTGAATCCACTTGAATTTTTGAAACAACAATGTCCTTTATCAAAATAGAAGGGGTAATCTGGAATATTAAAAAGGAAGAATTTGTGGAATCACAAAAATTTAATGCCCTTACTTTTAATTGATAGATACCTGTTTTGAAATTTTTAATTGAAATAAATGAATCCGGTGTACTTTGATAGAACGTATCATTAATAAACCATTGATAAATTGAAGCACCAGGAATTGAAGCTATAGAAAAATAATGATCTAAAGAATCTGGACAAAAAGATTGATCTCCTGAAATGGATCCAGGCTCGACTAATTCAAAGTTTTGTTTTCCTGCAATAACTTTAATTAAAAAGTTACAAATATCCCCTTTACAACCATTTAATAAGAGCTTATACTTTTCTCCTACTTTAAAATAATTCCCACCGATTGTAAATTGTTGTTCTTGACATTGTGTTTGGCAAACTACGACGCTATCTATATTGCCCCCGCAAGAATTCCAAATTGCTGCTTGCATTCCTTTATATAAAACGCCTCCTTCATCCACACCTTCACAACTAAGTGGAAAAATTTCAAAGACTATACTGTCTGCTGGTGCTCTAAATGAAAGCCATCGTGCATTTCTTGTTTTTTCAAAACTATCGCATAAAAAAACTTGACCTGAAGTATCCGGGACCGTTAAGGTTCCGCAATAACTGTGGAGTTCGGAAGTACTACAAAATTCTGGAGCTGTGCTACAACTACTGGATGATATAGGTTTATCACAATTATTTGGATTATAAACAACCACTCTGAATTTGGCAATTTCAAGTTCAAAATCTGATATCAACGGGTTTGTAATTCTTGCACTATAATAGCCTTCATCTGCTTCTGTGACATTTAAAATTTCATAGGTATTTCTATTGCTTATATAAACTACATTGGTGTCTTTAAACCATTTAAAATTATTATCAGAAAGTCCTGGATCTACACCTGTAATAATAATATAATTAGAACCTGCATTAATATATATAATTGAATCCAACGGAATTGGATCTTGGGGTTTAAATGAATAATAATAACGTCTATGAATTTTACTTAAAGGAATCAAATCATCAAATGTGAATTTATTACCATAAATTACAAAACCGAAAGGCAGTTGGTTTCCCCAAGTAGTAACTGTGCTATAATCTGGGATCTGATCTAAACTATTGTTTTCAATTCGCAAAGCATTTAATGGAGCACTTCTCATATCTGGAACTAAACCAACAAAATAATTATCATTGAGCCATACAATATTCAATGCAATTAAATTTGACATGGAAGCTGGTAATACACCGCTTAGATTATTATGATTTAAATAAATTTCTTTAATATTTGATAATTGCCCAATGGAAGTAGGCACCACTCCATTTAAATTATTATGACTTAAGTCTAGAATAGTCATTTTAGATAATTGAGAAATCGAACTTGGTATCGATCCATCTAATTGGTTATAACTTATGTTTAATAAAATCAAATTCCCAAGATTAGAGATTGATGAAGGTAAATTTCCGCTAAGATTATTTTTAGATAAAGAGAGGAATTTTAAGGAGGATGCATTTCCAATTTCAAATGGAATTTGACCATCGAAATTATTATCCTCCAACGCTAAATCTTCAATGCTAGAAAGACTGCCCAAACTTGATGGTAATAAACCAAACAATTTATTGCCAAACAGGTAGAGCACTTTTAAGCCGGTTAAGTTTCCAATTTCAAATGGAAGTGTTCCGTTCAATTCGTTATTTGGTAAGTTCAATGATTGAACACAACCCATAGCACTTAATCCAACACCAGCCCATTGAGTCATTGGTAAATTCAAATTCCAGCGCACTGTCCAATTGGGTCCACCTGTTGAAAGGTAAAATTTTACTAAAACTAAAGAATCATCCGACCGATTACAAGCTCCATTTAAAAACCTTTTAGGGGCTATCTTAAATTCCGATTGTATAAGCTCGGTTTGCCACGATGAAAACAAAAATAAAAGAGAATATATTATATACATCTAATTAGAATAATTTGAACTTTCTGTTAAATGCCAATCAATCAACCGAATTCCAGTTAATTCAGTAAATTTAAGTGAAAAAAATCATGTGCGTATCCAAATTTTTATTTGGACTTATAAATTTCAGTTTGAGCCTGTTGAAAGTATCCACTAGATTTAATATATATAATATTTAAATATTTATATATATTTGTTATTCAGTGTATTATAAAATTTATTTATAATTTTTATAATTAAGATGGATGTTATCAAACTACCCATTTTTCTTTGGGTATAAAATTCATAATTCCATATAAAAGCATTGAAATGGAAAATAGATATTTTATTTATACCTAAATTCTTAAGATCCCCAAGAATTACCAAATATTGACTTCTGGTGTTAATTCAATACCAAATCGATTTTTTACAGAAGTAATTATATCCATTGCAAAGTCTAGTATTTCAAATCCGCTTGCATTTCCAAAATTCACAAGCACTAAAGCTTGTTTTTCATAACTTCCTACATCCCCTTTTCGTCTTCCTTTCCATCCGCATTGATCAATTAGCCATCCACTTGGCACTTTTACAAATTCATCATTTTCAGAATAACCAGGCATTTGAGGAAATTGCAATTTTAAAGCATTAAACTCTTTTCTAGAAATAGAAGTATTTTTAA
The DNA here is from genome assembly GCA_016717265.1 of Saprospiraceae bacterium. Lineage (NCBI taxonomy): Bacteria > Pseudomonadati > Bacteroidota > Saprospiria > Saprospirales > Saprospiraceae > Saprospiraceae bacterium. The sequence continues at coordinate 3,590,018 of JADKFX010000001.1, forward strand.
AAAAGCTACCCGCGTTGCCTAATATAGCTGGGTTTGGTAGTTTAGAATTTCGTATATTAATGATTGCCTTACTTACATCCTGAATTTTAGGATTATCAATTTTCAATGCATTCAACTCGTCTAAAATGGTACCATAGTTTAATTGCAGTACATGTTTTTTAGTTAATTTGAGTACGATTGAATTAATGAAAAAATTTTGTTTTAATTCCGTTTTAAAAATACTCGTCCTATATCCAAAATGGCAAGATGGATTCGTAAACTTCAGGAATGCCCTATCTGGAATATGAAAACCATTTAACTCCACCATCACATCTTTTAATTCAACACCATAGGCTCCTATATTTTGGACGGGTGCTGCACCTACACTCCCAGGTATCAAACTTAAGTTTTCAATTCCTCCTAAATTGTGTTGCAAGGCCCATAATACAATAGAATGCCAGGATTCACCTCCACCCACTTTTACATACGCATATGCATCATTCTCTTGTAGAATTTGGATACCTTTTATTTCATTTTTTAAAATAATTACCGCTTGATTTTGAGTCAATAAGATATTACTACCTTCACCCAATATTCTATAACCTTCATTATAATTAACTTCAATTAAATCCTCTTCCTTTTGAATTTGAATCATCTCTTTTGCAAAAGACTCAACACCAAAACTGTTAAAGGGCTTTAATGAAATCATTTTAAAAATTATTCTGAATGCAAGATAAATACAAATTTAACTTTCGTTTAAATCCATTTGCAACTCAACTAAGGATTTATAGATCCCATCTTCTTTATGAATGAGTACATCATGTGTGCCATATTCTGCAATCCTGCCTTTCTTTAAAACATAGATACAATCTGCATTTTTTACAGTTGATAATCGGTGTGCAATAATAATAGAGGTTCGATCTTTCATAAGCGTATCCAGTGCGTCCTGAACTAAACGTTCACTTTCGGCATCTAAAGAAGAAGTCGCTTCATCCAAAATTAATATAGAAGGATTTCGCAAAATGGCTCTTGCAATTGCTATCCTTTGTCTTTGTCCGCCACTTAATTTGACACCTCGTTCTCCGACAATCGTGTCAAATTGATCGGGAAATGATTGAATAAATTCAATGGAATTAGATTTTCGACTTGCCTCCATTAATTCCTCATCCGTAGCATTTGGTTTACCGTATAATATATTCTCGCGAATAGTTCCTCCAAATAACAAAATTTCTTGCGGTACGATTGCAATATTTTTTCTATAAGAGGTTAAATTATATTCATCAATATTTTTTCCATCAACTTCAATAGTTCCTAATGATGGTTTATAAAAACGCATCAGAAGCTGCACTATTGTTGATTTACCTGCTCCACTTGCTCCGACAAGAGCAATTCGTTTTCCATTTAATATATGAAAATTAATTTCTTCTAATACCTGCATTTCTGGGCGCGCCGGATATGAAAATGAAACTGTATTATAAAAAACATCCCCTATAAATTGCATATCCTGCTCCTTGAGATCTTGCGATAAAATTACTTCTTGATCCCGATCTAAAATATCCTGAATACGTTCTGTAGCACCTAATGAACCAGCCAAAGCTGTATATAAATTTCCTAAGCCAGCGATTGCTCCACCGATGATTCCTGTATAGATAATAAACGAAAACAAATCGCCAACAGCCATTTGTCCATCCTCCACCATCATTGCACCTCGCCATAAAATAAAAAATAAACCTCCAAACAATACCGTAATAATAAATATAAAAAACAGGCCTCTCATTTTTGCATAATTCAGTGAAATTTCTACCATCTTAGAAATCGATTGTGAAAATCTATTCACTTCAAATCGCTCATTTGTAAATGCTTTTACTGTTTGAAAAGATTGAAAACTCTCTTCCACAATAATATTCGTTTCAGCCAAACTATCTTGCCTTTTTCTAGATAATCCTCTTATAAATCTTCCAAACAAAATACTTGCAATTACAATAAATGGAAAAGTTAATAACATGATTAAAGCTAATCGTGGTGTCATCCATGCCAGAATAATAATACCACTAATCAAGACTACAATTTGTCGAATTAATTCAGCCAGGGTGATTGAGAATGCAGATTGTAACTGCTCTACATCTGCTGTAAGTCTGCTGGTAAGTTCTCCTACTCTATGGCTTTCAAAAAAAGTTAAATCCTGGGTGATTAATTTCTCATAAAGTGCCTTCCTGACATCTGCAATTCCTTTTTCACTTACAAGTGCAAAAAAAGTGGTTCTAAAATACGATAAAATGCCTTGAACAATTAAAATCACCAAAAAAACCAATCCGAATTGCTTAACAGGTATATTCCATTTACCCTTTCCTATTGCAGCATTAGCCATTTCACCTGCAGCAGCAGGAAATATCATAAACATGGAACTACTTATGACCAGGCAAATCATCCCTATTGCAAAATGCAACTTATAAGGCTTTATAAACTTAAAAATTCTATAAGATTTTAAGATACTTGCTCTGGTAATTTTAGGTCTTTCAGCCATATCCGTTTTATAACAGATACAAATCTAAAGTGTTTTACTGCTTTCCATAATTTATAAAAATAGATTGCATTGATTCGTATGTTGAACTATTTTAATTTAGGTTTATTTGACCTAAATTAAACTTGCAAATTCTAGCTTCTTTGTTAGCAATTGAAAAGCACACACTATTAACGTATGCCAATTTGCATTGGAGATGTTAAACGAAAACATATAAAATATGAATCAGCAAAAAAAAATAAGGCTACTAAATTTTAAGAATGCGCCTACACCGTTTGATTTAAACCAAAAGCATAAGGTTAAGATTGCAATTTATTATAGTTTGGTGAATTCAGGATCCAATGGTTTGTATTTGAATCCCTGGAAATCCCATACTATGATAATCCAATAAATTTAAAATCAAACATATAGAATACTAATTTAACACCATTACATTTCAAAAATGTAATCCTGGGTATTCTGAATAAAATTTTATAATTTATATGTTTAACTGCTTTTAAATAAAATAAAAAGAGCCATCCTATTGGACAGCTCTTCAATTTTAAATCGATATTTAAACTCTAAATTTTTTGAAACTTTGCTCTTGAAACGATATTATTATCAAAGTATAAGTAAATAATATAAGTACCTGATTTCAAATCTTTCACTTTCATTGGTACTTTATTATCTCCAACTTCTAATTCAACTGCTTGTTTAGCCAAGTAAGCATTGCTGATGTCTGCTATTACCAGGGTAACCGGTGTTTTTAAACTACTCTTAATAGAAACCATAATATCTTCAATGGCAGGATTTGGACTCACTTCATAAATCACAATAGAAGTTGGGTTCGGTGGTGAAACCCGTGAACCCACTTTAATAACTTTTGTAATCTGACATACAACACCATTAATAGAGGCAAATAAAGTGACTTTATATTCACCATTTTTTGCGTAGGTATGGGATGTTGCTTGATCAGAAGAAAACGCACCATCTCCAAATTCCCATCTGACTTTATCCGGTACAGCTCCTTTAAAGTCTGGGCGGAATTTTGCTGATAAATTATCTGTTGAAAATGCAAAATCTAAATCACATGGTTTTGGTGGTGGAGGTGTAACAATATCATTCACATGGATCCATGTAGAAAGTACTATTTTACAAAACTCTCCAGTAATGGTTGTTGTCACTAAATATTTTCCAGGTTTAGCATACACATGTTTTGCATCTATGCCAGTCGCAGTTTCACCATCGCCAAAATCCCAACTCACTTCTTTCGCACGGAAATCAGAGCCTGCATTGAATACAAATACATTTGGAGAAGAGGCCGTATTGCTAGGTATTGCATTTATATGTACTTTACCACAACATGCGTTATCCCAATTTTGAGAAGGTGGTGGAGGAGGAGGAGTTACTCTTGTTTTTACTTCCACTTTTGCTACAAACTGCGATTTACAATTAGGGGTTGCAATGGTTAGCGTAACAACATATACACCTTCTTTAGAAAATTGATGTTTTACATCTTTTCCTTCACCGTTTTGACCATCGCCAAAATTCCAATAATATTTTGCATCTCTTAATTCAGGTACGGCATGAAATTCAACCCAACCATCATTGTTTACAACAAATTCAAACTTACCGTCGCAAGGATTCCCTCCTGGAGTACTTTTTGTACAAATTACAAAATCATGACGCTCAATTCCTTCTTTAGCTTCCGCTTTTTGTATTAAAGCTTGTGGCTGACATGGGTCTTCTACAATAATCTGGTAAACTTGAATAGCGCCTTTTGTAACTGAAAACTTATATTCATAATTACCATTTCCATCTGTTTTCAATTTAATGCTTGGTGTTGTAGGATCTCCTACAATGGTTACAGGCCAATCTGCTACTGTTTTCTTGTCTGTATTGTATACCGTCCCAATGATTTTAAAAGTAAACGACTGACTATAAAGTGCCGTTCCTACAAAAATCATCAAAACATTCAGTAAAAGTCTAAAATTCATCATGTTAATATTTAAATGTTATCAAAAAAGTGATATCAATAATACCATACGAAGGTACAACTAAAAGGTTGGTTGCAAATGAACAAAAAATTGCTAAATGGAATGAATTTTCAGTATTTAACTAAAATAAAAATGGTCCGGACTAGCATCCGGACCAATAAACCAATCTCATGAAAAGGTATGAAAAGACGAAGCATCTTTAATCGACATTATCGTGAAGGAATGAATTCTCTTCCCGGATTTCCGGTCTATTGTCCTCATCCATCACCATTTTTATACGGGATGAATTGAGTTCTGAAGAGTGATTAATAGAATCCAAACGTACGTTCCTTCGTTCGTATGCTGGTGTATTTTCTGCTTCTGCCAGATTTTTTAGATCAGACAGAGAAGGTCTTTGATGATTATAACCCGGGTTTCTAATATTTAACGGAGTATTCATTACATCCTCTTTTTTCTTAAATTGATTAAATGAGTTAGATCCCATATCAAACAAAGAAGGCGTAATTTTTTGATTTTTATCAGTTTCATCTTCAAAATCGAAAACGGTTGCATTTGATTTAAAGGCATCCTCTTGAGGATCCAGTTTCTCGTCTTGATCTAAGTTGATTTTTAATTTTGAAGTAGCTGTATTTCTATCTTTATAACCTGCACCAAAACCAGTAGCTATAAGGGTTACACTAATTTGATCGTTTAGACTATCGTCAACACAAGAACCCCAAATCAAATCGGTTTCATATCCTGCTTCTTGTTGTATATACTCGGTAATTTCACCAACTTCATCCATTGTAATCTCTGGATTACGGCCCGTTGTAATATTCAGAAGGATATGCTTAGCACCTCGAATATCATTATCTTCCAATAAAGGTGAATTCAATGCATTTTCAATTACTTTTTTAGCTCTGTCTTCGCCACCGGCCATAGCAGAACCCATAATTGCAACACCACTTTCCTTCATCACAAAATTCACATCTTCAAAATCAACATTGATATATCCAGGTACCGTAATTATTTCGGCAATTCCTTTAGCTGCAATTGCAAGCACGTTATCTGCATGGGAGAAAGCACTGGACATCGGCAAATTGCCAAACATCTCTCTAAGTTTATTATTAGAAACCACGATAAGTGCATCTACATTCTGTTTCAATTGCTCTAATCCATCATGCGCTAACCGCCCTCTGCGAGGCCCTTCAAATACAAATGGCAAGGTAATTATACCAACTGTTAAAATGTCTAATTCCCGTGCGATTTTAGCTAATATTGGGGCTGCACCTGTACCGGTTCCACCGCCCATTCCAGCTGTAATAAATAACATTTTTGTATCCCCTTGTAAAAATTCCTTCAGTTCTTCAACCGACTCTAAACAAGCTTGTTTCCCAACTTCAGGATTATTTCCTGCACCTCTTCCAACAGTCAATAATGGACCTAATTGAATTTTTACAGGCACCGGACTGATATCCAAAGATTGTTGATCTGTATTACATATGGCAAAATCTACGCCCCGGATGCCCTGACTGAACATATGCGTTACCGCATTGGTTCCTCCGCCACCGACACCTATTACTTTAATAATGGACCCTTTGCTCATATTAATATTTTTCAATATCTATTGATGGTGTAAAGATATACAATTACATATTAAAATTAAAAATAATTTATGATTTTTTTTTATATATAATTAAAATAAATTTATTAAAAATAATTATCGGCACTTGGTCCGAAAAAGTCTCTAATGGAATCATAGCTTTTAGACACTACACGGTTAATCCATCCTGATTTTTCCTGGTCGTTCCTTGCTTCCATGGCTACCTTTTCCAATTCAAAATCATCCTCGTTTAAATCAAAAACAGAATTTGTATTAAGTTCTTTTGGCTCCGCAGGTAAACCCGGCGTTACTTTTTGTAATGCTTCACCCAAAATTCCAATAACAGTTGCAAATGAAGGGTGCGCATATTCTCTATCGAAATAAGATATTTTATGATCTAGTGCTTCTCCAATTCTTGTAGATAATCCCGTCTGATATTCGGCAAGTAATTCTATATCTTTCAATTTAGATCCTCCACCTGTCAAGACCATCCCCGCAATTAAATGATTCTCAAAACCACTCCTTCGGATTTCCCACATGACATACTCAAAAAGCTCTTCAACTCTGGATTGAATTATCCGGGCTAAATTCTTTTCTGATATTTCCTTTGGTTCGCGGCCCATTAAGCCTGGTATCGTAATTACCCGATTATCAACAATTTCATCTGCTAATGCCGAGCCAAATCTAACTTTCAACTTTTCTGCTTGATCTGGCATTACACTGCAACCCACTTTTATATCTTTTGTAATGACATTTGACCCCAATGGAATCACCGATGTATATCGAATGATTCCTTCAAAATAAATAGAAACTTCCGTTGTTCCACTACCTAAGTCTACCATAACAACACCTCCGTCTTTTTCCTCTGTTGATAAAACAGCATCCGCCGTGGCAATAGACTCCAATACAAATCCGGCAATAGAAAGACCCGCTTTATCAATTGCCCTCATTAAATTATCCAAAGCATCTGTACTTGCGGTAATTAAATGAAAATTCGATTCCAATCTTGAGCCTGACATTCCTATCGGATCTATATGTCCCTCTTTATGATCAACAAAAAATTCTTGTGGAATTATATGTAGTATTTTATCACCATGTGCAAGTGGAATTTTATACATTTCTTGCGTCAATCGATCTATGTCTTCCTGACTTATTTCCTTTTTAGGATCATCGCGATAAAGTACACCTTGTTGATGCATACTCTTTATATGGTCACCGGCAATTCCAACAAAGACAGATTGAATTTCCTGTTTGGATTTCTTTTCAGCCATATCCACCGCATCGCAAATTGCTTTTGATGTTTTTTCAATATTGGTGACTACACCTCTCATCACACCATCACAAGATGCTTTTCCATAGCCAAGAATTTCCATTTTGCCTAAAATGTTTTTCTTGCCAACCATAGCAATCACTTTGTTGGTTCCAATATTTAGAGCAACTACAATTTCGGGATTAGGATTGAGTATTGATTCCATATGATAATTTTAAATTTATTCAAATTAAGATTTAACTTTCCTGCTGTATTTTTTTTCCAATAATTTGGCCTTTAAACTTTAAGTTCACAAGCTTATAATAATTCCACCCTTGGCGTCCCATATTTTCTTTATAAAATAACTTCAAACGATCCAATTTATCTTCAATAATTTCTGAACTACCAATAAATATTTGTTCGTTTCCAATTTTCGGAATTAAGGTAAACTCCCCATTTTCATCTAAATCTATTTGCTCTATGAGTGAATTCGCAAACGTATCTTTTCTAATTGCCTTAGCAATATCTAATAACCCTTTATAATAACTTAACTCTGTTACAGATAATTTTTTACCCTGTACGCTCGTCAAATTCCCAGTAGCAACCGGGATTCTTGTTGAATATTGCTGAGAAACCGATATTTTAAATCCATCTTCATCTAAAAAATATTGATGCCCACTTTTATCCATTATTCGAACTAAAGGATTCCTTTGATAAATATCTACATGCAATTGATCTTTTGCATCGAGATATGTATCTGCTCGTTTTACAAGTTCTTGAGACAATAAGTACTCTTCCAATTTTTTTAAATTCAAAGAATATGCTGGAATTTTTCGAATATCCTTTTTATAGAATTCGTTTAACCAATTTAAAATATCACTTTTTTCCAGGAGCGTTTCACTAGAGACCGAATTAAATATTTGTATTTTTAAACCTTGTGATTTAAGAATTCTCTGTTGCCTGATTGAATTCATCCATAAAATTGCAACACCTACCAGGATTAAAATATTTACAAGTATGATAACAAGCCCTTTAACTTTTGTATTCATGCTGATTTTTTTAAATCCGTAGAACCAAATACGGCATCCTTAATTTCATCCATCATCATATCCAAATCTCCTGCACCCAAACACAAAACCACATCCATTTCCAAAGTTTCAATTAGATTACATAGATTCTTTTTCAAACTAAGATGTTTATTTGGATGCTTAATTTTCAGAAATAAAGTTTCTGAACTTATCCCTGGTATTTCCAATTCCCTTGCAGGATAAAGTTCTACCAAAATGATAACATCCAAGTGCGCTAATACGGCTGCAAAATCTTCCATAAAGTCGCGCGTCCGAGAATATAAATGCGGTTGAAAAATTCCTGTAATTTTCCTGGCAGGGTAAGCATCTCTACAAGCTGAAATTACAGCCCTTAATTCTTCAGGGTGATGTGCATAATCATCAATTAAAACATTATCTTCTGTTTCATAAATCCATTCAAATCTTCTTTTAATTCCTTTAAAATTTAAGATGCTGCTTCGGATTTGATCTTCAGATATTCCTAATTCCAGTGCTACCCTTATGGCAGCAGCGGTATTTCGAATATTGTGTTGACCTGGAAGACGGATTGCTAAATTTAACATATTAACATTATCACTAATATAATTAAACGTTGTCCAACCCTTTTCTGTTCCAACAATCGTTACTTTTACTTCAGTATTATTAAAACCATAACGCATAACCCTATTTCCGACACAAGTATTTTTAAACAATTGAATTTCTGTTGGATCGATGGTGTCACTCATTAATAAAATTCCATTTCCTTTTATTTGACTTGCAAATCGCAAGTAATTCTCTACCATTTGTTCTCTGGACCCGTAAATATCCAGATGGTCTGCATCTAAAGAACCAATGATTGCTATAGAAGGGTGTAAATTAAGAAATGAGCGGTCGTACTCATCTGCTTCTTCAACAACCCAAGCACTGCCATTATCCAGAAAATTAGTTTTATAATTTAAAGCGATCCCACCAAGAAAAGCAGTAATTCCGATACCAGAATCAAATAAAATATGCGCAATTAATACACTTGTAGTTGTTTTTCCATGGGTACCTGCAACTGCAATATTATTTTCAATTGAAGTTATTTGACCCAGCACTTGAGATCGCTTTAATACTGGAATATTCAACTTTAATAGATGCTGATATTCTAATAAATCCATTGGAATCGCTGGTGTTATTATTGCCAAATCTAAATTATCTGGTATGAAATCAATTCGATCTTCATAATGGATTTTCATTCCTTCCTTCTCCAAGCATTCCGTTAATTCCGTTTTTGTTTTATCATATCCATAAACTGCAACACCTCGTTTACTGTAATAGCGAGCTAACGCACTCATTCCGATGCCACCAATTCCAATAAAATATAATTTTTTATACATTGTTACTACACTGCAACTTTAACTAAAGTAAGAATTGCCTTTGCGATATTTAAATCCGCATCTGGCTTTGCCAATTGCTTTAATTCAAAGCTCATTTTTTCTCGCTCTTCTGAATTTTCTAATAACTTTATAATTTCATTCCAAAGACAATTTTTCAAATCTGCATCTAAAATCATTTTTGCAGCACCTTTACCTGTAATTGCTTCTGCATTTTTTCGCTGATGATCTTCAGCTACATTTGGAGATGGTACAAGAATACAAGGTGTACCCAGAATACAAAGTTCTGCTAATGTTAAAGCACCAGCTCTTGCAACTACCAGATCACAAGCACTGTAAGCAATATCAATACGATCGACAAAAGGAAGCATCTTTACATTTGTTGCTGTTGCCAATGAAGATTTTTGCATTTCTTCTGCATACATACTCCCTGTTTGCCAAATCCACTGAATGTCATTTCTTTCTGAAATATTCAAAGACATTGAAATTATTGCATCATTCATTGCACGTGCACCTAAACTTCCTCCAAAAACACCAATGGTAAATTTACTTTTTTCCAATCCGAAATAAGTCCTTGCTTCAACACGATCATGCTGCGCTTTAAAAGCAGTTCTTACCGGATTGCCCGTTAGTATAATTTTATTTTTTTGAAAATAATTTTCCATTCCTTCAAATGCAACACATATTTTTTGGGCTGCTTTTGCAAGCAACCGGTTTGTAATCCCTGGATATGAATTTTGTTCTTGAATTAAAATTGGAATCGTAAACCAGGAAGCCATCCTGAGCATGGGACCACTTGCATATCCTCCTACTCCAACGACAACATCTGGTTGAAATTCCTTTAAAATATTTTTAGCCATCCACATACATTTCATTAAGCGATAAACAAGCTTCACATTTTCGATTGAAAGATTCCTTTGGATTCCACGAATTGGCAAACCTATAATTCTATAACCCGCTTCAGGAACTTTTTGCATTTCAATTTTTCCTAATGCCCCAACGAATAAGATTTCAACATCTGGAACTAAACATTTTACTGCATCCGCAATCGCAATTGCAGGAAACACATGCCCACCGGTACCGCCACCGCTAATTAAAAGCTTCATTTGCAAGTTTGCTATTGTGAATATCTATACTTTCTGAATCCATTTCTTCATTTGGTTCAAGCTCAAGTTTCAAGTTACTAATATGCCTGCTCACACTAATTATCATTCCTAATGAAATGCTTGTAAAGATTAAAGAAGTTCCTCCCATACTTATAAATGGAAGTGGTAACCCGGTAACCGGAACCAATCCCAGCGCAACTGCAATATTTGAAAATGCTTGCATAACCATATTGATACCAATCCCTATCGTTAATAAAGCTCCAAATGCACGCGTTGTGTTACTCACAATCCCTACGCAATGAACTAATAAGGCCAGGTATAATAAGATGACACCAAAACCCCCTAATATTAAACCATATTCTTCACAAATAATTGGATAAATAAAATCAGCATATGAGTATGGAATAAAATTTCTTAACATACTATTTCCAGGACTCGGAATAAACCAATGGCCGTTTGCAATAGCCATTTTTGCTTGCTCTAATTGATACTCTTCCTCTGTGCCATAGCGAAATTTATTGATCCTTGACATCCAAGTTTCTGCTCGAGTCAAACCAGGAAACAAATTTTCAAGATAGACCAAACAAATTAATAATAATATTCCCAAGCCTACTAGCATCAATATATACTTCATATCAATTCTTCCAACAAACATCATGATAACACAACCTAAAAATAAAACGGCAGCAGTACTTAGGTTTGAAGGTGCAATTAATCCACACACAATAAGTATTGGTAACATGATTGGTATGAATGCAGATTTAAATCCTTTAATGACATCTTGTTTTTCTGAAATTGACCTTGCTAAATACAAAATCAAAGCAAGCTTCGCAAAATCTGAAACTTGAAATGTAAGATTTAAAATTGGAATATTTAACCAACGTCTGGCATCATTTACATTTACACCAAAGAAAAAAGTCAAAATCAAGAAAAATATTGAGACAACGAGCATTGCAGGTGCCCATCGATTAAATAAGGTATAATCAATTTTACTAAATATCCAAATGAGTGTTAAACCTATTAAAACAAAACTAACATGCCGACCCAGAAAATAAGAGGTATTGTCAGCATCATACTTTGTTAAACTTCCGGACGCACTATATACTGCAACTAAAGATATACCTACCAATAAGAAAATCAGAGTCCAGATAAAATTTGGACTTAAGATTTTGTCTTTAATAATATTAAGTGTCATGTTATTTAGTTAATAGACTTAATTTCTTTACTTCCTCTTTAAATTGGTTACCGCGATCTTCATAATTTTTAAATAAATCAAAACTTGCACAACCAGGCGATAACAAAACGACTTCGCCTTTTTTTGCAATTTCAAATGCAATTCTAACTGCATCTTGAATTGAATGCGTATCCTTAATTAAAGGAACGATCTTTGTGAAGCTCTTTAATAATTTTTGATTATCTACACCAAGGCAAATTAATGCCGATACTTTCTGTACTACAAGTGCTTCGATTGCTGCATAATCATTTCCCTTATCCAGACCACCTGCAATCCACACTACTTTTTGCTTCATTGCATCTAATGCCCAAAATACGGAATCGACATTTGTAGCTTTGCTATCATTCACAAAAAGCACCTCATTAATTTCTCCAACCGATTCTAACCGATGTGGATCATTTACAAAATTCAGCAATGCAGATTGAATTTCTTCTTGCCTTAATCCTATAAACGTTGCAATTTTAACAGCACAAGCAACATTAATTGCATTGTGTTTTCCTTTTAAAACTGTGTTCTTCAAATTAGCAATTATGGAACCATCCAAGATCACTTCTTCATTTAAATTAAAATCGGGATTCAGTGAAAGTAATCTAGCTTGGATTCCATGCTCTTTTAAATATTTTTGAATGGCAGGATCTTTTTCATAGGTAATTAAAAAATCCTCTGATGTTTGATTTTCTGTAATTCGAAATTTCGAAGCGACATATAAATCAAATTGATTTTGATATCGATCCATATGATCCGGTGTAATATTAAGTAATACTCCAAACCGGGGCTTAAATTCTTGGATTCCATCTAATTGAAAGCTACTTAACTCCAAAACATAATACTCCCAATTCTTTATACTTATAGCTCTGGCAAAAGAAAAACCAACATTACCTGCTTTAATTACATCCTTATTATTTTGCTTAAGAAGATGAAAAATAAGATTCGTTGTCGTTGTTTTTCCATTACTTCCTGTTATCCCTATTATCGTCCCGCGGCAATACCTGTAAGCAAACTCAATTTCTGAAATTACATCAATACCTTGGTTTTTGAAATGGCCGATGATTTCTGCTTGATCAGGTATGCCTGGACTTTTCACAATAAAATTGGGTGATATTCCATAAGCGATGTCGTGACTTCCTTCTTCAAAGTCAATTTCATTATCAATAAGCTCCTTTCTAAAAGAATCTCTTATTGCATTGCTATCACTTACAAATACAGGCAATGTCATTTTCTTAGCCAGCAAAGCTGCCCCGACACCACTTTCACCCGCTCCCAAAATCAATATCATATCTTATCTGATTTTTAGCGTTATAATTGTAAATACTGCTAAAATCAATGTTACAATCCAAAACCGCACTGAAATTGTTGCTTCATGCATTCCCTTCTTTTGAAAATGATGGTGCAGAGGAGACATTAAAAAAATTCGTCTGCCTTCTCCAAATTTTCTTTTTGTAAATTTAAAATATGCCACTTGTATTACAACCGACAAACTTTCAATAAAGAAAACTCCACAAAACAAGGGTATCAATAATTCTTTTCGCAGCAATATTGCCAAAGCAGCAATAATTCCTCCTAATGCCAAACTCCCAGTATCTCCCATAAATACTTTCGCGGGAAAAGAATTATACCATAAAAATCCGACACAGGCACCTAAAAAAGCTGCTGAAAAAACTACCAACTCGCCACTATATGGCAAATAGAAAATACTTAAGTAATCAGCGACAATTGCATTACCAGATACATAGGCTAAAATTGCTAAAGTCATAGCTATTACAGCAGAGACCCCTGTTGCAAGACCATCTAATCCATCTGTTAAATTCGCAGCATTTGAAACTGCTGTGACAATAAATATTACAATTGGAATAAAAATTAACCAAATCCATACATGTTTATTATCACCAAAAAATTCCGATATCCAATAATAATCAAAGCGATTTCCTTTTAAAAATGGAACGTTTGTTAACTGTGTTTTCACATAAACATACTCATGTGTTTGATTTCGAATGGCATCCCATGTTGTAAATTCTTCTTCTATCACATAATGCATTTTTAATGCTTCTGCTTTTGGCATCCGCACTAAAATCTTTTCATGGTATAACATAACAAGAGCAATCACTAGTCCGCAAACTACTTGCCCCAATATTTTAAAAATAGCCTTAAGACCGGACTTATCTTTCAGAAAAACTTTAATATAATCATCCGCAAAACCAATTAATCCCATCCATACCGTAGTAAATAACATTACCTGGATATAAACATTGTCTAATCTTGCTAATAACAAACAAGGAATACAAATCGCAAGAATGATAATAATTCCACCCATTGTTGGTGTACCTTCTTTCTGTTTTTGGCCTTCTAAACCCAAATCCCGTATGGATTCACCAATCTGCAATTTCTTCAAATAACGGATAATGCGATCACCAAAAACCATGGAGATAATTAATGATAAAATGATCGCAAGTCCAGCTCTAAAAGATATGTATTGAAACAATCTTCCACCTGGTAAATGAAATAATTTTTCCGTAAATTGAAATAAATAATATAACATTTTTAGTAGTAAAAATTAATGGAAACTACATCTATAAATAAATACAATCCATCTAAAAATTTCTATATCCAGTAAAAAATAAAATTTTAAAAATAAATCAAGAATGAACGCTTTGCTTAGTCTGGGATCAAATCAATAAACAAATCAAATTTATTTATACAGTGCATTTGTAAATACCTATGAACTCTTGAATGTATATTAAAGAATTCATAGCCAATTTAGAAATTTGATAATAAATCCAAATTTTTTGTGGAAAATAACAGTACAGCAGGGACCTGATCCCTTTGGTCACAATCACCTGCTGTATCTGTTAAAACCAACCTGAGAATGATAATAGAACCTACTCTATTTTCTTTTATAAGTTTAACAAATATGTTTTCAAATTTTCCAGATCGTCAAATGGCAACTTCTGCCCTTTGATCTCTTGATACTTTTCATGTCCTTTTCCTGCTATCAAAACAATGTCATTATTTCCTGATATCATGCAAGCGGACTTTATTGCTTGAGCTCGATCTTCAATAACAATGCAATCTATTTTCTTCGATTCCAATATACCCTTTTCAATATCTTTAAGAATTTGAAAAGGATCTTCACTTCTTGGATTATCGGAAGTTAAAACAATTCGATCACTCAATCGAGAAGCAATCTGACCCATTTCTGGTCTTTTCGTCTTGTCTCTATCGCCTCCACATCCAATGACTGTTATAATTTTTTGTTCCTTGCTTTTAATTTCTATAATATTCTTTAGAATTTTCTCTAATGCATCTGGTGTATGTGCAAAATCTACAATTCCAATTTTCCCATTTTCTTCATTGCGAATCCAATCAAATCTTCCTTTTGGAGGAAGCAACGTGGACATAATTTTTAGAACTTCATCTTCCTTATATCCCATTAATATTGAACAACCATAAACAGCAGCTAAATTATATGCATTAAATGAACCAATTAATCGCGAAAACCATTCTGTATTTCCAAATTTTAAATGTAATCCTGAAAAACTATTCTCCAAAATCCGAGCTCTAAAAACTGCCATATTATGCAATGCATATGTCTGCACTTTTGCCTTTGTATTCTGCACCATAATGCTTGCATTCACATCATCCCCATTTACAAGCGCAAAGGCCTTTTTATCTAAGGTATCAAAAAAATATTTTTTTGCTTCAATATATGCTTTAAATGTTTTATGATAATCCAAATGATCATGCGTAATATTTGTAAAGATGGCTCCTGTAAAGTTCAATCCACCAATCCGTTTTTGATCTAATGCATGAGAACTCACCTCCATAAATACATGGCTACAATTATTTTTTTGCATTTGATACAATAAATCGTACAGTGCAATCTGATCTGGTGTTGTATGGGTTGCTGGTATCACTTTATCAGCAATCCGATTCTCAACAGTCGAGATTAATCCACACTTGTAACCTAATAATCCAAACAGTTGATATAACAAAGTCACGATGGTTGTTTTGCCATTCGTACCGGTTACTCCAATGAGGATCAGATTTGTTAAATCATAATTATAAAATGCATTTAATATATCACCAAGTTGTCTTGAAATAGAATCACACTTTACAAATGTGACTTGTTCCGGACAATGCAATGGAAATTTTTCACAAAAAACCAACTCGCATCCATGGTTAATAGCATCTGCAATGAAATCATGACCGTCTAAATACGTGCCCTTCTTAGCAACAAATGCAATTTCGCTTCCTACATTTTTGGAATTAAAACTAAATCCATTCACGTTTTTTTCTACAGAACCTTTAATTTCAAATTCTGCATTAAACGGTAGAAAATTACCCAAACTTTTCAAAGAACATTTTTTTAATTATTCTAAATATAATTCTATCACACGATTCTGAATAGCCGAACCCGGACTTATACTTTGTGATCTTATTTTTCCCTTCCCGTGTGGAATTAATTGGACACCATAGATATCCATGATATACATGGCGTCGCGCAAACCCATTCCTATCAAATCTGGCATTCGTTGCGAATTAAACTCCCACGATCTTGAATACACTCCATCTTCTCCTGCTATTGTTGAAATCCATTTTGAAGATTCCAAATTATTTATAGGTAAACCTATATGTTTGAATACTTTTTCAAAGTCTAAGGCAAACCCTTTATTTCCAATCGGAAGTGCTTCACTTCCCAAAATCGATTTAGGATCTCGGTTAATAACAGCAACTTTCGAAAATTCTGAACGCATACATCGATCTGCTATTTTTTTAAAAACAGGCGCGGCTACTTCTCCACCATAAAATCCAGATTCCTGAGGATTGTAAACAACTACAATACATGAATATTTTGGATCATCTGCAGGAAAAAAACCAGCAAAAGAAGATTGATAATTTTTCTTTTCAAAGCCTTTCTCAAAATAATTGCTAACTGCAGTCCCTGTTTTACCAGCTATAGAATAAACTTCACTTTTGATGTTTTTGGCCGTCCCTATCTCTACCACTTCTTTCAACAATGCTTTTACTTTTACAAGCGTGGCATCAGATGCAATTGAATCTCTTAATACTTTTGGTTCAATATGTTTTACAATTTTTCGTCCATCAAGTATATCGCTTACTAAGTAAGGTTTCATCACTCTTCCATGATTCGCAACCCCATTGTAGAAAGTTAATACTTGCAAAGGCGTTAATTGCAACTCATATCCAACAGACATCCAGGGCAAGGTAGTTCCATACCAAATATTTTTATTCTTAACCGGATGTTTAATCATGGGTTGTGGTTCCCCTTCTAATTCAATTCCGGTTTTCTGATTTAATCCAAACTTCTGCAAATACTCAATAAATTTTAATGCATTTGAATTAAAAACATGAGATGCCAATTTTGAAATTCCAACATTTGAGGATTGAATAAAAGAATAACTTAAATCGGACATTCCGATGCCATGCAGCTTAGAATCTTTCATGATTCTGTCATAAAATTTACAAGCACCACCATTTAAATCAACTGCAGTTGTGGTATCTATTTTACCATCTTCAAGCATCGCTAACAAACTCGCTAATTTAAATGTAGATCCTGGCTCACTTGATTTCGCAATCGCAAAATTATAGGTTTCAATCAATTCCTGATTTTCATTCCAAGATAAATTAGCAATAGCCTTGATGGCTCCGGTAGCAACTTCCATTACGATTGCACAACCTTCTTCCGCCTGATGTTTTGTTATTGACTCAGCAAGTGTAAGTTCTGCAATTTCCTGAATTCCAGGATTAATTGTAGTGATGATATCACTCCCTTTTTTCGCAACAATTTCTTCCAAACCATTTACTGGGATATAAACATTTGCACCTACTTTACGCATAACACGGTGCCCTTCTCTACCTTTTAAATATGCATCGAAAGACTTTTCCAAACCAATTGGTTCCGCATTTTCGCGATCCAAACCTACCGTTCTGCTTGCAAAATTTTTGTATGGTTTTTCCCTTCTGTTTTCAGTAATTGTAATCATTCCTCCTTTATTAGCACCTAATCTAAAAAGTGGAAAAGATTTTAGTAACTGGAGTTGATCATAATTAAGATTTTTTGCAATAAATGCATACCTATCTGATCTTTCCCTGGCTTGAGTCAATTGATTCTTAACTTCATTTTTTGATTTGCCAGGATACAAATGTGTAGATATACAAAATGCTAATGAATCTACATTTTTATTAAACAAAGCCTGTGTTAACCCAGCTGCTTTTGTATCCATTCTGATTTCAAAGATCGGTTGGGAAGTCGCTAAAGGACTTCCATCATCAGCAAGTATTTTTCCACGCTCGGCCTTAATATCCATTACGTTGAAATATAATTCTCTGCTTTTTTTTCTCCATATTTCACCTTCCATCACATTGATGATAAAGGCTTTGCAGATAAGAATCCCAGCTACGAGTGTGAAAACACCCATTACAATGTAGACTCGTATTAAAAATTCTTTCCGCCTATCCATTAATTTTTTTGCCCTTGTTGTATCAAAACTTTAGGAGCTTCCTCCTTTATTATTAATTCTTTTTCTGAAACTTTTTTTCCTACTTGTTCTTCCATTCCATTATAAATCATTCCAGATTTCATTGTCCAGTAATTCCACTTCAAATGCGTGATTTCCTTTTCAATAATTTGCGTCTTGCGAATTCTATATTCTGAATACTGAACATTTCCAATATATACTAACATTAATGAAAACAAAAAAACCAAATACATTTTATTCTTCCAGACAATCATAGCACTTACAGAAGAATACTTCTTGTTTTCATTCTTTGTATGTCTGCTATAATCCATTCCTTTTTATTGTTTTACTCCAATTC
This sequence comes from Saprospiraceae bacterium, assembly GCA_016717265.1. Lineage (NCBI taxonomy): Bacteria > Pseudomonadati > Bacteroidota > Saprospiria > Saprospirales > Saprospiraceae > Saprospiraceae bacterium. The sequence continues at coordinate 3,608,921 of JADKFX010000001.1, forward strand.
GCATTTTCGCAGAACGCGCACGGGAGTTTAATATGAGTTCATTTTCATCTGGCAAAATTGCTTGTTTGTACAAAGATTTAAAGGGTATCTCGGAATTCTGCATTCCTTCTAAATGAAGTTCTGGAGATCCTGTTTTAAACCATTGCTTCACTTTGCGGTCTTCTAGAGAATGATAACTAATTACAACCATTCGCCCACCAGTTTTCAGTAATTCCGAACCCTGTTTCAACAAATCCTGCAATGAATCAATTTCTCTATTGACTTCAATTCTAAAAGCTTGAAACAATTGTGCAAGAAACTTTACTTTTTTACCGTAGGCAAACATTTCTGCCCAATTTGCAAATTCCTTACAAGAATTAAAAGATTTCTTATTTCGGTCTTTCACTAATTGCTTTGCAATAATTCTTGCATTCGTTAATTCACCAAATGTTTTTATTAAAAATTCCAGTTGTTGCTCTGAATATTGCATCAATACATTTTTTGCAGTTAATGTTTGATTCGTATTCATTCGCATATCTAAAGGCTTATCTGAAAATATAGAAAAACCCCGACTGGTTTCATCAATATGGTGCGATGACAATCCTAAATCCGCAAGAATTCCATCCAATTTTTCAATTTTATAATATTCCATATACTTCTTTAAGTATCGGAAATCTGAAAAAATAATTTCAAATCGTTCATCCTTCGGAATATGATTCAAAACATTTTGATCTTTATCAAATGCAAAAAGTTTTCCGTGATTGCTAATTTTTGATAAAATCTCTTTGCTATGTCCACCTCCTCCAAATGTCACATCTACATAAACTCCATTCGGATCTGTAATCAAATTTTCAACAGATGCTTTTAACAGCACTGGAATATGATGATACGTATTCAAATGCTCAGACATCTTTATGTCCAAAAACTTCTTCTGCAAGTAATCCAAAGTTTTCAGGCTCTTGTTCTACCATTAATAAATATTGCTCCTTAGACCACAATTCAACATGTTGATGATACGCAAGCAATACTACATCGTGAACAATTCCTGCGTGCTCCTGTAGCAATTTAGGAATCAAAATACGCCCGGAGGCATCTGAAACCAATTGCGTAGCACCTCTGTAGAAATACCTTACAAACTCTCTATTCTTTCTAATATATTGATTGAGTTGATTGACTTCCTTCGTCTTTTCTACCCAGACGGATTCCGGGTAAAGGAGTAAACACTTCTCAAATCCTCGGTTAACCACGAGCTTTAATGCACCTTCGCCTAGTTGCGAGCTAAGACCAGAAGGCAGGCGAAGCCTGTTCTTGTCGTCTAATCTCACTTCGTACTCACCAGTTAGATTGTACATTTTTTTGCTCAGTTGGTTTCCTTGGGACAAATGTAAATACTATTTCCACATTTTCCCACTTTTTGCCACAAAAAAATTAATTTTTTTTTTAATATACATCAAGCTGATAATCAGCCAATAAGCCTACTTATTTCAAAATACTTGATTTTCAATGAGTTAGATAGAATATAATCATTATATATAGATTACTATGATAGTAGTTCTTATACATTAGTATTAATCAAATATATAATGTTTTTATTCCTTGCACTCAATAAATATCAAAAAAACATATATATTATATCACAGGATGATCGGATTTCTTAGTAACGACAGCCTTGCTGTACTTAAATATCAGGTATTTTGAAACCTGAAGGAGTCGCTTAATCAAAGAACGATGACCAGGCTTCAGAATCACTTTCCAATATTTCGCTGTCTACCAAAACAACAAATTGGAATTTCGTCCCAGAATATGCTTGTGAATATTATCAACCAAGCCATTTATCCCCTATAATTTCAGAATCCCTTCATCAAATTTTAGAAACTCCCTAATCTAATAAAGAGAGAAACATCAAGGACTTATGACAAAAATGGCTAAATCCAAGTTCAATAGATTAAATCGGAAGTCTTTAACTTTGCCTTCGCTTTGTTGTTATTTAATGCTATGAAAGATTACTCCTTTATATATAATGCGAATCCTTCCTATTTAGAGGCTTTATACGCTAACTACCAAAAAGACCCAGGTTTAGTAGATCCAAGTTGGATAGATTTCTTTAAAGGTTATGATTTTGCGCAATCTTCAAGTAACGGAAATAAACTAAATCAAGCAGATTTAAATCACCAGGACTTAGCATTGGAATTTTCTGCTTTTCAACTTATCCAAGCATATCGTGCAAGAGCGCATTTACTTTCAGACACAAACCCTATTCGGAAAAGAAGGGATCGAATTGCAAAACTAGATCTTTCTGATTTTCAAATTGCCCAAATAGATTTAAGCAGACCATTATCTGCGGGCAGTGAAATTGGTTTACCGAATGCAACTATGGAACAAATTGTTTCTAAGTTAAAGAAAATTTATTGTGGTAAAATAGGATTTGAATTTACACATATTGAATCTCATGAAAAGAGAGTATGGATTACTGAAAAAATTGAGTCCAGAATTTTAGATGAAGATTATGGATTGGAAATCGGTTCAAAAAAAAGAATTCTACATAAATTAAACGGATCTGTAATTTTTGAAAAATTCTTACATACAAAATATGTTGGGCAAAAGCGTTTTTCGCTGGAAGGAGGTGAAAGCACAATACCTGCTTTAGATGCAATTATTAATGTTGGTGCTAAACTCGGTGCAGAAGAGGTGATCCTTGGAATGGCCCATCGTGGCAGATTAAATGTATTAGCAAATATTATTGGAAAAACATATGAGCAAATATTTAATGAATTTGAAGGTACCGCAATCCCTGACCTAAGTTTTGGTAGCGGGGATGTAAAATATCATTTAGGATTTGCCTCCCAAATAAAAACAATAGATGGCAAAGACATGCATTTAAAATTAGCGCCGAACCCCTCTCATTTGGAAGCAGTAGATCCTGTTGTGTGTGGTTTAGCCAGAGCAAAAGCAGATTTACTATATGATTCCAATTATACTAAAATATTACCCATTCTTATTCATGGGGATTCTGCTATTGCTGGACAAGGTGTTGTTTACGAGACCCTTCAAATGTCGCAACTGGAGGGCTATTACACAGGTGGCACCATTCATTTTATAATAAATAATCAAATTGGATTTACAACCGATTTTGAAGATGCTCGTTCCTCAACCTATTGTACTTCCGTAGCAAGTACTATTCAAGCACCCGTTTTACATGTAAATGGTGATGACCCTGAAGCGGTTGTGTATGCTGCCACATTCGCAACGGAATACCGCCAAAAATTTAATAGTGACATTTTTATAGATATGGTTTGCTATCGGCGTCATGGTCATAATGAAGGTGATGATCCGAAATTTACACAACCTGAAATGTATGAAATCATTAGTAAGCATCCGAATGTACGTGAATTGTATATTAATGTATTAGAACGCAGAGGGGATGTTCAAGCGCAATTAGCAGAAGTAATGGAAAAAGAATTTTGGGATTTATTGCAAGAGCGTTTGAATCTTGTTAAAGAAAACCCACTTCCATATGCTTATCAAGAACCTGAACTTGCATGGAAAAGTTTAAAAAAATTTACAGTCGATGAAGATTTTGATTCAAGTCCTGATACCGGGATCCCTGAAAATGAACTTAAACAATTATTAAAAAAACTCCTTACCATTCCTGAAAATTTCTCTGCACTTCCCAAAATAAAACGATTATTTAAATCATGGGAAGATTTAATAAAAACCCATTCAGCGGACTGGGCTTTAGCAGAGTTATTAGCGTATGCGAGTATCCTCACCGATGGAAAAAATGTAAGAATGAGTGGTCAGGATGTAAAACGGGGTACATTTTCACACCGCCATGCAGTCCTATTTGAAGAGAAAACCAACGCCTCTTATAACCGGCTTTCACAGCTGCATGAAACGCAAGGAAAATTCTTAATATACAATTCCTTGCTTTCTGAATTTGGTGTACTAGGTTTTGAATATGGCTATTCGCTAGCTTCTCCCAATCATCTCGTACTTTGGGAGGCTCAATTTGGTGATTTTTCAAATGGCGCTCAAGTTATCATTGATCAATTTATTTCAACTGCTCAAAGCAAATGGAACCGAATGAGTGGGATTGTATTACTCTTGCCACATGGATATGATGGTCAAGGACCAGAACATTCTTCCGCAAGATTAGAACGCTTTTTGCAATCCTGCGCTGAGCGAAATATGGTGATTGCAAATGTTAGCACGCCATCCAATTTTTTTCATTTAATCCGCAGACAACTTTCTCGCGATTTCAGAACACCCCTCATTGTTATGGCTCCAAAATCATTATTAAGACATCCAAAATGTGTTTCTAATTTGTTTGAATTTTATCCTGGAAATCATTTTAAGGAACTTATTGAAGATCCGATTCTTGATCCTCACTTAATTACTGAAATTATTTTTTGCAGTGGCCAGATTTATTATGATATAAAATTGAAACAAGAGCAAATTCAATCAAAAAATAAAGCAATAATAAGAATTGAACAATTATACCCATTCCCGACAAAACAAATTGAAAAAATGCTACTTAAATTTCCAAACGCTAAAACAAGCTGGGTTCAAGAAGAACCCTTAAATATGGGTGCTGCTAGTTTCATTAAACTCCATTGGAATTGGAATGCTATTCAAATAATTGCCAGACCAGCAAGTGCTTCAACTGCCGTTGGATTTAAGAAAATACATGACCGCCAACTTCAGGACATTCTAGAAACAGCTTTTAATTAATATAAAAATGGAATTATTTATTGGCCATAAAATCAATGTAAAGCAATTTTGTTTAACACAAGATGAATTTCACCATTGTATTCGGGTCACACGACATAAAATCGGGGATGCCATTCTCGTAACTGAATTTAATGGAATCATTTTTAATGCAAAAATTATACAAATAAATATCCAGGAAGCAATATTAGAAATAAATGGGATCTTTCGGGAAGAAAATTTGCACACCACCAAAATCAGTATCGCTATTAGTCCGACACAACACATGGATCGCTTTGAATGGTTTATAGAAAAAGCAGTTGAAAATGGTGTTCATGAAATTATTCCGCTACATTGCAAACGAACTGAAAATATAAAAATTAAAACAGATCGATTACTAAAGATTATCACAGCATCTGCTAAACAAACACTCCGTCCATGGATTCCCAGGATGCAAAGTCTATGCGCTTTTGAAAATCTTTTCAATACCTATGATCTGCAGAGCCAAAAATTTATTGGGCATTGCCAGGATGGACTTGAAGGCTATTTAGGAAAGCTTTATTCGCCTGCTGCTAATGTTTTAATTTTAATTGGTCCAGCCGGAGATTTTACAACCGATGAAATTAAATTTGCAATTTCAAATAAATGCATTCCTGTATCTTTAGGAGACTATAGACTTCGCACAGAAACCGCCGGTTTAACGGCTTTACAAATTTTACAAACCATTCGACATCTTCAACTATGAAATATTATTATTTACTAATTCTGACTCTTTCAACGATTCTATTTTCATTTATAGAACCAACAAGTTTACCTATGAAGCTGGCATTATTAAAATATAATGGCGGAGGTGATTGGTATGCGAATCCAACGTCATTATTAAATCTTGCCAAATTTTGTAACAAAGAAATGCATACAAATTTTGATATTAACTATGCAACGGTTGAAGTGGGAAGTGCTGAACTATTTAATTACCCATTTATCCATATGACTGGGCATGGAAATGTTGTTTTTAGTGATTTTGAAGCCCAAAATTTAAGAACCTATTTATTAGCTGGTGGATTTTTACATATTGATGATAATTATGGTATGGATCCTTTTGTCAGACCTAGTATGAAAAAAGTATTTCCAGAATTGGATTTCATTGAATTACCTTTTACGCATCCTATCTTTAAACAAAAATATAATTTCCCAAATGGCTTACCAAAAATTCATGAACATGATAAAAAGCCTGCTCAAGGATTTGGACTAATTTATCAAGGACGCCTCCTTTGTTTTTATAGTTTTGAATGCGATCTTGGTGATGGATGGGAAGACCGTGAAGTACATAAAGATCCTGAAGAAACGAGAATGCAGGCCTTAAAAATGGGCGCTAATCTAATCTCCTATGTTTTTTTAAATTGAATAAATAATATACGATAGTTTAAATTTGCAAACCTATTTTTCAATTTAATTTAAAGATCATTTTTATTATCCTTTCGAATCGTAATCGTTTCAGCTGATAACAATTGCCATTTCGTATCTATCATTTGGTAGCATTGCACTAAATATAATCCAGGACTATTATACCGCATACTCATAGACGGGGATGTCATTCTATGTTTGTTACCATTTCCAAAATCAATCATATAGATCTTGATTTCATCAAATTTTAAATTTGTAATTCGAGTTACATCGCCTACAAACATAGTACCTTGTACCAAGATATTTTCTTCTTGAAATTGATAGTTTACTTTTTGCAACTTTTCTTCTGCTTCTGAATTATTGGATGCATTCATTTCAAAGGTTGGTTGAATATAGGATGCGTTATCATCCTTAATCGGATCTTGTATCGACTTTCCTAAAACAAGATAACTACCTGCTAAACCAATTATAGCAATCAATAATGCTAACAACAAATCCTTAGATCGCTCCGTAAGAACTCCTTTCTTTAGATCTTTAAATGTTTGAACAGCTTGTTCCATGTCTTTCTTTTTGGATTCTGCAAATTTAAGACAATAATATTAATATTTTACTTAATTATATGATTTACAATAATTTATAAATATCAATTTTAACTCATTTGTATTCAATATATTATACTATTTTGCAAATTATATATACTTTTTACAAATGTTTATGAACTCGTCATGACAGTCCGATTTGTAAGTATCTTTGTCCGCTTAAATAGTATAAATGGATTGGATTAATCAGATTATAGATTTTATTTTACATATAGATAGTCATTTAATAGAGCTTGTAGAGAACTATGGTATTTATATATACATTATTTTATTTTTAATATTATTTTGTGAAACCGGATTAGTAATTGCGCCGTTTCTTCCGGGCGATTCCTTATTATTTGCGGCAGGAGCTCTTGCAACGAGTGGGAATATGAATCTTACATTATTATGTTTTATTTGTCTACTTGGAGCGATTCTGGGAAATCAATTAAATTTTACTATTGGAAAATATTTTGGTCCTAAAATTTTTGAAAAAGATCGCAAGTATATAAAGAAAGAATATCTTCACAAAACACAAGCATTTTATAATAAACATGGTGGGAAAGCTTTAATTATAGGAAGATATCTCCCATTTATCAGAACATTTGTTCCATTTGTGGCAGGGATCGGTCAAATGGATTCCTATAAATTTACTTTTTATAATTTTTTAGGTGCCTTCTTATGGATAATTCCGGTAGTTGGTATTGGTTACTTATTCGGAAATATTCCAGCTGTTAAAGAAAATTTTTCTATTGTTATTTTAGGAATTTTAATAGTAAGCATTTTGCCAATGATCATAGGTGTTTTTTCTGCTTGGTCACATTCGTCCAAATCAAAATAATATGAATTCTTTTCTAAAAAAAAATAGAAAAATCTGGCTCCTTATTGCAGGCATAATGGCCTTGGTTAGTTGTATTCCTGCTTTAGGAATCATAAGCCTGGAAGACACTACTTCAGGAGGACTTCGTTGGATCGGTTTAATTTCATTAATTCTATTCGGTATACAACAGCGAAGTTTGACAGCTTGGATTTTCATAGCTATGCTAATAGGTGCAGAAGTTGGATACGATTTTCCAATTATTGCTAAAGAACTTAATATATTTAGTAAGATCTTCATTAAATTAATAAAATGCATTATTGCACCTTTATTGTTTGGAACCTTAATCATAGGGATTGCAGGCCATTCAAATATGAAGCAAGTTGGTCGATTGGGTTTAAAATCATTAGTGTATTTTGAAATTGTAACCACCATTGCATTGTTAATTGGGTTGGTAGCTATTAACTTTAGTAAAGCAGGTGTTGGTATTCGCCCAATAAATTCTCCAGAAACAATTCCTGAAGTAGCAAAAGCTCAAGGTTGGAAAGATATAATTTTACACACAATACCAGAAAATTTTATTAAATCAATTGCAGAAGGTCAAGTTTTACAAATTGTTGTTTTTTGTGTACTCTTTGCAATTGCTTTATTGATGATAAGTCATGAAAAGCGAAAACCTATATTAGTATTTGCAGAATCTTTATCTGCTGTTATGTTTAAGTTTACTGACATTGTAATGTATTTTGCACCATTTGCAGTTGCCGGAGCTATCGCTTACACAATTTCAAATATGGGTATTGAAGTGCTGCATAATTTATTATTACTATTAGCTACGTTGTATGCATCTCTGATTGTTTTTGTTTTTGCTGTATTATTACCTATCGCACTACTTTTTAAAATTCCGATAAAAAGATTTTTATCTCATGCCGCACAGCCGGTTACTATAGCCTTTGGCACCGCTAGTTCTGAAGCTGCTCTTCCGGTTGCAATGGAAAATATGGAACGTTTTGGAGTGTCTAGAGAAGTAGTCGCATTTGTTTTGCCAACAGGACTCAGTTTTAATCTTGATGGTACCACTTTATATTTATCAATGGCCACAATATTTGTTGCGCAGGCTGCAGGTATTGAATTGAGCATCGGACAACAAATTATTATGATGTTAACGCTGATGTTGACAAGTAAAGGTGTTGCTGGTGTTGCTCGTGCTTCTTTAGTGATCCTTGCTGGCATGGCTTCTTCATTTGGTTTACCAGATTGGCCAATTGCTGCAATTCTTGGAATTGATGCCTTGATGGATATGGGTAGAACAGCTGTAAATACACTTGGAAATTGCCTTGCAACCGCTGTTGTTGGAAAGTGGGATAATGAATTAACCATTCCAAAAAAAGAAGATCAATGGATTGAAGTAGATCACGTTATTGAAGAAACTAAGAAATGATTTCGATTTTAAAAATCGTACCATTTAATGATTAACAACTCCAAAGATTCGTTTTACAAACCATTCAATATCCTCCCCTCTGTTTTCTGGCGATGCTTGATGTTCTTGCATTTCCAGAATGCCATTTTGTTCCTTTAAGTCGAATTTAAAAATATGATTTTTGTCGCTTTCCATGTTTCCGTTAACAGAACCAAATCGAAGATCTGAATATAAATAGCATCCTTCACCTTTATCAATAACGCTATAATAACCATTACTAAACCAAGGCAAAACTTGCTTTGTTTCCTGTCCTTGAAACGAATTTAATAAGTGATGATTTCCACGAATACTGGCTAAATTTTTAAAGACTGGTTCTGCATCCATAATGGAATAATATCCATAGACATAATTGCTATCTTGTTTTGCGATTCCATACCAAAGTAAATTATTTAAAATAGTTGGAACGGTAATGTATGATTGGAATGTGATATTCTCTTTTTGCAAACTTTTTTCAAATATTGTATCAATATTTTTTTTATTAATAAAAGTCAAGATCAAATACATACTACTTATTGCAAGCCCTAAATAAGTATACATTCTCCTTTTAGAATTTATCCGTGGAAGCATCGCTGCACCCAAAATAAATAAAGCAAACGGAATGGTGTACAAAGGATCCGCAATTGCAATAGACGAAATGGAAACCCTGGTATTAGAAAATGGCCAATATAACCTGGTACCAAATGTTGTAAGCGTATCAAGTACCAAATGAAATGTTGCTGAAACAAAAAATAAAATAATCCATTCTTTTATAGACGCTATTTCAAAATGTGTTTCGTTTTGAAATATTTGTTTGTACCGTATGTAAAAAAAATAAATACCAATGGCCAATAATATTAATATAGTCAACCAAGGAAAACTACTTGTTAGCAAGCCTGCAAGTAAACTTAAAATCGTTGCAGCAGCAATATATAATATCACACCAATCGTAAAACCCGTAATTCTCCATGCAAGCTTTTGATGCCATTCTTTATGATATAGGTATTTTAATAATGGAGCGAGTAAAAAAGGAATCAAACAAACGAAAAGTAAAGAATGCATAGGACCTCTATGAAATGCTAGCGAACTCAAAGGGTCCATAATAAATGTTGCTAATACGTCAAAATCTGGTATGCTACCACCAATGCCACCCCAGATCATTGCACGATTACCCAGTTTTTTACCCAACACTACTTCTCCACAAGCAGCACCTAATACAATATGTGTAATTGAATCCATAGTAAGAATCTTATAACAACAGCAAGGAGCCTATAAAGTTGGATTTCATTTTAAACCAAATTTAAAAACTACTTTAATTGCATTTACTTAATTTTAGTTGCTTTAATTAAATAAATATGTGGAATTTTAAGTGCTTCATTCCCAAACTGATATCGATTTACTTCTATTTGTTTCATCCCAGGAAAACAATTATAGGGTGAAAAATCAAACTCTTTAAATACCGTCAATTGCAATCCATGATTTAATAAACTGTTGATTATTTCATCTAATGAATGGGACCAAAAATGAGAAACTATTTGTTTTTCATGAGTCGGATCCGCATAGGTGCCGCTTTCAACTTCAGTAAATGGATTTCCTGTATTAAAATAAGGATAAGAGAGCTGGTTTGTATTAAAATCAAACATATAGAGTGTTGGATGAAAATCGGCTATATAGAATTCACCATTTTTTCGCAATGAATCTGCAATTACTTTTGCCCATAGATCCAAATCCGGTAACCAACAAATAGTGCCATAACTCGTAAATACACTATCAAATAAGCCCAAACCCAAATCCAATGTATCATACACATTGGATTCATAAAATGTTGCATTTAGAGAACATAACTCATTGAGTTTCCGAGCTTCCTGAATAGCCGCATTTGAAAAATCAATTCCAACACAATCAGCACCTAACCGACTTATAGATAAGGTATCCATACCAAAATGACATTGCAGGTGCAATACTCTTTTCCCCGAAACAATTCCAAGGTATTTCTGTTCTATTTCTGTTAATGCAGATTCACCTTTTAAAAAGGCATCTACATTATAAAATTCCGATTTTAAATGAACGGGAACCCGGTCATTCCAGGATTCCATATTTTGTTCAAAATAATTGGAAAGTGAAAGCTTCTCGGTAGACATAAATGAATTCATTAAATTTGCATAAAATTAAAAAACATGAGCGATCAAAACGCAAATAACCAAAATCAATTAAATATTGAATTAACCGAAGATATTGCAGAAGGCGTTTATTCAAATCTTGCAATTATATCGCATTCGCATTCAGAATTTGTAGTCGACTTTATAAGACTTATGCCAAATGTTCCTAAAGCAAAGGTAAAATCCCGGATAGTCCTCACTCCACAGCATGCTAAACGATTACTTAAAGCCTTGAGTGAAAACCTCTTAAAATATGAAAATCAATATGGTATTATTCAGGATCCAGAACCCCAAATGATGCCTCCAATGGCCTTTAATACACCTACTGCACAAGCTTAGCAGGCATCCTTTCAAAAGCCTAAAATTAGCTATTCATAATTTAAACTAGATTAGTCTTTTAAACTTTTAAAAACCACTAAAATAAAAATGTTTGGGATGGACTAGAACCCGCTAGGCCTAAATGTTGATATGCTTTTTGAGTTGCAATTCTTCCACGTGATGTTCTTTGAATAAATCCTTCCATAATTAAAAAGGGTTCATGTACTTCTTCAATTGTACCTGCTTCTTCACCAACTGCAGTTGCAATCGTGGTAAGTCCAACGGGGCCACCTGCAAATTTTTCAATAATTGTGCTGAGGATTTTGTTATCCATTTCATCTAAGCCCAAACTATCTACATTTAAAGCATTTAAGCCATATTCAGCAATTTCAAGTGTAATTTTACCGGAACCTTTAATTTGAGCAAAATCTCTGATTCTTCGAAGTAATGCATTTGCAATTCTAGGTGTGCCCCGACTTCGTTTTGCAATTTCACTGATACCTTCCACTTTCACTTCAATCCCTAAAATTTCTGCAGATCTTGTTAAAATTTTCTCTAATGTAGCTTGATTGTAATAATCTAAATGACTCGTTATACTAAATCGCGACCGCAGCGGTGAAGTTAATAAACCTACCCGCGTAGTTGCTCCTATTAAAGTAAACGGGTTGACGGTGATTTGAATAGATCTTGCATTGGGACCAGAATCGATTAATATATCAATCCGATAATCTTCCATTGCGGAATACAGATATTCTTCCACAACTGTATTCAGTCGATGAATTTCGTCAATAAACAACACATCACCCGATTGTAAATTGGTCAACAAACCTGCTAAGTCGCCCGGTTTTTCTAAAACAGGACCGGATGTCATTTTGAGCTCCGATCCTAATTCGTTGGCTATAATATAGGATAGGGTAGTTTTTCCCAAACCAGGAGGTCCATGAAGCAGGACATGATCTAAAGCTTCCCCACGCAATTTGGCAGCAGCAATAAAGACTTTAAGATTTTCTACCACGTGTTCTTGACCTGAAAAGTGCTGCAATTCTTTTGGCCTTAAGGCTTTATCTAATTGCTTTTCTTCCGGGTTCAATCGTTGATTTTCGCCATCCAGTATGGGATTTCGCATAAATTGTAATTATATTTAGCTGATGGTCAACAAAAGTACTGCTTTCAAAATAAGTCTGCCCAATTTTAAAAATTCGATCCGAAGTCAAGCAAGAATTAAATAATATCTTAATGATTGCAATCCCGATGGAATCAGCACTTTGATTCTTTACATTTGCAGACTTTTAAATATTTAAAATTTTAATTCGAATGGCAGCACAAAAAATAACTTGTAGAGATGGTAAATTAACAGTTCCGGATCATGTAATCATACCATTTATTGAAGGCGATGGTACGGGTGCAGATATCTGGGCAGCTTCTGTTAAGGTTTTGGATGCTGCAATAGAAAAAGCCTATAAGGGTGTCCGTAAAATAGAATGGTTGGAAGTATTGGCTGGTGAAAAAGCATTTAACCAAACTCAAAATTGGCTGCCTCAAGAAACTTTAGATCAGATTCATACGTGTTTGGTTGCAATAAAAGGTCCTTTAACGACTCCTGTCGGTGGTGGTATCCGGTCTTTAAATGTTGCATTGCGTCAACAACTTGACTTATATGCTTGTATTCGTCCGGTTCGATATTTCGAAGGTGTACCTTCTCCAGTTAAAGAACCTGAAAAAGTTGACATGACAATATTCAGAGAAAATACGGAAGATATTTATGCTGGTATTGAATTTCAAGCTGGGACACCAGACGCCTTAAAATTTAAAAATTGGTTACAAACAGAATTTCCAGACCGATATAAAAAAGTGCGTTTTCCTGAAACTACTGGTTTTGGAATTAAACCTGTTTCTAAAGAAGGAACGGAAAGATTGGTCAGAGCAGCCATTCAATTCGCAATTGAAGAAAATAAAAAATCACTAACCATTGTCCATAAAGGTAATATTATGAAGTTCACTGAAGGGAGCTTTATGGAATGGGCATATGAATTGGCTAAAAATGAATTTGGTGGTCAATTACTAGATGGTGGACCCTGGTTAAAATTAGAAAATGGTTTAATAATAAAAGACGTAATTGCGGATGCATTTCTACAGCAAATACTATTACGTCCAGCTGAATATGATGTGATTGCTACCTTAAATTTAAATGGTGATTATATTTCAGATGCATTAGCTGCACAGGTTGGCGGAATTGGAATTGCGCCGGGTGCCAATATTAATTATATAAGCGGGCATGCTATTTTTGAAGCAACCCATGGAACAGCCCCTAAATATGCTGGATTAGATAAGGTAAACCCAAGTTCGGTCATATTATCTGGCGTCATGATGTTTGATTATTTGGGTTGGAAAGAAGCTTCAAATCTTATTGTAAAAGGTTTAGAAAAAGCGATTCATTCTAAACGAGTTACCTATGATTTTCATCGATTAATGGAAGGTGCCACCTTATTAAAATGTAGTGAATTTGGCGAAGAAATCATAGCAAATATGTAATCCTTTACTTACGCTGTTTTTTCTACAATTTATTTACTTATTGGAGTCTTTCCCAATACTCAGGGTTATTCTAAATAGTCGGTATATAAAACATACAGGTTCTAAATTTTATCGAATAAAAATTGTCGACAGAATCAAACATCTCATTTTTTAGAGCCCGGAATATTTCGGATCTCATTTAAATTTGGAGACAAAAAATACCATGGATTCTATAGTATAACCTTAGAATTTGATTTGAATTTTTAGCATAAAGACTTCTTGTAAGGTTGGCACATTCAAATTAAATCGCCTCCATGCAGCCCTCGCGGGCTTACAGTTTTGTTCAATAGGAGTGTTTTAACTTACTTACATAGCTTCCACTCGGCATCTACTGTATTTAGCCAGTTTCCTAGATTAATATTGCGACAATTCAATGCTTACTCCCCTATTTATAAAACTGATTTGATATTTCTTTCATTGAATAGAATAGGTATCTTGAAAATCCTGTCTAAATCAGTTCCAAAATTTGCTTTAAGCTTAAGCACAAAAAAAAAGTCCCACAGAAATTATCTGTGAGACTCCTTTATCTTATTTTATTAGGTATTAACTTTTTGGAGTTAAAACATTGCCTTCATTCTTAGGTAATGTCTGCTCTTCATCGGCAGAAATATTACCTTTAATAGTAACTCTGGTTTCTTCTTCACTTTCATTCGTAGAAACACTAACCGTTTTGTTGATAGGTCCTACGCGTTGCGTGTCATAGCGAATTTCGATTACACCTTTTTCACCTGGCATAATTGGATCTTTTGGCCAAGTAGGCACTGTACAACCACAGCTACCACGAGCACTTTTAATAACTAACGGCTCTGTACCAGTGTTTGTAAAGATGGCTTTACGAAGCGGGTCTGCACCTTTTTTAATTTCGCCATAATCAATTACAGTGGCTTCCCACTCAAGGTGTGGACCACCTGTCTTAGCTGGGGTGGAGTTTGAGGCTGGTGCAGCAGTTTGAGCAACTGCATATCCAACACAGAAAACCATCACAATGAGAGATAAAATGTTTTTCATGTATTTAAATTTTTTAATTTAGTATAACAAATGTAACGTAAACAACTCCTAAGTTAGTTACAAAAATAATAAAATTGTATGTTAACCCCGTGTTAAATATAAATTATACAATTTTATCATATATGCAAATAACAGTAAATCAATTAGTAAACTTAAACTTAACAATCTGTTTTCAAGCATTTTTATCCGTATTAAAAACGAAATTTCAGATTTTTTTAACAATAATTTAGAATTTCCTTTTTAATTAAATTCAAATAAAAAAACAGAAGGAATGTTTTAGGTATCAAATTATTCAAATAATAAGAATCTTAATAATAAGCTATTTTTGTACCTGAAACAATGTCTATGCATATATATGAACCCATTAATGACCTCTTAAGTTCCATCAAAGGAAAGTATGCTGATTATAAAAAGGAGGTTATAAAGGACTACTGGATCTGTTTGGTAAGTAGGGAATGTTCCATATTAGGACGTAAAGAAGTTTTAACTGGCAAGGCTAAATTTGGAATTCTCGGTGATGGTAAGGAAGTCCCTCAGGTTGCAATGGCCAGGGCTTTCAAAAAAGGTGATTTTAGATCCGGGTATTATCGAGACCAAACTTTTATGATGGCATTAGGGATTTGTTCGGTTAAAGAATACTTTGCTCAACTTTATGCGGATGCTAAAAATGATCCTTTTAGCAAAGGCCGTCAAATGAATGCGCATTTTGCGACCCCTTTTATAGATGTATTTGGTGAATGGTTTGATCTAACAAAAGTCTTTAATGTATCCGCTGACATTTCAAGTACAGCAGGTCAGATGGCTCGGGCACTTGGATTAGCTCTGGCTTCTAAGTATTATCGAAAGCTTACACCAGATTTAGAATTTTCTAAGTTTTCGAATTCAGGAAATGAAGTTTCATTTTGTACCATTGGCGATGCATCAACATCTGAAGGTGTTTTTTGGGAAACTTTAAATGCAGCAGGTGTAATGCAAGTTCCTTTAGCTGTTTCTGTTTGGGATGATGGTTATGGAATTTCTGTTCCCATTGAGTTACAAACAGTAAAACAAAGTATTTCAGAAGCTTTATCGGGTTTTGAAGCCAATCAAAATAAAGCCGGAATTAAAATATTTAAAGCCAAAGCATGGAATTATCCTGAGTTGGTAACGGTCTATAAAGAAGGAATTGATCTTGTAAGAAATCAGCATATACCAGCTTTATTTCACATCCAAGAAGTTACACAACCTCAAGGACATTCTACCTCTGGATCTCATGAACGATATAAGTCTAAATCCCGAATGGAATGGGAAGAACGATTTGATTGTATTAAAATAATGACAGATTGGTTAGTATCGAATGATATTTTAGATAAGCCCCAAATTGATTTAATGGTGGAATTAGCAAAACATCATGTAAAAGAAGAAAAACAAAAAGCTTGGAATGACAATTTAAATCCAATTCTTGAAAAAAAATTAGCTTTAAAAGAATTGTTTGAAGCCAATCAAGATGAACAAGAATTGCATTTTTTACAATCGCTGAAGGAACCTGGATTACAAGAACTTGTAGAACGTGTGAGAACTATAATTTTTGATCCATCAAAAAAATATTCAAAAGAAGAACTTAAATCCTGGCTTGAAGTACAACTTCGAGAAGCAGATGCTATTTATCACAATCATCTTTATTCTGAAACTCAATATTCAGCAATCCAAGTACAAGAAATACCTGCCGTTTATTCAGAATTTTCGAAAGAGTTGAATGGATATCAGATTTTAAATTTATTTTTTGATCAGGCAATTCAAAAGGATCCAAGAATTATTGCATTTGGTGAGGATGTTGGAAAAATTGGAGATGTAAATCAAGGATTTGCAGGATTGCAAGAAAAGCATGGAGAACACAGAATTTTTGACACTGGAATTCGCGAATGGACGATCATTGGGCAGGCCATTGGATGTGGCATGCGTGGACTTCGGCCGATCGCAGAAATTCAATATTTAGATTATATCGTCTATGCTTTATCACCATTAATGGATGATTTAGCAACGCTTCGATATCGCACTGCAGGGCAACAAGCTGCAAATGTAATTATCCGTACCCGAGGTCACAGGTTAGAAGGTATTTGGCATTCCGGTTCTCCCATTGGCATGTTAATTAATTCGTTACGAGGAATTTATATTTGTGTTCCCAGAAATATGACGCAAGCTGCGGGTATGTATAATACTTTATTAAAGGGGGATGATCCAGGTTTGATTATTGAATGTTTAAATGGTTACCGACTCAAAGAGTTCGTACCAGACAATCTTTCTGAATTTACGGTTCCATTGGGTATCGTTCAAAAATTAAACACTGGAAATGACCTAACGATTGTTAGTTATGGATCCTGTATTCGGGTAGCGCAAAAGGCAATAGAAAAACTAAATCAATTGGGGATTGAGATTGAATTAATAGATATCCAAACAATCCTACCATTTGATAGAACCCATGAAATTTCAAATTCATTAAAGAAAACGAACAAATTACTCATTCTTGATGAAGATGTACCGGGTGGAGCAAGTGCTTTTATATTGCAACAAATTTTAGAAGTACAAAGTGGCTTCCAATATTTGGATAGTCCACCCATAACTTTAACAGCCAAAGAACACCGTTCCCCCTATGGAAGTGCAGGAGATTATTTTACAAAACCCGGAGTTGAAGATGTTATTGAAACGGTTCTTAAAATAATGCATGAATATGACCCTACCAAATATCGTTTCTAATTGTAAAAAAAACGTTTGAAAGTTGTTACCTTTTTTTTTAACTACAAAATAGTGCATCAAATTAAGCTTATACCATAATTCATTCTTTTAACAGATTCACAAAATAAAATAAAATAAGAATTGGGAAGATTACTCGTCATAATTCCGACATACAATGAAATAGAAAACATTGATGCAATCATTTCAAAAGTACTCTCATTAACTATCGATGTACATATCTTAATTGTTGATGATGGTTCACCTGATGGCACGGGGAATGCAGTAAAAACAAAACAACTGGAATTTCCTGAAAAAATTCACCTCCTGGAACGCGCAAAAAAATCAGGTCTAGGGACCGCCTATATTGCAGGTTTCAAATGGGCTTTAGAGCATGACTATACCTGTGTTGCAGAGATGGATGCAGATTTTTCACACCCTCCTGAAAAATTAATTGAAATGTATCAAACCTGTTCAAATAAAATTGCAGATGTAGCTATTGGATCCCGATACATAAAAGGAGGTGGTGTTGTAAATTGGCCCATGATCCGGTTATTGTTATCGAGAGGTGCCTCCATATACGTGCAGTTAATCACGGGTATGGGTATAAAAGATCCTACTGCTGGTTTTGTCTGTTACAATCGAAAGGTATTGGAAAATTTAAATTTAGATCATATTATTTTTACCGGATATGCATTTCAAATCGAAATGAAATATGCAGTTTATTTATTGGGTTATAAAATGAAAGAAATTCCAATTCTTTTTCCAGATCGCGTCAAAGGAAAATCTAAAATGAATATTTATATTGTTAAAGAAGCATTAACCGGTGTTTTAAAAATGCGCTTTGGAAGATCAAAAAAAGATTACATCCATTAAATATAAACAGTCCTATTTAGCCAAATCTGATTACCTAAAGGAAGCTTTACTTTCTTCCAAAATCTGCAGGAATTTCACCCCAATTTTCGGTATCCCATTTAATAATTGGATTTTCAAATGAATTCTTATTCAACCATAAAATGGCTCGCTCCATTAAGGCTTGCAGCGGTTTGTTTTGTGCGGTAAACTGCAACTTCGAATTTGGTTTTTTAAGTTTAATCCAATTAATCGCTATTTTAGAATCTGAATATATAGCCGTTTTAGGTTTGTGATTCTTTTGCAATAATGCTAATGCATGCACGAGTGCTAAAAATTCTCCAACATTGTTTGTACCATAACTCAACGGACCAACATGAAATAACTGTTTACCTGAAAAAGGGTCTACACCCCGATACTCCAAATCTCCAGGATTACCACTACATGCAGCATCTACTGCAATACTGCCAATCGGAACACTATTTTTCCAATCAAATTTAGATTTTTGCTTCCGTTTGATACTATCATCATAGCTAGCATAATAAGCATCTTCTGCCTCTGCTTTACTAGAAAATGCTTTATATTTGGCATTTGGAAAAGCTTTAACTTGCGACAGACATTCTGCCCAAGAATTATAAATTCCTGGATTATTTCCCTGCCATACAACATAAAATTTTTGAGTTTTAGACATGTAATTATATATGAACTTTATTGATACCCATGCACATTTGTATTTACCAGAATTTGATACCGATAGAGATCAAATAATTGAACGCGCTTTAGAGTCAAATGTAAATAAAATAATATTACCAAATATTGATCAAAAAACTTTAGCCAATGTGATTTCGATGTCTACCAGGTATCCTGGAATTTGTTTTCCAAGTTTCGGATTACATCCTTGTGATGCAAAGTCAGATTTTGAGTCGATTTTAGCTGCGATGGAAATACATCTTTCAGATACACAATTTGTTGCTATTGGTGAAACGGGGACTGATGCCTATTGGGATACCAGCTTCTGGAATGAACAAGTCAAGGCCTTTTCGATCCAACTTGAATGGGCAAAAAATAGTAATCGTCCGATTATTATTCATTCCCGTGAAACCATCCCTCAAAATATCGAATTTGTAAGAAATCACCAGAATGGCAACTTAAGAGGAGTATTCCATTGTTTTACCGGAACATATGAAGAAGCTCAACAAATCATTGATCTTGGTTTCCTTTTAGGGATTGGAGGCGTACTTACTTATAAAACATCCGAGCTTAAATCGGTTTTGCCAAAATTGTCATTAAAACATTTAATTTTAGAAACCGATGCTCCCTTTTTAACACCCGTGCCATATCGAGGAAAGCGTAACGAATCCTCCTATATTCCACTAATAGCTCAAAAACTATCTGAAATTTTGGAAATTTCTATTGAAGATATAGCCCAGCAAACGAGTGCTAATGCCAATAGCCTGTTTAAAATTGACCAAATTGATTAGTTTTGCAGTCCCATTAGAAATTAAAAGATTAATTCTTCTAAACATTGGATCGTTTATTATTAGAATTTGTCTTTAATTTTTAGAAAGGAAGGTTGCAAGAGCGGTTTAATTGGCACGCCTGGAAAGTGTGTGTACTCCAAAAGGGTACCCAGGGTTCGAATCCCTGACCTTCCGCAATAATGTATCCAGTATTTTAAACTGTTACAAAATTAAAGTTCGAATGCTGACATGATCAGGCTTGTCAGCATTCAAACAAACCCATCTTCAAAATCTTTTTCATTGCTCCTTTTATATACAATTTGCTTATTCGTATTATACTAATCAGACATTCCACTGAAATCAGACATTCCACTGAGCCGAAATTAAAATTAATAATTTCATTAAAAATCACCGGACTTTAAATTATCAATGTATCAAAAAGAGCATTGAAGTATCCTAAACAAATGCTCTCCTTAGATTGATAAGGCTTAAATCCTGTATGGTAATAGAATAGTCCAGCGGACTTAAAAAGTAAAGGGAATTCAAAAAAAATAAATCAAAATCTATTTTTGAATTTTAACAAATCGCTTATAACCGATTTGATCTTTATTTTGCACAGATAAGATATATGCTCCTGCTTGTAAGCCTTCCAGGTCTATTGATTTTTGTTTTTTATGGATCAACACTTTTCCATAAAAATCCATCACTTTAATTTCATCAATAGGATCCTTTGTAATTATTTTAAACTTTGAAACGATAGGATTTGGACTTAATTCGAATTGCAATGATTCTAATTGCTTTGTTGAAACTGAACTTGCATTGACAAAAACAAAATATCCCGGGCTCACCCCTGCAGTAAAAACATACTTTTCATCTAAATTAGAATCATAAACATTGACTCTACCGAAACTTTTAAAATCTGTTTCAGCAGCACATATCAAGTTAGATTTTGAATCATAACTCATGCCATAAAAACTTTTACCAATATTTTTATAAAAAGCAGATTGTTTTGTATTTAGTTGAAATAAACCAAGGTCCTCTTTTCCGATTTCCTGATACAAAACAGACTCCCCTACGAGCGTTGATGTGCCACATAAAGAACTCACGTTGGTCAGATTATAATTATCGATTTGATTACTATTTAAATCTATCAAAGAAATTGAACTTCCGGTAAAATCTTTATTATTTAAACTAATCAATTGATCCTTAACCAACATTAAGTTTTCAGGATTTTTTCCTTCCGGTCCTAATTCTAAAATTGCTTCTAATTTCAATGTCGTTAAATTCAACTTTACAATTTTACCAACTTCTTTTCCAAAATCAAAACCATTATTAATTGCAATAAATGCATTATCATCCTTTACGATTATATTTTCAGCAGTATACGGTAAAACTTGATAGGGTACTTCGTAAATTAAATCAAATGTATGCTTATTATAGATTTGTATGTAAGCTGAAAGTTGCTTTAAATATTCACCTCGTGTAACAATGAGGAAGTCTTTATAACAAGCTAATTTTCTCACTCCTTCCAGGGTAAAGGATCTCAATTTTTGGTGCGATAATAAATCATACACAACTATTTCTTTGTCTGCAGCTACCCAATAACTTGATCCATCTTGAATTATATCCGAAGCAAAACGCGCACCAGCTACTTCGTTTAATTTTGTATAAATTCTGCTATTAATATCAAAATTTCCAATAGAAACAGGTTCAATAATGGTGTTTTTAGTATAATCAAAAGCACCTTCATTTAAAACTAAAATTTTAGTTAATTGTGCATTAATTAGAGAATTATATATTAAAATATAAAATAATATAAATACTATTTGTTTGCTTCGCATAGGTTTCAATTTTAGTCAAAAATAAACAAATAAATGAATTCATAGTGGTTGCTGATCCAATTATAACTTAACAGGATAAGCGGCATCTACAATTCCTTTGCGTATTTTATCCAATTTTTTCTGTAATATTTGACGCCTCACAGGCTTAATTTTATCAATAAATAAAATACCTTCAATATGGTCATATTCATGTTGAATAATTCTTGCATTCATTTCGTCATAAACTTCGATATGTTTTTTAAACTGTTCATCCAGATATTGGATTTTGACATGTGTTGTTCGTTCTACTTCTGCATTAATTTTAGGGATACTTAGGCAACCTTCTTCAAATGGCCACTCAGGGCCGGTCTCTTCTAAAATAGTAGCATTAATAAATACTTTTCTAATGCCTTTGTGAATTGATTTTTTTTCATAATAAGGAATTGAATCCACCACAAATAAACGAATCGGTAAACCAATTTGCGGAGCTGCCAAGCCTACACCTTTTGCAAAATTCATAGTATCCCACATATTCACAATCAATTCTTGCAAATTTGGATACTCTATTGGAATATCCCGAGCTTTCGTCTTTAAAATTGAATTACCGTATAAAATAATTGGAAGTACCATAATGAATTAAATATGACCTAGATATCGTTGTAATATTACGACTGCACTCATTTTATCGATAAGTGCTTTGTCTTGTCTTTGTTTTTTTCTAACGCCCGCTTGCACTAAAATTCTGCTTGCTTCAACTGAACTTTTCTTTTCATCATAATATTGGAATTCCATTTCATTCAACTTAGCAGCCATGCGTTCTTTAAATAAAATAATATTTGGTGTAATTGAATTTTCAGCTTGGTCTTTTTGAAAAGGATATCCAATAATTATTTTCTCAACAGGATTCTCAGCACAATACATTTGAATAAACGTTTCTAGATCTTTGGTCTCCACGGTAGTCAATCCATTTACAATAATCTGCAAAGGATCTGTTACCGCAATACCACATCTCTTTAAACCAAAATCAATAGAAAGTATTCTCGCCAAATTTTAAAATTGTCACACAAAGATATTGAATAGATGGATCTACTATCAAAAAAAAGACCCCCTTCGCAACGTTTGCGAAGAGGGGTCCCATCCCAAAAACAGTAAACTCTTTAGAACAAAACGAATTTAGCCTTACTTAATGACAATCATTCTCTTAGTAGCTGTGAATCCTGCCGCATCAATCTGATAGAAGAGTACGCCAGTGACTCCCAACTGAGCATTTTGAATCTCAATACTATTGTATCCTTTCACTGCAGCAATTTCAGACTTGTATAAGACCTTGCTATTAAGGTCATAGATAGTCAACGTTGTAGCAGCAGGCTGTAATAATTCGAAACCTATTACAGTAAGATCAGAGAATGGATTGGGTTGATTTTGGTACAGAATTAATCCTGAATTGTTTTCAACAATTCCGTTATCCGTTCTGAAACCAAGTTTAATATCTCTCTCCTCAGCATCCGTCGTAAATGCTTGAGCAGGAGTAATTATTGAATTTAATTGTAGTATATTTGATATTTGACCTTGCGAAAGAGCCTTGAATTTAAGCGTGAATAATGCTTCACTTTCAAGAATGTCGATATTCTTATTTGTATTCCAGCTAAAGCTAATATAGCCATCACTTGTCCTGATGAGACCTAAATTCTCAGGAGTAATGTTGGATTTTCCAGCTTCAACACCTTCAAATACCAATCTACTTGGATCAAATTTCAAGGTAAACTGATATCCCGCTAATTGTGTACTTTTCTCTAAGAACACAGGGATGGCTACCAATTCATCTTTTGCAAACTCTTTTTCATCAGCAATAAATAGGATTTCATCATTTCCATTTCTTGATGTTGCAGTATGAAGTCCTGCTGATGCATTTCCTGATACATCTCCTATTTTCACGCCTTTAAAGTCTACTCCATTTACATCATTATTAAATGGATTTACATTAAAGGTTCTTGGGTAATTTTCATCTAAAACTTCGACATCTGTTTTAATAAACTGATACGTTGCATCTATAAACGCCCAACTCTCATTATTTGAAAATTTGTCGACGATACCTAATATCAATCTTCTTAAATCACTAATATCTTTGGATGTGATTTTCTTATCATTATTAACATCCGCTGCAATGATTTTGTATGGGGAACTTAATAATTCCAATCCTAAAATATGTCTTTGAATTTTTACAATATCTGCAGTCGTAACACCATTTAATGGATCTGAATTTTTACCAGGCTTAATCGTGTAATTTCCACTATTAAAAGGCATATTTCCAAATGCATATTTACCATCGGCAATGGTTTTAATCGTAGACATGATTTGCTTTGTAGGCGTAGCATTGTCTGTCAATAAAACATCTACATCATTCATGGTATTGTTGTCCACATTATTAGACACTAATCCATTAATCGTTCCGGTATTTGTAATCGTTTGACCACATGCTTTATTATTATCCTGAACTTCAACAAAAGTTCTACAGAATGCTTGATTCCCTGTAAGTCTGTCTGTTACCCAAAGTTCAACCGTTTGTTGTCCTAAGGTATTGCAATCAAACATTATAGATTTAATCGTTGTATCACTTGAGAAACTCAATGTAATTGGATTTTTACAAGCACCATAAGACCCTTGATCTACATCACTTGCCCAAACTTCAATCATACCCCAATCAATTTTACCATCGCGATTTGTATCGATTGGCATTAAATCGATTGCAACTCCATTTATACAATAAGGTGTTGGAAGTTTACAGTTTATAATGGTAAATAATCTTTCTATTGCAGTTTTATTTCCGCAACGATCTTCAAATACATATTTAATTCTATGCGTACCTAATGGATATCTACCATCTGCGTTTATTGTTGGACCTACACCACTGCGAATGATATCATAAATACCATTGTTATTATAATCTATTAAATACTCCCATGCTAATTCAATTCCAGGTGTACAGATATCACTACCTGTTGCACGCAGACTAATAAATCCGGAAGTACAAGAATCTAATGTACAAACAGTTGTATCGGTTGTTGGTATTGGATTAACCGTTGGATCATCTAAATTATGTATTTTTATAATTTGCTCATGGGTTCTAAATTCATAATGAGCACCTGTGCCATTATAATATACCTGACACCAATCTAATGCCTTCCATTTACGTATGATTTTATAACAAGCATCACCACCTTGAACAATTCTGAAAAGATGATCTTCCGAACTTAAGCCGACCAAATCACACTTGTCTTCATTACGTAAAATAGGTTTGCTATTTAATTTTTCAGGTGTCAATTCATTTGGATCCAAACACATATATAATACAGTGTCTCTTGGCCACCAGATAGAATCAAAATTATAAGGACTATAATTATGGAAATAAATTACTTGCCTACAAGTATCCGATCCATTATTATCTGCTACAACCCAAGTTCTTACAATGGTACCCACGTTACATTGTGTTCTGTTATCAACAAATGAATGCGTAATTGTAAAATCACAATTGTCATGTGCAAATCCATCATGGAAGTTGACAACTTCTTGCAATCCTTTATTTCCAATAAATTTAATAGTTCGCTTATTATTGAATAATGCTGAATCTTTTTGCATCACTCCAAAAACGGACAAATCATTAATATTAAAATGGAAATCACAGGAAACCGTTAAATCAATGGGTGCTGTACAAACTGGCTTTAATTTATCTTGTACTTCAATCTGTACCATACAATCATTGAAATTGCCATGTTTGTCTTTTGCGCGGAAAATAACTGTGATTGTTTTACCAACATCTGCACAACAGAATTCTGCATACGGTCTAAACCATGAAATTTTTTGGCCACATGGCGCACCATTATCCATTCTTCTTACAAGGAATGAGTCGATATGGCAATCGTCATAAGATCCATCATCAAAAGTTTTTGCATACACATGTGTTGTACCATATATAGATAAGGATACGACCGTTTCCCGATCACAAATTGCAACCGGAGCTGTTCTATCCAATACATGAACAGTCATTGTTGATGTACTTGAATTGTAACAGTTATCATATGCACGATATTCTATTACATTATCACCTACTGGCAATATAACAACACCTCCATTTTTATTTGTAAGGATTCCACCAGGATAGGATACATCAACACGTACAGGTCCTCCACAACTATCAAAAACAATAGCCGGTGGAAGTACAACAGTCGCCTGACATTTATAACCACCATCTGTTGTTGCATCAAAATCATAAGGAGCATGTACATAAGGAGCTTCTCTATCTACGATTTCAAGAATCTGGATGCATACTCTTACAATTTCAGTATTACACCACCATTCCCGGATCGTCCACATACGCATATATTTGTGAACACATCCGATAATTCCTAAATCAATATCTTCATAGTTAACCGCAATATTGCAATAAATATCACGTACTGGATAAAGATCAATAGTGACCGGATTTCCACCTACTAAATCAGTATATCTTGGAACACCGGTATAACTTGGGCTGGGATGGCCATTCTTATCAAGTGGGATCCGATTGTAATAAATATCTTTACAACTAATCGGACAATTATTAGCTATTGTATAATTTTTTGGACATTCTACTTTGGACGTATCAAAACGTTTTAATAAAGTAGTATCAGCACAGATTGCAGATTTATTACCATGAATATCATAGGCAATGTATTTTCTAACAATTTGTTTGATATAATTTGGATTACAATTCAGTGGTTGGATAATTTCATCCACTAATAATACGGTATCTAAACCGCATCCATCAAATGCTTCTGGAATCCATTGAGACGCTACAAAACAAGGAATTGTATCCCGTCTGCAAATAATTGTTGGAGGAAGTTTATCTTCTATTTTTGCATATCCCCAACATCTGTTACCAGAAATATTATCTGTAACTTCCACAGTTAATGTTTTTCCAACATAGATACCTGTAACAACAGGTGATCCTGGAATAAGCTTATTATACTCAAGGACACGAACACTAAATTGTCCATTTGGACAGGTCGTAATCGTATCATTAAGCATCATTGAAGGTGTGATCGTAGCTACACAAAACGAATCCAATGAAACTTGAATGGTTCCATTGCAAGCCAGCGAACACTGAGCATTGATTGAACTGGTTTGAAATGAAAATACCAGCCACATAAGGCAGACAGAAAAAGCATGGCTAAAGCCAAGATTCAAATTTTTTAATCTGCGGATTTCAAACGTAAAGTTCGTTTTCTCCATGAGATCCTCTATTTAATTGTTAAAAAATGAGTAAATACATATCGTTTAATTCTGAACCACTACTGGTCAGAACGGTAATCCAAAATGGACGACTGTATCCTGAGAGAATCTCGGAATTGTTAGGTTAAAAAAGCCCGGATAGTCTTAGGAACAGACTAGAGGGTCTAATATCATTTGGTTGTAAAAAAACTAGGTGCTAAAACGAATGTTTTATAGAGAGGAACTTATCATTTTGGGTTGGGAAAGCGTACTTCCACCACAAAGGTAGAAAACATATTCAAACTTCCAACTATTTGTTAATTATTTTTTTTCAACGATTTACAAATAGCATTAAGTCGTAATACATTGCAAAGGTAAATTTTGAATATATATTAAATATACCTTTAATATGTGATATTTCAAATAATGTATTTTTATAATATTTAAAATACTGTAGCACAATATTTTACATATTGTGCTACAGTAAATTTATTATTCTGCTTTTACAACTTTTCCATAATATGTTTTATCACCTAATTTAAAATGATATATATAGCTGCCTGGATTCATTGATGTAGTACCATCTATTTGTACTGTATTGTTACCTTTTAAGATTCTTTGATTTCTATTAATGATTACTTTACCTGTTAAATCAAATAAAGTAAAATAGGCCTCTTCATCAACATTTGAAACAAAATTTAGATACACTCTTTCCCGAAATGGATTTGGATCTACATTCCAATTACTTAATTCTGGTATTAGTGTTTCAATTTGTTTATAGGTAAATAATGCTGTCAATGGAACATCTAAGTTTAAGTAAATTTCATTTCGAATTGCAAATGATGGTTTTAGAATCGCAGACACCTTATTATTCTTAGTAGCCCGAAACAAGAATTTAAGGAGCTTCCCCTGAGGTTCCACATGAACGGAAGCCTGATCTATAAGTAATGAAATATTAATTATCCCTTCCGAATTGGTATATTCATCTTGAACAAGCGGCCTGCCATTTTCATTATTTAGATATTCCGTTATTTGGAAAAGCTCTACAGAACTATTGTCTAACTCAAAGCTTAACTGCATTCCCTGAATATCACTTTCCTTTTGTAGCTTCAAATCAACTGAAAAGATTTCTCCTTTTAGAAATTCCTTCTCTTCTATAATGATTTCTGCTTTCCTTAATCTGTCTTCCAGTGAACGAATATTATTTATGGAACTCACATCCCCAACTTTAATGGCATCAAAATCAATCTTTGCATTTTGCCAATTGCCATTTAATTGAACGTTTTCTTCAATTTGCGATTCCAAAGGATATTCCGTTTTCAAGAACTTAAAGTTTTTCTTGATAAAACGCCAGGATTCATTACCAGGTACACTTGCAACTTTACCAATGATTAATCTTCGAAGCCAGGTGATGTCTGCCGCGCTAATTCTACCATTCTTATCAACATCTGCTGCCACCCATTCAAATGGATGTGTAAACGATTCAATTCCCAAAATATGTCTCTGTATTTTTACGATATCCAATGTGGTAATTCCCTCTAACCAATTCTTATTGTAGGATGGCGATATGGTATATAATTTATTTGTTATAATATCATTAAAAAGATATTCACCATTCAGATCTGATAAAATAGTTTTATTCCATCCGTTCAAAGCTACTTCAACTCCTTCCATTGGGGTGTGATCATTGATTCGTATCAAACCATTTACATCGCCTATTCGAATGGCCGTCGTACAATAAAAATTTGGATCGAATACATGAACCCTTGCGATACAACTTCCAATATTTCCGGATGAATCTTTTACGAAAATAGTAAAATCAAAAGTATCTGGAATTGAACTTAAATCAGCGCAGGTTATTATCCGAACTGAATCATTAAAATTACTACTCGAAAACGCAATTTTCAAATTATCTGAAATAGTACAATTATCAGAATAACTCACTAATAATGATCTGGCAGTAAATTGTAAAGAATCATTCATTAGCATATCTACAAAAATAATATCGCAGGTTGCTCGAGGGCTTTCTTGATCTCGTACAATGATCGTTGTAGTGTCTCTTATCAAACCACAGGAATCCTTTGCCGTAAAAATAACTTTTGTAGTACCTAGTGGATAAACTCCACTTGCATTGGCTCCACCGCCATTAAATGAATTTGTGATGCTTGTAAATCTACCGCATCCTGTTAAAGTTGCAGCTAGTAACTTAACGAATCTTGCACAAGAATCACTTCCATTTGCAACCGTGGTATCCCGAGGACCTGTAAGTTTAGATCTTTTTAAACTTATACGAATAATTACCTGGGTATCTTTCACAGTTTGGTGTGAACACGCTGAATATGCCGACCAGATCCGATCTACTATTTCGCAACTATCCAGTGTAAATCGCACTGGGCGGTCTATAAATGTAAAATAAACACTGCCACAGGTATCTCTTGGATTTGAAGGAATACTTCTTAAATCATCTGGCTGATATCCTATGCACTCAGGAATCGAAGTATCCCGAGTCCAAATTATATGTAATGGATTAAAAATATAGGAATTAAAAATAGTTATTCTTTGCTTACAGGTACTATCAATAGAACCATCTGGATATTGCAAATAAAAGGAACGTTTTATAATTCCATTCTTGCAACTATCTACGCCAAGACTATCTATATAAGTTCCTTGTATAAAATCCTGGCAAGCAGTAATTGCTGAATAATTACCAGTTACATCCGTATCAAAATAATCACGCGCACAGGAAACTGTAATATTCGCTGGGCATACTGGTGCTGCTATTGGATTCTTATCTTGAACATATACTTCAATCATACAAAAGTTCATGTTCCCACTACAGTCGGTAGCTTTCAAAACAATCATGATAGTATCCCGAATATCTTCACAACAAAATTGAATTCTATCTCTAAAAAAAGTATCCTGTGGTCTTCCACATGAAAAATTCATTCTCCTTACTAAAATCGTATCAATACAACAGTTGTCCGAGATCAAACCTCTGGCTGCAACTTGCTCTGCAGTCAATATCACATGGCCAGCAGGATCTAAGGATACCACTAATGCCGGCGGACAAACTAAAGATGGGGTGATCTTATCTTTAACCCAAACCAATGAAGTACAGGTATCTGAATTACCACAAGGATCAATGGCTATATAATTTAAGGTGTGTTTCCCTGTATCCAAGGCTACAATTTGCCCTGGTCTTAATAAAAAGCTGCTGTCAACGCGCACAACATAAATTAATAAAAAGGAAGGACTACATGCATCGGTTGCATACACATTTGGAATTGTATAATTTACTTTACAACTATTATATGCAGAAAATAAAATGGTGTCCCGTGGACAACTAATATCAGGTCTTGTGGTATCCGAAACTAATATTTCCTGTGTTGAGGATCGCATTACCATGGTACACCAATCAATAACGGTCCATAATCTTCTGAGCTTAAGCATACCTCCACACACTATGATAGAGTCATCAACATGCGTAGAAAGCAAATTACATAAATGGCTTACTGTATCTCCATAAAGTGTTGGTACCCCTGTATGTGAAAAATCCGGATTTGGGCAATATACTGTATCGTTTGGCGGAAATACGATACTATCCACAGATGATTTTTTAAAATAAATATCCTGTAAACAAGTATTTGTATTTCCATAATCGTCAATAGCTGTCCATTTTAAATGAACAACGGATGAATATCTTGAATTGGTACAATCAAAGAGGCTTAGGCTGAGGTCATAAAATGCACTTACATTCGTATCACAATTGTCTGTAATTACAACGTATGGTGTATAGTCTAAAGTAAATGGATCGTTCGCGCATGAAACGGTATCGGCACGACATAAAATAACAGGTTTCAATTTATCTTCTACTTTTACTGCAGTCCAACACATCATACCATTTGTAATATCGGTAACGGTCGCTGTAAGTGTTTTTCCTATATCCCGACAACTAACCAAATTGGATCCTGTTTGATTAATTACCACTTTAAAATTACTAAAACTTGGATAGCTTCCAACCAAACACATACTTGGTGTAACGATTCCGTTTCCAGTAGAATCAAGTGATATTTGAATACTTCCCATGCAATTTAACTGCAGGATCTCTGAAGATTCAGGATTCACATTGCTTATTCCGTCTGGTGAAGGCCAATCCTCTGGAATGGCCTTCAATTCAGTACAGAAAAATACTACTAAATAAATTGCAAACATAAACGTTGAATTTATGCTTACAAAGCGTTTTGGGATGGGATTTATTAGCGGAAAATTTTTCATAATTCGAATTGAATGTGAGGAATAATTGTAATTAAATTACTCAGCTATAATTTTATAATATTTTGAAATTATATCATTGTATATGTGCAATAAGAATACACCTTCACTTCCGATTTCAGTTTTGGTTAATGTAATTTCTGAAATTCCTAGTGGAGCATTTATGGTCTTCGTTAAAGTCTTCTTACCATCCAATGAAAATAAATCCAACTTCATACTATTCTCTTTTGTAAGATGAAGTCGGATGCTTAAGTTTTCATTGAAAGGATTTGGAAATAGTTCTATAATATCTTGTTGATTTGTATTTTCAAAACCAAATGGTTCTATTCCTTGAATAGAAAAAACTTCGCTTTGCTGATAACATTCATTTATGAAAGAATTTCCAAGATATAAATACGGATTGCAATTTTTATCTATCGTTTCAATTGGAATTCTAAGGATTGCAGTTTCCATTCCATTTAATAAAATGTCAGACTCCGCATATGAAACAATCAACTTATTGCCTTCAACTTTATAGTTCGATTCATTCCATCCAGGCAAGTCGCTTTCTATTCTATCACTTGATTTAAAGCAAAATCCTTTATGTAAAAACTCGAATTGAAAACCATTAAACAATCCTGATTGATTCATGTATACTTCCAAATATGCATTCTTTACCTGATAAAAAAGAATGGCTGTTTTTTGCATAGGAAGCTGTATATTATTAGCAGTAAAGCTATTGTTTACATCTCCTAATTTAATTGCTGTAAAGTTTGCTGGAGGTGTATTTGCTTTCGTTTCAAGATTAAATTTTTCTGCATTTACCAATTCTGCATATGGATCCTCAGGATATTGAAATACATAATTATTGTTTAAAAACAAATAACTTTGATGCGAAGGAAATTCCGTCATCTTTCCTAAAATCAGGTTTCGAATCAAAACAACATCTTTCGTTGTTATTTTTTGACTTTTATCAACATCCGCTGCTAACAATTCATGTGCATTTCTTAATAAGTCAATGCCAAGAATATGTCTTTGAATTTTAATTATATCAGCAGTAGTAATTCCTGCTGTAAAATTTTGATTACAACTAGAACTCAATTGAATAAACTTATTTTGAGGAATTGAATTGAAACGAAATTGCCCATCTTTATCTGTCATGGTTTGTACTAATTTCGTATCATATTGCAAACTAACTTCAGCATCTTTTATCATCTGCTGATTTTTTGTTTGGATTTGACCTAAAACTTGTACACCCTGAAGTGTTGTTGGACATAAATT
This sequence comes from Saprospiraceae bacterium, assembly GCA_016717265.1. Classification (NCBI taxonomy): domain Bacteria; kingdom Pseudomonadati; phylum Bacteroidota; class Saprospiria; order Saprospirales; family Saprospiraceae; species Saprospiraceae bacterium. Next base: position 3,641,535 of record JADKFX010000001.1, read on the forward strand.
ATGGACATCATCAATTGTTATAAACGTGATCACTTCACTAGAATTTCCTTCTAAATCCCAGACTACTAAATGAATGTCTCTTTTACCTAAGCTATCGCAATTGAATATGCGAAGGGTATCATTTACATCCGCTGAAAATGAAAATCTCAATTGCGAAGCAGGGGTACAATTATCTGAGCTTTTAATATCAAACACTTTTGCGTGAATTGAAACCATCGGTCCTGCAGGCATTAAACTTAGGCTACTTGACAAACCATAAATTGCATTTGCATTTGGAGATTTTGAATCTATTATTTCTATATTTATAATTAATATACCGGTATTATGACAAGAATCATTTGCAAAAAATGAAATCGTATGGGATCCTATGGGAAATAAACCACTTGCATTTTTTCCGATGGAAGATCGATCGATGTCGCCATCATTGTAAAAATCAATTTCATAACGTATGGTGATATTACTAATTGAACCGCAATCACTAGCACTGATATCAGGCAAAATAATATTACCAGCTAAGCAATCTGGTGTTTGAATTCCAATAACAGTATCTCTTAAACCTGAAAGTACAGGAGCTACAGTATCCATTATTTTTATTTCCTGGATATAGGAATAATATGCATTCTCTGGAACCCGCGGATTTGGGCTGTAATTTTTGTTGTACTTACAATAATCGATTACTTCCCAGTATCTTAGTATTTTGGCACATACTCCACCTCTATCAAAATTATATTTTTCATCCCGTTTTGCTATGAGTACGTTCGCACAACCGTCTTCTTTAATTTCTGGTATTCCTGCATTTATAGTATCGGGATCAATTCGACATGCGAAAACAATTTTATGCGTTGGCCATTTTAATTGATTTGGATCTAAACCGTTAAATGTATTGACCCTATTTACGGTAATAATTTGTGTACAGGAACTTGTTTGACCGTATCTGTCGAATGCTATAAAAGTTCTTCGAATGGAACCAGAACCACAGGCATCCAAATTATGGTCTACTAAGGTATCAACATTTACTAATGAGCAGTTATCGATAATAACAGGGCCCATATTTAATAGCACACTATCCAAATCCGCACCACAATTCACGGTTACATCATAAGGACAGGTGATATCAGGAGCAATTTTATCTCTTACAATTGCCTGAATCATACAATCCACATAATGACCCCGATGCAAAGAATCATTTACAATTCCATTTCCAGGATATACATCATAAACCCGAAGTATAACACGTATGAAATTTGAATCTACATCACTGCAACAAAATCGGATATTGTCATCAAATGCATTGGAAGGATTCACCGGATTATCACAAGTATGTGGGGAAACGGCAAACATCCGTTTTATCTTAAAATAGACATGGCCACAATTGTCTGAAGCTCCACCATCAAAAATAGTTGCAGGTACATCTGCAAATCCATTACTTGGAAGATTAATTGTTTGCTGCGGTGCACAAACTAAATTCGGCACTAAAGCGTCATACACAGTCACAATCGTTGAATCTATTCCTGTCATACCACAGACATCGGTCACCATATAAATGACCTTATAGACTCCTGTAGTAAAATACATTAAACCACCATTGGTGCTTAAACCAGTAAAAATACTTGTAGTTGAAAATCTCAGAATTCCGGCACATTGGCCAGAAAATATTGCAGGTGGTAAAATGAAACTTGTATCACAAATTGTGGGCCTCTTGATATTAATTGTAATATCCGGCGGAGCTGTGACTTGAATAGCCATTGTTGAGTTTGCTCCATGTGCACCGGAACTGTCCATGTAAAGAAATAGAATTACAAGGACAGTTCTGATGGATGAAAAATTAAAATGATTTTGCCAAATTCTGTCTAAAGAGTTTATGGTGCACATATATCGTGAGTTTGCTAAATTCAATTTTTAGCTGCGTATAGCACTAATACTTACTACAGCAGTAAGTATTCACTCCTTAATTATTCTGATTGAAAAATGGTTTCTCAAAAATTCAGTCAGTACAATTCATTCTATAAATGTGAATCAACACATTCATGATGATATTAAATGTAAATGTTGAGGCAAAGACCTCTTTGTGCAAGTCTGGCAGGATGAATACCTGATTACTGAAAATGGGATAAAATTTTGCTGCTTTGGGGTGGGACTCCTATGGATGAATATAAATCAGGATTTTTATCCTAATTCATATTGCAAAAATATGTAATGTTTATTACATTAATATACAATACGTTATAGTATTTTTAATATTTTTATTTCATATATATAACCATGGTAACTGAATGCCTTAAAAGAGAGGGGTTTATAAAGATCGGGCTGAAAGTTCATAACATTCTAATGCTTCATTAAAAATCAAGATTCCTATGAAGGCTTTATGAATTCGAATTTCAGATTTCATAGCTTATATGAAATACTGAATGGGCAATGGATTTAGGACAAAAAAAAAGCCCCCTCCCGATCACTCGAGAAGAGGCCATCCCAAAAACCGATTTAACTTTTTCTCAATTGACGACTTATAATTCGTCTAACTAAGAGAACTCTTTGGGAAGAGAAGCAATAATCGACTAGTCGATTACTACCATTCTCTTAGTTGCTGTATGGTCTGCGGCATCTAATTGATAGTATAATACGCCTCCTGCATTCAATTCAGCTTTCTGAACTTTTACAGTGTTCAAGCCTTTTACGCCTGTTAACTCATATACTCTCAATACTTTACCGGTTACGTCATAGATACTCAATTTAGCATTTCCTGCTTCTGGTAATCTATAGCTGATTGTAGTTTCTTTTGCAAATGGATTTGGTGTATTTTGATACAACTCAAAGATTCCACTTTCTACAACGCCTCTTTCTGTACGTACTCCTAAGCTGATGTCTTTTGTATTCAATTGTGCATCATATGCTTCTGCTGCTGTTACATCTCCAGTGATTGCGATTAAGCTACCAATGTTGCTGTTACTGTTTGCGCGGAATACTACTGTAAATAACGTTGCTTCTGATTCTACACTCTGTGCTACTTTGCTATTCCAGCTTGTAGTTAAAATGCCATTTCCTACTTGGTTTGTTCCAAAGTTTGACTCATCAACATTTAAAGATCCTGCTTCAATTCCTTCGAATGTCAATGCTTGACGATCAAATTTCATTGTAAACTGGTATCCTGCGATGTTGTTGAAATCACTTGATTTGAATGCTACTTTGTACAATTCTCCGGATACCGTTGTATTGTTATCAATTTCTAAATGTAACTTACCATTGTTACGACTGCTGCTTCCAGCTACATTGTGACCTCTGGCGTCTGTTGTTACATCTCCCATTTTAACAGCTACAAAGTCTTCAAAGAATTTCTCTTCTTTTATTACTGTAACATTCACCTGTCTTGGTGCATTCCATGGACTTGTTGGTGTTGCAAATACATAGTTCTTTGGTACAAATGTCCAAGATTCTGATTTATTGAATTTGCTGCTTACTCCTAAGATTAATTTACGAATCTCAGATACGTCTGCTGCAGTTATGCTAGCACTTGTATTTACGTCTGCTGCGATCAATTTGTATGGAGAATTCAACGTTTCAATTCCTAAGATATGTCTTTGGATTTTAACGATGTCTTTTGTACTTACACCATTTAATGGATCATCATTTCTACTTGGTTTAACACTGTATGTGTTTGGTTTCAAATCTCCAAATAAGTATTCTCCACTATTTGATGTAACCATGTTTTTCATCATACTTGATGAAACTAACAATTGTACATCTGCTAATTCTGTTTGATCATCATTTTCAGTTCTTAAGTTTCCTTCAACTTTACCAACTGATCCTGTATTAGGACAGATATCCTGATTGTCCTGGATGATGATTACGGTTTTACAATAATCTGTATTGCCTTCTTCATCTTGAACCCACATTTGAACATCTACTAATAACTCATCATTTGCACCTGCTGCTACGAAATCATCACAACAGATTGTAATGCTTGTTGCACTCGTATCTCCGTTGAAATAGAATAATAAATCATCAGCATTTGTACAGTTGTCAAAACTTCCTCTGTCTAAATCTTTTGCCCAAACCGTTACACATTTAGAGGCTGGCATTGGAACTGTAATTACTCCTGTCAAACAGTATGGTGTTGGTGCTTTGCAATCCTTCACTTCAAACAATTGACATAAAGTACCTATGTTTCCACATCCGTCTTCTACAAACCAACAGATTTTGTGTATTCCTATTGGATACGTACCACTTGCTTCAAATGGATTGTTTTCATTATCTGCTAATGGATTGTGGTGGAACAATGGTGTTCTTCCTGCTGCATATTCTTTTCTAGTCAATGGACCTACTTTGAAATCATATCCCTGGTGAGTTCCGATTCCATCATTATATAAGTCTATTTTATAGTCATAGAATAACCAATCTAATGGGCTACAGTTGTCTGTTGCATCAGCTACTATGCTGATATGGCCATAGCAAATATTATCCGTTGCATTCTTTACTGCAGGTTCACATGGACCTACTTCAATACTTACAACTGGTTTATCTGTGTCGTGTACTTTTATAATTTGTAAGTACTCCCATCTTCCTTTTACTGGATCGATACTTGGGTCATACTGACACCAGTCAATTACTACCCATTTACGCAATACTTTGAAACATGCATCTGGTTCAATTGTAAAGATCTCATCGAAATATTCGATACTGATCAATGCACATAAATCATCTGCTCCGTTTTCAACTACTGGTCTTCCTAATAATGGATTATCTGGGCTAATGTCTGCTCCACAACCAGCAATTGTTGTTGCTTGTCCTGTGCAATTTCCTGGCCAGGTAATGTCATCATCTGGATCGCAATTATCTGCTCTATTGATATAGAATGGATCACAATCAACTACCCAGATTATCTGAGTTGCTGTTACGCTAATTCCATTTGGTCCTCTTGCAACTACTGTACGTGTAATTTGACCTTGACCGCATTCCCGGTTGTCATTTACACTGATCGTTGGTGTATTTCCGCATGAACTTAAGACATAACCGTCAAAGCCCCATACTAATTCATATTTTCTGTCATAATGTGCTGTATCGAATAAGCTTCTGTAATAGTCACATGCTTTATTCCATGCTGGTGGATTTGATGGTGGTGCGCCTGGTACGAAACCTGGGTAACCTGTGATATCATTTCTCACACAATAGTTATAACATACTAAGTCTGTTGTTTTAACTTTTGCTCTGTTTGATAAGTCTGTTACCACTTTACCAAATGTTGCATCATTAGGATCTACTAATTTGTCAACATCAAACCAGAACCAGCAGCTTACTACGATATTTGGTGGTGCTACAACAGTAGGTACACTCTTATCTTGTACTTCTACTTCAACCATACAATCACTGTAACGATTGAATAAGTTTCCACCAGAGTTCATTCTACTTGGCGCGATTGGACCATTGCCTGGTTCGCGATCAAATACTCTGAACACTACCATTATTGTTTTTCCTACATCTGAACAGCAGAATTTAACATGGTCATCAAAATAGATTTGATTACCATCTAAAATTGCATTATCATCTCCGTTTATGGATGCACAATTTGTTCCATTGTCTGGTTGGTTTGCATTGCTACCATTGTTTGTTCCTCTTAAGTGTTCCATACGGATTACTTTGAAGAATATATGTGGCTGGCAATTGTCAAAACTTCCCTGATCAAATGACTCTGCAAATATTTTTGCAAAATTTTCTCCAGGACTTTGATTTCCATTGATACTTACTACCGTTTTTGCTTCGCATACTGCGATCGGTGGTACGTTATCAAATACGTTTAATGCAATTCTTTTCTTTGTAATATTTCCACAGCAGTCTTCTGCGATTACATAACCGCTTTGTACTCCTATTGGCATATCTACTACTACATATCCACTTGTTTCATTACCTAATACAGTTCCGTCTTCAACTTCTACTGTATAATGTAACTCATTGCTACAATTGTCAACAATCCAGGCTGGTGGTACTTCCCATCTGCCTGTACAAGTCCATACTTCCATGTTTACATTTACAGTATCTGGATATAACACTTTTGGTGCTTCTGCATCTACTACTTTTATGATCTGGTTATGACCGCCTACTTCACTTGTACACCAGTCTAACACAGTCCATTGTCTTAATACTTTATAACAGCCTACCGGACCTGCATCACAACCTGGTTTTGCCAAGTCGATTACGATATCCTGGTATGTTACTCCTAAGTTTCCGCAATTTACGCCACCTGGAAATCCTGTTCCATGCCACATAACTACTTCATCAGGACCCCAACATACTGGATTATTTGGTCTCCAGTTTGGATGTGCTGGATAGTATACTCCATATGGGCTTGGATGACCTGCATATGGACCTGAATCCAAGCAATTCCAACCTAATGTTCTTGGTAAACGCTCACCCGCTAAGTCTCCATTTGGACTTGGTAAAAATCCTCCTGTTGCAAACCAATGTGCAGAGTCTAATAAATAGCCATCTACACAATATGGGAATGCTAAATAATGTGGTGTAACATCTTTATTGTGATCTATTTTCTCATTACAATTTAACATTGGATTCTCAATGTTGTCATAGTTTAATGGAACTACTGCATCTGATAATGAACCTAAGCTCACCATGATGGATTGTACGCAAGTAGCTTTATTATTGTATGCATCGATTGCTGTCCAGGTACGGGTAATGATTCTATCATTTCCTGCTGGGCAACCGCCTTTTGCTACATTGTCTTTAAAGCTAAGGCTATAACCTCCGCAATTCTCAACAACTACTGGAGATCCAGTAAAGTCTGGAGATACTGGTGAATAACATGGTACACAGGTATCTCTTGGACAGGTAATTCTTGGTGGTAATTTATCTTCCACTGTAGCATGTCCCCAACAGCTATTGCCAGTTGCTGGATCCCGTACGGTGATTTTTAATTCCCTTCCAATATCCTGGATTCCTACTTGTATTCCAGGTACGTTTGGTTGACGATCTATGATTGCATTTGTTACCCAATCTCTGATTTCAACGATATAGTCATCATAACATTTGTATGGACCTCCTGATAATACTTCATCAGCACTGATTGTTGCAAAGCAATTCTCATTTAAACTGATTTGGATTTCATCATGACATGCTAAGGCAGTTACTGTATTTGGATATGCATTTACACAAACATCAAACGTACAAGTAGCTCTGTTACCTGCTGCATCTGTTGCCTCATAACATAGTGTAGTACAACCTACTGGGAAGTAACAGCCAGGACCGTATGGTCTACCACAGGTCTGTCTTACTCTTACCATCGTTTCTGCTCCAGCATACATTACGTTTCCTACATATCCGATTGGACGGCAGGTTCCTAAGTTACCAAATACAGTCGCAGTATTACTTGCAATACCACCGGTTATTAAACCTGTATTGATTTGACATATTCCATCTCCAAATGGACGACCTGCATTACAGGATCCAAAGGCTGGTGCAATCATCTCAAATCTTGTTCCTAAAGCTCCTCCTATATATATACCTCTGGTTTCTCCAGCAGATAGTATTAAGTTTGAACTTAAGCCAGATCCGATATTAACTGTAAAGGATCCATCGCATGCATACACCGTATCTCTCGATGGTGTAACTGCTGCTCCTAATAACATGGTATCTAATGCTGGCTGTGTTACCGGTAATGCCCGGATTCCATCAGCCGCAGTAGAAGTTTTTACTAAGGTCCATAATGTCTTTGGTGAAACACCATTACAACCTTGTGTCGCTGGATTACCATTATATCCTGTTAATCCAACTTCCCAACCTGTATTTGGTGTCGTTTTTGCAAATACTGAGAATATACCTGCAGTACTTGTTATACCCGCACAACCCGCTGAAAAGAAACTTGGAAATCCAAGAATCGCCATCGGTCTTGCTGTATTGTTTGTTAAGTTAAATAAAAATCCTGATGGGTTAACAGCATCATATCCACAAAATGTGAATGATGTCTGACATCCAATAGAATTTGCCTGATTCAAAAATGTTGCTGCAGGACAGTTATCCATCGCCATAAACGGTGGTGCATCCCAACTAGCTTCACATTCTCCAGGACCTAAATTGATAATTACTGCTTTCGGACAACCGATAATTACCGGTGGCTCTAAGTCTTGGACTACAATAGGTAATACTGCTCTAACCAATTGACATGTTGATGTTTGGAAAGATCTAAAAACTCTGTAATATGTTCCAGCCATAGCACTAAATGTATCTAAGCCGGCACCCGGAGTCATATTACTATCTATACAAGCTGCAAATGCACCACCAGTTCTAAATTGAAAGGTAGGTAAACATTCACCGAACGTGGTATTACCGCCCCAAGCATGGTCAGGACGAATGTAGTTATTTCCTGCGGCTGTATATAAACCTGGAGCAATTGTGTAAAATTGAGTTACACCATTTCCAGAAGTATATGTTCCAAAAGGTGTATAAGGTCCCCCTGGAGCAGGCGCTATTGAAAGTGTATAAGTATCTCCAAAAGATGCTGTACCTAACTTTGCAATTACTAATTGTATTGCAGGTATAAAAGGCTGGCATAATGGAGATGGTGGCGTTGTTGGTGGCCCTGGAATTGCTAAAGCAACACCTGGAACTGCAGTTGTAGTAATTACTCCACAACCAAAACATGTATTACAACCTTCTCCAAATGAACAACCAGTTTCATCTCTTGGTGTTACTGGACCATTGTTTGACAACTGGATACTTGCACATCCAGGAGTATTCAATGGTGGTTTTGGTACGTTTATTGTTGCTGCGCGGCAAGATCCTGGAGCTAAGCCAACAAAAAGTCTTGGCAAGGTGTCATTTGTATTGACCCCATTAACAACAGTTTCTCCCACAAAGTAGCAAGTACCAGATTGCGGTTGCGCAAAGATACCTGTACTTAAAAATAGAAAGATCAACATCAAGGCGTTGCTTCCTATCTTAAAAGGATTAGTTAAAAAATTTATTTTCATGAGATTTGGTTTTGCTAATTAAATTTAAAAATGAGAATATACAATTAGGTTTAAGAATTCGATCTTTGAACAAGGAATAACCGAGTTCAATTAACGTTTAAATTTTTGTACAATCTCTGAATAAGGTTTATTCCAGCTTTTAGCATAAAAACCTGCAGAATGGGTAGCGGTGCCATCCTGGTCTGAGTGCAATACAGCATACAACTGCGCCAAAATTAATGGCATATCAAATGTAGGCTCAGCTGCATTCATAATTACAAAAGTGTAAGCATCCCAAAGCATCCGAAGGTCTTTATTATTCGGATCTTTTTTGATCGCTTCACTAATGTCAAAGCTTTCTTTTGTTGCAATATCCACACACTCTGCTTTTGATTTGAGTGCAGGTAAAACCGTTTCCGGGGTCGGAACGGAAAGTTGAGCTGATCCATGATTCGCAAAAGCCATGAAGACCAGTAAAAATGAACCGGTAATCAGAGATTTGAGAGAACATGAAACAGTACGGAAAAAGTAAACATTCGTCTTTTTCATGAGAAATAGTTTTGGTTATTAATTAATTTATACTTCGTCTTGATATATAACAACTCTTTAAGACTATGACAACCAATTGATTATCAAAATCTTAAAAAATCAAACACATCCTTTTTTTTCAACAGAGGGAATCGCTTCGTCGGCTTCATCCTTCCTTATTGGGTTTGCTTCAAATATTCTATAATATACCCAACTTGGATAACTCCATCTACGCAAAGATAGACAGATTATTTATTTAGGAAATATTTTTTTAAATATTTTATAAATAAATATATAACTATTTGTTTATCAGTACCGTACACGGAAATTAAATTTTATTTAACTTTTCAATTTTAAGAAAATTCCTTTGAATCTCAGTTTTTATATAGGCTCGTGAATAAGAATTAAGACTTTAGAAAGATTTAACTCCTTTAGACTTAGACAACAAATATTTAAGCCTTTTTGTAAGATCTACCCTCATTAGGGTTACTTTCGTTTGAGCCTGCAAAATTGGATATTTTATCCATTCTTAATTGGCTATTGTAATGCTTTGCTATTTTGAATAGAAATTATTTGTATAGGTCCGTTATTATTTGCCACAAGAATGAATGGGTTGCCAGAATAGGTCTTTTTAAGTATCAGGATATTTTTAACATCGCCCATGGCATATAAACCTGAGCTATTCGGACTCACTTCATCAAACCAGGATTGTTTATTTCCTTTTAAGAATAAACCTACGCCTGCATCTGCATTCCCTGTTTCTACCTCTGAGACGAAAAGATTGCCTGCAATTACCAGATCATTAATTTGGTCGTTGTCCATATCATCATAAATAATTCCATTAACAGGTGAAATCTGAGCCCGATTTGGAAGGGGCTTCATTTCAAAACTACCCTTATTATTAATTAAAATGACACTTTGGAAGGTCTTTGCCTCATAATGCAATGCTGTTGTAAGGATATCTCCGTAAATATCTTTCAAGGTAGATTTTCCATAAAGGTCATAGGTTTTAAACTTGTCTAATATCATTGGCATTTGTTCACTTGAACACTGACGCCCTCTGACTGGAAATAAATTTCCATCTTTTTTATACCAACCTAAAACGATATCCGATTTACCATTTTGGTCAAAATCACCGGCATAAACCTGAAAAGGCTTGGTTCTGGTCGTTCTATATTTATAATTTGTACCCAGGTTTCCAATGATAAAATCCTGGTCACCATCTTTATCTATATCAGCCGCAATAATTCGGTTCCACCATCCCCCGGTTTCATCTAATTTGAATTCCTTTGTCTGATTGACTAATTTTCCATTTTGATTAATAAATGGACTAATATTCATCCATTCTCCAACTACCATCAGGTCTACTTTACCATCCCCATTGATGTCTGTCCATTCTGCATCGGTCACCATCCCACAATTTGATAATCCTATAGACCATTTCGCAGTGGCATCGGAAAAAATGCCCTTATTGTTTTCCAACAAATAGGAGCTACCTGGAAATGGGTACTTACCAGGTTCCAAACGTCCACCTACAAAAAGATCCAAATCACCATCGCCATCAAAATCAATTGACTTTACACAAGAACCACTGCCTCCTGTATTTGGTAAGGCCTGAATCTTTTTAAACACCCCTTCTCCATTATTTTCATACAACCGATCCTGATACGCCTTTGGGTCATCAAATTCATTACCTCCACTGACGACATATAAATCCAGGTCACCATCCTTATCCTTATCAAAAAACAATGCCCCGACATCTTCAAACAATTTATCAGCTTCAAAATCAAGGTTAGGTTGCACAGAAAATAAACCAGAAGTATTTTGTATGTATAATGCCCCTGCCTGTCCTGTAGCGCCTCCAACATAAAAATCATCTGCGCCATCTGCATTTACATCAGCAACCGCAATTGAAGGTCCTAATTGAGACATTTTATGAGGCAATAAAATTTGCCTTTTTCGATAATCATCATACACATTTTCTTTGTGTATAAAATTTGCATTAAATTGATTTGTTTTATCCGCAAATAATAATACTTTATTCTCTTTTGTCTTATCTGCTTTTTTAGCATCAGAATAGTTTAATTTAAGGATTTGATCCGCAGAGACATTTTCAAGTATTTGCACTTTTTGGTCTGCCCAGGTGATTTTTAATTTTTTAATCGAATTTTCTTCACCTATTCCAAAATAAATATTATCATCAACAACAGATTGATATCCCCGGGTCGTAATTAATTCAAATAATTGAAATCCAGTAGTTGTTTCAATTTCAACTTTAGAATTTAACTTAACTGCATAATTTGATGCCTCTAATTTTATTTTCAAAAAATGATTTGCAGAGCGTTCAATTGCATTATTTTTATAAACTAATGCGGGTTCATCAATATTATTCACTACAAGATCAGGATCGCCATCATTATCTAAATCGCCATATGCAGCCCCAGAAGAAAAACTTTTATAATTTAAATTCGCATCCGCAGATTTATCAACAAAGGTAAGGTCCCCATTATTCTCGTAATAAAAATTAGCAACTTTGGTTGCTACCATGGTTGTATTTTGCTGTCTTAAAAATCTCAAAATTGTTTCCATAGATTCACCTTTTTCTCGCATTTCATTGGCATGTTTAACCATGGGTTTAAAAAAATCTTTATTTAAAAAATCCCGATAATATCCATTAGAAATATAAATATCTTTTTTCCCATCCAAATTAAAATCAGTTAATAAAACACTCCAACTCCAATCGGTATTATGAATGCCACTCATTTGTGCAATTTCACTAAATGACTTGCTTCCATTATTAATTTGCAACATATTCCGCATATAGGAATAATGATATCCTGCATTAAAATAATCCCAAAATCGATCGATATCCATACTTGCCATATTCACCTTCTCCCGGTAATTATCTTCCGCCAACATATCCAACACTAGAAAATCCATTAATCCGTCATTATTGATATCTGCAGCATCAATTCCCATACTACTATGACTTGTATGTTTAACGGCAGAATATAAAATATTTTTAAATGTTCCGTTTCCTTGATTTTCATAAAAATAATCTGGCTGTTCGTGATCCACTGAAATATAAATATCTGGTAAACCATCGCCTGTAAGATCCGATGTAACTAAACCAAGAGTCCAACCATAACTCAGTACGCCAGCCTCTTTTGTAACATTTGTAAAGCTTCCATTGCCATTATTTCTATACAGCATATTAGAAGTTTCAAAAGGTGGGTTATGAAACCTTCTATAATGTTCACCTGATCCAGTCATTCGATCTGGAGGGTGATTGCCGACAATTAAATCAAGATCAGAATCCTGATCCATATCAAAAAAACTTGCAGTAATACTATAGCCACTATCATTGATCCCTAATTCTTTTCCTTTTTCGGTAAAGGTCAAATCTCCATTATTTATGAACATCAAATTTGTGCGTCTGTCAGGACCTTCCAAGACATAAAATGAACGACAAATATAAATATCCAAAAATCCGTCATTATTAATATCGGCTACTGCTGCACCTGTAGACCAACCACCAAAACCAGAAAGACCTGCTTTTTGAGTTATGTCTTCAAACTTAAAATTTCCTTTATTCAAATATAATTTATTTTCAACCAAATTGCCTGTTAATAAAATATCTGATAATCCATCATTATTAATATCACAAATAGCAACTCCACCCCCATTAAAAACATTTATGTACTCCAATGGATTTGGCAATAAATCGGGTCGCAAATTATTTGCAAATGTAACACCTGTTTTCTCTGGAGTCAAGAGTTCAAATTTTGGTAGATTCGTGTCTGCTGATGGTCTATTCGTGGATTGATTACATGCAAAAAATCCCACTATTAGCAGTATATTAAATGTAACTAATCGAATTCTATTAAACCGATTAGTGAACAAATATTTCAACGTATTTAGATTCATAAAATTCTTATAAAATATTTCTAAAAAAATACAAGGCATTATTATTAATTCCAACTAAAATACAAGGTTTTCCATTTACATGAATTGTTTTCATGTCTTTTACGTCATATGGAATAAAAAATCCAGAATTTTGTGGTTTTATAAATTTTCCTAACAAATTTTTCTCAGAACCTTTATAAAAACATCCAACGGATGCATCACCACGAGTCGTTTCAATTTCAGCATTAAATAAATTCCCACCTAAAACCAAATCATTCATTCCATCTTTATCAAAATCATCCGTTAATATACTTTGAACTGTAGAAAATTGAGTCTCCTTAGGCAAAGGAATAACTTTAAATTTTCCTGCATCATTTTGCAATATAATGGATTCAAAGAGATGTGCTTTATAGGCAAGACCTTTCTCCAACCCATCTCCATAAATTTCTTGCAAATTTGCATTTGCAAATGAATTATAATTTGGAAATTTTGTAGCTATTGAAGGAACTTGTTCCGAAGAACATTGCCTTCCCCTGACGGGCACCTGGTCTTTACCATTAAATTTAGCTAGCACAATATCATAACTTCCATTTTGATCATAATCATCGCAATACACCATAAATGGTTTATCCACACTTGCATGAAATTTATAATTTTCACCGAGGTTTCCTGCAATAAAATCCATATCACCATCTTTGTCATAATCTGTTGCGACAATTCGATTCCACCAACCCTCCGTATTTTTTAAATTAAATTTATCATCATTTGCTTTTACTAAATTTCCATTTAAATTTTCGAATACTGTAATTGGCATCCATTCACCAACTATCATTAATTCTGGCTTTTGGTCCCCTGAGATATTTGACCAAACAGCAGAAGTTACCATACCTACCAATCGCAATTCTTTTGCTTTTTCATCTGTGACATCTTTAAATTTTCCACTACCGATGTTTTCTAACAAATAGGATTTTGGGGGATATGGATATTTGTCTGGAATTGTACGACCGCCTCTAAAAAGATCCAAATCTCCATCGCCATCAAAATCAGCAGCGGCAATACACGATCCACTGGATCGAATAATCGGAAGATTTGAAAGATCTTTTGAAAAATTTCCTGTACCATCATTTATATAAAGCCGGTCCTGATAAATAGGTAATGTTTCTTCCATTTCTGTACCGCCGGAAACCACATATAAATCTAAATCTCCATCCGCATCTGCATCTAAAAAAAGACTTTGCATATCTTCATAATCTTTATCTTTTTCAAAGATGGGTACTTTTTTTGCTCTGAACGTGCCGGAATCTGTTTGCATATATAATTGTCCAGCTTTAAAATGAGCAGCGCCCACATAAAAATCTTCTTTACCATCTTTATTTACATCGCCAACAGAAATAAAAGGTCCTAATCTGCTAAGCATATGCGGTAAGAGTTTCTGATTTTTATAATCATTAAATTGATTTTCAATTTGATAATATTGGGGCAAAATACTTTCCGTAGTATGTTCAACAAAAATTGGATTGATTTGTCGTTGCTCATTTGATTGAGCAATTTTTGGATCATATTTAATCTCCAAAGTTTGATTTACTTTCACATCTTTTAAAACAGTTTTTCTAAAGTCAGGCCAAAGCACTTCAAGCCGATCAATTTTACTAATGGCTGCTAAACCAAAATGTGCAAAAGGCTCACTGGATGAAAGATAACCTTTGTTGGTTCTCATTTCAATATATTGCATTTGATCTCCGTAATAAATTGTAATTTTTGCTCCAATACCAAACGTGTTAAAAGGAAAACCTTTACAGGATATGCGCAAATAGTTTTGAGAAGCATTTAAATTATTTTTATAAATAAACGCAGGGTCATCAATATTATTCACCACGAAATCAAGGTCACCATCATTATCCAAATCTCCCAAGGCTGCACCATTTGAAAAACTGGTTTCATTAAAGCCCCAGTCTTTCATCATTTTTTTAAAGGTTAAATCCTTATTATTTTTATAAATATAATTTACTAATTTAACAGAAGGTAACATCCCTAATGCTTGTTCAACACTATCAACAAGATTATTTTTTGCTTTTAAAAACTCTTTAAGTTTGGCATTCATATCCCGGTCATAAACATCCCTTCTATAACCATTTGTGACAATAATATCTTTATAACCATCATTATCTAAATCATTAATCATTGCAGCCCAAGACCAATCTGTTTTGTCGACACCTGATAGCTGCGAAATATCTGTAAAAAAGCCATTGCTATGATTATATTGTAATGCATTATGCATATATTGATCCTGAAATCCTAAACTTTTAAGTTGAAGAAAATATTCAGGTTGCATGGCAGGCATTGTTGTTTTAGAACGCTTATAATCTTCAGGTCTCATTTCTACAACTAAAATTTCATCATCACCATCATTATTAATATCTCCAAAATCTACGCCCATAGAATAATATGGAACATGATTGGTTAATGTTTTTACACTTTCTTTAAATGTACCATCCCCATAATTAATATAAAAATAATCATTCTCAATAAAATCATTGGCAACATATAAATCCTGCGTTCCATCTTTATTTAAATCCCCAGCAACCGCACTTAAGCCATATCCATAACTAGGATATATTCCCGCATCCTTACTAACATCTGTAAACGTTGCATTCCCATTATTTCTAAACAATTTATTTGCAGTTAATGGATCATAAATGCCTTTTTTGAAAGATTCTTTTACACTTATAATGGTATCTTCTTCAACTTTCCACTTATGTGGTCGATTTGTGACAAATAAATCCAAATCCCCATCTAAGTCATAATCAAAAAAAGTTGAAGCAATCGAATACCCTGGATCAGCAACTCCATATTTATCTGCCTCATCCACAAACGTCATGTTTTTTTGGTTGATTAGGAGTAAATTTTTATTTTTCTCTGGAATATTTAAAAAACCTCCTCTGCAAATATAAAGGTCCATATAACCATCTAAGTTAATATCAACTGTTGAAACCCCATTTCTCCATCCATCAAATTTTGAAATTCCAGCTTTATCCGAAACATCTTCAAATTTAAAATCACCATTATTTTTATACAGTTTATCCTGCACCTGGTTACCTGTAAAATAGATATCTTGCAATCCATCATTATCAAAATCTGCAATCGCCACACCAGCACCATTATATATATAATTGAATGTATATATATGCTCGGTCGGTGATTCAACGATCTTATTATTAAAATCGACCCCAGTCTGACTAACAGGCAATAATGTAAATAACTGACCTGAAAAAGATTCTTTATTTGTTTTTGAGCAGGAGCCTAATAATAACAAAATAAAGAAAGTTAACTTAGAACTATAAGGTACATTAGCCATCTTTTAAAAGAAATTTTGACTGCAAATTTATCAAAGTACTAGGTCAAAATAGAACAATTAACAAAGTATTGAATAAATGAAAATAAAAATAAATATAAATTTGCACCCTTAATATGCCAATCTATGAAAATCTATAAAACTCATTTTTTACTATTATCGATTATTATTAGCTTATTGAGCTGTAAAGAAAACCCTCAAAATGAAGCTAAAACGGAGGCCAAAAATCAGTCTCAAATGAATACTTCACAAGAACCAAGTGATGCTTCTGGAACAGGTTCAAATGCAACAATGAATTCAGATGATCCTTTAATGGTTGAAACACCATCACACTTTTATGCACCAAAAGGACTAAAAAAATTGAATTTGAAAGAAATGTATGAATTAGGGACCCGAACTGATTTCAAGAAAGATTTTCCACTTAAAGATACAAATGGAATTGCTGTCGATTGGGCGTTAATGCAAAATCCAGAAAAAATTATGTTTATGCAAATGTATACTGATTCTGATGGTAAAATTATTGAAGCTGTAGTCTTTCCGGTAACCGATGAAGTAAAGGCTATGATTACAAAAACCAGAATGAGTAGTAAATAATACATAAAAAATCACTATTCATATATCTAATCACTTGAGCGTTTTAAGCAATCCTTAAAGCTATTTGATTATTGAACCTGGATTGCATTTGTATAGGTTGGTTAATTTTCTGGGCAGCAATCGTTAATGTAAATTAGCCAAAACCGATTCAAGTGGTTTGTGTACTCAATTCATGTTAAATTGAACACCAACCCCTTGAAAGCCTGCCTGCGGTAGGCAGGGGACTTTTGCATTGTGTTATGATCAAATTATTTATTCTTAAGTTTTATTTTTATAATACTAAACTCAGTAGCGATCGGAGTCATTGACCGATAAATTGAAAAGTCACATCCAACATGTTGGGTTTGTGTAACCTGCTAATGTCTAACATTTCAGTGTCAGGCTACTAAATCTCGATAATTAGACTAGTCCAATATTTAGAGCATTTGTATCCTTTTTGAAGAGGCTAAGGTATTCGACATAATTTCTGAGCTAAAAATTATACTTTAAATCAGCTTATTAAACTTTTCTGACTTGTTATATTTAGAAATTATACACCTTTTTAAATGGGTGAACTATTTAAATAGTAAATAAAACAAATTGAATTACTTGTTCATAGGAACTGCACCTTCTTCCTTCATCATACCTTCGTCTGTTTTTACAACTTTTGGCTTTGGTTTGAATAAATCGAAGGAGAGTGTTAATTCATGCGAACCATTATTGTAGTTCTGGAATTCAAGATAGGATTGGTCATATGAATATAAGAAACTAAGGCGGTCAATTTTAATACCACCTAATAATGAGATTCTATGCCAGGAAGGATTATAGCTATAGGTAAACCCAGCAAATAATCGATCGTCCAACATTTTAGCCAATACATTTAAATCCGTACCAAAAGGTACATCAGATATTTTCCGCAATCCAATAGATGGCTCAATTACTAATCGATATTCAGGTAATCTCCAAATAGCACCTAAAAACCCTATAAAATTAGTTGGTTTGTCTGCTTTAGGCTCTGTATTTGTTTTATTAGAATCATCCAAACGAGTTTCTACCAAATGAGGAATACTAATCCCTATTCTGAATTTATCTGATATTTCTGTATAAAAACCGAAATCTGCCCCAAAATACTTTTCGCCATTCACAGCACTGTTTATATATGAATCTGGACTTTCATGTAATGGGTCTGTAATTGCTTCATTATCTAAATTATATTGAATATAAGAGCCTGAAATTCCAAAAGCAAATTTCATATTATCATTAGCTTTAAAATTATAAGCATAATTAATTTGACCTGCAAAGCGATTCGCCACTCCAAAATTCTCTGAATAAATCATTGCACCAAGTCCCATATTATTAGCCGGACTTGCATCTATAGCGAGCGTTAAGGCCTTTGGAGATCCTTCAAACCCAGCCCATTGATTTCTAAAGTTAAAGAGTAATTTACCATCGCCATTAAATCCAGTATTTGCAGGATTCACTAAAAACAAATTCACAAAATAGTGATTATAAACAGCATGTGTTTTTAAAGACGTGGCATAATCTTGCGCCTTAATATTTGTATTCAAACATATAAATGATATAAATACAATTAAATATATATTAATATTTTTCATAATATTCAATTTATAAACCAGCTAATTATCTAACAATCGTTACAGCACCTTTATAATAAGCATCATTTTTTCCTGCTTCTGTGACTTTTAAAATCCACATATAAGTCCCTTCTGTTAAATCATCCCCATCACTGTCAATACCATTCCAGGTGTTGACATAATTGACAAATTTGTTAACCTGGTTACCCCAACGATCAAAAATCGTAAGTACGTTATCAGTTTGTGATACACAGCTTATTTCAAGAACTTCATTGTATCCATCGCCATTTGGAGAAATAGCCAGTCTGCCTTTGTAACATTCTGGTGATTGCGTTTGTCCGCAAACGGTAAAGTTTTCAACTGCTGTACAACCATTTACATCCGTTACTTTCAATAAACAAGGTCCTATTGGCAAATTATCTGCGATCTTGCTTAAGCTACCGCTGCACCATTCAAAACTGAAAGGTGAAGAACCACCCGTAATCAGTGCTTCGTATTTACCATCACTGGTACTGCTATTGCTGGCACAATTTAGTCTTTTGGCTACCAGGCTAATAGCCGGTGCATCTGGAACTATCAGCGGAGTTGAAACTTTGGAGTTTCCAGCTTCATCAGTTACCGTGACTGTATAACCAGTACCTGGGCATAAATCAGTTGCTATACTTGAATTCAGATTTATATCGTGTGACCATTTATACTTATACGTATGTGGTTTTGGATCAGAATGCGTCACTGTAACAATTATTTTACCATCGCATTTTCCATTGCAGGTAACTGCCGTCCCACCTGCTTTTGGGTCTACTTTTAAATCTACAGTAATCGTTGGAGGAACAGAATTTTCATTTTGCACCACGACCGTATCACATTTAGTACAATCATTTTTATCGGTTACACAAAATGTATAAGTATCTGGTGCTGCATTCCTTAAGTCTTCTTCTGTACTTATGATAACGCCGCTAGAATTTTTCCATTGAAAAGATTTATAAGCCAGGGTTCCACCTTTTATTGTAATAAAAGCTGCACCATTTGTTCCAGATGATTTTTTAACACTATCAATTGTAATGACTATTGCATCAGGTTCTGTAATTACAATTACTCTGGTCGCGGAAGTTCCAAGTGCATCCGAAACCGTTACTGTATAAGATCCTTTACATAAGCCATTTGGTGGATTAATCGTGTCCCCATTACTCCAAATAAATCGGTAGGGTACTTTTCCATATGCTCCACTCACAAAAGGCTTAGCTCTACATTCCCCATTGCAACGGTTTGAATCCGCTAAAGTGACAGTAAGGATTTCAAATTTTCGAGGATTAACCGTAAATGTATCCATTTTAATACAACCATTTGCATCTGTAACCATGATTTCATAATTACTTGCAACTAAACTAGTTATGTCTTCTGTTGTACCAACATTAATTGGATTTGCACTTAATCTTCTCCATTTATAGGTAAAGCCAGGAGTTCCGCCAATGACTGTTAAATCAATGGCACCATCACTAGAAATTACTACATCTTTCGTGATTGCTGTCAATTCAATTTCTGCTGGTTCATTAATTTGGATTGCTATTGAAGTTGTAACTTTATTGCCATCCCCATTATCAATTACTGATAATTTATAAGAGCCTGGGCATAAATCGTTAGGTTCTAAAACAGTAGAAACTGTTACATTCGATGGTTGTAATTTCCATTCGTACGTAAAAGGTCCTTTGCCCCCTGATATTACGGTTCCTTTTACAGATCCATTACAATCTCCAAAACACTTAACACTGGATACTGTACCTAATGAAATGGAAACCGGAGTTGTGGAAGTTTTACATTTGACAGTAAAATCGGGTTCTCCTTTAATTACATTAAAATTTTTACTATTGCAATCTGCGAATTCCATTGGACTGCCAGTAAGATCTGTAAAAACCAATTTTGTATCAAATGGACATGGAACACCTACCCTTGATTCGAAACATATATTAAATAAGATACCACCATTTGGTAAATCTTGAGAACCTGACTGTGCATCCCAGGTAACCCGAACTGAATCCTTGATAATATTAAAATTATTTGGACCTAATCCTGGTAATGTTATGCCATTGATTCTTAATAATTTAAGTTTTGTTGTATCATAATTTGTACTAAACTGAAAGCTACTAACACATTTAAAATTATCAACCCGAATCGGAATACAAAATTCTGAGCCTTCTTCCACGGTTGTATCCCGAACGTATAGATTTAAGCTGGCTGCCGGAGCATCTGTAATGGTCACTTTACCAGAGGTAAATTTAGGTGTTACTACATCTCCATTGCCATTTGTCACTTCAATCAAAACTGGGGTACCATCAAATGTCACTGCAGACATTGCTCCAGGAGCTCCAACTGGTTTAAGACAGACTTCAAATAACGTGGCTCCATCTGCAATGGTAACCGGATTTGCACCAGCATCCCAATTAATTCCAACCCCTGATCGATCTGGTAGTGAAGCATAATTTTGGCCCCATGATAGCTGAATCGATCCAACGGGTGGTGTTGATGAAAGTGATTTTATGGTATCAAACACAACAACTGCTTTGTCCCAATGCATGGTAAATTGCGCTGTTTGTATGTTTTTAAAACCTTTTGCGGTTACTTTTAAACAGGTCACAACACCTTGGGGTGTTGTCTCTGTGGAGGCAATAATTTGAAGAGAAGAATCAACAGGAGGTGGTCCTCCCTGGCAACCAGTGCCATTAATTTTTACTTTGCCTGTGGTTGCATTTAATGTTAAATTATTGAAATTACCATCCAGTACTTCAATAGAGGCCGGTTTATCTGCCAACTTCACAAACGAAGAATCACATTCCTTTCCAATTAATTTAAATCGCATTGAAAAAATGGTAGTTCCATTGGTAATATTCTTCCCAACACCACCAGGAGCATCCCAAGTAAATCCAATCTGACCATTTTTTACTGATGTACTACCTACATGGGTAGAGAAATTTACATCGAAATTACCAGTTTTGATGACATCCACAATTGCCAAAACATTGGAATCATAGTGCATAGAGAACTGTGTGGTTAAGACATTTGTAAAACCAGTTACAGTAACAGGTACTGAAATAGTATCATTTTTATTTCCTGAAACATTTGCGATCTGGAAATTGAGCTGAGCCTGACCCAGAACGTAGCAGCATAGCACCGCCAAAGAGATTATATATTTTTTCATAGCTTACTGTATTTGGGCTAAAAACATTGAGTCCAAACTTAGAACAAATTTAATATATGTTTAATAATCTTTATAATGAATATAATAATATTTTATAATACAATACCTGTTTTTAAGCATTTCTTAAGCTTTGACCTCTAATTTTCTATCGAAATAGAAATTACAGGAACTATAAAAACATTGGTTTTGAGTTGATTTGCTTGAAAAGAATTGTAAATTCAAAAGTGTCTTCCTGCAAATTTACACTATTCTCCGGATTATCTGCAAGAATCTAGCCAAAAAATGATATCGCGTTTAAATGTCTTTTGCTAATAGAGAGCATAGGGTGCAAATAGTAAATGAGTATAACACAAAACCCATATCAATTTACAAAAAAAAACCTGACCATGTGAACATGATCAGGCAATAACACTGCATTTACTCAATCCTTATCAACGGATAAGAATTAATCTTTTTGTATCTGTAAAGTCTTCGGTATTCATTTGCATGTATAACATTCCGAATGTATTTAATTCTGTTTGCTTCAATTCAAATTCATGATAGCCTTTCGTGTAGTGCTTCGTTACCCGATGTATTACTTTTCCATTCATTTCGTAAAATATAAATTCTACTTCCTGTGCTTTTGATATCTCAAATCCTATGTTCGTAGATTCCTGAAACGGATTTGGTTTGTTCTGATATAATACGGTTGCTATTTCTCCTCCACTTCCATTGGATCCTCTACTCTGTAATGTTATCGGATGAATCTTAACTTCTGCATCATACCATTGTGCAGTTAGGATTTCCTCTTGCATCCGGATTTGATTCGTAAGTTTGATTTCTGCTTCCGATTTTACAACCAAGGTAAATAATGCTGTTTTCGGTGTTACTATTTTACCTTTGTTTTGTGTTACCGACATGACCACTTTGTTTCCATTGATTACATACTCATCGGCTGTAATTTCCAATTGTCCACTTTCTATACTTTCAATTTGTACCTTTTGTGCATCCAACTCAAAGGCCATTTGCATTCCTTCAAAACTCATCCCTTCCGTTGCATAGATCGCTATCCTTTGCGTATTGCCTGCTCCTAACATTTGCTCCTGATAATACAGGGGCATTTGATTGGCATTCCTACTGGTGCTGTTCTGCGCATTTCCTGCATCTACATCGATATTAATATCTCCCATCTTGATTCCATAAAAATCAGCATTCATTTGATTCCTATTAATCAAACTATAACTAATTGAATGTTCAAATCCACATGGGTTATCTGTTGGTACGATGCTATTCGTTGGTACAAATTTCCACGATGGACTTTGTGCAAACGCATTGATCTTTCCTAATATTAATCTTCTGATTTCTGATATATCCGCGGCTGTGATCGAACAGTTTGCATTTACATCGGCTGCCAAATATTTATACGGACTATCAAATGTTTGGATTCCTAATATATGTCTTTGGATTAATACGATATCATACGTACTTACACCATTTATAAAGCCCGTATTCTTTTCTGCTTGTATCGTATAATTCATTCCTGCCGTTAAGCTTGGAAATGTAAATACTCCATTCGCATCCGTATACGTCGAATTCGTTCCTGCTGGTGTTTGTCTTTGCCAACTCACGATCGCATCTTTTACGGCTCCATTCGCAATCGTTACAATCTTACCTTGTACTGTCAGTCCGGTAGGACATACATGATTCGGATCCTGTACTTCTAAGGTCGCTTCGCAATAATCTGAATTGCCGGATGAATCCACTACATATACCCGCAATATATTCTTGCCAATATTCGAACAACTAAATAACATCGATGCTTCAAATCGTCCGTTTAACAAAAAGTAATAGTTCAATTTATCTTTCTGTGTACAATTGTCTTCACTATTCAAATTAAAATCTTTCGCCCAAATTTCAATACTTTGGGTACTTGGCATCACGGTCGTTACAATATGACCAATACAATAGGGCGTTGGCTTCTTTGCATCCCGTACGGTCAATAAAAATGAACACACCGATTCATTGTTGCAGGCATCCCGTACTCTGAATGTTATTTTATGGATTCCTACTGGATATATTCCCGATGCATTTTTTCCACTTCCACTATACGCTCCATCTACCGTCCCATTATTATTTATATCGACATCATGCGACCATACTAAATCTGTTGAATCCGTACAATCGTCTAGTGCAGATGCTACCAAACTTACCTGGCCTGAACATCCTGGACCAAATACATCCACTGCTCGATCCAAACAACTCGTTTGAAATACTGGTGCTACTACATTGCTTATTTTAATTACCTGCGTCCACGTCCAATATCCTACTGGTGTTTTATCATTTGGATTATATACACACCAATCTATTACGATCCATTTTCTTAATATTTTTAAACATGCATCCGGATCTAAGGTAAATATTAAATCATCATAAGTCTGTATGATATTACTACATTTATCGGCTCCTGTTATCTCTGGTTTTCCAGTAATATCGGGTGTCAAATGCAGTTTACTCATACACGTTGTATTACTTAAATAATCCAGGGGCCATTTTACTTTTACATTATCCGGTGTATAATCATTGATCTGTATTATTTGTGTACAACTTGATACTAAGCCTCCTGGATCTGTTGCTTCAAATCTTCTGTAGATTTTGCCCTGACCGCATTTCAAATCATACGTTACAAATTCTTTTATCGTCACCCCACAGCCATCGTATGCATATCCATCTATTTTGGCTCCGTTAAATGTTGCTTTAGGATCATTGATCACAATTGCTTTGCGATCGGCAGCATTGGTTCTTACCGTGCCAAATACATTTAAATCTGTATAATCAAATTCACAGCTTACCGTAATATGCGGTGGACATACTATAATCGGTACAAGTTTATCTTGTACTTCGATTTCTACCATACAGGTATTGTTATTTCCATGGATATCCCATACCCGCATCGATACCATTAAGGTCTTTCCTATATCTGCACAACAAAAATATACATAGGGACCCCACTGATCTGCATTCGATGTACCACAGGGTACTCCAAGATCCATTCGTCTGGCTTCATATCGATCAATGCCACAATTATCTAGCGAACCATCATCAAATGTTATTGCCGATACTTTTGCCGTACCATCTGAGGTCAGGGTCACTACGGTCTTTTGATCACATACTGGAATCGGTGGTACCTGATCTTCAACCAATACTTCGGTTGCACAGTCTGTATAATTTCCACATTCATCCGTTACCCGAAAAATTACCCAGCTTAATCCCAATGGCAAGCCACTGATACTATAAAACCCATTGCCTAAATAGACTATATTATTCGTATTTGCTCCATCTAAGGTCGCTGTATCCCCATTCCTTACTAATTTATAACCTACTTGTACCGTCGTCTTCGAACACTCTTCAATCACTGTTGGTGATGGTAATATTACTGAACCCGTACAACTCCAAATATCTGTACTGATCGTTACATTCTGACCACATGCTATGATCGGTCCCTTCTCATCGATTACTTTGATCACCTGATAATGCGTGATTACATTCTGACCTGATGGACGGCACCAATCAATGTACGTCCACTTACGCAATACTTTAAATGTATATGGACATACTGGTAATAACTGATCTTCATACGTCAATGCAATTTTACAGACCCCCCAACTCGGATACACTGCTTCTCCGCCTGCTGTCGGTACCCCCGTATGTTGCGGACCAGGGATCGTATCAAAACAAATCTTAGACAGACTATCTCCTAAATGAAATATCGTATCGCGTGGCCATACAATATCTACCGCTGGATCGATCTTTTCAAAATATACACATTGATCACAGGTATCCGAATGATTCCCACTCGCATCCGTATAATAATAACTGATCGTCCGTTTTCCTGCCAGGATCGAATCGCATGGATATTTTACCGTCACATCACTTAATACATGACGCGTTACCGGCGAACAATTATCAATAACTACTGGACTAATCAATACATACTTAGTCCGATTACAAAATACGGTGTCATTTACCGGACATGTGAGTACCGGTGGTAATTTGTCTTCTACATAAATTGTGCCCCAACAAGAATTGTTGTCTAAATAGACAGCAACTGTTAGTGTTTTACCTATGTGCGTAGAATTCACTGTTGCATTTGGAATTGGTAAACCATTTGTTCCAAAAACAACGACTGTATAAATACAGCCAACTCCTGGATCTTCCAGGATCATATCAGGCGTAATGATTGCTAGACATTTTTCATCCAATGAAACTTGAACTAAATTATCACAAGCCAATTGACATTGCGCTGATACATTTTGAATGGACGCTAAAAACATCAGAACAGTTACTATGAATAGCTGCCTGGTTTTTTGCTTTCCATTTTTTAAAAGCGTAGTAAACGATTCCTTTTTCATTTTTTACTCGGTTTAAAGGATTGAAGTAATTACATGTTAATTTTATAATATCCTGAATTAGCTTACGCTATTTCTGTTTTTTATTCAATGCTATTGACCTGGGGGATCAAATTAAATTATATTCATATGCCACTTTGATTAAACCAGATGCATTTTTTACATTTAGTTTTCTCATCAGATTCTTTCTATGCACACTGACTGTATCTTTACTTATAAATAGTAAAGCTGAAATATCCCGATTGGATTTTCCTTTAGCAATTTGTTCAAGAATTTCTCGTTCTCTTTTTGTCAATTGATATTTGGCATTAAATCGCGTTAAATTTACATTTGCATTCATGGTTTTCTTATCAGGATTTGTAATCTTGATATTTGAACCAAGAACCATTTCACCTTCCATGACTGCATCAATTGCATTTGCTAATTCGTCGAGTCCAGTATTTTTAGAAAGATACCCGTCGGCACCTTTTCGCAATGCTTCTCTAACAACTTTATCATCGGTATACATACTGATACATAAAATTTTTAGATCGCTATGCAGTTCTTTCAATTTTGGTATTAATAAGGCTGCATCATTTTCAGCCAAGTTCAAATCCAGAAATAATAAATCCACATGTTCAGGAGAAATCAAACGCAATAATTCTTGTCCGTTGGATGCTTCGCCAATGCATTCCAATGGGAATCTGCATTTGATCCGTTGGAGTAACAAAATGAAACCTTTAACATATAGTTGGTGATCATCTGCTACGACGTAACGTATCCTGCTCATGTGTATCGTTCCAGTAATTCGTTGAACATATTATGAATAAGCAAAATAAGTGCCAAAAATGTGTCTGACCTGTTTATAAGACCTTGAAAATCATTGACTTATCAATGAAATATTGTACTTAAATTACTAACAATAAGAATATTATACATGGCAAATTTATTTAATATGAAAAATAAAAAATAATTTTTTCATCATATATCATATTTGTATTACAGGTGTAAAGAATTATAAATTCAGTCTATTATATATTTAATTTAATCCAGATATTAAAAGCAAAATACCTTCCGATTGCATTGGAAAAAATTGCCATTTTTCTGCAACAGGACGATCCAATACTATGCAAAATTTTTAATTTGATAATCTATAGTATGTATCGGAATGTAAGTCGAATTAATTTCTATTTAACCCAGATCATGCATCCCTAAAATAAAAAAACCTGACCATGTTTCCATGATCAGGCAATAACACTGCATTTACTCTATCTTTCTATAGCTTAATAATAAGGCTTATGAAGTACACTGATTTGATAATATCAATGTTTCCTCTTTTACAAATTAAATTGTTGAATTGATAATCACAGAAACTTTCAAGAATGCCAATTAGTACTTTAATAACATTAAGGATTTGTACTTATTCTCATAACCCAATTTTAAATAATAAACCCCTGGTAACATTTTTACTTTATTATCTAATATAAAGTTATTCTTTCCTTTAAATGCTTGTACGTTTGTTTTGTAAATATTCTTACCTGTGATATCACTCAGTTGAATTTTTACTTCACCTGTCAATGGAATTTCATAACTAATAATTGTCTGATCAACAAATGGGTTTGGAACATTTTGATACAATTCAAATGAAATTTCATTTGTGGTCACTCCAACTTTTCTACGCTCTATACGAAGCTCTTTTGCTTGTACGTTTGCATCATAAATCTCGGCTTGAATTGTTGTCTGATTTAAATGTATTGCACTTTGTATGCTACCATTCAATGTAGCCTTTCCAAGCAAATAAAATAATACATCTCCCTCTTTAATTTCAATATCTTCAAGCGCAGTATAACTCAATTTAATACTCTGATTCGAGCTGCTAAAATGTTCCTTACTAATATTTATTTTTCCATTTGCAATATCAGAAAGTTCCATCGATTTATCCGTTTCAAAAGCCATCTGCATACCTGACACGTGCATACCTTGAGATGCATATACTGGCACTTTAATTTGTTGATTTGCCACAAAATCTTGTTCCTTTAAATACATTGTATACTGTTCCTTTGATCTTGAAGATGTTCCTTGAACACCACTTGCGCTTGCATTACCACTAACATCGCCGATCTTGATTGCATAAAAGTCATTGTTGTTCTTTGAACTTAGCAATTCCTGATGTTTAATCTTTTCTTCAAATGGCCATGGATTATTTGGTTCTACAAATGCATAGCTTTGAGGTACAAATCTCCAGGATTCATTTTTCGCAAATTTATCCGTTATTCCTAGCACAAGTTTTCTGATTTCTGCAATATCAGCTACTGTAATTGTACCGTTATTATTTGCATCTGCTGCAATATATTTATGCGGACTATCAAACAATTGGATACCCAATATATGTTTTTGAATCATTATAATATCCTGTGTACTTACACCATTGATATGATTTTGATTATAACTTGCTTTTATTTGAAAATCTGATCCTTTGTTTAGATTGACAAAACTATATGCTCCTTGATTGTCTGTATAGGCCTGATTGGTTCCAATTGGATTAGATCTTTCTAAAACCATGGTAACATCTTGCATGTTCCGGTAATCTGTTGTCGTAATCTTTCCACCTACACTCAAATTGGTATTTCCGCATACTTTATTTGGATCTTGTAAATCTAAAATTACTTCGCAATAATCGGTATTACCAGCTTGATCTTTTACATATACCCGCAAAGTATTTTTACCAATATTCGAACAATCCAATGTTAAGGATGGTACTAATATATTATTCACAAGAAAATAATATTTCAAACTATCCTTTGGAGTACAATTGTCTTCAGAATTCAGGTTAAAGTCTTTTGCCCAGATGTCTATGCTCTTTGTTGATGGCATTACTGTTGTAACAATATTTCCAATACAGTATGGCGTTGGAAGTTTACCATCGATAACGTTTATTAAAAATATACACCAACTTTCATTGCCACAAGCATCTTTCACTCTGAATGTAATCTTGTGGGTTCCGATTGGATAATAATTGGATGCATCTGCTCCCGGACCTGAATGTAAATACTCAATTCCCGGTGACTTGCCGTCATTATATAAATCCACTTCATGGTACCATACTAAATCTATTGAATCGGTACAATCATCCGTTGCCTTTGCTTTTAATTCTACCTGACCTCCGCATCCTGGTCCAAACACTGCTACCGTCCGATCTTTGCAGGATGTCGTGAAGGTAGGTGCGATTATATTATTTACTTTGATCACTTGTACCCAACTCCAATAACCTTTTGTCTGTGGGTTATTTGGTTGGTAAATACACCAGTCAATTACTGTCCATTTTCTCAATACTTTTACACATGCATCTGGTTCCAATGTAAATACTTGATCCACATAATTGATCATCATTGTATTACATTTATCCGCCCCATATACTTTTGGTCTTCCTAAATTATCTGCATTAAAATCTGGTTTAGTAGTACATATACTATTACTAAATGTATCTCTTGGCCACACGACCGTTACATTATCCGGATTATAATCAAACACTGTAATAATTTGGCTACATCTTGATTTAAGACCTCTCGGATCTGTTGCTTCCCAGGTTCTTGTGATGGTTCCTTTTCCACACGGCAATGCATAAACTGGTGGCAATTCAATGACTGTTACTCCACATCCGTCATAAGCATATCCATCAATAGCTGTTCCGCTAAATTTTACTTTCGGGTCTTTGATAACAATAGCCTTTTGATTATTAATATCTGTTACAACGGTTCCAAATACACTTAGATCTGGATAATCATATTCACAACTAATCGTTATATGTGGTGGACAAAAAATAACGGGTGCAATTTTATCCTGAACTTCAACTTCTACCATACAGGTATTACTATTTCCAGCTTTATCCCAGACTCGCATCGATACCATAATTGTCTTTCCGATATCTTCACAACAAAAGTATACATAAGGACCCCATTCTATTCCTCTTACAGAATCACATGGATATCCATTATCCATTCGCTTTACTTCAAAATAATCTAATCCACAATTATCATGGGAGCCATCATCAAATGTCAATGCTTCTATTTTTGCTGTTCCATCTATCGTTAAGGATACTGTTGTCTTTTGATCACAAACTGCGATCGGTGGTACAAAATCTCTTACAGTAACTTCTGTAAAAGATTCTGATGTATTCCCGCATTGGTCTGTGACATGAAATATCACCAAGTTTAATCCAAGGGCTAAACCAGTCACTGAATAATATCCATTTGGCAATCGTTTTACATTATTTTTATTGGTACCATCAAATGTGAGTACTCCATTTTTTCCATTTATTTTATATTCTACTACGATGCTTACACTATCTGAACATTCCCAACTTATTTGAGGAGGTGGGATTATTACAGTGCCTGTACAACTCCACACATCCGTGCTTACGGTTATGTCAGGTACACGTTCTAACTTAGGACCTTTTTCATCTAATACTTTTACGATTTGATAATGTTTATATACATTATCAGGTGATCTTTTACACCAATCCAATACCGTCCACGTCCGTAATACTTTAAATGTTTTTGGACAAATCGGTATCAATTGATCTTCATAACTCACCGCCATCTTACATAAAAACCAATCTGGATACAGCGGATAGCCTCCTGCCATTGGCACTCCTGATATGGATGGTGGTGGGATCGTATCCCAATCTTCACATGAAAACATAGTATCTAGTGGCCATACGATATCAGAAAAATTAATCTTCTTGTAACAGATTATTTTCATGCAGGTATCGCTGCGATTTCCGTATTGATCCTGATATGTATAGGTAATTTTACGTCGTGCTATGCAAAAAGAATCACAAGGATACTTTGTCGTCTCATCTGCTATAATAATTGTTTTTACGATACCTCCACAATTGTCAAGTACTTTTGGTGGTGTCCAGTTATAGCCTGAATTATTACAAAATACTGTATCCGGATTTTCACATTCTATTTTTGGTCCTAATTTATCTTCAACGATTAAAGTTCCCCAACATCTATTTTTTGTACAAGTATCTACTAATTCATAGGTAATCGTCTGGCCAATATATGGGCCACATATTCTTGGTGAACTTGGTATTATATTGCCAAATTTATCTTTTAATACTACCTTCAAACAATTTAATGGATAATTGCCTTCCACCACCATTGCAGGGGTGATAATCGCACAACAATTTGAATCTAAGGATACATTGATGTGATTGTCACAGGATAAGGATGGTGCTGGGCATTTATCAAAGCAAAAATTATCAACGTAAATATTTTCAACAGGATTTGAACCACCTGCAAAATCTACAGGGATATAAACTCCATCTACGTTTTGAATCAAGTTGTCCCATTGTGCTGCAGTTGGACCTACCCAGGTACCTAATGCATTGGAAGGTAGGTTCCCTCCACTTGATTTTTCAATTGGCAAACAAACTCGAACCCAAGAATTTCCAATTCCAACATTAACTTTAAAACTAGCAGAAATTGCTGCTAAGTTTGGATTTAGATTTCCTACAGGTCCATTTTGAAATATTGTAATAGGAAAAAAACCTAAACCTGGATTATTAGGTCCTCCATCATATCTGATATCAAAACAAAATTGGCAACCTCCAAATTTTGCATACCAATCCAAATCATAATCTGTAATGTTACTAAAATAAGACCCTCCCGAAGCGTCACTGGCTCTTAGCACAGGACTTAAGGTGATAGGGTCTGTCTGAAAATACAAATCAGATAAAACGGAATGCCAATTTCCAGCCTGACTAACGGGTCCGATTGGCGAATGGTTGTTAAAATCTTCAATACAAGTATTTACCTGAGAAAAGGAAAGTTGCGTTGAAAATAATGTAAGAATCAGTAATACATTAAATTTTAAATTTGTAAAGCAATGCAGTTTCATAAGCATAGATTTTGTTGGTTAATCGCAGACTTTTTGGAGTCCGCTTTAATTCAACAAAACATATGCCAATTTTTAATAATATGTAATATATTGCTATATAGTTGATATTAAATTATATAATTTTGTAATATAATACATTTAGTATTACATTGAAATTTAATATTTTACATATTTAAAAATTATTATTTGTGGCTATCTTGAATATTTAAATAAATAATACTCAATAAGACTTTGAAAAGGTCTTTTATAAAAATTCTCCATTTTATCTAGAAAAATTGGATGGATGGCCGCTATGAATTACTTAAAAAAGGACTGCGCTTTTATTAATTGAAAGCCATTTTCTGTAATCACAGATGCTTCAAATCCAGGCCTCAAAGACCAGGCACCAAGTTCCCCCTTTTTATTGACCGCTATATAGCCAACCTGAAATTCATCCTTCGTTTTTATTGTAAGCAGACGTTTTACGGCGGCTTTACAAGCTTTATTGGGATGCATCCCATGGCGCATCATTTCAACAATAGAAAATGCACCGACTTTTTTTATAACCGCCTCTCCTAAACCAGTTGCTGTCGCCGCACCTACTTCGTTGTCGACGTATAAACCAGCTCCTATAATTGGAGAATCCCCCACTCTACCATGCATTTTAAAAGCTAAACCGCTGGTAGTGCAGGCTCCGGATAAATTACCTGCATTGTCTAAGCCCAGGATTCCAATAGTATCATGACGTTCGACATTAATTTTTGGTTCATACTTTGATTCAATAAGCCATTTTTTATACTCAGTCTTTGCATGCTCTGTTAACAAATTCTCTTGTTTGAAGCCATGCTCCAATGCAAATTTTTTAGCTCCAGCTCCTGCAAGTATAACATGTGGAGTCTTTTCCATCACTAATCGTGCAACAGAAATAGCATGCATAATTTCTTCCAGGAACACCACTGAACCAGCATTTCCGTTTTCATCCATAATACAAGCATCCAGCGTTACTTTACCTTCGCGATCTGGAAAGCCTCCATAACCAACGGATGTATCTAATGGATCTGCTTCCGGAACCCGCGCACCAGCCTCCACTGCATTTAATGCTGATCCACCCTGCTTTAAAACCTCCCAAGCTGCTTCAACTGCTTTTATATTTTTCCAGGTTGCAATGATTAAAGGTTTCTGCACTTTTTGCTCCTCTCGAAAAAAATCAAGAATATCATCTGCCAAACTCATGGTTCCGAATCCTACTATAGCGGAACTTAAAAAAGTACGCCTCTTCTGCATAATTCTATTTTATGATGATTTCATCAGCAAACAACCAAGTTGCACCCCCAGCACCAGGATGCCAATCTGGTAATAAACCTGAATTTTTAGCAATAATTTGTATAAACCTACAACGAAAATTTTGTTCTGTCTTAAATTCATAGAGAATTGCACCTTCCGTTTTTTGAGCAATTGTATTTTTTATTAAATCAATCCGTTCAAAATGCTTTCCGTCTTCTGATATTTTAAATTCAACTTGTGACGGCATCATAATCCAAGGACTTTGATCTTGTAGAAATCGGATTCCAAGATGACTCCATGTTCTTTCTTCCGAAAATTCTAATTGTAGTTTTAAATCTTTTCCCTGATATCCTTGCCATATTCCATCCCGGAAATCCATACTTCCCGTTAATCCATCGATCAATGCTTCTTTACCACTAGCCGCATATTGATTTGCATATTCAGTCCATAAATTCATTTGAATTCCCTGTGGTTTTCTAATAAAATCTGAATATAACCAAGCTGTCTTTATATATTTATCCCGAATTCGAAAGTAAAGTCTGGTTTCATCTTTAATATTTAAAGGCTGGTCGTATAAATAATGAGTACTCGTATTGGTATCATAACAATACTCCATCGGCATATTTAATACGTTTGCCAATCTTACCATGGTACTATCCTTAAATACACGTTGACCTGATTTAAGGTAAGGTTGAATTAAATACTTTGATCGTAAATCTTGATTGACAAATTGCCCAGTTGTAAAGGAGGTAGGTCCCAATTTAAATTCAATTTGATCACCAAATTGAATTTTGAAATTAGAATTTACTTCATTCCCATTAATAGAAAAGTGCTGCACATACTCATTATGATTTGATTTAATGGTCCTTAATTCAACTGGCTTTCTATTTGGAACTTTAATAATTACATTCTCAAAACTCGGAATTCCTATAGCATAGCTTGCATCAAAAGAATTCACTGGATAAAATCCTAAGGCACTAAAAACATACCAGGACGACATTTGTCCACAGTCTTCATTTCCAATTAATCCATCTGGAGATAGCTTATAAAACTCGGTTTTAATTTTTCTAACAAGTTCTTGCGTTTTTTGCGGGACTCCGGCACCATTATACAAATAAGCCAAATGATGACTGGGTTCATTTCCGTGTGCGTATTGACCAATTAATCCTGTAATATCTGGTTGGACTCTTCCGGTCATTTCAGAAGAATTAAAAAACAAATCATCAAGCCGCATTTTTAATTCTGTCTGTTTATCCTTTCCTTTGGATGATAACATAAACATTTCCTTCATTCCTTCAATATCGTGATGTGCACCAAAAACATATTGATATGAATTTGCTTCTGTATAATGATGATTTACCTCCAATGGATCAAACGGTTGAATGAATTGGTTATTCCATCTTGCTTGATAAAAACCAGATTCAGGATTATATAAATTTTTATATGACTCCGGACTAAAATTTTCCAAGCCTTTACATTGAATGGAAGCAGCCGCGGCAAAATCCAAACTATTCTCTATTGTTTTTGAAACAGATTCTGATTCTTCGTTGGATGCAATAAACCCTTTTTGCATAAATTTCATTCCAGTATTTATTCCTTTAAGAATGGTATTTTGAATTGCTTCTTTTGCTAACAAGGTATCAAAATCAAAAACTTTATGATGAAAAGCATTTGCAATTACGGGTATTGAATGATTTCCAATCATACACCAGGTTTCATTACCAGCAAGTTCCCACACTGGTAAATGTCCACATTCCTGATATTGCCTTAAAAACGTTCGAATAAATTTTGAATTAAAGTCCGGATAAATCCATTGGTATAATGGATGTGTAGAACGATATGTATCCCATAATGAAAAAACAGTATAATGGTCATCAGCTATCGTGGAATGAATTTTAAAATCCATTCCGAGATATCGACCATCTACATCCTGAAATAGACTAGGATGAATCATCGTATGGTAAAGGGCTGAATAAAAAATTGTTTTTTCAACAATCGCTGTATCTTGAATTTCAATTCGACCTAACATGGCAATCCAAGCTTCCTGTGTCTTTTGTAATTGCAGTTTGAAGTCAAATTTATTAA
Organism: Saprospiraceae bacterium; assembly: GCA_016717265.1. Lineage (NCBI taxonomy): Bacteria > Pseudomonadati > Bacteroidota > Saprospiria > Saprospirales > Saprospiraceae > Saprospiraceae bacterium. Next base: position 3,677,249 of record JADKFX010000001.1, read on the forward strand.
ACTCAGAAGCTAAATTTTCAGAAGCACCTCTGGCATCTACTGCAGAAATTCCAACCTGCGTGTACAACTCTCTGGAGCCATTATTTTCAAAAAACAAAATAAGCTTTAAGGAATCCTCACTAAATTTAAAGTTGATAATTTTTTTATTGAATATTGCTTTAAAATATAGTTTCTGATTTCGCGCCCAGGCAGTTGAATTTCTAAAGCCCTCTATTGCATAATCTGAAATATTTGTAAAATCCGCAAGAATCAATGGATCTCTATGTTTCAAATCGATCATTATCCATTGACCCGAAGACTCACCAAATATATAGTGGTGCAATCCTGTTCGTTTTCCAACTGTTAATTGTACCTGTATTTTGTATTTTTCCAAATACACTTCATAAAATCCAGGATTTGCTTTTTCTGATGCCTTTTTAAATGCAGACCGATATCCAGCCTTTCCATCAAAACCATTATTAAAATAGGAATCGCCTATTCCTGGCATAAATAATACATCACAATAATCCGGAACACCCGTACCTGAAAGGTGGGTATGACTAAAACCATAAATATAAGAATCACTATCATGATACCCAGAACACCCATCCCAACCTTCTAATCTTGTGTCCGGACTTAATTGCATCATACCAAATGGATATGCTGCACCTGGGAATGTATGACCATGGCCACCTAGGTCCCAATGAATGGGTTTACAAAATCAAGTAACGATAGACTGCTTTTAGGAGATTTGATTTCAGGAATCGAAGATTGAGCACTCCATGGTAAAAAATAAGAAGCTGAATTCTTAAATTCACATTTTAAAGTATCAGATTGCCTGGGTTTAAATGCTCCAAGGGGAATTGTCAGCAGAAGTGCATAATAATACAATCTATAATTCAAAGAAGAAATATATCCCTTTCTGTTTAAAATTTTCATAATTGAATCTCGGTCCATATATTCATCAAATATATAAATTTAACGAAAACTTGCTGAATAGAATTTTGAAGTTTCAAATTCATCTCATAAACTATTTTAACGCTATAAGGGTTCTTCAATAGGCCCGGTAATATCAATTTGCTAAATTTGCAGACTGCATGGAAAAACTAAATTATTATCTGATTCGAACACTTATCTGCATTTTTAAAATTTTACCTTTTTCGCTACTGTATATTTTATCAGATTTATTAAGATATATACTACAATATCTTATTCGATATCGAAGGAATGTAATCTTGGACAACCTCCTAAATTGTTTTCCGGAAAAATCACCAATAGAAATAGATGAAATTCTAAAAGATAGCTATCGCAATTTGGCAGATATTGTGCTGGAGGGAATTAAGGGCTTAAGTATGCGTGAACAAGAATTATCTGAACGATATGCATTTCGAAATAAGCAACTGGTACTTAACTTTCTAAATCAAAATCAAAGTGTTATTGCTGTTAATGCACATTATAGTAATTGGGAATGGGCTGTGCTTGGATATGGTTATCAATTTCCGAATAAAAGTATTGGCATTTATAAAACTATTGAAAATCAGTATTTAAATCAGTATATCAATGTTTTGCGAGGTAATTCTTCAATTCAATTATTTTCTACCCGTGAAACCAGATTCGTTGCCGAAGAAATTCCAAAAGGAAAAATACTCTTGCTGATGGCAGATCAAAATCCATCCAATATAAAAGATGCAATTTGGGTTCAATTTTTTAACAGAGATACTGCATGTTTGCATGGTGTTGAAAAATATGCATTGCAATACCATTTACCAATAATCTTTGCATCTATAAGCCGAATTAAAAGAGGGTATTATGAAATCGCATTTGAAATGCTTGTGGAAAGCCCAACAACGCTACCCATTGGGACGATTACACAGTTATATATGGCTCGCTGTGAACAAAACATTCGCGAAAAACCTGGAAACTGGTTGTGGTCTCACCGAAGGTGGAAACATAAAAGAACGCATCTAAATTGATTTGCAATATTTAAAAAAACACAACAACAAACGAGCGCAATAAATTTAGATAAATGGTTTCAATTTAAATTAAATAAAAATATTGACTAAATCAAGTTTGCGCTAAGTGGAATCTGAAAATTGATTAAACGGGTCTATTTATGATTTTAGTAAAACCGATTTATCAATTATCTAACTCTAGGCATTTTCCGTTTTCCTCCTGGGCGGAACATCATTCTTTGATCCATTTGTCCACCCATTTTCATTCGACCTTGTTGTTTCATGATGTCATCTATCATTTTAATCTGGTCTTTAAATAAATCGGTAGAAACATTCAATTTTTTCAATTCACGATAGGTATTATTTGCCTGGGTGAGTCTATTTTTTGTCAAATGAATATTGATCATTTGAATAAGAATCATAGCGCGTTCATTGTCTGATGGCAATTTCAATTCTTGTGCTTTATGGAACCACAATTCGGCATTGTCCGGTTGATTGCGTTGCATTGCAATGGAACCCTTTATTAAAAAATAATATGCACGATTTGTAACGTACAACCAATTTGGTTTAAACGTGAGTGCCAATCTTTTTTCGCAAGCATCAAAATCAGATTTCTGCATAAACATTGCAGCGGATTGAATGGTTCCTAAAAATAGATAACTGGCCAAAAAAACCAAACCAATTAAAAGTATAGGCAAGGCATACCAAAAACTTACGGTAAATGCAAGTATTAAACCACCGACTAATAAAACACCAATTAAAGCCAGCTTAAGATATATATTAATAGTAAACATATGTTGTGAGTCGTTAAAGAAATGCAAAGGTATAACGAAAGCATTAGAAGCTTCATTATGGAAGGCTCATTTTAAATAAATTATAGGATATCTTTACACAATAATTTACTAGTATCAAGGTTTAAGCAATATTTTAGTACCTAAATTTTTACCCTTTAACATGAGATCCATTTTCATATTCTATTTTATTCTAATTTATAATTTGCTAATAGTCTGTAGCCAAGCTAATATAATTAAAGAACTACCTATAATTCCTAAGCCAAAATTAGTTCAGATTGTAGGGGGAAATTTTGAAGCTTCAAAAATTAAAACACTGCTTATACCCGCAAAAGAACCGGAGGCATTAAGAATCGGTAGGAGTATTCAATTATTATTAAATCTTCCAGAATTAGAAATAAAAAAAATCAAAGGTGCGATTGTTCCAAGCTCAAAAAGTTTAACATTGAGCTTAACTTCCAATCCTGAGAAACCTGAATATTATAAAATTAATATTACAAAAAATGGTATCTGGATTCAGGCTTCAAAACCTATTGGCTGGTTTTATGCACTTCAATCCTTAACACAAATGGTGGAATTAAGTGGAAATTATAATGAAAAAAATAAATTACTTCCGTATTGTTTAATTGAAGATGAACCTGCATTTGCATATCGCGGATTGCATTTAGATGTTGGCCGACATTTTTTTCCGGTTTCTTTCATAAAAAAGTATTTGGAACTCATGGCTCGATTTAAATACAATTACTTCCATTGGCATTTGACAGAAGACCAAGGTTGGAGGATTGAGATTAAACAATTTCCAAAGCTTACTGAAATTGGATCCATCCGAAAAAGTACAATAATAGGATCTGCCAGTGATTATCCAAAAAAATTTGATTCGACAGAATACAAAGGATTTTATACCCAAGAAGAAATTAAAGAAGTAATTCGCTTTGCATCAGAATTACATATTGAAATTATTCCTGAAATTGAAATGCCTGGACATAGCACTGCTGCTATAGCAGCTTATCCAGAATTTAGTTGCAGTGGAAAATCTGTAGAAGTGGCAAATCAATGGGGTGTATTTGATTCCGGTGTATATTGCACAAAGGATACAAGTATATGGTTTGTAAAAGAAATATTAACAGAAATATGCGAATTATTTCCTGGTAAATATATTCACATTGGTGGGGATGAATGTCCAAAAACAAATTGGAAAAACTGTGATCAATGTCAGGCTGTTAAAAGAAGAAATAATTTAAAAACAGAAGAAGATCTTCAAAGTTATTTTATTCGTCAGATTGAAAAATTTTTAAATAGTAAAAACAAACAACTCATTGGTTGGGATGAAATTCTGGAAGGGGGCCTTGCACCTAATGCAACAGTTATGTCCTGGCGTGGAACAGAAGGTGGCATTGCAGCTGCCAAACAAAAGCATCCAGTGATTATGTGTCCTGGTACACATTGTTACTTTGACCATTATCAATCCTTACAAGTAAATGAGCCTCTTGCAATCGGTGGATATACTTCATTAAAAAAAACCTATTCGTTTAATCCAATTCCGAGTGAATTAAAACCTGCTGAAAGTGTTTACATAATTGGTGCACAAGGCAACCTTTGGACTGAATACATGGCAGATGAAAAGCAGGTATTATACATGGCATACCCTCGCGCTATAGCATTATCAGAAGTAAATTGGTCAGACAACAATACAAAAAATTACACTAGTTTTTTAAACCGATTACAATATCATATCCCATGGTTTGCCACTAAAAACATGAGCATAACACAAGGCATGATGGATATTGAATATAATACTAATTTTTCAAATGAAGGAGTCGTATTTATATTTCAAAAACCAGCAGTTGAAGGGAAAATATTAATCGAATCTAAAAAAGATGGAGATGATGTTAGTGAATATTTAAAACAAGACAGTTTTATCCTAACTAAAGATATTAATTTTAAAGCATGGTATCAATTAGAAAATAAATCCTTAGGGAAGCCACTAACCATTCAATATAAACATCATTTAGCGGTTGCAAAATCCATTGAACTTAAAGAACAAGTTGCTAAAAAATACTTCCAAGGTGGTGCGAATTGTTTAATTAATGGTATTGAAGCTCCTAGTCAAAAATATGGGGGGCCTGAATGGGTTGGATTAGAAGGAACAGATTTAAATGTGACCCTTGATTTAGGAAAAGTAGATTCCTTAAAACTTATGAAGATTCAATTCTTTCATAATCCAGGTACTTGGATTTATCGGCCAAAAGATTTAGAAATCAGAACGAGTGTGGATGGTATAAATTATTCTGAGCCTATCAAATATCAAATTAATGAAACGGAATCAAAATACCTTCAACCTACGATCCCTTTAAACAATGTAGGTGGCCGATATATTCAAATGAGCATTCACAATCATGGAATCATTGATGAAAAAATGCCTGGGGCAGGACGTAAAGCCTGGCTTTTTGTAGGAGAAATCGAATTGCGTTAGGATTTTTGAATGAATCCGTAAAATCGGATTTCACCCGTTTTTCATTGGCTATTATGCTCAGATAAAAGAATTTGTTTAGTCAACATTTACTTTCAATTTCGTATCTATTGGAATCAATACAGGAAGTTAAATTTTCTCATTGACAAACATCCAATTGTAATCTAGTTTAATGATTGAGGCTACTGGAAAATAGGTTTTAAAAATATTAAAAACTTGATCATTTTTTAAATTTCCATCTGCACTTAATGCAAGTCGATTATAAATCACCAGGCCCCCTGGGCTTAATGAACTTTTTAAGGCTTTGATAAAATCGTGTGTTTCGAATTCAGGTGGAACAAGCTGATCACAAAAAATATCCATGCATATTAAATCATATGTTTTATCCTGATTACATAAATAGTTGAAAGCATTCTCCTGAATTACAATATAATCTGCTGAAAAATTTTCCGATTTATATTTATTACAAAGCTCAATAATGGCAGGGTCGATTTCGATTGCTACATATGCTGCTTTTAGTTTTTTTTCAAGTATTTGAATTATACTTCCCATGCCTAATCCAAGAATTAAAACTTTTTTAATATTCCTATTCTCAAGTTTTAAAAGGGTAAAGGTTTCAACAAAATTAAGATAAAATTTTCCAAAAGAATAGATCGCACCTTTTGTAACCAATTTATACTGTCCTTTAGATAAATAAAGTTTAAGCGATTGATTAAAAGACGAACTCGTCTCTTCCATAAAGATGTCAAAAAAGTAACTCAGAAATTTTTTAACACCATGCATACAAGATCCTGATAAATTTAATTACTGTAAAATATAAAAATAAGGATAAGATCAAGAAGGCTTTTCCCAAGTTCTACTAAACTGTGTTTTCATAAAAATAAATTCAGCTATTGACTGATCCTGTAGATCAAATGTACATTCCCGACGCTGGAGTACTGCATTTGCTGTTTGATAAAATTTGGCAAGTTGAAATGTAGAGAATCCTGCTGTACCACCCCATGCAAAATCCGGAATAAACTGCCGTGGAAAACCATCGCCAAAAACATTTGCGCCATAACCAACAACAGTCCCTGTATTAAACATTGTATTGATGCCACATTTGGCATGATCTCCCATCATTAATCCGCAAAAAATAGTACCTGTAGGTATAAATCTTTGAGCATTGTAATCCCAAAGTTTGACAGCTTCATAATTGTTTTTTAGGTTTGAATTATTAGAATCTGCTCCGATATTACACCATTCACCTAAAACACTATTTCCTAAAAATCCATCGTGCGCTTTATTACTATTTCCTTGAATCACAGAATTATTAACTTCTCCGCCAATTCTGGATCCAGGTCCAATGGTTGTTGCGCCATAAATTTTTGCACCCATTTTCAATTGCGCAGAATCACATAAGGCCAAACCTCCCCGAATCATACAGCCTTCCATAATTTCAGCATGCCTCCCAATATAGATCGGACCTGTAGTAGAATTTAAGATGCTACTCGAAATTTTTGCTCCTTCCTCTACAAATATTTGGTTTCCAATTACACGATTTGAAGAATCTATGGCAGCTGATTTTCGACCGTTTGATAATTTTTTAAAATCAGTTTCTAATTCTACTGCATTCCATTGAAAAAGTTCCCAAAGATTATAAATTCCTCTAATTAAAAAGGAATCTACTTCTTGTTTCTTAAATGCACTAAAATCTTTAATAGTGAGGAAGTTTTCGGTTTGATCTCTATTTAAATTTGCAGCAACCCATTGAGAACCATGCACTAAAAATTCTCCTACTGCCAATTTTGAAATAATAAATGCTAAATCACTACTGGGAAGTAAATGTGCCTGGATAAGAATATTTTCTTCTTCAATTTTTAAGGGAAATTTTTCCTGAAGATATTCAGGAACTGAAAAACTAACTTTACAATTCAGTGCAAATTCCCACTTTTCAAAAATTCTCAGGATTCCAATTCTAAAGGAAGCAACTGGACGAGCCCAACTAAGTGGCTTTAGACTTTCTCTATGAATAGGATCGACTAAAATTAGATTTCGATTGCTCATAAATAATAAACCCCGCATTTTGGGCGGGGTTTAAGATATTAATTTTTTGCGAATTTGGTCGTTGCAAATTTCTTATTAAACTTATCAATCCGTCCGGCAGTATCGATAAATTTCATTTTACCAGTAAAGAACGGATGGGATTTAGAACTAATCTCTAAACGAACCAAAGGATATTCATTACCATCTTCCCATACAATGGTTTCTTTACTTGAAGTACAAGAACGTGTAAGAAATGCTTCATTACAAGAAAAATCCTTGAAGACAACAAACCTATAACCTGCAGGGTGAATATTCTTTTTCATTTTTTTAAAATTTGGAGTGCAAATTTAATACGATTCTTGCAATTTACTCTAATTTTTAAGGAATTTATACTAATAAATGATAAAAATAATTGATTTTCAAGCTTTTAAAATCATTTTTTAAGATTTTTGTACCTTACCGTCATATGAATCCCATGAAAAAACAATCCATAATTACTTTAGGAATCGGACTAATACTAATAGGTATCGCAGGGTTTTTCGGCTACAAAATGTATAATTTAAAGTTTTGGGGAGATTATCCTTTATATATATTTTTAGCAGGATGGTTTGGTTTCCTATGCCTTTTGAGGGCTAGAAAAGCAGCTGAAGAGGAGCACAAATACATGCTATTTTTGTCCGTTGCAAGTGGTTTAATATTAGGAAAAGCATTTGTATATACGAGTCCCTTGTTATTTATTGGCTTTTTACCACTTCTGGTCTTACAACATCAATTAGAGGCCGGTGCTTCCAAATCAAAGAATTTATATCATTGGGTTTATGCTTTTAATGCCTTTGCCATTTGGAATATAACAGCTACTTATTGGGTAGCAAATGCTGCACTATTTCCAGCTTTAGTTGCTTTTTTCTTAAATAGTTTATTTATGACCATTCCTTGGATGGGAATGCTTGCAGTAGGACGACGATTTCCAAAACTTAAATACCTAAGCTTTATAGCTTTTTGGATCTGCTTTGAATGGGTTCATCATGCATGGGATATTTCATGGCCCTGGTTAACGCTAGGAAATGGCCTTGCCTTTTTTCCAAAATGGATCCAATGGTATGACACCACCGGAGTTTATGGTGGGAGTTTATGGATTTTAATTATAAATTGTCTTCTCGCAAGTTTATACTTTAAACAACTCCCGAGAAAATACGGTTTTTCTGTTTTAGGGCTTATCCTCCTGTTACCAATTGGTATTAGTTATTCTAAATATAACAATTATAAATTAAAAGGAAAGTCTGTTGAAGTTGGAATAGTCCAACCGAATTATGAACCTCACTATCAAAAATTTGAAGTTGATCAAAATCTTCAAATGATACATTTTGAAAAATACTCAAGGGCAGCATTTACCCCAAATACAAAATATTTAATTTGGCCGGAAACGAGTTTTGAATATATCGATATTGATCAATTTAATTCAGATTGGAGAATTAAACGCATGAAAGATTTGGTGTCAACATATTCTAATTTATGTTTAGTTACAGGAATCGGTTCAATCAAAAGTTTTAAGGCAGGAGAAGAATTATCGAATGCAGTAAGAGAAAATAAACGGGGTGGCTTTCCAAAATATTTTGAAATTCAAAATAGTGCAATTCAAGTTTGCAGTGCAGGTGGTGAGATACCAGTCTACGTGAAATCAAAATTAGTACCTGGAGTTGAAACATTTCCATATAGACATTTACTTCCTTTTTTAAAACCAGTGGTTGATAAATTAGGTGGTTCAGTACAAGGATTAGGGCGCCAAAGAGAACGTTCCGTTTTTGAAAGTGGTTCGACTAAAATTGCACCCGTAATTTGTTACGAATCAATCTATGGAAATTATATTGGTGATTATATTAGAAATGGAGCTGAAGCTATTTTTATTATGACCAATGACGGTTGGTGGGATGATACCCCTGGATATCACCAACATTTAGCTTATGGTATTTTGCGTGCCATTGAATTCAGAAAACCAATAGCAAGATCTGCGAATACTGGAATCTCTTGTTTTGTAGATGCAAAAGGGGATGTAAGTTTACCGACAAGTTATGGAAAAGAAGCCAGTTTGATCAGCCTTATGTTATTTAATAAGGAAAAAACAATCTATTTACAAACTGGTGATTTAATAGCTATGCTATGTATAGCCATGAGCGCTTGTATCCTGTTATTCTCTTTATTTAAATTTTTGACAATTCGCTTTTCAAAAAATCAATAACACGTACTTCAATGGCATCTACTTTATTGTAATCGGCTAAAAAGACACTTACGTAATCCAAAAGATGAACCAAATAAAAACTTCGCTCAATTAAAGAATTTCCTTTCGAGTAAAGTTCAACAACTGTTGTTGTATAATGGGAAACAATTTCCTTTGTCAATTCAATTCTTGCCTGGTTTCTTTCATGATCATCTGAATTTCTTAAAAAGACTACCGCAATTGCATCTTGATTCCATCGCCAACCTACCAATTCATTATGATTCATTTCAGGAATTACATGATGCCAACAAAGCATTTTACTATTTTCATTTATTTGTTGCCTGAAACGAATAGCGACTGGTTCTATTCTGCCTGTCGAATAAATAACTGGTAATTTTCCATTTAATACAGCCGCTAATTGCTTTGCTTTTTCTAAAATTTCGCTGGTCTCATTTTTCAATCTAAGAATCGTATCATTTAGTTGCGGTATAAAAAATGGATCTACTAATTCCAGTTTAGAGATAACATAAAGTTGTGATACTAGCGAAAATCCTAAACATGCTCTTGGCGATGGCCAGTTATTTGGTAATTGGACTACATCAAAGTTTGATTCTTTTGCTATTTCAATTACTTCACCTCCAGAAGCAATACATACAATTTTTGCATTGGACGATACTAACTGTCTAAAAGTAGATAAAGTTTCTTCTGTATTTCCTGAATATGAAGAAATAATTACCAATGTATGTTGATCAATAAAAGCTGGCATATCGTAGGACTTACCAACCAAATATGGCACTTTACAGGTATTTCGAATAAAACTTGAAACAAAGTCAGCACCAATACCAGATCCACCCATCCCACTAACAAAAACTTTATGTATTGGAACCTGATGATTTCTGATTATTGCATTTGCGCCAATATCCATTGCTTCCGCTAACTGATCAGGGAATGCCTGGATCATATCAAACATTGTTTTCATAATTAACTTATCGTATTAGTTTGCAAAAATAGTCATTTGCAATAAATAAATGTTAGCGTACTGCAATTTGAATTTACTTGATAACTCTAGAGAACAATCTTAAATCAGAGATTTTAAATAAAATGTAAACTTCAACTTCTTCTGGTTCCTGCGAATTGTAAGTTTTATTTTTTTTCCTTCTTCCTTCTGAAGTATGGAATTTATACTAGACAATGATAAAAATGAAACTGGCAGGCGGTTAACTTTTAAAATCTGATCCTGTTCTTTAATTCCTGCTAATGCTGCCGGAGTGCCGGGAATAATATGCGCTACATAATAAGATTCCAGTTCCTTGCCTCCAGAAATTAACAGCATTCCGGATTTATCATAATTAAGAATTTTTTTATAATTTTTAAGCGCTTTAATATAAAGTAATTCTTTTTTGTAGTCTAAAATAATATTAAATTTATCTAATAAAAGATTTCCAATCAATCCATCTTTATTTAAACTTTCATTTTTAGCAATTTTGGTTTCAAGCTTTAAAAAATGGGTTATAACTCCAGGCATTAGAAAACTATCAAAAGATATGGAATGAATTTTGCCCACAAATCCAGATAATACTCCGCCTAAACCACTTCCTAGATATCCAGGGATAATTTTATCAGGAACAACCACTGCGCTTGATGAATCTGTGTACATCATTAAAGATAAACTTGCACCGGTATCTAATAACAAATTTAATACCTGGCTATTGGTATCATTAGATCGCACTTCAGTTTGCAAATAAGGCTTGTTTTTATAAATTTGAATCTTGATTTTAGTATAGTTATTTTTTGGTTCTGCATCTGGGTGATGCAAAATTATGAATCTGTTTTTATAATCAATTTCAATTAGAAACTGTTTAAATACAGAAGCACTTAAAATGCCTTGGATTGGCTCACCAATAACTTGTGAAATATTCGTTATATTTTCTTTCAGTACAATGATTGGAGAACTTACCGAAAAAATATTTCCAAAATAAAACGCAATAGGTGTTGTTAACCAAGCAGGTAATTCTTGTTGAAGATCTGAACCAATTACTTTTATTTCGCGCTGATATGGATTTGAAAATACGTCAGTCCATTTCTTTTCAAAGAGTATGGTATGTTCAGCTCCGGTATCAAAAATTAATTTAACTGGAATTAAGTGTTCTAATTGCAGATCCAAAATAATAAATGATTGGACATATCTAAATGGAATTCGAATGGTTTTGGTATTTGCATTATGAAATGCATGGTTCGCCTCTAAAATGATAGGGGTAGCACACGCAAAGGCGACAACTATAAGCATTTGAAACCAAATCCAAAACCTTGTTTTCATCAAATCTGGTCTAAGTTAAGCAAATAATTCATTCTAAAAACATATAAAATAATAACTAAAGTGGCGCTCGTCTCTGATATCGTCCATATAATCCAAAAGCATTATCCTTTGTATCCTTCAAGACATTAAATCTTGAACATTCCAGTCCTTTAGAATAAAATATATCATTATTCGGAGTATTCAAAATTCCGAACGCACCAGAATTTGATTCTCCTTCATTATTATCTCGCCTACTGGCAACCAAGCCGGTTTGGATTCTAAAATTTCTTAGTTCTTTGGACCACGGTACCAGGTTAAAATTCGCTGCAAGCAAAACATTTGGAAAGTCCATTTTAATTTTTACAGCTAAAGAATCTAGAAATAAATTAAGTTTCTGATAAGAATTCAAAGTAATTGGAGGCAATGAATTGGAAACTAAAATCTTAAAGCTATCATTGGTATCATTAATCACCCCTAAATTTAAAATAGGATTTCCAAAAATACCAAAACTCGATTCTTCATAAAATTTAAATTTAGATAAAACAGCTTTACCTAACGGATCGACTCTGGGCAACATGGATTGATATGGGTATTTTGATCGAATTTCTTGTAATAATTTGATTTTATCGGGTGTGAGTTCTTCTATAAGGACGATATCTGCATCTATCAAATAAATTGTATTCATAGTCTTATTCTCATCATCATTACTTAATGTAAGGTTTGCAAATAAGACACTAATTGAACTTGGATTATTGAAACTTGCCAGTCGAAGATCCGTATTAAACGAATTCATAAGAAAAAATGCAATCAGCCCGGATGCAAAGAAACTTGAATATAAAATTTTTTCATTTCCTATAAATAAAGAAATAATACCGATTATCAAGCAAATTAGCATCCAATGAATGGCATAACCTGAATACTCACGAACAATTAAATAGTTTGGGGGAAATAGAAAAACCAGAGAAATAAGCATGATTACACTTATTATAATCCATTGAAATAATTTTGAATAATTCAATATCCCCATTTTGAACAATCTACAAAAATAAAGACGAAATAGGAATAAAATAGGTTTTTAATGATATCTATCAATAAAAAACTATCTATTTAAATTTTGAGTTCATCTTAAAACTTCAAATGATTCATTTGTACAATCCAAATTTAAGATTATCCCATTAAAAAAAATTGAATTTAAGATTTACAAATATACTCAGTAATCGATAACAACTCGCTCTTTAATTCGAAATTGATCACCATCTGGGTGCAATAATTCTACCTGAATAATGTAATTTGCACGATTCAATCGGGAGCCTGTATCATCTTCACCATTCCAAATCAGAAAATCATTAGGAGCTAAAACCAGATAACTTAATGACTTTTGTTTTACGCCCGCTAAATCAAATATTTCAACACGTGATTTGTACCCGGTTTTTGGCAGCGTAAAATAGAGCATTAAGTAATCCTGATAACCGTCTCCATTTGGACTAATTACTTTGGATGACAATCTAATGTGCTCGTCACTTTGCTTTATGAAGGTATCTAGCTGCTGGCTGTTGGCGATACCTGGAGTGCCATAATCAAAATGTGCAGCTGCAGATTGCCAGTTATATTGTTTTGCAGATGACAGATTCATTTGAATTTTTTCAAGCGATACGCCTTCTACATTATGAATAAATGGGTGATGCCAACTACTCTTAAATTCTACGCTATCCAATATCACCAAATGATTAAAATTATTAAGTCCAAGATACAAATAAGCGCCTTCATCATTCATTGGTGGCAATTCAGTAGCAATAATTTGCAGCGAATCATGAAATCTATACCTTTTCATTAAATCCGAAGGATCTTTTGTAAACGCAAGATACTGATTTGGTAAAATCACTTTTTCCGCATTTAAAGAAGTCCAGGTTGTTCCCAAATCACGATTTGAAATCATCAATTGTTTAGTAGAAATTACTTTGTCGCTTTTGTTATAAATTTCAACAAAATCATTTCCACCGCTATATGGATCAAATAAGACTTCAGACCAAACTAAATCTCCTTCAGAAGCTTGAACTGGCAGTGCAAAAAATTCTGAAATCAGCGAATTAAGATTCTGAAAACAATCATTTAGCTCTTTTATGGCAAGTTGATACTGAATGCCCTTTTCCAAAGGTTCATCAAGTAAAAGAATAATTTCATTTTTTCCAGGTAACAACAAATCAACCGTTGCAATTGCACGACTTGGTGAAATTATAAAGTTCGTCTTCCGAAACTGGGTTGTATAATGTAAAGATTCGTTAAATACCAATTTAATTTCCCACTCACTTAAAGCAAAAACCTCTAATAATTCAGGTCCGAGCAGGTCTTCACCAGTTGTCTCCGATGAATTTTTGACTCCTGGGGTACCTCCTGAAAAGTGATTGCTGGCTTTCCAGTTGCTTTTGTTCTGGCATAAATTTGAAGTATTGATAATTTCAAGGGTATACCCACCTTCTTTTTTAATAGAAGAATCGTACCAACTATCGTCAAAAAATAGCTCATGAATCAATTCAAAATTAGGATTGTATAAACTTAAATGTTCTGCTGTATTATTTATACTCGGAAAATTATGGAGCCCTATGAAATTGCCAAAACTTTTAAACGCTAAAGTGTCCTTTATAGACCCTACAATTAAATAAGAATTTGGATCAATCCTAATATCTGGAAAAAAAGCTTCTGTTGCACCATCGGAAAAGCTACAATTCTGAAGCTTGAGTTCGTATTTACTCCGATTTTTAATTTCAATGAATTCCTTTTCAGGAAGACCAACAACAGGTGTTGGATCGGCCATAAATTCTGAAATAATTAAGTCAAGAAATCCTGGAATTATGGAATAGCGTGCTTCAAAATGGATACTATCTTCAATGCTAAAATTCCCAAAATAATCAGCAATCCCTTGAAAAATCAAAACATAGGAATTGCCAAAAATAAATTGATTATCAAAAAACAAGAGAATTTGATCTGGTTTAGAATAGGTGATCTGAATTGGATTTCCAATTTCAATAATATTAAATTGGTCAAAATTTTTTACGCTATTTGAATCAATTTCTTCATTGAAATGGATCTCCAATTGGTTTTTGGATGTTACCAGAATACTGGATACTTTAGGTGCAATTAAATCTTTACGAATAGGCGCAACGGAAATATCATCAAAGTAAAATCGATCCTTTCTGGTTTCTGTATAGATACATTGTATACCAAAATAACACGTATCCATTTTAATACTTGGAACTCCATATAGTATTCTTTCCTGAAACGCTTGATTGCCTCCAAAGTAATCTATTGAAAACGACCAAATACTATCACTATATTTATGAATTAACATGCGGGCTGTTGCCGGATCACCTCCAAGTTTTGCGAGCTCCCCTTGTCCCAATAAAATTTTGGATGCATTTTCTTTTAAATAAAATTTCCAATTATCATTGGTGCCATTTTCGCCAATTTCAAGTACAAAAGCATTCGCAGAATCAAATTCTGTACGATCAGCCATTAAGATTATCAATAATTTATTTGTAGCTGATGGTGCAAAATCCATTTTAAAATAAAATGACCAGCTCATACTATCATGCTTTTGAATCTGATGAAAAAGCATTGAATTACCTGCATCCATTGCATTTAATTGCAGTTCTTGTTGAAGATTGATTTTAAAATCCGATCGATCCCCTATCCAGGCGGAATCGAAGCCATTTGAAAAGCGGTCATGCCATTGGGCACAAAGGAATTGCAGGCCAAATAGGCCGATTAGGGTCAAGGTGTGTCTCATAACACCAAGTTAATACAATTCGTAGAATATCAAATGAAAATTAACTTTGCATAAATATTTTTTATGAAATTAGCAATCGTTGGAGTAACTGGTTTGGTCGGACAAGTAGTTTTAAAAGTATTAGAAGAATTTAATCTTCCAATTGAAAAAATCTACTTTGTTGCTTCTGAGAGATCCGTAGGCAAAAAGATTCATTGGGCCGAAACGGAATATGAAGTCATTGGAATGGAAGAAGCGATTCATTCAAAACCTGATATTGCTATATTTTCAGCTGGAGGAAACACTTCCTTAGAATGGGCTCCAAAATTTGCAGCGGTAGGATGTTATGTAATTGACAATTCTTCTGCCTGGAGAATGGACCCCGATTGTCCATTAGTGGTACCGGAGATCAATGCAGATACAATCCAGGAAAATACGAAAATCATAGCAAATCCAAATTGTTCTACTATACAAATGGTAATGGCTTTAAATCCATTACAGCTAAAATATGGAATAGATCGACTGGTCATTTCTACGTATCAATCTTTTACAGGTACCGGAATGAAGGCTGTAAAACAATATGAATCTGAACTTCATGGCCTACCTGTTGAAGAACCAAGAGCCTATCATCACCCTATTTTTGAGAATTGCATTCCACATTGTGATGTATTTCTTGAAAATGGATATACCAAAGAAGAAATGAAAATGGTGCATGAAACACATAAAATATGGAGAGACCCGGGGATTAAAATTACAGCCACTGCAGTAAGGGTTCCGGTTCATGGTGGCCATTCTGAATCCATAAATGTTGCCCTGAAAAATTCTTTTGATGTAGCTGAATTAAGGCAACTCTTGGCTCAAACCAAAGGAATAAAAGTTCTGGATAAACCATTGGAATTCGAATATCCAACACCTCAACAAGCTAAAAATCAAGATGCTGTTTTGGTAGGAAGAATACGAAGAGATGAGTCGCAGGCAAATACACTAAATCTTTGGGTTTCAGCTGATAACCTTAGAAAAGGAGCAGCAACAAATGCAGTTCAGATTGCTGCTTATTTGATAACTGAAGGTTTTGTGAAATGAAGAACTTAAAAGAAATATTGGAAAATTCCTTTTTTGGATTGATTTTTGCAACTTTTAAACGTTTAGAATACAAGGAACTATATTTACAGAGACCTCTTGTTGGTGAGGAAATGATGATTTATTTTAGAATACAGACATAAAATCTTGATGAATGAGAACCAGGTTAGTGGTTTGGGGCAACAATGCTAAGGAAGAACGAGTATTACTTGCTGTTTCCTTAAATGCAGAAGAAAATAAAGTAGACATTTGGAGCATACCAGAAAAAGATATTCCAGAAGAATTTTATAACAAAATGATGAGTCAATGGCGGGAAGGTCAAGATTTTGATTTGCCTTCATCAACCGAACATCGATTAATCGAATTAACGATGGCCGATGGAATTTTACCTGAAGACCTAAAAGTTGAAAAATCAGATATCATTCAACGGGCTCAGATGGAATGGCATTTTGTTGTATTGTCTACCAAATTATACAAAAACTTCAAACACGAATTAGAAGATCTTACAGATAAAGTTAAACGACTTGAAGCTTATCAACAACCTGTTTGGGATGAGTTGAAACAAACCTGGGCGAACATTCAACAACATATCATTGACAAAAATATTTTTAAAGATCATGGAGATTCACTGCGTGAAAAATCAAATTCACTATTTGATGAACTTAAAAAATTAAGAAGCGTTTTATCGGCAGAGCTAAATCAAAAATCAAAAGAAGTTTCCAATTTTTTCTTGACAAAAATTACAGAAATTGATCAAAAGATTCAAGCTGGAGCGCTATTAAAACCTTTATTTGATCAATTAGTTACGATTCAAAGTGATTTAAAAGGAAAGTCTTTTCAAAGAGAAGACCGGGAAATAATTCTTTCTAAATTGAATGAAGCATTTAAAGCGATTCGCGATAAACGAGAAAAACGAGATGCAAATCGAGAACAAAATGGTTCTGGGGATGAACGTCTTACGAGAAGGTATGAAGGACTGCTTGGTGCGATTCAAAAAATGGAACAATCTATTGACTTTGAAAGAAAAAATATAGATTTTGAAAATCGCAGAATTGCAACTACAACAGGACAACTAGAAGCTCAAATCCGGGTTGCAAAAATTAAGATGATCGAAGAACGGATGAAATCCAAGCAAGAAAAAATTAAAGAATTATACGAAACTAAAGAAAAACTTGAAGTAGTTATTGAAAAAGTTAAAAAGCGTGATGACAAATTAAAACAACGACAAGAACGCAATAATACATTTCAGGCAGAAAAAGAAAAGGTTAAGGCTAAAATTAGTGAAACTATTCATCAAGCACAGGATCAAATTCCAGAAGAACTTCAGGAAAAATTATCTAAAGCTGCTGAAGAAATTAAATCCACGAAAAAACCAGCAAAAAAGAAGCCTAAAATTGTATCAGAAATTGAAGAAAACCATGTTTCGGAAGTTTCAGATACAGAACAAATTGAACCAAAAGAACAGGAAATTAGTTCTGATCTAAGTCAAGATTCCAGTCCTGAACCGGATGTTCAAGCTCCAACCGAAAACCTTCATGCTGATCAAAGTAGCGACATGAATCCAACGGAAGAAGAATAAATTTCTGACTATTGTTTATTTTTAGTCGCATGGCAGAAAACAATAAATTAAAATTAAGAAAGCAAATTGATAGTGAAGGAAAATTAGCATCCCCTTTATTACCGGATGATATAAAGAATTTTTTGGTTGATATTGATGGTACTATTTGCGATGATATCCCAAATGAAGAACCAGAACGAATGATCACGGTGGAACCTTATCCAGATGCAATTCAGGTTATAAATCAATGGTATGATGAAGGTCATATAATAACCTTTTTTACCTCTCGTACAGATGCACATAAAGAAATCACAGAAAATTGGTTGAACCGCTGTGGTTTTAAATATCATTTCCTTTTATTAAATAAACCACGCGGCGGGAATTATCATTGGATTGATAATCATATTGTTCGTGCCACCCGATATGAAGGTAAATTCTCACAACAATTTATAGAAGTCACCAAAAAGATTCAAGTCTTTGAACCTTAATACCATTAATTTAAACCTACTTGAAAAAAATATAAAGGGTCAATTTAATTATCTACGCAGTAACACATTTTAGAGAATTTATTTCAAGTTCAAAAAACAGCAACGTCTGCCTTTATTATTGTATAGTTCATGGTATTGTATTAAAACAATTGCGATCCTATGCTATGAGTTACTATCACTCAAATCAAAAATTCTAAAAAATAGTTGCGACAACTGAATAAAAATTACAAACCAGATAGAATATTAAAAGAATTTAAAAACTTAATGAAACGTTTAAACCTCCGTTTAGTAAATTATTGCTATCAAGTCTTATTAAATATCTAAAATACGATCTTTAATTTTTAATAAAAAAAGGCTGTCAGAATTCTGACAACCTTTTTTATATATTTCATTTCCCTTTTTTATCGAATCATTATTTTGGAATAGCTGTGAATTTTATCACCGATGCCTTCCAACAAAACCATACCCTTTGGTAGATCTAAAGTAGAAATTTTAGTCAATTGTGAATTTGAAGCAATTTCAACTCGCTTTAATTCTTGTCCGTTAATTGACCTCATGATGAGCGTCTTAAATTGTTTTTCTAAATCTGTTTTGAAAATAAAGTAATCTCCTGCTGGATTTGGAAAAACTTTAAAGCTTCTAGCAACTGGCTTTTTAGAATCGGTTCCAACAATTTTATCTGAATCTGCCAAAGTTCCTTTACCTGAAGCGGAAACACAGACATTCTCACCTTCCGCGGTGGTAACACAAACTTCAGAATTATAAAATTTAGGATAGATAAATTCTATATTATCAATAACCCAACCAAGAATTGTATTGGTATTCGGACTTACATTTAAACTATCACTTCCAAAACGAAAACGAACTTGTACTTTTTCATTTTTATATTCAGATAAACTTAGTACGGTCGGTATAAATTCATTGCTTTCGCCAGAAAATGCAGAAGCATTTGGTACGACAAAGGTTTCATAATTAATTAAGCCAGTATAACCGTTTAATGAAAATTCTTCAGGTTTTACAGCTTGCCAGAAAAATCCATCTTTTGAGATTTCTAGAATTCCGCCATCATAGGACTTTTCCGTATTGAAAAAATGATAAAAATACAAGGACGGATCTGCACCAGATAATTGAAAAGCTTGTTTTGTAAAAACTGTAAAATCATTTGAAATACCTTCTTTCTCTTCAGCGATCCATGCAAATGACTGATCTACACCATAGCCTTCATCCCGATACCAAAGTTGCGTTCCTTTGGAAATATCTATATCCCAATTATCTTCTCCTTGCTCTATATCATCATACCACAGTGTTGTTGATGCAATACCTGGATCCGTACTCACTTTATAACTAAGAGTTCTTGATTCTAAAGATTTTAATTGCGGTATAGTCCATATCAATTGATTTCCATTTACCTGAGGAACTGGACTACCGGTACCCGGCACATACGAACAACCGTTCGGTATGTTTTCTGTAATTACTACATTGTTTGCAGCACCTGCTTTATAATTATGCACTTCGATTGTGTAACTATATTGATCACCTGGTTTTACAACATCATTTTTAATAAACGTGTTAGCATTTAAATAATATCCCGCTTTTTTATCAACCAGTAGCTTATTGACGCAAATAAGCGCAGGTAAGAAACTTTCTGTTTCATCGCCAACCATATTATTGGATCCTTGCTTAGCAAAAAATCCCATGCCTCTTCTGGCAAAAACTTCCCATATTAGACAACCGTTTTTTCCTTGATTATTAATCGTATCTGCTTTTAAAATTGCATTTCTTCCATCTATAAAACCTGGACTACAGGGCTGAAGTTTCATGCCATCCATGACCAATTGAATACAAATATTATTACCAGCAGTTTTGTTTTTTAAATCTGGATCATATCCATATTTATCTGATAATGCCCAGTATAAATCCCATAAAACAGTAGTCCAAACTTCCCCGAGATTATGAGATTCTGCATCTATATTTTTGTAAGTAAACTCGTTCAAAGTCATATCTGTTGTATAGGGCCTTCTGCGCAGTCCGGCACCTGTTGGTTTTTCATTTAAGGCATAGCTTCCGACACCTCTTGCATCGGTTGCTTTATCCCCGGTTTTTGCAGTCATTATTAAAGCTAAAAAATCACTCCAACCTTCCCCCATTTGTTCACCGTTGCCTAAACAGTTAGTACGGGATGGTCCTCCAGTTAAACGATTTGAAACACCATGGCCATATTCGTGCGCAATAATACCATTGTCAAAATCACCATCTAAGCTATCCGGACCTGAACTCGCACCGGGTTCCCGTATTTGAATTTTTAGCTCACCATTCTTTACCATTAATTTTAATCGGTTGCAGATACTCTTTGTTGTAAAATATGCAGGAATAGTAACCCGGCCTCCAACAGCACCAGCACCCATGGTAACAAAAGCATCTTCAAAATTACAAACAATGACACCAATAGCACCTGAATCCTGTGCATTTAAAGCTTTTACTCCAAATTCACAAGTACCGCGATCAATCAATACAATTTTACCTTGAATTTCAGATCTTCGCATTCCCCGCACACAAGCGAGTGTTGGGTTTGGAGAATGATCATTGGCAATCACGACATCCGCTTCCCTTGTCGGTGGTGGAGCTCCACCCCAGCCACTTGCTCTTCTTGACTCAATGCTTCCTATCAGAGAATCTGGTTTTGAAATATAAGTTTCAACTCCTGATGCCAACCAAAGAAACATTTGCATTCTTCCACTGCTACCATCTGGAGGGGTAGAAAAATTTGCATTATCTGTACCCGATCCATCTTGTGCTTCAGCCAAAACAGGATCATTGCCTGTACCTCCTTTGTTATAATTATTAAACTGGAAATTACCCGCAGCTTCATTAAATCCAAATAGATACAAATTATCATGCATCATGTTATTCAAATAAAATAAATTAACAGTTGCTGCTTTTGAATAAGCACTTGGATCTGCATTCTGATCAAAGGGGAAATCAAAAATCAATTCTGATCCTCCGTTTGGTTCTCCATTGTCAGCTATATTGTCACCATTTCTATCAAGGTATGCATGTACGTTGTTTCCACGGGTAATATTGTATTCTGCACCTGTAACCCCATTCGTA
This sequence comes from Saprospiraceae bacterium, assembly GCA_016717265.1. Lineage (NCBI taxonomy): Bacteria > Pseudomonadati > Bacteroidota > Saprospiria > Saprospirales > Saprospiraceae > Saprospiraceae bacterium. The sequence continues at coordinate 3,698,974 of JADKFX010000001.1, forward strand.
TCATGCCATCCAAAAGGGGATGCGGGAGCAGTAGCCGGATTTACTACTAATTGCCTTGGCCCATGCTTTGGACTTTCGAAAGGTAAGGGAACTACATTATAAGTATTTGGGGCAGCTATTGACGTTGTATTTAAGACTGACAAGACTTCTTTTACAGGAGTATAATTTTCTTTGAATGCTTTTTGCTGATCCATACACTTACTATGCCCTGGATGATCAAATGTACATTTGATAACTAAGTTTTGTTGATCTAAAATTTCCCCGTTAACTGCATCGACTCGAATGGACCAATAGTCATTACTTACGGACATGTCCATTGATAAATCCCATGCTAAGCGCAAAGCTCCTTGATTGTTCAGAAAATAAACCAACTTAACAGGTATATTGCTGTGGGTAAAATTAGTTTTTACAATTTCAATACGATCCTTTGTGCGCAAAACGTTTTTAGGTATAAAGGCATTTGAAATACCCAAATGATTTACTACTGAAGTCAGTGCTTCGATAGCGTCTAATCTTGTCTTGCTGCTATTAATGCGATTTTGTATGCCTGAAATAAATCGAGAAGGACTATCATAGATTACACCATTTGGAGCAATATGCACAGAGGTGATGGCATTATGTATTTCAATTCCTTTATATCGTTGAATCAAATAAATATGGGTCACTCCATTATGATCTGAACTATAAATATCTGAAACTGCTAAATCTGAAATGTCAACTTTGGACAAACCCAAGCGTTCTGAATTGCTTTCAATCGATCGCAAAGCCAGATCTAATTTGCTTTGACTTTGTGCCATTAAAGCAATATTAATATATAATACATTGAATATCAATAAAATAAATATTTTATTTTTCATAAATGTGGTATTTTTTTTGAATTGCAAATTTAGTAATAATTTTAAACCTCAAATGGATAAGAAAGATTTAATTCTAGGTAAGAACGCTTTAAGAGAAGCAATCGCTGCCGAAATCAATATTCAAAAAATATTTATTTCCGAAACTTTAGAAAATGAAGAGACGAAGGCTTTATTAAAACTAGCCCGGGCTCATAAAATTCCGATTTTAAGAGTAGCTAAACCAAAATTGGATAGGCTTAGCCGACTCAACCATCAAGGAGTCATTGCGATCACCTCTGCTATTGACTTTTATGAAGCAGCAAGTTTAGTAGATCATGTATTATTTCGGGGTGAAAACCCAGGTCTTTGTATTTGTGATGGTATCACGGATGTTCGAAATTTTGGAGCGATTGCCAGATCAGCAGAAGTATTTGGCATTCATGGTTTAATTATAGGACAAAAAAATAGTGCTCCAATTAATTCCGAATCTATTAAAGCATCCTCAGGAGCTTTACTTTCTTTACCAGTTTGCAGAGAAAAAAATTTACTGCATACCATAAAACAACTAAAATCCATGGGTCTTGTTATTATTAGTGCATCTGAAAAAGCAGATCTCACAATCCGGGAACTGGATATGAAAAAGTCTTTGGCATTCGTTTTAGGTTCTGAAGGCACTGGCGTTTCACCTGAAATTCTGACTGAAACAGATGCCATTGTAAAAATTCCACAAAAAGGAACGATACAATCCTTGAATGTATCTGTTGCAGCAGGAATATTTTTTTATGAATGGATGTTGCAGAATAAATATTGAAATGGACTAATACCTTAAAAGGTGAAATCACAAAAATAAATTATCCTCAAATTCGAAATTCATTTGGCGAAACGTATTGCTCATCATTAAAAACGAATTCACAAATTTAGAATAACATTAAATTATAATCAACTGAAAACATTCATTAGGAATCTAAAAATGCATTATATGAAACTCCCATCACTATTTTTAAAGATTTGTAGTGTTCTTTTAAGTACTCAAATTTTATTTGCTCAGCAGTTAACGCAAACGCTTGAAAATTCACTATTCTGGAAAATTGAAGGAAAAGAATTGAAAGAACCATCCTATTTATTTGGAACGATACATTTAATTCCTGCTTCAGATTACTTTTTACCGGATGGTATCATCCAGGCGATTACCGATTCTAGAAAAGTGTTTATGGAAATTGATGTTGATCAGATGAATGATTTAGGAGCCATGATGACCCTTATGGATAAAATTGTAATGAAAAACGATACGAGTTTAACAGATTTAGTCAACAAAGATGAATACCAACTTTTACAATCATACTTTGAAAAAATTGGTTTGCCATTATCCATGTTTGAACGTATTAAGCCTATGTTTTTAAGTGCAATGGCCGGTGTAGATGGAAATCCTTTTGCTTTAAAAGATGGCAGTTCTAAATCTTATGAATTGGAATTAGCAGAGATCGCCAGGACGCACAATAAAGAAATTGATGGATTAGAAAGTCTTGAATTTCAAATTTCAATTTTTGACAGTATTCCCTATAATGTACAGGCTAAAATGCTATTAGATGCGGTAAGTTCTGCTGAAAAAGGTACTGAGGAAATGAAATTCATGATTCAAAGTTATAAAAACCAAGATCTAAATGCATTAAATCAAACAGTATCCAGTGAAGATCAACATTTGAATCCTTATCTTGAAATGATGTTATACAATCGGAATAAAAACTGGATTCCGATAATGAAATTAGAAATGGCTAAAGGTTCCAATTTTTTTGCAGTTGGTGCTGGTCATCTTGGTGGCGACAAAGGTGTAATTCATTTACTAAAAAATGAAGGTTTTAAAGTCAGTCCCATTAAGCAGAAGAATTAAATGTTGCATTTAAATTAATAATTTATTAGTATGGCATTAATTAAATCTTTGCGCGGTTTTACGCCAGTTTTTGGAGCAGCTTGTTTTTTGGCGGAGAATGCTACGATCATTGGAGATGTAATCCTTGGAAACAATTGTAGTGTTTGGTTTCAAGCAATAATTCGGGGGGATGTACATGAGATCCGAATTGGCAATGAAGTCAATATTCAAGATGGTGCAATTATCCATTGTACTTATGAAAAATCCGGAACCTATATTGGCGACCGCGTTTCTATTGGGCATCGGGCCATTGTGCATGGATGTACCATTCATTCCAATGTTTTAGTTGGTATGGGCTCAATAATTTTAGATCAAGCCATTGTAAATGAAAATGTATTAATTGCTGCGGGTGCTGTTGTTCTTGAAAAATCAATCCTGGAATCTGGTTTTATTTATGCTGGGATTCCGGCAAAAAAAGTAAAAGCATTAGATCCAGAAAATTTTAAATTTCATATTGACCGTACTGCTAAAAATTATCAGCTTTATGCGAGTTGGTTTTAATTTAAAGCCAATCTATTAAAATGCATCTTTAAAATGTTCTAGTTTATGCGTTCCATTTGAATCCAATAAGATTCCGATAATATCAAAACGAATTTCCCAATCATAATTTATTTTATCCATATATGCAGATGCCGCTTCGTGAATCAATAATTCCTTATGTTCGCTTACAAAGGATTCTGGCGGACCGAAATAATCAGAAGTCCTGGTTTTTACTTCAATAAAAACTAAGAGCTCCTCATGTTTTGCGATCAAATCGATTTCTGATTTACTGAAACGCCAGTTGCGTTCTAAAATTTCATATCCTAAGGAACATAAATAAGTTTCTGCAATCGCTTCGCCCAATTTGCCGGTAATCAAATGGGAATTTCCAGGTGGCATACTGAGGATTTAATCAGGAAGGAAACGCTTCCCGCCAAGCAAGCATTCCGCCAAGTAAATTTCGTACATTTTTAAAACCAGCAGTTTCAAACATTTGTTTTGCCATACCACTGCGATTTCCACTTCTACAATACACAATAATTTCCTGATCTGATTTATTTTTAAGTTCTTCAATTTTATAAGGAAGGCCCGTTTGCAAACTTGCTAGTTCACCTCCAATATTAAAATCAGTATGTTCATAAATTTCACGCACATCAATTAATATAAAATCTTCTTTCTGTTCTAACTTGTGTTTTAGTTCTTGTACTGTAATATCCTCCATTTTGATTTTATTTAATTCTAAACTTAATTACATCGTTCAGGCTTTTGCTGAATTATTGTTATTTTAAATTCTGTTCCTAATATAATCGTTTGATCATTGTCTGGTTTTGGTGACTGATCAATTATATATGCAGTTTCCCGATCTGTTATTTCTCCGTCTTCAATTACAGACCCTAATTCAAGTTTTGAAGAACTTAAAAGAAACTTAGCAGCAGCTAAGGTCTGACATAATAAATCTGGAATTGGAACTTCACCTCCTGCTTTTGTAGAAATCACAAATTCTAGCGTATCTCCTTTGTTGATTAATATGTTAGCTTTCCGCTCTGTTGCATTTACAAGCATCATATCTTTATAATACACTTCCAGAATGTGATTTTCAGGTCCTGCATCAAATTTAACTCCCCGAATTTTGGTATTCAATTCAAAAGTATTAAACAACTCTATTTTTTTAAACTCGTATTTTTTTCCATAAAGAACTGGAATTAAATCAGATTGAAATGTTTCCGATTGAAACTTAGTGATTGTAACATAAATGGCTCTACCCCGTTTAACTTTTGACCCAGCAACGGGAATTTGGGATAAAACGATACCACCCGGTTTTCCTTTTACAAATAAAGAATCTGATATTACAATTTCATAACCTCGGGTTCCTGCATGTTTAATTGTATTTTCAAGACTTACCCCCTGGTATTTTGGTAAAATCAATTGCTGCCCATGGTTTGTATAAAAATTCAGAAAAAAAGATTGCAATATCCATAGAATACCAAGGACTAAAAAAATCCTAAGTAAGGTGTGTAAAAAAATCTTGCTCTTGAAAAAATCCAAAAGTTCTGCAAATTTGAAATTGGATGTTTCCTGCTTCATATATTATTAGATCCGATATCGATTCGTATTAGAAATAGGGTCTAAAGATAAGTGAAAATATTGAAAGAAGCGAAGCGGTCTCTAGTATTGGTCTGTATACTTTTTTTTGGTTTAAATCAGTGGCTATTAAAGCCCCAAAATAAGGTACTAATGAAAGTGCTTTATTAAAAAAATCAGGAGTGCAATCAATCTATTTTATAACCACTAGCTGGCTAATTGCTCTCAAATATTATAATTGGACTAAAAATAACAAAGTGCTATAAATAATTCCATACTAATAATACTCGCTATTTGAATACCTACTCAGCCTGGTACTAAGGAAACTGAATTGGTAAAACACTTAAACACTTTCTTATATTTGTGTTTTAAATAATAAATTAGAAATTCTATGACAGCAAGAAAATTAAATATAGGTATCTTGTTTGGAGGCAAATCCGCAGAGCATGAGATTTCATTACAATCCGCAAAAAATATATTGGAAGCATTGGATAAGGAAAAGTACAATCCAATTTTAATTGCAATTGATAAAACGGGGCGTTGGATTACCCATTCGGATGCTAATTTATTATTATCAAAGCCATCTGAATTAAGAAATCTAGTTGACAATTCTTCACAGGATGTTGCCCTAGTTCCACAAAGTAATGGCAAATTGTCTAATTTAAATCAAAGCGAACAATTTCCGATTTTAGATGTCGTTTTTCCAATTTTACATGGACCTTTTGGTGAAGATGGAACGGTTCAAGGTCTCCTCAAACTTGCTAATATTCCTTTTGTTGGAGCGAGCGTTCTTGGATCCGCAGTGGGTATGGATAAGGATGTCATGAAGAGATTGTTGAGGGATGCAGGAATTCCAATAGGAAACTATACATGCGTTTATGCAGAAGATGAATTCCCAACTTTTGAATGGATTCAAAGGGAATTAGGGCTTCCATGTTTTATTAAACCTGCTAACCTTGGATCCTCTGTTGGAATTTCTAAGGTAAACACAGAGGAAGAATACTTATCAGGCCTTAAAATGGCTTTTCAATTTGATACCAAAGTGTTGATTGAAGAATTTATTAAGGCCCGCGAAATTGAATGTGGAGTATTGGGAAATCATAATCCAATTGCAAGTATTCCTGGTGAAATTATCGCTCAACATAATTTTTATTCATACGAGGCTAAATATCTGGATGACAAAGGTGCTTTAATTGAAATTCCAGCAAATCTTTCTGAAGAAATGATTTTGAAAGTCCAAAAACTTGCGATTAAAACCTTTCAGGTTTTATGTTGTGAAGGATTAGGTAGAGTTGATGTTTTCTTAACAGAAGATAACCGCCTATTAGTCAATGAAATAAATACACTACCAGGATTTACAAAAATCAGCATGTACCCAAAAATGTGGGAATATAGTGGGATTCCTTATAGTCTATTGATTGATAAATTAATAGATTTAGCGATCGATCGATTCCAAAAAGAGCAAAAATTAAAGACCAGCTTTTAATAATAGAAAGTTTAAAACTCACCTTAGTTAAAATTCTAATATGTTTGAAACCAGACAATTAGATTTACATAAGTACAAATGTTTCAAAAAACTTGTTGAGTCTTGAGCAGCAAGCTGCAATACCTATAAAAAAATATTAATAAAAGTTTTGAATTAATTAACAAAAGATCTAAACTTGCATTGTTTAAACTCTTATTAATCACTCAAACTTACACAAGTTATGAAAAAACAACTTTTAATTTTAGTACTATTTATGGGCTTATTCAGCGTGAGTAATTATGCTCAAGGCAAGCTTTTCTTAGGTGTTGATCTTGGATTTTCAAGTCAGGATAATGGATTTAACGGCGGCCATGAAACATCAGAATTCGTTATTGCTCCTTCTTTAGGTTATTGGTTAAGTGACAATATGGCTATTGTTGGTCGTGTTGGATATGCAAGCCATGATAATAAAACAGATGATGTAAAAACTTCTGGTTTTGGGATTGGTGCAGAACTTCGCTACGGTTGGCATTTAGGTGATAATACATTTTTATATCTAGCACCTGGCGCTCGTTACGGTTCAGAAAAAACTGAATTTGCTGGTGGAGATGCAACGACTACTGAATTTCAAATTGCAATCCGCCCAGGCGTTGATTACAAAATTGCTGACAAATGGTCAATTGATGCTCATTTTGGTTCTTTGGGTTATACTTCTCAAAGTCCTGAAGTTGGGGATGCTGTGAGTTCATTTGGATTGGATTTATCAATGAGTGCAATCAGTTTTGGAATCTGGTACCATTTCTAGGAAAAATTAATAAAAATATATAAAGCCTTTCGAATTATCGGAAGGCTTTTTTTTTGAATAAATTAAAAATAAACCTAAACGTTTTCAAAAAAATGGAGTCTAAGAGATTTAATCGCTCTTTTATGTCCCTTCGTTTATCAATTTTAATGCTCACTTTAAGTTTTCAAAATCCTTTTAGTCAGTCATTATATTTTCCGCCAACAACAGGATCAACCTGGGAAACAATAGATCCTAAAAGCTTAGGTTGGTGTACAGAAAATTTGGATGCTTTATATAGCTATTTGGATCAAGAAGAATCTAAAGCTTTTATTGTTTTGAAAGATGGTAAAATAGTATTGGAAAAATACTTTGATACATTTACAAAAGATTCATTGTGGTATTGGGCTTCTGCCGGTAAAACTTTAACGGCTTTTTTGGTGGGTATGGCTCAAGAGGAAGGTAAATTAAAATTATCAGATGCCAGTTCAAAATATTTAGGTGTAGGGTGGACTCAGTCTCCACTTGAAAAAGAAAACAAAATCACCATTTGGAATCAACTTACAATGACCAGTGGACTCGATGATGGGGTGAGTGATAATCATTGTACAAAATCAGAATGCTTAGTGTATAAAGCAGAAGCAGGCTCTCGTTGGGCTTATCACAACGCTCCTTACACTTTACTTCGGGATGTCCTTGAAAATGCAACTGGAATGACTGAAAATCAATATATTCAGAGTCGTTTAAAAGCGAAGACCGGGATGACCGGCTTTTGGTTTACTTCAGATTATGACAATGTATACTACAGTACGCCTAGAAGTATGGCAAGATTTGGACTCTTGATTCAAAATCATGGTGTATGGAATACAGACAGTTTATTAAAAGATCAAAATTATTTTGAATCTATGGTAAACCCATCACAACAAATCAACAAATCATATGGATATTTATGGTGGTTAAATGGGAAATCGTCCTTCATGCTTCCAACATTGCAACTTGTAATACCAGGTCCATTATCACCGGAAGCACCCAAAGATATGTTTGCTGGAATTGGTAAAAATGGACAACTCATTTGTATAGTGCCAAGTTTAGGCCTAGTTGTTTTAAGAATGGGCGAATCTACAGGTAAAGACGAAGTATCTATAGTCCTTTGCAATCAAATGTGGCTTCGACTTAATAAGGTACTTTGCAATGCTACCTCCACAAAAAATGACATTTTTTTAAATAATTCGGTTGAAATTTTCCCAAATCCTGTTAATAATACCCTCCAATTAAACACATATAACAATAATACTATATCTAATATTTTGATTTACAATACAATAGGACAATTGAGCTATAATAAACCTTTTATGGGTGTTATTGATTTAACTGGTTTTAAATCTGGATTATATTATATCCAGCTAATGACCGATCGGGGAATAATCATCAAAACCTTTATTAAGACTTAAAATATTTCTTAATAAAATCCCATTAACATACATTTTTTTAATAAAGCTTAAATTCATAAGCATTCTTTTTTATATCTTTGCAAACCATTTTTGAAAACGTTCTCTTATGGATTCATTGAAAGAATATACCATCCCATTAAGAAGCCTTTATCCTGGTCTACATGTCTATAAATGGACATTAGATGCCAATTTTTTTAAAAACTTTGAGCTCAGTCTGGTACATGAAGGTCAGTTTAATGTGGATATGCAATTGGATAAACAAGAAGAATTATCCATCATATTGATACAGATTCAAGGTAAATATCCTTCTATTTGTGATCGATGTCTTGCAGAAATTGAAATTCCAATTGACCAAAGCCACCAGCTTTATATAAAAAACGGAATTGAAAATTCAGAAGATCCCGATTTGATATATCTTCCAATGGAAACAAATGAATTGAAAATGGCAGACATATTATATGATTATGTGTGTCTTTCATTACCCTTATCCCAGGTGATTGATTGTGAAAATTTAAAGGATCCACCTTGTAATATGGATGTTTTAGGGCGAATTCAAAATGAAGAAGGACTTCAATCCGATACCTCGGTTTGGGATGCCTTGAAAAATATTAATAAAAATTGACAAAATCTAAGTGTTATGCCAAATCCAAAATGGAGACACTCCAAACAGCGGAAAAGAAAGAGAAGAACGCATTATAAAGCGGAAACTCCACAATTAGCAACCGATAAAACTACCGGTGCTACACATATATTCCATCATGCACATTGGCATGAAGGATCTATGTTTTATAAAGGCAATGTGGTGATTCAAGGTGCTTCTAGCGAAGCTGCCGCCGAGGCTTAAATTTCAAAAAATTATAAATAAAAAGCTCCCATCTCACCATGTGGAGCTTTTTGTGTTTTAATAAGCTAACATTTAAAATATATGAGAAAAGTAATTTTTACAGACCTTGCACCAAAACCCATTGGGCCGTATAGTCAGGCAATTTTGACTGGGCATACTTTATATGTATCAGGTCAAATTGCCTTAGACCCAAAATCAGGGGAGTTAAAAAACCAAACCATTGAAGAAGAAACACATCGAGTTTTAGACAATTTACAAGCTATTGTGCATGCTGCCGATATGCAGATGACAAACGTTGCAAAATGCACTGTATTTGTAAAAGATATTAAACAATTCAGTGCTATAAATGCAGTTTACAATACCTATTTTCCTGGAGATGCAGCTCCTGCTAGAGAATTAGTAGAAGTTGTTAATCTTCCTCGGTATGTAAACCTTGAGATTTCCTGTATCGCTTACAAATAAATTTTCTACTTATGACCGATCGAAAAAAAATAGTTTTCAGCGGCATTCAACCTACTGGAAAACTTCATCTCGGAAGATATTTTGGGGCCATTGAAAACTGGGTACAGCTACAAGCTGCATACGATTCTATATATTGTATTGTAGATTATCATGCTATGACCATGCCTTATAATCCAGATAAACTCCGCGAAAATGCATGGGACCTCGCCATTAATTTACTGGCTTGTGGTGTGGAAGCCAATCGATTATTTATACAATCTATGGTTCCAGAACATACCGAGCTCCAGTGGATTTTGGGATGTATGTGTAGCTACGGTGAATTAAGTCGAATGACACAATTTAAAGATAAAACCCAACAGGTAAAAGAAAAAGATAAAGATGATTTTGTATCTGCTGGTTTATTTATATATCCAGTTTTACAAGCAGCAGATATTCTTATTTATAATGCAGATTATGTGCCGGTCGGAAAAGATCAAGAACAACATTTAGAACTTACTCGGAATATTGCTGCAAGATTTAACTATGTAACAAAAAAAGATTATTTCAGACTGCCGGAACCACTCTTCACAGAGGTGTCTAAAGTAATGTCAACTGCAGATCCTTTAAAAAAAATGAGTGCAAGTGCTGGAGATAAACATTTTATTGACATGTTTGCCCCGATTGATTCAATCCGAAAACAAATCCGTTCTGCAGTTACTGATACGGGGGAAGTAAAAACCAATGAAATGAGTCCTGGTATACAGAATTTATTCAGTCTATTGAAAGCCAGTAAGTCAAATCGTTATCCTGAATTTATGGATGCTTATCAAAATAAAAACTTGCAATATAGCAGCCTAAAAGATGCGGTCGCAGATGCTATCATTGAAATGGTAATTCCAATTCAAAAGCGAAAAGAAGAATTACTTACAAATAAAAAAGAACTAAAAGATCATATTAAAAAAGCAGGTGCTCAGATTCGTGAAAGGGCTGCACAAACAGTCCGAGATGTAAAATCTTTAACTGGAATTGGTTCCTGAGCCATACCATCAAAACCAGATTGGATGACAATTATAAAACGCAGACAATGTTTTAACTTTGATTGTCTGATGATGTGTATAAAGTTTCTAAAAACTCTTATTTGCATTCTTTTTGATAAACACAAGTATCTTAAATATTAAATAATTTGAAATTAATTAGGTGATGAACATTTTTTGTATTGGGAGGAATTATATGGATCATGCAAAGGAATTAAACAATCCGATACCTAAAGAGCCGGTTGTTTTTATGAAACCCGGCACGGCTGTATTACATAATAATAAGCCATTCTATTATCCTAACTTTACAAAAGACCTGCACCATGAAATTGAGTTGGTATTTAAAATACATAAAAAGGGAAAAGCCATTCAGGAAAATCAAGCACTTTCTTTTATCAGTCACGTGACGGTTGGGATTGACTTTACAGCCCGGGATATCCAACAAAGATGTAAAGAAAAAGGCTTACCCTGGGAAATCGCAAAAGCTTTTGATCATTCTGCAGTGATTGGTAGTTGGATTCCAATTGAAGATTTGGATTTAAATCTTTTGCCATTCACTTTATTAAAAAATGATGAAATCGTGCAGGAAGGAAATAGTAAGGATATGATTTTCAAATTGCCAAATTTGATTGCCTATTTATCAAGCTATTTCACTTTAAATAAAGGGGATCTTATTTTTACAGGAACACCAGCAGGTGTGAGTGCTGTGAAAATTGGAGACCGTCTTATAGGATTACTCGACGGTACTCCATTATTTCAATTTAATATTAAATAAGGACCATTTGATTTTTTCAAATGAATCCTTAAAATTCAATTCAACTATTTATTTTTACTTTGTTTATTTAAAATATCTAAATACGTTTTAGCAGTCTCGTCATTTGGATTTAAATTAAGAACCATATTGCAATAAGACTTTGCCAATTCAATATTCTCAATTTGGACTGAATACCATGCCAAATACGTATATGCTTCAATCAATTTTGCACTATTTTTTACTGGGTCTATGGATGCAAGCTCAATATACTTTTCAAAATAGGGTCTGGCTAAAAACAATTTTTTTTCTGGATCTAATTCTATATTAATAAGTGCCCTGGTGTACCATCCCCAATCATATTTTGGACTGGCTGCAAGTATTTTACCAAAGGTAGAATCTGCTACTAGAAATTTTCCTTGAATTTTCTGAGAAAGTCCAAGATAAACTAATTCATTATTTGTTAAAGATGCTTTAGCTTCTTTCAATAAATACCATTTTTCAGCTTTATCAAAACGTTTACCATCATATAATGCCTTTGCTAAATTGCTGCTTATATCCAATGCTTTTTCTGGTTGTAAATCCATCAACTGGATATAAAATAATTCAGCAGTATCCATTAAATTTAATTTTGATGCCGCTTTTGCTGCATATTCAATATCAGATGGATATGTTTTACGATTTAAAGTATCTTTTTTAATTTCTTCAAATAAGCTGAAACTTGATTTCAATGAATTTTTATAATCACTGATTTCGAAATAAGACCATGCTAACCATCTGTGTAATGTATATTGTTTTGGATTTAAAATCACCAGTTGACTCCCTTCATCAATGGCTCGTTTGTAATCTTTTGCCTGATAAGCCAAAAATTTTACCAACCTAACTTTTGCATCAATGTCGCTACCAGTTAAGGAAACATACTTATCTAATATTGGAACTACCTTGTCAAATTTTCGAGTTGCTATATAGAGTTCATAAAGATCTTTATAAGCAATTGCATAGTCTGGTTTTATTTTGATTGCATTTTCTAAACGCTCAATTGCCAGATCCGTTTGTTTTCCTGCGGTCCATATTCTAGACATTTTTACGTAGGTTTCTACTTTGTTTTTATCTTTTTCAACTGCTGTTTCATAAGCAGTCATCGCGTCCCCTAAATTTCCTTTAATTTGATTTGCATCTCCCAATGCAATCCAATACTTTGCTTGTTTTGGATCCAGATCTCTAGCTTTTGTCAAATAATTAATGGCAATATCTGGATTGGGCTTTTTATTATATAAGTACGCCATACCAACCAAAGCATGAATATGATGGTTTTTGGAATTTCCTTTCAACGCAGTTTCAAAATGCTTTTTAGCAGGTTCCATTCGATTTTCATCATAATCTAGTCTCCCTAAACCAATATGACATTCATCACATTTAGAACTTATAATCAAGCCTTTGTCATAAGCCTTTCTGGCTTCTAAAGGATTCTCCATTGCATAATAAACTTCCCCTATATAATAATTGTAGATAGGATTCTTAGCATCGGTTTGTGCAAGTTTATTCAATGTATTTAAAGCTGCAGTAAAGTTCTCATTCTCTAAATGAGTGATAGCTTCTGCCAAATTTTGGGAGTTTATTGCTGACAAAGCAATAAAAAAAGTACATAGTACAAAAAGGCTTTTTTTCATATTTAAGCTGATTTTTTCTAAAATGACGGCAAAAATAAGATTTTTCATTGTTTCAATCTTTTAGTTTTTAAGGAAAACACTTCCTTGATTCTATTCTGTTTGACGTAAAAGTAGGCCTATACGTTCGGGAACTTTAGTTAAATTATGATTAAATCTGTATTATTCGACTACTTTAAAGCTTTCTGATTTCAATTCTATCCATCGTTCGGTTTGAAAAATCGGTAAAAGCCCCGCTTTTAATAAAATTTTTTGCCCGATTTCACCTGTAACAAAAGAAGCAAAACCTAAGCCAAGATCACTTTTACCCGAACAACTTATAAAATACAAAGTTCTTGATAGTGGGTATTTTTGATCCTGAAGCAAATATTGGTCTGGCAGTAAAAAGCCAATTTGTATAGAATCCTTTGGGCGAGTAATTCCTAAAACTCTTAATTCTTTTAACCTGGACTGCTGTTTTGTATCATCAGAATCACTAAATTCAAGCCAATCGACAATTGCCAAAGCCTTCGGATTGCCTTCTAAATAATTTAAAATAGCATCTTTATCTGGTAAAGTATAAACATTCGAAGCAAAAGAATCTGCCTGGATTTTTTCTAAAATATAGCGCGCTATCCCAGAGTTTACATCTTCAATCAGAACCGTTTTGAATGGAATATGATCCTGTTTATGACCCTTACATAAATTTATAAAATCTTCAAATAGGATGGTTGAATCCTTTTGTTCTTTGGAAGTCAATAATGCTAAAGCTCCTATTGCAAATGGAAACGATCGAGGATGAATTTGTTTAGAATTGAAATATTTAATTTCAAAATTATTCAAAGGTCTGCAAGAGATAATTGTTTTAATGCTATCTGTTCCAAGCATTTTATAAATGGTAGATTCATTTTCATATTTTATATTTAAGCTTGCATACTTATAGGTTTTTTCAAAAATGTCTTCCTCTTGTTCCATAATATTGCGAATTTGTTGATCACACGCAATGGATATATATCCCTTTGTTGGAGTACTTTCTGTTGTCTTTTTCCCTTGACAGGAAGTGTTTATAAATACTGCACTCAAGAAGATCAAAAAACGATCTATTAGAAAATATTTTTTAACCATAATTTACAATATAAATTCAAATTAACTATGCATCCAGATTTCTAAAGCACCTTTGTCGGGCGTTGAAGAAACTAGATTGACTTCTTTGTAATCCTGAATCAATAATTCAACAGCAGCTTTAAGTTTACCCTGTCCTCTACCGTGTATAATTCTTATAAATGGAAATTTTTTTTGAATTACTTTTTCTAAAAACTCTTTACACTTTTCTAATTGAAACTCGATTATATGAGTATGCGGATTATTTACTCGTTCTGGTGCTAATTTTTCATAATGCAAGTCAATTACATGATCAAAAACGATAGCTTGCTTAATCGGGGCGAATTGGAGCGGTAAATCCTCTTCAAGCATTGTCAAAAGGATATCAGGACTTGGCTCCTCCGTGGACTCAAGATCTTCAACTGGTACTATTAAAAGTTTGTCATGAACTTTTACGTATGCTTGTTGAGAAGGATGAATACCTTCAAAACTGCCCCTGATATCTCGAGACTTAATTCTAACCCAATCGCCGATCCAATATTCTGACAATTCCATAATTCCGATTAAACTAACAAGCAATTTATCAAATTGATTTGGGTAAACATAAGATATTTCTATTTTACAAAACGTTTCAATAAGTTTTTTGCAATTCGATTCATGAATAAAAATTGAATTATTTTAATAAAATATAGAATTCTATAGCGGATATCCTCATTTATTTTTAAAATTCAGCAACAATTCAAATTTCTGACAATTATTCGAAACAATTTAATATAAGCCAAATGAAAACCTGATTTCAACAGAATTAAAATAATCATAAAAAGTCATTTTAAATTGATAAATTTGAAGAATTAAAAAAATTATAGATGCCTTTAAAACTTCCATGGTTCATTCTGTTCCTAATCTGCTTTGGAACAGTATATTCCCAAAAAATCATTGAAGGTCAGGTCTTTGATGAAAATAATCAAACCTTACCCGGAGCCGTAATTCGCATATTAAATACTACAAAAGGCACCATTGCAAATGAAAATGGAGTATTTTCTATTGAAGCAGGAATTGGTGCAACACTTGAAATTTCATATACAGGATTTGTAATTCAACTTTTAACAGTCTCTGATGAGCGATTTATAAAGATCCAACTAATCGCTTTAAATCAAAAGCTCGACGAAGTAGTTGTTGTGGGTTATGGTACTGCCAGAAAAAAAGATCTGACGGGTTCATCAACAAATATCAAAGGTTCTGATTTGACGAATATTCCAGCTTTAACTGCAACTCAAGCAATTCAAGGGAAAGCAGCCGGTGTGCAAGTTATCAATAATGGGGCTCCCGGATCTGCTCCAACCGTGCGGATAAGAGGTACCGGAAGTATTTTAGGGGGTGTAGAACCACTTTATGTTGTAGATGGTGTCCTCACTGGAGATATCCGAAATATCAATAATTCTGATATTTTATCAATAGACATATTAAAAGATGCTTCCTCCACTGCAATTTATGGGGTAAGAGCTGCTAATGGCGTGGTGGTTATTACCACTAAAACTGGTAAAAAAAATTCCTTAGAAATTAATTACCAGGTGCAAGGAGGAGTGCGGTTAGTGTCCAATAAAGTAGAAATGGCAAAATCCAATTTGTACGCAATCTATTCTAATGAAGCTGCCGGAGCGTTTGAAATAATTGATAGCGATATTAGCGCCAAAACAGATTGGTTAAATGAAATTACACGACCTGCTATGAGTCATCAACACCATTTATCTGTGCATGGAGGTGGCGATAAAAACAAATTTTTTATTGGAGCTGGGTACCTTAAAGAGGAAGGATTATTAATGGGTAGTGATTATGAAAGAATAAATTTAAGAATTAATAATCAAGTTGAATTATCCAACAAAATTAAAATTGGAAATACCTTAACTTTATCCCGATTTCTAACCAACAATAAACCAATAAGTGTCTTTACGCAAGCTTATCTTGCATCTCCAATTTATCCAGCAAAATTAAATGATCAAAGTTTTGGATTTACAGATAAAAGCAATGTCGGAAATCCTTTAGCAACATTAGCATACACCCATGATAAAAGTTGGGGAGCAAGGATACTTGGAAGCTTATTTGGTGAATATTCAATCCTGGAATCTTTAAAATTTAATACCAGTTTTGGTTTAGATGCCGCCCATAATACAGGTCAAATATATACGCCTGTATATCGTGTAAATGGAGTACAAAAAAATGAGCGCAGCAGTTTAAGTATTTTAAAAACAGATCTATATAACTGGGTTTGGGACAATTACGTTAGTTACATTCCAACATTAAATAATATTCATTTTTTAAAATTTACTGTTGGCCATTCTGCAGAACGATTTGATGGAAAATTTGTATCTGGTTTGAAAAAAGATATTCCACCACAAGAACAATATTGGAGTTTTGATTATGGTGATCCGAATTCTATTGAATCAAAATTTGGCAATGACGGCCAATATGGAAGCCGGGAATCTTATTTCGGAAGAATTAATTATGCATTTGATGAAAAATATTTACTCAATGCTTCCTTAAGACGCGATGGTGCCTCAAAATTTGCTGCGCGCAATCGGTGGGGCTGGTTTCCTGCAATTGGACTTGGATGGCAACTTTCAAGAGAAGATTTTTTCAAAAATACTTTAGCAGTTGTGAATGAATTAAAACTTAGAATTAGCTATGGATTAAATGGAAATGACAATATCAATCCGAGTCAGTTTGCAACTCAATTTCAAGGTGGATTATTAGCACCATTTGGTGATCAACTCCAACCAGGCACAATTCCAGTAGACATCATTGATCCCGATTTAAAATGGGAAGTCGCAAAAGAATTTGATTTTGGAATCGAAGGATTAGCATTTGACCGGCGTTTAAATTTTGAAATAGATCTCTACAACAAACTTGTGAATGACGCCCTCTATATTGTAAAGCTACCTGCAACTACAGGAGATGATGAATATCTTACAAATGCTGCCACTATAAGAAATAAAGGAATTGAATTATCCATAGGTTGGACACCTAAAAACAAACATCGATTTACGAATATAATTCAAGCGAATATCACCTTTAATTCAAATAAAGTGGAAAATATTGGTTTAGGACAAGCCTTATCAGATGGCAGTCTTAATAATGGCTGGCTAGCAACGCAAACGCTTGCTGGTTATGAAATCGGATCTTTCTATGTATTCAAAACGGATGGGCTGTTTCAAACACAGACAGAAGTAGATTCTTATCCCCATTTAATTGGTACTCAACCCGGTGATTTTAAAATTCTTGATGTCAATGGGGATGGAGTAATTGATGCAAAAGATCGCATCCATGAGGATTCGTATCAACCAAAAGTTTATTTTGGTATCTCCAATAATCTTAGTTGGAAAAACTGGAATTTGAATATTGATATATACGGTAATCTTGGAAATAAAGTATTCAATGGAAAGAAAACGCAACGATCTTTAGGTTCTAATTTTAATATGGAATATGATGAAGCAAATAAGCGTTGGCAAGCTTCCAATCCGACAAATGAATATCCAAGGGCGTCCAATAGAAGAAGTGAACCACTTGATTATTATCTTGAATCCGGTAGTTTTATACGACTCAATAATGTAAGTCTAAGTTATACTTTTAAAAAACAAGATTTTCTAAAAATCAAAACAAAAAATCTTCGTGTATTTTTAACAGCACAAAATGCATTTACCTGGAAAAAATATACTGGTTTTACTGCTGAACTTCCAGGCAAACCATTGAATTCTGGAATTGAATTAAATGCATATCCAACAAATGCAGTTTATATGATGGGCATTCAAGTCGGTTTTTAAATTTAACATTATGAAAAAAATTCTGTATTTTAGTTTCTTGATTTCAATGCTATCTTGCCAACCAGAATTTCTGGAAGAATCTATTCGAAATCAGAGTCCAATTGATTTTGCAAATAACGGCAATCCTTCAGAAATCGTAACTGCCGTATACAATAATCTCTATACCTGGGAACAGCATTCATTTGCCTGGATTGGTATTAGCAGTATTACTTCAGACGATGCAGATAAAGGGAGTGTAGCATCAGATCTTGGTACAGATAAGCATGATTTGGATAACTGGACATTTACACCAAGTTCTATTTCATTTAATGATATCTGGATTGGAAACTTTAGAGGTATTGCACGCGCCAATCAAGCCTTAAAATATTTACCAGAATTTGCTGCCCTTGCACCACAAATAAAATCAAGATATATTGCCGAAGTTAAGTTTCTAAGAGCCTATCATTATTTTAATTTGGTACGAATGTTTGGAGGCGTACCAAAATTAGAAAAAGTGCCTATTTCTCCTGAAGAAATTGCAAGCGCAAATGTGCGTTCTACCAGAGAAGAAATATATTCTTTAATTGAAGCAGATCTTCAAGAAGCTTCCGCCATCCTTCCAAATTCTTATACTAGTGCTGATTTGGGGAGACCCACGAAGTGGTCTGCCAAAGGGCTATTAGCAAAGGTTTCAATGTATCAAAAAAAATGGTTAAATGTGATCTCTAATTGTGACGAAATTATTCGTTCACAACAATTTGATTTATTGGATGATTATGCAAAAATCTGGAGGGAAGTTGGAGAATTTTCTACTGAGTCTTTATGGGAAATAAATGCAAAAGGGGATGACCCTTCAAAAGGAATACAACAATATAATGAAGTCCAAAGTCCACGAGGAGGATCTAATGATCGCGGTTGGGGATTTAATGTTCCAAGTCAAAATTTAATCCAATCTTATGAACTCAATGACAAACGAAAAGCGGCAACCATATTAAATGTTCCACAAACTACCTGGGATGGAAGTTATACAACCGAAGGCACTGTAGGGCCATTTTATAATTACAAAGCATTTGTAAGCAGAACACAGGAAACCTGGAATGGTAATAATTCTCAGACAAATAAAAACCTTCGAATACTTCGATATGCTGAAATTTTATTGATGAAAGCAGAAGCAGAAAATGAAATGGGGAATTCTATGGAAGCCTTGATTTCTTTAAATTTAGTTCGAAAACGTGCAGGCCTGCAAGACACTAGTGCACAGCTTCAAAATGAGATTCAACAACTTATTTGGAATGAACGGAGAATTGAATTAGCCTTTGAACATGATCGTACTTTTGATCTTAGAAGACAAGGGCGCGCTGGAGTCGTTTTGAGAGCTCATGGTAAAAATTATATTGATGGTAAACATGATTTATTTCCAATTCCACAAATACAAATTGATTTAAGCAATGGAAAATTAATTCAAAACCCTCTTTATTAAGTGCATTAAATCCAGCTGCTTTTTATTATTTTAGTTTTTATATTCTTTCGTATTTCAAAATTTATTTGCGCTATTTGATCAACTGATAAGAAAAAGGATTCCAAGTTTCCTATGAAAAATCCAGCATTAAAACATCCAAAAAAACGTTTCAAAATTAATTATTTTATTGCGATTGGAATTGGACTTTGTGTTTTTGTAATCTCGTTTTGTTCAATTCAATTAAAGCCAGGTTTTATTCCAAAAAAGATGGATGACGATACTTTATTAGAGCTCGTTCAAAGACAGACATTCAGCTATTTTTGGGATTTTGCGCACCCTGTTAGTGGTCTAAGCAGGGAACGCAGTAATGTGACAGATTATGGCCCAGAAGTAATAACGATTGGTGGTTCTGGTTTTGGTGTAATGTCTATAATTGTTGCTACAAATCGAAAATGGATTACCCGAGATACCGCAGTTACACAATTATTGAAAATTTTGCGATTTCTTCAAAAAGCAGATTCCTATCATGGGATATTTCCTCATTGGTTAAATGGTGAAACTGGGAAAGTATTTCCATTTAGCAGCTATGATGATGGTGCAGATTTAGTTGAAACGTCTTATTTATTCCAAGGTTTACTTTGCGTTCGACAATATTTTAATGCAGAAAATCCAAACGAAATTGAACTCAGAAATCAAATTAATAATTTGTGGCATCGGGCAAATTGGAATTGGCATACAAACGGGACTAAAGATAGTTTATACTGGCATTGGAGTCCTAAATTTGGTTGGAAAATGAATTTTCCTATTAAAGGGTATAATGAATGTTTAATTACTTACATATTAGCAGCTTCATCACCTAGTTTTCCAATTGATCCTAGTCTATACCATAACTGCTGGACAAATAGTTCGTTTTTTAAAAATGGAAAATCTTTTTACAATTATATATTACCACTAGGGTTTGATTTTGGCGGACCCTTGTTTTTTGCACATTATTCATTTCTTGGGCTTGACCCAAGAGGTCTAAAGGATCGCTATTCAAATTATTGGCTCCAAAACCAGAACCACAGTTTGATTAATTTCCAATATTGTCAGGCGAATCCAAAAGCGTTTCCATTGTATGGTTCTACTTGCTGGGGTTTGACCGCCAGCGATACCCGCAATGGCTATTCGGCACATTCACCTACCAATGACCTTGGTGTCATTTCCCCAACAGCTGCATTGTCTTCATTTCCTTACACTCCGAAAGAATCTATGGATGCACTTCGATTTTTCTATTATAAACTTGGAAATCAACTTTGGAGTCCTTTTGGATTTAAAGATGCATTTAGTACAGACCTTACATGGATAGCTGAATCTCATCTTGCGATTGACCAAGGACCGATCATCATTATGATAGAGAATTATCGAACAGCTTTACTTTGGGATCTGTTTATGAGTTGCCCTGAAATACAAAACGGACTTAAAACGTTAAATTTTACCAGAGATTCTATATAATACAACTAAATTGGTATTCAATTTGTCTTAACTTTGTAGAAACCCATTTTAAAACAATATAAATTATGATAAAATTAAAAACAAGTAAATTATTAATCCTGGCATTAACCGCTATGATTTTTATTAATTGCAGTGACAATGATGATGCTAGTTTGCCACCAATCGGGGGTTATAACAAAGCAGATGACGTTGCTTCAGCAAATTTGGTTGCCTATTTTGCGTTTAATGGAAATGGTATTGAATCCAAATCTAATGCTTCTCCAAGTAATTCTGTGAATAGTTCATTTGCTGCAGGCAAAAAAGGACAAGCATTGAGTTTGAATAAAGGGTATTTACTTTACAACGAAATCGCAGCATTGAATAATTTACCAAGTTATTCTGTATCTGCGTGGATTAATATTTCAAATAATAAAATATCGGCTACGCCTATATTCTCTCTTGCAAGACCAGGCGAATGGGCTGGTAATATTAACTTAATGTGTGAGACTGCTTGGTTTCCTGCATCTAGTGACACTTTAGTTGTAAAAGGATTAAATGTATCTAAAGTTGGGGTTGATTTTTCATGGCAGGACACCAGAAATGAGCCTTCTAAAGGCGGCGTTCAGGCGTTCTCTGGAGCTGGAAAATGGACTCAAGCGATCATTGTTTGGGATGCTGTTGCAAGCACCTTTAAAGCATATGGTAATGGCGTTAAAATTTCTAATCCAGATTGGGAATTAAGACTTCATAACAACAACCCGATTGGCGGATTAGTATTTTCTTTACCAACTCGAGTAGTCATTGGAGCTTATGGAACAAATGCAGGTTTAGGAGGTACTGAAGAAGCTTGGCAAGTGCCTTTAACTGGATCCGTAGACGAAGTAAGAGTCTTCAATAAAGCATTGACAGATGCCGAAATCGATGCACTTTATAAATTAGAAAATGCAGGACGGTAAAACATAATTGTAAATTAAAATAAAAAAGAGCTTGCTTAAAATAAACAAGCTCTTTTTTATTTTAATGATTCTCCATCAAATTGTACATTCAACTTTCTTAAAATTAACTATCTCTGAATCCTGTGATGAACACAATTTCTATAAAGTATTTTTTCAAAAGTAACACAAATAAAATGACTTTCTGTTGGGGTTTACACGAGGCTTATAGATCCCTATTCTTATTTCTTTCTGTATTTATAAATGCATGTGATTCAACGAATGACTTAACAAATCCACCAACAAGCTTAAATCTAGAATTAATAGATTGTTATGCAGATCAGAAATCCTTAAATAAACTCGTATTTGATGTCAATTTAAATACCACATTGAGATTGGTTTTTTCTGAAGCATTAGATAGTTCTAGTGTTAAAAATAATCTTTATATTTGGAAAGATAATCGGATCGCAACCTCGTATCAATTTAATTTAACAGAAAGTGACTCTGTGCTTATTGTAAAATTTGATTCCTCATTAATACCATTTTCAAAATATTTTATAGATATTAGAAAAAACCTAAGCGCTACAACAAAACATATTTTGTATTCAGATCTTAGCAGGTCATTTATTACTTCACCAGATACAACAGATAAATTTAACCGATTAGATATACAAACCCTCTTGGACACGATACAACAAGCAAGTTTTAGATATTTTTGGGATTTTGCTCATCCTGTTAGTGGACTTATTAGAGAGCGAAATACATCTGCCGATATAGTAACCACAGGTGGTAGTGGATTTGGTATTATGGGTATTGTGATTGCAACAGAGCGTGGTTGGATTAGTCGATCCGAAGTCGTTGATCGCATCCTTAAAATCATGAATTTTATTGAAACTAAAGTACAAAAATATCATGGTGTTTTGCCCCATTGGTTAAATGGTTCAAGTGGAACCATCATTCCATTCAGTACAAATGATAATGGTGGTGACCTCGTAGAAACATCTTATTTTGTTGCTGGACTCTTGACTGCAAGGCAATATTTTAACTCCAATGACATAAAAGAGGAAAGCCTAAGAACTACGATAAATAAATTTTATGATGAAGTTGAATGGGATTGGTATCAAAAAAATGGACAGAATGCATTATACTGGCATTGGAGTCCAGATAAACAATGGATCCTGAATTTTCAAATTCAAGGCTGGAATGAAGCACTCATTGTTTATATTCTGGCTGCTTCTTCAAACACACATGCAATTCAAGCGGATGTGTATCATGAATCTTGGGCAAGAAATGGAAAAATAAAAAATGGAAATTCTTATTTTCAAATAGAGCTTCCATTGGGCCCACCTAATGGAGGACCCTTGTTTTTCTCACATTATTCATTTCTAGGAATAGATCCAATGGGATTAAAAGATCGGTATGCTGATTATGAATTACAAGTAACCAACCACAGTCTTATAAATTACAAATACTGCATATCAAATCCTAGAGGATATTATGGTTATAGTTCTTCATGCTGGGGATTGACAGCAAGTGATGTGCCCGGTGGATATTCTGCAAATGAGCCAAATAATGACAAAGGTGTTATTTCACCAACAGCCGCAATTTCTTCTATTCCTTTCACACCCAATGAATCAAAGCAAGCACTAGAATTTTTTTATTATAAATGGGGAAATCGCTTGTGGAATAATTTTGGTTTCATAGATGCATTTAGTTTACACCATTATTGGTTTGCACAATCCACGCTCGCCATTGATCAAGGTCCAATTTTAATTATGATAGAAAATCACAGAAGCAAATTAATTTGGAATCAATTCATGAGCTGTAATGAAATAAAACGAGGCATGGAATCATTAGGCTTTTCAAGTCCACATTTTTAATCTTACATGGACTTCAATAAATTTAATTAACTTGAGCATTTTGAAATAATGAAAATACAATTCACCATCCGAAATTTTCTTTTCCTTTTATTTTACTTCCTTGTTTTTAAAACTGAATGTCAGGTATCACAAAGTAAAATGGATCTTTTTATCGAAGGTCTTATGAAAAAAATGACACTTGAAGAAAAGATAGGTCAATTAAATTTACCATCCATTGGATTTGATATTACCGGACCTTTATTAAGTAAAGATGTTGAAAGTAAAATACAAAAAGGACTTGTAGGAGGTGTTTTTAATACCTACACCGTGAATGCCGTTAAAAAATTACAGGATTTTGCCATTACAAAAACACGTTTAAAAATTCCCTTATTATTTGGTTTTGACGTTATTCATGGACACCGCACAATTTTTCCTATTCCTTTAGGTTTGTCTTGTTCTTGGAATCTGAGTCTTATAGAAAAAACCGCAAATGCTGCAGCTTTAGAAGCAAGTGCAGAGGGATTATGTTGGACCTTTTCACCGATGGTAGATATTTCGAGAGATCCACGATGGGGCCGTGTTTCAGAAGGAGCTGGTGAAGATCCATTTCTTGGATCTATGGTAGCAAATGCATATGTTCAAGGATATCAAGGTAGCCAATTGGATTCTAATTCTACCATTATGGCCTGTGTAAAACACTTCGCACTTTATGGCGCAGCAGAATCAGGACGCGATTATAATACAGTAGACATGAGTCTTGTAAAAATGTATAACGACTATCTCCCACCTTACAAAGCTGCCATTGAAGCTGGTGTTGGTACTGTTATGACTGCATTCAATGAAATCAATGGGATACCTGCTTCTGGAAACAAATGGTTGTTGATGGATTTATTGCGAAATCAATGGAAATTTAATGGATTTGTAGTTACCGATTATACAGCAATTAACGAAATGGTAGCGCACGGATATGGAAATGAAAAAACAGTATGCACGAAAGCTTTGAAAGCTGGAGTTGAAATGGATATGGTTGGTGAATTATACCTAAAACATTTAGCACAATTAGTCAAAGAAAAAAAAATAAAGCATTCGGAAATTAATCGCGCCTGCAAACTCATTTTAGAAGCTAAATACAAACTTGGACTTTTCTCTGATCCCTATAAATTTATTCGAAGTGAAAAGGAAAAAACAGAAATCAGAACCGCTGATAAACTTGCTTTAAGTTTAGAAGCCGCTATAGAAAGTATGGTTCTCTTAAAAAACAAAAACCAGATTCTCCCTTTAAAGAAAGATCAAAAAATCGCATTTATAGGACCCTTTGTTAAAGATAAAAGAAACTTAATAGGAAATTGGAGTGGTGCGGGTGATTTTAAACTCGCTGTCAGTGTGTGGGAAGCATTGGAACAAAATATTGGCTTGCAAAATATTGTATACGCAAAAGGATGTAATGTATTAGAAGATGAAAAGTTAATTAAAAAATTAAATGAACATGACGGTCAAATAATATTAGAGAAACATTCTCCAGAGGCGTTAATTTTAGAAGCCATCGAAACATCCAAATCTGCGGATGTGATCGTAGCGATGTTGGGTGAAACTTTTGGGATGTCTGGTGAGGCTGCTTCAAGATCTGATATCCGTTTACCTGAAAATCAGATAAACTTATTAAAAGCACTTAAAAAAACCGGAAAGCCAATTGTTTTGTTGCTCATGAATGGTCGGCCTCTTTGTCTGGAATGGGAAGATGAACATATGGAAGGAATACTTGAAACCTGGTTTGCAGGTTCTCAAGCCGGGGAAGCTATTTATAAAGTATTGTATGGTGAAGCCATTCCATCTGGAAAAATCACAATGAGCTTTCCAAGAAATATCGGTCAAATTCCGATATATTATAATGTTAAAAATACAGGTCGCCCATTAGATTTAAATCAAAAATATACTAGTAAATATCTGGATGTTGAAAATGATGCTTTATATCCGTTTGGTTATGGACTTAGCTATACTGAATTTAAGTATAAAAATTTACAAATTGACAAAAAGCAATTGCATCTTAAGGATAGTTTAATCGTTTCCATTGAAGTTGAAAATACAGGTCCCTTTGATGCCACAGAAACTGTTCAGCTTTATATACAAGACAAAATAGGTAGCATTACCAGACCTGTAAAAGAACTCAAAGGATTTAAAAAAATTTACCTAAAAAAAGGAGAAACTAAACAGGTTAAATTTACCATACGGGAACCTATGTTGCGATTTTATAATGAATCCCTAAAATTTAAATCAGAATCCGGAGAATTTCAGATTTTTATAGGAAAAAATTCACGCGACCTAGAAAATACTTATTTTCATTTAATTTTACCTTAGTTCCATTAAATTTACATTTTAATTTATTATGAAAGTACTTATAAATTCTATTTTTTTAGTTTTAATGGTTACTCAAAACCTATCAGCATATCAATTTTTTAATATCTTCTCTCCAGACAATAAAGTACAACTTAACCTTCAGCTATCAAAGGAAGGATCCATCTCGTATTCTTTATTTATGGATACTAAGGTACTTATTAAAAAAGGCCAATTAGGCTTAAAATTAGCAGAAGGTATTTCCTTTGATGAAGGATTTGAAATTCAAAAAATTGACACTTTAAGTATATCCAAAAAATGGGAACCTGTTTGGGGTGAAGAAAAAACGATTGAAGAAAACAGCATGAGTATGCTGGTAACTCTAAAACAAGCCAAAGCTGATAATAGAATCTTCCAAATTGAATTTCGATTATCAAATGATGGTTTAGGCTTTCGATATATATTCCCAAGTCAAAAAGGATTATACAATTTTATTATTACGGATGAACTAACAAGCTTTCCATTAACTGGAAATCACAAAGCATTTTGGATACCTGGTGATTATGATACAAACGAATATATTTATACGAACTCTGCGCTCAGTGATATTCATGCATTAAAAGAAAAAAAAGAAAACGGAATTGCTTTTAAATGGATCATAAGTGATAGTGCAGTACAGACACCTTTGACTATGAAAACGAAGGAAGGTTTGTATATGAGTATCCATGAAGCGGCATTGGTCAATTACCCTGCAATGAATCTTGAAGTAAATCGAAACAATTACAATCTAAAAGCGCACCTCGTTCCAGATTGCAATGGGAACAAAGCGTATTTACATGCTGGATCAAAATCTCCCTGGCGCGTAATCCTACTAGCACGAAAAGCAAGTAGTTTACTTACGAATCGGATAATTTTAAATTTAAATGAACCTTCAAAAATTAAAAATACAGATTTTATTAAACCTGGAAAATTTATTGGTGTATGGTGGGAATTACATATCGGTAAAAGTAGCTGGGATTATAGTGGCCAATGGGGTTGGGAAATACCATATGAAGAATTAAAGCCATCAGGCAAACATGGAGCAACCACAGAAAATGTAATAAAGTATATTGACTTTGCTTCAAAAAATAAAATTCCTTATGTACTTGTTGAAGGTTGGAATTTAGGTTGGGAAGATTGGTTTGGTTCGTGGAAAGAACATGTTTTTCATTTCTCAAAACCATATCCAGATTTTGATATTGATAAAATCAGTCAATATGCAAAATCAAAAAATGTAAAAATGATAATGCATCATGAAACATCCAGCGCTGTAACGGATTATGAACGACAAATGGATTCTGCATTTTTATTTATGAAAAAATATAATTATGGTGGAATAAAATCTGGATATGTTGGAAAAATTATTCCTCGAGGTGAACATCATGATGGACAATGGATGATCAATCATTATATTCGGGTTGCAGAAAAATGTGCACACTATGAATTTATGTTGGATGCACATGAACCTGTAAGGCCAACTGGATTGCATAGAACATATCCAAATTGGATGGCTTGTGAAGCCGCCAGAGGAAATGAATTCAATGCCTGGAGTGTAGGAAATCCGCCAGACCATGAAACGATCTTACCATTTACTAGATTACTTGGAGGACCTATGGATTACACACCTGGTATTTTCCAAATTAAAATGAATGCTTATGATCCAAAGAAAACAGAGCAGGTGCATACAACCTTATCAAAACAATTAGCTTTGTATGTTACTTTATACAGCCCTTTTCAAATGGCCGCTGATTTGCCTGAAAATTATGAAAAATATGCTGATGCTTTTCAATTTATAAAAGATGTTCCAACAGATTGGGATAGTACGATTGTATTGGATGCAGAACCCGGAGATTATATTTATTTAGCCCGCAAGGAAAAGAATTCTATAAATTGGTTTATCGGAGCAATTACGGATGAAAAAGCAAGAGATTATACAATTGCTTTTGATTTTTTACAAGCAAATAAAAAATATTTGGCTACCATTTATCGCGATTCAGAAACGGCCGACTGGGAAAAGAATCCTATGGATTATAAAATTGATCAGAAAAAAATTAATAAAAAGGATAAATTAAAAATTCATTTGGCTCCAGGTGGAGGTTGCGCAATTAGTATAAAAGAGATTATTGAATAAATTTTTATTTATTTATTATGGATTTCAAATTAAGACCCTGGACTATAGATGATCTTTCGAGTTTGGTAAAATACGCAAATAATTTTAAGATTGCAAAAAATCTCACGGACAAATTTCCTTTCCCCTACACGGAAGCACATGGAAAAGGATTTATTGAATTTGCTCTTAAGGACAATCCCTTACGGGTAATGGCTATTGATATTGACGGAGTTGCATCTGGAGGCATTGGCATTCATCCTCAAGAAGACATACAACGTAAAAATGCAGAATTAGGATATTGGCTTGCAGAACCCTATTGGGGCAATGGTATAATAAGTAAAGCAATTCCATTCATGTTGCGTTATGGTTTTGAAAATTGGGACATTGACCGCATTTTTGCAAGACCTTTTGAATCCAATTTTGCATCACAACGGGTTCTTGAAAAAACAGGATTCAAAAAAGAAGCCAGACTTGAAAAAACATTATTTAAAAATAATGAATATCTTGACGAGATTATTTATGGAATACGACGGAATGATTTTATCAAATTATAAAATTTAAAGAGTACAGGAATCTAAAAAATGATGGAACGATTTATTCATTTTTTTCTAGACATTGGACCTGTATATTCAGCACTTCTGGCAACTCTTTTTACCTGGTTTGTAACCGCATTGGGTGCGTCCTTAGTATTCTTTTTTAAAGAAATTAACCGAGCCATATTTGATACGTTATTAGGTTTTACTGGCGGAGTTATGATTGCGGCAAGCTTCTGGTCACTCCTTGCACCCTCCATTGAAATGTCGGAAAAACTTTATCCAGGATGGGAGTGGATGCCTGCTGCCATAGGATTTGTTTCCGGAGCATTATTTGTTTTTATTTTAGATAAACTCACTCCGCATTTGCATATCAATTTTGGTATTGAAGAACAGGAAGGAATGCCAACCAAATGGCATCAAAGTACCTTGTTAATATTGGCAATAACCCTTCATAATATACCAGAAGGTCTTGCCGTGGGTGTTTTATTTGGTGCAGCAGCTGAAGCAGCAGACCCAGCCATGGTTTCATCTGCCATTGCATTAGCTATTGGAATTGGTATTCAAAATTTTCCAGAAGGAATGGCAATTTCAATGCCATTAAGAAGACAGGGCGTAAGTAGATTTAAAAGTTTTTGGTATGGACAGTTATCCGCAGTCGTAGAACCTATTGCAGGTGTCCTGGGTGCAGTAGCAGTCATTTATATACAAGAAGTCCTTCCCTTTGCACTGGCTTTTGCTGCAGGGGCAATGATATTTGTAGTAGTAGAAGAAGTAATTCCAGAAACACAAAGGGATAAATATACAGATATCGCTGTTTTAGGATTTATTGCAGGCTTTACCGTTATGATGATTTTGGATGTCGCCCTGGGTTAAAAGATTAAATTAAATTAAAACTTATAAATATCTATATGTTATACACCAGCCATTCTATAAATTAGTTTAATTTTATAGGACGTATACATAAATTTAATTTATTAATTTACCCTGTTTTCAGAAAACAGATATTTTGTTCTTTACTTATTTCTGGAATGATTTATGCGTTTTATAAACGGTGATCAATATTATGTATTTGATTTAAATTCAATTCATCTTTAAAACAAGATCATGTTACTTCAAATTTCCAATTGGTTTCAAAAAAATACTAAAGGATGGATTATTTTTCTATTCCTTGCGTTGTATACCATTTTGGTTATGTATGTTTTCCAGGTTGAAGAAACAAAAATGAAAGAAAATTCTGGCGGCACCGGTCCTATTGACTTACTTTTCTTGTATTCCCCCAACACGATCAATAGCATGTTACAAGCCTATGGTGAAGCTGGAAGAACAGCCTATTTACAATTTGAACTTAGTTGGGATTTGCTTTATCCAATAGTATATACACTTTTATTTATATTTTCATTGAGCTGGCTTTTTAAAAAAGCATTACTTAAAAATAATCCACTTCAGTATTTTAATATTTTACCAATTGGAGGATGGTTGTTTGACCTTTTTGAAAATTTAAGTATAGTTACAATGATTGCAAAATATCCAAATATTCATATAATACTTCCATGGCTTTCCACAAGTTTTACAATCCTTAAATGGATGTTTGCCTTGGCCACTTTATTATTGCTTTTTATAGGATTGATCGCATACTTTAAAAAACGATATGCTTCAAAAAATTCAACCCAGCCAAATTAAATATTGATACGTAAAATACATTCTTATACTTTCCCACTTTCTGTGGAATGCACGTTTGGAATCATAAAATATTCAAAATTCAATCAGATTTAACAAAACGAATATCTAAAAACATCATAAAATAATTTGGCTGCATATGCAATGCATCCTCTTTCAAAATCAAATCAATCCCTTTAAAACTGACTTGACCTAAAGAAGGCAGTAACGAAAGCTCAAAATAATTATTACTATTTGAAGTATCCTTGATAAGTGTTACAATATCTGGAAATAATTGGTGCTGCACATATATTTTATCGATAGCGAATTCTGGAATAATGAGTATTCCAGAGTCATCTGTAAAATATTCTTTTGCCTCCGTTCCTTGAAAGCATATACATTTAATATGCGACAATAAATATGGATTATCATGCTTGAACTTTAACTGAAATCCAGTTTCTTGCTTTTTTTGTAATTCGATTTTAAAATCGTTTCCAGCCAATTTATTACTCATCAACTTGACGGTATCCCCTTTCAATTCGTAGCTACCTGTAGCCGATCTATCTATTGCACCATAACTATAATAGAACTCGAACTTGCCATCTTCTGTAAAATTAAAGGCCGCTGCCATTTCATGAATACCCCGAAGTTCATAGACTCCAATTAATTTCTCTTGTCCCATAATTGGTTGAAAGCATTGAATGAATAATCCTAAAAAATATATTTGCTGAAACATAAATACAAAATTAACACAATTTACTATTAGGATCTCCATTGAATCCGGCTTCATAAAATTGCAAACTATAAAAATGCACTTAGAATTCAAATTTAAGCCATGAATTATTGAGATCCAATAAATACCATTTCGACGATATCTTCGATATTAGCTTGCTATAAGGAATCCAAAAATGCATCAGGATATATAAGAATTGAATGCTAAGCTAATTATATCCTAAGAGTTTCAAATTCAAAAAAAATTATTTGTATAGTTTTTAATGATATAAAATTAACGAATCCATTTTTGATTTAATGCTAAAAATTGAAAACCAATCAAAATTGCTAAGTAAACACTAAAGTGAATTTAAAAATTTAAGCAAAGCAGTTCGTTCTTTTTTTGATAAGTTCTTGTAGTTTAAAACGGATTGATTAGCTTCACCTCCATGCCAAAGAATAGCTTCTTGAAAATTTCGCGCTCTTCCATCGTGTAAAAAATTGGAATGACCATTGACAATTTTAGTCAATCCAATGCCCCAAAGAGGAGGTGTTCTCCATTCATTTCCTTGTGCTTCAAATTCAGGTCTATGATCCGATAATGAATCCCCCATATCATGCAGTAATAAATCTGTAAAAGCTAGAATATGCTGATTTGATAGAAAGGCAAATTCCCTATGCGTTCCCGTTTTAAAATTCCGTACGTGGCATTTCCCGCAAGCAATTTTATCAAATATTTTACTCCCTGAAAGGACTTCAGGATCATCCTGATTTCGAGCAACCGGCACGGCTAATGACTGCGTATAGAATGTTGTTAAGGATAGAAGTTCATTATTTATTTCCGGATCGTCCATCCCACCATCATATTGAATTTGATGTTTGGAGGACTCTTCAAAAAATAACGGGCTTGTGACCCCAATATCATCCAAATAAGCTGCTGCTGTTTGTTGTAATAAATTTGGCTGACCTGCTTTCCAACCAAATCGACCTAATTGCAAACTTTGAGATAGTTCATCCCAACAATAATTTGGCTTACCCGAAATTCCATCCTTATCCAAATCTATAGGATCAGCATGTTTCAAAATATCTTCCACTGAAATTGCCTCCAATAATCCTAAGCCAAAAACCGGAGGTGCAATCCTTGGAGATATCATTACATCTCCTGGTAAAGGAATATATGCGTTATCAAAATTAAAGATTGGTTTTCTTAATGAATATGCTTCACCATCTGAAAAGCTTCCTGGAATTTCGATAAAATTCATCTTAACTGAAACTTCAGATTTTTTCCCAAAAACTGCTTTGGTTTGTAATTGTCCGCCAAATCCTGGAACAGGCTTTGGCCCTCCATGGATATTTATACCAGGAATACTTACTCGAAAAAGCAAACCAAGTAAATCATTTTCAGAATCAGGAAATGGGGATCGGCCATTTTTTCCATGGCAACTGACACAAGAATTCTGATTAAATATTGGCCCTAAGCCCGCATTAATTTGACTAGGAGCTGTAACGAAACTCGATTCAAAAGCTACGTCGCCACGCCTGTGATTTTGCAATTCTATCGGACTCAAATTTGCAGCAGGAAATTGAAATGCATTGCTAAATTCTGCAAACACACTTGTACTACCGCCTGCCAAAACTTTCTCTAGATTTATTGGATCCTCATCCGCACAAGAAAAAAAACAAAGCAATCCAATGGCTACCGCATAAAATATTCGCATCATGGTCTTTTCTAAAAGGTATCAATAAATGGTTTTAATTCAGATTCTAATGTGAGTTGTAAAGCTCTCACTTGATCTTGAGAAAATTGTATAGCTGGCCTGTTCAATGTAATTGCTGTTGTAAATGTACCAGGAATTGATTCAATTGCAGCAATGGCTGCCTCGATTTGATTCACTATTTTCTGATGCAAACTTACTTTGGATTGATGTAATAAAGTATAAAATCCAGCTATTGATCCAGAACCGTCTAAACTTCCTAAATAAATATTTTTAATACTCCTTATATTATCGGCAAAATCTGCTTTTGAATTTGCGCTAAATCGGCTTTCCTCTTTTAATATATCGGACTGTACAAAAGGATCATTTATTTTTCCATTTGCAACTTCATCTGCAATGGTAATCATTCCATCAACCAATTCTTGCAAAGCAGATTTTTGTGAAGGATAAATGCTAGACACCTTTCCTGCTTCAATTAAATTTTTTCCAAAATTCTGACCCTCTGTACGCCAGGCATCAAAAAGTTGTTGAGTTGATCCATTTAAACTTTGAGTACACGCACTTAAATATTCAAACTGCCTGGTATTAAATTCTGCAAGTTGCTTATTTCCATTCTCGCCAAACAATAAATATTCAATCGTATGAAATCCTTTTAAAGTTCCTTCCAATGCATCTACATAGGTTTTATTTAATACATCTGGACTTGCCATGACAGCATCCAAATCAACAACATTGACTGGCCATGAATCTATAGATGGATCAATCCCCTGTTGATCTACTGGACCAAATAAAAAACCTTCAGATTGTTCCCATGGAATTCTAGAATTGCGCCAAGCTAATCTAGCCAATTCTAAATTTCCAGTTGAAGTATTACTCTTAAGTTGGTCAATTGCAATTAATAGCAACTTCGATTTATCATTCAAATCTTTATAAGTATTTATGATAACCTGATTTGTTGAATTGCTTAGTACATCCGAATAATCAACAGCTGGCTTAATTGAATCTTTTGAACAAGAGATAAAATTAAAGATGCTGAGAAGGACAAAAATAGATTTCAAATATTTCATAAATTTCTATTATTTAATATATATATTAAAAATAATGATTATCAAAGTATAAAACCAAAACCTAATGACATCGTTTCTTGATACTTATTGACAGCAATTCCAATTATTTGCTTAGAATATTGTCCTTTTAAAATTAACCAGTGTGTTGGAAGATAATTAAATCCAAATGCAATCGCATTCCGTTCCCATCTTGGATTATTAAAAATGGATCCTTCTGTTGCAAATTGTGTATCATAATAATCATATCTTCCAAACATAAACAGTTTATTCTTCATACCTTTTTTTATCAACTCTGAAACTTGAAATCCAAACTCTAAACTGGCACCGAATGCTTGCTTCCCGACCGGGGTTCTTTTCACATTTAAATTGTTAGATAAATTTCGATTAGCATTGCTTACCGCTTCAGAATTTTGAAGTTGACCAAACAAAGAAATAATTTGAACTGAGAATAAATTCCACTTTAAAGCAGTATGAGCTTCAAACAAAGCTAAAAAAGCATTTTGTTGTAAATCTGGCTTTGGACGATTATTTCTAGTATTCCCGAAATATCCAGAAATGCCAAGATGATTATTATCATTAAACTTATAATCTAATCGTATTACACCTGCTATGTCTTCAGCATTTACAGTTTCAAACCTTCTTTGATTGCCGCGTTTGATAAAGTTTGCAGAATTAAAAGCAGATCCATCTAAACCTGCCACTACACCTAAATACCAATGTAAATGCTTTCTAAAGATTCCATTCAGCAAAATTCCATATTCTGTCCAGTTGGTAGGCAAAATGACATTTTCCATTTCTGGAAGTTGATTTGTTCTGTATTCATCTGGCTCATCAAAAAAATTAGACAATCCAAATGGTACTTTTACTCTCCCGAAGGAAATATTCACATCTGTATTAAAATGATATCGAATGTTAAATTGTTCCAACCAGATTTCACCTCCTTTTTCCACTTCATATTCAAATTCACCAAATTCCTCTAATGGGTCAAATTCAAGCGTAACACCTGTTCCTCCATGCTCAATTTCTAATTCAGAAACCAATTTCCATTGATCATCAATTTGATAATTCAATTCTAAAACAGCCCGTTCAAAATCTATGTCATTTCTTTTTGCTGGAAATAGCTGCCAATTATAACAATTCAAATTCATAACACCATATCCAGATAAATGCAATTTCTTTTTCAAATCTTTTGAATTCGTTTGAATAATTTGCAAAGAATCTAAATTTGAAATCTGAGCATTCAAATATGAATAAAACAATATAAAACAAGCTAAAATATAAAATGTCTTAAATGATATATAGAAATTATAATTTAATTTTGGCAATATTATATCGGCTCCCATAGATTCTATGAATTATGATTAAGAATTAAATATGGATGCATTCTTAACAAATAGTGATCTCTCTACAACGATCATTTATAAAAACAAACGATTCCCTAAGGGCGTTCGTAAAAAATCAAGCTATAAACTGCTGCAAAACCATTTGCAAAAGTAGCACTGGAACCACAAGTTAAAATTGTCAAAAACGAAAAAGTGAATGTCCTAAACGGAAATTATTTCAATTCGCTTGGGCTGAAACCGTGAATTTTCTTAAAGGCTTTAGAAAAACTGCTGGATGAAGCATATCCAAGGGATTCGGAAACTTCATAAACGCTGAATTGTGAATTTTGGATTAATCCTTTGGCCAAAATCATGCGTTGCTCCATTACAAAATCATAGATAGTCATATTAAACATCTCTTTGAAACCCTTTTTCAGATAGCATTGATTGATTCCTATGATTTTAGCCAAATCTGGAATGGTAGGAGGATTATTTAAGTTTTCCAATAATATTTGTCGAGCTTGAATGATTTTATCTTTGTTGTAATCAAATTTAAGAAATCTACAATTAGCACAATCTCCAGATTGCTCCAAATGAAGACTATAAGCTCTTAGAAGTAATTCAACAGCTTTGCTCTCTAAAAATAATTTCCTGTAAATTCCATTCAAATTTGTGGTCCAAATATCCATAAGAATAAATTGGGTATTGCAACAAATTGATTGAGAGTGAGACGGCAATGCATGAAAAGGCCGGGAGAAATCCTTATTTTTAAAATACGATTGGTCAAATTTAATATGGATGAGAAAACTTGTTACTTTGGTCTCGGAAGGCTCGCATTCATTAGAATTTGTGAAATAATTCAGTTCAATGGATTCTTCAAAAATTTTTATAACAAGCTCATTCCCAATAACTGAGACCAAAGGTTCAAAGGATATTTGAAGCCCACTAGCAATTAATTCGGTATGGTTTCCAGCCAAAATCCTTTCCATTAATGAACAAAGTTAGGAAGAACCGCATAAATTATGGCTCAAACCTTAATTCTTATAGAGATTAGATTTTTCGATAAAGCTCTTTAATGGATACCAAGTTAACAAAAAAGGTAAAAAGGGATCTATAAAGCATGAATTCAAAATAGCATTTATATTATGTTGACGCAGCATTTTAAATAAAAACTACGTATAATTGATATATGGACTCACTAAAGCCTGCTTTGTCAGAGCTCTTGCAGGGTGAGAAACTAAGTCAAAGATCTGCACAAAAGGCTCTCTATGAACAATATTATAGCTTTGCCAAAACCATTTGTTTGCAATATAGTTCATCTGGAGCAGAGGCTGTAGAAATTTTGAATGATGGTTTTCTAAAAATTCTTACCCAAATTGATCTTTATAATTCTGATTATTCTTTCAAAAGTTGGTTGAGAAAAATCATGATCCATAAAGCGATCGATTATTACAGACAACACAAAGCGAAAACCCAAATACTATCTTTAGATTCAGGCAAAATACAAGAACCTTCTTATTATGATTTTCCAGATTTGGATAACATAGAAGATTTGATCCCTGTATTACAAAAATTATCACCCGCATATCGACTTGTTTTAAATTTATAAGTCCTGGAAGAATATAGCCATGAAGAAATTGCAGAAAAATTACAAATAACTGCAAGTACTTCGAGATCTAACCTTTTCAGAGCATTGCAAAAATTAAAAGAAATGTTGGAACCTACTGTTAAATCTAAGCTTAAAGTTTTACAAAAATGAATAGATTTTATTCTAAATATTGCGATAAATTAAAGAATCAAAAGCTTGCTGACTTCAATGAAGAGGATTGGAAAAAATTGGAAGCTCCATCACAATCTAAAAACAAGCATTGGCCGCTTTTTTGGCCTTTATTCTTTATAATTCCACTTTTAGCTGCCAGGTCATTTTATAATTTAAATGGTCTTGATCCATTGAAACACAGCTCTTTAAATATCCCGGTATCTTCATCTAAATCAGAATCTAAAACAGTGACCATTCATGATACCATTTACATTAAAGAATAGATCGATGTTCCAAGAATTGTTTACTTAAAAAAAATTATTCAAAATCCTAGAGAAACTAAAAATCTTACACTTAGTTCAGACAGTCCTAATTCCGAACTCATTTCTGATCAAGTTAATTATTCTCCTAACTTCGATTCTCCTAGAAAGTCTATTGAAAACAATCTTGAAAATAGTGCAACGCCTTCTCAAGCATTTAAAACTGAAGAAGCAAATAAAATTGAAGATTTATTAAACGGAATCAGTTATGAATTTGAAATGTTATGTCGGGCAAATGGCGAATTAATAAGTATGAAAGCAGAAAAAGGAGATTAATAAAGGACTTTTAACTTTGGTAAGATTCCATTTAAAGCTTGATAATTTCTATCCATTATCAAGCTTTTTTTTAGTTGATTATTTGGATATAATTTAAATAAAACCGAATCAATATTAGTGGTATTGAAATCAACTATAGCAGAAGTGAAAAAATCACATTACAAGCATTTCAACTTTCTGAATTCTCACACAAACGACTTTAAATTCAGGACATTTTGCAATGCTATCACTAACATCAGAAGTTACAATATTTACAAATAATTCAGGAAAATGAAAGGTAGTACTTATGACACCTTGTTTGACTTCATCGGTAAGATGTGCTTTTATTTCTATTTTACCTCTGGCAGATTCAATTAAAACCAGGTCTCCTTCTTCAATTTGATAGCTGATAGCATCTTCTGGATTAATTAAAACCAAATCTTCAGAAATGATTTCAACATTACCTGTTCGACGGGTCATGGTGCCAGCATTGTAATGTTCCAGTACACGGTTTGTGGTAAGGATAAATGGAAATTCTTCGGCATTTTCAAGGATCTCCGGAGACTCTACATATTCCTTAAATTCAAATTTACCTTTTCCGCGTTTGAATGTATCAACATGTAATATTTTAGTATCCGTTCCATCAGCTAAGACAGGCCATTGTTTACCGTTATCACCGAGTTCATCCCATTTTACACCTGCAAAGAATGGTACTATCTGACAAATTTCTTCAAGCATACTTTTAGCTTCATAGGCCGCTTGTTTATAACCCATTCGATTCATAATATCGACCATAATTTGTCCATCTACTTTTGAATCGCCAATTGGTTTAACTACTTGCTGCACTTTTTGTATACGACGTTCACCATTTGTAAAAGTCCCTTCTTTTTCTAAAAATGAAGCTCCTGGTAAAACTACATGTGCTAGTTTGGCTGTTTCGGTCATAAATATTTCCTGGACGATTAAAAGATCCAAGGACTTTATAGCTTTAATAACTTTATTTGTATTTGGGTCTGATTGAACCAAATCATCACCCATTATCCATAATGCTTTAAATTGACCTGCAATTGCAGCATTATACATTTCTGGTATTTTTAATCCTACTTCTGATGGAACTTCTACTCCATAAAATTTGCTAAATTTTTCCTGTACTTCGGGCAACGTAACATCATAATAACCTGCTGCTTGATAAGGTTGAACGCCCATATCTGCCATTCCCTGAACATTATTTTGGCCTCTTAAAGGATTTACACCGCATCCCGGTTTTCCAACATTACCTGTAATCATTGCCAAATCTGCAATTAACATTACCGTATAGGTGCCTTGATAATGCTCTGTGACCCCTAGACCATGAAATGACATTGCGAGTGGAGCTGATGCATATGCAATTGCGGCAGCTTTTGCTTGTTCGCGAGGAACTCCGGAAACATTTTCCAGTTCGCTGATATTTAATTTTAAAATATTTTCTTTAAAATCATCAAAACCTTCTGTTCTATTACTAATAAATGATTTATCAAATAACTCCTGTTTTACAATATAATAGAGCATCATATTTAAAACAGCAACATTCGTACCTGGTCTTAATTGGAGATGATGCGTAGCATATTTTGCCATTTCAGTACGGCGGGGATCAATTACAATGGTAGTCTTTCCTTTCATTGCATGCTGCCTTAATTTAGCACCCGTTACTGGATGCCCTTCGGTAGGATTGGCTCCAATTACTAAAATGGCAGAAGTTAGTTTAAGATCTTCAATAGAATTTGTTGCGGCGCCAGTCCCAAACGTGCGTTGCATTCCCAAAGCAGTTGGTGAATGACAAACTCGGGCACAACCATCAATATTATTGGTGCCAATGACAGCCCGAATAAATTTTTGCATTAAATAATTTTCTTCATTCGTACACCGGGCAGAAGAAACTCCTCCAATTGCATTTGGACCAAACTGAGTCTTTATATCCGTTAATTTTTCTACGATAAAATCATAAACTTCATCCCAGCTCACCCGTTCCAATACTCCATTTTTACGAATCATAGGATATTGCAGTCGTTCTGGATGGTTATAAAATTTAAATGCATAACGACCTTTCAAACAAGTATGACCTTGATTTACATCTGCATTAAAAGGCGCTTGAATACTTAATATTTTACCACTTTTAACGCTTACTTCAAGATTACATCCAACTCCACAATACGTGCAAACAGTCCGAACTTTATCTTGTCCAACTAAAGCTTTAGATTGGAATACATCAGAAATCGCAGAAGTCGGACATGCCTGA
The DNA here is from genome assembly GCA_016717265.1 of Saprospiraceae bacterium. NCBI lineage: Bacteria > Pseudomonadati > Bacteroidota > Saprospiria > Saprospirales > Saprospiraceae > Saprospiraceae bacterium. The sequence continues at coordinate 3,738,928 of JADKFX010000001.1, forward strand.
GCACAAGCACCACAACTTACACAGTCAGAATCCATAAAAGATTGATTCATCCCTTTAATAATCTGACTATCAAAACCACGTCCCATAACAGACAATACCAATTGACCTTGGACTTCATCACAGGCTCTGACACAGCGATAACACATAATACACTTTGACAAATCGGAAGTCATGTAGGGATGACTATTGTCTTTTTCCCTATCCAGGTGGTTTTTACCCTCTGGATACCGAACTTTCCGAATACCTACTCTTGCCGCCACATCTTGCAATTCACAATTTCCATTTACTTCACAGGTAAGACAATCTAATGGGTGATCTGTAAGGACAAGTTCTATGATATTTTTTCTTAATTTTTGAATGGATTCTGACTCGGTTGCAATGATCATTCCTTCTTCAACGGGGGTATGACAAGCAGCAACAGTGCGGGATACTCCATTTCCTGGCCTTGAAACTTCTACACTGCATACTCGACAAGATCCAAATGCTTCGAGATTTGGTGCATCGCAAAGGGTAGGAATTGTATTATTTTCAAAATGCCGCCTTACAAAGCTTAAAATTGTTTCTCCCTGTTTTATTTCATATGAAACGCCATTTATGCTTGCATTTTTAATGGCAGGCTGATGGAAAAGGTCTGGTGTTAAGAATTCCGTCTTCATTGAAAACCCAATTTTTGTTCAAATAGTAACATAAAAGCAAAGGGTTAATTTACGTCGAAATCACAAAATTCGTGGAATTATTTTCAAAGAAGTGAATTATAACATCCTCATTAAGCCAGTTTGGTTTACATATTAATTTCGCAAGGGTTTATTGTTTTCAAGCATATATTGAATTCGTTCTAATGTTTTAGGTTCTGTACATAAACTTAAAAACGCTTCCCTTTCAAGATCCAAAAGATATTGTTCATTTACTTTTTGGGCATAACTTAGATCTCCACCACATAAAACATATGCAATTTTACGAGCAATTTTTATGTCATGATCTGAAGCATATCCACCTAATTTTAAACTATGTGCAGCGACATACAATGCAGCTAATCCTGTTTGTCCCAACACCATAATATCTTCTCTCGGTACAGGTCTAATATAATTTGTTGAAAGTTGCAAAACTTTTTGTTTTGCCTGGAAAATATTGGATGTTCCAAGAATACAAACGCTATCTCTTTTGGCATCCAAATAACCAAAATCATAGGCTTCATAAGCAGAAGTAGCTACGGAAGCAGTAGCAATTGTTTTAAACCTTTGAATCAATTGAGGGATTTGTACTTCTCCTTCCTTAAATTCATCACTAAGCCTCACTGCAAATTCTTTTGTGCCAGCACCTCCGGGCAATATACCAACACCCACTTCTACTAAACCTATATAGGATTCGGCAGCACAAACAGAAGCATCACAATGCATCAATAATTCAACGCCTCCTCCAAATACATATCCTTGAGTTGCTGTAACCACTGGAATTGAAGAATACCTGCAACGCATTGAAGTATCCTGAAACATTCTCACCGCCAAATCTAGTTGATCATATTCCTGTTGAAATGCCATCATTCCAACCAACATTAAATTTGCACCGACAGTAAAATTTGTTGCATTATTTCCAATAACTAATCCTTTCCATTGTTGTTCTTCAGCAATCCGTATCGATTCTTGAATTCCTTTTAAAATACCCTCGCCAATAGCATTGTATTTACTTTTAAATTCTAAACACAATACACCATCTCCAATATCATGTAAAATAACTTCATCATTTTTATAAACACTCGCTTTTTTATCAAATAAATGAAACCTAATTTCATCTTGTTGCCCTGGTATTAGCAAGTAATTCTCTGAATTATGATCATAGTAAAACAATTGTCTATTCTCTGTTGCATAAAACTGTGTCTTATTAACTGCTTTCATACTCAAAATCCAATCTGCTGGCTGCTCACCGGATTCCTCAATCAATTTCAAACCAGCTTCAAAACCAATAGCATCCCAGGTTTCAAAAGGTCCAAGCTCCCATGCAAATCCGTTTTTTAAAGATTCATCAATTGCAAATACAGTTTCTGTAATTTCAGGAATTCGCTGAGATGCATAAGCAAACAAAAAACCCAGTGCCTTGCGAACAAGCATTGCACCTGCATCGTCCATTTTTATAATAGCTTTTATTCTCGCTGATAAATTTTCTATTTGTTTTGAAATAGTTATACTCTCCAATTTTGATTTTGGGTCTTGCTGATACTCCAGTGTATTTAAATTCAAAGCCGAAAAAACTGGCCTTCCCTTTTCATCTTTCTGAGATGTCTTTTCATAAAATCCTTTTCCAGATTTATTTCCAAACCATTTTTGGCTGACCAAATAATTAATACTCTTAGGATGCTGGAGTTTTTGAACCATCTCATCCTTTGGACAATTCGCACGCAAACCTTCAACAACCCAAGTAGCAGTATCAATGCCAACTAAATCCATTAATCTAAATGTTCCGCTTTTTGGCCTACCCAATGCAGGTCCTGTTAATTTATCAACATCCGATATACTTAACTTTAATTCTTCTGCTAACTCAAATATTTTTGACATGGTAACTACGCCTATTCTATTTGCGATAAATGCGGGAGTATCTTTACATAAAACCGTTTGTTTGCCGAGAAAATGCTTTCCGAAATCCATAAAAAATTCTACAACGTCTGATTTTGTTTCTGAGGTTGGAATAATCTCCAAAAGTTTAAGATAACGTGGAGGATTGAAAAAATGAGTTCCACAAAAATGTTTTTTAAAATCGTCAGATCTATCCTGTATTAAAAAATGAATTGGTATACCAGAAGTATTTGAACTCATAAGCGTTCCAGGTCTTCGAAACGATTCTATTTTTTCATACAACAATTTTTTAATCTCTAATTTCTCAATTATAACTTCCAATATCCAGTCACAATCTTTAATCCGATGTATATCATCATCAAAATTACCAGTTTGAATATTTGACTTGAACTTTTTATGAAAAATAGGCGTTGGTTTAGAGGCCAATGCTTTTTCTAAAGCAGCATTTACAAAGGCATTTTTATTGGCTCCTTCAGAGGCTAAGTCCAGTAATATAACCTGAAAGCCAGCTCCTGCAAGATGACAGGCAATTCCTGAACCCATTAAACCAGAACCTAAAACGGCTATTTTATTTATTCTATATCCCATATATGCTTTAAATATTTTGGATTCTTTTAAAATAGATCTAATTCCAAATTTCTCAAAGATAATAAATTCAACATCTACTAAACTCCTAAAAAACAAATTGAATACCCTATTGTTTGAAACTTTCGATTAATAAATAAAATGTGCATCCTGAAAATTTAATCAAAATAACTTGACTCCTGGATGGTTATTAGAACCACCGATTAAATAAATTCTAACAAATTATGCATTAGACCTATTTTGGATACCATTTCACAGTTCTATATTGTATTCACTCTTTGATCATTAGATTAAATATTCCCGAGCCAAGATTATATAATAAATATTAAACAAATTCTTAACTATTATAGGTATTCTCCTGGACAGAGTTCCTAGGTACAATGAATTCGTAAAATTTCAATGCATTTACCAAAACAATAGGATTTATCAAAAAACCTTTCTTGCATTCAAAACCACGATGAATTCACTTATAAAAAAGCTAATTTTCAAATATCGAATCGTTTTGCTTGCAATTTTTTACAAATTAAATAAATACAAATATTACCAAAAACAAACATGATGATTCTTACTGAATCGATAAATTCACAAGCAAATTACCAATTATTTTCTAGAGAATACGCCAGAGAATAAACGTAAATCAACATACAATTTCCTATATATTAGAAATTCCAAATCTCAAACTTAAGGTATGGAATATTAATAATTTTATAATCCTTAGCAAAAATTAGTTTTGAATTACAAATACGATTTTTCATTCCATAAGCTATTGTTAGAAATTACATACGATAAAAAAGAAGAAAATAATATAAACGCTGAAACAACTTAGAATTAATAGAGTAGATTTGTACTAATTCAAATTTAAATATGATTATATCCTCTATATCCATTATCAAAAAACTAATTATTCTCTTTCTGGTCATTGCTGGCCTTTATTTCGCTAAAGACTTTTTAATACCCTTATCCATAGGTGCTGTATTGGCTACTCTTTTGCTGCCATTTTCCAATTGGCTTGAATCAAAGAAAATTCCCAGAGGATTAGCTGCTTTTTGTTCTGTTCTTGTAATTATCTTTCTGATCGGCTTTGTATTTGCATTAATTGGCTGGCAAGTAGCGGAACTCACCAATGATATAACTTTAATTAAAGAAAAAGCAATGGAGTCCATAAATCGAATTCAGGAATTTATTTTTAATCATTTAGGGATCTCCGCGGAACAACAATCTCAGGTATTAAAAGACCAACAACCTTCCATGAATGGTATTTTATCTCAATTAGCAGGTTCTACACTTTCTATTTTTACTTCCATGATCTTAGTTCTTGTATATATTTCTTTTCTACTGTACTACCGTCGCCATATTAAACAATTTATTCTTCAACTCTCACCAATTTCTGAACGAGCAGAGATGGAACAAGTAGTTTTAAATGCAACCCATGTATCACAACAATATTTGTTAGGGCTTGCAAAAATGATTGTCTGCTTATGGATTATGTATAGCATTGGTTTTTCAGTAGTAGGAGTTGAAAGCGCTATCTTTTTTGCAATCCTTTGCGGACTGCTTGAAATCGTACCCTATATCGGCAATATAACCGGTACAACTTTAACCGTATTTGTAGCAGCTGTTCATGGGGCGAGTTTCCCTTTATTGGGTGGCATCGTTGTAACGTATGCAATTGTTCAACTTATTCAAGGTTGGATACTTGAACCTATAATTTTAGGTCCTCAAGTTAAAATCAACCCTTTATTTACAATCATTTCGTTAGTAATGGGGGAATTAATTTGGGGAATTCCAGGCATCATTCTAGCAATTCCATTAATTGCTATGTTCAAAATAGTTTGTGACCATATTGATTCATTAAAACCAATCGGATTTCTAATTGGAGAATTAGAAACTAAGAAATCCGAATTAAGCTATGTAAAGAAACTAAAAAACTGGTATAAAAGGAAATTCAATTAAATGGACTTAAATAATAGTTCCAATCCTAAATAAATAAACGATTAAATTTGAGTATAGTATTTCAAATTTATAAATCAAAATATATAAATTGTATAGTCGACATCAAGCATTAAAATAAGCAATTAATTCCATGGATATTTTTACAAATTTAATGAAATTAGCTGGAGGAATCGGACTATTCCTTTTTGCTATGTATCTATTAGAAGAATCTTTGAAAAATCTTTCTGGACGGAATTTCAAAATATTTTTACAACGAATCACTAAAAACCGTTTTGGTGCTGTAACTGGGGGCGCCATCGTTACAGCAATACTACAGAGCAGTTCTATGGTTTCATTAATGGTGCTAGCATTTGTTGGAGCTGGTGTCTTTACAATGAAAAATGCAATGTCCATTATTCTAGGTGCAAATCTTGGAACCACTATTGATAGTTGGTTAGTAGCTACTTTAGGATTTAAAGTAAATATCGAAGTAGCCGCATATCCAGCAGTTTGTATCGGTGGTTTATTGCTTATGTTGCTTGGCCATAAAAAATCATATAAATATATATCCTATTTTCTCTTTGGTTTTGGCTTGCTTTTTATTGGGCTTTCTTTTATGAAAACAGCAATGGAAGAACAGGTGAAAGCATTTGATTTTTCACAATATGCCAATATGTCTCTTTATGTATTTTTAATTATAGGATTTCTTATCACGCTTGTAGTCCAATCAAGTTCAGTTACGATGGCACTTACTTTGAGTGCACTTCATGCAGGTGCATTAAACTTCCCCCAAGCTGCTGCATTAGTGTTAGGGTCTGAAGCTGGTACTACTATAAAAATTATATTAGGCTCCTTAGGTGGTACTGCTTCCAAAAAAAGGGTTGCCTTAGGCAATTTTTTATTTAATGTAGTCCTCACAATTCTTGCCTTCATTTTTTTGAAACCCATATTATTGTTAATTACTGAAGTTTTTAATTTCAAAGATCCTTTAATCGGTTTAGTTACATTTTCCAGTCTTGTAAATCTATTTGCTATTTTTCTTTTTTTACCATTTCTAAACCCCTATACTAAACTATTAGAATGGTTTTTCAAAGATACAGATGCATCTGCTGCTGCTTTTCTTGGAGATGCAAATGTAAATGAGCCAGAATCATCGTTGGATTTAATTCGAAAAGAAATCGATTATTTTATCCATAATTCCATACTATTTAATATATCACAATTTGAAATTGACACAACTATAATTTCAGAATATCCTGAATTCAATAATAAAAACTTGAAACGAAATTTTTCCGAAAAACTACCTGAAGAAAAGTATCAATTTCTAAAACAACTTCAAGGTGAAATACAAATGTTTTACCTTGCTCTAAGGGTAAAATTACAAGGTGAGTATAATTCGGAATTAAATCAACTAATTTCTGCGGTAAGAAGTGCAATGCATGCCGTAAAAAGTATGAAAGATATTGGAAGTAATATTAATAACTTAATGCGATCTTCTAAAGATATTAAATTTGAATTCTTCTTACATCATCAAAATGAAACTAAAAAATTATATTTCCAATTAAATGAACTCATGCGTAAAGAAAAAACTGCGAATTTTAAAATTTTAAGAAACATTTACAATGATATTCAAAATAACTATAGTACAGCCCTAAATGAATTCTATAAAAAAGCACAAACTGCTCCTTTAGAGGATTTGGACTTAACCACCGCTATTAATTTTAATCGGGAATTATTCACTGCAAACAAAGCCATGTTGATGGCTATTAAGGACTTTCTTTTAGACGAAAAACAAGCAGATGAATTCAATGAGGTTCCAATTTACATGACCTAATATATTATTCCAGAATCAATAAAATAGTTTTACTGAATTTGATAATGAAAATATTAAATATCACAGTTTAAATAATTTGAAAACCTGAGAATTAAGTTTTAAATAATAAATACCAGATGCTAAATTTGAAATTTGAATTATTTGATTCGTAGTTCCATCTAACACTTTTACACCTGCAAATGAAAAAATCTCAAAAAATGATTCTTTTGAAGTTTGTGTAACAAAGATATAATCCTGGGATGGATTTGGATATATTTGAATTTTAAAATTTGTCCCGGAAACTAAATGTGAATCTGTATTCACTACACCACCATATTCAATAGCACCTATTGAACGAGCAGATACTGAAAATGGATTTCCATAAAAATCATACACGGGTTCCGCCACATTTGCAGCATTTGCGATAGCCGAACTTCCAGCTTTTAACGTAAAATCAAAATTACTTGTGTCTTTAAACATAGGACTATTTGAACCAAAATTCATTGGATTACGATCTTTGATTGCATCTAAATCAGGGGTATCCCAATAAGGACCATTAAATGAAGCATTGAAGATACTATAGTAGATGTTTTTAAGAAAGGTAACAGATCCAGTTGCTTGAATACTACCATTAAAATATGCCGAACTGCCAAAAGCAAAAATATTATTTTCAACTCTATTTCTGAAAAGTTTTGGATATAGAACACTTGTGGTAAGAAATCTCAGGGTTGCTTGAGAACAATTATAAAACGTATTATTTACTATTTTACAATCTGTTGCTGAGGATAAGGAAACGCCCCGATATCCTCCTATTACAAGATTCGAATAAAATTTCAAATTTTTTACTTCGAAACTATCATTGACGCAATAAAATTGGGCTCCGGTATCGCCTCCTAATTCAAAAGCTACCCAAGGAGCTTTTGATGCATTCATAAAAATATTCCGCTGCATCGTTATATTCGACGCTCCACCTTTGATATGTCCCCCTGTAAGACAATTTACTATTAAATTTCCACTAATGATACCATCATGACAAACATTAAAATCCATAGCACTACAAACAGGAAAATCCCTAAACACATTATTTGTAACTTCAAAATTATCCACACCACCAAATTTAAAAGCAGCTATCGCTGAAGGATCTGTCACGTCTGAAAAATAACAACTATCTACTTTTATGTTGTTTGATTGAGTGAAACAACTACCACCATTATCCACACTAAAAAGTCTTGCAGGATACTTTACATTAGCTTTAAAATTTAGAAACTCAAATTTGATATACTCGCAACTTACAAACTGCCAACCACCAGAGATATCAATGAGGTCATTCTCAAATCTTCGAATAACAATCCAATTTCCCGGACTTCCTTTCAAAAATGAAATAAGTTGATACCCAGCATATGAACCCTTATGTAAATATACGGTATCTCCCGGATGAATTACACCCGCTTTTACTGCAGGTTCAATATTTGAAAAGGTTTGGCCTGGCCCAAGATGAACCTGAGCATTTATAAAGTTAAAAAAAATAGTACAATACATGGCAATGAATCCTAATTTCATAAATTTGGCAACTTAAATTACAATAAAAAATTTATTCCATTACTTCCTGCTAGTAAAATATACTTCACATTCAACATTTAAAAAATATTCAAATAGCCTCGACGGGACTATAAATAGTTCAACAGAATGAACCCATTTACAGCCTGTAGATCTTTAAATTCTAAATCTAGCTTATTCCTCCTCTAAACTTGTATCGTTTAAAATTTCTTGCCCAAATTGCAGCAAATACCCATTATTATCAAAAATACCAAATTCTCTCATATTCCAATCAAAGTCTTCAATTGGATATGCAATGTAAGTTTGCTCTTTTAGTAATTCCCAAAGTGCATCAATATCTTCAATTACAAAATAAAATGATCCCGTAAATACCGGACCCCCAAAAGGGGTATGTTCATTTGGCCTGGAAACCATGATTTCAATAGCATTGTGATGTAAAACCGCCCAACCCCACTCATCATTGCGATCTGTACAACCAAAACCTAAGACCTCAGTATAAAATGCAATTGTCAAATCCATTTCTGAGGTCCAAATCATTGGAGTCATTTTTTTGAATTTCATATCCTGATTTTTAATGCCTAACAGATAAATTGTTTCCTAATTAACTTTGAAATTAACGGACAAATATAATACCGATACTAAAGAAGAAGCCTCTTTTAATTTAGATTTATAATTCTTGCCTACGTCTGATTTTGCAAGGTTACAAAATATCGAACTGTAAAACTATTGACTAAGGCACAAATCTATTCACCCAAATGTTGCTCCATTTTTTGATTACCCATGATTATACTATCTCTTAAAATATCATTGCAAATTAAAAAGCACAAAAAAGTTGATAGTTATTTGGTTATAACAGACTAAAAGTCAATTGGTTTTTCTAGTATACCCCTGAAGCGTATCAAATATTTTAGAAAAGCCTTCAATATGAAGCTACAAATTCCTTTTATCTACCAATTTAAAAAAAACAAATAAAAATTTACAAATTAACCAGCATAGCAAACACTTTTTTAAATTATTTGCAGCTGAAAATTATTGTTCATTCCAATAAGTATATGGTCAATATATGGACTACTATATAAAATCTATAAGACGCCATGCAATATGCTCAATTTGCTAATTAACAATTTTCCAAACTACTCAATTCCAGAACCCAAATTTGATATTAAAGCAGATTTTCATCAAAATCAATATACAGCTAGTATAGTAAAAAGCTTACATACCTATAAGAAATCTAGTTTCACTAAATCATCAAATAAATCACTATTGATCAGGAATCCAAAAGTTTTAATCTTTCGATAAAATTTTAAAATTAAAAATTCAGAAATCAGCGAAATAACTGCAAAAGGAAAAAAGGAGTATAAGTAGAAAAGACATGCCATCTTAAAAATGAAGAGTGCTGTTTCCTTATGACAAACTATCCCGGTTTCCTAAATTATTACTGTTTATCAGCAAATTTGCCTGCTATATAAGCCATCGGGATATAGGCAACTACCAAATCCAAAACCGTAAACCAAATAGGTGAAGGAAGCATAAAAATATTTGTAATTCCTCCAATCAAGAAAAAAACACCTATACCCATTGCATAGATCATCTTTTGACGAATGGCCATTTTCGCAGCAATAAAGGCACCTACAAAAGTTCCAAAAGCATGAGCCAAAAAAGGAAAGATAAAATGTTTTGGTTGGAATAAATGCATGGATGCTTTTAAGCCCTCCATTGTTGTAACATCAGCTCCGTCAGGAGGCGGTATAATGGAACCACTCACCATGATGAATCCCATATTTACAACACTTCCTAAAATGGCGCCGACTACTACGGCTAAAATGTTTCTTAAAATTGGATTCATAATCAATTAATTATTAGAATAAAGTTTCAAATTTAAAGCAAAGTAATAAAAATATTATATTAATCATTTACTAATAAAATAAGTAATTTTATTGTTTCTTAAATATAAACAATAAAATTAAAGAATCAAGAGTTTGTCAAGCAAAAATAAGATAAAGTTGACAACAACTATCAAGAAATTTTCTTCCACATTTTAAGTTTCTCTCCGAATAAACAATACTGAATTTCAAAACTATCTGGTACCTCTTTTAGAAAACTAAAATAAGTAACTAATTTAGTACCAATCGACATTGAATCAAGTTGCGTTTTAACATAATGCGAATACTCTAAATATAGATCTTTTCTTAATTCAATGGAAGCATCAATGCGATCCAAGGGAAAAATATTTTCAATGAAAGAATTAAAAAAATAAACTGCATCAAAGTTCTTAAAATCAATAGTATTAATATTTGAATTCGTAAAATATACGTTTGTCAAATTAAACTGCTTTGAAATTCTATTGGAAGTATTGAATAGATTCTTCCGCAGCTCGACACCATGAAAAGAAGCTTTTGTACAGGCGGCACCAATCATACAAAATTTACCAGCACCAGAACCTACATCTAATACCTTTGTATCTTTACTATCCGCAAGATAATGTGCGGCAATCTTTGCAATTTCAATTGGTGTAAAATGGAATTCAGATGCTTGCTTAATTTTTTTAGGATAAATTAAGTCAAACTCACTGTCCGATATATCTAAGTTTGATTTTAAATTTTTAAAAAGCATGCATTAAATGTTTTGATTCAAAAAAATAAAAAATCAAATTCAATTTCTGGTAATATCATGGTAATTTAATTCTTAACTTATAGATGCAATGGCATTTCTCAATTTGAAATTACCGTAGAAGTATTCAACATAAATAAAAATACAAAATAAATTAACGAAATTCAATACATCGAAATTATTAAAGTAAAAGAAACAAATTATTGCATAAATTATGGACTCCAAATTCTTAATACCGGAATTAATTATTCGGAGTTTCATCAAAACTTACCATCCAATTAATACCAAACTTGTCGGATAGCATCCCAAAATACGAACCCCAAAAAGTCTTGCTCATGGGCATGGTCGCATGGCCACCTTCAGAAAGGCCCTTATACAGTTTGTCCGCTTCTTGTGCACTTTCTGTATTTACAGAAATAGAAAAATTGTTACCATGTATAAAATTAGATGCCCAGGGTCCACCAATATCACTGCCCATAAGCATGGTTTCACTACTAATCGGTAATGAAATATGCATAATTTTTTCACCAAACTCCTCCGTCAATGGTGGCACTCCTTCTTGTGGAGGCATATCCTTAAATCTTCCAGTATATGGAAATTCTCCACCGAAAATCGATTTGTAAAAATTAAATGCTTCAAGGCAATTGCCGTTAAATGTAAGGTAAACGTTTACTATAGCCATAAAAATAAAATTTTCTTATTGTTGCAAAATGCGCTTTAATTCATTTAATGCAAGTGGAAATGCGTTCATTTTCTTCTCATATTGAGACTTCCTTAATGAAGTATTTTGATAAAAGAAGCCCAAAAATAATACCTGGTATTTGATATTTCCAGTATTTCTTATACTAAAATTATCAGGTTAATGATATATAGCAATATTCGGATACTAGGTAGTGCCAAATCATAGGTTAGACAAAACCGCTAGCTGGAAACTAACCTTCCTCAAAAAGTGTTTAACATGCACAAACTATTAGAGTGCTACACTCGTGTCTAAGGTGAAAGCAATCATCCTCTACTCACTATTTGTTACCGCTTCAAACCGAGAATTAAATGATGATAAGTCCTAGATATAGAAAATTGCAAACGAAAATCTTTGATTTGTTGGATTGAGTAAATTCAGCTTGTAACTCTGGCTCTTACTACGTATAGAGATAGGGTTCATTATGATATGCCAAAATTCTAATGTTCTCTAAAACTCTTTTCATATAAATTCTCCAGAAGGTTTTAGTAAATAACCAGTTTATTGGATACAGTAAATCAATATCAGAATGTAAAGCATAGGAATATTCGACTAATATTTTTTCCGGTTCAAGTTCTGTTGTTTTCCATTCACCTACAAATTTTGAAAACCCCAACATCCAGGACTGAAATTCACTAACTTCTATTTTCCAATATTGATTTTCAATTCGCTCAATAACTTTATCGTTAGAAGCCCAGCCTCCATTTTGAGTAAATGATTGGGCTACAAATACCTTTTTACTAAAACCGGGTTTACCCCAATTTTCATCATCTGTGCAATGCGTGACTTTTGGCATTGGTCCGTATCCAGTATGCACTTTTGAAACATCACATAACATGGGCGTCTTAAAAGCCCGCTCTAAGGAGCAATTATAAATAGTTGTAATTCTTGTTTTGGATATCATTTCTATGCCCTTTTTATTGTTTTACTTATTTCATTTAGTTTGATGAAGTTCGAAATATTGCTTCAAATTTCACTGGCATAAAACCCATCATAGAAATAAACGAATTTTTAGGTTTGACAGTATATTTTAACAATTCTTAATTTCACAATTCTCTCTTTCAATTTCTGAAATATTTACATTTTGCCAAAATTTTTGCACCCATAATGCTAACTAGACCTCATTTGTCAACCGAGTCAACAAACAAATTAACAGCATTCAACGATATAAACTAAACTCATTGTCAATAACAGCAAGCCAATTAATTGACGCTTTTATTCCCAAAACTCAAACAAATTAATAAAACGAGAAACAATAGAATTTTTTTGCTTCCATAAGTTACTTCATAGACTGAAATTCAGCATCCAACTGCAGGTCATGACTTTAAGCAAAAAAAAAATTAATGTCAAAAAGGAAAGGATGTTTTATTGTACAATTGTCTTTGAAGCTGAGTTACAATAATTAATCTTCGTCACCACCCTTCTCCATTTGTGTTGGATTACCATTTGTTGAAGAATTGATTTCAGTATGTCTAATTTGGCCACCTAAATAGCCTGTTCTGGCCACCAATCCGAAGCTAATTATAGAAACCAATAAGATTATAAATGCGATTTTTCTTGTCAATAGAGATTCCTTCAAAGTCAGATATAACCCTAAAATAGAAGAAAGTCCAAGCACAATTAATGAAATTAACGCAAACAATGCAAAATCTTCATGTTGCCCTATGGTTGTTTCGACAACACCTTGTAAATTTTCAACAGTTTCTTCTGCAGCTTCTCCAGTTAAATAGGCAATTCCAGCGCCAATGGAGGAAATAATAAAAAGATTATAAGCAGCAATTTTTGTTTGATTACTTTTTGTCCAGACTCCATGCGCCAGTACAAACCCACCTAAAATAGAACCAAAAATCGGAAGGTGAGTAATTATCAGGTGAATATGCGTTTGGTCCATATACTTCAATTTTAACAAATATCACCAGAAACCGAAGCAATAGCATGATATATATCAGTTTGAAATATGATTCATAGCAAATTGAAATGTATTAAAGTCTTCTGACGAATTGAATTCTGCCAATATATTTAACCTCAATATACTCTTTGAAACCATCTTGAATATACAAGTTCACATTATTCTTTATGTAAGTACTAAATTGTGCAAATAGTTTTCCTTGGATGATCCAGAACGATCATGATAAAAAACATGCATATAAACAATCATTCAACTATGCTTTTTCCAATATTTTTTACCATAACTACAAAATAATTCTTCACCTGCCTTTATGTTTTTAATAGCCACAATACAAACTTTATCATTATCATCTAAGGTTATAACCGCATTATTTTTAAAATTCGATTTTGATAATCCATTGGCATCATTTGCATATTTAGCAAAACACTTTGCGTTCATCGAATCCATGATACTTCCATTTAGCAAATTAATAAAGTATCTATCATTTCCGTCCTTTGCTCGTCTCCTTGCTTCAGCATCGGTTAATATTTTTCCCTTAAAAATTGCAATAATTTCATCTTTATAAATATCAATAGCAGTAAATAATCCAATCCCTGCATCCGGAATTTGAGAATGATTTGTGTACAAATATTCGGACTCCCGTGCATCAATTTTATTCTCGTTATTTGAAGTTTTCAATAGAACTTGTTTTAATAAAGGCGTCAAATTTTCCCATTTCCATGTCTAATATTTAACAACTTGAATGGATGGCCTCACATTCCATTGACTAGCATTTTCTTTAATCTTTAATCCCATTTCAATACACTATTGAAAGACCGTTTGTCCAATTCTAAAAAATGCAGGCACTAAAACAAAATTGACAATAATAATTCAATTGAATAATACTGTCAATAAGTCATTTCCGATACCAATCGACAAATTGTTTGATCCCTTGTTCAAAGCTTACTTGTGGCTTATAACCAAAATAGTCAGCCGCCTTCTGAATGGATGCATGCGTTTGATCCACATCACCTGCCTGCTTTTCAATATATTTTATAGGTATCTTTTTATCCAAAGCCACTTCTAATCCTCGCACCATGTCGACTAAACTAATTGGATTCCCATTTCCTAAATTAAAAATTTCAAACTCTAAACCGGGTTGCATAGTAATCGCTTCGATTCCTGAAACTATATCTGATACAAATGTATAATCACGCATCGTGTCTCCAATCCCATACAATTCTATTTGCTCATTTCGCATAGCCAATTCAATAAACTTATGAATAGCAAGATCGGGTCGTTGTCGAGGACCATAC
The DNA here is from genome assembly GCA_016717265.1 of Saprospiraceae bacterium. NCBI lineage: Bacteria > Pseudomonadati > Bacteroidota > Saprospiria > Saprospirales > Saprospiraceae > Saprospiraceae bacterium. Next base: position 3,753,935 of record JADKFX010000001.1, read on the forward strand.
ACTGTAAATAATCGCATACAAGCAATTTTAATTGCATGTAAATGGTGATAACTATAACATATTAATTCACCACTTCGTTTGGAGGCTGCGTATGGAGATATTGGAAAACTGACATCATCTGTTTCTTCAAATGGAGTTTTTCTCTGATTGCCATAAACTGAAGAAGAGGATGCAAAAATAAATCGCATTACCTGAAACGTCTTGCATAATTCTAACAAATTCGTTAATCCCAAAACATTCACTTCCATATAATCGTGAACCTGCAATATGGAAGGTCTGACACCAGCTTTTGCGGCTAAATGAATAATTGCCTGTATTTGATTATTTGAAAAAACTTCATAGAGCGCTTCCACATTGCGAATGTCTATCCTATATAATTTAAAATTACTTTGTGTATTTAAATATTGAATATTCTGCTCTTTAATTTCCAGACTATAAAAAGTATCAAAATTATCAATACCAATGACTTCATGTCCTTGTTTCAATAGACGTTCACATACATGTGATCCTATAAATCCAGCTGCACCAGTAACCAAAATTTTCATTGCGCACTAATTTTCTAATACTCCTCTCTTAAAACTAAAAATCATTCCAAACAAAGATACAGCAGTAGATATCAGATAAAATAAAAATCCTATGGCTACCGCTTTTTCAGATTGAAGTTCTAAATAACTTGCACCGTATAAAAATGTAAGTTCTCTTGCTCCGGCACCACCAATAGTAAATGGAACCATGGCAATCAGGGATGAAATTAAAAATAAAATTAGATATCCAGCCCATTGTGATTGTTGTCCTAAGGCAAATACCAGTGCTAATGCAGCTAAGGTTTGAGCCCCTTGCACGCCTAAAGACTGTAAACTCGTTTTCAATAATATAGATGATAAATTCTCACCAAACCATTTAAAAATTAACCATAAACCCACAAAACTCAAAATCAAACCTGGAAAACAAATATAGGAATAGCCTTGTAATTGGGGTATCCAAAGAAACATCAAAAGACAGATTTGAAGTAAAGCGAACACACCGGTAATCCGGTCTATCAGCAAGATTGAAAACAATCTCTTAAAAGGTTTATTGAAAGTATCCATCAATACTTTTATTTTATATCCATCTCCACTCACACCGCCAGGCAATAATAAATTATAATACATTCCTAACCAGTAAAAACGAAGATTCTGCTTCACTGTAAGCATTATTCCCTGGGTTTGAAGAAATCCACTAAATCGAATCGCAGAAATTAATTTTGATATTATAAACCAGCATATTGCTAATAAAATAAATCCTGGATTTGCCGTACGAATTAATTCAAATAATAATCGCTCATCAATTTTTCGTAAAATAAGTAAAACAATGGCAATCGAAACGGCTATTTTAAGACAAATTTTAAACCATCCCGGAATTCGTATTTTTGGAATTCTGACACTCATGTGTTGCGCAATCCATTTTGATAAATATGACGTACCCGATACGTTTTTTTACCCTGGGATTCATAATACGTTCGCACTTGCATTTCTGATAAAATACCAAGTACGATTAATTGCAAACCAGCCATTATTAATATGGTACCCAAAATTAATATAGGTCGACCCCAAATATCATGTCCTAATAATTTTTCACCTAATAAATAAAACATAATAGCAGAACCAAGTCCTGTCAATAATACCCCCCATCCACCAAATAGATGCATAGGCTTATGCCTGAACCGCTTCAAATATAAAATTAATAATAGATCACTAAAAACACGCATGGTTCGATTAATTCCATATTTCGAAGAGCCAAAAGTACGTGCATGATGTTTCACGGGCGTTTCATCCATTCGGGCTCCTTCAAGATCTGCTAAAACCGGAATGAAGCGATGCAATTCACCATATATTCCAAGACTTTTTGCAAGATCTGCTTTTAATATTTTTAAGGTACATCCATAATCATGAAGATGCACATCCGATGCATTTCGGATCATCCAATTTGCAATTTTACTAGGTATTTTTCGCAGCATAAAACCATCTTGCCTTTTTTGCCGAATACCAGCTAACATATCCAGGTTGCGTTCCTCTGCAATTTTCAACATTCTGGGAATATCCTCAGGATCATTTTGCAAATCACCATCCATGGTCGCTATCCAATTTCCAGTTGCATATTCTATACCTGCTGCCAAGGCAGCACTTTGACCATAATTTCTTCGAAACTCAATAATCTTTAATCGACTATTTTGTATTTGCTTTAATTTTTGCAATGTTGAATCCGTAGATCCATCATCCACAAATAATATTTCATAATCAATGTCCTGAATTGCCCGATTAATATTCTCAATTAATGGAAGAATGTTCTGTTCTTCATTATATACACAAACAACAATAGATAATTTCAGCTGCATTCTTTAATCATTTTTCATAAGTTGAATGATCTCTCCTTTTTCAAGAAGAAGTGTATCAACAATTCTTCCTTTAAAATCAGGATACAAATTTAAATCTACTAAATAAATTCCATTTTTTATTTCGGGATCTTTTGTTTTTCTAATAATTTCACTACCAAAATAGGTTGTATAAAATCTTGCCACCTGATGAATTTGGGTAGTGTCATAAATATACCACGTATTTCCTATATATTTAGTACGCATCGCCAAACAGGATTCCCGACATTTATTTTCTGAACAAGTTTGTGCTCTAATTGGCAATACGACCGCACTAAATGTTAATCGCAAAATTAAGATCCCAATTGCAAACCACAAAACCATCCTTCGCTCGTCACCCAGGAGTCCAAGAATTGCAAAAATAATAAGTATAGTGCTCGCTAACCAAATCCATAGAACCCCATCAACATATTGTATTCTAGAATCCAAAGGAAAAAATAAAATAAAATTTGCAGCAATTAAAAGAAATATTAAAAATAAAATATGAATTCGATTCCAATACCATGAATTTAATAATTTAGTTTGCTGCAAAATGTAAAACATAGTAATATTAAACATTGGTACAAACATTAAAAGATATCTTGGATAAACTTCGACTGACAACCAATATACCCGGTAAATTAGCGACCATCATCCAAAAATTAAATCGTATAAATGCTTGACTATTTACCCAAATTAAAAACTTTGGATGAAAAATAAACACAAGTAAAACCGACCATGGAAGAAAATGATACACTTGTTCAAATGGAAATGTAAACAAATGAATAAACGTTTTATACAATCCATGATGTGTAGCAGTGCGCTGCATTGATTGTTCTATTAAAACCTGAATCACCGTGTGGAGTGAAACATAATAGGCATAGCTAAAATAATACACTAAAATTGGAATGACCCCGATGAGTATACCTATTAAATGCTCCTTTGAGAAAAGTTTTAGTTTTAATTCACCGAATAAATACAAAGCCGTAACTATAGATATAGCCTGAAAAACAATTGCGGGTATTCCTTTTAACAAAAATGCTATCGAACAAAGTAAATATGAAAGAATAAATAAAGGCAGCCACTTTTCCTTCTGGCGATAATGGTAAATCACCATAAAATTCAAATACACTATGAAGGAAAAGCAAATATCAATCAAACCTAACATGCTATCCCAAACTAAAATCCTTCCACATGTAAGCATCATGAATGTCATTGATATGGCTGTCAATTGATCGAAATGCTTTCTAATAAAATAAAATATCGTCCAGGCATATAAACTTAAAAAGAAAATCGTCACCATTCTGGTAGGCCATTCTCCATAAAATCCAAATAATTCAGACATCAGGATAATAAACCAATTAAATAATGGAGGCTTATTAAAATAAGCTTCTCCATTTAAAGTAGGGACCAAATAATTTTCAGATAGGTTCATTTCGTAGGCAACTAAGCTACGGATTGCCTCATCCCCTATAAATGCAACAGCACCAAGATGTATTAAAAAAGCTGGCAAACTAATTAGCAGTGCAACCCATATAAGTTGTGCATCCGTTAAATGGGATAATTTGGAGGCTGTGGAAAACAATCGATTCTTAGTGAACATAAAATGCAAAGATGAGCATTGAATCGGAATAATAAAATTTACAAACCTGAAGAAGCAAATTACTGTTGCCACTTCGAATGTAAAAATCAAGAAGATCAAATAGCTATGTTCATTTTAAATGCATAAAAAAGCCAGCATACAAACACAAATGGACTTCATTTCTAAGCTTTTTTAATACTGAAACAACGAAAATTTGGAGCGTTTAAGATTTCATAGTTTAGCAAAATAAACTAAAATTTAACTTATCATACAACCATTATTTAGAAAATACCTTCTCATATAATTCATTCACCGTAGCTAATGGAACAATTTTAATTTTATACTTTTCAGGATCCCATCCTTTTAAATTATACTTAGACAAACAAATTGCTTTAAAGCCCAGTCTTGCAGCTTCTTGTACACGTTGTTCGATTTTAGAAACGGCGCGTATTTCACCAGATAGCCCAACTTCTCCTGCAAAACAAATTTGCCGGTGCAAGGCATTATCTTCGAGAGATGAAATCATGGCTGCAATGACTGCCAGATCCAAAGCAGGATCACTGATTTTAATACCTCCTGCAAGATTGAGAAAGACATCTTGTTGGCCAAAATAAAAACCACATCGCTTTTCTAAAACTGCCAACAGTAATGACATTCTTCTGGCATCAAAACCATTTGCAACACGCTGCGGAGTTGAATAGACAGCAGCTCCAACCAAAGCTTGTGTCTCAATCAATAATGGACGCTGACCTTCCATCGTTGCACTGATTGCCGAGCCACTTAATTTTTCTTCATGTTGCGACAATAAAAGTTCCGATGGATTTGTAATGGGACGTAAACCATTAGATTGCATTTCATAAAGACTCATTTCATCTGTTGAACCAAATCTGTTTTTTAAAGTGCGCAACATACGGTATGCATATAAGCGATCTCCTTCAAATTGGAGGACCGTATCGACCATATGCTCTAATAATTTAGGACCCGCAATGTCGCCTTCCTTATTAATATGCCCGATAATAAATACCGGAGTTTCATTTTCCTTTGCATATCTTATCAATTGGTGACTACATTCCCGAATTTGTGAAATAGTACCTGGCGCAGATTCTAATTCATCAGAAATTAAAGTCTGAACAGAATCAACAATTAGTAAGCCGGGTTTTAAACGACCAGCTTCCGCTAAAATTAAAAGGATATTCGTTTCAGCATATAAAAAACAAGAAGTTTGAGATCTTTGAATACGCTCTGCTCTTAATTTAATTTGTTGTTCACTTTCTTCCCCAGATACATACAATACCTTGTCAACATTGACAGAAAGTGCCATTTGAAGTAACAATGTTGATTTACCAATACCAGGTTGGCCTGCTAATAAAGTAACTGAACCTTTTACCAAGCCACCTCCTAAAGCACGATCTAATTCAGGATCCCCGGTGGTAATTCGCTCCATATCTTCAATATGAATATCTTCAAGACTTAAAGACATAGATTTACTGGATCCTTGTGCAAGTTCTTTCCAGGCATTTTTTGAGGATGACTTCGTTTCTTTGGTTGTAACTTCTTCTATATATGTATTCCATTCATCACAGGATGGACATTTTCCCACCCATTTTGGTGATGTTACCCCGCAGTTGGAACATACATAAATGGTTTTAAACTTACTCATAGTGTATTTTTAATCGACTCAATATAGTTTAAACACTCGAATCTGAAATATGGATTTATTGAAATCAAAGATAGCCCTTATCAAAATCTTTTAATTATAAAATAACGTAATATATAAAATGTTTATATATAATTATTTAAGCACATTTAAACATAAAAACACAGAATCCACCTGAGATCTTTTTTTATTCTATAGTCTGTAAAATTAAGGACTTTAAAAGCGGTAATAGCAAATTAGAAGAATTGATAAATTATGGTTCTCAACGGAATCCGTTCTAAATTGAATCCAAACCATATTTTCATAAACATTTCAAATGCTAAAGCTGTGGATTCGCTTCGGAACCTGGTCATAAAAATTGAATTTCAAAATTCTCTTATAACTTTTCATTCCTTTCCCTGTTATTCTATCTAATTTTGCGCTTATGAGTGCCAATCCGTATATACCTGCTGTTGAAAGTTTATTGTTTGTATCACCACAACCTATTTCGCCTGCTGATATAAAATATTGTATTGAAAATAGTCTTTCTGTAAGTTTGGGTGTCGATGAAATCGAGGATGCTATTTTTCAGATTACAGAACGCTATGGCGATGATAGTTTTGGAATTGAGCTAAAAGAAATTGCTGGAGGATACCAATTTTTATCAAAACCAGCTCATTTTCAAGTAGTTGCTGAACACATTAAGATAACGAATCGAAAAAAATTATCAAAAGCAGCAATGGAATCATTAGCAATTATTGCATATAAACAGCCTATATCGAAATCAGAAATCGAACAAATTCGCGGTGTAAATTCAGACCATTCGATTCAAAAATTAATGGAAAAAGAATTAGTCGAAATTGTTGGCAGATCAGAAGGTCCTGGAAAACCATTTTTATTAGGTACCTCCCAACGTTTTATGGAGTATTTTGGACTTAAAAATATGGCAGATCTACCAAAATTGAAAGATTTTGCAAGTATTGAAAATGAAATTGGTGAACCCGCTCCAATTGAAGAAACGGTTGCATTGGATGTTCCTACGAGTGAAACTATTCTAGAATCCGAAAATGAATAGCGAACCCATTTTAATAAATCGGGTAAACCAGAGTGGACTGGTTACCATTAAGCTGGAAGATTTCTTTCCTAACCATGAAATTAAAGAATTTGATTTAAAAGACTATCTATTTCAAGGATTAATACTCAAAGAAATGGATTTTCGAAAAGCACTAAAGGAGCATCATTGGGATCAATATCAGAATTGTTATTTAACTGTTTTTTGTTCAACCGATGCAATAATTCCTACTTGGGCATATATGCTGGTTGCAAGTCACGCAGAATCCTTTGCTTTGGATGTGGCGTATGGCAACAAAGATGAATATTTACGAAACTTTTATCGTCAAAAAATAAAATCCATAGATCCAAAAGAATACATGGATGCTAAAATAGTCATTAAAGGTTGCAGCGAAAAAGAAGTTCCAGCTTCGGCATATTTAGAAATTACCCGACTCTTAAAACCATATGCAAGCTCTATTATGTTTGGAGAACCTTGTTCTACGGTGCCTGTTTACAAGAAAGCAAAAGTCTAATGACTACTGCAGAAGTACAAAATTAATTACCATCTAATATATTTCCTAAACCTCCAAGTATACTACCTTCTTCCTTTCTTCTCATGCCTCCATATTGCATAATACGGGCAGCGAGTCGACTTATTGGCAAAGATTGTATCCAGACTTTTCCAGGTCCTCTTAGAACAGCATAAAATAGTCCTTCTCCACCGAAAACCATATTCTTAATCCCTTTAATAAATTCGATATCAAAATCAACTCTATTGGTATATGCTACGACACATCCTGTGTCTATCCGGAGTGTTTCACCAACACCTAAATTTAATTCTTTGACGAATCCCCCGGCATGAACAAAAGCCATTCCATCCCCTTCCAGTTTTTGCATAATGAAACCTTCGCCTCCAAAAATACCGGTTCCTAATTTACGTTGTAATTCAATACCTATAGATACGCCCATGGCTGCACAAAGAAATGAATCCTTTTGAGCAATTACTTTTCCATCTAATAAACTAAGATCAAGCGGGATAATTTTACCTGCATATGGAGAAGCAAAACTCACCCTTGCTTTTCCACCACCTTCATTAGTAAAGGTTGTCATAAATAAACTTTCACCCGTCAAAAGTCGCTTTCCTGCAGAAAACACTTTGCCCATAAAACCAGTTTCCTGTTGGGTTCCATCTCCAAAAATAGTTGCCATCCGAATACCGTCTTCCATCATTAGAAAGGAACCTGCCTCAGCAATCGCGGTTTCACCTGGATCTAGCTCAACTTCAACATATTGCATCTCTTCTCCGAATATCCGGTAGTCGATTTCATGATTACTTGCCATCTTTATAATTTTATGCAAAAATACTATTGATTTATAAAATTTAGGACTTGAAATATTGCCGGCAGATCAAAACCCATAAAATCCTGACAAAAAATTGAGCTACTAAAGCTTTGAATATCCATTGCTAAATAAGATTCCTATGCTCAAAATTAATTTTAAACACCCATTTAAAATCAGTGGAGTTTGGTTCTTAGTAAAATACGCAAACTTTAGTTAAATTCCTATTTTAAAGCAGCTTATCCATTAACTACTTATATATAACAGAAATAATGGTATATCATCTACCCTGCTTTTGCAAATATTTTTAAACACTGGATTTCTAAGCTTCAGATCGTTTTAGCTTTACATAGCTTTTGCCATGGATACAAAATAACCCTATCTATGGATCGAAGGGGCATCTTTGAACGGGTTGCCCCTTTTTTTTTAGATAGTAAGCAAATCTCAGGATCTGGGAGTTGATCGACCTCCGAAATCCAATTTTGATATAGGATTTATGCTTTTGAATCATTTATAGCTCGAGCCAGTAGGGTAATCTGCCTTGTTTCGTATTCCACCATTCTGAATGCAATTGAATTCTGAATTCTTGTGCTTATAAAGATCTTCATTTAATTCTTCAAGCTCAATTCTATTGATTGCCAATTGCATCAAATTTCAGTACCCTAGATGGTAAACTTTAATTCATAACAATTTAATAAAGTAGGATCCCATTTAAATAATCAATTTTTTCTTCTAATGAAATAATCAAAGTAAAAAATAGCAAAAAAGACTGATTATCAAAATGCAAACTAAATTTAAAACAAATCCAGCTTTTAACATTCGCTTTAGCGGAATTTTACCACTAGCAAATACGATAGCATTTGGTGGCGTTCCCATCGGCAACATTCCAGCACAACTTGCAGCTAGTGCCATTGGTAATCCAATCACTAAAGGAGAAATTCCCATCGCTATTGCCAAAGAACCTAAGATCGGCGCCATGACAATAACTTGTGCGATGTTACTCATTACTTCGCTCAAAAAAATTGAAATAGTTGCAACTAATAAAATTAATAAAAATCGATTATCTGGTGCATAATTTGCAATTCCTTCGCCGATTAATTTCATGACACCGGCATTTTCCATTGCTTTAGCTAATGCCAATCCTCCACCAAACATTAACAATATACCCCAGGCCATATTCTTCGTATCTCTCCAATCCAAAAGATTATTCATAACATTTGTATTTTCCTCTTCAGGATTGTTTATTCCAGGATCACCCACGTTCGATACACCAGAAGGGGTGCAAAACAGAGCTATTGCTGCTAACAAAGCAATGATTGTATCGTTAATCCTTAATCCTGAAATACCAACGATCAGATCTTTTGTCATCCAGAGTGAAGCGGTCATTAAAAAAATAATAAAAACCCTTTTTTCTGATAGCGTCCAAACACCCAATTTATTTAATTGTTCCTGAATGAATAGATCAATTTCAGGATTTGATTTAATCTGATTTGGAAAAAGAAATTTAGTAAACATAAAATAGAGACATATTAATAACAAGAGCGCCAAGGGAAAACAAATTATAAACCATTTATAAAACGAAATGGTAATCTGCATTTCATCTTGCATATACCCAACAAAAGCAGTATTTGGTGGTGTGCCAATGATCGTTGAAAGCCCTCCAATATTTGATGCATACGCAATACTTAATAAAATTGCAATGGATAAATTTTTCAATTGCGATTCACCATATTTTTGACCCATCACTTTCAATACAGAAAGTGCTATTGGAAACATCATCATAGTTGTTGCCGTATTACTAAGCCACATACTAATTAAAAATGTAGATAGCATAAAACCTAATAATATCTGATTGCCATTACTTCCTGCTTTTTTTAAAATATGAAGGGCAATTCGTTGATGCAAATTCCACTTTTCAATTGCAAGTGCTAAAAAAAAGCCTCCCATGAATAAAAAAATAATTGGATCTGCATAATTTTTTGATGTCTCCTGAATGGTTTCAATATTCCATAATGGAAATGCTACTAATGGGATGAGCGCAACAACGGGCATAGGGATCCAATCAAGTATCCACAAACTAATCATGAAAATTCCAACTGTAATAACCTTGAGGGCTTTTAATTCTAATCCGAAGGGGTTGAATAAATAAAAAACAGCAAGTAATATTCCGATTCCAAATGTAAACAAATATGATTTATGGATTTTGGTCATAAACAAATGTAATGCAATTGATGGAATTTAAATAAACGCTAAATAAAAATCAGAAAAAGTGGTACAGTTGGAAATTAAAAGATGCGTCCTGATTTATAATTTATATCTTGTTTAGGCTTGATGGTTTGAAGAACTTTTCAAAATTTAAGGACATCAAATCCTACTTTTAATCTTGACTTGAACCTTCTTTAATGCCTGAATTTGCAACTTCCAACAACAGGTAATCTTTAGGTTTTTCGTATTAAAGTATGAATCTAATTAAAAACATCAAGTATTTAGATAACGAATAAAAATTTATTAACCCAAAAAATATTATTAGTCAATCCATTTAAATTTGAATAGTAAGCTTGACAAAACTTTCAGAATGTCATTCTAATGCTTTAAAATTTGCGAGCTAAACGTCTCGTATCTAATAAAATAATATGGTGTGATTTTCTATTTCTTTCTCCTCGCTCCGATATTAATATTCACTACTTCCACTCCAACAGAAAATGCCATTGCAAAGTAAATATATGCCTTTGGGAAATGAAAATCTAAGGATTCAGCAACTAATGCAGTACCAATCATTATCAAAAAGGCTAATGCTAAAATCTTAATTGCAGGGTGTTTATGCACAAAATCGGAAATAGATTTTGACAAAAGCAACATGACAAATACAGATGCTACTACAGCAGCGATCATAACACTTAAATGGTCTACCATTCCTACTGCGGTAATCACAGAGTCCAAAGAAAAAACAATATCAATTAATACAATTTGAAAAATGACAGAGGCAAAACTTACCTTTTTTGGTAAATTCATTTCTTCATCATGTGATTCCTCGACTTTATGATGAATTTCCTTCACACTTTTGAAAATTAAAAATAATCCACCCAATAATAAGATTAAATCTCTTCCCGATATTTCTCTTTCAAAAATGGTAAAAATCGTTGCTGTCAATCCCATAATCAGAGAGATTGAAAATAATAAGGCAATTCTTGAAAACAGCGCTAAAAATATCCCCCATTTTCTTCCTTTGTCTTGTTGCTCTAGTGGCAATTTATTGGTTAGAATAGATATAAAAATAATATTGTCAATGCCCAATACAATTTCTAATGCAAGTAAGGTTAAAAAGCCAAGCCAGATATCAGGATTTGATAGAAATTCCATAAAATATGTTTGTGTATTATTAAAAGCAAGCCATAAAATTAAAAAAATGTTGAATATCGCTTGAAAATCCTTTTCAGATTAAAAAATTAATCCTCCTCCTTACATTCGCTAAATGCTAAAAAAATTGATTTCTGATTCTGAAATAGAGATTCTGTTTAATTCTTTAAAATTGCCAATGAATATTTTACTTTAAATAAAAACCCCAGCTAATAAGGCCAGGGTTTTTATAATTTATCGAAATCTATACTTCTTATCCGTTGACTTTCATCATCGGTTTTACTTGTTGCAATGTTTGATTTTGGATTCTTACATAATAAATTCCAGCTGCTGCATCCTCCAAATCACAGTCTACGTCATATTTACCAGCTTGCAAGTCCTGATCAATGAGCGTTTTAATCACAGATCCTTCATTGTTAATAATCTGAATCATCGTATGACCGCCTTTAGTTTCAAATTTTATCTTAGTGGATTGGACAAACGGATTAGGATATGCGTATACTAAGTTTTCACCCAAACGGTTATTTTCCTCATGTACAGAGGTAGGTATGCAATTGCCTGGATCAAGAATTGGTAGTTTTTGGTAGTTTTTCAATAAAATCTGATCCAAATCTGGTTGCTGTACACAGAACCAATCTGCCAATATGGAAGCGTAAACTGAACGGAAATCATATTGCATTGGAAGATTTGAATTGGCTGTTGAATTTGGATCAATAATTGGATTTTTTCCAACAACTCCACCGACCACTTTACTTCCAAAAACAAACATAGGTTGTGCAGCACCGTGATCTGTTCCGCCAGATGCATTAGATATAATTCGCCTTCCAAATTCTGAGAACGTCATCCCCGTAATTCGATCTTCAAAGCCCAACAGCTTAACATCATCCATAAAAGCTCCAATGGCATCCGAAACCCCCTTCAACAAATTGGCATGGGTTCCTATCGTATGATCGTTGGCATTTACTTGCGCTGAATGGGTATCAAAGCCACCTGTACTTACCCAGAAAATCCGGGTTTTAATCCCTCCACTTATTAATTTAGCTATAATTGCTAATTGGGTCCCTAAAGTGTAGCCTGGGTCTGCTGAAGTTTTGGGATATAAACTTGATTTATTGAGTCCTTTATCAGCTGCTCCTTTGACAGAGTCTCCAAATTTATCGGTTTGTCTTTGCACTTCTCTTACATAAGCCAATTCTTTACCCATGTAATTGCTTGTAGGGGGATCAGAAAATAAACTACCTGTAAGATTTAATGGGTCATTCGTATTCGTAATGGAAATCGCCATAGGTACTCCTTGATTTTGAAGACCCAAAACGACATTTCCACCGATTCGGATTGCCAATGGATCAGGCATTACTGAATTTGGAAATCCCACTGGATAATTTGGAAATTCATTCGCTAAATAACGGCCTGCCCATCCAGAATTTAAATACTCCGTGGATTCTGCACCAGTCATCCAAATATCTGTAGCACGAAAATGTGAATAACTGAATTTAGGATACCCAACTCCCTGGATTACACTAAGTTTTCCATTTTCATATAAATCATATAAGCGATTCATAGAAGGATGTAAACCCGTTGCATTATTTGTACCTGCTAATTTTAAAACCTTGTCTTCTGGCAATAAAACATTTTGCCGAATACTTGCTTTTGATAAAGAACTATATTGATCCAATGGAATTACCATGTTTAGACCATCATTTCCACCATTGAGTTGCACAATTATCAAGACTCGATCTGTATCAGTAAGGGATGAAGTCAATGCAGATAATAGAGGATTATTTCCATATGCTGTTACTGTCATTCCACCGACAGCAACGGGAACAGTTTGTATAAAGGATCTTCTTTTCATATATTTTGAATTAAAGGAGATTAAGAATTAAGATTAACACAGATGATATTCTGCAGATGATAATAGATAGGTAAATAAATCCGTAAGCATAGCAGGTACTCGTTTCGCTTCTGGATCTGAAGTACCGGGATTTAATAAATAAACTTCCCATGCATCTGTCCAATAATAATCTGTACTTTGACCCAACAATAAATAATTGGTCTTTAAAGCATCCTTAACAGCTTGTGAAACAGGTGCCCCTAACATTAATTCGGTGGCTTCTGCAATTAATGCATTTGGATCTGAAGGATTTTCAAATTTCTTGACGAATTCTATAAAATTAATTTTTGTAATAAAACCATAGGAAGGACTATTTGCACCATCATAGGTATTGTTTTTATTTAAAGCAAAATTTGACTTTGCAATTGCAGTATAGGATCCTTGCCTTACAGGATAAGTTGCCGTATCTACCCAAATTTCATGAAATGAAGGCGTTTGATAATATGCAGGCCATCCAGCTACATTCGGTGGATCATTGATATCTTGTCCGGCATTAAAACAATAAGTTCTAATGATGTTCCACATATAATACTGAGCTTCAAGCTGACTGGCATTTGGTAGTGGAAATTCAAATTGACGAACCATCCCAACATTAAAATCAATTGGACTTTTAATCATACATCCACGATGTTCAGTTTTGAAGAAAAAATCTGAATTAAACAATGCGCGAATAACATATTTCATTTGATCTTTGTCATTTATATATTGTCTGAATATTGCAGATAATGGCTCAATCACTTCAGACTCAATTTCCGGTGTAATTTCATAGTACACAAAATAATTCCATAATCGTCTGCATATATATTTTGAGACTTCTTCAGTAGCAAAAATCATTTCTATCATTGTATCGACTTCCACAAAAGCCCGTTTCTCGTCAATCGTTAGAAATGGAGATGGATCTGTAATTGTCATATCCGGAGCAATACTTGTATTGCCATAAAATGCTGAAAATGTTTTAACATCTATATCATGATTTGCTTTATTAAACGCTGGTCTAGAAATCACATTGGTGTCTACTCCATTTACCTTTTCCCGATAAATCACATACCATCCTGTCATAACTCGGGCAGCTGCTTTAACATCGTCTTCCGTATATGCAGATCCAGGACCTTTGCCTACGCAAAATAACTCTTGCAATTCCCGTCCAAAATTTTCATCTGGGGCTTTTTTAGTATTTCTTTCACCATTTAAATAGCGCAACATGCCTGCATCAAAAGTGATATCCTTTATTAATTGCTTATAATTGCCAAATGCGTGTTTTCGGTATAAGCTTTGGGTATTATACATGGTATTGGCATTTTCAATGACAGCATCTTCTGTAACCAATAAATTTTGATAGAACAAAACCATTTTTTCATAAACATTTTGGCTTTGATGAATTTGTAAACCTGTCCACCATTGCTTTAAACTATTTCTGCGATTATTGTTTGAACTGGCGAGGAAATTTGTTTGAACTGGTTTAGCAATCCAGGTATCCCCCCATTTAACCACCGTTTCAATTACCCCATTATTATTAATTTTATCGAGCGTATCTTTTGTAGGGTCTATATTGTTATAATATGCTCTTACTGGTGGATCTGGTAATTTAGGAGTTGTCGGTATGAGTATATCAAGTACTTCATTAAGACTTTTATTCTTAAAATAATTAAGATCTGGTTTACTGACTCCAAATAAGGTCCTCCTCAGCAGGTGTAATAATTCGGGTTTACCGAATGACCCAGAATACGGTTTTAAGCTTCCCATTTTTTTTGATTTTGTGTAAATGTAAGAATCTATTAACAATCAATTTAAGAATAAATACGAAGTTTTTGGAAAAGTAGTTGCCTTCCTAAATATCTGAATTTTTATGATACGTCGATTATCTTTGCAACTTTATTCATAAAACTAAATCTATGCCGTATTTATTTACATCTGAATCTGTTTCTGAAGGCCATCCAGATAAAGTCGCTGATCAGATATCAGATGCTTTAATTGATCATTTCTTAGCCTATGATAAAGACTCCAAAGTAGCTTGTGAAACTTTGGTGACTACAGGTCAGGTAGTTTTAGCTGGCGAAGTAAAATCCAAAGCATATCTTGATGTACAGGAAATTGCACGGGAGGTAATCCGGAAAATTGGATATACCCGCTCGGAATATATGTTTGAATCAAATAGCTGTGGTATTTTTTCAGCCATCCATGAGCAATCCGCGGATATCAATCGGGGAGTTGACCGGAAAGTTAAAAAACAGAGTTTTGAGTCTAAAGCAAATGCACAAGGAGCTGGCGATCAGGGTATGATGTTTGGGTATGCCAATAATGAAACAGAAAATTTAATGCCGCTTGCTTTAAGTTTAGCTCACCAACTTTTAGAAGAGCTAGCTAAAATCCGTAAAGAAGGAAAGATCATGAGCTATTTAAGACCGGATGCTAAAAGCCAGGTGACGATAGAATATGGTGACAATAATAAACCGATCCGTATAGATACCATTGTACTTTCTACGCAACATGATGACTTTGTAAAACCTGGGAAAGGAATTCGGGCACAGGATAAAGCGGACGAAACGATGTTGGCGCAGATCAAAGATGATGTAATTAATATACTCATTCCTAGAGTTAAACGCAAACTTCCCGTTCACCTTAGAAAGCTATTTAACAATGAAATTATATACCATGTAAATCCAACTGGTAAATTTGTTATTGGAGGGCCACATGGCGATACAGGTTTAACCGGACGAAAAATTATTGTAGATACTTATGGTGGAAAAGGTGCCCATGGCGGCGGTGCATTTAGCGGTAAAGATCCTTCTAAAGTTGACCGTTCTGCAGCATATGCCACAAGACATATTGCAAAAAATATGGTTGCAGCTGGATTATGTGACGAAGTTTTAGTTCAAGTGTCTTATGCAATTGGTGTAGCTAAACCTTGTGGGCTCAATGTAAATACCTATGGAACTTCGAAGGTAAAATTGATCGATGGGCAAATCGCAAAAAAGATTGAAAAATTATTTGATATGAGACCTTTTGCAATTGAGCAACGTTTGAAACTTCGCAGCCCAATTTATTCAGAAACAGCTGCTTATGGCCATATGGGTAGACAAAATGAAGTCGTAACTAAAATCTTTAACGAAGGAAAGCCAAATGAAAAAACGGTCAAAGTCGAGCTGTTTACTTGGGAAAAATTAGATTATGTACGTAAAATCAAGAATGAATTCGGTATAAAATAAGCTTGTTTAAAGTTATTATAAAAATAAAAAAACCACAGTCTTTACTGTGGTTTTTTTATTTTTACCTAATAATGTAAGCTTGATGTCCCGTAAAATTAGGCAACAGATTTGTGCCAATTGCCAATATACCTTTGATCCTGGTGAAAATTTTTGCCCCAATTGTGGCCAAGAAAACCACAGCCCCAATCAACCCATTAAACATTATATAGCTGAATTAATAGAGTCTTTATTACATCTGGATTCAAAATTTATTGCAACGATCTCTACCCTGTTAAAATACCCAGGTAAAATTACCAAAGAATACAATGAAAATAAACGGGCTCGCTACATGCCACCAATCAGGCTTTATATCTTTATAAGTTTTGTCTTTTTTGTTTTATTACAAATACCATCCATTTATAATTCAAATGAAGATACAATTATAACCCCTAAAAATAATAAAGAAAATAGTCTTTCATTTGATAGTATCCGAACAAAAAAGGAATTACCACAAGTTCATAATCTTGATTCTAATAAGATCCAGGATGTAGACTCCACAACAATTTTAAATTTTGGAAACTTAAAATATAATATTACGAATGAAGATTTAGAGAAACTAAAAACAGCAAGTCCAGAACAAATAGACTCTACTATTTTGGCGCATATGGGCAGTCCCGGATACATATCAAGAACCATCCTAAAACAAATAATAAAATCTTATCATGCGGACGAAAATTTTGAAAAAAACTTTAAAGCAAAAATATTAAAGTTCATGTCTGGGTCATTATTCTTTCTTATGCCATTATTTGCTTTCATGATGACCGGGTTTTATTTTCGAAGAAAGAAAAATTATTACGAATATTTAATTTTTTCAATTCATTTACATACGATTGTATTCATAGGCATCGGAATTCTATTATTTTTCAATATTTTTATAAATGTTCCTGAAGAATATTACCTCTTTAGTTCCATTGGATTGTTTGTTTACTTATTAAAAGCAATGAAAACTAATTATGAACAAAGTTGGCGAAAAACTATATTCAAAGGAATTCTATTATGTTCTGTTTATAGCATATTATTAGCATTTACATTTGTATTAGTGTTAATTTTAGGTTGGTGGTTTGTGTAATTAAAATGAAGTACAAAAAATAAAATCGTAAATTCAAGGATAGGCTGCAGTGGCAATCCTAAAATATAAAATTATAATTCTTGCTCTAAATTAGAAAATGCTATAAATCCATATCTACAATGAACTATATTGAACATATTGGCATCGCCGTGAAAGATTTACAAACAGCAAATACACTTTATGAAAAACTTTTAAATACTGCTTCCTATAAACAAGAGCTGGTTGAATCAGAAAAAGTGATGACTTCATTTTTCAAGATGGGTCAAAATAAAATTGAACTTTTAGAATCTACACAGCAGGATAGTGCGATTGCAAAATTTATCGAAAAACACGGAGAAGGAATCCATCATATTGCATTTGATGTGGATGATATTTATGCTGAAATGACAAGATTAAAAGAGGCTGGGTTTACGCTTTTACAAGAGCAACCTAAACTTGGCGCAGATAATAAATTAGTTTGTTTTGTGCATCCAAAATCAGCACATGGTGTATTAATAGAATTGTGCCAAAAAATTTCTACTGATGAGTCTCTATGAGATTAGTTTTGCGATCATCGGCGGTTTTATAGCAGGTTGTATTAATACATTAGCTGGCAATGGTTCGGTAATCACTTTAGGTTTTCTGACCGAAGTAATGGGTCTTCCTGGAGGACTTGCGAACGGAACCAATCGGGTTGGAATTGTAGTACAAGGACTAACTAGTTTGCAGGCATTTAAAAAAGCAGGTAAAATACCCTTAGCTTCTTCCTGGAAATTTTTAATATGGGGTGTAGCAGGTGCTATTTTTGGAACCTTGGTTGCGGTTCGAATTTCTGCAAATGGTTTTACCCTGGTATATAAATTTTTATTACTTGCGCTATTTGTGTTTATGGTTTTTCATAGAAAAAAACTATCGCATTCAGAATTACCAGAAATTACCATGTCTCCCTGGATTTACATACCTATGTTTTTTGCGTTTGGATTTTATGGCGGTTTCATTCAAATGGGCATGGGCATTTTTTTATTAGCCTTTATGGTATTTTATATGCGGTATCCCATCCTGGAAGCAAATGCTTTGAAAATTTTAATGGTAAGTGGTTATACTTTAATTGCTTTATGTATTTTTCATTATTTCGGAATGGTAAACTGGAAAATTGGTTTAACCATTGCGATTGGTCAAGGCCTAGGGGGATGGCTCACAGCACATTATGCCAATAAAATACCAAATGCAGAAACCTGGGCTTACCGCTTCTTAATCTGCATTATGATCTTTACCTTGTTAAAATTATTTGGATTCTTAAATTGGCTATTTACATCATGAGTACCATTATAAAAAGTTCCCCTGATTTTGAAAAAGCATATCAGAAATTAAATGAACGTCAAAAAGAAGCCGTAGATCTTCTTGAAGGACCTTTAATGGTAATCGCTGGACCCGGAACAGGAAAAACACAAATACTTGCAATTCGGATTGGAAATATTCTCTTACAAACAGACGCCAATCCTAAAAATATCTTGTGTCTTACTTACACTGAGGCCGGAGCAACAGCAATGCGACAAAGACTCCTACAATTCATTGGTCCCACTGCCTATGAAATTACAATATGTACATTTCACTCATTTTGCAATACCGTCATTCGTGAAAATCCAGATTCATTTAACCAATATAGCGACTACGAAGTAGTTTCTGAGCTGGAAAAAAATCAATTGCTTCTGAAAATAATGGAGGGATTGGATAGAAAGGATATTTTATTTAAATATAATGGAAAATACAATACAGAATTTTGGAAATTACAAGATCTTTTCAGTACCCTAAAAAAAGAAAATTGGAATCCTCTCCAAATACTCACCGATATTGATCTTCACCTGGAACAAGAAAAATCCAATCCAGATCGACTCTACAAAAGAAAATCTGGAATCCATAATCCTGGTGACTTTAAACAAAAGGATTATACCGAATATTGCCGAAAATTTGATCGAACAAAATCAGCGCTACAATTATATCATAAATATCAAGCAGAACTTGATCAATTAGAGCGCTATGAATATGAAGATATGATCCGTTGGGTTATAGAAAAATTTGAAACAGATGATTCTTTATTGGCAAAGTACCAAGAAATCTATCAATATGTTTTAGTAGATGAATATCAGGATACCAACGGAGCTCAAAATAAATTACTATTTCAACTACTATCTTATTTTGAGACTGCCAATATATTTGCTGTTGGAGATGATGATCAGGCTATCTATCGTTTTCAAGGTGCGAATGTGCAAAATATGACTGATTTTGATATGCAATATCAACCTCAAAAAATTGTTTTGATTGAAAACTATCGCTCTTCACAAATAATACTGGATGCAGCCGATTCCGTAATCCAGCATAATCAGGAAAGACTCGTGCATTCGGATGTAAGTTTAGTAAAAAAATTAATTGCGGCAGGTTCAAATGGTGATGCTGGTTTACGTCCAATCTTTACAGAATGCAGCGATTCCAAATCTGAAATTCTGGATGTATGCCAGCAAATCCAGGATCTCTTAAAGGAAGGCGTAGAAGGCAAAGAAATTGCTGTACTATTTAGAAAAAATAAAGAAGCGGAAGCCTTTATAAAATGGTTTGAAGCGAATACCATTTCTTATCAAACGAATCGACAGATCAACATTTTAAATGACTTATTACTTCAACATATTTTAAACATTTTAAGATACTTAAGTAAAGAATATCAAGAATCATTTACTCAGGATGGTCTCTTATTTAAAATTATGCATGCTCCATATATCCATTTGCCCGTTGAGGATATTTCAAGATTAGCCTGGTATCTCCAATCAAAAAAGAAAGATTGGTTTGATAAAACTGAATTCCCACCCGAATTTTCGCTTATCAATTTATTGGCAAATGAGCCTGCTTTAAAAGTTGCAGGAATCAAAGAAATACAAACCTGTCTAAAACTTTCGCAGAAACTGAATGAGCTTCGAAAACAAATACTTGATTTTACACCTCAAGGTGTTTTTGAAAAAATATTGACTGATTTCAATGTCTTAGATTTCATCTTAAATAATAAAGAAAAAATTCAACAACTTCAAGTCTTAAATGCGTTTTTTGAATTTTTAAAAGCGGAGACACAAAAAAATCCGCTTATGACTTTAATGGAATTTATAGACCTCCTTGAAGAATACCAAAATAATGCAATCCAGCTTCCAAATACACAATTTATTGGAACTAAAAAAGGAGTGGTTTTATCAACCATACATGGTTCCAAAGGATTGGAATATGACTATGTATTTATGATTAATAATACACATCAAAACTGGAATCAAAAAGATACTAATAAATACAAACTTCCAGATCAATACGTGAATTCCGATGTCAATACAGAAGAAGACAATCGACGTTTGTTTTATGTTGGCTTAACGAGAGCCCGAAAAGGAATTTACCTATCCTATCCTAGAGCCTCTGAAAAAAAAGACAATACGGTTTGTCGATATGTAGCTGAAATGCAAAAAAGCGAACTCGTTGATTTTCGAATTCATCAGACCAATGAAAATGATCTTATTGATAAAATTGTTATTGATCTTAGTCCGATGAAAAAAAACTATGAAAGAATCGAAGATCAACATTTTGAAAAATTTCTAGAGTATTTTAGTTTAAATCCAACTGCATTAAATAAATATTTGGAATGCCCTTTGAGTTTTTATTATGAAAAAGTTTTACAGATACCTGGCGCCCGAACTGCTCCCTTAGGATTTGGAAATGCAGTACATCTTGCCCTTGAATTATTTATGCGAAATCGGGCACAGCTCCTACAGAATAAATTTGATACCATTCTACATTATTTTCAAAAAGGAATGGAAAAATATCGATCTCATTTTACAACTAAAGAATATGCCAATTACCTCCAAGAAGGCAAAGCGGTTTTGCCAGGATTTTTAAAAATGTTTGCAGAAGAATGGAAAGAAGCTATTGATATCAAAATTGAACAAAAGATCAAAACTGAATTTAAGTCTGTCCCAATTTCCGGAAAATTAGATCGGATCGATTGGCTTAAAGATGGCATCCGGGTGGTTGATTATAAAACTGGAAAGCCAGATCCAAAAACAAAAGTCAAAGCTCCAAATACTTCAAATCCACAGGGTTCATCGTATTGGCAACAGATGGTTTTCTATTCAATATTATTAAAAAATCATTCTAGTTATAAAAATTCAACCACATCATCCGTTTTTTATTTTGTCAATCAAACTGCTGATAAAACCTATGAGAAGAAAGAAATCCTGCCCACTGCGGAGGATATTCAACTTATAGAAGGTTTAATTGTAGAAACTTATGAAAAAATAAAGAACCGCATATTTACTCCAGGTTGTGGAAAACCAAATTGTGAATGGTGTGGATATATAAATTCTGGCGTGGAATTATCTTTCGCAGAAGTTGCAGAAGATGATGAAGTAGATGATTCGTTTTGAGGTCTTTAAAAAGTTAATGGACCTAAGCAAGCTTTCTTGAATTAATAAAATACATTGAAAATCATTTCTTTACAAATTTCGCAGGCTAAAAATTATACTTTTATTAAAAAGAAAACAAAAAGGAAGAAAAGCACTAAACTAAAAGTTCAACCATGCAAATTTGCGCTTTGGGTGTTAGTATAACTTTAGTAAGGATTCTAAAATTCCATTTCAAATCGTTTTTCCTTTAAAATTCTTTTAGGCAAATAAAACAAACCAATACAGAATATTATATTAGAGTCAATAGTGCTTCCTATCTTTGAACCTATGTCTGATGAATCCAAAGTCGTATCCGGGAAAGCTTTACCCCGTGGTAAGTTCCCACATGTCCGCAGGGCTGGAGATTTTCTATTTATTTCAGGAACCAGTAGCCGTCGGGCAGACAATAGCTTTGAAGGTGTTGAAGTAGATGAATTTGGCACAACGAATCTGGATATAAAAAAACAAACCATCGCTGTAATCGAAAATATCCGGGATATTCTCAAAAGCGTTGGAGCAGATTTAAATGATATTGTAGATGTTACCAGCTTTTTAGTATCTATGAATGATTTTAAAGTCTATAATGAAGTCTATAATTCCTATTTTGATTATAACGGACCAACAAGAACTACGGTGGCTGTGCATCAATTGCCACATCCACACCTATTAATTGAAATTAAAGTAACCGCATACAAACCTTTATGAGTTCACAAAAAAAATATAGTTCTATACATTATGGTTCCTACCTGGGATTGGAAAAAATTTTGGATGCTCAAAATCCGAGAAGTAAAGAATTAGGACAAGAAGCCCATGAAGAAACATTGTTTATCATTGTCCATCAGGTTTATGAACTTTGGTTTAAACAAATATTGCATGAAACAGGTTCGGTAATGAATCTTTTCAAAAGCAATCATGTGGATGAAAAAAATATTGACGTAGCAGTTTCTCGTTTAGAACGCGTTAATGAAATTCTTAAATTACTAATTCAACAAATTCGGGTGATTGAGACGATGACTCCCCTGGATTTTTTAGATTTCAGATCTTTCTTGTTTCCGGCTTCAGGGTTTCAAAGTTTTCAGTTCCGGAAACTAGAAGTGATGCTTGGACTCCGTCTTGAAAAACGAATCAGTTACACACCTTATCATTATTACCACGAATTTTCTCAAGAACAACAAGAAGAAATCATCAAATTGGAATCTTCTTCGAGTTTATTTACCATGATAGAATCCTGGTTAGAGCGAACTCCATTCATTGAAATAACTGGTTTTGATTTTAAAACTAAATATATGCATGCTGTCGAAAATATGTTGCAACGAGAACGGGATGCCATTCAAAATTCAGATTATCTTTCAGAACAGGAAAAAACCATGCGTTTAAAAATGAATGGAGATACAAATACTTTTTTTGTAAATATTTTCAATGAAGAATTTCACAATCAACAAATTACGGAAGGTAAAATTCGGTTATCATTTAAAGCAACTATTGCTGCCTTATTAATTCAACTATATGGTACAGAACCACTTTTACAATTGCCCTATAGATTGTTGAATGTAATTACTGAAATGGATGAACTACTTACAAGTTGGCGCTATAGACATTCTCAAATGGTGATGCGTATGCTTGGTAGAAAATCTGGAACCGGAGGATCCTCAGGACATGAATATTTAATGGAAACAGTAAAAAAACATCAGATTTTTATTGACTTTCATAATATTTCAACACTTTTAATACCAAGATCTGAATTACCAGAATTACCAACTGAAATGAAGCGAACTTTAGGTTTCTATTATAATCATATTGCATAATTTAAATACATTTGAAACGCATAGACATTCATACCCACATCATCCCTGAAAAACTACCCTCCTGGGCAGAAAAATTTGGATATGGTGGTTTTATAAACTTAGACCATCACAGCTCTTGTAAAGCTAAAATGATGATCGATGGAAAATTTTTCCGTGAAATAGAAAGCAATTGTTGGGATGCTAAACAACGCATCCTTGAATGTGACCAACAAAAAATAAATATACAAGTACTTAGTACCATTCCGGTCCTGTTTTCTTATTGGGCGTCGCCAAAAGATACTTATGATGTTTCCAGATTTTTAAATGATCATATAGCTCAGGTCATTCGTCAATTTCCAGAGCGATTTATTGGATTGGGTACTTTACCTATGCAGGATCCGCAACTTGCTATTTTGGAAATGGATCGCTGTGTAAATCAATTGGGTTTAGCAGGAATTGAAATCGGTTCCCATATTAATGATTGGAATTTAGATGCACCGGAGTTAAATGAATTTTATGCAGCGGCGGAAGAAATGGATGCATGTTTATTTGTGCATCCTTGGGATATGATGGCAAAAGAAAAAATGCCAAAATATTGGCTTCCTTGGTTGGTTGGAATGCCTGCAGAAACATCGTTGGCAATCTGCAGTATGCTTTTTAGTGGCGTATTTGAAAAATATCCAAAACTACGAATTGCATTTGCACATGGAGGAGGCTCCTTCCCTGGTTCCTATGGCAGAATTAAACATGGTTTCGAAGTCAGGCCAGATTTAGTAGCAATTGATAATCCACATCATCCGGATAAATATTTAGGAAGTTTTTGGGTAGATTCACTAGTACATGATGCAGATATGCTCGATAAATTAATTTCATTATTTGGAATTGAAAAAGTGGCTTTAGGTAGTGATTATCCATTTCCTTTGGGAGAATTAAACCCAGGAAATTTAATAGCAAAATCTGGATATGACGAAGATGAAAAGAGTTGGTTAAATTATCGCGCTGCTGAAGCTTGGTTAGGCTTAACTCAATTTTGATTTTGCCTGGACACCCATATCTTTAATTCTATAAAATGGAATCCATGTTGTTCCCTAATTCATAAGAAGGATTATTAGGTCCTGGCTTTTTCTCAATACTATTCAATGATTGCAATGGATGCTGCCATAAATGTTGATTCCATCGTTAATCAAATCAACTCGTTTAACCTTCCCTAAATTTATATTTGGATTCATTTTGATTTCAATAGAAAAAAAACATCTTTTCTAATTCTTTCACAAGAAGCATAAATTTTACGGATCTCCAATTTATACTGAAGTGTTTGGGTGGTCTAAACTTTATTGCATTAGAAATAATTAAAATTTGAAATACTTAATAAATCCCCAAAATTTGCGTCTCTTCAAATATTCAACATCCTTTTCATGTTCATATGCTTCCTTTTCGAAAGAGATATTATAATATGCGGTTCTTGAATTCATACCTTTTAATCGATTTCTCAGGAATTCTATTCCATACCAGAGATAAAAGAAAAGAATACACAACTCTAGCTGTTGTTGCAAATGTATTTTTTCATGATTTAACAAGACTGGATCTTCTTTATATTTCTGATGACGCAAAAACACAAACGGCCATAATGTAATGGACGATGCAAATCGGCCAGTGAAAAGTTTTAATAATAGAGGGCTTACAAAAATCACAATTCGGTTTGTAAAGATTAATATTCAAATTAGAATAAGGTTCAAAAATAGAATTATCTTGTTGAGTAAAAAATTAAGTACTCATTAAATTTTGAATATCATATGAAATATTTGACTCTTAAAATCATAATCCTGATACTAGTTATTCCGAATCTTTCAAGTTCTCAAAATGAAATACCAGCTTTTATTAATGACAGCCTGGATATTTATGTAAATAGAGCGTTGCGTGATTGGCGAATTCCAGGCTGTGCTGTTGCTATTGTAAAAAATGGAAAAGTAATCGTTTCAAAAGGATATGGAATCCGTGATTTAGAAAGCAGAATGCCTGTAGATGAACATACTCAATTTATGATTGCTAGTAACACAAAAGCTGTTACGGGTATATGTTTAGCTAAACTTGAACAAGAGAAAATCTTATCCTTAAACGATCCGGTTACGAAATGGTTACCATGGTTTAAATTGTATGATAAAAATGCCACCGAATTAGTTACCATAAAAGATATCTTGACACATCGAATTGGATTTGAGACATTCCAGGGAGATTTCAGCCATTGGAATACGAATACTTCTCGGAGGGAAGTAATCGAACGTATGGCAAAAATCAAACCTGTTTATGGATTTAGGGATCGCTGGGGTTATTGCAATGCTGGTTATACCGTTGCTGGAGAAATAATTTACAAATCCAGCGGGCTAAACTGGGAACAATACATTACTAAAAATCTCTTTGAACCCCTTGGATTGACTGAAACGCATGCATTAAATAACAATTTTATCAACCAACCAAATCATTGCACTCCATATACAATTTATAATAATGAAATTTTAAAATTGACAATTCCCAATTTAAATAATTTAGCTCCTGCTGCTAGTATTTGTAGCTCCGTTTCAGATTGGATTAAATGGGTACAATTAATTCTGGATGAAGGTAACTGGAATGGCAAAGAAATTATATCACCGGCCGCTATAAAAAGAAGTATGCAAGCCATGTCCATAAGGGGTGCATTCAATCCACGTTTTAATAGCGGACATTTTAATCTCTATGGTTTAGGATGGCTGTTACAAGATTATCATAAGCACAAAATAGTTTCCCACACAGGAGGAGCTGATGGTTTTGTAAGCTCTGTGACTTTATTACCGGAAGAAGAATTAGGGATCGTCGTATTTACAAATACAGATGCTAATAATTTTTATGAAGCTTTAAAATGGGAGCTTGTGGATGCATTTCTAAACCTACCATACAGGAATTACAGTAATTTAATGCTCCCTGAATTTACAAAATATCAATTAGAAGATTTAAAATGGTTAAAATCCGTTCGGGATTCTGTAGATTTAAATCTAATACCACCCATCCCTCTAAAGAAATTTACAGGCAATTATTCCAATTCCGTTTATGGAACTATGAAAATTACACAAGAAGCTAATTTTTTGAAAGCCAGCTTCCAGCACCACCTCAATCAAGATGCAAAACTTGAATATATGGGACAAGATCGTTTTTTATGTACTTACAGCAATCCTACCTTAGGAATTAAAGTGATACCATTTAAAATTTTAAAGAAGAAGGTGGTTTCCTTAAGCCTTTCCTGTGCCGATTTTATTGAATTTACACCTTATGAATTCATTAAAAAATAAGATTTTTCACATTAAGGAAAAAAATATATAATTTTTTCCATAATGGACTTACAATTCCTGAATATTGTTTTAGATTTGTGCTACCCATGATCAGGGACCGAGTCCCGTTTTCAATATTCTAAATCAAACTGTGAAATGTAATCTTTACATATTGAGCATATTTTGCTATTTCTTGATCATTGGTAGCATGGTCGGTCAGTCTTTGGCATCCGTACAAAGGCATGGCCCTGAAATTGTTGGCGACCATATAGACACCCTCCGCTATTTTAATAATGGTTCTGAAAAAGAAGACTTCAAGTTAGTTAAAGCTACTTTATATAAAAAGGTCGATAAAATGCCCGTTTTGACAGGCTGTGAAACGGATGCAGACCCTGATGAATGCAGCAAAAAGAAACTCATAGATTTATTATATAACCATATAAAATATCCTGTGGAAGCTAAAAAGCTTCGGATACAAGGTGTAGTTTATGCAAAATATATAGTGCGTACAGATGGAAGTCTTACGAATATTCGAATAGAAAGGGGTATCGGAGCTGGTTGTGACGAAGAAGTATTGCAATTTATAAATATTCTTCCTAAATACATCCCAGGATATCAAGATGGTAAGGCCGTACCTGTTCAAATTACACTTCCCGTGAAATTTCGTTTAATGAAATAAGTGATTTGCTAATCCTCCAGAAGTGTAATCCTTAAACTATTGAATAGGTAGCCAGGCTTTCAATATTATAGTAGTTTAATTCCTTCCTTCGCTGGCTCTGCATATTTTCCATTTCCAGTTTTCAATTGCTCTAAAAGTATTTTAGCTTGAGCCGGGTTTTTATCCGATTTTAATAAACAAAGGATATAATACCATTTTACTTCATCTGAAAATTCTAGATTTTGGATTTCATTTAGTTTTACAAAATGGAGTTTTGCGGCATCGAATTGGCTAAGATGCATTTGAGAAAGTGCCAAATAAAACCGAGCTGCATGATCTTCTGGATAATGCATTGTATACGCTTCTAAAATACGGACTGCTTCAATAAACTCCTTTTTCTCATAATGATCTAAACCTTTTAATATTGAATCTCTTGATTCTATATTTAAATCGATCATTCCATATTTCGACAAATTATCCTTAACGATATCCAAATAATCCGATTCTTGATGAAAGTTTTGAACATAAAAATGATCTACAGAAATTGATTTTTTTAATAGAAAAAAATAAGCTACAATTAAAATAATCAATCCAGCCGCAATTCGTACCCAGGTTTTACTAAATAAATTCATAGTTTTAAAACCTCCACTATTTAAATTCGATAAAGGGTATGTCTTTAAACCTGATTCCGAATTTTGAATCGCCATTTTTATTCTACCTTTCTCTTCAATAGAGGATTGATGCTTGATTGCCTTAACAGAATTATAGACATCTAACTCTTCTTCTGTAAGTCTTGAGACATCCCTTTCGGGGCCCATTTTTTTGATAATATCAGCATAATCCAATGGTTCCATAGCTATAAATTATTTATCATTAATCATTTTATTTTTAAGTTCTTTCATACATCTGAATTTCTTTACCTTAATAAAATCATAGGTATAATTCATTTTTTTTGAAATCTCATCTAAAGATTTATTGAAATAATAATATTCCGTTAATAAAGTTTTACACTCTACACCCAGCACTTCAAATTGCTTTGCTAGTTTTTCCTGGCGCTCATTTTCTAATTCCATGGTTTCACATTCTGAATCCATTAATTGAATCCATTGTTCTGATAAACCATCAAGATTTTCTACATGCTTCATTTTATTATTTCTTAATTGTCGCAACCAAAGATTGCGGACAATCGATAGAAAATAATTTTGAATACTACTACTCAATTGAAATTCTGGCTTCCGGATATTATTTAAAAAAGCAATCATGCTATCCTGAAACAAATCCTGAGCATCTTCAAAATTTCCACTATTATTATTCACATAGCTGGAAACAGACCGAAATGTCTTCAAATGAATTTCTTTAAATCCTTTTGAATCACCGTTCTTTAATAACTCCAATAATTCCGAGTCATCAATCATCGATGTTTTAATTTTCATTTCTATATACAATTAACTAAGCTCAAGTTATCACCAATCTTGAAATATTTATTTGGAAAGCATATATATTTTAATATTAATATTATTTATAATGTATATATATCTATTTTATAATATTTTATATATATATAATATTATAAAGTCTTGTCTGCTTTTAAACTGATAACCATTCTATAAATCCTGATATATATACACAGGCATCCTCTAACTTTGTAGCATGAAAAGGTTTCAGTTTTTATGGATTATTTCAATACTGAGTATACCAGTCCTTGGGATAGCCTCTAATCCACAAAAAACTGCGCAAAAGGTATTGCATAAACTGTATATGGCAAATGGCAATTTCCAGCGCAAGATACCAACGATAGAATTGATAAATCAACAACAAAATATTGCTGTTTACATTAAGAAAAAGAATCTTATCCAATTAGAAATAAAAGCTTTCCAGCTTTGCAGTTCGTTTGGTAAAGATTCATTGGATGCACTTGCCTTTATATTGTCACATGAACTCGTGCATGCAATTCAACCATCCAATAATGTTGACGAAACTAGTTTTATTAGTTACCACAAGAGCTTTAAAAGTTCCTTAGAAATTGAAAGAAATGCAGACATTCAAGGAATTTTTATTAGTTATTTAGCCGGCTACAAAACGATTCACATGTTGCCTGAAATAATTGAAAGGATGTATACAATATATCAGCTAAAAGATAAGATTATTAAAGGATACCCTACCGAACTTGAGCGAAAAACTGCAGCTGAAATTGTTATTTCTCAAGCAAACAAGCTAATAGAACTATTTGAATTAGCAAATGAACTTCATGCGATTTCACAATTTCAATATGCTATTCAGTGTCTGGAATATATTTCCAAATACTATCACGGAAAAGAAATTTACAATAATTTAGGGATCAATTATCTACTCTTAGGTATCAACATTCCCTCAAAACAGTTAGAATCATTTGTCTATTCCATTGAACTTGATTTTAATATCCGTATTAAAAAACCAAAACCAGCCAGAGGCGATGATTATATTGATCCACTAGAAATCCTGGAGCAACAACAACATTTCCGCAAAGCAAAAGATTATTTTCAAAAAGCTAAAAAATTAGATCCTCAATATTATCATGCAGATCTCAATCAGTTTTCTACCTATATAATGTTAAATGAAATATCGAATGCCCAACAATACTACAACGATCACTTAAAACTAATAAAAAGCAAGGATGTAAATTTTACTGATAAATTGTTATTAACCAAGGGTATACTTTCTGCAAAAACTACCCATAAACAAGAAGCAATCACCATTTGGACAAGCTTACTAAATTCAAAGGATCTCATTTTAAGAAGTCAGGCAAAACAAAATTTAATTTCAATTAATGTATTGACTTCATTAAAAAACACCCATGAACAAAATAATTGTCAGGATTTTATTCCAATAGACATTAATGATGCTAAGCTCAATATACAAAGTACGCCAACGGAAGAATGGATCCAAATGGATACGAGTTTTCAATTACGAAAAAAACAATTAATGAACTCAACGCTTTATTCATTTGTTGAAGACGGAATCATGTACCTAAATATTCAGAGAATAAATCTTAACTCCAATCCTAAAATAAATACAAAAGATAAAACATTTATATCAATTGGCAATAAACTTAGAATTATGAATTGCCCAAATGAAAATACTGCTTATATTGTTAACGAACAGGAATTGGTTAAATATATACTCAGGTACTATATGTTTCTAAGTCCAAACCCATAAATTATAGGTTTAAAATGATACATTTTAATAAAATAATACCTTGGTTACCGAATACTTCTCTATCTATATTAAGGAATCTTGAATTTTTTGCAATTTTCAGATTTCAAATAAATTTAAAACATGTTTATATAATTGAAAATCCAAGGAACTACCCTACATTTGATAACTAAAAACTAAAAACTAAAAATAAATGACTTTGTTCAGACAACGTAAGGATTAAAACTAAAAATGGAAATCTTAACAAAACGTATTTTCGGAAATTACACCCTACAGGAATATTTAGGAAGCGGAAGTTTCTCTTCGGTATATATTGCCACCCATAATTATACCAAAGAACAGGTAGCTTTAAAAGTAGCACATTCAACAGATATAAAGCTCATTGAGGAATTTAATCATATTGTTAAAACCGGATTAAAAGGCCTTTTAAAAATTCAGCACCCGAATATTATAGGCATCAAAGAATACTTTATTTCAAGTGAAAACAATACAAGTCACTTTGTAATGGTATTAGAATTAATAAAAGGAAACTCATTGGATAAAATTCCAAACATTAACTCCTTAAGCGTTCAGAATAAACTTAACTTATTTATTAAAATTTGTAATGCCATTCAATTTGCTCATGAATTTGAATATTTGGATTCAAATGAATATCACTCCTACAAAATAAAAGGTATTTATCATGGTGACATCAAGCCAAATAATATTATGGTTACGCCAGATTTAGATCCCAAAATAATCGACTTTTCCTTCCTTAATTTAAAGAAAATATCTGGAGAAAATGAGCCTCATATTGGAAATAAAGAAGTCAATACCGGAGCTTTTGGCACAACCGGTTTTATGGCTCCTGAACAAGAAACTTTAGGGGTAATTAATGAGAAAACGGATATCTACGCATTAGGCATTGTATTAAAGCAATTGATTTATGGATTTAAATACGAAAATCCTGGAATTAAAAATACACTCCATACAAATATTAATAAAATTATTGCAAAAGCAACTCATTTAAATCCAAATAGTCGATATGATTCTGTTTTATGCCTAAGAAAAGATATTGTGCATTTAAATTCATCTTTTTTAATTCGGCATAAATGGAAGGCTTTATCCATAGCATGTACATTTTTAATACTTGTGTATTTTCTTTTCAATACTAACAATGGTTCTTCATTTACTGTATTTAGTAAGAATATCCAGGAATTAAATAATGATAATCAACGAGGGGTCAAATCAAAAAATGAAAATTTAAGTAATATTGATTTGAGTAAAAATAAATATTATGCTTTATTGATTGGTAATAATGAATATCGACATTGGAAGGATTTAAATTATCCTATTCAAGATGTGAACCAAATGAAAAATACCTTGCAATCAAAATATACTTTTGAAAAAGAGAATATTAAAATAGTTGAGAATGGAACTTATGAAATTATATACAAAGCCTTTGAATCCTTTTCTGATAGTGGACCCAATACGTATTTATTAATTTATTATGCTGGCCACGGCAAATATGATACGGAAACAGATAAAGCTGCATTGATTCCTGTAGATTCAGAATTGAATTCAGATTCAAAAAATCTTACCAGCGATCTGATACGAGATTTACTTAAGAAAAGTAAAATTCACAATATACTTTTCATTTCTGATGCCTGCTATTTAGGTGCTATGGCCTCCAGAGGGGAACACCATGATAGCATTGCAAAACATGATGTAAGTTCGTTCAAAAGCTTTGCATCTAAGCAATCCCGAAAATTTATTTCAAGTGGAGCAAAGGAAACGGTTCCTGACAAATCCTATTTTAATGAATATCTTATAAAGTATCTTAACAACAATGAAAACGAATTCACTTTTGAATATACGATTTACAACGATATTATTGAACCTATTCGAAGAAATTCTTTGACAACGCCTGTTTATGGAGTATTTTTTGATACCAAAGATGAAGGCGGACACTTTTTTCTAATTAAAAGAAAAAATAAATAAATCCTAATATCCGGAGTAGCTACCTTTTCATTTATTTGTTGAATTGCAAAAGTAGCATCATTGAAATAAGACTTCTATCCATTTCGATTCCTAATATTACTAAAATCAAAACATTGAATATTCAATCCTTTGGAAGTGTATTTTTTTGATTCGAAATTAAATTCGTCCCATTTAAATACGGATTGATTCATCAATCCTGCTACTTCAGCAATTAATTTTTGGATTAAATCAATCAATAGAATCATATTGCACTGACATGCTACCTAAGCAAAAGGACATAACTCCTAAAATAACAATTTTTAAATTATAAAACCAATACTATGAAAAACGCAAATCAACTATGTGGATTCCTTTTATGCATAATCATTTCTGCCTCTTGTTCTAAATCCAATAATTCCATTAATTCAAACCCTGCAAAAATTTCAAGTACCCTCATACAGGGAAATTGGAAAATCAGTTTGTTTAAAGAAGATCAAATGGATGAAACCTCTATTTTTAAATTCTACTCATTTACATTTTCAAATAGTGGCAATGTTTCAGTGCAATCAACTACCAAAACTCAATCTGGCAGTTGGAAAATACTCGTAGATGATAGCCAAGAAAAATTACAATTAGATTTTACAAATCAGGAACCCTTGAGAGAACTCAATGAAGATTGGGAAATTCTGGAAGCGACTACAAATAAAATTCGATTACAGCATATTAGTGGTGGAAATGGGACTATAGATTTCGTAATATTTGAAAAAAATTGATTCGTTTTAAATCCCTGACGAAATAATAATTGACGTGAATACTTTTAAAATATAAATTTGGAAATACCATAAATTGCAAGGATATCAAAATGAAATGTCTCAGGATATTTCAAAAAGAATTTATATCGATACATCCTAAATTGTCAGCTTTATAAAAATATTCAATTATTGAAAGTATTTTTTCTTTAATTCAATATACTTTGGGTTAGTCAAAACTGTTTTCAAATCAGTATCTGTTTCTAATTCATTAAATTCTTTAAATCCAAGTTCAAATGACATCTCCAGAGCTTGTAAGGCTTTCTCTTCCTTACCTTGAATATTATAAACACAGGCTAAATTATAATATACCCAAGGATCCTTTTCCATAAGTTGACTATATTTTATCCAAGCATATTCCGCTTGTGTATTATTTCCAAGATTCTTGAACATCAAACCTAATTGAAACAAAGCATTAAAATAAAGACTATCCAATTGAAAAGTAGTTGCAAAATGTTCACTTGCTTTATTCCAGTCGGATTGCAGTTCGTATGCTTTTCCCAAATTATAATGTGAAATGGGAGAACTTGGATCCATAGTGATTGCTTTTTGACCATACTGAATTGCCTTTGCGGCATTTCCTAAATCAACATAAGTTATACATAAATTTGCCCAAGGAAAAACCCATTTAGGAGATTGGTAACTTGCTTTATTAAAAAACTCAATTGCCCGTTGAAAATTATTAAATCTCCTTTCTAGCAGTCCAAGTTCGTTATATGCATAGGCGGCATTGGAATCTAATTGAATTGTTTTCATTTGTTCAGCATATGCCTGACGAATTAAAATAGAATCTTTTTTGCGTTCCCCTTCAAAGCGTTTATTTAAACCTGTAAAATAATGTTCCCGGGCTTTAATAGTCGTATATAAAAAGTGGGTTTGGCCTAATAACTCAGCAGCTTTATTTAAATAGATTGGAAATTTTTCATATCGATCATCGAAACTCCACCGTTTGCGTAATTCCTTAGGATCTGCTTTCAAATAATCGTTCATTGCTTGTTGTGCATCATCTTGTAAAGCAGCTGCCAAATTACTTTGAATCATAACCTGTTCTGAAGCAATAAATGGTTTGTCTTTGATTTGTTGAAATAGGCTAAAAGCTGAATTTTCTTCTGGAAATATCAAATGACCTTCCTTAAGTGCCTTTTTAAACTTTGCATATTTTTCCAAAAGAATTGGATCTACAGTGACTTTACTTTCTTCTTTTGTTTTTTGATCCACACTTGCAACAAAACCTGTAGCATAATTTTCTATTTGTTCATGATTTTTTAAAGCTAACAAACTCGGTTGATCCACTGTACTAATGGTGATACTTTTTGTACCTATCGTTAATGGAATCTGACTTCTCGGCGAAGTTGCTTCAGTCACTTTATCTCCCAAATAACGTTCAATTTCAAATAGTGTAACACTGCCATCTTTATTACTGTCTGCAAGTCCGGTTAAACCATTTAATAAGAAATATGAAAACACACCTCTTCCTCCACCCCACTCAGAACCTTCTAATGATAGTTCGTCTGGTTGGCATGACATGATTTTAATTTCATTAGCATATTGTTTTGCCAAATTTGCAGCAGTCGCCTGACTTCCCCCAATTTCACTTCCGGCAAGTTTACCAGATCTACAAGCATCCGTAATGACAACAACTTTTGCCTTCATTTGAATAGATAATGTAGAAATAATTTCCTGGAGATATACCAAGCCAAAAGTTCCACCACCCATATAAACTTTCGCAGGAGAATCCCAACACAATAAAAAGCCTGGCTGTGTTATGGTTTTTCTTTCAACATCCCCGTGACCAGAAAAATAAATAATTGCCTGATCCCCTTCTTTCACATTTTCCATAAGCCAATCTAATGCGGATGCAAATTGACCAGCAGTTGCTTTTTCATTCAACAAACTAACGATATGTGACTCCTCAATTTTGCCACCTGCAGGACTTTTTAAATATGCAACAAAAGAAGCTGCATCAACATGAGCATAGGCTAAATCCGGAATATCTGGATTTTGGTAATCTGAAATACCTACCACAACAGCCCATGTTTTACCTGTTCCCTCTTTTACTTTGCCACCTGCAGGTGCAATCCCTTTTGAATTCTGTGCTAATACACTTAAGACTCCAATCCAAATGCAAAAACTAACCAGAATCCTTTTCATTATGAACTAAAATTAATTTAACTATGGCATAATTGCTGTATCCGACATCACAAACATTCCTCCTCGCATCCAAAATGCTGCATGCAGCATATG
Organism: Saprospiraceae bacterium; assembly: GCA_016717265.1. Classification (NCBI taxonomy): domain Bacteria; kingdom Pseudomonadati; phylum Bacteroidota; class Saprospiria; order Saprospirales; family Saprospiraceae; species Saprospiraceae bacterium. The sequence goes on from JADKFX010000001.1 coordinate 3,789,888, forward strand.
TCCCAAATTATTTAATGAATCTTTCAATTTCAATTTATTGTATAGCTGTGCTGCATCATAAAAAAATTCTGCATCCTCATATACAACAGCTTCCATCATCAATCGGGTAGATTGATCTGCTTTTGCATAAATTTTAGATTTTGCTAATTTAGCTTCTGCTTCTTTTTTTGATTCTTTTGAAACTACAGAAAATCCATATACATTAGAAACCATTCCAGCAGTATCTGAAGCAGTTATCTTCCAATTATATTGCTCTTCATGATTAATTACAAGTTTCATTAAATCGATATCAGCAAATGTATCTTTCACTGTTACAGAATGAATTACTTTACTACCTGCATCTAATATTTCTAATTTATAGCTACCTGAATATGCAGGTTTTGACCAGGAAAACCGAATCAATTTAGCTTCTAATTTTCCTAAAGGTAAAATCAGATGAATACTTTTACCTAAACCACCCCAACCATCATTACCACTTTTAGAACCTCCAGTTCCCCAGCCATCATTCCCACTTTTAGATCCGCCAGTTCCCCAACCGTCATTACCACTTTTAGAACCGCCAGTTCCCCAGCCATCATTACCACTCTTAGATCCACCGGTTCCCCAGCCATCAGCACTTTTATTAGAACTTAAGGATCCCCATCCATCATTTCCACTTTTAGATCCACCGGTTCCCCAGCCATCTTTTCCATATTGCGTTGCACCCCATCCATCATTTCCAGTTTTGGATCCACCAGTTCCCCAACCATCATTCCCGCCTTTGGATCCACCAGTTCCCCAACCATCGCCGGATAATCGTTTAGGATCTTTTACATTCATCCAGCCTGCATTTTGTTGGGCTGCTATGTGAGCTAATTCAACTGCCGATACGATATAATCTCCAAACTTTCCATCAATACTTAAGCTGCGCTTATTCTCATTTCCACCACAAATATCTTTTACACTTGTTTTTCCAGTTTTTAAGTTTTTAAACTGTCCATTACAGAATATCATAGCTGTGGTTTTTGCTGGAAGATTTAAAGTTCCAGTAACAGATAATACAGCACCTGGTCCTACTCTAAGCGTTTTTTTTGCCTCCGTAATAAGATTCATTTTACCGTGTGTTGATACGACAACAATAGGCGTCGTTTGAGCTATCAAACTTAAGCCTATTCCAAAAAAACTAATAAAAAACAAAACTTGATTTTTCATTTTATTTGATTTTAATATTTATTTTTAATTTGAATAAACAACCCAACGTTCTAATTTATCATCTTTACCAATTATAAAAAGTATTGATTTATAAATCAGAATTCTACCATTTGGTGTTTCTATTGTATTCTTTGGATTACCATAAGCCGTTGGACTTGTAATCGCATCTGAATTCATTCCTATAGCAATTTTCTTTGCGGTTGCCAACTTATATCCTGGTTTCGTGCAATGAAAATAAGTACTTTTATCACCCTGTTCACTAATAAATAAAAAGGATGAAGGCCCTTGAGCAGGTACAAAATAAAATTTTATGGTATTACTAATTTGGAGCGATTTTGGATTTGTAAATTCATTTGCCAGAATCAAACTTTTTAAAGACGTATTATCAATTTGCTCAGGCTTAGATCGGCTACCACCAGATTCCGCTTCATCGCCAAGTGGCTCTCGATTTAGAATTTTTAAATTGATCCCAGCAAGCTTACTTCCTGCCATTTTTGCAGTTTCAAATAATTCTTTTGCTTTTATGGTATCTCCTTTGTTGGCTTTTATTATCCCAAGCAAAATTGTCAAGTCCTGAATCGCTTTTTGATCTTTATTTTGTTCTGCTATTTTTCGAGCTTCAACATCCGCATAAAATTCTCCACGCACAGGATCCCCTAATAAAGCATATGCACATGCTTTATTGATATAGGCCGGGACGTAATTTGGGTCCATACTGATTGCAGCATCAAATTGCAATATCGCTTGCTTGATTAACAATTGACGTACATTCCCAATTCCTGCATCCTTAGCTGAGGATTCAAGGTCTAAGTGAATTGGATATCTGAATCTCAATTCGTTTGCATTAAAATAATTTGTCATAACATCCGACAAAATAGAAACCCCATAATTATTATAGAGCTCTCTACTCTGATATTCCATTAAGATATATTTCAAATACTCATTAGCTTCTGAATAATTTCCAACTGCAATTAATAAATTAGACATATCAAAAACTTGAATCAGCCGCCTTAACTTTTCTGTTGTACGCACACTCATTGCCTGCCGATCTTGCAAAGATGGATATTTAGGTAATTTGTTTCCTAATCCATATTCCTTGTAAAGCGCTTTGATAATCGCACTTCCCTGATCAAAAAAACCATAACCTGCAGAATAGGCTAAGAAACCACCTAAATAATCTGCTTCCGTTTCATTTGCAACGTCATCCTGGAGACTGTCCAATTTCAAACCGATGGCTAAATCCTTAAATTCGGATACAAACCCTCTTTTCCAGGCATGCTTTTCATAATAGTGTGACAATTCATGTGCAAGTAAAAATGCAATTGCTGCATTGGTGTCAGCAAATGTAGCACAAACATTATATGCCTTTTCTTCAAGATTAATTTGTAATTTATTATAATCCATACTTGCCACCATTCCAACATCCTTTGTCATTTCAAATGCAGGCACCGGATACCTAAAATCACCTCTTGCATCTCTTAATTTATTAAAAATTTCTAATGCCTTTTGCTTTTTATAAGGGTCAATTTCTCCATTCACATTTATTCTGGACTTGGATTTAGGTGCTTGGATCATCGGTAAAGTACCAAAGCTTCTCGATTGTGCAAAAATGCTAACATTCCAAAGAATCCCAAAAACTATTAAGAAGACTGGTTTCATACTCGTTTCACGTATTTACTATATACCATAATTTAATATAAAGTTAGCAATTTTTAAAATAAAAACTAAATATTTTTTCCACTTTTCGATACAAAACTTAAAGTATTTGGTGAAATGCAAAGAAAAACCAAACCCATGGAAATTCCTTAAAATGCTTGTTCATTCTTTACCTTCCTCTAGTATTAACATTCATAACCGGAAAACGCAACTGAAAGCAACGCCATCTAGAGGCTCCAATGAAATCATTCAATATGCCGTTTGACTTAATCAATTTAGAATTGAAGAACTTACTTGAAATAAAATCATAAGTTTCGGGTATGCAACAAAAAACTGAATTTTTAACAAAAAAATAATATTAAAAAAAAAATTGTGTCCAAATCGCAGTGGATATAATCCAAAAAGTAAATCCGCAAAATGGAATAAAAATAAATTAAATTAATTTTTTGGGAGCAGTAAAAGTACTTCATCAAAAACATCACTGCTTAATTTTTTCAAGTCTGATGTACTTCCAGAAATCAATGGCAATTTTTTAACTAGTTTTTTACCCCGTTTCAAATTCGCTTGTAATTTAATTGTGGTTCCTTCAATTTTATAGAAGCCATCCAACATATAAGCATTTGGATAAGAAATTAAATCCCAATAAACAAGTTCAGCTTCTGGACCTTCAGCCATGATTCCTCTAAAATATTCAGAAAGTGCATCATTGACACCTAAGGAATCTCCAGATACAATTTCCTCTGAAAGCATATGCCGAATAAAAACTGGTTTAGACTTCACATCGGGTATTTGTAAAATAGTATCCATTACTCCTATTGGGAAACTGGTACCACTTTTTGGAATTGCAAGCACAGGTACTTGTATTTTATTTATATTCTTAGCTAATTCAGGAACTGTTTTTACTGCATGGCTAAACAAATTTTGAACATCCACATTTTTATTTACTTCAACGGCAAAGCCTTTAATCCCTTGAAGTAAACTATAGGTTAAAAGTCCTTGCCCATATTCACTCGCCTCAAAACTAACTTTATCTGCTGCGCTACCAGAAAGGATAAACATCCCCATTTTATCTTTTAAACGATCCAATGCAATAATTGCTGAAGGACTTAAATCTCTTGCTGCGACCCCATCAAAGGACTCTGATGCATTTCCTGAATGGCAAGCATCAAATATTAAGACTTGCTTTCTGGCTGCTATAGGCTTTATTAAATTTTGCAATTCTTCAGAAGATAATGCAAACTTCTCACGCAAACTTTGATTTCCTAAGTCGGCTTCTGTAGAAATGTCTTGTGTCAAATAATAGAATGGCGCTTTATCACCGATTCTATAAGTAGCACCATGCCCTGAAAAATAAAGCATCAATACATCTCCTTCTTTTGCTATCGCTGCATATTCCTTTAGAATTTTTTCGATATTCTTTTTGTTTGCAATAGAATCCGGATTCCGTGCAGCCGTGGTTAATAACTTTATATGCAGTGGTTTTTTAAATAATCGTTTACCAATTTCGCTAATCCCTTTTGCCATATAGGTAGCATCTTTATCCGGAAACACTAAATCAATAGCAGTGCCAGCATAATTTGAGGTTCCTACAAATAATGCAAATAAACTTGGTATCCCTTTGAACGTTTTGACAGGCTCCTGGTTCATATCATTTCCAGATCCACCTTTGCTACCTTTCAATGGATATAATGGAAGATCAATAGATTGACTTTTTAACCAACCATTAGCACTATATACACGCAAGGATATTTGATTACTATCGACAGCCAAATATTTTTGGTAAGGATTTAAATTTATGATCAGCTTCGTTTTGTTTTCAGGATTTACATTTTCGTTTACTTCCCGATCATTTATAAATAATCCTAATTTACCCATTCCTCCTTTTCTAACTTCTATATTTACTTCAATGTCAGTATCGTTTTGAAAATTCGCTTCGATTTTAGGAACTAATTCTATAGAACCGAAATTTGATACATCCCGAAATTCAATGTTTAATATACCTAAACTTCCAGCCAACAAACCCGGTTGATAATATTTTTCTTTTAATTGATCCAAATCCACCACTTCCAAATCTACTATATAATAATAACTCGATTTGTCTAATGAATTTGCCGAAGCATCAAATAATCCTTTTGGATTTTTTACAGCCCAATCTATCGAATCTAATGAAACCATGGTTACCATTTCCTGTCCTGAATTACAATCCCAGAGTTTTACTGTTCCATCAGCACTTCCGCTAATTAAAATTGTATTGTTTGACATGAAATTCAAGCTTGTTACTTTGCTTGTATGACCTACTAAATTCTTTGAATTTTGAGTTTCAGGATCCCATAAAGTTAAAACCCCATTATCAGCGCCGGTTGCAAGAAACTTTCCATCTTTTGAAATAGTCAAGGAAAAAAGTTCTTCCATTGGCCTGCCGAGTTTTCCAGTATTTTCACCTGTACTGATATTCCAATATTGAGTTAATCCATTATAATTCGCAGTTATAACAGATTTACTATCCGTTGAAAAAACCAAACTATTAATTTGTGATTCCGTATTTATTACGTTCAATGGATTTCCTAAGAGATCAAATAATCGAATGACACCTTCATAACTTCCGGTAGCAATAAACTCACCATTCGGAGAAAAAGCTGCTGTATAAACTTTTTCAATCTGATTTAATTTAGAGATGGTGTCTCCATTTGTTTTCCACAACATGGTACATCCACTATAACAAGAAGCGAGAAATGAATTCCCATCCTTAGAAAAGGCCACTGATGTTACTCTATCCTGTAGTTTCTTTGTAAAAATTACATTTCCTTTTACATCCCAAAGTTTTACTGTCTTATCATCACTTCCTGTCAAAATGAGATTATTATTGGGAGCATATGCAACTGCATTTATTCTTGCTTCATGCTTTTTATAACTATTAAAGGTATTATGAAAAACATCCCATACTTTTAAAGAGTTGTCTGCGCAACCCGTAACAATAATTTGGTTATCAGGAGAAGAACATACGGAAGTCACTACTTGCGCGTGCCCTTTAAAATACTTCATTGGTTTTCCTTTCAAATCCCATTGAATAATCGGCTCCATTTCAACTTCTGTACTGGTGTAAATTGATTTCCCATCAGCAGAAAAACGGACTGCACTCAATCCCCAATTATAAGCTTTAAACTCTCTTAGGACAAGCCCATTCGTATTCCATATTTTTACTTTTCCATCAAAACTCGCAGTGGCAATCAAATTACTATCTGGGGAGAAATCACAGGCAAGAATTTTATCCAAATGAGTTATGTGTTGTAATTCCACTCCAGCACTGGACCAAAGCCGGGCAGTTGGGATTTTACCATTCGTAGTGGTAACAATAAATTTTCCATTTCGTGACATGCAAAGTTGCATTACTGCCTCAGGGTGAGCAAGCGTTTGGGTGCTACCACTTTTTAAATTTCTGATAACCGCCGTTTTGTCTGCACTTCCTGTAACTATGGATTTTCCATCCTTTGAAAAAGCTACACTCGTAACGACACCTTTATGTCTAAAAACTGTTTTATTTGATCCATTTACATCCTGAAGGATTGCTGTAAAATCATCACTTCCGCTAAGTATTCTCTTACCATCTGGCGAGAAGGACACAGCATTAATACTCTTAGTATGGCCTCCAATTTTTGCAATAAGTTCGCCTGTAAGTTTCAATATGCTCAATTTGGCATCCGTTGATCCAAGCAAAACAGAATCACCACCCGGTGAGAAAGTCACCGCTTGCACTTGCTCTGTCAAGGTGAATTTTTGAATTTCATGAGTACCAGCATCCCAAATTTTAGCTGTATTATCCCGGCTACCACTCAAAATATAAGCATTTTTTGTAGAAACTGCCAATGAAGTTACGCCCCCAGTATGGCCAATTGGAATGACCAAATTAGGCACTTGGGCATACCCAAACATTAAAACAAAAAAGAAAAAGATAGTCAATTTAACTTTCATTTACCTATATTTAAGCAAGGTTGGCATCTGTTTAACCCATATACTTAGCAAATATTTTGCCAAAAACTGAGTATTATAGATCTTTTATAAATAAACTATCATTCAATTTCAACCAAAGCTTGATTTCAAAGCACCCATTATTACCAGCACGATCACAATATGGAGGAATAAAATATTGAAGATCATTTTAAAAAATTAAATTTGCGAAGTATTTATAATTTAAAACGTAACAAATCTTGCGTTTAAATAAATCTTAGATCTACTATTGTTTTAATGCAATAAAGGTAATTTAATAATACATGAATTTTTAAAATGCAAGAGCTTAAAAGGACAAATTCTTCAAATATGGATTTTCAATTTCTTGTAAATTTTTTAGATCAAGACTTGAAAATAAAAGATGGAGATGATCATGCATTCTATGCGCAATATAATAAATCAGATAACATTCAACATGTAATTATATACTATTCTGATAATATACCTATAGGCTGTGGAGCCATTAAACCATATGAAACCAACATTGCCGAAATCAAGAGAATGTTTGTTATGCCTGCTTCTCGGGGTCAAGGGGTTGCATTAAAAATATTATATGCACTGGAAGCTTGGGCAAAAGAATTAAACTTCCAGGAATGTATATTGGAAACTGGAAAAAAGCAAATTGAAGCTTTAAAACTTTATCCTAAAGCAGGATATACGATAATACCAAATTATGGTCAATATCAGAATATGGAAAATAGTGTTTGTATGAAAAAGACACTTTAATAATACCTATTTAACAAAGCTAAATTAGATTCCTGAATGATCATATGAATCGACTCGAATATTAAATAATTAGGTACCATAAATAGTAATATCATAATGACGAACTTAGAATGCATCCAACATTTTTACAATTGCTTTGCAAAAGCTGATATTGAAGGTATGCTCAGTTGTTACCACGAGAATATAGAATTTGAAGATCCTGCATTTGGTAAATTATATGGCTTGGATGTATCTAAAATGTGGCGTATGTTAATAATTCGATGTAAAGGCCAGCTTCAAATTAGCTACAAAAATGCATTTGCTAATGATAAAACAGGAAGTGTCCAATGGAAGGCGGAATATGAATTTAGTCAAACGGGAAGAAAAATTGTAAATAATATTACTGCGCACTTTGAATTTAAAAACGGAAAAATAATAAAACATTCCGATCATTTCAATCTATGGAAATGGACACAACAAGCATTTGGATGGAAGGGATATTTATTCGGTTGGACTTCCTTTATGAAAAATAAAATTCGCAAACAAACAAATACCTTATTAAATAAATTTGAAGTTCGTTAAAGTAAATAGTTTATATAATTTAATAAACTCAAGTATATACTAAAATACAAACTCAAGAAGTATAAACACCCTAATGCATTGAAAATGTGCTTTAAGATACACAATCGAATTTCAAAAAGATTTACTAATTCGTTAAAACTCTAAACTCAGTCCGTCTGTTTTTTGCATGTTGGTCTTCAGTGCAATTTGCACCATCCGGACAAGGTTCTTTTAATCGACTTTCGCCATAGCCTTTAGCGACTAAACGTTTTCTTGCAATGCCTTTTGAAACAAGATAATCCACCACAGATTGAGCTCGTCTTTGAGAAAGGTCTACGTTATATTTTGCTGAATTCCTTGAATCTGTATGAGAATTTATCTCGATTTTAATCCCAGGTTTTTCCTGCATAAGATTCCATAATTTTTGATTAATAACATCCTTCGCTGCATTGGATAGGTTTGCACTATTTAAAGCATAATAAATAGGCAGTACATTAAAGTCCGTTAGTTTGCAATCAATTTCTTCCCATTCTGTATTGCTTCCTTTTTTCTCCAAAATCCGGGTTGTTTGATTTTCATATTGCGGAGCAACTTCTATATTGCGAACAGTAGCATCTTTAACTAATACTCTTTTTTGTACAGACTTATATACTGCTGGGATTTCAATTTCTTTAACATGTGCTTCCGTCACAAGTTCGTCTCTTATAACTGCCATCTTCTTAACAGGCATTTCTTGTGCAGTTGAGTTTTCATTTGTACCTATCTTTTTTACTGAAAATGGGATTCTTTGTTCTGGATACTCAACATTACATAAATATACACAATCAAAGGGATTTTTTGATTTACAGTTTTGGATCGAAGTCCTGGTTTCAAGTTTTGAATATGCAGGTTGTGTTACAACTTCCTCAATGAGATCAATAAACTTTACAGGTACTATTGTAAGTTTATTAAAATTATCAGCAATGACTATTGAATCGGTAACTTTCTTGAAAACTGCAGGAATGATTTCCAATTTCTTATATGCAGGCTTGACCAATACTTGTTCGGTCACTGTTTTAAATTCTGCTGGTACTATTTCTAATTTCACATACCCTGGTACTTTTGTTATTTGAACATTTTTCTCACGCCAAGTATCTTCCGTCTTGCATTGAATATAACACATACCGGGTTTAGGATCTTTAGGATATCCTATTTGTGCACAAAGCATATTAAAACTGAATATACACATTAGAATAGGTAATATGAACTTACACATAAATTGATAAATTTCGCTAGATTTGAATTTTAAATGAATATTTCGAAGTAAAATTAAATGAATTTATCTAAAATAATAAAAAATACTCATATATTTTCTCAAAATGTGGTCAAAAACTCAATTTTACTTCTAAAATCCTCTAAATATAGAAACTTAGTTCTAATTGCATTTATAGTCTCCTCAAGTTGCTCAAAAAAGCCAGCAGAAATATTTATTGACACATCGAAAAGTCGAATTGAGAAAATTCAATTTATGGATCTTCAGGGCAAAAAATTTACGCTCTCTGAATTTAAGGGAAAGGCGATTTTTCTAAATTTCTGGGCAAGTTGGTGTGGTCCATGTATTCAGGAGATGGAAAGTATAATGGCACTTAAGGATCAATTTAAAGATAGTTTAATTTTCCTGGCTGCTAGTGCAGAAGACCAAACTCAAATTGAAAAATTTATTTCAAAACATAACATTAATTTAAACTTTGTACGACTGACGGGATCTTATCTGGACGCTTATATTATTTCTTTGCCAACCACCTTATTGATTGATCGTCATAGCAAACTCCTGGAAGAAGTTGAAGGATATCGGGATTGGACTGATGAGGCCAATGTGCAGAAAATAAAACGGCTAATAAAATATTAAAAATTTAGGGTGTTCAAGTATTTCAAAGGACAAAGGGTTTTCATTAATACGTTTAAACTTCTGATTATTTTCCAATTTTTATCCCATTCGACAATTATTGGATAAAGCAAAAGTTACAATATGGAGTTTCTATAATCCTACCCTGGTTATCATTCATGAGGGTATTTATTTATAAATCGCAGGAAGTTTATAAAGTATAAATGCTATCACTTAAAATAGCAAAAAAAAAGAGTTCATAAAATAACAAAGGATGTGCTATTTTATGACTTAAAACAAAAAAAGGAGACTGCATATTATGCAGCCTCCTTGCTTTTTTAAAGATCTATTCCAAATGTATATCTTACAGGGATTAGAAGTTTAAAACAAATAGATTCTTAGAAATTATAATATTCTGTTGCAGTACCCGCTTTAACACGTAAGCGATATTTTTTTCCTTTCGGTAAATTTTCTGCATTAATAATCATGTCGCCTGCAGGATTTCTTCTCATTTCCCAACCACCTGTAATTGGCTTACCAGCAGGGTCAAGAACATCCATCGAAAGATCTAAACCTGCATTTTTTCCTTTAAATGGATTAGCAGATAATAATTTAGATGTTGGTTTGCCACCTTTCATAGCAGCTGGCAACTCTACATAAACTTTAGCACAACATTTTGGTCTTTCTGTTGGACTACCAGTTGCCGAACCTTGCTTGCCAGCATCTGTACCAACAGCTTGAGCAGACACTGAAGAAGTTAAAAGCATTACAAATAATGCGGAAAAAAATAAAATACAATTTTTCATTTTAAATAAATTTTATTGTGATCAAAAAAAAAGTTTTACACTCCTATGGGTTCAACAAATTCAAATCTTTTCAAATTTGCAGAACGACATCATTGAATACCACAATTTAGAATTAGTTATCAACAAAATCAAAAAATATTTAAATAATGTTTGAAGTGCGTCCATTGAATGAAATTAAAAATGATAAAATCAAAGCATGTTATACCTACCGAGTCTGCCAGCGTTGTAAAACTTGCACATTCATTTGGAACGTTTGGTTCGTTAACTATAATTTCATATACAATACTTATTTAAGTTTCTAATCTTTTCTAATTGTAGAATGAAAACTCTTTAAAATAGCTGGATCTTTATAAGAGTGGAGATTAAACTACCATTAAAATAAACGCAAGTCCTTTAAAAACAATCGGTAATCAAATAAATTAATTAGATTAAATACCTGAATTTCAGTAATTAATATATTATATATTTATTATCTATTTATGTTTTCATAGCACAGCATTCCTTCTGCATTTAACTTTTAGTATATACCGAAATTAATCAAATTTTGATTCAAAAAGGTAAATTCAATCCTATTCTATAAGTTGAAATTCCATGATTCCGTCTAATTTCCAATTTATCAGCTCTATTTTTGTAGAACCAACTCCTTTTAGATACGGATGTTCCCTTGGTTGTTTTAAACCAGCGAATAAATACTAGACCTATGATATTTGAGGAGCTATTAAGAGGAAAATCCAACTAATTTTATAAAAAAGGCCTGGGTCCAGCCTACAGGGGTAACGGTCATCTATTGACCCCATTTTCCAATAAATAGCCGTATCTTGTAAAATCACCCGTATTGGTTCCAATCTCCTTCAGAGTTACTATATTTAGACCTTCATAAAATGAAAGCTGATTTTATTTAACAAAAACCACTCAATGAATGGTAACTTTTTCAATACTTAAGATATCTAATGACATGCAAATCGTGTTAGAAAACAATATTAAATTGCTTCGTAGTGGATTCATGCCACAGCTTTACCTCTTGGCAATATTACTCCTTATGAATTCCTACAAGGGTCAGGCTCAAACAAAAACCTCAAACAAGAAAGCTTTATTAATAGGTGTTGGCGCATATCCGGGAGATGGCGGCTGGGCATCTTTAAATTCGAAAAATGACATGAGCCTGATCCAGGATGCTTTGAAAACGCAAGGATTTCTTAGTGAAAATATTTGTACAATTTCTGATGATCAAGCTACGAAACAAAATATTATTGCAACAATCAAAACAAAACTGATCAAGGAAGTAAAAAAAGGCGATATCATTTATTTTCATTTTTCAGGGCATGGGCAACAAAAACCGGATTTAAATGGGGATGAAGTAGATGGCTATGACGAATGTATCGTTCCGTTCGATTCTCCTAAAAAATATAAACCAGGTATTTATGAAGGTGAAAATTTAATTACCGATGATGAACTTCATGCTTTATTTCAAAGCGTCCGTAAACAATTGACTAGTTCTGGTCAGCTTATTGTTGCTCTGGATGCTTGTCATTCGGGAACTGGCACAAGAGGTGCTGCCATTTCCAGAGGAAGTTCAGAACCAATGGCAAGTTCGGAATACATAAATAAAACAATCCAGCAAAAACAAAGCAAAGAAAATAATGAAATCAATTCAAACCAGAATTCAATTGGTGTAAATGCTGGACTTGCTCCTATGATCGCATTTTTTGGCTCTGCTCAAAATCAAGTAAATTATGAAATGACAACGGATCAAGGACAACAATTTGGATCCTTGAGCTATGCACTTTCTAAATATTTAGTAGAATCAAAAAAAGATGAATCTTATAGAGGCCTTTTTGATAAAATTAAAATTGAAATGAGTTCTATAGCCCCTCTACAACAACCTCAGGCAGAGGGCGATTTGGATACTGAAATTCTGAATGGAAAAGCACTTGGATCTGCAAATTATTATAAAGTAATTTCTGCAAGTACCGATGAACAAATCGTTATTAATGCAGGATTTTTACAATCTGTAAATGAAGGTTCAGTCGTTGGATTTTTTCCAAGAGAAACAAGAGATATAGAAAACACCAAAGCAATTGTACTTGGTAAAATAGCAAAAAGTATGACTTCATCATCTGTTGTGACTTTAGATTCTTCCGTTGCACCTCAAGTACTTCATGATTCCTGGGTATACATATTAGAAAAAAGTATGGGCAGTTTAAAAATTGCAATTGACATTCAAATTACGGAACCAACTTTAGCAGAAAATGTAAAAAACAAATTATTTTCTTATCCTTTTATTGTTGATGATGCCAAAAATGCAAAATTATTTATTGCAGAAAAAAAATTACCCTCAGGTCAGTCACAAATCGTTTTAAATACTATTGACAATTATATTTTGGACAGTTTTTTAATAGAAACCATGAATGCTGGTTCAATAAACAAATTAACCAAGAAAATTACACAATATCTTCAAGGGCTGTTTTTAAGGAAGCTAGAATTGGTTAGCGAGGATCTTCAATTGAGATTCGAAATTATTCCAATTGACAAATCATCAAATACTTCAGATACTACAGAATTAGTCGCATTAAAAGCAGATGCAGACGGACAAAAAAGGATGCGTGTAGAAGATCAATTCAAGATTCAAGTGATTAATGAAGGAATAAAGCCAGCGTATTTCAATTTAATTGATATTCAACCTGATAATATGTATACTATATTATTACCAGATCCAAATCAAACAGCAGAAGAAATGAGAATATTGCCGAATCAAAAAAAATTACTACCGCTGGTATTTGTTGTTTGGCCACCAAAAGGAAATGAACTTTTCAAATTGGTTGCTTCCAGCAAGCCACTTGATTTAAGATCTGCCTATGGAACTCGCGGAAATAAAAATCAAAACCCATTTGAAAAACTCTTTGATGAAACTGGAAATGTTGAATTTTACAGGACCCGAGGAGGAAAACCAACGTCTCTGGGAAATATGGAAATTAATACCTATACACAATCGTTTATAATTGCAAATTAATCCAAATTATGAAAACTATTTATTTACTTTTCTTTGTATTTTTTAGTCAACTTTTGCAAAGTCAAAATCAAGACTTAAACATTTATTATAATGTATTTAAAGATAGCTTGTGGTATATGAAAAACAACAAGCCAATAGATGAACCTATTGTAAAAAAAGGTCATCAGGTTTATTTTCATCTGGTAGAATTTAATAATTACATTTATCGGGCTGAAATTAAAGCGACACACAGTACTGCGCCTTTTGGTGGAGCAGCTCCAAATAACAGTGTGGTTAAAGGATTATTATCTGGACTCGTTAGTGGAATTTTACCTGGCATAGGATTGCCGCTTTTGAATTCTCCAATTTTTGGAAATTTATTAGGCGCCATGCCTGAAGAAGATGCATTGAATGCCAGCAGAGGTTCAAATGATGAATTAGTTGAATTTGAAGAAAAATTAAAAGAATTAGAATCGGCAAGAGAAGAAATTAATCTTGTATCGAGTGAAATAAATAGTCGAAAAAAATCATTGGCATCCTTAAACAACAGTCTTGAATTTACAAATTCTCTTAGCAAGAATCCGAGTATTTCACCTGGGTTAATAAAAGAATTACTGATCAATCATTGTTGTGAAGTATTTTTAAAACCTGCCAATGCAGAAATTATATTAGATGATGTTTCAATTTTGAATTCCAAATTAATGGAAATTCCATTGCTTGAAAAATCTCTAAAGTCTAAAATACTTACGTATCAAGGCAATTTAAAAAGTCTACAAAAACAACGGGTACGATTACAAGAAACAGATCATGGGATTGATGCATTATATCCCCTAATTAAAAAATTAGAAGCGGCCGAATCACAAATATCAACAAGCGTTGCAGATTTTTCGAATACCCTTGAAAATCAAACTGCTGCTGACTCACAAATTGAAAACAAAGACTATACTTCTAAAATTCAACAATACTATTTAAAGTATCATGAGATTAGAGAAAATACATTTTCGTATTCCCATCATACAGGGGTTGAACAAAAGTTTTTAATTTATGAACTTGATCTTTATAAAATTGATAGTCTTCAACTCGACAACGCTCAAGCACAACGTGTTAAGCATATTGAAGTGAAAGTAAAAACATATGGCGGTGCTGCTTTTGGTGTGAGTGTAGGGATTACCGGATCGAAATTTACAAAAACACCACAAAATTATTTTGTAAGAAATGTGAATGGATTTAGTAAAATTTATTCAAATGATGCTGATCCATATGTACCTATGATCTCCGCGTTATTTAGTTTAAGTTATGACTTGCGAACTGTTATTACACCGAGCCTTTCATTAGGAATTGGAATTCCTTTTTCAAAAAACGAAAGTGTAGAAAATTTTGCAATCTTTGCCGGTCCAGGTTGTTATATTGGCAAAAAACAATCATTTATGCTATCTACCGGTATTATGTTTTCAAAAGTAAAAGTATTGGCATCAGGCTTTAATGTAGGAGATGAAATCATCATTGGCGAAGGCGATATTCCTACAGACAAAAAGTATAGTTTTGGTTATTTTGTAGGTCTTACCTATAACATTGCAGCTAAATAATCACTAATCATTAAAATGTTTAGAATTTAATTAAAAGCTAGTTTTTAGCGCTGTTTTAAGTTGAATATTTTAAAATTTAGAATGGATTCTAAATAAAGAATGGAGTTCATTTAGAAATTAGAAAATAAATTTAGTTATAAATTATTGAATATTAAGCATTTAAGAAATAATAATCCATTTATTACCCGACTCTAATGGCATCTTTGTCGAATTCGATCATTAAGCAATTATTCACTTTTTTTTGACCTATTCCCAGTGAAAATCTGCGTCACAGGGCTTACCTTTGCAGCGATTTTTAAAATCGAATCGGCAATTAGGCGTATGAAGCAGATTATTATTTTGTTTATTGTGGTATTTGTTGGCTCAGGTAGAATTTTTAGTCAGGAAAGTACTTCTGGTGCAAATAATTCTATTGTCCAGGATCATTCACATGAGGGTCATAACCATGATGATCATGCTGGCCATTCCCACAACAATGTAACTCCAGCTAGTACGCAAGAGACTGCTCCTCAAGCGGCAGCTCATGCTTCTACAGAAGATCACAAATTTGATCCGAAATCAACCGCTTTCCACCATATATCAGACCTCAATGTTTACAGTATTGGACCCTGGAACTTTCCGTTACCCTGCATCTTGTATTCGCCAGACAATGGTTGGTCTTGTTTTTCTTCAGGTAAATTTCATATAGATAATGCGCATCATGGAAGTGGTCATAAAGTAATAGATCGATATGTTTTAAATCAAGGTCGGGTAAATCGAATTGCGGATCCTAGCTTACCTTCTGGAGCATTAGAAATTCAAACTATAATTTCCAAAAAAGTGACTGTAGGCGGGAAGGAAAAAGAACAGGATTTTGCAATTATAAATGGAATAGAATACGCATTAGATAAATCCAGTACTGCCGATGGCGGTCTTTTTGGAGGTGGATTGACTTCTTTTTATGATTTTTCGATTACGAAAAACGTATTTAGTATGCTCTTTGTATTTTTATTATTAAGCTGGGTATTTTTATCCATGGCAAAAAATTATAAAAAAGCTCCAGGCACTGCTCCTAAAGGTGCTCAATTATTAATGGAACCTTTGGTAATTTTTATACAAGAAGAGGTGGCAAAACCATTTTTAGGACCTAAATGGGAGCGTTTTCTCCCAATGTTACTTTCGATTTTCTTTTTTGTATTAGGATTAAATCTTTTTGGACAAATTCCATTTTTAGGAGGATCGAATGTTACTGGTAATCTTTCATTTACTATGGTCCTGGCATTGATCGCTTTTATCGTTGTAAATTTTAATGGAAATAAACATTATTGGGAACATATTTTCTGGATGCCTGGAATTCCTGCCTGGGTAAAAATCATACTTACGCCGGTTGAAGTTTTAGGTGTACTTATTAAGCCTTTGACCTTAATGCTGCGTTTGTTTGCAAATATTACAGCAGGTCATATGGCTATATTAATATTTATTAGCTTGATTTTCATATTTGGAAATTCTGGGGCAAGTACGGCCGCCGGACTTGGTGCTTCCATAGGCTCAGGTTTATTAACCGTGTTTATGATGTCTATTGAATTATTAGTGGCCATGATACAAGCATTTGTATTTACACTCTTGACAGCTTCTTATATTGGAGCTGCCACAGAAGAACATCATCACGCTGAACATTAAGCAAAATAAAAATTTATAAGATAGCAATAAAGATTGCAATCAAAAAATTAGATTTATTTAAATTTTTCTTCCTTTTTGTTTCATAAAATCAAAAAGGGTCAATCTTGTTTTAATTTTTTATTCGAATTGAAGTGCAGATTGAAGGTAGTTTCAGAGACCGTTGAACTACTGTGTGAAAAAACAATATTTTTTTTGAAACCATATTATTCATTATAAAACAAATTTTTTATGGGAGGTTCAATTGCTGCTATAGGTATGGGTTTGGCTGCTATCGGAGCTGGAATTGGTGTAGGTACTATCGGAGGTAAAGCTCTGGAAGCAATCGCACGTCAACCAGAAGCTCTTGGTGACATTCGCGCCAACATGATTTTGACTGCTGCACTTGTAGAAGGTGCTGCTTTGATCGCTATCTTGTTTGCATACCTTGTAGCCTAAACTAATCGGGAAGGTATTCAGCGGTTGGCTATGTACCTTCTCTTTTTTAAATTAAAAACGATACTATTAAAATGATAAATTTTTTTTATAGCATAAGCCTGGTTGATTTTTCTCCTTTGAAACCAGATTTCGGACTCTTATTTTGGTCTAGCGTATTTTTTCTATTATTTTGGTTTTTGATTGGTAAAATGGCTTTTAAACCAATCGTAAAAGCTTTAAAAGATCGTCAAGATGAAATTCAAAATTCATTGGATGCTGCAAAACAAGCACGATCTGAAATGTCCAATTTGAAAGTTGAAAATGAAAAAATACTTGCCGAAGCTCGGGAGGAAAAAATGAATATCATCAAAGACGCAAAAGAATCTGCCACGATTGTAATTGCGGAAGCTCGGGATAAAGCAAAAGAGGAAACACATCGCATCATGCAACAAGCGAAACAAGATATTGAAACTGCTAAGAAAGCAGCTATGGTTGATGTAAAAAATGAAATCGGCGTAATGGCTTTACAAATCGCTGAACGGGTAATTAGAAAAGAGCTAAAAGATAAACAACCAAATATTGAATATGTCAATAAATTGGTTGATGAAATCAGCAATTGAGAATTTTTAATTTGTAATTCCTAATTTAATAAATGTCACAAATACAAATAGCCGAACGATATGCCAAATCTTTAATCCAATTGGCACAGGAACAAAACATTCTTTCAGAGGTATTTGAAGATATTAATACGGTTGCTGAAGTTTGTAAACATCCTGAATTTAATTCCATGCTTAAAAGTCCTGTAATTTATTCAGATAAAAAAATTGCCATTTTTAAGCAACTTTTTGAAGGAAAAATTCAAGCTCTCAGCATGCGATTTTTTCATTTATTAATGGAGAAAGGTCGGGAATCTGTGATTGCACAAATTTGTCATGCATTCATTGAACAATTTAAAGTCATTAAAAAAATTAAAACGGCCCGAATTATTACAGCTACTGAACTTAGCATAGAAGAATTGGAGCATATTAAATCCCGCTTTTCATTTTGGTTAAAAGCAGGAGAAACAATGCAATTAAGTCAGAAATTAGATCCAAAATTAATTGGCGGTTTTATTATGGAAATGGGTGATCAGAATTGTGATGCAAGTATAAAACGACAATTGGCAGAAATGAAAGAAAGTTTATACGATAAAAGTTATATCAGTTTAGTAGAAAAAAGATAAAATCATCAATAAAAAGTATCCAACAACAATCATCTAACAACTAATAATTAATATCATGGTATCAATCAGACCGGAAGAAATTTCAGCAATATTAAAGCAACAAATTTCAGGCTCTAATACGGCTGCATCTTTAGAAGAAGTAGGAACCGTACTCCAGGTAGGAGATGGAATTGCTCGTGTTTATGGCTTGGCCAATGCACAGGCTGGAGAACTTGTAGAATTTGAAACAGGTGTTCAGGCTATTGTATTAAACTTAGAGTTAGATAATGTCGGTGTCGTATTGATGGGACCTTGGGACGGAATAAAAGAAGGTTCTAAAGTTAGACGCACAGGAAAAATTGCTTCTATTGATGTTGGTGAAGGTATGGTTGGACGTGTGGTAAATCCACTAGGTCAACCCATAGATGGAAAAGGACCGATTGCAGGAACTCGTTATGAAATGCCAATTGAACGGAAAGCACCAGGCGTAATTTTTCGTCAACCTGTGAACGAACCTTTACAAACAGGAATTAAAGCTATTGATTCTATGATTCCTATCGGTAGAGGTCAACGGGAATTAATTATTGGTGACCGTCAAACTGGGAAAACTGCGATAGCACTAGATACTATTATCAATCAAAAAGAATTTTATGACCGCGGCGAACCTGTATTTTGCATATATGTTGCTTCTGGACAAAAATCATCTACGGTAGCTAAAGTTGCTAGAACTTTAGAAGAGTATGGTGCAATGCCTTATACTGTGATTGTATCAGCATCTGCTGCAGACCCTGCACCATTGCAGTTTTTTGCTCCTTTTGCAGGAGCCGCTATTGGTGAGTTTTTTAGAGATACTGGTCGACCAGCATTAGTAATCTATGATGATTTATCAAAACAAGCAGTTGCTTACCGGGAGGTTTCTTTATTACTTCGTCGTCCACCAGGTCGAGAAGCCTATCCAGGAGACGTATTTTATTTGCATTCAAGATTATTAGAACGTGCAGCAAAAGTGATTAACAATGATGAGATTGCAAGAAATATGAATGATCTTCCAGATTCTTTGAAAAAAGCAGGAATCGTAAAAGGCGGAGGTTCATTAACAGCACTTCCAATTATTGAAACACAAGCAGGAGACGTTTCTGCTTATATTCCTACAAACGTTATTTCTATTACGGACGGACAAATATTTCTGGAATCCAATTTATTTAATGCTGGCATTCGCCCTGCAATCAACGTGGGTATATCAGTATCCCGGGTAGGTGGTAATGCGCAAATTAAATCCATGAAAAAAGTATCTGGAACCCTTAAATTGGACCAGGCACAATATCGTGAGCTAGAAGCTTTTTCGAAATTTGGTTCCGATTTAGATGCTGCCACCAAAGCCGTTTTAGATAAAGGAAAACGAAATGTAGAAATATTGAAACAAGCACAGTATAGCCCGGTTTCTGTAGAAAAACAAGTGGCCATGATTTATTTGGGTACTTTTAATTTATTGAGAGATGTACCTGTAGAAAAAGTAAAAGATTTTGAAAATGTCATTTTAACAACCCTTGAACAAAAACATCCGGCAATTTTGGAAAACTTCCGGAAAGGTGCTCTAAATGATGAAGATACCAATGTTTTGAGATCCATTGCTTCAGATATGAGCTCACAGTATAAAGTATCTTAATCTTAGCAATTTAATTAATCTGAATTTTTATGGCAGCAAATTTAAAAGAAGTCCGGAATCGAATTAAATCCGTAGTCTCTACCCAACAGATTACCAAGGCTATGAAAATGGTTTCTGCTGCAAAATTAAGAAAAGCACAACAGGCTATTCAGCAATTGAGGCCTTATGCTAACAGATTAAATATAACCTTAAGCAACATCCTGTCTGGTGGTGATTCTGGAAGTGGCATTTCTTTAGGAAAAGAAACTTTGAAACAAAAACCTTTAATGATCATTATTACATCAGATCGGGGTTTGTGCGGTGCATTTAATGCAAATATTTTAAAGCTTGCATTCTTTTATACAAAAGAACATTATGCTGAACAATATGAAGCTGGCAATTTAAGTTTTTTGTGTATCGGCAAAAAAGGATTTGATTATTTCAGACGTCGTTTTCCAAAAGCGACTTTCATTGACCAATATCTTACATTATACAGTAATCATAATTTTGAAAAAATTGCGGAATTAGCAGATCGATTAATGATCGATTTTCAAAATAGTACATTTGATCAATTGGAATTATACTACGGTCGTTTCAAAAATGCTGGTACCCAATTTCCGGAAAGAGAACAATATCTTCCAGTAGGAAAATTAGAGGTAGAATCCAATGTTAAAACTGGAATGAAAGCCGATTATATTTTTGAACCCAATCAACAACAACTCTTAGAAGAATTGATTCCTTCTATACTTCAAACCCAACTTTTTAAATGTCTTCTTGACACCCAAGCTTCAGAACATGGTGCTCGTATGACCGCCATGGATAAGGCCACTGAAAATGCGGAGGATATGTTAGGAGAACTCAGAATTAATTATAACAAGGCGCGTCAAGAATCTATTACAAAAGAATTATCTGAAATCGTAGGAGGTGCAGCAGCTTTAGAGGGTTAATTTTTTTAAAAAAATTGACAGACGTACACTAACAAACAACCGTCAAATCCCCATTCTTCATAATTAAAGATCCATTCAGCTCTACTAATGGAGCATACCATATATACACTCTTAATAATACATTTTGTCCATTCCCTTTTCCATCCTAGACCAAATGAAGTTCATTTGGATTGAAATTTTGTTTTCGCCAAACTAATGCTCCTCAATGTTATAAATCATAAGTGATTTGACAAATGAAATAGTCTTGCCATTGACGAAAATAGTAAACCATCCATTTATTCCTTCTGGATTCATACTGTTAATGTATAAATTACTGCATTCTTTTTAATTCTTAAATTGCTGGTTTTTTATACCTCCTACAATAAACGATGAAGCCTATACAGGGATTTAAAATTAATCCAAGGCCGAATCCAAAAACATAATTCTACAATTGTTCCATCCTGTTTTCAATAATAAATATGGATATAAAATAATATTTATCGCATTCCTTGATTTTATTTTTTTACATTCTTTAGTAATCTCTAAATGATTGTTTGTTCTATATTCCTTTTAATGTACAGGCAATTCTTTTTCTTTCAATTTCAACAGACAGTACTTTTACCATTACTTGTTGATTCAATCGAACCACCTCTAAAGGATCTTTTACAAAACGATCTGCCAATTGTGAAATATGTATAAATCCACTGTCTTTAATCCCTAAATCAACAAAAGCTCCAAACTGTGTAATGTTTGTGATAATGCCAGGTAACATCATTCCCTCTGACAAATCATTTATACTCCGAATGTCAGAAAAATCAAATTGCTTTGCTTCTCCACGTGGATCGAGGCCTGGTTTTTCCAATTCTTTTAAAATATCATTCAAGGTAGGAATGCCAATCACATCAGTAACATAATTTTGAATTACAATTTTCTTCCGCAATTCAGAATCCAGGATTAATTGATTTATATCACAGTTTAAATCCTTTGCCATTTGTGTTACAAGACTGTAGGATTCCGGATGTACTGAAGTATTATCCAATGGATTCTCTGAATCCCGAATACGCAAAAAACCAGCACATTGCTCAAATGCTTTATTACCTAATCGGGGTACCTTTTTTAATTGATCCCGATTCGAAAATGAATGTATCTGATCTCTGTATTGAATGATATTCTGTGCTACTATCGGACCTAATCCTGAAATATATTGTAGCACATGTTTACTTGCCGTATTTAAATTAATTCCAACAAGATTTACACAATTTGATACACAACGATCTAAACTTAGTTTCAATTCTTTTTGATTAACATCATGTTGATATTGTCCGACACCAATACTTTTTGGATCAATTTTTACTAATTCTGCCAACGGATCCATTAAGCGCCTTCCAATACTAATAGCGCCTCGTATAGTCAAATCTAATTCCGGATATTCCTCCCGTGCAACTTCACTTGCAGAATAAATAGATGCTCCTGCTTCATTCACCATGAACAATTCAAGTTTAGCTTCTCTTTTTATTGTTTGCAAAAAATCCATCGTTTCACGTCCTGCAGTTCCATTCCCAATTGCAATTGCTTCGATATGGTGCACCTGAATTAAATGTTCTAATAGTTCTTTGCTTTTCTGAATTTCAGCTTGTGGTGGATGTGGAAATATTGTTTGATAGGATACTAAATTACCTCTGTTGTCTAAACATACTACTTTGCATCCACTTCGAAATCCAGGATCTATACCCATTACAAATTTTTCGCCAAGTGGTGCTGCCAATAATAATTGCTTTAAGTTTTCAACGAAAACAGAAATAGCTGCCACATCTGCTTTATCCTTGCTACTTTGGCGAAATTCAGTTTCAATAGAGGGTTGCAGTAACCGTAGATAGCTGTCTCCAATAGATCGTTTTAACTGCTTCGCACAGTCCCCATAAGATGTAATAAGATGCTTTTCAATATCTGTTAAACAAGAACTATTTTCTGGCTCCATTTTAACTCGTAAAAAACCTTCCTCCTCTCCTCTTCTAATAGCAAGTAATCGATGGGATGGACATTTTGATAAGAGCTCCTGAAATTGAAAATAATCCCGATACATTTTACCAGCTTCTTCTTTTCCTTTCACTACTTTAGAAAAAATGATTGCAGATTTGTTAAAATGATTCCTGACCAAATTTCGAATTGTCAAATCTTCATTAATCCATTCGGCTATGATATCACTCGCTCCGAGTAAACCTTCTGCTTCATTTTGAATTTGATCATTTATAAAAGTGGCTGCAATAGAATTTAGATTTTTCTCTTTTTGTTCCATTATTATTTTTGCTAATGGCTCCAATCCTTTTTCTTTTGCAAGATCTGCTCGGGTTTTCCGTTTTTGCTTAAAGGGGAGATACAAATCCTCCAATTCCGCTAAAGTTTGTGCTCTTTGAATTTTATCGATTAGTTCTGGTGTTAATTTACCTTGTTCTTGAATACTTTCAAAAATCAATGCTCTGCGCTTTTCAAGTTCTCCCGCTTTCTGATTTAAATCTTGAATTTGTGCTAATTTCAATTCATCTAAAGAACCCGTTGCTTCTTTGCGGTAACGAGCAATAAATGGAATGGTAGCACCCGTTTCAAACAAATTAAGAACGTTTTTAACATGCTGTTCAGGAATCTGAAGAATTTTAGAAATTTTATTTGAATACATAGCGTGAGAGATTCTTAATTTCAACTTGATACGGGTTCAAAATTAGCTGAAATTTTGAAAATAGGACTGGCTGATTCATTGGAAAAATAAGCTAAAATTAATGTGAATCGTATTTGGAATCGTAAATTTTACATACATGTTTCTTGCGCTATATAAATTAAAATTTGGAATGCAGAAGTGAACTCATAGCAGTCCATCTTTTCAACGAAAACCAGGATTCAAAAAAATGTACTTCCATCAAACAAAATTCAATCAAAAATAAATTTCGAAGAAAACAACTGTTGATTTCGCTCATATGATAATATATAGATTCCTGCGTTTTCTATTGGAATAAAACTCGTTGGGAATTTTTTTCCTGCTGCAATCTCTATGCCCTGAAGGTTAATCAAGCTCCAATTTTTAGTTTCAAAATTTGATTGAACGAGAATCCCTTTGTTTGTATTTAAAATTTTTAAAGATGGATCTGTTGAAATTTCATCTTGAGCAGTTGTTTTTTTAAAGCTCCCTTTCTTAAAATGAATGGTATTATCATTGAGATCCTGCCAGCACAAATAAAAATTACCTTGATTAAAACCCACATCAGGTGAAGACTGACTTCCATTTATATCTTTATTGATTCGAATCGTATTTTTTATTAAATCACCAGAATTTTGACCTGTAAAGTAGGTAAAATAAATATCCATACTCGTAAATAATTCATTCCAACAAATACCAACAGTATCTTGATTACCACTTATTCGAGGATAATTTTGTTGAAAGTTTCGACCTTGGGTATGATTCATTATTTGAAATGCATCAATTTTTTTTGTGTCAATATTTAAACGGGAATAAAACACTTTAGAAACTCCAGTTCTGCCACTAGACCAGCAAGTGTGCAAATTTTGACCATTAAAAAAACCATCTCCCCCAGTAGAAGGACAGGACTGCAAAAACCAATCAGCGGTATCTAATTCTTGTGTAATGTCAAAACTTAAACCATTATTTTGCGAAATTGCTGCTGTCATGTTTCGAATATTATTTCGATTATTCCGGTAAAATACCGCTATGCGATTTCCATCCGTTTCCATGCTCACCGGACAACAATCACAAGCCTCCCCTTTGCTTTTATCGGTTACTTCTGTATAAGGATCAAAACTATTTCCAAAATCGGACGAACGAATACTTACATATTCTGGACTTGACCAATCTGTTTTAAACCGCATATAACTCACAATGGGTTGATAATCTTTATCGATTGCAATACCTGGAAACCGACTAAAAAAACCGATTGGATGTACAACCGGTATTGGTAACGAAAATGTTTTACCAAAGTCAATAGATTTTAGCAAATAAATTTTGCCAGTTTCAGCAGGATCTTCTTTATAAACTATATAAACATATTGATCACGACCTGCAATTTCTGTACTTGCCCAATTCGTAACAAAAGCTTTAGTTTGCTTCATATTGATATTGAGTATAGAAGACAAACTATCCTTCTCCCAAAAGGAGTAATGGATACTTTGAGAATGTTCATTACCCCATACCAAAATCCCATGATCTTGATCCAGAGCTAAAATTCTTGGCCGTATATTACTGCCAGATCCACCAGTAATAATCTTTTTATCTTCGGTCCAAATTATCTCTTGCCCCACCAAGTTTATTGAAATCAAGGAACAAATAGTATTTAATAAAACAAGAACGATTGCTTTCATGTGGTTTGATTTTAATTGTACTACCTTTAACCATACATAAAAGTATAATATGTCGACAGGATATTTGCGACTATTTTTCAAAACGGCTTAGTTTTTGCAATATTTAGAGTTCCTATGAAAGCCATTATTCCAGTTGCCGGTGCAGGTACTAAACTGCGGCCACTCACCTATACACAGCCTAAACCTTTAATACCGGTTGCAGGAAAGCCTATTATTGGTTATATTTTAGATCAATTAATTGCAGCTGGAATAGAAGAATATGTATTTATTTTAGGCTATTTGGGTGAAAAAATAAAAGAATTTTTAGAAGATTCATATCCAAATATTCGAAAACAATACATCATTCAAGGTGAACGACTTGGTCTTGGACAAGCCATTTACATGTGTAAAGATATCCTGCAAAATGAACAAGAGGTATTAATTCAATTGGGAGATACGATCTTGGACATTGACATTTCTGTGTTTCAACATTCCAGTTATAATACATTAGCAGTCAGGAAAGTTACCGATCCTAGAGAATTTGGAGTCGTTGAACTCAATGAGCAAGGATTAATAACAAGATTAGTAGAAAAGCCACAGATTCCGGTATCAAATCTTGCGATTGTCGGGCTTTATCTTATTAAAGAATGGGGCAAACTATTAAATTGCCTGGAAACAAATATCCGAAATGGAAGAAAAACCAGAGGTGCTTTTCACCTTACAGATGGTTTGATGTGTATGCTTGAAAACCAAAGCCGATTTGAGGTTATGGAAGTAAAAAACTGGTATGACTGCGGGAAAAAAGAAATCCTCCTTTCTACCAATGCAACGATGTTAGCCCGAAGAAATCAAAACCCAATACCACAAGCTTATGATCAAAGCATTTTTATTCCACCAGTGAGTATTGGAAATAATTGCCAGATAAAGCATTCTATCATTGGTCCTAATGTTTCCATCGGTGATCATAGTCAGATTTCAAATTCAATCTTAAAAGATGCTATTATTGGCAATTTTACCAGCCTGGAGGACGTTGTATTACAACACTCAATTATTGGCAATGATGCGGTTATAAAAGGCCGATTTCAAAGTTTTAATATTGGGGATAATACAGAAATTGATATGATTTAAGTATTGTATTAAATTTACCCGATTTTATTTAATTCATTATCCTTGTGAATTTATAGTTCACAAATATTTTAATCGATTTGATACTACCTATGAAATCAATAATTTATGCAGCATTATTTATTGCCATTCTATCAAATTGCAGTAAAAAAGAAAGCTGTCCGCCAGATGTTATTTTAGGAAGTTTGGCTTTGAATTCAGCCTCAAAAGAATTTCTTCCTTATGGCAATATTCGATTTGTCGAATTTGTTGATAGTGCTGCATTAGATACTGCCGTATTATATAGTTTTAATGGTTTAATTCACGACACAAGTCGAACGGTAATTGAAAATATATGCTTAATAGACGAAGAACGCGCAGACAGATATTTCAATTCTGAGCATTTAACTGTAGATTATTTTGATTTGGATACAAGTAGAAAATTTAGGATCATAGGAAATGTAAGTATTAATGAAGATTTTCGTTCAAAATCTTCTACACTTCAAAATCCGGTATTGTATGATGAATTAAAATTAACAGTACATCGCACAAATCCCAGCATTAGTAGCGGCGTAGCAACACTTGAATTTGTAACCAATGATCGTGGCAATTTAAATATTCTCAGCGACACCTTGAGATCCAGAATTCAACGCTATAGTTTGGTTCCGGAAGTTACAATACACGATTCTGTTTATAAAGATGTATTTGTGTTTAAATATCGGGATACAGCAGTATTTTATTTCAAACCTAATCAAGGATTAGTTGCTTTCCGCGATATTAATAGCAAATGGTGGAATTTGCATAAAAAATATTAGTACTGTTTTCGCTTTTCACGGCAATATTAATGGAGCGTATAGACTCCCATCTGAACCTCAGATTAACTGAATTTAAAGTTACAAATGGATAGCGTTTATAGGATTCATAAATTCATCCGGAAATTAAACGTTCTGCCAATAGTTTGACTAAACTATTTGGCAATCCAATCTCCTTCTATTTTCAATGATTAAAATCCATTTCTGTTAATAAGATAAAGAAAACAGGATGAGAAAAAAGGAAGCGTCTTAAGAACAATTTATTACATTAAATCTTTAAAAAAGAAAAGTATTCTTGCGCCTAAGCGCAAGAATACTTTTTAGAAACAGTCTTCTTAAAAACTATTATCTATGAATACAATTCTGTTTGTGTAAACGAAATAAGACTAGCTTATAACTTCTACATCAACTGCATTCAAACCTTTTTTTCCTCTCTCAATTTTGAAACTTACCTTATCATTTTCTTTGATTTGGTGAATTAATCCACTTTGGTGGACAAAAATGTCTTCATTTGAATCATTTGGTTTAATGAAACCGAATCCTTTGGAGGAATTAAAAAACTTTACAGTTCCTTCACTCATATTATACTAAATTTAAAAAATTACACATTATTAAAAACAAACCGGTGGAAGCTATTCGCGTTAAAATTGGAATCTTTATTCCATTTCCAGTGATTTTCCACCATTTATTAAATCATTTATGATGATTCCATATTTGAAACCAAATTATTCGTAAAATAGTTCAAATCTTGTTATCATTCAATTTTAGTTCACAAAAGTATATGCTTTTCCACTTTTTCCAGCACGACCTGTTCTGCCAATCCGGTGGATATAGCTATCGAGATTTTTAGGCTGTTGAAAATTGATTACATGCGATACATCCACAATATCCAAGCCTCTTGCGGCTACATCGGTAGCAACCAGGACCTGAATTTTTTGATTTTTGAAGGATTCAAGCGCTTTAATCCGGTAATTTTGGGATTTATTACCATGAATTTCATCTGCTTTAATTCCTGCATGACGAAGGTTGTGGCAAACTTTTTTCACCCATTGTTTTGTTTCTGCAAATACTAAAACTTTTTCAAAGGAGGTATCCCTTACCATTTTTAATAAGACTTCCATTTTAGTTTCTCCCTGTTTAATTTGGATAATCTCTTGTTCAATATGATCTCCACTGGCATTTCCAATATTTAATTTTACCTCCACTGGATTTCTTAACAAGCGATCTATTAATTGTCTTTGGCCTTTTTCTTCAGTTGCTGAGAATAAAATCGTTTGTTTGCGATTTTTCATGCCGCCAACCAATTTTTGAATATCATTTGAAAATCCCATATCCAATAATCTATCAAATTCATCCAAAACCAAAACTGAAAAACAAGATAGATCTAAAGACCGCTGTCTAACCATATCTGTAATCCGTCCTGGAGTCCCAATAATTAAATGGGTTGGTCGTTTTAATCGTTGAATATCTTTATCGACACTGGTGCCTCCAATAAGGCAGGTGCTAAATAATTTTAAACCGGTTGTTAAACTCCTGTATTCTTGCTCAATTTGCATTGCCAATTCACGAGTTGGAGAAATAATCAATACCTGAAAAGCAGGTTTTTGATCTAATAAGGCATGAACTATTGGAATTAAAAAGGCTGCTGTTTTACCGGTTCCGGTTTTGGCAAGTCCTAAAAAATCTCTTCCCGCCTGAATTGCTTCAATCGAACGGTCTTGAATCTCTGTAGGAAATTCATATCCTTTTTTCAAAAGATTTGTGATGATCGCTGCATCTACTGGCAGATCTTTAATTGTCCGGGTAGCTTCGTATTTACTTTCTTCTAAAGGAATGGCTTTCTTTATAAAATTACTTGAATCAAGTTCTTTCGGAAGCGGTTTTCTTTTTTTTGCAAATCGAGTGCTTTCAGAGGGTCTTGTAGAAAAATGTCTTTGACTGGTCTTACGTGGTCTACTAATGGTTTCCATTAATTAATTTATAGGTTAATTTGGATTAAAACGGTTTTAAACTATCTGATCAAATTAATCCGCCTTATTCCTTGATATTTATATTCAGCTTAAATTAGTGAGATTTAGGAAGGAAGTATCCTAGAAAGAGAAGTTTACTCATTTAGATATTCTTACTATACAGATCTATTTTAGCCTATTCAAAAGCAAAGATAGTCATTATCAGGGATTTATTACAATATTTTTATTACGAATGGAAACTCTAATAGGCCTAATGATAGCATTAACAATTAATTAGCGGAGAATGTTCAATTTTACGAAGGAGATGCATAGCATAAGCATGTAATTATTAAGCTCCTGAAGGCGTTTCAAATATTCGAAGAATATTATTCTGTTCCCTTAAGCATTGGCACAAATCTAAAATCACCAAATTGCTCTTTTTTCAACGTTTCATCCTCCAGTTTAGTAATCCGAATCATTTTTTGAAGGCTACCCACATTCAGTGGTATAACCAAAATACCCCCTACTTTTAATTGTTTAATTAATTCAGCGGGCACTTCAGGTGCTGCCGCAGTAATCAGGATTTTATCGAAAGGGGCAAATCTTGGCAAGCCTTTAAATCCATCCCCATAAAACGTCCTTATACTCGTATACCCAATGCTCTTTAGACGCTCCGCAGTTTGATTGTGTAAATGTTTGTGTCTTTCAATGGAATATACTTTAGCTCCCATTTCTGATAATACACAGGCTTGATATCCGGAGCCTAAGCCAATTTCCAAAACTTTCTCTCTAGCTTTTAAATGCAATAAGGAAGTTTGAAAAGCAACCGTATAGGGTTGAGAGATCGTTTGTTCGCAATCAATTGGAAAAGCAGTATCCTTATAAGCCCATTCCTCAAAGGCTTTATCCAAAAATAAATGTCTGGGGACGGCTTGGATCGCTCGCAACACAAATTCATCTTTAATTCCGCTTTTAACCAATTCTGCAACTAATTGTGCCCGGAGTCCTTTATGTCTATAACTATCTACCATTTTGATTCTCCCACAAATATATATAATATTTATTTAATATGTTTTTTTAATAAAACGCAAAAGAAATTCCCAATCTTTGCATTCCCAAATATATTCATGATGTATACAATTAAATTTGGAACTGACGGCTGGCGCGCCATACTTGCCAAAGACTACACCGTAGAAAATGTACGCAGAGTTGCTGCTGGAACTTCTCGTTGGCTACAATCAAAAAAATTAAAAAAAGTGGTCATTGGTTATGATTGCCGTTTTGGAGGTGCCATGTTCCAAGAGGAAATTGCTTCTTTACTTGCACAAGATGGAATTGAATGTTTAATAGGGAATCAGTTTGTGAGTACGCCAATGGTTTCCTATGGTGTTGTAAATCATAAAGCTGATTTAGGAATTGTTATTACGGCCAGTCACAATCCACCTTCTTATAATGGGTATAAATTAAAATCGGCCTACGGAGGTCCGACAATACCAAAAGAAATTGCAGCATTAGAAGCATTGATTCCAGCGATTGCACCGCTTCAAGAAACAAGTTATCAAGAACTTATTAATCTTGCTAAAATCCGTTTTGTAGATCTTGAAGCAGAATATATTCAACATATCAAAAATAATTTTGAACTTGAAAAAATAAATTCCAGTTCTTTAATTGCTTATGATGCAATGTACGGAGCAGGTCAGAACGCAATGACAAAATTGTTTCCGGAAATAAAATTTTTTCATTGTGAATACAATCCAGGTTTTAATAATACACCACCAGAACCGATTGCAAAAAATCTTATTGAAATCAGTCAGTTTATTAAAACGAATCCAGGCAAATACATTGGTATTGCCACAGATGGAGATGCTGATCGCCTAGCTATGTTTGACGATCATGGTAATTTAATTGACTCCCATCATATCCTTTTGTTACTATTGCATTACCTGGCTGGTTATAAAAAATATACGGGTAAAGTAGTGGTCAGTTTTTCAGTTACTAATAAATTAAAAAACCTGGCAGACTATTATGGATTAGAATGCATTGTAACAAAAATAGGATTTAAATATATCGCCGAATACATGATTACTGAAGATGTGCTGGTAGCCGGTGAAGAGTCGGGTGGGCTAGCAATCAAAGGGCATATTCCAGAACGCGATGGGATCTGGATTGCTTTAACGATTCTTCAGTTTATGGGAGAAACTGGCAAGTCGATAAACCAGCTAATAGAAGAAATTTACAATCTTGTAGGATCCTTTTCTTATGATCGCCTGGATTTACATTTAACAGAACATCAAATTGAGCTTGTAAAAATTAAATTACAATCTGAAATTCAAACCTGGGGAACTTATAAAACTCAACTATCTGAATCCTTAGATGGATATAAATATTACTTTGAAAATGATGCCTGGCTTTTGATTCGAACTTCCGGAACTGAACCGGTTCTAAGAATATATGCCCAAGGGAATACCGCTGATGAAGTTTTAGAAATCCTTAATTCTGCCCGAACTGTATTACATGTCTAATCATTGCTTGATGTGGGATATTATCTTCTAAGTATTCTGCCCCTATGATTTCAAAATAAAAAGATTCGTAAAAAGGAATCAAATAGCATTGAGCAGAAATTTTAATATTATATCCAGGAAAAAGCAATTCACTTTGACGAATACTTTCAGCCATAATCATTCGGCCGACACCCATTAGACGATAATCAGGGTGCGAAACGACTCTACCTATGGAAGCATAACCATCATAGGAAACACCAGGTGGAACCAGCCGCGTACAACCAATCAAAATATTATTATCATATGCCATTACATGAAAGCACTCTAAATCCTTTCCATCCAAATCCTGATATGGGCAGTTTTGTTCTAAAACAAAGACTTCGATACGCAATTGTAATAAGGAATACAACTCCAGCGTATCAAGATCTTTAAAATGCTTAATTAAATAATTCATTGGTCGATTAAGCAAATATAATTCAGCTTCACGAATATTCCGTATTCCTTTTAAGTTTGACCCCTAAGTAAATCTGTTTGGAAACCTTCAAGTTTTCCAAAATCTGGGATTGTTTGTAAATAAACTGTTTTAAAAATTGAATTGATTTTATTCATAAAAAAAATATTTACAGATTAAATGTAAATTAAAATCTTCAATTATAAAGTTTATTTAAAGATTCAATGTAAGTTTTCCAACAAACGAACGCTATTCATAAGATCTAAATTCTACATATTATGATTCCAAATTTAGAATGCATAATGTATAGTAAAATCCATCCAAATGAACCGTTGCCAATAGATAAAACGAGCAAATATTAGCATTGGATTATAAAAAATAATCATCAAATGAAATACAAAATACCGTAATCTGTAAAAACATTAAACTATAAAAAAATGTCCCCCATTTTCATGGGAGACATCAAGGGCTTATTTTCACTCTAATAACACTAATCCCTTAAAATACAAACTACAAACTATTAAGAAAATTTTTGTTCACCATGTGCTTTGAAGTTATTCTGCACCATCCACTTTTGCAATATTCAATACAAAATTTGCAACCGCTTTACCTTGCACCAATCCTGCTTCGCAGTCAAATCGATAATGGATGCCAGCAATAATTCTGGATTCAGATGCTTCCTTTGCGTAGGAATTAAATAATGCTGCATCTGAAGGGTATAAATGGTTAAGTATTTCCGCAGCAGCAGATGAAAAGCTGGAGTGGCCTGATGTATAACTTGGAAAATTAGGAGTCCCTAATATTGTTTTCAAACCAGGAATTCCTTCAATTGGTCTTGGATAATGATAAAAATATTTTGCATCCCAACATGCAACGCCTGCATCCATAATAGCCATATTTAAATATGCTAAGGTCCTTGCACTGCGCACTGGATTCACTTTATTTTTTATAATTTGATCACATGCAAATCGATTCCAATGGCCCGGAGGTGTATACGTTCCTAATCCATCTGCCCACCAGTTTGCAATTTTTCTTTGATCTTCTGAAATGTTTTCTGAGATATCCTTCAACTCATTGGCTGCTGTAATGAATTCCGGGGAACCAGGTTTTGGTGGCACTGGAGGCCGAATTGTCTTTACATCAGGTACAGCCCATGTTTTTACTTTTCCAAAATAGGGTGTAATTCCTACTGGCCGTGGTGGTGTTTCCTGATTTGTCCAGGACCATCCAAAAGTATTAAATGCGAGTTGTTTTAAAGAATCGGAAATGGGTCTTGGTGTTTGTGCTGCTCCCATTCCATCTGTTTTTGCTCTGGCAAGTGCAACTTTAGCAATTTCCTCTCCTAATAATTTACCTGCATCAATATCACTTTGAACATTTGCTCCTGCCCAAAGAAAACTGTTTCTGCATTCATCTCCTTTTTTAGATAAATAATCTTTTTCTAAAGGAAATAAAGCGGTTAACATTGCTTGAGAAACCGAAGCTATTGCTGCACCGTCAGAAGGATAAGATGGCAGATTTGATTTAGGAAATAACTGTGCTATACTTGCATCCGTAGTGACTGGTTCCGCACGATTAAATTTATATTTATAATGCCAGGTTGAAATCAAAGCATCAAATTGTGCTACCGCAAGATATGCAAACGCTCTACATGAATAAGGTGGATGTGCAAATGGAAAAAATGGATACTTGTCTGGTGTGGCTGCATTTGGTGCAGGATATGAATTATCTGCATTTGGAGCTGGTGCTAAATTATATTTTGCAGCCAATTCTCTTGCGATTTCATTCCACCGAATAACTGGATTATTGGTCCAGTATTCTACACTTTCTTTTTGAGCTGCACTTACAGCAGCAGTTGCTGATTTTAAGCTTGCTAATTCTGCTTTATATAGATCAGATGTAACATCATTTGGTGTAGCAATTGGAATTTGTTCATTACTTGTCAATAAAATAGGCTTCCAATCTCCCGCTTTATCGTCTGAATTTGCCCATGCATAGGGATTATATGAAACATACGTTGGAATATCTTCATCACATGCAGTGATAAATACCAAACAAATTATAAATAGATAGCTTAGTGAATGTATTGTTTTCATTGTTGTGAGTTATTAGATTTTGAAATACTAAATTGATATGTAATGCCGACTAAAAAGCCTGAATTCTTACCTACATTTCTGCCTTCAAGAGTTTGAGAATAGTTTACAAGAACGCCTAGTCCGTTAATTGCTTTGGTATAATATTGTGCTCCAAATTGAATGGAACTCGCTTCCATTTTATTGGAAATAAATCCTGCGTCTTGTCTTCGAATATCGTGTCCTTTTAATGTATTAAATTGTTCATAAGAACCTTCAACTTTAAGACTTTTATCAAAAAACCAACAACCTAAAGTCCCGGTTAAATGCGTAGCATTTGGAACATCCACTTCATTGGAATAATACCCTTCAGATGTGTAATAATAGTTTCTTTCAATAGTTGAAGTTCCACGCAATAAATACGCAGTTGTTAGCCTGGCATAAATACCTAAATCAAACAAATATTGGAGCGCAAGACGACCTTGACCTTCTGCACAACCTAAACCCAAATTAAAAGGTGCATAATCGGGTAAATAATTGGACATAGGAGTCGTAAATCCTAAGACAACATGGGTCGTAAATGCACCCGGTCCAAGCTGCTTTTTTATGGCTTCCACTTTTGCCCATAATCCAAGATCTTGAATTCCTGAAGCCCCTTTCATTTGACCTCCGGAAGGTTCCGTTGTAATATATGGCAAGCTTGCAATTAAATTAATTCGATTTGTAATTCCTGCAGCTACCATAAGTCCATAACTATTGCGAGTTAAGGTGCCAAAATTTCCATTTTTTCGCAGAAGGGTTCCTTCCCAGTATTCATCAAATTTATCCTGACCAAAGGTTGCAGCGATACAAATACGCTTACCTTCCATCATAATAGCATCGGATGGTGTTTGTGCTTTTAGTATTGGAATTGCAGTAATGAATATTCCAAAAAGTAAATAAATATGCGAGATCTTAAAATAATAGTTTCGTAAATAGTTCATATAAATATATTTAAAAATAAATTAGGATTCGTACAAACCATCAATTCCTCTTTCGAGTATTGAAAGATTTTCTAAATTAAAGTTAAAACAGGGCTCAAAACTATAATGAGGGTCTAGCGATCTTAAAATTATTTTACGAATGGACTCATTTTCTTGATGAAATCCTGTTTTAAATTTATAAAAGCCCTGATTTCAAAGATCAAAATTGGTCAGTGTTGTTCGTCGTTGTGGAAATAAAATAAGCAATATTAAAAAATAATATAGTTACATTTTTATATATATCAAACAGAAATTGAGATCTTAACCACGAAAATTGCATTGCAAATTTTGGACTTGATTCGCATTAGAAAAGGAGATAAATTCAAGGTATTTAATCATATCCTCCATTCATAAAACGCAGTTAGGAAATTAAACAATCCAAATTATCTCAAGTATCCATTCAAGATTTTTGGAATAAAATCCAATAGTTACAAGATACGTAACCCTAAAGATTATCTATTTAGAATTCCAAAAATGGTTAAATTCTAAGTGATCCGGATTGGATTATTCATTATGAAAAGAAAAAAAAATGCATCTATAAAAGATGCATTTAAGTCTACTGTCTTACAAATACAAAAATTTATCAAACGAATCTAAATTGTTAGCATACAGTTCTTGGGCTACCTGAAAATAATTTACTCAAGCATTTTTGGTTTCACTAATGTAAAAACTCTGCTAATGTTAAATCCAAAATGAATTTGACCTTTTTCCCAGGTGTCTTTAGTTTCGCCAAGAAAGCCTTTATAGATCATCGCCGTAGCATTTGTAAAATGCAACTGGAATACATGGCCCCCTGTTTCAATATCAAAACCAATAGATAATGGATCAACGAATTCCTTTGCTAATTGATTTTTTGGATTATAAAAGTATTCTATATTTATGGATGTTCTTTTAGAAATTTTTTGTCGCAATCCAATTCCTAAACTATAAACATCATTCTTTTCAATATTTGTACCCACTAAATTTCTGTGCAATAAGGTAGGCATCAACTGAATAGATAATCCATCGGAAAATTTTCTAGCCAATAAGATTTGAAATGAATAATACAATCTGCTGGAAAAGTAATTCGGCCGCGTTTCATCAGCAAATTTGGTTGTTTTAATCTCGATAGCACCAAATAGGGAAACCGACAAGGGCATTGCATTTTTTCCACTGCGCTGACGCAATACCTTGTACTTCAAAAAACCATCCACTGCTTTGTCTAGAGAAGATCTTCCAATACCTGTCATTAAACGATTTGTAAGCCCATAATCAGCCCCAATTCGAATGGTCGCACCATCCAATCCAAAAAACTCAGACACGCCTCTGTCAAGACTTGAAAACCGATGCTGAATTTTAATATCCAAAACTCCTTTTGCTGAATTTTCAATACTCTGACTGTTGATAATTCGAGTGGATTTAAAGGTTGCTGCTGTCAGGAAACTTGGGGTTTCTTCACCCAGTAGTTCTAATAAGTCTTCCTGTCCAAATATTGGAAATGTAAAAATTCCAATTTGCAATAGAATAGCAAAACATATGGACAGAATTCGGAACATGCTATTTATTTAATAAATTATAATCTATCTTCACAGAAACATCTATATCATTTGAAATACTATTTTTTACAACAGATGGTATTTCAATATTAAAATCACTGCATTTTACTTTGAATTTTGATTCCACATGAACCCCTTTAGCATCTACCGTAATTTGACCCATCGCTGTTACCGGCTTTGTTACACCATGCATGGTCATATCTCCTTCAACAGTAACTTTTGATACCCCTGGTTTTGTCAAATCCAATTTGTCAGCATCCAGTACTTTTCCTTTAAAAATAGTTTTTGGATACTTAGTTGACTCCATATAATTTTCATTAAAATGTTCTTGCATTAATGCTTTCTCAAAAACGAATGCATTGTTGAGTGCGGCAAATTCTACCTTTCCGGTACTTTTATCAAAAACGGTTGAAGCAGTTGTATTCAAAGCTTCTATTTTTTCAACTTTAGACTCTGAATGAAAACGCACAATAGCATTTTTTGAAAAATACTTCTGACTATTTCCCGAAGCGATAACAAACACACTGAATAAAACCACATAAATCCTTTTCATAATATTATTTTTATTTTTAAATTTTTCTAAAATCATCTATTAAAATTGCCTATAGTACATCCAAATTAATTCAAACACACCACTTGATTTAATATGATATCCATTAATTTTCCTGAACAAACTCCCTGGACCTTTACATTATCTCCCATTTTATATTTATCCTTAATTTTTTCAATAAACCGCCCATCCATTTCGCATTGAATGGTACTTAATTCATTGCCTGTTGCTATAGACCATATCAATCTGTTCTCAATCATTTGAACTTCTGTTATTGCGCCTTCCAGTTCAATCACTTTATTTAAATATTTATTTAGTGCCGCGACTTCATCTTGTTCAAACTCAGCCATCCAGGTTGATGGTTCAAGGACAAAATCAGCTTTTGCTTCCTTCAAGTTTGCAAATGGCTTATTATATTGTCTATAACCGTAATAAGCTGCACCTAAGGCAACCAGGAATAAAACTATAAAAATCTTTTTCTTCATAAAATCAATTATTTAATGTGCCTTGGTTTATCCAGGCTTCAAGGATTTTAATTTCACAATTCGGGATTTTTTCTCCACCTAATGGCATTGCAGTAAAACCAGATTCATGATTAATTGAACCTAAAAACCGATTTAAGGCAATAAAGTTTAAAAAATCAGTATATCCTTCAAATTCATAAATTGAAACTGTATTATTATTTCCATGACAATTGTAACATCTTGATTGCAAAATTGGGCTGACATCCAAATTATAACTTACTTCCATTGTATCACAGGCCGGAGGATTAGGATATAGTGTTTCTTCTGAGTCATAAAAACATGAATTCAAACTTAAGATGAAAACAAATAGGAATAAAAATTGATATCTCATCTTCTTAATTATTTAAACCTCCCTGTTGTATCCAGGCTTCTATTTTCTGAATAGAACAAACATCTAATTTTTTACCTCCTTTGGGCATCGAAACACATCCAACATTCCAATTAATTGAACAAACTAATTTTCCATTGTTAGCAATGCTTTTAACTTCAGTATAGCTTGTTAATGACAAATTACCCAGTGGCGCAGTCCCAGAATGACATACTTTACAATTTGTATTAATAATTGGAAGCACCTCTTTGGAATAACTTATTGCAATAAGATTGCAATTACCAGATAACTTGCAACTATCATTTTTTGCACCTTGTAATATCCAATTGTATATAAGATTTTGTTGTTCAATACTTAATGCATTCATTGGAGGTGGGGGCATTCTCTTCTTCGGATCCTGAGAACTGATAAGTTTGTAAATATCACCAGAGCTTGGATTATTTGCTCTGATATCACCGGTTCTTAAGATATTTTGATACGTGTCTAAAATTAATCCTTCCTCATGTTTAATTGGGTCATGACATCCACTTAAAGCACAACTGGATTGAAAAATAGGAAGCACTTGATTTTGAAAATAGATGATATTCGTATCACAAGCATTTTGATTCGTTGAATCCATGGTCATTGTATCTAATGGATCCTTACTAATGAAGATAGGATCATGGACACATCCGCCAAGAAATAAGCCAAAAAAGCTAAATCCTACTAAAATCCCTATGAAAATTGTAAATAACCTCATGCATTATTAAAACACCAATTTTACTCCATGGATTGCAATGCGTATCATAATTAAAGCTTAAAACATAAATTTAAAGGACAGAACCGGAAAATCGGCCTCTGGAAAATTAGCTCCTAATCGAATCCTGGTATTTCGCCGCCAAGCCAACGCTTAAAAAGCGAAGCTTTTTCAGTACTTACCAAAACTTCTTCGTCAATTGGGGGCTTTAGATTTATTTTAATTCTGGATTTTGAATAAACCTGCATTTCATCAATTGCTTTAAGATGTACAATCAGCTTCCTGTTTAATCTAAAAAATAAATCTTGCGGTAAAATCTCTTCTATGCGATTCAGTGATTGGTCTATAGGGTATTTTTTACCATTCCAGGTGAAAATTAAACTCATCTTATGGTCTGAATAGAAATAAGCCACTTCATCTATAGTAACTATCTTTAACGATCTCCCGATTTTGACCAAAAAGCGCAATGGAAAATCCTCATTTTTTGAGATTTTCTCTGTTGTCTCAAAGGTTTTTAATAACAAATCATCTATTCGCTCCAAAATGCTTTCTAATTCATTTATTTTTATAGGCTTTAGTAAGTAATCAAAAGCTTTTACTTTGATCGCTTTTAAGGCATATTGATCATATGCTGTGGTAAAAATGATCACGCCCTCAATTTTAAATCGTTCAAAAAGCTCAAAACTTAATCCATCTCCTAACTGAATATCGAAAAATAATACATCCGTTGCATGGCTAATATGATTTTCAAAAAATTGATCTGCTTCCAATAAACTTCCCAGTTCTGCTAAAATCTCAAGCTCTGGCCGAAGCTCTTTTAACATCCTGATCAATCTACTAGATGCTAATTTCTCATCTTCTAAAATAATTACCTTCATAGCATTAAAAAATTATTGGGATGGTTACACTAAATAAACTGTCTTTTTCCTCCACTAAAATTGCCTGGTCTGTCAATAATTTATATCGAAACCGGATACTATCCAGACCAAATCCTGTGGAGGGATTGGAATGCCTTTTTTTATTTATTGAATTTGTAAATACAATTTGATTCTTTGCTACAAGAATACTAATTTTCAAAGGATGCAATTTCGAAAGTTCATTATGCTTTAATGCATTCTCCAATAAAAGTTGCAAAGTCATAGGAACTAGCTTCCCAGACTTTATAGATACATTCAAGTCCAATTCTAAATGCTCTGGATACCTTAACTTTAGCAACTCATAATAATTTTTCAAATTACTTAATTCCTCATCCAAAGAAATCACTGATAAATCTCTATATTTTAAAATGTTTCTAAAGTAATCAGAAAGCTTCTCTGTAAAAGCAATTGCTTTTGTACTATCTTCCTCTATTAATGAAATAACAGAATTAAAACTATTAAAAAGAAAATGCGGATTGACCTGACTTTTTAACAGCTCAAATTCTAATTCAGATGTTTTTCTCTTAAGTGTATCTTCTTTTGTTCTTGCAATTTCTCGCCTCCTAAGTAAATAAAAAAAAGAAAATATTATACCAGCAACAACAAAAAATACAAACCACCCTTGTTTCCAATATGGGGCCTGAATTTCGAAACTAAAACAAAGTTGATTTGCTGTATTAAATTGATTATTGATACTAGACTGTACTATAAAAGTATATCGACCATGCAATAATTTTGAATAGGATGCTTTCCCCTCCTTTGACAAAATCCAATCGCTATCATATCCATCTAATTTATATCGATACTCAATATGATCAGATGCCAGAAAATGGACAGCGTTAAACTCAAAATAAAATTGGTTCTGCGAATAAGAAAATGTGGTATCCAAACCGATTTGAATCACTTGATCAAATTGTTGTATTTTGCTAAATGAATTTACCGGATCTTTCAATGAAGCCATCGTTGCTGGATGAAATCGTATAATTTTATCTTTGCAACCGATCCAACAAATTCCATTATTATCAATAAATGAAGCATTTAATGACGGTTGTATTTCGGACAGACCATACTCTTCATCTAAACTTATGTTAAAACCAGTTTTAGTGTTAAAAAGAACTAAATATCCATTTCCAGCAGCCAATAAAATGGAATCATTCAGTTTTGAAATACACTCATAATCATAATATTTGAATTGATGCTTTAACCAGGAAATTTTTTGTGTTCTAAGATCCATTTGACCAAGCCCCTTATTCATGGCATTAAAATAGAGGAAACCGGGCATTTGGTAATCCAAACTAAAAATACTGGATAAACTGTCGATCCATTTATTTGATTTAAAATAAGTATCCGAATCTTTCAAAGTAAGCACACCATGGCCATCTGTTCCTATCCAGATTGTGCTCTTCTCATCTGGAACCAATTGATAAATAAAATTTGTTGGTAATAAATTACTCGCATTATAAATAATAAAATTTGGATCTTCCGCAATCTTCATGGGCCTTCGGTTTGATAACCTTACAATTCCACCCAAAGTAGAAATCCAAATATACTTAGGGTCTCCAATAATTTGCAAAATATGATTATTTGGCAGCCCTTCTGTTTGCTTGAACCTGGTACTCTTTGATGTCCTGTGATTATAATAATGAATGCCGCCGCCATAAGTACCAATCCAAAAATTATCACTCATTCGATCTGAAAAAATAGAGGTAATATTCTCATTCGAAAATAATTCCTGTTTAATCCTTCCCTGTACCGGATCTAAAACATATAAACCCTTTGTGGTTCCTGCAAGTAAATCATTTGTAGTTATAGATCGGGCTATACATTGTATCGTTTTTCCCGGCAACATAAATTGAGTTATTGGAAAAAATATTGAAATCAATCCTTTTGATTTATGTAAAATCCAAACATTGTTAAATTCATCAGAAACTGTAGAAACAATTTCATCTAAACCTACTTCATCCTTTAAAATTGAATATTTTTCATCTGATATTATTTGAAAATAAATAATATTCTCGGTAAGAATTATTTTCTGTTGGGTAGAAATTTCAAAATGTGAAATTAATTCCTTGTTCCAGGTTTTCCACACGGCTTCGCTGGTATTCATATCTGGATTCCATAAATAAATACCTGCTGATAAACTATTCAAATAAATTAAATTATCCTTTACTTTTACATTTTGAATAATATCATTTTCCTTCAAACCAGGAACTTCAATTTTTGTACAATTTTTTGATTCATTATGAAAATTTAAAGCTTGTAGCCCTTCATCAGTGGCTACTAAAATACCGACTTTTGGGTGATACGCCATATCATTTACGTGAAGGCTTTTAAGGCCATCTTCGATTCCAAAATTGTACACATGCTGGTGATTGTAAACATAGACGCCTTCACCTTTTGTAGCAATCCAAAGTTGATTCATAGAATCCACCTTTAATGCAGAGATTTCAGTTTTAATTTGTCCTTCCTGTGGTTTCCAAGATTGTAAAATTGTATTTTCAATAAAATAGATTGCACCATTTTGACACCCAATCCAAAGAATCCCTTTCCGATCCTGAACGAATACTTTGACTTGTTGATTTGTAACTTGTTCAGAGCCTAAAATTAATTTTTCATTTTGTCCGTTAAACAAGATAATTCCTTCAGATGTTGCGATATAAATAAGTCCATTTTCACTTATAAAGAAACTTTGAAATTTGGCTCTGGCAGTTGTTGACTGCAAAGGATGTCTGTTTATAAATGGTTTTATACCATCTTGTCCAATTATTGTCGTTAAGACAATAAAGTTAAAACAAATAAATAAAATTGCTTTATGGTATGAAAACACCTTCCACATGTACTTTTATTTGGTCGGATAATTTTTGATGAACAATTCTAGGAATATTAATCCTAAAGTCTTCAAGACTGATTGAAAATTTACTGACAAATGTTAAAATTCCATTTTTCCTTGATAATTGAATTTGAATAATCCGTTCTTTTGTTACTCCATGAATTTCTAAATTTCCTTTTGCGCGAATTGTTTCATCATTTGTTTTATGAATGTCTATAGACTCTATAATCCGACCATAAAACTTAGCCTTGGGGTATGTACTACTTTCCATATAGTTCTCATTAAAATGCTCTTTTTGCAATGGACTATTAAAACCATCAAAAGTGTTTATATCAACAATAAAAGCAAATGTTAAATCATTTGGCTTTAAGAGGCCTTCTAAGCTTTGTGAAGTGGCTTTAATTTGTTCCTGAGGAGCAATACTTATAAATGAAATAGCGCCTTTCATTTTTTGGTTTTGCCCAAATAAACTAAGGTTTATAAAAACAACGAAAAAAAAGACAGGGCATCTCATTATAAATAAATTTCTGAACCCAAAACAGAATAATCTGTAAAATTCATCATTTGATTTCAATTTGGTTAACAAAATATGACTAAACCAAATTCAAGGTAGATGACACCGTAAATTTAATAATTAAAGAATATACTTGAAACTATTACTTGTAAGATTCAATGACTGCAGCAATTCCTTGTCCACCCCCTACACAAGCAGTGACTATGCCAAACTTTTGATTTCTATTTTGTAATTCATGGAATGCAGAAATTGTTAATCTTGCACCACTGCAACCAAGTGGATGACCCAAAGCAATTGCACCGCCATTTACATTCACCAGATCTGGATTCAAATGAGCCTCCTTTATTACAGCCAAAGACTGGGCTGCAAAAGCTTCATTTAATTCAATAATAGAAATATCTTCTAATTTTCTACCAGCTTGAGACAATGCTTTTGGAATTGCAGCGCACGGACCAATCCCCATATAGAGAGGTTCAACGCCCGCAACACAACAGGATACAATTCTACCTATTGGAGTCAGTCCTAATGTTTTCATGAGTTGCTCACTCATAACCATAGTAAAAGCAGCACCATCACTAGTTTGTGATGAATTTCCTGCAGTTACTGTACCATTTAATGCAAAGGCAGATTTTAAAAGTCCTAAAGAATTCAGACTCGTATCTCTTCGGATACCATCATCCTCGAAAATTTCATAAGTCAATTCTTTTCTTAGGCCATTTTCTATTTTTATTTCTTTGATTGGAACACTACTAATTTGTTCAGAAAAGAAACCACGATCTTGAGCAGCTGCGGCTAATTGGTGAGATCGAAATGCAAATTCATCCTGTTGTTCTCTCCCAATATTGTATTTTTTAGCAACGGCTTCAGCAGTAAAACCCATGCCTATAACATAATCCGGATTTAAATTTGCAACATCATAATTCGGTGCTAATTTATAACCTTCCATAGGAATCATGCTCATATTTTCTACTCCACCAGCTATAAAACAAGATCCCATGCCAGCTCTAATTTTAGCAGTGGCGATGGCAATCGTTTCCAATCCAGATGCACAATAACGATTTACCGTCATGCCAGCGGTTCCTTTTCCGATCGCCCTGAGAGAAATTTGTCTGCCAATTTGCAATCCTTGTTCTCCCTCTGGATTTGCACATCCAACAATAACATCATCAATTAATGTTGGGTCTAAACCTGGCAGTTTATTCATTAATCCATGAATAATTGCGATTGCCAAATCATCGGAACGGGTAAATCGAAACCCTCCTTTCTTAGCTTTTGTAACAGCACTCCTGTTCATTGCAACAATAAAAGCCTCCTGCATATATTCGTATTTCTAATGAGAACAAAAAATTCATGCATTTGATTTCATTTTCAGGAATGGTTTTAATTCCTCTCCAAAATATTCCAGTGCATTATAAACCGGTAAAGGGATACCACCTCCTAAAGCACATAAAGATCCTCGTTTCATCGTATCCAGTAAATCTTTTAATAGTTCAATA
Organism: Saprospiraceae bacterium; assembly: GCA_016717265.1. Taxonomy (NCBI): domain Bacteria; kingdom Pseudomonadati; phylum Bacteroidota; class Saprospiria; order Saprospirales; family Saprospiraceae; species Saprospiraceae bacterium. The sequence continues at coordinate 3,834,781 of JADKFX010000001.1, forward strand.
TCTATTTTATAACTACTGTCATTTTGAGCTTTTTGTAACATTTCTTTGCCTCGTGTAGATCCAATTCTGCATGGGAAACATTTTCCGCAACTTTCATGCGCAGTAAATGCAAATAAATGTTCTAAATATTCAATCATTGGAAAATTGTCGGGTACTGAAACAATAGAAGCATGTCCAAGCATAAATCCATTGGAAGCAAAAGATTCAAAATCAACCGTTAATTCCTCAATTTTATGAATTGGCACCAATCCGCCAAGTGGCCCTCCAATATGTAATGCTTTTACTTTGGAATGGAAACCACCGCCTAATTGATACACTACATCATGAAGTGGTGTACCCATATCGACTTCATAAATACCGGGTTTATTGAAAAAGCTATCTAAAGACATCAATTTAGTGCCTGTAGATTTCTGTGTACCTATGGATGCATAGCTTGTACCTCCATCTTTTAAAATGAAATACAAATTAGCCAGCGTTTCCACATTATTTACAACCGTTGGTTTTCTAAAAAGACCTTCTTGTACAGGGAAAGGTGGCCTTACCCGCACTTCTGCTCGCTGCCCTTCTATTGAAGATAATAATGCAGTTTCTTCTCCACAGATATAAGCACCTTGTGCTTTAATTACTTTAAATTCAAAATTAAAATCTGTATTAAAGATCGATTCTCCTGTAAATCCTAATCTTCGAAATTCTTCTAAAGCTTCTTGTATTCGCTCAACGGATTCAGGATATTCCGCCCGTATATAAATCACCCCTCGGTCTGCTCCAGTAACAAATCCTGCAATCAACATGCCTATCAATAATAAAAATGGCTGATGTTCCATAATATAGCGATCTGAATAGGAACCTGGATCTCCTTCGTCTGCATTACAAACAATAAATTTTCTTGGACCCGGAGCATTACTGCAGGCTTCAAGTTTTATTGAAATTGGAAACCCTGCTCCACCACGGCCTCTTAATCCAGATAACTTGATTTCAGATAATATTTTTTCCTTAGGTTTCTGAAAAGCAAGTTCTACCCTATTTCTAGCTTCATTGAGGTCAAATTCTAAATTTGTAAGGATACAATGGCCGCGATGTTTTACTATATATTTATCTCGAAATTTGGTTCCGGTTTTCTTTATTTGTTCCAGCTCTTGAATTGCACTACCTGAATAATTTGAACCCTGGAAATGAAATGCAGCATTTTCATGACACCTTCCAAGACAACACATTTCACCGATTTCAATTTCTTCAAACTGTTTACCAATTTTTGATTTTAATTCCTTTTGAGTTCCAGCAGTTAGACAAGCTGATCCATTACAAACATAAATTTTCTTTCCTTCATTTTCATTTCGTGTAAAATCATAAAAGCTAGCAGCTCCAAAAATTGTGGAAGTGCCCATTAGATAAGTTTCTGCAATCTGCGATATAGTTTCATTCGATAAAAAGCCTTCCTTTGCATTTTCATTACCAACATGCTCGAAAAGGTTTTCAAAAAGACCTTTTCTACCAGATAAATGACTTAAATTTTTAGACATATGATTTTAAACTTATGAATCGAAGAGTGAAAATAATGCTTTTGAACAAATAGTTTACAATATGATTTAAATATCTATTTATTAACATTTTATATATAAGTTAATAATTTATATATTCAAAGCTAGGAATTTTCAAACAAAAAGCGTGTAGCTTACTTAAGGAATTTAATTTTAAAACCTTCAAAACAAACGATCATGGACTTAATGTCGATTTTAATTAATTCGATTGCAGGAGCTGCTGGCGGCTGGTTAACAAATATGCTAAAACAAAATGGCTTAGATGCTGTCGGCAATTTAATTGCCGGCGCTGCAGGTGGGAATATTCTACCTATTATCACCACAGCACTTGGTCTATTTGCAAATACCTCCAGTGCAGATGGAGGAGGTATAAATATTATTGGAATTATTGTATCCCTTTTAGGAGGTGGTGCAGGTTCATTAATTGGTGGCCTTTTCAAAAAGGCTGCTTAAAATTTAATATTGATAATGAAAAACCGCTTCAGACATTACTTTGACGCGGTTTTTTATTTAAATTCTTATGTAAACAAATCCATTATTAAATCCTAAAATAAGTTTTTAATAATGTAAAAAATAAAATATCATATTCAAGAAATATCCTTTCAATGCATCTATTTATATAAAGGAAAGGAGGTTATAAATAACTCAACGTTTGTTTAGTAAAATAATTTAACACCATTAAATCCTAAATTAATTTTTATAAGTATAAATATCTAAGGTTGGAAATTGCCACTTTATAGCTTGCTTAGCGAGTCCATTGAATCGTTACAATTCCAAAATAATTAGATGCTTAAAATTTAAAAATTCTATTCATTACGAATGATGATAGGATGACAAAGAAACTCAAGTTTAAGTGAACATTGGGTTTGATTTTCCAATTTAATAAAAAAACCACCCCCAAATAAATCATTCATGCATCTTATCTGGAGATGGTTTTTAATTTTGTTTTCGAAATCTTATAGGCTACTCATAAAATTGTATAAATTTAAATTGTAAGCTGACTGCATCCTGCTGATTTGTTTAAACCAGATCAAACAGCTAAGGGAATTTGGTTTTCGAAATAATCAATATCAAGGAGCTGCAATCCTTTTACCTTCTTAAAGCTGGCTCCAGACTTTTCTAAAACCTTATCTTTTGTTAAAAGACAATCATATGAGTATATAAACTTTTATCAATTTCTATTTGTGCATGTTGGATTTGGCATAGTCCACCATTCCCTGAAAATCTACTAAAACTACCGGTTCATTACCAACTACCCATGCATCATGACCCTTTGGCAAAAGAGAGACATCACCAGGTTTACAAATAAATTCTGTACCATCATCCATTATTACCTTTAAAGTACCGGAAACATGATATTGATAATGTGGTATTTCACAACTTTCTGTCTTTGCAATATCTTTTACAGATGTTGACCATCTCCATCCAGGCTGAAATATGGCTCTTCCAATCATAGCACCGCCAATTTGAACTAGCTCCACTTTCCCTTTTGGAAACTCTCGAACTTCAGAAGGTTTGTTAAAGCTCACTTTTTCTGCCTTCTCTGGCAAAATAAAATCATGTTTGTGGGCAATGATACTTGCAGTAATGCAAATGATAGCCAAAGATGCAATTAAAACGATTTTCTTTTTCATAATACTTTTTTAAAAATGAATGAATTAAATTAATAGAACAAAAGTATTATGCGTCAAAGATCAATTCCTTGTAGATATTTCGGTAAGATTTGTAGATTTCAGAGTTTTTGACGCAAAGCCAGAGGACTTAAGCCGGTTTGTTGTTTAACAAAATGACTAAAGTGAGCCTGATCTTCAAAATGTAAATCAAAAGCAATTTCAGACATGCTTTTATCCGTAGATCCTAATTGAACTTTAGATTCCAAAAGAATCATATCATTAATTAGTTTTCTTGGTGTTTTTCCGAACGTTTTTTTGACTACTTCACATAAATATTTTGGCGTAATGTTAAGTTTGGAAGCATATTGATTCACTTCCCGGATTTCAAAAAAATGTTTCTCCACTAAATGCTTAAACTGATTGGCAATCCTGGATGTACGACTTGCATGCTCCTGTATGTATTTAATATGCGGTCTGTAAATTTCACGAATTCGCAATAACAGGATTTGAATAAAATTCCTAAGAATATAATCTTTCTCGTACGAAAACTTATGGTATTCTGCTATGATATTCTGAAAAGACTCTTGAATCATGCGACTTTCATCATCATTTAAGTTTATTATATGTTCTGATTCAAAATGGAAGAACGGAAAATCCTCCGTCAAAACTCCGGATAACATGGGCTGAATAAATTCTGTTTTGAAATGAATACAATACCCTTTGCAATCCCGTATGTGTTTAGAAGCATAGACCATATTTTCTGGTACAATGACCAGATCATTGGGTTTCAGCCAACGGTAGTCAGCACCAAGTAAAACATCGTGTTCACCGGATGTTAGTAAATATATAAGATTGAATTGCCTTCTTAAAGCCCGGATTCCTTTAATCGGATCTACATCTTTGTGTTTGTCTTCTAGCGTACCCGGCATCACCATCAAATTGATGTCATAAGGACCGAAATCCTTATTCACCAGCTTTTCAAAAGCAGCCAGATCTTTTACTATCAAGACTTCTTTCTTTGACATGATTCAAAAATAATAAGTAAATCTAAGAATTTAAAATTAAACAATGAAAATTCAATTGTAAAAATATACAAAGAAGATATAAAAATTTCTAAACATCAGCAAACGTAAATCTAATACGGATGATTTAATTCAAAATAAATGAAAAACAGATATATGAAGGAAAATCATGGAGTTGATAATTGTGATTGAAACAAGAAAAACAATAGAATTCCTGAAAATGCAATAATAAAACTAGCAATCAATTGTTGAACCAGCTAAATATTTTGTTCATACTTCTTTGGGTGACTTATTATCCTTTTTTTATAAACTCAACCCAGTGCTTTGCTTTTTTTCCGGTAAAATGTTCAATTTGGTGCCGGCAGCTAAACCCAGAAGCGATAAGTTGTGTATCTCCTGGAGCATTTTCAATAGCAGGAATTAAAGCGCTGCGTGCAATCGTTTCAGAAATTTCATAATGCTTTTTCTCATAGCCAAAAGATCCAGCCATTCCACAACATCCAGAATCAATTTCTGAAAATGAAACGTCAGCATTATTTGAAAAAAGTGAATGCACAGATTTTGTGGTAAATATCGCTTTTTGATGACAATGTCCATGCAGTAAATAATTACCTGCTGCAAATTGTAGTTTTGCATTTATTGGATGATTGTCTACTTCTTTTATTAAAAAATCCTCTAACAAAAAGATCTGATCTGAAAATTTGGTCCACCGATCATCCACTAATAAATCAGGAATATCATCTTTTAATGCGGTGGCACAAGATGGCTCACAAACTACCATTGGAATTTTATTTTGCAAATAGACTTCCAATTTTTTAAAAGTTTGTTCCCCTTTAAATTTAGCCTGATCCAATAATCCATGAGAAATAGCGGGTCTTTGACAACAACCTTCCGTAAATACAATTACCTCATAACCTAATGATTCCAATAAATTTTTTGCCGAAATGCCAATATTAGGTTCATGATATTTGATATAGGTATCTGCAAATAAAACAATTTGATGTTCCTTTATTTTTTGTTTGATGTTTGATTTAGGATTGAATTTTTGCCTTGCATATGCTGGTAAAATTCTTCTTCGATCTAGTCCGCTGATGTGTTCAAAACAATACCTGAATAATTTATTTCTAAGCATTGAATTTACAATTGGTGCTAGCATCCCGGTACTGAAGCTTGCTAAATAATCTTGTGAAAGTAATAACCGATCGGCTATATTTAATCCAATCTTCTTCTGTTGAAAGTACAATACTTCAGATTTCAATTTAGACATATCTACGTTGCTTGGGCATTCAGATTTGCAGGCTTTACAAGACAAACATAAATCTAATACATCGTGAAGGATTGAACTTTCTAAACCATAATCATCTAATTGACCACTCATTGCTAAGCGCAAAATATTTGCACGGCCTCGAGTAGTATCTTTCTCTTCCTTTGTTGCCCGGTAACTCGGGCACATGGTACCCCCTGTATGTTTTCGGCATTCTCCAACACCGTTACAGAGATGCACTGCATCATGAAACCCACCTTCTTCCCGATAATGAAACATCGATTTAAAGTTCTGATCTGTGTAATTCGGACCATATCGAAGATTGGAATCAACGGCTGGTGCATCTACAATTTTACCCGGATTCAATAAATGATTTGGATCAAAAATGACCTTCACTTTTTTAAACGCCTGATATAAAATAGTTCCAAAAAATTCTTCATTATAAGGACTTCTCGCTAATCCATCTCCATGTTCACCACTCCAGGATCCTTTGTATTTCTTGACAATTTGCAAAACCTCAGAAGCTATATTTTTCATCCGTTCAATATCCTTTTCATCTCTAAGGTCTAACAAAGGTTTAACATGCAATAGTCCAACGCTTGCATGTGCATACGCTACTACAGGTGTTTCATGAATTCGGCAAATTTCAAAAACTTCGCGAATATAATTAGAGAGATGTTCCAATGGAACTGCTGCATCTTCAATAAATGCAATTGGTTTACGACGTCCTTTTACCCCCATTAAAAGTCCAAGTCCTTTTTTGCGTAAAGTAAAAACTTCTTCCATCGCCTGTCTTTCTGAAATTACAGGCCAGGCGTAGGCTATTTTTTGTTGTTGTAATGAATCGGATAATAAAGTTGCATTTGCTATTGCTTCTTCTTTTGTTTCACCATAAAATTCTACAATTAAAACTCCGCCAGGATCTCCTTGAATAAAATGACAATAATGTTTGGTTTCCAAATTTTCACGACTGCGATGAATCAACATTTGATCAAGTAATTCTACTGCAGCAGGTTTGAATTTTACAATTTCAGAAACATGAGATATGGATTCAAAAAAATCTTGAAAATGAACAATGCAAAGACATTGATGCTTGGGTGTAGGTTCAAGATTAATTTTTGCCGCAAGTATTAAGGCAAGTGTACATTCGCTACCTGTGATCAAATCACAAAGATTCCATTGGTCTCCTAAAAATTCATCCAGATTATAACCACCAACCCGGCGCATTACTTTGGGAAAGCGATTTTCAATTTCATTTCTGTTTTCTTGTATAATTTTGAAAAGGCCCCGATAAATATCCCCCTCCAGATTTTGAAGTTCGAGTTTTTCTATAAGTTCTGATCCGGAAAGATTTTTACAATGAAACACCGTTCCATTTGCTAATGCAATTTTTAATTCAATGACATGATCTAATGTTTTGCCATATAAGATACTTCGAGTTCCACTACTATTATTAGCAATCATTCCACCAATCGTAGCTCGTGAAGTCGTCGCTGGATCGGGCGCAAAATGAAGGCGATGGGAAGCAATTTTTTGGTTCAATACATCTCTTACGATTCCAGGTTCAACCCAAGCCCACTTTTCACCTGGATTAAATTCTAAGATGCTATCCATATATTTTGTAAAATCAATTACTATTGCTTTGGCAACTGTTTGTCCGACGAGGCTAGTCCCTCCCCCCCGAGCTATCACTGGAATTTTATGATTATAAGCCCATTCTAATAGGAGCAAAACATCTGCTTCCACTTTTGGAAGTGCTACAGCAAGCGGTATAATCTGATAATTACTAGCATCTGTAGCATAAATACCAAGCTGCAGAGCATCTGTATGCAGTTCGCCTTTGATCTTCGACTTTAATTCCAACAGACTTTGATCAATTTTCATTTATCTATATAATCAACCGTAAAATTATTACTTCTAAGGAATAAAAATTGTCTAATTATTCAGATCTACCAGTAAATATTCAAGACTTCAAGGGGATCAAGTATAAAGAACCTAGGGTTTTCCATATTTCAAGTTTTGCTTGGATCAAAAGTTTGCATTAAAAGTAAATTCCAAATAAAATTATTGTTTAGATTTTCGTCAAATTGTTGACATGATTTCAATGATCGTTTGCGAATATATAAACTCCTGAGCATTCACTATTTAAAAACAGAGATCCGCTAATCATAGATTAAAATTTTTGAATGCATACCTAAAATAATAAATTCTCAACTTATAGTGCAGCAACTTGATTCTTAAAAAATTAAAAGGCGCTCCTAAGTTAATGAAAAACGATATTGATTTCTACAAATTCTTAGAAATTAAACCAATTAGAAAATAATGTTATAAAATTTAAGAATGGATCTTTCAATTTTTATCAATATTCAAATTTAAAAAGGCGGTTCGTTTTTCAACGATCCGCCTCATTTGCTACACCTTAAATTTTTAATTAAAATGGCATTGTTTCTCTAATCTTATAATTTTACTTCTTCATTTCCTTTATAGAATAAGGTAGTTTGAATATTAATTTCCTTCGTTCTATCAAAGTATAATATATCGAGGCTTACCAATTGATTTTGCACCGTCCATTTTGCTTGTAATGGCTTCCCTTCTTGAGTTACAACCGGAGCATCTTTAAAAACCTCACCATCCTTTGTGCTTATTACTAATTGACCATTTTTGTTAACATATACTTCCCGTGCACTATCAATTCGCATTTTAATTTCTTTATAATCAAATCCAGGTTGAACCAGGATATCGAACTTTAATCGATTATCCAAATCACAGTATCGCAAGTCAATACCCGGATATATTTCTGTATAATATAACTTCCTGAAATTTTTAATCTGACATTCCTTTGACTTTTCTGGTGTACTCGTTTTCATGAAATTGAAATTAAATTCTTCAGCTCCATAAATATCAGCTCCTTTATTCATTCCTTCCCAGGAAATTTCAAGCCTATTATATCCTAAACCAGAATTTGTTCTGTTCTGTTGATTGGTTGCTCCGAATTCAGAGATTTGAGTTGGCTTCGTCAATTGTAGTGAAATTCCATCTTTTCTAAACAGATATTTCATATTTTCGGACTGGGCAAGGAACAACACCTTTTTGTTTATTCTACCACTGTAATCCTTCACCTGGCATTTGTTTTCTGCAAATGTGAGCTCCATTCCTTTCGGATTAAAATGCAATCCAGAAGGATGCGATGTGGCGTTCAAGGTAAAAGCAAGGCATACAATTTGCAACATGCTTATGAATCCAATTTTAGTGTTTCTTGTTTTCATAAATAAATTTTTCATTTTTTAATACTTTTTAAATTTGAATAAACATCCTGAGAAATAGTAAACTACTTCTGTAAGTTCATTCGTAAAATTGTTTTTTTTCTACTACGCTGACTTTCGCAAGTCTTTAAGCAATCAAATTCTCAGTGTTATGTACCTGTCTTTTTAAAGAGTCGCACCTAATTAGAACGTTGCATCAGGCAAATTGTTTTTAAGAAATCCTTAAATTTTATTCTTTATTATCAATTTTTTGTTAATTTATATTTTGCAAATTAGTCTAAAATACAGTCTAATAAATATTTAATTCTGTATAATTGCTTTTTTGCCAAATCTAAGCCTTTTCTATTTTTAGGCCCTGAAATGATTAATTCTCTTTTGTCACTTCACTAAAATTCCGTTGGTTGATCTCTGCAGTTACAGTACTTCCTTTATAGTTTAAAATTGCATGATCTTGACATTCTGCTTTCAAATAATTCAGTACCAGAAGCTCTGCTTTAGAAAAATCATCCATATGTATAAAGGCATTTTGCATTGAAAAATCAAATGCATCCAATTCTGTATGACCATTTAGGTCGGCGTTGGTGACCTTAGAACTACCCTTTAACTTAAGCTGAGAAAAATCAAACAAATTCAATTCAAGACTATCCGTTTGCACTAATAAATCAACTTCTACATGATCTTCAAATTCAAAACTTAGGGTTCCGCTATTTAAAGTGTCTTTACTTGAAAATTGCATAAAATCCGACAGTTTCAATGCTCTTAAGTTCTCAGAATAAATGTCCACTTCAATGTTTCCATTGGAGCGATAAGTTTCTAAACTATCCATATTAAAGCTTAGTTTATCAGAATCCTGCTTTATTCTAAAATAAGGTTTCAATGATTCCTCAATTTTCACAATAAGTTTTGGAGAACCTTTATGCCAACGAACCACAAAGTGACCTCCAACTTCTAGTGTGTGAAAATCTAAAATCGAATATTCAGCAGAAGTCCATTTTTGATTGCCGCTTATTCTATCATTAAAATAATCCTTTTCTAAATTATGGATTTCAACCATTGTGACTATCGTCAGTATAAATATTAAAGAAAAAAATGCGATTAGAATTTTATTACTTAGTTTCATTTTGGTAACTATTTTTCCAGTTAGTATAATATTGTTTCATTTCTTCCCAGCTTATGGTAAGCTGGTCCATATTCTTAAATAGCTCGGGTAAAATTTCTTCAGCAAATTGATCTTTCCTGTGCTGAATGGATTTTGTAAACGCTCCATTTGCGACAAAAAAACCAATGCCTCTTCTGTTTTCCAATATCCCTTGATCCTGCAATAATGTATAAGTTCGCATTACTGTATTCGGATTTACCTGGATGCTTGTAGCAAAATCTCGCACGGAAGGAATTCGTTCTCCTTCTTGCCAGTCCTTGTTAATAATATTCTCTTGTACGGACATACCGATCTGTTCAAATATTGATAATGATTTTTTAAATTCCATAGTTAAACCTCCTTTTCTTTGATTTTTAAATAAGTCATGAACCAGAAAAAAGGTGCAGCAAGATATAGTATAAAGAATTTAGCAAATTTGATAATCCAATAATCTTCCAAAAACAAATCTATAGGTATATTACTATTTACATAGGTTTGTCCATGTAGCTCAGCTCGTAGTTCTGGAAATAATGCATAAGCACATAAAAATACCATCAACATATATACTAAGCTTAATAAAATTCCCCAAAAAATGACTTTATACCAGGCTCCGGTGTTAAAGGTTGCAGCACCAAAAAAGTAAACACTAAATACTATAATTAAATACTGTAATCCTCTTAAATTATCTGGATTAAATAAATCAAAGGATCCGAAGGGCCTCCCAATCAAACCTCCAATTACTAATTTTTGTATCCAATAGAAAACAGTATATACCAGTGCAACACCAATCCAATAAATAACATTTACAAACAACCATTTTGTAAATACTTTTTCAACTGCAGTTGCAGGTAAGGTGAGATAATCTGCACGTGTTGACAAAAGTTTAAATTCGTTAAAAATATTAATGGTATAGATAAATGCAAATACAATAAAGACACCTTCATAATCGAATGAAACAATTCCACCACTTTCATTAAATGTATCTCTAAAATACTCAATGACACATCTGATTAGGATTATGGAACTTACAACAATGGTCAATATTTTAAAATGTGGAAGAAATGACTCATAGAATTCTTTCTTCCCAAGCCATCCAATTCTTTTTATACTAAATATTTGGTTCATATAATTTAAGTTTGATGGGTTTTAAATAGATTTTGAAATAATTGCATTAAATAAGATTTCAATGTCAACATCTGTCGACTGTGCATTTGGCAGGTTCTGTGTCATTACAACATGACCACCTGGGACTTGCTCTGAGTATAAATAACTTGTAGGAATGGTGGCACCAGGATGAAAATCAAAACGATAATTGGCGCTGATTGTAAATAAATCCTGATTAAAAATTACACGACCGCCTTCGATCACAACAATGCGATCTAATAAATTAGCTACGTCATTTACCTGATGTGTTGATATCAAAAAGCACTGGTCATCACCAAGAGATGCAGAAACTACTTTCCGAAAAATTGTTTTTGAAGGAATGTCTAAACCATTTGTAGGTTCATCCAAAATTAATAACTTACAATTTGTTGCTAATGCAAATGCTATTAAAAACTTCTTTTTTTGTCCAAAGGACAATTCCTTAATTTTTTTATCCAATGGCAATTCGAAATCTTGAAGAATTTGATGAAATTTCTGATGATCCCAGTTCGGATAAAAAACCGCATTGATTTCAACGTACTTTGACATTGTAACCTCTGGAAAAACATACTCTTCCTGAACATAAAACAGATCTGTCAACATATCAACACGCCGTTCCCTACTTTCAAAACCATTCACGGTTGCTGTCCCCTGTTGCGGAAATAATAATCCTGAAACCAGCCTTAATAATGTTGTTTTACCTGCACCATTCTTTCCAAGAATTCCACAAATAGTTCCCGGTTGGAGTTCTAAGTTTAAAGCATCAAAAAGTGTTGCCTTTTTTCTCCTGTAACCAAAACTTAGATCTTTTACTTGTATCATATACTGTTGTTTTAGTGTATTAGTTTATTAGTACACCACAAAGGTATATAGAGGGAACTCAAAAAACAAAATTATTTTGAAAATAATTTCATAATTTTATTTTTATAATGTATAATACATTGTTATTTAATATTATACGGAGTTATAAGAGAAAATATTTTTCACATTATTATTGAAAAATTCCTGAATCGTGAAATTAACTTAAGTAGAATCTTTAATTGGATCCCATATTAAATGACTGGTTATTTGATTTTCCCATTTAATAAAAATCACCATAAATTATTGAAAAAAAATTTATATTATATTATTTAATATATATAATAAATTAAATATAAACAATTTATGAATTATACAATGAATTATAAGATTTGGATTCGCTAGCGAATCGTTTATAATGGGTTAGCTAAGGCAAACCGTGTTCAAAAAAATGCAAATCAATTCCTATATGTATACTATACATGCCAAATCAATTCCATAATCCATTCACCTCCATTAGCTAACAGGTATTTTAATTCTCCGGTCTCTTTAAATAAAAGCAAGAGATCTCTTAATAATTATGCTAAAATGTATCCTAATAATGAAAATCCCAAATTGCTATTTATCGGAAGTTTCTTAGGCCAATCTTTAAATAAAGAAAAACCTCTGCCAATTACATTGTTATCAGTAATTAATAATTATCTGAGTTTAAAATAAAAAACTAATAAATTTTACAAAGCATTAAATTTAAGCCGTTATTAGAATTTCAAATTTACAATTATGCGTTAAAGTATTTGGTTTTAAAGAGACCTATTCATAAAAATAATTTTAAGATTGTACAAGCTGAATTATAGTCTAATTATCTAAAAAAAAGATCATGGCAAAACTCCTTTATTATTTTCTCCTATTAATCACGGCCTTATTACTTTATAATTGGTTTTTTATACCTGCCAAAACCATGAGTTCAGGACAATCTGAAAAAGACGGACTTGGAATCATAACGATAATTGCTTGTTTAGTGTCTTGTCTAATCGGATTTCTTTATTATACCGGAAATCAAAAATGGGGAAATCTAGCAATTTATACTTTGTTTGGAATCGGTATTATTTGGCTAATATACCTGATTTTACATGTCCGTTGGAATTAACAAACTTCATCCTGAGAACTTTGTAAAAATTGTATCAATCTCTTTAGAATAAAATCATTGCTCCCTATTTTCAAATACATCCACAATACAACGGATTCTTGATTTCTAGTAAATTAATTCCCAAATAAATCATAGCCATACCTTTTAGTATAAGTAGGTACATCTTATTGCAAAAGCAAATAATAGCACTCCAAATTTATATAAAGTGGAATACGAATTCCAAAACTTTATTTCCTTTCTTTATTTCAGTTTTTCTTTGAGATAGTATGCAGTATGAGATTCTTTAACCTTTAACAATCCTTCTGGAGTTCCTTCAAATAATAATTTGCCCCCATGTTTACCACCACCAGGACCAAGATCGATAATCCAATCGGCCGTTTTTAATACATCCATATTATGTTCAATGACAAGCACCGTATGCCCTTTTTCAACCAAACTGTGTAATGCAAATAATAATTTTTTAATATCATCAAAATGTAAACCTGTTGTAGGTTCGTCGAAAATAAAAAATAAATGGTCTGCGTTACTTTCCAATCCTAAATAATAAGCAAGCTTCAATCTTTGAGCTTCTCCTCCTGACAAGGTAGAAGAAGATTGTCCGAGTTTGAGATAAGACAAGCCAACATCATGAAGTGGTTTTAATTTCTTTACAATTTCCTTTCTATCTGAAAAAAAATGCAAGGCTTCTTCAATACTCAATTCCAATATATCAAATATATTTTTTTCCTTGCATTTTACTTCCAGGATTTCATTTGTAAACCGTTTACCGTTGCAATCTTCACATACTAAAGTTACATCTGCCAAAAATTGCATTTCCACTACAATTTCTCCGTCTCCTTTACAATTTTCACACCGACCTCCTTCTACATTAAATGAAAAATGTTTTGGCAAATAACCCCTTAATTTTGAAAGTGGCTGTTGTTTAAATATGTCCCGAATTTCATCATATGCTTTAACATAAGTAGCGGGATTACTTCTGGAAGACCGGCCAATTGCTTGCTGATTTACTAATTCAACCTGATGAATTCTTTTATAAGCACCACTTATTTTTGCAAGATTTTGATCATCCCGTAGCTCATCATTTAACTTAGATTGCAATAAAGGATAAAGCACATGTTTTATCAAGGTTGTTTTACCTGACCCAGATACACCGGAAACACAAATCATTGTTTGCAATGGAAAATGGACCGTCAAATTCTCAATATTATGCAAATTCACTTCTTCCAAAATAATTTGGTCCATATTCGATTTGCGGTATAATGGAATTGGAATTGTGTTTTCACCTGTAATATAAGAGGCTGTCAAATTCTTTTTTGACTCTTTTAAAAAATCGGCATAACTACCGGAATACACAACTTCACCTCCATGGATTCCAGCTCCCGGACCAATGTCTAGAATTTCATCTGCTTTCTTGATTACTTCTTCTTCATGCTCTATTACGATAACTGTATTCCCTAGATCCCTTAAGTGCATGAGGGCTTCTACTAATTTGGAAGTATCCTTGGGGTGTAAGCCAATACTGGGTTCATCTAATATATAAAGGGAAGCCGTTAAATTAGAACCTAAAGTTCTTGTAAGATGGATTCTTTGAGATTCTCCACCACTCAAAGTACTGGATAGTCTATCAAGTGTTAAATAACCTAAACCAATCTTATTTAAAACTGCTAACCTATTTTGGATTTCAAACAATAATCTCTTACCAATTTCAAAATCGTAATCATTGAGTTTAATTTTTTCAAAAAAATAGATTAGCTCTTCAATAGGTATAAACATTAAATCCAAAAATGTTTTCTCTGCAAATTTTACATACAATGCCTCCTTCCTCAATCGACTTCCTTTGCATTCATAGCAAATTGTTTTTCCTCTATACCTAGCCAGTAAAATTCGATTTTGAATTTTATATAATTTTTCTTCCAATTCCTTAAAAAATGCTCGGATACCAAGAAAAGCTCCACTTCCATTCCACAAAATATCTTTTTGAACCTGACTTAATTGCCGATAAGGCGTGTGCAATGGAAATTTAATTTTTGCAGCCATAGTCAATAATGGCGTTAACCATTCACTCACTTTCTCACCAGACCAACATGCAATGGCTCCATCATATACTGTCTTTCCTGGATTCGGAATCACCTTATTTTCATCTATCCCAATAATACGTCCATACCCTTCACATTTTGGACAAGCACCAAAGGAATTATTATAATTAAAAAACTGCGGACTAGGCTCTGGAAATAAGATACCATCTAATTCAAATCTAGATGAAAATGAATGCACTGAGCTTTCTTCCAAAATTAATTCACAATCACCTAGACTTTCTGCAAATGCTGTCAAAATAGAATCCGCAATGCGTTTTCGGAAATCCTCATCCACTTCTCCTAGAATGATGCGATCGACTACAATCATACATGACTTTAAGGCTGCATCTGTTACCTTTTTCGTTAATAGTTTATTCTTTTGGCTTATAACATCCTCAATTACACTCAATTGATGATTCCAAAATATCCTTGTAAAGCCCTTTTGTGACAGCATTTCCAACTCTTGAGAAAAGCTGCGTTCTGGATAGTGTTGTTGCATTTTAAAGGCGATATAAATTTTTGACCCTTTTTTCTGGGCTAAAATAAAATCAACCACATCCTTAACTTCATTTTTTTTAACTTCATTCCCTGATATTGGAGAATATGTTTTACCTAATTTGGCAAATAAAAGGCGTAAAAAATCATAAATTTCGGTCATAGACCCTACCGTAGATCGGGCGTTTGAAGAACTTACTTTTTGTTCAATTGCAATTGCTGGACAAAGACCTTTTATATAATCTATCTCTGGCTTTTTCATGCGATTCAAAAACTGTCTTGCATAAGCAGATAAACTCTCGACATAACGTCTTTGGCCTTCAGCATAAAGCGTATCTAAAATCAAAGAGGATTTTCCAGATCCTGAAACACCAGTTACAACAACCAGTCTATTTTTGGGAATCAAAACATCCACATTTTTTAAATTATTGGATCTGGCTCCTTTAATTTCTATAAAATTGGAAGTCTGTCGAGCTTTAGGTAATGTCATTTAATTTAAATCAAACTGCAAAAAGACTCATTTTTAAGCGAATCTGGAAGAAAATTAATAAAAAGCTCTAATATTTGGCATTTATTTTGATATGTTTGTACTGGTAATCATTGAATGCGGTTAAAATTTCGTTAAAACGACTTAAAGAATGCAGCGGCTACGATGATTATCGTATCTTTATATCATAATTGTTTTATAAACCATCAATTAACGCGCCTATAGATTAAAACTTCTACACTTTATTAATTCTTAAATAAATAAGGGTATGCAAGCAATTAATCTATCCGATCAGGCTCTGATCGACCAGTATCTACAAGGCAGCGAATCCGCTTTCGCAGAATTAATTCGCCGACATGAACAAAAGATTTATACATCTATATATTTGTTTGTGAAAGACCGAGAATTGGCCGAAGACCTCTTTCAAGATGTATTTATCAAAATTATAGACACCTTACGTAAAGGCACCTATAATCATGAAGGTAAATTCTCACAATGGGCTATAAGGATAGCTTATAATATGTGTGTTGACCAATTCCGGAGGAATAAGCGTCGTACAAAAGTTTCGGGAGGTGATGATTTTGACATTTTTGATGTCTTAGAATTACCCGATGAAAACAGGGAAGACCAATTGATTCGTTCAGAAACGCACGACCGTATCCGTCAATTAGTGGATTTATTGCCAGAAGAACAACGAGAAGTAGTGATTTTAAGGCATTATGCCGATATGAGTTTTAAAGAAATCTCACTTTTAACCAGAGTTAGTATAAATACTGCTTTGGGTCGTATGCGCTACGCTTTAATCAATATCCGGAAAATGATGGAGGAACGTTCTATGGTTTTACAATAATTTCTTTAGCAAAACCTTAACACAAATTTGAAACCAACAGCAAGAAATTGTCGTTAAGATATTAAATGAGAGTTTTTAAGCTTCGTTAAAATCGGGATTACATTTCCCACAGGGATTAGGAGGACCGCGTCGCCAGATGCGGTCTTTTTTATTTTAACACGCTTCCTCTCCAATTCTTATCTCAACATAAATTTACATAATCTTCACTTCCTAAAATAGTGCACGTCTTTGCACAAAGTTCTATAGATAAAGGGCTTTTTAGAAGTTCGACTATTTATTGATTCGCAGTGTATTTATTGAGTCCACCGTAATATATTAATCTCCATCCTCCAGACGCTTTTGCAAACCTGCGGATAATCATTAATTGATATTTTTTTTCTTGAATCCGTTCTTCAATAATAACATTCGCCATATTGATGTAATAAATTACATTGTCATTCCGGTCAAATGAAGTATGCAATACCCATTGGTCGGCTGTATAATAATATGCGTCTTTACGAACATCTTCAGGGTCTGCATGATCTGGTAATCCTTCCAAAGGAAAAACAATATGCTCCATTTGAAAAACACTATCCGTATGAAATTTTTGATAGAAGGTTTTAAAATCATTCGGCAATCCTTCAAAATTTAAATAGTGCGATTCCTGCTCCTGGGATTTTTCATGAATAGCAACTCCAGTTTTAGGCTTACAAGCACTAAAAATTGAAAGGATAAGGAAAAATATAAAAATTCTAATATTGAATGGCAACGGCCCATCCAAAATTCTCAAACCAATCGTGAAATATGGTATAATTTTTTTCTTCATTTTCTGAAATTAAGCTAGCTTTTTGAATTCTATATTGCGATTCATTAAAAGTGTCTAAATCCAATTTTATCTGTTCGGCAAAATGAATTCCTTTTTTCCCATGGGCTTTATAAACTGCCTCTTTAATAGCCCAACTCACAATTAAATTTTCATCTACCTGTGAGTTTAAATTAACTTGATACTCTTTCGAACTTAAAAATCGTTTTGCAATTTTATGAATTTTATTTGAATAAATTTGTAAATCAAATCCAATGATATTATTTGAAATCGCCAAACCAGTCCAATCACCAGAATGCGAAATAGAAAGATGCTGATTTGTGTCATGCAAATGTAATTTGCCTGCTTCGTCTTTATATAAATGACTATCTAATTTCCCAGTAACCTTAAAAATTAAATATCTGGATGCTAAATATTCCCGCATTTTATCCGGATGAATAGAATGTATCCAAACAATTTGCTTATCATCCCAAGGCATTTCATTTAAGAAAAAATCATTATCTTCTACTATATGCCAAATAATTACATCTGCATTCTGGAGTGAAACGTTCTTTACAATAGGCATGTTAAAGAATTATTTTTGAGCATATTTCAATGAAAAAGATCTAAAATTAAAACAGGAATGTAAATGATTTTTAAAGCAATTCAAAAAATTTAATTTATATAATTAGAAAATCCAGTATTTCCTGTCTAAAACACTTTATCATTGACCATTAGCTATTGATTCTTGACGCTTAACCATTAACTCTTAACCATTGACTATTGACCATTAACTAGTAACCATTGACTCTTAACTATTGACCATTAACTATTGATTCTTGACTCTTGACTATTAACTCTTAACTATTGACTCTTAACTATTAACCATTAACTATTGACTCTTAACTCTTAACCATTAACCATTAACTATTGACTCTTAACTCTTAACCATTGACTCTTGACTCTTAACCATTGATTCTTGACTATTAACTATTAACTATTAACTCCTTCCCCATTGAAATGAATTGGTATCAATTCCTATTAATTCTAAAGCTCTATTTGTAATTGTACGAACAAGTTCTTCTATTGATTTAGGTTTAGAATAAAAAGATGGGATTGCAGGACAGATAATTCCTCCAGCTAAACTAATCCGCTGCATATTTTCTATATGAATTAAATTGAAGGGACTCTCTCGAAATACAAGCACTAATTTTTTTCTTTCCTTTAACATAACATCTGCAGCTCGACTTATTAAATCATCAGAAACACCATTCGCTATTCTTCCCAGTAATCCCGCAGAACATGGACAAATTATCATAGCATCAAATTTTCCTGATCCAGATGCAAAGGGCGCATTAAAATCACTTTTTGCATACCTTTTAAATGAATATTTTTCCAATGCATGATGCTCATTTTCCAAAGCCCAATTAATCTCTGCATTTTCAGAAAGTACTATTGCAACTTCATGTTCCTTTATGTTTTCCAAAGTATCTAATAATATTCTGGCAAAAATAGAACCACTTGCTCCTCCTATTGCTATAACAATCTTCATTTTTGGAATTTTATAAAACTTCACCTACTACAAAAATACTTCCGGTAACAAGAATCAAATCCTCTTTCTGTGCATTTCGTTTTGACTGTGTAAAGGCTCCACGTACAGATTTATAAACTTTGCCTTTCAAACCAAAATGCAATGCTTGTTCTTGTAATTGTAACGCTTCCAATGCTCTAGGCAAATTTGCCTTGACAAAATAATAGTTTGCATCCTTAGGTAATAAACTCAAAACAGGACCCAAAGGTTTATCTTTCACAAACCCACAAATCAAATGCAGCTGCTTATAATTCATGTCTTTTAATTGCTCCACTAAGAACTTGATTCCATCTTCATTATGGGCACTTTCTAATACAATCATTGGTTCTAACGATTGAATTTGCCACCTTCCTATCATCCGGGTCAATTCAACGACCTGTTCCATAGCATAAATTATCTTGTCTTTATTTAAATGAATTCCAAGTGTGCTATGTAAAATTTGACAAGCAGCTAATACCGTTCTAATGTTTTCAGATTGATAATTACCCTTTAAAGATGGATTTATCTGAATTTGTTCATCAAAAATTTCAGTTTGAATTTTTTCAATGCCATATAAATTTTTTTGCCAATTAAACTTTAAAATTAATTCGTCTGCATAATATAAAGTTGCATTTTTAGATTTGCTATAATTTGAAAACACTTCCTTTGTTTCATCTTGTCTTCTACCTATTAGAACTGGAACCCCATCCTTAATAATACCTGCCTTTTCAGCTGCAATTGCTTCCAGTGTATCTCCTAACATGTCACTGTGATCCCAACTTATATTTGTAATAATACTCAGAAGTGGTTTAATAATATTTGTAGAATCTAATCTACCACCAAGTCCAGTTTCAATGACTGCATAATCAACTTTCTGATCTTTAAACCATGAAAATGCCATAGCAACTGTCATTTCAAAAAAAGAAGGTTTTATTTCTTCAAATAAATTCTTATAACGATCTACAAAATTGCGAACAAAAAGCTTAGAAATATAAACACCATCTATTTTTATCCGCTCTCTATAATCTTTATAATGTGGGGAAACATATAAACCAGTCTTAAATCCATGTGCTTGTAAAACGGCAGCCAGTAAATGGGAAACAGAGCCTTTTCCATTCGTCCCAGCAATATGAAAACATGGAATTGACTGTTCTGGATTTCCCATTGCATCACAAAGAGATTTAATATTCGTAAGATCTTTTTTGAATGCGGATTTTCCGAGTCGATGATACATAGGTAATGCATCATACATATATTGCAGTGCCTCTGAGTATTTCATGATGAATAAAAAATATTTTTCCTTTTCAAGAATTCAATTTCAGGCGATACTATTTTGCAATAATTATTTTCTTGAATATTAAGTGTTGTTTTGTTTCAAAACTGCAGATGTAAATTCCAGCTTGCAAATGGGTAGGATCAAATTGATACTTTTTATGAAAACTAAACATAAAAATGGTTCGACCTTTATCATCTATTAGTTTTGTCTTCACCTCGCCTTCCAATGTTGTTTCAATGTTAAATAGTTGATCCCCGGTTAAAGGGTTTGGATAAATTGCAAGTTCAGGATTTTCATTCCAGGCAATCGGTTTGTCAATCCCTACTACTAAAGTATCGGATATGGCTTTTGTAATTAAAAATTGACCTTGCGTCTGTACTTTGGTTTTGTTAAATTGAGCAGATGCATTATTGCCTGCTTGTAAACCAACGCTAACATCAGAAAATAACCAAGTACTTGTATCTGCATTTGGAACTCTTTTAAAAAGTTTCAATTCATCCATTGTAGTTTGAGTTGAAACGGCTCCAATATTTTGAAAATTCATATTTTTAAAAGCAGTAAATGAGGTATTTGATCCAAAATTATGCAATATCCAATAAGCAGGACTCACGGGTTTCTGAATTGGATTGAATCCAATTGTAGGGATATAATTAATTCTGGTAATACAAAGCTCTCCATTCGGATAAACACCACTATCTTCAGAATCAATGATTAATCCTGTTAATCCAAATGAGTAACTTCCTTTATTGCGAATATCCAGTCGATGGCTAAAACCTGGTCCTACAGGTGCCGTCGAATTTATGATGCTTACATTTCCTGACAAGGAGGCATGAAACGAATTTTGCTTGTCAAGAATTAAATCTACACCTTCATTAAATTGATGATAACTAAGCATTCCTGGATTATTTGTATGTGTCCTTGTCAAATGCATGATTTCGCGGATTTCACTTTGACTTAATGCGCGATCATAGGTACAGATTTCATCCATTTCACCTTTAAAATAACGATCTCCTCCATTTAAATCCGCACCTATAATGAGTGGACTTTCAAAGGATTGAGGTACAACCGTTACCGTATTTGTAAACGGGACGCCATCTTTATAAATTGTAATTGCATCCGGACTCGCAACGATTGCTACATGTGTCCATTCACCAGGTATTAATCGCGCTTTAGATACCCAATTATACCCTCCTGCGTCCCAATGATATCGAATATCTCCATTATTTAATACACTTAAACCTGCAGCAGTACCTGCATTGCGTTTAAATAAGAGGCCAGCCCAATCTTTTTGATTTCCGTTTGATTTTATCCATGCCATCATTGTAATTGTATTTGTAATCTTACCGAGTGGCGGAATTTGAGCATAGGAACCAGCTCCGGTTAAAGACAATGCTCCTCCTGGTAAACTATCTTTTTCACATTGATTTTTTACATTCACATAGATCGTATCGTAAAAACTTCCGGTAGCATTTTTCAAATTCATGACGATCTGTTTTAATCCTTGCGAATTAAAAATAGCTTTTGGTGTTCGTGTTTTATCTCCAGTCAAATACCGGGTATCTGGTATTGTCCAAGTCCAACTTGCCCCGTTATGATTAACTGCAGAATAATCATCAAAATAAAATGTATCGCGAATACAGAAGGATTCTAATTTATCTACCATTGCTTGTGCAACTACTTTCGATTCTTCAAATAAAGAATTTTCCCAAACTCCAAATCCCCAACATCCATTTCGGATTTTGCCATCCCGATAAAACGGTTTTAAGCGATTGGTTTCTGCACTGACAGGCAATCCATCAGAATACGCTTGCCAATCGACCATTCCATCCGTCTTATAAAAAACACCTCTAGAGGTACCTAAATACACTCCTCCATTGGTACCATATTGATGCAAAATATCAGTAATTGTGATGTTATCTAATTTAGTACTTGTAAGATTGATCCAACTCAAACCACCATCTATAGTTTTATAAACTTTTTTTCCATTGGAACCATAGGTCAGAGCAATCCAAAGTTCATTGGGATTTGTTGCGCTCAAAGAAATTTTTGCACGGTCGTTATTATTTGGCAACGGCAACGGGGTACATCGATTCCAGGTTTTCCCACCATCTAAGGTTTTCCATAATGAATCATCGGTTCCATCCCATTGGGTTGTATAAATTATTTGCGGATTAAACCTTGAAATTTCAATTTCGAAAACTTTGTTATCGACATTCCCAGGAAAGGTATACAATAGCTGGAATGTTCCACCACCATCCAAGCTTTTCCAGATTTTATTATCTCTTCCCAAGTAAATGATATTCCAACATTGAGGATGCCAAGTCATTTGACTATTCGCATAATATGCATAGGTTTCATTTGGGAAAAGTCCAACGGGGAAATAACTAACACCAGAGGTAAATCCAGTTTTTAAAGCATATCCTCCAATATCAGAAAAATAAGTTTTCCTTCCAGGTCCAGGATTTACATAACCTGTAGCGGCTTCTGCTCCACCCATTCGATAAAATGAAGTGGCTGGAAAACTTTCGTGCCAGGCCATATTGCCATTGTGATATCTTCCACCGACCAAAATATCTTCATTCCAACCGGCATCAAATCCCCACAAATTTGCTCCAGAAATACCATCCATTCTGGCTTCACTAGTTTGGCCAAAATCATTTGAATAATTGATTCCACCGTCACTTCCAATCCACAAATCATTTCCTTGTGCAACCATACATTGTATATCTGGATGACTCCAGGGTAGACTGCCTACATATCCGCCTAATCCGGTCCAGGTTGCTCCTCCATCAACACTTTTAAACCAAGAAGTTCCTCCTGCAATTAATTGATTTTCATTTTTAGGATTTACAATAATTGCCATATCATAAAATCCTTGATTAAATCCATTGGTCCCATTATGAGCCATTAAATTTGTATGTGTAGGGATTGAATAGGTTCCGCCAATTGCATTCGTTGGGTTGGTATTATTCCAGCTATCTCCTCCATTTAGGCTCACAAAAACTCCTACATATCCATTCAATGTGCCTCCATTTCCACATAAATAAGCATAAAGTTTATTGCTATTGGATGGGCAAACTGCAATAAGTGCTCCTGTAACTGTTTCATTAATTCCAGGATTATACCATCCATTTCCAATTGTAAACCAGAAAGTGCCACCATCCGTAGACCTCAAAAAACTAGAGGAATTGCCATTTTGTTTTACACAATAAATGGTAGCTTGATTATTTCTTCTAAATTTTATGGTCCAACATTCTTCTGGAAAGACTTTTGTCCATGTTTTACCACCATCTGTTGATTTTATAAGTCCTTTATTTGTTGCTGCAAAAATTAATTGTCCATCCGTTGTTCTGATTGCTAAATCATTTGTCCACAAACCATTTTCAGAATACACTGTGGTCCAATTCTTACCACCATCATTTGTTTTAATAATTTTTCCACTTGTTCCAGCATACACTGTATCCGGATTTTTAGGATGAATTTTAACGGCTCCAAATGCTCCATGAAGAATATTACTCGTGGTTAATGTCCAGTTTTTACCATGATCTGTGGTTTTCCATACGCCCCCATCTTCACCTCCTGCATAAAGTACTGTTGAATCTGATAGTGCGATATCCATAGAATAGATATTAGTTTGCCAGGTAACTTTCGTTAATCCATCGGTATCAAAAGTTTTATTCGGGCCTGCAAATTTCCAATTTCCTGCGGGAGATCTTGAATGAATACCCTGTGATTTTCGCAATTGAATTCGTTCAACTTCTTCAAGATTTATTTCTTCGTTTGTTTTTTCATAGACTTGACCATCATGATGCATATTTTTTTGTGCCCAATACATCCATCGTTTATAATATTGAGTGTAGCTACTTTTAACAAATGGGATTTCAGCGAAATAATCCCGATATGCTTTTTCGACTTCAAATACATTTGGGTTTTCCTTAAAAATAAATTTAATAAATTCAGGTGTATTTTTATCAATAACTAAATGACCCGGTTTCTCTTGTGCAAAAAGGAAATTACTGTAGCTAAGAATTAGATAAAGTGCGAAAAAGATATTTCTCATTTTAATGAATTAATTAATAAAGGTATTGCTGATTTCAATGATTCGTACCGAATTTTTTCTAGAGCGACCATTTCTCTTGTAGAATTGGCTGATTCTTATTTTCTTCCAAACAGTCAAAAAATCGTTTTTTCGATATCAATTCTGCGCCCATCGTTCGGAGATGTGGAGTGTCTTGCTGACAATCGATAAATTTAAAATTTTTCTTTTGAAGAAATTTCGCAAGATGAATTAATGCAAATTTTGAAGCATTTGAAGTTTTTGAAAACATAGATTCTCCACAAAATATTTTCCCAATTGCCAAACCATAAAGGCCTCCTACCAGATATTCATCTTTCCAAACTTCAACAGAATGAGCAATTCCCATTGCATGTAATTCAAGAAATGTGTCAATAATTTCCTGGTGTATCCAGGACCCCCCTTGCCCTTCCCGTTCGCTTGTTTTACATTGGAGTATTACAGAAAGAAAATCTTTATCAAAACTTAGAGTAAACTTTGATTGATTAAAATAGCTGTGCATACTTTTAGAAATGTTTATATTTTCAGGATATAATACCAATCTAGGAGTTATACACCACCAAAGTATGGGTTCGCCAGCAGAATACCATGGAAAAATTCCATTCTGGTATGCTAATAAAATCCGTTCAACTTGCAGGTCTCCGCCAATACCCAATAAGCCATCTTCTTGAGCTAATGCCGGATGTGGAAAAATGAATTGATTTTCCGGTATTGTATAAACCGGCAACTTAATTACACTTTGATGGTTTCAATGACGGCTGATAATCCCCTTTCACAAAGGGCATCTTTCATCGGACGTAAAACGGAAAAGCTAGCCGTTTTTACGATGGCTTTGCCTTTAAAGTGAACAAGCAATGACAATTGTTCTGCTTGTTCAAATGAATGGCTACAAATGTCCATAAGACTTTCTATTACCCAATCAAACGTATTGATATCATCATTATATACGATTAATTCTGATAAATTTCCAACTGAATCTTCTACCAACACGTCTTCTTCAATTGCTTCCCAGGTACCTGGATTTGTTTGCGTCATGAAAGTAAATTAAATAAGATTATTCAATGTTTGATTTATAGCCTCGAAATTAGGTAAATTTCCTGGATTTTCCAAAATTTCTGAATACCGAAGCAATCCTTCTTTGTCAAGAATAAATGCAGATCTTTTTGAAACCCCTTTTAGTCCGAAATTCCATTCTTCTTGTAAGCAATCATATGCTTTGCATGTAATTTTATTAAAATCTGAAAGTAGAGGAAATGGTATCTGATTCAGTTCTTTAAATTTATTTAAAGTGAATGGTGAGTCTACCGATATGCCAAAAATTTGTGCATTTGCTTTCTCATATATAGCTA
Organism: Saprospiraceae bacterium; assembly: GCA_016717265.1. NCBI lineage: Bacteria > Pseudomonadati > Bacteroidota > Saprospiria > Saprospirales > Saprospiraceae > Saprospiraceae bacterium. The sequence goes on from JADKFX010000001.1 coordinate 3,860,665, forward strand.
TATCATCTCTCATTTGACACATTTCGGCAGTACATGCTCCGGTAAATGCGAATGGAAAGAATAAAAGCAAAATGTTTTGTCCCTTAAAGTCTTCCAGATTAACCATTGTTTTGTCACTGGAAACTAAATTAAAACCTGGGGCTTTTTCTCCAATATGTAATGTATGCATCTAATTCTCGTTTATGAGGGCACAAAATTAGATATTTGTTTTTATTTTCAAAATACAAAATGGATAGTTTACGAAAGTCTTTCATTTTATTGCATATTGGGGTGTTTTTATTCGGTTTTACAGGTATTTTAGGCAAATTAATACTTTTACCTGCACTCATTTTGGTTTGGTGGCGGTCATTATTGACCTGGATTCTGCTTTTGCCACAGATGTTTAAGAATAATGGATTTCAAACCATGAATCGCAAAAACTTATTCACATTTCTTGGAATTGGTTTACTTGTTGGTTTGCATTGGATTTGTTTTTATGGTTCCATTAAACTCTCCAACTCTTCAATTGCTATGATTTGTTTAGCTTTTATTCCTTTATTTACTGCATTTTTTGAAGCCTGGTTTCACAAAAAGAAGCTCAAACGACTAGATATCTTTATAGGATTGATTACACTTCCAGGCATGTGGATGATTTTACAAAATATAGAATTAAACTATAGGCTTGGATTTGGCATCGGAATTCTGGCTGCCATTTTATCAGCAAGTTTTGCAACTTTAAATAAAAAATATATAAGTAAAAGTGATCCCATAAGTATTACCTGGATCGAACTATTTTCTGTTTGGTTATTCATGACCATTTTACTCCCAGTTGTATTTATAATAGATCCTTCTGCAAATTTTTTACCATCCAAAATGGATTGGTTGTATTTATTTATATTATCCTATTTATGTACGGTGGTATCCTATGTTTTTGTGGTCCGTTCCTTAAAAAATTTAAGTGCTTTTACAGCCATGCTTGCCTTTAATTTAGAACCTGTATATGGTATCATTTTAGCGGTTGTATTAATCCAAGAACATAAACAATTGAATGGAATGTTTTATTTAGGTGTTATTATTATATTGGCAAGTGTTTTTCTTCATCCTTTCCTTGAAAAAAACTTAAAATCCTTTACGAAATTAGAATCTGATTAAAATAATTGTAGAACTTTTGAAAAAAAACTATCGGATCAGCTTTTTTTAAATTTCTGTGATTTACATTTACAACCTGAAACAAAAAATAGATTATGCCTTTTTCACTACCCGAATTACCTTATCCACCACAAGCACTTGAACCGCATATAGATAGTCGCACCATGGAAATTCATCATGGAAAACATCATGCTGCATATACCAATAATCTCAATGCTGCAATTAAAGATAAACCAGAGGACACTATGTCTATCGAAGATATTTTAAAAAATCTGGATATGACAAATATGCCTTTACGCAATAATGGAGGTGGTTTTTATAACCATTGCTTATTTTGGGAACTCATGTCTCCACATGGAGGTGGAAATCCAAATGGCAATTTATCAATTGCTTTAGAACGAGATTTTGGTTCTTTCGATACTTTTAAAGAAAAATTCGCACAAGCAGCCGTTAGTAGATTTGGATCCGGTTGGGCGTGGTTATGTGTACATCCAGGTGGTAAATTAGAAATTTGTTCGACCCCTAACCAAGATAATCCATTAATGCCAAATACTGGTTGTGGTGGATATCCGATAATAGGTTTGGATGTATGGGAACATGCTTATTACTTATTGTATCAAAATCGTCGTCCAGACTACATCGCTGGATTTTACAATGTGCTCAATTGGGAATTCGCTGAAAAAAGATATAATTCCTTTAATTCGTAATTCTTTTTTACAACTTGTATAATTTTGCATGCGTTCAGATATCACTATTGAAATCTGTTGTGCAGATATTCATTCCGTTATCCTTGCACAAAAATATAATGTAGATGCTATTGAACTGTGTGTTGATCTTCATCATGGCGGATTAACACCTAGTATTGCTTTAATAAAAAAAGCCAGAAGTATCTTTAAAAAAGAAATGGCAGTTTTCTTTCGACCCCGAAATGGAAATTTTGTCTACGATGAAATAGAACAAGAAATCATATTAGAAGATATTCAAACTGCAATCGATTTAGGCATAGATACCATTGTAGCTGGTGGATTAACAAATACTGGAAATCTTGATATTTCATTTTTAAAAAAATTACGTGCTATTTCTCAAGGTAAAATCTTAAGTTATCATCGCGCTATTGATGTTGCTGAAAATCCATTGAACGTTTTATCTCAATTAATAGAATTCAATGTTGATCGGCTTTTAAGTTCGGGATGTGCATCCAATGCAGTAAACGGAATTCAAACTTTAAAAAACTGGAATCAAAAATTTGGTGATCAAATAGAAATTATGGCAGCCGGAGGAATACAAGCTGAAAATATTGGGGATATCCTCAACAAAACTGGATTAAAAAGATTTCATGCTTCTTTACGTCAGGCTTCAAATCAAATAGAAGGAATTATGAATCTTGGATGCAAGGAACAAGCAGATGAAGCATTGATCCAGGAATTGATCCATAAGGTAAGTATAATTAATTCGAAGTGAGCTTTTGCAATTCCCTCCTATTCTTAGTCGTTGGTTTATGTTCCAAAAAAATAAGCTAAAATTTGAAAATTCCTGCCTTAAAATCTCTTCCTCTATTTAATAAATAACAACCATTATAAGCCATCTAAATTTTGTATTACATGGTTTGGCTTTCAAGAGTTCAAACAAAACAAATATTCTTACAGGTAACTTGACTCATTCTTGAAGAGCTAACAATGTTTACTGCCTGACAAGTATTTATAAACAGAAAACAAATATTTCATTAATAAAAAATTACGCCGTAGAAAAGTTTGATTCTAATACCCCCACATTTGACGCTCCATTTACTATATCCAATGTCAGATGCCGTTTAGTTTTTAAATCTATCAGAAAACAAGAACAGGACTTATTTAAAATTTGCTTTCCAAAGTAGTTTTTGGATTTCTTCATCAGGTTCTAATTGATACATTTGTTGAAGGACCCACGGAGTGCGGAAAGCGACATAAGGAGAAAGTGGTTTTACTTTATACCTTTTTGGACTTGGCAAACAAGCTGCAATTTTTGCCGCTTCCTCTCTACTAAGATATTTAGCATCTTTATTAAAATACTTTTTTGAGGCCGCCTGAATACCATAGATGCCATCTCCCATTTCAATGACATTCAAGTACATTTCCATGATACGTTTTTTACTCCATAAGGTTTCGATCATTAAGGTAAAATATACTTCCAATCCTTTTCTAATCCAGCTTCGGCCTTGCCACAAAAAAACATTTTTGGCCACTTGTTGGCTTATCGTAGATGCCCCCCGTGTTTTTTTAGGTTTTCTTTTATTATGCTCCATAGCTTTTTCGATACTTTCCATATCAAAGCCATAATGTTCCATAAAAATTTGATCTTCAGCACCAATTACTGCCAATACTGCATTTGAAGAAATATTTTTTAAACAAACATAATCCCGGTTAATCCCATGACCAGAAAGCAGACTCGAAATTTGGGTCACGGTAAATGGTGGGAAAACTAATATGAGTGCAAATAAATAGAAAAAATGAAGGAAAATAATCAGGCCTAACCAACTTAAAGCTTTTAGATACCATCGCCAGGAACTGTATTTTTGGAAAAGTTTCCATAAACCTGTTTTTAATTTTAATATGCTAAGCTTTAATTGCATTTAGTTCCCTTCATCTATGGTCAAAATTATATACTTTTGGCATATAATTATCCATATGATTTGGTTTTTAAGAATCTTCCTGTTTTTTATTGCTAGTTTTTTTATTTTGCCATTTTTTCGGGTTGAAGATCCTTTCCGGTCTATTGCATTGCGTTATTTTTCGATTCCCGGAGAAGCTTGGATATACGACCATAACTGTATAGGTGACCGCATCTATTTTTATGAATATTCACTTAATCAAACCCAATATCAGCAGCGTTACGATGGGTATAATAAAATCCTGGATTATAAGATCCCTGAAAACGACCGATGCAAAGGTGTATTAGCTTCTAAAGTTATGATTCCCATTAAATACTTTCCGTACTTCAGATACTGGAGCGAACCTCTTGATGCGGATCGTCCGTCCTTTATTCTTTTTTTAATGGTCAATCTTGTCAAAGTATTTTCCATATTATTATTGATATTGACTTTTGTCAGAAAACGTTGAAAACAGAATTCTACTATAATTTCATTTTTTTTCAATTGAATTTTACGGGTTATTTAAAAATATAAATTTCTTTAAAAGGATTTATTTTTGAATGTTTAAATAAATTTACAATTGAATATTTAATAAATAAAATAAATTCGATTCCAAATTACATCCTGAGTAAACCCACAATTAAAATAGAGAACAACCCTGGGATCACCTTATGCTCTATTCATAATTTGAATTCAGGCATTCCGATTTTCATTTTAATTTTTCTACTTTGCGGTTCATCGGATGAAATTGAAGTACGGTTTCTCTTAAAAAATTTAAATCTAAATGTGTGTAAATTTCAGTTGTCGTAATGCTCTCATGTCCCAACATTTCCTGCACAGCTCTAAGATTTGCACCACCTTCAACAAGATGCGTTGCAAAAGAATGTCTAAATGTATGTGGACTAATGGTTTTATGAATACCGGCTCTTCGCACATTTTCTTTTACGATTTCAAAAATACTTACACGGCTTAATTTTTTTCCAAATCGATTTAAAAAGATAAAATCCTCATGGCCATTAATTCTAGGTAGTTGATTTCTAAAATGATCCCGATAGTACTTAATTTGCAAAATAGCTTCCTGACCGATTGGAACAAGACGTTCTTTGTTACCTTTTCCAACTACTTTTAAAAATCCACTTTCCTCATGCATATTTGAAATCAATAATTCAGTGAGTTCACTTACTCTCAAACCACAGGAATACAAAGTTTCGATAATGGCCCGATTTCGGTGCCCTTGATCATTACTCAAATCAACAGCATTCAAAATAGCATCTATTTCTTGGATGCTCAGCACATCCGGTAATTTTCGACTTAATTTCGGACCTTCAATGAGTTCCGTTGGATCATTTTGTATTAGATCTTCAATCAAACAATATTTATAGAAAGCTCTAATGCCAGATAAAATTCTGGCTTGTGATCGATCTTCTAAAGCAAATTGCTGCAGCCAAGATAAAAAATCTTCAATATGATTCATTTTGACTTGATCCGGGGATAAGCTCAGGTGTTTTTGTTCTGCATACATCCTCAATTTATCGATATCCCTCACATAGGCTTCCACTGAATTTAAGGAAAGGGAGCGCTCTAAACCCAAATAATGCTTAAAACCTGTTACACTTGAATGCCAATCCATTGGACAAAATTAAGATGGAAGGGATTTCATGCGCTATAATTCAAAAGACTTATTTTTGAGCTCAATTCTGAATATGAGTGTACAAAGAAAAGAAGTTATTGCTTTAGATGAACAAGATCCTTTAAAACATTTTAAAAGTCAGTTTTTGTTTCCAAAAACCATTGAAGGCCATGATTATCTGTATTTCTGTGGCAATTCTTTAGGACTACAAGCTCAAAAAACCCGAGGATATGTAGATCAGGAACTACTGGATTGGGCTCAATTTGGGGTCACCGGACATCACAATGCTAAAAATCCTTGGTATAAATATCATGAATTTTTAACCGATGCTATGGCCAATATTATAGGAGCTAAGCCCATTGAAACAGTTATTATGAATACCCTTACTGTTAATCTTCATTTGATGATGGTAAGTTTTTACAGACCCACTAAGCAGCGATTTAAAATTTTAATTGAACATAGTACATTCCCTTCAGACCGATATGCCGTCGAATCTCAAATCCGTTTTCATGGATTTGATCCGAAAGAAGCCTTATTGATCTTAAAACCAGAGCCTGGAGAAGATTATATTTCAAAAGAAACAATTCAATCGATTTTTGAAAAAGAAGGAGATACTATTGCACTTGCCTTAATAGGATCGGTAAATTATTATACTGGCCAAGCATATCCAATTCCATTTATAACCAAATTAGCGCATGAATCAGGTTGTAAAATTGGTTTTGATCTTGCACATGGTGCTGGAAATTTATTTTTAAATCTTCATGAGGATGGCCCAGATTTTGCAACTTGGTGTGGATACAAATATTTGAATGGTGGTCCTGGAAGTTTGGCGGGTTGTTTTGTACATGAACGACACGCCTATAATTACACAATTCCAAAATTTGCAGGTTGGTGGGGACATAATAAAATGACACGATTTAAAATGGAACCACTTTATGAATCTATGCCTGGTGCAGAAGGATGGCAGCTTAGTAATCCACCAATTTTACCAATGGCATGCCTTTTGGCATCCTTAGAATTATTTAAAGAAGCTGGAATGAAATCCTTACGAAAAAAATCTCTAGAACTCGGAAATTTACTATTTACTTTATTAGATGAATTAAAAGATCCAAATATTTCAATAATCACTCCAAAATCAGAAGATGAACGAGGTTGTCAGATTTCAATTAAAATAAAAAATGCAGATAAAAAAATATTCCATAGAATTTCAAAAAATGGAGTTATTGCAGATTGGCGCGAACCAGATGTTATCAGAATTGCCCCAGTACCACTTTATAATACATTTACAGATGTTTTTGAATTTATGGAAATTTTAAAGAACGCAATACATGATTAATAAACATAATAAAATTATTATTGCAGGAAGTGGCTTGGTTGGCAGTTTACTTGGTTTAAGATTGTTACAAAGGGGATTTGATGTAGAACTTTTTGAATCCAGATCAGACATGCGAAAGACCGATATAAGTGCCGGTAGATCTATCAATCTTGCATTATCTCATAGAGGCATTCGGGCTTTAAAATTAGCAGGTATAGATCAGGAAATACTATCTCAGGCAATTCAAATGAAAGGCCGCATGATTCATGATTTGAAAGGAAATCTCCAGTTTCAAGATTATAGCTTAAGACCTGGAGAACACATCAATTCAATATCCAGGAGAAACTTGAATGTAATTCTTATGGATGCCATTGAAAAAATAAAACCCCATGCGATCCATTTCAATACGCGTTTAGTTCGAACAGAAAAAGATTGCAGCGTATATTTTTTTGAAGATCAAGATAAAGTTGAAAAATCCATCTATAATGCAACCTTAATTGGTACGGATGGTGCAGCGTCCATTGCACGAAAAATGATGTTTGAAAGAACCCCTCAATTGCGATTTAATTATAGCCAGTCATTTCAAAATTATGGATATAAAGAATTGACCATTCCGCCAGGCATCCATAAATCTTTTGCAATTGAAAAAAATGCATTGCATATCTGGCCAAGAGGAAATTTTATGATGATTGGACTTCCGAACCCAGATGCTACCTACACGGCTACAATTTTTTTGCCATATCATGGAAAGGATAGTTTTGAACTTTTACAAACAAAAGAAAACGTATTCCAATTCTTTGAGACCTATTTTTCAGATGCAGTACCTATCATGCCAGATTTATTAGAAGAATTTTTTGCGCATGCTACAGGCCATCTTTATACTGTTAAATGTGCACCCTGGAATTTTGAAGATAAAATTTTATTAATGGGCGATGCTGCACATGCTATCATCCCATTTTATGGTCAAGGAATGAATTGTGGGTTTGAAGATGTTTATGAATTTGATACCTTATTAGACAGTTATTCAGATTGGGGCAATTTGTTTCATCATTTTTCTAATATTAGAAAACCCAATGGGGATGCAATTGCAGACTTAGCAGACGATAATTTTATTGAAATGCGGGATAAGGTTGCCGACCCTGTTTTTCAACGCAAACGCAAGTTGGAAATGCAGCTTGAAAAACAATTTCCAGCATATTTTTCAAAATATGCCTTGGTAACGTTTCGTCCAGATATTTCTTATTACGACGCGATGATTAGAGGCCGAAAACAAGATGCTATTTTAATGAAGATCTGTCAAAATGAAAAAATGGAATGGAGTGAATTAGAGATTGAAACTATTTTTAATAGTATGAACTCTGAAATTGGTGTTTTAAATTCAGAAACATAAGCAAAAAAAATTGGGCTTGGATCCAAAATTATTCAGATCAAACATATTTGCCGATTACAAACAAAAGTAAGTAGTACTCTAAAATCACTTATCCTGTTTGGAAAATACCCGTTTTAACAGATCTGTAGTTCTGGATGCGAAATTATGTCGAATGTCTTTCTCTTCTTCTTCTATTTTTTTAAACAATCCTTCTAAAGCTTTATTGGTCACATAATCTGACATATCAGGATTTGCTTTCTTAACAAATGGTATTTGGTTATACTTACCGATCGCTGAAGCCCATAGTTGAATTGCTCCAACTCTTTCCATGGACTCTGTAATAATCGGCTTAAATTCATTATAAAGTGCCTGGTTAGTAGTGCGTTGCAAAAAAACAGTAGCTGCATTATCTTGTCCTTTCAAAATATTCCAGGCATCGGCAATCGTCATTTGTTTAATGGCATTTAAAAAAATAGGTTTTGCTTTTACAGCGGCATCTTCTGCTGCACGATTTAATTTTTCAATAACATCTTCTTCAATGGAACTAAAACCTGGCACTACTCTTAATTTATTACATACATTTTGTGCTTCTTCAGGCAAGAAGATTTTATAAGCACTTTTAAAATATCCGTCTTTTTGAGCAAGCAAATCAGATCCTTTACTAGTACCATTTGACAAAGCTTCTTTCAACCCTGCGGCAACATCTTCTGTACTTAAGTCCGTTTTTATAACTTTTTTCAAAAGCTTATCAAATTGAGCCGAACAAGAGCTTAAAAAAAGTACCGAACTTACTGCAATACATATAAATTTCATGGTTTTCATTTTAATTAGAACAGCAAAACTATCTTATTTAGCTGGTTGGTTTGGTTAAATCTTTGTGAAAAATAATGCTGGTGGTTCTAATAAATTAATAATAGCCTATTGATTTTTTCATTAAAAATTAGAATAAGCGCGTCGGAATAGTAATTTTATGCCCACATTTGAACAAAAATAGTTTCAATTTAAGATTATGAAGATAAGTGGTCAGCATCATAAATTTAGTGTTGGTGGTTTATTAGTCACCTTGGGAATAATTTTTGGAGATATTGGGACTTCCCCTTTATATGTAATGCAGGCCATAACTAAGGGAAAGATTATTTCTCCTGAATTAGTTTTAGGAGGCGTTTCATGTGTTTTATGGACATTGATAATATTGACAACTGTCAAATATATTTATTTAGCTTTAAATGCAGATAATAAAGGCGAGGGTGGAATTTTCGCACTTTATGCATTGGTTCGTAGATATAATACGAGTTGGGTTATTTATCCTGCAATATTAGGCTGTGCCACCTTAATTGCAGATGGATTTATCACACCTCCTATTTCAATTTCTTCTGCGGTAGAAGGGATTACATTAATATATCCTGATATTAAAACGGTACCCATAGTCATTGGCATTATCATCGCAATTTTTGCTTTTCAACAAGTTGGAACACAAACTGTTGGCATCACATTTGGCCCTATAATGTTCATTTGGTTTACTATGATTGGAATTTTAGGTTTTAATCAAATAACCAATCACTTAGAAGTCTTAGCTGCTTTTAATCCGCAATATGCTATTAATTTATTAATGAATTACCCACAAGGATTTTGGCTACTTGGAGCTGTTTTTCTCTGTACTACTGGAGGGGAAGCCCTATATTCGGATTTAGGCCATTGTGGCAAATTAAACATTAGAATAAGTTGGAGTTTTGTTATTGTTTGCCTGGTTCTCAATTATTTTGGACAAGCTGCCTGGTTGCTTAGTAATCTGAATGGTCAACCATTGGCTGAAGGCCAGCGTATCTTTTTTCAACTTATGCCTGAATGGTTTTTGCCAATTGGAATTGGAATCGCAACCATTTCAACCATTATCGCAAGCCAGGCTTTAATTAGCGGGGTATTTACTTTGGTTAATGAAGCCATGAAACTTCATCTATGGTTTCGAACCCGGGTTAACTATCCATCCACTTTAAAAGGTCAAATTTATATACCAAGTATTAATTGGTTTTTAATGTTTGGATGTATTGCAGTTCAATTAATTTTTCAAACTTCGGAAAACATGGAAGCAGCCTATGGGCTTGCGATTATAATAAATATGTTGATGACGACTATGTTGTTGAGCTATTATTATAAAATTAGGTTTCATCGCACCTGGATCGGATTAAGTTTGCTTATCTTTTATATGTGTTTTGAAACTGTATTTTTAATATCGAATATTGATAAACTGGCACATGGTGGATGGTTCACATTGACTTTGACAGCAATTTTTGCGACTATGGTATTTGTATTATATAATGCCCAAAAAATTCGCGACAAGCATACCCGTTTTGTTCAGTTAAAAGATTTTATTCCTGTTTTAAAAGATTTACAAGACGATAATACAATTCAAAAAGAAGCTAGCCACTTGGTTTATCTAAGTATGTCTGAAAGTAAACAACTTATAGATTCCAATATTATGTATTCTATTTTGCGTAAAAAACCAAAACGAGCAGATGTTTATTGGTTTGTGCATGTACAGATTTTGGATGAACCTTATAATAAATCATTTCATGTAGATACCATTGTACCAAAAGAAGTATTTTTTGTGCACTTACGATTTGGTTTTAAAGTAGAACACAGAGTAAATTCAATGTTTCATGAAATCGTTGATCAAATGGTCGCGAGTGGAGAGGTAAGTGTGAAAAGTCCTTATCCTTCTATCCGAAAACACCATATTGATGCCGATTTCAAATTTATACTTTTACACACCAGAGTTTCCGCCGATACTGAATTAACCGGTTTCGAGCAATGGGTTGTAAGAACGTATCGCATGATTAAAAAAATCAGTCTACCAGCTGTTGAAGATTTTGGACTTGAAATGTCCAATGTAGAAGAAGAAATCGTGCCTATTCTTGTTGGCAAAAAAGCAGAGATGCATTTAGAACGCGAACACTAAATTAGGATTCGTCTGTTAGATTTGACAATATTTTTGATTTAACCCAGATCATGTTTCATTTTGAATGAAGCCCAAAATAAATTCAAAGATCACAGCGCATATTCAAAGTTAATTCTATTTTTTTTTGAAAGAAAACGTACGCAGGTAGAACTTAAATATTTGCAAAAATATACGAACAATAAGACATTTTAATGTGTTGGTCAATTCGTCTTAAACGTTTAAAACGTATTCTTCCACATCATACTTTCTACAGGCTTCGTAGTGCGATCATTGTATTTTGCATTTGATTTTTTATTATAATAGTTTTCTATTTTACCTTCAACAGCAAAATAAATTAATTGTCCAATTGGCATTCCTGCATAAATACGAACAGGATGAACGCAACTAATTTCTAAAGTCCAAGTATTGCAAAATCCTACATCCCCTTTTCCAGCAGTAGCATGTATATCAATTCCTAAACGACCAACACTGGATTTGCCTTCTAAAAATGGCACTGCATGATGTGCTTCTGTATATTCTTCAGTAACTCCTAAGTATAAGGTACCTGGACAAATTACAAATCCATCTTCTGGAATTTCAATATAAGAAATGGTATTATGCTTTTTCGCATCTAATACTGGAGCATCATAAACTGCGAGCGTTTTTCCTAAATGCACATCGTATGAATTCGTTCCAAGACATTTAATATCAAATGGTTCAATTAAGATATCCCCCCTTTCAATAGCCTCTAAAATTTTAGTATCACTTAGTATCATTTTCAATATTTAATTTCCACCCATAAATAATTCCATCATCTCCACAAGAAAATAAGGTCTCCATAAATTGCATCCAATAAAGGCTATTCACAGAATGCATGTGAGCTGCAAATTTAGGTGAAGAAATTTCCTTAACCAAACTCCAATTTGCTTTATTCCATATTCTTATACTTTTATCTCTGCTAGCCGTTGCAAAAAATGGACTCCCCTCTAGATTACAGATATCATTCACACAAAACCAATGCGATTTAATTTCTATTACAGATTGGTTGTCAGCATTTAAAACCCGAATCATTGCGTCTAAGCCACCGGTAATCAAATACTTTTCTGATTCCAAATAACACATTGAAAAAATGGTTTTCTGATGATACTCATGAATTTGATGAATTATTTGTAAATCTGGCAAACTAAGAATATGAATGGTTCCATTAGAGTCCCCAATAAAAGCAGTATTATTCTTTGAATCAATTGCTAAACTCCTCAATTTTGCATTGCTAATTTTTAAATGATCCATAAGCTTACCATCTCTTGCGTTCCACAAGGAAATAATTCCATCTCCAGCTATTGCAACCAGAATTTCATTCCATTTAGCTAAGCGGTATATAGAATGTTGATGAAATCGAAATCGTTTAGCTGTGCTACCTTTTTCAAAATCAATATAAAAAAGATCTCCAAGCATGGTTCCGGCAAACAATACTCCAAATTCGGAAAAAGCGGCCAATGAAAAAATACGCTCCCCTGTAGAAGCAAATAAGATACCATCAGATGTAAGTTCCGAATTCCATTTGCAGATTATTCCATCACTTCCAGCACTAAAAAAAGTATGCCTCTCAAACCCATTGCATAAACAATAAACGGCTGCCTTATGGCCTTGAAGTTTATGTGTCTGAATAATGAAATTAGATTGCATGAAATAAAAATTATAGGATCGCAAAATACTTGAATTAAAATTTTACAAAATCGAGAATTCAAATATTGATTTTATAAAATGAAAGTAAAGTAAATTCTAAATCATATAGTGCCTTCAATAAAATACTGCTACCTCTTCTAAAGTTTTCCGATGCAATGCAGGAACACTAACTTGTTCAGCAGGAAAACCAACAGGTATCAATAAAAAAGGTTTTTCGTTTTCTGGTCTCTTTAAAATTTCTTGTAAAAAATTCATCGGACTCGGTGTATGTGTAAGACAAACTAAACCAACATAATGGATTGCTGCAATTAAGAAACCACATGCAATCCCGACAGACTCTTGCACATAATAATTCTTACATTTATTGCCATTCTTTAGGTCATAGGTTTTTTTAAACACAATAATTAAAAATGGAGCCGTTTCCAAAAATGGCTTTTCACAATCGGTTCCTAATTTAGCAAGATCATCCAGCCATTCCTGAGGCATCCGGCCATGATAGTTTTCATATTCTTCTTCTTCTGCCGCAACTCTGATTTTTTTCTTAAGAAGAGGATCCTGTACGATACAAAAAGTCCAGGGTTGTTTATGCGCTCCAGAAGGTGCAGTACTTGCTGTGCGAATTAATTGTTGAATAAGTGATATGGGCACTGGTTTTGAAGAAAACTCCCGAACGGTTCGCCGATAATCCATCATATTGTAAAAATCATCCCCTCGGGAAAGCATTTTTTGATCCGTATAAGTAAACGGTTGATATGAAATAAAAGAAGGCTCCATATTTGCAAATTTTTTCAAAGATCTCCTAGCTGTGGTCTTACAATAATTTCTTCTAAAACCGCCGAAGGACTTAATTCAATGGCACATAGTACAATTTTGGCGATATCTGTTGCTTGCATTATTCTATCTATAGGTAAATTAGCACCTTTCCAGGAATCAGACCAGGTAGCTCCAGGTAAAATAGATGTTACCCGGATCCCCTTATCTTTCAATTCTTCACGCAGACATTTACTAAATCCCAACAATGCAAACTTGCTTATACAATATGAACTTCCTCCAGGATAAGAATCAAGACTTGCAATTGAACACATATTAAATATATGCCCTGAATTGCGATGAAGCATATTTGGCAATATAGCACGAGTCAAATGATATGCACTATATAGATTTGTGTTTAACAATTGCTCTAAAGTCCCTTCGGGTTCAGCACTTATAGTACCTGGCAAATATACACCTGCATTATTAATTAATATATCCACTTCTCTAAATACGGATAAAATAGAAATCGCCAATGCTTTTATTGCTTCTTTGTTAGAGATGTCACAAGCGAAATAAAAAACTTTACATTTTGGGTTTAAAGCAAGCAGCTCTTGCTTTACTTTATCTAAATCACCCTCTGATCGGGAATGTATAAAAACATTAAAACCTTTTTGTACTAATGCAATCGCAATGGCCTTTCCTAAGCCTTTACTTGCACCTGTTATAACTGCATTCATGTTGCAAGATAAATAAGCTATTGCTAAATTACAACAACTATTCTAAAATCAGCCTGAACTTAATATTGAATCCCGCTTAAATTATTACAAACAAAAATAAAATACAAAAAGTAAATTTCAAACGTAGAGTCCCTAAATAGTTAGAACAAATAAAAGACACCTGAAGTAGTACTTAATGTGCTACTTTATAATGAGTACATCACTTCCTATAAAATTTGTTCCGGCTGAACAGGAAAGAATGTAGGTTCCCTTTATCAAATGATTTGTACTCAATGGTTGCTGTTTAAGCACTTCATTCGTTTGAATGAGTCTTCCATCAAGATTATAAATACGCAATTGAAATACATCATTGGGTATTTTAAAATAAATTTTATCAGTGGTTGGATTCGGATAAAATAGATTTGAATTTCCAAACACTGAATTCATTTGCACCTTGTTAAATTTGATAGCAAATTCTTGCAAATATTGATCATACCAAGCCATTTCAAAAGACGGATCCAATATAATATCTTTTGGGTCCCCGGCTTTAATGTAAAATAGTGGTAAATCCTGATTCCATTTTAGTGGTATGCCTTCGCTCCAACTTATAGCAATTGAATTTCCATTCATAAAAGTACTGGAAGTTTCTAATTGCAATCCACATATTTCAAGTGAATCCGTTTTTAAATTTTGCAATCGAAATTGAATTCCGAGCATTGGTACATTTGAATTTAAAAAAACAGGAATCCAATAATTTCCATTATTAAAAACAGCCTCTTTAATATTTAAAATCACATCATCAGAAATCGCTCTGGTAATCATGGTCTCTGATTTAAATCCATCATAACTTAAATCGATATCACCCATTTTTAAAGCGAATACATTGACATTGGTCAATGGAAAATTTGGCACATTGATCCCTTTAAATTCAATTTCGGAAATAGGTCGATTCGGTTTAGCAACAGAACGCCAATCTGAACGTAAAAAATACCAAGGTTTTACGTTTGTAAAACTCTCTTTAATACCTAAAATTAATCTTCTTAACTCTGTGATATCAGAAGCCGTTATATTAAAATTGTTATTTACATCCGCAGCAATATTTTGAAGTGTATCCTTAAACCTACTTATATTTAAAATATGTCGCTGAATTAAAATTATATCTTTTGTAGTAATAGCATCTCTTGCTCCAGTATTTTTAACAAATCGATAATTATACTGCCCTATTTTTTTTGTTTTTAAAGTAAAGCCATAATGAATTCCACTTTGTTGCGAAACACAATATTTCTGAATTAAACTTGGATTCTCAAAGACAAGAGAATCTGGTACTACTCTGATTCCAACATCCGTAGCAATCTTGCCACCAATATCAGCTCGTTGCGACATAGAAAGCAAATTGTATACAATACTTGCAGTACAATTAAAACGATCTGTAACTGTCAAAGTATAGCTTCCGGGTGATTTATTGTTTAAAAATGAAACCGTATCACCTGTGGACCATTTATAAGTATAGGGTTTAAAATCTCCAACCGGACTTAAATTGACAAATCCTTCATCCACACAAATTGCATCAGATTGATTATTGAATTGTTTAAAACTGTTAAAATATTTGTGGATATTTAAAAAGGTAGTTCCAGTTCTTATTTGTCCGTTACAGATATCTTCCAAAGACCATTGTCGCCGAACTCGGATAGGAATATTACAATTTTGCGAAATTCTAGTATCAAAATAAGATATTTTAACAGAACCTAATGTCTTCGGTAATTTTAACAATTTCTGAGTAAAATCATTCAGACTATCTGGATAATCAATCGTTGTATCTGCAGGCATATAAATATCCGTAACATTCAAATGTTTAATTGTAATATTTTGATTACAACGAACTTGCTCGCCAATTGAATTTGTAATTGTAAATATTCGCAACACCAAATCTGCATGATTCTTGCAATCCCCTTTTTGATAAACTTCTAAATAAGAAATTGTGACTGCACCACCATTGTTTTCTGTAACTTTTGGAACTCCAGTTACTGAAGTATCATATTTAGACCCTTCAATTAAAGTAATTGGAGCAGGGCAATCAACCAAAAGTGTGTTGGGACCTTTAGGTTTGGCAAACAGGTAAAAAACACTCCCTGTCAGAATTATAACCATTAACCATGAATTACTTCGTCTCATTTCTCCGGTTTAAAACAGTTTAAAAATAACTCCACTTTCGCGAAAAACAAAATGCACAAGTGTAAGCAAATGTTAAAATTACATATTAAAATAAGTGTTAATCTATATTCGTGTTTTCTGACGAGGATTATCCAACAGAAATAGTTTTATATAAACAAAAAATATGTTTTAAAAGTTCCAGGAATTGATTGCTTAAAAAATTTCTGACCTAGGATTTGCGTTTTTCAATAAAGCGAATATTGCGTTGAATACCCTTTAAGCCCGTCCGTTTTAAAGCTGAATTATTAAAACGATATTGAAATTCAGATTCGTTCATTTCCAACCATTCTAAACTTGTTATAGTTCCTGGATTTTTTGAATTCACAAATTCTTCTTCATCTGTATTTGTAGAAAATCGGTTCCACGGACAAACCTGCTGACAAATATCGCAACCAAAAATCCAGTTTTCCATTTTGCCATGAAACGTATCCGGGATAGCATTCTTTAACTCAATGGTTAAATAAGAAATACATTTACTAGCATCCAAAAGATAACCATTTGAATGGAAAGCTTGTGTAGGACATGCATCGATACATTTTCGACAAGTACCACAATAGTCCTTTATGGGTTGATCATATTCAAATTCAAGATCTGTTAAGATACATGCTAAAAAAAAATAAGAACCGCTTTTAGGATGGATAGAGAGTGTATTCTTTCCAGTCCAGGCAATTCCTGCTTCATGTGCCCAAACGCGCTCTAATACAGGCCCGGAATCAACAAAGGCTCTGGCTTGAATATCCCCAAATTCTGATTTCATCCATCGAATCAATGCTTTCGTTTTAGTCCGGATAACTTTGTGATAATCTTTCCCTATGGCATACATTGATATTTTAGGACGATCATCAGAAATTTCTTCAACTTTTTGAAAATAATTTAGTGAAAATACTAGAATTGATTTGGTTCCAGGTATTAGTTTATTTGGGTCTATTCGAAAATCGAAATATCGCTCCAGATAACTCATTTCTCCATGATAATTTTGATGCAACCAGTGTTCCAGTTTACGAGCTTCGTCCTCTAATTGTCTTGATTTAACAACGCCAACTTTGTCGAAACCCAATTGTTTTGCAAATTTTTTTAATCCTTCCGCTGAATGCTTCATGAATACTTAAAAAATATGGAATTAATTCAAAATTTATAAAATGCGAATACAAGATTAATGTAAGTTTAAGTAATAATTGCAATTTTAACAAGAAGAACAGAATTCATGGATAAATACATAAAAAAAAAGCCTGCAGGAACTTCAACCTACAGGCTTACCACATTATGAAGAAAGTCAAACGATAATACGCTTTGATTTTATCTCTTAAATGCAACTTTGGCTTTTAAAAATCAAACCAAATACCACATTCTATATTCTTGATATCATTATCCTTCCATAATTTATTCATATCCATATTGGCAAATAATTTAATAGCCCCAATATCAACTTGTGCACTCAAACCATACCTAAAATCTTCAAAACCAAAATCTTCCTCCGTTTCAATAGACCTTTTAGGATCTTCTGTTTTAGTTTCCAATTCCTGATGAATTAAAAGTCCAGCATAGCCACCTAAACCAATTCCAATTTTACCAAGCCCTTTTATTTTATTACTTTGCAAATAAAATCCCAGTGGTATTTGCAATTGATGAATTACAAATTGTGATTTTTTAATTTGATCATTTTTAGTATACACCAGTGATTGCTTTGGCACAAAATCTATTTTTTCCTTAAACTCAAATTGACCAATTCTCCAACCAAAACCAGTCATCAACATAAAATTTGGAGATCCTAGATAAATTTTTGTAGGTAAGAATGTAAACGTATAACTCCAGGATCCCCAAGATTTAATTTTTAAATCATCTTGTGTAGATTCCGGAATAGAATTTCCGAAATTCAAAATATTAAATCCTAAATTAAAATCAAGAAATCCAACATTGGCAGAAGATTTCTTTTTATCCATTTTCTTTGAATGGTCCTTATCAGGAGCCTTGTTTTCACCATGACTTCCTTTTCCTAATTTTCTTTCCTGTTCGCGCTTTGCATTATCTAGTTCCCTTTTGTGTTCTTCTATTTCTATTTTAATATCTTTCATAGACTCTTCTAATTCTTCGTCGATTTCAGAATTTGAATTCTGCGACTTAGAATCAATGATTAAAATTTGTTTATTTCCTAAGTTAAATCTCGTAGTATCCACTATTTTAGGAATAGGCTGGACTTCTGGTGCCACTGGAGGCGTAGGAGGTTCAGGAGGAGTTACCTGTGCATTGATTAAACTACAACTTAAGAATATAAGCATAGCTATAGAAAAGACTTTGTTTTTCATTTTATATTGTTTTATGAGTAAGTGAATGTTTTACTTAATTACTTGAATTTCTTAGATTAATGGATTTAGAAAATTCCAATTTTTCATTTTTAAAATGTATTGCTAAAACTGGACGATCATTTTTTTCTATATTTTCAATACTTAACGCATCGCCTGACCATTGCTTGGCCTTTTTTGAAATAAACCCAAAAAAACCTCTTTTAATACTTCCCTTTAAAGTTTGGTCCTGTGGCTTTGACTTTACATTATCTTCTGGATTCAAAGTTTCTACATTCTCAACATCAGAATTCATTGGTGCCTCTGCTAAAATAGGGTCATTGGCTATTTGAGTTGCTTGGTATTTATTTTGAACTTCCAATGTTTCCCCTTTAAAAGTAGCAGGATTATTTTCTAACAGATTTATGCTCTGTTTTTCTAATTGGTTTGCTTTTGAATTCTCTTGGACTGATTCATTCATTGCAATTTCTTGAACTATTTCTTTAAGGTGAACAACATTTTCTTGATTTTTAAAATTTACAGTAACCGGAGCTTCATCCTTAACCCGGATCGTAGTGGAATTTACTTTTGTATTTTTGACCGGGATTTCCTTTGCATTATTAAATACATCCACAAGCTGAGGTGCTTTATCTACTGCTATTAAACTCTTGTTCAAATCATTCGAGTTTGATTTGATATTTGATTGTTCAACAATTTCAGAATTTTTAGCTGGAGAATTATTGGAAACTTGTTTTAGAATAATTGTAGCAGATATTAATAGCACAAATGATGCGGCGATTAAAAACCATTGTTTATTATTTTTAAAGTGTGTTTTTAGTGCAAATTTATTCGTTTGATTTATTTCAACTTGATTCAAAATCTTATTAAAAAGATTTGGATTTGGTTCTTCAACATCAAACGAATGTTTAGATTGCTGAATATATTTTTTCAACTGGTCTGACATTGTTAGTATTTTTTTTTAAAATTTCAATCAATTTTTGTTTGGCTCTCAAGTACTGACTTCTAGATGTTCCTGAAACTATTCCTAAGGTCTTTGATATTTCTTCATGACTATATTCTTCAAATACATGCAATGTAAAAACGATCCGGTATCGATCTGGCAACATTGCTATAGCTTTGTGTATTGCCTGGATATTATTCTCAAATTCCAATTCATGAATCACCTCTTTTTCTTCTTGAAGGTTTATCATCCCCGGATTTTCATCCAATTCTTCAAACTGAATTTTTTTTCTGTTTTTAACTGCTTGTATTGCCGTATTTACACAAATTCGCTTTATCCATGCACTTAATAATTCCTTGTTTTGAAGTTGGTCAATGTTTTCAAAGATCTTAATAAAACTTTCCTGCAAAATATCATGTGCATCATCTTCCTGGTTTAAAATCCGAAAACATAGATTATACATCGGCTTGGAATACATATCATACAGTGTTTTAAAGGCTGCATGATCTTTCCGTTTAACCCGATCTACCAAATGTTCCATAAAGGTTTTTCGTTTGCTTTCATTCTAAAGATTGGCCAAAATAGAAATCGTTGCATTAAAATTAATAATTTTTTTTAAACCGTTCACTACGATACGTTGTAGGATCAAAGTATAAAATGATTTATCCTCTAAATTATTTTAAAATTAAATGAATTAATATACCTCCAAATATTGCGTTTATCTTGTTTGGCATTATTCTATCATGCACTTTGCCGTATTTTCAATATTAAAGTTTAATATTGCCTAAGAATTAAATTATAAAGCCATTCATAGTTTACCGTGTTTTTTAAAAAATATCTGATTTACCTATCCCTTGCTATTTGTATTAATCCAGTAATGGCGACTCAATTAATTGATAACCAATATTTTACCAATAATTTAAAAGTATATTCAAACATTTGTAAAGCGCCCTCAGCATGCATAAACAACCTGCATCTGGTTCCTGCTGGATTCACTGTTGAAAAAATAATTGGCTATTTTGATAATCCATTGGTGGATCCGAATGCATATGTAAACTGCAACTCACAGTCTTCACAAACAAAAACTGGAACTATTGGTAAAGATGAAAAACTTCCAAACTTGCAATCTTCTTGCAACTTGTTATGCAATAAAGACTTTGAAGATGACAAATTGGTTCAAAATGGTGCATTTGGGTTTTTTCACCAAGACCTTGTATCCTGTTGGAGCACCACTGCTACAGATCAACAAATTGAAATTTGGGGAAGCGGCTTTGGTGGAGTACCTGCTTATTCTGGAAATCAATTTGTAGAATTAAATGCAAATATGGTTTCTACTTTATTTCAAAATTTTACAGCAGCTTTAGGGGGCAGGGTACAAATCTCATTTGCACATAGAGGACGAGCAGGGACTGATGTTCTAAGTGTTGAAATTGGACCTGTAGGAGGCATACTACAAAATCTTGGAAACTTTTCAGCAGACAGAAATGCTTGGAAATATAATACGATAAATTATACATTTCCGGATACTGGAAAGACGAACTATACTTTGCGATTTAAATCCGTAAGTGCCGCAGGAGGTGCCACTGTAGGAAATTTTTTGGATGCGATATCCATTAGCCTACCGCAACCTTCAGCTTCCTTTACAATCATTCAACCAAATTGCCCGAATGATCAAAATGGAATAATTAAAATACAAGGAAAACAGGGTTCACCTCCGTATAAGTATAACTGGTTGTCGCCAATTAATTCAATGGATTCAACAGTTTACGACGTGTCTCCAGGAGTATATCAGGTAGAAATAAATGATTTTTATGGTTGTAGCGAGACCTTAACAGTGCGTATGGATTCGAATTTTAAAAGCGATTCTGTAAACCAGATTCAAAAGGTTTGCGAATCCTATAAATGGCCGGCAAATGGCCAAACTTATACCCAAGATGGTTTATACAAAACGGTTTTAAAAAACTTAAATGGATGTGATTCTATCATAAACCTGGATTTAGAGATATTTAAAGTACATTTTAAAATAGATTCATTTAAAATATGTCATGCGTTTACCTGGCCAATAACGGGTAAAACATATTACAAAAATGGAAGGTACCATGATACGCTAAAAACCATTTACGGTTGTGATTCAATTTTTAGTTTGAATCTAGAGATTCTTCCAGAAAACAAACAAATTGAAACTATAAAAATTTGCAATTCATATACTTGGCAAGTCACCGGATTAACCTACACGCAAAGTGGAATCTATTCAGACACTTTCACCAATGCATATGGATGCGATTCAATACTAGTTTTGGATCTCCAAATTTGGACATCAAATCAATCGACAGAAACCATAAAAAAATGTGAATCTTATAGCTGGCCAATAAATGGTCAAACGTATACCCAAAGTGGCTTCTACTATGATACTTTAAAAAATGTATTTGGATGTGATTCTATACTTACTTTAGACTTAGATATTTTACCAATCACAGGAAGTAAGTTAACAGTAAAAAATTGCGAATCTTATGTTTGGTTAGTAAATGGCAAAAAATTTATTCGAAGTGGTATATATTCAGATACACTTACAAATATTTTTGGATGCGACTCTATACTTTTACTTGATTTGGAAATATTTCCAAGTTTTAAGCGATTCGATACAATAAAAATTTGCGAATCCTACACATGGCCAGTAACTGGAAAGCATTATCTGAGCAATGGAATTTATACTGCGAACTTTCTGAGCCAATTCGGATGCGACTCTTCCTATTATCTTAAACTTGAAATCCTTGAAAGCACCACAGCGGTGCAAACTGTTTCTGCTTGCAATGAATACACCTGGAGCGCAAATGGAATAAACTATCTAAAAAGCGGAACCTACCCATTGCATTTGATCAACAAAGATGGATGTGATTCCATCCTGTTTCTAAATCTTGAGATTCATCCTGAATATAGATCCGAAAATGATGTTCAGGTATGCGATTCATATACCTGGCCAATAAATGGAAAGACATACAATAAAGCGGGTAAGTATTTATTTAAGTTCAATACAAATGATGCTTGTGATTCCATTTTTATTTTAAATTTAAAGATTAATCCAAACTATACGTTTTATGATACTGCAAGTGTATTTGATCATTTTATTTGGCCTGTAAATCAAAAATTATATGATCAATCTGGTGTATTTCATCAACTTTATAAAAGTGTTGAAGGCTGCGATTCTTTGCGAATATTGCTATTAGAAATTAAATATATAGGAACTGTTTATGTACCCAATGTGTTTACACCAAATGGAGATGGAATAAATGACCAATTCACAGTATTTGCAAGTAAGGAAATAAATACTATCGATCGACTTAGAATTTTTAATCGTTGGGGTGAATTGCTTTATGAATTATTGAATTTTCCACCAAATGTTTCGCATTATGGTTGGGACGGCAATTTCCAAATGCAAAAAATGTTATCCGGTGTATATATTTATACAATAGATTGGACAGACCTTAAAGGTGAAAAACATATTGAGTTTGGAGATGTGACTTTAATCCGATAATTCAACTAAATTTAAAGGATACTTTTAATATGATTTCATCAAATACCAGCACTCGCATTAATTGTTATGTGTCACCCTATAACGACCGTGCAACAAAAGAACAGAAAGACAAAAAATGAAATTAATAACCTGGAATTGCCAAGGAGCATTTAGAAAAAAAGCAGAAACAATTTTGCTTCAGCGACCAGACATTTTAGTAATTCAAGAATGTGAGCATCCAGAGAAATTAAAATTTAGTTCAACGACACAATTACCAAATGACATTTATTGGTATAGTGATGGCAAAAAAAAAGGAATTGGGATATTTTCATATTCAGATTATAAATTTGAACTTCTACCTGATTTTAATCCAATGTTCCGCTACATAATTCCACTTCGTGTGACGGGTAACGGACAAACATTTACACTTTTGGCGGTTTGGGCTATGAATAATAAAGAAAACCGTGAAGCACGTTACATAGGACAAGTATGGTTTGCTATTAATTACTACAAAAATATAATAGGTAACTCGACAATTTTAATTGGGGACTTTAACAGTAACAAAATTTGGGACTATAAAGACCGTGTTGGAAATCATTCAGAGGTTGTAAACAATCTTGCTAAAATAAATATTCATAGTGTTTACCATAAGCACTATGACATCGAGCAAGGAAAAGAAAATCATCCGACCTTTTTCTTACAACGCAACAAAGACAAGCCTTATCACATTGACTATTGCTTTGCTTCGGAAGACCTTTATATCAAAGTAAAGAATATAGAAATTGGAACATACGCAAATTGGATAACTCACAGCGACCATACACCGATGACAATAAACTTCGACCTATGAAACAAGAAGGGCGAACGCATGAACACGGGTTTGGCAAAAATGGCGGTTCAGTGTTCCACAAACACCTTTGTGGTTAATCAAATTGGTTCTCCGCATCAACATTAGTGGTGAAAATCGCCACCTTCGCCAAGCCCAAAACCGTTAGCTGAATAAATAATAATAGTTTAAAATAAACTCGACAGAGCTCCCTTAATTTTTAGGTTCACATATATTAAAGCCATCTCTATGGCTAATATCTTCTCGTTAGCCTAAAAATTTAGCTCGACGGAGCTCCCTTAATTTTTAGGTTCACATATATTAAAGCCATCTCTATGGCTAATATCTTCTCGTTAGCCTAAAAATTTAGCTCGACGGAGCTCCCTTAATTTTTAGGTTCACATATATTAAAGCCATCTCTATGGCTAATATCTTCTCGTTAGCCTAAAAATTTAGCTCGACGGAGCTCCCTTAATTTTTAGGTTCACATAAATTAAAGCCATCTCTATGGCTTTAATTTATGTTCACCAATTACAGGTTTCACCATTTTTGTTTAGCCATTTTTCAGCTTTTTGATATTCTGGCATTACTTTTTCAACTAAAGCCCAAAATCGGGGAGAATGATTCATATGCACTAGATGCGCTAATTCATGCACAATGATGTAATCTGTTATAAATTGTGGCGTCAATAGTAAGCGTGAGGATAAATTTATTATTTTATTTGAACTGCAGCTCCCCCAATTACTTACATTATATTTTATACGGACAGATTTAATTTCCTTTTTAAAAAACTGATCATTGATTTCAAAAACCCTTTTAGAAATTTCTGATTGAAAAAAAGAAGCCATGATCCGACTAATTATGGTACTGCATAATTTGTGTTTTTGATATGCATTAATTCCAATTGGAAGATGAATCACCAAGGTCTTTCCTTTTAGGTTGCCCAGGGCAGTTTTTCGATCTATATCTTCTAAAATTTCCAAGACAAATTCCTGATTTCGCAATTGAATGCATTGACCAGATTGATAGTTTCTAGGGACATATCGGCTTCTTAAATTTTGATCTTGTTCAAATTTTTTAATAACCCAATTTTTAGCCCAATCCAGATGTTTTTCCTTTTGACTTATGCTTAATAAAATGGGTAATCTTAAGATCGCATGATGTTTACCAAGACTGATCCTGGCCGATCTTCGGTTTTCATAAACCGTTTCCATTTTTAATGAAAAATCACGAAAATGGATCTCCGAAAATTCTGAAAAAGCCTTTAAATTAGGCATATTTGTTTTCAAAATCTTTCATAACATCAATCAATACGTTTACACTTTCCTGTGCCAAAGCATTATATAAAGATGCTCTAAAACCACCGACTAAACGATGCCCATTTAAGCCAACACATCCTGCTTGTTTACAGCTTTCAAGAAATGCTGTTTCATGCTCTTGATGCTTTGCTATAAATACTACATTCATCCGGGATCGATCCTCCAAATTTACAGTCCCTTCAAAAAGGGCATTTCGGTCAATTTCTGCATATAAACTAGAAGCTTTTTGTTCATTTCTTTTCTCCAATTCTTGTAAACCGATCTCTTTAATCCACCGTAAAGTCAACATTGTTACATAAATTGGAAAAACAGGAGGTGTGTTATACATGCTCTCCTTATCAATATGGGACTTATAATTTAACATGCTCGGAAGCTTGCGATTTATTTTATTCAGAATAGACTTCTTGATTATTACAAGGGTCACTCCCGCCGGCCCTAGATTCTTTTGAGCACCTGCATAAATCAGTGAAAACTTTGAAAAATCCAGTTGACGGCTAAATATATCACTTGACATATCACAAACCAAGGGTACTGAAATTTCAGGCCAGGAATGGTATTGAGATCCATAAATTGTATTATTAGATGTGATATGAAGATAGGTCGCATCTGGTGGCACTATGAAATCTTTAGGAATATGCCTGAATTGATCCGATTCTGAACTTGCTATCACTTCTACTGGACCAAATAGTTTGGCCTCCTTTATTGCCCCTGCAGCCCATACTCCTGTATTGATATAGCAGGCTTTTCCTGATTCATCTAATAAGTTCATTGGAATCATATAAAATTGACTGCTGGCACCCCCTGATAAGAATAAAACCTCGTAATCTTCAGATAGACCCATTAATTCCTTAACCAGGTTTGCAGATTCTACCATTACAGCCTCAAATTGTTTACTCCGATGAGAAATTTCCAGGATAGATAAACCCATACCTGCGAAGTCTTTTATTGCTTCTCCTGCTTGAATCAATACTTCTGGTGGTAAAATTGCAGGGCCGGCGTAAAAATTATGTTTTTTCATACTTCTGATTAAAAAGGCAAAGTTAAAGATCCTGTCGGGTCAAAGTAACATTATTGAATGTTTTAATATGAACTTTTTAGCATAAAATATTAGCCATTTCGTCCTTTTTAAAGGCATTTTAAAATAAAGCTCACCTTTTCGCATAGGTCGCGCTTTAATTTTATGCTACTCTAATTCACTATTCTAAACTATTTAAACGAAACATGATGGAAAAATCAGTCCAAAGTAACCTGAAAATGTCCCTTCAAATTCAAAATCCTGTTGTTGTATTCAACAGAGTAGCCTTATTTGTAGTTTACTTTTGGTTCGGATTTTTAAAAGTACTTGCCATTTCTCCTGCTGAAGGTTTAGTTACCAGGCTACATACACAAACTATCAGTTCTTATATTACCATCACGCATTTTCTAATTCTTTTAGGCGCTTTTGAATGCTTGATTGGCATATTATGGTTATTTCCAAAATATACAAATATTGCATTTGCCTTATTTTCAGCACAAATGCTCACTACCTTTTTACCTTTATTTTACTTGCCAAATGATACCTGGCAAAATGGATTTGCACTTACATTAACAGGTCAATACATTATCAAAAATGTGGTTTTAATTGCCAGTGCTTTTACCGTTTTAATGTATGGTAAATACAAACTTGTAAAAATTAACTCTCAAAATATTTAATCCATCTTTTTATGAAAAAACCAAGCTCAAAATTCAATGCATTCATTGTATTAAGTATAATTACTATTAGTCTAAACCAAATCGAGGCACAAGGTTGTGTTGCAATACGCAATGGAAGTGCAACCTGCTCACATGAAATGAATCCAGGCCAGGGTGGAGAAGGTTGGCAATTTAATACTTCCTATAGATATTATAAATCGTTTCGCCATTATCGGGGTAAAGAAGAACAAGTAGAACGGGTTGAAAATGGTTCCGATGTTAGAAATTATTCAAATTTTCTGGATATGTCCCTAATACGGAATTTCAATAACCGTTGGTCATTAAGTGTAAATTTACCATTTCAATCTGTTAGAAGAACCTCCCTTTATGAGCATGATGGAAAAACCAGACATGAAACTTCTGCAGTAGGTCTAGGTGATGTTAGATTTTCTGTAAATGCATGGTTATTTAAGCCATCTGAAAAAGGAAATATTCAAATAGGATTAGGCATAAAATTACCAACGGGTGATTATAGATATCAAGATTTTTTCTATAAAAATGATACAACCGAGTTACTTGGAGCCGTTGATCAATCGATTCAACCAGGCGATGGTGGAACAGGATTTTCTACAGAGCTGAATGCTTATTATAACATTACAAAATCGATTGGTTTTTATGGCAATCTGTACTACCTTATTAACCCAAGAGATCAAAATGGCACTTCCACAACACGGGGAGGAACAGCATCTGCAACAGCCATTAAATACAGAACTGCAACGATGAGTGTCCCTGACCAATATATGGTAAGAGCTGGTGTGAATTATAGTATTTCAAAATTTACAGTTTCTGCTGGTGCCCGTTTGGAAGGGATTCCTAGTGAAGATTTAGTTGGTGAAAGTAATGGTTTTAGAAGACCTGGATATGTAATCGCTTTAGAACCATCCATTTCTTATCAATTAAATCGCTTTAATATTTTTGCAGCAGTACCTATTGCACTTGAAAGAGATCGCGTTCAAAGCGATTCAGACAAAAGAAGAACAGCCGATACCGGTACCTTTACACAAGGAGATGCAGCTTTTGCTGACTATTCAATTAACCTTGGGTTTAGCTTCCGTTTTGGTAACTCTGGAATGTAATTTCAAATTATAATATTCCCTTTTTAAACGATGTGGAATGGAGGGAGATGTATTATTACATCTCC
This sequence comes from Saprospiraceae bacterium, assembly GCA_016717265.1. NCBI lineage: Bacteria > Pseudomonadati > Bacteroidota > Saprospiria > Saprospirales > Saprospiraceae > Saprospiraceae bacterium. The sequence goes on from JADKFX010000001.1 coordinate 3,888,802, forward strand.
CTCTTTTTATTAAATGTAGTTTAAGAATTTAATAAATTAAACCAATTTGCATTTAATTCCATAGACACCAATTCCATATTTATCTTTGCAAGTATCAAAATCATGCACTAAAGGATATGCCAAGAATTTCAATAACTGTTAAAAATGCCATTGTATATTTTTTCTTATTAGCATTTACCTCCTTAGTTCTAGGCTATTCTATTTATAGGATCAGCTCAAATAAAATACTCGAAAACGCTACCCTGTCATTAAATCATAACAATGAATCGGTGGTCACACAATTCAACACCTTTTTAGAAGACATTCGAAGAGATATTTGGTTCCTATCTGAAAATCCATTTTTGTATGCATTTTTAACTAATAGAAATGATCAGGAATTAAAAAATAACTTATCGAAAGAGCTTTTATCCCTTTTAGCAATTAAAAAACATTATTTCCAAATTCGCTTAATAGGATTAGATCAAAAAGGAAAAGAAATTATACGAGCTGAAAAATTTATTGATAGTATTGGTTTAGTTGATAATTTACATTTACAAGAAAAAGGAGAACGGGACTATTTCAGAGAAACCATTCAGTTACCGAAAGATTCTCTTTATTTTTCAGAAATTAATCTAAATCAGGAATATGGTAAAATAATTATGCCCATGGTTCCTACCATGCGTGTAGCAAAGCCCATATTTCAGAATGATAAAATATTTGGAATTCTAATTATAAATATAGATCTAAGTTATGTATTTAATGAGCTTAAAAAAATAGCAGGAGCACAATATAATTTAAGATTGATTAACTCCAATGGTTACTACTTAATCCATCCTGATAGTTCACTAATATATGGTTTTGAATTTGACAAAGCACCTTCCATTTTTCCGGCCAATACCAATCAGGATATTCTTCAAGGATTGTTATCCACTGAAAATGAAATTTATGCTATCCAGGATTATTTTTATCCGCGCGATAATTATCACTTGCACTTTTGCTTAAGTGCTAATAAAAATATACTACTATCTGTTTTTAATCAATGGAAATCAGATATTATACTTCTAACAGTATTTCTAACCCTTATCTCCTTATTTATAGCTTGGTGGTGGACACAAAGGCAAACTAAAGAATTTAAATCAATAACTAAAACGATCATTAATTTTGGCAAAAACCCAGAAAATGTTAAATTGCAAATTGATCGGGATGATGAAATTGGAGATTTAGCAAATTCCTTTCAGGAAATGGCAAATAAAATTAATCTCAATTTAACGGAATTAAAAATAGCTAAAACGGAAGCCATTGAAGCAAATAAAGCCAAATCCGAGTTTCTGGAAAATATGAGTCATGAAATTCGGAATCCATTACAATCTATTTTAGGAATGACTGGAATGTTGAATCAAAATAAACCCAGACCAGATCAACAAGTATTTATTGACACATTAAAATTTAGTTCAGATACTTTACTTACCCTTGTAAATGATATTTTAGATTACCGAAAACTAATTCATGGCCAAATTGAATTAAATATCCAGAAAACAGCCTTAAAAGAATACATTGACAATATTCTTAAAAGTCATTTATTGGATGCATCCAATAAAAAGATAAAATTAAAATTAAATCTTGATCCCATTTTATTCAATAAATTCATATTCACAGATCCGATCCGTTTAGGACAGATTTTGCATAATTTACTTTCAAATGCAATTCGACATAGCCGACTTTCTAGTGAGGTGTGCTTAAGTTTACAGTTATCTTCAAAAGAAACACTTTTGTTTTCAATAGAAGACCATGGTTCTGGATTATCTGCAGCAAACATTGAAAATATTTTAAATCAAAAACCAGTAACAGGAGAATCCAGACAGACTCAAAATGTTGGACTGGGCTTGCCAATTGTAATTAATTTATTAAAACTATTTGATTCTAAACTCGAAATCATATCAAATGAAAATGCCGGAGCATCATTCACTTTTTCATTAAAATCCTTAATGCAGGAAATTAAAAATTTAAATGAATGGAAAGATTCCTCAAGTTTAAATTTAAAATCCTATATTCAAACTGTTGCTTGCATTGATGATGATGCTCAAAATACATTTTTTTATTCACAAGTATTTACAAAATATTCCATTCAAACAAACTGTTTTAATTCACCAGAAATATTTTTAAAAAATGAGAATTTAAAGTATGATCTCATTATTTCAGATCTCAATTTCCCAGACACAAAATTGAAAGATCATCTTGTTAATTTTAAAAAAGCCTTAAATGAAAAAGGAATCCTTATTTTAATATCCGCCACTGATGATATTGATGCCATACTTGGGGAATTAAAATTTCAGTTTGATTTAATTTTACAAAAACCCATTTCGACTGAAATTTTAATAAAAGAACTGACCACAATAATTTTTCAAAAAAATTACGAAGCACCACAATTACAAAACTTATACAACAACTATGATTATCAATTAGACAAAGTTTTAATTGCATTTGAGTTAACCCTTTCAGAATGGAAAGAAATGAGTACCAAATTAATACATACAATACAACAACAAAATATGGAGGAATTTGACAAAGTATATCATAAAGTAATTAATTCAATTCGGACATTTGAACTCCACTCTTTTCAAAAATTATTAGATACGCTCCGATTTAATATAGAAACCCAAAATGCAGATGTTCCTGCACTGATAAATAAGGTATCATTGCCTTTAATAAGCTACCAAAAAATATTTGAAGTTGAAATTTCAAAATTAAAGAGTTCTCAAATATTAAATATTGAAGGGTAAAAAATTTAGAAATTAAAGTTCTTCAATAGTTTTTAATAATTCGGCTTTGTATTTTTCTCCAATAGGAATATGTCGATCATTAATAATCAATTCATCCAGTAGGATCACTTGAATTTTTTTACGATTCACAATATAAGATCTATGAACCCGAATAAAATCAGGAGGTAACTTATCTTCCAATTCTTTCATACTAACCAAATTCATGGTTTGTGATTGTTCCTGGACAAAGTTTGCATAATTGCCTTCCGATTTAATAAAGAGGACATCTTCAAATTGAATTCTAACCAATTTTGACCCATCTTTTAAGAAAATGGATTTGTCTTTAATTGTTGATTTTGGCAATTCCAGAGTGTTTCCGTCGACTCTGTCTATTGCTTTCAAAAATCGATCAAAACTTAAAGGTTTTACTAAAAAATCTACTACTTGGTCATAATCATAGCTTTTCGCCGCAAATTCTGCTTCAGAAGTAACCATAATTACTGGAACTTGAGCTTGCATGAGTTCTAAAAATTCCTGCCCTTTCATATCTGGCAAGTTATAATCCAAAAATATGAGATCAAGTCCTCCAGCAGCCAATAAACTCAAACCATCTGTGGCATTATTGGCTAAAATACAGTAGCTCACTTTCTCCGTTTTTGAACAAAAGTGTTTTAGCAAATCTCCAATCAGTGGGTCATCATCTACAAGTAAACATCTAAATGCCATAAAGCTATCTTAACCCATAAATTCTACCACAATCGTGCCATCCTTTATAATTTAAATTGTCCATTTCATCAATTATTTAAGCCATTTCGTAAAAAAATGATTTTCCAGGGGCATGCTTGTATTAATTTTGAGGCATGAAATCGCCAATTAAGATCCTAACGTGGATTTGGGGAGATCATAAAAAATCAGTCCTGGAGTTAATTTAACAAAAGGACTTTTGAAGATATTTATTTTCACATTATAGTTTTGGTTTAAAAAGCTCTCAGTCATCCAAAAATAAATTTTAAATAAAAATATATTTAAAATTTAGGAGTTCTTGGTTGACTGGGTGTTTTTTTTTATTGGTATTCACTCATTTTTTATAATACAAAAGCCGCATCGATGAAAAAACAAACTATTTTAATTTTATTTAGTCTTTTAATCTTTGGTCAGAACCTAATAGCTCAAAACAAAGATTCCAACTATAAATCCACCATGGCAAATAAGTGGTTGGATATAGCCCTTGAAGCCACTGCCAATGAAGTAGATCGGGTAGGTGCAAAGCCAACCATACAATCCAGAACTTTAGGAATTGCTACTGCTGCAATGTATGATGCCTGGGCAGCATACGATGCAAAAGCTGTTGGTACCACTTTTGGAGCTAAATTGAGAAGGCCTGTAGCAGAACGAACCAATAAAAACAAAGAAATTGCAATAAGTTTTGCAATGTTGAGGGTATTACAAGATATTTATCCAGAAGATAAAGCATTTTTTTTAGAACATTTTAAAAAAATGGGTTTTAACCCTAATAACACAACTACAGATAAAACCAAACCAGAAGGCATAGGAAATCTTGTTGCCGCGGCAATACTTAAGGAACGTCATCATGATGGAGCGAATCAATTAGGGGATGAAATTGGAGGAAATGGCAAGCCGTATACTGACTATACCTATTATACCCCAATGAATACATATAAAAATGTAATCAATCCTGACAAATGGCATCCATTGCCCTTTGTAGATGGAAAAGGAGATACTTTTTTAGTTAATTTTTTAACTCCTCATTGGTATCGGGTTAAACCTTTTGGCTTAAAAAATTCTTCTCAATTTAGAGCACCTGAATACCCTAAAGTGGGTTCTGATCAACTGAAAAAAGAAGTTGATGAAGTAATCGATTTTAATGCTAATCTTGACCATACAAGAAAATCAATCATAGAGTTTATGCGTGACGGACCACGGTCTACCGGTCAAGCAGGACATTGGTTGCGATTTGCACAAATGGTTTCTTCAAGAGATAAAAATAATTTAGATAGGGACGTTAAACTTTTTTTTACGGTAGGAAACACAGCCATGGATGCATTCATCGCTTGTTGGGAAACAAAACGATTCTATGACAGTGCAAGACCCTGGACTTTAGTTAGACATTATTATAAGGGCCAACAAATAAAAGGATGGGGTGGACCAGATAAGGGTACCCAAACGATTCCAGCTGAAAGATGGCATCCGTATTCTCCAGCTAATTTTGTATCCCCACCGTTTCCTGCTTATGTTTCTGGTCACAGTACCGTAAGTGGTGCTTGTGCTAAAATACTTGAATTATTTACGGGCAGCGATACATTCGGGGAAACAGAACATAGAATATGCGGTATTATTACGGAAACTCCGGGCGACCCTGTTTCTTTACCCTTACCTACCTTTACTGCAACAGCTGATATGGCCGGAATTTCAAGGGTCATGGGTGGTTATCATGTACAAGCAGATAATATTGCCGGATTAAAAATGGGTAGAGACATTGCGCAATACTTATGGAGCGATGTCTTTCAAAAATATTTTGACGGGACTTACAAAAAATAATTCCAGGATTTAAATTTCTTAAGGAATATAAAATTTTAAAAAAAGTTGCTTTATTTTTCAATAAAGCAACTTTTTTTATATACAAAAATCTTATATGTGATAAAAATATCTTTCTGAAATAAATTCCAAATGCAGACTTAACAAATAAAATATTTAGGTCATTTTCAAAAAATCCCATGAAACCGATTAAGGTATTGGAATCATAATATATTGAATAATGGGAACTAGGAATAAATTTATATCAACTCTTCTTTATCTTTCTTTTTATGCTTTACGATTTTAGCATCTAAATAAAAAATAATTTCTTCTGCTATATTTTTAGATTGATCCCCGATACGTTCCAACTTTCGAATAATAGATAATATATGTAATGTTTGACGTCTTTGATCCGGATACATATCTAAGCATTCAATGGCTTTATAACTTGCAACTTCATTTAATTTATCCAGCATTTTATCCCTTTTATATACGGTCCGTGCCAACTTAGTATTTTCCAGGATATAAGATTCTCTTAATTCTTTTACCATTTCAATAGAGATACTTAACATTTTATCAGCATCCATTTGCTTTATAATATCTCCATTGAAATCTTCTTCAGTGTCAGAAATAAACTCAGAAATACCGCAGGCGATATCTGCAATTCGTTCAAGATTGGTATTGATCTTTAACGTAGAAAGTACAAATCTTAAATCCGAAGCAACAGGTTGAAGCAGTGCAATAAAATCTTCACAATCTCTGTCAATACTAAGTTCATATGCATTGACTCTCCGCTCTGTTTCTTGTATTTCTAAAGCAAGGTCCCGGTCAAAAGCTCTTAAGGATACTTCGGTTTTATCCAATTGTTTAATCACAAGATCCCACATGGATATTAATTTATCTCTCAATTCCTGGATTTCATTTTCTAGATGAAGCATAACTACTCGTTTTATTAGCCGAAACGACCTGTGATATAATTTTCCGTTTGTTGTTTATCCGGATTTGTAAAAATTTTCTTGGTTTCATTAAACTCTACCAAATCACCTAACAAGAAAAATCCGGTATAATTGCTCACCCGACTAGCTTGTTGCATATTATGCGTTACTATTAAGATTGTAAAGTTATTTTTTAATTCGTAAATGAGTTCTTCAATTTTACTAGTGGAAATTGGATCTAATGCAGAAGCAGGTTCATCCATTAATAAAATGGAAGGTTCAATGGCCATTGCCCGGGCTATACATAAACGTTGTTGTTGACCACCAGATAATTCAAAGGCAGATTTTTTCAATTTATCCTTAACCTCTTCCCATAGAGCGGCTTGCTTTAAAGATTTTTCAACTTGTGACTCAATTTGATTTTTATCCGTAATACCATTCACTCGCAATCCGTAAGCAACATTTTCATAAATTGTTTTAGGAAATGGATTTGGTTTTTGGAAGACCATACCAACATTTCTTCTCAATTGATCAACTTCAGCAGTTTTAATTTTATATATATCTGTTCCATCCACCAATATATCACCTGATATTCTAACGCCTTCAATCAAATCATTCATTCTGTTAAACAATCTCAAAAATGTAGATTTACCACATCCAGATGGACCAATTAATGCAGTGACCGTTTTCTCTTGAATCTGCATGCTAACATTTTTAAGCGCATGGAACTCGCCATAATATAATTCAGCATTTTTTGTTTCTATTTTAATGCCCATAAGCTTACTTCATTTTAACTTTTCGTCCAAAATAATTTCTCAAAAAATTCGCTAATAAATTTACAAATAAAACGATAGCGATCAAAACAACTGCTGTACCATAAGCTATGGGTCTGCTACTTTCTATATCGGTACCACTTGTAGAAATTACATATAAATGATAAGGCAATGCCATACATTGGTCAAACATAGAATGTGGAAGTTTTGGCAAGAAATAGGCCGCAGCTGTAAACAAAATTGGTGCTGTTTCTCCAGAAACTCTTCCGATTGCCAAAATTAATCCTGTGATAATATTTGGAAATGCAATTGGCAATACAACTTTTCTAATAGTATATAATTTTGAAGCACCTAATGCATAACTAGCAAGTCGAAACGTCTGATCCACTGATTTTAAACTTTCTTCTGTAGTACGAATAATTAATGGCAATGCTAATAAAGCAAGTGTTAATGAACCAGCTATTATAGAGGCACCAAAATTTAATTGATTTACGAATAAAGACATTCCAAATAATCCAAAAACGATGGAAGGTATCCCAGCCAAATTATTTGTCATCATTTTTATGAATTTTTTCAGATTCCCATCCTTTGCATATTCATTTACATAAATACCTGATAAAACGCCAATTGGAAATGCAACAATCATGCTGCCGATTACCAAATAAAAGGTACCAACTATCGCCGGAAAAATCCCACCTTCTGTCATGCCTTCTTTTGGCATGGTACTAAAAAATTCCCAATTTATAACTCCAATTCCACGCTTAACAATAAAAAACAAAATTAAGAATAGAGTTGCAATAATAATATAAGATATTAATCGTGCAATCCAAAACATTACAGTTTGGTGAATTTTTTTCTTTCGATTAATATTTACCGGAAATTCAAGCATACACTATGAGGTTCTTCGATTAGCAGACATTCTTTCAACTAATAAATTTGTAATCAGAGTGATTATAAATAAGATACAAGCTAATGCAAATAAAGCTTTAAAATGCAATCCACCAAAAGGTGCTTCGCCCAATTCTGCAGCAATCGTGGCAGGAATTGTTCTAACTGGTTGAATTAAACTCTTAGGAATAACAGCTGCATTTCCAGTAACCATTAATACTGCCATTGTTTCACCAATTGCGCGTCCAATACCCAAGATTGCAGCTGCGGTTATACCTGAAGAAGCATATGGTAAAATTACTTTTCGAATTGTTTGCCAATGGGATGCGCCCAGTGCAAGGCTTGCTTCCTTCATAGCTCTTGGACAGGTGCGAATAGCATCTTCAGAGACTGTTATAATCGTTGGAAGCGCCATAATTGCCAGTAAAATACTTCCTGCTAATGCGGTTTCACCAACTGGTAAATTAAATACTTTTTGTAAAAATGGAACGATTACTACTAATCCAAAAAAACCATAAACTACAGATGGAATTCCAGATAAAAGTTCGATAATCGGTTTCAATATTTTCCGAACTCGCTCATCCGCAATCTCAGCCAAATAAATAGAAGCTGCTAACCCAAGGGGTAGTGCAAACAAAATTGCGAAAAAACTAACCAACAAAGTACCCAATAATAATGGCAAGGTACCCATAATAGCAGCAGGTTGTGCTGTTGGAAACCATTCAAGACCTGTTAAAAATTTACCTAAGGATATTTTTTCTAAAGTGATCTCTTTAGTATTTGGTGATATAGCCAATTGCCTTTCAGAAAAAAAAGCAATAGCGCCTGGTACTGTATCAATATAACGATTTACACAAACACTGAGATATTCAAAATTTGATCCAAGTTGCTCTTTTGTAAAATGGTCATCCAACTCATTTACCGAAATTCTTTTTATCAAATCATCATGCCCTCCTATTTGATTCCAGTTGACAATTTTTTGATCAAAGATATCCTTAACTTGATTATCAGACAATTTAGTAATTGGATTCTGAATGTTTACATAGAGCCCATAATGTTCTTCAAGTGGCGAAGAATTTAAAAATGATATCCCTTCTCTAAATAAAAAGAAAACAATCAACAAGACAATGAAGGCTGAGATATAACCACAGCCTTTTATAATCCATTCAATAAAATGTTCAATAAAGAGTCTCAAAAATTAAAAGTCTTATTTGTTTAAAGGTATATATCCAACTTCTTCCACCATTTTTTGACCTTCTGCAGATAAGCAATAGTCAACGAATGCTCCCACTTTTGCTGCAATTTTTATATCGTAAATGTAGTATAATGGTCTGGATATTGGGTACGCTTTATCTTTAGCTGTTTCTAAACTAGGAGCCACGAAAGTTTTGCCCTGATCATACGATACATGGATCGCTTTAACCTCTGGTGTCATATATGCAATACCTATGTATCCAATAGCTCCTTTAGTCTGACTAATAGATTGTACAATTGCTCCCGTAGCAGGCATGTTTAAAACAGTGCTCGCATAATTTTTCTTATCCATTACATGTTCCTTGAAAAACTCATAAGTTCCAGAACTATTCTCCCGGGAATACACAACAATTGTTAAATCCGCACCACCTACTTCTTTCCAATTGGTTATTTCACCAATATAAATTTTCTCTAATTGCTCTCTTGTTAAATTTTCAACTTTATTTTCAGGATGCACAATCACAGCCAAAGCATCAACTGCTATTGTTTTTACTTCAATCGCAATTTGTTTCTCTAGTAATTTTAATTTTTCTTCTCCTTTTAATTCTCTAGAGGACATAGCAATATCCGTATTACCATCCATTAAAGCAGTGATTCCTGTACCACTACCCCCACCTACAACTGCAATTGAAATATCCTGGTGCGTTTTCATAAAGTTTTCAGCAGACTTCTGTGCAAGGGGCAATACCGTATCGCTTCCTTTAATTTTCAAAGTATTGGATTTTGAATCTCTTTTTTCCTGACTCGCATTATTGCAGGCAACTAGTAATAATAAAGAGGCTACTAATAAATTTAATATTTTCATGATTTTAGTTTTATTAAAATTTAAATTGTGTTCTTAATGTAAAAACATTGTCTTTCAGATCATTCTCAAATCCCTTTAAATTACTGGCTTTTTCATTCGTTATGAGGTCATAATAAGCCATAATATACATGTTTTTAAAATAATAGTTTATGCCCAACCCCAAGGTAGAATACTTAATATCTGTTGCATTTAATTTGCTATTTGCAACTCCAATATTTTCTGGCTCAACATCTGTATTTGGATCATACCAATCGTATTTAATCAAAATTTGAAAATTTGTTTTTCCAATTTTATGCAAAAAATAAGTTGTTAAAGCATTAAACTTCCTGGAATATGTATCAAAGTTAGGTGCTGTGGCACTTTTAGGACTATCAGATGTGCTGGCTGAACTTGGTTGAATTCCACTGACCCACTCCGCTCTTAGCGTTGTCAATCCAAAATTTGATTTAATGGCATATTGGATGTCTGCACCTAAATATTGTCTTAATGCTGCAGATCCCTTATTGTTTGTTACAGTATCCTGCAATACATACTGAGGCAGGCCATTTAAATTTTCGGTCTCAAAAAGATAATTTGTACTTTGGATGAAAGATCCATGATAAAATGAGACCCCACCGCTCAGATTTCCAATTCTCAAGCCTTTATCTATAGAAATTCTGGCAACTATATCTTTATAAGAATCAATGTCAGCGGCTGTAGCATTACCATTATAAACGCCAAGTTCAAATGTAAAGGGCTTCAATTTAAAATAACTTAACTTACAACCCAGATCCGCTTCTGCTGGCAATAATGTAGTCGAAAACCGAGCCCTTTCAGGGCCTTCGTGGTTTGCTGTAGAATAGCTTTGCTCAAATCCAAAAGGTCTTGGAAATAAACCTGCTGTATACTTCAATCCTATTTTTGTAAATGTATAAGACGCGTACATATCATGCAGAGTAATCCCTCGTTCTGTGTTTTCAGTGACAAGAACCCATTCAAAGGGGCTAGCATTATAGGCTACCTTTAATCTTGAACGGCGAATACTAACGCGATTATTAATATTAGCTCCAAAATCACCACCAGGATATTTGGATCCTTTCTTCTCTGTCCACTGAAACTGCGGTTGGGTATAACCACTTAAATGAATTCTTTTCAAAATTTTGATCTCATCAGAATGCACTTTCAACAACGAATCAACATTGCCTGAATTTTGAGCATGAGAGAACGATAGACCCATAAATAGGAATAGCAATAACCAATAAAATTTCATTTCAACTTTTTTACAACACAAAGGTAGGTTCCGGACCGTGGTCTAATATTAAGCCAATATTAAGAAATGGTTAAGTATTTAAGGCAGAGATCAATCTAAATAGCAGTGAAAATAGCCAATAATGACAAAATCAACGAGTTTTCAGCTACCTTTAAAACCCAATATTGGCACGCATATTTACTTCATGAATACCTTACAATATTCAAAAGTATTATTTATAGGATCTCCAATTTGAATAAAATATATCTGTGAAGATTTCGTATCAACTTCTATAAAATAAGAATTCTGACCTTGTAAGATTGGTATTTTTACCTTCGACAGCAATACCCCGTTTGCGGATGTTAATTTAAGGATTGCATTCTGCGACCTATTTCCATTCCAAACTTCAACCACTATAATTCCTGGAGTTGCAGAATGCACACAATTCAATTTTAATGATTCTTTAGAAACTGATTCATTTTCTGACTTTACCAATTTACAATTGCTTGCATTGTTTGTTAAAATAGATATATCATTTACGGTATTTTCTATACATTTCAAAATAATATCTAATCGATCTGTGTTTGCAATTTTTGGTTTTAAGTTTAAGAACTCTTGTCTCAAAATACACAAATCTTCTTTATACTCAAGCATCCCTTGCAAAGTCATTCGATCTCTTATATAAATTGGCGGCCCTGCTGTACTTGAAACTAATGGTTCCAAAGAAATTATTTGAGAAACACCCACTTGTTTAAAATAAATATCCTCAGCATGTATAAAAAGTGCTGATAATTTTTCCAAAACAAGACTATCTTCAGGCAAATAAATTTCATCCACAATTCTTTTCAATTCTGATTCCCAATTTAAATTTGGGTCATTCTCCAAAGCAGCAACTAAGATTAAAGAAACTTCTTCGCCAGGATTTTTTACTAGATGCATATAATTTTCAACAGCTCTGGCTCCTTTATTAAAAAAATCGAGCAAGGTTTGAGATCTTCTTTTAATCATTGGTAAAAACCAACGATCGCGAGCCCAATGCATTGGGGGTTCTATGCCAGGTGTTCCCAGATTTCCATAGCTTGTCGGCGCAATTGAATGAACGATATTGCAAACATGAGTAGACCCACCATTCAGTGCCGTGTTATTGACATCAATAAGATAATCAGCATTTCTTGTCAATTTTTTGATGGCCTGCAATTCTTGAGGATTTCCTAAATTCATACCATAGGTATTTACACCAACCAACTTTTCAGGATACGTTTGTTTCACATATTCTGCTACCCGATCATCTACAATTGCATGATAAGACATATCTGAAATGGTATCCAATTCTTTACAATCTCTGCAACGGCCTAAGTCTGCACTTTGCATACTAATACCATCTATTGGAAACGAAAAGATATAATCAAGCATGCGCTTTTGCCAATTCCAGGCATCCGAATTGTTTGGACAAATAATACTAGCATTATGGCTACAACCTAAATTTGGGTTTGCACGAATAATTTCATCAAAACCCCAACTGTAAACTCCAAGACCAGCTAGTACTTTTATTTTATAATGGTGTGCGGATTCCAATATTCTTAAAATTTGAACTGAGCGAAAAGAATCTATTGCATGTTCAATATCCAAAGGCCATGATCTTGCAGCGAAAAGACCCCAGATCGAAATTTCATTCAATCCGATTTTTTGCATTAATTGAAATGTGTTTTCGTAATCTTGAATTAATTCTTCATCGATCCAAATAGATGGCCAATTATCATTTGGCCTTGGTGAGCTTGCCAAATCATGAATCCAACCTAAGTAGCCACGATGGATAAATTGATTTGAAAATACCTTAGAAGACAAGCATGAATCCATATCTGTTGGACTAAAAAGTATATCCCTGAAATAATTAGAATTTGCAAAACTATTTGATGGGAAACTACCCCGGTCTCCATAAACTCCATTTTTAGCATCTGCAATCGTCATCAACGGACAATTATAAATAACCGTAGAAAGCTCTTGCTGTGATGCGACATAATGTGTGTTTACATTCACAGAAACGATATAGATAGAATCCTTTAGAATGGACAAAGGGGTTTGTAATAATTGAGTCTGCCAACCTGCATTTGATTCCTTTTTAAATTCGTTATTTGTTAGTTCAATACCTTGTTGATTCCAAATTCTACCAATATGAATACCAGATTCACTTGTTGCTTTCCAATACAGAATTCCAACGATAAGTCCATTTTTTGAAGATTTAAATTTTAAACCTAATTCATATGGTCTATTCTCTGTGAAGTCGACTACAGAAGGAGTTTGACAACTAAAGATTGAAACCGTATTTTGATTTCCAGGAATCTTCTCTATCTGAAGTCGATTTTCTTGGCTTTTAGAAATTAAATTTTCCTGACTAAAACCAATAGGATTTAAAATTAAAAAACAAACTCCAAAATACAAAAATCGGAAAGTATAGATCATTTACAAACTATGCGTCAAACAATTATTTGTACAAAGATAAAAACTACCTGCCATTAAAATGAAAATGAAATCGAACAGGCTGGTTAAATAAAGCATGAAGACAATGAAATTATGCATTCAGATAAAGAACTGCAATATGTTATTTACAGTATGAATATTTTTTAAAATTCCAAACAAGCCATTATATTTACAAAAATAATTAAACAAATGAATCGTCGATCGTTTTTGAAAAAATCCAGCTTATTAGGCGGTTTGGCCATAGCTGTCCCATCATTTATTACAAACCCTATACAAAAAGGGAAAAAGCCTAAATCTGTTTTGATAATAGGCGCTGGATTTTCTGGTTTAGCAGCAGCTCATGCTTTAAAGAAAAAAGGTCTTAAAGTAACGATTCTGGAAGCTAGGAATCGGATTGGAGGGCGTGTGTTTTCTTTTAAACCAAAATCTGCAACCGAGACAACTATTGAACTTGGTGCTGAATGGGTTGGAAATTCTCATCAACGGATAATAGATCTTTGCAAAGATTTTAACCTTGACTTATTTAATAATCAACTAGAAACACATCTTACATATCAAGGAGCTTACCAAACAGCAAATACCTGGAATTTAAGTCCAGAGTTTGAAAAATTTTGGAAAGATAAAACTGCACTTTGGGCAAATTTAAATCCAGTACAAAAGAAAAAACTTGACAAACAAGATTGGTGGAGATATTTATCAAATAAAGGATTTACAGATCGGGATTTGATGTTGCGGGAATTAATGGATAGCACGGATTTTGGAGAAAGTATCCGACATACTTCTGCTTATGCTGCATTTGCTGAGTATGCAGAAAGCAGTGAGAAAAATGAAATGGATTTAAAAATAAAAGGAGGCAATCATTTGTTGGCTGAAAAATTTGCAGATGCCATAGGTCGCGAATCCATATTCATAAATCATAAAGTTTTACAAATCACACAGGATCCAAAAGTTGGAGTACAAATTTTATGTGAAAACGGCGCTCCATTTAAAGCAGACAAATTAATATGTACAGCACCCACGATCGCATTACAAAAAATAAAATGGTTGCCTACTTTACCTGCGATCCAACTGGATGCGATGAATTCTTTACAATATGCAAGAATTGGTAAATTCCCAATGGTATTTTCTGAACGATTCTGGCAAACTGAAAACTTTGATATGATTACAGACACACCAGCACACTATTTTTATCATGCCACAAAAGATCAGCCAGGAAAAGAAGGTGTTTTAGTTTCATATGCAATTGGAGAAAAAGCGGATGTTCTAGCCTCTGTCAATCAAGCACAACGGGATCAAATTATTCTAGAAGCGCTAAAACCTGCTTTTGGCGATGTTAAAAAATACTTGAAAGAAAGTTTAGTTTACTATTGGGGTGTGGATGCCTATTCTAAAGGTGCATATGCATTTTATGGGAAAGGCCAATGGTTTGGCACCATGCCTATTTTAAAACAATCTTTTATGCATACTCATTTTGCAGGTGAACATTTAGCAGATTGGCAAGGATTTATGGAAGGTGCAATTAACAGTGGTGAAGAAGCTGCAGAAACTTTATTGAATTAAATGCATTATAGATTTAAATCTATTATCCTAAATTGTTTTTTACTGCAACTTATACACAATAATAACTCATTTTATAGAAAAATTTGTTCATTGCACGCTTTTAAAATATAAGATCAAGTTAATTTTCCGAACCATTGTTTTTTTATAAGAAGACAATACTAAGTCAAAATGGTATGAGTACACTATTCATGTTGATCTGAAACCCAAACCCATGGAATGAGGTTCGAGAACAAGCTAGTGTTTACAATTTCATCGTTATTGATATGCCTTTATATTTCAGGTTCACTTTGCAAAACAGGATTTAAGTTTTGTATGTTCTATAATAAACAAAATGGAATACTTTTGGATTCATTTTGTAAATCTGAATTTAATTAGTTTTGAAACCTGGCAATCCAAGAAACGATAATAAGTCTTTTTGATATTTATAAACATCAACCGGCTTATTTAAAATCAAAGGAATCAACTTTTGATAATGCTCTTCCTGTTCAAGTTTAAATGCCTTACAAATTAAAACCAGGTCAATTAGTACTTGTTTTTGGTCACTTGTGATTCCTTTATTGAAACCAGATTTCAACACAAAATTATTTAAGCATTCTTGTTCAGCCAATAATCGATTGTCAGAATACAATTTATGAATCATGTTTGAAACGCTGTCTCTTAATTGCCACATGGCGAATGGAACCGTTCTATCCAAATTCAAAGATAAATTACTTTGTGTAAACTTCTCGAGGACTCGAGAACTGCTTTTATACGCTTTGTTTTTCGCAATTTTATCATTTTCTTTTTTTGCTAATAGATTTAAAGTTTTATCCACAGGGCGAAAACCAAATCGATAATAAAACCAAAATGCACCGGATTCAATTCCTTCCGGATTGCCTAAACCATATTGATAAGGTTCTATTTCGAAATAATCAATACTAAAAATTTGACGATATGTGCGTAACAACTGACACAAAATAAAACCAGATTCCCCACCTCTGAACCATTCAAAAATATTAATACCAAATAATGCACGTTTTCCTAAAAGCCAGGCACCTCCATATGCTGCCGGATATCCATTTTTAAATAAAGTATAACCAACATAAGATTCTATCGGTAATTGTCTACATGGGATCATCGTAAATAAAGCAATTGAAATTCCATTTTCCAATTGATAATACCGAATGCTCTTAGCGTCCATATAGGAAACAGGTTCTGTTTCCCGTTGTAAGAGCATTAATTTTAATTTTGAAACAACTTGAATACATTCCTGAAGATCCGCATTCACCGCTGACGATTCAGGCAATACTCTATTTAACAATTCCAAATGATCAAACTTTTTCAATATGGATCGGTGATAAAAAATCGAAGACACCGGAATTTTATTAAACAATTTTGAATGAGATTGTTCTTTAAGTTTTATTTCAAATTGCAAGTTTAATTTATCAAATAAATAATCTTTTAACAAAACCTGAGATTCCAATCGATTAAAAATAGTTACGAGAAAATTTAAATATTTTGGTCTTTTTACATTTAGGTAATTCAACATTTCTAAATTAGAATCTGCAATACTGCAAATTTCCTTTTCAAGATCTGGTAAAACAAACTTAAGGCATTCTTTAAATTCAAGACCTTCATCCTTAAAATCATATAGATCTATAGGAATCTTCATTTCTAGCATCCATTTAATGAGATCATGAGAAAAGTTAGAACGCATGATCGTAAAAGGAAGTCCGGAATTTGACCATTTTTCTTTATGCTCAGATTTTAATTTTTTCAGAAAACCAGAAAGCCTCAGGAGCTCTGCCTGAGCCAATTTAAATATTTGAGAATCCGGAGGATGCGCGATTATAAATAGAAGTGTATTTGCATAATCCGGGAGTAGCTGATTTAATGGGAGCTTTTGTTGTTTTAAGCCATGTAATAATATTGATTTTTCAGAGTGACTTTGTTCATCATACTTGGTATAAACAAGTTGTAGTTGTTTGAATAATTTAGAAAACGAGTGCATTATATTGCAAATATATAGGATTTCATCAGCCGACTACTCTAGAAGAACTTGAAGTAGGACGATTTTTGCAAGGTATTAGCAAAAAAAAACCCAGAAAAAAAAATTCCCGGGTTTTTTAGATCTTTTTAAAGAAGATTACTTTCTAACAGCATCGGAAAGTCCTTTTCCAGCTTTAAATTTAGCAACTCTTCTTTTCGCAATTTTAATTGGCTTACCAGTTGCTGGGTTTCTTCCAGTTCTTGCTTTACGTTCAGCAGTTGAAAAGGTACCGAAACCAACAAGGATTACACTTTCTCCTTTTTTAAGGCTTTTCTCGATAGCAGTAAGAACTGTATCTAAGGCAGTAGCAGCTTGAACTTTAGTTACTTCTGCTTCTTTGGCGATCGCACTGATCAAATCAGCTTTATTCATGTTTTTAAGTTTAAATGGTTAATTTTACGCCACAAATATATATTAGATATTTTGTTTATACAAGACATATATAAAAAATACTTATGCTTCAAAGGCTTAAAGGATCGGCTTTTCAGGCTAAATTATTACCTAAATGCCTGTAAAATAAGCATCTCTGAATTAAAATAACCGTCAATTACCTATAAAATGGACTCTTTAAAAAGAAAAAATAATTTGATTCTTTGGCTGTTCTGCTTTAGTTTTTGCTGTTTTTCATTCTCTTGTAACCGGGGAGTTGGTTGTCCAGGCGAAGATGCACAGGTAAAAGTGAATAAGAAAGGAATGCCGAATTCCAAACCAAAATCCGGCTTATTTGACAAAAAAACAACTAAAAAAATGAGTAACAAATAAGGTCCATTGTAAATTACCAATCTGGAAAATCAATTTTTAAAACTTTTAATTTCCTTTTGATTATAAATCTCTAATGAGTGTTTCCTGTTTACCCAATTGAGCCAATGAATTAAATGTGTAAACTAACCAGAAAACCAATACCCCAGGAAAAATCACAACCCACCACGCTGATGGATTTAATCGTGCGGTATGCATTAGGGTGCCCAGGCTAATTTGATCTATTGGTAAACCTAAGCCTAAAAAAGATAATGCGGCTTCTAATAAAATAATATTTGCAATCCCAAAAGCAAACACAGGTAATAAATCAAGCACTAATTTTGGCAAAATATGCTTGGCAAATATCTTCCAACCAGATTGTCCAATAACAAAAGCTGAAGTAATATAATGCTCCTGCAAAATATTCATTGTAAAGCTTCTGGCATATTTTGCAATATTAGGTATATAAATCAAGGAGATAATTCCTGCCAAAGTGTAGGTACCTGGATTCTTAAAAATTTGCAAGAGTAATAATAAAATCAAGAGGACAGGAATGGATTTCATGATTTCTATATATCTTAAACTAAGTCCATCAAAATTGAAAGCAATCTGAGGATTCCGATTTCTTAATAAATAGGCAGTTATCATTAAAATTACTATACACAAAATAAAATATAACAACATTTCAATATTTACAAATCGCCACTCTGCAAATAAACCAAGCCCATAGATTAAAACGACTCCTGCAATAAACAAAAGGGACCAAGAATAAATTGAAATTTTATGATATCGTTGAGAATGAAAAACAAATAAAGATCCAATAAGCAAGCCTGGCAAAAATGAAAATAGAATGACAAGAATAGACAAACTTAAACTCTTTTTAAGACCATACAAACAAGCTGCAAATACATCTCGGCCCAAATCATAGGAGCCTAAAATATATTTAAATTGCTTTTCATTTGAAGAAAATGGAGGCAACCATGCAGCTTCAGAATTCATTTCCTTAGCATCCAAATAGATCCATGGCCAAATAGAAAAATCGTATTTAAGTTTTCTATAGTCCCACTCTGCAAGGGTACTTAAGTCTGCCATAAATTGACTTCCATGAGGAGCATCCCCCTGGATTACCATAAAATACCATGCATTTTGATATTTACACAACAAAGGTTTAGATCCAAAAATAAAATCGGAGAAGCAGAATACAGCGGCTATAAGATGAATTGAAAGCATCAGCAAGCGGTACTTTCTCCAGCATTTTTTATAAAAACTAACGATCATTGATTTTGTATTCTTGGATCAAAATAGCGCAATAAAAAATCGGAAATCAAAAATCCCAAAATCGTCATCATAGCACCTAACAAAAATAAAAATTCAACAACTGGCCAATCTCTACTTGAAATGGATTGGAACATTAATCTTCCCAATCCAGGTATACTAAAAATTTGCTCAATAATTAATGCCCCGGAAATGAGCGCTGGAAAAATTCCAGAAACCCACACAATCAAAGGAATCAGTGCATTGGGCAAGGCTTCTTTACGCAATGCTTGCTTCCAGGATAAGCCACTACTTAAGGCTCGAGTCCAATAGGGTTTTTGAATGCTCTCTTCCAATCCATTTTTAATGAATCGCGTTAAATATGCCAAACTGGGAATGACAAGACAACATAATGGTAGGATGTAATAATTCGGGAAATAGATCCAAATTTCAAAAGGATTCTTGGATGCCACACCCTGCATACCTGCTGGAAACAGATGGAGCGCATCCGGATTTGCAAATAATAGTAGCAACAAGGTGGCCAACCAAAAACCAGGAACCGAATGCAGCCATACAAGAATTAATCCAATACTTTGCATCCATTTGGAATTTGGAAATCGAACACTTCTATAAGCGACCCAAAAGCTTAGAATAATCACTATAAATAAAGCGGGAATCTGAAGTGCAAGAGACCAGGGAAATGCTTTGCTTATTTTTGTTTTCACTGGAACTTGATCAATTAAAGAATTTCCAAAATCCATTGAAACATATTGTTTCAATTTTTGATGAAAACTACATTGCAAGCCATTCCAAATAAAATGAGGAAACACATTTAAACCATTAAAAATGATTTCTTGTTCAGGAAGCATACTAAAATAAAATAATGGCAAGGTGTTTTGGGAAGACTTATTGTACTCAAGACTTTGTTTTTCATCTGCCATGATCAGGTCTTCATAAGAACCCGGTATTAAGCGAATCATCCAAATGCTAATAAAAAAAATCACCAGCAACATGAAGAATCCACTTAAAAGTCGTTTTGCAATAAAATAAACCATGCTAAGGGTAAAGTTATTCAGATAATCAGAATATTTAAAAAATATTTATAAGTAGTATACCAATCCTTTAGAATCTGAAAACAAGCTATAACACCAATTACTATAAAATGCAAAGCATAAATCAGAGAAATTCATATTTTAAAATATGATACTATATTCTAAAAAGCAACCAGCTAAAGTTCTTTTGAATAGATCCTTTTATAAAGCTTAATTTCAATATTAAATTTTATACTAAAATATTTCAATAGTACATTGATTCTAAAATTTTGCAATAATTATGGAATACTTGCTACCCAAATTCCATATTTTTTTTGCAATGCCTTTATCTCATTTCATTGGTTAATCTAATGGAACTTTGATTAAAAAAATCAGCTATCTAAAAATACTATTTTGAGCTCATTTCGTAATTTCATTTTATAATTATTAGAACTTTATTTAAATTTATAAGCTTTAACATCTTTGTCGTTTAAACTTTAGATCTTTGGATATGAATCGTTTTAATAAATTCCTGGAAATTTGAGGACTACCTTAACATATTTTAATGATTGGAACATTTTAATCAATCTATTTTGCTTATCATTGACAGGAGAATCTTGAAACCAGCAATAAAATCAACAAATGCAAACATTTCTTTAAAAAAAGCGTATACATAATAGTAGTTTAACAAAACATGCCAGTCAGGAACTTACATAAGGAATCCATAGTAAGAATCATTATTTTAATTTTATTTGTTGGAAACCTATCCATATGTGCTCAATCTAATGAGGGAACTGAATTTTGGTTCACCTTTATGCAACACCGGGATCAAGGAAATAAAAGAGTTTGCATGATTACTTCCAAATACAATATTACAGGTCAAATAGAAATGGCTTCTATAGGTTGGATTCAAACATTTAATGTTGCAGCGAATACCGTCCAAATAATTTCCATTCCAATAGAGGCTGAAATACTAAGTAGCGAAGTAATTGAAGAAACCGCAGTCAGGGTAAACACCAATTTACCAGCCTCCGTTTATATGCATCAATATAATGAGCTGAGATCTGATGCCAGTCTGGTGCTTCCCGTGCCTTCCTTAGGTAATAGTTATTATATCATGAGTTATACGCCCTATGAAAACAGGGATGATCATTATCCATCGGAGTTTGCAATCGTTGGTGTTGAGGATAATACTGAAATTGAAATTTTAGCATCAGCAGCTACAAAAGGAGGTTTAAGCCGGGGTACTTCCAGGAAAATTATCTTAAATAAAGGTCAGACTTATCAAGTTCAGGGAAGGCTTTCAAGTGAGGATCTAACTGGTAGTTTCTTGAATGGATCTAAAAAATTTGCAGTTTTTAGTGGAAACCGTTGGGTTCAAGTTCCAAATGGATGTGGAAATCGAGATAATTTACTAGAACAAATGCCACCCATTGATAGTTGGGGAAAAGCATTTATCACCGTTCCGACAAAAAATACTTCCAATGATATTTTTAGAATTCTAGCTGCAAATAACAATACCCAAATTGAAATTTATTCCAAAGGGAATGTTCTTGAACAAAGCTTTACTTTACAGCAAGGAAATTGGCGTGAACTTCGGATTAATGCATATGCAACATATATAAAAGCTTCAGAACCTATATTAGTCGCGCAATATCTTGTGGGTGGAGAATGCAATGGACATAATAGTATAGGTGATCCTGCCATGGTTTTGTTGAATAGCCTTGAACAATATCGCGATACGGTAACACTTTATAATTCTCCATTTGAAAAAATCACTGAGAATTATATCAATATTGTATTGAAAGCACAGGATACATCTTTATTTCAATTAGATGGCAGGCCTTTGAATAGTTTCAATGCAAAATTCCAGACCCTTGGCCCAAATGATGAATTTGCGTATGCTCAAATTGATATTCAGGATGGGCCACATACACTTATTGGAGGAGGCTGCGGTGTGATTGCAATCGCCTATGGTTATGGTTATGCTGAATCCTATGCTTATGGTGGTGGTGCTAATTTTACAAAAATCAACAACCGTCCAATTCCTGATGGTGGATGTCTTCATGATACGATCTTTTTTAAATCAGGATTACCTGAAAATAAATACACTGTAGCTTGGGATTTTGGAAACGGTAACAACTCCACCTTTCATGAAGTGAATCAAATTTATGATCAATTAGGAAAGTTTCAGGTAAAATTAAAAATTACCAATTTATGTTTAAACACTGTGGATTCAATAACAAAAATTATTGAAATTACATTGCGGCGGGATTTAAAATCGAGTGGAGATACCATACTATGTGTAGGAAAAAATGCATTTCTATTTGCAAGCGATAAAGCCGGGGCTAGTTTTGTTTGGACTGGTCCAAATAATTTTAAATCGCTGGAACAAAATCCAAGACTTCAAAATCTTCAATTGGAAGATCAAGGAATATATACCGTTGTAAGTACTATTTTAGGCTGTGACTCTTATCCAGATTCTATAGAAATAGAAGTGATCAAGAATCCTAATCCAGAATTAGGAACTGATACTTTTTTTTGTGGAGACAAGGCATTTCTTAATTTAAATCCGGGCAGTTTTTATAATTATTTATGGCAAGATGGATTTACAGGGGCTTCCTATCTGGTAACAAAAGAAGGACGATATCACTTATTTGTTGAAAACGATTTTGGTTGTATTGGAGAAGATTCTATTTATATATCAGAAAAATGTCCGGTAAGTATTTATGTTCCAAATGTATTTTCTCCAAATGGCGATCAAATTAATGATTTTTTCTTTCCAGTCCTTAAATATTATACTGCTTATAAATTAGAAATATTTGATCGTTGGGGTAATTTATTATTTATATCAAATCAACCTGAGGTTGGATGGAATGGAAGGTTTAACGAACACACCATGATGCCAGGTGTTTATGTATATGTGATATTGTATGAAGGATACGATGAATTTGGGCGCTACGTAAAGCGAAAGAAAGCCGGGGAGTGCAATTTGTTACGCTAATTTTTTCAAATACTTAGCCAATCATAAATCAGAAATTAGAAATATTCAAAAGGAATCTGGCAGCATATCTTTTGCAAAACTGATTCACCCATGAATCCATTTCTAGTATGCCTTGTCATGGAGTTAATGTTCCTATTTGTCATTTTATATTTACCCATTTCCAGCATTTCTATGCTCTTTAGCAATCTATTGCGACGCGTTTCTTCTCTTTTTGCTTCGGTAATATATTGAATGTATTCTCTCTTATGCGAGTTTGAAAATTTATCAAATGCACTTTTTGCAATCGGATTTTGCTCAAGGGCTCCAATAAAATCATCTGTTACTTGAATTTTATGATCTAAAATTTGCTTTACTACTTTAGGAATTTTTACGCCTTGTTCATTCAATTCCATAGCCTCTTTGATACAAGCAATTAATAGATTTTAGTGAGTAAATCCAGTAAGGTTTTAATTTTACCGAAATCACCCATAGCGGTTTTCCCATTATCTGTCATTAGATTTTGTGATTTGACCATTAATTCTTCTTTCCAGAATCCAAAAGCACAATGCTGCTTAAATGCAGCCATGCTGCACAGAATTTCTCCCCTGTATTCAAAATGAGGAAATCCCCATTTGATCGTTTCATTGCAATGCGGACACTGCTCATGAATAAGTTGTCTTATATTCCAATATTGGTTTTGAAAATTTTCAGATTTGGAAATATAGGTATCGATGCGATGGGTGAAGGAATTCATGCGTTTAATTTATAAAAAAAAGGATAATAGAATCTGGACATCTTAAAAAATACTATTCCAAACTATGGTATTAAATTCTCAATTTGTACATAGACTAAAACATTTTAATTATTCTCGAAATCTGGGTATTTTCTGTCGTTACGACTTTTATAAAATAAATTCCTTTTAAAAAAAGATGTGAATCGATTGAAACTTGATGCTGATTGCAAAATCTCTCTATATAAACTGTCTTCCCTTGTTCATTTACTATATTTACTTTTAAGTCTGCAACCGTTTCTCCAAGTTCAACAATAATTTGATTGCCAATAAAAGAAGGGTATATTGATATTTTAGAATCTTGTGTTAAAACTTCTTTGTTAGCCGTTATTTTTTTAAAACAAACTTCTAATATAGGCCGCTTAATAGGATCTGGATAATCACTTGAACATAGTTTCATACTGTTGAACAATGATTTATCTTCTAAGCTAAGTATCATTCCATAATTGGAAGAAGGATTTTTATACCATTCCTTAACAAAATCCGTAATATCAATATTTGGATAATCCTGAATCATGGAATTACTTGTTTTTAAATATTGTGCTCCCGTCGCCGTTGAATTGGGGGCTGTATTCCAGGTAACTGAATTTTCATCCCAATTCGAAATGATTTTCCGAAGATAACATGCATTATTTCCGGATTGACCTTGATTAGTAGAAAGCGAATTATAAAAAAGGGACATGGATGCATGCTCAATTTCCAAATTTTGTGGAATTTGAGATAAATCGAATTTTAATAAAGAATTTCCTTGGCCTTCGATTCCAAAAAATGTCCAGGAAAAGGAAATCAAATCAGGATAATCCCCATAATTTGTTGAAGGTTCTATAGAAAAAATAAAAGCATCTTGCCCATGAATTGCATCTGGTTGTAAAATCAAACACGTATCCCTTAATGGTATGGTTTCTATGACTAATTTGGGGCGCCTATCTGCTTCATCACAATCGCTTGAACAAAATTTCATACTACTTAACAAGCTTAAATTTTCAAGATCCAAAAGCATTCCAAAATTTTCAGAAGGATTGTTTTGCCATTCTTTTACAAAATCTGTAATTTCAATTTCAGTATAATCCTGGTTGGGCGAACTACTTTGTGGCAAATAAATCGCACCACTAAAAGTGCTTTTAGGCTTAGAATTCCAATTTACTGTATTTTCAGTCCAGGGGGAAATCACTTTTTTAAGATAACATGCATTAAGACCTGCCTGTCCCTGATTTGTGGAGCTTGCATTATGGTATAGAGATAGATAAGCTCTTTTAATTTTGTCTTGAGCGGATAGCTTCGTCAAATCAAACTTTAATAAGGAAATCCCGGCCCCTTCCTGCCCAAAAAAGGTCCAATAGAACGAGATAAAATCTGGATGATCCCCAAAATTTGTAAAAGGCTCTAGTTCGAATAAGAATGCATCCTGACCTTCGCCTGGCCCCGGTTGTAATACAAGCACTTGTGCTCTCAAAGAGAAACCTGCCAGCAAACTACCCAAACAAAAAAACCAAGTGTAAAATTTCATAATCCGATATTTAATACTTTATTAACAAAATTAGATCTAATTCTATTAAAATCAGCAATTCGTTTCCAATAATTTACGTTTTATCACCTGAAAATTAAGGGTTTTCAGTGCTTGAAATACATAAAAAATAAAGATTTGACTTGATACAACTTGAATCGTGTAAATTTTTAGCCTGAACAGAACTTTGATACCTTTGTTTGGATACTTATAACTTAAACCATGTCAAGTAAAGTCATTTTATACTTAGTTTTAAGCAGTTTTATACTTTTTGGAGCTGCAATTTCATTCAATAAAAATTTTGAAATCGCAAAGAACATAGAAATCTTTGTCAATGTCTATAAAGAAATCAATGCAAATTATGTAGATGAGACCAATCCTGCAACCCTTATGAAAACCGGGATAGATGCCATGCTACATCAATTAGATCCTTTTACAAATTATATTACAGAAGTTCAAATTGAAAACTACAGAATAGCAATTGAAGGAAAGTATAATGGAATTGGAGTGCGTGCTAAAAAAATAGGTGATTATGTAACGATTACAGAGGTTTACAAAGACTACCCGGCGTTTAAGGCCGGTATAAAGGTAGGCGACCAGGTGATTGCTATAAATGGTCTGGATGGTAAAGGGAAGGAAAGCGAAGACCTTTTTCAAATTGTTAGAGGAATGCCTAAAAGTGAAGTAGAATTTACCGTAATGAGGCCAGGTATTAAAGAAAAACTCAATTTAAAACTTATCCGAGATGAGGTGAATATCCCAAATGTACCCTATTCCGCTATGGTAAATGATGAAATTGGTTATGTTGTTTTAAGCACTTTCACAGAAAATGCAGGTAAAAACATCCGGGATGCTGTGAAAAAATTGAAAGCTGATCACTCCACCTTAAAATCTGTAATCCTGGATTTAAGGGATAATGGAGGAGGCCTCTTAGGGGAGGCTGTTGAGGTTTGTAATGTATTTATACCACAAGGACAATTAGTGGCCAGTACGAGAAGCAAACTAAAAGAACGGGACCAACAATATAAGACTCAAAATGTACCATTTAGTGCAGAAATGCCATTAGTGGTATTGATTAATAGTAAATCTGCTTCTGCTTCAGAAATTGTTAGTGGAACGATCCAGGATCTTGATAGAGGTGTAATTATTGGTCAAATTTCATACGGAAAAGGACTTGTACAAAATACAAAAGATGTTGGATACAATGCCAAGGTTAAATTGACGATTGCCAAATATTACATCCCTTCCGGCCGCTGTATTCAAAGTGTAAAATATGAGAATGGGGAACCCGTTCATTTACCAGATTCTTTACGGGTAGCATTTAAAACCCGGAATGGTCGGACTGTTTATGATGGCGGAGGGGTACGCCCGGATATTGAATTGCCAGATGCCAATTACCCTGAAGTTGTTCAAAAACTGATAGATCAGGATATGATTTTTAAATACTGCACTGATTATTGTTTGAAAAATCCTGCTCCTGCAGATGCTAAAGGCTTTGAATTCTTAGGTTTTGAAGATTTCTTAAGTTATTTGAATAAAAATAACTTTGATGATCATAATGTGTTGGAAACCAAATTGGAAGAATTACAAAAACTAAGTGAAAAAGAAATTGACAAGGCGATTCAAGAATCATTGAATGGAATTAAATCACAATTAAATCAAAAACAGTGGTTTGAAATTAATAAACATAAAGAATTGATTATCAATATTATAGAAGAAGAAATCGTGAGCAGAAGTTTTTATGAGGAAGGCAGTTTACAAAAACGGATGACGCATGATCCTACAATAGCTGAAGCAATTAGTATTCTAAGTAAACCAGATCAGTATAAAAAAATCCTGACCCAAGGAAAGTGAAGCCAATTATCTTAAATATTGAAACTGCCACTAAGTTTTGCAGTGTTGCAGTATCTAAAGGAGATGAATTGATCTCCATTTATGAGGATTTTAATGGAGACCACACGGCTGTATTAAATACCTTAATAAGAAGTAGTTTAAAGGAGGCAGATATTGATATTCAAGATTTGGATGCTATTTCTGTGAATGAAGGTCCGGGATCCTATACAGCGCTTCGCGTAGGGCTTGTAACTGCGAAAGGCATAGCCTATGCCCTGGATAAGCCATTAATCTTAATATCGGGTTTAGAAGCACTTGCACTAGCATGTCACGGTCAATATCCAGGGAGGGAATTCTACCTATCCATGTTGGATGCCCGGAGGGATGAAGTGTACCTTAGTATATATAATGCTAATATGGAGCAAATAATTCCGCCCCAGGCAGTGATTTTAAATAATGAGCTCAGGGAAATAGTGCAATTACATGAATTCAAATGCGTTATAGGAGGGAATGGAGCACTAAAATGGAATACCTATATCCAAAACTGGCATGTTGAGATAGCAAATGTTGAGAGTTCAGCAAAACATTTGATTCCTTTGAGTTTTAAGAAATATGAACATAAAATCTTTAGTTCTGTAAATCTTGCAAAACCGTTTTATTTAAAAGAACCCAATATTACGGTAGCTAAAGAAAAACTTATAAACCATTGAACTTTAGGCAAGTTTACACGCTTAATATATATAAGCACTTTTAATATATATGGGACCTAAAAATAATTTAAGCCATCTTAACAAATTCGGCACAGTTTTAGCTAATTCTTATCCTGTTATTGCGTATCAACTAAAAACTGTGACATGAGGAATAAAAAGAACGAAACGATTACTCTCAAGAAAGGACCAAAAGAAGTTCAATTAGACTACTCTGATTTAAGGAGGGCTGTATTGGTGCTTCGTGCTGTTAATCACAAACTTCGCCAAAGAGTGATTGACTTGCTCGAGGAGAACGATACGATGACTGTCACAGACATCTACATTAAACTTCGATTGGAACAATCGGTAGCCTCACAACATTTAGCTATTTTGAGAAGAGCGGGAGTTGTCGCAACAGAGAGACAGGGTAAATTTATTTACTATTCTCTCGATAGGGACAGACTAAACCAAATCTCCAAATTGGTGGAGGATTTGGCTGGGTAAAATCCCAGCAAACCATGGATCTTGATCAGGCAATAGTACACACTGCAAGCTTACTAACTGATTTACAGTACCTTAATAAATAAAATAAATATTTAATATTTATTTGCAAATTCAAATAATCTTCTCATCTTTGTTCTGTTAAGGTCAACTACGAAAATCAAAATAAGATACTCTCGATGAAGAAGATTAAGGTTACATTTAATCCTGTCCAACTCGATTATTCCTGTGAGCTCATGCGCGCTTTGGCGCATCCGCTACGGTTGAAAATTCTAGAGTTTATTGACAGGAATGGCTCCGTAAATGTTAATAAGATTTACTCAAGCCTCAAAATTGAACAATCCGTTACCTCTCAACACCTCAGTATTCTCCGAATAACCGGTGTCATTTCCACAGAAAAATTAGGCAAATTCGTGCATTGCAGCATTAATTATCCTTGTCTTGAAAAAGCCGAAAAAGCTGTAAACAACTTTTTAGGTAGAACACAAGCACAGGCTTAATATAGTCTACATTAGCTTTAGGATAAGCTTTTGCTTTGCAAGGCGGAGTAAAAGCTTATCAGAAGCTAGGTTAAACCTGGCTTGTAAATTCGAAATTGAAATTTAAATTGGGCGGTTATATTAAGTGATTATTCATATTAAGCACTCCATTATAACATTCTAAATGGTCTGAGCTTTAACGGATTCACTTGGCTTCAGCAGGTTGTTTTAATTTTTTATAGAAGATAAAAAATAAGCAAATGCCACAAAATATGGAGGAATCGGCTACATTAAATACGGGTCTGAAAAACTCAAACTCCTCGCCTCCCCAGAATGGAATCCAATTTGGAAAATGGCTATTAATCATTGGAAAATAAAACATATCAACCACTTTTCCCATAAGGAAAGAGGCATAACCACCATCGGGTGGGAATAACACCGCTTGTCCTCCATGATATGGAGACGCTGAAAAAATGATTCCATAAAAAAGGGAATCGATAATATTTCCTAATGCTCCAGCCAAAATCATTGAGAATGAAATTATCAAGCCGAAATATTCATTCGATTTGATCATCCTATAGAGTAAATAAAATAAAAAGCTAACTGCTACCAAGCGAAATAAACTGAGGATCAGCTTTCCATATGAGCCCCCTAGACTTAATCCAAAAGCCATGCCCTCATTTTCAACAAAATGAATTCTTGCCCAACTTAATCCAAAGATTAGGAATTCTTCACCCTGTTCCATATGGGTTTTAACCCAAATTTTTGAAGCCTGGTCAATAATTAAAATCAACACAATGGTGATTGCCGATAGTGAAAATAAATTTTTAGACTGCATTTAATGGCAAAATTATACGATTTATATAGAATCGTTAAAAAAAGAAAACTAAATGAAAAACTGAAAACTGAAAACTTTAATTTATGTATTCATAAATTAAAATAATAAAAATGTAACTATCTGATTATCAACATGAATATAATTTTATTATTACTAATGATCAGGTCCTTTACTAATAATAATAAAAATCAAATTATTTGACGAGACATCAAACCCGAATCCATAAAACAAAAAAGTTGATTCATTTTAAAATTAACTATGCTCTACCTTAAAATCTCGATTTTTTCTGATTGAATAAAATTCTTTCCTGTGATTTCAACAATATACATTCCATTTGGAATCGTAGTTGGTATTTGTAAAATATACTGTGCATTTTCATTCGCTTCAAAAATACAGTTTGCAAAAGATTGCCCATTGACATCAAGCAGTTTGAACTTGCATTTATCTACTTTGGTAATCCTGCTTAGAAAATATAATTGATTACCTATTATTGGATTAGGATAGAATTTAAATGCTGAGATCCTTCCCTTTAAAATCTCATTATTATTTACTGTTATATTGCATCCTGGTACAATACAACCATCCGTATCAAAATGTAATAACCAAGGTTTTGTTGTTTGAGATTTACGATCACCAACAAAACCTGGAACAACATAGGTGTTAAAGGGGGTTGGGGTGATTGGGTGCATTTCTACACTCCAGGAGCTTTGATCTGGACCTAATGCATAATACTTTTTATACCATAAGCTATCTCCGTTCGGGCCCACTTTAAACAGAATACCATATGCAGTAGAGTCCCTTGGGGCTTGAGAAACATCTCCAGAAGCAATGTATCCGCTGCCATCCATACATTTTACAAGTGAATAATGTGAAAACAGCTTCATATTATTTGGATTTGGAGCTTGTATTCGAGTTGACCATATTAAGGTATCCCATTCAGGGCTAAATTTCATTATATATGCTATTACATTATCTGTAATCGGACCATTTTGTTTTTCAATGTTTTTATCTATCTGGATGACCCAGGTTAAATCTGGATTTTTGATAATTGCATAATGCTCAAAACCTGCAAATGAAAAATTTAATAATTCCTTTTTTACTAATAATTTTTGAATTTTGTGCGTCAAATCAAATTTTATAAAAGCGGGATAGATCGTATCGGTAGCTTTATTCATTACATATCCGACCAATTCAATATTCTCATTAATTTGGCAAAATATTTTTTTAGGAACAAAATAATAAAATGGATAAACATTAAAATCAAATTGATCCCTTATATTAAATAAAGAATCCAATATTAATATTTTTGCATATCTTACTTTGTCTTTTTGAATTGAATTAATCAATAAAATCCTATTAGGATGCTCTAAAAACCCACCAAAAATTGTTATACCTGTTCCAGAATCCTTTGGTACTTGAATTTCCTTTGCACGAATAATATCCCCATTCTTTATATTAAGCTCATATATTACAGGACTATATAACAGAGAATCTTTTGGATATGAATAAATATAATGGTAATAAATGGAATCATTCTTCTTGATAAATGGAAGTCGGTATAATATGAATGGAGAAACAGTCGTTGGTATCAAATTTTTTTGAAACAATAGCTTTCCGGTATAGTCAAATCGAGCAAAATATGCTTGAATTTTATATTGGCTGCTATCTCCGTTTTCATAATAAGGATAGTTTCCTAAAACTGCGATTCCATTAGAATCTGCTGCAGCTACAAAAAGAATGGATTGTCCTTTATCTCCACCTTTTATTGGAGGAATAATACTGAAAAGGGTTTGACACAAAACGGGTATTCCAAAACAAATAAAAACTATTATACAAATAGTTGATTTCATAAGTTATTTTTTTGGGTTATTAAAAATTCCTTTTGATTTGACTATTTATTTGAATATTACTTTGCTGGCTTCAATCTGATTTCCGGTTAAATCATATATTCTAATAAAATAAATCGAACCACGCAAAAGTGAAGGCAAACAGAGATATTCGTTCAATTTACATTCAGCATTAAATACCTTCTTGCCTTGGTTGTCATAAATACCAATCTTAAAGTTTAATTCTGAATATTCATTTTCAGATAACCTGATTTGGAAACAATCTTCAAATGGATTTGGGATAATTTTAAAATGCGATGCTTCTTTCTTTTTACCGGCTTTAGATTTGGAAGCATAAGGCCATAAAGGCAGAGGCCAATCAATTTGTATGCTATAATACGCATTTAGCCAGGCCCTAAGTTCATTTGAATAATCACCATAAGATTGATGAGCAATTGAATTTAAACCTTGCAATTGTTCTAGTGATAATGCATAAATATTTACAGAATCTGAAACAAAGTCGGCAAGCATTTGGGCTGCATTTACTAAGACCTGAAAGTCATTATTAGCTTCTAAACTGATACCAGATACTAAAGCAATTGCTTCAAAATTTTCGTTATTCCAAAGTTCACTGATTTGATTTAAAGTTATTAACTCTGGATCTAATTTGTTAACCCAGTCAAGATATAGTTGCGATTGCAGATTTATTGCTCTCAAACAACGAAGCGCTTTACTTGAAATTGCTGATTTTTGAAAAGAAAGCTCACTGATTTGTCCTTTTAAAATTACAATTTGAATCGAATCTATTTCCGTTTCCAGTTCTTGATTCTGTAAAACTAATTGATAGTTTAGCGAATCCCATGTCTGCAAGAGTTGAATGGTATCACAATCCTCAATTTGATTATTATCATATTGTCTAACTCCTGATTTATAATCATATAAACAAGTAGCTATAGGTAAATCAGATTCACCTCCTTTAAATTCTCCTTGATATTGAAATTCTTCAAGTGGATTTTGTTGATCAAAATAATTTGTTATTTCTTGTCTTGGATCCGCTGAATTCATAGTAGGACTTGTGCTTGCAACATGCTGATTTCCTGAAGACATATTTTTACTACCCCAACTTGCCTTTAAAGGATACGCATTTGCTGCTACAGCATTTGTCCCATCAGTTTGCCAACGATTGCATATTGCATTGGTTAAACTTTGTGCATTGTACAATTCTAGCTGGCTTCCATAAAATAAGTTATTGCTAAATAGATAGTCGTTTTGTGGTGAAATTATTAAAACATTAAATTTAAAATTATTAGAAAGCCAATTTCCTGAACTTATACCAGTTGCACTTATAGAACCATGTATATAATTCTTATATACATACACATCTTTACATCCCTGTATTCGTATTGCCTGATATTTATCATAACTAGAAATCAGATCTGAATTTTGAATCACCAATCCTGAACCAGAACTACCAAAGGATTCTTGAAATCCTCCTGTGATTTTATCCTGCTCTTTTTCTATAACTGTTTGAAAAGATTCTATTCGTGATTTTGAAATATACAAGGCACCGTAATAAGAAAAAATACCTGTATTCATTCCTGAACCCGAGATGATACTATTTATAATTGATCCTCTGCAATTATTAAGGTAAATTTCACGCAATGCTTTACTTGCACTTGCATCAATTAAACTATTATTCGTAATAAGCAATCCTTGAAGGCCATTTCTGGCATATATTCCAAGACCATTATTTCTAAATACACTATTACTAAATTCGATTTTATCAAAATTAAATGCATTTATACCGTTCTCTGAATACTCTATTATTGAATTACCTAAAACTCGAAGTGCCGGTCCATTTGGAAGTCCAGATCCTGTAGTATATGGGTATAAATAGATACCATCCCAATTGCCAAGCTTGGATAATCCTGGACAATTGGGATATGGGCCATCCTGCTTTGTTATTTTATAATTTATTAAGGTCAACGAACCACTTCCTTCAATCAGTATTTTCTGATTCTTACAAAGTTGCATTGTTCCATTTTGCCAAATTGTTGGTTGATCTATAATAATATCCGAATTCTGGCAATCCACCGGATTGAAATAAGGATCATTTTCACAATCTGTTACCACCGCTGCCTGGAATGAATTAACTATAAATTCATGCATTACTTCATACTGTCCATTTGTAAATTTTTTCTCCTTGCAATTGCCATAGTATGACATCCAATTATCTAAAGGAATTGTCCAATCCAAAGTAGTATCATTACAATCATCTGGATACGAATTAATTTCTTGCTTTTGGAGACAAGCTGAATTATTAAACCAATCCCATTCATCTGCTAAACCATCATTATCTAAATCCATTGTATAGGCGTCTGCAGGGGTATCTGCTATGCCATCACTTTGATGTCCATTAAGATTTGTTCCATCTTTGCATTCCCATGGATGTTCAAATGGTGTTCTGTAATAATCCGGATTACCTTTTCCAAAGGTATGCCACAATCCAAGGGTATGACCCAATTCATGAACTAAAGTTGGAATAGGTCCAGCAGACATTAATATATTATCTCCACGAATTCCTGCACCTCCACCAAATTTGGAAGTAGCATAAATATTGATTGCATTAGCATCATATCCAAATAAACCAGGATTATTCCTAATTTTATACCAAGCAGCAAAACCGGAAGGTATTGTATCTTGGCCTAAATCAACTACATCCGGACAATCACCATCAAATGTAAAATGTATATTTCCTGATTCATATGCAGTATTAAGTCCATTTAACCAATCTGCATAAATCCGTTCTGATGGAACTGTTTCAGATGTAGGACGATTCTCTTTAACAAAATGAAATTTTATCTTAATACAAACTTTAGGAAATTGTGAAGGATTGGAATTGGGATCTATAAATGATTTTGATAACGCTCCAATTTTAGAAGCATCGCAGGGTTCTCCAGATTGACTTAAACCAATACAATTACATATTAAAATAATCATATATATATATATATATGATTTATAAAACATTGTATTTTGGTTAAGTTGTAATCTTGAAAGCAATTTTAGATTTTCCATAGCTCTAATTTTAAATTTATAAAACATTTCCTGTAAATATAAGAAATTGAATCGATTTTTAAAAGCTAAAATAGAATATCATCATCTTATCAAATTACTTTAAACTTTTCAATTTTGATAACGATATTCATTTTAAAGAATTGCAAATAATACAGCAATTAGATTATAATTTACAGCTTTGAAAAACTCAAATCACTAAAAATTGTTTTAGTTCCATGCAAGAATTCAGAACAATAGAAAAGATAATACCTCCACCAAAACCACATATGGTTGGTGATGGTTTTAGGGTCCACCATTTCTTTCCAGGCAATGGGTTTAATGATTTGCACAGAATGAGCCCTTTTTTTATGTTGGATTACAATTCAAAATTTGAATTTAGTCCAAGTGAGAACCCCAGAGGTGTCGGAGTCCACCCACACCGCGGATTTGAGACTGTTAGCATTTCATTTCAAGGCAAAATTGCCCATCATGATAGTGCTGGTAATCATGGTATTATTCAAGATGGTGATGTTCAATGGATGACAGCTGGTTCAGGCGTTTTACATAAGGAATATCATGAAAAAGAATTTAGCAAACAAGGCGGAATTTTTCATATGGCCCAACTGTGGGTAAATCTTCCAGCTCAATTTAAAATGACTACTCCCCGCTATCAGGAAATCACTAAATCAGATATTGCTATATATCCTTTAAATGGTGGAATTGTTGAAATCATTGCCGGAGAATACCAAGGTGTAAAGGGTCCGGCTAAAACCTTTAGTCCGGTGTTACTTTATAAAATTACCTTACAAGCAGGTGGCATTTTTGAAACTACAATTGAAGAATCCTTTAATTGCTGTATGCTGATAATAGAAGGAGAGGCAAGCTATTTCAGTGAAGAACTTGCTACCCAAGATCACCTGGTTTTGTTTAAAAATGATGGCCATAAAGTTCAATTTATAAGCAAATCCGGAGCTACGATGTTATTTATGGCAGGAGAACCCATTCATGAGCCCATTGCAGCATATGGACCCTTTGTAATGAATACTGAGGCGGAAATTCAAGAAGCATTTTTAGATTTTCGAAATGGAAAATTTGGCTATCTTGATGAATAAACTAATTATAAATTGTAAAATAAAAATATATGCTGAGTTACAGAATTATTCTCAACTTTATGGTTCTGTATCCCTATAAGTGTGAAAAAACTGCTACTATCAGCAATACTATTAGTTTATGTTTTAGGTATAAATTCCCAATTGGGAATATTGTACCCTATTAAAACGAATGAATTAAAAGGCGGCGGTGGCTGTTGTTGCGGTCAGTTTAATGAGATTTTCTTTCCAAATCTGGATTTTGAAGCCGGACCTTCGCCTTCTCCAAATACCTTTTTTACTTATGGGGTTGGCTCAAATTTTGGAGGCTGGACGGTAACCCGAGCAACCATAGACCATTGTGATGGAGGCGTTGGTAACTTAGGTGCTGGAAATCCAAATGGCTCCAGCTTTTTCATAGACCTCCACGGGTCACCAGGTTTTGGTGCTATTTCTTATGATTTGTTTGGCCTTACTCCCGGAAACCAGTATCGGATTGACTTTTGGACTGCTCAAAATGGTGGTGGATTTTCATCAGATGGTACTTTGAAAATAGCAAATGGTGTTTGGTTAAATGTTAGTTGGACGGTCAATGTTTCAGGTGCTGTTGCATGGCGCAAAGAATCTTATATGTTTACTGCTTTAGCAAGTGCTGCCACTATGGAGTTTAGTAGTACAGGGCCAATGAATTTTGCTGGAACACTGGTCGATGATATTCATATATTTGAATGCCCTGGCGATATTGAAATGCCAACTATAAATAATTTGCAAAATGATCTTGAAGTTGAGTGTGAAAGTGAAGTTCCAAAAGTCCCAAAATTAGATGTATCCGATAATTGTGATCCAAATCCAATTATTAGTTTCAAAGAAACCAGAGAAAACATTGATCCGTGTACAAAAAAAATCACCCGGAAATGGGAAGTAAAAGATATCTGTGGAAATATAAACATAGAGGAACAAATAATAGATGTTATTGATAAAACACCACCTCAATTTACAAAATTACCAGAAACAAAAATTGTATTCTGTGATAAAGATGTAGTCAAAGAATTTAATGACTGGATTAAAAAAAATGGAAACGGAACTGCCATGGATCTTTGTGGACCTGTTACCTGGCGAACAAGTTTTGATAGAATTCCAAAAAAATATTGCGACACAATACTTACAGAGTTTATTGTTAAAGATCATTGCGGACAAGAAACCTCTGAATTTGCTTCTTTTATTGTTCGTGATACGAGCGCACCAAAATTTATAATTCTGGCACAATCCAAAAATTATGTTTGTATTCCTAATACAATTGATTCTTTAAGAAACTGGCTAAAATTCTTTGGCTTTTCAAAAGTTAGTACCGACTGTGATACCGTAATTCTTTCATCTAATTTTAATGGAGACACTACAAGAAATCCTCTTAAAGTTACTTTTTATGCAAAAGATCGTTGTGGAAATTCAGATAGCACAACCGCAAGTTTTTTATACCGAAGTAATAGCGATACTTTTAGAATTACCGAATACTCTTGTGCTTTTACAAGTAATACTATTGATACGAATAAATATACTGTGAATGGTTGTGATAGTATTGTCATTCATCAAAAAATAAAACGACTTTCTGATTCTACTTTGATTTCTTTAAATACCTGTGATCCAAAACAAAAATTAACCGACACAATCTATTTACTCAATTCAAATGGTTGTGATTCTGTCATTTTTTACCAATATCAATTAAACGCTATTCATCAATCAGTCACTCAGAATTTTAGCTGTCTGATTCAAAATACTTTTAATGATACCATTATTGTCTCCGGTCAATTTTGTGATTCTCTTTTAATTACTGAACATATTCCTTTGCGCAAGGATAGCACAAGCATTCAGGATTTTAGCTGCGATTCAACAAAGCAAGGTGTTGTCGTCACAAATCTCAAAAATAATTTTGGCTGCGATAGTATTGTAACTGTAAATACAATTTTTACTGCTCAACAAATTACACAACTTATCAAACAAGAATGTGGTCTTTCTAAAAATTATATTGACACCACCATTTTTAACTTTGGCAATTGTGATAGTCTCGTAATTACTTCTCACATCGCACTTCGTATAGACAGCAATTTTATACAAAGTGCTACTTGCGATCCAACTAAAACCGGATTCTTCACTAAAGCTTTCTTAAATCAGCTAGGCTGCGATAGTATTGTTATTGAATCCATTCTTTTAAATCCTTCGGATTCGGTTTTTATTTCAAAAAATTCTTGTCTTCTTTCTCAGGCTGGCACCATTACACAAAAACTGAGTAACCGTTTTGGTTGTGATAGTATTATTCAAACAACAACCAGCTTTCTTCCTGCAGATACCCTTTACTTGCAATTGAATACTTGCAATCAAAATAATGTTCGTATCGATACCACAATATTTACAACAGCAACGTGTGATAGTTTAGTCATCACCGATATTCGTTTTACACCTGCTGACACGAGCATTTCAAATTTGTTTACCTGCAACCCTTCGAACGTTGGGATCGATACTTTGATCTTTACAACCAACACCTGCGATAGTGTCGTTTTTCAAACTACAACTTTGCTACCTTCGGACACGACCACAATTTTATTGACTTCTTGTTTGCCTGCTATGGTAGGATTGGATACTTTAATTCTTAATAATACTTTAGGATGTGATAGCGTAATTTTTATGAATACTTCCTATGCGCCGTTGCAATTAAATTATCAACTGGATTCTATTCACTGTTTTAATCAAAACGATGGCGCCTTTAAAATCCTAAATAGTACTGATTTTGGTTCACCCTTTGAAATTTATTTCAATAATACAATTCTTACAAATCAAAATCAAATCAATAATTTAGTTCCGGGTACCTATGAAGTCTTTGTCAAAGACAATCAGGGTTGTTTGACCGATTCTGTTTTGTTTACATTAGAGAATCCAACGGAATTAATTACCGATTTAGGAAATGATCTCGAAGTTAAACAAGGAACTCGTGTGCAACTTAATTTAATATCCAATAAGAATTTACAAACTATTTTTTGGCAACCTACTAATATTTCCAATTGCGTTAGTTGCAATCAAATTGATGTAATCATCGATCAGGATACCTGGGTTTATACACTTGCCATTGATGACCGGAATTGCAGTAGTTTAGACTCCATTTTTATTCGAGTTAAAAAATCTGGGAATGTTTTTGCTCCCAATGTCTTTTCTCCTAATGGCGATAACATCAATGATTATTTCTATATTCAAGGATTTGATCAGGCAATTGTAGAAATCTTATTTATTTATGACCGCTGGGGTAATAAATTATTTGAAACCTATAATGTACCAGTTAATATACCAACAGCTGGATGGAATGGTAAACATCAAAATAGAAACATGAATCCTGGTGTATATATTTATTATGCTAAAATACGAATTCAGGATGTTGATGTGGTGGAATTATTTGGTGATGTCAATTTAATTAAATGATTCAATTTCCTAAAATCTTAAATAATAGACTTTCAATAATTCAAATAGCATTAAGCTGTTTTCTCCTATTCCTGGTTTTTAATTCATATGCACAAATAAATTGTTGTTGTGGAACACCAAATGAGTTAGATTTTCCAGGCTTTGATTTTGAATTAGATCCAATTCCTGCTCCTGCAGGATATAATTATTATTTTGCTGTAAGCAATCTTGGACCCTGGACTATAACGCAAGGAATTGTTGACCACGGCGATAAAGACTATTGTGGAGGTTTAGCTTTTGGCAATCCGAATGGAGCATCAAACTTTATTGATTTGTTTGGCTCTGCACCAGGCGGAAGTACTGTAGGTACTATAGAATACACCTTAACGGGCTTAACTCCTGGTTATGTTTACACAATTGAACTTTGGTATGCTACATTTACGGCAAATGGTAACTTTTCAGCAAATTTAAAAATTGGAAATGGAGCTTGGTTAAATGCAAATTGGACTGCAAATAATCCTGGTAGTGTAATCTGGTTAAAAAAATCGTATTCATTTACAGCATTAGCTGCATCAACAAATTTGTCAATGACTGATACCGGTCCGAGCTCGGCTACTTATGGAATCGGTATGCTAATCGATGATTTAAAAATCTTTGAATGTCCAAATGATCTAGAAAAACCAGTTGTAAACAATCCACAAGATGATTTGGAAATTGAATGTGATAAGGATGTACCGAAAGCACCCAAATTGGATATTTCTGATAGTTGTGATATAAATCCAATCGTTGTTTTTAAAGAAACAAAAGAAATTAGTAATCCTTGTACTTCAAAAATTACCCGTGAATGGACAATTACAGATGCTTGTGGAAATATTACAAAAGAAAATCAGATAATTGATATTATTAATAAAACACCACCTCAATTTACAAAATTACCAGAAAATAAAGTTGTGCATTGTGACCAAGATGTACTTAAAGAATTTAATGACTGGATGAAATTTAATGGAAATGCTATTGCAACAGATGAATGCGGTGCCATAAGTTGGAGATCTTTTATTAGTCGACTTCCAAAATTATATTGTGACAGTATTGTAGTTGATTTTATAGCAATTGATCATTGCGGACAAGAAAATGTTGAATCTGCAACTTTTATTGTAAGAGATACCACAGCACCCAAATTTATTACCCAAGCTCAATCCAAAAATTTCTTTTGCGTTCCTGCTATCAGAGATTCACTTAATGTCTGGTTAATGTCTAGTGGCTTCTCTATAAATACGAAAGATTGCGATACAACTATTCTAAGCAATACTTTTGATGGTGACTCTACTAAAAATCCAATTACTGTTACTTTTTATGCGAAAGATCGTTGCGGAAATATTGACAGTAGTACTGCTATATTCTCTTATCGAAACGGAAGCGATACTTTTAGAATTACCGAATACTCTTGTGCCTTCACTAGTAATACTATTGATACGAATAAATATTCCGTGAATGGTTGTGATAGTATTGTCATTCATCAAAAAATAAAACGACTTTCTGATTCTACTTTGATTTCTTTAAATACCTGTGATCCAAATCAAAAATTAACCGACACAATCTATTTACTCAATTCTAATGGTTGTGATTCTGCCATTTTTTACCAATATCAATTAAACGCTATTCATCAATCAGTAACTCAGAATTTTAGCTGTTTAATTCAAAATGCTTTTAATGATACCATTATTGTCTCCGGTCAATTTTGTGATTCTCTTTTAATTACTGAACATATTCCTTTGCCTACTGACAGTATCATGATTCAGAATTTTACTTGCGATTCCACAAAGCAAGGTGTTGTTGTTACAAATCTCAAAAATAATTTTGGCTGCGATAGTATTGTAACTGTAAATACAATTTTTACTGCTCAACAAATTACACAACTTGTCAAACAAGAATGTGGTCTTTCTAAAAATTATATTGACACCACCATTTTTAACTTTGGCAATTGTGATAGTCTCGTAATTACTTCTCACATCGCACTTCGTATAGACAGCAATTTTATACAAAGTGCTACTTGCGATCCAAGTAAAACCGGATTCTTCACTAAAGCTTTCTTAAATCAGCTAGGCTGCGATAGTATTGTTATTGAAACCATTCTTTTAAATCCTTCGGATTCGGTTTTTATTTCAAAAAATTCTTGTCTTCTTTCTCAGGCTGGCACCATTACACTAAAACTTAGTAACCGTTTTGGTTGTGATAGTATTATTCAAACAACAACCAGCTTTATTCCTGCAGATACCCTTTACTTGCAATTGAATACTTGCAATCAAAATAATGTTCGTATCGATACCACAATATTTACAACAACAATGTGTGATAGTTTAGTCATCACCGATATTCGTTTTACACCTGCTGACACAAGCATTTCAAATCTGTTTACCTGCAATCCTTCGAACGTTGGGATCGATACTTTAATCTTTACAACCAACACCTGCGATAGTGTCGTTTTTCAAACAACAGCTTTACTACCTTCGGACACGACCTCAATTTTAATGACTTCTTGTTTGCCTGCTATGGTAGGATTGGATACTTTAATTCTTAATAATACTTTAGGATGTGATAGCGTAATTTTTATGAATACTTCCTATGCACCGTTGCAATTAAATTATCAACTGGATTCTATTCACTGTTTTAATCAAAACGATGGCGCCTTTAAAATCCTAAATAGTACTGATTTTGGTTCACCCTTTGAAATTTATTTCAATAATACAATTCTTACAAATCAAAGTCAAATCCATAATTTAGTTCCGGGTACCTATGAAGTCTTTGTCAAAGACAATCAGGGTTGTTTGACCGATTCTGTTTTGTTTACATTAGAGAATCCAACGGAATTAATTACCGATTTAGGAAATGATCTCGAAGTTAAACAAGGAACTCGTGTGCAACTTAATTTAATATCCAATAAGAATTTACAAACTATTTTTTGGCAACCTACTAATATTTCCAATTGCGTTAGTTGCAATCAAATTGATGTAATCATCGATCAGGATACCTGGGTTTATACACTTGCCATTGATGACCGGAATTGCAGTAGTTTAGACTCCATTTTTATCCGGGTTAAAAAATCTGGGAATGTTTTTGCTCCCAATGTCTTTTCTCCTAATGGCGATAACATCAATGATTATTTCTATATTCAAGGATTTGATCAAGCAATTGTAGAAATCTTATTTATTTATGACCGTTGGGGAAATAAGATATTTGAAGCTAAAAATGTTCCGGTTAATATACCCACGGCTGGATGGAATGGTAAATTTCATGGAGACCAAATGAATCCTGCCGTTTATATTTATTATGCTAAAATACGAATTCAGGATGGTGATGCAGTTGAATTATTCGGTGATGTCAATTTAATTAAATGAGAAAGAATTATGTCGCTTCTGTACTTGAACAACCAAAAAATTTAATCCTAACATTTTGTATTTGCTTCATTGCACATAATTTCTTATTTAGTCAAAATAATTGTTGTTGTGGTATTCCGGCTGAACTTAGCTATCCAAATCTTGATTTTGAATCTCCTCCTATGGCTCCATCGGGTGGATGGATCGATTATATAGCCGGCGATAATTATAATGGCTGGAATATTACATCTGGTTCTATAAGTATTCACGATCCTGGTCATTTAAATTTAGGTGCTGGCAATCCAAATGGTTCAACACAACATATGGATTTACATGGCTTCAATCAGGGATCTGCATCGTATACTTTAACAGGACTTACCGCTGGAAATATATATACAATTTCTTTTTGGTATGCAATCCATTCCTTCGCATCAAGTGTTTCAGCTAGATTGACGGTTAATGGCGGTTCTTTACTAAATGTTTCGTGGAATGCGTCTAATCCTGGAGATGTGATTTGGCTATCTGCAACTTATAATTTTACCGCTAATGGTTCAACAGCAATTATGGAATTTATTGGAAGTGGATCCACACCATGTTGTGGTATGCTGATTGATGATATTCAAATATTTGAATGCCCAGCTGATCTT
Source organism: Saprospiraceae bacterium (assembly GCA_016717265.1). Taxonomy (NCBI): domain Bacteria; kingdom Pseudomonadati; phylum Bacteroidota; class Saprospiria; order Saprospirales; family Saprospiraceae; species Saprospiraceae bacterium. The sequence goes on from JADKFX010000001.1 coordinate 3,932,101, forward strand.
GAGGTTCCTGTCGTTTTAAATCCTCCTGAAGATCTGGAAGTAGAATGCGAGAAAGATATTCCCAAGATTATGAATTTAATGTTGAGTGACAATTGTGACCTTAACCCATCTGTAAGTCTTAAAGAAACCATCGAAATTTTTGATTTATGTTTTAAAAAAATTACCCGCAAATGGACGATCAAAGATGCTTGTGATAATATTACAATAGAAGATCAAGTAATCAATATAATTGATAAAAATCCACCTGAATTTACAAAAGACCCTGAAACAAAAATTGTATTTTGTGATAAAGATGTAATCAAAGAATTTAATGACTGGATTAACAAACATGGTAATTCATTAGCAAGTGATCTATGCGGACTAGTAAGTTGGCGAAATAACTTCGAAAGAGTCCCTAAAACAAGTTGTGACACCATCTTGAGTGAATTTATAGCTATCGACCATTGCGGAAAAGAAACTTCTAAATTTGCATCATTTATTGTTCGTGATACGAGCGCACCAAAATTTACAATACAAGCACAATCCAAAAATTATGTTTGTATTCCTAATACAATTGATTCTTTAAGAAACTGGCTAAAATTCTTTGGTTTTTCAAAAGTTAGTACCGATTGCGATACGGTAATTCTTTCATCTAATTTTAATGGGGATACTACAAAAAATCCTCTAATAGTTACTTTTTATGCAAAAGATCGTTGTGGAAATTCAGATAGCACAACCGCAAGTTTTTTATACCGAAGTAATAGCGATACTTTTAGAATTACCGAATACTCCTGTGCCTTTACTAGTAATACTATTGATACTAATAAATATACCGTGAACGGTTGTGATAGTATTGTCATTCATCAAAAAATAAAACAACTTTCTGATTCTACTTTGATTTCTTTAAACACTTGTAACCCAAATCAAAAATTAAGCGACACAATCTATTTACTCAATTCTAATGGTTGTGATTCTGTCATTTTTTACCAATATCAATTAAACGCTATTCATCAATCAGTAACTCAGAATTTTAGCTGCCTGATTCAAAATGCTTTTAATGATACCATTATTGTCTCCGGTCAATTTTGTGATTCTCTTTTAATTACTGAACATATTCCTTTGCCTACTGACAGTATCATGATTCAGAATTTTACTTGTGATTCCACAAAGCAAGGTGTTGTTGTTACAAATCTCAAAAATAATTTTGGCTGCGATAGTATTGTAACTGTAAATACAATTTTTACTGCTCAACAAATTACACAACTTATCAAACAAGAATGTGGTCTTTCTAAAAATTATATTGACACCACCATTTTTAACTTTGGCAATTGTGATAGTCTCGTAATTACTTCTCACATCGCACTTCGTATAGACAGCAATTTTATACAAAGTGCTACTTGCGATCCAACTAAAACCGGATTCTTCACTAAAGCTTTCTTAAATCAGCTAGGCTGCGATAGTATTGTTATTGAAACCATTCTTTTAAATCCTTCGGATTCGGTTTTTATTTCAAAAAATTCTTGTCTTCTTTCTCAGGCTGGCACCATTACACTAAAACTGAGTAACCGTTTTGGTTGTGATAGTATTATTCAAACAACAACCAGCTTTATTCCTGCAGATACCCTTTACTTGCAATTGAATACTTGCAATCAAAATAATGTTCGTATCGATACCACAATATTTACAACAGCAACGTGTGATAGTTTAGTCATCACCGATATTCGTTTTACACCTGCTGACACGAGCATTTCAAATCTGTTTACCTGCAATCCTTCGAACGTTGGGATCGATACTTTGATCTTTACAACCAAGGCCTGCGATAGTGTCGTTTTTCAAACTACAACTTTGCTACCTTCGGACACGACCACAATTTTATTGACTTCTTGTTTGCCTGCTATGGTAGGATTGGATACTTTAATTCTTAATAATACTTTAGGATGTGATAGCGTAATTTTTATCAATACTTCCTATGCACCGTTGCGATTAAATTATCAACTGGATTCTATTCACTGTTTTAATCAAAACGATGGCGCCTTTAAAATCCTAAATAGTATTGATTTTGGTTCACCCTTTGAAATTTATTTCAATAATACAATTCTTACAAATCAAAATCAAATCCATAATTTAGTTCCGGGTAACTATGAAGTCTTTGTCAAAGACAATCAGGGTTGTTTGACCGATTCTATTTTGTTTACATTAGAGAATCCAACGGAATTGATTACCGATTTAGGAAATGATCTCGAAGTTAAACAAGGAACTCGTGTGCAACTTAATTTAATATCCAATAAAAATTTACAAACTATTTTTTGGCAACCTACTAATATTACCAATTGTGTTAGTTGCAATCAAATTGATGTAATCATCGATCAGGATAGCTGGATTTATACACTTGCTATTGATGACCGGGGATGTAATAGTTTAGACTCCATTTTTATCCGGGTTAAAAAATCTGGGAATGTTTTTGCTCCCAATGTCTTTTCTCCTAATGGCGATAACATCAATGATTATTTCTATATCCAAGGATTTGATCAGGCAATTGTAGAAATCTTATTTATTTATGACCGCTGGGGAAATAAATTATTTGAAGCTAAAAATGTTCCGGTTAATATACCCACGGCTGGATGGAATGGTAAATTTCATGGAGAGCAAATGAATCCTGCCGTTTATATTTATTATGCTAAAATACGAATTCAGGATGGTGATGCAGTTGAATTATTCGGCGATCTTAGCTTAATCAAATGAAATTCTTAGTCTCAAATTTTAGAAAGACTCCATATCACTTATGGGTGTTTTATTTGTTTTTATTTTGGTATCAAACTAAAAATGTACAGGCTCAGGTAAAATGCTGTTGCGGCACAGTTCAAGAAATGAATTTTCCTGGTCTTGACTTTGAATTTGGTCCAGATCCCCCACCCGGATGGTTTAATAATTATTTTTCGGGCAGCTTTATGGGTCCTTGGAATATTACAACCGGCAGCGTAGACCATGTTGATAAAGATCATTATATTATGACGAGCTATGGCAATCCAAACGGCCCTTCAAATTATGTTGACTTATATGGATCACCAGGATTTGCCAGTGGACCCGGAACCATGAAGTACCCCCTAACAGGATTAACCCCTGGATATCTTTACACCATTGAATTTTATTATGCAATTTTTTTATTACCAGGAAATTATAGCGCTTCTTTAAGAATAGCAAAAGGAAATTGGTTAAATGTAAGTTGGAGTGCAAATAACCCTGGTAATGTTATTTGGTTGAAAGCATCCTATAATTTTACTGCACAAGCAAGCTCTGCAGATATGGAATTTTCAGATTCAGGCGGTACCCCTTCATATGGTCAGATTGGTATGTTGATCGATGATATAAAAATTTTTGAATGTCCAAATGATCAAGAAAAACCAGTTGTAAACAATCCACAAGATGATCTTGAAGTAGAATGTGAAAAAGATATTCCAAAAGTTCCAAAACTGGACATCACTGATAATTGTGATATAAATCCAGCGGTAAGTTTCAAAGAATCTAAAGAAATTATTAATCCTTGCACTTCTAAAATTACCCGTGAATGGACCATTAAAGATGCTTGCGGAAATATTGCATTTGAAAATCAGATTATAGATATTATTGATAAAACACCACCTGAATTTATAAAATTACCCGAAACTAAGGTTGTGTATTGCGAACAGGATATTGTTAAAGAATTTAATGACTGGATTAAAAAGAATGGATATGCAATTGCAGCCGATGTGTGTGGCGCTGTAAGCTGGAGATTTTATGTAGATCGACTTCCAAAAAAATATTGCGACAGCACGGTAGTTGATTTTATTGCAATAGATCATTGCGGACAAGAGCATGTTGAATCTGCTGCCTTTATCGTAAAAGATACACTCGCACCAAAATTTACAATACAAGCACAATCTAAAAATTATGTTTGTATTCCTAATACAATTGATTCTTTAAGAAACTGGCTAAAATTCTTTGGTTTTTCAAAAGTTAGTACCGACTGTGATACCGTAATTCTTTCATCTAATTTTAATGGGGATACTACAAAAAATCCTCTTAAAGTTACTTTTTATGCAAAAGATCGTTGTGGAAATTCAGATAGCACAACCGCAAGTTTTTTATACCGAAGTAATAGCGATACTTTTAGAATTACCGAATACTCCTGTGCATTTACAAGTAATACAATTGATACGAATAAATATACTGTGAATGGTTGTGATAGTATTGTCATTCATCAAAAAATAAAACGACTTTCCGATTCTACTTTGATTTCTTTAAATACCTGTGATCCAAATCAAAAATTAACCGACACAATCTATCTACTCAATTCTAACGGTTGTGATTCTGTCATTTTTTACCAATATCAATTAAACACTATTCATCAATCAGTAACTCAGAATTTTAGCTGTCTGATTCAAAATACTTTTAATGATACCATTATTGTCTCCGGTCAATTTTGTGATTCTCTTTTAATTACTGAACATATTCCTTTGCCTACTGACAGTATCTTGATTCAGAATTTTACTTGTGATTCCACAAAGCAAGGTGTTGTCGTTACAAATCTCAAAAATAATTTTGGCTGCGATAGTATTGTAACTGTAAATACGATTTTTACTGCTCAACAAATTACACAACTTCTCAAACAAGAATGTGGTCTTTCTAAAAATTATATTGACACCACCATTTTTAACGTTGGCAATTGTGATAGTCTCGTAATTACTTCTCACATCGCACTTCGTATAGACAGCAATTTTATACAAAGTGCTACCTGCGATCCAAGTAAAACCGGATTCTTCACTAAAGCTTTCTTAAATCAGCTAGGCTGCGATAGTATTGTTATTGAAACCATTCTTTTAAATCCTTCGGATTCGGTTTTTATTTCAAAAAATTCTTGTCTTCTTTCTCAGGCTGGCACCATTACACTAAAACTTAGTAACCGTTTTGGTTGTGATAGTATTATTCAAACAACAACCAGCTTTATTCCTGCAGATACCCTTTACTTGCAATTGAATACTTGCAATCAAAATAATGTTCGTATCGATACCACAATATTTACAACAGCAACGTGTGATAGTTTAGTCATCACCGATATTCGTTTTACACCTGCTGACACGAGCATTTCAAATCTGTTTACCTGCAACCCTTCGAACGTTGGGATCGATACTTTGATCTTTACAACCAACACCTGCGATAGTGTCGTTTTTCAAACTACAACTTTGCTACCTTCGGACACGACCACAATTTTAATGACTTCTTGTTTGCCTGCTATGGTAGGATTGGATACTTTAATTCTTAATAATACTTTAGGATGTGATAGCGTAATTTTTTTGAATACTTCCTATGCGCCGTTGCGATTAAATTATCAACTGGATTCTATTAACTGTTTTAATCAAAACGATGGCGCCTTTAAAATCCTAA